>JBMNKV010000001.1:887500-2923012 GCA_050952385.1 Desulfobulbus sp. | reverse complement strand
CACGGCCAGTGGAGCGTCAACGACGCGCCCACGCATCTTCTGCTCTCCTATGAGGACGACTACGACCCCTGGCATTTTCTCACGGTGCAGGGTAGCGCCGAGATCGAACAGCTGCTCGAACACAACCTGTACGCCTCCCATGAACGGCCGATGACCATGCAAGACGGCCTGACCGGTGCGCCGCGCGACGGCCTCTGGTATCAGGGGTTCGGGCAGCGGCGGTGGGAGGAGTTGCCCATTGCCATGGATACGGACGGCATGATCAAGGTGTTCCGGCCCATTTTAGACCTGTGCCTGTCCATGCTCACCGCGGACGGCGAGGTTCCCTTCGACAACATCACCGGACACACGCCGGTCATGCGTCCGTACACGCCGCACACCACCGGCCATGCCGGCGTCTTCTACCAGGATCGCTTCCGCCACCTGCTTCTGCCTAACCGCCCATAGCCCGTCATGAAATCCACCCCTTCCCCGATGCGCATCGCCGCCATTCTGGCCCTGACCCTGCTTCTGGCGGTCAGCTTCGGCTGCTCCGCCAAAAAAACAGACCCATCCCGACAGGACACGATCCGGAAAAAATCAGGCAAGCGCGGCCGCATTCCGGCAACCCAGCGGCCCTATGTGATCAACGGCATCACCTACTATCCCATTCCGTCGGCACGGGGCTATGCGGAACGGGGCCTGGCCTCGTGGTACGGCAAACCCTTCCATGGCCGCAAGACATCCAACGGCGAAATCTACGACATGTACGGCGACACAGCCGCGCATAAAACGCTGCCCATGAACACCATGCTGCTGGTCAAGAATCTGGAAAACGGCCGGAGCACGGTGGTGCGCATCAACGATCGCGGGCCCTTTGTCGCAGAGCGGATCATCGACCTGAGCTACACCAAGGCCAAGCAGTTGGGCATTATCAGCCGGGGAACGGCCAGGGTGGAAATTGTGGCCCTGGCGGATCAGGATGACCTGGAAGCGGCCTACGGCCCGCCCACCGCCATCGCGATGAAGCCGCCACCGCGGCGGCAGATCGAAAGCCGACCGCCTGCGCCGCCGATTGGCCGGCAGGAACCGCCGCCCCGGCGGCCGCCTCCGCATCCGCCGCAGCCGTTGCCTGATTTTGATCGGGGGAATTTTTACGTGCAGGTGGGTGCTTTTGAACAGGTCGATCAGGCCCGGGCCATGGCCCATTCCTTTGCCCGCAAGGGGCGCGACGTGATCATCCAGCAGTATCCGGCAGCAGGCATGAACCTGTACCGGGTGCTGATCTTCGCCAGCCACTCCCTGAGCCAGGCCAAGGCCTACCACCACCACTTACAACAGTCCGGCTTCCGCTATACCCTGCTCCTTGCGCGCTAGCTCGGTTTCCGCCGCGCGAACCGCAGCCATGAAGCCGTGGATCAGGCCATGATTTTTTCGGCCCGGCGCGTCCTCCAGACAGGAGTTGGCATCCACGCCGTACGGCCGGTGGCCGGTGATCGCCTCGCGGATATTGCTTGGCCCAATCCCGCCGGCAAGCAGAAAGGGCCGGGGCACGGCCAGACGCTCGATCAAAGACCAGTTGAACGCCTCGCCGGTGCCGCCCAGAAGGCCGCTCTTGTGGCCGGTATCAAGCACAAATCCCTGCACCACAGTCTCGTAGGGGGCAAGCTCCGCAGCCGTGGTGTGCTCGTGCACCCGAATGGCCTTCCAGATCCGGCAGGAAGGGACCAACTGCGCCAATTCACGGCAATATTCCGGCGTTTCCGCGCCGTGGAGCTGCACATATTGCAAGCCGCAGTCTTCAATGAGGCGGAGAGCCTTGGTCAGCGGTTCATTGACCAGCACGCCCACGGCCGCCACCAGCGGCGGCAACCGGCGGATAATTGCCTGCGCCTCCTGAGGAGCAATTGCCCGCGGACTGGCCGGATGAAAGATGAACCCCAGGGCATCCACTCCCGCATCGACCGCGCACAGGGCGTCGTCCAGACGGGTCATGCCGCAGATCTTCACCCGAACCCGCTGCCCGCTCATGCGGCAAGAAACTCCCGCAATAACCGGCCCTGATCGCCGCCGGCCCGCATCAGGCTTTCACCAATCAGGGTCGCGCGCACCCCGGCCTCGCGCAGCCGCCGCATATCCGCCGCAGTGCGGATCCCCGACTCACTGACCACGGGAATCCCCGGCGGAACCTGCCGGATCAGGCGGAAGGTGTTCTCCAGATCGACCGTGAAATCGTTCAGGTTGCGATTGTTGATGCCAACCAGCCGGCTCCCGGCCTCCAGGGCAATGGCCAGCTCCTGTTCATCATGCACCTCGACCAGGGCATCCATGCCCAAGGATTCGGCATGCAGGCGAAACTCGCGGACCTGCGCTGGTTCGAGAATGGCGACGATCAGCAAAATAGCGTCTGCCCCGGCCTGGCGGGCCTCCTCGATCTGCAGCGGGTCGAGGATAAAATCCTTGCGCAGTACCGGCAGGTCGACCTCGGCCCGGATCAACGGAATGAAATCCAGGGATCCCTGGAAAAAATCCCGATCGGTCAAGACCGAGAGACAGCTGGCTCCACCTGCGCGGTAGCGTCGGGCCACGGCCACCGGATCGAAATCCGGCTCGATCAGCCCCTTGGAAGGCGAGGCCTTTTTCACCTCGGCAATCACCGCCACGCCCGGCGCGGCAACCAGGGCCCGGATGAACCCGCGCGGCGGCGACGGCGGCGCTGTCGCGGGCATGGGCCCCCGGGCCTTGAGCGCGACGATCTCCTCCCGTTTCCGGGCCACAATGGCGTCAAGAATCATCTCGTCCTCTCGTTCAGGAACGACGGCTGGCCCGAACCAGCTGTTCCACTTTATCCAAAGCCGCGCCCGAGGCGATCACCTCGCGGGCGCGATCAATACCGGCCTGAATATTTGCCACCCTACCCGCAGCCATCAGCGATGCGCCGGCATTGAGCAGAACCATGTCGAGTTTTGCGCCGGGCTCGCCCCGCAGGACCGAACGAACCTGTTCCGCCGAATCCAGTGCGGTGGCCCCGCCCCGGATATCCGCGGCAGTTGCGGTGCGCAGCCCTAGCTCTTCCGGGGTGATGGAAAAGGTATTCAGCTCGCCGGTGCCGGTATCAGTCACCCGGGTGGCGCCAGTCACGGTCATCTCGTCGTAGTTGCCCTCACCCCAGACAATAACCGCCCGCTTCATGCCCAGCCGCATTAGCACCTCGGCAATGGGTTCGGTCAGGTTGGGTGAAAACACGCCGGTCAACTGCACGTTGGCCCCGGCCGGGTTGGTCATTGGCCCCAGGATGTTGAACAGGGTGCGGATGCCGATATCCCGGCGGGGAACAAGGGCATGGCGCATGGCCCCGTGCAGGAGCGGGGCAAAAAGGAAGCCGATGCCGATCTGGCGGACGCAGTCGCCGACCTCGTCCAGCGGCATGTTCAGGTTGACCCCCAGGGCCTCGATGACATCGGCCGAACCGCAATGGGAGGAAACCGCCCGATTGCCGTGCTTGGCCACCGGCACGCCCGCCGCTGCGACCACGAAGCTGGTGGTGGTCGAAACATTGAAACTGCCCGAGCCGTCGCCGCCGGTACCGACAATGTCCATCAGCACCTCGCCGCTAGCGGTGTCGATTCCGGTCTCGACCCGGACGGCCTTGTCGCGCATGACCCTGACCGCGCCGACGATTTCGTCCACGGTTTCCCCCTTCATCCGCAAGGCGGTGATAAAAGCGCCTATCTGGGCGGGGCTGGCGCTGCCGCTCATCACCTCCTGCATGACGGCGATCATTTCCTCTTCGCTCAGGTGCTGCAGGGCAACCACTTTGCCGATGGCCTCCTTGATCATGGCGTGTCCTCTCAGATTTTTTCCCGGTGTATTGGTCTGCGCAACAGCTCCGCATAATCGGAGCACAGAAAGTTATGGAGCAGCACACTGCCCGCCTCGGTCATGATCGATTCCGGATGAAACTGTACCCCCTCGATCGGCAGGGTTCTGTGGCGCAAGCCCATCAGCTCCCCCTGATCGGTGCGCGCCGAGGCCTCAAGGCAGGCGGGCAACGGTTCGTCGACTGTCAGCGAATGGTAGCGCATGCCGGAAAACCCTGTGGGCATATCCGTAAAAACCCCGCGTCCGTCGTGGTGGATGGGGCTGGTTTTGCCGTGCATCATCCGGCCCGCGCGCACGACCGCGCCGCCGAAAACCTCGCCAATGGCCTGGTGTCCCAGGCAGACGCCGAGGATGGGGAGACGACCGGCAAAATGGCGAATCGCCTCTTCCGAGATTCCGGCCAGGGCAGGCGTGCAGGGACCGGGCGAGATCAAGAGCCGGGCCGGATGCCGCGCCTCGATTTCAGCGGGCGTGATGGCATCGTTGCGGAAGACCCGGATTTCCGGACGCCGCCAAGAGGACGGAGCTTGCGGAGGCGGGGCCGACAGCACCTGAACGATGTTGTAGGTGAAGGAGTCGTAGTTATCGATGATGACCAGCACGGTTCACAGCCCCTGTTCGGCACGTTGCAGGGCCCGGCGCAAGCCCATGGCCTTGTTGATGGTTTCCTCGTATTCTGCCGCCGGATCGGAGTCGGCGACAATTCCGGCCCCAGCCTGCACCCAGAGGTGGTCGCCCTGAAGGAAGAAAGTGCGGATGGCGATGCAAAAATCCATATTGCCCGAAAAACCGAAATAGCCCACCGCCCCACCATACGGACCGCGACGGCAGTGTTCCAGCTCGTCGATCAGCTCCATGGCCCGGATTTTGGGCGCGCCGCTCAGCGTGCCCGCCGGAAAACAGGCGGTCAGCACGTCGAACTGGTTCAACCCCTCGGCCAATTGGCCATGGACCCCGGAAACCAGGTGCATCACATGGCTATATCGTTCCACCACCATGAGTTCATCCACCGTGACCGAACCCGGGGCCGCGACCCGACCGATGTCGTTGCGGCCCAGATCCACCAGCATCAGGTGCTCGGCCCGTTCCTTGGGATCGGCCAGCAGTTCCTGTTCCAGGGCACGATCTTCCTCGGCCGTGCGTCCACGCTTCCGGGTGCCCGCGATGGGGCGTCCGGCAATGCACCCGTCTTCCAGGCGGACCAGAATTTCCGGCGATGAACCGATCAGGGTCCGGTCTTTCTGGCGCAGGTAAAAAAGATACGGACTGGGATTGATGTGGCGCAGCGCCCGGTACAGCACGAAAGGCGACAGCGAAAAGCGGGTATGGAAGCGCTGGGACAAGACGACCTGAATGATGTCACCTGCGCGGATGTATTCCTTGGCCTGTTCCACCATGGCCATGAAGGCGGCCCTGTCCATGTCCGACTCGAAGTGATGGGACCTCTCCTGGCCCGTTTGCGCCGGTTGATCCCCGGACAGCGGTTGGCGAACACGGGCCTCCACTGCATCGATCTGCGCACATGCCGCTGCGTACAGATGCGCGGGATCATCGCCCTCCTGTTTCCAGACATTGCGGACAATGGTCAGGTTCTGCCGGAGCGCGTCGTGGATCAGAACGATCCCGGGCACCATGAAGCAACTGTCCGGAAATGTGTCCGGCGGGTGACGATCGGGAAGCCGTTCCATGAAGCGGACCATGTCGTATCCCAGATAGCCCACCGCGCCGCCATAAAACCGGGGCAGGCCGGGCACATGGCTCACCGCGAACGAATCCAAGAGGCGGCGCAGCTCGTGCAGAGGATTGCAGCCGTGCACTTCGGCATCGCGCTCCTGCCGACCGGGGAATTCGACCCGGACCGAATCGTGGCAACTGGAAAAAAGGGCCAAAGGTTGCAGGCCGATGAACGAGTATCGTCCCCAGCGCTCTCCGCCCTCCATGGATTCGAACAAAAAACCGTGGGGATCGTCTCCAGCCACCTTGGCAAACAGGGTCAGAGGAGTGTCCAGGTCGGCGACGATGGTCCGGTGCACAGGGACAAGATCGGCGTCCGCGAGTAAACCGGCAAAGGAGGACAGCTCAGGAACATACATGGTGGCATCCGAAGGATGGACAGGGCCAATATCCCGCACCCGATGAGGATTTGGCGGGCGGAAAACCCTTGTTCCGGATGCGTCCGGTCAGCGACGAATAACCGCGCCCCGACTCGACAGCATGGGAAACAAGGGGATCCCGAACAGACGAACCAGCAGAAGAAGACCTCAAGCGATGTCAAGGTCTACAGACAACCGAAGCAACAAACCGATCAGGCAAGCGGTTGCATTTTGTTGACCCGCCTGGTCAGACGGGAAACCTTGCGAGACGCGGTATTTTTATGGATAGAGCCTTTGGAGGCGGTCTTGTAGATCACGGGGATGGCGGCCTGCAGAGCGGCTTTTGCCTCTTCTTCGGAACCAGCGACAAGGGCCTCTTCGACATTGCGAATAGCAGTCTTCATTGCGGCCTTGTTCATCCGGTTCCGCATACGGCGTGCTTTAGCCTGACGATCTCGTTTCTCTGCTGAGGTATGATTTGCCATGGGATCTTTTTTCTCCTTTGTGTACGGCATCAATAAGAATAAACCAAAATCAAGTCCTTCTTTTTACCCAAAAACATGTTTTCTGTCAAGAAGACGCCTGAAGAGATCGGCTTTTTCATTGCGGCTGCCGAGCCTTCTCCAGGTTGACGCCGGTCGCACCGATAAAATTCACCCCGTCGACCAGGGCGTCGCGCAAGTTCGCTTCCGTCAAATCCGCGCCGCCGCAATCGGCTCCATAGAGATCGGCCTTGCGCAGATTGGCCTCCCGGAGCTGTGCACCGCGCAGATTGGCGCCTTTGAGGTTGGCCTCGCGCAGATTGGCATCACAGAGATTGCTCCCCTCCAGATTGGCGCCTTCCAGATCAAAGCCACGCATACCCCGACCGGAAAGATCGATCCGGGACAGATCACAGCCGACACATCGCTTCTCCTTGAACATCCGCTCAACCAGCTCCTGCCGGGCAGGGCTCAATTCGTCCTGCGATACCGCTTCGGAGTCCGTCGGCATCGGCGGTTCGTCCGCGACCGGGGCAGGCAGAGCAGGCAAGACCGATTCAAGTACGGATTGCGGCCGGGGTGAGGCACCTGCGCGTACTTCGTCGACAACACGCTGCATGGTAGAAGAGGGGACGACCTCGGCAGAAGTGGGCTCCTTCACCTCTTCCACTGGAGGCGCAGGTTCGCCCTGCTCGACTGGAGTGGCCGGTTCATCTCGGGGAGAAGAAGCGACGGCAGCGGGCTCGGGCGGTGTGGCAACAACCGGTTCAGGATCTCGGGCAGGAACGGTCACCGGTTGTTGGTGTGCGGCGACCCGTTCCTTGATCAGCGCGGGTTGCTCGACGGTCCAGCGCTGCGCGCCACCCGCAGGCGGTTTGGCAATGGCGACGTCCCGCCCCATCTTGGCGTCCGCATGCAACAATCTGTTGACGGTTCGCCCCTTTATTTTCGTTTCCCGAAAAATGGCGCCTTCAATGGAGGTGCCCGCCAAACGCGCGCCGTTCAGATTGGCAAGGGACAGGTCAGCCCCTTTCAGATCGGCACCCTGCAGGTTGGCACCTCGCAGATTGGCTCCTCGCAGGTCGGCCATCGATAGGCGGGCTCCGGTGAGGTCGGCTTTTTCGAGATTGGCCCGGGCAAGACGCATCTGGCTCAGGTCGGCGCCACGCAAATCGCAGGCAGGGCAGGAGTTGGTTTGCAGCAGCTGCCGCACATTGCGCACAACCAGGGCCGAGACGCTAGAGGCTGCATCAGCCTGAAGAGAGTCTCCCCAGACGCACCAGAGCAGCAGTACCGCCAAAACCTTCGAACATTTCATTTTCTGCGCACTCCATCCAAAGAGTTCCGCGCCTGCACGTGTCCCGTCATCCGGTGGCTGCCGCCTTGGGCGCGTCAATCCCGCATGGCAGAAATTCCGGCCCAAAAAGAAAAGCCGACAAGCACCGAAAAATCGGCAGGTTATCGGCATACAGGACGGGGATGGATTGATTCCATCCCCGTCGAGAACGTCCAGCGCGCCGCTCAGTGCTCTCCCGAGGCGGCGAATGCCTTCCCAAAAAGTCGCTCGCCTTGCAAAAAGGCCACACAGGTAAAGCAAGTACCGGCTGCCACAATGAGCCATTCACAAAACGACGGCGTGTAGGGCAGATATGTCGGCAGGTTGTCATATCCCGGATAGGACGGGACAATGAGTCCGCCAGCCACCATGTTCCACCGGGAGACAAACATGCCTATCAAAGTCAGCAGGGCTGCCGTGGACATGACGAATGCGCTTTTCAATCGGGAGACCAGCAGCAGAAAGATGGGTGCAGCAAAACCAACTGCGACTTCCATAATCCAGAAGTTGAAGGTAAAGGGCCCGGTATAGAAGGCTTCGGCGGCAATCCGGCCTTCGTATACGCCCCCCACATAGAACGAAACTACCCGCCAGAAGGTGGCTACCCCGACCAGAACCAGCATCAGCAGCAGCACCTTGCCCGCTGCCTGCACACCGGCAAAGATCGTCTCGTCCATCTTTTTGCCACGGATGATGTAGGCAAGGTGGGTAAACAGAATCGCTGCGGCCGCACCGGAGAGAAACGCACAGCCCAGAAAGTAGATGGGCAGCTGGGCGCCATACCAGAACGGACGGGCCGCCAGGGTTGCAAAGACGCCGCCCAGACAGGTGTTGGCCGCAACCTCGGCCAGGGCGCCCAAGACACCCAAGGCGATGGCAATGGCATACCGACCGGTCAGAATCAGCCAGAATTCAACGATCATGAACCCGAGCGCCGCACCGTACAATGTGCCCATCCACCAGATATTGGAACTCAGGTTGGGAGAAATGACGTTGTAGATCGCCATGCGCCACGGGCTTTCTATTTCCATACCGATCACGAAAAAGGCGCTGAGTATAGTGATCAGAGACATCCAGACCATTCTGTTGGCCAAAGGTCCCATCTTGTTGCCGCCGAACATATGACTCAATGCGGCCAACAAGCACAGACCAGTGGAAGTAATGGCAAAAAAGGCATACGTGGAAATCAGCAGCCCCCAGGGAACCTCGCGAGTGTTGTTGAAAATATGTTCATGGCCGATAAAAAATCCGGCTACTCCGACAAGAGCGCCGATAACCAGAACAGTACCGAACAAGATGGAGCCCACCTTGACCAACGAATTTTCGGCCTCCGGATCGATCGTCCTTGCAAAAAAAGAGTTCATTGCCATCTCCAAACCTCCTGTAGCGCGCAAAATTTGACCCCACAAGGTACAAGCTGCGGGTATTGTCTTCATCTGTCGTCCGCTCGCCCGCCGTGACGGTCACCCGACAAACAGCCGGGCGAGTCGTCCCGATGGCGCAAGCCATGCGCGGCATCGGCACACGGTCCGATGCCTCATTCTTTAGCGCATGCTCACTCTTTTTCGGCTTCCTGCTCCTTGTCCGCCGCCCCGTCGTCGCCGGGCGCCGTCTTTTCTTCACTCGTCACAGCCCCGTCTGCGGTCTCCTCGGGCTCGGCAGAATCGACTACTGCCTCATTTTCTTCCACAGCGGGTTCCGATTCGGCGGCGGGTTCTTTTGCAGCAGGTTCCGACTCAGCAGCCGCGGCCTTTTCCGCAACTGGTTCCGGTTCGGTGGCCGCCGGCTCTTCACTCGGAGCAGCTTGGCGATCCATCCCCTTGACGCCGACATGACACAGGGTGCACCGCGTATTCGAGGCAAAGGCATCCATGCCGTTGTGGCACACACCACAAGATTTCCCGGCATAGAGGGTCTGCATGATAAAGGTGTCGGGCTGCTCTTCGGCGGCACCCACTCGCATCTCAAAGGCGCTGTCATGGCAGCTGGAACAACTCAGTCCCATGTCCACATGGCCCTTGTGCGAGAAGGCGACCGCCTTGACAGGTTTGGTAAAGACAATGATGTTCGGCTGCTTCATATCGCTGCCGTGGCAACGCTTGCAGTTGTCGGCTCCTGTGGTCGCAAAGGTCGGTGTGCCATTGTGACATGTGCCGCAGTACTGCCCCTTGTCAAAGAAGGTGTGACGATACTCGCCCTTGGTCTTGAGTGCACCGTACTTCCTCTGAAACAGGTTCGGATGGCATGCATCACAACTCAGCTTAGCCCCGATTACATGCTCCTCATGCCTGAAGACCCGTTTGATCGGATTGATGGCAATGACTTGGGTATCCCCATAGGAAGCCAGAACCTGTTCGGTATCGGCCGGTTGCTGGGCGGGCGCGGCCTCCGGGGTCTGTTCGGTTGCGCTGGCCTGCACGCCGCAGAAACAGAAGAAGCCGGCAACCAGTACCGTCCCCAGGGTTGAAATGGTTTTCCTTCGACTGTTCATGACTCACCCTCCCCTGCCCCAGGCTGATCGTTCACATGATCGTTCATATAAAAGACATTGGGCAGCGCACCGGATTCCGGCCGCAGCACCCATATCGTCGTCTCGGGTCGATGGACTAATTTGTACACCTCACTCTCGGGATCGCTGAGATCGCCGAAAACCCGAACATGTGCGGGACAGGCTTCGGAGCAGGCCGTGGTCATTATGCCTTTGGAAAGCCGGGTGTCATAGCAGAAATTACACTTGTCGACAGCGCGAGTCTCGTCGTTGAAATAGCGGGCATTGTATGGACAGGCAGCCATGCAGGTCTTGCAACCGATACATTTCTTGTTGTCCATCATGACAATACCGGTCTGCTTGTCCTTGTACGTGGCGATTGTAGGACAAACGCGCACACAGGGAGGTTCATTACACTGGTTGCACAGTACCGGCATAAAGATCAGCTCGTTTTTCTTGTCACCCAGGGAGCGGTTACGCTCCAGAATGATAGTTCTGTACCCATATGAAGGCACATGGTTGGTCTCTACGCAGGCATCCATGCAACGCTCACAGTCGACGCACAGATTCTGCCGCATAACCATGCTGTAATGCGGAGTGTAGGGGTATTGTCCTTTGAGCGGTACAATATCCGGTGCGCCCTGGGCATTGCGAACACTTGTCAGCGACAGCACGGTACCCCCCATGAACAAGCCGGTGATGGCGAGTCCTGCGCGCAAAAAGGTTCGACGCTCCAACAAGGGTAGATTGTCCACCCCTTCATTGGTCAACTGTTCCAGTTCTTTAATGTTCATTCTCATACCCTCGAAGTCAAAAAGTACTGCAGATGAACTTCATTCCATCTCACAAGTGCGGATATCCCGGGAAAGAAAAGGACGATGCAGACCGTTCATTTATTTCCAAAAATACGAGAAGCGAGCTTACCCGAAAACCGTGTGAAGGGCAAGGTTTCCAATCAGATACTTGCCACAGAATCGACGCGATCCGCTTCCCGCCGCCACCGGCTTCGCTCAGAGGCGGTGGGAGCACTCTCTTTCCGGCCCGCCGACCCGTACCAGGTTTGCCGCCCGGCTGCCGGCCGCGTTCAGCGGCGCCGCCACCTCCATGGCGGCTCGGGATGCTCGGATCGCCACAGACCACGCCGCTGCTTTCGCGCCTCCTGTTCCAATCTCCGAAAATCACGACACACGGACTTCTGCCGACAATAGCGGGGCGTAACCCAGGCCGCGCCTGACCGGACCAGTTCGGCGTTGACCAGCCGGGATCCGCTGCTCACCAGAGCGACGACCCGGCCGTAGGAGTCGACATCGACAACATCAATCACCACCCGGGTTCCCGGAGGAATCATCGCGGCAAGGCGCTGCTTGGCGGCCATGCCGTATTCCTGGTCAAACTCCGGGCAGTCGATGCCGTACAGCCGCACGCCGTAGATCTTCGCACCCTTGCGCACCTTGAACGAGTCGCCGTCCTGAATTTTAACGACCTTTCCCGTCCAGGCCCACGCCGGCATAACGCCAAAATGCAGACACAGCAGCGCAGCAACCACCACTATACCGACGCGCCGCCGATATCGAATGAACAAACCTTCTCTTTGCATTGCTCTGGAGCCTCGCCCTTTTTGTCAATAAAATGACACCTGCGGAGGAAAGTCCCTTGTCTTTCCTCTTTTTGCTGTGATAGGGTACAAACAGGTACGCCCCGATGCAGACAAAAAACCGACTTGCATGCTGTCTTGCAGCTGTCGGCAGCCTGCACATGAACAGAGCAACAAAGCACCATTCCTGAAACCGGCTCTACCCACTGCCGGCCGACATGCCCATGAAAAACGGTTTACACGGAATAGTAGGAAAAAGCGCACCCATGCGCCGTCTGTTCGACCTCATCATCCGATTGGCCGAAGAAGACATCGGAACAGTTCTGGTCCAGGGAGAATCCGGCACGGGCAAAGAACTGGTCGCCCGGGCCATTCACACCCTCAGCCCCCGGGCGAACCGGCATTTCGTGCCGGTCAACTGCGCGGCCATCCCTGAGGAATTGCTGGAAAGTGAACTGTTCGGGCATACCAAAGGCGCATTTACCGGAGCAACCTCCGACAAGACGGGACGAATCGGATACGCTAACGGCGGCACCCTTTTTCTCGACGAAATCGGCGACATGAAACCGATGTTGCAGGCCAAACTGTTACGGGTCTTGCAGGAACGAGAGTTCGAACCGGTCGGCGGGCTGAAGCCGATCCCGGTCGACATTCGCGTCATTGCCGCCACACATCGCGACCTGGAACAGATGGTCAACGACGGCCGGTTTCGGGAAGACCTCTACTATCGGCTCAATGTCATCCCGCTGCTCATCCCGCCCCTGCGCGAACGCATCGAAGACATTCCGTTGCTCCTTGAACATTTCATGCAGGAATGCGGCAAGGGACGAAAAACTCCCCTCCAGGGGTTTGCCGGAGACGCCATCCGCTCTCTGCTGCACTGCCCATGGCGCGGCAATGTCCGCGAGCTGGAAAACCTGGTCCAGCACATGACCGTTCTCCATGGGGGAAAGAAAGTTCAACAGGTTGATTTACCGGAAAAATACCGGGATCACCAGCCTTCTCTGGCCCACATGGATCAGCAGGCGCTCCGGGACGAAGTCAACTCCGTCAGCGCCTCCGAACATATGCTGCTGTTTGCAAGCGAACCAGCGGAACAGGAGGAACAATGGCCCGAGGAAGGAATTGATTTCAACGCGTTGGTCAACGAGTTCGAAAACCGGCTGATCGTGCAGGCTCTGAAGCGAACCGGGGGCAACAAAAAGGAAGCAGCACGAATTCTTAACCTGAAACGAACCACACTGCTGGAGAAAATCAAAAAAAAGGAGTTGGACACCACCTGGATCAGCATGGAAAGCGGTACCTGAACACGTTCAGGCAACAACGCCTTCGAGATTGGTCTCCAGTTTCTCCCGGACATCATCGGCCGATGCCGGAGTAATAAGGATATCGTGGGCCCCGTACTTGACCGCCTTGAGCACAAGGGTCCGTGTCCAGGCCGGACCGGCAGCCACCAGGGGGACCCGCAGGCCGGTACTGCTCACCTTGATCGCCATGCCGAAACCCTGCTCATTCACCTCGCGCATGATCACGAACACCATCCGCGTTCGCGCGGACAGCACACTGGCCACCGGATCCTTGAAATGGAGAATCCGGCACCCCCTCCCTCCCTCTTCCAAAATATTGGCGATGCGGCCTGCCTCGGCGTCGTCATCGGTAAACAACAAGATATCATCTCCGCCCGACTGGGCATGCAGACGCCCCACCGGAGCATCCGCTCCTTGCGCAGCTCCCCGGGCCGCCGATGAGCGAACGCCCGCGGTCGCCGCAGCTCCCGCCGGTTTTTCCACGGTATCGGCAACCGTTGCATCGGTCGTCTCAACAACAAGCAGCTCATCGAGGTCAAGCGCGGAGAGGGGAATCAGCAACTGCATGCGCCCCATATCGCGGCCATTGAAGACGAGCTTCGCCAGACACAGGTAGTACCCCCGGTTGACGAATACCGCGTCCGAGTCGGGATCGATCTTGCTCGGAACAACCGGCTCCACCGTTGTTTTGACAAACCCCACCTTGACCCGATACTGCTCCTCGAACGAGGAAGAAAGCGCACCGGCAATGATGTTGCCCACTTCACCGTAGGCATCATTGGCGTCATCGCCAAACTCCTCGCGCCGGGCTGTTTCTTCCAGCTCGCTCTCCGGCAGCATGATCAGTGCGCCGCCGAGGTACACAGCGGTTTTGATGTCGACAAACAGCAGGCATTCGCCCTCCCGATCGCCGCGCAGATCCATCCGTGTCATAATCTGCTTGCCGCCGGCCTGGTCTAAAAAATCCTCCTTGGTAACGGCCTGGTTCTCGATCGGCTCCAGCTCAAGCACGCCGCCGACCAGCGCACCGACCTCGTCGCACATCCGTTCCAGGCTGCTTTTTAAAATGGAGTCGACCAGCCTTTGCTGCCTGGCGGGATCACGTTTCTTTGCCGGTCCGGGCGTTGCGGCTGCCGGAGTCGCCCCCTGTTCCACTTCGCCAGCAGGAGGTTCTGGTGCCGCAACCGGCTCGGCCGCGCCCTGTGCCGCCGATTGCGAGGGCGCATTCGCAGTTTCCGCAGTCTCCACCACGCTGGCGGATGCGGGTCGGGACGCAGCAGCGCCGGGCGTGGCTGCGGCTGGTGCCGCATCTTCTTCAGCCTCTTCAACCGAAGCCTCCGCCGTCTTCTCAACCAAGCCAAACGGCAGGGCAGGCAGAACAAGGTGCAGCACATCCAGAGGACGGCCATCCAGTTGCACGGAACTGGTCGCCAGATAATACGAACCGTCCGCAATGGGCTGGTCGGAGGCGATATCCACCTTGATCGGGGTAATGACCTCCTGCTCCATGCGGACCAGTCGAACATTTTTGGGATACTGTTCCTCAAAGGTCAGGGTGGCGGCGCCACAGACGATGTTGGCAACCTCGCCGAACGAGTCCTGCAGTTCTTCGGAATACTCCTGACTGGCCACCATCGCGTCCAGTTCCCCATCCGGCAGCATGATCAGGGCTCCGCCGATATAGATGGCATCCTTGACGCCGACCAGTAGACAGCCCTCACCGGCGATTTCGCCTTCCAGACGAATCCGGACGAGTACCTGCTTGCCGCCCAACTCGGCGAACAAGTCTTCCTTGCTGAGCAGCTGAAACTGGGGCTCCCCCAATTCCAGCGGCTTACTGATCAACGACGATACTTCGTCCTGAATACGCTCACGGCAGGAACGCAGGATCCGTTCAAATCGGTCTCTGGCTTTTTTCACGGCTCAACATGGCAAATATCCATGCTCCGGCTCTCAAACGACAAAGGTTGACCCATCCATCCTTCTCATCTTCGGAAGCGGCAAACCGCCCGTTCTCTCTTTTTCGGCATAGGAACAAAAAAGTTTATGCCGTGCCCATCACGTCAGAACATAACGCAACTCGATACCGAAGCGGCCGGGCAGGGTTGCAAAAGGAATCAACACTCTGGTTGCGCCGGAAAGCCCGCTGGTGCGGATGCTTTTGCCGATGACCGTGGTAGGGATCGCCAGCTCGATCTTTTTCCCCTCCGATGCAAGCGATTCTTTCAACCCGCCGGCCACCATGTTGGCGATTTCACCGATCGCGTCCTTCACATCCTCGTTCAGTTCGGTCAGCTCCATACCCAACATGGAACCGGCGATACCCAGGGCCACCTTTTCCGGACAATGGATGGCCAGAATTCCCTTGAAATCGCCGGCCAACCCTATCAGGCTGGACAGGCTCGGTTCAAGCGAGGCGACCGGTTCCTCTGACAGGGGTTCCGGCACGATCTCCATGAAAATCATGGAGGCAAAAACATCCTGTGTGGCATCGACAATATATTTTCCCGCGTCCAAGGATTTTTCTCCTTCGCAAAAATGACGCCCAGGCTACTGTTCAAGCTCAACTTCGACGTAAAAGAGACCAGCAGGGGACTGAAAAGGCAAAATAACCTGATCGACATCGGCCTGGGACGTGAAATTGTATTCATCGCCGGAGATGGTCGAAGGCAGCGAGAGCTGAATATCCTTGCCCCGATCGGACAGAATGGTTTTCAGGTTGCCGCCCAGCATGTTGGCGATTTCGCCAACCGCGTCCTGAACATCTTCATTGATGGATTCGACTTCCATTCCCAAAAAATTGCTGGTCACCGCCAGCGCCACCGGCGCAGGAAAATGGACCGCCAACACCCCTTTGTGCGTCCCGGCAAGACCGATCATGCCGGTGATGGAGTTTGTCAAACGTCCCAAACTGGCCAACGGTTCACCGGCCGGTTCGACATCCATCATCACCATGCCGGTAAAAATCTCTTTGATGGATTCAATGATCTTGTCATTAATTTCAGTAAAACTATTCACGCGTCTTCCCCTTCAAGAATACCGGATAATCAGATATCCGGAAAAAATGAGTCTTGAATCAGTGATATTTTTTACAATTACATCAACGGACCAAGAACCTCATTGACCTTGTCGGGGGTAAACGGTTTTTTCAGTGCACCGATTGCACCAAGACTCTTCGCCTCTCCGATAATATCCTCTCCGGTTTCTGTTGAAATCATAAAAACAGGAATATCTTTCATTCCGGCACGGGTCGATTTCTCCCGAAGGAATTCAATACCATTCATATTGGGCATATTGATATCGCTCAAGACAATATCAACAGATTCTTTTTCCAATATGGCCAGCGCTTCCTGCCCATCACCAGCCTCGTAAATTTCACCAAAATCGAGCCCGGCCTGACGCAGCGAGCGACTGATAATTTTCCGCATCGTGCTGGAATCATCGACGAGCAATACATTCTTTGCCATTTGTTCAACCTCCGTTGTGCGTTTTCAGATACATTCGTGAAAAATTGTGCATAGCCAAATTGTATGGCGGGCAGCATTAAGCCATTTTATCAATTCCAAAACCAGGAAGACAAATTTTAAATCAACTCGGGACCTTTTCCCTGTTCTCCAAGACCTCTGTCCGCGCCTGCGGCAAACTCCCCTCTGTTATGCAAACAGCGGGCCACCCATCGGCCATATCCGCTGCCGAATAAATAGCTCCGCACCGGGGCAAAAAGGGGGGATCTGTTACCTCGGCCAATTGTAGCGGACAAAAAATACGGTGGCAAATTTCTGGTGCATCTTTTTACTGACCGACAAGTCAAAAAAATGTCCTCTGATTGCAATGCGATTTCCGGAGCCCGTCCATACCGACAGGAAAACCGCTTCGCCCGTACATCGTCAAAGAATCGTCGAAGGAGTCCGGCACAACATGGAGCAGACCCCCTTATATGGAACGATTATTGCTTTACATCTCGTGCAACCCTTCTTCACAGGCCCTCTCGTACATCCGGACCCCTATGATGCGTTTATTTTCCCTTCACTTTTTTTTGTTTTTCCTTGCTCTCCCGCTTGCATCGTTTTCGGCAAGCCTTGCCGCCTCGACCCTGACTGCCGTCAATCGCAGCGATGAGAGCAGCAGCATTCAATTCTTTCTTCAGTTCGACCAAGAGACGCCCCAGGCCAGCCTGGTTACCAACGGAAAACGGATCGATGTGACGCTCGAAAAGACCATGCCCGCTCCCTCCCTGCGCCAGCCGGAGACGGACAGCCGGATGATCCGGATGGTCAGCGCGATCAAACAGGACAGCACCATTCTTTCCTTTTATTTTCGCTACCCCCCGCAAAAGGCGAGCATCGAAAACCGTCCGGGCAGCTCCATGCTCATGCTGAGCGTGCTTCTGGGCAACAAGATCACCGCCGACCATCCCGAACTCGCCTCCGCATTCCAGGGCTTGAGCGTCGTCAAGAAAAACCGACCCAGCGCACTCAACCCCATCACGATCACTCCCTACGCCAAAGATTGGCGTTCCTTTTTCATCCACTATGAACCGCCGGTCGCCACGATGCCGCCACCCGTGCTGCATTTGCCGCCCTTTCCCCTGGCTTCGGCTGTTTTACCTAGAGTTGCCACCGAGAGCTGGCTGCCGGAGACCATCATGCAAAGCGCGCGCGCTGGTCTATGGAATGAAGCGTGCCCCAAGTTGCGCGCCGCAATCAACCAGGAACCCGATGAGCGACTCAAAGAGCGGCTGGTGCTGAGCTATGCCGAAGCCCTGGTTCGGGCCAGGGTCTATCGGGAGCCCCACTACCTGCTGCAACGCATTATGATCCAGTATCCCGACTCGCGCCTGGCCGACCTGGCCCATCTTCTCCTCATCTATCACCAGGCGACCCATGGCGACCAGGTGAACGCCTATCATGAGCTGAACGATTTCATCCGGCAAAGCGGCGCAGCCCTGCCCCAGTTCGCCGATTCCCTCACCCTGCTGCTCGCGGAAACAGCGCTTTGGGCGGGCCGAACCCGGGAGGCGGCTGACCTGCTCAATAAACCCGAACTGCAACGCAATCAGAGTCTGGAACCGGTGCGCAAAATGCGGCAGGCCGATCTGCTCGCGCTTGAAAACAAACAAGACCAGGCGCTTGCCTCCTACCGGGAGCTGCCGAGCCGACCGCCGACCGTGGACAACGATCCCATGTCGCTGGCCCTGTTCAGTGATTGCCTGTACAGGGCCGGAGAGTATCCGGAGGCGGCACGCCGCTACCGGAGACTGGGCGATCTACTCAACGGCGAACCAGACCAATCCTTTGCCCTGTACCGACTGGCCGCAACCCAGCTGCATCTTGCCAATACACGGAAAAAAGCCCGGATCGATCTCCAGCAGATCGAAGACGCCTTTCCCGAGAAATGGGGCGGCATCCGTGCCCAAATCCGGCGCATCGACCTCGATTACGCCGAAAACAGGATCTCGGCCTCGGAGGCGCTGGCCGTGTATGAGACCTATGCCCTCACCGGCGATACCATCGCCCTGCGCGAAGAAACAGGGTTCAAACGCGCCCTGGTCAATTTCCTGGAAGGACGGCATGAAACCAGTATACAGCAGTGCATGCAGCTCCTGCGCGAATTCCAGTCCGGCGCGTTGCGCACCGAAACCAAGGCCCTCTTGCTCCAGCAGATCCCGGAGATGATCAGCCGGTACGTTCGTCGGGGCGAATACGTCCAGGCATTGGTGCTGATCAAGCAAAACAGGGATCTTTTCGTCCGGGGCTGGCTGGACGGCGAGCTACTCTACGACCTGGCCAAGGCATACACCCACCTGGGAATGGATGAGGAGGCAGCGCAAACCTATCAGTACCTGTTCGACCTCACCGACGATCGGGAAAAGGAAAAGGTGTACCTGCCCCTGATGCGTTCGCTGTTCATCAGCCGGAAGTATTCGGCGGTGGAGGAGTATGCCAATCGCTATCTGCTGCGCTATCCACAAGGCGCGCATCAGGAGGAGGTGTCCCGACTCAAACTCCAGGCCCTGTACGCAAGCGGCCAAAGCGACAAGGCGCTCGACCGGCTGACCAGCACCGACGGGCAACCGCAGGAAGAACTGATGAAGGCGCGCATCCTGGCCGACCGGAACGAGTGGAAGGAACTGATCTCTGTCCTGGAACAATCCAGCCTTCTCGACAAGCTGGAAGATGTCGGCATGCGCATTCCTCTGGCCGAAGCCTACTTCCAGACCGGCGAGCACACCAAGGCGGCCGCCCTGTTCCGGCAGATCGGCGAGGGCCAGGAGGGCCGCGCCCAGGCTTTGTTCCGGCTGGCCCAGATCGAGCAACAAACCGGCGATCCCGGGGAGGCGCTTAAGCAGTTCAAAAAACTGGCCGACAACAAAGAGAAAAGCGCCTGGACCCGGCTTGCCCGCGAAGAGGCGGCAATTCTGGAGATGCGGAGCCGCTAGTTTTCTTCATGTCCGCTTTTCCCATCCCTGATAACAGAGAAGGAGCGACCATGTCCGTTATAGATCAGTTTGATTCCACCATGCGGCTGTTGAACAAGGTGATGGATCTGCGTTCGGCAAATCAGGAGGTCATTGGTTCCAACATCGCCAACGCCGAAACCCCGGGTTACGAGGCCCGGTCGTTCACCTTCGAAGACCAATTGCGCACTGCCCTCGACGGCGGCAGCCTGCGGCCGGTCCCCACCCGGCCGGGGCATATTCCCCTGTCCCCGGGAGGGGTCGATGAGGTTGCCGGCGTCCTGAGCGTCAAAAAAGACACCTCCGGCATCGGCGACGAAAACACGGTCAGCGTGGACCAGGAGATGGTCAAGCTTTCGGAAAACGAAATCCTCTATGAAGCGGCTGTGACCATGCTCAACAAAAAAATCTCCATGCTGAAATACGCAACCAACAGTGGCGCGTAATTTGCAAAAGCATGACAGCACCCCCCAAGGAGAGAGTACATGGATATTTTTACCACCTTTGATATTGCCGCCTCCGGGCTCAGGGCACAGACAACGCGCCTCAATACCATCAGCGCCAATCTGGCCAACTCGGAAACAACCTCGACCCCCGAAGGCGGCCCCTATAAGAAGAAATCTGTTTTGTTTCAGACAGAAACGCTTCCTTTCAGTGGGCACCTTGACGCTGCCGCGCGCCAGAATTCGGTCCACGCCCAGGGAGTGAAGGTGGTCCGCATTCTCGAAGACGATGCCCCGCCACGTCAAGTTTTTGACCCGTCGCATCCGGATGCGGATGACAACGGGTATGTGGCCATGCCCAACGTCAGTGTCATCAAGGAGATGGTGGACATGATGTCGGCCACCCGTTCCTACGAGGCCAACACCACCACCATCAAATCGGCCAAACGCATGGCCATGAAAGCTCTGGATATCGGGAAATAAGAATGAACACCATACAGCCCATAAACATGCCGACCCTGTTGCCGAGCGCACCGGCCCAGACATCTCCAAGCGCACAGGCCAGCGCATCGTTTGGCACCCTGCTGCGCAACATGGTCGACCAGGTCAACCAGAAACAACAGAACGCCGATCTCGCCGTTCAAAAAATCCACGGCGGCGGAGAAAAAAATCTGCACGACGCCATGATCGCCATGGAAAAGGCCGACCTTTCCCTGCGCTACATGGTGCAGGTTCGAAACAAGGCGGTCGAGGCATACCAGGAAATCATGCGCATGCAGGTCTGATCAAGACTCCAGCGTAACGATAGGATAAAGACACCATCCCAGGGAACGGAATCATGGCTGAAGAAACAGAGGCGGCACCACAGACCCCCACGGAGAAAGCGACCAATCCGTCCGGCCTTCGCAAAATGACGGAAACTATCAAAGAGTGGCCCCTGCCCCGCAAGATCGCCCTGGCCGCGGTAACCGTCATCACACTCGGTTTGTTCGCCTTTCTGATTATTCAGGCCAGAATGACCGACTACCAACTGTTGTACGGCAACCTGACCGAGGCCGACGCCTCAACCGTCGTCAACTGGCTCAAAAACGAGAACATCCCCTACAAGCTGGGGACCAACGGGAGCTCGATTCTGGTGGCCGCGGAAACGGTCCACGAGACCCGACTGGCCCTGGCCTCGGCGGGGTTGCCCCAGGGCGGCGGGGTCGGTTTCGAAATCTTCGACAAGCAGTCCTTCGCCCTGACCGACTTTGTCCAGAAGGTCAACTACGCCCGGGCCCTGCAGGGCGAGCTGGCCCGCACCATCGCCTCGCTCAAGCCGGTCGAAAGCGCCCGGGTTCACCTGGCTCTCCCGGAAAAACGGCTGTTCAAGGATCAGCAGAAACCAACTACCGCCTCGGTCATTCTCAAGCTGGCCACTGGAAAACGGCTGAATGAATCGCAGATCGAGGGCATCGTCCATCTGGTTTCCAGCTCCATTGAGGGACTGGATCCGGAAAAGGTGACCGTGATCGACCAGAACGGCACTATTCTCTCCCGAATCGGCGACAAGGGGATGGGCGGCAACCTGTCTCCGGACATGCTGGAGTTCCAGTCCCAGGTCGAACAGCGGCTGGAGCGCCGGGCCCAGACCCTGCTTGAAAAATCCCTGGGCACGCGCAACGCCGTGGTCCGGGTCAGCGCCACGCTGGATTTCTCCCAGACCGAGAAGACGGAAGAAATTTTCGATCCGGAAGAACCGGTCATCCGCAGCGAACAGGTGAACGAGGAGCGTTCCGGTTCGGAAATCACCGGCGGCGTGCCAGGCGTCCAGTCCAACCTGGAAGGCAACACGACCCAGCTCGCCGGCGCGACTGCGCCGTCCAGCAGGTCGCAACGTACCACCAACTACGAAATCAGTAAGGTGGTCTCCAAAACCATCAATCCACTGGGCGCAATTACCAGACTCTCGGTTTCGGTGCTGGTGGCAGACAGGGTCATTCCGGGCAAGAACAAGGAGCCCGCCACCACGGAGCCCCGATCCGAGGAAGAGCTCAAAACCCTGTCCACCATGGTCGCCTCCGCTCTGGGGCTCGACCCGGCGCGGGGTGACAAGATCGAAATCGCCTCCATGCCCTTTTTGGAGTCGGACGAGGACGGTCTGTACGGCGAAGAGGTGTCAGTCGCCGCCCGGACTGCCCACTACATGCCTTACATTCGCATCGCTCTTCTGGTGCTGGGTATCGCGATCCTCTACTTGCTGGTGCTCAGACCACTGCTCAAAACACTGAACCAGGAGGTGACGCAGCACTATAAAACCGTGGAAGAGATGGAGGCAGAACATGCGGAGGCACAACCCGGCCAACAGCCCCAGCCCGCTCCGGGAGACAGCCTGGTCGGTGGTGACGCCTACCGTGCGGCCATGGAGTCGGCTCCGGTCGACCCGATCGAAAAAATTCGCAAGGGCGTGGAAGAGGATCCGGTCTTCACCGCCCACATCCTGAAAGGATGGATTCATGAAGCAAGCTGACGCAGCCGATCCGAGACCCCATCCCGCGTCTTTCTCCCAACCCGTACCGCAGGAAGCGCCATGGCGGAACGACTAACAGGACTGAAAAAGGCAGCGATTCTCCTGATTTGCCTTGGGGAAGAAATCGCAAGCAAACTGATGCGGGAGCTGACAGACGAGGAAATCTTCAAGGTTACCCGGTGCATGGCCGAAATCCAGCACATTCCGGATGACGTCAAACAACGGGTGATCGAGGATTTCGAGCTGACCGCGGAAAGCCAGGCTGGTCTGGTGGTCAAGGGGCAGGAGTTCGCCAAGAAGCTGATCTCCGGCGCGGGCAGCCAGGAACGCGAAACCACTCTCATGCATCAGTTCATCACCGGCACCGAAGCCCGACCGCTGGAAACCATCGCCAAGATGCAGCCCTCGATGGTCGCGGGATTGCTGGAGCGCGAACATCCGCAGACGCTCGCCCTGGTGCTCTCCACCCAGACCACCGAACACGCCGGGGCCATCATCGCCAAGCTTCCCGAAGACAAGCGGGGCGACGTTGTCCACCGCATAGCCACTCTGGATTCGGTGTCGCCGGCGGTCATCGACCGAATCGAAGAGGCGCTCAGCAAGGAAATCGGTATCGTGGTCGGCGCGCAGGAACACCGTGAAGTCGGCGGCTTGCGCAAAGTCGTCGATATTCTGGGCAGCATGACCGACAACCTGGACGACGAAATTCTGGAGAGCATGGCGGAGCTGGATCCGGATATGGTGGACGAGATCCGCAAGATGATGTTCACCTTCGAGGATCTCTGCGCCCTGGAGGGCCGTTCCATCCAGATGATCCTGCGCGAGGTCAACAACGATTCGCTTACCATGGCCCTGAAAACCGCCTCCGATGAAATCAAGGCCAAGATCTTCTCGAACATGTCGTCCAGGGCGGCGGATATGATTCGGGACGACCTGGAAGCCATGGGCCCGGTCCGCCTCTCCGAGGTCGAGGCCATGCAGCAAACCATTGTCCGCATCGCGATGAAGCTTGAGGAAGAGGGCAAGATCGTGCTCGGCAAGGGAGGCGGCGATGAGTTCGTCTAAGGTGTTCAGGACCGGCGACCAGTTCACCCCCACGTCGCTGGTCCGGATCACGTTGCCCGCCGCCTCGTCTCCGGCGGAGATCCGGACAGATCCGGTGGAAGAACCGCTTCGGGATGAGGTCTGGTTTACCCCGGATACCCACGACGCAAAGCCGGAGGACCTGGACACGCCGCCGGAATCCGAACACGCCGAACACGGCGAAGACCCGGAGGCAGCCCACCTTGACGGGCCGGAAGCGGAAGTTGCCGAACACGTTCCGGAGCCCGAACCCGAGCCTGAACCCGAACCCGTTCCCCCGCCCCCGGATCTGGAAGCGCTCCGTAAAGAGGCCTATGCCCAGGGCATGGCCGATCAGGCGGAGCGTATGCAGACGGAACTGGGCCAGGCGGTGCAGGCCCTGCACGACGCCTGTCAAAAACTTGACGAGCAGCGCCAGCTCATTGTCCAGCAGAGCCGGGGAGATCTGGTCAATCTGGTCATGACCCTGACCCGCAAGGTGGTCGGCATGGAGCTGGCCACCCCGCGCACCACCATTGTCGCCACCCTGAAGGCGGCCCTGGAACAGGCGATCGGATGCGAAGAATACTATGTGGTTCTGCATCCCGACGATCTGGCCCTTGCCGAACAGAGCGCGCCGGAACTGATCGACGCTATCCGGGGACTGGAGCGGATCATTTTCAGGACCGACGACACCATCACTCCCGGGGGCTGTCTGCTCGAATCGGAACAGGGCAGCGTCGATGCCACCATCGAAGGACAGCTGGCAAGCATGGAAACCCTGTTCGACGAGCATCCGGAACTGATCGCCGATCCATCCCTGCCGCTGGAGTCGTCCGAACCCGAGCAGGAGCCTTCCGCCAGCACGGCGCTCTCTTAAGTCCCCGGCCGGACAGGACTGCACCGGCCCGACCGTCGGCACACTTTCCCTTCGCCTTCAAGGACACACACCCATGACCACCCCGGCCGATCTGCTTACCACCTTTTCCCCCATCCGCGTCTACGGCAAGGTGCACCGCATTGTCGGCCTGGTGGTGGAGGGTACCTGCGGCCGTTCCTCCATCGGCTCACTCTGCGAGATCCTGCCCTTGCAGGGCGGCGAACCTGTTGCCGCGGAAATCGTCGGGTACAACGACAACCGCGCCCTGCTGATGCCCCTGGGCGAACTGCGCGGACTGGGCCCGGGCAGCCGCATCCAGGTCAAGAAGGAGCTGGCCACCATCAGTGTGGGGGATGCCCTGCTGGGCCGGGTCATCGACGGCATGATGCGGCCGCTCGATACCGGTCCGCCCCTGATCCTGCCCCACGAACAGGAACTCTATGCCCTGCCGCCCGATCCCATGCAGCGCGACGTCATCAAGGAGCCGCTGGACCTGGGCATTCGGGCGATCAACGGCCTGCTCACCTGCGGCGTCGGCCAGCGCATGGGCATCATGGCCGGTTCCGGGGTGGGCAAAAGCGTGCTGCTGGGCATGATGGCCAAGTACGCCAGGGCCGACATCAACGTCATTGCCCTGATCGGTGAACGCGGCAGGGAGGTGCGCGAGTTCATCGAACGCGACCTGGGCCCGGAGGGACTGGCCCATTCCGTGATCCTGGCCGTCACCTCGGATCAGTCGCCCCTGCTCCGCATGCGCGGGGCCTTTGTTGCCACGGCCATTGCCGAATACTTCTGCCAGCAGGGGAAAAACGTCCTGCTGATGATGGATTCGGTCACCCGGTTCGCCATGGCCCAGCGGGAGATCGGCCTGTCCATCGGCGAGCCCCCCACCACCAAGGGCTACACTCCAAGCGTCTTCGCGGCCCTGCCCAAACTGCTGGAGCGAGCGGGCAACTTTCAGAACCAGGGCTCCATCACCGGCCTGTATACGGTGCTGGTCGACGGCGACGACCTGACCGAACCGGTGGCTGACTCGGTCCGCTCCATCCTCGACGGGCATATCGTCCTGTCACGCAGTATCGCGGCCAAAAACCACTACCCGGCCATTGACATCATGATGTCGGCCAGCCGGGTCATGCGCGACATCACCACCCCGCGGCACCGGGAACTTGCGGGCAAGGCGCGCAGCGTCATGGCTGTGTATCGCGAATCCGAAGACCTGATCAATATCGGGGCCTATGCAGCGGGGAGCAACAAGAACATCGACTACGCCATCTCGCGGATCGACGCCATCAACGAGTTCCTTACCCAGCAGGTGGAAGAGGCGTCTTCGCTGGAGGAAACCATTGCCGCACTGGGAGAGGTGGTCAGTGACCGACAGGGAACCGACCGACGCAGAACCGGACGAAAGGGGCTCAATCGCCGAAAAAGCGATCAACCTGGGGAAGATGAAGCCTGATGAAGCCCTTTACCCTGCACGCCGCGCTCAGGTATCGGGAGCAGCTGGAAACCCGGGCCCAGCAACGGCTGGTCGAGGCCGAACAGATCGAGGCCCGGCTTATCCTGGAGCTTAGGAGCGCCGAAAAAGAACTCAATGAGCTGTATGAGGGACTGCACCTGTCCGAACGTCAGGGCGTCACCGTGGACCGGCTCATCCTCTTCAATCACCGAATCGACCTGGTGCGGGATATTGTGCTGGCCAAAAGAGACGACCTGGAAAAACAGCAGCAACAGGTCGCCCAGCGGCGGCAACTGCTGATCAAGGCCAGCAGGGAACGAAAAGTGATCGAAAAACTGCGGGAACATCAAAATGCAGCCTATGCCAAATATCTTGAGAAACAAGAAGCCATCATGCTGGACGAAACAGCAGTACTGGGCCACGAACGGAAGCGGCGCAACGAATCCTGACGGCCCGCACTGCGGCCCCGGAAAGCTGCGCCACGCTCTCAGCCTTCTGCTTTGCGTCCTGCTCTGCTGCGGATTCGGCCTTGCAACTGCCAAGGCCGCCGATGACAAGGCCCCCCAGGCCCCGGCCATCAGTCCGCTCAAACTGTACGACTCGGTGGAAGAACGCCGGATCATGGAATCCCTGCGCACCGGAGGCGCCAGCCCGCTCGCCCGGGAGCAGGCGGAGCTGGACCGAAAAAAAAATGAGCTAAAGCGACTGGAGGCCGAGGTCGATAAGAAAATAGAGCAACTTGGCCGACTCCGTGCGCAGATCGAGCAACTTTTGGCCGCCAAGGGTGAAGAAGAAGAAAAACGCACCATGGAACTGGCCAAGATGTATGAAAAGATGACTGCGGAGCAGGCGGCCAAGGTGTTGTCCAATGTCGATCAGGAGTTGGCGATCGCCATCCTGGGCAAAATGAAGACCAAGTCCGCGGCCCGAGTGCTCGACAAGATGGATCGCTCCAAAGCGGCCACACTCACGACAGCCTTTTCAACCTTGAATATTCGGTAACCGTATGCAGGCGACCCCAATGTTTCTCCCCTTTGCCGCTGATCCCGTCGCGGCTCCCCAGGCGCCATCGCCAACTCCTGCACAGCAGGAAGGCCGGTTTGCCTCGGATCTGAAAAACGCCGCCGGAAGGCAAGTGGCCAAAAAACAGTCCTCCTCGTCCGATGTTGGCTCGGAAATCACGAACGTGCCACCAACAGCCGGGCAGGCGCTCCATGCGCAAACCGGTCCGGAACAGCAAAACGGTCCGGAACAGGGAACGGGGATGGAGTCCGGCCTCGTCGCATCGACCGCGTCTGCCGTCTCCGCAGGCGAGCAGGGCGCAACCCAGATGAACGCACTCCAGCAGCCAACCTTCCAGGAAATACCGCAGGTACAGACCCAGCAGCTTCAAGCTCAACTTCAGACGCAGACACAGCAGGTTCAAGCACAGTTTCAGACGCAAACGGTGGTCCGTCAACAGGTCGGGGTGGTGCCGAGCAGGCAGGAGTCCGCCTATTCCAAAATGCTCGACACCCTGGCCACGCCCACTGAGGCTCAAGCAGACCTGCACAACACCTTCGCGTCCGCTTCGCCCGCCGCCCCTTCCTCCTCGTCGACCGCCCCCTTCCCACCGGTCACGGCGGTGAATCCCGGACCGGAGCAGGCGCACACAGCACTCCCCAACCCGCAGGAGACGATTTCGGCCCCGGCACGGCCGACGGCAAATATCGACAGCACCCTGATCCGGCTGGAGGAGCTTGTCCTGAAACAGACCGCTGACGATGCGCGGCCCGCCGTGCTCAGCGTCCAGCCCGCCCCCATTGCCGAAGAGGCACCTGTCCAGGCGGCCAGCGCCACACTCAGAAACATAGCCGACAGACCGGGCTCCACCCGGGGAGACGGCCCCAGTCAGGGACTCCGCGCCCACATGGCAGCCGACACCCCACAAACGACACCCCTGAACCGGAACAATGCGTCGCAGGCGGAAACAGACACCGCCTCCGGCGGGCAGGGCAAACAGGCCCAAACCACTGCCGGGACCATACATCTGTCAACCGGCAACGACAATGCAGCCACACCGGAAACGCCCACGCCGTTCATGGTCGCGACCCCGACCCAGCAAAGCTCGGCCCCGGGCGGTGGAATCGAATCGACCACCGCGCTCTTCCGCTTGCCCTCCGGCATTCAGGTGCCGGACACCACGGTGGTCAACCAGATAATCGCCCACTTTACCGCGGGCAGACGCCTGGAAACCAGTACGGTCCACCTCCGTCTCTATCCCCGGGAACTGGGTGAACTGCGTATGGAAATCAAGGTGGAGCAAGACAACATCAAGGCCCACTTCGTGGCCCAGAATCCCCAGGCCCGGGAAATGATCGACCGGCACCTGCCGCGCCTGCGCGAGGCCCTGGAACAGCAGGGCCTGCACCTGCAACAGGTGGAGATCGCTGTGGCTGCCGATGACGCGATGCAAGACGACCGTCTCCATCAGGGAAGCGCCTGGAAACAGCCCAAACACTCCGACCAGGGAAGCAGAGGGGCTGGCCATGCAACCTTCACCCTTCCCCCCGACCCCACCAGCGAGGAGACGGAAATCAGCACCGGCGAGACCGTGCTGAACGTCATGGCCTGAACCGGAGAACACCATGAGCTCATCAATCGGCAATATCAGCGGGCAAACGGGCAGATCCGCAACCGACACCAAGTCCACCAACCGGACCCTGGGCCAGGATCAGTTCCTGGGCCTGCTGGTCGCCCAACTCAAAAATCAGGACCCGCTCAACCCGTCGGATCCCACCGAGTTCACCGCCCAACTGGCGCAGTACAGCCAGCTCGAACAGTTGTTCAATCTGAACGATTCCATGCGGCAGATCAGCTTGGGCCAGCAGGATTCCGACAAGATGTCGTCCCTGTCTCTTATCGGCCAGGACGTCATCCTCAGTGAAACCAGGTTCGAACTGGCGGATGCCCCGGTACAAATCGGGTATCAGATAAAGAATTCGGTCGGCCGCGTCGATATTCAGATACGGAACCGTTCGGGACAGACCGTGGCCACCCTGCGGGGAGACAACACCTCCATGGGAACGCACTTCATGACCTGGAGCGGCAAGGATGCTAGCGGCACCCCGCTCGCGCCGGGTTCCTACTCGATCGCCGTCAGTTCCGACGGCAGCGCCGGAGCCGTCGGCCCGCTGGTGCGCACGCCGGTCACCGGCATCAACCTGAGCGGTCCGGAGGCGCGCATCGTCACCAGGTACGGCGAGTACGGCCTGCAGGAAATACACGGCGCCTACGAACGCGACCAACAGGCGACCGACAGCGACAAGGGCTGATCCGATCCCGAAACCGGGACTGCATGCAAACAAGGAGCAATCAAGACAGGAGAATGTCATGGGTATAATCAGTGCAATGTACAGCGGGGTCAGCGGCCTCAATACCAACTCCCAGGCCATGACCGTCATCGGCAACAACCTGGCCAACACCAACACCGTTGGTTTTAAAGGGTCGCGGACGGTGTTTTCCGACCTGATGTCCAGCAGTGTTTCCGGTTCGGGCGGCAAGTCACAGGTCGGTCGCGGCGTCGGTCTCTCCATCGTCGACAACATCCAGAGCCAGGGCACCTTTGAAACCACTGCCTCGGATACCGACGTCGCCATTGAGGGCCAGGGCTTTTTCGTCCTCAAGGAGGCGGGCCGGGAATCCTATTATTACAGCAGGGACGGATCGTTCCGTTTCAATGAAGAGGGATATCTCGTCAATCCCAGAGGACTGCGCGTTCAGGGAAAGAAATTCGATACGATCAACAACAACGAGCTGCTGCCCGCCGGAGCCATGGACATTCAGGTCGCCAACGTGGGCCTGATCAGTGCCAATGCCACCACCGAGCTGACCTTTACCACCAACCTGGACGAGAACTCGATGGAAGTGGGCACGGGCATCGCTATTGATCCCACCGACAAGTCTACCTACAACTACTCCGCGCCGGCCCAGATCTTCGACTCCCTGGGTAAATCGCACATCATTACCGTGTACTGGCAGCTGATCAGCAACAACACCAACACCTGGCAGTCAGCCTACACCGTGGACGGCGGCCCTGTCCAGGCCATACCGGGTACCATGAATTTCGACACCAAAGGCAACCTGCCCGACACGAATCTCGATGGCCAGCCCGACCCCTTCAGCGTGAACATCGACCTGCTCGACTGGGCCAACGGAGCGGCCGCCCAGACGGTGACCCTGGGCTTTGACTGTACCCAGTACGACAGTGAGTCCATCGTCATCGGCCACAAGCAGAACGGCTATACTACCGGTGAACTGACCAACGTTTCCATCAACAGTGACGGGGTCGTGGTCACCAGTTACTCCAACGGTCGCCAAATCAACATTTCCCAGCTGGCGCTGGCCAAGTTCCAGAATACCGGCGGTCTGGAACTTGCGGGATCCAACCTGTACCGGGCCACCAACAAGGTCGGCGCCACCCGGGTCGGTCTGCCGGGCCCGGAGCTGGGCAAGGTCTTCACCAACTCGCTGGAACAGTCCACCGTGGACATGGGGCAGGAACTGGTTCAGATGATCACCGTCCAGCGCGGCTTTCAGGCCAACTCCAAGATCATCACCACCGTCGACGACATGCTGGGCGAACTCATCAACCTCAAACGATAAGCTCCGGTGTGTCATTTGTTTGACAGACGGCTGTACGGTCTTTTGACCGTGCAGCCGTCGCCATGTCCGGCCACAGGCACTCTCTTTTTTTCCCCTTGATATACAAACGTTATCAAACCATTCCTCTCTCCGGCATCTAACTTGCTATAATACGAGAGAGGAACAACTCCGCTGCCCGCAACCGCTCGTCACCATCGTACTTGAAAAGGGATCTCTTTCGTGGATATCGCAACCCTCATCGGCATTGCCGTTTCCTTTGGCCTGATGCTCTGGGCCATTCTCATGGGCGGCCCCCTCACCATTTTCATCGATATGCCGTCGATCGCCATTGTCTTCGGCGGCACAGCCGGCGTCACCCTGATCAACTTCCCCATGGCCGATGTGCTCGGCACGGTGGGCGTGATCAAGAAAACCGTGTTGATCAAGGAACCGGACACGAATAAAATCATCGCCCAACTCCTCGACTTTGCCGGGAAGGCCCGCAAGGGCGGGATCCTTTCCCTGCAAGACCAGGTCGACACCATCAACGACCCTTTTCTGGTCAAGGCCCTGCAAATGGCGGTGGATGGTCTGGAACCAAGCGAACTGAAAGCCATTCTTCTCAATGAAGTCGACTACATCTCCGCCCGTCACAGCAGCGGCGGCGAGGTCCTCAACACCATGGGGGCCATTGCCCCGGGCATGGGCATGATCGGCACCCTGATCGGACTGGTGCAGATGCTGCAAAACATGAGCGATCCCGCAGCCATCGGTCCGGCCATGGCCGTGGCCCTGCTCACCACCTTCTACGGCGCGGTGCTGGCCAATGTGTTGTTCATCCCCATGGCCGGCAAGCTCAAGACCCGTTCGAACACCGAGATTCTGCAAAAAAACGTGATTATCGAGGGGATGGAATCCATTCTTTCGGGTGAAAACCCGCGAATCATGGAACAACGGCTGCACACCTATCTGGCGCCGCAAAAACGCGAAACCGTCTTCAAATAAGGAGGAGTCCATGGCCAAGGAACCCGAATGCCCACCTCCCGGACTGCCGATGTGGATGGCGACCTACAGTGACCTGGTTACGCTGCTACTCACCTTTTTTGTGCTGCTGCTGACCATGGCCAGCATGGACCCGACCAAGTTCATCCAGGCCAAGACCTCGATCGAAAGCGCCTTTGGCTGGCGAACCACGGCTGCGCCGGTCCCCTTTGCCCTGCCCATCATCCCCTCTCCCCCCAAGGCAAAGTTTTCTCCGATTCCACAGGCCACGATTGCCGGCTACATCAGGCAGATCGAGAGCGACCTGAAACTGGCCAGACTGGAAGATCAGGTAAAGGCCGTGCAGAAAGACAACGATTCCATTATATTGCGAATCAACGACTCGGTTTTGTTCGAAAGCGGCAAGTCCACGCTCAACCCGGCCGCCTATCCGCTGCTGCGTAAAATCGCCGAAATCATCCGCCCCCTGCCCATGACCCTCCGCATCGAAGGGCATACCGATGCCCGGCCCTTTGCCAGCAGCGCGACGACCAACTGGGATCTGTCCGTGGCCCGGGCGGTTTCGGTCATGAGCTTTTTTTACCGGGGCAACCTGTTGAGCCAGGAGCGCATGTCCGCCGCTGGTTACGGCGATGCACAACCCATCGCCCCGAACACCACCGAAGAAGGACGTACACAAAACCGGCGGGTCGATTTCGTTCTGAGAAGCAACCGGTCGGTGAGTGACGAAACCGGCCCCGTCAGGCCCATTCCTTTCTGATCCGCCTGCATTCCCCCGAAGGACACGAAGATGGCTGAAAAAGACGACAAGAAAGAAAAAAAAGAAGAAGCCGCGGCAAAAAAAGGCGGCAAAAAGAAATTGATCCTGCTGATCGCCGCAGGCTCGATTCTGCTGCTCGTGCTGGGAGGCGGCGCCTATTACTTTTTCGTCCACAAACCGCACCAGGAAGAACTGCGACGCCAGCAGGAAGCCAGTAAGGCGGAATCCCTGCTCAAACCCGTTCCGGAAGACGCCAAGATCGGCCCCATGGTGGAGATCACGGAGTTCATCGTCAACATCATCAGCGAAAACGAGCCCCATTACGTCAAGGCGGCGCTCTCGCTGGAACTGGACGGCGATCCGGCAGTGGCCGAGGTCAACAAACGCATGCCGCAGATCCGCGACGCCATCCTGCTGCTGATCGGCAACAAAACCTTCGAAGAACTGCAAGACATCCAGGGCAAGAACCAGGTGAAGGCCGAACTGAAGAGCAAGATCAACTCGTTTCTGAAAACCGGCAAGGTCAACAACGTGTACCTCACCGATTTTGTGGTGCAGTAACGCCGTGGAACCGATTCTCACCAAGACGGAAATCGCCGACCTGCTCGCGGCGATCCGGGCGGGCAAGGTTTCCACCGACCTGGTGGACGACAAGCCGCCGCTCCAGAGGCTGGCGGCGTACGCCAAGGAGATCGATCTGCTGCGTGTCTATGAACGCAGCCGCGACAGCAGCGAACTACGCATTCCCAACCTGGATATCGTGCTGGATACCTTTGCCCGCCGGTTCTCGACCAGTCTGACCAACAACCTGCTGCGCAACTTCAACGTCAACCGCGAAGAAATCGCGAGCACCAACTTCCAGCAGGCCATTCTCGACCTCAAAAACCAAGGAGCGATCGGCATTTACGGTCTCCCTCCCCTCCGATACGGGTGCCTGCTGCACTGCGACACGCTCCTGGCCTTCACCCTGCTGGAAATCATGCTCGGCTCGTCCCAGTCCAGCGAATCCCTGGCCCTGGACCGCAACCTCACCACCATCGAGATGGCCATTCTCCGCACCATCATGACCGACATCTGCACGGAAATGGAGCAGGCGCTCCTGCCGCTGGTCGCCTGCCAGCCCTATCTCAACCGGCTGGAAAACAACTTCCGTCTGGTCAACATCGTCGAACCCGAAGCAGAGGTGCTGACCTGCCGCTTCACGGTACGGATGAGCGGAGAAATAAGCGGCCAGATGCGGCTGATCATTCCCTACCTGACGCTGGAACCCCTGCGCGAAAAATTCAAGGACCTGGTCAACATCACCCAGATGGCGACCAACACCTGGACCGAAACCATCCTCGAAGAGATCATGGATATGGAAAGTCCGGTCACCGCCCGTTCCGGCGCACTCACCATGAGCATCCGCCGGCTGCTGTCGTTGCGTCCGGGAGATATCCTGGATTTACCCTACAATCCGGACCGCCCCCTCACCCTGTTTGTCGAAGAGCAGCCGATCTTCTTCGCCATTCCAGGGGAAGTAGAGGGCAAGAAGGCCGTTCACATCACCGGACAATATCATCCCGCCAAAAGAGGTGTACCCCATGGCAACTCCTGATGAGTACGATCCACAGGCCGGTCGAACCTTAAATCCCGAAGAAACCGCCGAGTTGCTTCAGGAAGACACGCCGCCCCCCCAACCGGTTTCCGAAAACAACACAGCCCGGCTGAGCCGGGATCTGGAATTTTTGTATGACGTACCGCTCCAGGTGGCCGTTGAAGTGGGGCGCGCCCGGATCCTGCTCCGGGATCTGCTGCAAATGGGAGAGGGCTACGTGATCGAGCTGGACAAAATGGCCGGCGAACCACTGGATCTGTACATCAACGCCCGACTCATCGCCCGGGGCGAGGCCGTCAAGGTCGGCGAAAAATTCGGCATCCGCCTGACCGAGGTGGTCAGCCAGGCCGACCGGATCGAAAACCTGGGCTGAACCATGGGGATTGTCGTGCTGTCGCTGCTGCTGATACCGCTTTCCGCCCAGGCCGGGGAAAACGCCCCCCTGGCCGGTTCGTTTCTGCGCATGGGGTGGGCGCTTTTGGTGGTCGTCGGCTTGATCCTCATCCTCTATGCCATGACGGTCATGGCGCGCAAGCGGCCCTTTGGGCGGCAAGCCGGCGGCCAGTCTATCACCATCCTCGAAACCCGAGCGGTCAGCCCCAGGGCAAGCCTGATTCTGGTGGAGGCGCGGGGACGTACCCTGCTTCTGGGACTCGGTAGCGGCGAGATCCGACTGCTGGCTGACCTGTCGGACAGCGCACCCGCGGACACCCCGACCCCGACCAACGCAGATGACGGCAAACCGCCGTCCGCCGACTTTGCCACGCTTCTTGCCAAGAGCCGATGAAACGCGCCCTTTTTCCCCTGCTCTCGCTTCTGACGCTTTTTCTGGTTCTGCCTGCCCTGGCCCAGGCCGTCAACCTGCCGACCCTGTCGCTCGGCATCAAGGAGGCAGCGACCCCTGCCGAGGTTTCCACCGTCATGCAGGTGCTTCTGGTGCTCACCGTACTCACGGTGGCGCCCGGCATTCTGCTGATGACCACGGCCTTCACCCGCATCGTCATCGTGCTCGGTTTTGTCCGCCAGGCCATGGGTACCCAGAACAGTCCGCCCAATCAGGTGATTCTGGGGCTGGCCCTGTTTCTGACCTTTTTCGTCATGGCCCCCACCTTAAACCAGATCAACGACCGGGCCGTGCAGCCGTACATGGCCGAAAAAATCACCCAGCAAGAGGCCCTGACCCTGACCACGGAAATCATGCGCGACTTCATGTTCTCCCAGGTACAGGAGACGGAACTCCAGCTCTTCATCGACCTCACCAAAAGTGAGCAGCCCGCCGACAAACACCAGGTCTCCACCGCCCTGCTCATTCCGGCCTTCATGCTTTCAGAGCTCAAGCTCGCCTTTCAGATGGGGTTTCTGATCTATATTCCCTTTCTGGTCATCGACATGCTGGTGGCCTCGGTGCTCATGGCCATGGGCATGATGATGCTGCCGCCGGTGGTCATCTCCCTGCCCTTCAAGCTGCTGCTCTTCGTCTTGGTCGACGGCTGGCAACTGGTGGTCGGCTCGCTGGTCAAGAGCTTCGGCTGAAGAAAACCGTGTACGGAATCAAGCGGATATGAACCAAGAATTCGTTCTCCACATTGCCCGACAGGCCATTCAAACCCTGCTGATGGCAGCGGCCCCCATGCTGATCATCGCCTTGCTGATCGGTCTGTTGATCAGCATCTTCCAGGCCGCCACCCAAATCAACGAACAGACCATGACCTTTGTGCCCAAGATCGTCGGCGTGTTCGTCACCCTGCTGATTTTCGGCCCATGGATCATGGATTTGCTCATCACATTCACCACCGGCATTCTCTCCCAGATCGTCACGGTGGGTCGATAGCCGCCGGCAGGATCGCATCATGGATCTGTATCTGGTGCCTGTGCAACAGTTTCAGAGCTACCTGCTCTGCCTGGCCCGGGTCCTGGCACTGATCGCCGCCATCCCCGCCTTCACCGGCATCCAGATGTCCGCCCGAATCAAGATCATTCTGGCGACCATGACCGCACTGCTGCTCTTCCCCGCCATGGAACCCCTCACGCCCGACCCTCCCTTTGCTCCGCTGGAGTTCGGCATCCTTCTGGTGAACGAGGTGCTGATCGGCCTGCTCATCGGCCTGGTCGCCCAGATGATCTTTGCTGCCGTCACCTTCGGCAGCACGGTCATCGGCTACCAGATGGGCTTTGCCGCGGCCAATGTCTTTGACCCGCAAACCACGCAGCAGCTCTCCCTGCTGAGCCAGGTTGTCAATATTTTGACTATCCTGCTCTTTCTGAGCACGAACATGCATCACCTGTTCTTCCGCGCCATCCTCGAATCCTACACCGTGCTGCCCCCGGGGCTGCTCGATTTTTCCCTCGGCTCAGTCCAGGAACTGATGAAACTGGCCAGTCAAATGTTTGTCCTTGGCGTGCAGTGCAGCGCTCCGATCCTGTCGATCCTGCTGTTGACCAACCTGGCACTTGGCATCCTGGCCCGAACCGTACCCCAGCTCAACGTCTTCATGCTCTCATTCCCCTTAAACATCGGCATCGGTTTTCTGGTCATGGGGCTGACCCTGGGCGCGCTTTTCACCATGCTCCACCGCGAATTCGAGGGCATGATGGTGCATTTCCTCACTCTGCTCCGCCTGCTGCGCTGACTCCCACACTCCTCCTCCCGGTTCAAATCTTGCAACAACCACGGACGTGACGGTAGACCAGCCGTCGCCAAATCCGTGCCGCACAGCGGCGCAACAAACAGGGAGAGGAGCATATGGCGGAAGGAGGCGGGGGAGAACGCACAGAATCCCCTACTGGAAAACGGCGGGAAGATTTTCGCAAGAAAGGCCAGGTCGCCCAGAGCCGCGAGGTGAACTCGGCGGCAATGTTCGCCCTGCTGCTGCTGTTCTGGATCGCATTCGCGCCGCTTTTCTGGGAACGTGCACAGTTCCTGCTCGCGGCGATCTGGGGGCAGTGCTGCGAGTACGCCGTCACCCCGGCCTCGCTGATGCATCTGGCCTACTTTATCGCCCTCAACCTGGCCATTCTGCTCCTCCCCCTCTTCCTGACCGCCATGTTCATCGGCGTCATGGCCAGCTTTATCCAGATCGGCTGGCTGTTCACCACCAAACCCCTGATGCCGGATCTGGCCAAGTTCGACCCCATCAAGGGATTCGGCCGGATGTTTTCCAAACGATCCCTGGTTGAGCTGGTCAAGTCCCTGCTCAAGGTCATCCTCATCGGCTGGGTCGCCTACCAGACCCTGCGCAACCAGTTCGGCGAGGCCCTGCTGCTGGTGGATGTTCCGGTGGAAGGGACGATCGCCTACATGGCCAAAACCGCTGTTCTGGTCATGGGCAAGGTTGCCGCGGTCATGATTCTTTTGGCCATTCTCGACTTCAGCTACACCCGTTGGGAAATGGAGGAAAAGATGAAAATGACCAAGCAGGAAGTCAAGGAAGAGATGAAGGAGAGCGAGGGCGATCCGCACATCAAGTCAAAAATCCGTTCCATCCAGCAACAGATGGCCCGCCGCCGGATGATGGCGGCTGTTCCCGGCGCCGACGTGGTCGTCACCAACCCCACCCATTTCGCGGTGGCCATTCAATACGACCCGGAAACCATGGATGCTCCGCAAGTTGTGGCCAAGGGCCAAGACCTCGTGGCCCGGAGAATCCGAGAGCTGGCACGGGAACACGAGGTGCCCCTGGTAGAAAATCCTCCGGTGGCAAGGTTGTTGCATAAGAAGGTCGAAGTCGGGCAATCCATTCCCGAGGAACTGTTCAGGGCGGTGGCCGAAATTCTGGCCTACGTCTACTCACTTCAAGGCAAGGCATAACCACCATGGAAGCAACCGGTATTCAATCCATAGTGAGCTGGGCTCGCATCAAGGAACTGCTCGGGCGCAGCGACATCATGGCCGCCGTGGGACTGCTCGGCATCCTGATGCTGATGATCATCCCGCTCCCGCCATTGCTTCTGGACCTGTGCCTGTCTTTGAACATCACCATCGCCATCCTGATCCTGGTTATCAGCCTGTACACGGAAAAGGCGGTGGAATTTTCCATCTTTCCCTCGGTCCTTCTGATCACCACCCTGTTCCGCCTGTCGCTCAACGTGGCAACCACCCGCCTGATCCTGTTGCACGGCCATGAGGGCATGGACGCGGCCGGCGCGGTCATCCAGGCCTTCGGCCAATTCGTGGTCGGCGGTTCCTATGTGGTGGGCCTGGTTATCTTCGTGATCCTGGTGATTATCAACTTCATAGTCATCACCAAGGGTGCGGGCCGGATCGCCGAGGTGGCCGCCCGCTTCACCCTGGACGCCATGCCCGGCAAGCAGATGGCCATTGATGCCGACCTCAACGCCGGCCTGATCGACGAGGCCACGGCCCGGGAGCGGCGCGAGGCCATTACCAACGAGGCCAACTTCCACGGCGCCATGGACGGTGCCTCGAAGTTTGTTCGCGGCGACGCCATTGCCGGCATCATCATCACCCTGATCAATATCGGCGCGGGCTTTGTCATCGGCGTGGTGCAAAACGGCATGCCCGTGGCCGAGGCCGCAGCCAACTATACCATCCTCACCGTGGGCGACGGCCTGATCAGCCAGATTCCGGCGCTGATCATCTCGACCGCCGCCGGTATGCTGGTCAGCCGCTCTTCGGGCCGCAACGACCTGGGAACGGAATTCAAGGCCCAGTTCACCAAGTACACCAAGGCCCTGTGGGTGGTTTCGGCCATGTTGCTCGCCTTCGGCCTCATTCCCGGCCTGCCCTTCATCCCGTTTCTGGTGCTCTCGGCCCTGCTTGCCTACTCGGCCTACAGCCTGGACAAGATGGAAGCTGCCAAACAGCTCGAAAAGGCTGCCGCGGCCGCCCCTCCCGAGCCCGAGATCAAGCCGGACCACGATTACGAAAAAATGCTCACCGTCGATCTGGTGGAGCTCGAAGTCGGCTACGGCCTGATCCCCTTTGTCGATGCAGCCCAGGATGGCGAACTTTTGACACGCATCCAGTCCATCCGGAAACAGTTCGCCCTGACCACCGGCTTCATTGTTCCGCCGGTGCACGTCAAGGACAATCTCCAGCTCAACCCCAACCAGTACTCCCTAAATCTGAAGGGGGTGAGCGTGGCGACCGCCGAGATGATGCCCGGCTACTTCATGGCCATGGACCCTGGCCTGGTGACCGAAACGATCAAGGGCCTGCCCACCCGGGAACCCTCCTTTGATCTGCCCGCCCTCTGGATCACGGAAGACAAGCGCGAGCAGGCCCAGATAGCGGGCTACACCGTGGTGGACTGCACCACGGTCATGGCCACCCACATCAGTGAGGTCATCAAACAGCACGCCCACGAGCTGCTGGGCCGTCAGGAAACCCAGACCCTGCTCGACAATCTGGCCCGGACCTATCCCAAACTGGTCGAGGAACTGGTGCCGCACACCCTGCAACTGGGCACCATCATGCGCGTCCTGCAAAACCTGCTCCGCGAGGGCGTGTCCATCCGCGATCTGCGCACCATCCTCGAAACCCTGGCCGACTACGTTCCCATGGTACAGGATACCGACATGCTCACCGAATATGTGCGCCAAGCCCTGTCCCGGTCGATCACCGCAAATCTGGTCGACAGCGAAGGCATGTTGCCGGTGTTCACCATGGACCGCAAGGTGGAGGAGACCATTCAGACCGCGATCCAGCACCGCGACCGGGGCAGTTATCTGGCCCTGGACCCGAAAACAGCGCAGAAGATCCTCGACAGCCTCAACACCCTGATCACAAGCTTCACCGGCGGCCAGCCCCCGGCGCTGCTGGTGATTCCCCAGATCCGGCCGCATGTCCGCCGCCTGACCGAGCGCTACTTCCCCAATCTGGCCGTGCTCTCGCACAACGAGATCACCACCCAGATCCGCATTCAATCCATGGGAACGGTGAGTATCGATGCAGGTTAAGGTTTTTGAAGCCCACGATATGGCCACCGGCCTGAAAATGGTCAAGGAGGCGCTCGGACCCGATGCCCTGATCCTGTCGACCCGAACCATCCGCAGCGGTGGGCTCGGCCGGATCGGCGGCAAGCCCATGCTGGAAATCACCGCAGCCATCGACAACGCGGTCGCTGATCCGGAGCCGGTACCGACCTATCCACCCCGTGCCGAATCCAGACGCTCGTGGCGCGAGCAGGACTGCGAAGAACAGCCGTTTCGTCGCCGAAGCGTGCAGGACGAGCTCACCTACCAGGCCATCTGGGCCAACAACGATCCGCGCACCGCTCCAGCCAGCAGCACCGTCCCGGCCCCGCCGCCAACCTCCTCCGTCACCGGACAGGACATCCACAGCGAGCTGGCCGAACTGCGTGCCATGGTCAAGGGGCTTTCCAGCAGGATGACCAGCCTCGACGCTGGTCTGGCCCCACCGGCGCCCGTCATGCCTGCGCCTCCAGCCGCCGTGCCGCCGGGCCCGAGTGCCGCGGACCCGGTGACCCATTATCTTGTCGGGTACGGCATCAACCAGGAGACCGCCCAAGTGGTGGCCCGCTTCACCCGCGACACCATTGCCCGGGCCGAGAACCTGAGCGGAGAAGACCTAAGCCGGATTCTGAAGACCGCTATTGCCCGGCTGTTCACCGCCGACCCGTTTTTCGACCGGGCCGGCAAAGGGCAGCGGCGGGTCAGCCTGATCGGCTCGACCGGCGTGGGCAAAACCACGACTCTGGCCAAGATAGCGGCCCATCAACTCAGTCGTCTCGGCGGCCGCATCGGGCTGATCACCATTGATACCTACCGCATCGCCGCGGTGGAGCAACTGAAAGTGTACGGCGAAATCATGCGCTTGCCGGTGGAGGTGGTGATCAGCCCGCGTGAACTGGATCAAGCCCTGGACAAGTTCCGCGACTACGATCTGGTGCTCATCGACACCGCCGGCCGCAGCCCGAAAAACACCGCCGATCTCCAGGAACTGGCCGCCTATTTCCGGCCGCAGCTGGGGATCGAGCACCATCTGCTGTTACCGGCAACCAGCCGGGAGCAGGAACTCGAGGAAACCATCCGCCGATTTTCCATCCTGCCCATCGCGAACTTCATCTTCAGCAAGATCGATGAATGCGACCAACTGGGCGTCCTGCTCAACATCCACTACAAAAACGACACGCCGATCTCTTTTCTCACCAATGGCCAGCGGGTTCCGGAAGACCTGCTGATGCCGTCACCCCGGGAGATCGCCGAGCTTATTCTCAATAACCACGGAACCCTGCACCATGGCTGAACACACAGGACATCCTTCAGACCAGGCCGACACCCTGCGCGCCTTAAATCCGCTGGACCCGGCAGCCGCTTCGGCGGTCGTGCCGGCCACCCGGGTCTTCTCCATCACCAGTGGCAAGGGTGGGGTCGGTAAAACCGCTGTTGTCGCCAATCTGGCGGTGCTGCTCTCCCGCATGGGCAAACGGGTGCTCATCCTCGATGCCGATCTGGGACTGGCCAACATCGACGTCGTCTTCGGGCTGACCCCGGGCTACAACCTCAATCATTTCTTCTCCGGCACGAAAAGTCTGGCCGAAATTCTGGCCGACGGGCCGGAAGGGATCAAGATTTTGCCCGCGGGCTCCGGCATTCAGCGTTTCACCCGGCTGAGCCCGGAACAGAAGATGCAACTTTTGCACGCGCTGGACGCGATGAACGACAGGTTCGACGTGGTGCTCATCGATACCGAGGCCGGGATCTCGGAGAACGTGACCTATTTCAACACCGCGGCCCAGGAAATACTGGTGGTCACCACTCCGGACCCCACCGCGATCACCGACGCCTATGCGTTGATGAAACTGCTTTCCACCCAGTACCACGAACATCACTTCAACCTGATCGTCAACCAGATCAAAAGCGAGGAAGAGGCGCTGGACGTCTACCGCAAGATCAATATGGTGGCCAACCGGTATCTGGACATCTCCCTGGACTACATCGGATCGATTCCGCACGACCCGCAGATGGTCGCCGCCATTCGCAGGCAGCAGACCATGGTCCAGCTCTTTCCCGAGTCGCGGACCAGTCAGGCGTTCGAAGCCCTGGCCCGCACCATCATCCAGGAATCGCACGCCGTTGCCCCCAAGGGCTCGATCCAGTTTTTCTGGTCCCGCCTGCTGGAGTTGGGCGGCAAACAATCCGCCCCATGACAATATATTGACGAGATATGATACCTCCCTACCCTTCTGTTCCACCACTTGACGAACGATCCCTGCTCATCAGCGACAACATGGCGCTGATCGAGATCGTGGTGCAGCGCATGTTGCCCCAGGTGCCCAGCTTCATGACCAAAGAAGACATGCAGAGCGCCGCCATGGTTGGTCTTGTGGACGCAGCCAACAAATTTGACCCGAGCAAGGGTGTCAAATTCAGGACATTCGCCGAATATCGGGTTCGAGGCGCGATCCTCGATGAGATGCGCAAACTCGACTGGTTCTCCCGGAGCATGCGGGACAAACAAAATCAACTGACCCAGACCATGCTCCGACTGGAACGGCAGCTGGGTCGTTCGCCTGAGGAGGAAGAAATGGCCGACGAACTGGGCGTCACGCTTGAAGAGTACCACGACCTGCTTGCCGAGGTCAGCCATCTGGGCTGCGTCAGTCTCCATGAGACCCTGGACCGCTCCGAAGAGGGTCGGAGTTTTCTCGACAACCTGGAGGATATCGACGGACCCGCGCCAAGCGAACTGATCGAACAGCAGGAGTTGACCAGGGTTCTGGCGGACATCATCGCCGAACTCTCGGAAAAGGAACGGCTGGTGGTGGCCCTGTACTACTATGAAGAGCTGACCCAAAAAGAAATAGCGGAAGTGATCGGGGTTTCCGAAGGACGGGTATCACAATTGCATAGTCAGGCCTTGTTGAAGCTCAAGGTCAAAGTCATGAATTCGGAATACTACGAACCCTGATCCCGGAGGACCACTATGCCTGTCTCCCCTCTTCTTGCAACCGGCCTGTTTGTGTTTGTGTGTATCCTGGTTCTGTCGGCCAGACTGTTTGTGCTCCACCGCCGAGACCAGCACGAACTGGCCGCACAGCGCGCGGAGACGGCCCGGCGCATCCAGGGCCTGCAAAGCAAAATAGAAACCGCATTGAACGACGACGATACCTTTGACCGTGAACGGACTTCCTTTGCCGCTGCCCTCCACAATGCCGGGCTGACCACCGACCTGCAACGCCCCCGGCTGGAGGCGATGAGCAAGCGGGAACAACAACCGCCGGACAAGTACCGGATCATCTCGGCCCTGGCCGATCAGGACATGCAGCTGGACGAGATTGCCCACGTGCTCCGCGTCTCGCGGATGGAAGCCGAACAGCTCCTGCGGCTCAGCGTCATGGCCCGGAGCGCCCGACAGGCGACCGCTTAAGAAAGAACGGAAACCGGCCGACAAGAAGTCCAGCCAACAACTCTTTTCGGATAAGGATCAGTCACCATGGGATCGGGAAAATACAGCGCGCTCAGCGGTGCCCTGGCCCGGGAACAGGCCATGAGCAATCTGGCCAACAACCTGGCCAACGTCAACTCCACCGGCTTCAAAAAGAACACGCTCAGCTTCGAGTCCTTGCTGCGGGGCGTCAAGCAGAACACGGATGCCCACGGCATCAACCACACCCGCATCCGCACCATCGGCACCGACTTCAGCCAGGGCGGGCTCCAGACCACGGATCGTCCCCTGGATGTGGCCATCGACGGCCCGGGCTTTTTCAAGGTGCGCCGGGGACAGGATATTTTTTATACCCGCTCCGGTCACCTGATGCTTGATGCCAACGGCACGATCAAAACCGAAGACGGGCTGGAGGTGCTGGGCGCCGGGAATGAACCCCTGCAGATCGATACGGCCGAAGGCGGCGCCATCGGCATCAGTGAATACGGGGATATTTCCCTGGACGGGGTACTGACCGGCGTGCGGCTCCAGGTCTTTTCGGTGCCGGACCCCGGCCTGCTGATCAAGTCCGGCCATAGCCTGTACCGGCTGGACCAGCCGGGCGACCAGCCGCAGGAATCCTTCCGGCTGGTGCAGGGGTCTCTGGAAGGCTCCAATGTCAATATGGTGGAAGAAATGACCGCCATGATCAGCGCCCAGCGCTCGTTCGAGGCCCATACCAAGGTGATCGAAAGTTATTCCAAGATCAGCGCGAAACAGGATGAACTCGGAACCATCGGCTGAGGCCAGGATCGCCTTGCCCTGATCAGCTACATTTCCGCTCAACGATTTCAGCAACGAGGTACCCATGCGTTCTCTTTGGACATCCACTTCCGGCATGTCGGCACAAAGTCTCAACATCGACGTCATTGCCAACAACCTGGCCAACGTTTCGACCTCGGGTTTCAAAAAGAGCCGGGCCGACTTTCAGGATCTGCTCTACCAGATCGTCAAGGTGCCGGGTTCGCCGACCTCGGCCGACACCAGATCCCCCACCGGTATTCAGGTGGGTCTGGGCGTCAAGCCCGGGGCCGTGGGCAAGATCTTTACCGAGGGCGATATCGTCCAGACCAGCAACACCCTGGATGTCGCCATCGAAGGCGCCGGACTTTTTCAGGTGTCCATGCCCGACGGCAACACCGCCTACACCCGGTGCGGTACTCTCAAACTGGATGGTGAGGGCCGAATCACGACCTCGGACGGCTATCCGCTCATGCCGGAGATCACCATTCCCGAGGATGCCCGCGAAGTCACCATCAGCGCCAACGGGATCGTCAGCGCCATTCTCGGCGCCGACACCAACCCCACTGAACTGGGCAATATTGATCTGGTGGACTTTGTCAACGACGCCGGTCTGCTCGCCATCGGCCGCAACCTCTTCCGGGAAACCGAGGCATCGGGCGCGCCCGCAGTCGGCACGCCTGGGGAAAACGGGCTGGGCACTCTGCTCCAGGGCTACGTGGAACATTCCAACGTCAACCTGGCAGAGGAAATCACGCAGATGATCACGGCACAGCGGGCCTTTGAAATCAACTCCAAGGTGATCACCACCTCGGACGAGATGATGCGCACCGTCACCAATATGGTGTAACAGACCAATGCTGCGCCTGGTTCTGACCATAACCCTCCTGCTCTGGCCCGCGCTGACCCAGGCCCAAACCGTGGTCCGTTTCCATGGTGAGGTCCAGGTTGCGGGGCAGGATCTGGTTCTGGCCGACATCGCCGAGATCGAACCGGCAAACGACGAACTCGCGCAGCTGCCAGTGGGACCGGCCCCGGCACCCGGAAAAAGCAAAAAATTCAACACCGCCACCCTGGCCAGTTCCCTGCAGAGCCGAACCCGAGGCGAGACAATCAGCTGGCAGGGCAGCCAGACCGTGACCGTGCAGCGCCTGGGGCAACAGGTTAGCCGGGAGGAGCTGGAAAACATGGTCAACCAGTACCTTCAGGAAAACCAGGATATGTGCCCTGTTAGCGCGGAGTGCCGTTTCAGTCTGATTTCCGGGCCAAAGGAAGTGGTGGTGCCGACCGGAACCTTAAGTTGGCAAATCACGCCTTCCCGCCAGGGCTCCGCAGGCGCGACCAGCTTTTCCGTGGCCTTGAGCGTGGACGACAACGATGCCGGCACCTGCCTGCTGCGCGGCAGGGTGACTGTGCTGGCCGAGGTGGTGGTGACCACGCGGCCGCTGCGTCGGGGCGATGTCATCAATGCTGCCGGACTGAGCGTGCAGCGCCAGGATATCGCGGACGTGGTCAGGCCAGTCACCGATATCGATGCCCCGGTGGGCATGCTGGCCGCCCGCTCCATCCCCGCAGGCTCGATACTTGTGGAAGACTATGTGGTCAGCCCGCCTGTTGTCAAAAAAGGCGACGTGGTCAAAATCTTCGCCCGCAAAAACGCCCTCCGGATCTCCACCGAAGGGCTGGCCATGCGAGACGGACGGGAGGGTGAGGTGATTGCAGTCAAAAATATCTCGTCCAATAAAATGCTCCGTTGTCGGGTCGATGGACCCAATACGGTTTCCGTGGAGTTTTGAATCATGCAGAGTTTCTTTTCCCGCACCCTGCGGCATCGTTGTCTTGTGTCGCACCACACAGCGGCCTGCGCGCTTGCAGCCCTTCTGCTGATGACAGGATGCGCCACCACCTCGATGGAGGTCACCCCGCTGGAGCCGCTGGAAGCCCCTGTGGCGACAACCCCACGGCCGCAGTCGCCCGGTTCCCTGTGGACCGGCGACGAAAGCAACTGGCTGTCCGACATCAAGGCCCACAAGGTGGGCGACATCGTTACGGTCATTATCAAGGAAAAGGCGGTAGCCTCGAAGCAGGCAAGCACCAACACCGAACGTTCCTCTTCCATTTCGGCAGGTATTCCCACCCTGTTCGGTCTGGAAAAGTCCCTGGGCAGCTCCATCAACCCGAAGAGCATGGTCAGCGCCTCGGCTGACAACGACTTTGCCGGCAGCGGCAAGACTACCCGGGCGGAAAACCTGGACGCCACCCTCACCACCCAGGTCATCGAGGTCTACCCCAACGGCAACCTCAAGATTCGGGGGGGGAAGTCGGTCACGGTCAATAATGAAAACCAGATCATCTACCTGACCGGCATTGTTCGCTCCCACGACGTCACCACCGGCAACACCGTTGATTCGAGCAATATCCTCAACGCCCAGATTTCCTACACCGGCAAGGGCGTCATCTCGGATAAACAGCGCCCCGGCTGGCTGACGCGCATCCTAGATCATGCCTGGCCCTTCTGATTCACCGGAGATTTTCATGCAACCACATATTCGTCTTTTCAGCCTCCTGCTGACCCTGTTGCTGCTGGTCGCACCGGCCGACAATGCCCGGGCGACCCGAATCAAGGATCTGGCCGACATCGAAGGTGTCCGCGAAAACCAGCTCATGGGCTATGGCCTGGTCATTGGTCTGGACGGCACCGGCGACGACATCAAAAAATCGGTGTTCACCCGCCAGGCCATGATCAACATGATCAAGCGGATGGGCATGACCATGACCGACGATGTTTTTCGGCAGATGAAAACCGACAACGTGGCCGCCGTCATGGTGACGGCCCAGCTGCCCCCCTTTGCCCGGCCCGGTTCGCCCATCGATATCCAGGTTTCCTCCATTGGCGACGCCTCCAGTCTCTCCGGCGGCACCCTGCTGATGACGCCCCTGAAAGGTCCGGACGGCATGACCTACGCGGTGGCCCAGGGGCCGCTGGCTGTGGGCGCCATCTCCTTTGGCGGCAAGGCGGCCAAGGCGCAGAAAAACTTTCCCACCTCGGGCCGAATCACAGGCGGAGCCATTGTCGAGCGCGCGGTCGATTTTTCCCTGCCACCCTCGGGCGAGCTGCTCTACCAACTGCGGGAGACCGATTTCACCACCGCCTCCCGCATGACCGATGCCATCAACGCCCGCTTTGGTGCCGGCACGGCCCGCTCAATGGATTCCCGGACAGTCAAGGTGGTGCGCCCCGCCGGATTCCGGGGCGACATGGTCGCTTTCATCTCCGATCTGGAGAGTATTGAAATCGAACCCGACCGGCCGGCCAAAATCGTGGTCAATGAACGGACCGGCACCATCGTCATGGGCGAGGATGTCAGAATCTCGACAGTGGCGGTTTCCCACGGCAACCTGAACCTTCTGGTTTCCGAGGACATACAAGTGTCACAGCCCAATCCGCTTGCCGACGGCGAAACCGTGGCCGCACCCGCCACCACCGTGCAGGTCGCCGAGGAGCCGGGCAATCTGGTGGTGCTGCCCAAGGGCGTCAATCTGGGCGAAATCGCCCGTGCCCTCAATGCCATTGGCGCAACCCCCCGCGACCTGGTCGCCATTTTTCAGGCCATCAAGGCGGCCGGCGCGCTGCAAGGCGAGCTGGTGATCCTCTAACCTCCATCGCACGGAAAAAAATCCATGTCCCTGCCCATCGACTCCACTCTGCCGATTGCACCGGCCCCGTCGCCACAGGAACAACGCGCCATCCGGGACCGAGCGGTACTGAAAAAATCCTGTCAGGAATTTGAAGCCCTCCTCACCCACTCCATGTTCAAGGCCATGCGCAAGACCGTGCCCGAAGGCGGTCTTTTCGACAAGGACAATGCCATCCGAATCTACGAAGACCTGCTCGATCAGGAAATGTCGAGCGCCATGGCCCGCAACCAGGGCATGGGTCTGGCAGAACAGCTCTACAATCAACTGGCCCCGCATCTCCCCGCCGAAGAATAATCACCGATAATCCCCTGCCCCGGCCGATCAAAAGGCCGGGGCCCACCGCTTTTTTGCTCTTCTTTTTCTTCCCGCCTCATTTTTTCATAAAGCTTTTCCTCCCCGCCTCCGATAAAGAAACAAGAGAAAAGATTTTTCTCACCCGCGGGCCATGACGGCCCGGATATTCTGCAGGGAGGCAGAGGCATGAACACCATTTTGAACAATCAGCCCAACATGATCCAAAATCGTTGGGAATACGGCAAGATAACAAGACAGAACGAACCCGGCCGCGCGGACGAGACAAAGGCGTCCCAACCGATTCGGGAAAACGTTCAGCTCTACCAGGGAAGCGATCTTTCCCCGGTGACCTACACCAGCAGCCTGAAAATTTCCGCGGACACCCTGGAACGGTACGGGGTGTTGAAAAACATGGTGCTGGACATCTTCCGCCAACAGGGTATCAATACCCAGATAGCGTTGGACGGCAAGACCATCGACCTGGAGTCCATCAGCCAGGAAGAGGCCCAGGAACTGATCGGTGAGAACGGGTATTTCGGGGTCGAGCAGACATCGGAACGCATCTTCCAGTTCGCCATCGGCATAGCCGGAGGAGATGTCGGCAAGCTCGATGTTATCAAAGCCGGAGTAAACCAGGGATTTGCCGAGGCAAAACGGCTTCTGGGCGACTGGTTGCCCGAGATATCCCAAAAAACCTATGATGCAGTTATGAACAAACTCGACACATGGGCAGCGCTGCCCCCAACCGATACCAACAGCGCGGCCTGATTTGTTTTTCTTTCAAGGTGAGTAAGATGAGCGTGGAATTCTTTGGTGTGCGAAACATGGGCCAACTCGGTGGCATCAACAAAATCGGACCAGCCGGCGAGAATCAGAAGACGACAAAATCCGGCGACAAGGGCGAGGTCTCCTTTTCCACCGTGCTGCAAGGGGCGTATGCAACATCCGCAACCGGCAGCACCGAGGAAACCGAGCGCGCCAGCCGGGTTCAGGAGCTTAAAAGCCAGGTGGCCAGCGGCTCGTACCAGCCCGATCTGAACAAGGTGGCATCCAGCCTGCTGAAATTTCTGGTCGAAGGGTGAGGCCATGGAACGCGACACGGTCCACGCCCTGCTGATCCAGCTCCATGAAGCCATTCAGACGGAGCGGGAACAGGCGAAATCCCTGGACATGGAGGCCATGCTGGCCACGGTGCAGCGCAAGGAGACCCTGCTTCTCGCCCTGGGAAAGGTCGAGGAACTGCACCCCGACGACCGGGAATTGGCCCGAACCATTCAGCACGAAAACCGACGCAACGCCTTTTTGTTCCGGGCGACCCTGAACTGGATTCAGGACACCATGGAGTTTTTTGGTCGCAAGAGCACGCCGACCACCTATAGCCCCTACGGCATGGCTCGCAACACGACCATCCACGGCCGTCTGCTCTCCGGTCGTATCTGAGGCTGTTTTTTTCCACGCTTGCGCCTTCCATTCAGAGGCCGTGCCGCACCAGCGGTGCGGCCTTTTTTCTTTCTTCTCTTCCAATAGCTTGAAAACGTGGATGATTTTTCAGTCCACTCTAAAGCTGTCCGGCTTTTCCGCCGATACTCTATCAGGAAGATGCTGTCGTCCCGCAACCGGGGCGACCGCTACAGGGTCGATAGAGACGCTATCGGCAGAGAACGAACCCCACGACCAAGAGCGCCATGACCAGTCTGCTCAATGCTCTCGGCTCCGGCAAGACCAGCCTGCTGAGCAATCAGAAGTCCATCGAGATCACCGGTAACAACATAGCCAACGTCAACACCAGGGGCTATTCCCGACAGACCGCCGAGATGACGCAGATTCCGTCGGTCAACTTCGGCGACTTCTTCATCGGCCAGGGAGTGACGGTCACCAACGTCAACCGGGAATACAGCCTGTTCATCAACCGACAGCTGCAAGACAAGTCCATAGAGGTGGGTGTGGAAACCGGCAAGGCAGGCGTCCTGACCGAACTGGAACGGATCTTCAGTGTCTCCAAGAACAATCTGGCTTCCGACATCAACGAATTTTTCGATTCCTGGCAGAAGTTGACGACCAACCCCAGCGGCCTGGTCGAACGCGATATCGTTCTCCAGCGGGGCACGCAGCTGGGCGACGCGTTCGCGCGTCTGACCAGCGACATGAACACCGTGGCCTCGAACCTCAACAATGAAATCGTCTCCAAGGTCGAAACGATCAACGAGCAACTCTCGGAGTTGGCCAGGATCAACAACCGTATCACCCTGGTCGAGGTTTCGGGACAAACAGCCAATGCCGCCCGTGACCAGCGGGATATGCTGGTGCAGGATCTCTCCCTGACTCTGGGCGTCCAGACCTATACCGACAACCGCGGCATGCTCTGCGTGCAGTTGCCCGGCGGCAAACCACTGGTGCAGGGCAACATAGCCGCCCAACTGAACACCGTCAGCACAGGCAATGTTGTCAACCTCCAGTTGCAGATCAGCGGCATGACCATGGATGTGGATCTGGACGACATGGGCGGCGAATTCAAGGGCATGTTCACAGCGCGCGATGTTTTCATGGCAGGGTTGCGCGACGAGGTCAACACCCTGGCCGTTGACCTGACCAGCGCCGTCAACACGGAACATGCCCAGGGCTACGGGGCGGACCAGGTGGGCGGACGCCTGTTTTTCGAGGATATCAGCGCCTTGCCGCCGGAAGAGATAGCCAGTCGTCGGGTCAAACTCGCCATCACCAAGCCCAGCGAGGTCGCGGCTGCCGGGAATCCGGAAGCAGCCCCCGGAGACAACAGCAATGCGCTGAAAATCGCATCCCTGGAGGTGACCCACAAGGTGCAGGGAACCAACGACACCTTTGAAACCTATTACAGCCAGGTGGTCGCCAGGGTCGGCATCGAGGCGTCACGCAACGACCTGGCCTTAAGCGGAGCCAAGGACGCGGCGCTTCAGCTGCAAAACCTGCGGGACGGCCGTTCCGGGGTCTCCCTGGAAGAGGAAATGATCGATCTTATTCAATATCAGCGAGGTTTCGAGTCATCGGCCAAGTATCTGGCCACGGTCGATGAACTGATGGCCGCCCTGCTGCAACTCAAGAGATAAGCCATGAAAGCGACACAGGGAACCACGTATCGGATGCTGGGCGCACGCCTGGACAACGTTTCCAGCCATCTGCAGGATCTGCGCAGCATCGGCGCCACGGGCTCCAAGTTCAACAAACCCTCGGACGACCCGACAGCCATTCGGCCGGTCTTCAATACCCGCAAGCAGCTTTCCAATGTCGACCGCTACCTGGAGACCATGGGCAAATCCCTGGACACCATGCAGGCCACCGATGGACATCTGGCGCATATAGAAAGCATCATGCAGCGGGCCAAGGAGATCGTCACCAACACCGTCAACGGCACCCTCAACAACGCAGACCGGGCCGTGCTGGCCGACGAAATCGTACAGCTGCGGACCGAACTGCTGGATGCGGCCAACGGCATGATCGACGGCAAGCACCTCTTTTCCGGGTACCAGGAGGCGACCAGACCCTTTGCCGAGAATCCGGCCTACGACCCCGCTCTCTACGACCCGGGCGATTCCACCACCTGGCCGTATCTGTATCAGGGAGATGCCAACGGCACCTTGCTTGAAATCGGTACGGGCGAACTCCTCCAGGTCAACCTGACCGGCAACGACCTCTTCTTCGGTACCGCTACCTGGGATCCGGCCAATCCGAACAGCATCGAACCCGGCAGGTATGATCTGTTCGCCGAGCTGATGCAGGCGGAAGAGGCGATTCGCAGCAACGACCAGGGACAGCTGCAAACCAGCCTGAGCGATCTGGAAGGAGCGGCCGAGCAAAACCGGCGTCTGCGTTCCCGGCTGGGCAACCGGGCCAGCCGGGTGGAAAGCATGATCAGCTATCAGGATACGGTGCGGACCGACCTGAAACAGATTCTTTCCCGGTATCAGGATGCCGACGCCCTTGAAAGCTTCACTGAAATCACCAAACAGGAAACCGCCTTCCAGGCCGCGCTCAGCATCACGGCCAAGGTATCCGGCATGTCGATCCTCGATTTCCTCTGATAGCGACAGCTTGATGAAAAGACTTGCCTTTCCCCCCGGGCTCGTGCTATTTGCGGGACAGGAGTCTGGTGGCGTCCACCCGAACCGGGCGTTGCAGCTCCCTCGTCCGGACCTGAAAATCTCTTTCCGGCCCCCTTTCCCCAAGGGCTTTGCCCTCTTTTCGCAGGTGTAGCGTATGCTGGTACTGACCAGAAAACCCGGTGAAGGTCTCGTCATCGGAGACAACATCATCGTCAAAATCATAGAAATAAAGGGGGGCGGCATTCGGATCGGCATCGATGCGCCCCGCGACACAAAAATCTATCGCGAGGAAGTGTTCGCACGCATCCGCCAGGAGAACATCGAAGCCGCCAGTGGATGGGATATGGACGACCTGGATATCCTCAGTGACACGCTTGCAGGAAGGACACTGAAATAATGAAAAAGATACAAACCCGCTTTGGCGAGATCGAATACGACCCGTCCCAGGTGATCCATTTTCCGGAAGGATTGATCGGCTTAAGCCACCTGCACGACTTTCTGGTCATGCCCAACAAGAAACAGGGGCCGCTGTTCTGGATTCAGAGCGTCAACGACCCGGCCTTTGCCGTTGTGGTCACCGATCCGACCAACTTCTTTCTTGATTACACAGTGCTACCGGACAACAGCGAACGACGCATTCTGGGCATCGATGCAGGTACGCCCTGCTACGTGCTGGTAATCGTCTCGATCTCCGAACATCGGGAGATCACCTTAAACCTCTCCGGGCCCATCCTGTACACGCCCGCAACCAACCGGGGCATGCAGGTCATCCTCGACGACCCGCGCTACGACACCCGCACCCCGCTCCCGACTGTTTCGAAGACATAACTGTTCACGGCATACCGACACACAGCGCCGATGGCATCCTCCATCGGCGTTTTTTTATGGAGTGATTTTTTATGAAGTGATTTTATGAGTAAAAAAGAACTTAACCTCTTGGCCAAGTACACCGAAAAGGGTATTGAGAGACAAGCAGTACACTGAGCGTAGTGAGAGAAGAGATACGTTTGTATCGCGAGCCGGAAGGTCAATTGTCAAGGGATGACCGAGGCACAAAAATTCATGGAGGGAAACCATGGCTTTGACGATCAATACAAACGTTGCTTCTCTGAATGCCCAAAGAAACCTGTCCCACACCCAGGGAGAACTTTCCACCGCCATGTCGCGGCTCTCCTCGGGATTGCGCATCAACTCCGCAAAAGACGACGCGGCCGGTCTGGCCATCTCCGACCGGATGACTTCCCAGATCCGCGGCCTGCACCAGGCATCGCGAAACGCCAACGACGGCATCTCGCTGTCGCAGACGGCGGAAGGCGCGATGCAGGAGTCCACCAATATTTTCCAGCGTATCCGTGAGCTGGCGGTCCAGGCTGCCAACGCCACCAACTCCGCCGCCGACCGGGCCGCGCTCCAGGCAGAGGTCAATCAGCAGAAGACGGAACTCAACAGGATCGCCCAATCAACGACCTTCAACGGCCTGAAAATTCTCGACGGCACCTTTGTCGCCCAGCAGTTCCAGGTTGGTCCCAACCCCAACGAGACCATCGGCGTTTCGATCAAATCCATGGCTGCCGACGACCTGGGTCGCTATACCCTGACGGAAACCGACGGCATCAACCAGGTGGCCAACCAGGGAACCGGCGCCTTCACGACCCCGGCCGGCACCTTGCCCGCAGCCAACACCATTGCTACCCAGACCCTGACCATCAGCGGCAGCAAGGGTGCGGAAGATATTCCCATCAGCGCGGGGGCCACGGCCTGGGATATCGCCGCCAAAATCACCAATGCGGCAGCCGCCACCGGTGTTTCGGCCACTGCCCGGAGCGAGGCGACCTTAAACGGCCTCAACCCTGCCGGCAACATCTCCATGACCATCGGCAGCGGCGGCGCGACCGCCACGGTCAACGCCTTGGTCACTCCCAGCGACCTGACCAAACTGGCTACCGTGATCAACGACCGCAGCGGCACCACCGGCGTGACCGCGATTGTCACCGGAACAGGCGAATTGCAGCTCGTGCAGGCGGAAGGCAGGGATATCCGGATCTCCGAATTCAAGCATTCCGACGCAAGCGGCAAAATCGATATTGCCGGCGCCGACAAGCAAACAGCGGGAACCCTGAATGCAACGAGCCACAGCACCATCATTGCCGGCACGGTAGAGCTGAGTTCACAGGATTCCTACACCGCAACATCGGATGTCACCGCGGCCGCAGGCAGCGTGTTCAACAACGCCACCCCCGCCGAGGGCATTATTTCCGAACTCGAACCGGTCACCAACATCGATATCTCCACCATCAAGGGCGCCAATGCAGCCATCAAGATCGTGGACTCGGCACTGAGCAAGATCGACGCCCAGCGCGGCGACCTCGGCGCACTGCAGAACCGGTTCCAGTCGACCATCGCCAACCTCCAGAACGTCGCCGAGAACCTGACCGCAGCCCGCTCCCGGGTGCGGGATGCGGACATCGCCCAGGAGACCTCGGAGCTGACCAAGGCCAACATCCTGCAACAGGCGGGCGTTTCCATCCTGTCCCAGGCCAATCAGACCCCGCAGCTGGCGTTGCAGCTGCTCCAGGGCTGATCGCTTGCGAACACGCGAAACGACACATCGGGGGGCAGGCATCCCCTGCCCCCATCGTCTGACCTCTGACAGGATAACAGCCATGCACATCATTACCTTCCAATACAACAAGGCGGCCTCGGCCCTCATCAGTCAAAAAAAACTGAGCCGCGACGAGACAAATACCCGGCAGAGTCAAAAAAATGCCACCCGCCGCCTGATCAACCGCTATACGGATCGCTTCCTTTGGGAAGACATGACGGCTGTCATGAATCCGCCTCCCCCCAAAGAGCAGATTATTCCCGGCACCTGGCAGTAACCCGCAGTACCTGGCAGCAATACCACTCTCGGGCCCCAACCAGCATACTCCGCCGCTTGGGGCCTGTTTCGTTCCGCCACAGCCCGGCCCCGGCAGTCCCGATGATGCGGAGATGATGCGAACGACGCCCAACGCATCGACCGCACGACGTTCTCTGCAGAAAACATCATTTTGAAACTGCAACGGCATCTCTTTTGCAGGATCAACCCCAAAGCAGCAAAAAACGGTTCGCCGACATAAGGAACCTCAAACCAGATGCCCCGGCTGGGCGTACAACGTACCTTCGAGACAGCATGAATATCGCCGTCATTCCTGCCCGCGCGGGCTCCAAACGCATCCCGGGCAAAAACATCCGCCCCTTTTGCGGCAAGCCGCTGCTTGCCTACCCCATCGAGGCGGCCCGCGCCAGCGGCCTCTTCGATCATATTGTCGTGACGACCGACAGCACCCAGTTCGCGGCCATTGCCCGGCAATATGGGGCGGAAACGCCGTTTCTCCGTCCCAAGGAACTGGCCGACGACCACATCGCCACCCAGCCGGTGGTCGACCATGCCCTGGACTGGATTCGGGACAACTGGGGTCCGGTGGCACGCTACTGTCAGTTCTACGCCAACCCCTTCATCACCAAAGAATCCATTGCCGCAAGCTACCGGCTCTTGCAACAAACCGGGGCCAATACGGTCATCGGGGTCACGGAGTTTCCCTTTCCCATTCTCCGCGCCTTCAAGATGCTGGAGGACGGCACCATTGAATATGCCTTTCCCCAATACAAACTCAGCCGTTCCCAGGATCTGCCCGTCTTCTTTCACGACGCGGCCCAGCTCTACTGGCACGAGCTGGAACATGTTCGGCAGGAAAAAACTCCGGTGGTCTTCCCGTATTTTCTCCCTCGTCACATGGTCGTGGATATCGACACCGAAGAGGATTGGCGCATTGCGGAAAAACTCTACAGGGCATTTTCGGCGCAGCAGGAAGAGGGATCGGCATGATGCGGACAACAGCATCGGCACAGCTCCCGCAATGGGGACTCAAACTCTGGTCGACCAATACCGGATACTATCTGCCCGCAGCCCGGGCGCTCTATGCCGAGAAGCTCTTTGATTATATCGAGCTCTACATTGTCCCTGGAGACACCGCGAGCCTAGGGGCATGGCAAGGGCTCGACATCCCGTTTCTCATCCACTGTGCGCACTCCTCGCACGGATTCAACCTCAGCCTTGCCCAGGCCGCTCCGCTCAACCGTCGACTGTTTCAGGAGGCTGTGCGCTATTATGCAGCCCTGCACGCCGCAGGCATCATCATCCATCCGGGAGTCGAGGGAGAAATAGAGGAAACCATCCGCCAAATCAACTCGCTGATCCAGACCACCGGCATCCCCCCTTCCACTCTTTTTCTGGAAAACAAACCCGCCATCACCCTGACGAACGAGCGGGCGACCGCCTCTTCATCAGCGGAAATGTTCAGGATACGGGAAGCCACCGGGACAGGATTTGTTCTGGATATCGCTCACGCCGTGAAATTTGCTCTCAGCAAGAAGCTTGATATATGGACCGTGCTCGATGATTTCATGCAATACAAGCCGGAGATTATCCATATCTGCGATGCACGCATGACAACACCGTACGACGAACATCTCCATATCGGAGATGGAGAACTTGTTTTTGAAAAAATCTTTGAGCGATGTTGGGCGGAAAGAATATCTGTAGAGACAATGAAAGACAGCAAATACAATTTAAATGACTTTGTTCAGGATATAACCGCCTTGAAAAAATACTATGAAAGCACCGTAAGGTAAGTGAAGATATTTATGAAACCTACATATATTATCGCTGAAATGTCGGCCAATCATTGTGGCGATATACAGATAGCAAAAAAAATAATCAGGACTGCCAAGGAATGCGGGGCCGATGCCGTCAAAATGCAAACATATACGGCTGACACCCTGACTATTGACTGCCGAGACGAGATTTTTAAAATCCAGGGCGGTCTTTGGCATGGCAGGTACCTGTACGATCTCTACAAAGAGGCCTCCACCCCCTGGGAATGGCATGCCGAACTCAAGAATTTTGCAGAAAACAAGGTGGGAATAGAACTTTTTTCAACGCCATTTGATACAAGTTCCGTCGATTTTCTGGAAGAAATCGGAGTTGGACGATATAAAATCGCTTCATTTGAAGCGATCGATATTCCTTTTGTTGAGTACGTAGCCGCAAGAGGAAAACCTCTGATAATTTCCACGGGAATCTGCACAAAACAGGATATCGACAACATCATTTCCGCCTGCAAGAAAATGGGCAACCAGGATATTACTCTGTTAAAATGCACGTCCTCCTACCCTGCTCCTCCTGAAGAGATGAACCTGATGACCATCCCCGACATGGCGGCACGGTTTCGGGTACAGGTCGGTCTGTCCGATCACAGCATGTATCAGGAAACCGCCGTTGCTGCGGTGGCGCTTGGCGCCAAGGTGATTGAAAAACATTTCACGCTCGACAGAAAAGCAGGAGGGGTGGATGCAGGATTCTCACTCAATCCGGAAGAATTCAAGGCTACTGTCGATGCAATACGGGTCACGGAAAAGCTGCTCGGCACAGTCGACTACTCGATGAGCGAACAGCGGCGACGTGGAGGACGTTCTCTCTTCATCGTGCACGATATCAAAAAAGGGGAAAGGTTCTCGCAAAAAAATGTTCGCTCCATTCGACCAGGCTACGGCTGTTCCCCGAATCTCTTGCCCGAGATCATCAATAAAACAGCGGCATACGACCTCAAAAAAGGAACGCCCATGGAGATGCGTTTTGTTGCCGACGGCCTTCAGCCGTAAAATGCGACCATGTATATACAAAACAGCATCATTCCCCTGTCCATTGCCGGAAAAAGGATCCTGCCATGACCATCGCACCCATCATCGAACGACTGCGCGCCAGCGCCCCTGAACAGCGGCCAGACATCCTGAATGATGTTTATAGAAAAAACATCGCATTCTTCAAAAAGCAACATCCGGAATTACTGCGGGTCATCAACAACGAACAGTGCCCGTATCGAATCGACATTACTGAAACCTTTCTCAATATCATTGACGAACGCACCGGCGAGCTTGCCCACACCGAGGCGGGACTGGACACGTTCAGCACCGTGTTGGGCGACTGGACACACGACGCCTGGGTGGAACTCTTCAATGTCCATGTCCCCATACTTCAGGATTACCCCATGCACGCCGGAATTGTGCAGAATTTTTTACAGCAGATGTACGGCTCTTTTCCGGAAATTCTCGCACACATGGGCAGCGGCAGAATCAACCTGAAGGAACTGGATGAACAACGTCGTTTTTCCCCGCCCGTTGTTTTTCTTGGCATCTTTCATGGACTGCACATTGCCCAGTACATGGCGCGCACTGAAATGGCGACGGCTCTTTTTATCGAACCGGAACCGGATCGATTTGAAGTTTCCTGCTATTTTCTTGATTATGAAGAAATAGAACAAACACTGGGACAAACCTACTACTCCATCTCTCCGGAGACAACAACCGGGGCCATTGAATCCTTTTTCAGCCTGCTGCGCACAACCTCTCTGGTCTGGTCGCGGGTACTCTGCGGATATCCATTTGAAAAAGCGCATATTTTCATTGAATCGCTGAAAGGGCTCCAAACAACGGGAACCAACCTGCTCTACCCCCTGGACAATGATATCCTTGGTTTGCGCCATGGAGCTCTTTCCATTCAGCGTAACCAGCCTCTGCTCACCACCCGACCGCAACTCTCCCGGAAAAGCAGGATCGCCGTGGTTGCCACCGGTCCCTCTCTCAACAACGACATCGCCTGGTTGCAGGAGCATCAGCACAGGTTGATTATTTTCGCGGTGCACAGCGCGGTCAAGGTCTTGCGCAACCATGGAATCAAACCCGACTTTCAGTTCAATCTGGATACGGTCATCACCTATGATTTCGTCAACGTCCTTGAACTGTTTCCGGATGTCCCCTTTGTCGCCGATTACAGAACACCACCGCATATTCTCGATCAGTTCACGACCCTGCTTCTTTGCGGAGACACCCATAAACAATCCGTGGTGCGGCTGAAAACAAGCCTGACCAATACCCACCCTTCCACCACCAACCTCGCTTTTTCCCTGGCCTGTTTTCTCAAGCCCGGAGCGGTCTATCTGCTTGGATGCGACTGCGGGTATCGGGATCTGCAACACGACCACGCAGTCGGCTCCATGTACAATGACGGGGAAAGCGATCCCTCGGGCTATGCCGACAAGGCCCTGCAAAATCTGATTGAACCGAATTTTCCGGAAACAGAACCCTTGCAAACCATTGCCCAGCACCTGCACACCAAGCTTGTTTTTGAAAAATGTATTGCCTCCTCCGGTGGTCAAACAGCCATCTACAATCTTTCCGACGGCGCCGCTATCAGAGGGGCCGCGCCAAGACGCTCACACACGGTGCGCCTCTCCTCCTATCCCAAAAAGCATCAGGATGTACGAAAAATTCTCGGCGCATTTTCCCCGGCACGAAAAGGAAAAAACTGGACCCCATACGCCAAAGGTGGAAAAGAAAAGCTCCGTGAACTGCAACAGTCCCTGATAGACAGCGTGCAAGTTGATCCATTCGACTGGAAATCTTTCAGCCTGGCGCTCGACAAGGAGCTGGTAACGGCATACTCGACCAACTGGAACCAGGAGAACGATCATCGTATGGATGCGTATGTCAGAGTCATCGGAGATCTCCTGCACATCTGGTATGCAAGCGTTCTTTTTCTTGATAAAAAAGAAGATGCAGAACAGGTCTACATGAAAGGACTGCAATTTTTCCGGGAAGCGATAGAATCATTGACATGGCCGGATGAATGCGATGCTGTGGATACGCCGGAAAAGAATGACGAAACCTCCCGGTCCGGCCCCAAAAGAGCCGTCCACGCCTGACCGGCGCACAGGCTGCCGGGCCGGGAATCGCAACCCGACAACCGGCACGGCACGCCTGCCTCTTCTTCCCTCTTCCCAGGAGCACATATGTTCACCAATGCAACCATTCTGGTCACCGGCGGCACCGGATCGTTCGGCAATGCCTTTATTCCCCTGACCCTGGCCAGGTTCAACCCGAAGAAGGTCATCATCTACTCCCGCGACGAGATGAAACAGTGGAATATGGCCAAGCGCTTTACAGGCGACAGCCGGATTCGCTTCTTCATCGGTGATGTCAGGGATCGGGATCGTCTGTACCGCGCCCTGGACGGTGTGGACTATGTGGTGCATGCCGCGGCAACCAAGATCGTCCCCTCTGCCGAATACAACCCGTTTGAATGCGTAAAAACCAACATCAACGGCGCAATGAACCTGATCGATGCCTGCATCGACAAGGGGGTCAAGCGAGTCATTGCCCTGTCCACCGACAAGGCAAGCAGTCCGGTCAATCTGTACGGGGCAACCAAGCTGGCCTCCGACAAGCTGTTCATTGCCGGCAACTCCTATGTGGGCGGCAATGAAACCCGGTTCTCCATTGTCCGCTACGGCAATGTCATGGGGTCGCGCGGCTCTGTAATCCCGTATTTCCTGTCGATTCGGGAGCAAGGCGTACTACCGATCACCGATGAACGCATGACCCGGTTCATGATCACCCTGGAACAGGGGATCGATCTGGTGTGGCATGCCTTTGCCGACATGGAGGGCGGAGAAATCTACGTAAAAAAGATTCCTTCCATCAAGATAACCGATCTTGCCCGGGCCATTGCCCCGGAGGCGCGGCAGGAAATCGTGGGCATCCGTCCCGGAGAAAAACTGCATGAACAGATGATCGGCCCGGAAGACGCTCCGTTCACCTACGAATATGCGGATCATTTCAAGATTCTGCCGGCTATCGGCGGCACGGCGGTGTGCCTCAAGCGGGCCAAGGAGGGGCAACCCGTACCCGAAGGCTTTCAGTATGCCAGCAATACCAACAACCAGTGGATGTCTGCCGAAGAGCTTCGAGCCTGGGTCGAGGCCAATCGGGACATCATCGGCATGATCTGACCATGATTCCCTACGGCCGACAGGAAATAACCAAAGAAGACATCGAGGCTGTTGTGGCGGTGCTGCACTCCAAGTTTCTCACCCAGGGACCGGCAGTGCCCCGCTTCGAGCAGGCTGTGCTCGATCATTGCGGCGCAACGCATGCGGTGGCGGTCAACAGTGCGACATCGGCCCTGCACATCGCCTGCCTGGCCCTGGGGCTTGGCCCGGGAGACCGGCTCTGGACCAGCCCGAACACCTTTGTCGCCTCGGCCAACTGCGCCCTGTACTGCGGGGCCATGGTCGACTTTGCCGACATCGACCCGCATACCTACAACCTTTCACCGCACCGCCTCGAAGAAAAGCTGATCGCCGCGCAGCAGCAGGGATGCCTGCCCAAGATCGTGATCCCCGTCCATTTTGCCGGCCAGCCCTGCGACATGGAAGCCATCCACGCCCTGTCGCTCCGGTACGGATTTCGGATCATAGAAGACGCCTCGCATGCCATTGGCGGAACCTACCAGGGCGGTGCCATCGGCAACTGTCGGTACAGCGACATCACGGTGTTCAGTTTTCACCCGGTCAAAATCATCACCTCGGCGGAAGGCGGCATGGCCGTTACCAACGACGCCCGGCTGGCCCAGCACATGCAGCAACTGCGCAGCCACGGCATTACCCGTGACCCGCTCTGCATGGAAACACCCATGGACGGCCCATGGTTCTATCAGCAACTCTCGCTTGGTTACAATTACCGCATGACCGACCTGCAAGCAGCGCTCGGCGCCAGCCAGGCCACGCGCATCGAGCAGATCGTCACCCGCCGCCGCAGCCTGGCCATGCGCTACAATACCCTGCTTGCCGACCTGCCGCTGACCCTGCCCTGGCAAGATCCGGCTGGCAATTCGGCCTTCCACCTCTACGTTATCCGGCTGCATCTTCACCGCATCAGGGCTTCACGCCGTCAGGTGGTCGAGGCGCTGTCGGCAGAGGGCATCCGGGCAAACGTTCATTACATTCCGGTGCACACCCAGCCCTATTACCGGGCCATGGGATTCAGGGCAGGCGACTATCCCGAAGCAGAACAATATTACCGGGAGGCGATCAGCCTCCCCCTGTATCCAGGACTGAACGAAGCGGAACACGACAAGATTGTCCATGCTGTCAAAAAATCCCTGATGATGTGAAATGAAAACTTCACAGACTGCAACCTTTTCCAGAAGAAACAGGGACCGGACACAGCAAAAAAGCAGCACAACAACTCGCCGCCCAAAATGAACGTAAAAAAAATATACTTACAAGAAGCCCACCTGCACGATATCGACAGTGAATATTGCAGCTGGTATAGCAATGAAGACGGACATCTGGATTTTTTTTCCGGAAGCGGCAGGGTTTTCGACAAGGAAACATTAATTTCCGATATGGAAAAGGGAAGGCAGACCAGGAGATGGTATTATTATCTCATCTGCGTCAACGAAGATATCAGAGTAGGAAATATTAAAATAGGGCCGATCGACATCAAAAACAAAACATCGGACTTGGTGTGTCTGGTCGGCAACAGATCCTTTTGCGGCCAGGGCATTGCGGCCAGGGCAATCAGGCAGGCAAGCGCCCTTGCCTTTGACCGCTATGATATCAGAAAGCTGCAAGGCGGCATGTTCGCCAGCAACACGGCATCCATCAAGGCCTACCTCAATGCGGGCTGGGTTGTAGAAGGTGTTCTGCGCGGGTTTTACCTTGTCGACGGGGCGGCTGAAGACCGCATTTGCGTTGCCTGTTTCAACCCCCGGTACTTCCCCGACCTGTCCGCATAAGAAACGATCACCTCTTTTCAGCCGCCTCTTCCCGCACCCCACCTCACAGGCAAACAGGCCGGAAAGGGCCACCCCTTGCAAGGTCCCGAGGACCTGTCATCCTGCCCTGCAAGGCAACTTGTGGCAGTTCGGCCTTTTTTCTCTCTGGGCCCGCCGAAGCGCCGCGCACCGGCTTTTTCATGCAATCGTTATCTTTTTGAAATTATCTCTAAAGTTTTTCCGCCAACGGTTCGATACGCACTGTAAAGAGGCAAACGGTTCGGACCAAATGTTCGGACCAAATGGAACCGGATAACAGCACACAAAGGAGGCACCAACCGGGACACACTTTTCAAGGCAGTTCGCAGTACACCACAAAAAATCCGGCAAGGATGCTGGATAAGAAACAGCGCCAATTCAATATTCACGGAGGAATATCATGGCTGTTATAATTAACACAAACGTAGCTTCTCTCAACGCTCAACGCAACCTGGGTGCAACCCAAAACAGACTGGCGCAGTCCATGCAGCGCCTCTCAAGTGGTCTTCGGATCAACTCTGCCAAGGACGATGCCGCCGGTTTGGCGATCTCTGACCGGATGACCTCGCAAATCCGCGGCCTGAACCAGGCAAGCCGGAATGCCAACGACGGCATTTCCCTGGCGCAGACCGCTGAAGGCGCGATGCAGGAAAGCACCAATCTCCTGCAACGTATGCGCGAGCTGGCCATCCAGTCGGCCAACGACTCCAACACCAGTTCCGACCGCGCTTCTCTGCAAAAAGAGGTTGCACAGTTGCAGCAGGAACTGGACCGTATCTCTTCAACCACCTCGTTCAACGGCAAGAAGGTTCTTGACGGCACGTTCTCCGCGCAGTCGTTCCAGGTCGGCGCCAATGCAGGCGAGACGATTACGTTCTCGGTTGGCAGCTCCGCGGCAAAGGATATCGGCGCGCATCAGATCCAGGTCGATGGCACCATCAACAACGCTGTTGCCTCGGCCGCCAACAACGTTGTGGCACAACAACTGAAAATAACCAGCTCTGTTGGTGTGGGTACGGCCAGCGTTGCTCAAGGAGATACGGCAAAAACTATTGCCAATCACATTAACCAGATATCGGACAAAACCGGAGTAACCGCCAAGGCTGAAACACTGGCCAAGCTGACCGTTGCAGCGACCGGGGTTCAGACCTTTGAACTGAAGGGTAAAAATACCGCTACCTCGACTGTTTCCGCCTATATCCAGGACGAAAACGATCTGACCGATCTGACCAGTGCCATCAACGCCAAGGCCGGGGAAACAGGGATCACTGCTGAACTGGCCATGGACAAGAAGTCCATCACCCTGCGCAGCGCCGAGGGCGAAGATATCGAGCTTACGTGGAAAGCCGGCACTATGCAGGTAACCGGCCTGGAGCCCGATGGCAACAACAAGCCGAAAGATGCGGGCGGCGCGGTGGATCTCGCCAGTGAAGGTTCTTCCGTCAGCGTAGGTGGAACCATTACCTACAGTTCGAGCCAGGCGTTCCAGGTCAACACAACCGTCTCCGGCAGCATCGCGGCAAATGCGAACACCGGCAGCGAACTGGAGGCTGTCAGCGAGGTCGACATCTCCACCCGGCTGGGAGCGCATAATGCGGTTCAGGTGCTTGACTCGGCGATCAGCTTCATCGACGATCAACGGGCCAATCTGGGTGCCATCCAGAACCGGTTCCAGAGCACCATCGCCAACCTGCAGAACATCTCCGAGAATGTTTCCTCCGCCCGGTCACGCATCCAGGATGCGGATATCGCGCAGGAGACCTCGGCGATGACCACGCAGAACATTCTGCAGCAGGCCGGCGTTTCGATCCTGGCCCAGGCCAACCAGAGCACGCAGCTGGCTCTGAGTCTGCTCAGGTAATCTTCCTCTTCCCCGGAGGGGCCACGCACGCGGTCTCTCCGGGCCTTTCCGTTTTTTTAATCAATATCTTTTTTGAAATTATCTCTAAAGCTTTTCCGCCAACGGTTCGATACGCATTGTAAAGAGGCAAACGATTCGGACCAAATGTTCGAACCAAATGGAACCAGATCAACAGGAAACAAACAGGAGGCGCCAACCGGCGACACACTTTTCAAGGCAGTTCGCAGTACACCACAAAAAAATCCGGCAAGGATGCCGGGCAAGAAACGACGCCAACTCAATATTCACGGAGGAATATCATGGCTGTTACAATTAACACAAACGTAGCTTCTCTCAACGCTCAACGTAACCTGGGTGCAACCCAAAACAAGCTGGCGCAGTCCATGCAGCGTCTCTCAAGTGGTCTTCGGATCAACTCTGCCAAGGACGATGCCGCCGGTTTGGCGATCTCTGACCGGATGACCTCGCAAATCCGCGGCCTGAACCAGGCAACCCGGAATGCCAACGACGGCATTTCTCTGGCGCAGACCGCTGAAGGTGCGATGCAGGAAAGCACCAATCTCCTGCAACGTATGCGCGAGCTGGCCATCCAGTCGGCCAACGACTCCAACACCAGTTCCGACCGCGCTTCTCTGCAAAAAGAGGTTGCACAGTTGCAGCAGGAACTGGACCGTATCTCTTCAACCACCTCGTTCAACGGCAAGAAGGTTCTTGACGGCACGTTCTCCGCGCAGTCGTTCCAGGTCGGCGCCAATGCAGGCGAGACGATTACGTTCTCGGTTGGCAGCTCCGCGGCAAAGGATATCGGCGCGCATCAGATCCAGGTCGATGGCACCATCAACAACGCTGTTGCCTCGGCCGCCAACAACGTTGTGGCACAAAAACTGAAAATAACCAGCTCTGTTGGTGTGGGTACGGCCAGCGTTGCTCAAGGAGATACGGCAAAAACTATTGCCAATCACATTAACCAGATATCGGACAAAACCGGAGTAACCGCCAAGGCTGAAACACTGGCCAAGCTGACCGTTGCAGCGACCGGGGTTCAGACCTTTGAACTGAAGGGTAAAAATACCGCTACCTCGACTGTTTCCGCCTATATCCAGGACGAAAACGATCTGACCGATCTGACCAGTGCCATCAACGCCAAGGCCGGGGAAACAGGGATCACTGCTGAACTGGCCATGGACAAGAAGTCCATCACCCTGCGCAGCGCCGAGGGCGAAGATATCGAGCTTACGTGGAAAGCCGGCACTATGCAGGTAACCGGCCTGGAGCCCGATGGCAACAACAAGCCGAAAGATGCGGGCGGCGCGGTGGATCTCGCCAGTGAAGGTTCTTCCGTCAGCGTAGGTGGAACCATTACCTACAGTTCGAGCCAGGCGTTCCAGGTCAACACAACCGTCTCCGGCAGCATCGCGGCAAATGCGAACACCGGCAGCGAACTGGAGGCTGTCAGCGAGGTCGACATCTCCACCCGGCTGGGAGCGCATAATGCGGTTCAGGTGCTTGACTCGGCGATCAGCTTCATCGACGATCAACGGGCCAATCTGGGTGCCATCCAGAACCGGTTCCAGAGCACCATCGCCAACCTGCAGAACATCTCCGAGAATGTTTCCTCCGCCCGGTCACGCATCCAGGATGCGGATATCGCGCAGGAGACCTCGGCGATGACCACGCAGAACATTCTGCAGCAGGCCGGCGTTTCGATCCTGGCCCAGGCCAACCAGACCCCGCAGCTGGCTCTGAGTCTGCTCAGGTAATCTTCCTCTTCCCTGGAGGGGCCACGCACGAGGTCTCTCCGGGCCTTTCCGTTTTTTTAGTTCATATACGGAGGCATCACCATGTTTGTCGAAGCTATCAACGCGGCGAGCCCGGGCCCTCCCCAAGCCTCTGAACCTGCCCGGCAGATTCAGCGACAACGGGAAGAGGAACGGCAGGAACCAAGCAGCAGCGCCCAAGAAAAAAAAATGCAGCCTGAAGAACTGCTCCAGCAGGTCAAGGCTCTGAGTCAAGACGGAATGTACGGCATCCGTTTCGAACGCGACAACAAAACAGAAGCGTTAATCGTAAAGCTTGTCGATAAAAAAACCGATGAAGTCATACGACAAATCCCTCCTGAAGAGCTGCTCACCCTGAGCAAGCGTTTGAAGGAGAGAAGCGGCAACGTTGTCGACACGGTCCGATAACCCAAGTAAGCGGAGAACAACCATGGCCAGTATTCAGTTCGGCGGTTTAGCCTCGGGCATGGAAACCAACAAAATCGTTGAGCAGCTGATGGAGCTTGAACGCCAGCCCATCAAGCGTCTGGAAAAAGACAAGGAGACGCTGAACAACCGGCTGACTGCGTTCAATGAACTGGAAGACAAGCTCAAATCCTTTGCAGATGCCATCAAGGATCTCAACTTTTCCTCGACCCTGAAAAAACATTCCGTCACCCGGAGCTCGGAGAGTTTTCTTTCCGCATCGGTGGACCAGTCGGCCATTGCCGGCGCCAGTTATCAGGTCGAGGTGGTTTCCCTGGCCCAGGTGCAGAAGTCGATCTCCGAAGGCTTTGCCAGCAAGACCGATCCGGTGTTCGGAACGGGCAACCTGAACCTGACCGTGGATGGAACAACGCATACGATTGCCATAACGGCCGAAAACAATTCCCTGGAAGGAATTGTCCAGGCCATCAACGAGGCTGGATTGGGCGTATCGGCAGGCATCATCAACGATGGCAACGCCGATACGCCATTCCGCCTGTCCCTGACAGGAAAAGAGGTGAGCAAGGCCTTTTCCCTGGATTCCAGCGGCCTGACGGACGGCACGGCCTCGCTGGGCCAGTTCAACGAAAAGGACGGCAACGGCACGATCATCAATCCACCGATCCAGGAGGCCAGGCAGGCCCACATCCGGGTCGATACGGTGGATATTTACAGCACAACCAACACGATACAAGAGGCTATTCCCGGCATGAGCCTCGACTTATTGAAGGCCGAACCCGGGAGCACGACCAGCCTGAAGGTTGACCTGGACAAGAGTTCCATCCAGTCCGCCATTGAAGCCTTTGCAACCGGTTACAACGAGGTGGTCAGTTTCATCACCGGTCAATCGGTCATCAACGGCGCCGGTGGCGGCGTACTGGGCGGCGATGCCGGAATGAACTCCATCAAACGGCACATGCAAAGCATGCTGACCCAGACGGTCAAAAACTCCGGTTCCTTTTCCACGCTGTCCCAGCTCGGTTTCAGAACACAAAAGGACGGCACCTTGACGGTGGACAGCAAGGCACTGTCCAAGGCGATCGAGACCAATCTGGACAGTGTGGTCAGTCTGATGTCCGGCGAAGAGGGTGTTGACGGCATCATCACCCAGTACAAAGATTACCTGTTCACCGCCACCAGGAGCAGCGACGGGATACTGGCCAGCAGAAAGGAAGGGATCAACAACAATATCAAGCGAATCGACGACAATATCAAACAAACAGAAACCCGGATTACCAAACGTCAGGCAAGTTTGGAGGCGCAGTTCACGGCCATGGAAAGTTTGATCGCCAAAATGAACAGCCAGTCCTCCTTTCTCGAAAGATTCAACTCGCAGAGCAATAAATCATGAATCCTTATACCAATCAATACAGGCTCAACACGATCACCTCCGCCTCGCCCGAGCAACTGATGCTGATGCTGTATGATGGTGCGATTCGTTTCCTGGCCCAGGCGATTCAGGCCATTGAAAACGACATGATCGACAAGCGCGCGCACTTCATCAACAAGGCCTCCGCCATTGTCTCCGAGTTCGCGGCCACCCTGAATCACTCAGTGAACCCGGAACTGACGGAAAACCTGGATGCCCTCTACGGATACATGCTCAACCGGATGATGGAGGCCAACCTGAAAAACGACACCGCACCGCTGATCGAGGTCAAAAAAATGTTGTCCGATCTGCGCTCCACCTGGGCCAAGGCGATTGAAATCAACAAACAGGAAATGCGCGAAACCGCAGGTACCGGCCAGCAGATGGTCGCGGCCATGTAAGGGGGGAAGGCATGCAGCAGATATTGCACATCTATAGGCGTATGTTTGGGTTGAATCAGGAAATAGAGCAAGCTGTGCAGGAACGCCGGCTCGACGATCTGGAATCCCTGGACGAACACCTGGGGGTGTTGCAGGAAAAGGCCCTGGCGTACAGCGACACAATTCGCTCCGCCGTCCGCCGAGGCGATCACGATGAAGCGAGCAGGGAATTACTGAGCCTGATTCAGGGCATTGTCACGCTCAACCAGAAAACCGTGCCGCAACTTCAGGCTATCATGGCCATGCACCGTGAAGAATTACGGAAACTGCATGCGGGAAACTGCATGCTCAAAGGATACCGATCCCTTGCCCCCGGTTCAGGAGGCCGCCTTTCCTCGACCGGATGACCGGTCCGCTCGTTTACAAGCCGACACATGCGTTCCTTATATTCCGCGACAGGAACCGTGTTTTTCCTTTCCTTCCTCGGCTGGTTGTGGCAATTTAACGTAAATTCCATCCAATATAAAGGTGACCAGCTTGTCCGCATCCGTACACAGTCTGCTTGACAACATAAAACAGGGAACCGCCGTGCGGGGCATGGTGCCCCGATTAGACGGCGTCAAAGTGGGTGAACGTCTCAGCTGTATTTTCATCCCCGAAGCCCCCCCGCACTTTACCCTTGTTTTTTCACCGGACGAACTCGACATTCATCAAGTGGACACAACGCAACCTTGCGTGATCACGGTTGACTATCCGGAACAGACCGTCACCCTGACCGCCGATGTCGTCGAACGCATCGAACCGGCAAAACTCCGGTTGATCGCCCGAAAGGGTGCCGTGCATAAACAGTCCAGAAATTTCTTCCGGGTCGATGCCAACACGCGGGTTGCCGCCTCTTCGATCGTTCCCGAAAGCATGGCCCGGGAAGGCGAGCACTGGAAACTTCTTGGCGATACCATTGATCTCAGCGGCAGCGGTTTACTGTGCACGTTCACAGAACCTCTGGAGCCGGACAAAAAAGTTCGAATCGAGCTGACCCTGCCCGCTCGCAACATGGAAATTATCACAGCCCTGGGCCATGTGGTGCGCTGCCAGAAAATCAAGGACAATCTCTATCATGTGGCCTTGCATTTTGACGATATTGATTCGGAAAGTCAGGACAAGGTCATGGCGTGCTGCTTTGAACTGCAACGACGCTACCTGCGGATGCGTGTCCGGCTCGAAAATCAGCCCGTCTAAGGCATTGCTCCCATGAACATGATCGGCACAACCGGAAGGGGGGCTCGTGACAGCACTTGATTCCCTGCTGGCAACCATCAAGGAAAACGCCCCTGCCGTTATTGATCTGCCCGGCAAAAGCGGATTGAATTTTCGCAGCAGGGCTGTCCTGCAAAAAAAGGAATTTCCGCACCTGATGCTGATCTTTCCGCTCAACGCATGGGACGCAGACCTGCTTCTCGGAGAGTTGTGCAACCTGAGCGTGGAACACGAAGGACAACAGATCAATCTGGTTGTGCGGCTTGACGAAATTGTCGATGAGCGCCGTCTGCGCTGCACTGTCCAGCAATCCATTCTGCCGGAATCACTTCGCGAATATTTTCGGGTCTCCATCAATCTTCCGATCGAGGCCAGCTACGTTGCCGGTCCCAGGGAAATCAAGGTCAAGTCATGGAAACTGAGCGGATCGACACTGGACCTGAGCGGCAGCGGAGTGCTTGCGGTCTTCACGGAAAAACCGCCCAGCGAAAGACAGATCCAACTGGTCCTCACCCTGGGGGAGGAAGACGACGAGCGCATCGTCTGTCTGGCCAATGTTGTCCGCTGCTATCGCGTCCGGAAAAACCGCTACCAGGTGGCCTTTCACTTTGACATCATTTCCTCCAACGCCCGAGATCAGATTATTGCCTGTTGCCTGCAGGAGCAGCGTCGACAGCTGCGGGAGATGGCCCAACTCGATTCCTGATCCTCTCAACCCGCAACGACCAAACCAAGGCCCACCCACAATTCCGGGTACGGGCAAGCAGACCGGTTAGAGCATCAGTGAAACTTTCTTCCCTGCTTCCATTCACACCAGCGTCCCAATCCGGCGCATCGTCCCTGACGACGCCAGCGACACTGGTCCCCGGCACACACGATCGGCAGGGACGATTACCCCTTGCCCAGGGGCAGGTTGTCCTGGGAACGGTCACCGCCCAGAACAGCCCCAACCAGTTCACCCTCACCATAAACGGCCAACAGATCGCAACCGAAACCGGTCTGCCTTTGCAGGTCGGACAAACGCTCAACCTTCAGGTGACCTCGCTCACGCCGCAACTCACCCTGCAATTTCTCGGCAACGCTCCGGCGACAACCAACACAGCCTTGCAACAGCGAATTGGCGCATCACTGCACCTGATCGGCCAACAAACCACTCTCCTGCACACCCTCCCACAGCTGGCGGACACAGCAACACAACTGCCGCTGAGCTCAGGCAGCCAGGCCACGCTGCGTCTTTTTGAAACAGAACTCGGCTTCGGCTCCCGGCACGCGGAACAGCCATCCGCCCTGCTCGTCCGCATCGTTGACGCAGCCCTCGCAGCCCTTGTTGCCGGAACTACAACGGACAGCGCCACCGTGCGCAATCAGTACCAGGCCATTGGTCAACTGCTGACCCAACTAGCCCGGCTACCGGGCATAGCCCCGCAGACGGCCCTCCATATCGACGGACTGGCCAAGGTTTTTCTGCAAGCAGCCGCCTCGTCGTCGACGCTCACCACGTCCGCCCAGGCAGCGGCTCCAGGCGATCCAGCGAACACCACAGCGGGCAATCCGCAACCACCTGCTTCCACCGATTTCGGCACACTTTCGCTGGCTCTGGAAAAAAATCTGCCGCAATTGGCGCGTGCCACCCTCGCCCTGCCCACCACCCATCCCCTCCGGCAGTTGAGCTCCCTGCTGGAACCCTTGGCGTCCAAGACCCGTCACGGAAACGCTGAGGCCCCTGTTCGAGTTGACGGTCAGCAACTGGAAACGCTGATCAACCGCCTGGGACTCAACATGGAACGACTCTTCTCGGAAAATCGGCAGGAAGAAGCGGTGCAAACCTTGAAGTTCGCCCTGCTGGAACTGGCGCAGCATGCGGCAGCGCAGGGGACGGAGGCTGCCCAGGCGGAGCAGATGAGCAAAACCCTGGAGCTGTATCAGATGCTGCAGGTGCGCCTCAACAATGAGGCATTTTTCTTTCTGCCCCTGCCCTTTCTTTTTCTGAAACAGGGTTTTCTGCTCATCGATGCAACACCGCAGGACGGCAAAAAAAAGAACGGCGCCGCTCCCAACCCCGTCCAAACTGTGACAATGCAGCTGCAACTGGCCGGACTCGGTAATCTGGAAATCACCATTCATCAGAACGAACAGGCCATCTCCCTTGTCTTTCGCGCCGAAGACCTTGCCCGCGCACGTTATCTTGCTGCATTCAGAGAGGAACTGAAACAATGGCTTACGGCGGGCACTCTGGATTCCGTCCAGTTTCTCACCGGCGCCCAAGATCCCACCAGGGTTTTAGCGGAAAAAATGCTGCACGGAACCTCGGGACTGGTGCGAACAACAACCTGAACGAAAAAATGCCCACAAATAAGCCCCAGATAAAAAAAGCGGTTGCCCTGCTCTACGATCAGAAGATATCCTCGGCCCCAAAAGTTGTTGCCAGCGGGGCCAATCTGGTGGCGGAAAAAATTCTTGCGGCTGCCATGGAATCAGGCGTTTATATCAAGGAAGACAGGGATCTGGTTGAACTGCTGGCCAAGGTGCCCATCGGCACCGAGATTCCGGAAGAACTCTATCAAACCATTGCAGAAGTCCTGGCCTTTGTCTATTCGGTCAACGACAAGTATAAAAACCGCTGACCCGACTCTCACCCAGCCTCCCTCCAACCCCACCATGTTTTCCTTGCCCGAAATTATTCGGAACGCAAGGTTCCCCGATACAGCGAAAAGGCTATGCCCACTCCGCAGAACAAAGCGGACACGCAAAAAATACTCTGCATGGCGTCAATAAAATGGCCGTACAAATCTGGAGCAAGCGGACGTTGTCCAATCAGGGCCGCTAAAATAACCGTTGCCACGGACATGCCCACCAGCTGCCCTAAGAGCCGCATCGTGCCGACCATGGCCGAAGCAACGCCGTATTCTTCCGGGCGGACCGAGCCCATGATGGCATTGGTGTTCGGTGAAGAAAACAGGGCAAAACCAATGCCGAGCACCACCAGATTACCGCCGATCAGAGCCAGGCTGCTCGCGGCTCCCACCCTGGAAAAAAACAGCACACCCAGCAAGGTCAGCCCCATACCCAGCGAGGCAAGAAGACGCGGTTCCAGGCGATCGGACAACCGACCCGCCATGGGAGAACAAAGAGCCATGAATACAGGTTGGGCCATGAGGAAGAGACCGGCGCTCTGTGGGCTCATCCCCTTGATATACTGTAAATATAAACTCATGAGGAAGGTAACGGTAAAGCTGGCGGCATAATGGAGCAGGGCAGCCAGACTGGAAAAGGTGAAGGTCCGGTTCCTGGCAAAGAGCGCGACATCAACAAGCGGCGAGCTTTTTTGTCGTTGTATCAACCAGAACAGCACCAGTCCGGCCAATCCCACCCCGAAGAAAACAACGCCTCTGGCAACCGGCAAAATTGAAAGTCCATAGACCAGGCACAGCACCGACGCCGCATAAACCAGGCTGCCGGCGGCATCAAAGCGGCATTGTTCCTCACCGGTCCATTCCCCCTTGAGCAGCATCACCGTAAGCAGGATCGCACCAAGACCAACAGGGGTCATGCCAAGAAAAAGGGAACGCCAGCCAAAATGGTGGGTCAGTATGCCGCCCCACAGAGGACCAACGGACAGGCCGATATAGACGGCAGCCACATATATGCCCAGGGCCCGACCTCTTTTCTGCGGAGCTATTATGGAAGTGAGAATGGCCATGCCGGTGGTGGTAAACAGTCCGGTCCCCAAACCTTGCATGGCCCGACAGACCAAAAGCGGAACAATTGTCGTCACCATGGAGATCAAAAACGAGGCAAGCGTAAAAAGCAGCATTCCGGTGACAAAGATCTTTTTCCGCCCATACAAATCGGCCAGCCGCCCCGCTGGCAGCAGAACCATGGCCATCGTCAGCATATAGATGGTGATCACCCAGCCCAGTTCAACCGCATTCAACCCCAGCTCCGTTTGTATGGCCGGCAGGGCAACGTTGGTCGCCGATATCATAACCGGGCCCAAAAAAGAGGACAGGGCGGTTACGGTGAGGGCTGTCTTCTCAAAACTGGAAAATGCTTCTGCTTCACCAAAGGATGAATCGATATTTTTCATGCAAGGTCGTTCAAGGCGTGTGCACCCGGTAAAAAAACGGAGCCCGGATGCAAAAGCGAAATCTGTTTGCACCTGCCTGGTATCGGGCAACACCTAAAAAAAACACCGACCCGTTTAACGGGTCGGTGTCTGTGATCGGGCAGTCGGGTAAAAATCGGTTCAGCTGTGCAGGGCGGCCCGAATTGCACCGTGCGACAAGACTTGATTCAAGGCGTCAAGGCGGCAAAGGTCCAGCTCAACAATCCACCGGGGAAAAGACCGGTACCCAGCACCCCGATCAGACAAAAAACCAGAGCGGTCGCCATGGCGGGCGAAAAAGGAGCCGCAATCTGCGTTTCCGGCTCATCCATGTACATGTAGCGGATAATACGCAGATAGAAGAAGGCCGACATCGCACTGAACAACACGGCGCAAACAACCAGCGGCGTATATCCGGCAACCATGGCCGATTTAAACAGATAAAACTTGCCGACAAAACCTCCCGTCGGCGGGATACCGGTCAGGGAAAAGAAAAAGACCAGCATCAGGCCTGCGGCCGCAGGATTGCGGGCCGCAAGCCCCTTGCAGTCGCTCAGGTCGTCGCAGGGTTCCCCGGAGGCAGTCTTCATCATCAACATCAGAATACCGAAGGCTCCCATGTTCATGAACAGATAAATCACCATGTACGACATGGTTGCCGCCATACCTTCGGCCGTGCCTGCGAGCAAACCCAGTAAAGCATAACCGGCATGCGCTATGGATGAATAGGAAAGCATCCGTTTCAGGCTGGTTTGACACAGAGCGGTGATGTTTCCCAAACCCATGGTCAAAAAGGCGAGGATAGCCAGAATCGGTCCCCAATTCTCCTGCATCAGAGGCAAGGCCAGATACACGACACGACCGAAAATGGCAAAACCAGCAGCCTTGGGCCCAACAGACATGAAAGCGGTAAGGATGGTCGGCGCGCCGTGGTAGACGTCCGGCGTCCACATATGAAAGGGCACAGCCGCAACTTTAAAGCTCAGCCCGGCAAGCATCAAACCAAGGGCTGCGAGCATGGCCGGATTATGCAGCAACTGACCGGAGGCAATCATCCCGGCGACTTGATTCAGGTCGGTGGTGCCGGTCAAACCGTAAAGCAGCGAAACACCGAACAGCAGCAGCGCCGAGGAAAAACCCCCCATCAAAAAATATTTGACCGATGCCTCGCTGGTGACCGGAGAACGTTTGTACAGCCCCACCAGACAGTAAACAGGTAGAGCCATCAACTCCAGGCCCAAGTACAGGACGATCAGATCTCCCGCAGAGGCCATAATCAGCATGCCGACGGTGGAAAGCAACAACAGGCTGTAGTATTCCCCCTGCCGCAGACCGATAATCCGGCAAAAATGTTCACTCATCAGGGCGGTAATAATCACCGCGCCCAAACAGATGGTCTTGAAGACCATCGCATACCCGTCGATCAGAAACATCCCCCCCAGGGCGACCGTCGGACGAGATCCGAGCACCATCGCCATGACAGTGATACAGCCAAGCACGGTCAGCCATGGCATCAGGACACGCTGACGGGGCAGGTAAAGATCGATCCCGACCACCAGAACCGCGATGCCCACCAACAGCAGTTCCGGCAAAACAGGGCTGACGGCTGTCCAATTGACTGCCACAATATCCATCATGGGTCACTCCTCGCTCAACTTCGAAAACGTGTTCATAAGGCCGGCATCAAGGATGCGGGACAGGCAGCATCATTGCCACGGGTCCGGCCAGGCCGGCCCCATGCACCTGCTCCAGCAAATGGCTGACAGAGACATGGAGAAAGCCAAGGAAGGCATTGGGATACAGTCCGATCCAGAAAACAAGGATCACCATGGGTGCGAGCGTACAGATTTCCCGCAGGTCGAGCTGTGCCAATCCCTGCATGGCCGGCTTGATCTCGTTGAAAAAGATGCGCTGGTACAACCACAGCATGTACCATGCCCCCAGAATCAACCCCGAAGAGGCCACCACGGCAAACCACGGCATTCGCTCGAAACAGCCCAGTAAAATGAGAAATTCGCCGATGAATCCATTGGTGCCGGGAAGACCTATGGCCGCTAGGGTGAACAGCATGGCAAAACCGGCAAAGACAGGCATGGTCGTCGCAAGGCCGCCATACACGGCGATTTCGCGGCTATGGGTTCGCTCATACACCATACCGATCAGGAGGAAGAGCGCTCCTGTCACCACACCGTGGTTGATCATCTGCAAAATCGAGCCCTCTAGGCCGCGCTGGGTCAAAGCGAACAGCCCCAAGGTGACGAATCCCATATGGCTCACCGAACTGTAGGCGATCAATCGTTTGAGATCGGTCTGCGCCAGGCAGATGACGGCCCCGTAGACAATGGCGATGACGGAGAGGACCAGCATCGGCACCATCATCTGCTGGGTGGCCAGGGGCAGGATCGGCAGGGAGAAGCGGAGAAAACCGTAGGCCCCCATCTTGATCAGCACACCGGCAAGGATAACCGAACCAGCGGCAGGGGCCTCGGTATGCGCATCGGGCAACCATGTGTGCACCGGCCACATCGGCACCTTGACCGCAAAGGCCGCGAAGAACGCCCAGAAAAGCACCAGCTGCAATTTCAACGGATACGCTTGTCCGGCCAGCTTCAGGATATCGAAGGTGTGGCCACCGTTGAGATAGAGCAGGATGATGCCGACCAGCATCAACAGGCTACCGAGCAGGGTGTACAGGAAGAACTTGATCGTGGCGTAGATACGGTTGGGACCGCCCCAGATGCCGATGATCAAGAACATCGGGATCAGCATGGCCTCCCAGAAAATATAGAACAAAAAGAAGTCGGTGGCACAGAATACGCCCATCATCGCCCCTTCCAGCACCAGAAGGGAGACGAAAAATTCCTGAATTTTGAGAGTAATCGCCTTCCAGGACACCAGAACCGAAAGTGCGGTAATCAAGGCGGTCAGGAAAAGGAACAGGATGCTGATGCCGTCAATGCCCAAGGCATAGTTGATGTTCAGAGTCCGTATCCAGGTATGATGCTCGACAAACTGCATGGCAGGCGTCGTTTTGTCGAACATCAGGAAAATCGGCGCGCAGAGCACCAGTTCTATCAGGCTGACGAACAGGGCCATGCTCTTGATGGTCAAGGTCTCTTTTCGGGGGACGAACAACAGAGACAAGCCGCCGATAACCGGAAAAAATATCAGAATGCTCAGAAAAGGTATAGACATGGGAACGCTTCCGCAACGTATGGTTTTGGGGTTATATCCCGATCAGCAACACAACCAGGATCACCAGTGTTCCACCGCCCATCCAGGCGAGATAATGCGAAACCTGGCCATCCTGCATCCGACGCAGTTGCCCAGAAAATCTGCCGATAGCCCGGGGAATGCCGTTCACTATGCCCTCGATGCAGGCCAGATCGATCACCTTCAGGACAACCTGCCGACTCAGGGTCAGTGTTGGTTCGACAATGGTGCGGATGTAGAACTCATCAACATAATATTTGTTGAATGAAAGCTGGTAGAGCCGTGGCAGACGCTCGGCGATCCGACCGGGGATATCGGTCCGGACGCAGTACAGCAGATAGGCCAATCCGATTCCGCACAGTGCAACAAAGACGGAAAGCCCCATGAGAAAAATTTCGGTCGTGTGGCTGAGATGAACTTCCGGATGACCGAGCACCGGGGTCAGGAAATGGGCCCAGTGATTGTTGCCGCCCAAAATTGCGGGGACCCCAAACCAGCCGGCAGACACGGCGCCTATCGCCAGAAGGATCAGCGGAATGGTCACCACTGGCTCCGACTCGCGCAGATGCTCGCGTTGATGCTCCGTGCCGCGGAATTCCCCGTGGAAGATGAGGAAGAAAAGACGGAAGGAGTAGAACGCGGTCATGAAGGCGACAAGCGTGCCGATGAACCAAGCGAACTTTCCGGCTCCCAGATCGGTATTGAAGGCCATCAGCAGGATCTCGTCCTTACTGAAGAAACCGGCCAAGCCGGGGATACCGGAAATCGACAGGGAAGCCAAGAGAAACGTTATATAGGTGATCGGCATATATTTTCGAAGACCGCCCATATACTTGACGTCCTGCTCATGATGCATGGCGAGAATGACCGAACCGCACCCCAAAAACAGCAGGGCTTTGAAGTAGGCGTGAGTGAACAAGTGGAAAATACCGGCCGAGTAGGCCCCGACACCGCAGCCAATGAACATGTAGGCGAGCTGGCTGACCGTTGAGTAGGCCACCACTCTCTTGATGTCCGTCTGGGTCAGGGCGATGGTGGCGGCAAACAGCGCCGTACAGGCCCCGACGATGGTGACGATATTGAGCGCCACCGGAGAAAGCGAAAAGATGGGGTTGCAGCGGGCGACCAGGAAGACGCCGGCGGTTACCATGGTGGCGGCATGGATCAGCGCGCTCACCGGGGTCGGCCCCTCCATAGCATCCGGCAGCCAGACGTGCAGGGGTAACTGGGCCGACTTGCCCACGGCGCCGCAGAACAGGAGAAGCGCGATCACGGTCAGCACTCCGAATGACCCGCCGAGGAAGGAAAGGGTTTTACCGTCAAACGCCGCTGCCTGACTGAAAACCTCGTGGTAATGCAGGCTGCCGAACTGGGTGAAAATCAGAAACAGACCGAGCAGAAAGCCGAAATCACCGAAACGGTTGACGATGAAGGCCTTTTTACCGGCGTCGGCGGCGGACTGCTTTTCATAATAAAACCCGATCAGCAGGTAGGAAGACAGACCGACCGCCTCCCATCCGAAAAAAAGTTGCAGGAAGTTGTTGCCCAGCACCAGCATGAGCATGGAAAAGGTGAACAGGCTCAGGTAGGCGAAAAATCGATAGTATCCGTCCTCGCCCTTCATATAGCCCACTGAATAGATATGGACGAGCGAGCTGATGCTGGTCACGACGATCAGCATGACAGCGGTGAGCTGATCGACCAGGAAACCGAAGGAGATACGCATGTCACCCGAGGCTATCCAGGTGTAGATATCCTGGTTGACGATTTCTCCGGCCAGCACACGAGACAAGGCGCCCAGCGAACAACAGAAGGCGAGCAGAACCGAAACAATGGGGAGCCAGTGCGCCCTGGTTCCCAAGCGTTTCCCCGCAAGCAGGGTCACGACAAAGGAGGCCAGCGGCAAGAGCGGTATGGCGAGCAGAGAGGCTTGCATGGCTTTATCCTTTCAACTGATCGATGGTATCGACATGCACGGTACGCCGGCTTCGATACAGGGTGATGGCGATTGCGAGCCCTATGGCAGCTTCCGCGGCAGCCACCGTGATGATGAACAGGGTGAAGGCCTGGCCGCGCAGACTGTCCATATAGTGGCTGAGGGCAACCAGGTTCAGGTTCACGGCGTTGAGCATGAGCTCGCTGGCCAGCAACATCATGATGACGTTCCGCCGGGTCAGAAAACCGCAGACGCCGATACAAAACAAAATGGCCGCCAAGGCCATATACCAGGACAGGGGAATCAACGCTCTACCTCCTTGCCCGCACTGTTGGCATCGTTGGGGTTGTCGGCCGCCGGTGTGCATGGACAACCGGCAGACTGTTCGCTGGTGGGACGGCGGGCCATGGCCAGACCACCCACCACGGCAACAAGCAAAATCAGCCCGGCCAGCTCAAAGGGGAGCAGGTAGGTCGAATACAACTCTTGCCCCAGGGCCTTGGTATTGCCTATCGACAAGATAGCCTCGGTCGTCCAGCCACCCTTGTCGCCGGAGGAAAAGAAGGGGATGATCCCGAGCAGCGCGGCGCACAGGGCGATGGCGATGATCCGCCCCGACCATGCACTCCGGATGAACGGATCGATATGCACTTCATTGCGCAGATCGACAAGGAAAAGGACGAACAGATACAGTACCAGAATGGCCCCGGCATAGACGATGACCTGCACCGCCGCCAAAAACTCGGCGTTCAGCGTCAGGTACAGACCGGCCATATGAAAAAACAGCACCAAAACCGACAGCACTGCGTGAACAGGATTGCGCAGTGTGATTGCCAGGATGCCGCAGCCGATGATCATCAACGCGCAGTAGCCGAAAAATAAATAAAGAAACATCGCCCCCTCCTCTCAGGACTCTTCCTGTGCCTGTTGCTGCCGCCACTTCCGGCCGACGACCTGCTGTTCACCACTCCATTCCGGCGAGACGGGCAGCCGTTTGGCCGCAGGCATCTCATCAACGGCGGCTCCGCGCGGCCGCCAGGAAGGATTGACATAATCCGCAGCGCTCCGACCTGTCTGAGCGATAAAGGTATCCCAATTCGCGAGCAGACGCTCCATGGTGAAACGCAGTCCGCGGCGGGTGTATGCGCCGTATTCGTACAGTTCGGTCAAAACAATGGCGTTGACGGGACAGACCTCCGCACAAAATCCACAATAGATGCAGCGGGCGGCATCGATCCGGTAGCAATCGATGATCCGACGGCTGCCCGGGGTCTTGTCCCTATGCGAACGAATCCGGATGCAACGTGAGGGGCAGACCACGGCGCACCGCATGCAACCGATGCATTTACAGTCCTTGGTTTCCGGATCGCGAACCAAGGCATGCATCCCCCGAAACCCCACGGGGACATTGGGCCGTTCCAGAGGGTACTGACGCGTGATCGCCGGTGAGAACAGACGTTTGAGCGTCAGCTTCAAGCCTTGGATGATTTCCGCCTGAAAGATGGTTGCCAGCAGGCCCCGACGGGGTTTGTATTGAATGTACATAATCCGCTCCCTTTCCTCAGCCCAGAATCGCCTTCAGAAAGGCGGTGAAAACAATGTTGGCCAGCGCCAGGGGAATGAGCAGCTTCCAGCCCAGCCCCATCAACTGATCATACCGATAGCGCGGAATTGTCGACCGTACCCAGATGAAGAGGAAAATGAACAGGTAGACCTTGAGCACAAACCAGAAGGCCGGAAAGTGCGGAACCTCAAACGGTCCATACCAGCCACCGAGAAAGCAGATCGTGCCCAGAGACGACATGACGAACATGCCGATATATTCCGCCATGAAGAAAAGCGCATACCGCATGCCGCTATACTCCGTGGCATACCCGGAAACCAGCTCGCTCTCGCATTCCGGCATGTCGAACGGCACCCGGTTTGTTTCCGCGAACATGGCGACGAGAAACACGAAGAAGCCGACACACTGCGGAAACAGATACATGCCCCAGAATGAATTGCCCTGCGCCTCGACAATCTCCGTCAAATTCAGCGAACCAGCCAAGAGCATGACCCCGACCAAGCTCAACCCCATGGCGACTTCATAGCTGATGACCTGGGCCGTGGACCGCAATCCGCCCAGGAAGCTGTATTTCGAGTTGGAACTCCAACCCGCCAGCACCGTGCCGTAACCGGCCAAACCGCTCATGGCGAATAAAAACAGCAGGCCGATGCTGATGTCGCACAACACCCAGCCCTTGGCAAACGGCACGACCGCAAACGAGGTCAGCATTGCGGTGAGGCTGATAATGGGCGCGGCGATAAACACCTTGCGATCCGCATTCGCCGGGATCACATCTTCCTTGAAAAAGCATTTGACGCCGTCGGCAATCGGCTGCAGCAGGCCGTGCCAGCCCACATGCATCGGCCCAAGCCGAACCTGCATGTGGCCGATGATCTTGCGTTCGGCATAGGTCGCATAGGCGACGTGGAGCAGGACCACGGTCAGCAGAATGATGATCCAAAAAACGGTGAGCAGGAAATTCATTACAGATCCTCGCAGAAAGAACCGGCGATCCTATCGGTCGGATTCGCCCAGCACCAGATCCAGACTACCGATATTGGCGACCAGATCCGCAACCAGACTGCCTTGAACCAGCCCGGGAATAGCTCCGATGTGAACAAACGACGGCGCCCGAATGTGCATCCGGTACGGGCGGTTGTTGCCGTCTGAAATAAAATAAAATCCCAGCTCGCCCTTGGGCGCCTCGGTGGCGACATAGATATCACCGCTCACGGTGACGCCTTCCTCGCGGATCAGTTTGATCAGGGCCGAGCCCATCGGAGAGATGCCGATCTCCTTGCGGGGGGACAGCTTGTTGGGCATGACCAGATCGGGGGCATCGGGACTGACGATCGGACCGGGAGGCAGTTGATCCAGGCATTGTTGCAAAATGCGCACTGACTGATGAAACTCTTCCATCCGGCAGCGGTATCGTGCATACACATCGCCTTCCGTACCCAGCGGCACATCAAACTCCACCAGATCGTAGGCATCGTAGGGCTCATGTTTGCGCACATCGTAATCGATCCCGGAACCCCGGAGACTGGCGCCGGTCAGGCCCATGGCAAGCGCCTCTTCACCACTGATCTTGCCGATGCCGACGGTGCGTTTCAGCCAGATCCGGTTGGTATCGACCAGGGTCTCGTACTCCTCGATCTTGGAGGGAAAGATATCGAGAAAACGTTGCAGCTCGTCAACGAAGTGGCTGGTCACATCCTGGCGTACTCCTCCGATCCGGGGATAGGAGAAGGTCAATCGCGCCCCGCACAGCTCTTCGAACAGGTCGAGCAGAATCTCGCGTTCCCGGAAGCAGTAGAGGAAGACCGTCATCGCGCCGATATCCAGGCAATGGGTCGCCAGCCAGATCAGATGCGAGCAGATCCGGTTCATCTCGCAGACGATGGTGCGGATATATTTGGCCCGGAGGGGCACGTCTATCCCGAGCAACTTTTCCACGGCCACGCAAAAGCCTGTATTGTTGGCCATGGCCGAAATATAGTCAAGCCGATCGGTGATGGTCAGTCCCTGGGCATAGGTCTTGTTTTCCGCCAGCTTCTCGAAGCCCCGATGCAGGTAGCCCACCACCGGGTCGCACTTGATGATGGTTTCGCCGTCCATTTCAAGGTCGAGTCGCAACACGCCGTGGGTCGCCGGATGCTGCGGCCCCATGCGCAGAGAGTACCGCTCCTCCTCGGTTCCGGCCGCAACAGAACATTCCCAGGTTTGTCTGGTCGGGGAAGTCATCTCAATCGTCCTCCTCATTCAATCCGCCATGCTGGTGACCCTCTGGATCAAACCCGTACTGGTCGAGCTCCTTCACCTTATCCAGCAGGCGGGTCAGGCCCACCCACTCCGTTTTGCCCCGCAGAGGATAGTCTTTCTGCAGCGGATATCCCTCCCAGTCGTCCGGCATCAGGATGCGCCGCAGGTCGGGATGTCCCGTAAAGGAAATGCCCATCAGGTCATAGGTTTCCCGTTCAAACCAGTTGGCAACCGGCCAGAGCCCCACCACCGAGTCGACAGCAGGGTTTTCGTCTCCCACCTCCGCCCGGATCCGGATGGCGTGGCGCAGGGGCACCGAATACAGATTGTACACAACCTCGAAACGGGTCAATCCCGGATCTTTGCGCCGCAGGTTGTCCACCCCGCATAACGAGCGGAGGTGATCCATGCGCAACTCGCTGTTGTCGCGCAACCATCGCAGCATATCCACAATCCGCCCTGAACGGACAATCACCGATACCTGCCCCGCATGCTCAAGGACTGCCTGCACTTCCTCCGGAAATTCGGCTTGCAACCGATCGGCTATCGCCATTGGCTCCATCGATACTGCTCCTTGCGAATCAGTTCCATTAATTTGATCAGCCCTTCCAACAAGGCCTCGGGCCGGGGAGGACAACCGGGGATATACACGTCCACCGGCACCACCTCGTCCACTCCTTGCAGCACCGAATAGGTGTCAAATATCCCGCCGCTGCATGCGCAGCTGCCCATGGCCACCACATAGCGGGGCTCGGGCATCTGGTCATACAGACGACGCAGGGGCAGGGCCATCTTTTTGGTCACCGTGCCCGCGACGATCATGCAGTCGGCCTGCCTTGGACTGGCGCGGAAAAGAATGCCGAACCGGTCAAGGTCACTGGTCGAAGCCCCTGTGGCCATCATTTCGATCGCACAACACGCCAGGCCAAAGGAAAGCGGCCAGATCGATCCGGCCCGTCCCCAGTTGACCAAAGCATTGAGCGGGCCCAAAAGCGCATTGACGCCGGGAATGTACCGCAACCCCTCTTCCAGCTGAATGACACCAGGATCCTTTATTTCTCCCATTGCAGAGCTCCTTTCTTCCAGGCGTACACATAAGCAACCAGAAGCAGCGCGATAAACAGCAGCATTTCCACCAGGGCAAACAGACCCAGCCGGTCGTAGCTCACCGCCCATGGATAGAGATAGATGGCCTCCACGTCAAAGACCACAAACAGGATGGCGATCATGTAAAACTTGACCGAAAACCGCATTCGCGGAGCCTCGGTCGGCTCATTGCCCGATTCATAGGCAATCAGCTTCTCGGGATAGGGACGGCTCAGGCGGAAGTAGCGGCCCAGCAGAAGGGCCAGCACCCCGAACAGGATCCCTGTGATCAGCATCAGGAGAATACCGAGATACTCCGAGAAGAATGCCTCCATGGTTTTTCCCCTCCGCTTCAGTCTCTGTGTTTGACGATTTTCTCGGCAAAAGCCCTCCGGGTCTTCTCGAAGGCCTTTTTGGTCGTGCTAAACGTCAGACAGTTCGTCGTGCACTTGGTCACGCAGGCTGGTTCCAGTCCCTGATCGATCCGCGCTCTGCACAGATCACACTTCTCCACCTTGCCGGTCTCGGTATTCCAGCGCGGTACGGCCCAGGAACAGGCGGTGATACAGGATTTACAGCCCACGCAGAGCTTCTCTTCGACATAGACGATGCCGTCTTTTACACGGCGACGCATGGCTCCGGTCGGACAGACCTCGACACAGGCCGGTTTGGTACAGTGGAAACAGTGCAGATACACATAATTGACCTGCGTCATAGACCCACGTTTCCGTTCGACTTCGATGATCTGGCAGTAGCTGAGACCTGCTTCCTCATCTTTGCCGTGTTCCAGCCTGCAATGCGCCTCACAGGCCCGGCACCCGATGCAATCGGTAACCGATTGCGTAACTATGTAGTCGCTCATTCCGCTGCTCCCCCCCCTGAAACAGGGGTCACGGCGACAAAACTTTCTGCAAGAGTAAGCCCGCCGCCAGCCTTGTCCCACTGCTTGAGTTTCCCTTCCATAAACACCTGCTCGGCCAACCCCTTGCCCAACGACCGTTTTTTGCCCGTCACTTCGGAACCGTATCCGTGCAGCATGAAGACGGCCTCCGGATGAATACGGTCGGTTACATAGGCCTTGATTTCGCCCTGCACCTTGCCGCTCATCGACGTGACACGGACGGTGGCGCCGTCCTTGACGCCCAGCTTTTCCGCGGCCCGCGGATGCAGCCACAATTTGTTCTCGCCCAGCATATCGCTTAACATCGGATTGTTATGGTGCATCCCGTGCGCCTGGTATCCGCAGCGGCCGAACAGCAGACGGAAACTGCCTTCGGGCGGCTGCTCCGGCGCCTGATAGGCAGGCAGGGACGGCACGCCCATCTCTTCCCATTCGCTGTTGACCAGCTCAATCTTGCCGGACTTGGTGCCGAACTTGAGCTGATCGCGGTCGTACCATATCGGAGCATCGACCAGTTTGACAAATCCTTTTTCGTCAAAATCGCTGACGGAAACATTCGTGTCCTGCAGCTGATAGTTCCAGATATCCTCAAGCGTCTTGAAGGGAAACAGATCCCCCTTCCCCATCCGCCGGGCCAACTCCAGGTAAATTTCCCAGCCAGCCTTGGTGTCGTGCATCGGCTCAACGCACTGGGCCCGGCGACCGAATTTCGGTTGCAATCCCTGCTCAGTGCGCAGAATGGAGCCTCGTTCCAGGAAGGTGCTTTCCGGAAGAATGACATCGGCGTACCAGGCGGTATCGCTGAAATGGATATCCACTGCCACGATCAGGTCGAGTTTATCGAAGATGCGGCGTTGCTCGTTGGTATCCGGCAAGGCGATGAACGGATCATGCCGGTGAATGAAGTAGGCCTTGACCGGATAGGGATTGCCCGTGTCGATGGCCTCGTAGGCGGTTTGCAGCATGCCGGCGGCCTTCTCCCATTGCGGATATCGGGTGCCGCAGCCGTCGATCCGCTCTTCCGTCACCTCGGGCACCAAGGCTTCCAGGCTCTTCAGCCCGGGAAGTCCCGCATCCTTGGGGCTCTTGATGTAGAACAGACCGCCGGTTTGCTCGATGCTGCCCATCAGCGCGTTGAGGATGTGCAGCATCCGCGAGGCGTAGAACGAATCCCGGTAGCGCGCCAGCATCCAGCCCGGATGAAATATGACCTGCGGCCGATCCTGGTTGATCTCCTCGCAGAAGGCCTCGATTTCCTTGGCGCTGATCCCGGTTTCCTGCTCGGCCCACTGGGGCGTGTACGGCTCCAGAAAGGCTTCGAACTCCTCCATGCCGTTCACATAGCGGGCGACGAACTCCTCGTCGTAATATTTCTTTTTCACGATGCGGTGCGCTATGCCCAGCAGCAGGGCATAATCGGTGCCCGGCCGGTTCTGCCAGTAGCGGGTGGCCTTGGAGGCGGTAATAGAGGCCCGCGGGTCGACATAGGTCACGCGGGCGCCGTTCTTGATGCCGCCGATAAACGACTTGACCTCCTTAACGCGCAAGGATTCGGTAATGTTGCGACCAAAGAGGACGATATGTTTTGCCCGTGCGTAGTCATAGGCAAAGGCCTTCCGGCCCATACCATAGACCGACTGGGCGGCATGGTGCACGTTGCGGGCGCAGGTGCAGTCGTGGTTCTGATAGTTGGGCGAACCCAGGGATTTGAGGAACGCCTTGCGCATACCGCCGAAGGGACCGCCACGGTCGGACATCATGACGGAGCGACCGCCGTACTCCTCGATGATGGAGGTCAGTCGGGTCGTGATGAAATCGAAGGCTTCATCCCAGGAAACCTCGCGCCACTCCCCAGCGCCACGCTTGCCCACCCGCAGCATCGGTTTTGTCGGCCGCTGGAGATCGGTACGCTGGGTAAAGGCGGCGGAGCCCTTGGCGCACAAACTCTCTCCCATGGCGCCGTCATGGGCGTTTCCGCCTATCCATACCGGCCGACCGTCTTGCACTTCCACCATCACAGGACAGCGCACGGCACACATGCCGCAGATGCTGTACTTCGTTTCTTTCATGCTCGTCGCTCCCTCAAGGTTCGTGGAAAATCAGGATCTATAAATCTTTGCTTGTGCCATAGAAATAAATTTGATGCAAGTCTTCAATGGCCGCAAAAAGAAGAACTGAACCGAAAACCGCGGGGAAAAAATGGGGTCAAAAAACACAATCGTCCTGTTTTTCCGTGTCTATTCATTGTATTGGCAATGCAGCGGATCGTAACGCGCATGCAGGGAAATACGAACCATAACGACCCTTGACCAATCAATAACGCTTTACCCTTTGTTCAATTATCCTGAATTTAAATTGAGGGTTTACTCCTTTTTGTCCAAGATGTCACGAAGAGAACGTCATTGACGGGAAAAAGTGCGCTTCCAGCGCACACGTTCCGACCGTATCGGCACGCTCGACTGGCCGCGTCCTGTTGGCTGATCGGAAAAAACGCCGCGTCAGCGGTCGTCAGCGGTGCGACAACAGCAACGACAGGGCAAGGCCCACAAAAAGAAGGCCGGTGGCCCGGTTCAGCATGCGCCGGGTCCGGGTCCGTTCCGGGTCATTCAACCAGCTGCCAAATGATCCGGCAGTCAGGGCGATCAGGCCGAACACGAAAATGGTGGCCAGAATGAACAACGCGCCCAGACCCAGCAACTGGAGCCAGACCACCCCCCGGGCCGGATCGGCGAACTGCGGCAAAAAGGCGAGAAAAAAGAGGGAGACCTTGGGGTTGGTGCTGTTCATAAAGATGCCGCGCCGGTACAGCCGTCCATCGCTCAGGACCGGAGGCCTCGTCGCTGCGGCGCTCTCGACCACGGCCCGGAACGCGCCCCAAGCCAGATACAGCAGATAGCCCGCTCCAACCAGCTTGAACACGGTAAAGGCCGAAGGCGAGGCGTGCAGCAGCGCGGCCAGCCCCAGCACCACGGCGACCGTGTGCAGCACAAGCCCGGTGCAGAGCCCGAAAACAATCAGCAACCCAGCTCGGCGACCATACATCGCCGACTGGGCGAGAACGAACATGTTGTCCGGACCGGGGGCCAGGGCCAGGATACCGAAGCGATGAAAAAGGGGATGACCGTCTCGGTCAGGGGCATTGCGTCGCCTCTCCCGTGCGCTCAGGGGGCTGATCGGTATCGATCCGGACCGTCACCGGCATGCCCAGGCGCAGTTCATGGTTCGGGTCGCAGGCGAAAATCCGGGCTCGGTAGACCAGCTTGGTCCGAAGTTCCGATGTTTCCACGGTTTTGGGCGTGAATTCCGCAGTGGATGAGATAAAGCCGACCCATCCCTCGTAGACCTTGTCCGGGAAGGTGTCGGTGGAAAGCGTGGCCCGCATGCCCACCCGGATCCGCCCTAGATCCGGCTCGGCGACATAGGCCCGGGCCCAGAGCGGGTTGGTCAGGGCCAGGGTGAACAGCCCGTTGAAGAATCCTGGATTTTCCGCATAGCGACCTGTCTCAGACACTCCATCTCAAAAAGACAATCATGGCCAAATCAGGGGCTTCAGCCGCATTCGGCAACCAAACAGCCAGTATGAGCAGGTGCATCTCCCCAATTCGGGCAAAAATCAGCCCCGCAGGCGCATCAGCCAGGCCCTTGGGTGTGCCGAAGCCAAACAATGCGCGCAGCAGTATCCCCAGATTGAACCCGGCAAGATGAATGATGTAGCGCTTCTCAATATTTTCGAGGCCCCGCAAAAAGCTGCGCCGCATACCGCCACGGTCAAGGCAGTGGGCAAAACTGCGTTCCACCCGCTCGGCCCGCACACGCAAAAGTACCTTGCTCTTGTACGACTTCAGCCGGGCGCGATTTGTATACACCGCATCACGCGCCTCAAGGTCGCCATGCCAGCGCAAACGCCCCTTGCGTTTTGGTTCACTGATCCGGCTGCAGCAGGATGCAGGCAAACTCTTCAAGACCTCCCGGCTGTGATAGCCCTTGTCCGCCACCAGGTCAAAGGGATCGTCAATGCCGGGCGCGTCTTCCTTCTCTCGAACCGCGCACAGCTTGGCCTGGGCATCTTCAAGGGTGGTGGCAATGGTCGCGCGGTCGCCCTGATCAGCAGGATGGATCACAGCAGAAACAATCGCCCCGGATTCCAGATCAACCACATGCTCGGGCTTGTAGGCCAGATGGGTGCGGCCATCCTTGAGCCTGGCTATGCGAGACTCCTCATCCGTGGTCGATTGCCAGTCCTTGTTGGAGGTCTTCTTCCCCTTGCGCTTGCGGTCAAAGGCGATCAACTCCGCCCTGGTCGGCGTCTTGATACCGCTCTCTTCGGCCAGGCGCACAAGCATTGCCTCATACCCCTCACCCGTATCTCTACGCACAATGCTCTTCATGGCTGCATTCGCCTCCATGGTCGAAGCGTCGATGCCCAGGTACCTTCCATGGAGCAGATTGGCCTGTTCCAGGATGCGCAGCACAAAGACAAACGTTTCGTGGTGTACCTCCAGCGGCAGGCGCTGACGGATGCGGCACAAAGAGGAGTGATCAGGCACGGTTTCGCTGGGCGCAAGCCCGAGAAATTCCCGCAGGGACAGGGAATCGCTGCAGCGCCAGCAGATACCTCGTTCCGAGTCGATGCCTTCAAAATAGCCGATCAAAAGCATGCGGAAATAGCGTCCGGGCGGGATGGAACGGCGGCCGAGCCTTTCAGCGTAAAACGGAGCGCACAGGTTTTCGAGGAAGGCGTCAAATCCCTCCTGGCGCAGGAGCTTCTGCAGCCGTTCGTAAAAAACATGCCCCTTGCTTTGGGGAAGCTGATTATACGAAAACCACATGCTGCGCTGCTGCTCCTTGCTCCGGCCAAGACTCATAACGTCCTCCTTGAAAAGAGATGCAGGCCATTATGCCAAAGTGGAAGAGTTTTTCAACGGGCTGTGAAGACCGGCGCTCCGGGCGCGGCCATGGACCCGGGCTCAAGGATCCGGTTGCGGATGAATCCGGCTGCCGGGGCCCGAAGTTTGGCGTCGTGCAGTCGCCTGGCTGCCAGGGCCCGGCCCGCCTCCAGCGCCTTCAGGGAGGCAGCTGCCGCCGCGATATCCTCCTTGCGCGGCCCCTCAACAGCCATGGACAACCGCTCCTCGGCACTCCGCAGACTCGCCCGCCAGGTCTGCATCCGGGCCTCGGCACTGTCCACCTCCTGCCGAGAGATCTTGTTTGAGGTTCATCCGGCAAATGCGTACCTGAGCAGGAGGAAGGAGTGGAAAAGTGACATGACATGAGCGATGTTGTCCGGCAGGAATTCAGAGGAGGACGCCAAGCCCAATGGCATGGATGAACCATGCAAGCAGCCGCTAAAACTCCAGACCAAAACTGAAACCGCCGAAACAGGAAGAACTCTGAGAACGAAATAACTCCGCTCCAAGCTCAACCTGCGCAAAAAATCCACTGGCATGGTTCGCTCGCACACTGCTATGAACCAGCATGGCGTCCCGATCCGGCATATCTGACCGGCTTTCAAAACCTGGATCGTATCCCTTGAATCTGGCGCTGCTGCTGAACGTTCCGTCAAGCCAGTCATGCCGCCATCCAACCAGAGTATCCCATACGAGCGTTGTGCCATTTAGGGTGCGGGCAAGATTTGCATGCACGCCCAAGACTGACGAAAGATTGTTGTAAGTAGCGGCATCAAGCCTGAGTGCTGAGGCCCCGGAGCCGTCTTCGCTAAATCCAGGCCTGGAACTCAGGCTATATTCCAGCCATGTCAGAGGACCAGCTTCCACGCCGCCCCAGGCGGTTGTCCAGTGCCAGTCCTTGCCGCCGCCCGCGAGCATATCCGCGGTCAGGCCCGTCCAGCTGCTGCTGTGGTTGCGCGCATAGCCATTGAAGTTGACGGCCCGCTGCATTTGCACATCCTCAAAGCCCACGCGGGCCATGCCCATCACATAGGCTCCACCCCACCAGCGGGGCTTGAAGAGCGCGTGCCCGCCAACAGATGCGGCCAGCGTTTCCGCCTCCGCCCTTTCCTTTCCCGCATTATGAATATCTGTGCGCCGTCCTGCAAGCGCCACATCAAATCCTGCAGTCAGCCCGCTTTCCCACAGACGGTCAACACCAAGAGCCAACCCTGCACCTGATGCCGTGAAGCCCGCTGAGCCGCCATTGCCGTTCATGTTGCTGTAGCTGCCAAAGGGCAGCGCCCACGCCTGCCGGCCAGCAGCAGCATCACCGCTGGACACGCCGGTACCGCTTACGCCCTGCAGGCCGCCGTCCCCCAAAAAGCGCCGCACCATAAGCAGATTGATCTGCCGCTGTGCTTCAAGCCCGGCCCGCGCCACAGCATCATAACTGTTGGGGCTTAACTGCTCCATTGCCGGAGCAATGCCGCTGCCGGATGCATCGCTCCAGTCCAGTGCCTGAAACAGGTTTTGCATATCGCCTGTTGCCTGCCCTGCTATCTGGTAAAGAGCGCGCCCAACACGGTTTGTGGTGGTACTGTCGGCATAGCGGCTGTACGCGTTTGATGCACGTTGCTGGCCTAACAAGGCCCATCCGCGGTCATTGCTGGATGCAATGCTGAAATTCAATGTTGGTGAAGAAGAACTAACCCCAACGCTGTTAAATGCGCCAGTAGGGCTTGTTGCCTGCACGCTGTTGATATCTATTGAATAGTTTTCTGCATAAAATCCCGGCGAAGGAGAAAACCGCAGGGCTCCGTCAAGAGTCGCAGAGTTTGCACTGAGCACAGAATATTGATTATTGGAATTGAAACCGATTTGCAGCATGCCCTGGCCTGTCTGGGTGTAGTCATTTACTGTGAGCGTCAAGTCGCGATAGCCCGGAGCAACAGTGCCGGAATTGACGACTTTCTTCTGTATTTCTCCATCACCCAGCAATACGCCGCCCTGGCGCACGAGCACATCGCTGTTTTGCAGCACGCCGCCAGTGCCGTCTGCCCTTTTGCTCACGGCCAGGCCTCCGCCGTCAACCACGGTAGCCCCCGAATAGCTATTGACCCCGCTGAGAACCAGCACGCCGGCACCCGTTTTATGCAAGCCCACGTCCTTGCCGCGCAGGGCTGTAGCGTCCGCCCCAGCCAGAAAGCTGTCGTGATGGTAGGCGTCTTTCCACTGGCGCTGGCTGATATCATTGCTGAATTCTGCGAAATAGCCCTTGGTGTCAAATGTTTCAAGCGCATACTGGCTCGGGCCCAATTCAGGCACTGTCACCACATCCGAGGCTGACATCCGGTTGGCATCCAGTCGGGCGATGCCGCGCACGGCCTTGCCCGCGTCCAGAAGCCCCTGACCAAACACGTCTTCCCTGCTCAGGTAGTTCACTTCTTTCTTGCCCTGATCAACCAGCACTTTCAAAGCATCTGCTGCGCGTGGATAAGCTTGCTCAATCCACTGTTTGATTGTCGCATCATCCGGGGCAGGAACACTGTTATCTATAACAGCGATAATAACCTTATCGGGCTGATAATTATTATCAGGATCTATAGTAAATTGAACAAGGTGCGTTGGCGTTACAAAAGTATTATCCGCTGTGGTCAACACAGCATCAGCCAGCTGTTTGCCGGTCATCCAGGGAAAAGCCTGCGCCACCAGGCCCACAGTGCCGCTCACATAGGGTGCTGCCATGCTGGTGCCGCTGAACTGTATATAGCCGTTGGTGGCGGCATCGAGTGAATTGATAGAGTGGCCTGGAGCCGCAACGGTCCAGAGAGAGGCTTTGCTCCCAAGGTTACTGAACCAACTGACCCCAGACGGACCAATGGTGCGTGTTCCGTCCGGCGCTGTGGTAATCCCGGCTATATTCAGGGAAACCACGCTGATCCAGCTTGTCAGCTCCGGCACATAACGGGGCATCATGCCCTCACCGCTGGGGGCTATTTTGCTGTTGTTGCCGGCGGCAAACACAATGACCTTGCCGTGATAGCCACTGAGGGCACTGAGATCGCAGATTACACGATGTTGGCCATATTCATTTCTGACGACTGCGGGAATATCTGTGGCAGTGTCAAGTGATGGGTAAAAAGGCGTGCACCAACTGTTGTTGATAACGCGAATATCCGGATACGCAGCAAAGAGGCTCACCAAATCAGGCAAAACAAGATTCTCGTCGCTGCATGAATCGTTCCCAAGCATGACCGCCGAAACGAGGTTGGCGTCAAAAGCCACACCGTGCATGCCAATACCATCTCGCAAGGCCGTCATGATGCCCGCCACATGGCTGCCATGCGCATCATATGCCCAGTTCGGCACGTAGAGCCGCCCCGTGGTCTCATCGAGCGGCAAGACCAACTTTATGACTTTTCCAGCCAGTTCAGGGTGGTCGACGCGTACGGCAGTGTCAATCACGCCTATGGTGATGCCTGCACCGGTATATCCCAGGGCGTATGCATCGGCAGCGCGAATAAAATCCAACCCTGTGCTGTTCAGGTATTCATTGGTTTTAAAACTGTCAGCGCTCGCTGCATTGCTATGAACAAGTATACTTACTGTAAACAGAAACAGAAGGAGAATTTGAAATAGGGCAGGACACAAACGTGCCCGATAACCGCACGAATAAAAAACCATGAATACTCCTGCAGAGTTAAGTTGCAGTCCTGCCGTAGACCAGCTTACCAAATTTGTATCCTGAATCCGTAGACCAGCTATGCCAAATTTGTATTTTCGACTTTTTCCAGCATATTTTTCAAATTCATCCGATTAAAGCGTACTTTTGACCTTTTCCTGAATCCGTGAATGCTTAGGTCAGTATGCTGCGATTCGGTATCAAACCGGTAAGTTTCGAGCTACTCAAGTCATCCTGTGCCAGTTTACTCGAAAGCTACAGTAAAAATAGCCTCATGTCCTTTGATTTTCTTTGAAGAGCAACCCAAATGCTGACCGGCAGGCGCACTCCTCCTGTCATATTGCTCGCAGAACCCTGAAAGCCGCGTCAGCGGGCTGGGACAAGTTGACCGTACATCTCCTTGAAAGCTGCAAAACCAGGACAGTAACGGCTGAAGTGCACAAGCAGTCGCCTGCCGCGACTCAGCAGACGGCCCGCCAGGTAGATCAACTCCTGCATCACCGTGCGGATGCGACGGCGTTTGGCTGGATGGCGAATCGGTGAAAACTCGCCCAGCAGCCCCATTTGTCCGATGGCACGCAGGATGGTATACGTCAAGCAACCCAGGGCCATGACCAGCGCATTGGTGGCAAATTGACCACTGGGCAGGCGCTCCAAATCAAGATCGGTTTGAATTCGCTGTGGAATTGCTCCGATGTGGCGTGGTCCCGGTACAGACCAATCACCTCATCGGAAGCCCTTTCCAGATTGGTCCACCAGCCTTCCAGACCCAGGTACGCGGCGATGGGGGCATAGCCATCGAAGTTCTTATAGGTGCGGCTCACGCCTTCCTTCGTGGTGTTCGAGTTATCCTGGGGGGATACGTCCACATCCAGGGGAACCAGACCTTGAGCACAAGCAGAAATCTTGACGCCAAGCTGTTTGAGCATGGTATGCGCTGCGCGAAAGACGTGTGGAATCAGGCCGGTTGCCCCTGTCGTATCCAGGCGTTGACGCAGGCTTTCGGCTGAGGGCAGGTGGTGAATGGCCAGGGCCAGGAGTACCGAAGCGATGAAAAAGGGGATGACCGTCTCGGTCAGGGGCATTGCAGCGCCTCTCCCGTGCGCTCACGGGGTTGATCGGTATCGATCCGGACCGTCACCGGCATGCCCAGCCGCAGTTCATGGTTCGGATCGCAGGCGAAAATCCGGGCCCGGTAGACCAGCTTGGTCCGAAGCTCCGATGTTTCCACGGTTTTGGGCGTGAATTCCGCAGTGGATGCGATAAAGCCGACCCATCCCTCGTAGACCTTGTCCGGGAAGGTGTCGGTGGAAAGTGTGGCCCGCATGCCCACCCGGATCCGCCCCAGATCCGGCTCGGCGATATAGGCCCGGGCCCAGAGCGGGTTGGTCAGGGCCAGGGTGAAGACCGGCGCTCCGGGCGCGGCCATGGATCCGGGCTCAAGGATCCGGTTGCGGATGAACCCGGCTGCCGGGGCCCGAAGTTTGGCGTCGTGCAGCCGCCTGGCTGCCAGAGCCCGGCCCGCCTCCAGCGCCTTCAGGGAGGCAGCTGCCGCCGCGATATCCTCCTTGCGCGGCCCCTCAACAGCCATGGACAACCGTTCCTCGGCGCTCCGCAGGCTCGCCCGCCAGGTCTGCATCCGGGCCTCGGCGCTGTCCACCTCCTGCCGAGAGATCTTGTTTGTCACCCGCAGGGTCTGCTTCCGGGCAAGAACCAGCTCGGCCTCGTGCAGGTTGGCCTTGGCCGCGGCAACCTCGGCCCGGGCCGCGGCTATTTCCTGCGGACGGCTGCCGGTCCGGAGCCGTTCCAGCACCTGGCGCTGGGCCGCGACCTCCCCGTCGAGCCGGTCAAACTCCATCCGGAAGCGTACCGGATCGAGTTCAGCCACCACCTGCCCCGCTTCCACCCGCGCACCCTCATCCACCGTCGTGCTCAGAATCCGACCGCTATCCTGAAAGGCCAGCTGCACCTCGCGGATATCGATATTGCCGTACAGCACCAGGGGCTTCTTGCGTCCGGCATCCTGATCCGAACAACCGCTTCCCAAAAGCAACGCCAGCACCGCGGCCAACACAGGCCGCTTCAATTGCGTTCGCATGCCCCTTCCCGCCCCAAAGGGACGGCGGTTGTTCCCGTTCATGCGCCGATGATTTTGATCAGAACCCGCTTTTTACGGCGGCCGTCAAACTCGCCGTAAAAAATCTGTTCCCAGGGCCCCAGATGCAGCTTGCCGTCCGTGATCGCGACCACAACCTCCCGCCCCATGACCTGCCGTTTCAGATGCGCATCGGCATTGTCTTCATACCCATTGTGCCGATACTGCTCCACCGGCTCGTGCGGGGCCAGACGCTCCAGCCACTGTTCATAGTCGTAATGCAGTCCCGGCTCGTCATCGTTGATAAAGACCGAAGCGGTGATGTGCATGGCATTGCACAAGAGCAGTCCCTCCCGGATGCCGCTCTCCTTCAGACACTCCTCCACCTGGGGGGTTATATTGATAAAGGCCCGGCGGGTGGGCACATGAAACCAGAGTTCCTTGGTATGACTTTGCATGACTCTCCCTCCCACGAGCCGACACCACCGGGTCAATCGGCGTTGTCGGCCGCGATCTGACTGAACAAGGGTTCTACCTCGAGAAAAACATCGAGCAAGACAGGGTCAAAATGCGTGCCCCGACCGCCGACCATGATCTTCAATGCCTCTTGGTGCGACAGGGAGTTTTTGTAGACCCGTTTGGAAATCAGCGCGTCGTAGACATCGGCAATGGCCATGATCCGGCCGGCCAGGGGAATCTGCTCGCCGAGCAGCCCCCGGGGATAGCCGCTGCCGTCGTAGCGCTCATGATGTCCGCCGGCAATCTCCTTGGCGCAACGGAGAAAGGAGGTGGGCTGACCGGCCATCTGCTCCAGATTGACGATGACCTCCTCACCGAACAGGGTGTGCATCTTCATTTCAGCGAACTCCTCCTGGGTCAGCCTGCCGGGTTTGAGCAGGATGGAGTCGCGAATCGCCACCTTGCCGATATCGTGTAGCGGGGCGGATTTCCAGAGCAGGGTGATGTATTCCGGGGTCAGCTGGTCGAGGAAATATCCCTTCGTTGCCAGAGTCTGCGCAAGCAGCTGCACGTAAGCCCGCGTGCGGTGAATATGGCTGCCGGTTTCCGGATCACGGTATTCGGCCAGCTCGCCCATGGCCTCGATGATCACGTCCTTCAGCAGTTCCGCGTCCCGGGTGCGCTCTTCGACCAGCCACTCCAGTCTGGAACGGTAGGCATGCAGTTCCAGATGCGTCCGGACCCGGGAGCGAAGCTCCACGCTCTTGAACGGCTTGGTAATGTAATCTACGCCCCCGAGGTTGAAACCACGGACCACGTCTTCGGATTCGGAGCGGGCAGTCAGAAAAATCACGGGGATGGAAGGCACCATGTTGCGCTGGTTGAGCAGCTCCACAACCTGAAAGCCGCTCATCCCGGGCATCATCACATCCATCAGCACCAGGTCGGGATGGATGGCGGAAATTCTGTCCAGCGCCTGTTCGCCGGAGGTGGCATAGGCAAAGTCGCAGTCCAGCTCCTTCAGATGCGACATGGCGATCTGAATGTTCTCCACGATATCGTCGACGATAAAGACAAGGGGACGTTTTCGCTTCATGACATGTTTTGGGTAGCCTTGGACACTTCGAGCAACAACCGATCGACGCCGATGATATCCAGTTCGTCGGCAAAATGCCGCAACTCGGCGCCGAAATCAATCAGGAGACGATTCTCCAGTTCCGCGCCCCGTTGCGCCAGGGCCGCGCCCAGCTCCGCGGCCTCACTCAGGCTCCCCGAACGGAGGGCCTGCCGGTGGAGCGTCGCCAGCTCCCCGGTCCACCCGGCGCTGATGGCGGCGGCCAGATCGTTTGTCTCCGCATCCTGCACGGACGCCTCACCCTCGTCCAGCGGCAGAAAACGGCGCACCAGCTCGTCAAGCCGCTCCAGAGAAAACGGTTTCTGCAACAAATCGTCGAACAGCGGCCGGTACTCGCTCTCATCAAGCAGGCTTCCCGTCATCACCACCACCGGAATCGTTGCAGTCTCCGGCTGACGACGAAGCTGCCCGGCGACCTGCCGTCCATCGGCATGCAGCATATTGAGATCCATGAAGATCAACCCCGGCTGCTCCTCGCTCGCCAGGGCCAAGGCATCTTCGCCGTTGCTCGCGGTCAGCACCGTGTAGGGGCTGTTGCGGAAAAAATCGATGAACATGTCCTTGATCAGGTCCATGTCATCCACCACCAGCAAGGTGTTTTTTCGCGGCTGTGCCGGTGGTGGGACCTGCTGCTCGGGCAACGACGGCAGAAAAGCCGTATCCTGGAGCGCCACCGGCACATTGTAGAGAAACACGGTGAACCGGATTCCCGCGCCCTCATGCCGGGACACCTTGATCCGTCCCCCCATCACCACCGCCAGACGAGCGCTGAGCGTCAGCCCCACTCCCTCATTGCTGTACGGATAGCCGGAAGCGGCATCCGGCTTCCAGGCAAACAGTGCATTGAAATTGTCCAGCTCGCTTGCACTCAGCTTCGGTCCGCTGTCGCGCACGATAAAGAGCAGGTCGTGACATCCCGGACGCCCGGACGAGGGCATGCCGTCCACCTGCAGGCTAACGCCGCCGTCCCGGGTGCGTTTGAAGGCATGGCGCAGCAGGCTGGTCAGGATCTGCTTCAGGCGGACAGCGTCGAGCAGATAGGCAGGGGCCAGATGGGCGGCGATCCGGCAGGTAAACCGCAATCCCCGCTCTTTCGCCGTCTCAATGAACAGTCGCTCCAGATCGTCGATGATCGTCGCCAGGCGGATTGTATCGGCCTGGACCTCAATATTGCCGGAGTCGACCCTGGACAGCTCCATGATGTCGTTGAAAATGCCAACCAGGGCCAGGCTGCTTTTATGGATTCCGGCCACATAGCGCTTTTCCTTGTCGCCAAGGCTCATGCGCGCCAGCATTTCAGCGTACCCGACAATGGCATTCATCGGCGTATACACCTCGTGCGTGATGGTGGCGATGAAGTCGGTCTGCATCCGGTCGCATCTGCTCTCGTCCGCGCACACAATCGTTCCGGTCGTTCCAATCGAAGGCGCGGCGCTCATGCCTCCGGCCTGGGAACCATACCATAAAAGAAACGATTCCCCTGCCACCGAGCACCGGCACAGCAGCAAGTCGGAGGGCGCATCGCCGTTTGCCGGCGGACAGCTCTCCCCCAGGCCAGCCTCGCTGCGCATCTCGGCCACCAAAGGATGGTCGATCAGTCCGGGTTCCAGATCAAGGAGTCGGGCCCCGACGCGGATATCGCCCCGGCTGCGGCTCCGGGCCTCGGCGTTCGCCCGCACCACCCGCAGGTGTCCGTCAAAAAGCACGATGGGGATCGGGGCCTGCTCCACGGTTTGCAGCAGCAGCTCGTTGCGGCGCGCATCCTCGCGTTGCCGACCAAGCAGCTCCCGCAGCCGCATGCCGAGCCACACCGCCATGCTCAGGGCAATGACCAGGGTAAAGCTCAGGGCGGCAAGCAGCAGACTTGTCCAGGAAAAGGCCGTGACATCCAGCGGCCCGACAGCGGCCGCCGAGCTGGTTACCGTCGACAGCACCCCCACGACGACCCACCCTGCCAGAACCACAACATGCTTCATAACAATCACCCCATCCCCCGAGCGGAATCGCTTCATCCCGCTCCGGCAGCGTCCGCACGGGCCGGAATCCCGGCCCGCCCTTGCCGCTTCGCATAGTTTCGGGCCGCGGCCAGAAATCCCGGCGCCCACTGCGGCGTGCCCGACGCCATGACATGGGTATAGAGCGCCAGGACATTGTGCGTGACCAGACCATCCCTCCCGTCGCTCAGCCCGGTGCCCCGTTCCACGCTGAAAACCAGGTCTTCGGGTTCGCCGTCCCAGCGGCGCACCACCGAATAGCGAAACTCATGCCCCCGGATGTGCGTGCCCAGAGGATAAAAACTGTTGGCGCGCTCCACAACCAGGGCTGAATAACCGTGGGCCTGGGGCTTGGCGGACAAACCAAAGGTCACGGGAAAAACGTCGGCCAGCGGATACTCGCAGTCGTCGATCACCAGGGAACGACCCAGAAAAATCAGTCCGCCGCACTCGGCATAGATCGGCAGTCCCTGCCCTGCCCTCTCGCGGACCGAGTGCCGGAAGCTCTCGTTGTCGCTCAGAAGCCGGGCACTGGTCTCCGGAAAACCGCCGCCGATGTAGAGCCCGTCCAGCTCGGGGGGCAGCTCGGCTGTATGCAGGGCATCCACCGTCACCAACCGGGCCCCGCCCAGGCGCAGGGCTTCCAGATTTTCTTCGTAATAAAACTGGAAGGCCGCATCCCGCAACACGCCGATGGTCACCTCCTCTCCTTCCGGGACGGTCGCGCCCACGGACGGCAGCGGAGAAATGGCCCGCATACGCGGGATCAGGGCATCCAGATCGAACCGGGTCTCGACCAGGGCCCCCAGCCGTTCCACCACCTCATCGGCCTCGCTGGTTTCCTGATGCGGGGTCACGCCGAGATGGCGCATGGGAAAGATGTCCTTCTTCAGACGGGGCATGACCCCCAGAACCGGAAGGTCGGTCGCCTGGGCCAGGGCCTGACGAATAATGGTTTCATGGCGGCTGTTGGCGATCTGGTTGAGGATGACCCCGGCAAAGTTGACTCGCGGGTCCAGCGCCTGGCACCCCAGCACCATGGCGGCCGCGGTACGGGTCACCTTGGAGCAGTTGACCACCAGCAGCACCGGTAAATCGAGGAGCAGGGCCAGCTCGGCGGTGGAAAACTCACCCATCGCATTGACTCCGTCAAACAGGCCCCGGTTGCCCTCGACCACGGCAAAGGAGACGTTGTCCAGGTGGGTCTGGAAGGTGGAAACCAGTGTGCCGGGCTGCATGAGATAGGGGTCGAGGTTGTAGCACGGCCGCTGGGCGGCACGGCTCATCCAGCCGGCGTCGATGTAGTCCGGTCCCTTCTTGAACGGTGCGACCCCCTTGCCGCGGTGTTTCAGCGCCGCCACCAGGCCGACCGTCACCACCGATTTGCCGGACCCGCCGCTCAGGCCAGCCACCACCAGACTTTTTACCTGTTCCATGTTTCCAATACGCCCGCCCTTGTCGTTAAAATTGTACGTCGCCACGGTGCCCTACCGCCTGCCCTACTGGTCGTGCGGCGGCAGGCCGAGCTCGTTCCAGGCGGCCTCGTAGGCCCGGTTCAGCCGTGCTTCCAGCTCCAGGCGGTACTGTTCGACCCCCTCTTCCGTGATATCGGGCGGTACGGTCAGCGGCGGTCCGCAACGGACCACCACCGTGGAAAAGGGCAAGGGCACCAGGGTCTGATCCCAGCTGTTGAAGCGAAGACAGCAGGTCGCGGCCCAGGCCACGGGATAAATCGGCTCGCCGGACTTGCAGGCCAGGAGGATGGCCCCGGGCTGGGCCCGGCGGGCCGGTCCCTGCGAGCCGTCGGCAACGATGGCGCATCCCTCTCCCTGGCGCACGAGCCGGATCATTTGCAAAAGCGCCTGCATGCCTCGCCGGTGCGAAGACCCCCGTACCGTTTTTTTGCCGAACCGTTCGAGAACACGGGCGACATAGGCCCCGTCCCGGCTGGCGCTGACCATGGCCGCGCCCGGACAGTTCCGCAAATGGTACAGGATGAAAATAAACGAATAATGCCAGAAGGCAACGATGCCCCGATACTGCCGGCGGACGAAATCATGCAACCCCTGGTCACGGGACCGGACCCGGCAGGTGGCAAACCAGAGCCGGATCAACCCGGCAACCAGGGCGGAAACAATCTCCACCCGCATGCTGCGTCCCTGCTCAGTCAACGGCAAGCTCCATCATCCGTAATTCCCTGATCCGATCCCGATATTCGGCCGCCTCCTCAAAGGCCAGCTGCTTGGCCGCCTCCTGCATCCGGCCTTCAAGCTCGGCAATATCCCGTCGCAACTCGTCCAGGCTCTGGTAGACGACCTCCGGTTCGGCCGTGCTCATTGCGGAAAGCGCCGTATCCAGTCCATCCTGCCAACCAGCTGCGCGGAGATGCTGGGCCATGCCGTCCTTGATCTCCGAGACCACGGTCCGGGGCACGATGCCGTGTTCCCGGTTATAGGCATCCTGAATCCGGCGGCGGCGAGCGGTTTCCTCCATGGTCGCCTGCATCGAGGGCGTGACCGAATCGCCATACAAAATGACCATGCCGTCCGCGTTGCGGGCGGCCCGGCCGCAGGTTTGCACGAGCGAACGCTCGGAACGGAGAAAGCCCTCCTTGTCCGCATCGAGCACGGCCACCAGCGACACCTCCGGAATATCGAGCCCCTCGCGCAGCAGATTGATGCCGACCAGTACGTCGTACTCCCGCTGACGCAGGGCCCGAATCAGCTCCACCCGTTCCAGGGTCTTGATATCGGAATGCAGGTAGCGGACCCGAACCCCCAGCTCTTCGTAGTACCGGGTCAGGTCTTCGGCCATGCGCTTGGTCAGGGTGGTGACCAGCACCGCCTCGTTGCGCGCGGCCCGGATCCGGATCTCGTCGAGCAGGTCATCGACCTGGCGGGCAGCGGGTCGCACCTCGATCTTCGGGTCAAGCAGCCCGGTGGGTCGGATCAGCTGTTCCACCACCCGCTCTTCGGCCTTGCGCAGCTCGTAGGGACCGGGCGTGGCCGAGACATAGATGGTCTGGTGGACCCGCTGCTCGAACTCGTCGAACCGCAGCGGCCGGTTGTCCAGGGCCGAGGGCAGACGAAAACCATAGTCGACCAGGGTCTGCTTGCGGGAGCGGTCGCCGTTGTACATCCCGCCGATCTGCGGCACCCCGATGTGCGACTCGTCGATGAACAGCAGATAGTCCTCGGGAAAATAGTCGAGCAGGTTGGGCGGCGGCGCACCGGGCGGCTTGCCGGTGAGGTGGCGGCTGTAGTTTTCGATGCCGTTGCAATAGCCCAGCTCGGCGATCATCTCCAGATCGAACTGGGTCCGCTGGTCGAGGCGCTGGGCCTCCAACAACCGGTTGTCGGCCTGCAGTTCGGCCAGGCGCACCTGCAGCTCGTCCCGGATCGAACGTACCGCCTGTTTGAGATTCTCCTGACTGGTGACGAAGTGACTCCCTGGGAAAACCGCCATTTCAGGGACATCGGCAACAACCACCCCGCGCAGCGGGTCGATGATCGAAAGACTGTCGATGGTGTCGCCGAAAAACTCGACCCGCAGGGCGTGCTCCTCTTCATGAACCGGAAAAATATCGAGCACATCGCCCCGAACCCGGAAGGTGCCCCGGTGAAACGAATACTCGTTGCGTTCGTAGAGCATGAAGGCCAGCCGCCGCAACACCTCTTCCATGGGGAAGGTGTCTCCCTCCCGCAGAAAAAGATGCATGTTCTTGTACTCGTCCGGCGAGCCCAGACCATAGATGCAGGAAACCGACGCCACGATCAGCACGTCGCGCCGGGTCAGAAGAGACCGGGTCGCCGAGTGGCGCAGCTTGTCGATGGCGTCATTGATGGATGAATCTTTTTCGATATAGGTGTCAGAGGCCGGGATATAGGCCTCGGGCTGATAGTAGTCGTAGTAGGAAACGAAATACTCGACCGCGTTGCGGGGAAACAGCTCACGGAATTCGGCAAAAAGCTGGGCCGCAAGCGTCTTGTTCGGGGCCATCACCAGGGTGGGCCGCTGCACCTGCGCCACTACCTGGGCCATGGTGAAGGTCTTGCCCGAGCCGGTCACTCCCAGGAGAATCTGATCGCGGACACCGGCCCGGACATTGGCGGCCAGTTGCTCGATCGCCGCCGGCTGATCACCGGACGGCGTGAAATCGGAAACAAGTTCAAAGGGTTGGTCGTCGGAATACGTCGGGGCCTGCACGGATCTCTCATGCTGTCAAAAAATGGAAGAGCGCCAAAGATCCAAAAGAATACCCCTATCCGGGCCGATGCGCAACCACGCCCCGGCCATCCGGCTAAAAATCGATCTCAAAGCTGTACACACCCTCCTCCAGGCTGGAGCGCACCTTGCACCCGGAGTTATTGAACACCCTTTGCATCCGTTCGTTTTCCTGGAGCACCTCGGCGGTGAAGCCGTCGATCCCGTTGTGGCGGGCAATCTTGATCAGATGCTTGAACAGGAAGGTGCCCAGTCCCCGGTTCTGCCAGCCGTCCCGGACCACGAAGGCCACCTCGGCCAGGTTGGTCTTCTCGTTGAGATAGTAGGTGCCCACCGCAACGATCCGATCCTGATGGGCATCGGGAACGGTGCCCACCACAGCCACGTCGCGACGGTGATCGATGTAGACGAACTCCTGGATCTGCCGGGGGGTGAACCGCTGCTGATGGCTCATGAACCGGTAGTAGATGGTTTCCTGGGAGAGGTTGTAGATCAGGTCGCGCATGTTGGGTTCGTCGGTGGGCCGGATCGACCGAAATCCGACCTCGGTGCCGTCCTCCATCAAAAAGGTGGCGCGCATGATCTCCTCGCCGGGAAGGGCGAAACGGTTGCCGAACCTGGCCAGGTCGGGCCGCAGATACTTGGCGGCCACGGCTTCGCGGAACAGCTGCTCGCGAAAGTCGGGATGGGCGATGGAGATCAGGGACATGACCCGTTCCTGGATGGATTTGCCGTGCAGGTAGGCCACGCCGTGCTCGGTCACCACATAGTGGACGCTGGCCCGGTTGATGACAACGCCCGAACCGGGTTGCAGGGTGCAGACGATCAGCGAACGGTCCCCCTCCTTGCTGACCGAAGGCAGGGTGATGATGGCCCGGCCGCCTTCGGAACGGGCCGCGCCCCGGTTGAAGTCGATCTGACCGCCGATGCCGGAGTAGAAGCGGCCGCCCACCGAGTCGGAACAGACCTGACCGGTCAGGTCGATTTCCAGCGCCATGTTGACCGCGACCATCCGCCGGTGCCTGCCGATCACGTTGGCGTCGTTGATGTATTCCGTGGGCCGGAAACTGAACAGGGGGTTGTCGTTGATGTAGTCGTACAGCTTCTTGGTGCCCATGCAGAAACTGGCGGTGATCTTGCCCCGGTCGATGGACTTCATCGCCCCGGTGACCGCCCCGGACTCGATCAGCGGAATAATGGCATCGGAGATCATCTCGGTATGGAAACCGATGTCCTTGCGATCGCCGAGAAACTCCATCACCACTTGGGGAATGCGGCCGTAGCCGGGCACCCGTCCCAGGCCCAGCTCGATGGTCGAGCCGTTGGGAATCAGGGCCGCGGCCGAGCGGGCAATCTTGCGGCTGATCTCGTTGGGCGGATCAGTCTCGCGTTCCAGGATGGGCCGATCCACCGGTACCAGGTAATCCAGGTCGAAGACCTCCACCAACGTGTCGCCGTGGGTCCAGGGCATGTTGGGGTTGACCTCGGCCACCACCAGCGAGGCGTTCTCGATGGCGCTGCGGACGATATCCACGGAGATGCCCAGACTGACCCGACCGGAGATATCCGGCGGGGTCACCTGAATCAGGGCGATGTCGATGGGCATCATCCCGGAGTGGAGCAGCCGGGGCACGTCGGAGAGCAAGATCGGCGTGTAATCGCCGAACCCCTCCTGAATCACCTCACGGATATTGGAGCTGATGAAAAAGGCGTTCAGCTCGAAGCTGTCCGACATCCTCTTGTTGGCGTAGGGCGCATCGCCCTTGGTGATCAACTGGATCACCTCCACGTTGCTGATCGCCCGGCCTCGCTTGGTCATGGCGGCAATCAGCTCCTGGGGCGCGCCGCAGCCGGTGCCGATGAACACCCGCTGCCCGGATTTGAGATGCGCCAGCGCCTCGGCAGGGCCGACGATCATGTCCTTATATTTTTCCTGCCAGTCCGAATCGTATTGCATGGGAATATCCAGTGTTCCGCGCGCAGATCGGGGAAAAGCGCGGATACCCGCGGTCCCCGGCGCCGAAAGGTTAGGGGGTATCGTGATGACGCAGGGGCGCGAAGGTCATACTCGCGTCCACCACCACCGGTTCATGAGCGAATTCACCCATAATCAGCGGACTGATGTTCAGCTCCGTAATCTGGGGGAAATCGGTGGTCAGCTGGCTGATCCGCTGCAGGGCCACGGCAAGGGCGCTGATATCCACCTCCTTCAGCCCCCGCTTGCCCTTGAGCAGCTCATAGGAGCGGGTCGAACGGAGCATCTGCACCGCCTCGCCCTCGGTGATCGGCGCGAGGTGGAAGGTGACGTCTTTCATCACCTCGACAAAGATCCCGCCCAGACCGAACATGAGCATGGGCCCGAACTGGGGATCCCGCGTCATGCCGATGATGACCTCAAGTCCCCGTTCCACCATCTTCTCGACATAAATGCCCTCGATCACGGCGTTGGGCGCATGCTTACCGATCCGCAGCATGATCAGATCGAAGGCATCGGCAACCTCCTGCGGCGAACCAAGCCCGAGCCGAACCCCGCCCAAATCGTGCTTGTGGACGATGCTGGGTGAAACCACCTTGAGCGCCACCGGGAAGCCGATCAGCCGCGCGATTTCCACCGCCTCCTCGGGGGTGACGGTCAGGCGGCCGGGCATGATTTGAAAGCCGTAGGCCCGTAAAATATCCTTGGACTTGACCTCGCCCAGCCGGAGCCGCCCCATCCGCTGACGGCGGGTGATGATCCGCTCGACCCGGCGGCGGTTGCAGGGAAACCGGACCACGCGCCGGGCCGGCCGATGCCGCCAGACCCCGTACTCGTACATGGTCCTGAGCGCGGCCACGGCCCGCTCCGGGGTGGCGTAAAAAGGCAGGCCCGCCGCGGCCAGCTCCTTGCGTGAGGGCATATCCTCGCTGCTGCCAAGAAATGAGGCCAAAACCGGTTTGGAGTGGTCGAGGTGCTCGGCGATGGCCTGGGCCATGGTCACCGGTTCGCCGATATACTGCGGAGCCAGGACCACGAGGATGGCGTCGACGTCAGGACTGGCCTGGGCCACCAGCAGGACGTTAAGATAGTCTTCCGGGCCGGCCGCCGACGAGATGTCCAGTGGGTTGGCGATCAGGGCCTCGCGGGGCAACAGCCGCCGCAATTTGACCGCCTGGGTCGCATGGAGGCTGGCTAACTGCATGCCCGCCTTTTCCACGGCATCGGCGGCCAGGGTGGAGGTGCCGCCCGAGTTGGTCAGAATGAAGACCCGGTCGCCCTTGGGCGGCGGTTGCAGGGCCAGGGCCGTGGCATAGTCGAACAACGCGTCGAACGAGTCGGCCCGGCAGATGCCCGAGCGCTTGAAGGCCGCGCCATAGGCCGTGTCCTGGCCGATGGACGTGCCGGTGTGGTTGGCCGCGGCCCGGGCGCCCATCTCCGTGGTGCCCGCCTTGAGGATGACCACCGGTTTATTGTTGCTGGCCGCCTCCGCCGCCCGGACAAACTTGTCGCCGTCGGCAATGTCTTCCAGATACCCGGCAATCACCTTGGTGTCCGAATCGGCGCCCAGATATTCAAGCAGCTCCACCTCGGTGAGATCCGCCTTGTTGCCGATGGACACCGCCTTGGAGACCCCCAGTTTATACTCGTCGGCCGCGTCCATCATCGCCGTGCACAGGGCCCCGGACTGGGAGATGATCCCCAGCATGCCGGGCTTCGGCGTCTGCCGGGAAAAGGAAGCGTTTAGGCCCAGGCCGGTGTTAAGCGCGCCCAGACAGTTCGGGCCCAGCAACCGGGCCCCGCCCTTGCGGCAGATGGCGGTCAGCTCCTTTTCCATGATCCGCCCCTTGACGCCGCTCTCCTTGAACCCGGAGGCCAGAACAACGATGACCCCCGCCTTCTTGTCCACGGCCTCACGGGCCGCCTCGGCCACGGTTTCGGCAGGCAGGGCGATGATCACCAAGTCAACGGGGTCGGGATAGTCGCCGATCCGCGGGTATACCTTCAGGCCGAAAAGCTCTCCTCCCGCCGGGTTCACCGGAATGATCGGGCCCTTGAATCCGCCCTTGACCAGGTTGCCCACCGTGGTGTAGCCGACCTTGCCCTCGATTTTCGACGCCCCTATCACGGCGATCGACTTCGGCGCAAACAGACTGTCCAGCATATTGGTTTCTTTCACCCTATTTTCTCCGGCACATGAATGGTAAAGCCCGCCTCCCTGATGGCCCTGTGGATCGGACGAATATTGTAGGTATTGATGCGCACGTACACCCGCGGCCCCCGCTCATCGGTACCCTCGGCGCGCAGCAGCCGGGTAAAGGGCACCTGCTGGTCTTCCAGAATCCGAACCAGCTTGCTGAGCATCTGCGGATCGCCGTTGTCCTTGATGGCGACCAGGGCCGAGCCCTTGGCCCCGAGCCCGAACAGCTCCCGGTAGGCGTTCATCAGGTCGGCGGTGCTGAAAATTCCCACCACCCGCTCGTCCAGATCGATCACCGGGAAAGCGCCTATCCTGCGCCCCTGAAAGAGCCAAAGGGCATCGTCCAGGGTGGCATTGGGGGTCAGGAAAAGCGGATCGTGGGTCATCACCGCCGAGACCGGCGTCTGCCTGATCTTCTCGAGCACGTTTTCCCGTTCCTTGGTCACGGCCACACTGGAGGCCCGGGCGGACCGCACGTCGCGGTCGGACAAAATGCCCTGGAGCACGCCCTGCTCGTCCACCACGGGCAAATGACGAATATGGTAACGTTGCAGGATTGCATCCGCCTCGGCCACCGACAGATCGGCAGGGATCGTGATCGGGTCAACCGTCATATGATAGCGTATAAACATGGTCACTCTCTCCCACGTATCGCCGTGTGTTCCGGGTCGGCGGCTTCGGCCAGCCCGGTCAGATAGGCATCGACACTTTCGCCGAGTATTTCAAGGCAGTACCCGCCCTCAAGGATCGACAGCAGCCGCCCTTCGGTATACTCGTGCGCCAATTTCATCACAAAACCGCCCAACTCCCGATACATATCGGTGGAGAAGCCAAGACCCGACATATCGTCGAGCCGGTGGGCGTCGAAGCCGGCCGCGACGATCAAGGCGTCGGGTTGCACATGATCGAGAAATTCCCGGATGCGGGGCAGAAACCGCCTCGCCTGGGCGTCTCCCGCTCCGGGGACCAGAGGCAGGTTGCAGATTCGCCCCTTACCCGGCCCGATTCCCTTCTCTTCGGCCCAACCGGTTCCGGGATAGCTGAAACTCGGGTGTTCATGGATCGACACATAGGCTGCCTCCGGATCTTCCTCGAACGCGGTCTGGATGCCGTTGCCGTGGTGCGCGTCGAAATCGAACACGCAAACCCGGCGACGATTGTACTGCTGTTGCCAGTACCGGGCCGCGATCACGCAGTTGTTGAAAAAACAGAATCCGTAGGGCTGGTTCGGTTCGGAGTGGTGTCCCGGCGGCCGGGTCTGCGTGAAGACCACGCTCCCGGGCCGGGCCTCGATCTCGTCCACCCCTGCAATTCCTCCGCCCGCGGACAGTCGGGCAATGGTGAACGACTCGTAGCCGACCTGATTGTCCGGATGGTCGATATAGGTGCGGCCCGACAGCACCGCCTCCTCGAAGCGGAACAGCCAGTCTTCGGTGTGAAAGCTCAGCAGTTGCTCCCGCGTGGCCGGACGGGGGAGGACCAGTCGAATCCGGTCACCCAGGGCTCCGCGGGCGATCTGCTCACTGATCACGCCCATCCGCTCCGGGGCTTCGGGGTGGTCGTTGCCGCCGGTGTCGTGCTGGATGCACGCGGAATCGGTCACAATGGTGACAGGAAGGAGGGTATCCATTTCAGCCCCATGGCAAATCGGAAAGAAGGTGCTTCTACGGCCGTCGGACACTGCACCATACCGTATTCCGCAACAAAAAACGAAGGCTATCGACAGGGTTACTCCAGCGGGTCGTCGATTGTGGTCATTCGCACACCACCCTCCCAAAAACGGCTATGTCTCAACATACTTTTCCTGGAACAGCCGTTCCGCCTCGGCGGTGCCGATCATGATCAGTTCGTCGTCCATGGCAAAGGCCAAATGCGGGTCGGGGTTGATGTGCAACTCGCCGCCGCGGGACAGGGCGATCACGCTGCAGCCGGTGAGCTCGCGGATGCCGCAGGAGAGCAGGGTTTCGCCGATCAGGGAATCCGGGGACTGACAGCGGAAAATGTTCAACCCCTCGGTCAACATCAGCACCCGGTCCGGGCTCAAGGTGTTGATGATCGTGTTGGCGGCCATGGAGGCGTGGGACATCACCAGATCGGCCCCGGCGGCGTGCAGCACGCTGATGTTGCGGTCCAGCGACGCCCGGCTGACGATCTGGATATCCGGCCGCAGGCGACGGCAGTAAATGGTGAGGTAAATATTCACATCGTCGTCGTGGGTGGTAATGAACACCGAAGGCGCATCGTCGATACCGGCCCGGAGCAGCACCTCATGATCGGCGGCGCTGCCGATGATGTAGTTTTCCCTGGCAACCTTGCGCCGCGTGGGGTTCTTTTCCACGATCCGGTAGGGCACGCCCTGCTCGGCGAGCACCTCGCCCGCGGCCCGGCCCACCCGGCCGCCGCCCAGAATCAGGGACGGCGCGGTCACCGGCGGCCCCCCACTGGTGCCGGCATAGGCGGGATAGGCGGCCAGCTGCTCCTCGGAACCGGCCAGAACCAGAACCGTACTGGAGTCGATGCGGGAATCCGGCCGCGGCAGGGTGAACCGGCCCTTGTTCCACATGCCGACAATGGTCAGGCCGGTGGCAGGCCGCAGGTCGAGCTCCATGATGGTTTTTCCCACCAGGTGGGTGCGCATGGCCAGCGCCTCGGCGATTACCAGCCGTCCGAAACGGCCGATGATATTGGCATGGGTACGGGCGCGCAGGGTCCGCCGGGCCAGGGACTGGCCGAGCATGCTCATGAAGGCGAAGACATGGGTGCTGCCGGCCAGTTTGAGAATGTCCACCGAGTCTTCCAGATCCACGCTGGCCACAATGGGAATCTCCGGGGCGACACCGCGCACCGTATAGACGATGCTGGTGTTTTTCATGTCGTCGTTCAAGGCCACCACCATGGCCGCCTGCTCGACCCGGGCCCGGCGGTAGGTGGCCGGATCTCCCAGGTCGCCGACCAGCACCCGCAGCCCCTGCCCCGCCAGATCGATTGCCTGGTGCATGTCTTCCAGTACCAGCACATAGTCATAGCTGTACTGCCGCAGCCGCTCGACCAGGGCCATGGCAATGGGGTCGTAGCTGGTGATCAGCAGGTGGTTGGCGAAGGTCGCGGGCAGCTCCCGGGGCACCCGCGACTTGTTCTGGGCCTCGAGCCAGGGCGCGTAAAAAAACTTGATAAAGGTGAAGGGCAGCATCACCAGAAAAAAGATGACCCCGGAAAGCAGCACGACAATGGAAAAGCCGCGTCCCAGGTCGCTTTCAAAGGTGATGTCGCCAAACCCCAGCGTCGACATGACGGTCAGCGTCCAGTAGAGCCCGGTAATGGCGGAATAGTCCCGCTGCTCGTGGGCCATGATGAGATGGAAAAGAACGCTGTAGATCGTCACCAGCACCACAAGGAACAGGGCGAAACGAACAAGGGAGTGGATGTTTTGTCTGGAGCGGTGATCTTCGAGCAGGAGCAGCAGCTGAGAGGGCAGGTATTTCATGGGTTCACGGCCAACAAGGCAAGCAGGATCGGCAGGCGGATCAGCTTCCGGGCGAAGAGCGTTCGCCCCTGCCCGACATCTCCGGACAGACCTGGTTGCAACTTTCTTCCATTCCGCATGGAGATTCAAGTTTTTTCCGTGCCCGCATCCGGTTTCCCCAGGCGATACAGTCCTGAAAAACCTGACCGGCGTGCGGACAAAAAAAGCCCCGTACGACTCGGAGCCGCACGGGGAGAGGAAGGCACGATTCGGCAACGGAAAAAATCAATAGCGCGCTCAATACCGCCTTGGTCGAATTCTCGTGGCCCGGGAGGCGCGCCGCCTCAGAACCAACGCAGCGATCGCCAGAAAGGCCAGCAGGCAGAGTACCCCGGCGCCCAAGCCCATGAAAAAGACGCCCCAGGTCCAGCTTTTCTCCGCCGTCGCCGGAGGTGTTCCTTCTGCCGGGGCCGTGTCGGAGGGCGCGGCGGTCGTCACTCCGGCCGCGGCCGGAACCTCCGCCGGGGCCGGCGCTTCCGGCCGCGGCGGAACCACGGCAAAGCCCTTGCCCAGCAGCTCGATCGCCTTGGCGTCGCGCACCTTGCGATCTGCGCTGCCCATGACCAGGGCCAGAATCCGCACCCCGTTCTTCTTGGCCGTGGCCGCGATGGAAAACCCGGCCGCCTGGTAGTACCCGGTTTTCAAACCATCACATCCCGGCATCCGGGTCAGCAACTTGTTATGGTTGCGCATGATGAATTTGTCTTCGCGAAAACCTCTGACCTGGGTGCTGGTATAGCGCAGGGCATCGGGACGCTGCACCAAGGCGCGGCAGAGAATCGCCAGGTCGCGCGCCGTGGTCACATCCGGAGACTGTCCTTTGCCCGGCGGCAGGCCGTGCACCGAGTGGAAGGTGGTGTTGTTCATGCCCAGCTCCTTGGCCTTCTGGTTCATGAGCATCACAAAGCCCTCCTTGGAGCCGGAAATATGCTCGGCCAGGGCCACGGCCGCGTCGTTGGCAGACTGCACCATCAGGGCGTAAAGCATTTCATCCACCGAAAACTGTTCCCTCGGGTCAAGGTACACCTGGGAACCGCCTGTTCGCGCCGCCTCGCGACTGACCGGCACCATTTCATCCAGCCGCAGCAGGCCCTTCTCGACCCGGTCGAGAACAACGTACAGCCCCATCAGCTTGAGCACGCTGGCCGGATAGACCGTGGTATCGGCCCTGTCTTCGAACAGCACCTTGCCGGTATCGGCATCCAGCACCAGGGCGGAAAGATACGGGTCACGGGAGAGGGGCTTCGGGGCGGCCCCGACATCCTGAACAGACAGGGTCAGCAGGCAAACGACGGCAAAAAGACAGCACACACGTTTCATCGTCAATCTCGGCTCCACAAAAGGACGCCGCGCAGGCGGCGATACCAAAAAACAAAAAGAACAAAAAGGACTGGCCCGGCAGCAGCGGAATCCACTCCCTGCCGCCCGAACTATCCGCGCATCCATTGTCCGGATCCGGAACCGGAGCGGGACAATGGGTCATACTTACCTGTTCCCTCCGAAGACTGTCAAATATTTCTTCTCGGCCCAGTACCGGGCGCAACCCGTGCCCCTGCCGTCATTTTCAAAAAGAACGCGCGTTTCTCCGCAGACGCACGGCAGGAGCCAGCGCCACGCCAACCGCCGGGAATTCTTTCTACAGGAGTGCTTCGGTGCTCGATCCGGCCCGCGCCGGAGCGGTGGGCAGCCGCGTCCGGGGCGGCGTATCTGGTACCGGATTCCGGATTCGCTTCTTCGTCGCGTCTTACGGCCTGCCGCCCTGTTCCAGGCGCTCCAGCAAACGCTGGTGGATATTGTCGAAACCGCCGTTGGAAAGAATGGCCACCACATCGCCGCCTGCGCAGACCTGCTCCAGCCGGTCCAAAATGGCCTCGGTGTCGGCCAGGGCCTCGGCATGCAGGCCCCGTCCCCGCAGATCTTCAGCCAGACGCAGGGAGGAAAACTGCTCCTCCAGGGCAACCGTATCCAAGGGCACATGCTCGCGAACGAAAATCAGGTCGGCGTCGGCAAAAACCTCGGCATAGTCGCGCTGGAACACGGCCCGGCGGCTGGAATTGGTGCGCGGTTCGAACACCGCCACCAGCCGGTTGTCCGGCCAGGCCAGACGCAGGGCATGCAGGGTCTCCCGCACCGCGGTCGGATGGTGGGCGAAATCGTCGATCACCGTGATCCCGCGCGCCACGCCGCGCACCTGCTGGCGGCGCTTCACCCCCTCAAACGAGGCCAACCCCTTGCAGATATCGGCAAAGGCAAAGCCCAACCGGCCAAGCAGGGCGATCACTGCCAGCGCGTTCAAGGCATTGTGCATGCCGGGCATGGGCAACCGGCAGGTGCCCAGCTCCCGGTTGTTTTCCAGCACGGTGAACGAGGCGCTCAGGCCATGGGCGGTAAAATCGGCCAAGTGCCACTGATTATCCGGCCCCGCGCCGTAGCGAATCACCGGGCAGCGGGCCCCGTCGGCCAGCCGGGCGGCCACCGGATCGTCGCCGCAGACCACCAGCCCCCCATTCGCTGGAATCCGGCCGATGAACTCGGCAAAGGAGGCCTCGATGGCGGCCAGATCGGCAAAGATATCGGCATGGTCGAATTCCACCGAGGTCAGAATCGCGAACCGGGGCCGATAGTGATGAAACTTGGAGACCTTGTTGAAAAAGGCGGTGTCGTACTCATCGCCCTCGACGACGAAATAGGGCCCCGGCGCAAGGTGCGCGTTGGCGGAAAAGGCCTCGACCAGTCCACCGATCATAAAGCCCGGGGTGGCACCCATCCGGTGCAGGGTGGTGGCCAGCAGCGAGGCAGTGGTGGTTTTGCCGTGGGTGCCGGTCACCACCAGTGGAATCTTGTCGGTCAGAAAAAAATGGGCCAGGGCCTGGGGCATGGACAGATACGGCAGCCCGAGCCGGGCCAACTCGATTGCCTCGGGATTGGTGACGCGCACCACGTTGCCCACGATCACCAGATCCGGCCGCAGGGCCAGATTTTCCGGGCGATAGCCGCTCATGACCTCGATGTCCCGGTCGCGCAGGTAGTCGGACATCGGCGGGTAGACGTTCTGATCCGAACCTGTGATCCGGAATCCCCGCTCCTGCAGCAGGGCGGCCAGGGCGGCCATGCCGGTGCCGCAGATGCCGATGAGGTGGATATGCGCCGGGGATTCGGGGGACGCGTTCAGGCGCGGGTCCAGCAGTGGGGTGCTCATTGGGAACGCACCGTTTTTTCAAGAACCCGGTACACCCGGATGAAGGTCGCCTCGAAGGTGGCAGGACTCACCTTGCCGGTTTCGATAAACTTGACCGCAATCTCCTTGGCAGCCTTGAAAATCGTCTCGTCGGTTACCTCACCCCGGATCGGCGTCCGGGTTGTCTTGTCCGTGCCCACATTGCACCTTGCTTGCAAAGGAAAAATAAAAAAAACCCCTGTCATCGGAAGAAGGCCAATTCATTACGCGACAGGGGAAAACCATGCTCACACGAAAAAAACCTCTTCGGCATTTCCCGGGGCCTGCGGTTTTACTGCAAAAGGAGCGCGGCTGCGCACAGATCAGTTCTTTTCCAGCCGCTGATAATCGATGACCTCGCCGTAGGCGAGCAGATCGCGGCGCTCTATCCGGCTGCCCTTGATGGTGACCACCACCCGGGAGTCCACCACGACATACATCTCGCCGTCCTTTTTCTCCTCATCGTACTTAATGATCGCCCGCTGGCCCTTGAGCATCTCCAGCTTGCCGCCGCCTGCACCGGCGAACATCGGGTTATTGACCATCATCAGCAGGGATTGCAAGACCGGGGAATCGGACACGATCTCGATGGACACGGTGGATTCGCCCTTGAGATAATCGCGGCTGACCGTCACCCCGCCGCCAATGATGGCCGAGCCCAGGGCCTGACCGTCCGGCGCCTGCCCTTGCCAGCCGGGCAGCGGTTCGGGCAACAGGGACTTCATATGCTCGCTCTTCTGCTGGCGGACCAGCTGGGCCGCGTAGTCGAGGTTGGAGGCCGCACCGGTGTAGTCGCCGGTCTCGTACTGGCGGGTTGCCTCGCGGATGACGCGGATAACCGTATCCTCCTCGGAAGTGGCCCACACTCCTCCGGTCGGGACCAGCGCCGCAGCCAGGACAAGGGGCAAAAATCGCAGAAAGCGCAAAAAGAAATGATTCAGGGATACTTGCACGGCACGCTCACGGAAAAAATGTTGCCCTGTGATACCAAGCAGCGCCGGGCCTGTCAAGCAAAGATCCTGAAGGGAACCCCGGGGGAAATACACGATAAAAAACGCAAAAACAACAAGATAAAGAAATAACCGCCTCCAAGCCGTCTACAAGGCGCGCGCCGAGACAGCCCCTGCTTGTGCCTTGACGCGTCCAAGCGGTTGCGGGTATGGTTTCAGGGCAAAATCCCATGATTTTCTTGAAAAATCGCCAAAATCCCCCTGAATAAAACGTCGGCGCACGGGCTAAAATGTCTACGCCAGCGCCGAGGCCCAGAGGCTCGAAGGCCCAACAAGGAGGCAATATGCACCCCACGGATCACAGCGACACGCAGGAACCGCGGCAAACAGACACGGCAACGGATTACCTATCTGAAAAACCAGGTGTTCTCCCGCTTTTTTGAGGAATCCGCAAACTATCACCAACAACAGGATTGAGCGAGGCATAAGCGGTCGCAGAGGCCGCTCCACACTCAGCACGGGGAAGGACAGATGGGGACTGAAATCGAACATAAATTTCTGCTTGCCAACGATAACTGGCGCGGTCTGGCACCGGGCGTGGACTACCGCCAGGGCTATCTCTGCGCCACGCCGGAACGAACGGTCCGGGTGCGTATCGCGGGCGACCAGGGCTTTCTCACCATCAAGGGACCGGACTCGGGCCTGAGCCGGGCCGAATACGAGTACCCCATCCCCCATGCGGATGCCCTGGCCCTGCTGGACACCCTGTGCCCGCGACCGCAGATCGAAAAAAAACGCCATACCATCCACCATGACGGCTTTATCTGGGAGGTAGACGAGTTTTTCGGGGAAAACCAGGGCCTGGTGGTGGCGGAAATCGAGCTGGAGTACGAGGGCCAGAAGTTCAGCCGGCCCGACTGGGTGGGCGAAGAGGTGAGCGGTGATTCGCGCTATGCCAATGCCGCGCTCTGTCTCCATCCCTACAGCCGCTGGTGAAGCGGGCAGTGCGCCAAAACACGACTGCCGCGTGGAAAGAAAGAAACATCAGACACAACAGCACTCATCCTGCCGCTGCCCCGGCGGCAGGGAGAAGAGGGAAAAAGGGATTGGCAAACAGGCCGAGCTGTGCTTACCTGCGCAGGCAACCATCCCGATCCGTTTCCCGTCCACCCACCACAGGAGGCGCGCCATGGAAGCATCCGTCAGACAACTCGTACAAGAGATCACCCGGTCCACGCGGCCGATCACGGTCCTCACCGGAGCCGGCATTTCAGCGGAGAGCGGCATTCCCACCTTTCGCGGACCAGAGGGGTACTGGACCGTGGGTTCCAAGGTCTACCATCCCCAGGAGATGGCCACCTTCGCCATGTTCACCCAGATGCCGGACGAATTCTGGGCCTGGTACCTGTACCGGATGGGCGTCTGTGCTGCTGCCGATCCCAATGACGGGCATCTGGCCTTGGTGCGGATGGAAGAGCTCTTGGGCGACCGCTTCACCCTGATCACCCAGAACATCGACGGGCTGCATCTCCGGGCCGGGAGCAGCCTGGAACGAACCTGCCAGATCCACGGCAACGTCTTCTACATGCGTTGCTCCGCCAACTGCACCACGGACGTCTATCCGGTACCGCCCGAGGTGCAGCCCAAGAAGGCTGGAGAACCGCTCACCGACACCGACCGCACGATGCTGCGCTGCCCGCTCTGCGGCGCACGCAGCCGCCCCCACGTCCTGCTGTTCGACGAATGCTACAACGACCACCACTACCACTTCTCCCGCTCGTTACACGCTGCCCGGCACAGCGCCCTGCTGGTGGTGGTCGGCACTGCCGGGGCAACCAATCTGCCCAATCAGGTGGCACGCGAAGTCTTCCGGCAGGGCGGCTCGATCATCGACATCAACATCGAGCCCAACCCCTTTTCCCGGTTGGCCGAACAGAGTCAGCAGGGCTACTTTATCCAGCAGCCAAGCTCCACGGCCCTGCCCGAACTGCTCGATGCCATGCTGTCCGCCTGAGGGGCCTGAGACGAAGAAAAAGGATGGGCAAGAGCCCTTCGGCCTGCTATAGAAAGCGGCGCTGACAGCAGCAGACCGGGAGGCGAGAGATGGACATCGATGGATTTCGCAAGGACTACGACGACAACCCAGCGCTTGAACGAACCATGCTGGACGCCGACCCGTTCAGGCAGTTCGAGCGCTGGTTCAACGAGGCCTGCGCCTCCGGTCTGCACGAGCCCAACGCCATGTCCCTGGCCACGACCGACGCCGACGGCCGGCCCACACTGCGCACAGTCCTGCTGAAGTTCGTCGATGCCGATGGGTTCGTCTTCTTCACCAACTACGGCAGCCGCAAGGCCCGCCAGATCGAGGCCAATTCCCGGGTCGCCCTGCTCTTTCCCTGGGTCGGGATGGCCCGGCAGGTGGCGGTGACCGGCACGGCCGAAAAGATCAGTACCCTCGAATCGGCCCGCTATTTCGCCACCCGGCCAAGGGGAAGTCGGCTGGGCGCGTGGATTTCCCGGCAGAGTTCGGTGATCGATTCCCGGGCGCTCCTGATGCGGGAGCTGCAAAAAATGAAGGACCGCTTCCGCGACGGCGAGATTCCCCTGCCGAATTTCTGGGGAGGTTTCCGGGTCCGGCCCGACTCCATCGAATTCTGGCAGGGCCAACCCAACCGCCTGCACGACCGTTTTCTCTATACCCTGCACGACGGCGGTCGCTGGATCATCGAACGCCTGGCGCCCTGACCGGCGCTCGTTCACCTGTTTTTCCCCTTCTTTTCAGGATCCACCATGTTCGTATCCCGCTTTTTCATCCGACTCCTGCTGCTCTGTCTGCTGCCCGGCCTGCTCTTGGCCGCCGAACCCGGAGCAGCGCCAGCTCCGGCCGGAACCGATGCGTCCCCCGCAGCAAAAGCCGCTCCAGCCGCCGACACCAAACCCATCCCCCCGGACGGCAATGCGGCGGCACCAGCAACCGAGGTTCTTGACACCGACAAAGAAAAAACACCGTCCCCGGCTGCCGCACCCGCACCGGAGCCCGCTGCCGGCGGACAGCCACCACAGCCGTCAGAGGCCGCGGCCCCACAGGAACAGCTCCCCACGCTATCGCCCCCTAGCGCTGACAACAGATCCGCAACGCCACCGGTTGTCTTAGGCCAAAACGGCAAACAACAGGCCCCCGCCGAAACACGAACCCGTCCGTGGCGCACCCGCACGGCGCGGCAATACGGGGTCGGCAACGCCGTCCCCCCGCTGCTCGCCGGGCTCACCGTGTCCATGCCGCAGGCAGGCCAACAGCTTATCTCCTGGGAGGCCTTTGTCTGGCCGAACCGGGCCGCTGTCCGCCAGGTAACCGCCGTACCACCGCTGCGCTCCGGCATCCGGCCGGCCGGTTCCGAGGCCGACGTGGCCGACTTCAGCCTGGAAAGCATTCTCGAACACAGGCTGGCCCTGCGCCAGGCCGAGCAGACCCGGGAAAGCACCCTGAACATGCTTGAATCGCTGGTCAATCTGCGCACCAGCCTGCGGCAACAGATACGGGTCATCAGGCAGGGGTTGGAGGACAACCCGACTCCCTCGGAAGAGGAGGCCCTGAAGGCCGAACTCCAATCCCTGGACAAGCAACTGACCGAATCCGGGTCCGATTTCGTCCGCATCGCCACCGGCATCGATATCGCCGTCTTTTCCGAGGCCCCCAAAGAGGCGTTCAGCTGGAAACAGGAGATCACCAGCCTGCTGGAGCCGACCATCAAGAGCATCAAGCAGCTCACGGCCCGGGCCCGGCAGAAGACCGAACTCAAGGAGCAGATCGGCATCCTTGAGCATCAGGAGGAGACGGCCCGCCGGGCCGTGACCAGCATCAGCGAATTGCAGGTCAAATCCGACGGCGCGGTTGAACAGGAACTAGCCGACCTGCTGCCGGTCTGGAAAAACGTGCTCGACCGGATCGACAACAAGCTGGAGCTGGCGCGGATGGAGCTGGCCAAGCTGGAAGACAAGGATGTGCCGATTTTGCAGAGCCTCCAGGCCGCGGCCACCTCCTTTTTCCATGAACGGGGCCTGTACCTGCTGATCGCGCTGGGAAGCTGTCTGGGCGTTTTTGTCCTCATCCGCCTGTTCTCCCGGCTCATTCTCCGTCTGATTCCCGGCGCCAGACGGGAACGACGCCCCAAATCCGTGCGCATCCTCGACCTTGCCTTCAAGGGACTCTCGGCAGCGGCCGCGCTCTTTGCCCTGTTTTTCGTCCTCTACGCGGCGGAAGACTGGCTTCTGCTCAGCGCGGCGATCATCCTCTTCATCGGCCTGCTCTACGCCATCCGGCAGACCCTGCCCAAGATGTGGCGGCAGGCTGTCTTGATGCTGAACATGGGTTCGATGCGAGAGGGCGAGCGCGTCAACTACCAGGGCTTGCCCTGGCGGGTGGAGGCGATCAACGTGTTCTGCACGTTCTACAATCCCGCGCTCAACACGCGGCTGCGGGTGCCGATTGCAGCCGCGCTTGATCTGATTTCCCGACCCTACGGCAACGACGAGCCCTGGTTCCCCTGCAAGAAGAACGACTGGGTCGCCATCAGCGGCATGCCCTTTGCCAAGGTGGTCAGTCTCAGCCACGAGATGGTGGAGGTGGTCGAGGTCAGCGGCCGCCATATTGTCTACGACGCCGCCGCCTTCCTGGCCAAGGCCCCGGTCAATCTCTCGCGCGACTTCTGCATCAGCGTGGTGCTCGGCCTTCCCTACGCCATGCAGGCACAGGTCACCACCGTGCTGGAAACCCTGGAGGCATTCCTGAACGCCAAAATGCAGGAAACCCCCTACCAGGCGGACTGTACCGGGCTGACGGTCGATTTTCTCCAGATCGGGATCTCGTCTCTTGATGTGGTGATCTTCGCCAACTTTACAGGGGCCCAGGCCGGGGCCTACCGCAAGATCGAGCGGCTCATCAACCGCTGGTGCGTGGAATGCTGCAATGCCCAGGGCTGGGAGATTCCCTATCCGCAAATGGCCGTGCACCTGCCCGCGCAACCGGCCCTTCCCGGCCCGGTTGGCGATTCCCGTCCGGTTGACGGATAAGCGGCATGGACCGGCAGGAACTGTTCCATAGACTGGAGGCTGTTGTCGGCGCGGACCACGTCTCCATGGACTTGACCGACCGGATCGCCCATTCGTTCGACGCCACCCGGCAGCAGCACCTGCCGGACATCGTGGTCCACCCGGGCGAGACCGCCGAGGTTGCCGCTGTTGTCCGTCTGGCCGCGCAGGCCCGCATCCCCATCCTGGCCAGGGGCGCGGGCAGTGGTTTCACCGGCGGCAGCCTGCCGGTGCGGGGCGGCATCGTGGTGGTGCTGACCCGGATGAACCGCATTGTCGAGATCGACACCGACAACCTGATCGCCGTGGTCGAGCCGGGGGTGGTCACCGCCCGCCTGCAACAGGAGGTGGAGCGGCTGGGCCTGTTCTATCCGCCCGACCCGGCCTCCAGGGCCTTCAGCACCCTGGGCGGCAATGTCGCCGAATGCGCCGGCGGTCCGCGCTGCCTCAAGTACGGGGTAACCCGCGACTATGTGCTGGGGCTCGAGGTGGTCATGCCCAACGGTGCGGTGATCCGTACCGGCGGCCGGGTCATGAAAAACGTGGTCGGCTACGATCTGACCCGGCTCTTTGTCGGTTCCGAAGGAACCCTCGGCATCGTCACCCGGATCACCCTCCGCCTCCTGCCCAAACCCGAGGCCCGGGCAACCATGCTGGCCGCGTTCAACTCCATCGACGGCGCAGCCCAGGCCGTGTCCGCCATCATCCGGGGCCGCATCATTCCCGTTGCCCTTGAATTCATGGACAGATCGAGCATCGACTGCGTGCGCAGGTCGCACTCCGTCGACCTGCCCGAATCCTGCCGGGCCGTGCTGATCATCGAGGTTGACGGCGAACGCGCGCAGCTCGCGCCCCAGGTCAAGCGCATCAAGGAAATCGTGCGCGCCTTCGATATCCTGGAAACCAGGGTGGCGCAAACCGCGGACGAAGCCGAGGCGATCTGGCAACTGCGCCGCAACGTCAGCCCCAGCCTGCGCCGTCTGGGGCCAAACAAATTCAATGAAGACATCGTGGTACCGCGTTCCCTGGTGCCGGAAATGGTCCGCCGCCTGGAGGAAATCGGCCGCCAATGTGAGGTGCCCATCGTCACCTTCGGTCATGCCGGAGACGGCAACATCCACGTCAACGTCATGGTCGATCTGGAGCAGCCAGGCACCAAAGAACGGGTCGACCGCGCCCTGGACGCCATCTTCCGGGCCGCGGTGGAACTGGGCGGCTCAATCAGCGGCGAACATGGCATCGGCACGGCCAAGGCGCGCTACATAGGACTGGAGGTGGATGCCGCAACCATGGCGGTGATGCGCGGCATCAAGGAGGTCCTGGACCCCGACAACATCATGAATCCAGGAAAAATCTTTCCCGAAGACCTGCCCGGCCCCGCCGAAACGAAGGAGCGGTAGCGATGGATGCGCTCAAGGGGCTTGCCGACTACAGGGTGGAGATGGCCCAATGCGTCCGCTGCGGGGCCTGCCAGGCCCATTGCCCGGTCTACCTGCACACCGGCCGCGAAGGTTCGGTGGCCCGGGGCAAGATCGTTCTTGCCGAGGCCCTGGTCGAAGGTCGCATCGAAGCGGACGACCCGCGGCTTCAGGAAGAACTGGGCCTGTGCCTGCTCTGCGGCTCCTGTCTGGCCCACTGCCCCAACCAGGTGCCCACCGACCGGATCGTTGCCGCGGCACGCCGACTGTTCACCGAGGGCCAGGGGCTATCGACCGTGGGCAAGGCAGCGGCCTCGCTGACCGGGTCGCGCACCCTGCTCAGAACACTGACACGCGGGGCTGCCCTGCTTGCGCCGCTGCTGTTTAAAAAGATTCCGGAACAAAGCGGCCTGCGCCTGCGTTTTGCCCCCGACCTGCTCAAAGGGCGAACCCTGCCCGCCTTCACCGGGCAGACCCTGTTCGACCTGATCCCGCCGGTGCTGGAAGGTGCACCCGGACAACCGACCGTCGGGGTCTTCGCCGGTTGCGCCCTGACCTATCTCTTTCCCCGGTCCGGGGCCTGGCTGGCCCGGCTGCCCCACCTCGCGGGCTGCACGGTGTACACCCCGAAAAATCAGGGCTGTTGCGGCATGCCCGCCCTGTCCACCGGCAACGGCCCGCAGACCGCGCACCTGGCTGCAGACAACCTCGCGGCCTTCCGCGCGTATCGGCCCGATATAATGGTCACCGGCTGCGCCTCCTGTCTGGGCATGCTCTCCGGGCATTATCCGGACCTGGGACTCAACCCTTCGGCAACCCGCCTGGTCGATATCCACGTGCTGCTCGTCGAACAGGGGCTGGACAAACGTCTGGCCGCCCTGCCCCGAAAGCCGGAACCCGTTGTCGTCACCTACCATGACCCTTGTCACCTGCGCCTTGCCGGAGTGAGCCGGGAACCCCGCGCCTTGCTCCGGGCCCTGCCCCAGGTCCGCTTCGTGGAGATGGAAGCGGCCGCGACCTGCTGCGGGATGGGCGGCACCTTCACCGCCGCGCATCCGGAGCTGAGCCGGGCCATCGGCGACCGCAAGGCAAAGCACCTCAAAAACAGCGGGGCCGAGATCGTGGCCACTGGGTGTCCGGGCTGTATGATCCAGCTCCAGGATATCATCGAGCGGGCCGGACTGCCGATCCGGATCATGCACACTCTGGAACTGATCGGCCAGGCCCTGGAACCGGACCGGGTCTGACCGCGCCCGTCCGGGGAGACAGTCTGCTCCGTCATTGGAACATGCTGCATCGCCTTGAAGGGGGAGGCGCGCAACCGGATCACTCAACCCCCTGATCCGGCGACTCTTGCCAACAAAACTCTTCGCATCCCCCGATCCATGGCACTACCACAATGTTCCTCTGACTATATTTTTGCCTGTTGCCAGTATCCGCGTTCCGTGCTATGCAATAGCTCTTTTTACTGAAAACCATGACTCTGGACGCCACGATTCCGCTGGTTTCCATTCGTTGATTTCCCCTGCACACATCCCATGACATCCAACAAGCGCAACTCCCTGCTCGGCCTGTTCGCCTCGGTGCAGTTGGCCCTGCTCCTGCTTTTTCTTCTGGCCGCCACCTCGATTGTGGGCACCCTCATCCCGCAGAACGCGGCCCCCTCGCTCTACGTCGAAAAGTACGGCATCAAGGCCGCGCAGCTGATGCAGGTGCTCTCGATTCCGGACATGTACAACTCCTGGTGGTTTCTCGGACTGCTGGGCCTGTTCGCCCTCAACCTGATTGTGTGCAGCCTGGATCGTATCCCCCGTACCCTGCGAATAATTCGTCGTGACGGCCTGGAGCTGGAACCCGCCCAGGTGCGCAAGTTTCCCCTGCACCGCGAGCTGACCAGCCCGCTGGCCCCGGAGGCGGCCATGGCCCGCGTCGAGGCGGTTCTGGCCGGTACCGGCCGGGTTCGCCGGAAAGAGACGCCCGAAGGCCGGCTCTTCTTCACCCAGCAGGGGGCCTGGACCCGGTTGGGCGTCTATGTGGTGCACTGTTCCATCCTGATCGTGCTTGCCGGTGCGCTCCTGGGCTCGTCGCTGGTGGCCCGCTCGCTGCTCCGCGATCCGCAGTTCGCCTTCAAGGGCTCGCTCATGCTGCCCGAAGGGGAAAGCACAGGTCAAATTCGGACCTTCAAGGGAGGCCTACTCATCGATCTGGGCTTTCAGATCCGTTGCGACAGCTTCAGTGTGCACTACTATGACAACGGCACGCCCAAAACCTACCTGTCCAGGGTCACCATTCTCGAAAACAACGAGCCGGTTCGCACCGCCGAGATCAAGGTCAACCAGCCGCTGGTCTACAAGGGCGTGACCTTCTACCAGTCCAGCTACAATCCGCTCCCCTATTACAAGGTGCGGATCAGCCGTGAAGACGCGGCCGCGGCCGAACACACGGCTGTCATTCCCGTGGCCAGGCAGTTCAACTGGGATGAGGCCGGGGTTGGTTACGGCATTCTCAACCGGGAGTATCAGGGCGAGGCCACTAGGCGGCTCAAGATCTGGTTCAGCGATCAACAGGGCACACCCGCGAGTTTCTGGACCGCCATGGACCAGCCCACCACCCTGCAACAGCCCACGGGCACGTACCGGTTCACCGTGAGCCAGCTCTACGCCACAGGACTCCAGGCCACCAAGGATCCGGGGGTGGGCCTGGTGTATGTCGGCTGCATCCTGATGCTGGCAGGCTTAGTGATTGCCTTTTTCATGTCCCACCGGCGGATTTATGTGCTGGTGCAGCCGGATGGTAACGGCAGCCGTCTTCTTTTCGCGGGCGACACCAACAAGAAGCAGGCAGGGTTCAAGGAAAAATTTGCCGCTCTGATCCAACAATTCGAGGAATAACGATCTCGTTGCCCTTTATATAAGGAGACGCCATGGACAGCTCTCAACTCTTCGGCCTGGCGATGATCGCCTATATCGCGGCCTCGGCCCTGTACCTGATCCTGTTTCTGTTTCGAAGCACGGTCAGCGGCGTGGCTGCCACCGTCCTGACCCTGATCGGTGCAGCGCTTCAGACCGCGGCCCTCGGGCTACGCTGGCACGAATCCTACCAGATGGGCATCGGCCACGCGCCCCTGACCAATATGTACGAATCCCTGGTCTTTTTCGTCTGGTGCCTGACCGTGCTCTACCTGGTGATGGAATTTCGCATCAAAACCAGGGCCATGGGGGCCTTCGTCATCCCCTGCGCCGCCGTGGCCATGGCCTATGCCTCGCTTTCCACCCGGATCAACGACCAGATCACCCCGCTTATCCCGGCGCTCCAGTCCAACTGGCTGATCATCCACGTGGTGACCTGCTTCATCGGGTACGCGGCCTTTGCCGTAGCCGGCGGTTTGGGCGTCATGTACCTGCTCAGGCAGGGGTATGAACGGCGCGGCGGCGACAACAAGGTTCTTGCCGGTCTGCCCGCCCTGCCGGTGCTCGACGGGCTGATCCACAAGACCATCATCTTCGGTTTTCTCTGGCTCTCGGCCGGGATCATCACCGGCGCGATCTGGGCCAACGAGGCCTGGGGCACCTACTGGAGTTGGGACCCCAAGGAGACCTGGTCGATCATCACCTGGTTTCTCTACGCCCTGACCCTGCACGCCCGCTTCACCCGAGGCTGGAGCGGACAACGCATCGCCTGGCTGTCGATCGCAGGGCTCGCGGCGGTCTTCTTCACCTATTTCGGCGTCAACTTTCTGCTCTCCGGTCTGCACAGCTACGGCGCGGCCTGAACCGTGCCAGATAGTCTACAAAAGAGCAGACCTTCAAATCACTGACAAATCACCGGTAACAAAAAAAGCCGCCCAAAGGGGCGACCTTTGGCGGCTTTTTGCGGCTTTTTCATGCGCTCTCCGCACATAATCTTTATTCCCGATCCGCATGCATCCGGGAAATATCGCCCACCCGCAGGACCAGTTCGCCCAGGGCGGTCAGCAGGTTGAGCCGGTTCCGGCGCACCGCCGCATCATCGGCCATGACCATGACCTCGTCAAAAAACCGGTCGACCGCCTCCTTCATGCGCAAAAGCTCCTGTAATGCCGCAGGATATTTTTTGGCCTCGATCAGCGGCAGGGCTGCCTCACGCACCTGCGCCAGCACCTTGTACAGATCCTGTTCCGCGGCTTCGACCAGCAAGGCCTCGTCGATCTCGGTTCGGGTATTGTCCTTGACGATGTTGTGAATCCGTTTGAACGAACCGGCAAGGATGACGAAGCTTTCCAGGCTCCGCATTGCTTCAAGGGCCTCGACCCGGCGCAGCGCATCCAACAGGTCATCAAAGGCGACCCGGGTGGCGGCCTCCACCGCGCCCTGCGACAGACCAGAGGCGATCAGCTCGTTTTCAAAACGCAGACGGATGAAATCGACCACCTCATCGACAACAGCCTCGTCCCAGGTCACGACTCCGGCATAGCCGCGCAGCGCCGCCTCGACCAGGGCGCGCAGGGAAAGCGAAAGGCCGTGGCCGCGGATAATGGCGATCAAACCGATGGCCTGCCTCCGCAGACCAAAGGCATCCTTGTTGCCGGTGGGCTTTTCACCGATGGCAAAGCAGCCGGCCAGGGTGTCCAGCCGGTCGGCCAGGCCAACCAGGGCACCCAAGAGGGACTCCGGCAGCTGGCCGCCCGCCCGCAGGGGCTGGTAGTGTTCCTCGATGGCCTGGGCCACCTCGGCCGACAGGCCGTCATGCAGGGCGTACACCCGGCCCATGGTCCCTTGCAGGGAGGGGAATTCGCCCACCATGGCGGTCAACAGGTCGGTCTTGGCCAGCCGAGCCGCCTGTTCGGCCGGGGCCTGAAGCTCGGGGGCGACCATCTGCACCAGCAGACCGGCCAGGGCCACCAGACGCTCACTCTTGGCCCGCATGGTGCCCAGCTTCTGCTGGAAGACAATGCCATCCAGGCGGGCGCAGCGGCTGTCCAGGGACTCGGTCCGATCATCGTTGTAGAAAAAGAGCGCATCCTCGAGCCGGGCCCGCAGCACCCGCTCATGCCCACTCCGGGTCAGCTCGATATCCTTGACCCGGGTATTGTTCACCGCAACGAACAGGGGCACCAGTCGCCCGGACGCATCGGCCACGGGAAAGGATTTCTGATGCTCGCGCATCGAGGTGATCAGAACCTCTTCGGGCAGCTGGAGAAACTTGTCGTCAAAGCGGCCGCACACGCCAAAGGGATGCTCCACCAGGTTGGTGACAATATCGATCAGCCCTTCGTGGAGAATGGGCGCGATGTCCGCGCCTGCCGCCATTTCGGCCACGGCATTGCGAACGCTCTCAATCACCGCCGCCCGCCGCTGGGCGGGATCGACGATCACCCAGCGCTCGGCCAGGGCATCCAGGTAGCTGCGCAGATCGCGGACTTCAACGGTGGCAGGGGCAAGGAAGCGATGGCCTCTTGTCGTTGTGCCGCTGTGGATGCCTTCAAGAGTCAACGGCACCGGCTCGCCGTCGTACAGTGCCAAAAGCCACTGAATGGGCCGGGCGAACAGCAGGGAACCATCGGCCCAGCGCATGGATTTGGGGAAGACCAGCTCCCGCACCAGGGCCTCCAAAAGTTCGGGCAAGAGCTCCTTGGTTTCCCGACCCTGGACCTCTTCAACCACCATGAGATACGCGCCCTTTGCCGTCTCCACGACCTGTAAGTCTTCGGGAGCACACCCTTTGGAACGGGCAAAGCCCAGGGCCGCCTTGGTCGGCTTGCCGTCGGCATCGAAACCAGCCTGCTTCGACGGACCGATATGCTCCTGACGCCGATCCGGCTGCCGCTGCTGCAGGCTGTCGACGACCAGGGTCAGACGACGCGGCCCGCCAAAGGTGCGGATGGCGGCGAAGGTGAGATTCAGGGACTGAAATTTATGGGCCGCGTTCTCGGCCAAGGCGGCAAGGGCGGGCTGAATGTATCCTGCGGGCAGCTCTTCAGCGCCGATCTCAAAAAGAAGTTCACTCATCGCTTCATGTGCAGGTAAAGAAAATCAGGAGGGGGAAATCCACGGAAATCGGAACGGTCACATAACCTCGCCGTCCCGGTTGTCCGGCCACTCGGCAACGGCACATGCTGCATACCCGTTGACCGTATTTTTCACAACTACTTTGTACCAACCGAAGGCCCCGCGATCCCGCAGGGCACGGCTCACCCGCAGGCAGACCGACTCCGCACTTCCGTCGACCGGCGAGGGCCGCTCTCCGATCCCGGCCTCGATCAGGGCGATCAGATCCTCGATCCAGAGAAAGGTCCGCATCCGCACCGCCACGCTCACCTGCCCCCAGCGACCGGAGGCCCCGGACGGCCCGGACACGACCACTGGCACATCGACCTCGACCACCAGATCCAGCTCGTGCAGCAACGCGCCGTGGAGCCGGCAGTCATAGCGGGCCAGGGCCTGTTCCTGATCCGGACCGGTACTTTGAAAAAAGTAGGGAAAGGCCAGCTCGAGATGGGCCGACTCCGCATCGAGCCGCGTCCGCATCTCCTCCAGGATCACCTGCACGGTTTTCAGGTTCAGGGCTCGATGAAACCGGTTGAGGATTTCGATGAACCGGCTCATGTGCGTCCCCTTGAAGTGATGGGGCAGATCAACGTACATGTTGATCCGGGCCACGGTCTGCTGGGTCTTGCTGGCCTTATCGAGGACGATGATGGGATAGAAGATGGTTTTGACGCCGACCTTGCGGATGCCGATCTGCCGCGAATCGTGCAGGCCCTGGATGTCTTTCATGCAAAGCGCCCCCGCAAGGTATGACGGACAGCGACGAGGGACGGATGATCAGGAGAGCAGTTTGCGGATGGTGCTCTTGAGTTCGTCGGTGTTGACCGATTTGACCACATAGGCGTCCGAGGCCCAGCTGCCGAGATCCTGCTTGTATTCGTGGTAGGCCGAACTGAGAATCACCGGCACCGAGTCGCGCTCGGCCTTCATCTGCCGCAACACCTCTATGCCGTTCATTTCCGGCATATTGATGTCGAGCACGACCAGATCGGGCGGGTTGTCCCGGAACTGCTTCAGTCCCTCAATCCCGTTGCGGGCCGAATCGACCAGATAGCCTTCATCCTCAAGCTCTTCCCGGTACAACAGTTGAATCCCCTCGTCATCATCGACCAGCAAGATTCGTTTTTGTTCCATGGTTGCATCTCCTATAACTGCACTGCCCGGAGGTAGCCACAGGCGTCCTCCGGCGACAGAGGATTGATATAAAATCCGGTTCCCCATTCAAAGCCGGCGCTGGAGGTTACCTTGGGAACAATCTCGAAATGCCAGTGGTAGTGCTTCAGGGGATCGGAATGCAACGGTTCGGTATGCAGAACAAAATTATACGGAATATTGGGAATGCAGACATCCAGCCGTCGCATGGTTTCTGAAAAAATTCGACTCAGGTCCATGAGCGAGGCATCGTCCTGCTCCGTATAGGAGGACTGATGCGCACGGGGCAAGATCCACACCTCAAAGGGCGAACGGGGCGCAAAAGGGGTCAGGGTGACGAAATGCTCGTTTTCGCACACCACCCGCACCCGCTGATGCAGTTCCTGATGGATGATGTCGCAGTACACGCACCGGTCCTTGAACGCAAAATACACCTTGCTGCCGTCCATTTCCAGGGCGACCGTGCGGGGAATGACGGGCAGGGCCACCAGCTGGGAATGGGAATGCTCCAGGGAGGCTCCGGCTGTTTTGCCGTAGTTCTTGAACACCACCACGTATTTGAAGCGGGGGTCTCCGGCCAGATCAAGGATACGCTCCCGATAGGCCAGAAAGGTCAGAATCATCTCCTCCGGAGGAAGATAGGAAAAGGACGCGTGATGATCCGCGGTCTCCACGATCACCTCGTGGGCCCCGATTCCGTTCATCCGGTCGTACACACCTTCCCCCTGTTTGTCCAAGTTCCCCTCGATAACCAGGGCGGGATACTTGTTGGGCACGACCCGCAGTTTCCAGCCGGGGGTGTTGGGGACATCGTTCTCCCGGCCATAGGCCAGGGTTTCGCTCGGGGTGCTTTTTTCGTTTCCCGGACACAGCGGACAAAAACCGCCCTTGGTTACAGCTTCCTCGACCAGGAAGTCCGTCGGGCGGTTACCTCGTTCATGGGCAATGATGATCCACCGCCCGAGTATCGGATCCTTGCGCAGTTCAGGCATGTCGGCCAACCACTCCTTCAGCGTCCCTGTTCACGTTCACGCTGTTCCTGACGGGTCTTGCAGTCGATGCAGAACTCGGCCACCGGCCGCGCCTGGAGGCGTTTGACCGAGATGTCCTGACCGCACCCGGCACACACTCCGTATGTGCCGTTGTCGATACGGCCCAAGGCTTCATCGATCTTCTCCACCAGCTTCCGTTCCCGGCCCCGAATCCGCAACGCAAAGCTGCGATCCGACTCCATGGTGGCGCGGTCATTGGGGTCGGGGATATTGCCCGTGTGGGTGGTCATCGAACTGAGCGTCTGTTCGATGTCGTCGTTGATCTCGGCCTTCATGGCTTCGAGCTGCTCTTTGAACGCTTGCAGTTTTGTGGCGTCCATAACCGTCCTCCGCTGCGGAATCCCTCATTTTTCCGGCTACTGTATCATAGAGAATCCGCCCTGACAAATGATCCGCTCTTGCCTCCGCTTTTCCGAAGCAAACGAATATCGGTGATGACCATGGCCTTGTCCACGGCCTTGCACATATCGTAGACGGTCAGCGCAGCCACCGAAACCGCGGTCAGGGCTTCCATCTCCACCCCGGTGCGGCCGGTAATCCCGGCTGTCGCCTCGATAAGCACCTCGCAGCGCTCCTCATCAAAGGAAAACACAATATCCAGAGACGAGAGCGCCAGGGGATGACAAAGGGGAATCAGCTGATCCACCTTTTTTGCCGCCATGATCCCGGCAATGCGCGCCACACCGAGCACATCGCCCTTGGCGGCCGTTCCTTCGCGCACCATGGCATAGGTCTGCCGCGACATCCGGACGGTTCCCGCGGCCACGGCCTGGCGGACCGTTTCCTGTTTGCCCCCCACATCCACCATTCGGGCCTGACCGGAGGCGTCAAAATGGGTCAACCGGGGTGTTTCATCCATGGGCGGCCTTACCCTTGGGAGATTGTTTCTTTTTTTGCTGCTTGCCGCCCAACTGCCCGAACAGGCGACTGAAAAAGCCTTCCTCTTCCCGTTCCTGACTCAGGGCATCGAACTGCTGCAGCAGCTCTTTTTGTTCCCGGGTCAGTTTGGTGGGCGTCTGCACCTGCACCTCGACCACCATATCGCCCCGGTCGCCCCCACGCAGACTGGGCACGCCCTCGCCGCGCAGATAAAAATGCTGGCCCGACTGGGTTCCAGCCGGAATCTTCAGCTTGGCCGTGCCGTGCACGGTGGGCACATCCGCCTCGCAGCCAAGGGCGGCCCGGACCATGGACAACGGCAGGCGCAAATAGATGGTCTGGCCGTCGCGCTGAAAATGCTGGTGTTCTTCAACGTGAATCACCACGTACAGGTCGCCGGGGGGGCCGCCGCGCCGGCCGCCCTCTCCCTCGCCGGTCAGGCGCATGCGCGACCCGGTGTCCACTCCCGCCGGAATACGGACACTGACCTTCTTGCTCTTCTTCACCAGACCCTCGCCATGGCAATCGGCGCACGGCTCGGTAATGATCTGGCCCGTGCCGCTACACCGGGGACAGGTCGTGCTCACCTGGAAAAAACCCTGTGAACGGATGACCTGACCCCGTCCCTGACAGGCAGGGCACATTTCCGGCCGATGACCGGGGCGTGAGCCCGAACCCTCGCAGGTCCAGCAGGTTTCCCGCTTGCTGATCTCGACCTGGCGGGTCACACCGTGAATGGCGTCCGTAAAGGAGATACGGATATCGTAGCGAAGATCCTCGCCCTGAACCGGCGCGTTGGGATCCCGTCGCCGGCCGCCCCGACCGCCGCCGAAACCGAACAGATCCCCGAACAGATCGTTGATATGGGAAAAGATATCTTCGCTGCTGCCGGGTCCGCGGTACCCGCTGGAGCGCAGTCCCTCCTCGCCGTAGGTATCATAAATCCGGCGTTTCTGCTGATCGCTGAGCACCTCATAGGCCTCGGCCGCCTCCTTGAAACGTTCCTCGGCCTCGCTGTCCCCCTGATTCCGGTCGGGATGGTACTTCATGGCCAGTTTACGGTAGGCCTTTTTGATGGCCTCGGCCGAAGCATCCCGCCTCACATTGAGGATCTCGTAATAATCCCTGCTCATCCCAGCCTCCCGCAACTACGCTTCGCTCTCCTCTGCTGCAGTCGAACCCTCCGCCTCTTTCCCGGTCTTCCGCTGTTTGGGCAGTTCGTGGATATTGTCAAACGTCACCTTGCCGGCAGCGATTTCCCGCAGGGTCATCACCACCTCCTTGTTCTTGCCGGACACCAGGTACGGTTCCCCCTTCCGGTGCTGTCGAATCCGCTCAACCGCCAGGTGGATCAGGGCAAAACGGTTGTCGTCACCTACGGTTTTCAAGCAGTCTTCAACGGTAATACGGGCCATAAACAGCGTACCTCCATGAAATAAAAATCCCGGAGAGAACGCCCCCCGGGAATGAACACCGCAGGATACCGGGCGCAAAAAACGGCTCTGCCAGCCGGTTTTCTCCGGGTGTCAGTCATATACACCTCATAGTCAACATCACAACTACGACCGCCATGTCCGCACATGTCAGCACATGACCGCGCAGGGCCGTGGCCAACACGAAACAGTCGCCTGTTTCACCGTGCAAAGGGGTTGCGGAGAAGCAGGGTTTCTTCCCGGTCGGGACCAACCGAAACAATCACCGGCGCAACCCCGGTCAGGTCTTCCACCCGCTTCAGGTAATCCTTGGCCTCTCCGGGCAGATCCTCATAGGCGCGCACACCGGTCAGGTCGGCCTCCCAACCCGGCAGCTCCTCGTACACCGGCCGGGCCAGCCGGGCCTGACGGATATTGCAGGGCATCGAGGGGAAGGAGGTGCCCTCCACCTCGTAGCGGGTGGCGATGTTCAGCCGCGGCAGCCCTGAAAGCACGTCCAGCTTGGTCACGGCAAAACCGGTGAGTCCGTTCAGCCGGACCGCGTCGTTGGCGACCACGGCATCCAGCCAGCCACAGCGGCGGCGGCGACCGGTGGTGGCCCCGTACTCGTGGCCCTTGCTCTGCAGCCAGTCGCCGATGGTATCGCCTTCGGGCAGCTCCGTGGGGAAGGGGCCTTCCCCTACCCGTGTGGTATAGGCCTTGAGGATGCCGATGACCTCGTCGATGTGCGCGGGCCCGATGCCTGAACCGATACAGGCATTCCCTGCCACCGTATTGGACGAGGTGACAAAGGGATAGGTGCCGTGGTCGATATCGAGCTGGGTGCCCTGGGCGCCTTCAAAAAGGATGTGCTTCCCGTTTTTTTGCGCCTGATCGAGCGCCACCGAAACATTGCCGATAAAGGGCGCCAGCTGCTCCGCATACCCGGCGAACTGGTCGGCAATGGCTGCGCCGTCCACCTGTTGGGCGCGATAGAGCTGGGTGAGCATGAAATTCTTTTCCTCGACCACGGCCTGCAACTTATCCCGGAACAGGCCCAGGTCGAGCAGGTCGCCCACCTTCATGCCGGTGCGGCCGACCTTGTCCATATAGCACGGACCGATCCCGCATCCCGTGGTGCCGATCTTGGCATCCTTGGCCAGCCTGTTTTCGCGGGCCAGATCCAGTTGCTGATGATAGGGCATGATCAGATGGGCATTGCCGCTGATAATCAGGCGCTCCGACGTGATCTTCAGCCCAGCCTCGGCCATCTTCTCTATTTCCTGCAGGAGCACCGCCGGATCGACGACCACCCCGTTGCCGATGGCGCAGACCTTGTCCGGATAGAGCACGCCCGAGGGAATGAGGTGAAAGACATATTTTTTTCCGTCCACCACCAGGGTGTGACCGGCATTGTTTCCCCCCTGAAAGCGCACCACATAATCCGCGAATTGGGTCAAAAGATCGACAATCTTCCCCTTCCCCTCATCGCCCCACTGGGCGCCGACCACGATTACATTGGCCATACTCGTCTCCCTTGTTTGCGGCAAGAACCAGCCCGGTGCATGCAGAGTCACTCCTGCAGAGTCATTTCAAAAACAAAACCCTAAAATAATAGCAGAAAGCAACAAAAAAGTCAATGCAACCGGAACAGGGCCCAGCCATTCCCGAAAACAGCACGGCCCTGACAGATATTCCGCCAGGGCCGTCGCGCCAGAAACGCGCCGCTTTTTCAAGAGGCGATCAACAGGCGATTCAATAGGCAGTTTTCAGGACCATATCCTTCCGGCTTGCCGGGTCATACAGTCCCTTGGCCTCGCCCTGCTTGAACCATTCCTGCTTGAGCGTGTCGATGAAGCCCCGCTTCGCGCTCGCCTCCTTCTCCAGGTCGATGCCTGCCAGGGCCTGCGCCTTTTCCTTGGTGGAAAAATCCGGCGCCTGATAGTCGGCGGCATTGTACCGGGCGAGTACAGTACGCAGCTGCACCCGGGCATCCTGTCCCCTGTCGATGGCATTGCCCAGCACGCGCAGGGTCTCTTCCGGGGCATGGAAGAACGAGCCATGCCCGGCCACCGCATAGTCCCAACGCCACTGCGCCTGACGAATCACTTGCAAAATGGGCTCCATCTCCGCCTCGGTCGCGCCCAGTTCCCAGGCCTTGGCCGCTTCCAGATGGGCCCGGGCAATAATATCGGTAGCCCGCCGCGCCAGCTCGTTCTTGCGCTCCAGCTTCCGGGCGACATCCTCGCGGAACTCCTGTTCCGTTCCCTTGTGGCAGTTCAGACAGGTGGTGGCGATGTTGTCCAGCGGGCTACCCACCTGATGGCTGGAATACTTCACCCCGCCTTCCCGAACATAGGGCATGTGGCAATCCGCACAGGCCAGACCTTTACGGAAATGGACTCCGGTCAGATAGACCTCGTAATCGGGATGCTGGGCCTTCAGCATCGGGGCCCGGCTCAGTTTATGGGTGTAATCGGTGAAGCCGATCTCATCATAGTAGGCTTCTATCTGTTCCGGCAGGGTTCCCTTGGCCCAGGGCAGGGTCACCACCTTGGCTGTTTGCTTGACGCCGTCCTTCTCCCACTCGGTGGTTTTGAAGTAGTACTCCACATGACATTGCGCACAAACGAGCGAGCGCAGATCCTGATGGGTCGCGTCCGCCAGTTGCATGCCGCCCCGGGCCGCCAGCGCCCGCTGCAAATACTCCCGCTGGGGGTGCAGCTTCATGGTCGCGCTGTCGTGGCAATCAGCACAGCCAACGGTGTTGACCGCTTCCCCGCCGTACCGGGCCCAGGGTCCGGTAAAAAACTCCATCTCGCCGTCGCGCTTGATCAACCGGGGTACATCCGGTCCCTTGCAGGTCCAGCAGGCGGTGGGTTGCGGCCCGGTGGCATTATCCACCGGCGCTCCGGTGCGCAGGGTATTGATATTATCTTCCAGAGCATAGTAGTGGCCCCGGGGCGCATTGTAATCCTTGGAAAAGGCGTATCCCGCCCAGAGAATGGGAAGCGCCGGGTCGTCCTTGAGCACGTCGACCAGCTTATCGGAGGTTCTGGTCCGCATGGAGCTGTCGTACTGGCGGGGATAGAATTTCCCCCACTCCGAAGAGCGGACTTCCCCCTCCTTGATGGGCGGCACGGTTGCAATCGTCTGTTGATCGGCCTTGTTTTCCCGAATGGACATGGTCAACAGCACCATCGGAACGATCGCGAGGATGGACAGAGCGAACACCACTGATGATTTTTTCATGAACATTCTCCTGAGTGAAAGGCTTAGTTCTTCGCCCGGATCGCAAAGGCGTTTTGCGTGGCCGTGATATTGCGCATGATGCCGTGGGGTACATCCCGGTGACAGTCCCAACAACGACGCCCCATGGCAACACCGCTGTCCGCAACCTTGGTATAGAGCGCGCTGTTTTCCCGCATCTGCGAGACCAGTTCATCATGGCAGCGGATGCAGTTACCCTGAACCCAGCCGGCAGCAGTATCACTGATGCGGATGTTGTATCCGTAGGTTTTCAAGGTCATGGCAGTGGCATGCTTGATGCCGTCTTCGGCCTTGGCCAGCATTGTGCCGAGAAACGATTCGTGCGGCAGGTGGCAATCGATGCACAGCGCCTGGTTGCGGTGGGAACTGTGGGCCCAGGTTTCATAGAGGGTGTTCATGGGGTGGCAGTTGATGCAGACCTTGGGCTCACTTGACAGATACGACAGCATCTGCGATTCCACGGCCAGATTGATAAACAAGACGACAGCCGCGATCGCAGAAAAAACGGCGAGATATTTCATAGGTTGACCTGTCCTCCATGCAGCGTTGCGGCTGCGTAGTCTTTGGTTGGACGCCAAGCACCCGCCCCACGGTGTCCGACCGTGCGGCAACATGATGATCGGCCGCGCGCGCCGCCCGGACTTTTCCGGAAGCGACTTTCAGCGCATAGCCGGACATCATGGCAACAATGTTTTTGCAAACGTTCCATCACCTCGCTTCAAGCAAGACTTTTGCGCCCCGTTAACAGTCTCCTTGTCGACAGCCGATATCGACCGCCCGAGTCTGGAGAGCGAGCGAATGAACGCCAGGACGCGATACTGTTCAATATTCACCAAGATACTATTCAATATAACTGAACAAAATATCAGCGGAAGTCAAGCCTGAAAACCTTGATTTTTCCCCATATTTTTCCTCCGTCCACCCCAATAACCGCCCCTTTCCATACCGCTTCCCTGATAACCCTCTCTGGCAGCATGTGCCAAGCATCGACACACAGGAGGACAACAGGCCCGCTTGACACCCCACGGCAAATCCCGTACACTTCGGGCTTCTTGCGGGCAAAACGCCTGTTCCCGTCCCCCCTGCCCTCCTGCTTGCCATGTTTGGAATCGGCCTCCCGGAAATGATCGTCATCTTTGTCGTTGCCCTGATCGTGGTCGGCCCGGACAAGCTGCCCGGCCTGGCGCAGTCCCTGGGCAAGGGCCTGATGGAACTGAAAAAAACGCTCAACCAGATCAAACAGGAACTCACTGAAGAAGAAGACGCCCTCACCTCGGTGCAGCGCGACCTGCACCAGACCGCGGACGAACTGCGGGAACGTCTGCTCGACCAGGACCCTTCGGCATGGCGTCCGGCAACGCATCTTCCCCGGCCGGAGGAACCACAGCCCTCGACAACCGCTGCCGAGGAACAGGCCGCCGATGAAGAGATGATCGCCGAGCTGGAACAAAATAGCGCCGAAACCGCCGTGCCTGAAGCCCCTGAAGAGACGGCAGCGTCTTCCGACGGTCCATCTGGCGGCACATCCCCTGCCGAAGCGTCCGCCGCCGACACCACCCGCCCGACATGAGCCTTGCCGTTTCGGAACTGTTCCGGCCCCACCACGCAGAGCTGAGGCAACGACTGATCCGGTGCTGTCTGGTCGTGCTGCTCGCCAGCGCCGTGGCCTATCTATTCCGCGACCAGCTGGCCGCCTGGTGCATCCGCCCGTTGCAGCAGGCCTATCCGCCGCTGGAAAAGCTGGTCTACACCAAGCTTACCGACGCCTTCCTCAGCTATTTGAAGCTCTCCTTTCTTGTGGGGCTGATGGTTTCCTTCCCCTTCATCCTGCATCAGGCATGGCTGTTCGTTGCCCCGGGTCTGCACGACCGGGAAAAGCGGACAGTGCTGATCGTGGTTTTCTGGGCAAGCCTTCTTTTTCTCGGCGGATGCCTGTTTGCCTTTTTCATTGTCCTGCCCTGGCTGCTCCACTACTTCATGAGCTATGCCGGACCCTCATTGCAGCCGATGCTCAAGCTGGGGCTGTATCTCACCTTCATCGCCCGGATGGTTCTGACCTTTGGCATCGCCTTTCAAATTCCCTTCCTCATGGTCATGGCCGTCCGAACCGGACTGGTCGGCCCGGACTACTTCCGCAAAAACCGGTTGATGTTTGCCATCGTCATCGGTGTCCTCGCCTTCCTGCTCTCCGCCGGAGACCTCACCGCAACGGTCCTGCTCTCTTTCCCACTTCTGGGGCTCTACGAAAGCGGCCTCGTCGTCGCCCGCGTCCTGCACCGCCCTTCCCGCTGAACACTTCCCGACCCGCCGATTCAGCCGGATGCGGGCCAAAACAATCGCAGATTGCAATTTTTCTTTCCCCCCACCCTTGACCTTCCCCCTTCTTTTTCCGACAATCAGTTTGTATCGAAGCGTGATTATAAGATCGCGAAAACAATAGAGTTGCCCCCAAAAAAGGAGGCTCTCCTTCTTCCTTCCCTTTGTCACAGGAGCCGCAAACAATGCAAAATCTCAAAATCGGAGTCAAACTCATCGGCGGATTTCTGCTGACAGCGTGCATCATCCTCATCGTCGGGGTGATGTCCATTGTCCAGCAGAACCGCATGGCTGACGACACCCGCAAAATCGTCACCGAAAGTTTTCCCGCCCTGGAAAACATCATGACCTATCAGGCACTGACCTCCTCCAAAGGCGTCGTGATCCTGCGCACCCTGCTCTCCCCGCACATCACCAAGGAACAACGAGCCGACATTCCCCGGCAGCTGGCCGAGGGCCGGGCCGTCTACAATGCCGCCCGCGATGCCTTTACCGCGCTGCCGATCATGAACGAGGTGCAGGACGAATGGCAGGAATTCAGCACGGCAGTCACCCAATGGGCGCAAAGCAACAATCAGGTGCTCAAGCTCTCCCAGGAACTGGTGGAGATGGATATAACCAACCCCAGTCAGGCAATTGTCCGACTCAACGAGATCTGCTCTGCCCACGAGAACCTGGTTGCCCGGGTGGGGCAGCAGCTGCTGCTGGGCAGGCCCCTGGACAAGGGGATCGATCCCAGCATCTACCGGCTGGGGCAGCGGAACATGGAGCAGAGCACTAAGAACCCGCAGGTCCTGCGCATATACGATGAGATCAGGCCGGCTCACGAGAGCCTGCACCGTGCCGTGGCCGAAATCCAGCGACTGGCAGGGAATGGCCAGATCGACGAGGCGAAAAGGCTGTATGCCAATACAGTGGTGCCCAACGCCGAAAAGGTCCTTGCGGGACTGGAGGAGGTTCGCCAGGTGTTGGAGGTGGCCAGCGAGAAGATCCGCCAGATCGACGCCAACCTGCTGGGCGACGGGGCCAGGTATCAGGAGGCTGTGGCCGCCATTATCGACCGGATTCGGGAAAAGACAAAAGACCTTGCCGCGAAAACATCCGACGAAGCCTTGGCGGCGGCTGAAACCGGCCGCACCATCACCCTGGTTCTGCTCGGCACCGGCCTCCTGCTGGCCATCGCCCTTGGCTTGACCCTGACCCGCACGATTACCAAACCCCTGAGCGAAGGGGTGGGACTGGCCCAGACCATGGCAAGCGGCGACCTGACCCGGACGATTGAGGTCAACCGGAAAGACGAGATCGGTGATCTGATCCGCTCGCTCAACAACATGGCTGTCAATCTCAGAAAGATGTTCGGGGAGATCCAGAACGGGGTGCACAGCGTCGACGAATCCACCAACCAGCTGGCCGCCGTTGCCGCTCAGGTCTCTTCCGGGGCCGAATCGACCTCGGGCCGGTCCAGCCAGGTGGCGGCCGCGGCCGAAGAGATGAGCGCCAACCAGTCGTCCATCGCCGCTGCCATGGAACAGGCCTCGGTCAACATCAACATGGTTTCATCGGCCGCTGAAGAGATGAACGCCACCATCAACGAGATTGCCAGCAATTCGAGCAAGGGCAAGGAGATTGCCTCGGAGGCCGTGCGTCAGTCGCTCCAGGCATCCGACCGGGTGAACGAGCTGGGCAAGGCGGCCGAGGCCATCACCAAGGTGACCGAGGTCATCACCGATATTTCGGCCCAAACCAATCTGCTGGCGCTCAACGCCACCATCGAGGCGGCCCGGGCCGGCGAGGCGGGCAAGGGCTTTGCCGTTGTCGCCAACGAGATCAAGGATCTGGCCAAGCAAACCGCAGAGGCCACCCTGGAAATCAAGACCCGGATCGAGGGCATTCAGGACGCCACGGGCGTGACGGTCAGGGAAATCAACGAGATCCGGGAAACCATCTCGGATGTGGACGCCATCGTCACCACCATTGCCACCGCGGTGGAGGAACAGACCGCCACCACCCGGGAGATCGCGGAAAATATCTCCCAGGCATCCCTGGGCATTACCGAGGTCAACGAGAACGTGGCCCAGAGCTCGGCGGTCTCCTCCGAGATAGCCGGCGAGATCGCCCAGGTCAACGAGAGCGCCAACGAGATGACCCGGGCCAGCCATCAGGTCAGCGACAGTGCCCATTCCCTGTCCTCGGTTGCCACCACCCTGAAAAACATGATGCAGCAGTTTAAAATCTAATTTGCCTTCTTCGGGAAGGCGCACCTGCGCCTTCCTGATATGTACACTTACTTGCTTGGAGAAAGACGCATGCTCAACAATCTGAAAATCGGTACCCGGCTGGCCCTGGGCTTCGGCCTGATCACCCTGATCCTTCTTGTCGTCGGCGGACTGGGGGTTTACGAGTTCAGGAATCTGAACGCCTCCATTGACGAACTTACAGAATACAGGATGCCGCGGCTGACCCAGGCAAACCTGGTTCTCGACGCCACCAACGAGATAGCCCGGGCCATGCTGGGCATGGGCCTCCACGAGGATCCGGCGGAACGGGCCCAATATGAGCAGATCCTGCGAGACGCCGAAGCCCGCATTCAACAGCAGTCAGCCCTTCTGATACAAGGCTCTCGCACCGAGGAAGGCAAGAGACAGCTCGCGGCAACCGAGCAGCTGTGGAAGAGCTACACGGCCGAGATCCATCGCTACATTGAAATGACCAAGACCAAGCCCCTGGCCGAGGCCAACCAACTCCTGCTCAAGGGTCCGGTGCCGCAGGAACGCGCCAAGTTCATGGAGGTCTTCTCGAACTTCATCAAGCGGCAGGAGGCCGAGACCAATGAAAGCGCCCAAGCCACGGAGAAAGAGGTCCACAGGGCCATCATGCTGGTCAGTATCCTGCTGATCAGCGGTTTGGTCATCAGTGTGGCCATGGCGCTGCTGATCATCCGCTCGATCACCGGCCCGGTCGCCAAGGCGGTCCAGCTGGCCGAGGTCATGGCGCAGGGCGACTTCACTCATAAGCTGGAGATCAGCCAACAAGACGAGATCGGCAACATGGCCCGCGCGCTCAACACCGTGGTAGCCACCCTGAACCCGGCCATCAAACAGATCATCGACGGCGCGCGGCGGCTGAACGCATCGTCCGGCGATCTGGCCGCCAGTTCCAGCCGGGTGGCGGAGGGCAGCAAGGATGCCGCCCAGCTCGCCATCGGGGTCGCCGCGGCAGCCGAAGAGATGAACGCCAATGTGCAGTCCGTTTCCGCGGCCATGGAACAGTCCACCAGCAACATCAACATGGTGGCCTCCTCAACCGAAGAGATGAACGCCACGGTCAACGAAATCGCCCAGAACGCGGAGCGAGCGCGCTCCATCTCCGAAGGCGCGGTTACCCAGTCCAAGGTTGCCAGCGAACGGATGGCAGTGCTTGGCGAATCGGCCCACAAGATCGGACGCGTCACCGAAACCATCACCGAGATTTCCGAGCAGACCAACCTGCTGGCGCTCAACGCCACCATCGAGGCGGCCCGGGCCGGTGAGGCGGGCAAGGGTTTTGCCGTTGTCGCCAACGAGATCAAGGAGCTGGCCCGGCAAACGGCAGAGGCCACCGTGGACATCAAGGATCAGATCGGTGAGATGCAGGAGACCACCAAAACCACGGTAACCGACATCGAAAAAATTTCGACGATCATCGCCGAAATCAACAACGTCATCAACGGCATCGCCACGGCGGTGGAAGAACAGTCGGCCGCCTCGAGCGAAATCGCCACCAACATCTCCCAGGCATCCCTGGGCATCGGCGAGGTCAACGAAAACGTGGCCCAGACCACCGTGGCCGTCAGCGAGGTCACGCAGAACATCAACCGCATCAGCGAACACATGCGACAGGTCGCAACCGAAACCAGTCAGGAGCAAAACGACATCCAGGGCCTGGTTGCCATGGCAGCGGAACTCGATCAGCTCACGAAAAAATTCACCGTATAAGCGCAGTAGGCGCGGTAGGCGCGCAAACAAAAAAGGGGCGGCACAGACCGCCCCGCTTCCGCCCGTGCAAGGCTCTTGCGCGGGCGTTTTTTTTGGAAAAACAGGAGTAGCCCGGATCAGGGCCGGAGGGGGAGCATCTCCTCTTTGAGCAGGCAGCAGGAGATACGGTGGGCTGGCGCGCCACTTGGCAGATAGGTGATATTGCCGGGTTGCAGCAGCCGGTTCATGACGCAGCCTTCGGGGATATTCAACGGAAAAAAACGATCCTCGTTGAGACCGCTTCGCCGGATCAGGCGGTCGGCCTCGATCTTCAGGCTATGGATGGGGTAATCCTCGCAGAGCGGACAGCGGTACACCCGGCCGTTGGGGAAAATAAAATAGTTTTCAGCTACCAGGCCCGCGCACTGGAAAGGCTCATCCGCCCCCAGATAGACCTTGGGATAGACGACATGAATCCCCAACCGGGCGGCGTCGGCCGCCACCTGGGGGACGATGCGCAACCAGCGGTCGGGATCGACCTGCCATGTTTCCCCGGCCGCCTCTTCCGGCCGGGCCGAGTTGCCGCGCAGGCCGATCACCTGAATAAAAAACCGCCGCACGCCCAGAGCCTCAAGCAGGGCGGGCATCCGGTGGAGCTGATCGATGTTGCGGGCGGAGACCGTGTAAATCAGGCTGGTGTTGAAACCCGCAGCCACGGCCCGGCGGATGTTTTGTGTGCAAACCGCAAAGACGCCCTCGCCCCGGACAGGATCGTTGGTGGCGGCATCAGGCCCGTCCAGGCTGAAGCTGAGGTAGTCCAGCTCGGCGGGCGTGGTAGCGGCAAGCAGATCGTGAAACAAAAACCCGTTGGAATCCACGGTCACACTATATTCCATGGCCTTTGCCGCCCGGATCAACGCGGCCAGATCGGGATGCAGGGTCGGTTCGCCGCCCAGAAGCACCAGGTTTGTTTTCTTGCCGGGCCGGGCGAACAGTTCAAGCCAGCGCAGCGCGGTTGTCCTGGGCAGTGTCGCGGAACCGTGCTGGGCCGGATTGATGTAGCAGTGACGACAGGAAAGGTTGCAGGCGGTCAGCAGATGCAAAAAAACATTCCGTTCTCCCGGCTGAAAGCCGACGGTGCGGGCAATGGGTTGGGGACGAGGTTGGGGACTGGGCTCGGTCATGGCGCGGACGACTCCACGGGCTGGGACAGGGTGTACCGGGCCAGCAGGCTGTCGCTCCAGTAGGTGCCGGTACGGAAGAATTGCTGAAACAAGAGCAGGCTCTGGCTGCGCCTGACCCGGCCCAACAAACGCACCCGCATTGCCGCATACAGGGGATTCAGCTGCTCCAGGGGCAGCGAGGTGCCGCCGCCCATCACATCCTCATAGGCCCAGACAAAGGAACGGATTCCGGAAAGCAGCAGGGTGGCATAGCACATCAGGCAGGGTTCCATGGTCGAATACACCGTAAGGCGGCCCATGTCGAACTCCGGATGCTCTGCCAGCAGGGAACGCAGGGTCAGCACCTCGGCGTGATCGATCTCGTTGCACTGTCCGGCCCTGGTATGCTGACGACGTCCCCGGGCCATCACCGCGCCGTCGGCGACCATGACGCAGCCCACGGGAAATTCCCCGTCCTGCAGGGCGAGACGGGCCTCGCCAAGGGCCTCATCCATAAAGTGTTCGTGTGTATCCATGGGTGCACATCCGGAAAAACGCAAATTCGATCCCGCCGCTATACCACGGAACACAGCACCTGTCAAAACGAGAGGGAACGACCAAAGCGCAGGAGATTCTTGCCGATGGCCATGCCGGTTTCGGGCTGCACCCAGTCCGGCCCCTTGCTGTGGTAGGGCAGATAGACCAGCTGCTGCATCATCTCGGTCAATCTGATCCGGGGCAGGAGGGAAAAAACAGCTTTGGAGCCGGAGGCGGCGGCCAGCAACACCTTGACCGATTGCCGGGCCTCTCCGGCAGGCAGGGTGGCGGGAAACAGGTTGGGCACAACCCGCGCCTCGGTCGGCGAGAGCTTCCATTGCTCCAGGGTCGTCCTGCGACCGACCTGAAGAAAGACCTTGGGCCGCAGAAAAAAAGCGGGAACCCACAGGCTCATGGCCCGCTCCCGCCAACGGGGACGAGAGAGAAAAGGCTGGTTGGTGCGGGTGACGAAATCCGCGAAGCTGTAGATCTTAAGCGCCGGGATATGGGCGGTGATTTTCCAGAACGGCAGATACAGCGGCACATCCGGCCCGCCGTCGTGCATCAGCCATTCGACCCGCCGCAGGCCACCGGTATCAAAGCTCCAGGCGCTCTGACAGTTGGCGCAGGTCATGACCCGGCAGTCGCCCGCCCCATCCAGATCGGCCCCGCACTGCGGGCAAACCGCGGGCAGAAACCGCACGCTCCAGTCCGGATTGTAGCCCAGGGTTTCCACCGTATCGGGCAGGTCATCGAGGGTCAGCAGCGACGTTTCCCGGATCGCATCGTACAGGCCGCCGGCGCGCACCTGCACGGGCAGATAGATATAGCTCAGCTGTTCGCCGATAAAGGCCCGGTGGAACAGCCCGCCACCACTCCGGGCATTGAGCCGGCTGACGGACATCGCCTTTTCCAGAAGCCGCTCGGCCTTCAACTGCTGGGGGAGAAAGCGGCCGGCGGCGGCGGATTCGATGCGGCGCAAGGTCATGGCCTGCGGACGCACGCCGAGGGAGGGCGGCAGACCGGGAAAGGGGTTGGCGACCTGGGTAGTATCCACGACCTGATGGGCAATACCGCTTTCCGTCACCTGGTAAACGACGCCCTTGAAACGGAGATAGGGGGCCCAGAACAGCTTCTCGGCCCCAGACATATCGCTGGCCGAACTTAACGAATTAACCAGGGGCAGCGCGTAGCGAAACAGGCCGCGACCTTGCAAATAGACGTTGACACCGCAATGGGCGCAGTTGAGCACATGGCCGGATTCAGCGAGTACAACCGGCGCGCCGCACTGGGGACAGTCCTGGGTAACGCGGATATCCACCGCGACTCATCCCTGCCTGTTGGAGTGCGCAACAGCGTCTCCGGCCATACGCTCGCCGCAACGGGTGCAAAACACCGCATCGGGGAGGTTGGTTGCCTGGCAACGGGGACAGAGGCTTTCCCGGAGCGGCGCATCGGCGGCATGGCCGCAACGTGAACAGAACCGGGCATGCGGGGGCAGGTTCTTGCCGCAGTTCTCGCACTGGCGGCTGATGAGTTGCTGGTGTCCGCAAAAGGGACAAAAACGGGAATGAACGGGAATGCGGTTGCTGCAATCCGGACAGATCAGGGTTGCGGCATCGGCCTCACCGGCTGCATGGGCTGCGGCGGCTGGGCGCGTACCGGTCAAAAGTCCGGGGATCAGCAGGCCCAGCCCCATGCCCAGCCCGGCCCCGGCCTCGCCGCCACTGTCCGCGGCCTTTTCCATGGCCATGGCTGCCTTCATCTGCATGAAGCGGTCCATATCCGGAATAATGCGCATCCGGGAGAGGTCGTCGATGGCGCGTTGCACCTCTTCAGGCGGGGTAATCGAGGTGATATGCAGGCTATCGAGCGCCAGACCGAAACGGGTAAAGTCCTGGGCAAGGCGCTCCTGCATCCCGCGGGACAGGTCATCGAAACAGCCGGGCAGGTCGGCCAGGGTGCGCAACTGTTCGCCCAGATAATCGTTGAAGCGGGAGACGATGACCTGGCGCAGATACTCCTGTATCTGCTCCGTGGTGTATCGGCCCATGGTTCCGGCAAGCGTATTGATCAGCAAGACCGGCTGGACCACCCGGATCGAAAACATTCCATGCGCCCGCAGGCGGACCAGGCCCAGTTCACGGTCGCGGAAGGCCACCGGGGCGCGGGTGCCCCACTTCAAGCCGGGAAACACCTTGCAGTTGACGAAAAAAACCTCGGCCCGCAACGGACTGATCGCGCCCCAGGGGGCGGACAGCAACTTGGTGAGGATGGGGATATTGCCGGTTTTGAGGGTATGCCGCCCCGGACCGTAAGCATCGCAGGCCCGGCCCTTGTAAAACAAGATCGCTGCCTGGCTTTCCCGAACCGTCAGCTGGGCCCCGTATTTGATCTCGGCCGAGCCCTGTTCGGGCACACGGCGGAGCAACTCTGTCCCGCTTTCGTCAAACCACTCCAGGGATTCCAGAAACACCAGATTGTCGACACCCATCTCTTCCCTCGTTCTGTTCATGTTGCCGGCATCCTTTGCCGGACCGCCTCAAGGTATTATAGTGGAGACCGAGGCTTGCACAAAAATAAATCGTGCCGGAGAAACAGTACGGCAAACAGGCGGACAACAAGGCGCGACAAGACAGAACAAGGAGAACGCTATGACGACTTTTGCTCGGGAATGGACACTGGAATCGGCGATGAAGGTGCTGGCCCACCCCACCGTGGACAGCGCGCTGTGGGCGGAGGCGGTGGAATGGCTCCTGCTGTACGGGCCGCCGGAAATCCGGGAGATGATAGAGCAATCCAGCACCCAGGCCACGGCAGCGAGTTTCCCCGACCTGCAACCCAGGGGCTGCACGCCGGACGGCAACCTGTGCTACGCCATCGACGAGCTGGCCGCGGCTCTCGGCATCACGGAAGAGGAGGCAAGAAAGCGGCTTGCGGAACAGGAGCGGCGTCACGGAGTGCGCCAGGGGTTTGCCGACGGCGAGATCACCTCCGTCCAGTAACCTCCTCGCTCCGCAACGCCGCTTCCCGCGGATGCAATTGCTCGGCTACCAGCGACCGGAAAAGGACTGACTGCTGGTATAGGGTACCAGTTCGAAGAGCCGTTTATGCGGATCGATCTGGATATGGTAGTAGTGATCCTGCGGCATGTAGATATACGGAATTTCGGCCTCATGCCGCGATAAAAAGCAGGAAAGAATCACCCGGTTCACTGCCCGGTGACCGACGATCATGATGTTCTCGTCATAGTTGTTGAGGAAAAAAACCTTTTTCAAACCACGCTGCACCCGCTCCACCATGGAGATGTAGCCCTCGCCCTCCGGATAGACATAACGGTACTTGTTGCGGCTGCGTTCCCTGGCCACCTGCGGCATCTTCTCCTGGATATCTTCGTAGGTCAGGCCTTCGCAGACGCCGGCGTGGATCTCGTTGAATTCGGGCAGGGCGATGATCGAGCAGGGATCCTGCCGTTCGGCGACCGGAGTGGCGGTTTGCAGGGTCCGCTTGTAGTTGCTGGTGAAAATGATGGGAATCCGGATGGTGGCGAAGTGTTCGGCCAGGGCCATGGCCTGGGACTCCCCCTTGTCGGTGAGATCGGAGTTGCCGCCGATGCGGTCCTCACGGTTGTACAGGGTCTCGCCGTGGCGCACCAGAAACAGGTTGCGCACCACCCGGGTGGTGGTGATATCGCGGATCCGGTCGTAGTACGGCAGCACGTCGGAGATCCGCTCCTGCAGGATATAGCTGTCAAACGAGTCGACCAGGATGCGGTTGGGCTCGGTATCCAGCGGTTCGTAAATCGATTCGTAGTAGCTGATCCGCTTCATGAACGATTCCAGGGCCTGTTCCCTGGTCAGGTGACGAAACTCCCGCAAACCGGCCTTCCGTTCCAGGTTGGCTTCGAGCGCCTCTTCGTCGGCGTTGACGCACTCGATATACAACAGCGGCAACCCGGGAAAGGCGTCGACGATTTTTTGCCGCCGCTTGCGGGTGGTGTTGCTCGCATCAAGAATGGCGACCTCGCCCTGCCCGTGCAAAAATTGCTGGGCATATTCAATGTTCATCTGCGAGATTTTTTCCCGCATCTCCGTGCCCTTGACATTGGTCGGAGAAAAAAATTCAGCGTCTGAGGTCTGCTCTTGGGTGTCGAGACGACGACGCAACTCTCCGTTGTTGAAGACCCGGACGTTGATGCCGTCCAGTTCCAGGGTTCGCGCAAGCTTGCGCGCCATGGTCGACTTGCCCCGGGCGGGCAGCCCCACCATGACGATGACCAGTTTCCGTTTGATAGCCATGTTATGCTCCACATCGTAGAAAGACGGTTAGGAATCTGCATTGTACGAATTCGGCGAAAAAAATGCAGGGAAAATATGCATGGCACTCCCGTCCCCTACCCGGTCACAATCCGCTTCGATCCGCACCCGGGTTTTCCTTTCCGGCCCGGGCCGTCCTTGTATGAAATCCACATGTGTGCTAGCTTAAGCGGCCAGCCCGCATGCACTCCATGCGCAATCCAGCCGACGAGGTTCTGTCCGTCCGGCTGCTTTATCTTCCCCTTCACGTCCCCACACGCACCATGACCGCACCACACCGCAAAGAAACCCTGCTTGCCGACTACACTCCGCCCGATTACCTGGTCGATACGATCGACCTCAAGGTCCATCTGGACCCGGAGGCCACCACGGTTCAGGCCCGTCTGCACTGCCGAGCCAACAGTCACGTGCGGACGCCGCGCCCGCTGGTGCTCAACGGAGAACGTCTGGAGCTGCTCGCGGTCGCCATCGACGACAAAACACTCGACGCCAACCATTTCACCTTTGCCGACGGCCTGCTGAGCATCCCCGAGGTGCCGGCGCAGCCCTTTGTCGTTACCGTGGAAACCCGGATCAACCCTTCAGCCAACACCGAGCTGGAAGGACTGTACCGTTCATCGGGCAACTACTGCACCCAGTGCGAGGCCGAGGGCTTCCGCACCATCACCTGTTTTCCCGACCGGCCGGATGTGATGAGCGTCTTCACCACCACCATCATCGGCGACAAAACCTCCTGCCCGGTGCTGCTCTCCAACGGCAACCTGATCGACAGCGGCGAGCTGGACGGCATTCTCCACTACGCAACCTGGCACGACCCCTTTCCCAAGCCCGGCTATCTATTTGCCCTGGTTGCCGGTCAACTGGTCCGGACCAGCGATACCTTCATCACCCAGTCAGGGAAGACCGTGGATCTGCACATCTATGTGGAAGAGCGCAACAGGCCCAAGTGCGCCCACGCGATGCAGGCCCTGAAAAAATCCATGCGCTGGGACGAAGAGCGCTTCGGTCGGGAATACGATCTGGACACCTTCATGATCGTGGCGGTGGACGACTTCAACATGGGCGCCATGGAAAACAAGGGGCTCAACATTTTCAACTCCAAATATGTGCTGGCCCTGCCGGAAACCGCCACCGACACCGACTACGCCAACATCGAAGGGGTAATTGCCCACGAATACTTCCATAACTGGACCGGCAACCGCATTACCTGCCGGGACTGGTTCCAGCTCAGCCTCAAAGAGGGGCTGACCGTGTTCCGGGATCAAGAGTTCTGCGCCGACATGGGCTCTCGCGCGGTCCAGCGCATCCAGGACGTCAATGTCATCCGTTCCCTTCAATTTCGTGAAGACAGCGGCCCCATGGCGCACCCGGTCCGCCCGGCCTCCTATTTCGAGATCAACAACTTCTATACCCTCACCGTGTACGAAAAGGGGGCCGAGATCATCCGCATGCTCCATACCCTGCTGGGCCCGGCAACCTTCCGCAGGGGCATGGACATCTATTTTGAGCGCCACGACGGTCAGGCCGTGACCTGCGACGACTTTGTCGCTGCCATGGAGACCGCCTGGGGCCGTGATCTCGGTCAGTTCAAACGCTGGTACAGCCAAGCGGGAACACCGGAACTGCGCCTGGTCGCCGACTACGACGAAGAGCGCTGCCGCCTGGTGCTGCACGTGACCCAAAGCTGTCCGCCTACTCCGGGGCAGCCGGTCAAGGAGCCCTTTTTCCTGCCGCTGACCCTTGGCCTGCTCGATTCACAGGGGGCTTCCCTGCCCCTGGAGCAGGGAGATGCGCAGGGCTCCCGGGTCCTGATCGTCAGCGAACCGGAACAGGAATTTGTGTTCGACCACATCACAACCCGGCCGACCCTTTCACCGCTGCGCGGCTTTTCCGCGCCGGTCAGGCTGATCATGGAACGCGACGATGCAGACCTGGCCCTGCTGATGCTCCATGATCCGGACCCGTTCAACCGCTGGGACGCCGGTCAGGAGCTGTGTCTGCGACACATCCTGCTCCAGATCAAGCGCCATCTCCAGGGGGATGCCATCCTGCTGGACGAGGGGTTGCTTGCGGGCATGCGCGGCCTGCTGCTTGACCATAAGACCGATCACGCCTTTCTGGCACTGGCCCTGACCCTGCCCTCGGAGAACTGGATCAGCCAGCACCTGGACGTGATCGACCCGGTCGCGGTGTTCGAGGTTCGTACCCGGTTCCGGTACCTGATCGCACGATCGCTGCGCGAGGCCCTGCTGGCCGCCTACCACGCCTTGCAACCTGAGGGACCCTACCAATACCATGTTGTCGACGCAGGCAAACGCGCCCTGCGCAATACCTGTCTGGCCTACCTGCTTGCGCCGGCCGCGGACGGCCGCGTTGATCCGGATCTGCTCCGGCTGGGCGCCAGCCAGTACCGGCAGGCCGACAACATGACCGATACCATGGCGGCCCTGACCGCGGTGGTCAACGCTGACCAGGATGCGGCAGCGCCTCTTTTGGACGACTTCCACCGCCGCTGGCGGCACGATCCCCTGGTGCTCGACAAGTGGCTGGCCCTGCAGGCGGGCTGCACCCTGCCCGGTGCGCTGGAGCGGGTGCGCGAGTTGACCCGGCACCCGGATTTCACCTATACAAACCCCAACAAGGTCCGGGCCCTGATCGCCACCTTCTGCGCCACCAACCATGTGCGCTTTCATGCCGCCGACGGTTCAGGCTACGCCTTCCTCGGCGACCAGATCTGTCGGCTGGACCCTGTCAACCCGCAGATCGCAGCCCGAATGCTCACGCCGCTGACCCAGTGGCGGCGTTACGACGCCGCACGCCAAGAACTGATCCGCTTCCAGCTGGAGCGCATCGGCAACCAGGACGATCTTTCAGCCGATGTGCGGGAAATCGTCGGGAAATCTCTGGATTGACATTCCGCCGTGGCGTATAACATACTATGAGACCGAATAGCACGAATGCGGATGCACGACGCTTGTCGACAGGACGCGGCAAGCGTCGCCGTTTTATGGCGTCGTAATGATCAATCGTCCTCAAGATGCCCAATCGAGCGGTACAATCATGCCCATCTCCCTGTCCCCGCAGTGGCTCAAGGAATATGAACTGAACATCGAATGCATTGACCTGCAACACCGCTATTTTTTTACTCTGATCTTCAAAATCGCCCGCGAATTGCGCACAACCCAAGCACCCCATCTGCGGGAAGAGCTGGTGGCGGAGCTCAACGCATACGCCCGTTTTCATTTCATCAGTGAAGAAAACTTCATGAGCGAGCACGGGTTTCCCGAGCTGACCTCCCATAAATTCCAGCACCTCGCACTTCTGGATCAGCTTTCCGCCAAGCAAAACGCCCTGGTGCTGCACGCCAACGAACAAGAGGAACAGGCGTTCGTCCATTTTCTCTTCGACTGGTTCGTCAACCACACCACCAAGACGGACCGTATTTTTGCCGACTATTACCACGCCAAGAAAAGCAACCTGCCGACCGGGAACTAGGCGTTTCTTCCATCGTCTCACACTTCTTCCTTTTCTTTTTTTTCATCTTCCCACACAATAGGAAAGGATCCGCACCAACCGGCTCACTGCCCGTCATCGTCGTTTCCCGTTCTTACCTATACAATTACTTCTGGTGTTTGTTATGCTACGAGATCTATCGCTCGCGGCAAAGGCTGCGTGCAGCAGGGAAGACCAGGAAAGCCTGGTGCCACTGGTCAAACAATTGCGTGATTTGGGAGAAATTGCCTTCAAGCGAGGGCTTTTGGCCCTGGAGGGGGAGGTCCACCAGATTCACGATCCCTTTCTCAAGCTGGGTGTTCAGTTGATCGTCGATCAAACCGAACCGGACAACGTGCAGGACATTCTCGATTCGGATATCTACTACAATGAATCCAACGGTCGGGAATTGCTGAAAAAAATCATCATCCGCGAAGGCTTGCTGCGCATCCAGGCCGGAGACAACGCCCGCAACATTCTCATCTGCACCAAGATCTTCCTGGGCAAGGTTCCGGCCGAAGCCTGGTAGCAGGGCACGTTCAGCTCAAAAGCGACACAAACGCCATGCCCATCACCCACCGGGCATAGGGCCCGTATCCTGACAGACAGAGCAGGGCATAAAAAAAACGGAGCAGGATGCTGCTCCGTTTTTTGCGTCTTGCCGAAAATCGTTCAGATGTATTCCTTGTACAGCGGATCAAACATCAACGATTCGATGTAGGCCTCCAGGTCGTCCGGCCGGGGCTGGGAGGCAAGGCCCCGCTCGTAGGCCAGTTCAGCTACGGCCACGGCCACGGACAACGAAACCTCGCGGATACGCGGCAGCGGCGGATAGACCCGACCCTGCTGAAGGTCGCCATCGGAAACCTCGCTGGAAACCACCTTGGCTGCGGTGAGGAACATCTCGTCGGTCACCCGGCTTGAGCCGCTGGCTATCACGCCCATCCCGACCCCCGGGAAAATATAGACATTGTTCCCCTGGGATGGATACAGCTTCCGGCCATGGCTCGTGACCGGCGGGAACGGACTGCCGCTGGCGAAAATCGCCCGCCCTTCGGTCCACATGTAAGCCTCTTCCGCCGTACACTCGGCCTTGGAGGTCGGGTTGGACAGGGAAAAGATGATCGGCCGCTCGTTCAACTGCCCCATGGTGGTCAGCACCTCCGAGGTAAACCGGTTCGGCTGACCCGATACCCCGACAATCGCGGTGGGCTGCAACAGCTTGATGGCTTCGTGGAAATCCTCGACCGGCGGATGATCATGGGCAAAGATCTGCTTGTTTGAACTCAGATCGGTCCGGCTCTTGACGACCAACCCCTTGGAATCCACGAACCAGCAGCGCTGACGCGCCTCCTCCAGGGAAAGCCCCTCCTCGACCATGGCCGCGGACAGCAGATCGCCGATTCCCAGGCCAGCCCCGCCCGCACCCAGAAAGAGGAAGCGCTGATCCTTGAGGGAACCGCCGGTGATCCTGAGCGAGGTCAGGATGCCCGCGGTGGCGATCGAGGCTGTTCCCTGGATGTCGTCGTTGAAACAGCAGACCAGATCCCGGTATTTTTTCAGCAGTCGGAAGGCGTTACGGTTGCCGAAATCCTCGAACTGGATCAGGGCATTGGGGAAGACCTGCTGCACGGCCAGGACAAACTCTTCCACGATTTCATCGTACAGTTCGCCGCGGATACGGGGATGGGTCATGCCGATATAGAGCGGATCGTTCAACAAACGGGCATTGTCCGTGCCCAGATCAAGGGTGATGGGCAGGCTGCATGTCGGGTCGATTCCGGCGCAGGCCGAGTACAGGGTCAGCTTGCCCACCGGGATGCCCATGCCGTCGGCGCCGAGATCGCCCAGCCCCAGAATACGCTCGCCGTCGGTGACCACGATGACCCGGATATCGCTGTAGGGCCAGTTGCCCAGCAACTCGGCGATGCGGCCCTTGTCATTGGCGGTGATGTAGATGCCCCGGGGCCGACGAAAGATGTGACCGAACATCAGGCAGGCCTGCCCGACCGTGGGCGTGTAGACAATCGGCATCAGCTCCTCGATATTATCGAGCAGCACCCGGTAAAACAGGGTTGTGTTCCGATCCTGCAGGGCGGTCAGGTAAATGTAGCGCTCGATGTCGGTCGTCTGCTTGCGCAGGTTCTCCAGCACCCGCTGCACCTGATCATCCAGACTCTGCACGCTGGGAGGCAACAGACCGACAAGCCCCAGCACCTCGCGCTCGTTTAGAGGGAAGGCCGAACCCTTGTTCAGTTTCGGGTCGCGCAGCAGGGTGATGCCGGTGGGCAACCCGGCCAGCCGACTCTTGGCTCGCGCCTTTTTCGCAGCCTCGCCGTCTCCCACCTTTTGCAACATGGATTGCAGATTGATATGGTTCAGGAATCTGGACAGGATTTCCTCATCCACCAGTTCCTTTTCAAAACGGATGAGTATTTCATCCTGTTCATGAGTAATTCTGTACATACGCCTCTCCTGCGCGCGACGTGTGATCGCCGCTCGCTTCAATTTTCGTGGTGGGCGGCAGGCTGTGATCGTTCAGTCTGCGGATTTTTTAAAACTCGTGCCTGAGCATGCAAATTTTTTCCCGTTCTGTCAATCTGTTACTCTGTTGCGAATAAAGCGCCTCTTTCTTCACGTGGCCATGTCTGTAAGACCGGCAGGCCACCATCAATACCGCACCAGCGCCCGGTAGAGGACATCGTCTCCCAGGCGGGACACGGTAATGTCGGTCAGCGCCGGACCAGTCTCCCGATCCTTCCGGGCATACCCCTCCACCAGCGGCGTGCCCTGATCGCCGACGACAAAGGGCGCATACAACAGCACCAGCTCATCGGCCAGTTGCCGGCGCAGCAGCGTTCCGTGGATGCGGGCCCCGCCCTCGACCAGCACCGAGTTGAGGTTCTCGCCTCCCAGAAACCGCAGCGCCGCAGCCATGGATATATGGCCCTCCTCGTCCAGCGGCAGGCGAACCACCCGCGCCCCGGCCGCCTCAAGCGCCCGGGCCCGTTCGGTCGGGGCATCCTCTCCGCAGAAAATCCAGGTCGGCGCGTTCGATGCCTGATGCAGCATGCGCGCCTCCGGGGACATGCGCAGCCGGGTGTCCATGACGACGCGCACCGGGTCGCGGCCGACACCGGCAGCATCGGCCAGGCGGGTGGTCAGGCGGGGGTTGTCGACAAGCGCTGTTCCCGCGCCCACTAAAATCGCGTCAACCTGATCACGCAGGCCATGCACAGTTTGGAGGGAGGCCGCGCCGGTCAGGGCCGCGCCCTGGCCCCGAAAAAAGGTGATCTTGCCGTCAAGACTGAGCCCGGCCTTGAGCATCACCCAGGGCAGCCCGGTGGTGCAGTGTTTGATGAAGGGCCGGTTCAGGGCGATACACTCTTCCTCCCGCACCCCGCCAAGCACCTCCACTCCATGTTCCCGCAGAAAGGCAGCTCCGGACCCGGTCACCTGCGGGTTGGGATCGCCCATGCCGATCACCACCCGGCGAATACCGGCGCGCAGGATGGCATGGGTGCAGGGAGGGGTACGCCCCACATGGTTGCAGGGCTCCAGGGTGACATACATGGTTGCGCCTCCGGCTGCCTCGGCCGCATCGTGCAGGGCATGGACCTCGGCATGGGGCGTTCCGGCCCGCTGATGATAGCCGCGACCGACAACCTGCCCATCCCGGATGACAACCGCCCCCACCGCCGGGTTCGGTGAGGTCCGTCCCAGTCCCTTGCGGGCCTCGTCTAAGGCAAACCCCATGAATTCCGTATCCCTGTCCATCGTTTTCATCGCGTCAACCTTTGCTCCGCTCACCCAAAAACAACTTCAACTCGTCCATGAACTCGTTGACATCCCTGAACTGCCGATACACCGAGGCAAACCGGACATAGGCCACCTCATCCAGGCTAGGCAGGGCCTCCATCACCCAGGCGCCGATCTGGCTGGTGGGCACCTCCTTGCCGCCGTGGTCTTGCAGTTTCTGCTCGATGGCATCGACAAAGGCGTCGATATCGCTCCGACTGACCGCGAGCTTCTCACAGGCCTTTTCCAGACCAGCTATGATCTTCCGTCGATCCCAGGGTTCGCGTCGCCCATCCTTCTTGATCAGGACCGGCAGGGTCTGCTCGATCCGTTCATAGGTGGTGAACCGGCGATCACAGGCGTCACAGGCCCTGCGGCGACGGATGGCGCTGTTGTCTTTGTTGATTCGTGAGTCAATCACCCGGCTGTCCAGGTGACCACAATAAGGACATTTCATACCAGATCCGCAGACGGTGCATGCACCGATAAAAAAGGCCGGCTGCTTTCGTCAAGCAAACCGGCCGCATGTTTTCCGTTGACAGCAGGCTCATCCCATCAGATTGATTCTGCGCAGGTGACGTCCTCCGGCAAACTCCGCAGTCAACCAGACGCGGACAATCTCCCGGGCCATGACCACGCCGAGAATCCGGGCTCCCAGGCAGAGCACATTGGCGTCATTGTGCTCCCGGCTCAGGTGCGCGGTCACCGTTTCGTGGCACAGGGCCGCCCGAATGCCCGGATAGCGGTTGGCCGCGATCGACATGCCAATGCCGGTCCCGCAGATCAGGATGCCCCGTTCTGCCCGGCCTTCCCGGATCGCGGCGCATACCTGGTCCGCGAACTCCGGATAGTCGACCGAGGCTTCGCAGTGACAGCCCATATCCAGAATCCGGTAGCCGCCCTCTTCCAGTACCGAGATGACCGTCGATTTCAGGCCAAAGCCGCCGTGATCGCAGCCCAGGGCAATGGTCGTTACACCCGCCACCGAGGCCATCAGTCACACTTCCTGAACACGACGGACCCGTTGGTGCCGCCGAAGCCGAACGAATTGGACATGGCTGTCCGCAACCGCGCCTCACGGGCGGTCTGCGGCACATAGTCCAGATCGCACTGTGGATCGGGGTTTTCCAGATTGACCGTGGGCGGCACAATGCCGTGGTGTAGGGTCAGGGCGGTGAACGCGGCCTCGACCCCGCCAGCTGCACCCAGCATGTGCCCGGTCATCGATTTGGTGGAGCTCACCGCCAGCTTGTAGGCGTGTTCGCCAAAGACCGTCTTGACGGCTGTGGTCTCGCACCGATCGTTTAGGGGCGTGGAAGTGCCGTGGGCGTTGATGTAGTCCAGATCTTCGGGGTTGAGACCGGCGTCGCGAAGTGCTGCCGTCATACAGCGGGCAGCGCCCTCCCCGTCTTCTGGGGGCGCGGCGATATGATACGCATCGCTGCTCTGGCCGAAGCCGATCACTTCGGCATACAGGGTCGCCCCGCGTCGCTTGGCCGACTCCATCTCTTCAAGCACCAGCATGCCCGCGCCCTCCGAGATGACAAAACCGTCCCGGTCCCGATCAAAGGGGCGAGAGGCAGCTTCGGGGGCATCGTTGCGGGTGGACAGCGCCTTCATGGCCCCGAAACCGCCCACTGCCAGCGGGCAGATCACCGATTCCGTTCCGCCGGTCACCGCCACGTCGCAGTCGCCGTAGACAATGTGGCGAAAGGCTTCGCCCACCGCATGGGTGCCTGCGGCGCAGGCGGTGGTCTGGGTCAGGTTCGGCCCCTTGCTGCCCAAAAGCATCGAGATCTGCCCCGAGGGCATGTTCGGAATGACCCGGGGGATGAAAAACGGCGTGATCCGGCGCGGCCCCCGATCAAGGACCACCGAATGGTACTCCTCGATGGTCGGGAGTCCTCCCATGCCGCAACCGGTGATCACCCCAACCCGTTCACAGTCCATCCTTGCCATGGACAGGCCGCTGTCCTTCCAGGCCATGTCCGCAGCCGCCAGGGCGTACTGAACAAAAAGGTCTAAATTCTTCGCCAACTTGCGATCAAACCAGGCTTCCGGATCAAACCCTTTCACCTCGGCGGCAATCTGGGAGGCATAGGCGGAGGTATCGAAGCGGGTGATCGGTCCGATCCCGCCCCGACCATTGATCAGGGCATCCCATGTCTGCTCCGTCCCCACGCCCAGCGGTGTCACCAGGCCTATTCCTGTTACAACGACCCGTCGTTTCACTACGGCACGCGTCTCAGTTTTGGAGCTTTGCGACATAGTCAATCGCGTTCTGCACGGTCACGATCTTCTCGGCCTCTTCGTCGGGAATCTCGACGTCGAACTCCTCTTCCATGGCCATGATCAGCTCGACCAGATCCAGGGAATCCGCGCCCAGATCATCGACAAACGATGCGCCGGGAACCACTTTATCGCGATCAACGCTCAGCTGCTCAACAATGATATCGATCATTTTATCTTTAACGGCCATTTGTCATCTCCTTCAAGTAATGTTGTTCCTTTTATTGGACGGACTGCCCGGACACCTGTAGGTATCCGGACATTGCTTGTCAATGCCCCATATACATGCCACCGTTGACATGTAAGGTCTGCCCGGTCATATACGCGCTCTCCGGCGAGGCGAGAAAGGCCACGGCCGCGGCCACATCTTCCGGTGTTCCCAGAATACCCAACGGTATCTGGGCCAGGAGCGCCTCCTGCACATCGGCGGGCAGGTTCTCGGTCATCTCCGTGACAATATACCCGGGAGCCACGCAGTTGACAGTGATATTCCTCCCGGCCAGCTCCCTGGCCAAGGATTTGGTCAATCCGGTCAAACCGGCCTTGGCAGCCCCGTAGTTGGCCTGCCCGCCGTTGCCGACAAATCCGACCACCGAGCTGATATTGATGATCCTCCCCTGACGATGCTTCATCATCGAACGCATCACCGCCTTGCTGCACAAAAAAGCACCTTTCAGGTTGGTGTCCAGCACCTGGTCCCAGTCATCCTCCTTCATCCGCGCGGTCACGCCATCGCGGGTGATTCCGGCGTTGTTGACCAGGATATCGATGCGTTCATGGGCCGAGATGATCTCCTTCACCGTCTGCTGCACCGCATCGGCGTCGGCGACATCGCAGCGGACCGTGAAACAGGTGCCGCCCGCGGCCTCGATCAGAGAGCGGGTCTCTTCCGCGGCGGCGGGGTTGGCCACATAGTTGATGCCCACCACAGCCCCCATGGCCGCCAGCCTGAGGCTGATAGCCCGCCCGATCCCCCGGCTTCCCCCGGTGACCAGTGCTGTCTTTCCCTGCAATATCATTGTTTCATCTCCCGCAGACGCGTGATCAGCCGGGGCACGATCTCATAGAGATCGCCCACGACACCATAGGTGGCAATGTTGAAAATCGGGGCGTCCTTGTCCCGGTTGATGGCAATCACCACCTCCGAGGCCTGCATGCCCACCGCATGCTGCACCGCGCCGGAGATGCCGCAGGCCACGTACAGCTTGGGGCTGACCGTCTTTCCGGTCTGCCCCACCTGGTGGGGATAGGGAATCCAGCCCGCATCCACAGCGGCCCGCGACGCAGCCACCGCTCCGCCCAGCTCGTCGGCCAGCTCGCGCAGCAGGGCAAAACCCTTGGCCGAATCCAGGCCGCGTCCGCCGGCAATCAGCCGTTCCTGCTCCTGAATGTTGACGCTGTCGCCCGTGCTGAGCACCGTTTCCAGAACCTCGACCCGCGACTGGAGCAAGTGTTCCGGCACACGCAGTACCCGAATCTCGCCCTTGCGCTTGGGATCGGGCTCGGCGGGCGCCATGACCTTGGGACGAACCGTTGCCATCTGGGGCCGGCTCTGCGGACTTTCGATGGTGGCCATGATATTGCCGCCAAAGGCGGGGCGGGTCTGCAGGAGCATCCCGTCTTCCTCGCGGATATCCAGACGGGTGCAATCCGCAGTCAGTCCGGCCCGCAGGTTGGTTGCCACCGCGGGCACTACTGCCCGGCCCATGGCCGTGGCTCCGGCCAATACCACCTCCGGCCTGTTCTCGACAACGACATGCTCCAGCACAGCGGTATAGACATCTTCCCGGAACTGCTCCAGTGCGGGATCTTCCGCCAAGAGCACCAGATCCGCGCCCCCGGCGATCAGGCTTTCGGCAAAACCCGCCACCTGGCCACCCAGCAGGACCACACTCAGCATGGTTTTTCGTTTGTCCGCAAGTTTGCGCCCCACCCCGAGCAGTTCGTAACTGACCGGCGCGATCACGCCGTGCCGACACTCGGCAAAAACCATCACCCCGGCATAGGCATCCAGATCGGAACAAGGCCCCTGCTCAACGGTTTCAATTCGCAACGCCTCGACCGGGCAGCTCTCGACACAGGCCCCGCACAGGGTGCAGGCATCGCCCACCTCAACGCAGTCGCCCTGCACCTTGATGGCGCCAAAGGCGCAGCTTGCCTCGCAACTCCCGCAGGCCGTACACAGTTCACAATCAATCAGCAGCATACAAGCAACCTGTTCAGGACAAAAACGGTTTCAGGCATTCAACCAGCTGGTCCACCTGTTCATCGACCGTACCGCTCAACATTCTCCGGTCGCCCCGCGGTTCCGGCGAAAAGACCCGAACCACCTTGGTCGGTGATCCGGCCAGACCGATGCATTGTGGATCCGCATCGATATCCGCGGCCGACAGCGTCCGGATGGAGGCCTTCTTGGCCCGCATCTTGCCCTTGAGCGAGGCCACCCGGGGCTCGTTGACATCCTTGACCACCGTCAAGAGGGCCGGCAGCGGCAGACGAAGCACATCGTACCCGTCGTCCATCATCCGTTCGACCTCAATAAACGAGTCGTCGACCTGCCGGGTCTTCTGCACACAGGTGACAAAGGGCACGTTCAGCCGACAGGCCAGTCCCGGCCCGACCTGGGCCGTATCGCCGTCGATCGCCTGTTTGCCGCACAGCACCAGATCAAACTCACCAAGAGAGCGAATCGCCTGGAACAGGGCATACGAGGTCGCCCAGGTGTCTGCTCCGGCAAAGGCCCGATCCGACACCAGAACCCCGCTGTCCGCGCCGCAGGAGATGGCCTCGCGCAATACGCTCTCCGCCTGGGCCGGCCCCATGGTCAGGGCGGTCACGGTGCCCCCGACCCGCTCTTTGATCGCCACGCCCTCTTCGAGGGCATGGCGGTCGTACGGGTTCATGATCGACTCCACCCCTTCCCGGGCCAGGGTGTTGGTCTTGGGGTCAAGCCGAACGTCCTTTGCGTCCGGAACCTGCTTGATGCACACAATGATGTTCATGCTTTTCCTTGAAATCAGGCGTATTCCTTGTTCAGCTCCTGGCCGACGACGTTGCGCTGGATCTGGTTCGTACCCTCATAGATTTGCAGGATCTTGGCGTCGCGCATCATCTTTTCCACCGGATATTCCTTCATGTAGCCATATCCGCCCATGACCTGCACCGCATCGGTGGTCACCTTCATTGCCGTGTCGGTGGCAAAGACCTTGCACATTGACGAGGCCTTGGACAGGTTCTTGGGGCCGGCATCGATATGGCGGGCCGCCGCATAGACCAGTGCCCGGGCCGCCTCGGTCTGGATCGCCATGTCGGCAAGCATGTGCTGGACCGCCTGAAAGGCGATGATGGGCTTGCCGAACTGAACCCGCTGCTTGGCGTACGACGCGGCCTCGTCCAGGGCGGCCTGCGCCAGACCCACACCCAGGGCCGCAATGCCCGGCCGGGACATGTCCAGCGTCTTCATGACGGTGATGAATCCTGTGCCGCGTCGACCCACCAGCCGATCCTTGGGGATGCGGCAATCCTTCATGACCAGCTCTCTGGTCGAGGAAGCGCGGATGCCCATTTTGTCTTCTTTTTTGCCGTAGGAAAAGCCAGGGTCGCCGTCCTCGACAACAAAAATCGAAGCGCCGCGCGCTCCCCGATTAGGATCGGTGATCGCGATGATGGTGTAAATTTCCGACTCGCCGCCGTTGGTGATCCACTGCTTGGTGCCGTTCAGCACCCAGGAATCGCCGTCTTCAACCGCTGTGGTCCGGATGCCCGAAGCGTCGCTGCCGGCATCGGCCTCGGTCAGCCCGAAGGCGGCCCAGCGCGCTCCGCTGGCGATATCCGGGAGATAGCGCTGCTTCAACTCCTCGCTGCCCGCAAAGAGAACCGGCATGATCCCCAGGGCGCTGGCAGCATAGCTGGTCGCCACGCCGACACAGCCGCGGGCCAGCTGCTCCATGGCCAGGACGATTTCGAAACAGCCGCCGCCGAGTCCGCCATACTCTTCCGGAACGAACAGACTGAACAGATCCGCCTTGGCCATATCCTGAAGGATCTCCCTGGGAAACTGGTTTTTCTCATCGAGTTCCGCCCGGATCGGGATAATTTTCTCGTCGGCGATCTCCCGTGCGGTGTCGACGATCATTTGCTGTTCTTCGGTCAGAAAGTAATCCACGAATATCTCCTTGTTTCTACAGAGGTCGTTTACCAGCGCAACAGTTGGGCGCACCAAGTCAGGCCGGCGCCGAAGGCGGCAAACAAAACGAGATTTCCCCGCGCCAGTCGGCCCTGTCGATTGGCCTCGTCAAGCGCGATGGGAATGCTGGCCGCCGAGGTGTTGCCGCAGCGATCCAGATTGACAATCACTTTTTCTTCCGGAATATTCAGACGCTCCATCAGGTTCCGAATGATGCGGATATTGGCCTGGTGGGGAATCATCACGTCGATGTCGGTGATGTTCAGGCCGTTGCGGTCCAAAAGCTCATGCACCGCATCCTCCATCATCCGCACCGCCCGCTTGAAGATTTCCGCACCGTTCATCCGGATATGGACGCCCTGCCACGCATCGGTGCGCAGGGCGGGATTGTTGCTTTCCGGGCTATCCATGCAGAGCAACGACCAGAGACGGCCATCCGAATGGAGGACGCTGTCGATGAGCCCGCGGCCATCGTCTCCGCTTCCCACGACCACCGCGCCCGCACCATCGCCGAACAGCACGCAGGTGTTGCGGTCTTGCCAATTGAGCCGGGCGGACAGCACCTCGACCCCGATCACCAAAATCTTCATCTCCGGGCGCTGACGGATATAGGTTCCCGCCATATCAAGCCCGTACACGAAACCAGCGCAGGCGGCATTGATATCGTAGGCAAAGGCATTGGAGGCTGCCAACTCGGACTGGACAAAGCAGGCGGTCGAGGGGATGAGCATGTGGGGGGAAACCGTGGCGACAAGGATCAGATCAAGCGCATCGGGCTCCATTGCCGCAGCGGCCAGCGCACGACGCGCGGCCCGGCTTGCCAGCTGATAGCTCTGTTCGTCCGGCCCGGCGATATGTCGACTGCGAATACCGGCACGGCTGGTGATCCACTCGTCGCTGGTCTCGACCATCCGCTCCATTTCCGTATTGGTCAGCACCCGTTCGGGAAGGCAGGAACCGGTGCCCAGCACAACCGCTGTCCGCATCATGCCGCCTCGGATGCAAGTCGACTTTGCCCGAGCGACTGGATGATCGCCTCGTTGACGCGGCAGCTCACCATGTCGGCGGCCACCTCGATGGCATGCCCCAGGGCCACGGCATTGGACGCTCCGTGACAGATGATGCTGGTGCCGTTGATGCCGAGCAGCGGCGCGCCGCCGTACTCGGCGTAGTCGACCCGACGTTTGAATCCGGAAAAAGCGCCCCTGATCAAAAACGACCCCATTCTGGAGCGCCAGGTTTTCATGATCTCCCGCTTCAGCATCTGCAACGCGGCTTCCGCCAGCCCTTCGCTGACCTTGAGCAGGATATTGCCGACAAAGCCGTCGCAGACCACGACATCGACATCGCCCAGATAGACATCCCGCCCCTCGACGTTGCCGACAAAATGCAGCGGGCTTTCCTGCAGCAACGCATAGGTCTCCTTGACCAGCGAATTGCCCTTGGTCACCTCCTCGCCATTGCTGAGCAGTCCAACCCGCGGACGCTGGATATCGAACAGCAGACGCATGCAGGACGAGGCCATGACCGCGAACTGGTAGAGATGCTGGGCCCGGCAATCGACATTGGCGCCGATGTCCATCAGCATCACCGGTTCCTTCAAGGTGGGAAAGCAGCTGGCGATGCCGGGACGGACCACTCCGGGAAGACGCCCGAGAATGCGAACCGCCGCCGCCATGGTGGCGCCGGAGTTGCCCGCGGAGACCAGCGCATCGGCCTCTCCGCTCTTCACCAGGCCGAAGCCGACCACAACGGTCGCAGTCTTCTTCTTGCGCACCGCCTCCACGGGAGAATCGTGCATGGTGATGACATCGGGCGCATGGTGGATGGCGATCCGCGATGCGCAATCCCTGCGGGAACGAACACGCTCCGCCATCTGCTCTTCCAGCAACTCCCGGGGACCAAGGAGGATAACCTGCAAATCGGGCCTGTTCGCGACCGCAGCCATCGCGCCATCAATCGCCATTTCCGGTCCCAGATCGCCGCCCATGGCGTCAAGGGCTATTCTCACGACTCAATCCTGTCTAACCCAGATCATCCTCAAGACGAAGCACATTTTTCCCCTTGTACATGCCGCAGCTGCCGCACAGCCGATGCGGCATTTTCGGTTCTCCGCATTCAGGACAATGACCGATACACGGTTTGGTCAACGCATCGTGCGACCGGCGCAATCTGGTTCGGGAATACGAATGTCGTCTCTTGGGCAAGGCCATGACTCTCCTCCTCTCTTCTTCCTTCGAAAAGCAGGGGAACATAGCGAGTCCGCCATGTTCCCACGTAGTAACTCGGATTTATTTTTTCTTCAGTCGCGCAAGCGCCGCAAAGGGATGATCCCCGGCGTGCTCGTCGCAATTACAACGAACCGCAGCCCGATTCACACCACAGTGCGGGCACAATCCCCGGCACTGCTCCGAGCAGATCCGCTTGGCCGGCAGAGCCAGCTCTATCTGCTGCCGGATCAGATCGTCGATATCCACGATCGGCTCCGTCAACACATCGATCTCGCTGTCCGCCTCCATCTCGGAAAGGTACATATCCGGCAGAGGGCCGGACTCGACCACCAAGGTGAGCTGAAACTCGACCCGCACCGGAAAGGCGAACATCTCCAGACAGCGGTCGCACTGCAACGATACAGTGGCCGAAGCCTCGCCCCGCACCTCGACCGCGTCGGCACCCTTGGGCCGCAGCAGACAGAAGGCAACCACAGAGCCCGCCTCCACCCGGCACTCGTCTCCCAGCGCATCGGCAGCAAGCGTGCAGACCTCATACCGGTTCCCCTGCGGGGCGATTTCCTGAAATCGAACCAGCTTCACGCCAAGCGGACAGCCCTGGAATATTTGACAAAATTAAAAATTATACCTGAAACAAAAAAAATAGCCAAGAAAAAAGTCAACCACCCCTCATCACGGCGGGCCAAAAGCGATCACTTCTTCTGCGGCTGCTTGTCCGACTGACCAAGCTCGACTATTTTTTCCTCAATTTGGCGCACCAGTCCAGGATACCCATCCTGTTGCACAATGGCGCGAAACTGTTCCATATAATTCCGGACCAGGCTGATCCCCTCCGCGATAACGTCGTACACCATCCAGGTATCGCCGCGAAGAAGCATGATGTACGAGACGGGGATGCTTTTCTCTTTGTCGACCAGCAAGGTCTGCACCTCGGCCCGCTGTCCCTTGATCCGCTGCTGAGTGAACACCACCTGCTGGCCAGTATAGTCATCAACATAGTCGATATAGATATGCTGCAACAGGGTGGTGAACAGATCGACGAACTCCTGTTGCTGCTGCGCGTCTATCTGCCGCCACTGCGGCCCCAGCACCCGTTTGCTCATCTCTGTAAAATCAAAATGCTCCCGGATCAGCTCGGTAATCCGTTTCGCCTTCTCCTCGCGGGCCATTTTTTTCAGCCCGGGATCCTCGAGCAGGGCGATGATCCTGCCGACAAACGGCTTCATCTGTTCGGTCGGATCCGGAACCGCGCTCGCCCTGGCAGACGACCATGCACCACAGGAAAAAACAACGGCACATACCACAAGGCACAGCGCAACACGCCATGCCATCCTTCGTTGACTCCGCATAGCACACCTCACCGGAGAACCGGCTTTTTGTATTTAGTTCTGTTTGTTGACCGCTGAAGAGGAACGCTGCTTGTTCCGCAGTTGGAAATAACCGTCACGGAAGGCGATGTACGGATCAAAGCTCATGGACTTGAGGTCTTCGTACTCGCCCAGATGAAACGAGGCGGTGTTCACCGCCCTCACGCCGTATAGCCCCAGGGTGAGGAGCGTCTCGTCTTCCCACGGAGAGTAGGCGGTCTCTGCGACGCCGTCAAGCACGGTACCGGGCAGTTCCCGCAAGGTCGACGGCCCGAGAAACGGAACGACAAGATAGATGCCGTCGCCGATGCCCCATACCGCAAAGGTTTGTCCCAGGGTGGCGTGCAGGGGCTGAATGTCGAACACCTCCCCCGCCGCATCGGCCAGACCGAACACCCCGCAGACCGTATTGATGACAAAACGCGACAGAGCAAGACCGGCATCGCGAAAGCGCCCCTGCAACAGGCAGTTGGCGGCCCGGACAGGCTCACCGAGATTGGAGAAGAAGTTGCCGACGCACCCCCGGATATCCGCCGGCACCACCTTACCGTACCCCGTGGCCACCGGTTCCAGGATCCAGATATAGAACACGTCGTTAAACTGAAAGAAAAACCGGTTCAATGGTTCCAATGGATCAGGGGCTATGGCCACGCTTTCGGCAAGGTAGCTGTCGTCATCGAGATAATCGATCTGAGCACTTGCCTTGGTCGGCCCAGACAAAAAAGTCAGGGTGCAAACCAGAGCGCAGATAGACACGCATCGCTCCCATATTGCCCGCTGCTGCACGATCTGTCTCATTTCTGCACCTGTCCGAACGCGAATTTGGAGATCAGCGACTCCAGATCAACTGAGGATTCCGTATCAACAATCGTCTCACCGGGCTGATAGGTCTCGACATCGCCCCCCAGGGTGATCTGGATCAGCTTGTCGCCGATAATTCCCTGAGAGCGAATCGAGGCCATGGAGTCCCTGGGCAGCACCACATCGCGGTTGATCTGCATGCCGATCAGCGCCTGGTAATCCTCGCTCAGCGTGATATCACGAACCCTGCCCACGGAAACTCCGGCGATCTGCACATCGCCGCCGACCTTGATGCCGGAAATATTAGTGAACTCGGCATTCAAAGGATAGGTTTTGGCATCCCACAGCCACGGCACTTCGCCCAGTTGCAGGGCAAGCCAACCGAAAGCACAAAAACCGATGAGCAGAAAAAATCCGACCAGTATTTCCACCCGGGAATGATTCATTGCATTCTCCTTCGTTACTCAGTCTGTACGCCCAGAACGGATCGGGCAAATTCGCGAATATTGGGTTTGGACGACAACGGAATCTGTTCGGCTGTCTGGAACACGTCGTACTCCCCTTTGTTCAGCAGGATGATTTGGTCAGCCAACGAGAAAACCCGGGGAATATCGTGACTGACAATGACCGCCGTATAGGCGTATCGCTCCCGCGTCTGCTCCAGAAGGGTGTAAATTTCCCCAGTCATGACCGGATCAAGGCCGGTGGTGGGTTCGTCAAACAGCATGATCTCGGGTTTTAGTTGCAGCGCCCGGGCCAGGCCGACCCGTTTTTTCATGCCGCCACTCAGCTGTGCGGGGAACTTGTCTTCGTGACCAGCCAGACCCAACTGTTCAAGGGTCGCATCAACCCGAGCGCGAATCTCTTCGGCGCTCAACCTGGTTCGCTCCTGCAGGGGCATGGCGATGTTTTCAAACACCGAAAGGGAGTCGAACAGGGCAACACCCTGAAACAACACGCCGTAGGTCATGCGTTGTTCCTGCATCCCCTTGTAGCCCATGGTGGTGATATCTTTGCCGTTGACCAGAATCTGCCCGGAGTCCGGACGAATGAGCCCCAGAATCAACTTCAGGAGTACGCTCTTGCCCTGACCACTGCCGCCGGCAATGACCGTAGTCTGTCCTGCGGGAATTGAAAAGCTGACATGATTGAGAACGCGATGACGTCGGGACCGCTCCCCGAACGACTTGCACACATTGATGAACTCAATCGCCGCCTCCTGCACCGGAGATGCCTGTTCGTGCATCATAGCAGCACCGCTGTCAGCAGATAGTCAAAAACCAGGATCGAAATGGAGGAAAACACCACGGCCTGTGTTGTCATTCTGCTCACGCTTTCGGCGCCGAATCCCGCGCCGCGGATCTTCTGGACAAAATACCCTCGGCCCGTACTGATCCACACGATCAACAGGGCAAAGACCACCGATTTGATCAGCCCCAGCCGGAGGTCGTGATTGGTTATGCTGTCGACGATGCTGGCAAAATAGGAACCGCTGTTTGCGCCCATGAGCTTGACCCCGGCGATGTAACCGCCCCAGATACCGACAACATCGAACACCGCGGTAAGAAGCGGCACGGAAATCAGCGTGGCAAGAAACTTTGGGGAAATGAAGTAGCGAAACGGATCAATGGCCATGCATTCCAAGGCGTCGATCTGTTCGGAAATACGCATGATGCCGATCTCGGCGCACATGGCCGATCCGGCTCGACCAGCCACCATCAGCGCGGTCAGCACCGGCCCCAACTCCAGGACCAGCGACAACGAGACAATGGAACCCAGGGAACCCTCTGCGCCAAGCCGGCTCAGGGCATAATACCCTTGCAGTCCGATCACCATGCCCGTGGAAAGGGCGGTAAAAAAGATAACCAAAATCGAACCAGCGCCGATAAACCCCACCTGTTTCAACAGTTCCTGGAAACGAAAAGGACGCCTGCCCAACCCAAGAAAGGCCTGGAACAGGAACAGGCCCATCCGTCCGAGATCCGTCAGCACATAGATTGCGGTGTCCCCGAGGCTGCCGGCGAAATCCGTTACAACATTGCGTTTTTGTTCAATGGAATTCATGCAGTATTCATCAGAAAGATGCGTGGATGCGCCTTTAGATCACCGACGATCCGGCGGCATCGCCCAAGGCGGCCGACCGCATCATCATACGGAAGCATATGGAAAACTCTCGGCGTGCAAGTTTGCCAGGCAAACTTCTCCTAACAGGAAAAACACTCTTCGAGCTGTTCGGCAACACGCATTGGATCATCGGAGGCGTAGAGCAGCATAGTCTGCAACAGCATAAAACTGTGCTCTTCCATGTGGGTAAACCGCACAGCCACGCCGTGCGGTTCCTTACGGGAAACCCTTCCCTGTACACGCAACAGCGCAGACGCTCCCCTGTCTTTCTTGTGCAACTCCAGGGAGCAGATATCTCCCTCCTCGGCAAGAAAGGTCCCTCGCAGGAAAAGGCCGGTTTGACTGGCATTCACCGCACCAAAGCATCCCAGCGGCTGGTTGTCGGAGGAAAAGTAAAACCACCGGTCACATGGTACTCGCATGTTCTTCCGCTTATCCGGCGCAATGGTCAATGCCTGTGTTTCCATCAGTGTTCTCCATGGAAAGAATCTTTCTAAAATGCCGCAATGTTTCCATGGTTTGCAAATTCTCGCAAGCAGATTTTCCGCCACCCCTCACCATTCGATCGCATCCAGGACGGCTATGAACCAAGAAGCCGCGACTTCTTTGCGCCCCAAAAAAGAACACCGGACAGGCAGAGCCGGTCCGGTGCTCCTCAGCGACAAGGGCGACGGTAGCCGCGCATCGCCCTGCTTGCGTCAAGAGACGATCAATAGAAACCCAACAGCTTCGCGGCCAACAACAAAAGCCCAACGCAGGCAACACGCTTGACAATGATCGGGCTCAGGCGCTTGGCAATCTGAGGACCAAAGTATCCGCCGAGAATAGCGGCCGGAAACATGACACAGAACAGCAGGACGTCAAAGTTGCCGAACTGATAGTGCCGAAGCGAGCTAACCATCGAGTTGAAAAAGATAGCCAGCAACGAGCTGCCCACCACCAGATACATGGGCAGACGCAAGAAAACGGTCATCAGGGGCACCATGAACGGACCGCCGCCGAAGCCAAACATCGACGACATCACCGCGATGAGAAACCCGCCCACACAACCGACAACCATGTTGACATTAAATTCCTGTCCCCAAAATTCCACTCTCATATCGATATCTCCTTACATTCGAGTTCCGTTCATCACTTCTTCGCAGCCGATTCGGAGGCCCGTCGTTTGAACTCATTCAAAATCGCCTGCTCCTTCTTGTTCTTGGCCAGGTATCCAGGGGTGGTCTGCCAAACCATCAACAGCGCCAAGACGATCAGAATCCAGCCAAAGGCGAATTTGAATTGGGCAACGGTCACCATTTCCGTCAGCTTCGGACCGATGAACGCACCCAGCACCATGGATAAACCGATACTGCAACCAAGTTTCCAGTTGATGAACTTGATTTTGGAATAGTTATAGATGCCGCTCGCCTGCGAAAACAGAACCGTCGGGGTGACCGTACCGGCGACGATGGTATGGGGCAGGGCCGGGTAGATGCTCAGCAGCAGGGGATTAAGAATAAAACCGCCGCCCGCGCCCATGAGCACGCCGAAGATGGTCACGGCCAGAGTCAACAGGAAGGGCCCGACCAGGTTTAAGCTGGTTCCTGCATTACCAAGGTACATGACCGGAAAGGCGATGACGTTTTCAAAGCTTGCCGTCGCGCTTTTCATGCCGCCCGCATAGGCCACCACGTTATACTTGCCCGGTGCCACGCCCTTGCGGATATTGAGCACGGCCTCGAAGGTGCCGTCCGGCTTGGAATCGACATTGGCGGTCATAACGTTGTTCACCGACCGGAAACGGGTCTTGACCAGCTGCATGGAAGATTTCGCGTTTTCCCCGGCGTCCATGGCGGGAAGCAGCGCCCCCCGGCTGCCGATGATGCTGGCCATGAGGGTGGACTGGTGCCGATCGATGCGGATACCTGCGGGCGCATGATAGGCCACATCCGCTCCGGTATCCTTCAACAGTTTGGAGTAACTCCAGCCTGAATCTTTTCGAGCGGCCTCGAGAATCGGCTCTTTATCCTTGGGGACAAAGATCTTGTAGTAGGCGGGCATCTCGTGGGTGATATAGAAAATGTAGGGGCGGACGCCGTCCTTGTTTTTCTTGTTGTCGAAACGGCTGACCCGTACTTCGTGCCCTTCCGCCCAGACCTCCAGGTACACGGGCGCACCAGCGGGCGCCTTGCCGGTGACGGTCAGGGTGCCGCCGTTGTTGATCGATGTCGCGCTCAGGTTGACCTCGGGGGCAACGACAGCCGTCGCAGCAGCCTCTTCAACAGCTACGGGGGCTGCCGGTGCCTCTGTTGCTGTTTCTGCCAGAGCCGTGACGCTCCCGGCCAGCACCAGCGCCGCCGACACCAACCATGGCAAAATCCTCGTCCTTTTCCTCATGGTACTCTCCTCTCAAAAAAAATTGGTCTAACCGCCCCTGCCGGCACGGCCTGGGCGTGAACCGATCCTGGTTCTTTTTCCGGTTCGTTCCGGGATGCGCTCATTCCGACCGGACGAACCCTGCCGATGCGGTTTCGAGCCCCGGAACCCCCAGCGCCGCCGGAACAGCTTCGGATCGCCCGAAAACATCAAAAAGCAACAATACCTATTATTCCCAAATCAAACAATGTTTATTTACCGCAATAGCTGCCTGTTCTCAGGAAAAGCCCTCTTTTTTCACGGGAAACGCGCTACGGGATGTGTCGTGTGCGGCGAGCCCCAGGCTGCGTTCAACCAGCGGATGGATGCGTTCAAGCAGATCGGGCCGCTCCAGATACGGACAAGGTCGTCCATACGGAAACTCCCGGCACTGCTTGGGCCGGGCCTCGTGAATGGTGCAGCGCCTGCAGAGTCGACCGTCTGCAAGAAAAACACACGATCCGTCCTCCTTGACTCGGAACGTATTTTTATTTTCAATGTAGCGTTTCCGGACTTCGCCGTCACTGATTCCGAAATGACGGGCGATACGATTAATATCCTCAGCCATGACCAATAAGGAGGACCCAGGCAAACGATAGCAGCAGTATCCAGGACAAAACATGCAGTAGACCGGAAAATAGGAGCCGGATCGGGCACTCCGGTAGGATGTCATGCCAACCTCCCTGTCGTGAAAATGGCCGGGCATCTCAGCTCCCGGATTTATCACGGAAATGGTCATAGCCCTGATAGGTGATGTCCACCTCCCGCACTGCTCCGTCGGCCAGAGGCTGCACCAGTCGCACCGCCGAACCGGTCGTGATCGTCCCTATTGCGACCGGCTCCAGATTGCACCGTTGCCCGACTGCAAGGATTTCTTCCGATACGGTGGCCGCAGCCGTGAACAGCAGTTCGAAGTCTTCACCGCCAGCCACGGCCCACTGGAACGGATCGCCCGGTACATATCGACCAGCCTCGATCAGCCGGGACAATCCGGGCAGATCATGACCTCTGATCAGAGCCCCGGTTTTCGACTGATGACAGAGATGCGCCAGGTCGGTGGCCAAGCCATCTGAAAGATCGATCATCGCATGGACGAGCCCACTCTCTGCAAGCTGGCCGCCCAACTCGACCCTGGCCATGGGGTCAAGATGCCGTCTGATCAAGGGAGCAGCCCAGTCCTCATCCTGTCCGACACCCAGCCGAAGCAACTCAAGGCCGGCTGCGGCAAATCCCAGCGGCCCACTGACCCAGATCGTGTCGCCGGGTTGCGCGCCGCTGCGGTACACCACCCGGTCCATCTCCATTTCTCCCAATACGGTCACCGAGCAATTGATTCCCTGAGGACTGGCGACCGTATCACCGCCGATCAACCGACAGCCGTAGTCGCGACAGGCGTCAGTCAGGCCGTCGGCAAAACAGCGGAACCACTGCTCGTCAAAGGAGGGCGGCAACCCCAGAGACAGCAAAAGAGCATGGGGTCGGCTACCCATCGCCCCGATATCGCTGATGTTCACCGACACCACTTTCCGCCCCAGCAACCTTGGCGGATGCAAGGCGCAATCAAAATGAACCCCCTCGATCAGGGTATCCATGGTGAGGAGCAATACCCGGCCGCCACCCTGGTCGATGACCGCGCAGTCGTCACCGATGGATTGCAGAATCCGGCTGTCCGCCCCACCCGCCCGTTCACTCAGATATTGAATAATCTGTCGTTCATTCACGATGCCACAGATTCCTCGGCCAGGGTTCGATCCGGTACGGCAAGCGATGCCCAGTCCTTAACGGACGGTGCTGCTCCCCTGTTATTTGAGGCGACGCAGTTTTCCTTTCTGTGATCCCGCCGAATTTTTCCCCGTCGCGCCTGCGCCCTCTTCCCGCAGGGCAGGAGGTGATTTAAATTCCATCGCCTGAATGAACCGGCCCTCTCCGCCCATGGTAAAAATTTCCTGGCCGGTAAACTGCGGCTCACGCAGCGTCCACACCACAGTCTGCACCGGCACGGTGAGCAGGTGCAGGGTCACATGCCACCATGCCTGCTTGCGGGTTTGATCCCGCTCAATATCCCCGACCACGGCATAGACCAGCATCTGAGGATGTTTTGCTGCAATCAGAACCACATCACCGATGGTGGTTGTTCCCTTGAAGGGCAACAACTGTTTCAGCTCGGCCACCAAGTCTTCCATAAAAACATTCCTGTCCGTATTCAACTGTTCCGTCAGGTCCACTCGCAATCGGAATCAAGGTATTTCCGTTGCCCGCACTGTATAATCCAATTCGCCCTGCACCGCATCCGGGAAAACCGAACCGCGAAAGCTGCTGGCGCCCACATGTCCCATCCCATCCAGCATGGGAACAAGGATCCGGCGAAGAATCAACCGGCTTTGCGGAGAAAACAGATCAGCGGAGCCGCTCGTTTCCCGAGCGAGCAGGACCAAAACAGGTTTCCAGCGTTCCACCAGGGCACTGGTTTGCATATGGACGAACACATTGCCTGTCTGTGCGGGCGATACGGATGATATTTTCCTGTTGTCCGCAGGCGGGTCAAAATCGTGAAAACGTGTAATCAACTCAATGTGATCGGCGAAAACGAGCCGGTCATCGCTTAACAGATACGCAGGCTTCAACAATCCATTAGCCAACACCAACGAGACGACATCCCCCCAAGGGCCGGGAACGCTCACCTTCTGCAAGGGTGCCGTCAGGGTACGCATCAGGTGCTCGGCCCGAGCTCGGTCACGGATGGAAACAGTCAGGCAGGAGTGAAAGTGCGGGGACTGACCGGGAACCTCCTGCGACTGCATGCGCAGGCCCAATTCGCTGCCGAAGATCGAAAAAAAACTCGCCTCCGTATGCCCGGAGGCATTGATCAGGCTCTGCCCCAGCATCGCGAGAACAGCATGCAGCTCCGGAGAGCTTTGAGATAAAAAAAACCGCCAGGCAGCGTCGGCGCGAAACAGATTGCTCCAGAAGGAAAACTCGATGCCTTCCCGAATCTGCTGAAACAACGGAGCAACCACCGGTGGATTGAACTCCAACCACTGTCCCCAGTGCCGAACTCGTTCCGATTGAACCAGGACGGCACCGCCCACTCGTCCCTTTGCCTCCCGAACCCGGCAATACAGGCCGACATGGTGCAGTCCACCAGCTTCGGACTGCGTATTGCGTTCCTGAACGGAGAACGCCCGGAGGAGAGCAGGACAATCAGCATACACAAACAGGTCGGATTCGTCACCAGCCATCTCCCGCAAGCGTCGGAATTCGGCGGCCGTGCGCAGCCCGCTTTCAGGTGCGCGCATCAATCGCAATGACTGGTCGATGCATCGGTGCACCATGCTTTCCGTCAGGGCGCACGCCAACACACCACCGGAAAAATGCGTACAGGAAACCGCCCTCTCCTGATCAAATGCCATGGTGGTAACGGATTGCCCACGGTACGAAGCAACCTCGCTGCCACGTACCGGACCGAAGGACGTTTCAAACGCGATCCGTGGCGTATTTCCTCGGGGACGGTACAGCAGCACCACCACATGGTCCTGCAACGCCCCCCGGGAAACCATGCCCTTGTCATCGGGAAGAAGCGCCACAACCGCACGACGATCCAAAAGTCGCCCCAGACCAGGATCTGTGCGCAGCAGATTGAACGCCTTGCACCCCTCGGCGTAGCGGGCACGAACGGACGCGGCTACGCCAAGTTGTTTCAGGAGTTGCGGGGTATCGGCAGCCAATGCCACCGTGCCGACCGGAGTCTGTCGCAGCCACTCCAGGGTGGCCGGGATATTCTCACCAACAACCAGGGCAATCGTATCAACCGGCAGATAATCCACCAGCCTGGAGGCCTGGGTTCGCTGATCCTGGATGAGAAAAAGCGTGATCCCGCAACCAAAAAGCAAAAACGGGACACACAAAAGAACTCGCCATCTCATACAAAGAGCTCCAGACCCCTTCGAGCAATCGCCCATGAAACGACCGCATCAGGTGAAAAAAGGCCGCATGAAAAACAACCCTATTCCGTCTTCGCGCACCCTGCACATGACCAAACAGAAGTTTCGTGCCGGTCCCTTGAAATACAAAAGGAAGAGAGGATGACTCTCTTCCTTTTGTACAATCAACAACAAGAGTGATGGATTGAATCAAACCGGACGGGTGCCCTCAAACATGGACACGGTTCCGGTCACGTCAGATCACCATGGGATACAGGCTGATCGCAAAAACGCAGACCACCAGGACAAACGTGCAGATGGGGCCGACGCAGGAGGGCAACGGTTCGCTGAACTCTTCCTGTGCCTCGTAAAAATACATATTGATAATCAAACGCAGGTAATACCACATTGAAAGGATACTGCTCACGATGCCAAGAGCGGCCAGCAAGACCTGTCCGCTGTCGACCGCGCTGGTGATGATATAAAACTTACCCATGAACCCGGCCGTCGGCGGAATGCCTGCCATGGACAGCAGGAAGATACTGATCGCCGCGGCGGAATAGGGACGCACCCTGGCAAGGCCCTTGAAATCGTCAAAGTCGCTCCGTTTTTCCTTCTCGCCGCCCAGGTAGGACAGGGCACAGAAAATACCCAGGGTCGCCACCGAATAGGCTGCCAGATAGTAGGCAACAACATTTCCGGTAAAAGCGCCGGCATTCAGGGCAATGAGGGCAATCAACAGATAGCCGGTATGGACGATACCCGATGCCGCCAGCATCCGTTTCAACGACTGCTGACCGATGGCGATGAAGTTACCGATGAACAGCGTGAGCACCGTTATGTAGAACAGAAAGGTGATCCAGTCGGCTTGCAGGCGCGCCTCAATCATCAGGAAGTTGGCGAACAGGGCAAAGGCAGCGGCCTTGAGTCCGGTGGCCATGTACCCGGTGACCGGCACGGAAGCGCCGTCGTACACATCAATAACCCACGAATGGAAGGGAAACGCCGCGACCTTGAACAGGAGCATCACCATGATCAGGAAAGCGCCGCCAAGCAGCAACGGCGATTGCTCAAGGCCGTTTGCCACGATGTGCTGTGCGATGACGGTGAACTTGGTGCTGCCTGCCGCACCGTAAACCAGTGCGGCTCCCATGGCAAAAAAACCACCAGCGAATGCGCCGAGCAAGAGATACTTGAGCAGGGCTTCCGAGCTCAGGATGTTGTTACGATCAAAACCGACCAAAACATAGATGGCCAGCGACATGATCTCCACGGCGACAAAGGCGGAAATCAGTTCCCGGGTCATGGTCAAAAGCAGCATGCCGACCGCGGCGAACATGATCAGGCTGTAATACTCCCGCCGACAGAATCCGTTCATCTTAAAATAGGATACCGAACTCAGGCAGGTGAAAAAACCACAGGCAAGGATAACCAGGCTGGCTGCCTTGGAAAAATTGCTCGCAACCAGCATGCCGCCGAATATCTCGGGATAAAGCGGCACACTCCCCGGTAAACAGGCGCAGAGCTGCACCAGGAAGGCGACGGCAAAGATCGCCCCGCTCACATATGCCGACAGTTCATGCGTGAGTTTGTTCCAGGCAGAGAAGAGCATGAAGGTGATCGCCCCTGCACCAACAATAATCAGTGGCATTAGCAACATAAAATCGTTCATCATGATGGGGACCCGGTCTTATTTCATTTCAAAGTTATACTCAGGTGACTGAGCGGCGGTTGCGGTGGCTTGCGCGACAACGGCTTCAGCCTGCTCGAATTGCAGCGCCGTTGACGGGGTAATCTTGCTCATGAACGGATGGGGATAGATTCCCATGATAATGATCAGCAGGATCGCGGGCAAAAAGGCCGCACCTTCAATCAGACTGAGGTCTTTAAAATTTTCCGAAACAGGGGTCGTCTTTTCAAAGAACACCCGCTGGAACATCCACAACATATAGCACACACCGATAATCAGGGAGGTTGCAGCCAGGACGCCAATCGCGGTGTTGAACTTGATCGCGCCGAGGATGATCAGAAACTCCCCGATAAACCCGCTTGTACCCGGCAGCCCCACCGAGGCCAGCATGGCAATGGCAAAGAAGAGCGCGAACACCGGCGCCTTGGAAGCAATACCGCCCAGACGGTCGATGGTCCGCGTCCCGGTCCGCTCCTCCAGCAGGCCCACGAAGAGGAAGAGCACGCCCGTACTCATGGCATGGGCGACGATCTGGTAGATGGTTCCGGTCAGGGCCTGCACATTCATGCAGAAAACCCCAAGCGCGATAATGCCCATGTGCGAAGCCGACGAGAAGGCCAGCATCCGTTTGACGTCCTTCTGGGTGATGGCGGCAATACCGCAGTACATCATGCCGATAACGCCGGAGTAGGCGAGTAAAATGGCAAACCGGGCGAACTCCTGGTCAAACACCGGCACGACAAAGCGGATCACTCCATACACACCGATTTTCGCCATGACTGCGGACAGAACAAAGGTGGTGGCCGGAGGGGCCTCAGTGTAGGCGTCGGGCAGCCAGGTATGGAACGGAAACAGCGGGGTCTTGATGGCAAAGGCGATCATGAACCCGAAGAAGGCGGCCACGGCAACCTGACCGGAGAGGTTGAGCCGAGCAATGTCGTTCATTGCGAAGCTCCACTCCTGGAACTGGGCATGGTGGCAGACCGCAACATAGATGATCGCAACCAGCATCAACAGCGAACCGGCAATCGTATACAGGGTGATCTTCAGGGTTGCGGGAAGGCGATTGGGGCCGCCGTACAGTCCCAGCATAAAGAAGATCGGCAGCAGCATGACTTCCCAGAAGATATAGAACAGCACCATGTCGGTGGCGCACAGGGCTCCGGACATCGCTCCCTGCACCAGCAGCAGGTTGGCGTAGTAGCCCTTCTCCTTGGTGTTGAAAATGACATACACCATGGGAAGAAGGACCGAAGCCGCCATGAGGATAAACAGGCTGATGCCGTCCACACCAAGCGAATACGAGATGCCCAGCGAGGGGATCCAGGGAATGTGCTCAACAAACTCAAACCCTCCCGTCGAGGCGAACCCCCGGTACACTTCGAGACTCAACACAAGGGTCGAAAGGGAGATCGCAAAGCCGGTCCATCGGGCAATCGTCTTGTTTGCCGGGATACAGAGCAGGAGCAGCCCGGCAATGATGGGCAAAAAGATTATGACGGAAAGGAGATGTTCAAACATTCTTTCACCTCATCAGTTCAACGATTGAGAGAGCAGCAGACACATGACACTCAGGCCGATGACCATGTAGATCGCATACAGCCGAACATATCCCGCCTGAAAGACCTTGATCGCATGCCCCAGGAACATATACAGCCTCGCCGTTCCCTTGACCGGAGCATCGGTCAGATCCGGTTCGATCACGCTCCAAATGGCAGTGCCCAGCGCCTTGTACGGCCTGACAAAGAGAGCGTCGTACAGTTCGTCCACATAAAACTTGTGGTAGGCAAAATCGGCGAAGCCACTGAATACCGGCTCATCCGCGCCCTGACCAAAGCGGTTGTAGGCGATTTTGATACCGATGGCAAAGGCCGCCACACTGGCAAGCACCGCTACAATCTCAAGGAACAGGCTATGCGGATGCTCTTCGGTCAGACTGGGAGCGAGCCAATGGGAAACGATCTGATCCCCGCCGAACAGACCGGAGAGATTGAAGTAGCCGGCAAAGACCGCACCGATCGCCAGAATGATCAGGGGCACGGTCATGACGGCAGGGGCATCCTGCGCATGTTCATGGGCGTGCTCATCCCGCGGCTTGCCGTGGAAGACGACGAATATCATCCTGAAGGTGTAGTATGCGGTGATCCCGGCCACGGCCACGCCGATGGCCCAAATGCCCCAATGGCCGCGCACCAAGGCGCTATAGAGGATCTCGTCCTTACTGAAAAACCCGGAAAAGAGCGGACATCCGGTCAGGGCGAGCGCACCGGCCAGCATTGTCGCATAGGTCTTGGGCATCTTGTCTTTCAGGCCGCCCATCTTCCAGATGTTCTGCTCATGATGCAGGGCATAGATGACGGCGCCTGCGCCGAGGAAGAGCAGTGCCTTGAAGAAGGCGTGGGTGAAGACGTGAAAAATACCCGCCGAATAGGCGGCTACACCGACAGCGGCGAACATATAGCCCAGCTGGCTGACGGTGGAGTAGGCCAGGATTTTCTTGATGTCGTCCTGGTACATGCCGAAAATCGCGGCAAGCAATGCCGTCAGGATGCCGACCCAGGCGACGACCGAACCGGCCACGGGCACAACGGCGTACAGAAAACTGAACCGGGCCACCATGTAGACACCCGCCGTGACCATGGTGGCGGCATGGATCAGGGCTGAAACCGGAGTCGGGCCAGCCATGGCGTCGGGCAACCACACATACAGAGGAATCTGCGCCGATTTACCGGTCGCACCCAGAAACAGCAGCAAGCAGACGGCCAGGGCGACACCCGGAGTCAACAGATGAGTGTTTGCCTTGAGCGAAAGGTAATCAAAGCCGTGCGAGCCGATCCCCCAGAACAAGAGGGCCATTCCCAACACAAAACCGAAGTCGCCGATACGGTTGACGATGAAGGCCTTGTTGCCCGCCAGGACATTGCTCGTCTCCTCGCTGTAGTAGCCGATGAGCAGATAGGAGCACAGGCCTACGCCTTCCCAGCCGATGAACATGATGACCGGGCCGTCGCCGAGAACCAGAATCAGCATGCTGCCGAGGAACAGGTTCATATAGGCGAAGTATTTGCCGATTTTGTCGTCACCGGCCATGTAGCCGATGGAGTAGATATGAATGAGAGTGCCGATGAAGGTCACAAAAAGCAGCATCAGGCAGCTCAGCGGATCGGCAAGAAAGCCCATGTCGAGCTTCAGGTCACCAGCCTGAAACCACGTGAAGGCCTTGTGGGTCAGCACCCTCTCGGCAGCGGGCAGAGTCTTCAGGTCGATAAAGACCTTCAGCGCCAGCACGAACGAAAGCAGCGGGCCGACACAGGCGAGTATCCCGTACAGTTTTTCCGGCAGGCCGCGGCCCTTACAGGTGAACACATGCAGCAACCCGATGGCGACCGCCCCCAGCAAGGGAAAAAGCGGAATCAGTCCTAGATAATTAACGCTCTGTTCCATGAAAATCACCCTTTCAGCAGACTAAACACATTCGTATCAAGCTTGCTTTTGTGTTTATGCAACAAAATAACAACGGCAAGCGCCAAGGCGACTTCTGCAGCGGCAACTGCCATCACGATCATTGCAAAAACGTGTCCATCCATGGTCTCGTGAATCCGGGAAAAGGCGATGAACGCCAAGTTCGCCGAGTTCAGCATCAATTCGATGGACAAAAACACGATGAACACATTCCGCCGTGCAATGACCCCAACGATCCCCAGGCAAAAAAGGATGATACTGAGGTACAGGTAACTGTGAATCATTTATCGTCCTCCCGTCTTCCCGCAATCACAACTGCCCCAACCATGGCGACCAGCAGCAGAATGGAAACCATTTCAAACGGCACCAGCCAGTCGTTAAACAACACAAGCCCGACCTGCTTGGCTCCACCGAAATCGTTCCCGGCGAAGGTGACCTGCATCTGCGGCAAACGGCTGACGATCTTGGCCAAAAAGAGACCAACAGGAACAACGACGAGAGAGCCGCCGAGCAGATACAACCATTTTGTCTCTTCTTCGGGAAGATCCTTGGGCTGGATGTTGAGGAACATGATGATGAACACGATCATCGACATGATCGCGCCAGCATAAACAACAAGTTGCAGCGCAAAAACCAGTTTCGCCGACAGCAGCGCGTACAACCCGGCCATAGCGATCAGAGTGACAAGAAAACTCATGGCACTGTTCATTGGATGCCGGAACACAATAAGGCCCACCGCTCCGAGCACGGCCATGATCGCCAATCCCCAAAAAAGTGCATCGATCATCATGCGAATGCGCCTCCTTTCTTGTATTCTTCCTCTGTAAACTTGCCCGGAGTCGCCAACAGTTCGGTCAATCCGATGACAAAAGAGTCCCGAGAGGTTACGGTGACTGCATAAATCCCTGTATCCATGCGGATAGCATCTTTCGGGCACGCTTCGACGCAGTATCCGCAGTAGATGCACTCAAGCAGATCGATTTCGAAGCGGATCGGCATTTTTTCGGTTTTACCGTCTGTCCGCTCCCCCGCCTCGATCCTGATGCAATGCGCGGGGCAATATGTCTGGCACATGAAACAGGCCACACATTTCATGTCTCCGTCTTCATCCTTGGTAAGGCGATGCCGTCCTCGCCAGCGCGGCGTAATTTCCGGCTGAACCTCTGGATAATGGCGAACATACAGCTTGGAGTTGTCACAAAAAGCCCGCCAAAAGTGGCGAAATGTCGTGGCCATACCCTTGAAAATCTCAATGAGGTAGACCTTTTCTCCCCAAGTGCTGCCCTTCCGCTCGACAACTTTTATTTTTGCACTCATGCTGACTCCTCTCAACTCAAAGCAATCACAACTGCACTTGTTATAAATATATTCAGCAACGAAAGCGGAATAAGGGTATGCCACCCCAAGCGCTGAAGTTGATCATAGCGGAACCGTGGCAGCGTCCAACGAACCCAGACATACACAAAACACATCAGGGTCACTTTCACCAGGAAAGTGACGATCTGTAAACATGCGGCCAGAATACGGGCAACATCTCCACCCGCTCCTGCTGCAAAGACGAGCAACAGCACCGCTTCGATCCCGATTATCGTTCCCCACATCAGCTTGATATAGATATTTGCCTCACGTACCAGTGGATCATTGGGACGATCATACTGACTGCGGTTGTTCTTCCGTATCCATGCGGCCGATACCATGCCCAAAACCGGCAGCAGCAACATCAACAAAAGGGTTACGATTCGGGTGTGGTTGACCATGAACTCCGTGGACATCCAGGGAATCTGAAAACCGCCGAAAAACAGGGTTACGATGATCGCGCTCGATACAAACATCGCAACATATTCCCCCATGAAGAACATGCCGAACTTCATGGCGCTGTACTCAATATGGAAACCAGCGACGAGCTCGCTTTCCCCCTCAGCCAAGTCGAACGGTACCCGGTTTGCTTCGGCAAAAGCGGCAACAATGAAAATAACGGCGCTCAACGGCTGGAGGACAATGCCCCACATCGGAATAAAACCGAAGAGCAGCTTGCCCTGGAACTGGGCAATATCGGTCAGGCTCATGGAACCGTACACGATCAGGAGGCTGATGACGGCCAGACACATGGGAATTTCATAGCTGACCACCTGGGCCGCCGAACGCAGGGCCCCCAGAATGCCGTACTTATTATGCGACGACCAGCCGGCAAGAATGATACCGTATACGGAAAATCCGGCTATCGCCAAAAACCAGAGAATGCCCAGATCGGTGGGAATGGCCTGCATCAGGTACGTTTTATCGCCAAGGACCAAGGCATCGGCAAACGGTACGGAGCCAAACGAGGCGATGGCAACCGCAAAAACGATCACCGGGGCCAGAACGTAATAGAATTTGTGACGGATATGGCCGGGGATGATGTCTTCCTTCATGGCCAGTTTCACACCGTCTGCAAGATTCTGCACCAAACCGGCGACCCGGATCCCGAAGATGTGACAGCGGTTGGGACCGGAACGGTCTTGGATGTACGCGCATCCACGTCGTTCCATCCAGACAAGCACCGCGATGAAACACATCGGGACAAAGGCTCCGAACAACACCCGGAGAACAATCATGAAGGTATCAAGCGCCGACATTGGAAACCTCACTATTGGTTATTGCCAGCCCTTCGGCAGGAAGCTGCTCAAAATCAACCGACTTCAGGGCGGGAACATTTTCCTTGAGATCGACAAAGGCCTCTGTCCGACTGGTGATTGCCCCTCCCAGCTGGCCGACGACCCGAAGCAGGTCGTCCAGCGGTTCGTTTTTGACGACCGCCGCCCGGTATTCCTGAAGGATGCCATCGACATTGACCAAGAGTCCGGCATCCTCGGAGTATGAGGCGACGGGCAGGACGATCGAGGCTTTTTCGGAAACAGGGTTGACCGAGCTGCCGATGTACATCAGCTGCGTCTTCTCGGCCAGGGAGGCGATACCGTCCGCGCCGAGCCCGAGGGAAAGGTCGTTCTGAAAGCAGATCAACAGATCGGCGTCGCTCACTGCCGCATCGAAGGCTGCCTTCGTACTGTCGATATTGAGGAGAGCAAAGGAGGCTCTGTTGGCTGACTTGTCGTCCTGAATCAGGAAATCATCACCATCACCCTGCTTGATGTACCCGTCGCTGTACCCGGACAGCTGCGCCTTTCTTGTCTCCGCCAGCTGTTGAATCGCCCTCATCTGCTCCAGCGAGCAGTTCGGAGAAACCAGCATAACCGCCTTGCTCGCCCCGGACAGGGCGCGGCGGGCTGCGGAAACCGCTTCACTCATGGAAACAGTCTGCCCCTCGACCCTGGCCGCGGTGATCCGGTTCTCGTTTTCCCGCTTGTAGGTCATCCGCCCCTCATCGCAGATGAAATATCCGTTCACCTGCTCGTTGTGCCGGGGCCGATAGCGATAGATGATGTCGTCTTTGTATTTCTCACGGTTGTGGTCGATGAAGATATTGCAGCCCTTGGCGCATCCCTGACAAATCCCTTTGTCCTTTTTCAGGAACCAGGATCGCTGTTTAAAGCGGAAATCTTCGCTGGTCATCGCACCCACCGGGCACAGATCCACCACATTCAGAGCATACCGATTCGCCAGGGGGCGACCGGGGAAAATCGTCACCCGCGCGTAATCCGTGCGATTGACGATGCCCAGCTCACCGGTCTTGGTGATCTGTCGGGTAAAACGAACGCAGCGGGCGCACAAGACGCAGCGCTCCTGATCGTGAACCACCCCTGCCCCGAAATCGAGTTTTTTCTTCTTCGCAACCTGAGGAACCCTCATCCGGTTCATCTGGCCGCTATACTTCATATAATAGTCCTGAAGTGAACACTCACCGGCCTGGTCGCAGATCGGACAGTCGATCGGATGATTGATCAATTCGAACTCAAGAATATCGCGTTGGATTTTCTTAATCTTTTCGGAATCCAACCGCACCTTCATGCCCTCGGCGGCCTTGGTCTTGCAGGCAGGAACCAGAGGCGGCCTGCCGTCCTCGATTTCCACGAGACACATGCGGCAGTTGCCATCGGCCCCCAAGGCAGGGTGATAACAGAAATGCGGAATCTCAATGCCCACGGCTTCAACCGCGTCAATCAGGTTTTTCCCTGATTCGACTTCCACTTCCTGTCCATTGACAAACAGTTTAATCATTTCAGCCATGATAATTCCTATGCCTGTTGGATCGCGGATTGGCTCGAAGCGTTCTTGGCGGCGTATGCCTCGAATTCCGGACGGAATTTCTGGATATAGCTTCGCACCGCCATGGTGCATGCCGCGGAGAGCACGCAGACGGTTTTCATTTCGATATTGTCGCAAAGCTCTGCAAGCAGATCGATGTCAGCGGTCGAACCTTCGCCCCGAAGCAGCTGCTGGACAATTTTGAGCATCCATCCCAGGCCTTCCCGACAAGGGGTGCACTGGCCGCAGGATTCGTGGTGATAAAAATAGATGAGGTTCTCGGTCAGCTTGACCATGTCGACGGTATTGTCCAGGACAATGATGCCGCCGGAACCAAACATGGTCTTGAGGGCGGCCATGGACTCATAATCAAGCGTGGCCTCCCCGGCCTCCTCGGGGGTGAGCACCGGGGTTGAACTGCCGCCCGGAATGACCCCTTTCAGGGTCCGGCCGTCGAGCATGCCGCCCGCAACCTTGTCGATCGCATCCATGAGCGGTGTTCCCAAGGGCAGCTCGTACATGCCGGGCTTCTTCACCAGGCCGGAGATGCCGAACAGATGCGTCCCCGGACTCTTTTCGGTGCCGTACTGCCTGTAGGCATCGGCTCCATTGGCAATGATGAAGGGCAGGGATGCAATGGATTGCACGTTGTTGATGATGGTCGGGCAGTTGTACAGACCCTCGACCGCCGGAAACGGCGGTTTGCTCCGGGGCTGTCCTTTCTTGCCCTCGATCGACTCCAGCAACGCGGTTTCCTCACCGCAGATGTAGGCTCCGGCGCCCCGGTGTATGGTCACATCCAGTTTGAAATCATGACCAGCCACCTTTTCACCCAGATAGCCGGCGGCATAGGCCTCGTCTATGGCAGCCTGCAATATCCTGGTCTGGGCGATGTACTCCCCGCGGATATAGATGTAGGCATGGTGGCAATTAATGGCGTACGAGCAGATAATGATGCCTTCGATCAGCAGATGCGGATCGTGCACCAGAATATACCGGTCCTTGAAGGTGCCCGGCTCGGACTCGTCGGAGTTGACCGCCAGATACACCGGCTTGTCGTCCTGCTTGGGCAAAAACGTCCACTTCAGTCCAGTGGGAAAACCCGCGCCGCCCCGGCCTCGCAATCCACTGTTCTTGACCGTTTCAGTAACCTCGGAGGGTTCCGTGGCAAACAGGGCATCCAAGGTGGCATAGGCGCCGTGTTTCTTGGCGACCTCAATCTTGTGCGCATCCGGAATGTCGAACCTTGCACTGAGAATTTTCACTTCCATATCGTCCCCTCTCCTTATTGCAGCGTGGCCAGCAGGGCTTTGAGTTTGTCGACGGTCATATATTCATGAAACTCGCCGTTCACCTGCACCACAGGGGCAGAACCACAGTGCCCGAGGCACTCCACCTCTTCCAGGCTGAAGACGCCATCCTCGGTCATACCGCCCGGCTTGAGGCCCAGTTCCTTTTCAAAATAATCGACAAGCTCCTGTTTTCCCAAAAGCCAGCAGGAGAGCGTCCGACAGATGCAAATATGATACTTGCCGACCGGATGGAGCTTGTACATGGTGTAGAAGGTGGCAACCTCGTACACCTTGCTGGCAAACGTGCCGATCCGATCGGCGACATATGCCATGGCCTCGACGCTGATCCAGCCTTCCTGCTCCTGCACAAGCCACAGTGCCGGCAAGATCAGTGATTCCCGCTGGGGATAACGTTTCGCCAAGCGCTCGAATTCCGCGTCTCGTTGCTCGTCAAAGGTAAACGGTTTACCCGCCTCTATCAGCTGCGATCGATCACTCATCTGTCCAACTCTCCGCCGATGATATTCATGCTACCAAGGTTGGCAACCACATCCGCAACCATGTGTCCCTCAATCATGCGATGAAATCCGCCCATCATATAGAAACACGGCGGCCGAACCTTGCACTTGTACGGGCTGCCGGATCCGTCGGAAATGAAGTAGAAGCCAAGTTCACCGTTCGCCGCCTCATACGAGTCGTACCACGCCCCGGCCGGAACCTTGACCCCCTCGAAGACAAGCTTGAAGTGGTTGGCCAGAGGCTCAATCTTGCTGTAGACATCCGTCTTTTTGGGCAGTACGACATGGACATCGTCCACACAGACCGGTCCTTCCGGAATTTGCCGCATGGCCTGCCGGATAATCTTGATACTCTGCCGAATCTCCTCAAACCGAACCATGATCCGATCGTACACATCCCCTTTCGAACCGACCGCCACACTGAAATCGAAGGCGTCGTAATGATAATAGGGGTTGTCCTTGCGCAGATCGAACGACACGCCGCTGCCGCGCAGACAGGGGCCGGTGAAACCGTAGGACAGGGCCATCTCCGGCGATATCACGCCCACGTTTTGGGTCCGGTCATGAAAGATCCGGTTGGTCAGCACCAGCTTGAGAGTGTCGTCCACGCCTTTTTCGATCAGGCGCAGATGATGCTCCATGTCCTCTTCCCAGCCCTCGTAGAAATCGCGGTACATTCCGCCGATCCGGGTGAAGGTACTGAGCAGACGGGAACCGGTCATGCGACTGATCAGGTCGTAGGAGGCGTCCTTCTCGTTGTACAGATAGAAGTAGGTGGTCAGCGCACCTATATCCAGAAGGTTGGCAGCCAGACAGACCAGGTGATCCTGAATACGGAAAAATTCACCCAGCACCACCCGCATGAACCGGGCCCGCTCGGTGATCTCGATCCCCATCCAGCTCTCGATCGCCTTGACATAGGCGATGTTGTTCATCAGCGCGGAACAGTAGTTCAAGCGGTCGGTCAGCGGTACAACCTGATTGTAGGTTCTGTTTTCCGCTGTTTTTTCAAAACCGCGGTGCAGATAGCCGATCTCGTTGACGTTGGCGAGGATGGTCTCGCCGTCCAGCGCATTGAGGATACGGATCGCGCCATGGGTCACCGGATGCGCCGGGCCCATGTTCAGATACATGATATCCGTCTTCAGCTTGTAGGCGGCGGTGTCCTCGACTCCGTTTTCCGCCAGCCGGGCCTTGATCGGTCCTTCGAGACTGTCGGTCTCGTAGCAGATCTGCCCCTTGCCGATGGGATAATCCTTGCGCAGGGGGTGCCCCTCGAACTGCCAGTGATTCAGAATACGACGCAGGTCGGGATGGCCCTGAAAGTGAACACCATACTGGTCATAGGCCTCCCGCTCTCCCCAGTTGGCCGAATCCCACCACTTGGTCGCGCTGGGAATGCCCGTTTCCGGATCAGCCACCGGCACGCGGACATGAACCACACGGTTTTTCTCCCAGTTGCGCAGGATATAGACCACCTCGAAACGGGCATCTTTTTTCTCGGGGTAGGTCAGGTAGTCGACAGCCGTCACGTCGAGCAGCAGGCCGAAATCCAGACTAGGATCATTTTTGAGACGGGAAAGGGTCTGTTCGAGCTGTGCCGGCTGCACCGTCATGGCCACGGCATCCAGACATTCGCTGCAGACCGTGTCCGGAAAGGCGGTTTGGATGAGTTCTAGCGCCGTTGTTTTCATATCAATCAAAAATCCCCTTGAAGTCTTTATGGCGGTCGTTCAGCACGCTTTCGGTGCGCACCTTGTCCTGAATTTTCATCAGGGCATCCAGGATAGCCTCCGGCCGGGAAGGACACCCGCCCACATACACGTCCACGGGGATGATGGTATCAATCCCCTGTACGGTGCAGTAGTTGTCGTAGATGCCTCCGCTGGACGCGCACGCGCCGACGGCAACGACCCATTTGGGCTCGCACATCTGATCGTATATACGCCGAAGAATGGGGGCCTGCTTGTAGCTGATGGTGCCGCACACCATAAGCAGGTCGGCCTGACGCGGCGAATAACGAACGACCTCGGCGCCCCAGCGGGAGATATCGAACAGACTCGCGGCCGTACTCATGAATTCAATGGCGCAGCAAGCCGTGCCGAACACATACGGCCACAGCGAATACTGACGCCCCCAGTTGACTACCTCGTCCAGTCTGGTGGTCAGGACAGAGTCACCAAGTTTTGCTTCCAATCCTAGCGCCAATTGATCACCCCTTTCTTAATGATGTAAACAAGTCCGGTAAAAAGCAGGGAGACGAATACCATCATCTCCGCGAACCCAAACCAGCTCAACTCCCGGACACAGACCGCCCAGGGATACATGAACACCGCTTCCAGATCGAACAGCAGAAACAAAATCGCCACCAGATAAAATTTGACGCTGAATTTCTGCTCGGCAAGCCCGATCATCGGTTTGATACCGCTCTCGTACGGCTCGTTTTTGACCCCGCCGCCAGCCCTGGGCCCCAACACCACCGTCACCAGCATCAACACCGGGACAAGGACAGCGATTCCGATCATCGCAATAGCTGACAGCACCAATTCCGTTGCCATGAATGTGATTCTCCCCTAGACGTAATAGTGAAAAAAAACAGCCTGCTGCAACACCAACTCTTCAGCGAAATCAAAAAAAATGATCAAATTATCTTGAAATGAACGACTATTCATTAACGGGATCCCCGGCCGCTGTCAAGAAAATTGTGCCTTGACAAACAGGCGGCCGGGCTCTAGGCGCAGCGCGGTATGATCGCGTTCCTCCCTGATTTGGCGAGCCAATACGCGCACCTCGACTCGACAATGCACCGGATTCGATACCGCTCGCCCGTCGAACGTTCCCACAAAACCTCCCTTTGCCTCCCCAAGCAGGGGCTGAAAAACAAAACACCCGGCAGGCCTCCCCGCCGGGTGTCGCATCGTGATCGTGCATCCTTTTTACAGAAACAAACGTCAGAACGGTACGTCGTCGCCGATGGGAGGTGCCATGTCCGGGTACGAATCTCCCCCGCCACCGTATCCCTGTCCGGATCGGCCATACTCACCGCCGCCTCCGCTGCCGCCCGCCGAGCGCGGGGTAAGCATTCTCATGTCTCGGGCCACGATTTCCGTGGTATAGCGATCGTTTCCGTTCTGGTCTTTCCACTTCCGGGTCTGCAAGCGCCCTTCTATATAGACCTTGGATCCCTTGGACAGGTATTCGCCGCAGATCTCGGCCAGCCGCTGCCAGGCCACGATCCGGTGCCACTCGGTGAACTCCTGAAGCTGTCCGTCCTGACCTTTGCGTCGCTCGGTGGTGGCCATATTGAATGTCGCTACCGTCGTCCCGCTTTGGGTGTAACGGATTTCCGGATCCGCGCCCAGATTCCCGATCAAAATCACTTTATTTATCATGTCGCTTTCGTCCTCTTCAAAAAAACGTGTTCAAGCTCGACCATTTTTGAAATCGTGATCATAAACGAATTGCCCGGCGAATGCAAAACCTGTTACGCTTCAAACCACCACCGGCAATCACTGTCGCAGGCGCGCCATCCTCCGACTTTTCTTCCGCTTCCGAGCCCAATCATGCTTCGCTCCCTTGTCTCCATCAGCATCGGCGCTTCGGCGGGCGCCATCCTGCGCTGGCTGCTCGGCCGGTGGCTCAATGCCCTCTTTCCCCTTCTGCCGCCGGGTACGCTTGCCGCCAACCTGCTGGGCGGCTATCTCATCGGGATCGCCATCGCGATCTTCGCCGCCCTGCCCCAGCTCGCTCCGGAATGGCGGCTGTGCATCATCACCGGCTTTCTCGGCGGCCTGACCACCTTTTCCACCTTTTCCGCCGAGATCACGACCCTGCTGCAACAGGGCCGACTGCTCTGGGCGGGCGCAGCCATCATCCTGCACGTCGCCGGTTCCGTGGGCATGACCCTTCTGGGGCTGGCAACGGTCGCCTTCATCAAGTACCTGTAGGAATCCCCCCATGCACGGCTGGCAACTCACCTTCTATACCCAGCAAGACCGTCGCCACAAAGGCTCCACCCTGGCCCAATGGCTGCTCAACGAAGCCAGAAAGCTGGGAATCGGCGGCGCAACCATCATCGCCGCCAGCGCGGGCTACGGCCGCGACCGTCGCCCGCGCTCGGTCGGCTTCTTCGATCTGGCCGACCAGCCGCTGGAAATCACCATGGCCGTGCAGGAGGCCGATGCCCAGCGCCTCTTCCAGAGGATCAACGAGGAAAAACTGGCCATTTTTTTCATCAAAATTCCCATCGAATTCGGCACCACCGGCCAGGACGGCTGAGCCAGCCGCAGCGGCCATTTCTCATCTTTTTTTATAAAATCTTTTAATACCTTGTCGTCAAAATCTTGACCACGGCACGAGTTCCTTCGGAGAAAATATATAAAAAATACCAACATTCAAGCATGTTAGGAAACATATAGCCAAAAACGGCCAGGAGGAACATTTTTTGCTTAGCAATCTGGAGAAACGCCGAACAACCCAGGTCGCCCCGCTCTCTTGCAGGACCGGGGCGACCGCAGCCCATCCATACCTATGCGCACCCTCAAAGACACCGCTGGTTTCACCCTGATCGAACTGCTCATCGTCATGGCGCTCATCGGCATCCTGGCCGGAGTCGGCTCCTCGATGCTGCTGCGCGCCCTGCCCGACATGCGGTTGAAAAGCACGGCCAGAAATATTTTCTCCCTCATGCATCAGGCCAGGGCCCAGGCCATCGAACTGGGGGTTCCGGTCGCCATCAAGTTCGATACCGACCGCAACGCCTGCATCCTCTTCCGTGACAACAACAACAACGGCATGCCCGATCCCGGGGAAGAGCTTCGCACCTTGCCCCTGTCCAGTGGCGTTCTTTTTCAGGACAGCAAAGACAGCGCAGATAGCGAAGACAGTGTAGGCAGTGAAAACGGCGAAGACAGTGAAGACCCCCCTCCCAAAAAAGCTACCATCGCCTTTTCCCCGCGCGGCCTCCCGGTGCAGCCAGGCGGTACGGGGCTGGGCATGGGTTCGGTCACCCTTGAGGTCTCCAATCACCAGGGTAAGAAAAAAACCCGGAAGATCAGCGTCTCTTCGGCAGGTCGCATTACCATCGGAAAAAGCACCATCACCAACAAGTAACCTTTTCCCCGCACAAGCCATGAACCGACACAACCATTTCCCGCCCGGCCCGGCCTCATCCGGTCGCGAGGCAGGGTTCACCCTGGTGGAACTGCTGATTGCCATGTTCGTTTCCGGCCTGGTCATGTCTGCTGTCGTGGCGGCCTACACCGCCCAAAGCAGGCAGTATGCGGCGCACGATAATGTCGCCGAAATTCAGCAAAACCTGCGGGGCGTCCTTGCGATCCTGCCCCAGGAGATTCGTCTGGCCGGGTGCGACCCCACCGGGACGGCGGGAGCCGGCTTCAAGAAGGCCACCGCCACCGAGCTTCATTTCACCATGGATGTCCGTGGCGCGGGGAACGGCAACGAGGCCAACGGGAAGACAACCGATCCCGGCGAAGAGATCGCCTACGCCTACAACCAGGACACCAGGAAGCTGAAGCGTCAAACCGGGGGTGCGGGCGGCTTTCAGCCCCTGGCCGACAATATCGACAATCTGGAATTCAACTACATCCTCGAAAACGGCACCACCTCGACCACGCCCGGCAACCTGAACGCCATCCGCGCGGTTCAGGTCTCCATTCTGGGGCGAACCGCAAGCCCGGACCCGGGCTTCATCCACCGCCGTTCCTATACCACGGCCTCCGACGCCACCTATACAACGGCCTCCGGCGCCACCTGGAAGCCGCCGCAAGACCACTACCGCCGACGGCTGGTGATCACCACCATCCAGTGCCGCAACATGGGGTTCTGATATGCCTATCTGTTCACCACTCCGCAACCGGGACGGCGCCACCCTGATCGAGGCGCTCATCGCCATGGCCATTCTCACCATCGGCATCCTCACGGTCATGGTCATGCAGATCCAGGCCATCTCCGCCAGCTCGACCGCCCTGAACCGGACCGAAGCCAACACCGTGGCCCAGACCCTGCTCGAAATCTTCAAGGAGGTGGAGTTCGACAACCCCATCCTCGACGCCACCTCGATCACCACCGCCGACCTGGAAGGGCTCATTACGCCCGCTGCCGTGGAAGACCTCATCAAGAAAGACAGCAAGGTTCATCGCTATACCGCCGAGAACCGGAAGAAACTGCCCGAGGCCCTGCGCCCGCACGAAAAATGGCTCAAGCCGGGTGACGAAACGGCCGGAACCGTGATCGATCAGGCCGGCATCCGCTACCAGGTGGGGTGGGGGGTGGAAGATTCCTCCGTCAGTCACGCCGTCGGCCACAACAAGGTGGTTGCCAAAACCATCTGGCTGTTCATGACATGGCACACCCCCACGGGCGCCAACAGGCTCACCATGGCCACCATCAAGTACAGAAACATCAACACGTAACCCCGGCCCGCGCCGCATCCAGGAGCATTCCCATGTCCAACCGTTTCCATCCTTTTCCTCGACTCGACAACGAATCCGGCTTTGTCCTGGTGCTGTCTCTGGTGGTGCTGGTCCTGCTGTCCCTCTTCGGGGTCTGGGCGCTGCAAACCTCGGACTCGGAAATCCGGGTCGCTGCCGGGCAGCAACGCCTCGAACTCCAGTTCAACGTTGCCGAGGGCGCGGCCAATGTCGAATCCGCAGCCCTGGGGTTCAACCTGCGCTCCTTCTACGAACTCAGCAATCCAGGCAATCTCAACCGTCCGCTGATTCCGTCCAGCAGCTCCGAGTGGAACCCCGGCAACGACGCCGAGGCGCAGGAACCCGGGGAGCTCGAGGCAAACGTTCCGGCCACCTGGCCCTGGGGCAACCTGGCAGTGAAAGACAGCAGCAGCGATATCGACAAGCCGGCCCTCAACGCCTACGATTACCGCTACCTCGTGACCTATCTCTACCCGGACAGCCCCCCCAAGGGCTACGATTCGACCATGTTTTCCGGATACCGGTTCCGGGTGCAGGGCAACGCGGCCCGCACCACCAACGTGGTGGAGCTGGGCGGCATCAAGCTGGGCGCCAAGATGACCCTGTAAGAACGATTTCATCCGGGCCAACCGGTTCCGCTGTTGCCAATTTTCCGGAGAGTTTCCGCACAGCGGCCCGGCCTGGGCGCGCCAACCGTAAAGGAGAAACACCATGCATTCCACCCACCCAAGGCAGTCTCCAGCCCACCCCGTCAAGGCAGGGGCCGCGCTACTCTTGTCCGTGTTGCTGCTCTGGCCGGACGCTCCGCTGCTGGCCAGGGACACCGACATCTATGCCATACACACCAAACAGAACTGCTACGTGCTGATGGACAGCTCCGGCTCCATGGCCTTCGGCGTGTACGAGCACAGTATCGACTACGGCAGGATGTACGATTACCTGTATACCCGTGACAACATCGAAGACAAGGTCGCCACCCCCCCCAACTACTATTACAAAAACCAAAAAGATCGGCAGCGCATCTATCTCTGGGCAGGCAGAATCGGGGCCACCATCGCCACGGTCAACGAGCAGGAGATCGCCTTTCCCGGCGATGCGGGCCAGCCGAGCTATATCTGGAAGGACGACCCTGGAAATTATCTGATCGACACCTATACCGAACTCAACGAAAACGGGGAGCTGGTCCCCGTGGAGGGAGGAACAGCGCTCCTGACCCAGGACAGCGCAGGCAATATCCTGTTCAAGGACAGGGACGCAACGTTCAAAAAGCTGCCCCTGGGCCTGGACCTGCCGGTGCACAAAAAAGAGACCATGCCCAACGGCGCCGAGGTGGACCGGGGCTTTGCCGGCATGCTGCAAGCGGCCGGCTACTACTTCAGCGGCTACCGGCACACCTCCAGCTCTCCCCATTACGAGAAGATTACCCAATCACTCGTGAACAAGGAGTATGTCTTCTTCTTCGTCACCGGCAACTGGGTCAACATGCAGGCCATGTACAACCTGCGCTATACCGACGATGCCGGGGAGAAGCTAAAAGGCCAAGCAGCCTGGAAGCATACAAAGTTTCCCCTGGACGCAACGATAGAGTCCTGGAGCGAGCAGAAGCACAACCTCGATTATCCCGAGGGGGATGGCAACTACGCCAACAACCTCACCGACACCCGGACAATCACCTTTCCCGATGCAATCAAAATCGAGGTCCACTTCTCGAAGTTCGATGTAGCGCCGGGCGACCGCCTGGAGATCAGGGATGGAGAAGACATTCTTGTCTCCAGCCATGACAACAACAATGCCCCCACCTGGTCGCAGGAAATCGAAGGCAACACCGTCAAGCTCACCCTCATCACCGACGGATCGACTACCGGCAAGGGCTACACCATCGACAAGGTCAAGGTTCTGCGCGCCACCACCGATAGCGGCGAAGGTACCTACCAGATGCAGAGCCGCCTCGACGTGGCCAAAGAGGCCGTGAAGTACACGGTGAACGCCTTCCGCGGCAAAATGAACTGGGGCCTCGCCGCGTTCGCCCCGCTGCGATGGTACTACGGCTGGGATAACGATGGCGCGGTGATCAAGCATGCCCTGGACCCCGACGAGTCCGACGCGACAAACCGCCAAAACATCCTCGACAAACTCGACACCATCGTAGCCGACGGCGGCACCCCGCTGATGGAGGCGCTGCAGGATGTCTGGACCGAGGGCTACTACAAGAAAAGACAGGTCCTCAACAAGGTACCGTGCCGGAAAAACTATATCATCTCCATGACCGACGGCTATCCCTCGGTGGACAATGACGCCAGCCGCATCTATCGAAACGCCAAAGGGCTTGCCAACCCCCCGAACCTGTCCTGCGCCTCGCTGGGCAGCTTTTGCGACGCGGACGGCGACGGCTGGACCTCCGACCCCTATCAGCGTCCGGTCGAGGACAACTACTACGACGACGTGGCCCACTGGATCTATAGCCATAAATGGGAAGACGGTTCCCTGATACCGAAGGAGGAACGGGCCAAGTCCTTTGAAAACGTCATCACCCACCACATCGCCTTCGGGGCCAGACACCCGCTGCTGGAAGACGCGGCCAAGGATTCCGGCGGCGAGTACCTCGAGGCCTACAACAAGGAACAGCTCGTGGCCGCGTTCCACTCCCTGGGCCTGCTGATGGCCGAGGCGATTTCCTTTACCGCGCCCGTGGTTTCAGTGGACGCGGTCAACAAGATCCAGCACGGCAACGACCTCTACATGGGCCAGTTCCTGCCCATGGATGTGGGGCCCTGGGTGGGCAACCTCAAAAAATTCCACATGGGCGACGGCTCCGCCGAACGGCCGGACATATTCAAGCTATACGACAAAAACAACAACCTCGTCATCGGCAGTGACGGCCGGTTTCTCGACAACTACGGCGCGGCCGACATCCAGAAAGGCGGCGCGGGCGAGGTGCTGCTGAAAGACGTGCAGGCGCTGTTCGCAGCCAAGGCCTACTGGGACCGGCCGATCTACACCTGGAAAGGCGGGCAGAGGGTCGAATTTAACCGGGAGAAGATCACGGCGGCCGACCTGAACGTGGAGGACGACGCGGCCCGCGACAAGCTGATCAACTTTGTCCACGGCTATACCCAGGACGCTGACCCCGGTACCGGCGACCCCGTGGCAGTGCGCGACTGGGTGCTGGGACCGATCATCCACTCACGGCCGGTGGTGATAGACTACTTCGACACCGAAGACGACGACACCCTGCCCCTGCAAAAAAGGCTGGTCGTGGTGGGCAGCAACGACGGCATGCTCCACGTCTTCGACGACACCGACGGCAGAGAGGTCTTTGCCTTTATCCCGCCGGACCTCCTGCCCAAGTTGCACCATACCGCCTCCAAACAGGTGCACGATACCGTGGACGGCCCGATCACCCTGTTCAGGAAAGACAAAAAACCCAAATACCTGCTCTTCGGCGAACGCAGGGGCGGTAATAGGATCTGGTGCCTGAACATCGCCGATCAGGACCCCCTGCAATGGACGGTGCAATGGCAATTCACCCATCCGCAGATGGTGCAGTCCTGGTCGGAAATCAAGACCGCGAAGGTGCCCACCGGCACAATGGACGAAGGCGGCAAACGCACGTACAGGGATGTGGCTATTTTTACCGCCGGCTACGATCCCCAGGAAGACAACTATCCGGAACCCTTCCTCGATCTGAACGGCGACGGCAACCCCTTCACCTTCAAGGACGACGGCACCGTCGACATCGACGATGAGGAGTGGTGGTCCATAGAAGAGGACAAAAAAAATGGCATAGAAGAGGATCGAACGTATGACCCCAACAAGAACGGTGAGTACGATGTCTACAATCCGTACCCCAACCAGTACGGCAGGGGCATCTTTGTCGTCGATATCGACGACCCGGCCGAAACCGTCCCGCTAGCCACCGACGCGAGCACAACCATCCTGCCCTTTTTCGTCACCGGCGCAGACTTCGAGGCCACCGGTGAGCCCAAACCCATCCTGCCCTTTTCCGTCACCTACGGCAACGGCACAACCAAGGAGGCCACCGGCGCGGCGCAAACCCTGTCCACCATGCAGTACTGCTTTCCGGCAAGCCCCGCCGTGGTCACCGGCACCGACAGGTACCGGGGCGCCGGCGCCACGCTCAACTTCGAAGACAACGTACTGCGCACGATCTACGCGGTGGATATCTATGCCAATCTGTTCCGGGTCAATCTCCAGCTCACCGAACCCACCGATAAGGACGGTACCTGGCAGATCGACAGCGCAAACTGGAAGGTCGAAAAAATATTCTCTGCCAATCCGAGCGGCAAGGAGAGTCTCACTATTCAGGAGCGCAAGGCCTTTTACACTGATCGGGGCCGCAAGGCCTTTTATCCGCCGGCCATCTCCTGGGGCGGCTCGAAAGGCTACTTCGAGGCGCAGAACTACTTCTTCCCGGACACCGAATTGCAGGGCGAGTTTCAGGGCACATCCTCCATCGCCTCCCTGTTCTTCGGCACCGGCGACTTGGAACACCCCCGCTACAGCATGGTTCGCAACCGCTTCTACGCCATTTACGACGACTCTTCAGTCATCGCCTACCAGGACGACGACCCGGTGGTGGTTTCCTCATACCCGTACGACGAACGCAACCTGCTCAACCTCACCTGCAACGAGCTGGGACAGGACACCAAGATCAAATCCTGCTATCTCGACTCCGTGAAGGACCAGTGCACTGCAGCCCCAAACCCGAACAGCTTCATGAAAGAGCACCTGCGCACCCTGCTCAAAGACGACGCGGTCTACGGCAGTCCGGCCGCGCTCGAACAGGGCGCGCTCCATGAAGACGACGCCAAGGGCTGGTACATCGTCCTGCCCGACCAGGGCAAGGATTCGGTCTGCGGGCACACCGAGAACCCGTCCACTCTCAAGCAGGACGAGATCAGCTCGCGCGACAACCACGACGGCGAACAGGTGCTGAGCCAGGCCACACTCTTTCACGGCATCCTGTACTTCACCACCTACCAGGGCATGAGCCAGGACCCCTGCAACCCGCAGAACAACGGTTTCTCGTATGCGCTGAACTACCTCGATGCCAGTCCGGCGTACGATCTCAACGCGGCCGACGGCGCCACCATAAACATGGACATCACCGACCGCTACAAGAAGTTCACCGGCATCTCCGGCATTCCCTCCGGGTTTGCCATCATCCTTCGGGATGGCCGGGCAGCAGCCATGGCCAGCATGGGCGGCAAGCTGATCGGCCCCAGTGACAAGTGGTATGAGATCAAACACCCGGGCCTGGGACTGGAGCTGTACTACTGGCGCGACAGCAACAGTCAGGAGTAAAACGCCCGCGCCGCAACCCCTTCGGTATTCACGCCGGGGCCGCATAAGCAGCCCCGGCCTTCATCCCTTCCACACGAGGCAGATCATCATGCGTTGGCACGTCCTTCTTTTCCCGGTTCTTTTGGTCGCCGCTCTATACTGCGGCCTGTTCGTCCGTCCGGTACAGGCGGCTGTTTTCATTGAATCCTTTCCTGTTTCCGGGGTCGTTGTCCGGATCAATCCGGATCGCTCCGTCCGGCTGAACAACGGCATAACCTACCAGCCCGCCCGGCCCGAGCTGAGCAAGGGGCTCGTCGTCAACCAGGTGGTCACCCTGCGCTGCATCAAACTGCCGGACGGCGGGTATCAGTTTTTCGAATACGCGCCCGGCCGCAACAGCCTCAAAAAGATCGCCCCGCCCGAGGATCCCCACGGATCCCATATGCGTCCGATGTGATTCCAGCGCCCCCAACCTGCGGACAATGAAACTTTCGACTGCGCGACTCGGCTCCGCATCCGCTCCGAATTGCCGCAAAGCCGCTCCGAACCGGCCGCACATCCGGCAAATACGCCATACAAACGCCATAAAAAAAGGGGCCGTATCCGGCCCCTTTCCCCACTCATGTCCCTGCCCGCGCTCGAGTGCTCAACGCCTCCATACCTGCCGACAGGAAAATCCGTGATCGTCACGGTGGCGTGGAGTCGGTATGCGTGTGGGCGGTGCTTTTCCCCTCCTCTTCCAGTCCGTAGCGCTTCAACTTGGCAAGCAGCGCCGGATAACTCAACTCCAGAAGCTGGGAAGCCCTGGTCTTGTTGCCGCCGGCAGCCTCCAGGGCGCGGCGGATCATCCGCGTTTCCATAATCACCTTGCCCTCTTTGAGCGAATAGGTGCCCAAAATATCGGTCATGCGCCGTCGTTCCGGCCGCGCAGCCAGGTGCGGCGGCAGGTGTTCGGGCAAAATCTCGCCCCGGTCGCAGAGAATCAGGGCGCGTTCCAGGGTGTTTTCCAGCTCGCGAACATTGCCTGGCCACGAGTGACGCAGCAGCAGGTCCATGGCTGCCGGGGAGATCTCGCGCGGTTTTTGATCCAGACGCATCGCCAACTTGGTCAGCAAAAACCGGCACAGCACGGGAATGTCGCCGGGCCGCTCGCGCAGGGGCGGCACGTGGATATGGAGCACGCTTAAGCGGTAGAGCAAGTCAGCGCGGAACAGGCCCGCCGCAACCAGCTGCTCCAGATCCCGGTTGGTGGCGGCCAAGACCCGCACCGCCACCTTTTTTCCCCGCACCGCGCCCACCCGGCGGATCTCCGGCTCCTGCAAAACCCGCAGCAGCTTGACCTGCAACCCAGGCGGCAACTCGCCGATCTCATCGAGAAACAGCGTGCCGCCGTCCGCCGCCTCGAACAGACCCGGCTTGTCCCGGTCCGCGCCGGTGAAGGCCCCACGCACATGGCCGAAAAACTCGCTTTCCAGCAGCTGTTCCGGAATGCCGCCGCAGTTGACCGCCACAAAGGGCGCGGCCTCGCCCTTGCCCGCCCGGTGGATGCCGCGGGCCACCAGCTCCTTGCCGGTGCCTGATTCCCCGGTAATCAGCACAGTGGCGTCGTGGGGCGCGATTTTCTCGGCCAGCTGAAACACCGCCTGCATGGCCCTGCTTTCGCCCACCATCCCGCCGAAGGCCACCTCCCGGTCCATGGCCTCCACCTGGGCGCGCAGCACGCGGTTCTCGCTGCGCAGCCGCTCTCGCTCCTCGGCCTTGCCCAGCACCAGCAAGATTTCGTCGGCTCGAAACGGCTTGGAAATATAGTCGTACGCACCCTGTTTCATCGTTTCCAGGGCCTGATCCATGGAACCGTAGGCCGACATCATGATGATGGTGGACTCGCGGATGGTTCGGGCCCGGGCCAGAAAGGCCATGCCATCCATCACCGGCATTTTCAGATCGCACAGGACAAAATCGTAGGGCCGCTGGACAAAAAGCGCCAGACCCTCCTCGCCGTTGGCGGCCATATCCGCCGCGTAGCCGTGCTTGCCCAACAACGCGCCCAGCATGTGGCGCATGTTGGCCTCGTCGTCAATAATCAAAAGACTGCGCATTCTCTTGCTCCTTTTCCGGCGCGCATGCCGGGTCTTCGGCAAGCGGCAACACGATATCCACCACCGCGCCGCCGCCCTCGCCGCCGTGCAGCCGTATGCGGCCGCCCATGGATTCAATCAGCGAGGCGGAAACCCACAGCCCCAGCCCGGTGCCCTTGCCCGGCTCCCTGGTGGTAAAAAACGGGTCGAAGGCCGCCTCTTCCACGCCCGGGGCAAGGCCCGCGCCGTTGTCGGCAATCCGCAGCAGCACCATGGGCCTTTCGCCTTCGGCCGACGGCTCGAGCGCTTCTTGGGTGGAGAGTACGATCCGCCCCTGGCCCTGCTCCCGGCAGGAGGAAACAGCATCGACCGCGTTGAGCAGACAGTTGAGCACCACCTGGCGCAGCCGGTTGGGATCGACCCAGACCCGGTCTTCAGCGGCCGCGCACGCGGTTTCCAGGGCAATGCCTGCAAAAAAGGGCTGATCACGCAGACCGGCAACCATGTCGGTCAGCAGCTCGCCAAGCAAAAAGCACTGCGCCCCGGTTGTGCCCTCGCTCCGGGCATGGCTCAACAACTGGCGGATGAGCGCATCCACCCGGCCCAGCTCGCTCAGGGCCCGGTCGGCGTATTCGGCGCGTTCGGCCGCATCCGTCTCCATGGCCAGCAGTTGCACATAGCCCTGCACCACACCCAGGGGATTGCCGATCTCATGGGCCAGTCCGGCGGCCAGCCGCCCCACCGAGGCCAGTTTTTCGGCGTGGATCATCTCGCGCTGATTTTCGCACAGCAGGCGGTTGGCCCGGGTCTGCTCCTGCACCGCCTCGTGCAGGCGGACACGGTCGGTCTCGATGCGGCGCAGCATGGCCTGAATCGAGGTGGAAAGCCGCCCCAGCTCGCTTGCGGGCGCGGCAGCGATGAAATCGGGCAATAGGGCGTCGTCGCTGCGGTAGCTCTCGGCGGCGCGCACCATCCGGTCGATGGGCAGCACATAGGTTTTGAGCTGGCGCACGAAAAAAAGCCCGGCAAACAGGCAGGCGTTGAACAGCAGGTAGGTCCCAATCACCTTTTGCCGGGCCCACAGCGGCGCAAGCGCCTGGGCGGACGGCAGGCTCAGGCCCGCCCCGTCGGGACGCACCAGCACCAGGCTCCCCCGGTGCAGAACGGAAAAAAAAGAGGATCGCTGTTCGCTCCCGGTTTGCTCGGCCCGTTGTGCCGCGGCCTGCAAGCGCTCCACACAACCCTCGGCCGCCACGGCTGGATAGCCCGCGCCCTGCCACAGCGCGCACCGACCGGGCGCGGCCTCCAACCAGTCGGCCAAGGGTTGGGGCAGAGGCGTGGCATCGGCAGGTGCTGCGGAGTCGGCAGCGGTGCGGGCCAGCAGCTCACGAAGACGAGCGGTTTCCGAGGCCAGCCGATCGCCCAGCCAGAACAGGGAAACCAGTCCATGGGTAGCGGCCGTGCAGAACACGGTGAACACCAGCAGCGCCAGGCCCAGACGGAGTTTGATCGGTTGCATCATTGTTTGTTCACGAAAAAAGGTCGCGCGGCCGTGCAGACGCGCAGGCTCTATTGTACCGGCCTGAAGCGGAAAAGAACAGGGCAGAGGCGAAGCAAGTTTGAGAGCAAGACGGCCGCTGCTTTCAACGAGGCACCTGTTCCCCGCCTGCGTGCTGCTCTACCGGCCCTGAGGCAGACCCTGACGCTTGACAGCAGTTCGGAAATGGCCCGGTTCAAAGAGCTGAAGTCGGCCACGGCGTACCTGCAAGTTGAATGCACCGCTTGATAACGTCGCGCATAAATTGGAGGTTGACCATTATCATAAAATGCCATATATTGTTGACGTTTATAAGAAATCTTAATATCTGACTGAGAACATTCCAGTTTTGTCCCAACTCTTCACAGCATTCGGATATTGAGATGACCATTTCTCGGTCATAGAATCCAGATTTCCAAGCGACCTTGCTTTATCCAGAGCTTGGAAACAAATCTCAAAAGAAAAAGAGGAGTGAATATGTTGAAAAAAACTGATGTACTTGTCATTGGTGGCAGCGCAGCCGGACTTGTCGCCGCAATGACCGCAAAGAGCAACTATCCCACCAAAAGCGTAACCATGATTCGCAAGGAAGAAAAGGTAATGATTCCCTGCGGAATCCCTTACATTTTCAGCACAGTGGAAACAACTGATAGGAATATTCTTCCAGATGAAGGATTGAACAATCTTGGTGTTGAAATCCTTGTCGATGAGGTTGTTTCGGTTGATGCAAATGCGAAATCCTGTAAAACAAAAAAAGGAAAGGAACTCCAGTACGATAAACTGATAATCTGTACTGGCTCTCTGCCGCTTGTTCCTGCATGGCTGAAAGGAGCACAGCTAAAAAATGTATTTACCGTTCCAAAGGACAAGGTGTATCTTGATGAAATTCAAGCAAAATTGAATGGCCTTAATAAAATTGTAGTTGCCGGCGCTGGCTTCATCGGCGTTGAGGTAGCTGATGAACTCAACAAAAACGGCAAGCAAGTTACATTGGTTGAATTGCTTCCAAACGTGCTGGGTGCGACCTTTGACGAGGAGTTCACATCGGAAGCTGAATCGCTGCTTGCACAGCGCGGCGTGACAGTCAAAACGAATTGCGGTATTGAGGAAATTGTTGGTGATACCGCTGTTAAGCAGGTAAAGTTCAGCACTGGCGAAACCATTGATGCGGATGCTGTTATTTTGTCGCTTGGTTACCAGCCCAATACCACACTTGCCAAGAGCATGGGGCTCGAACTGAATGAGTATGGCTTTATCCGTGCCGATCAATACCGCCGCACCAGTCTTGCTGATGTATATGCGGCTGGTGATTGCGCTGAAAAAGTGGACTTTTCTACCGGCAAGCTCAGCAAAATAATGCTTGCATCCACAGCGTGTACTGAGGCGCGTACAGCGGGGCTCAATCTGTATGAACTCAATACATTAGCGAAGTTCCGTGGCACTGTGGGCATTTATGCCACCTGTATTGGTGAGACAGCTTTCGGTGTTGCAGGGCTTATAGAAAAACAAGCCGCAAAGGAAGGGTTTGATTTTATTACTGCCTCATTCACCGGAGTAAACCGACATCCGGGTAATATAGCAGATGCGCATAAAGAAATGGTTAAACTGATTGTATCAAAGCAATCAGGTGTTATCCTTGGCGGTGAAGTTCTTGGCGGGAAAGATGCTGGAGAGCTTAACAATGTCATTGGTTTTGCCATCCAAAACCATATGACGGTTTACGATCTCGTTACTACGCAAATTGGGACACAGCCGCTCTTGACGGCATCACCGGCAGCATATCCGCTTATCAAGGCGGCAGAATCTGCGGTTATACAACTCAAGAACAAATAAACAGGTCATCATAGTAAACAAAAGCCATGCCCGGCAGGATTAAAGATCTTGCCGGGCATATTTGTTACGCACATATCATGTGTAGTCGTCACAACTTAAAAACAGGAACAACTTGTCCAGATAAGTGTAGCCATCTCTGTTCAGTTCAGTGGAAGGCGTTTTTGTCTTCTATCGGCTCGATATGCGTGGTGATGGTTGCCTGATCGAGCAGCGCGTGGAGATCGCGTTCAAAATCCGCCGCCATATGATGCGCGTCGTGCACGGTCATCTCCCCTGGGACAAGCATGTGCACGGAAATGAAACGCTGCGACGCGGCCCGTCGTGTGCGCAGGGCATGAAAGAGGATGTTGTGTGCTCGATACCTGTCCATCACCTGTTCTATCTTCTCCAGATCTTCCTTGGGCAACCCCGCATCCATCAGTCCATCGATCGATCGGCGCACCAGTGCGCTCCCGGCCCAGACGATATGTACGCTCACCGCGAGCGCGACAACCGAGTCGAGCCAGACCCAGCCGGTGAGCCCCACTGCGCCGACTCCCGCCAGTATGCCCACAGAGGTCCACACATCCGCCATCAGATGCCGGGAATCCGCTTCCAGCGCAATGGAATTGTGCTGTTTGGCGGCCCGAAACAAGATCCTTGCCACGATAAAATTGATGATCGAGGCAATGACGGAAACGCCCAGTCCCACGCCGATCTGTTCCAGCGGCTGCGGGTGGAGCAGGCGATTGACGGCTGTGTAGGCAATGGCAGCCGCGGCAATGATGATCAACCCGCCTTCCAGGCCGCTGGAAAAGTACTCGGCCTTGCCGTGTCCGGAGGGGTTTTTTCGTCGGCTTCCCTGGCAGCCCATGCCAGCATCAACAGTGCCATTACTGCGCCGACAAGGTTGACGACCGACTCGATCGCATCCGACAGCAGCCCTACAGACCCGGTGAGGAGGTAGGCGGTTGTTTTCAACCCAATGGTCGCTATTGCAGCGGCAATGGAAAGCCGGGCGAATCGGACAAGGGAGGTTTGTTTTGTTTGCATGTTGTTTGATCGGGCAGGAAGGAAGATGGTTGTCCAAAAGATCCAGGACGATGCGCCTGGCGGGGCAGGTGGCCGATTCTGGTTATGGGAAGCTCGCGCTGTTCTGCAAGAATGATTTTAGCCCCAGAACATCAGCAGACCGGCGATGATCAGCAGGATATACACCAGGCGAAGATAGGTCTGCTGATTGATGCGTCGGCTCAGGCGTGAACCCAGCAGGGTACCCAGAAAAACAAAGGGCGCGGTGATGGCGAAAATCGTCCAGGTTCCCTTGGCGAAGTTGCCGCCGAAGGAGTAGACCACCACGGTAAAAATGCCATTGTACAGAAAAAAACCGGTCAGGGTGGCCTTCATCTCCTCTTTTTTCCAGCCGGTGAGGGTGGTGTAGATGATGGACGGCGGGCCGCCCGCGCTGATGACCGAGGTGATCGCGCCGGAGCAGAAACCGGCCACATAGCCCCATGCAGAGGAGAGGTAGAGCGGTTTGGGACGAAACAGCAGGTTGAACAGGCTGTAGCTGATCAGAAGAACGCCGAGGAACACTTCCAGCCAGTTCGGATCGACATGTTTGAACCAGTATGCGCCCAGCAGCACGCCGGGTATCGCGCCTATGAAAAGGGGCATGATCTTGCTCCATTCAAAGTAACGCCGCAGATCGACCGCCATGGAGCAGGTGATGATCAGGCCGTGGAGAATGCAGAGGCCCACGGCAAGTTTGATGTCAATCATCAGGGTCAGCAGCGGAATGGCCATCAGGCCCGCACCGAAACCGGTCAGGCCTTGTACGGCTCCCGCAAACAGAAAGACAAGGCAGCAATACACATAGACAAGCATGATCTACACATCCTGAAGACTGAGAAAAACAGGGACGTGCCGCACAATCAACGGCCGGGGCGTGCGGGTTGCAGCCCTTTCTGTCGATCCAGGCGCAGGGTTTCATCCACCGTTCCCTGGTTGAACAGGAGCCGCCACAGCAAAAGGCCGTAGCCCAGCACCGCCAGTACCGCAAACAGCGGCAAAAAATATCCCAGCGGGCAAAGCAGCAAAACGGTCAGCCAGTGGAACCCGATGATTTTGCTGGAATGGAGTTGCAGGGGAAAATCATCGTGGCGACCGATCACGATCAGTCCGCTCAGGTTCCAGCCGTAGAGGGCGGTGAAGGCATGCAACCGCAAGAGCGGTTGGCCGTATTGGGAAAGCAGGTCCGGCGACATGCTCAAGAGTATATAGGCGATACCGGTCACCGAGGTGAGCAACAGAAAAAGAATGCCGGAGCCGAGAAAGGCCTTCTGCTGGAGCTGGACGCCCTGCTGCCGGTAGAGCAGGAACACGCAGGCCACCGCCACGAACAGGGTGGTGGCAATGAAGACTTGCGCCCGGAACATGTCGGCAAGGATGAACAGGAAAAAGATGATCACGCCCAGGTTGATCGTCCAGAAGGCCGCCTCCTTGATGAGCTTGGCGGTGACCGTGCCCGCCCGGCGCATCAGGTTGAAGATGACCGACATGGAGATGAGCGAGACCGGAAACGAAAACCCGAGAAAAAAGGTGTCCAGCTTGAGTTTTTCAATCTGCCACCAGTGCAGGAAGGCGGAGTTGAGCATGACCACGGCGGACATGGCCAAGGCAATGGACAGGCAGAGCAGCGCGGCCTGGTGGAATTTGCAGTTCACCTGTTCCCGGGCGGTGAACAGGGCAACGGGAAAGATGCGGCCGAAATGGCGCACCCGCACCTGTTCCACGACCCAGGCAAGCGCCAGCGCCAGGCAGATGGCCGCCGCATACCAGTGCAAGAAAGCACAGAGGGCAAACGCCACGGCCAGCACAAGGAAGAGTCTGCCCCGGGGCGTCAGGTGCTTTTCTCCCTCGGTGTAGTACACCAGCAGCGTGCCCCCGCTGCACAGGTTGAAGAGAAAGATGTGCAGGCGCTCAAAGTTGATCTGCTCCGGCGCGACCACATGATGCAGGAAACCGCAGGTCAGGGCGGTCGTCATCATGAGCCAGAGAATACGTTTCAGATTCGTGCTCATGGTTTTCGATTTGCGAGGTTGTTGACAAAGAAGGCGGCATCGGCCGGATCAGGGCCTGCCCAGCAGGCTGCCGAGCGCCGCGGCAAGGTTGGGGTGACGGAAACGGTAGCCCGAGGCGAGGAGCTTGTCGGCAGAGGCGCGGCAGCCCTCCAGCAGCAGCTCCGTTCCCCTTTGCCCGAAGACGAGCCGCACCATTGGGGCGGGCGTCGGCGGCAGAAGCGGCCGTCGCATTATCCGTGCAAGAGTAGCAAGAAGTTCGCTGTTTGTCACCGGCTCCGGCGCCACAATATTGATCGGCCCGCGAATGTCGTTGCAGCTCAGGACATGCAGCATCGCGCCGACAGCGTCGTGCAGGCCGATCCAGCTGATGTACTGGCCCCCGCTGCCGAACCGGCGGCTGACGCCCGCTGCCGAGGCAGCCAGCAGCTGCGCCAGGGCCCCGCCCCGGGGGCTGAGCACCACACCGATACGCAGAAACGCGGTGCGGATGTCCGCATCCTCGGCGGGCCGGGCTGCCTGTTCCCATCTGGAGCAGATCTCGGAGATGAAGGCGTTACCGGGCGGGTCGTCTTCATGCACCCAGCGGTCCTGGCAATCGCCGTAAAAGCCGACGGCCGAGGCGCTGAGCAGCACTTTGGGCTTTTGTCTGCTACGGGCAAGCTCGCGAACAAGCAGGTCGGTTCCCTGGATCCGGCTCTCCAGCATCCGCTGTCTCTTGGCCGCTGTCCACCTACCTTCACCGATATTGTCGGCCGCCAGATGAATCACGCCGTCAAAAGGGGGCAGACCGCTCAGGTTGATCTCTCCCCTGGCCGGATCCCAGTACACCTCGCGGCTATCGCTCTCTGGTTTTCGTCGCACCAGTCGCCACACCTCGTGGCCGCCGGTGCTGAGCAGGGGAACAAGGGCGGAACCCAGCACGCCGCTTGCGCCGCTCACAAGAATGCGCAGCGGCTGCCTGCTTGCACGGCTATGCAGGAGCAGATCGTCTCGTAGTGTGGCATGACGGTAACGAAATGTTCGAATCAGCACCGGTTCCACCAGCCGTCGGCTCACCCACGGCAAGATCGACTGGCCCGGCAGCGCATATTCGATCTGATCCTGCAAACAGGCCCCTTCCGGCGTGGCTGAGAAACGGTGAGTGTGCACCCAGCGCCTGAAGGGGCCGCCGATCTGGGTATCGCGGAAGAAATCGTACGGCTTATTTTCGATGTGCTGCGCCTGCCACAGGTACGGCACCGGGCCGAGGTGCATGCGCATGGTGACGCGGCCGCCCGGATCGATACCGCCGCTGCGGGCCACCACCGTGGTGCGTTCCCAGGGCGGAATCAGGCGTTCAAGCGCACCGGGACGGCGGTGCCAGTTGTAGAGTTCTTTGGCGCTGCACGGAAAAACAGACGTCGCGCTGAACCAACCCGGTTCACTTGTGCAGGAGATCACGCAGGGCCTGCTCCAGTTCAGGGAAGGAAAAGACAAAGCCGTTTTCTTCAAGCGCCCGCGGGTGCACCTTCTGGCCCTGTAACAGTGACCGGCCGAATTCGCCCAGCCCCAGCTTCATCAGCGGAGCGGGGGCCGGAAAAAAGGCCGGACGACCGAGCTGGGCCGCAAGTTTTCGGGCAAACTCGATCTGGCGCACCGCTTCGGGGGCCGTGAAGTTGAAGGGGCCACGACATTCGTTGCAGTTGAGCAGAAACTGCGCCGCAGCGACCAGATCATGGAGATGGATCCAGGGAAACCACTGCCTGCCGCTGCCGATGGGCCCGCCCAGGCCCAGCTGAAAGGGGAGTTTCATGGTGCGCAGGGCTCCGCCTCGTCGGCCCAGCACTACGGCAAAACGCATGATGGCCACGCGGCCGCCCTTCTCTTCGGCCCGAAGCGCTTCGGCCTCCCATTCGCGGCAGACCTGGGCAAGAAAATCGTTGCCGCCGGGATGCGCTTCGGTTTGTTCCTCCTCGCCGCCATGGCCATAGTAGCCCGCGGCCGAAGTGCTGAGCAGCACCATATCGCTTCCCTGCGGGATGGCGTCCACCAGGTTGCGGGTGGTTTTGATGCGGGTATTGAGAATCGCCTCTTTGGCTGGAGCAGTCCACAAGGTGAAAACAGAGCGGCCTGCCAGGTTGATGAGGGCGTCCTGTTGAGCGACTGCGTCTTGCCAGGGGCCGGCCTGGGTGGTGTCCGCGGCGATGCAGCGCAGCCCCGGTCGTACCGGCTGCCGGGCACAGCTTTTTTCACTGCTGCCGATGACGGTGAGTTCGTGTCCCTGATCAAGCAGGGCGTCGCGCAGGGCGCTGCCGACAAAACCGGTTCCTCCGGTGATCAGTATCTTCATGATTCCTCCTTGGCGTTCGGCCGTTGCAGGGGTGCCTTGTCCATACCCTAATGAAGTTGCCGTATAAAGAAAGGGTCTGAACCGGAAAGACGCGGCAAGGGGATGCCGTGCCACAGTGTCCGCTTGTTCCCCGCTGTTGCGGCGTGCGCTCGCGCGGGTTTGCCGAGGACGGCATCGCGGGCTGGTTCAGAATCATTCTTGTCTTTATAATTGAAAAAGATTATCATTAGCAAGGAAGAAATGCTCAAATTTCCGGGTTGGGCGACGCACGGTCCGGAGGCTCATTCATCATCGCAGGAGGGTTGCATGTATTTCAAACAGATACAGGTTCAGGGGCTTGGCTGCTTTTCGTATATCCTCGGCTGTCCGGCAAAGGGAGAAATGATCGTGGTTGATCCCAAACGCGATATCGACGACTATCTCACGGTTGCCCGTGAGGAGGGAATGCGGATCACCCATATTATCGACACCCATGTCCATGCCGATCACGTTTCCGGAGCGCACGAGCTTGCCGCCCGCACCGGCGCGCCGATCTGCATGCATCCGGACACGCCGGCGCAGTTCGCCTTCACCCCGCTGCCGGAAGGGACCGTGCTCGAAGCCGGGGCCGCGCGTCTGCGCGTCCTCCATACTCCCGGTCATACCCCGCATTCCATATCGCTTCTCGTCTCCGACCTGCTCCGTTCACCTGACCCCTGGATGATCCTCACCGGCGATCTGCTCTTTGTCGGTGATATCGGTCGTCCGGATCTGGTGGGCGAAGATGTTCTGGAAGAGCAGGTGCAGAACCTGTACACCTCGCTTTTCGTCAAGCTCGCCGCCTTGCCCGATCATCTTGAAGTCTATCCGTCCCATGGTTCCGGCTCGCTGTGCGGCAAGGGCATGAGTCCCAAGCCCAGCTCGACCCTGGGATATGAGCGCAGGCACAACCCCAGCCTGCAACACGCGTCCTTCGAGTCCTTTTCTGCGGCCATGGGGCGGGATTTCCCGGAGCGGCCCAAGAGCTTCACCCATATTATTTCAACCAATGCACACGGCGCCCAGTTGCTGGAGCGCTGTCCGCTGGAACAGGCCTTAAGTGTTGAGGATTTCGACCGGTTCATGACCGAAGGGGCCACCGTCATCGACACCCGGAACGGCGCGGCCTTTGGCGGTGCCCACATTCCCGGCTCACTCAATATCGGATTTGAAAAGCAGCTGGCCAACTGGGTCGGCACGGTGGTCGCGCCGGACGCGCGCATTCTGCTCGTGGTCGATGGCCGGGACGACTTTGTCGCCATGCGCACCGAACTGCACCGGATCGGCTACGACAACATCATCGGCTATCTGGCAGGGGGGATTCAATCGTGGATTTTCTCCGGTCGGCAGGTCGACAGGCTGGAGCAGATTTCCGCTCCGGAGCTCAAGCGGCGGATCGCCGACGGTTCCGCGCCGATCCTGCTCGACGTGCGCACCGTGGCGGAATGGGACCAGGGCCGGATTGCCGGATCGCACCATCTGCCCTTGACAGATATCCTGGCCTCGTGCTGCTCCCTGCCCACGGACACTGAGATTGTGGTGTGCTGCGGCACTGGATACCGCTCGAACATGGCCGGATCGTTTCTGATGAATTCAGGGTACGACAAGGTCGCCTGTCTTGCCGGCGGCACCCTGTCCTGGATGCGCGGCGGTTTTCCGTTGGAGCAATAAACAAAGTCGTTTCGCAGACCGCCGCGTTCGGACCCTGGGCCGCAAAACCGGCTCTCGGGCGCGGCGGCCGCAACCTTGATCCGCGTTTCCGCGCAGCAGACTGCTCCTGTTCCGCATCAACAGCCCTCACAACCCGCTTTCAGGATCGGGACCTTGCCGGGACTGGCGGGTCAGGCCCGGCTCTTGTCCGCCTGGCCCGCCAGGTTCTCAGCGCCACGCCTTCTTCGTGTCTTCGCGACTAGGCGCTGCCTGTTCATATTCAGCGAGCCATTACTGATTTGGCATCTGCAAGACGGTTGCCGATTGCGAGTGTCGCAAGTTCCCGACTTTTTGGAACGTAAAGTACGTGAAAGTTTTGAAATTCGGAATTGTATTCCGAAAAAACAGAACGATACGCTATGTTGTATCGACCCTCAAAGATAAAGGGTAAAAATATTCTGTCTTATCAACATGTTATATTATTTTATATAACTGGCTCTCTTTTTGCTTATCTTTTGGACATGCAAGGCATTGACAACATTGCCAACAAAAAACAGGAGAGTGTATTCATGAAGAAGAAAATATATGCGGCGGTTATCTCCGCCTTGTTCTTCGGCTCGGTCGGGGTTGCTTCGGCATTAACCTATACGGATAATCTTTACGGAACAGCCTATGACAACGAACGCGTTGGACTGGGGGGCTACTGGTCTTGGTGGAGCGGAAAATGGGTCGGCGATTCGGTAGAGCTGAATTTCGACATTACGAAGAAGGGCTATAACCCGGCCACCGAGTATCTCACCGGCGCGTCGCTGAATTTTGTCATTTCCAGCGAAGATAGCGACAAGGAGACAGTTTCCATTTCAGCAGGGTTTATGGACGGAGACCGTGAAATTTTCAAACAAACCTATAACCTGGGATGGGATCATTGGTTTTGGGGATCGGAAAGGGAATATGCCACCATCGGGCTTGACTTGAATTCCCTTGGCCTCTTGGACTATGCCCAGGACGGTAAGTTCACCACCGTGGTTTTGTCGCTCAATGAAGGTCGTTGGGGCAGTGACAACGATTTCACCCTGGAATCCGCCACGTTCACCGCTGAAGCCGCGATCAGCACTCCGCCAGCCGCCGTGCCCGAACCGGCCACCATGCTGCTTTTCGGCGCCGGTCTTACCGCCTTGGCTGCTGTCGGCCGAAAGAAAAAGATAAGCTGATCCTTTGCTGTCTTGCATACACAACCCGGCTTCATGCCGGGTTTTTTTTATGCGTGGCATTGAGTGGGAGGGAAAGGCAGCCCGCGCACGCAAGGCAAGGTGCACCTCTTCCGGAATATTCCGCACGGTCAGCATGGCCATACACCACCTCCTGCACGCGCAAACAAGCGCAAGATTGCATGCAATATATCAAGACGCACTCAAGCGGGCGCTCACCAGCCGGTTCAGGCTGATCCCACTTTCCGCCGCCTCCAACGCCAGCCTGCGGTGTACCTCGGGTGGAACCCGCACCAAAAACTTGCCGCTGTAGCGCGCCATCGCAATCGGCTGGGGCACGACCTCATTATTGGCCACCATATCCTCCACCACCTCCGCCACCACCTTACGGATGCCTGCCAGTGCTGCTTCAGGCGTAGCATCCAGCCAGCTCAGGCTGGGGAATTCCGCGCACAGGCCGATGTATTCCCGGTCTTCCTCGGACCACGTGACCCGGTAGCTGGAGTCATCATTTTTTACCGCCATATTCTGCCTCCCATTTCCTGATGGCCAGAACGACCTGCCTGACCTGGTATCGCTTGGCCTTAGGTTCGGGCTGGGGCTTTACAATTCCCAGGGGTTGACAACAGGCACGTGTGCCGCTGCAAACGGACTGGTGTCTCTGGTGGCGACAGTCAACCTATTGGTTGCGGCAATGGCTGCGATGTACCCATCGGCAGCCGATATGGCCAGACCAGCCTGCCGCGCCCTGGAAAATATCTCGGCAAAAGCCTGGGTACATGAAAAATCAAAGGGAAGGATGCGGCCGGTAAACATCGGTACAATGAGATCCTCCAGATTCTCCTGTAAAAGCCGCCTTCGTTTGCCATCCGGGAGCAGGGCGACACCGGCCCGCAACTCTGCGACGGTGATGGAAGAAAGATACAAAATTTCCGCAGGCTGTTCGTCAAGCCAGTGAACAACTCGTTGTTCAGGCTTCGGTCGCAACGGCTCGGATATGACGTTTGTATCAAGCAGGATCATCAAAGCTCACCATGTGTGCCGGGCTCTTGTCTCTGACGGATTCGAAAACCATGGATTCCTCCTCGGTCAGAGCAACCCGGCTGCCGATACCGGCCAGTAACGAACCCAGCTTCATCCGCCCTTCAGGTTTCACAGCGGCCCGCAAAATTTCACGAACCTCGGCCTCTGTGCTGCGTCCATGGCGGGCAGCCCGCGCACGCAAGGCAAGGTGCACTTCTTCCGGAATATTCCGCACGGTCAGCATAGCCATACCCCACCTCCTTCAAGCGCAAACAAACACAAGGTTGAATGCAATCATTGTAAATGAATGCAAATCGCTTGACAACTCTTCTTCTCTCGTATTGGGATATTCAGGGATACTGACCGCCACAGAGCGAGCGGGTTGCGGGTGAAATCGGGAGGGCGAAGAGTGGGCCGAAGACGAAAGGGCCATGGTGCTGCGGATGGCCGACACCGGTCGGGTTTTGGTGTGGATCGGGCAGCCGGGAAACGGGAAAACCGGGCCGGTTCAGTACATTCGGCTGCGTGGGTTATTCGGAAAACCGGGTATGACAAAAAAAGAGCCGATCCGCCACAGGCCAGTTAAGCGGAGGAAGCGGAGGCAAAAATTGCGTGGAATTGTGCGGGCAGTGGGGAAGCCGGGCGGGGAAAACAAAAAAACCGGGGGGATGTCCCCCCGGTTCTGGGCTGTGTTCCGGTGCGGGTTGGGCGCTGGAACACAGCAGGTTGGCATGGAAACCGGATTACGGAGTAGCGCAGCTTCTCATTTTTTCGCCAAAGTATTCGAGTCTACGTTGCCGTCGGCATCGAGCACCAAGGTACCGGTAAGGTTGGCCTCGTTGCTGACGGTGATCTGTCCGGGAACGCCAGGGCCCGCCGCTTCGTCAATCACGATTTTATTGCCGGCGCTGGCCTTGATCGAGGTATAGGTTGTGGCGGCTTTGGTGGGATTAATCTCGTCAGCCGGGGCGGTATCATTGGGATGATCGCCGCAGTAAGCAATAACAGCGGTGTGGGCGTTTTTCGCATCGGAGACACAACTGGCGATATAGCCCTTGGCCCTGTAGGACGAAAACTGCGGAACTGCAATGGCCGCCAGGATACCGATAATGGCGACAACGATCATCAGTTCGATCAGGGTGAAGCCTTTGTTGTTTTTTGCGGTCTGTCGTACGTGCTGCATCATGTTCATGGTGTTTGCCCTCCTGAGGCATGGGGTGAAAGAAGCTTGTCCGGGCCTGCGTGGTGCACGCCGGGACGTGCGTTTCATTATGCCCCTTTGTTCCACGTTCCGTGCCAGAAAAAAATATCCTGCCAGAAAAAAATAAAACCACTGCAATATCAATCTGTTCCGCAAAAAGATCGGCACGGCAACCGATCCTCTCCCCTTGCCCCGGCCCGGCGCAGCCGCTACCCAAAGTGACATTTATTGTCACCCTGGGCCGTAAAACGGCAGGTGCGGGCAGGCGCGGCCCTTTTTCGTCACCTGTCGACAATGCTTGCCGCTCCTACGGCACCTGCGGTGCGCCAGGGACGGTTCGACAGGAGCGGCACACAGCATCCGCCCCGGTTCCAGCGGTCCTGGTCCCGGCAGCCCCGCCCTTTGCCCGCGGCTGGTGCCTCAAAAAAAACTCCATACTGGTAAATTTCCGAGATGCGCCAACGGTTAAGGTTTGGTTTATTTTTCTTATCGTATCCAAACAATGCGCACGCTTGCGAAGAGACATCAAAAGGAGGGAACACGCATGCAAGGACAAGCGAAAAAACTGCTGGCCTGTGCGGCCATGATCGCCTTTTTCGGCAGCGGCCAGGCCCTGGCAGCCGGAACGGAAACCGCTGCGCCCCGGAAGGCAGGCGGACTGAGCGGCTGCCCGGTCACCATCGGCATTGCCGGCGGCGCGATCGCGCCCAAGGGCAAACCGCTGACCGTACTCAACTACTCGTACCGTCATAAAACCCATATCGACGACGGGCCCGACGGTTCGGCGCGCACCCTCAGCAACGAGATCTGGCTGCTGAAACTGCGCTACAGTCCCACCGACCGGGTCGAATTCCAACTGGTGCCAGGCTTCATCAACAACCATCTGGACAGCTTCAAGGGTCAGGGTGAAGACCATATCTACGGCGCCAACGACTTTTACCTGGGCGGCACCTATATGTTTTTGTCCGAGCGGTTCGGCGACCCGGTCAGCGCCGCGGTTTCCTTTGGGTTCAACCTGCCCACCGGCGGCAACGGCTCCAGCCATCCCCCGGGATTCGATGCCTGGGGCGCGGGCGGCAAGATCGGTCTGACCAAGGTATGGCAGCCGGTGCACCGTTTCGATACCGACCTGGTCTATTCGCAACCGCTAGAATCCGGCAACATGGGCGTGAAAAGAGGCTCGACCCTGACCTGGAACGGCAGCTACCACTACATTCTTTCCGACACCTTCGACGTGGGTGTCGAATGGATTCTGGAGCATGGCGGCGAGGGCGAAGACCGCTTGGGCCGCGACATGAACAACGACTACACCGAGATGTACGCCGGTCCGGCCATTAACTATATCTTCCCCAAGAAGTGGGGAATGTGGTTCGGTGCGGGCATGTACTTCCCGGTCTTCCGCGATGTGGATCAGCCCCGGGCCTCCGAGAATGTGCGCATCGAGCTGAAGCTGGGTAAGGTGTGGGGCATCTGATTTAAGTTTGAACGCATGCGCGAGAACGCGCCTGGTCCGGACCCCGAAAAGGGTCCGGACTTTTTTTAGTCGTCCCTGAAAAAGGCTTTTTTAGCTTACGGCTTGGTTCAAGCCATCCTCTGCCTGGGGTCGAGCAGGGCGGTGAGCAAGCCACAACAGCCAATCCCGGCAGTCAAAAAAACCTGCACGTATTCCAGCGCACAAAAAAAGCAACAGCTCCCTCAGTTTCCTGAGGATTAGACGGATATTGTGCCCAGCTCCGCACAGCAGGGCATGGATCTTGTCGCCCAAAGTGCCCAAAAGGTAGTTGCGGCCCAGCTTGCCGTCGGTCTTCATGTGCCCGATCACCGGCTCAATCGCGCTCCGCCGTTTCAGCTCCCTTTTCATCTGTGGCGTCAAGCCCCGCCTGCTGCCGCTGATTACGACCTGCGGCGTTTTCAGCTTGTGGCCACGGTAGCCACGATCAACAAAAATTCGCCTGATCGCCTGCCCGGTGATCCGCTCCACTTGCGCGATCGCCCTGGCCAGGGTGTGGCCGTCGTAGGGATTGCCCGGCTCGGCCCGCATGCCCACGATAAAGTTGTCGCGGTTGGTCACCGCCACACTCACCTTGACCCCAAATTCGAACTTCTTGTGCGCCTTGCCTTTGCCGATGCATTCCACCTCGGGCGCGTGCAGGCTGTAGAGTTTGTTCTTGTCCTGCCGCTGCTGAGTGAGCAGGCGCTGTGCCAGGGCAAGCTCCTCCGAAAATGCAGCCTGCAGATCGGCCTTCCCATTGATCTTCCGAACAATATCCCGGTACACCCGGCCCAGAAAAACCTTCAACCGCTTGAGCTCACGCCGCGCCCGTTTTGCCTGGCGAGCATGGAAATACCGGCCAACTCGCCTCAGGGCACGCGGGGCAAGCCGGTTGTAATTCTGCCGCAGGCGCACACCATGCTTCCCGGCAAGCCGCACCAGCCGCTCACGGCTACGGTTGTACAGGCGCGCATCCGTGGGAAAGGCAATCGCCTTCTCCTGCACAGTGGTGTCCACGGTAACCCGTTCAAGGCTGTTTGCCTTGACTGCTCCGCTGACCAGTCCGGCCTGCACCGTCACCTGCAGGATCAGCTCGCAACCCTCTTCGCCGATGCGTTTGCGCCAGCGGCTCAGCGAGGACGGATCAATGGGCAGCTCATGACAAAAATACTCCTCCCCGCAGAAATACTGGTGGTACGGATTTTCCACCCAGCGCCGCACGGTTTCTTCATCCGAGGTGTTGAAGGCGTGGCTGAGGTAGGAAAGACCTGCCATCAGGCGGATGGGAATGCCGGGCCGGCCGTGTTCCGAATAGAGTGCGCCAAACTCCTGTTCAAGCAATTCCCAGTCGATTAGGGCGGCCAGCCGGTACAACTCGTGGTTCCGGTTGAGGATATTTTCCAGACGGTTGCGAAACATATCCAACTGGGGCGTTGCCATCGACGTTTTGGGCTGCATGAAAATCACCAGAAATTGAAGGGGTAAAGTGCAATATCCTGCAATTTATAGTGCTCTATTTTGGCAACTTTATCAAGGAATTTCAAATGGTTGAGAGTTATTCAGGGACGACTTTTTATGCCTTTTCCGCGAGTTTTTTCTGCGAGCGTGGCGGGAATGTTTGCGGGATACGGACAGGAACGCGGGCAACGGCCCGCCTTTTTATTTGATGCCGTGCTCCACGGCAAAACGGACCAGTTCCGCCGAACTTTTGAGCCCCAGGGTGTCGATCATCGAATATTTATGAAACTCCACGGTGCGCGCCGAGATGCCCAGCAGCGCGCCCACCTCCTTGACGGAGTGGCCTTCGGCCAGAAGCTGCAAAACCTCCCGCTGCCGGGGCGTGAGCCGATCCAGCCCCTCGCGCCGGTGTTTCGGCTGTCTGCTCTGATAGGCGAGCAGGTCTTCGGCCAGAAGCGGGGTGATATAGCTGCGGCCCTTGAGCGCATGGCTGATGGCGGTGAGCAGTTCCGAAGGCGCGGAGTGCTTGAGCACATAGCCCAGGGCCCCGACCTCGACAGCGCTGGCCGCATACTCGACATCCAGATGCATGGTGAGAAACACCACCGCCAGGCTCGGATGCTTTTTCTTGAGCTGCCGTACCGCATCGATTCCGTTGAGCAGCGGCATGGACACGTCGGCCACCACCACATCGGGCCGCAGCCGCTCCACCGCTTCGAGCAGGGCCCGGCCGTCTTCCACAATACCCACCAGCTCGTAGTCCGGTTCAAGCAGGGCTCGCAAGCCCTCGGCCACCATCCGGTGGTCGTCGGCCAGAAGAATCCGTGGTCTGTTCATAGCGCCTCCTGTGGCGGACAGGGCACCCAGACATCAATCACCGTGCCCTGCCCCGGTTCGGAATGGACGGCAAACCCGCCCTTGACGTACTGCACCCGCTCGCGCATCGAGGCCAGCCCAAGGCCGGGGGTGCGGCGCGCGCACCGGGGATCAAAGCCAACGCCGTCGTCCTCGATGGTGAGCAACAGGCGGTCGTCCGCGCCGGTGAGCCGGATATCGACATGGCGGGCGCGGGCATGCTTGGTGATGTTACGCAGCGCCTCCTGCACCACCCGGTACAGGCACAGGGCCGTCTCCGGCGGGATCTCTTCGGGAATGTCGGTGAACCTGGGGGTGATGTGAAACTCGTTTCTGTCCGAGCTGTGCACGCACAGCGAGATCAGCGCCCGTTGCAGGCCCAGATCCTTGAGGATGGCCGGGTGCATCTCCCTGGAAATGGCGTGCACATCCTCGGCCAACCCGATGAGCTGCTCCCGGATTTTGGCGATGCTCTCTCGGACGCGCCCCTCCATGGCGTTGGGCTGCATCTCCAGCGTGCCCGCCTCGATGGCCACCGCGGCCAGCCGCTGGGTGACGTCGTCGTGGAACTCGCGGGACAGGCGGCGCAGTTCCTCTTCCTGGGAATGAATCAGCCGACCGGCCAGGGTCTGTAACTCTTCCTGACTGGCCAGCAACGCCTGCTCGGCCCGCTTGCGCCGGTTCAGATTGACGATCAGCCCGAGGATGAGCAGCGACTGCACCACCAGCAGCACGATGGCACCGATGATGTACCAGCGGTACTCGTCCCAGAGGTTGGCTTCCTTATAGAGGATGGTGGAGTTGCCCAGCAAGAGATGCCTGTTGATGCCGTGGCGCTCGATCTGCCGCCAGTCGTACAGGATCTCGGTGGTGTCCTGCCCGTTTTCAAACGGGTTTTTCCGGGACGCGCGACCTTCGAGTACCCGGACCGCAAGCTCTGCTGCCTTGGCGCCCTGCCGCTCCAGGGAGATGAGGGGCCCACCGACGATGCCGCTGCCCATGTACGAGGTGTAGGGGCCGAAAACCGGGCTGGTGCTGTGTGCGCCGATGAGCTGGACCACGTCGCGGGGAACGAAGTTCAAATCCCGCGGGTCCATGAAGAAGGTGGAAAAAAAGATGATCGAATCGGGCGGCAGTTTGTTGCAGCGGTCCAGAACCTCTTCCAGGGGCAGGCCGCTCAGGTCGATCAGCTCGGCCCGGTAGGTTTTATTGTGCAGCAGTCGCCGCAGGGGCGCGGACCGGGCCTCGTCGTTGGCGAACACGCCCGCCACCAGCACCATGTGCCGGGTTTGCGGCCTGAGGGCAAAGGCCGAATCGACAAGGCGACGCAGGGTTTCTTCCGGCTCCACCACGCCGAACACCCGGTCCCGCAGCGGCGATTCCAGCACCCTGGGCTTGAAAAACTCCGGTAGCGAGCACATGACCAGCGGAATCCCGGGAGAGATGGATTCTCCATGATCCAGCATGAAGGTGGCAGCCGGCACATCGACGCAGATGATCAGGTCGGTCCGGCCATTGCCGTAGCGCTGCTGGAGCAGATCGGCCAAGGCATGGCGCTGACCGGCCCCGCGAAACCGGGAAAGATCGAGGTATTCGGAAAACAGCTGCACCTGCATGCCCGGATGGCTGTCGAACACCTGGCGAATACCCTGTTCCGTCATCTGCGTGGCCGGGAAATCAAGGGGCATGGAGTAGAGCACCACCACCCGTTTTTTCTGGAAATCGGCCACATCCTGAGCGGAGGTGGGCGGGGCGCAGCACACCGTTCTTCCCCAAAAAAACAGACCGCACGCAACAAAAAGCAGGACAAGGGGACGTGCAAGCCGAATTGCACGCCGCATTGGTCTCATGGGTCTGATGGAACTGATGGTCATTTTTTTTGCCATTTTTTTGCCATAGCGTTTGCCCTATCGACAGACGGACAAGCCGAAAAAAGTGCGGAAACACTCTGCGGCACGACTCCCTAACAGTCAAGGTCAAAGTAAAAAAGCGGGGAAAGGGTTGCAACCCCGTTTCCCCGCTTAACCTGCCTTTCTGTCGTTTTTTTTACGGTTACTCTATTTCTTCAAGGCTCTTGCCGCCGGTGCGCATACCCCAGATCAGCAGGGGAATAACCGGGATGAAGAAGCAGAGGCCCACGGTGGAGAAAACACCCATGAAGCCGTATGCCTGATGAATCATCGGGATGAACGGCTGCGAGAAGGAAACCGACAACCGGGCCAAACCGTTGTGGAAACCGGTGGCGGTGTTGCGCATACGGGTTGGGTACGACTCGGCAGTGTAGGAGAAGAGGGTGAAGTTCACGGCCATGTTGACGGCAGTGACCAGGAAACCAAAGAGGGTCAGCAGAACCAGGCTCTTCATGAGGCCGAAGATCACCGCAAGCACTGCAGCGCTGGACGCCAGGATGGCGATGGGTATTTTCCGTCCGCCCTTGTCGGAAACCAGGGAGGACAGGAAACAACCGGCCGGAACGCCGATACTGATGATGGTCATGGCGGTGAGCGACTGCTGGACCGAGAAGCCGAGCATCTTCAGCAGGGTGGTGGTCCAGGTAGTGAGCAGGAAGCCCGCCGGGGTGATGCAGACAAAGAGCAGCATCAACAGCAGGGTGCGGCCGATATAGCGGCGGGTAAACATGCCGTAGATCACCTCGCCCACCGAGGCCCGGGGCTCTACCTTGGCGGCGGCCTCGGAGAGATCGATATCCTTGTGCGTCAGGAAGCGGACAACCTCTTCGGCCTCCTCGATCCGGCCGCGGGTGACCAGCCAGCGCGGAGATTCACGCAGGTATTTCAGGCCCAGAAAAAAGGCCACCAGACCAAGACCTCCGGCGTAGAAGATCCAGCGCCAGGCGTCTTCCGCCATGGGGATGACCGTCCGGCAGATCAGGGCGACAAAGGGCACGGCACAGAAGCCAATGGCCGCGACCCGGCCCTGCCACATGCCGCGCGTCTGGCAGGGCGCCATTTCGGCGATGTAGGCCTGCGAGGTCACCATCATACAGAATACGCCGAAACCGGTGAGGGCGCGGAAGATGGTAAAGACGACGAAGCTGTCGGTATAGCCGGTGATGATCGACGAGAGGGAAAAGATGAGGATGGAGATGAGGAAGGTTTTCCGGCGACCGATGAAGTCGCTGATCACGCCGCCGAGAAAGCCGCCCGAGGTCATACCGATGAAGTACCAGAACAGGATGGTGCCGATCTCGGTGGGCTTCAACCCCCAGACCTCCATGAGCCGCGGCGCAACGAAACCGAAGTTCCAGTTGTCGAACTGTTCAAAAAAATAGGCAGCCATGATGATGAAGAACAGCAGCTTGTGCACGCCCTCCACAGGCAGGCCGTCGAAATAGTTGTTTTTAAAGCGTCCCTGTCGCTCGCTCAGGTCTTCAATACCGCAGGGGGTATTGTCATTCAGTTCATACTCCATAGTCCCTCTCCCTTTCAGGCTCTGATTCCATGTGGCGGGCGTCCGTCCCCCTCCGTCGGGGCGGCGGCGAACGCCGTTTCCTCCCTTGACCGTGCGGCAAGCGGATATGCTTTCCGTTCCAGGGCCATTTGTTCCCGGTGCACCGGCTTTATCCCCACCAGTGCAGCGGAAACGGCCTTGCCGAAACAACGGCCCACATTGCCGCGATTCATTCCTTTAAAATAAAAATCCGGGTGGCGAACAACTCGCAAAATTACGAGGAAGAGCGGAAAACATGCAGGGACGCGGAGGAAAAGAGAAGAAGGCCAGTGGCCGCGATGCAGGGGTTGGGAGCGCTCCTGTTCGCGCCTGCGGGTCGCTTCTTTTCTGTATCAACCTGGGCATGGCCGCGCGCCAGCGCGCATCTTTGTGCTTGCCGTACCCGTTGTTCTTGGCGTACTCTCTGAAACGCTGTGGTTGGTGTTGCGGGACCGGGAAACCGGTCCCGCTTTCGGTTTGAATACGTTGTTTTCTCGTAACGATAAGGATCGTTTTCCGAGACCGTCGCACATCTACCTTTACTATGGAGAAGCGTATGCACAGAAAAAGCCTTTTCATCAACGGAATCGAACGGCATATTTTTGTCGAGGACGACGACCTGCTTGCCGATGTCCTGCGTGAGGGTCTGCGCCTGACCGGCACCAAGGTCGGCTGCGGGCAGGGACAGTGCGGGGCCTGCAACGTGATCATGGACGGCAAGCTGATCCGTTCCTGCATCACCAAGATGAACCGGGTGCCTGATCGGGCGGCCATCACCACCATCGAGGGCGTTGGCACGCCGGACAACCTCCATGCACTGCAAATGGCCTGGATGATCCACGGCGGCGCGCAGTGCGGTTTCTGCACCCCCGGCTTCATCGTTTCGGCCAAGGCCCTGCTCGACGACAACCCCGACCCCAGCCGCGAGGAAATCCGCGACTGGTTCCAGAAATACCGCAACGCCTGCCGCTGCACCGGCTACAAGATGCTGGTCGACGCGGTTCAGGATGCGGTTCGGGTTCTCAAGGGCGAAATCACCCTTGCGGAACTGGCCTACAAGCTGCCCCGGGACGGCAAGGTGCTGGGCACCAACATGCCGCGCCCCAGCGCGGTCGCCAAGGTGACCGGCACCTGGGATTTCGGCGCGGACAGCGCCCTGCGCCTGCCCGACGATGTCCTGCATCTGGCGCTGGTCCAGGCCGAGGTCTCCCATGCCAACATCCTGTCTGTGGACACCAGCGAAGCCGAGAAGATGCCCGGCGTGGTCAAGGTGGTCACCGCCAAGGACGTCAAGGGCAAGAACCGGATCACCGGCCTGATCACCTTCCCCTCCAACCTGGGCGACGGCTGGGACCGGCCCATTCTCTGCGACGAGAAGGTGTTCCAGTACGGTGACGCCATCGCCATCGTCTGCGCCGATACCGACAAACACGCCAAGGCCGCGGCCGCCAAGGTCAAGGTCGAACTGGAAGAGCTGCCCGCCTACATGAGCGCCCCGGCCGCCATGGAACCGGACGCCATCGAAATTCATCCGGGCACGCCCAACGTGTACTACATCCAGAAAATCGCCAAGGGCGACGATACCGGGCCGATCTTCGATAAGGCCGACGTGGTCTTTGAAGGCGACTATTACACCAGCCGCCAGCCGCATATGCCCATCGAGCCCGATGTCGGCTACGCCTATTACAACACGGAAGGCAAGCTGGTGGTGCATTCCAAGTCCATCGGCCTGCACCTGCACCTGCACATGATCGCCCCCGGTCTGGGCATCGAGCCGGAGAACCTGATCCTGATCCAGAACAACGCCGGCGGCACCTTCGGCTACAAGTTCAGCCCGACCATGGAAGCCCTGGTCGGCGCGGCCTGCATGGCCACCGGTCGCCCGGTTTACCTGCGCTACAACTATGCCCAGCAGCAGCAGTATACCGGCAAGCGCTCGCCCTTCTTCAGCAATGTTCGTCTCGCGGCCAACAAGGACGGCAAGCTGCTGGCCATGGAAACCGACTGGACCGTAGACCACGGCCCCTACTCCGAATTCGGCGACCTGCTGACCCTGCGCGGAGCCCAGTACATGGGCGCGGGCTACGACATTCCCCACATCCGGGGTGAGGGCCGCACCGTGTGCACCAACCATGTCTGGGGTGCCGCGTTCCGAGGCTACGGCGCGCCCGAAGCCGAATTCCCGTCCGAAGTCGCCATGGACGAGCTGGCGGAAAAACTCGGCATGGACCCCTTTGACCTGCGCTACAAGAACATCTACCGTCCCGGCGCGACCACCCCGACCGGTCAGGTTCCGGAGGTCTTCTCCCTGCCCGAGATGTTCGATGCGCTGCGGCCCAGGTACGAAGAGGCCAAAGAACGGGTCAAGGCAACCAGCACCGAGGCAATCAAGCACGGAGTGGGCATTGCCTTGGGCATCTACGGTGCGGGGCTTGACGGTCCCGACACCTCCGAGTCCGACGCCGAACTCAATCCCGACGGCAGTGTCACCATTTACAACTGCTGGGAGGATCATGGTCAGGGCGCGGACATGGGCACCCTGGCCGTGGCCCACGAGGCCCTGCGTCCCCTGGGACTTCTGCCCGAACAGATCCACATGGTGCAAAACGACACCGGCACCTGCCCCAACTCGGGCCCGGCCGGCGGCAGCCGCAGCCAGGTGATGACCGGCAACTCGACCCGCGTGGCCTGCGAGGAGCTGTTGAAGTCCATGCTCAAGCCCAACGGCCGCTATCGCACCTTTGCCGAGATGCAGGCCGAAAACATCCCCACCAGGGCCCATGGCAAGTGGACCGCACCGGCCACCAACTGCGATGCCAACGCACAGGGCAGCCCCTTCTGCTGCTACATGTATGGGTTGTTCCTGGCCGAGGTCAGCGTGGAGCGCGCCACCGGTAAAACCACGGTGGACAAGCTCATCTGTGTGGCCGATGTGGGCACTGTGGTCAACAAACTGGTGGTGGACGGCCAGATCTACGGCGGTCTGGCCCAGGGTGTCGGGCTGGCGCTCACCGAGGATTTCGAGGATATCAAGAAGCACTCGACCATGGCTGGCGCAGGCTTCCCGTATATCAAACAGATCCCCGACGACATGGAGATCATCTACGTGGAAACCCCGCGCCCGGACGGCCCCTACGGTGCTTCCGGCGTCGGCGAGATGCCGTTGACCGCACCGCATGCGGCGATCATCAATGCCATCTACAACGCCTGCGGCGCACGGGTCCGTCACCTTCCGGCCCTGCCGGAAAAGGTGCTGGCCGCCATGCCGAAATAGCGCTACCCTGCTGTTCACATCCATTCCGGGGGAGTTTTTGTCCCCCGGAATATCCGGCTCCCCGGCAAAGCAACCCATCGCCTTGCCCGGGAGCCTTCCGTCTTTTCAGCGACATCGCCATGGACCAATCGCAACTCAGGGCGCTCGAAGCCCGCTGTATCCAGGAAGAACCGCCGTTCTGCATGGCCGCCTGTCCCCTGCACGTCGATGTCCGCGCTTTCATGGCCTGCCTGCGTCGCGGCGACCTGCGCGGCGCACGGAAAATTCTCGACCGCACCCTGCCCTTTCCCGACCTGCTGGGACGGATCTGCGAGGCGCCCTGCCGGGCGGCCTGCAAGCGAAGCGAGGCCGGCGATCCGCTGGCCGTCGGCCGGTTGGAGCAGTACTGCGTCACCCACTGCGCAGCCGTGCTCAAACCACCGAAAATTCCGGGGAAAGGGGGAAAGATCGCGGTGATCGGCGCGGGCCTTGCCGGAATGACCGCAGCCCTTGATCTCTCGCGCAAGGGGCGACCCGCCACCCTGTACGCCATGGCTGGGGAGATCGGCGGCAGCCTGCGCAGGCTTGGTCCCGCCCTACCGCCTGCCCTGTTCGACCAGGCAGCCGAGCTGCTGCGCGGCTACGGCGCAACCCTTTGCACCGATACGGTTTTGGAGAGCGCAACGCTGAAGACGCTGATCGATGAACACGATGCGGTCTTCATCGACCGCGACGAGATCGACCACCTGCCCTTTGGCGGCAGCCCCGATCCGGTGAGTCTGGCCCTGGGGCCGGAGGGATGCTTCGTCAGCGCAACCGACCACCGGTCCGCCCGGATCGATCAGGCCGCGGACGGACGTCGGGCCGCGCTCTCCATCGAGCGCTTTCTGCAAAACGTTTCCCTCACCGCCCAGCGCGACAAGGAGGGACCGCACGCCACCCGGCTGGTCACCCGCATCACGGGCATCGAACCAGCCGCCGAAATCGTCCCGGCCGACCCGGAGGGCGGCTACAACGAGACCGAAGCCCGGGCCGAGGCCGACCGCTGCCTTGGCTGCGAGTGCATGGAGTGCGTGGCGCACTGCGCCTACCTGCAACACTACAAGGAATACCCCAAAACCCTGGTCCGCAAAATTTACAACAACCTGGCCATCTGTCAGGGGATACGCTCCGCCAACCGGATGATCAACGCGTGCAGCCTGTGCGGCCAGTGCGAGGTAATTTGCCCCAACGACTTTCCCGTGGCCGAGGTGTGCCGCTCCACCCGACAGAACATGGTGGAAAACAACCACATGCCGCCTTCGGCCCATGATTTCGCCCTGGAAGACATGCGCTTCAGCCGAAGCGAGTTCTGTCGGCTCAGCCGGTACCAGCCCGGCATGGACAGCAGCGCGTGGCTCCTGTTTCCCGGCTGTCAGCTGGCCGGTTCCGCCCCGGAAACCGTAGAACGACTGTACGATTTCCTGTGCCGCCACCTGCAAGGCGGCGTGGGCCTGTTACTCGACTGCTGCGGCATCCCCGCCCACTGGGCCGGTCAGGCCGCCTTGTTCACCGAAACCATGGACGCCTTCCGGGCCGAGGTGGAGGCCCTGGGCAACCCCACGGTGGTGACTGCCTGCTCCTCCTGCCTCTCGGTGTTCCGGGAGTTCGCGCCCACTGTCAAAGCGGTCTCGCTGTGGGAGGTGTTGGCCGATCTGCCCCTGCCCGTCCCCGCACGAACGCCCGCCGAACCGCTGGCCCTGCACGATCCCTGCACAGCCCGACATCAACAGCCGCTGCGCGACGCGGTGCGCCGGATCTGCGCCGATATTGGCCTTGTTGTTGACGAACCTGAACTGTACGGCGAGCTGGCCGACTGTTGCGGCTACGGCGGCCTGATGCAGTTTGCCAACCAACCCCTGGGCGAGCAGGTCGCCCGGGTCAAGGCCGAGCGCAGCCCGCTTGCAGGCCTTGCCTACTGCGCGATGTGCCGCGACAACCTGGCGGCCACCGGCCGGCCGACCGCGCATCTGCTCGACTACCTGTTCCCGGCAACCGACGAGACCGATCCGCTTGACCGGGTCAATCCCGGCTTTTCCCTGCGGCACGAGAACCGCGCCCGGCTCAAGGCACGGCTGCTTAAGCGGCTATGGCAGGAAACCCCGGCCGATCGTCCCGCCCACGCCGCCATCCGGCTTCTGGTCAAACCCGAGGTGCGCAGCCTGCTCGAACGCCGCCGCATCCTTGACGAGGACATCTGCAAGGTGATCCACCATGCCGAAAGCACGGGCCGCTACCTGATCGATCCGGCCCATGGACGGCGGCTGGCCATGCTGCGTCCGGTCCGCACCACCTACTGGGTCGAATACGAACCAGAGGACGGAGGCTACCGCATCCACAACAGCTACAGCCACCGCATGGTGCTGCCGGAGGCCCAATCATGAGTACCTTTTCCTTTGTCGAGGCCACCGGCTGGCAATGCGCCGCCTGCAACCAGCCCCTGCAACCCGCCCATGTCCGGGTCAGCTATCTCAACTCGGTTTTCGATGTCGAGCTGATGAGCTGCCCACAGTGCGGCTTCATTTTCGTGCCCGAGTCGCTGGCCGAGGGCAAGATGCGGGAAGTGGAACTTTTACTGGAAGACAAGTGAGATGGAGACCGCAAGCCGCAGCGCCCCTGTCCTGCCGCCGCTCTACGAGCAGCCGGAGATTGCCGCGCTGACCGGCGGCGCGCTGCGCCCCGGCGGCACGACCCTGACCGCCGAACTCCTGGCCCGCTCGGGCCTGCGCTCCGGGGACAGGGTGCTCGATGTGGGCTGCGGACCCGGTCACAGCCTGGCCCTCCTGACCACGAAGTACAATATCCGCGCCGTGGGGCTCGATCCATCGGCCAGCCTGCTGCACCAGGCGGCCCGGCAAGCGCCCGCAGCCCGGCTTGTGCGGGGCGTGGCCACGGCCCTGCCCTGCGCAGGCAGGCAATTCGACGGCCTGCTCTGCGAATGCGTGCTTTCGTTATCCGGCGACATCGCCGCAACATTACGTGAATTTTGCAGAGTGCTCCGCCCAGGCGGCGTGCTGCTGCTCAGCGACATCTACCGTACCCGGCCCGGTCCGGCCCCTGGCCCGACCGCGCTCCGCAGCTGTCTGTCCGGCGCGGTTACGCTGCCCGAACTCAGAGCCGAACTGGAAAGAGCCGGATTCACGCTGGTCCATCTGGCCGACCACAGCCCCCTGCTGCGGCAACTGGCCGGACAAATCATCTTTTCCCACGGCAGTCTGGAGGCCTTCTGGCGGCTCTTTCTGGATGAGGAGTCGGCCCGGAGCACCTGTTGTTCCCTGGCCGCGGCACCTCTGGGTTATGTTGCCCTCATAGCCCGTTCTCCAAGCGAGGATCACCATGGATGAAATTCGCATCATGCAACTGGGAGCCCAGGGATTTTGCTGTAGCCAGATCCTGATGCTGCTGACCCTTGAAGACATGGCCGAGGAAAACATTCCCCTGGTCCGGGCCATGGCCGGTCTGTGCGAGGGGTCCGGGGCGGGCGAGCTCTGCGGCGTGGCCAGCGGCGCGACCTGCGTCCTGGCCCTGTACACGGCCAAGGGCTTGGCCGACGAGCAAGCACTTCCCCTGCTGCCTCTGATCACCGGCCAGTTCATGGACTGGTTTCGGGAATATTCGACCCCCTGGGGCGGCATGCGCTGCGAGGAGATTCTGGCCGCACAGGGCGGCCAACGGCCCGAGGTCTGCGCCACGATCATGACCCAGGCCCGCGCCACCCTGCTTGGCCTGCTGGCGGAGCACGGCATTGATCCCAGCATGCCCCGGAGCGACCATGGCTGAACCTGTACCGCTCTCCACCACCGCCAGCCTCTGTCCGGTCTGTCTGCGCCGGGTGCGGGCCGTGCGCGAACAGGAAGGCGACACGGTCTTCCTCAGCAAGCAGTGTCCGGAACACGGCCCCTTTCGCACCGTGCTCTGGCGGGGCGATCCGGCGTTCTCCTCCTGGATTCGACCCAAAACCCCTTCCACGCCCCAAACCACCTCTACCACTGTGGACAAGGGTTGCCCCTTTGACTGCGGTCTGTGCCCCGATCACGGACAGCATACCTGCACCGCGCTGATCGAACTCACCCGGCGCTGCAACCTGCGCTGCCCGATCTGCTTTGCCGAGTCCGAAACCAGCGACGCAGGTAATAAGGGAAAAAACGACGAACCCGATCTCGAACGGATCGGCTGGCTCTACGACCGGGTCATGACAGCCTCCGGCCCCTGCAACATCCAGCTTTCCGGCGGCGAGCCCACCCTGCGCGAGGATCTGGAGGCCATCATCGCCCTGGGGCGGAGCAAGGGCTTTTCCTTTCTCCAACTCAATACCAACGGCCTGCGCCTGGCCGAACACCCCGGCTATGCCCGCGCGCTCAAGGCAGCGGGGCTGAGTTCGGTGTTTCTCCAGTTCGATGGCCTCAGCCCGGCCGTTCACCGGCAAATCCGGGGCCGCGACCTGCACGACACCAAGCAGCGGGCCATCGAACACTGCGCCGCCGCCGGGCTGGGTATCGTCCTGGTGCCGGTGCTGGTTCCGGGGATCAACACTGGCGAGGTCTGGTCCATTATCGAATACGCGCTGCAATTTGCCCCGGCAGTGCGCGGCGTCCACTTTCAGCCGCTGAGCTATTTCGGCCGCTATCCCCGGCCGCCCTCCGACCAGGATCGGCTGACCCTGCCCGAGTTGCTCCAGCTGCTCTTTGTGCAGAGCGGCGGTCGGCTCCAGCCCGAACAGTTCGCTCCACCAGCCTGTGAACACGCGCTCTGCTCGCTGCACGGTTCCTTCCTGATTGAGGAGGATGGTCGGCTGACCGCCTTGGGCCAAGGCGCGGCCTGCTGTTCCAGCGGCGAACCTGGCGGGGCCGTGCCCACTGCCCTGGAGGGCCGGGAACGCTCGGTCCGCTTCACGGCCCGGCAATGGGCCCATCCGCTACCCATGGCACAATTGCCGGAACAAAACGGGGCGGGCTGCGGGTGCGCGCCAACCCGGATGGATGATCTGGACCGCTTCCTGCAACGCGCCCGCACCCACACCTTTTCCATCTCGGCCATGGCCTTTCAGGATGTGTGGAATCTGGATCTGGAACGGCTGCGCGGTTGCTGCATCCATGTGGTTGCGCCCGATGGCAAGCTGATCCCCTTCTGCGCCTACAACCTGACCTCTGCCACAGGCGTTCCCCTGTATCGCGGCAACCGGTCATGATGCGCAGCACCGTGGACGCCCTGACCGCGCTGAGCCTGGGGCTTGCCCCGGAGCATCCCCTGAGCCGGGCGGATATCGACCGGTGGCAGGATAAACGACTGACCGCGCTGCTTTCGTATTGCCGCAAGCGATCCCCCTACTACCGGCGCACCCTGGCAGGTTGTCCGGGCCAAATCGGCATGGAGGAGCTGGCCCGACTGCCCCTGCTCACCAGCGACGAACTCCGGCATCACGGCGCGGAGATGCTCTGCACCAGCCAGGATGCCATCGCCCGGATCATCACCCTGCACAGCTCCGGGACCACGGGCCCACCCAAGCGTCTTGCCTTTACCGAAAACGATCTGGAGCGCACCCTTGCCTTTTTCCAGCACGGCATGCGGGCCCTGGTTCGCCCCGGCGACCGGGCGGCCATCCTGCTGGCCGGAACCACCCCCGACTCCACCGGGCACCTGCTCATCCGGGCCCTTGAACGGATGCAGGTGCGCAGTCGCTGCTTCTGGCCCTGTGCCGACCCCGCTGCCATGGCCCGGGAGCTGGCCGCCCTCCAGCCGCATACCGTGGTGGCCATGCCGGTTCACCTGCTGGCCGCGGGCCGCATGGCCCGCAGCCTGGGGCTCTCCATCCGCTCGATTCGAACCGTACTCCTCTCTGCCGACACCATTCCGAAAACGGTTGTTACCGGGTTGGGCGAACTGTTCGACTGCGAGGTGTTCAGCCATTACGGCTCCACGGAGAGCGGGCTGGGCGGGGCAGTGGACTGTTCGGCCCATGTCGGCATGCATCTGCGCGAGTCCGATCTGCTGGCGGAAATCATTGATCCGAAAAGCAAGGCCCCGCTGCCTGAGGGCACTTGGGGAGAGCTGGTGCTGACCACCCTGGGCCGAGAGGGCATGCCGCTTGTCCGCTACCAAAGCGGTGATCTGGCCCGGCTGCTTCCCGGTCGCTGTCCCTGCGGCAGCCCACTCCGCCGACTGGACCGGGTGCAGGGCCGGCTGGATCAGATTCGGCTCCTGGAAAACGGCGAAGTGCTCTCGCTGCCCGATCTGGACGAGGCCCTGTTCGTCCTGCCCGGCCTGCTGGACTACATGGCCCGGATCAACCGGCAACACGGCCGGGATGTCCTGCACCTTGCCCTTGTTCCTGTTCCGGGCCGGGAACAGGCCCTTGCCGACGAGGCCCGCAACGCCCTGGCTGGCCTGCCCGCCTGCGCCAGCCTGCGCCTGGAAACATCCCTGAGCCCGATCTGCACGATTCAACCCGGCAAGCGAATCCTTGCCGATGAAAGGGAGGCACAACCATGCAACACCTGATTGCCGCGGCCTGCACGGCCCTGGACCAGGGAGAAGACCTGGTTCTGATCACCATTACCAGCCATTCCGGCTCCACCCCCCGGCTCTCGGGGGCGCGCATGCTGCTCTTTTCCGACGGGCGCACCCTGGGCAGCATCGGCGGCGGTCTGGTCGAGGCCACGGCCATCCGCGAGGGCGGCCTTTGCCTGGAAGAACACCGCTCGGGACGGCACGATTTCGACCTGTCCAACGCGGATGCTGCGGTCAGCGACATGATCTGCGGCGGCAAGATGCAGGTCTTTCTCGAATATATCGCGGCAGACGAGCAGTCGCGCGCCCTCTTCCACGCCCTGCGCGAGGCTGTCTTGTCAGGCCGGATGCTCACCCTGGTCTGCCCCCTTGGCGATAGCGACGGAGTGAGCGACTCTGGGCCGCGGTTTCTCGTCGATCATCGGGGCCACAGCAGCCAGAGCGACATTCCGGATTCACTGGCCGCCGCCATCCGCGAGGCGCGTTCCTCTTCCTCCGCCGCGCTGGTGCTGCAGCACGAAGGGCAATCCTACCTGCTTTCGTTTTTCTCTACGCCCGGCACTGTCGTGCTTATCGGCGCGGGTCATGTGGCGGCACGTACCGCCGAACTGGCGGCGCGTACCGGTTTCCGGGTGGTGGTGATGGATGATCGGGCCGAGTTTGCCAACCGAGAACGCTTCCCCGATGCCGACCAGGTTCTGGTGCTGGATTCTTTTGCTGACTGCTTCCACGGCCACAACATCGATAACGACACCTACCTGGTGATTGTCACCAGGGGCCACATGCACGATATGGAGGTGCTGGACCAGGCCCTGCGCACCCAGGCGGGCTACATCGGCATGATCGGCAGTCGCAGAAAACGCGACGCCATCTACACCCGGCTGATGGACAAGGGAGTGAGCGGCGAACAGCTCGACCGCGTTCACTGTCCCATCGGCATTGCCATCAAGGCCGATACCCCGGAGGAGATCGCCGTCTCCATCGTCGCCCAGCTCATCCATCAACGCGCCACCGGTCGAGCCGCATGGCATCTGTGCTAGCCGCCCTGATCCTTGCCGCCGGTTTTTCCTCGCGCATGGGAACGCTCAAGCCCCTGCTTGCGGTGTCCGGCCGCAAGACCGCGCTGGAACGCAGTATCGGCCTGTTTCGTAGTTGCGGGGTCGGCCCGGTTCTGGTCGTGACCGGCCACGAGGCCGAGGCCATCGGCCGGGTGGCGACGCGGGCCGGGGCCCAGCCGATCTTCAATCCCGACTACGCAACCGGCATGTACAGCTCGATCCTTGCCGGAATGCGGGCCCTGCCTACGGACTGCGCAGCCTTCTTTCTGCTGCCGGCTGACATCGCCCTGATCCGGGCGGGAACCATCCGCCTGCTGGCCGAATCCTTTACCAGGCAACCGGCCCAGATCCTCTACCCGGTCTTTGCCGGACGCCGCGGACACCCGCCCCTGCTTGCTGCCGCGCTGGCCCGGCAGGTCCTGGGCCGGACCGATCCGCCTCCGGAGGGACTGCGCAGCATCCTGGCTGACATCGAAATAACCCAGCCGGAGCAGGTGCGCGAGGTGGTGGTGGCAGACACCCATATCCATCTCGACATGGATACCCCGGACGACTACGCGCTGTGCCGCAAGCGGGCCGCCCACCTCGACTATCCCGACGATGAGGAAACCGCCGTCATTCTCTCGCAGCTCTACCCGATGCCCGAGCGGGGACTGGCGCACGGGCTGCAGGTGAGCCGGGTGGCCGAGGCGCTGTGCCAAAGCATCAACACGGCAGGCGGCCGACAGCTGAACACGGAGCTTTGCCGGGTGTGCGGACTGCTGCACGACCTGGCCAAGGGCCACCCGCACCACGAGGCGGAAGGCGCGCGCAGACTGGAGATGCTGGGGTTTGACCGGGCCGCGGCCATTGTCGGCGCGCACAGGGATATGGACTGGCAACCGGGGCAGGTGCTTGGCGAACGGGAGCTGGTCCATCTGGCTGACAAGCTGGTCCGGGGACGGTGGCTGGTGGGCATCGAGCAACGTTTTCAGGAAAAACTGGAACTGTTTCGCGACGATCCGGATGCGGTGCGCAGCGTCCGCGCACGCCTGAACCTGGCCCAGGAGCTGGCCAGGGCCTTTACCGCGGCAACCGGAGAAGACCCGCTTCGGGTGGCCGAGGGCTGTACCGGATGGCAGAGATGGCAGAGTTGATCTGGCTGGTGCGCCACGGCAGCATCGATCGGCCACAGCCCCACCGCTTTCTGGGCCAGGGCGATCCACCGCTCAACCCGCTGGGCATCCGCCAGGCCCGGGCCCTGCACGCCCGCCTGTCCGGTCTCGACTTTGCCGAGGTATTCTGCTCGCCGCTGCGCCGGGCGGTTACTACTGCGGCCCTGATCAGCGGCAGGCCGGAAAGCGCGCTTCGCCGGGAGACAGGGCTTGTGGAAATCGATCTGGGCGACTGGGAAGGCTTGAGCGTGGCCGAGGTGCGGGAACGCTTTCCCGGGGCCTATGAACGGCGCGGGGCAGACCTGGCCCATGCCCGGCCCCGCAACGGCGAGAGCTTCGCCGACCTGGAGGCACGGGCCTGGCCGGTGCTCGAGGCGGCCGCGGCCACGGTGCGCCGAAGCGGGAAACCGGTGCTGATGGTGGCCCATGCGGGCGTCAACCGGGTGCTGCTCGCCCGGCTGCTGGGCCGCCCGATGGCCGAAGTCCTGGAGATTCCCCAGGGGTACGCCGCAGTCAACCGGCTGCGCGTGACCCCGGACCGGGTGCTGGTCGAGGCGATGGACCTGCGGCTCAGCGACCGGGATGAAAGGGGAAAAACAGCGGGGTCACCACCAGGGTCAAGATCATGACCACCAGCAAGAGCGGCGCGCCCACCCGGACATAATCGTTGAATCGGTATCCGCCCGGATCCATGACCAGGGTGTTCACCGGCGAGGAAACCGGGGTGACAAAGGCGGCCGAAGCGGCAATGGCCACGGTCATGGCAAAGGGATAGGGCGAAACCCCGATCTTCGTCGCCGCGGAAATGGCAATGGGCGCGACCAGCACGGCCGTGGCGGTGTTGGAGATGAACATCCCTACCAGGGAGGCGAGCACAAAGATGCCCGCAAGCAAGGCCAGCGGCCCGAAACCGCCCACCGCCGCGACCAGGGCGTCGGCGATGAGTGCCACCCCGCCGGTCTGTTCCAGGGCCCGGGCCAGGGGCAGCATCCCGGCGATCACCACCAGGCTCGACCAGTTGATCGAACGGTAGGCGTCTTCCGTGCGCAGACAGCGGCACAGGCCCATGGCCAGGGACGCGATCAGCACGGCCGCCACGTTGGGCACCACGCCGGTCACCATCATCACCACCATGGCTGCCAGAATCCCCAGGGCAAAGGGGGCCTGCCGGTAGGCAGGCGCGGCGTCGGCCAGCTCCCGGGGCAGGTTGAGCACCAAAAAGTTACGCGGTGCACTGCTCAGGCGGCGGATCCGGTTCCAGGAACCAGCGGCCAGCAACTGGTCGCCGAAGGCCAGCCGGATCTCGCTCAGCGGGCCGGAGAGCGGTTTATTGTGCCGGCGGATGCCCAGAATATTGAGGCCGTGATCGGTGCGCAGCGCGGTTTCCGGCAGGGTCAGCCCGATCAGCCGGGACTGCGGCGGCAGGATGATCTCAACCAGTCCCAGCTCCTGGGACGCCCGCTCCTCCTGGCTCTTGTTCACCTCCCGCCGGGTCAGCCGCTCCGCCTGGGCAAAGGCCGCCAGTTGCGGCTGTTCAGCCATCACGTACAGGCTGTCGCCGCGTCGAAGTTCGGTATGCCCCATGGCTGGGATCACTTTTGAGCCGAACGCTTCCTGATGCGATACCCCGATGATGGTGACCCCGTAGCGGGCGGACAGGTCGGCCTCGGCCATGCGCATGCCTGCAAAGGGTGTTTCCGGGCCGATCATCAGACAATGAAAGCGGTTTTCCAGCTGGTAGCTCTGCACCAGCTGGAGCAAGGTCTGTCGCAGGCCGCCCTGCTCGCCGTCCTGTTCGCCCCGGGGGAGCAGGCGCCGACCGATCAGCAACATGTAGAGGATACCCGCAGCCAGAGCCAGCAGGCCGATGGGGGTGATGCCGAAAAAGCCGAACGGTTCCAGATTGTTGGCGCGCAGGGCGTTGTTGATCACCATGTTGGGCGGGGTGGCGATCAGGGTCAGCATGCCGCTGAACAGGGCCGCGCAGGACAGGGGCATCATCAACCTGCCGGGCGCGATGTGCAGACGGGTGCAGATACTGGCAACAATGGGAATGAAGATGGCGACAACGCCGGTGGAGCTCATGAACGCGCCCAGCCCGGCCACCGCCAGCATCAAGAGGATCAAGAGCCGGGTTTCGCTGGACCCGGCGGTCCGTACCAGCCAGGCCCCGACCTGGTAGGCAATGCCGGTTTGCACCAGCCCCTCGCCGACAACAAAGAGCAGCGCGATCAGGATCACCACCTGATCGCCGAACCCGGAAAGCACCTGGGCCGGCTCCATGATACCGCCCAACATCAACCCCAGCACCGCCAGAAGGGCCACCACATCCGGCCGGATCCGGTCGCTGACAAAGAGCACCACGGTCACGGCCAGCAGACCGAACACATACACCATATCACCACTCACACTCCACCTCGCGCATAAAAAAAGCCCCCGACAGGGGGCATGCAGTTCTGTTGACCGGCAACCAAGCGCCGAAACCGGTATATATAGCCAATCAGTCGCAAAAAGGCAAGTAGGCAACCAAACCGCGCATCCCGGAGGCCGGAGGGCAGCGCGGATTTCGGCAGGCTGTCCGCAATCCGGGCTTGCCAAGAGCGACCCCGTTCTATACAAAGACGGGAGCATCGTCTTCGGCAGGTGTCCGGATGCGGGCCCCGCCTTTCTTTTGCCCAGGGAGATCTCCATGCGATACCTGACTGTTCTGATTCTGGTCAGTCTGGCCTGCGGACTGAGCGCCTGCAACACCGTTTACTACAATGCCATGGAAAAGGCCGGTATCCACAAGCGCGACATCATGGTCAGCCGGGTCAAGGAGGCCCGCGACAGCCAGAACAGGGCCAAGGAACAGTTTCTCACCGCGCTGGATCAGTTCCGCAGCGTGGTCAACTTTCAGGGCGGCAATCTGGAAAAAGAGTACAACAAACTCAGCGCCACCCTGGAGCGAACCGAACAGGGCGCCAAAGCGGTTCACGACCGCATCCGCGCGGTGGAAAACGTTTCCGAGGCGCTGTTTCGCGAGTGGCGCGCCGAACTCAAGCAGTACAGCAACGATGCGCTGCGCCGTTCCAGCCAGGAGCAGTATAACCGGACCCAGCGTAAGTACGCCGAGCTGATGCATGCCATGAAACGGGCCGAATCCCGACTGGAGCCCGCCCTTGTTCCCCTGCGCGACCAGGTGTTGTTCATGAAGCACAACCTCAACGCCCGCGCCATCGCAGGACTGAGCGGTGAGGTCGGCACGGTGCAGGCCAATGTACACACCCTGGTGCGCGATATCGAGATCGCGGTGCAGCAGGCCAATGCCTTCATCTCTACCCTGCAAGCCCAGTAAGCACAGGTTCGGGCATGGACACCTGCATGGCCCGTTCGGCTTCCAGTTCACGGAGACGATTGACACCAAGGAGGGAAGATATGCTCGATCGAGAAGACGCAGGTCTTATCGTCGTTGATGTTCAAGGCAAGCTGGCACGTCTGGTGGACAACAGCGATTTTTTGATCGCATGCTGCCAAAAGCTCATACAAGGGGCCCATATTCTTGGCCTGCCCATACTCTGGCTGGAGCAAAACCCCGAGGGCTTGGGCAGGACCGTGGAAGAGCTGCTTCCTTTATTGGAACGGCAGCAACCAATCATCAAGTTCACCTTTGACGCAGGGAAAGAACCCCTTTTTACAAAGGCCCTTGAGGCGGCAAAACGGCAAAGCTGGCTTGTCTGCGGCATTGAAGCCCATATATGTGTCTATCAGACCTCTTTTCACCTGAAAAAATCAGGGTATGACGTGCACCTGGTTCGTGACTGCATCTCCTCCCGCAAGCCGGAGAATATAGAGCTTGCCACCAACAAACTGGCGCGCCAGGGCGTGGCCATCACCGGGTTGGAGATGTGCTTGTACGAGCTGGTTCAGGACTGCCGGGCTGCGGAGTTCAGGGAAATACTCAAATTGATCCGATAGGTCTCCTGTCCTTGATGCATAGGGGCATGGGTTACCGGAAAATCGCCACTCCTGCCGCCTGACCCGACCGCCAAGCCGGTCGCCTGGACAAGACAGCTGCCGAGCGGAAAATGTATCGCCAATGCGCGAATCATGGCGCCAGTGGCCTGTGCCACGGCTTTGAAAAGAAGGAGGACGCTTGATCTTTACCGGAAAATTGTCTACTCCTGACGTGTGCACAAGGTACGCAACAACAATGTCAACCCTGTAGTCTGGCGTGGAACACCCCATGAATGAACAGGAAAACATCCCAAGCCCCGCCAGGTGCCGTCCTCTGCCGGGCTGGCGGCGGGCGACCGAATTCTGCGGGGCCGATCTCCCATGACCGGCTTCCGCGTGGAGGGGAAGACGTTGAGCTGATTTGCACCGCACGATCATTTTCCACTGCCTGGGAGGGACGGACATGGCGGTAGGCGCTCTCTTCAAACATTGGTCCCTTCGTTTTCTTGCACCCGACACGGTTCTCAGGCGCACCTATGACGCCTTCAAGGACCTGCTCAAATGTGATATCCAGTGCCATGAACTCATGGCCGAGTTCGAAGAACTCTATTACCAGGACAAGCGGGAGGACTTTGCCGCCATCCGCATACGTTACCGCAAGCTCAGCAAGGCCGTACAGGCCATGGTGAGCGCGCTTGAGCGCATGCAACCGGGCCGCACCGGCGCCCTGCGCGAGTACTTCATCAAGTACGACTTCTACGCCCAGATGCTGTTGGAGCCGCCGGAGCGTTTCCTCATCCCGCCCTGGGTGGTGGATCATACCGAAGTGCACCCGGCGGCCCTCATCGGCAACAAGAGCCACAGCCTGCTTCGCATCCAGCAGGCACAGCAGGCGGATGTACCCGCCGGTTTCAGTATCACCGTTTCCGCCGCGGCCATGCTCATGGCCCACAACCAGCTCAGACCGGCGATGGATCTGCTCCTGGCCCGCATGGACACCGGCTCGTCCGAAAGCGTTGCCGCCTGCTCCAGCGCCCTCATGACCCTGGTGCGCTCCATGGAGATACCGGCCGAGCTGGGTGAGGCGGTTGTTGCCGAGTACGACCGCATGGCCCTGGCCTTTCCCGAAGAGGCCCCTCCCCTGGTGGCGGTGCGCTCCTCGGCCATGCAGGAGGATGGCCGCCACAGCTTTGCCGGTCAGTATCATTCCGTCCTGGCCGTTTCTCGTGGTGAAATCTTAAACGCCTATCTGGAGGTGCTGGCCTCCAGATACACGCCCGAAGCACTTTTATACCGCATTCATGCAGGGTTAAGCGACGAGGAAACCGACATGGCGGTGCTGGTGCTGGCCATGATCGACGCCGCGGCAAGCGGGGTGGCCTACAGCCGTGTGGCCGCGCCCCATGGCGATGCTGAGCAGTTGCTGGTGCAGAGTGTCCACGGCCTGGGGCAGCCGCTGGTACAGGGCGAGGTTGTGCCCGACCGCTTTGTTTTCAGCCCGCCGGAAAACAAAGAGCCTGGCAGCGTGCACCATGGCCGCCAGGAAGAAGGACTCTTTATGCGAGACGGTGTGCTGCGTGTGGAGCCGCTGCCCGAAGGGTTGCGGCAGAAACCGGCCATCGAACCGGAGGAGGCCGCCCTGATAGCGGCCCAGACCCGTCTGCTTGAACAGGGCTTTGGCGGGCCCCAGGATGTGGAATGGGTGCTGGACGGCGGACGCAAGCTCTACATCGTGCAGTCGAGGCCGCTTGGGCAGGAGGAGAAAAAGCCCGGGCCGGAACAACGTGCGCCTGAAGACGAGACCACCTCTCCGGCACCGGATGCGGACCTGCCGGAACCGCTCCTTTCCGGTGCGGTCTGCGCCTCGTCGGGGGTCTGCCATGGCCGGGTCTGCCATGTGGATGAGCTGGACAGTCTGAAAAACGGACACGGCGAAGAAAAATACATTCTGGTCAGCCGCCAGATTCCGCCCTCCCTGGTGCGCTATCTGAACAGGCTCGGCGGGGTGGTGTGCGAGCGTGGAGCTACAACCGGGCACTTTGCCACGGTCTGTCGGGAATTTGGCACAGTGCTCCTAGTGGATGCGGCCGGAGCCGTGGACAAGCTGCCTTCCGCTATGGAAATCACCGTGCACGGCGCTGCCGGCAGCGTTTATGCCGGCAGGGTGGAGAGCCTCCTGCAGCACGAAGCGCAGGAGCCGGTGCGGGATTCCGGCTATCATCAGAAGATCCATGCGCTGTTGCAGTACATCACCCCCCTGAACCTGACGGACCCGGATTCTCCTGAATTCAGGCCCCAGTCCTGCAAAACCCTGCACGACATCATCCGCTACAGTCATGAAACCGCGGTGCGCACCATGTTCGGCTTAAGCGATATCGCCTCGGGCGCCTCGTCCCGCAGCAGAAAACTGAACAGCCCGCTGCCGGTGGACGTCTACCTGCTCGATGTGGGCGGCGGTTATGCGGCCCATGCGCCCGCGGAAGGCGCGCTTGCCCTTGACGAGCTGCATTGCCGTCCCTTTGTCGCCCTGTGGCAGGGCCTGTCGCACCCCGAGATAGATTGGGATTCCCATGCGCACTTTGACTGGAAGAGCTTTGCCGATATCTCCCTGGCAGACGGCATCAGCAGCGGCGGGTCCAAGGACTACGCCTCCTATGCGGTGTTGAGTGAAGACTATGTCAACCTCAACATGCGTTTCGGCTTTCATTTCACCCTGGTGGACTGCCTCTGCGGGCTGGACCGGCGGGCCAATTACTGCCAGCTTCGTTTTGCCGGCGGCGGCGGTGACTACAGCGGTCGTTCGGCCCGCATCGACCTGCTGGAGCGGATTCTCCTCCGCCTTGGTTTTCTGGTGCGCACCCGGGGTGATCTGCTCGATGCCCGGGCAGAGGGGTTCGACATGGAGGACCTGTCGGCCCTCTTGCAGGATGTGGGGCGTTTGCTGGGCATGACCAAGTTGCTCGACATGGTGGTGCGGGAGGCGGATGTGCAGTTATATAGCAACCAGTTCTTTGCCGGTGCGGGCCGCTTTACCGCGCCGGCCGAAAGAGCAGAGTGAGGCGGTGGGAAGAATATGTATACACTGTACTGGATCACCAGCCATCTGGCCACCGGCCACGCGCCCATGTCGTATGAGGATCTCGACCAGATCCGCGCGCAGGGCATCAGCGCCATTATCAACCTCTGCGACGAATTCTCCGACCTGCACGAGATCGAGGAAGGCGCAGGTTTTGATGTGTTCTACCTGCCCATTGCCGATGAATGCGTACCCGACAGGGAGGCCATGGAAAAAGCGCTGGACTGGCTGGACGAGGCCATCTACTTAAACAAGAAGGTGCTGGTGCACTGCCGCATGGGCCATGGCCGTACCGGCACCTTGATCGGCGCCTACCTGCTCCGGCGCGGCTTTGATTTCAAGGGCGCGCAGAAAACCATGAAGGGCCGCAACGCCAACCCGGCCACCTATGCCCAGCGCCGTTTCCTTAAACGGTACGGCAAGGAGGAGGGCGCGCTCAAAACCACCTCGCCAAAGATCGAAAACCGGCGGCATGAAAGTGAAGACGCCGCCCTTCTGGCGGAATTCAGCCGGATTTTGCAGCGCTTTGACAAAGAGATCCTGGGAGGCCCTCTGGCAGCCGATACAGTGCCTGAACCGGCCTGCTGCCTCTCGCCCTTTTCTCTGCAACCCATTGAAAGCATGCATTTAAATGAAGGATTGAACCGGCTGTTGCGCCTGCAGAAACGTCGGGAGGTGCTAGACAGGGCCCTGAACCTGCGTTCGGTCATGAAAAAGCGGGGCGTACAGATCCCGGGTGAAGGAGCAGACGAACATGCCGGGATCAACGAGACGACCGGCGCAGCCGTGCCCCCTGCCCCGCTCATCTGTCCGCTTCTGGAAGAAGGGCAGTGTCTGGCCCAGGAGATGCGGCCCGTACGCTGCCGCTATTGGGGCATGGCGCTGAAAGAGGAGCTGAAAACCGAGCTTGCGGCTGAAACATCGCGGCTTTCCCGCAAGGTCTTTGCCCTGCTCACCGGGAAGGAGCTGGACGGCGATGACCTGTACTTTTCCCTGATCGATTCGGTGACCGGCAAATATGTGCAGCTCTTCTTCCAGGCCTTAAGTGCCCACAAAGACACGCCTGAAGAGATGCGCAAGGCGCGGAACACGGCTGTGCGGGACGAGGCATGAGCGGGCACACCCCTCCAACCGAGCCGGAGGAGGCGCACAGGCTTTTGATCGTGGATGCCGACATGCCCAGGTTTCCGGCCAGGATGCGCAGTAATCACCCCCGCAAGGAAAGTGGCTGAATCTTCCCGCCAACAGCACTCCACATCATCAGGAGGAGCGAGATATGCCTATGCAATCGATTGGTTCGTTTTCAGACCCGATTCTTGCCCTGTATCAGGAACCCCAGAGGCCGGGCAGTGCCGCCGTAGGCCGGAAGATGGAAGGACACGGAAATGCAAGACGCGGAAAATGGAACCTGCCGAGCGCGGCAGGATGGTTCCTTGCCTTGGTGGTGTGTCTTCTGAGCATGGACGCAAATAGTGCCATGGCCCTGCAGGTGCATGGCCCGCCCGAGGGCCTCTATGTGCACCAGATGGCTCATCTGCACTACCTGATCGCCCTGGTCTTTTTTCTCTGCTATATCCGCCGCGCAGCCTTTACCAGCCGGGGCTGGCGCTATTTACAGTTATTCTGCCTCCTGATGGGCCTGTGGAATATCCTGGCCTTTGCAGGTCATTGTGCGGCAACCCGGGTGGAGGCGGAGTCCCTGGTGCGGACTGCCCACTATCTCGACACCAGGTTGCTGCCGCCCTTTACCGTCAACAACCTGCTCTTTTACATCGCCAAGCTGGATCACCTGGTCTGCGCACCGGCCTTGTTTTTTCTCTTCATGGCGATTCGCACCTTTTACCGCAGTGCTGCGGCAGTGCAGAGGGAGGACAGGTGATGCACAGCGGTCTACCCATGCTGCCGGCCATCATCACCGATGTGGCCGGTTCAAGCGCCAATATTGTCTTTGCCTTTCTGGCCACCTGGTACGCCTGGAAACTGACCCGGCTCAAACCCGACAACTTTCTCTGGGGCTATCTGTTTTATGTGACCCTGGCCATCTCGGCCTTTGCCGTTTCCAGGGCGGTCGGCCATATCACCCGGGAGCTGCTTTACAGCGCCGATAAAGGCGAGCTCTGGGCCCATATCGCGCCTTTGTCCGGCGGCTTCAACACCCTGTTCATGATTGCGGTGGCTGCGGTCATGCTCTTTTACCAGAAGGGCGTGCAGTCGTATGAGGCCATCGAGGAGGAAGCGGCCCGGCTGAGGCAGTCCGAACTGCGGCTGGAGGCAACAGCCAGAGAATTGAAAGAGCTGAATCTTGGCCTGGAAGACATGGTGGAAGAACGCGCGGCCGAGCTTTCCGAGTCGGAAAAGCGTTTTCGTCACCTATTCCGCGCCTCGAAGGATATTGTCTTTTTCTCCGGCGCCCGCAATGAGCTGATGGAGATGAACCCCGCAGGCTGTGAAATGTTGCAGCATGAGCCGGAGGTCATCCCGGCCCTGCGCCTCAAGGACATCTTCTGCGATCCCGCAGAACTTGAAGCCTTTAGCACCCGTTTGGAGCAGCAGGGCTTTTTGCACGACTATGAGGCCAGGTTTCGCAAGAAGGACGGAACCGTCATTTCGGTGCTCATCTCGGCCACCGCGCTGCACGACGACAAGGGCCGGTTTGCCGGAACGGAGAGCATTGCCAAGGATCTGACCAGGCTGAAATCCATGATGGAGCAGCTGGTGGCCAGCGAAAAGATGGCCTCGGTCGGCCAGATGGCGGCCGGTATTGCCCACGAAATCAATACGCCTTTGGGTGTCATTCTGGGGTATGCCCAGTTGATGATGGATGATTTTGCCGAAGATTCGGATACCTACCAGAGCCTTGTGGTGATCGAGCGGCAGACTCAGGCCTGTCGCAAGATTGTCGCGGATCTGCTGAAATACTCGCGCCAGTCCGGCCAGTTGCGCCAGCCGGTTGATTTGAATGAAATCGTGGAGGATGTGGCCGCCATTACCGGCCACAGCCTGGGGCTGAACCGTGTGCAGTTGCACAAGAGCCTGAGCCCGAATCTGCCGCAGATCATAGGCGATCCGGAAAAATTGCGGCAGGTGGTGGTCAATCTGGTCAACAATGCCAGACAGGCCATGGAAGAGCAGGACGGCGGCATGCTCATGCTGCGCACCCTCTCCGATCCGGAAAGCGGTATGGTTGCAATCGAGGTGCAGGACAGCGGCCCCGGCATTCCCCCACAGATCAAGGCGCGCATCTTCGATCCCTTTTTCACCACCAAGCCGGTGGGCAAGGGCACCGGCCTGGGCCTGTCGGTGACCTATGGCATCATTCGGGAACACCAAGGCCTTATTACCCTGGAAAGTCCGGTCCGGGAAAAACTGGTGACAGAAGGATATCCATCGGGTAAGGGCACCCTGTTCCGACTGGCCTTTCCCGTGGCCGAAAAAACACAAGAAACGGCAGCGCCGGCCTCCGAGGTTGCGGGCCAGGCCTGACAGGGCTCCCCGCAACCCATCAACCTGAGAAGGAGAAGTGATTCATGGCAGAGATACTTACCCTGGATGACGTGCAGGATGCCACCATCCTGCTCGGAAAAATCCTGAAAAAGAAAGGACATACCGTCCACACCTTTACCGATGAGGACGAGGCCGTAGCCCATGCCCGCAACCAGCCGGTGGATCTGGCCATCCTCGATATCAAGCTCAAGAGGATGAGCGGGATTGAGGTGTTGGCCCTGCTCAAGGAAATCAACCCGGCCATGCGGGCCATCATGCTGACCGGGTATCCCACCATGGAAACCGCCCGTGAGGCCATGGGGCTGGGGGCGGACGAATACTGTGTCAAACCCATTGACCGCGCCGAGCTGGAGGAAAAGGTGGAAAAGGTGCTGGCCCTCAACAAAGCAGAGTAAAAAATGCATTCCGCAGCCGGACACAGCGGCCGGGCAGAGAGGCAAACGCCCGGCCGACCGCGTTCCCGACACCTTCAGACCTTCTCAAGACCATTGCCCTGCCCTCCCGCGTGCCGGATCACCCGAAGGTGATGGGAACCGTGGTGCGGGTCGTGGTGCGACCAGCTTGATTCAGCTTGGCGCTGGGCTCATCCATGCCCCTCTCCACAAACAGTTCGATACCAAGGCGTTCTTCCACTACAAGATAGGGGACATGGCGGATTCCTTCTGGATGATTGGCTGTTGACGCTCCCAGCTCAATCAGAATGCCACTGGTCCTTTTGATTCTTCACGCCTCACGAGCCTCACAACACGAACCCCATCGGGCCCAAACGAAAAAACCCCTGATTGCCGATGCCTCGGCAACCAGGGGAATCGCGGGTCGAAAAGCGCCGCTTAAACTAAAGAGGCGGCGCGGTCAAACCGTCATCAGTCGCAGCAGATGGTGACGCCTGTCTGGTACTTCTTGTCGTTGATGATGACCTTGATTTTGAAGATGCCCTTCAGCCCCTTCTTGCTGATGTGCATCTTGATGTCGCGGTCGTCCTCTTCGAGGTAGGCGCCGGAGCACATGGCCAGGTGGTACGATGCGGCGGTGTTGACAAAGTAGTTGTGGCTCTTGCCCTCGTCGTTCTCCAGGCAGATCATGACCAGGGTGCCCTTCTCGAACTTGCCAAAGAAAACAAAACGGTCCTCGTCTTCCTCGACCATGATCGAGTGGAAGCTGTCGGGCAGCGCGAACACCTCTTCAACATCGGGTACGGTGTCGAATTCCGGGGTCACTTCCAGGCTGCCGATGAGCTTGCCTTCGCCCAGACCCAAGTTGTCGCCGTCATGATAGATCGGCAGTTTCTCGGCCCGGTAGAAGTTGCCCTCGGTCTCCAGCTCATAGAGCACCACGCCGTCCTTCTCTTCAACAGTGATGGAGCGCAGCTCGTGGGCCGGGTTCTTCTTCGGATCGAGGAAGGCGCCCAGGGACTTGGAGGCATCGCCGTCCTCGCGGCCGATACCGCCGGAGTGGATCATGTAGTGGCCTTCGTCGTAGTACTCGACGTTGCAGATGTAGGGGGAGAAGAACGCCTGGCCCCTCTCCTTGCCGTACTGCCAAACCTGCTCGATCTCCATCTTGTCGGTGTCGATCCGGTAGCGGACGCCGCGGGAGAAGTTCTTGTTGTTGGGAATATATTTTTCCTTGACCTTGGCCCGGTACTGGCCGTTGTCAAAGCACATGACATCGCCATTGGGGCAGATCACGCAGGCATGCTGCTCGTACTGCCAGTCGAACTTGGACAGGTCGCCCACCGGCTTGAAGAAGTACTTGTCGACCATATCCTGCGGCCAGCCTTCGGGATCGCCGATGATCCAGTTGAGCTTGCCGGTATCATAGTCGATATTGATGACCGCGTCCTGATGCCGTCCGGACAGGGTCAGGCTGTGGGTTTTCTTGTCGTACCAGACCGCGTTGTTATGGAACCAGTCATGCGCGTCCTGGGAGCCGGAACCACCCACATCCATACGCCCCAGCATGGACTCCTGGAAGTCCCAGCTCTTGAGGATCTCGCCGGTGTTGCGGTCGAGCAGCACGCACATATCCTCGACCGTGCCACGGGTGAAGTCCTGGGTCAGGGCCAGGATATTGCCGTCTTCCATCTCCAGATGATCGTGATGGTAATTGCCCGGCATGCGGTACTCTTTGAAGATCTTGCCCAGCATGTTGATCTCGACCAGGCCGGTGGAGTTGTACGGCATGTGGCAGAAGCGATGGGAACCGGTCATGATGTTGCCGTTCTTCATCCGCTTGATGTCGAACATGGTGTTCTCGGTCAGCATCCAGCGGATGTCGCCCCGGTAGTCATAGGCGGTGGGCACGTTCTTGCCGGCCGGGGTGAGGAACATGAAGTTGTCGCCGAGATAGTCGATGGAGGTGGTGATGTTCTGGCAACGGCACACGTCCTCGGGCAGTTTCTCGGTGGTGATGGTGACCGTGGTGCTCTTGCCGTCCGGCAGGGACACGGTCACCTTGTTGTCGAAATCCTCATAGAGGCCGAGAACCGGCAGCACATGCTCGGTGGCGGCGGCAAAGGTATGGGTCAGGTTTTCCCGCGTGTTGCGTTTGCCGTGCACGGTCAGGGTCGGGGCGACCTTGTCCTTGGTGGTGAACAGAACCAGGGCGCACAGCGGGTTGATCAGATAGGGATTGAGTATGACCTTGGGTGCCTCAAAGGTCGGCTTTTCCTTGGCGAACTCGGCCATGAACGCTTTCTCGATCCGGTTCTGACGAGTGATGAGATGATCTTCGCTGGTGAAACGCACTTTGTACCGTTGTTGCATTCTGTGTTCCTCCTTTAGGCAATGGCTTCGATTTCCTTGATGATGGCGGGCTTCTGCTTGAGCCCCTCCAGACGGCTGACTTCCTTGCCATCCTTGAAAAACAGCATGGTGGGGAAGCCCTTGACGCCCAGACGCTCCTTCAGTTCCCGGTTTTCGTCGAAGTCGATGGTGTAAATGGGGAAATCCGGTTTCATTTTGTCGATGTCCTTGAGAACGAAGGACAGCATTTTGCACGGGCCGCAGGTCTTGGAATAAAACTCGACCAGCTTGGGCGTGGCCGGATCCAGGGCGTCGTACTCTTTTTCGGTAATTTCAGTGATCATGGTTCTCTCCTCAACATGATGGGTTACTTGAGTGATTCAACGTAGGAAGCGGCGCTGTTGGCCGCCACGGCGCCGTCGCTGCAGGCGGTGATGATCTGTCGCAGGTGTTTGACGTTGATATCGCCGGCGCCGAAGATGCCGGGAACCGCGGTGCGCATATGGGAATCCGCCTCGATACAGCCGGTACGGTCGACGATGCCCAGCTTGGCGAAGGCCTGGGAGGAGGCCTGAAAGCCGATGTATTCAAACACGCCGTCACAGGGGACAAAGCGCTCGGTGGCGTCTTCCTTGGTGGATTTGAACCGGACCCCGGTGAGGCGATCCTCGCCGGTGAACTCCAGCACATCCTGATAGGGATAGATGGTGACGTTGGGCATCTTGCGCAGCTGGTCGCAGGCCTTGGGGTCGGCGGTCAGGTCGAACATGGTGACGATGGTCAGCTTGTTGCAAATTCCCGCCAGATAGATGGATTCCTCAACAGCCGAGTTGCCACCGCCGATGACCACGACATCCTTGTCGCGATACTGAGCGCCGTCGCAGATGGCGCACCAGCTGATGCCGTTGGCGGCCCAGTTGTCCTCGCCGGGAACGCCCAGACGGCGGGGCACGGTGCCGGTGGCCAGAATGACCGCCTTGGCCTTGTAGACCGTGCTGTCCTCTTCGCAGGTCACGATCTTCCACTCGCCCTCATCGGTGATGTCGATAACCGTTTTGTAGTCGAATTCGACGCCCAGCTCCTGGGTGTGCTCGAACATCTGAATGGCCAGTTCCGCGCCGCTCAGCTTGCCCGCGCCGGGATAGTTCTCGATCTCGTTGGTATTGATAATGGCGCCGCCGGGCGAGAGGCGGTCGAGCAGCAGCACCTTCATATTGGCCCGGATGGCGTAGATGGACGCCGTCATCCCGGCAGGACCGGCGCCGACAATAATGACATCATATGTGTTTCCCATACGCTCCTCCCTGTGTCCGTTCATGACAGCCAGCAAAAAATGGTATCGAAAAAACAACCAGGAAAAATTGACCAACCCCATCACTTTCTACCGGAGCCGCCGAGGGGGCTGTGGTCGATGCGGTTGAATATACGTTACATAATCACCATATAAACCTTAAAAGCAGGTAGGGACAACTCGCAAACTTACGAGGTTTTCCATTTTTCCCCCGCAGAGATCTTCATGGGCCCCTGGGTGCAAACATCGGCGGAATTCCACCTGGAAACAACAAAACATGTCTTGCTCACAAGGTAAGCAAAAGGAACAACCTGAGCCATTTTGGAATATATGCAGGACGAAACCCCGCCACCACATGCCGACTCCGTCCCGGCGATCGACCGCTGGTGGAAGCTTCGCTCTGTCTGCATCGTCGCCGTGCTCGCGATCGGCTGGTGGCTGGCCTATCAGGCTGTTGAAAAATGCGTTCACGGGCAGACGGTTCAAAAATTCTTCAACGCCGCCAGCCCCCGTGAAGACGAGGGTCCAGTTCTTCCAGCCTACCGGATTCCCGCCTGCGCGGGAATGACGAGATAAAAACCGGGTGGTTGAGCTTTTCGCAGCTACAACGTCGGAAGGAGATTTCCAACAACCTGTTACTCGCCCGCGGCTCGACGTTAAACGTAAAATATGTGATGAGGTCAGGATGACCAGAGACTCAATGGGAGGGTAATTGCAGTATTCGTAGCGAAGATTGGCCGCGGAGGGCTGTGCAACGGGCCGGAACAAGAGGAAGAAGCTCTGTAACTCTGCAAACTCGCTGGGAAATAGACAAAATCAGGCTTTTTAGTTAAATTGGTTGCCCAGCGCCGCTTGCGGCACATTCACACGTTCACCGGAAAGGCAAGGGAGAGCAATGTCCGACCACTTTTTTGAGCATCCGATACTGAACTCTCCGTACCTTCGTCCGGGACAGCACTGGGAGCTTGACGCCCAAGGCCAGCCAACCCAGAAAATCTTTAAAATCCGGCGTCCGGCGGAATTCATCACGCCTATTCCCAAGTCCCGCAAGCAAACAAGCAAGCCGGAACAGTATCAGTTGAATTGGACAAAGCAAGCGGCGAAATTGACAGAGCAGGCGGCGGAACTCTCCAAAGAAGGCCAGGAATACATCCATACAGCACTGATTAATCAACTGCGCAATCATGTGGAAGCCTGGCGCAATCAACCGAACCCCAAAGACTGGAAGGTGCATCTGGCCAAGGGACTGGAGTTTAAATCCGTAGTCGTCATGGCCTGTGATGATGAAGTGATTCCTTCGCAAGAACGTATTGAAAAAATTGGCGATGAAGCGGATTTAGAAGAGGTGTACGACACGGAACGACATCTGCTGTACGTGGCATGCACCCGGGCACGCGATCACCTGCTTGTCAGCGCGGTGGCCCCAGGCTCAGAGTTTTTGGCTGATCTATAACTATGCGTAAAAAAGACAACAAAAACCCTGTGCGCCTGATCCGCAACAGTACGGTGGAGTTCCTGATCTTCACCGGGCAGGCGGGCGAGCAGAGCATAGAGGCTCGCTATGAGGATGAAACCGTCTGGCTTTCGCAAAAGCTGATGGCCGAGCTTTTTGCCGTCAGCGTACCCACCATCAATGAGCATTTGAAAAACATCTATGAAACCGGTGAATTGACGCGCGAGGGAACTATTCGGAAATTCCGAATAGTTCAGCAGGAAGGCAGCAGAAGCGTTTCCCGGCAGGTGGATTTTTACAATCTGGACGCGATCATTTCCGTGGGCTACCGGGTCAATTCCGTGCGGGCCACGCAATTCCGCCAGTGGGCCACCCAAGTGCTGCGGGAGTTCGCCATCAAGGGCTATGTGCTGGATAAAAAACGCCTGGAGAACGGCGCATTTCTTGGCGAAGACTACTTTGAGCGGCTGCTGGAAGAAATCCGGGAAATCCGCCTCAGCGAGCGCAAGTTTTATCAGAAAATCACCGACATTTACGCCACGAGCGTGGACTACAACAAGGACGCGCCGACCACCCGCGCCTTTTTTGCCACTGTGCAGAACAAGCTGCACTTCGCCATTCATGGACACACCGCTGCCGAACTGATTATGGAGCGCGCCGACAGCGACAAGGACCACATGGGCCTGACCAGTTGGGAAGGGGCCCCGGACGGCAAAATCGTCAAAACAGACGTGGGCGTCGCCAAAAATTATCTGGCCAAAGAAGAACTGGAATCTCTCGGCCGTATTGTCAATGCCTGGCTGGATCTAGCCGAAGAACGGGCGCGGCGCCATGACCATGGAAGATTGGGCCAAGCGGCTGGACGGTTTTCTAAACTTCACTGAGCTCGAAATTTTGCAGGATAGCGGCAAAGTCAGCATGGGAACGGCGAAACACCACGCGGAAAGCGAATTTGAAAAATACCGCATCGTGCAGGATCGCCTGTTTGAAAGCGATTTCGACAAGAGCGTAAAGGCGTTGCTGGAAGGGAAAAAGGGCAAGAAGTAAGTCTCCCTGGCGCTGATAGGCATTCCGTCAGGAACCGACGCAAGCCTTTTCTCTCAACTCGTCCAAGAAATCGGCGTACCGTTGCAAAAGCTCCCTTGCTTGTCTCTAGCCGTCCGTAGGTCGATTTTTATGAAACGAAGAAGCCCTGAATCCAGCGTTATCGCTGGATTCAGGGCTTCTTCGGATTTCTTCGGACTAAAAAATGGCGGAGAGGGTGAGATTCGAACTCACGGTACTTGCGTACACACGCGTTCCAGGCGTGCACCTTCAACCACTCGGTCACCTCTCCGGGGCACGTAAAAAAAACGGCGTCAACACGCCGCAATCTGTCCTTTCTATCCCGAGTCCTGTTTTTTGACAACAGAAAACACGCGCCGGTTCCGAAAAAAGTCCCGCAGAAGCCCGGCGGCAGCCTCCGCACAGACCCCGCCGGTCACGGCAAAACGGTGGTTGAGCAGGCCGTCGTCGCCAATCCGGTAACAGGAGCGAATCGCACCGGCCTTGGGATCGGACGCGGCAAACACCAGCCGTTCGATCCGGGCGTGCACCAGCAGGCCCGCGCACATCAGGCAGGGCTCAAGGGTGACGTACAGGGTCGTTCCTGGCAGCCGGTAGTTGCCCAGCCGCAACGCGGCCCGGCGCAGGGCGATCATTTCGGCGTGTCCCGCGGGGTCGGAGGCATCGATGCAGTTGTTCCCCGCCTCGGCCAGAATCGCGCCGTCCGCGTCCACCACCACCGCGCCCACCGGCACCTCTCCGGCGGCAGCGGCCAGCCGGGCCTGGACAAGCGCCCGCTCCATCAGGCGGATATCCTCGGCACTGGTCATGGTCAGAGGCGAACCGGTGACAGGTAGTCCTCGGGTTTCAGCACCAAGAGCGAACACTGCACAGCACCCAGAATGGTTTCGGCGGTGCGTTCCGATAAAAACCCAAACAGCCCGCCCTGCCCCTCCGCACCCATGACCAACACATCCAGCTCCTGGCTGTCGGCAAACAGGGGAATCATCGTGTCGGCGCGGCCCCTGAGGCGGCGCTCGCGAAAAGGACCGCTCAACGCTGCCGTTTCAATCAGGCGCTCCATCTCCTGGCTGTGAGCGGTCTGGGCGTTGACGATGGTCGCCGCGGCGGCGGCCGGAATCCGGGTTTTGCTGTGCACGTACTGGTCAAATTCAAAATCCCAACAAGACACAACATCAAAAGACGTTTCGTTCAGACCGGCAAGCCCGGCGGCAACGCGCAGGATACGCACGGCCAGATCCTCCTTGACCTGCTCCCGGTAGCCAGGGTCCACGGCTGCGGCAATCCGCAACTCGCTCCAGGGGTGTCGCAGGGGTCGGGCCAGCCAGAGCGGGCAGGGACACTTGCGCAGCAGGGTCTGGTCGATTTCCGCGATGCTCCCGGCAGGCGTGGGATCTGTTTCCTTGATCAGAAGGTCGTTTTTTTCGCGCAGAACATGACGGATGACGGAAACGGCCGACGAGCCGGAACCGGCACGCACCGTGATCGGCACCTTGTCGGCCGAAGGCCCGGAGGGAAGGGACCGGCCGGCTGTTTCAAGGGCCTGCTCGACATGGGTCCGCAAAAAACGGGTAAAGGGATCCTGGTACGGCTGCAGCCGCGCCGGCAGCTTGGGGGAGACCACCAAACACTGCAGAGCCGCCTGATGCTGTCGTGCCAGAAGCAGGGCCTGGTGCAGTCCCTCCGTATCGGGACTGACACCGGTGCTTGCATATAGAATGTTTTGAAACCGCTGCATGATCGCCTCTTTTTTACCATCTGTCGCCATGCGGGAGACAGCGCCCCCAACCGCCGCCAGAATACCCGGATTCACCACAAACCACAATCACGCCGACCGGCAGGGCAACCCGGCGTTCCGTTCATCGGGCTGATACACCAGGGCGACGAGGTCGCCCGCATGCCCATGCCTCACAGTAAAAACTTGCTGGGGGTTATGCCCGGCAACAAAAATGCCGATACCAACATAAAGAGTCTCAAGGAAGAATCACGCGCCTCCTCCCCGACACGCTCGCGCTTCACGAGCCCGTCAACCGATTCTCCAGCGAGATCCTTTACCTTTTCCTGACCGTGTAGTACTATATCTTGGTCAACCTCTGATCAACGCAGACCCCCATAGGCCTTACCATGCAAGTCAAAAAAGCAGCCCTTGCCTACGAGTGTCCTCCGGAAAGCCGGACAAATCTTGTCACCGCCCTGGCGTCCCAATTCGACCTCACCTTTCAAAACGATCCCAACCAGCTTCGGAGCATGGTCAAAAAACGCCCCTTTGACATTATTTTTCTCCATCTTCCCAAAGATCGCTACAACCGGACCGAACTGCTGGACGGGCTGCTCGAACAGATTCCGCATACCCCGGTAATTGCAACCTACGACTCCGAAGAGATTCTTCAGGACGAAAAACTCTACGAGCATCCGATCATTTACGATGTGCTCGACAATCCGCCCTCGCCCAGGCGCATCCGTCAGACCGTGCGCCACGCCCTGGACAAACGCAAACAGGAAAACGAACTCGCCTATTTACGCGGCACCCAGGATATTATCTACAACTTTGACAACATCGTCGCTGAAAGCGAAAACTTCAAGGCCGTCCTCAGAAGTCTGGAAAAATTCGCCGCCACCGACGCCACCATCCTGCTCACGGGCAACACCGGCACCGGCAAGAGTTTCCTTTCCGGAAGCGTCCACTACAATTCACCCCGGAAAAAGCAACCGTTTATCAAGATCAACTGCGCCAACATTTCGGAAACCCTGCTGGAATCGGAGCTGTTCGGCCACGAAAAAGGCGCCTTCACCGGCGCGGACAAGCAACGGATCGGCCGGTTTGAGCAGGCCGACGGCGGCACCGTCTTTCTGGACGAAATCGGCGAAATTTCTCCGGACATTCAGGCCAGACTGCTGCGGGTTCTGGAAGACAAATCCTTCGAACGCGTGGGCGGCAACAAAACCATCAGCGTCGATGTGCGCCTGATCGCGGCAACCAACAAGGATCTGCCCACCCTGATCGCGGAGGGCAAGTTCCGGGAAGACCTCTACTACAGGATCAGCGTTCTCCCCGTTCACCTGCCCCAGCTCAAGGAACGGCCCCAGTGCCTGGAACCGCTGGCCATGCGCCTGCTGCGCAAGGCGACAGCCAACCTCAACAAGTCCCACATCCGCGGGTTCACGGCCGAGGCCATGCAAGTGATCCAAAAGTATGACTGGCCCGGCAACATTCGCCAGCTCGGCAACACCATCGAACGGGCGGTCATCCTCGAAGACGGCGACGAGATCAGCCTGTCGTCAATCCACATCCCGGAGATGGGTCGGGCCATCTCCCCGCACATTCCGGCCACGGAAAATCTGGAGATGCACGAACGCGAGTTGATCCTCAAGGCCCTGGCCGACAACCTGTGGGTACAGAAAAACGCGGCCCAGAGCCTGGGAATCAGCCCCAGGGCACTGAATTACAAAATCAAGAAATTCGGCATTACCCACCAGAGCTGGCGCAAGCACAAAAAATAGTGGCCCGCCTCGCTGGAAACGGGGTCAGTGCAGGTGTTCGCCGGTGCTCGACAGGATCAGGTTGCCGTTTTTGACCCCGCGCAGGGCGATCAGCTGTTCCGCCAGCTCGCGGATCGTGAAGGCCCGTCCCTTGACGATGGTCACCTCGAGACAGTTGTCATGATCCATGTGCACATGGGTGGTCGAGGTGATCTGGTGGTGGTATTGATGCTGTAGCGCGGTGAGCTTTTCCTGTACCTGCGGCTGATGGTGATTGTACACCAGGGTCACCACGCCGACCACCTCCTCGTTGTGTTCCCACTCCTCGCCGACCAGCTCCCGCCGGATCAGATCCCGCACCGCCTCGGAACGGTTGGAATACCCCCGGGCATGAATATAGGCGTCAAACCGATCGAGCAGCTGATCGTCCAGAGAAATTGAAAATCGTTTCAGCATAATGGGTTACGTCCTCTGTTGCCGATCCTTTTCCGGATCGGCGATTTCCAGCTCCCGCAGTTCATCGAGCAGCTCCTTGGCCTCGTAGCGCATCGCCTCGGACAATCCCGGATCCTTGGAGGACTTGGTCAGGGAAGCGATGGCCAGACGGAACCGGCCCAGGTACAATTGATACTTGCCCAGGTAAAACCCGGCCAGACTCTCCTGGCCCTGATCGACGGCAAGCCGGCCCAGCTCGTAGTACACGCCCGGAAACTCGGGCATGGCAACGGCAAGCCGCCGCAACAGCTGCCCCGCCCGCTGCATATCTCCGGCCAGCTGCTCCACCCGGGCCAGCTGATAGACCGCGTACATATCGGACGGGTCACGCTGAACCGCCTGGCGCAGAATCTCCCGGGCCTCCCGGTTCCGCCCCGCGGCAATCAGAATGACAGCCCGGTCGACCTCAAGAATCTCTTCTCCCGGATACTGGGCCCGCACCTGGGCCAGATGCTCCAGCGCCTGATCGAACCGGCGGTTGGCTGTCTCGGCCAGGGCCAGTCCGTAATGCGCCATGGTGTGCTGTTCCGCCGTTTCCGGATCGGCCGGCCGTTTGAGCAGGTTGATGCAGGCGATTCGTACCCGTTCCGGGTCGCCGCTCTGCATCATCACCCTGTACCTGAACCGGAGGAAGGCGAAGTTGTCCGTCCGCTCCGGTGCAGGCACCTGGTTCAGCCGGTCCCGTTCGAGCAGCGACTGCACATAGCCCATTCTGGCCTCGGGGTGGGGATGGGTCAAAAGGTACTGCGGCACGGAACCGCTCATGTGGTAACGCGAAATCCGGCGCATGGTCTGGAGCATGTCTTCCATGGCCCGGGGGTCGCGGCCCATCTTCCGCATCCACCCGTAGGAAAGCCGGTCGGCCTCCTCCTCGTTTTCACGACTGTACTGCAAACTCATCGTCGCGCCCGCGGCCATCGAACCCAGCAAGAGCCCCTGGGACAGGCCGGGCACCCCCATGGCCAGCCCGGCCATGCCCAAAAGCAGCGACGCCAGATTGACCTTGGTACCCTTTTCCATGCGCTGGGCGATATGGCGGCTTACCACGTGCCCGATCTCATGGGCCAGAACGCTGACCAGCTCGTCCTCGCTGCGCATGTTTTCAATCAGCGCGCTGTAGAAGAACACGAGCCCTGCCGGGGCGGCAAAGGCATTGAAGGTATCACTCCGCACCACGTAAAAACGGTAGTCGAAATGCTGCGGCCCCACGGTGTGCAACACCTCCTGGCCAAGCTCGTTGATGTAGCGGCTGATGTCCGGGTCGTCCAGCACCGCCAGTTCGGCACGAATACGGAAGAGGAGCTGGTGGCCGATCTTCCGTTCCTCGCCGATGGTCAGGCACAGGGCACGGGGCGGCAGCACCAGCGCGCCGATCAACACCGGGATCAGGATCCAGCAGAGCAGAAAACGAAAGGGAAAGATGCGCATCGAAAGAACCAAAGAAAGCAACGTCATCATGGCGCACCAGCGCCGGTACGCCGACAAAATACCCGGTTCGGCGACGCGTCGCAACAGCGGACACGACCGCGCCGGCCGCCTCGACCCGCCATCTTCCTGTTGCCGCCGCTCCCACGCTCGGGTACAGTGGCGGCTCAATTCACTCCCGTGAGATTTCATGCCGAGCCTGCTGACCCTTTCCCAGTTTTCCCTTGCCTTCCTCCAGCCGGACGGCAGTGCCGTCCCGGTGCTGCACGAGATAGATCTCTGTGTCGAGGCGGGCACGACCCACGCCCTGGTCGGCGAATCCGGTTCGGGCAAGTCGGTCACGGCCCTGTCCATCCTCTGCCTGCTCGAAGAGACCAGCCAGGTGCAGACCAGCGGTTCGATCCGCTTCGAGGACCGGGAACTGACCACCCTGGACGCCCAGGCCATCCGAAGCATCCGCGGCAACCGCATCGCCATGATCTTCCAGGAGCCGATGACCTCGCTCAACCCGGTCTATACCGTCGGCAACCAGCTGATGGAGCCGTTGCTCCTCCACCAGGGACTGTCGCGAACCGAGGCACGGGCCCAGGCCGTCCGCCTGCTGGAGCGCACCGGGATCGACGCGCCGGAAGAGCGAATGGACAGCTACCCGCACCAGCTCTCCGGCGGCCAGCGCCAGCGGGTCATCATCGCCATGGCCCTGGCCTGTCGTCCGGCCCTCCTGATCGCCGATGAACCGACCACCGCCCTGGACGTCACCATCCAGAACCAGATCCTGGACCTGATCAAAGATGTTCAGAACGAGTACGGCATGGCTGTCCTGCTGATCACCCACGACCTGCCCATGGTGAACAAGATAGCCGACACGGTCTCGATCATGCATCAGGGTCGCATCGTCGAACAGGGCAAGGTGGATGCCATCTTCAATCATCCGGCCCATCCCTATACCCGCCGCCTGCTCGACGCCGTGCCCACCGCAATCCAAAGGCCCCGGCCCGGCGGCCCGCCCCTGCTCGAACTGCGCGACATCAGCTGCACCTTCAGGCTCCCGGCCCGCTGGTCCGGCTGGTTCCGCCGCATCAAACCCGAGCTCCGCGCCCTGGACCATGTCAGCCTCTCGCTCAACCAGGGCACGACCCTGGGCCTGGTGGGCGAGTCCGGTTCGGGTAAATCGACCCTGGCCCTCTGCCTACTCGGCCTGATCCCTGCAGACGGCGAGGTGCTCTACTGGCCGCAACAGGGCGAACCTATCAGGCTCTCCACCCTGTCGGCCAAGCAGTTCCGGCCGCTGCGCAAGGAGCTGCAGATCGTGTTTCAGGATCCCTTCTCCTCGCTCTCGCCACGCATGAGCGTGGCCGACATCGTGGCCGAGGGTCTGCGCGTCCATGGTCTGGGCGGCAATGCCGGTGAGCGCCGCCGGTTGGTTGAGCAGGCGCTTGAAGACGTGGAACTCGACCCGGCCATGGCCACCCGCTTTCCCCACGAATTTTCCGGGGGCCAGCGGCAGCGGATCGCCATTGCCCGGGCCCTGATCCTCCGGCCCCGGCTGCTGATCCTGGACGAGCCCACCAGCGCCCTGGACATGACCATCCAGAAACAGATCCTCGGTCTGCTGCGCAGGTTGCAGGAGCGCTACCAGCTGACCTATATGTTCATTACCCACGACCTGCGCACCGTGCGCGCCCTGGCCGACCAGCTGGTGGTCCTGCGCAAGGGACGGATCGTGGAAAGCGGCCCGGCAGCCGAGCTGTTCGCCCGACCCTGCGACCCCTATACCCGGCAACTCTTTGCCGCAGCCTTCTATCAACAGTCAACCGACAAGGACAAGCATCATGATCTACCGCGTAGTGTTTCATCTTGACCAAAACGACCAACAGGTCCTCAACCTGGCCCTCAACAACGTCACCAACCTGCTGCGCGCCCTGCCGGAGCAGCATTACGACGCGGTCATGCTCTTCAACGGCCCGGCAGTCAACCTGCTGTACGCCGAGACCTGCGAGGCTGCCGACCGGATCGCCACCCTGCAGGAGGCCCGGGTCTCGTTCAAGGCCTGCCGCAACGCCCTGGCTAACTTCGACATCGAACCGTCCGCCCTGGTCAAGGGCTGTCAGGTCATTCCCGCGGGCATCACTGCCCTGATCGAGCTTCAGCAGGATGGCTACGCCTACATCAAACCCTGAGTCCGAACACGAGGCGGCGGCCGAAGGACCGCTGTCCGCCGCCTTCCTCGCCACGGTCAGCCACGGTCCCGGCGTCTATCAGATGCTGGGCAAGCGCCAGGTACTCTATGTGGGCAAGGCGCGGGATCTGCGCAAACGCTTGGCCCAGTACGCCCACTACTCCGGACCCGCCCACTCCAAGACCGCGGCCATGCTCTCCCATGTCCGGCGGGTGGAGACCATCCTCACCACCACCGAGAAAGAGGCGCTGATCCTCGAGGCGGCGCTGATCAAGCAACATCGGCCGCGCTACAACGTCATCCTCCGCGACGACAAGAACTATCCCCTGATCAAGGTCACCATCCGCGATCCCTGGCCCCGGATCGTCGTCACCCGACGCCGACTCCGCGACGGCAACCGCTACTTCGGTCCCTATGCCGCGCCTTCGGCCATGCGCGCGACCCTGAACCTGCTGCACAGCCATTTTCCCCTGCGCCGGTGCCCGACCGTGCGCACGCGCACGCGGCCCTGCCTCAACGCCCAGATGGGCCGCTGCCTGGCCCCCTGTGTCGGCGCGGTCGATCAGGAAACCTACCGCCAACTGGTCGACGAGGTGCTCCTGGTACTGGAGGGACGCATCGACAAACTGGTCAAAAAACTAACCGCCAAGATGGAGCAGGCCGCAGCCAACCTGGCCTTTGAACAGGCTGCGCACTACCGCGATCAGATCCAGGCTCTGGAACAGACCACCGAACATCAGGTGATTGCAGCGGATGAGGAACTCGATCAGGACGTGTTCGGCATCCACCGCCGGGACGCGGGCGTGGGCATCGCCCTGCTCTGCGTCCGGGGCGGCGTGCTCACCGGCGCGCTCTCCTTTTTCCTTGCCGATCCGCTGGGCGAGGACGACGCCCTGCTGGCGCAGACCCTGCTGCAATACTATTCTGCCGAGCGTCAACCGCCCCGGGCCATTTTACTACCGCTCAACATCGAAGAGCAGGAACTGGTCGGCGAACGGCTGAGCGAACTCCGCGAGGGCCCGGTCAGCCTGAGCGTGCCGCAACGGGGCAAACGGATGCAGCTGATGCGCATGGCCGCGGCCAACGCCGAACAGCTCTTCAGCGAAGAGGCGCGCAGGCAGGCGTCGTGGGCCGCGCTCTCCGGCGCGCTCCAGTCCAAGCTCCTCCTGAGCCGGGTGCCGGAGGTCATCGAATGTCTGGATATCTCCAACCTCCAGGGTCGGCAGGCGGTGGGGGCCCTGGTCTGTTTTGTCCGGGGGGAAAAGGCGGGCGAACTGTACCGCCACTATCGGATTCGCACCCTGGAGACGCCCGACGATTACGCGATGATGGGCGAGGTGCTGGAACGGCGGCTGCAAAAAGGCGTGGAGGAAGACAACCTGCCCGACCTGCTGCTGCTCGACGGCGGCAAGGGCCAGTTACAGGTGGCAGTGAACATGCTGGCCCGCTTCGACCTGCAAGGCCGGGTGGATCTGGCGGCCCTTGCCGAGGAACGGGCCGGCGAAGGAGAAAAACTGTTCCGGCCGGGCCGGAAAAACCCGATCCCGCTGCCGTCCCACTCGCCGGTGCTGCTCTACCTGATGCGCATCCGCGACGAGGCGCATCGCTTCGGCATCACCTTCCATCGCCGCCTGCGCGGCAAGGACCGGCTCCGCTCCGCCCTCGATGACCTGGTCGGGGTGGGCCCCAAGCGGCGACAGGCCCTGTTGCGCGCCCTGGGCAGCGTCAAGCGGGTCCGGCAGGCCTCCATCGATGAACTCGCCCAGGTGCCGGGAATCGGTCCGGAACTGGCCCGCTCCATCCACAGCCAGCTGCATCAGGACGAAGAGAGCAGCGCAAACCCTGAGCCCGGTCAGGGCCGCTGAAAATACGAAAAACGGCGATCACCCCCCTACTCTTCCAGAAGCCTGGCCAGGGCCTGGGGAATGGCCCCGATCAGTTCGGCGACCTGGGTGGCTGGGTTGGGATCAATCAGCAGCCCGCAGAGCCGGTTGGCTCGAGCGGCGAGTGTTGCGGCCCGAACCGGTTCCATGCCGCTGGCGCACAGGGCGCTCAGCAGACCGGTCAGGGTATCGCCGGTCCCGCCGATGGCCTCCATGGCCGGACAGGACGGCTGATCGATCACGGCCCGCACCTCACCGCCGCATACCACCAGGTCGCGGCTCCCCTTGACCAGAAGCCGGGCAGCCGCGTTGTCATGGCGGTAGGCCGAATCGATCAGCCCAAGCGTGTCCGCCTCCTGGTGCAGGAAAAAACCACGGGTGTAAAAGGGATGCGGGGCCTGTTCGTCGGCAAGAAAGGCCAGTTCGCCGACATCCGGGGTGAACCAGTCGTAGCGTGCAGCCTGACCAGCCATCTTGGCGGCATACATGAACCCGGCATCAGCAATGAGTACGGGTCGGGGCTGCATGGCCTCGACCGCGAACAGCACCCGGGCGTGCCAGTCCACATCCGGCAGCAGGTAGTGAAAGCTCAGGGCTGCACAGCGGCACGCGGGCAGCTCGCGTTCCAGCTGGGCGTAGAGGGCACAACTCCCTTGGCCGTCGCCGATATCGCCAACCAGAAAAGCATGGACCTCAAGCCCGGGCAGACAGGTTCCGGCGGCCAGGGCCGCGGCCAGAAGCGCCGGGGTGCCCCGGTTGATCTCGACCTCGTGGTCGCCAATCCGGAGCCGGTCGCCCCCCCGGCGCACCACCCCCCGCACCAGGGGAAAGGCCTTGTCGGGCACCGTGCCCGCCACCGCCAGGGTCACGGACATTGCTTCCGCAGCTCCTCATAGGCCAGGTGCAGGGCATACCCGCACAGGGTTTGCCCGGTCTCGCGGGGACAGGGGGCCTCGTCCAGGGTTCGGCCCACCATGATCTTGCCCAGATAGGGCACATCCGGACAGCCGCCGCCCGAAATGTTGACGATCCGCCGGTCGCGACGGTCCACGGTGATCTTCATGTTGGCGGCCCGCACCATGAGGTAGTCGCCGAAATCCGTGCTGCTCAGCAGGCTGACCGGTTCCAGCAGGGGCGCGGTGACCGGCGCGGTCTCCAGCGGATGAATTCCGGCCTCTTCCAGGGCGCGCCGCAGTTGCAGCTCCACAAGCAGGGGAAAGACGATCACCAGATCACACCCGGTCCGCAACTCCGGCGGCGGACCCATGACCCGGATCGGCCAGCGGGGCTTCAACACCTGCTCGGCCCGGATCACCTCGGAGGTGTGCGCGAACACGAACAGCCCCTGGTCCGCCGCCTTCCCCTTCCCTCCCCGGCCCAGCCGCTCTTTCAGCCAGGCAAGCATCAGGCGCGGGTCAGCACCATCCGGTAGCCGCCGTCCCGCTCTTCGACCTCGCTCACCCGCCATCCCTGGCTGGCCGCGGCCCGGCCCACATTTTCCTTCGACGTTTCGGTATCCACCAGCACGGTCACCGCTCCCTCCACCCCCTGTTGCAGGACGGCCAGGGTCATCAGAACCGGTTGCGGGCAGGAAAGCCCGCGGGCATCGACTGTTGTCGTCATCTCGTCCTCCTCGTCTCCATCAGGCGGTTTTGGGCCGCATGACGGCCCCGATGCACAGGCAGACGGCCAACCCGATCACCACGGCGCCAATGCCGTGGGGACCGATCCCGGCCGGAGAGCTGGCCAGACCGAAGTTATGGGCGCAGGCCGCGCCCCCAATCATCCCCAGGACAAAAATCGCGGCGTCGCCGTCGCCTTCACCGGCCAGAAACAGCTGCCGTCCCGGACAACCGCCCGCCAGGGCAAAGGCCAGACCCGCCAGGACCATGCCCAGAAAGTTCCAGGGATGCTGCGCATGGGCCACGGGCTGACCGGTGAAACCGGGATGGAACTGGCCAAGCGCCATGTTGGTCGCCCAGGCCGCAACCAAAAGAGCAAGGAACCCGCCGAGCAGATGCATCTGTCTGAACAAGAGCAGGTCGCGAATCGCGCCCATGGTGCAAAACCGGCTGCGCTGCGCCAGCATGCCGATACCCAAGCCAGCGGCCAGCGAGATCAGAAGCGGCGCATGCTGCGAGCCCGGCCCCTTGAGGCTGTACCATACAATCCCGCTCTGGGCCTGACCGGGAACAAAGGGCCAGTACAGCAGCATGACCAGCAGACCAGCCATGAGCACCGGCAGCACCAAACCGACCGCTGCCGGCGCGGCCGTGCTGCGGCCCAGGTTATAGCCGCGCTTGAGAAACAGGGTGCCCACCCAGATGCCGGTAATCAGACCGGCCAGCCCGACCAGGGCGTTGCCGTCTCCGCCCGCCAGCCGCAGGGCGGCCCGCCACGGGCAGCCCAAAAATACCAGAGCGCCGACCATGGCAAAAAAGCCCAGAACAAACCGGATGATGGGCGAGGAGCCGGTGCGGGGCCGAAACTCGCGGGACAACAGGGCCGCCAGCAGGGCGCCGAGCACAAACCCGATGATCTCGGGCCGGAGGTACTGCACCACCTCGGCCCGGTGCAGCCCCAGGGCTCCGGCGATATCCCGCTCGAAGCAGGCCACGCAGATGCCCATATTGCCGGGATTACCCAGCTTTTGCAGCAGCGCGGCCACAATGCCGATGATCGCGCCGACCACGATGATGCCACCCTGGGTGGCGAACAGATTCCTGCCTCGCATAGCTCACCTCATCTTCTTGTGTATCAGACTGTTTTCCCGTCAGACCCGTCCCACGGACAGGGCAGCTCGGCGGGCCGCCAGCTGTGCGCCCCACCGCAGAGCGGACAGGGCTCGACAAGCTCCACCACGGCATCCAGCTCCCGGTTGCCCCCGCCCCTGTCGCGCACGCCCCGGTACTCCCGGACGGCAAACGCGCTGCTCCGAAAAACCTGCCCGGTTTCCGGACAACAAAACAGCAGTTCCATGTGCCTCCGCTTTGTTCACATCCCGGTCAAGCCTCCGGCACGACCCGCCGACGACCTGCCGCAGGGCCCGGATGCACAGCTCAAAAGGTCGTATTCATACCCTTTTTTCCTCAAACCGGCAAGAATACGACAGGCAGCAATCACGCTTACCAGGGCACCGGCCCGTCACCATCCATGTCGTCGCACCGGCGGCCCATATAGCCGGTGGGCTGATAGACCTCGAGCACGCCGGGTTCGGGTTCCCGGACAAGGTTGAAGATATTGCCGGAATACCAGACTCCGGCCTGCTTGCCGTCGGCCGCCAGGATCACTCCGCCGCGCCAGACGCAGCCCCAGGTCTGATCGGTCCGGAACATCTGCATCCAGCCAGCCAGAAGCTGAGGCGTCATCTCGACCTCGGCCCAGACCCGGGTGCGCAGAACAAACCGGTTGCTGATGGCAATAACCGCGTCCGGCCTGCCGCTGGAGCCGAGATAGTAGTACCGGTGATCGGGCAGGATCACTCCCTCCCTGAACAGCGCGGTGATCCGGCTATCCGGCTGCCAGCGCCCTGTCAGCTCGGGCGACGGCGTCGCGCAGGCGCTCAGCACCAGCAGCGGCAGCATCCAGAGCAACAGGCGGGACCATCGGCATCGTTTCTGTGCGCAGTGCATGTTCTCCTCCCTCATTTTTGAAAAACACTCCGGCCGCAGAGAGGTTGCAGACCTCGCATCCGGTTCAGTGTACAGGGTGCGGTTCGCACACATCCGCTGGTTGCGGAACTGAACCTCTTTCCCCCCGCCATGTCCATGAGTTTTTTCATGCGCCTTGACGGTTGACCGGCGGTCGACCGCTTTCCCGCAAGGATGGGAGCGCCGAAGCTGCGAACCGCCACACAGGAAATACTTGCCAAGCCCCCCGCGACACGGTAGGAGAAAGGGTGGCCACGTTCCTCCGTGTACACGGTTACACGGTGCGGCCGCCTATCCTTTTCGCCAACCAACGGGGCACTCCATGCAACAGTTTTTCAATCCGCGCAGCATCGCCGTAATCGGCGCCAGCGACAAGCCGGGCTCCATCGGCGGGGCCCTAGTCGACAACCTGGTCCAGGGCGGCTTCAGCGGCCCGATCATTCCGATCAATCCGCACAGTCCGACCGTCCGCGGGCTGACCGCCCTGGCCTCGGTCACCCAGGTGGAGCCACCGCCCGACCTGGTGCTCATCGCCACACCCATCGACACCGCGCCAAACCTGGTCCGCGAGTGTGTCCGCAGCGGGGTTCAGGGGGTGATCATCATCTCGGCGGGCGGCAAAGAGCGAGGCCTGGCAGGCGAGCAGATCGAGGATCGCATCAAGGCCGCCTTCGAAGGCTCGGGCATGCGGCTGATCGGCCCCAACTGCCTGGGCGTGATCCGGCCGCAAAAATGCCTCAACGCCGCCTTCGGCAGCGACATGCCGGACGTGGGCCACCTGGCGGTGATCTGCCAGAGCGGCTCCCTGAGCACCGCCACCCTGGACCGCTGCCTGCAGGAGCACACCGGGTTCAGCCACTTCATTTCGGTGGGCTCGATGCTGGATGTGGACTTCGGCGACCTGGTCGACCACCTGGGCAACGACAGCTCGGTCAAGGCGATCCTGATCTACATGGAAAACCTGAGCGCCCCGCGCAAGTTCCTCAGCGCGGCCCGCTCGGTCTCGCAGATCAAGCCGATCATCGTCCTCAAGGCGGGGCGGAGCGAGGCTGGGGCAAAGGCTGCCGCCACCCATATCGGCGTACTGGCCGGTGAAGACGCGGTCTACGACGCGGCCTTCAAACGGGCGGGCATCGTCCGGGTGCCCTCACTGGCCCGACTGTTCGACTGCGCCGAGCTGATGGCCAAGCAGCCCCGGCCCTCGGGCACGCGGCTGGCCATCATCACCAACGGCGGCGGGCCCGGCATCATGGCAGTCGACACCCTGGCCGAACACGGACTGCACCCCCCGCCCTTAAGCGACGAGATCAGGGACGGACTCGACGCCATCCTGCCCCCGTTCTGGAGCCGCGGCAACCCCATCGACCTCCTCGGCTTTGCCACGGTGGAGCAGTTCAGCACCGCCATCGAGCTGTGTCTGGCGCACAGGGAGTTCGACGGCGTCCTCGTGATCATGGTGCCCCAGCCCTTTACCGAGCCGGTGGAGGTGGCCAGGGCCCTGGCCAAACTGGTGCGCAAAAAACGGTTCCCGGTCTTTGCCTCGTGGATGGGCGGCGCGCAGATGAACGAGGCCATCGGCGTCCTCCACCAGGCCAACATTCCCACCTACGAGACCCCGGAACGGGCTGTGCGGGCGTTTTTGTACATGGCCGAATACACGCGCAACCTGGAACTGCTCTCCCAGGTGCCGCCCAAGCTGTCCACCGATCTGTACTTCAACCGCGACCAGGTTTTCCGCACCATCTACGAGTGCTTCAGTCAGGAAGGCGAAGGCGGTCTGCTCTCCGAGGTGCGGAGCAAGAAGATTCTCGAAGCCTACGGCATCCCGGTCAACCCCACGGTCGAGGCCGCCACCATCGACGAGGCCGTGGAACAGGCCGCTGTCCTGGGCTGGCCACTGGTGATGAAACTGAACTCGCCGGACATCAGCCATAAATCGGATGCCGGCGGGATTCGTCTCGACCTGCGCACCGAAGACGACCTGCGCCGGGCCTTTGACGAGATCATGGCCGGCGCGCGGGCCTTTAAGCCGGAGGCGCGGATCGACGGGGTCACCCTGCAACCCTTCATCGCCCAGCCGGAATCCGAGCTGTTGTTCGGCGCGAAAACCGACGCCCAGTTCGGTCCGGTGCTCTGCTTTGGCGCGGGCGGCATCTTCACCGAGGTGCTCGAGGACGTGGCTCTGGGTTTGCCGCCCTTAAACCGGCTCCTGGCCCGCAGGATGATGGAAGACACCAAGATCCTGCGTCTGCTGCGCGGGGTTCGCAACCATCCTCCGGCTGACCTCGAACAACTGGAGGAGCTGCTGGTGCGGCTCTCGCAGCTGACCATCGATTTCCCGGAAATCGTGGAGATCGACATCAACCCGGTTCTGGTGAAAAACGGTCGGCCCCTGGCCGCCGATGCCCGCATTTGTCTGCGACGGATGGAAGGCAACACCAAAACCAACCCGCACCTGGTGATCAGCCCCTACCCGCAGCATCTGGAACGCCACGATCTCACCGACATGGAGTTGCCGCTGTTCATCCGCCCGGTGAAACCCGAAGACGCGCCGCTGTTCATCGAACTGTTCAACACGCTGACGCCCACCAGCATCTACTACCGCTTCTTCACGGTGCTCAAGGAACTGTCCCGCGAGGCCCTGGCCCGGCTCACCCAGATCGATTACGATCGCGAAATCTCTTTTGTCGGACTGGACGACCATGAGGATGCGGAACGCATCCTTGGCGTGGCCAACATCATAGGCGAGCCGGACGGGAAGCGCGGCGAATTTTCGGTGCTGATCGGCGACCCCTGGCAGGGCAAGGGCGTGGGAGCCAAACTTTTGCTGGAGTGTCTGAAAATCGCCCAGGAGCGGGGTATGGAGCATGTCTGGGGCACGGTGCTGACCGAAAACCAGTACATGATCGCCCTGGGCAAGAAACTGGGCTTCTCCATTCGACAGGGCGAGGATTCGTCGGAGTACATATTGACAATCAACCTGAAGGAGGCGCGGCTCTAACGGTTGCCCGCGCCGGGCCAACCGGGCCGCTGTCACCGAACATATCGCGCCCGCCATGCAGTACTCCGGCTCCGAACGCCGCCGGGCCGGATTCGTCCTCTTCGGGACAAGGCAACCCTGCGGCTTGTGCAACGAGGAACCATGGTTACCGCAATCATTTTGATGAACACCGAACGCACCCAAATCAACACCGTCGCCGAAGCACTGATCGAGATCGAAGGCATTTCCGAGGTGTATTCGGTCAGCGGCAAGTACGATCTGGTGGCGATTGCCCGGGTCAAGACCGCCGAAGACCTGGCCGAACTGGTCACCTCCAGGATGCTGCCGGTCGAAGGCATCACCCAGACGGAAACCATGCTCGCCTTCCAGGCGTTCTCCCGTCACGACCTGGAAGCCATGTTCAATATCGGGCTCTGATCCGCCTCGGCAAACAAACCGAGGAGAAACCGGGGAGCGGGTTGCCCAGGTCGCACACCTTGCGCCTTCCCCGCCCTTCCCCTGACCGGTCTCCGAAAAAAACGGCCCGCTTCCCGCAAACCGGGAAACGGGCCGCAGCACCGTCCGCGCAAATTACCCGTCCGCCAAGGTTGGACAGGGCTCCAGAATATTCCGGCTGCGCTTGAGCGCGCAGAGGTCGCCGCACATGGTGCAGACCTCCTCATCGATGGGCAAGGACGAGGCCCGGTAGGCCCTGGCCTTGTCCGGGTCGAGGGCCAGCTCGAACATCCTGTTCCAGTCCAGGTCCCTGCGGGCCGCGCTCATGGCGTTGTCCCAGTCCATGGCGCCGGGAATGCCCTTGGCGATATCACCGGCATGGGCGGCTATGCGCGAGGCAATGATCCCCTCCTTGATGTCGTCGGCGTCGGGCAGGCGCAGGTGCTCGGCCGGGGTGACATAACAGAGGAAATCCGCGCCGCTGGCAGCGGCAATGGCCCCGCCGATGGCCGAGGTGATGTGATCGTAGCCGGGCGCGACATCGGTGACGATCGGCCCCAGCACATAAAACGGCGCGCCGTGGCAGAGCTTTTTCTCCAGCTGCATATTGGCCGCGATCTCGTTGAGCGGCACATGCCCCGGGCCCTCGATCATCACCTGCACTTCGGCGGCCCAGCAGCGCCGGGTCAGCTCGCCAAGCAGGATCAGCTCCTGAATCTGGGCGGCGTCGGTGGCGTCGTGCAGGCTGCCGGGACGCAGACCGTCGCCCAGGCTGAGGGTGATGTCAAACTCCCGGCAGAGCGCAAGCAGCCGGTCAAAGTGCTCGTAAAACGGGTTTTCCCGATCGTTGCGCTCCATCCAGTCCAGCAACAGGGAACCGCCGCGGCTGACCACGTGGGTGAGCCGGGGGGTGGCGCGCAGCCGCTCCACCGCGGTCCGGGTCAGACCGGCGTGGATGGTCATGAAATCGACCCCGTCCTCGGCGTGCATGCGGACCACATCGAAAAAATCGTCTATTGAAATCGAGGCGACCTCCTTGCCGTAGCGGGCCACCGCGTCGTAGACCGGCACCGTGCCGATCATGGCCGGGCTGATCTCCACCGCACGCCGCCGGAAGGAGCGGGTATCGCCAAAGGTGCTCAGGTCCATGATCGCATCGGTCTTGAGTTCCAGCGAACGCCGAACCTTGTCCAGCTCAAGCTCGACATTGCAACAGTCCTCGGAGACCCCGAGGTTGACGTTGATCTTGGTGGTGAGTCCCTCGCCGATTCCCCGGGCATGCAGGTTGGTGTGGTTGCGGTTGGCGGGAATGACGATGCGGCCGGCAGCCATGCGGGCCAGCAGATCGGCCTCGGTGATGCGTTCTTCGGCCAGCACCTGCCGCATCTGCGGGGTAACGACGCCCTGACGGGCGGCAGCCATTTGGGTTGCAGGGGCCATGGGCTCCTCCTTGGTTGAGATGGATGAACAGTCAGCGACAGAGCGCCTGTAACCGCCGAACCATGGCGGCAATATCGGCAGCACCGACGATTTCGGTCACCAGGCAAACAGAGCGCGCGCCGTGCGCCACGACCTCGGCCAGATTGTGTTCCTTGATGCCGCCGATGGCGGCAAAGGGCAAGGGACAGGTGCGGACCAGGTGATCGAGGTAGGCAAGCCCCACGGGATCGACCACATCCTCCTTGGTCTGCGTGCTGAAAACCGGGCCCGCGCCGATGTAATCGGCCCCGGCAGCCACCGCGGCGGCTGCCTGCTCCGGGCTGTGGGTCGACAGGCCGATCAGCTTGTCCGGACCGATCAGGGTGCGGACATCGGCCACGGAAAAGTCGTCCTGGCCGACATGCACCCCGTCGGCATCGACCAGTCGGGCAATGGAGGGGTAGTCGTTGACGATGAACACCACCCCGGCCTCGCGGGTCATCTTCCGGATGATCCGGCACTCCTCGACCATGGCGGCAAAGCTCTTGTGCGGCCGCTTCTCGCGGTACTGCACAAGACGAACGCCGCCAGCGATCATCTGTTCGACCACGGTCGGATTGCTCCGGCCCGCGGAAAAACGCTCAGCCGTGATCCCGTGGATCCCTGTGGGAAAAGCTGGTTTTGCCATGGGAAACCTCCTCGAGAATAAGGGCGGCCATGAGGTTGGCAACGCTCATGACCTTGTGGGCAAAGAGCGGGGCATGGCCGCAGTCGGTGACGAAATCGCCGACAATACGACACCCGCCGAACCGGCGCACCTCGATGCCCTCCAGAGACGCGCCGGCAATGCCGCTGGCCGCAATCACCCGCCGCTCCCTGCCCAGGGTTTCAAGCAGCATCTTTTTATCGGCCCGGCCATCGAACCCCTCCGCCACCACCGCGCAGTCGTGAAACAGGGAGGCGCAGTTGGCCGCGGTCACGGCGACCGCGTGGATGGTCAGGAGCAGATCCGGCACGATCCGCCGAAGATTTTCCGCCAGGGCCTCGACCTTGAGACGACCGACCTGGTCGGCAAAATAAAACTGGCGATTGAGGTTGGATGCCTCGACCCGGTCGAAATCAACAAGGGTCAACCTGCGGATGCCGCTGCGCACCAATACAGCGGCAACGTTGGAACCGATGCCGCCCACCCCGGCAATGCCCACCCGCATCAGATCCGGTCCCAGTCCTTGAACACCGGCTGATACCCCTGGGCAGCGATCGCCCCGGCTACCGTCGCCACATCCCGCTCGTCGGTGATTTCAAACTGGGGCGGGCTGGCACTGCTCGTGGCCTCGCTGTAGCCGCCGACACCGGTGCTGGAACCGGCCGAATACCTGGTCGCGCCCAGCGGCAGGATATGATCGCGGAACCATGCGCTTTCCCGGGTGGACACGGTCAGCCCCGCCCGGGGCAGGAAAAGACGCAGCGCGACGAGGAACTGGACAAAGGTCCGGTCATCCACCAGGTAGTCAGGCTGAAAATCGCCGCATTCCGCCTTGTTGAAACGCGGCAGGGAGATGGCGATTTCAGTGTCGAGATAAGCGTTCTCCAGGTAGCGGGCGTGCATGCCGGTCAAAAACAGATCTTTCCGCGGTTCGGCCAGCCCCAGCAGGGCCCCGAGGTTGACCACCCGCATACCCCCCTGGGCCGCCCGTTCCGGAGCATTAAGTCGCCAGAGATAGTCCATCTTCCTGCCCGCACGATGCACCCGCCGGTAGACCTCCCGATCGTAGGTTTCCTGGAACAGGGTCATGCCGTCCACACCCGCCTCGTTGAGCTGGCGATACTCCTCGACCTCCAGCGGATACAACTCAATGGCGACCGAGGCGAAGTAGCGCTTGAGGATACGCGCCGCATCGAGCAGATAGTCCATGGGCGTGAGGTGCGGCGCCTCGCCGGTGAGAAAAAGGATGTGCTGCATGCCGGTGCGGGCAATAGCCTGGGCCTCGGTTTCGATCTCCTCCAAAGAGAGCTTGCGCCGCAGGATGGGGTTCTTGTGGTTGAATCCGCAATAGGCGCAGCCGTTGTTGCAGTGGTTGGAGATGTAGAGCGGAATGAACATCTGGATGGTGCGGCCGAAATGCTGCACGGTCAGGCGGTGGGATTTCCGGGCCATGGCTTCGAGCCGGAGTGCCGCACGCGGACTGAGCAGGGTCAGGAAGTCGAGCGGACCCAGGTGGTCCCGGTTCAGGCAGCGTTCAACGTCCGCATCATCGACCGCATTAAAGAAGCGATCGAAATCAAAGGATTCGTACTGGTCGACAACTGTGAGAAATGACATGTCCTCCCCCTTGTATCAGGCGTCAAGAAACCCGGTCAGCGGCGAGGAGGCCTGCGCCTCGGCCGACTCCTCGGCCATGCGGGCCAGCCGGGCGATGCGACCGGCGCGCACCGCCAGATCAAAGGCCCGCCCCATGGCTGCCGGATCGCCGGCCGTGGCAATGGCCGTGTTCACCAGAACCGCGTCCGCGCCCATCTCCATGGCCTCGGCCGCATGGGAAGGTCGGCCGATTCCGGCATCAACCACCACCGGCACCCGGCAATGCTCGATCAGCATGGCCAGAAGCGGCCGGGTTTCCAGGCCGCGGTTGGTGCCGATCGGCGCGCCCAGCGGCATCACCGCCGCGGCACCCGCGTCTTCCAGACGGCGGGCCAGGGTCAGATCGGGCAGGACATAGGGCAGGACGGTGAATCCCTCCCGGGCCAGAATCTCGGTGGCCTTCAGGGTTTCCCAGTTGTCGGGCATCAGATACTTGGCATCGGTGATGACCTCGATCTTGATGAAATCGCCGCACCCGGCCTCGCGGGCGATGCGGGCGATGCGCACCGCCTCTTCCGCGGTGCGGGCCCCCGAGGTGTTGGGCAGAAGCACCACGTTTTCGGGAATGAAATCCAGGATATTTTCCGACCGCGCCGTGGTGTCGATCCGCCGCAGGGCCACGGTGATCATCTGGGAACCGCTGGCAGCCAGCATCCCGGTGATCCGGCTGTTGACCCCGAATTTCCCGGTTCCGGTGAACAGGCGGTTGGTGAACCGCACCGCCCCCAATTGCAAGACATCTTCCTCCATGGTCATCCTCCTCCGACAAAGTTGAGCAGTTCCAGACGGTCGCCGTCCCGAAGCACGGTGGCGGCCCACTGCTCCTGTTTGATGATTTCCCTGTTCAGCTCCACAACCAGACCGTCGGGACGCAGCCCCTTGTCGGCCACCAGTTGGGCGATGGTCAGGGATGATGGAGAGGTTTCCTTTACACCATTGACGTACAGATCCATGGAGGGTCTCCCAAATAAAAAAAAGCCGCTTGCCCCGTCTCTCGTGAGGGGGCAAGCGGCTGAAAGGCCCAAACAGACTTGATTGAAAAGGCGACAGGAGGAAAACCCGTCAGGCAGTCTGTCTTCTTGTCCGCGTTCCTACGCCGGCATGATCCGGATCAGGTTCAATGGGTATTATCTCAGGCGCACAGTGCGCCACCCCTCGCGATGGTCAGTTTATAGACAAAATTTTCCTTCCTGTCAACCCGATGTGCGGGGACGAGCCCCGGGTTAAAATGCAGCAGCCGAAACCGGCTGTTCGCTCTGGCGGTAAAACTTGTGCGAACCGTACCGGCCGGTGTACGCCTTGCTCTCGGCCCACTTGGGCGCGACGCTGATGTGATGATAAAAGGTGGAACCGCGGGTGAAATCGGGTGTGGTCAAGGCCTTGAAGGCAACCCGGAGGCTGTCCTTCAGGGAATTGATTTCAAGCGGGACGTAGGATTTTTTCTGAAAGGTCCAACTGAACTGACGGGGAGCAAGCACCACATCGGGGATGCTTTTCTGGTGCTCGATGGCCCGGTTGAGGGTGACGTGGGCCACGGCCAACTGGCCGATCTCCGGTTCACCCCGAGACTCGTGATAGATATTGAGACTCAGCCAGAGGAGACTTTCAACAAAACCGAACGCCATGCGCTACTCAACCGCCTCGACGGCCCGGATCATCGGCAGCTCGCTCTTGACGAACTTTTCGATCCCATCCTTGAGCGTGATCCGTGACATGGGGCAACCATGACAGGCGCCGGTGAGCCGGACCTTGACCACATGATCCGAACCCAGTTCGACAAACTCGACATCCCCGCCATCCCGCTGCAAGGTGGGGCGGACGCGAGCCAGCACTTTCTGGACATCTTCTTGTAATTTTTCCATGATTTACTCCTTTCCGCATTGCATGTTGCGGAGCAATAGTGGGCGAAAGTATAGCACCTGATCCACCATCAGACAAGGGCACGCTTTCATTTTTAATGGATCAATGACGGAACAGTCGGAAATCGCAGGAAAAATTTTTTCATTTCACATCTCGCCGCATCATCCGTGAACAGCGGCCCACCGCACCCGGAAAAACAGGCGGAATCACCCGACTCTTCTCGCTTCGGCCCGCCCTGCACGCAACCGGGAACAGCGCACGGACTGCTTGTGTTCGCCGACCAACGATGGTAGGTTTGCCGGCGCGTATCCGGGCGCCTCACCCTCATTCCAACATCGCCAAGGAGTCCCGCCATGGAGCATTCCGTCAGCCCACATCTCAGCGAGGCCAAAACCCTGCTCCTGGCCACGGACGGCTCCGAATACAGCGAAGGCGCCGCCCGCGAGGCCATTTTCTGGAGCCGTTTCTGCGGCGCCCGTCTGATCGTCCTCCATGTGATCACCAGCCATGCCGAGTCCATCGCCGCCGCCAACTTCGCCCTCCGCCGGGGACAGCAGGAGCTGAGCGAACACCTCGACCGCATCCATGCACTGGCACGGGAACACGGGGTGCCCACCGAGGTGGTGGTTGTGGGCAACAGCGCACCGGAGCAGGCCATCATCGAGCAGGCACAGCTGCATCGGGCCGACATGATCCTCATGGGCCGACACGGCCGGAGCCGCCGCTTTTCCCTGCCGCTGGGCAAGATGACCGCCAAGGTGATCGCACGGGGCTTTCCCCGGGTTCTGGTGGCTCCCAGTAAAACGCCCAGCCCCGGCTCCCACCTGCTGCTGGCCTTTGACGACTCGCCTAACAGCCGGGAGGCCGCTGCCGAGGCATTTGCCATGAGTCGTTCCTGTCAGCCGCCGGAGAAGATCACCGTCCTCTCGGTTTCCGCGCGGGAAGAAGAGCGGGAACAGGCCCGGCAACGGGTGGAATCGGTCTGTGCCCGGGCCCGGGAACTCGACCTGCCCGTTCCCTGCGAGCCGCTGGTTCGGGTCGGCGATCCGGCAAAATGCATCGTCCAGGCCGGACGCGACCAGGCGGTGGATATGATCCTGATTGGCGGCTGGACCCGGGGCGGCGTGATCTCGCTGCTGAAAAGTCACGTCACCGAAAACGTGATCGGCCAGACCGAGTGCGCGGTGTTGGTGATCAGCAGCTGACCCCGTTTTCTTCGCATCCCCGACCGGGGCATCCCTTCCCGTCCATGGAGCTGCTCGCTCCCTGGGCGGCATTGTGGCAAAAACTTTTGGAGATTCGTTCTTGAAAGGAGTGTCACATGGTCAACCGAGTGTTGCTTCGCCTCTTTCCCTTTCTGACCTGGGGCCCGATCACTGCTCTCTCCCTGCGCGGCGACCTGGTGGCCGGGATCACCGGAGGGCTGGTTCTGGTGCCCAAGGCCATGGCCTATGCCCAGCTTGCCGGGCTGCCCCTGCAATTCGGGCTGTACACCGCCCTGGTTCCCGCCATCATCGGTGCGCTGTGGGGCTCGTCAAGGCAGCTGGCCACCGGTCCGACCGCGATCGTCTCCCTGATGACCTCGGCCGCAGTTCTGCCGCTGGCTGTTCCCGGTTCCGAACAGGCCATCGGCCTGGTGCTGCTGCTCACCTTTGCCGTGGGTTGCATCCAGCTGTTTCTTGGTCTGGTCAAACTCGGCAGCGCGGTCAACTTTGTCGCCCATCCGGTCATCCTCGGTTTTATGAACGCGGCGGCGCTGATCATCGGCCTCTCCCAGGTGGATGTCCTGTTCGGCATTCCCAAGGGACGAAGCGATTTTTTTCTGAAAGATATCTGGGAGATGCTGGAATTTATCCCCCTGGTCCACCTGCCCACCCTGGCGATGTCTCTCTTCAGCCTGGCCCTGATGCTTCTGGTCAAACGCATCGCCTTTCTCGCCAAACCCGGCATCTTGCTGGTGCTGACAATCTGTACGATCATCAGCGCCCTGATCGGATTTGAGCACGACGACACAGCCCCTGTCACAACCATCGACACCGCGGAGGTCCGCTATCGGGTCCGGCACTATGAACAGACATCCGCGCGGGAAAAGGCGCTACGCGACCAGCAGGCCGAGCTTGCCGGGGCGCTGCGGCAGGCGGAACGAAGCGACGACTTCCGCCAGGTCGCCGAGTTGCGCTACCGGCTCGACCTGACCGAAATCGATCTCGCCACCCTGGAGACGGAAAACCAGCATAGGTTGCGCGCCATCCGCAAGGTCTATTTTGTCCGCGGTCAGGCCGAAGCGGGCGGACTGCTGTATAAACGGGATGCCGCCCCCGAGAACGTCGAGACCGACGGCCGTCACTGGCGCATCAGAAAAATAGAGAATGGCGTGCTCCATCTGCGCGGCGGCGGCGAGGTGGTGGGCGCCATTCCCGCCGGGCTGCCTGCCCCGCGCCTGCCCGCCTTCAGTCTGGAAGGCATGATGCAGCTGACCGGCGCCGCCCTGGTCATCGCCCTGGTGGCCTTCATGGAATCCATCTCCATGGCCAAGGCCATGGCCAGCAAAACCAAGCAGCGGATCGACCCCAACCAGGAGCTGATCGGACAGGGACTGGCCAATATCGGCGGCTCGTTTTTCCAGTCCTACCCGGCCTGCGGTTCCTTCACCGGCTCGGCCATCAACCTGCAAACCGGGGCCCGCACCGGATTGGCCATGGTCATCAACGGCGCTTTTGTCGCCATCACCCTGGTCTTTTTCACCGCCTCCATCTACCACCTGCCCAAGGCGGTTCTGGCGGTGGTCATCCTTCTGGCCGTGACCGGACTGATCACGCCGCGGGCCTTCCTCCACACCTGGCGGGCCAGCCGCAGCGACGGCGCAATCGCCGTGGTCACCTTCGTGGTTACCCTGCTGGCCGCACCCCATCTGGACAAGGGCATCTTCGTCGGCGCACTGCTCGCCATAGGCTATTCGCTCTACCGGACCATGGCCCCCCGGGTCGCCATCCTAGGTCGCCATGAAGACGGCTCCCTGCGCGATACCAAGCATCATCCCAACCTGATGACCTCGAGCAAGGTGGTGCTCATCCGTTTCGACGGATCGCTCTACTTCGCCAACGTCGCGCATTTCGAGGACGCCGTGCTCCGTGCAGTGGCGGACAACCACGAGGTTCGCTACCTGCTGGTGGTGGCCGACGGCATCAACCACATCGACTCCTCGGGTGAAGAGGCGCTCCACAATCTGGTGACCCGACTGCGGCAAACCGGTGTGGACGTGGCCTTTTCAGGGATAAAGAAGCAGGTGCTCGATGTGCTGCAGGCCACCGGCCTGTTCACCTTGATCGGCGACCGGAACATTTTCACCACCGAGCATCAGGCCCTGTGCGACCTTGCCGGCCGTCTGGACGAAGAAGACCGGCACTGCGGTCTGTTCCGATCATAAACAGGAACTGCGGAAATCAGCCATGGCGATCGGCAATCAGGGACGTCTCGCCGCCAGGCCGATCCCAACCTGCCGCGGAAAAACGCGGCGATAAAAGGCCAGCGTCCGAAGGAGAACAGGTTCCCGGCTTGCAATAATCAGCGAGAATGCTACATTGACTCTTGCTCTTTCGATTCGGATGGCACCCTGCCACATGGTGCCATCCGTTGGTCGAGCCCGCCGCCCGTCGTACGGCGGCCGCACGATCGTGCGGCTGTCCGTTTCCACGGCTGGAGCGGCAGTACCGCAACTTTCTGAAGCGCATTCGACACCATGTCCGACACTATAAGCAAAGGCAAAAAAATCTGCGCAACCTGCGGCGGAAGCGGTGAAATCGCCTTTTTCGCCGGGGAAAGCCGGTTCATGCTGACCCGTGAAGAGTGCCCGGCCTGCTACGGATTGGGCTATGAACTGGAGGCGGAAACGCCCCCGGATACCGACCCCGAAACCAAGGAGTGAACTCTGCCATGCAAACCTCGGATCTGTGGGAACAGCTCGGCGCACTGGACAGCCAACAGGCCGCCATGGAAGTACTGGTTCGTCTGTTCACCCACTATGAACAGGGCAAGGCTGGATCGGCTGCCGAGGCGGAGGCGTTTTTTGCGGCCTTGCGCAGCATCCTCGCCCAGGTCGACAGCTGCAACGTCAGTCGGCGTTGAGCGGAGCGCTGCTCCCTTATGCAGCCTGCGCCACCCGCACCTCCCCTCGTCACCCTGACCACGGACTTCGGCAGCAACGACGCCTACGTCGGCCAGCTTAAGGGCGCGCTCCTTCGTGCCTGCCCCCGGGCAATGCCTGTGGACATCTGCCATACCGTTCCCCGCGGCGACATCGTCGCTGCGGCCATTACCATTGCAACCAGCTACGCCTTTTTCCCGGACAACACCATCCACCTTGTCGTGGTGGATCCGGAGGTCGGCGGCGATCGGGCCATTCTGGCCGCTGAAGCGGACAGCCACAGGTTCATCGCCCCGGATAACGGCGTTCTCTCGCTCCTGGTACGCGACCGACGGCTCACAGCTGTCCACCAAGTGGATCTCGTCCCGTTTGGCGCGGCCAGTCCAACCTTCCACGGACGCGACATCATGGCGCCGGTGGCGGGCCGTCTGGCTGGTGGCCTGGCCCTGAGTGCGGTCGGCCCGGCCATGGCTGCGGACAGACTGCGCACCGTGCCCATTCCCGCTGCCCAACGCACGGCGCACGGTCTGCAGGGACAGGTGCTGCACATCGACCATTTCGGCAACCTGCGCACCTCGATCCGTCCGGCAGCCGACAGACTCGACTGGGAACACGTTGTCTGTCTGGAGATCCGCGGCCGCCGGATCGATCGGCAGGCTCGCCACTACAGCGAGGCCCCGACCGGAGAGCTGCTGGCACTGGTAGACAGTGCCGGGTATCTGGAGATCGCAGCCAACCAGGACAGCGCGGCCCGGCTGCTCGGCTCCCTGCCCGGCGACCCGGTTCTGGTGCGCACAGCGCCTGCGTAAGCACCGGAAAACGACTCCCTGTCCGCCATGCGCAAACGGCCGAACCCGCCCTGTCGGACGCACTCTGCAAACGATTGGACCAAGACGCATGCCGCCGCAAAAGAACGGCGTCTTTCCGGCTGGTCAACGCAGTCCCGACTTGCAATACCAGACGGGCGTGCTAGAATCCATTTTTCCGTGCTTTCCTTCCACATCAACCCGTTTTCCGGCGTCATCGACGTTTTCTCTTTATGTCCGCACAACGCATCAGCGGCCTTGAGGTCGCCCAAACCATTCGTGAAGAACTGGTCGCCGAGGTTGCCCGGCTCAAACAGGAGCACAACCTCGTTCCCGGACTGGTCACCATCCTGGTCGGCGAGGACCCCGCCTCCCAATCCTATGTGACGGCCAAAAACAAGACCGCTCACAGCCTGGGCATCCACTCCAGGCAGATCACCCTGCCCGCCGAGACCGACGAGGCCGAGCTGCTGCGGATCATCCGGGAGTACAATCAGGATCCGGCGATCCACGGCATCCTGGTGCAGCTGCCCCTGCCCAAACATATCAATGAGGCGGAGATCCTCTTTGCCATCGACCCGGCCAAGGATGTGGACGGCTTTCATCCGGTCAATGTCGGCAAGATGGTGATGGGCGAGCCCTGCCTTCTGCCGTGCACCCCGCACGGCGTTCTGGAACTGCTGAGCCGGACCGGCATCGAGACCAGCGGTGCCGAGGTGGTGGTGGTGGGACGCTCCAATATCGTCGGCAAGCCGCTCGCCAACCTGATGCTGCAAAAACGCGAGGGCGGCAACGCCACGGTCACGGTCTGCCATACCCGAACCAGGGATCTGGCCGCGCATACCCGACGGGCCGATATCCTGATCGTGGCGGCAGGCGTGCCCAGGATGATCGGCACCGATATGGTCAAGGAGGGGGCTGTGGTGATCGATGTGGGCGTCAACCGGATCGGTCGAACCCCGGCTGGCAAGGCCATTCTCGCGGGCGATGTGGACTTTGATGCCGTGCTGCCCAAGGTTCGGGCCATCACCCCCGTACCGGGCGGCGTCGGTCCCATGACTATCACCATGCTGATGCACAACACCGTGGAGGCCGCCCGCCGGACTCTGGAACGATCATGAGCGCTGATTGCCGCCACAAGACGCGCACCCCCTGCACGACCTGCAACGGCACCGGCCTGCTCCACTCGTTTGTGGGCGAAAACCGCTTTTTCCCGCAACAGGAGGAATGTCCGGTCTGCTGTGGATTCGGCTCGGTCGACAGCGATCCGCCCCCGGCAAAAACGCCGCCAACCGACCCTGACGAGCGCGGGAACTAAACATTCTCCCGATTCCACCGTCTACCTCCATCACCCCATCGCCGGTCCGCCGCCATGCACGCTGCTGCTCTTTTCGCCTGTGTTCCGCTCTGCACCTTCCTGCTGTTTTCAGCGTCCTGGGCCCACGCCTCGGCATTCGACGCGTGCATGCAGGCCCAACTGCGCACCGCCGCGGACACGGTCACCATCGGCGACCTGCGAGAGCAGTGTCTCCGGCTGGTTGGCGATGGCCGGGAGGCCGCCCCGCCTGCCGAAGAGAGCGTCTCGCCGGATGCCCAGGGTGCGGTAGTCGAACGGCTGGATCAGGAAAAGCAAAACGTGCTCAGGCCCTTTACCATCATGCCGCACCGGCCCAACTACATCCTGCCGGTGGTGTACAACACTGCCGGATACAATCCCGACCATCACCGAGTCGCCCACGGCAACAGCGACTATGATTTCGATAGTGCGGAGGCCCAATTCCAGATCAGCATCAAGACCCCGCTGGCCGTGGACCTGTTCAACACCGATCTCGACATCTATGCCGCCTACACCAACCGCAGCTTCTGGCAGGTCTACAATCGTGACGAATCCTCGCCCTTCAGGGAAACCAACCACGAACCGGAACTCTGGATGCAGTTCAACCCCAGGTTCGAGTTGTTCGGCATCGTCAACACCAGCAACTCGCTGGGCATCAATCACCAGTCCAACGGCCAGAGCGGGGAACTGTCGCGGAGCTGGAACCGGCTGTTCGCTGCCTTTACCTTCCAGTACGGCGATCTGGGGCTGACCGTCACCCCCTGGTACAGGATCCAGGAGAGCGAGAGCAAGGACGACAACCCCGACCTCACGGACTACATGGGCCACTACTCCCTTCTGGCTGTCTACAAACACAACCGCCACACCTTCAGCCTGATGACCCGCAACTGTCTTGAATCCGACTTCCAAAAGGGAGCGGTGGAGTTCGGCTGGAGCTTTCCCCTGTGGAGCTGGCCGTACCTGCGCGGATACCTCCAGTACTTCACCGGGTACGGGGAAAGCCTGCTCGACTACGACCAGTACAGCAACCGGCTGGGGATAGGGCTGTCGCTGAGCGACTGGCTCTGACAGCGGCAAGAATTTGCAATGCCGCCGCAACAGGCACCCCGAACGACCCGTTGCGGCTGGCGGAGGGAGAAGTGCTCCCCAAATCGGACAGGTGTGCTCGCTCCTCAACCCCACGGGGAGAACACACATGTCCAAACAAAAAAAGCTCCATCGTTCAAGGTCAAGGCGGCTGATTGGCCTCCTGGCGGTGGAGCAGAAACCGAAAATCAGCGTGTCGAACCTGGACCACAAGCGCTCTCCCTCCCTGCTGCGCGGCCTGACCGGAGAGCAGAGCAATCAGATCTGGTGCAGGGATATTCCCTCCATTCCCACCTTTCCATGAGCAAGGTTTCTGTTCCTGGGCGCCATTATGGACCGGCACAGCCGCAACGTGCTACCTGGCGACTGTCAAATACCATGGACACGAATTTTTGCGTTTCAGCCCTGGAAGAGCCTTGGCGAAGCAGGGTAAACCCGATATTTTCAACACCGGCCAAGGCGGCCAATTAACCAGCTTTGCCTTGGCCAACGTCCTGCGAACGAATCCGCATCTCCATGGGCGGACGGGGCCGCCGGCGTTGCCCTGCGACGGATTGCGGGCGATTTTTATTTTGTAAGTTTTTGTCAGATAGAAGGAGAGAGAGGATGAAGGGCATGGTTGATATGCTGACCAGAATGTGTTGCGGGACTCTTTTGGCGTCTCTGCTGGTCTGCATGGGTTTTGATGTGTCGTATGCCGAGCAGGGTGTGGAGAGAGGGAATCCGCGAACAAAGGCGGCCACTGTGACTAAGCTTTCCCCTGAGAAGCTGGAACGTGTCTCGCAGCGCTACGCAGAGGGAATGACGCTCCTCTACGACGGAAAGATTCAAGAAGCGCTCCGTATTTTCAGGAAACTGCGTGAAGTTGTCGATGTGCCCGAGATCGTCTTGCGCGAGGCCGAGTGCCGGAGTCAGTTGGGAGACGTGGAGGAAGCGAGGCGACTGTTGACAAAACTCCTTGGCGAGCATCCCGAGCATTCGGAGGCGAAGGCCCTGCTCGCATCTCTGGCGCGGGTTTCGGACGCGGGAGAGTCACTCGCATTGGCGGGAAAGGGCGAGCGTCCTCCGCGCAAGGCAGGACAGGTGGCCAGGGGCGCGCAAGGGGAGGAAAAGGAGCGACAGCGCCTGCGGACCTATAGCTCGTTGCGTCAGGATATCTTTTGGGACAGCAATATCAACGCCGCCCCGGACAGAAGCGAGATAACTTCGCCCACCGGTAACACGTACGTTTTGTCTGAAAAAAACAGGGAGCTGGATGATTGGGCGAGCCAGACCTTCCTCTATGGTTGGTTGAGTTACGACCTCGGCGCTCCGGGCCGTTTTTTTCTTGAAGGGAGCAGCTCTTTTTACCATCTCCATTATTTCGAGCATGACGAATACGATGCCTCCCAGTGGCGGATCAATCTCGGTCCCGTGTGGCGAGGGCAAAAAACAGTGATGCGACTTGATGGCGGTTACCGGCTCTACTTTGATGATGGGAGTCGAGGATATGAGGAGTTTTCCATTGATCCCTCGTTGACCCTGCGGATCAGTCCTCGTATGCGTGTACAGCTCGAGACCTCGTGGGCGCACCGCTCCCATGAGGAAGCCCGCCATAACGATTTGGACCGGGACAGCTTTCGCGCCTCTCTGATCCCGTCTTTTTACTTTGATGAGGGGAAGACGCGGCTTTACTTTTCTCTTTCAGGACTGGATGTCGATGCGGACAACGACCATTTCGATTACCAGGGAGCGGAATTCGGTTTGGGCGTGAGCAGAAGGATCAATACCAAGCTTTTGGCCTCCCTGGACTACGAGCGTCGCCAAATAAAGTATGAACGCACCTACTCCGGTTGGCTTGTTGATCGAGAGGATGATCGGGATTTGTTGCGTTTCTCCCTGCGCTATGACATCACTGAGCGGCTTGCTTTAGGCGCATCTTTTTCTTGGACGGATAATGATTCGAATGTCGAACTGTACGACTATGAACGCTACACTACGGGGATAAATGCCCAGTTTCGTTTTTAGTCAGAATGAAAGGGGAAAATGAGATGAAGACAATTTGGAACATAGCACTGAAGATTGCCCCCTGTATTGTCTTGGCTGTTCTGCTCTGTTGCCTTTCTGTGGCGGAATCGAAAGCTGCAAACAATTCCACCCAGACGATACTGGAGGGGGCGAAGATCGATCCCCGATACAGCGCCGCTTCTTCCGCCGTTGTCGGGCGTTTCGAACAGCTTTCCGGCAAGGTGGCGGTGCTGCGTGATCAGGGCAAAACCGGATATTGGGCCAGGAAAGAAGATCCGGTTCATGTGTCGGATACGGTGGTTTCCCTCGATGGAGCGGCACGGATAAAATTTCGCAGCCACGATGTGGCGATCCTTGCCGCCAACAGCACCCTGCAGGTGGAGCGCTTCGTTGAAGGCGCGACCGCCGGAAAAAAGGACATTTCCCTGCGATCATCGATAGGGAATACGATGTTTTATGTTTTTGGACTCTTTGGTTACCGGGATGTGGACTTCACGGTTCAGACGCCTTCGAAGGTCGCGTCGGTACGAGGGACGAAGTTTGGCCTAGCGGTGCGTAACGATGACGAGGAGGCGGGAAGCTGGCTCTTCCGGGAAACCACCAGGGATCCTCGGGAACATAATGTGCGCACCGATTGCTTTTGCGAAGATGGTCGGGTGGAGATTGCCGGCTTTTTTCTCGGCCCTGATGATCTCTACCGGGAAGAACGAGGAGAGGTGATCCCCCTTTCTTCTGCAGAGGGTTCGGAGTTTTTGCAGACCTATTTGCCGACCTTCGGCAATGTAGTGGGGCCAACGGATCCAGGACAGGTGGAGCCAACCGATCCAGGACAGCGGAAGCCAGAGAATCTAAGGGATAGGGATCTTTTACGAAGCGAGACTGAGGTGCGTGAAGAGATTGAGGATCGCCGTCAGGTCGATGAATTCCCTGCCATGGTTGACGACGATGATGACTGATGGCAATGGCGATGCGCCTCTGCCCGGTTTTTGAAATTGTCCACTGTTAGAGGGGGAGGGCTGTGAGGCCCTCTTCCCCTTTTTTTATCCTCCCGGCATTCTGCAAAGATGGGGGAGGAGGGGCAGCGCTGTCAGGAACGTGATGATGAAAAGGCCTGGTTGGTTCAGTCCGCTATTGGCAAGTCTTGTTCTGCTCTCTCTCTTTTTTGGGAGCAATTCTTTTTATAGGCCGCCTTGGGTAGAGAAGCTCGAGTACTTTTTTTATGATTACCGCCTCGGGTCGTTGCAAGAGCCCTTGGTGTATCCGAAAATTGTTTTGATCACCGCCGGTGATCTTTCTTTTCAGCGCCTTGGTCAGTGGCCATGGCCGAGGGATATCCACGCTCACCTTCTCGCCAACCTCTCTTTAGCGCGGGTTGTTGTCGTGGATATTCTTTTTCCCGAGCCGAGTGATCCCGATAAGGATGCGGCGCTGGTTTCCGCGGTTGCGGCACTCCCCAACACGGTTTTTGCGGCTCATCTTCACCATGCCCCCGATGGACCGCGATCCGGCGAACTCATCTTTCCCTTTCCCTCCCTGCGAGAGGTGATAAAGCAGTACGGCATTACCAATCTCGAGTTGGGTGTGGATGGAGCAGTGAGATATATCAAGCCTTCCTTCCAGATAAACGGGCAGCTGGAACCTTCCATGGCCTTAGCCGCCGCTCTGGCGGTGGAAGGCCGTGCATTGACAACGCAATACCTGGATACTCTCAAGACTGATGATGCGGGACGCCTGTGGATCAACTTTGGGAGTTTGCGACCTGAAACCTATGAATATTACCAGATACTGAACGGGGAGATCCCTGCTGAAACCTTTGCGGATAAAGTGGTGGTAGTGGGGGTCGCCGCCTCAGGAACCCACGATTACTTCATGGTTCCAAAGAAGATTGGAACTCGGCAGATGAGCGGCTCCGAATTGATATGTGAGGCGATCGAGACTCTTCTCACCGGAAAATCGCCTTTACGGGCTTCCTCATCTGTCGATGCCTTGGTCACAATGGCAATGGTAGTTCTTGGCGGAAGCCTGACTCGGATTCGACGGCCAGGCCATTCTATTTTTTCCGTCATTTTTTTTGCCGGTGCCCTGTATGCTCTTCAGACCTACCTCTTCTCTTCTTTCCTGTTCTGGATTGCCTCCGCCCTGCCCCTTGCCGCCCTGCTGACGAGTTTCACCTTTTTTCTTTTTGGCAGATACACCTTCCTGCAGAGAGATCTCTTGGTGAAAGGGCATTCTCTCTCCGCTATCACCGAACTTTCCTACGGTGAAATGACCGAAAATATCACCTATGACGAGTATCTGCATCTCGTATGGGAGGATATTGCCCAGAGTGCTGAAATTGACCTGATCAGCACGGAGGCAGTGAAAGAGGATCTCGACCTTCTTGGTTTTTCCCGGATAAAAAACCAGGAGATCATTGTTCCCGGCAAGGTTATCCTGCTGGAAAATCGCCGGGCTCGTCCCTATCCCTACCTCACCTTGATTGGGAAACCTGTTTCCGACGGAGATGAGAACGCAAGGGAATCCTTTATCCTTCTTGGAGGCCTCCGCAGGCCGAAAAAATCCCAGATCCAGGCAATGGCGGCGATGTTGCTTTCGGTCTCGTGGTACTTTGATCTTCTCCAGAAGAGTAACGAGCGCAAACAGCTTCTCCTCGAAACCATCTATGCCATTGCTGCCGCAGTGGATGCCAAGGATCCCATTACCGGCAATCATTCTGCAAGGGTTTCCAGTCTCACCTTGGAGCTGCTCGACCATTTTGATCTTGACCAGAAAACCAAGGATGACATCTATTTTGGCGCTCTCATTCATGATATCGGCAAGATAGGGATTCCGGACGCTATCTTGGGCAAGAAGGGTCGTCTCACTGATGAGGAATACGCGACCATCAAGACCCATCCTGATGTCGGGAAGAATATCATGAAGGGGGTCAGTCTGCCCACCGTCACCCTTCAGGCGATGTATGAGCATCATGAGCGCTACGATGGCAAGGGGTATCCCCTCAAGTTGAAGGGAGAGGAGATCAGTTTGGCAGGGCGGATCATCGCGGTGGCGGATGTTTACGATGCCTTGACGAGCAATCGTCCTTATCGAAGTCCAATGCCGACGGAGGAGTTGATAGGGTTTATGCTTGATAAGGTAGGGAAGGATTTTGATGGCCAAGTGGTTGAGGCCCTTTTTACGGTGAAAGGTTGGGAGCATCCGATCGAGGCGGCGGATGTCCCGTCTCAACAGGCCGGGGCCGCTGGCTGAACAATGTATTGCTCGAACGCCTCTAGGCAAGCGGAATCAGAACGGGGAGGTAAGCTTGAGACCGACAATGCCGGCAATGATCAGCCCCAGGCTGATCAACCGGCCGACATCCGCCGGTTCGTCGAACAAAACAATGCCGAGAATCGCCGTGCCCACGGCACCGACGCCCACCCAAACGGCATAGGCGGTGCCCACGGGCAGGGATTTCATGGCAATCCCGAGCAGGGCGACACTCACGGTCATGGAGAGCGCCGTCCCCACTGTGGGCCACAGACGGGTAAAGCCTTCCGTATACTTCAGCCCAACCGCCCAACCAATCTCGAACAGGCCCGCGACAACAAGAATCACCCAATTCATTCATGCCCTCCCGGCAGACGGGGCCGTCCCCGATCGATGACGAAACAGTTGTGTGCGTCTGTAAGGGACATCTGCCCCACGTGACCCCGGATGTCAATGGATAACTCCGAACCTCACACGACAACAAAAAACCCGCACACCTTGCCAGGCTGCGGGTTTATGAACTGTACCGAACGGTACTGAATGTGTATCTGGGGTGAGCGATGGGACTTGAACCCACGACCTCCGAGGCCACAACCCGGTGCTGCCACCAGCTGAGCTACGCTCACCACGCAAACAGACGATTTATATACCTGGATAGCGCTTCTTTGGCAAGGAGAAAGTCAGGCGACATCCCGCTGGCAATGCTTGCACACCACCGCCCGCGCCTTGATCAGTTCCTTGCAGTATGGGCATTCCCGAAGGAAATGCTTGTCCAGCAGTTGGCGGATGGCCAAGTCAATCTCCTGTCCGAGGGCGCTGTCTCTGCATGAATGACCACGCAACGGCTCGATGCAGGCCAGGTCGTCAAGCAGGGGCAACAACGCCAAGGCGCGGCGTCGGTCTTCCAGACCAGCGCCTTCATCGAGCAGAAGCGTCAAGACCGGCTCCAGGTTGTGCTCCGCACAGCAGGTATCCAGCTGCGCCAAAGCCTGCTTGCGGCGCTGGTAGTGGCTGTCCTGCCGCTTGAGCGCCTCGACGTCGACCACGCTGCCGGTGAACGCGCCGGGGCCGCCCACCATCATGGTGTGACTTTCGGCAGAGTTGGGCAACTCCATGTACCGGTATGAGCCGGTATGGTGGTATTGGGAGGAGATATACTCCCACCCTTTGACATAGAGCGAACACTCGTCGTTGAGGCAAATAAACAGATACTCCGCTCCCCAGCCCAGGCCGTCACCGACATGAATGGCAGGCGCATGACACAACGACAGTGCCTGTCCGCAGTGAGGACAGGTACGTTTTTCCTCAAGATATTTCAACACGACAGAAAGCATGATTTTTCCGAGGTTATGGTAAAGGTTCCGCAAACGGCACGGGACAGGACAACCGTCGACCGCCGGCACGGCTAGGGCGGTTCAGCCCCTGCGCCAAATGGTTCCCACAGGGGACGAAGCAGGAACAACGCGTACCGGACGATCACCAGCACCCTGTGCTGGCTGCGGCCGAAATTCATGAGCCGAATCTATACCCAAAGGTTTGGTCCGGGTCAACCACAGCTCAAAGCATGCGCCCCAGTACCTCGTCCACCGCCTTGGCCTGACGCATACGCGCGGTCAGGAAGTCCTCGCTCAGGTGGGCGGCGTTCTGTTCGAGCAGATCGCACAGCCCGTCAATGGTTCCGGTCTCGGCCATGCGGACCACCTTGTCCAGATTTTTGGCGAAATCGCGAACAAGCTTGCGGCTGTCGCCGCCGGTGGACATGATTTCCGCATAGGTTCGCGGGTTCTGCGAATGCACCCTGGCCATGGCCAGAATCGGATACAGCGAGGTCAGGGTGCAATGACTGGCGATATCGTCGCTGGTAATGCCGTGCTCCTCCAGGGTCACGGCCAGGGCGGTCGAAATCATGGTCGGCAGTTTCTGGCCCACCCCCATGAGCAGGTCATGCTTGCCAGGCGAATCGTGAAAGATATCGGCGCCATGCTTGTACAAAAAGGCCTCGAACTCACTGCAGAACAGCCCGCTGCGCGGGGTGCGCACGACAATGGCGTTCTTGTCCTTCATGGTCGCGGCCTGTGGGCCCCACAGGTTATGCACCAGCATGACCTCAACACCCTCGCCCGTGCTCTCCAGGGCGCTCTGAATGGTCTCCTCCGATTCTCCGGCGAGCAAAATCAGGGCCTTGCCGTCGTCGATGAGCGGTCCGTAGCGGCGAACCGTGGCCGCGGTCACCGAGATGGGCACGCAGACCACCACCACATCGACCTGCGCGATCATCTCCTCTGGCCGCAGGGCTGAAGTGCGGCCGGTCAGCACAACCTCATACCCCTCGCTGATCAACCGGTCGGCAAACCAGGCGCTCATCGCGCCCGTGCCGATAAAACCAAAGGACCTGATATACTTGGTCCGCATATCGACCCGGGGGAAACTGCCGAGCAGACGCATCCTGCCCTGCTGCTGAATGATGCGGGACTCGATATGCGCAACAGCCTCGGTCATGGCCGCGGAATCGCTGTGCCCCTCCGCTTCAAGATAAATCCGCAGCTTCTGGGTCTTGATGTCGTTTTCCGAACGCAGGTCGAGCAGGCTGATGCCGCGACGGGAAAACTCGTCGAGGATATCGACCAAAAGCCCTACCCGATCATCCAGTGGGCCGGTCATCAGGGCCGTGGCGTCATAACCTGTGACCGGAGCCAGGGCATGGCCAAGCACCGCATACCGGGTACGGTTGTGCGGGGCCACATCGCGCTCCAGAATGCGCAGGCCCCGGGCCGTGAGTTCCTCCTCGCTGCCGATCACCCCCATTCTCTTCCGGCCGTCCCGGTTCTCGTCCAGCACGAGGGCCACGTCCGTCACACCCAGGAGCCGGACACCGGACAACCGCGCCTCGATGAACTCCTCGCACTGGTTGAACGTCTCCGGCCGGCCGACCAGCACCTCCAGATTGTCCAGGGTGTCGGTGTCGTCCAGCACCCCCAGGGACAGACAGGATTGCATGACAAGGTTATCGATCCAGTAGCCGGTCCGAATCCGGTCAAAAAAGCGAAAAAACTGTTTCCGTTCACCGGCGCGGGTGTTGTAGATCGGCAACAGGGCATAGTCTGCCTCATGCCGGGAAAAGGCGTCAATCAGGGCGTCGATATGGGGATAGGGACAAATAATGGCCTGTGGATCGTACTCTTGGGCTGCCAGCCGCGCCGGCGGCTGCTCCGGGTCAAGGATTGCAATTCTTTTCATCTCCGACGCTCCTGCAACATCCGTCTCCTCTTCCTTGTTCTCTTCGGAGGCGGAAAGCACCCCGCCCCCACCTTCGGCAAAACGGATGGAAGTACTTTTTCCCTCAATTTTTCCCTGCCGGTACAGACGACCGGATCTCGTCATCGGCAAACAGGGGTGGACGACAACCAGGTCGCTGCCCTGGAAATCGGGACAGCGCAAGGAACATCAACAAAGCAAAAGGGGCGGCAACCTGCCGGGTGTCCGCCCCTCTTAAAAAAAATCCGCTCCAGCACCTCGTCGCCCTCGACCCCAGAAGCTGTCAGGCTGTTCGGCTGTCCGGATCGGTCTTCTGTCTGTCAAAAAACAGCATCAGCTCAGGATGCACGGCAAACAACCGGATCACGGCCAGACAAGATCCTTGTGCAGCCAACCGGTCACGTCGGGATGCGTCACCTTGATCCAGTCGCCCTGTTGCGTTCCTTTAGCAAAAATAACTTCCCGTGCGCCGGTGCCGATCACGGGATCGTTGGTGCTGGGGCCCTTGCGAATACGGCACTCATTGACCTTGACGATCACATAGGGGGTATTGCTGACCAGGGAGCTGACGATATAGCCCTTATCGCCCTCAAAATCCGTCACCCTCAGCCACTGCCCTTCCCGTCCCAGCACCTGCAACGGGTAATGGATGGGCAATTCAAAGAGGATGGCCGTATCCGTACCCGGACCGCTCCGCAGATTGACCCCGTCCTTGCTCACACTGACATACTCAGCAGCGACAGCCAAAGACTGCATCCCCACGACCGCCATCACCACGCCTTTCACGAGCACCTTGCTCAACCATCGCCCAATCATCGGCATCTCCTTATTGCGGATACTCCTCTGTCGGCCGCATCCCGCAACGGACGCCGCTCAACAGCATGAAAAACTCCTGATTTCCCTTGGCCCCCCGGATGCCGCTGGCTGCCACCCGCTCACAAACCAGCCCCAGATTCTGGCCGAAACCGCGTACCATGTCCAGCGCCAGCTGATGCGCCTGAGCATCCTCGACAACACCGCCCGTGCCCGCCAGCAGTTCTTTCGGAAGCTGGAACTGGGGTTTCACCAGAGCCAGGATCCGGATCTGGTCGCGAAACAGCGGCAAGAGCGGCGGCAACAGCGGTTCAAGGGAAATAAACGAAGCATCGATCACAGCAAAATCAAGGGGTTCGGGGATATGATCGCGGGTCAGATACCGGGCATTGGTTCGTTCCAGAACAATGACCCGTGCGTCCTGCCGCAACTTCCAGGCGAGCAGACCGTACCCCACATCGACGCAGTATACCGTCCGTGCCTGCCGCTGCAACAGGCAATCGGTAAACCCGCCGGTGGAACTGCCGACATCCACGCAGACCCAGCCCGCAGGATCGATCCCTAAAGATTCCAGCCCGGAGGCCAGCTTATCGCCCCCACGGCTGACAAACCGTTTTGCAGGAGCACGCAGGATTTCGGCGGCAACGGGTACGAGTTCTCCCGCCTTGGCGCAACACTGCTTATCCACCCGCACCTCACCCGCGCCGATGTATCGCCGGGCCTGATCCACGCTTTCAGCCAGTCCCCGTTCGACGACGAGCAGATCCAGCCGTTGCCGCTTAACTGCCAAAACAACTCACCCGGGCTCACAGCCGATCAAGACGATCCTTGGCCTGTCGGGCCTCCTGGCTGCTGCCGTAATCGTTGATCAGTTTTTTGTAAATGATCTTGGCGGTTTCGTTGTCGGTCAGTTTTTCAAACGACATACCCTGCTTGAGCAAGGCGCTCGGGGTCAGGGGGTTCTTGCTGTGATTGGAGATGACCTTCTGGTAATCGAGGATGGCCAGATCGTACTCGCCCTGGTTGTACAGGCTTTCTCCCATGTAATAGAGCGTCTTGGCCGGGTCGCCGGACTTGCTTGCCAGCGACTGTTCGAAGGAACGGTACGCGTCTTTGTACTTCTTGTTTTTGTACTGGCTCATGCCCTGCGAAAAGGAGTCGCCCCCGGATTCCGAGGAACTCGACCTGGTCGATGCGCTGGTTTCCGGTGCGGAAGCATCCGAAGCGGGAGAAGTCGCAGAAGCGGAAGCAGCCGGGGTCGAGCGTACGGGCGCAGCTGTCGTGGTCGAGGTCGAGGCGGCGGTCTGGGTGGTGGTGGAGCGCGTGGTCGGCGCAGTCGCAGGGGAGGAAGGCGAAGCCGCCACCTTGACCTTTTTTGCCGTCGGCGCCAGACGAACCAGACCGGTAGAGCTACTGTCCGTTCCGGCAGTCATCCGGGACGGAGGAATTGCGGGCAACGGTTGAATGGGCGCAATGGCGCCGGCGGTCGCGGCAGCGGCACGTTTACGGGCGCTTTCCGCCTGTCGTGCGGCATCCTCCGCCCGTTTTTCCGCTTCCTTGATGCGATCCTGCTGGATCTTGGTGAAATTTTCACTGATCAGGCTGATCTTTTCTTCCAGCACCGCAACCTTTTGGTCCAGATTCGCGATACGCGCGTCCTGATCGTTGCGCATGGAATCCATCGAGCCCTGCAACTGGGTCATATTCTGATTGACCTGTTCACGCAGCTGGTTAAGCTGGTAATTGCTTTCTTCCATGCTCGATTGAATCCGCATGGTCGTATCTTCGACATGATCGAGCTTGGTGCCCGAGCTGGCCTGCTGGCGCTGCATCTGATTGACTGAGGTGCTCGTGATATTTTCCAGCTTCTGATTGACGGCCCGCAGCTGATACTGCAAGTTCTGAATCTCGTCCTGGGAAGCACACTGGGTCAGCAACACCAGCGAGCACCCGGACAAGACAATGTGTTTCACACGGTTCATCATTCCAACTCCCCCCTGCGCCCCATGGGCCGCAAAGACAGATTGATTTTCCCTCCTGGAGTTTTCGAGACGTCCGACGGGATCATCAGGGCAAACGGCCAGACCACTGCGGATAGGACTGGTTGCCCCGCATGGAGAACAACACCCGAATATCCTTGCTGGTTTTACTTACCACACACAACTCGGAACGGCTACCGCTCTTACGGGTGACCGCCAGCAGACGGCCGTCAGGCGCCCACGTGGGCGACTCATAGTTGCCGCCGGAAGTCAACTGCCGGACATTGCCCCCGTTTCTATCCATGACATACAGCTGGTACCCACCGGCAGCCAGCCCGGTAAAGGCAATCTCGTCCCCCTTGGGCGACCAGGTGGGTTCGCTGTTTTCCGGACACTGAAACGTCAGCCGCTTCGCCTGGCCGCCGTTGCTGTCCATCACATAAACATTGGGCTTGCCGCTCCGGTCGGAGACAAAGGCGATGTACCGTCCATCCGGCGAAAAGGACGGTGACACGTTGATGCCGGCACGCGATGTCAACTGCTGTAAAATCCTTCCCCGCCGGTCCATCCTGTACAGATCGGGATTGCCCGCCTGACTGAGGGTCACGACCATGGTCTGGCCATCGGGAGAAAAGGCCGGGGCCATGTTCAGTCCCTTGCGCCGCGACAGGGCCACGGTGGTCTTCTGCTGGCGCAGATCCGTGATGTACAAGTCCTGGTTGCCCCGATGATAGGTGGAATAGGCCAGGAAGTTGCCGTCCGGAGTAAACCGGGGAGAAACGCACAGGGTGCGGTGCCGGGTTATCTGCCGGGGATGACGCCCCAGAATATCGGAAATATACACCTCCTTGCGGCCCGTGCCGTCGGAGACGTAGGCGATCCTGGTTCTGGCCACGCCGGGTTCACCGGTAAAATCGTTGATCAGGCTGTCACAGAGCCGCAGGGTCATGTCTTCAAGCAGCTCCTGGCCACCCCTGAAACGACGACCGGCAACGGTTTGATTTGCGGCCGCATCCACAAGCTGCGCCTCGATCATGAGCCCCGCCGAGTCCGGCGCGACCCGGCCCGTGACCACATAATCGGCGCCGAGGGATTTCCAATCACCGCCGGAGCGTCCTGCATCCAGCACGGCAATAAAGGTGTGCAGCTTCAGTGCCTGGGTCAGTATCTTGGTCACTTCCCCGCCACCGTTGCCCTCAAACGGTGCCACAGCTATCACTATCTTGCGGACACTGGAGGCGCTGATATCAAAATAGGTCCGCTCTTCCGCCCGCAGCCCCTGCACGAACATGCCCAGGACCAACACGGCCGCTATGACCAAAACCGTCGAAATATTCCGTCGTTGCCGCATAGTCATCACAGAAAAAATGAAGGTTGCTCTTGGTATTGACAAAAGAAGGTTATACACATTCCGTTACAGCTTGCCAAGCTCGCGAACATTAAAATTACAGGGAACTTCCGTTGTCTCTTCAGTCATCAGGGCGGGGAACGGCGGCATGGGAACCGCTCGACGCACGGTCTGTTCCACCAGCTGATCGAACTGGGCATCACCCGATTTTGTGTCGAACCGGATGCCGACCACCTCGCCCCGTCGATTGACCGTAATGACCACCTCGGCCTGCAAACCGGAATCCCAGGGCCGGGTATTGGGCAGCTCCCAGAACTGCTTGATGCGGGCGGCCGCAGTCTCGCCGTATTTTTGCGTCACGATTCCCTTGGCAGGAGAGTCCCGTCCCGGCGTGGGAGAGGTCATTGCATCACGCATGCGCGCGGCATCGGCACGGATCGTCTTCAGGTCAGCGGCGGCGGCGGCGGCATGCGCCTCGGCGACAAGCTGATCCACCTCGGCAGCCGCAGCCGCCTCCCTCGCCTCCTGTTCCTTCTGTTCCTGTTCCCGGCGGGCCTGCGCGCGTTTTTTCTCGGCCGCACGCTTCTTTTCCGCCAACCTTTGTTCCAGCTGCTGTTGTTCGCGCTTGCGCTGTTCCGCCTCGCGCTCTCTTTCCCGGATCTTTTCCTGCAACAGCTGCTCGTCCTTGCGCTGCTGCTCCTCCTGCTTCCTCTGCTCTTCTTTCTTGCGCGTCTCGCGCTTCTCTTCCTCCAGCCGCGTATCCTTGGCCAGCTTCACCTTTCTTTTTTCTGGAGCAATGGAGACAGCAGCCTCCCGGGGCGATTCCGCGGGTTCAGGGGCGGGAGGAGGCGGAGCGGCAGCAGGTACCACCCTGGTCGGTGGCGGTGGAGGCGGAGCCGGAGCCGGTTGCGGCGGCGGGGTTGGTGGAGGTGGCGCAGGCGCAGGTTCCGGGGCTGGTGCGGGTTCCGGCGCAGGCGCGGGTGCAGGTTCCGGGGCTGGGGCCGCAGCTTTTTTCGGGACAGCGGCCGGTGCGCTCTTGCTCCCGCCGGCTGGCGGCATGGCAACCAAGCTGACCGAGACGACCGGTTCTTCCACCGGCCTGACAGCCATGAGTGAGGGGGTGAACAGGACGAATAACGCTCCTGCCACGTGCAGTCCAAGAGCCAGACTGACGGCCAGGAAGAACCAGGGACGACCAAGACGCTCCCTGATCCGATACAACTCCAACTCAGAATCGTGCACAGCCACCCGAGCGCTCCCGGATCACGGCTTTTCTTCCGCCGGAACGGTGATCATCCCCAACTTCTCGAAGCCCGCGGCATGCAGATCCGCCATGGTTGCCGTCACCACGCCATAGGGCACATTCTTGTCGGCCCGAATATAAATGCCCTCTTTCTTGACCTCGGGCGGCAGGGCAAGCAGATGCTCCCGCAACGCCGCAGAGGTCATGGGATCCTTGCCCAGGTAGACGTCGCCTTCCTTGCGGATGGTCACCACCAGCGGCTCCTCCTGCTGCGGCAAAGGCTTGGTGGTGGCCTCGGGTAACTCGACCTCCAGCCCCTGCGTCATCATCGGCGCAGTGATCATGAAGATGATCAGCAGCACCAGCATGACGTCGACCAACGGCGTGACATTGATTTCCGCCATGACCTGCCGTCTTCCACGGCGTGCTCGTGATTCCATCATGTCTGTCACGGCCTCGACAGGATATCCCGTTCGATCAGGTTGATGAAATCGGTACTGAAGCTTTCGATATGGGAATCGAACTCCATCACCTTGCCGGAAAAGTAGTTAAAGAAAATGACCGCCGGAATGGCCACGGCCAAACCGGCCGCGGTGGCCACCAGCGCTTCGGAGATACCCGGCGCCACGACCGCCAGCGAGGCCGAACCCCGCTGGCCGATATTCTGAAACGAGGTCATGATCCCCCAAACCGTGCCGAACAGACCGATGAACGGGGTGGCACTGCCGGTCGTGGCCAGCACGGATATGGATCGGTTCAGGCGGTCGCTCTCCAGGGTATGGGCCTTGCGCACGGCCCGCTTCAGCGTATCCATGGATGCCAAACGGGATTCCAGTGTTTCCGGCGCCTGTCCGCTGCTCCGGTTGGCGCTGATTTTTCGCAGCTCATTGTATCCTGCGGCAAACACCGCGGCCTCGGGACTGAGTGGATAGGCCCGCGCCGCCTCGTAGGCATCGTGCAGGGTTTTGCTTTCCCAGAATGCATCGAGAAAATCGAGCGATGCATTGCGCGCCTTTCGAAACGTAATATACTTCATGATCACAATCGACCATGAAACCACGGAAAAAACCAGCAGGACGAACATGACGAATTTCCCCATCAGCCCGGCATGTTGCATAATCTCGAAAATAGATAAGCTCACGGTCGATCCTTTTGCACGAAAATGTCCCGGGGCCATCGGCTGCGCCGCGTTGCGCTTGCCGGGCTCTTCACCTAAACGGGTATCCTCGATACCCTGGCATTCCGGTGGATATTAGCGGGAAAACAGCCCAGAATCCTTGATTTTCCGACAATCCCCGCCCGAGAGTATTTCTATCTGGGCGGCCCGCGATTATAGCTCAAATAAATAAACCTGTCGACCTCGATCTGGAGATAGGGTACAAATCAAAACCATAGACCAAGCACGATCCGTCGCGCATCCGCCCGACGCGCCATTTTTTGCTTCCCCGATCCCTGCAGGAGAAACGCATGTCAACGCAACTCTACGATGTGGTTATCATAGGCTCCGGACCCGCCGGTATTCAGGCAGGCATTCACGCTGCTCGCAGGAAAACACGGGTGCTCATGCTGGGCCGTCCCGAAAATTCCGCCCTGTACCGGGGCCACATCGAAAACTATGCCTGCATCCCGGGCGTATCCGAAGGACCCGATCTCCTGCAAGCCGGGATCGATCAGGTCAAACGTTTCGGTGTGGAGGTACTGAGGCAAGACGCGCTCAAGGTGGAGGAGCGGGACGGCCTGTTTTCCCTGGAGATGGAAAACGGTCAGAGCGTGCAGGCGCGAAGCATTGTCCTCTGCATGGGCGTGGCCAAAAAGAACCTGGGCGTACCGGGCGAGCAGGAACTGCTTGGTCGGGGCGTTTCCTACTGTGTGGATTGCGACGCCAACTTTTACCGGGGTGCCGAAGTCGTCGTCACCGGCCACCGCAGCGCCGCGGTGGACGGCGCCTTGACGCTGCTCAGCTATGCCGCCAAGGTCTACCTGGTGACGGACCATCTCGATGTCTCGCCGGAGCTGCTCAACCGGCTCCAGACCAGTCCGGTGGAGTACATCCAGGATTCCATCAAGGAAATCCGGGGTGAAAAAATGGTGGAATCCATCCTCTTGAACAACGGCACATCCATTGCCGCCGAGGGCGTATTCATCGAACTCGGTTCCAAGGGCGCCTTGCAGCTCGCCACCCAGATCGGCGTGCATCTCGACAGCGCGACCATGCAGTATATCGCGGTCAAACGCGACCAGGCGACCAATATCCCCGGCATCTACGCTGCCGGCGATATCACCGGCCCGCCGCTGCAGATGGCCAAGGCCGTGGGTGAAGGATGCGTGGCGGGGATGGAAGCCGCCATGTACGCGCGGAAACAGGCATCCTCCAAGGAGTAGAACGATGCCGGAGGGAAGGGACGACGTCAGCCGGCGTCGTACCGGTCCTTTTTGAGCGCCCGGTCCCGCAGCTCCTGGGCCGCGCGCAGGTTTCTGAATATTTCCCGACTGTAACGCGGATGCCGGGTTTTTGTGAAAAGAAAGGCCAGCCTGGTCATGGCCGGCTGATCCAGATGCGGTAAGTCGGCCGCAATCTTACCCACCACCTCGCTGGTCCAGTCCTCCTCCCAGGGCGTTGCGCTTTCCCGGCAACGGCGCTGCGACTCCAAGGCCTCCTCGATCAGGGCGTCGCGATAGCCCGCCAGCCGTCTCTCCCGTTTTTGTTCGATCAGCGCCGATCCCCGATGTCGGGCGACCAGTTCGTACAGCGGCTCCAGTGGCTGCTGCAACAGCTGTTTGGAGATGTATTTGATCTGGCGCTGCTGCGCCCCCCGGCTCAGGCGAACCGCCTCACGCAGCAGCGAACGGATCGCCTCCAGCTCCGGGCTCTGCTCCCGCACCGCTTCCGGGAGCAAGACCAGCTCCCGGGCCAAGCGACCAACCTCCCGGACCCGCCTTTTTTGTTCCGAACGGCTGATCTGCATGACCAGCCCCTTCAACCCTGCTCGCCACTTTTCCCGGCGAACAAGGTCACGATTCGATCCCAGATCCGGTCGGCGGTTTCCTCCTTGCTGAGCAGGGGCAGGGACTGCTCCGCATCTCGCTCGACCAGGGTCACCTGATTGGTGGACACGTCAAAACCGGTTTGCGCGCCCAGAATATCGTTGACCACGATCAGATCAAGATGCTTTTCCACAAGCTTGCGCCTGCCCTCGCCCAGATGGTCGTGACTTTCCGCGGCAAACCCCACCAGCACCTGGTCCGCCCGGCGGCACTTGCCCAGCTCGGCGAGAATGTCCCGATTTTTGACGAACTCCACCGCCAGTCCCTGTTGCCGCTTCTTGATCTTCAACGGCTCGCAGAGTGCAGGGCGAAAATCGGCGACCGCAGCCGCCTTGATCACCACATCCGCTTTCTCTGCCCGCGCCAACACGACCTGCCCCATCTCCTCCGCCGTGGTCACCCGGATCGTCTCCACGCCCGGAGGCGAGGGGAGCGCGACCGGACCGGTGACCAGGACAACCTCGGCCGCCCCGCGCCGCCGTGCTGTCCGCGCCAGCGCAAAACCCATCTTGCCGCTGGAACGGTTGCTGAGAAAACGCACGGGATCCAGAGGTTCCCGGGTGGGACCAGCCGTGATCAGCACCCGCTTCCCGACCAGATCGGCTGGTTGCACAAGGGCAAGCAGCTCTTCCCGAACCGGTTCCCAGTCCACCAGACGTCCATCGCCGCTTTCGCCGCAGGCCAGCTGGCCGGCACCGGGGCGAACCACCCGGTATCCGAACTGTTCCAGGGTTTCGACATGCGCCCGGGTGGCCGGATGTTGCCACATCGCGGTATTCATGGCCGGGCAGACCACAACCGGAATCTTCGCGGCCAGGGTCACGGCTGAAAGCAGCGTATCCGCCATGCCCAGGGCTAAACGGGCGAGAGTCTGCGCCGTGGCCGGCGCGATCAGCACGATATCGGCCTCACGGGAAAGCTGGATATGCGCCATCACGCCTTCCGGAGAGGGATCGAACATCTCCCGATGCACCCGGTTTCCGGAAAGGGCCGCAAAGGTCAACGGGGTGACGAACTGTTCGGCTGCCGCAGTCATCACCACCGTCACCACCGCCTCTTCCTTGACCAGTTCCCGAACCCAATGCGCGGCCTTGTATGCGGCGATCGAACCGGTCACACCAAAGAGGATGCGTTTTCCCTGTAACCCAGCCATGACAGCCCCGTCCCTTACCGGGAAAAGGAGTCCATAAACGGGGTATTGGTGCCGGTGGAACCGCCGGTCCCGCTGTCATAGGAACCGCCGCCGTACGAGCCGCCCCCGTAGGAGCCACCGCCGGAACCGGACGCGCCGGTCTTGTCGATGGCCACATACAGCCGCATGACCGTGCGCCCCAGCAAGCCGTCGGAGATAATCGCCATGCAGCTCTTGTTCGGCTTGATAAAGGCCAACATGATATCCTTGGACGCGGTTTCCCCCACATGCCGCCACTGGTTACCCTGCATCGAGGACACCATGTAATCCTTCAGCGACAACACCTCTGCCTTGCCCTTGTAGACAAAAACGCCGCCCCTGAACGATTCCGTTTTGATGACCATCGAGCCGTTCCGGTCCCAACGCATCTCGCTGGGTACGGTTATGTCCTTGATATCATCGGCAAAGGTGGCGATCTGGTCCGATCCGGCCGGGTCACCCTGGGGGCCGGTTCTGGCGCAGCCTGCGACCAGCAACAAAACCATCACGGCCATGAACGCCAGGGATCTCAATCTGGGTAGGTTGTTCACTGTGTACCTCCTCATTTATAGATGCAAATAGATGCAGAACAGATGCAAAAATTCACCGCCCCTTCCGGTCGGCAACAGCCGAAATCCGCCGCACGCGACCTCTGCGGCACGTCCTGCGAAAGGATGGAATAGCCCGGAAATACGTTCAAAATTCCCGGACGCAGGACAAAGACATTTCTTTGTAAAAAAATAAGGTTTCAATGTCAACCCACATTCACTATGATGTCCGGCAATTAGACCCGCTTGCGGCGCTCCCATCATAACCCGGAGATGGTGTGCCCCCACCCCTTTCCTCCAGGTACGCACATTCATTACGCACACTCCATGAAACGCCCCAAAGCCCCCCTGCCCAGCCTGCCCCCGGGCAGTACCCTTGTCGATACCCACTGCCACCTCGACATGTCCGCCTATGACGGTCGTCTGAATACGGTGATCGCCGCGGCCAGACAACACGGGATCAGCCGCATGGTCACCATCGGCATCGACACCACCAGTTCAGGGCGGGCCATCGAGCTTGCCCGCCAGCATGAGGGCATTTTCGCCACTGTGGGCATCCACCCCCACAACGCCGAGCAGGTCACCGCCGCGGAACTCGACCGGCTGGCCGTGCTGGCCCGGGAGCCGAACGTGGTCGGCTTCGGCGAAATCGGTCTTGATTACGTCAAGAACTACGCCCCCCGCGAGGCCCAGATCCGGGCCTTCACCGACCAACTGCACCTGGCAAAAGAACTGGCCCTGCCCGTGGTCATTCACGACCGGGAGGCCCATGCCGACACCTGCCGGATCCTGCGCGAGGCAGGGCCCTTGCCCAGGGGAGGCGTGCTCCACTGTTTCTCCGGCGATTTGCGACTGGCTCATGCAGCCTTTGACCTGGGGTTGTACATATCGATCCCCGGCGTGGTCACCTATGCCAATGCCAAGGTGCTTCGCGCCGTGGTTGCAGAGGTTGATCCGGATCGGCTGTTGCTTGAGACCGACGCCCCGTTCCTGACTCCCGTCCCCTTCAGGGGCAAGGTCAACGAACCGGTCATGATGCTGTACACCGCCCAGATGGTGGCGGATGTCAGAAAATGTTCCCTGGCTGAAATCGCGCAGACCACCACGGCCAACGCAACCCGCCTGTTTGGTTTCCAGGAGGCCGCCCATGACGATTAAAGAAAACCTTGCCTCCATTTGCTCGACTATCCAGGCTGCTGCCCAACGGGCAAACCGGGATCCGGCCTTGATCCGGCTGGTGGCGGTCAGCAAACAGATGCCCACCGAGGCGGTCGGCGAGGCAATGCAATGCGGCCAGCCCCTGTTCGGGGAAAATTACCTGCAGGAGGCGGCGGAGAAGATCGCCGCTGTCCCACACGGGGCTCGCTGGCATTTCATCGGCCATTTGCAAAGCAACAAGGCACGGCAGGCCGCGGAGCTTTTCGACATGGTAGAAACCGTGGATCGTCTGAAAATTGCCCGAGCCCTGGACCGGCATGCACAACAGATCGGCAAAACCCTGCCGATCCTAGTACAGGTCAACGTGGGCCGGGATCCCCGGAAGGCGGGGGTGCTGCCCGAAGACGCCCCGGAACTGCTCCGGACCATCGCCAAAGAAACCCGGCTTCCAGTCCACGGCCTCATGACCATGCCGCCCTTCACCGATGACCCGGAACAGAGCCGTCCCTATTTCAAAGCGCTCAAGGAACTCGCAAAACAGCTGGCGGACAAGGGGCTTTTCGCGGACAACAACCATGTCGAACTGTCCATGGGCATGTCGGCAGACTACCCCGTGGCTATCGAGGAAGGGGCGACACTCGTTCGGGTGGGCACCGCCCTGTTTGGCACACGATCAACCAAAGGAGCACCCGTATTATGAATATCACCATGATCGGTACCGGCTATGTCGGACTGGTGACCGGAACCTGCCTTGCCGAATTCGGCCACATGGTCACCTGTGTCGATGTGGCTGCGGACAAAATCGACCAACTCAACCGGGGAGAGATCCCGATCTATGAACCGGGACTTGATGTACTGGTCAGGAAAAACAGCGAGGAAGGACGGTTGCGCTTCACCACCGACATGGTTTCGGCCGTCCCGGGGGCGGACGCCATCTTCCTGGCGGTGGGCACGCCGACCTCCCGGCGCGGCGACGGCTATGCCGACCTGACCTATATCTATGCGGCGGCCCGCGAGCTGGCCCCGCACCTTGCAGACTATACGGTGGTGGTCAACAAGAGCACCGTACCCGTGGGCACGGCCCGCCAGGTGAAACGGGTGATTCGGGAAGCCAATCCCCAGGCGACGTTCGATATCGCCTCCAATCCGGAATTCCTCCGGGAAGGCGCGGCAATCAGCGACTTCATGCGGCCGGACCGGATCATCATCGGCACCGAATCGCCCCGGGCCGAGCAGGTGCTGCGCGAAATCTACAAACCGCTCTACCTCAGAGAAAGACCCATTGTTCACACCACCATCGAGACGGCGGAACTGACCAAGTACGCATCCAACGCCTTCCTCGCGGTCAAGATCAGTTTCATCAACGAAATTGCACTGGTTTGCGAGGCGGTCGGTGCCAATGTCATCGATCTGGCCAAGGGCATGGGCATGGATGGACGCATCGGCAGCAAGTTTCTCCACCCGGGACCGGGTTATGGCGGATCCTGCTTTCCCAAGGATACCCTGGCGCTGTTGCGCATCGTTCAGGAGCATGGTGAAAACGTACGCATCGTCGAAGCTGCGGTCGAGGCCAACTCCGCGCAAAAAGCACGCATGATCAAGAAAATACGGGAGATGCTCGGTGGTTCCGAAACAGGAAAAACCATCGCTGTCCTCGGCCTGACCTTTAAACCGGAAACAGACGACATGCGGGAAGCGCCGTCCCTGACCATCCTGCCGGCCCTGATCGAAAAGGGCGCGATCATCCGGGCCCATGATCCCCAGGGGATGAATGAGGCCAAGACCTGCCTTCCGGACACGATCATCTATACCGCCAATGCCTACGAGGCCGCCGAAGGCGCTGATTGCCTCGTTTTGATGACGGAATGGAACCAGTACCGGGCGCTGGATCTGGAGCGGCTCAAAAAAACAATGAGAGACCCGGTTTTTGTTGATTTGCGCAACGTCTACACCCCGACCGTCATGCAGGAGGCGGGTTTCCGCTACACCGGTGTGGGCCGCAAATAACGGTTGCCGCCCGCCCCAGCAGCAATCCGGGCAATCCGCCAGGGCCCGATAACGAAAATGCCCCTTCGAATATATTCGAAGGGGCATCAACCTGCGTAAACCCGTCGGGACAGGAAAACGATTATTTCTTTTTCTTCTTGGAAGCCCGTTTGGATGCCTTGAGCGGGTTGACCTTGGCCGTGATCGCAAGCACTTCCGGCTTGACATGGGTGGCCAGATTGCAAATCCCCAGGCGCCATTTGGCGTCGGGATTGAGATGGGTGCTGCAAAACCGCCCCTCTCCTTTCTCAACAATACGCTCACACCCTTCGCATTTTTCCCCAACCGGGAGAAAGGGCTGATCACTGAATTTTCTCGCACTCCCTGTCTGCATGACCCAACTCCTGAACAAGATAATCTGCTTGAATCAAAAAAAAATCTTCCCTACAATTTTTCAGAACGCTCTGTTCCGAGAATTTTACGTCAGCCGAAAAGTTTTCTATATACGAGCATTGACGTCATCTGTCAATATCAACCTCGTCCTGAACAAACCGGAAAAAACGGGCCGGAGGGCACACCATGCCAATATATGTCTGGAAGGGAAAAAACAGCTACGGTGAAAAGAGAAAGGGAGAAATCGAGGCTGTTGACGAAGCCGGCGCGCTCGCCCAACTCAAGCGCATGCGGATCGAGAATCCGAAGATCAAGCCCAAGCCCAAGGATCTCCTGGAAAATATCGCCATCTTCCAGCCCAAGGTCACCGGCAAGGATGTGGTCATCTTTACGCGGCAACTTTCCACCATGATCGACGCCGGTCTGCCATTGGTCCAGTGTTTGCAAATTCTGGCCAAACAGCAAGCCAATATCACCTTCAAACGCATCCTGCTCTCGATTCAGAACGACGTCGAAACAGGAACGACCCTAGCCGACTCGATGCGCAAGCATCCGAAGGTGTTCGACAGTTTGTACAGCAACATGATCGAGGCCGGCGAGCTCGGCGGCATCCTGGACACCATCCTCTCCCGTCTGGCGGGATTCAAGGAAAAATCCATGGCCCTTGCCAAAAAAATCAAAGGTGCCATGACCTATCCCGCCATCTGCCTGGGCATCTCCATCCTGATTCTGATCGTCATGCTGGTGTTCGTTATCCCCGTGTTCGTGAAAATGTTCGCGGACATGGGCTCGACCCTGCCAGGGCCGACCCAAATGGTGGTCAACCTCAGCGATTTCGTCAAAACCAAGATTCATTACATGATTCTTGGTGCCGGCGTGATCGTCTATGGAGTAAAACGCATCTACCAAACCGAAAAAGGGCGTCTGAAAATAGACTCCCTGATCCTGCACGCACCGATCGTCGGCGACCTGACCCGCAAGGTTGCCGTCTCCAAATTCACCCGCACCCTGAGCACCATGCTGCAAAGCGGCGTGCCCATCCTCGACGCCTTGCAGGTGGTCGCCCGCACCTCGGGCAACAAGGTCATCGAGCTGGCGGTGACCAGGGTTTCGGCAAGTATCGCCGAAGGACGTCCCATTGCCGAACCACTGGAAGAGTCGGGCGTCTTCCCCAGCATGGTTGTGCAAATGATCAATGTCGGCGAATCCGTCGGCGCCCTCGATATCATGCTGGAAAAAATAGCGGACTTTTACGACGAAGAGGTTGACCAGGCGGTTGAAAACCTGACATCCATGATTGAACCGTTCATGATGGTTTTTCTTGGTGGCATGATCGGCGGACTTGTAGTAGCTATGTATTTGCCCATCTTTCAGATGGCGGGCGGCATCTAAATACAAACGGCATCATCATAGCAGGAGAGTCACCATGAGCGAAATTACAAGTGTCATTGCCAGAGAGATTATTGATTCACGGGGCAACCCCACTGTTGAAGTCGATGTCCGGCTCGAAACCGGGGCTGTGGGCCGGGCTGCCGTGCCGTCGGGAGCCTCCACCGGGACAAGAGAGGCGCTGGAGCTGCGCGACAAAGGCAACAAGCGCTATGGCGGCAAAGGCGTGTTGCAGGCCGTCGCCAACGTCAACGAGACCATCGCCCCGGCCCTGCTCGGCTACGAGTCTTCCCAGCAGGTGCTGATCGACAGCATCATGCTCGACCTTGACGGCACCGAAAACAAGGAAAAGCTGGGGGCCAACGCTATTCTCGGGGTGTCCCTGGCCGTGGCCAAGGCAAGCGCCCTGGAGCTGGAAATGCCCCTGTACAACTACCTGGGCGGAGTCAACGCCAAGGTGCTGCCCGTGCCGATGATGAATATCCTCAACGGCGGCGCCCATGCCGACAACAATGTGGACATTCAGGAGTTCATGATTCTTCCCGCCGGCGCCGCCAGCTTTGCCGAAGCCATGCAAATGGGCGCGGAAACCTTTCATGCCCTGAAGTCCGTCCTGAAAAAACGCGGCCTGCAAACCGCGGGGGGCGACGAGGGCGGTTTCGCCCCCAACCTTCGCTCCAACGAAGAGGCCATGGAGGCGATCCTGGAAGGCATCGTCCAGGCGGGTTACAAGCCGGGCCAGGACATCTTTATCGGGATCGATGCGGCATCCAGCGAATTTTACTCGGCGGACGAAAAGCTCTACGTGCTCAACGCGGAGCAGTCGCCCAAGAAAACGGTCGATGAAATGGTCGCCTTCTACAGCAACTGGGTCGACAAGTATCCGCTCATCTCCATCGAGGACGGACTGGACGAGTCCGACTGGGAGGGATGGAAAAAGTTGACCGAGGCGCTGGGCAAAAAAATCCAGCTTGTGGGCGACGATATTTTCGTCACCAATACCAGCATCCTGAAAAAGGGCATCGCCCAGCATATCGGCAACTCGATTTTGATCAAACTCAACCAGATCGGTTCGCTCACGGAAACCATCGATGCCGTCGATATGGCGCATCGGGCTTCCTATACGGCGGTCATCTCCCATCGTTCGGGAGAAACCGAAGACGCGACCATAGCGGATCTTGCGGTGGCGCTGAACAGTGGACAGATCAAAACCGGAGCGCCCTCGCGCAGCGACCGGGTGGCAAAGTACAACCAACTGCTCCGCATTGAAGAGCAGCTGGGACGTTCCGCTCGCTTTGCGGGACGTTCAGCCTTCTCCTTTTTGGCATGAACGGATTGACAGATCGCCGCGTTTTTTATTACTATAAAGTAATCCATTTTATATCCCGTTCAACGTACATACGCGGCGCGCGTCATGAGGAACACCATGACATTGACGAAAGCTGATTTAGTCCAGCAGGTCTACAACGACCATCCCCATCTCACGAAAGCGCAGGCTACGGAGGCGGTGGAACATTTTTTAGCCCTGGCCAAGCAGGCGCTGATCGCGGGAGATGATCTCCTGCTGAGTGGGTTCGGCAAGTTCAACGTCAAGGATAAAAAATCCCGGCGGGGCCGGAATCCCCAAACCGGCAACGAGCTCACCCTTGATGCCCGCCGGGTCGTCACGTTCAAGCCGTCTGGAATTTTACGTTCCCGAATCAACATCAAGTAAAAAACAAACAGCATCGGATACAAGGGCGCCTCTACCGTGGCGCCCTTTTCCATTGTCCATTGGCCTCGAGCCTTGATCACACTGCTGGCCAATGTCTCCGGGCCCAAATACCATCATGCAGCCTTGCTCCTTTCGGTTCCACAACCTGCCCACCGAGACGCTCGACCTGCCGGACGAGCTGACCCGCGCCCTGTATGCCGGTACGCCGGACCCGAAAATGGTTGAACAAGTGCGCCGATTCGGTCTTCAACAGCCGCTTCCGGTCGTCTGCCGGGAAGACGGCTGCTTCCACCTGCTGGCTGGTTTTGCCTTGCTGGGGGCGTTACGGACCCTGGCAATTCCTGAGGTCTGTTGCCAGGTTCTGGAACACGGGGCCTCTCCACAAAAATATTTTGCCCTGCAACTCTTCCACGGTTTATCCACGGTGCGTTCCAGCCTGGTCTTGCAGGCAAACCTCCTCCGGCAGGCAGTGCAAACACTTCCTGAAAAAGAGGTGTTGCCGCTGCTTCCGCTCATGGGACAAAAACCGCACCGTCATACCCTAAAGAAACTGCTGGCAGTGCTCAACCTGGACCCCACGGTCCTGCACGCCCTGCATTCCGGTGTTCTTGCAGCCCGGACTATCCAGTATCTGAATCGCCTCGCGCCCGCCGACCAACAGGCCCTTGTCGCCTGCATCACGACCTACCGTGCGGGCGGTTCCAAACAACAAAAACTCGCGGAAACCGTGACCGAGCTCGCCTTGCTCACCAACACTCCCGTGGCCGACCTGCTGCACGCCTGCCAAAGTCGGGTAAGCGGGGCCGATCCGCACAATCTGCCGCAACAACTCCAGCAACTCCTTGCCAACCTGCAAGAACAGCATGCACCGGCGCAGACCGCCGCCGAACAACAATTTCAGCAGACAATACAATCTTTGCAACCACCCCCGGGAATCACCATTCAGCATTGTCCGTCGTTTGAAGACGACAGCTTAACTGTCCACCTGCACTTTCCCAGCCTCGAATCCTTGCGGCAATGCTGGCCCGCAATCACGGCGCTGCCGCTGGGCAAGCAACCTCCTGACCCCTGATCCACCCGGGGCAAGGCTTGCCGATCACCCGGGTTCATGGTATAGAGCCCGCGCATGAACCATTCGTTGCTGCCGTCTTGGCACGCTTTCTTTTTTCTTCAGGAGTCATCCCATGGAACGCACATTCGCCATTATCAAGCCCAACGCCTTTCTTGCTGGCAATGCCGGAAAAATCCTTGCCCGCATCTATGCCGAAGGCTTCAAAGTCGTGGGCTTAAAGAAGCTCTTTCTCAGCAAACGCGAGGCCGAAGGATTTTATTATGTGCACAAGGAACGACCGTTTTTTGGTGAACTGACCGATTTTATGTCCAGTGGGCCATGCATCGTCATGGTGCTTGAAGCCGAAGGGGCTATCAAGAAATGGCGCGACCTGATGGGCGCAACCGATCCGGCAAAAGCTGCCGAAGGCACCTTGCGTCGCGAATTCGGCGACTCGCTGGAAGCCAATGCCACCCACGGGTCGGATGCCCCGGAAACCGCTGCATTTGAAATCGGCTACTTCTTTTCCGGCCTGGAACTGCTGGTGTAATCCTCAGGTTTCCGCGCACCTCAAGATCTTTTCACAACGCACCGCCTTGCCTGCCGCCTTTACCCGCACAGGCAAGGCGGTGCTCCACATTAAGCCGCCACGCCTGCCGAGGAGGGCCGTCCGCTCGTGCCTCGCAGGGTACAAATCAACCACGCTCGTCCGATTTGCTCCTTGCTCCGCGAAAATACCGGTGCACACTGCGCAATATCCTGCGTGCGCACGATGCCCATCATCGTGCGTTGTGCGCTGACAGCCTCGATGCCTCTCCCCGGAACAGTCGAAACAGGACCGGCAAGCGGAAGAACGGCTTCCGGCTCGCCGCTTTTCGCTCACCCTGAAAACCGTCGCAAAATCGTCACAAAATCATCGCCTTTACGCGACTCCCAACCATCCGGCGCGGCACACCGCATCAGGCGCTGGAACCGCCCTTGCTCCGCCCGAACCGGGTTCGGATCCATTTTTCCAGGGAAACCAGAGGCACGATAAGAAAGGCGGCCACTGCGGTTATCGCCAGATTGACCGGAGAGAGCGGCGCGGTCTTGAAAATGCCCTGTAACAGCGGCAGGTAAATGAACAGCAGTTGCAAACCAGCCACCACGCCGATACCCCAGAACACCGTGGGGTTGGTGAACCAGCCGATCCGGGAGATGCTCTCCTTCAGCGACCGGCAGTGGATCATGTAAAAAATCTGAAACAAGATCACAAAGGTTACGGCTACGGTCTGCGCCCGGGACAGGGCCAGCCCGTCCGCCACGCCGCCACCCAGTTCCCGCTTGTACTCCAGAAGGAAAAGAATGATCGTGCCCGCGGTCATCAGTATGGAAACCGCCACCACCCTGGTCACCACAAAGGCGTTGAACAGCGGGGCATTCGGATCACGAGGCGGCCGCCGCATAATATCCGGCTCCTGCACCTCAAAGGCCAAGGGCAGCGCCAAGGCCACGGCCGCCACCAGGTTGATCCACAACAACTGGGTGGGCAGCATGGGCAAAAGCAGCTCCTTGGTGACCGGATCGTAGGGGAAGAACATGATGCCCCAGATCAGAATCAGGGCCAGCCCCAAGTTGGTGGGCAGTAAAAATGCCAATGACTTGACCAGGTTGTCGTACACCCGGCGGCCCTCTTCCACGGCTGCACCGATGCTGGCGAAGTTGTCGTCGGCAAGGACGATATCAGCCGCTTCCTTGGACACCGAGGTGCCGGTGATGCCCATGGCCACCCCGATGTTGGCCTGCTTGAGCGAAGGCGCGTCGTTGACCCCGTCCCCGGTCATGGCCACGATCTGGTTGTCTTGTTGCAGCACCTGCACCAACCGCAGTTTATGTTCCGGTGCGACCCGAGCAAAGACATTGGTTTCACGCGCCGCCTTCAACAATTCGGCATCATCCATTGCCGCCAGATCGCTTCCGGAAACAGCCCGACCGTTGCCTGCTATCCCCAGCTCCTTGCCGATAGCCAGGGCTGTGGCGCGGTGATCGCCGGTGATCATTTTGACCACGATGCCCGCCTGCCGGCATGCCTCGACAGCCGCGAACACTTCCTCACGCGGCGGGTCGATCATACCCAGAAGCCCCAGAAAGCGGAATCCCCCGTCCGCATCCGTTTCCTGCAACTCTTGTCCAGCCTCCCCGTCCCAGGGCTTCCAGGCCACGGCCAGCACCCGCATACCGGCAGCGCCCATCCGCTCCACCTCGGCACCCACCTGTTGGCGCAGAGAGGCATCCCCGTTTTCGCAGCGACCGACCACCACCTCGGGTGCGCCTTTCAGCACCACCATGGGTGTCTCGCCGCCGTGCAAGGTGGCCATGTACTGATTTTCCGAGGCAAAGGGAATCGCGTCGAGCCGGGGAAAACGCCGCCCATACTCCTCCGCGCGCAACCCAGCCTTGGCCGCGGCCACCACCAGGGCAGCCTCGGTGGGGTCGCCGGTGATGGCCCACTTGCCGTTATCGTTTTCCAGGGCAGCGTCGTTGCACAGCAGTCCCTTGCCCAGAAGGTCGAGCAGCGGCGCGGGCAGCTCGGTCAATGGGCGATCGTCCAAAGAAAAGATACCCGATGGTTCGTATCCGACCCCGCTAACCCGGTAGCGGTCCGCGCCGATCACCATTTCAGTCACCGTCATCTCGTTGCAAGTCAGGGTGCCGGTCTTGTCGGAGCAGATGACCGTGGTGGAGCCCAGGGTTTCCACTGCCGGCAGCACGCGGATGATGGCGTTGCGACGCGCCATGCGCTGCACGCCGATGGCCAGGGCAATGGTGACTACGGCAGGCAACCCCTCGGGAATGGCGCCCACAGCCAGGGCAATGGCGAAGATCAATGTTTCCTTGAGAGCCGAGCCCAGCGGAACGGCCATATCGAGCGCCCGCTTGACCCCGATGGAAAGAATCACCGCGGAGAGCAGCACGATGCCGATGGTGATCCAGGTGCTTATTTCGCCCAGTTTTTTGGTCAGCGGCGTCTCCAGATCCACCGTGGTTTCAAGCATGTCGGAGATGCGGCCCAGCTCGGTGGCCATGCCGGTCGCCGTAACCACGGCCGTGGCCAAACCCGAGGTCACCAAGGTGCCGCTATAGACCATGCAGGTTCGGTCGCCCAGAACCGCGTCGCTTGCAACCGGCGCGACTGTCTTGTCCACCGGCACCGATTCCCCGGTCAGCGCCGCCTCCTCCACCTGCACGTTCTTCACAGTGACCAGTCGCATGTCGGCGGGCACGCTGTCGCCTGCCGCCAGCTGCACAATGTCGCCGCAGACCAGTTCAGCCGCCGGAATGGTCTGCAACCGGCCCTGGCGGACAACCGTGGTGTTTTGCGGCACCATCCCGGACAATGCCTCGATGGCGCGACCAGCCCGGAACTCCTGAATAAAACCGATAATGCCGTTGATCACCACCACCGACAGCACCACCAGACCGTCGGTGATCTTGCCCAGGACCACGGCAATCGTGCCCGAGGCGAGCAGCACCCAGATCAGGGGGTTGTTGATCTGCCGCCACAACAGGGTCCAGACGCTCTCTCCGGATTTCTTGAGGATCTGGTTGGGCCCGTACAGGCGGAGTCGACGAGCAGCCTCTTCCGTCGACAATCCGGCAGAACTGGTTTCCAACCGGGTCAGGGCCTCATCGGAGGACAGGGTATGCCAGACATGGACTGGCTCTTGGGGTGCTGTGGAGTCTTGTGTGTTCACGGGCCTCACTCTGCTTAAAATAGACGGTTGACGGGATGTGGACTGATGTATGTCAAGGGAACACGCTCTGTCCTACCGCTCATGGCAGGTTGCCCGCGATCAAGACACGGCGGAAAAACTTCCGGGACAGATGTTCCCGACAGGGGATGAACCGATAAGGGTTTGAAATCATGTTCTTTTGACGCGCCTTGCAACCGGAGCGATCAACCCTGAAAAATCTTCAATGATATCAAAGGGAAAAGGCGCACGACAAACATACCCAATGATCCCGGAAGCAACAAGAGACAAAAAAGCAGGCCGTGCATTTCTTCCCGCCAAAAAACAGATGGACAGCAAGCAACAGGAAAACCCGACAACCAGCACCGCTTTCCCTGCCGATCATCCGGGAAAGGATTGACAGGGTCCGTGGAACATGTTTTTTAAAAGCTTTGCTCGCGCTGTCCTGAAAACAGCGCCGCCTTGAACCATCCGGAACGGATGCTCAGGTCCAGCCGGATACGGCCCACCCCCATCGTTACCCGTTACACTTCATGGACAACACGGCCGAACAGCAACCCGCAACCGGGCAACCGGTGCAGGAACCTCCTGTGTCGAAAACCGACAAACAAAAACAGACGCAGCCCGCAAAGCCCAGAAAACCCCGCACCAAAAAAGCCTCGGCCGGGATAACCAGCAAAAAGTCCCCCCGAAAAAAGACAACCTCCAGAAAACGCGGCAAAAAAAAGCCCCCCCGCCTCTCGCGACAAACAGTTCTGCTGACCACCCTGGAAACCGTTTGCCTGATCTGCACAGCCGCCACCGGAGTCGCCGTGGTGCTCGGCCTGGCATCGAGCCGGTTTTCCGGCAGCCATTTTTTCAACCACCTCCTCCCCTTTCTTCTGGGCGTGCTCGGCCTGATCACCCTGTTCGCCCTGCTTCTGGTCGGCTGGATCAAGGCCCGACGTCGGCTTTTGGCGTGGTGGCCTTTTCTGCCCGCACTCCTGGCGCTCGCGCTTGCGGCCTCGGTGGGCACACTGGCGCTCAAGGGGGATCTGTTTTTCGCGTTCAACCAGTTCCGCATTCTGGTCGGCGGCAAGGATGAAGCCGCACGGGTTACCCTGGCCCACCAGGTCTTCGCGGCCTACCGTCGGCTGGACACCACCCAGCTGACCACGCTGATCATCCGCGCCCAACCCTACAGCAAAGATATCGACGAGGCAGCGGCGGCCTTTCGCCTCGACCCCGATCTGCTCCACGGTGTCGCGGCAACGGAATCCTCGTTCTTGCCCAGAGACAGCGAGGACGGCGGTAAAGGTCTGTTCCAGATCACCCAGATTCCGGACGAGGCGGTGCGCATGGCGGCCCGCAAGATGGGTGTGGAGACCACCGATGTCGCCAACCACCGCCACAACTGCTTTCTTGCCGCTGCCACGCTCTCCTACTATCTGCGCCAGATGCGCGGCGACCTCTTCCTTGGCCTGCTCGCCTACAATATCGGTCCTGCAAACGGCGGTCTCCGCTTCATCATGCAGCAGTACGGCGCGACCAGCTTTGTCACCGTACAGCCCTACCTGCAACAACTCCCCCGCGACTACCCCATTCGGGCGCTCTCCCAGGCCCTGGCCTTCCGCCTCTACCGCAAGGAAGGGCGGCTGCCCGCCTACGAAGACAAACTAAACGCCGTCCGCATCCAGCATATCGGCATCCCCGGCCTGTAATATTGCACACCGGCCAAGGGGCCGCACGTACATTGCCTGGTACCGACCGACGCCAACACAAGAATACCGGACACAAGAAACAGACCGGACTGCCCGTTGACAGTCTATCCCATCCCCTTTATACTCAACGCACTTTCACAGGTCCGCAGATACGCAGACTGATCAAAAAATATTCGATAAAATATTCAATATAAAGGAGGTGAACCAGGAAAGAACGATCAACCCGCTCCAGATGGTGGATTGATCGCATCCCATGGAGTCTTATTGACACATTGCAACAAAGAAAGTGTGTTGTGTCGTCAAAAGTTTTTGAAACCAGTTTTGAAGGTGCTGTTGATCACGCCTGCGAGTGCAGACTTGTGATAGGCAACGAAACCACCCCATGTGGGCAACATTCACACCAACAAGGAGGAAGCAATGGCAGATGCAGCAAAACCTATGGGAAATCCAGCAGTCGTTGGCCTGATCGGCTTTGGAATCACGACCATGCTCTTGCAATTTCACAATCTGGGTTGGGGAGGAACAGGAACTGTTTTCTGCGCCGCCATGGTTATCGGCGGACTGATGCAGCTCATGGCCGGATTCCAGGAATTCAAGTGCGGCAACAATTTCGGATACAGCGCATTCTGCTCTTACGGCGCTTTCTGGATCGCTCTGGGACTGATCTGGCTCCTGGGCGATATTGCTCCTCCAGAGTGGAAACATCTGCATATCACGGCAACCGACACCGGATTCTTCCTGCTCGCCTACACCGTCTACACCGCTTTCATGGGGATTGGCGCCATGCGCATCAGCACCGCCATGGCACTGACCTTCACCACCCTGCTCATCGGTTTCATCGGTCTTGACCTGGTCTACCTGGCTGGCATGAAAAACCTGCTTTTCTTCGTCGGCGTCGACCTGATGATCTGCGCCCTGCTGGCCATGTACATGGCTGCGGCAGCCATCTACGCCCAACTGTTCGGCCGGACAATCCTGCCCATCGGCAAACCCTGGCTGAACTGATCCCGAACCGATCAGCAGGCCGGGCAGCACGACCAACCGGCCCGCGTACTGCAAAAAGCCTTCTTTTCCGCCCAATCCGGTGGAGAAGAAGGCTTTTTTCATACAATCCCTGCGCAACACCAAAGAATAACCGGCTGACCCGATACCCCTTTCCCGCAGACGCGGGGATGAACCAAGGGGCGCGACGCCAAAAGCAAAAACAAAGGGGAGACAGCCGATCGGCCATCTCCCCTTTGCTGGTACTGGTTGGAACGAGAGGATTTGAACCTCCGCCCCCCTGAAGCCCATTCAAACGAAATAGGCAATATATCAATAAAATGCGCTGATTGTCCGTAAATTTGGGCGTAAACGCAGCGCTTTTAGCCCTCGCCCTCGCTGCTTTTTACGGTTTGCTCCTTGCTTGCAAGCCGTCTTCCGGTAACAAAAACTCCCGCCAAGATGGCGATGGTGGTGGAGCAAATGGAACCCGCGACAAAAGGGTGGCCCATGGCAAGGGCGATAAGAGCGACAGTGGCCATGATGATCACGGCAATAAACCCAAACCACTGACCGCGGCGCTGGGTATGGATATTTTCCTTCTCGAGTTCCAGCTCGGCAGACAGCAGCTTCATCTCGTATTCTTGTTTGGCGCGCATCGCGTCCATCGAGCGGTCATGGTTGGCGCGCCTCTCGAACTCCGCAAAAATTTGTTTAGCCAAACCAGGCGAGACTTTTTCGTACTGTTCTAAAACAGCGGGATCCGACAGGAGGTTGGATAATTTCTCAAGCAGGTTAAGCCGTAGTTTTTGTTCTTCGAGGCTCATTTGTTCTTTGGGGTTTTGTTCTTCCTGGTGAGGGGAAGGGTTTGGTATCTCATTGGCAGAGCGGGTCTGCTCAGTTTTTCTTTTAATAGGCTTCATGGTTAAGCCAAGACCTGATGTCGTTTCCAAACTTGTTCCAGGCACGATCCATGAGTTGCTCTTTTGTTGTTTTGAGTTGCGCTTGTAATTCCTCTGACGAATCTAGCGTCATCATATTATCAACCAGCCAAATCGCCCATAATATACTGCCGATGCTGTCTACTGTGCCGATTTTTTCCAAAACATTGCGTGCTGAAGCTTCGTCTAATACCCCTGAGGGTTCTACTAATACCCTCATGCGTTGCACTTCTTTTTCGAATTGCGCTTCTCTTTCCTCTTGAAGCCTTTGCTCTTCACTGATATCTGATGCGGTGCCAGCTTCTGCCGAAGCGATGCGCCGTGCTATGTTGGCTCTTAGGGTATTCAGATCAACGCGCCTCCTGGGCGGCATGATCTCCAATATGCTGCCGGCTCCTATCAGAAGGTTGCGTATTGTGTTGTTCATGGTCGTCCTTGGCGATTTCCCTGGTCTTATTTTGAGATTTTCTTCTGGATAGATCTAAACGGGCATGATCAAATTATCTCTTCCGAAGGGCCTTCAGTTTCATTCGTCCATCTCTTTTGCCCGGCGGAGCGGAAGCTTTAACTGGTTGGGGCCGGTGATATGCTCCACCACCTTTTCAACATCATATTCCGAACGGATTGATTCGCCGAAGCGATATTGCTTTTTCCGCAATTTGACGATGAGGATGTCGCCGGCGCGGAAGCTCTCCATACCTAAATTGACCCGATTCAAAAATTCAGTGTCCGATATAGTGGAATAAAATGGCGCTTCTCCTGTCGAGAAGCGCCATTTGTTATCTCCCTTGAAGGAAACACTCACCAGTTTAAGAGCTGCCTCACTGACATCGTCGACAAGCTGCTCTTCATCTTCCTGTGGCGCCGCAAAATAGTCCCGCTCATGCTTTTCAATAACCACAAAGTTCGTTTCCCGTTCATCATCTGTCAGGGCGACGGTATCAATCCCAGGAAGCTCCAGTGGTTTGGCAATGGCCTGCTCCAGTGCCCTGCGCAACATGTAGTTGCGCAGCAGCTCGATCGTACGCTGTTCCGTTTCGAAACAATCGCCGTCTATCACCACCTTGGCGCGGCCGTCATCCAGCAGGATCACTTCCTTGATCGGCCTGTTCTGCAGCCACTTCACCAGCTTAACCAGGCCATAAGCACTTCCTGGCACAGTGAAGCCGAGCAAACTCAGCAGGCTGCCCGCGCTCTCCACAGGCTTTGCATTGAACATGTTCACCACTTGGTCAACCAGACTCTGCACTACGGAGAAGTCGATGCCAAAGCATCCGGTCCGAAACGACGCCTTCACCCTGAGTGCTATCTTGGCTTTGTCTTGGTTGATGGTGGCATTTGCCTGTTCCAGCACTTCTCCCAAGGCGAGTAAGGCCGGAGCCAGTTCACGAACATCCATTTCGTTTCCGGCCAGGGCTGGACCGTCGTAGACGATGTGAAAGTTTGCATGGCTCATGTCGTGTACCCCTGTGGTGTGTTCTCGGCATCCTCGCTGTTATCAGACATAAAAAAGAACCGCTCTTCAACAGGTTTCACCCAACGATCCTATAAAGGCAGCGATCTGAATGCCCTCTCCCTCCCCCTCTTCCTACCTCTTCCACCGGGAGGCACCGTCTTTACTTTCCCCACCCGCACAACAAACCCTTCCGGCTCGCTCTTCCCTTTGAACGCAATGCTGGAATGGGGCTCGGGTGAGGATCTGTTTTCGTCACAGTGAGATCCAGCATATTGCCCTGCACCTGTTCCCAACGCAGGCTGGCTGCCTCGGACGGCCGTATGCAGGAGCAGAAGCACATACACGGGTACAGGTTGGGCGATTTCGAGGCCATGTAGGCGCTTAGGAGCAGGGTGATTTCGTCCGGTGTGAGCAGTACGAGGCGATGCTTCGGCGGTACCGGCGGCCTGACCTTCGCCTGGCAAGGGCTTTCCGGCGCGCAGTAACTCTTCAGCCTCTTCCGCCCAGACGTGCGCCTCGGACCGGGTATCAAAAGTCGCTGAAGCGCGCCGACCTGCGACGCAGACCTCCGCCCGGTAGCTCGCTCCTTTTTTCCTGGCGATCTTGCGGACCGTGGCCATGTCTCCCTCTTTTTTGGGCGTAAATTTGGTCGTAAATTTTTCCAAAACGTACGTAAACAAATACAAAAAACAGAAACGAGCGTAAAGGACAAAAAGATGAATCCGGACAAAGAGAAAGCCCGCAAACCTAGGCAGGCCGCGGGCTTTCGATGGAAACCCTAGTGATAACCAAGGGCTGTTTTTGGTCGGAACGAGAGGATTTGAACCTCCGGCCCCCTGAACCCCATTCAGGTGCGCTACCAGACTGCGCTACGTTCCGTTAAAATTTGATCTAGATTATGTAGCAGAGCAAGCCGTCAATTGTCAACCTTTTGTTGCCTGCCCTCTGTTTCCCGTCGATCAAGCTGGTCAAGGATATCGCGAAGTTCTGCCTTAAGCTCCTGCACAAGGCTTTCCGCCGATTGCGGATACGCGCCGATGTCGATGAAATCGGCCCAGTCCCGGCCCTCCATATCGCGCAGACGTTTCCGGGCCCCGACAATCGTATACCCCAGTTCATGCAGCAATCTTCTGATCAGCAGCAACCGCTCCACATCGCGCCTGCGGTACAACCGCTGCTTCGCCTTGCCGCGAACAGGCCGAATCCAGGGAAACTCGGTTTCCCAGTAACGCAACACATGGGGGTCGACGCCGACAAACCGGCTTACCTCACCGATCCGAAAATACACCTTGTCCGGCAGGTGAACGCCCTCAAGGGCGGACAATCTCTCCTTGGCGTCCTCATCCACGGATTGTCGCTTCCATTACTCCTCGCTGTTCTCCTCGCTGTTGAGCCGCTCTCGCAGCCGCTTGCTTGGCCGAAACGAAACCATCTGCCGCTTGGTGATGGTCATGGATTCACCGGTTCTGGGATTCCGGCCCCGACGCGGCGATTTGTCCCGGACAGTCAAGGTGCCGAACTGCACCAGCTTGATGGATTCTCCCGCAACCATGGTGTTTTTCATGACCGAGAAAACCGTATCGACAATTTCAGCAGCGCTCCGCTGTGATACGCCCAGTTTTTCGTTGACGGAGAGGGCCAGTTCCTTCCGGGTCACGTTTTTCTTCTTCATTCTTCAAATCCTTCACGATAACGGGCTTGAAAATCTGCCATCAGGCTCGTCACGATCTTATTGTGGGCCTTGTCGACGGTCTGATCTTCCAAGGTGCCCTGCTCCGATCTGTAGACAAACGCGAGCGAAACACTCTTCTGACCTGCGGGAATCGGCTTGCCGCGGTACACATCAAAAATTTCCACCGATTCAAGATACTTCTGTTGCTGGCTTTTGACGGCCGCAAGCAGGTTGCCTGCCGGAACAGTGTCGGCCACGACCAGACTCAGATCCCGTTTCACCGACGGATACTTGGGCAGCGTCCGGAACTGTTTGGGCTGGACCGGCACGGTCAACAGCAATTCCAGATCCAGCTCCAGGAAAAAGACCGGTTGTTTGATGTCTGCCCGCTTCAATGTCTCCGGATGCACCGCTCCTATCAAGCCGACAACCTTGTCGTGCACAGTCACCAATGCGCCGCAATCCGGAGAGCAATAGGGTTGCAGCGGCTCTGCTGTCGAAAACACGACATCGCCGTCTGTTCCGGCCCTGCGCAATGTTTGCAGCAGGTGCACGACCGTCCCCTTGATGTCGAAGATATCGGCCTGCTCATCGGCAAAATACAGTGGCTCGGCATAAGGGTAGCGCTGACCGCTGACTACCGCGCAAAGCTGGAACCGTTCTTCAGGCAGGGTATGGGCCTGATGTTGCCAAAACACCTTACCGATCTCAAACAGGCGGATATCGTCCTGGTGAAAACTGGTATTCCTGCGGATATTGTCCAGCAATCCGGGCAGCAGCAGCGAACGCATCACCGCCTGTTCCTCGGACAGGGGATTGCGCAACCGGGTTACCTTGCGCCGGAAATCATCCGCCCCCAGCCGACACAGGTCAAAACTGCTCTCAGCGATAAAACTGTAGTTGATCGCTTCGAAAAAGCCCTGCCCGATCAGGCAACGGGCGGCATCCCGGCGCAGATCACGCAGGGGGTCTCGCCCCGGATGCTCCATGCGGATAACGGGATGGGTCGTGGGAATCTCGTCGTAGCCGACCAGGCGGGCCACCTCTTCCACCAGGTCGACCTCACGTTCGATGTCCATGCGAAAGCTCGGCACCACCACGTCCAGGGTCGTCTCGTCAAGCGGTGTGACCGCAAACTCGATGCCGCGCAAATAGCCCGCAATTTCGTCACGAGTCAGTTGCAACCCAATCAGGCCACAAACCTTGCCTGCACGGAGCTGCAGGCGGATCGGTTCTTTTTTGCCTGGATAGAGGTCTATCCCGTCCGGATCGGGCCGTGCATCGGCATATTGAACCAGCAGCTCGACCGCCCGTTCCAGCGCGCTATCGGCCAGATTGGGGTCAACGCCCCGTTCAAACCGGTAGGAAGATTCCGAGGGAAGCCCCAGCTTCCGCGCGGTCCGGCGAACCGAGAGCGGATCGAAACAGGCGGATTCGAGCAGCACCGTGGTGCTCGAAGCGGTTATTTCGGTCTCCAGGCCGCCCATCACCCCGGCCAGGGCCACCGGCCGTTCGCCGTCGCAGATGAGCAGCATCTCCGGATCCAGCTGACGCTGATTGCCGTCCAATGTGGTGAAGGTCGTCTCTTCGGGCAGCGGTCGGCGAACAACAATCTTGCTGCCGCGTAGCGTCTCGAAATCAAAAGCATGCAGAGGCTGGCCCGCTTCGAGCATGACATAGTTGGTGATATCGACGATGTTGTTGATCGGCCGCATGCCCACCGCACTGAGGCGCTGCTGCATCCAGAGGGGAGAAGGACCGATCTTGACCTGGGTCAGCTTGCGGGCCGCATAGCGCAGGCAGAGCTGGGGATCCTGGATTTCCACGGAAAAATCGACGTCCGTCCCGGTCAGGGGGGTTACCTGGCGCACCAGGGGCTGCAGGGCGTTGCCGGTGAATCCGCTCACCTCCCGGGCAATGCCCCGGACACTGGCACAATCCGCCCGGTTGGGCGTGAGATCGACCTCGATGACTGCATCCCGCAGGTGCATGGCATCGAGCAGGGAGATGCCCACCGGCACGTCGCCCAGGTCCAGAATACCGTCGTGGTCCTCGCTCAGACCAAGCTCGCGGGCGGAACACAGCATGCCGGCGGACTCAACACCCCGGATCTTGGCCTTCTTGATCTTGTTTCCGTCCGACAGACGTGTTCCCACCTTGGCAAGAGCGGCCAGCATGCCGGCGCGGACATTGGGCGCACCGCACACAATTTGCAGGGTCTCCTGTCCGGTTTCCACGGAGCAGACAGATAACGTATCGGCATCAGGATGTTTTTCGACACTGATCACCCGGGCGGTAACCAGTGCTTCCAGTTGAGCATGAAGCGCCTCGACACCGTCGACCTCCAATCCAAGCATGGTCAATTTGTCCGCGAGGGCCGCCGCTGTCCATCCTTCAGTGGCAACAAATTGATTCAGCCAACTCAGCGTGAATTTCATAATCATCCTCTCGGCAAACAGTACTCGGGCGAAACAGCCCTGATGAACGACGTGACGCCATGAGACGCCGCCCGTTCAAAGGCCGGACCGCCCCCTATTCGGCAACTGCGGAACCGGCACCATGCAACGGGATCCTGCAAATCGACCGGGCAAGCGCTTATGGATCAAAACAGGGAGAGAAAACGGAGGTCGTTTTCGTAGTACAGGCGGATATCGTCTATCCCGTATTTCAGCATTGCGATCCGCTCGACTCCAAGGCCAAAGGCAAAGCCGGAATAGATTTCAGGATCGTAGCCGACAATCTTCAGCACCTCGGGGTCAATCATGCCTGATCCGAGAATCTCCAGCCACCCTGTCTGCTTGCAGACCCGACACCCCTTGCCGGCGCACATCACGCAGGCAATGTCCACCTCGGCGCTCGGTTCGGTAAACGGAAAAAAACTAGGGCGGAAACGCAAGGGCAAATCCTGCTCGAACATCGTGCGGGTAAAACTGGTCAGCACGCCTTTCAGATCGGCAAACGAGACATCCCTGTCCACCAAGACGCCTTCCACCTGATGGAACATGGGCGTATGGGTGATGTCGGAGTCGCAGCGGTACACCTTGCCGGGGGCGATATAGCGCAGGGGCGGATCCTGTTTTTCCATGATCCGGGCCTGCATGGGCGAAGTATGCGTCCGGAGCAGCAGCGAATCCGTGACGTAAAAGGTGTCATGCATGTCCCGCGCCGGATGGTGCGGAGGGATATTGAGGGCCTCAAAGTTGTAGTAATCGGTCTCAACATCGGGCCCTTCGGCCACGACAAATCCCAATCCCTCGAAAATCGAGCAGATCTCCTCCATGACCTGGGTCACGGGGTGCGATTTGCCGAAGGGGACGAAGCGACCGGGCAGGCTGAGATCAAGCCCCTGGGGATGTTGGGACGGCGACGCGCCTCCCAGCTCCTCTTTTTTGCGGGCAAGCTGCTCTTCCAGCGAAACCTTGATCTCGTTGGCCAGCTGTCCGAGACGGGGCCGGTCGGCCGCATCCATCTCGCCCAGCCGACGCAGCACCGCGGTCAAACGACCGCCCTTTCGTCCAAGATACAGAACCCGGACCGCTTCCAGTCCGGCAGCATCGCTCACTTGCCCAAGCGCGTCCTCGGCATCCCGTCTCAGTTGCAGTAGCTCGTTTTCCATGGTCAGGAATCAGGAAAGTTGTCCGGAGGCCCTGACAACAGCGGCAAATGCAGCTGGATCAACAATGGCCAGATTGGAAAGCACCTTGCGATCAAGCTCGATCGAGTTGGCATGCAAACCGTTGATCAGTCGGCTGTAACTGACGCCATGCTCCCGGGCAGCGGCGTTGATCCGGGCGATCCACAGCCGACGAAACTCCCGTTTTTTGACGCGACGGTCCCGATAGGCATAGCACAGGGCCCGATCAACGGCTTCGGCGGCGGTCTTGAACAGGCGACGTTTGCCGCCACGATAGCCTTTGGCCAATTTCAACACTTTATTTCTTCTGCGGCGCGCTTTGAAGCCGCGGGCTACACGAGACATGATCTTCTCCGTTCATATTCAACAACAGCGAAACAGGAACACCGGGCTCTCCCGGCACGACAACAACGCTTACAGATAGGGCAGCATCCGACGGACGGCCTTGGTGTCCACCGCGGAGACCAAGGTCTGTTTGCGCAGGTTCCGTTTTCGTTTGGTCGATTTTTTGGTCAGGATATGCGAGGAATACGCCTTGGCTCGACGAATTTTACCACCACCGGTCACCTTGAACCGTTTGGCAGCTCCTCTGTTGGTTTTCATTTTCGGCATGATAAACTCCTTGCACTTCTTCACAAATACAAATGCAGCCCCCTTCTCATGGCTGCTGGATACCTCAACTCTTTGGTCCGACGAACATCACGAGCTGCCGCCCTTCCATCTTGGGTTCCTGGATGACCACACAATCGTCCCGCAAGGTATCGGCAATTCTGTTCAACGCTTCCAGTCCCAGGGTCTGGGCATAGATAATCTCGCGGCCGCGAAAGCGCATGGTCACCTTGACCTTGTTCTTTTCTTCCAGAAATTCTCTGATCTTTCGAATCTTGAAGTTGAGATCATGCTCTTCGGTTTTGGGCCGGAACTTGATCTCCCGTGTTTCGACGACCGTCTGTTTCTTACGCGCTTCCTGTTGTTTCTTCTTCAACTCATAGCGAAACTTGTCAAAGTTCATGATCCTGCAGACAGGCGGATCAGCCTTATCGGAAACCTCGACAAGATCAAGACCCTGTTCGCGGGCAGTCTCCAGGGCCGATCGAGAGCTGACGATTCCAATCTGTTCGCCGTCGGAGTCGATGAGCCTGACTTCGCGATAGTCAATATCTTCGTTGACTTTGATTTTCAGGTCTTGTTGGGCGGAAGGTCTTCTGATGCCTCGTTTTTTGATGTTCGTTCCTCCGGTTGAATTTCATCTCAGGCAGAGCGCTGGAGACATTCCCCGACAACGAGATCGGCAAACGCCTCCGGCGTCATTGCCGGCAAGTTGTCACCGTTGCGTTTCCGCACCGTGACCGTTCCCTCTTCCTTTTCGCGATCACCCACGATCAGCATGTAGGGCACCTTCATCAGCTGGGCCTCGCGAATCTTGTAGTTCAGCTTCTCGTTGCGCACATCCTGTTCGATCCGGATGCCGCGGGCGCGCAGTTGCTCGTACACCTGGCGGCAGTAGTCGTGCTGGGCATCGGTGATATTCATGATCCGGGCCTGTTCCGGGGCCAGCCACAGAGGGAAGGCTCCGGCATAGTGCTCGATCAGCACACCGATGAAGCGTTCGAGCGACCCCATCAGCGCCCGATGGATCATGATCGGTTGATGTTCAGCCCCATCCTCGCCGGTATAGGTCATCCGAAACCGTTCGGGCAGGTTGAAATCGACCTGGATGGTCGAGCATTGCCAGGACCGGCCGATCTGATCCTTGATCTTGATATCGATCTTCGGGCCATAGAAAACGCCCTCGCCCGGATCGATCTGGTACTGCAAACCCTTCTTTTCCAGGGCCTGCTTCAAGGCCCCGGTGGCCCGTTCCCAATGCTCGTCAGAACCGACATACTTTTCCGGCCGGGTGGACAGGTACACATCATACTGATCAAACCCGAAGGTGCTCAGAATATGCAGGTTCAGATCGATGATGTTGAAGATTTCCTCTTCCAGCTGTTCGGGCAAACAGAAGATATGGGCATCGTCCTGGGTAAAGCCCCGAACCCGCATCAACCCATGCAGGGCCCCGGTCCGTTCATACCGGTACACCGTCCCCAGTTCGCACCAGCGAATCGGAAATTCGCGGTAACTGTGCTTGTCCGCGCTGTATACACCGATGTGAAACGGGCAATTCATGGGCTTGAGCTGATAGAACAGCTCATCGATCTCGATCGCGGAATACATGTTCTCGCTGTAAAAATCGAGATGGCCCGAGGTCTTCCACAGCTCCTGGCGGGCTATGTGCGGCGTATAGAGCAGCTGATAACCGTTTCGATAGTGCTCATCCTTCCAGTAATCTTCGAGCACCCGGCGCAGTTGCGCCCCGCGAGGCTGCCATAAAATCAGCCCCGGTCCGATCTGATCCTGAATGGTGAACAGCCCAAGCTGTTTGCCCAGCCGGCGATGATCGCGTTTTCTGGCCTCTTCGAGACGGGTCAGATAGGCCTGCAACTCTTTTTTTTCGGCAAAGACCGTACCGTAGATGCGGGTCAGCATCTGACGGTTCTCGTCCCCCCGCCAATACGAACCAGCCACCCGCAGCAACTTGAAGGGCCCGAGCCATGAGGTGTCGGGGACATGCGGCCCCCGACACAGATCGACAAACGAGCCCTGGGTGTAGACGCTGACTGTTTCGGCGTCCATGTCGCGCAGCAGTTCCACCTTGTACGGCTCGTCCAGCTCCTCGAAAAAACGGACAGCCTCGTCCCGGCTCATCTCCCGACGCAGAAAGGGCAACCGGGCAGCCGCCAGCTCGGCCATCTTGCCCTCGATTTGCTCAAACTCATCGGGGGAAAAGGGCTGGGCGCGGTCGAAATCATAGTAGAAGCCATCTTCAATGGCCGGACCGATCGCGACCTTGACCGCCGGGCCGAAAAGCTCCTTGACCGCCAGCGCCATGACGTGGGCGGTGGAGTGCCGCAGGATCTCCAGCCCCTCCTCGGAGTGGATGGAGATGGGCTCCAGCACCGTGTCTTCGGACAGCACGGTGGAAAGATCACAGGGGCGACCGTTGCATTTCACGGCCAGGGTTTGCTTGCGCTGCTTGGCGGAAACCAGCTCCTTCAGCGCTTCCGCAGCGGAAATACCGCTCGAAAACGACCTACTTTCACCATCTTGTAAAGAAACTGAAATCTCTGCCATGGTGCCTGTAAAAAGGAAAGGCTAACGAGCAGAAAATTCTGCACCTAGCCTTTAAAAAATTGGTAGGCGCGGACGGGGTTGAACCGACGACATCTACCACGTCAAGGTAGCGCTCTCCCACTGAGCTACGCGCCTACAGCCTGTATGCTGATTTGATCCTAGCTTTATACAGCACACTGTGCAAAACCGCAAGTCAAATATCAGCAAGAGGGGACGGTGTCAAGAAAAATGAAAAATAAAAACGCCGGACTCCTCTTTTTTCCGCAAGAAACCGCATGTTGCCGCCCTGCGCCCGCACCGCCCGCCTGGCCAGCCGGGAGAGCCGGGGCAACACCGGCTCATCACGGATATTTTTACTTCCCGGAACAATCCCGTTCCCCACGAACCTTTTGACAATCGCGCCGCTGTCCAGTATTGGTGAACCGCATTTTTATGAACCGGAAAAAGCTGTTCACGTTCATCCCTTTCCAGGAATGTCCCATGTTTTCGATCCCTATTCCCCGAACTCCGGCGGCCTACGAGTATCCCTTGCTCATCAAGAACATGCTGCTCTCCCCTGTGGTCGACAATCCCGACCAGGAGATCGTCTACCGGGAACACTCCCGATATACCTACCGCGACCTGCGTCGCCGCATTCACCGCCTGGCCAACGTCCTGACCGAGCTCGGGGTCCGGCCCGGCGACACTGTGGCGGTCATGGACTGGGACTCCCATCGTTACCTCGAATGTTTTTTCGCCGTCCCCATGCTGGGAGCGGTGCTACACACCATCAACGTTCGTCTCTCCGCCGAACAGATCATGTTCACCGTGGACCATGCCGAGGACGATTTTCTGCTTATCAACGAAGAATTTCTGCCGGTGTTGAACCAGATCAAAAGCCGGATCGACACCATCAAGGCGTATGTGCTGATCAGCGACCAGGATACGCCGCCGGAGCCGCCCGTTCCCATGGCCGGAGAATACGAAGCCCTGATGGCCCAGGCTGCCGACACCTTCGACTTCCCCGAATTCGATGAAAACGCCAGGGCCACCACCTTCTACACCACCGGCACCACCGGCATGCCCAAGGGCGTCTACTTCAGCCACCGCCAGCTGGTTCTCCACACCCTGGCCAACCTGGCCGCCTTCGGCAGCGCGGTCTCCCAGGGCAGGTTCCACCAGCAGGATGTCTACATGCCGCTGACCCCCATGTTCCACGTCCACGCCTGGGGAATCCCCTACGTGGCCACCGCGCTGGGCGTGAAGCAGGTGTATCCCGGCAAATACGCGCCCGGCTCCATCCTCAACCTGATCACGCGCGAGGGTGTGACCTTTTCCCACTGCGTGCCCACGGTGATGCACATGCTGCTCACCCATCCGGATCTTCCCTCCCATGATCTTTCCCGCTGGAAGGTGATGGTCGGCGGCTCGGCCCTGACCCGGTCCATGTGCCGGAGGGCCCTTGAGGTCGGCATCGACATCTTCACCGGCTACGGCATGTCCGAAACCTGCCCGATGTTGACGATTGCCCACCTCAACCGCGACGATCTTTCCCTGGAAGAGGAGATCGCCGTCCGGTGCAGTACCGGGCGGCCCCTGCCCATGGTGCAGCTCCGGGTCGTGGACGAGGAGATGCAGGATGTGCAATGCGACGGGGAAGAGGTCGGCGAGATCGTGGCCCGCACCCCCTGGTTGACCCAGGGCTACCTCAAAGATCAGCGCAACTCGGAAAGCCTGTGGAAGCACGGCTACCTGCACACCGGTGACGTTGCCAACCGTACCCCGGACAACTACATCAACATCACCGACCGGATCAAGGATGTGATCAAGACCGGCGGGGAATGGCTCAGCTCGCTGGAGCTGGAGGATGTGATCGGTCTGCATCCGGCGGTGGCCGAGGTGGCCGTGGTCGGCATTGCCGACAAAAAATGGGGGGAACGCCCCCTGGCCCTGGTGATTGCCAACAAAGACACGGCCCCGCCCACGCCCCGCCAACTGGTCAGCCACCTCAACCGGTTCATCGAAAAGGGGCTGCTCTCCAAACAGGCCATGCTGCTCAAGGTGAAACTGGTCGACAGTATCGACAAGACCAGTGTGGGCAAGGTCAATAAGCGGGCTTTGCGAGACAAGTACGCCTCATAAGGGCGGGAGCGGCGACGGCAGGGCGCATTCCCGCGATGCCCGCACAATCCCTGCCCGGCCCAGCAGCGTTTCGCGCCAACTTGGTGCACTCATCCGCATCGGAGCGGCACCAAACAAGGCGGCCGGTTTCAGGCGGATAAAATCGCTGCAATCACCAATCATGCGCCCTGCTACCATCCCTCCAACCCCACGGCCCCGCTGTGCCGGCGGCCCGGCCCGACCAATTTCCAGTGGCGGTTTGGCGGCGGTCGGGTATAGTAAAAGCTTCGCGCATCGACGGCAGGCACCGCATTCCGACCCCGCCGCGAGGCAGTCCCCCTACCCCGGCCCACTCCATGTACACGGACATTCTCATCAACGCCACCCTCTATGAACACCGGATCGCTCTGGTGGAAGGCGGGCGTCTGTGCGAATTCCATCTGGAACGGATCTCGGAAAAAGGGTTGATCGGCAACATCTACCTGGGCCGGGTGGTCCGGGTACTGCCGGGCATTGACGCGGCCTTTGTCGATATCGGCCTGGAACGGACCGGTTTTCTCTACGTTGACGAGGCGCTCTTCATCTTCGCGGAAAACTACCAGAACCTTGCCGCCGACCACCGGCTGCACTTCACACCCCCGCCGCAGATGTCGGAACAGCCGACCATCAACCAGATCCTGCGGGAAGGCCAGGAAATTTTAGTGCAGATCGCCAAGGAGCCCATCGGCACCAAGGGCGCGCGCCTGACCTGCAACATCACCCTGCCCTGTCGCAACCTGGTCTTCATGCCGCTCACCGACCACATCGGCATCTCGCGCAAGATCGAAGACGAAACCATCCGCCAGCAGCTGCGCGACAAAATCGAGGTGCTTCGACCACCGGGCACCGGGTTCATCATGCGGACCGTGGCCGAAAACAGCGACAACGAGGAACTGGAAGCCGACATGGAGTTTCTGCTCCTGCTCTGGGACGAAATCCTCACCCGAACCCAAAAAGCCTCGGCTCCCTGTCTGATCTACAAGGATCTGGACATCGTCTTCCGTACGATTCGGGATCTGTTCACCGAAAATGTCAACGAGCTGGTGGTGGACAACGAAGAGGTCTACGAACAGCTGCGGTCCTACGCCACCACCTTTGCCCCCAAACTGCGCGACCGGATCACCCTGTACGACAGCGACACGCCCCTGTTCGAGCGCTACGGCATCGAGGCCGACCTGAACAGCGCCCTGGACAAGAAGGTCTGGCTGCGCTCGGGCGGCTACATCGTCATCGAGCCCACCGAGGCCCTGACCGTGATCGATGTCAACACCGGCCGCTACGTCAACGCCCACGACCTGGCGGAAACCATCTTCAAAACCAATATGGAGGCGGTCTGCGAGATCGCCCGGCAGCTGCGATTGCGCAACCTCGGCGGCATCATCATCATCGATTTCATCGACATGGAAAGCGAGGAGCATAGGGAAGAGCTCTACACCACCTTCCAGGAGGCGATGCGCGATGACAAGAGCAAGGTCAACATCCTCAAGCTCTCGGAGTTCGGCCTGGTGCAGATGACCCGGAAACGGCTCTCGGAGAGCCTGATCCAGACCATGTGCGAACCCTGCCCCTACTGCGAAGGCGACGGCTTCATCAAGTCAAGACGCACCATCTGCCACGAAATTTTCCGAAAGATCAGTCGGGACGCCCGCAAGATCGGTGGTTCCCATGTGGTGATCAAGGTGCATCCCCAGATTGCGGAACTGCTGCTCAACGAAGAGTCCCACACCATTGAACGGCTGGAACAGAAGACCGCGAAACGGTTTACCATCATCCCGATTCCGGAGATGCACATCAAACGCTACGATGTGATCTGGAGCGAATGACCGCCCCCTTCTCTCATTTATCCTCTCTCTGCATTAAACCATGGCCACACATATTCGATTACGCGGCACATCCCGCAAGGGCGGCTTCCTGAGGCGCCTGTTTTCCGTTCTCTTCATCGCCGCCCTGCTGGCCCTGGGCGTCGCTGTCTTTACCCTGTTCGAGTTCCAGAAACCGGAGCTCACCCTGGGCAAACACCCCACCGCCCTGGGCGGCAAGATCGAGCTGCCGCTGACCGTCACCGACGCCAAAAGCGGCATCCGCTCCCTGACCATCACCCTGCGCCAGAACCAGACCGATGTCGTCCTTCTGCAACGCACCTTCCCCCGCGCCGCCTGGTTCGGCCCGGCCGGACCACGCGTCATCGAGGAGCAGGTACCCATCGACCCCGGCACTGCGGGGATCAGCGAGGGCCAGGCCGAACTGATCGTCGAGGTCAGAGATTTCTCCCTGGCCGGATTCTTCCGGGGCAACCGGACCAAAAAGGTTCTGCCCGTTACCATGGACACCAAACCGCCGGTGGTTTCGGTGGTGCAGAGCCAGCACGCCATCCGGCCCGGCGGCAGCGGCGTGGTCGTGTACTCGGTGGGTGAACAACCGGCACGGCACGGGGTCATGGTCGACACCACCCTGTTCCCGGGCCATCCCACCGGCAAACCGGGGTTCTTTGTCGCCTACTTCGCCCTGCCCTGGGACGCGCAGCAGCCCAAATCCGTTCGGGTGGCGGCCTGGGACGAGGCCGGCAACGAGGGCTCCGCCCCCTGCGCCGTCCTGTTCAAGAAGGCCGCAGCCAAGCACGACACCATCACCATCAGCGACAACTTCCTCCAGCAGAAGATGCCCGAATTCGCGCAACACTATCCGGAGATGCGCGGCACCCTGCTTGAGCAGTACCTCTATGTCAACCGCGAGGTCCGGCAAAAAAACGCGGAGGCGATAGACAAACTCTGCGCCCGCACCGATCCGCAACAGCTCTGGCAGGGCCGGTTCCTGCGTATGCCGGGCGCGAATCGGGCCGGATTCGCCGATCAACGCACCTATCTGTATCAGGGTCGGGAGATCGACCGGCAAACCCACCTGGGCATCGATATCGCCTCGGTCGCCAACGCTGAAATCCGCGCCGCCAATCGGGGCAGGGTTGTCTTTGCCGACTACATGGGCATCTACGGCAACATGGTGCTCATCGACCACGGCCAGGGCGTGGCCTCGCTGTACTCGCACCTCAACGACATCACCACCACTGCGGGGGCGCTGGTCGAGAAAAATCAGCCCATCGGCCACTCCGGAACCTCGGGCATGGCCGGCGGCGACCACCTCCACTTCTCCATGCTGGTGCAGGGCGTTTTTGTCACACCCATCGAATGGTGGGATCAACACTGGATTGATGTCAACATTACCCCGGCCCTCAATGCAGCCCGCTGATCCATCGCGCTTCCATCTGCGGACGCCGCCCCTGCTGCTGTACAGCTATATCGCCAACGAGATGCTGGCACCCTTCTTCGCCAGCTTTCTCATCCTGTCCTGCGTCTTTTTCTTGGTCCGCCTGATTCCGCTGCTTGAAATCGTGCTCACCCTGCGCATTGACGCCGCGGACCTGCTGCGCCTGTTTGCCTACATCTTTCCCCAGATGATGGTCTACATCATCACCATGGCCGGCATGGCCGGGGTCATCATCGGCTTTACCCGCCTGACCAACGACCGGGAGATTCTGGCGCTCAAAAGCTGCGGGATCAGCCTGTCCCGCATGCTGCCGCCGGTGGCCTGCGTTGCCGGCGGCATTGCCTGGCTCGCCTATATCCTTGCCATCCATCTTGCGCCCATGGGGGAACTGGGCTTCAAACAGCTCATGCTCCAGTTGGTGACCGAGCAGGTCGAAAAGGGACTCAAGGAGCGGGAATTCACCGACGCGCTGGGCAATATCGTCGTCTACGTCGATGACATCGACGAACACCAGTACTGGCGCGGGGTTTATGTCTCGGACATGCGCGGTCGCGATCAGCCCCTGATCACCGTGGCCCGGGCCGGTCACATGCAAAGCAACATAGAGAAGATGACCGTCACCATCGTGCTCAACAACGGCTCCATACACAACAACGACGGCACGGACAGCCAAACCATTCGCTTCAAGCGCTATCTCCTGAATATTCCCCTGCAACCGCCGACCCAGGTCGGCAAGGACAACCTCACCGAGCAGAGCCGGGGCATGATGAGCCAGGAGCAGCTGCTGGCGGCCGCGGCCCGGCACCCGCCCCATTCCAGAGAGGCACAGATCTACTTAAGCGAATACCACGGCCGTCTGATCCTGCCGGTGGGCTGCTTCATTCTCGCCCTGCTCGGCGTGCCCTTAGGGCTCCAGGCTGGACCGGGACGACAGGCCGCGGGCGTCCCGCTGGGGCTGGCCTTCTTCGTTTTGTACTACATCACCCTCACCACCTGCGAAGTCATGACCGAGGAAGGGCATCTTCCCCTGGTTCCGGGGCTGTGGCTGCCCAACCTCCTGTTCGCGGTGCTGACACTCGTCATCTTCCGCCGGGTCAACCGGGAACAGCCGCTGATTCCGGAGAAGATGCAGGAATGGGGCGAGGTGTTGCACGAACGGTACACCAAGCCGCTCTTCCGCCGTATCATGGCGCTCGTGCGCTTTCTTGCCCGCCTGCCAAGGAAAGATCAATGACACACACAATCTCTGACCAACACTCGACACAGACCGGCGGATACACCGCCATCCTGCCCGCGCGTCCCGCCGCACCGATAGGCGACATCGCGCCCACCCCTCTGGCCCTGGCTGCGGAGATGCGGGAACTGGACCGGTACACCATCGAGGAGATCGGGGTGCCGGGCATGGTGCTGATGGAAAATGCCGGCCGGGCCACGGTGGACCGGATGGAAGCGGTGTTCGGTCCGGTCTCCGGCAAAACCCTGTGCATTCTGGTGGGCCCGGGAAACAACGGCGGCGACGGCCTGGTGATCGCCCGGACCGCGCACGGCAGGGGCGGCTTTCCGGTGGTGCTGTTCCTGACCCCGCCGGACCGTCTTCAGGGCGATGCCGGCCGCAACGCGCAACTGCTGCAACGGCTGGAGCTGCCCTTTGAGGTGGTGGATCGACAGGCGACCGCAGCGGCGATCGGCGAACGGATTCGGGCCCTGCACGCCCGGCGTCCGCTCCACTCCCTGGTGGACGCCCTGTTCGGCATCGGCCTGACCCGGCCGCTGGAAGGGGTGTTTCGGGAGGCGGTCGAGGCCATCAATCTGTCGGCAAAAGAAACCGGTGTTCCGGTGATCGGCGTCGATATTCCCTCGGGCCTGGACAGCGACACCGGGGCTGTGCGGGGAGTGGCGGTGCGGGCGGATCTGACCGTGACCTACGGCCTGGCCAAGGCCGGACAGGTCCACCATGGCGGGCCATGGACGGGCCGGCTGGAACGGGTCGATATCGGCATCCCGCCCATGGTGGTGCAGCAGATGGCTGGGCAGGGCATGCTGCTGGATGCGACCTGGGGACGACGCCTGCGGCAACGGGAGCAAACCGCCCACAAGGGAACCAGCGGGCATCTGCTGATCCTGGCCGGCTCCACCGGCAAGACCGGGGCATCGCTGCTCTGCGGGCAGGGGGCGCTGCGCAGCGGCGCGGGCCTGGTCACCCATGTTGTGCCGCAGGATCTCAATCCGGTCTTTGAAGTTGCGACGACCGAGTCCATGTCGATCCCCCTGCCGCATTCCCACGGATTTTTGTCTGCCCGCGACCTGCCCCTGATCGAACAGAGTGCCCAGGGCAAAAACGCCCTGGTCCTTGGCCCCGGCATAGGTCTGGCCCCGGAGACCGGGGAACTGGTCCTCCATCTCTACGCCACCTGCCCCATCCCCCTGGTGCTCGACGCCGACGCCCTCACCCTGCTGGCCGCCCATCCGGAAGCGCTCCGCACCCCGGCTGGACCGCGGATCTTCACCCCGCATCCGGGGGAAATGGCGCGGCTGCTCGGTACCGACACCGGACAGGTGCAGGCCGACCGGCTGCGGGCCGCCCAATGGCTCAACGACACGGCCAAGTCCGCCCGCGAGCCACTGATCACGGTGCTGAAAGGCGCGGGCACGGTGGTGGCGGCAGCAACGGGCCCCTGGGCCATCAACACCACCGGCAATCCCGGCATGGCCACCGGCGGCATGGGCGATGTTCTTAGCGGAATAATCGGCAGCCTGCTGGCCCAGGGACATGCCCCCATGGAAGCGGCCTGCCTGGGGGTCTATCTGCACGGACTGGCGGCCGACAATCTGGCCCGGCGCATGCCCTATGGCTATACCGCCGGCGAAGTGGCCCGGATACTGCCCCGGGTCATGGGTTCTTTTCTCTCGGCAGACACGGAGGCGCCATGCTGACCGCCCGCGATATCATGACCACCGAAGTGATCACGGTACAGACCCGGACCCTGATCCGGGACCTGGCCCAGCTCTTTCTCGCCCACAACATCAGCGGTGCGCCGGTGGTGGATGAGGCTGGAACCGTCGTCGGTATCGTCACCGAAAGCGACCTGATTTTTCAGAACAAGCGGATTCACCTGCCCACCACCTTTGCCCTGCTCGATGCCTTTGTTCCCCTGGAACGACCGAGCAGGATGATGGAGGAACTCAAGAAAATCGCAGGAACCAGAGTGGGCGATATCTGCTCGCACAAACTGATCAGCGTGACCCCGGAAACAGGGCTGGATGAACTGGCCACCCTGATGGCCGAAAAGAAGGTCCACACCTTGCCGGTGATGGATCAGGGACGTCTGGTGGGGGTGATCGGCAAGTCGGACATCATCAGGACGATTGCTCAGGGTCATTGACAAACTGCTGGTAGAGCCGCCAACGGTTCCGCCCCCTTTTCTTGGCATCGTACATGGCGATATCGGCATGGCGGAGCATGGTCTCGGCGTCGTCGCAGTCATCGGGATAGACGGAAATGCCGATGCTGGCGCCGATGAAACAGAGGTGTCCCCGTGCCGAAATCGGCTCGCCGAGGGAATCGATCACCTTCTGCGCCACGGTGGTCGCGCCTTCCACCGTGCCGGTGCTCTCCAGCAGGATCACGAACTCGTCGCCGCCCAACCGGTACACAGAGTCCGAGGCCCGCAGCACCAGACGCAGCCGATCGGCCACCTGGGTCAGCACCATGTCGCCGACCGTGTGCCCGTACTCGTCATTGATCGGTTTGAACCGATCGAGATCGATGAACAGCAGACAGAGGATGCGGTTGCACCGTTCGGCCAGGGCCACGGCCTGGGGCAGCCGACGGTTGAAGTTGTTGCGGTTGGGCAGGTTGGTCAGGGCGTCGTGGTTGGCCATGTGGCGGATGAGTTCAGCCGCCTCCTGACGTTCCGTGATATCGTGGAAGATGAGGACGCCGCCGATCAGCTGGTTGTTCTGGCGAATCGGGGTTGAACAGAAATCCACCGGAAAACAGGTGCCGTCCTTGCGTTGCAGCCGGGCTTCATCAAAATACGTGGTGGTGATGATCTCGGAGCGGGAAAAAAACGGACAGCACTGCTCGGCAAAGCTGTCGCTGCCGGGCTGGGACAGACGAAAAATCTCACTGTAATGTTTACCCCGAACCTCCTCGTCTCCATCATACCCCAGCATGCGGAGCGCAATCGGGTTGATATAGGTAATTCCCCCTTCGGCATCGATCCCGCAGATCCCGTTGGCCGCTGCGTCAAGAATCATTTCGTAGTTGCGGGAGAGCAGTTCCAGCTCCTGCCTGGCCCGATACGCCCCCAGGATATGACGAATCCGGTTTTTCAGCACCGGCCAGTGCAACGGTTTGCTGATATAGTCCTCGGCTCCGGCCTTGTAGGCCCGGTCCACGCTGGCCTCGTCGTCCAGGGCGGTCACCATCAGCACCGGCGGCGGGTTGTTCATGGCGGCGCGGATATGCGCACACACCCCCGGACCGTCGATGCCCGGCATGGCCATGTCGAGAATGATCAGGTCAAAAGCGCTTTGGCTCAGTTTTTCCAGCGCCGCCCGCCCATCTTCTGCCTCCACCACCTGATACCCTTGACGCTCAAGAAACTGGCGTATCAAGAGTCGCATGATCTCATCGTCATCGGCGATCAGGATTCGTGGAGCAGGAGACAACATGACAACAGGCATGACAAAAACCAAATCGTAAGAAGAACAGGTAATTGGAAACCGCTTTTCCTATTGTAGGAGACAAGATCCTTCCCGGGCAAGAAATTCTGTCAAAAAAGCCCGAACTTCGGTGCCCTCGGCGCGAATCTGCTCCAGCAGAAGGTCGATCTGACTCAAATTGCCCTGTTTGCCCTGCTGTTCGGCCTGACGGCACAGGGCGGCAAGCCGCTCGGCTCCGAACTGGCTGCTGCTGCCTTTCATGGTATGCGCCACCGCGCCGACGGCTCGGGCGTCCCCGGCGCTCACGGCCTGTTCCAGCTCACTGATACGCCGCTCCAGCGAATCGAGAAACACCGTCACTGCCGGGCCGATATTGCCGACATTGGCCCGCAAACGTTGTAAGCTATCGAGATTGACCACCCTGGAGGCGGAACTCTTTTCCGTGTCCGTCCCCGCCGTGGGTTCCGTCGGCTCGTCGTTGACAACGATTCGGCCGGACAGCTGCGGCAGCCACTGGTCGATCACCCGTTGCAACCGGCGAAAATCAAGGGGCTTGAGCAGATAATCCACCATGCCCGCCGCCTGACAGCGCTCCCGGGTTCCCTCCGTGGCATCGGCGGTCAGGGCGATGACCGGCGGCAGATTCCGTCCCAAGCGCACGGCCTCCGCAAACAGCCTGTTCGTGGTGTCGAACCCGTCCAGATCCGGCATCTGACAGTCCATGAACACCAGCCGCACATCCTGGCTGCGATACAGCTCCAGCGCCTGCTGGCCGCTGGAGGCCGCCAAGGTCTCTATCTCGGGAATTTTTCGAAAAACTTCAGAAAGAACGAACCGGTTGGTCGCCTCGTCATCCACCAGCAGGACAGGGCAGCGCTGCCCCCCCTCCCGCTCCGGGTCCGGCTCCGAAGCCGCCGAGACCGGCAGTTGCGCGCGCAGCAACTCGTCCGAAGGCAGTGGTTCCACCTCGTCCCGGCCCTGAAGCGGGATCAGCGGCACGGCAAACCAGAACAGCGACCCCGTCCCCGGCGTCGAATGGACCCCGATCTCTCCGCCCATCAGCTGCACCAGTTTGGCGCAGATCGACAACCCCAGGCCCGTGCCCCCGTACCGCCGCACCGATGAGGTCCCCACCTGGGAAAAAGGTTGGAAAAGCTTGGTCGAGGCCTCCTGGGCAATCCCGATCCCGGAATCCTCGACCTCGAAACGGATCCGATCCGTGCCTGAATCCACCGACTCACAAATGACCCGGAGGGTGATCGATCCCCGCTCGGTAAACTTGACGGCATTGCCCAGCAGGTTGACCAGGACCTGCTGCAAACGGCAGGCATCGCCCCGGTACCCTGGCGCCAGACCGGGGTCTATTTCGGCATGCACCTCCAGTCCCTTACTTTTGGCGGTCACCTCGTACAGGGACAGCAACTGCCGGAGCAGGGTCTGCAAATCAAACGGCGCGTTGTCGAGCACCATCTTGTCGGCTTCGATCTTGCTGAAGTCGAGCAGGTTATTGATCAGGGTGAGCAGGCTGGCTGTCGACATCCGGATCAGCCGGGCGAAATGCTGCTGCCGGGGCTGCAACTCGGTATCCAGCAACAACTCGGTCAGCCCGATCACCCCGTTCATCGGCGTGCGGATCTCGTGGCTGATCATGGCCAGAAAATCGGACTTGGCCTGGTTGGCGGAATCGGTAAGCAGCATCTGCTGTTGCAGCTCGCTGTTTTCCCGCTGCAAGCGCCGTATTTCCGCCTCCAGGGCAGTCTGAGGAGATGAGAGGTCGGGAGGAGTCATGTTTTCGAAAAGAGGGAAAGTTGACGATGGGCAGTCGTTTTTTTCCCGGACCGCCGAACCCGGGGCAAGGGGGTGAACACGGTCTCGGGCAACCCGGCGAGCAGCGGCGAGGGCCGTCGCTCCTGTGGAGGACCGCCGAACAGGGAACGGGAACGGCTCCAGCCAAGATACAAGGTGGCAACAGCCCTGGTCATGCCCACATACAAAAGTCGCCGCTCCTCTTCTATATGAGCCCGCAATGCCGCCGGAGTCAAGGTTTCCCGAGGGGCGAGCGGCAGCAGCCCGTCCTCCAGACCAGCGATGAACACCACCGGAAACTCCAGCCCCTTGGCCGCGTGCAGGGTGGACAGGGTCACGGCCTCGGCCTTGTGATCATAAAGGACCGAATCGCTGAAACGGTGCAGATGGGCCGCGCACTCCGCCAGACCGGAGAAGGTGCGGACCAGATCCCGCAGACGGACCAGATCCGGCAAGTCATCGGCAAGGCCGTAATGCCCGGCCAGAACATCTACCAGGGCAAGCGGTCCGGCAGCGACCTGAGCGCGCAGTCGGGCATGCAGGGCAAGGAAACGGGCCCGACCCGCCTCCGCGGCCCCATCCAGCCGGACCTGCTCCAGACAGGCAACCTCGCCGTCCCCGGCAACCAGCGCGCTGCGCAGCCTGCGCAAGGACTTCCGCCCCACCCCCTGTTCCCCGGCAAGCAGGGCGACCGATTCTCCGGGACCGGCCAGACCTGCCAGCACGAGCAGCCAGAGATAGAGAGGGCGGCACGGCCCCTTGGTGTAGAAGGCTTCCAGGTGCACCAGCTGGAACGGGATGCCCCGTTCGTGCAGCACCCGGCCGATGACTTCGGCCTGTCGCCCGGTGCGATAGAGCACGCCGATATCCCGCAGCGAAACCCCGTCCCTTTCGCTGTGGTCGAAGCGGTCCAGCCCCCGGTGCGAGGTGCCGCCCAGTTGCAGCTCGATCTGGTCGGCAATGCACAGCGCCTCCTGTTCGGGGCTGGCGCAGTCAAAACGATGAAGCGTGCCCGGCAGCGTGGAGCAGGCATGCATCGTCGGGCAGGGGTCAGCATGGGGATTGCGAGCGATGACTTGGCCGGCAGCAGCCAGGATGTTCGCGCCACTACGGTAATTGCGGGTCAGAAGATGGATCTCGGGCTGAAAAACGGTGCCAAACGCATGAAACCAGCGGGGATCGGCACCGCGAAAGCCGTAGATGGCCTGATCAGGATCACCGATGGCAAAGACCGGCGAGCTGGCGGCCAACAGGGCCACCAGCTCGTACTGGGCCTGGTTGACATCCTGAAACTCGTCGACAAAAAGCAGGCCGACAGCCGCGCGGATCCGGTCCGCCTCGGCCCCGTCCTCGCGCAGCACCTGAACGACATCAGCCACCAGACAGTCGAGATCGACCAGATTTCGTTGCCGCAATTCCCGGCAATACCGCGCCCAGAGCGCATCGCTCTCTTCCACCGCAGCACTCAGACCGTACCGGGTGATGGTCCGGACAAGGGACTGCCGCTGCTCTTCGTCATCCTCCCTGAGCTCGTCAAGCAGCAGCTCGCGCTCCTCCGGCCCAACAACCCTCAGCTGCGGACGAACCCGTCGCAACTGGGCCAAGCAAAAACCATGGAAGGTCGCCACGGTCAACCGGTTTTCCGCATCCACGGCCCGAACGCGAATCCGCTCCCGAATCTCGTCCGCAGCCTTGTTGGTAAAGGCGATCACCGTGCACGGGAGCGATGAGGTCGACAGCATCCGCAGCACCCGGGCAACCAGGGTATGGGTCTTGCCCGTGCCCGGACCGGCCTGCACCAGGATCCGCTGCGCCTCGTCGTCCACGGCCCGCTGCTGTTCGGGGTTCAGGTTCCGGGAGGCGGGCGCGGACTGCGCTTGGGCGGCGGGCATGGCGGCCGCAAGCGGCTCTGTCCGCCTTGTTCGTCCGCGTGCTGGTTGCAGGGCCGAGGCAAAGAGCGTCCCCTGTCCGCAGAGCTGGGCACGTTCCCCTTCGCTCATGGTCCGGATCACCCCGAAGGCGCCGTCGTACCCCGGTTGACGAATGACCCGCTTGGTCCGCACCCGTTCCAGGGCCTCGGCCAGCAAGGACAGCTCGCCGGTGCGAAGATCATCGAGCGAGGTATCGAGCAGCAGGGAGAACTCGGCGCCAAAGGTGTTGATCAGCCGGGTATATGCCTGCCCCACCTTCTTGCTTGTCGGCCCACAGTCCAGCAACTCCGCCACGATCTCGGGCAGAGGAATCAGGCTGTGCACCGCCGGACTGCCCGGGGGAAAAACCGGTTCGCTCCGGTCGGCCAGCTCCATCACCCGGTGCAGCACCCCGATGGTCAGGGGCTTGCCGCAGACCGGACACAGTCCCTCGTGGCGGCGCGTTTCCGCGGGCTCGCAGCAGACCCCGCAGGCACGGTGGCCGTCGCAGTGGTACTTGCCCTCTTCGGGGTAAAACTCAATGGTGGCGGCAAAGGCCTGCTGGCCCGAGGCGTCAACCGGGGAGCGCAGGGCATCGCGCAGGGAAAAAAAATCAAACCCGGTGGTGAAGATGTTGGCCTCCCGGCCCAACTTGGCCGGAGAATGGCAGTCGGAGTTGGAGATCAGGGTGAAGCGGTCCAGGGCGGAAACCAGCCGGTTCATCTCCGGATCAGAGGAAAGGCCGGTTTCCAGGGCAAAGATATGGGAACTGAGCGGCCCAAAACAGTCTTCTAAAGAATCGAAACCGGATTTGGAACCGAACAGGGAAAACCAGGGTGTCCAGATATGGGCCGGAACGAAAAAACCCTCGGGCGCATGGGAGAGCAGGATCTCCAGCAGGTCACGACAGTCGAGCCCGAGGATGGGCCGACCGTCCGAGGCGATATTGCCCAGCCCGGCCAGGGTGGCATTGACCGAGCGGACCGCCTCGAAATCGGGAAAATACAGCAGGTTGTGCACCTTGCGAACCCGACCGTCCCGCTTGTAGATCGAACTGATTTCCGCGCTGAGCACGAAACGGACCGATTCGGGAGCGACCGGCGGACGGAGCCCTTCGGGCAAAAACGCGCCCCAGTCCCGCCCCGGTTCGGATTGCAGTCGAAAAAAAACGGGTTCCGCTGGTTCCAGGGACTCGGAGAGGTGGGCGAACCAGCGGGGATGGGTGCAGTCACCGGTCGCCACCACGGCAATTCCCTTGACTGCGGCCCAGGCCGCCAGACCGTGCAGGTGGCTGTTCTTGCTGGTGGCACGGGAGTAGAGGGAATGGACGTGGAGATCGGCGATGTATTTCACGCATCCTCCTCCCAGCCATAGAGCCGGTGGCGCCTGATGTAGGCGAGCACCGCCCCGGGCAGCATGGCGGGGCAATGCCCGGCTGCCAGATCGGCGCGAATCGAGGACGAGGACACGGGCAGATCGATCCCGGCCAGATAGGTCACGCTGCGGCCGTCCGGTCCTTCCCAGCGCTCCCGAAGCGGGTCGAAGCGGAAGGCAGAGGCAAACAGCGAGGAGGCCCGCACCGCCTCGATCGCCGCCGCATCCATCCCGTCCCGGTGCACCACGATCAGGCTGATCAGGTGCAGCAGTTCCTCTCCCCTGTACCAGCGGGGAAGATCGACCAGGGAATCGGCGCCGATGATGAGGAAATAGCGAACGTCTCCGTTCTGGCGGATCAAGGCCTCCACGGTGTTGATGGTGTAGGAGGGACGGGGCAGATCACGTTCAACGGTGGAACAGCCCATCCGCGCATCCCCCTGTTCGGCCAGGGCCGCCTCGATCATCGCCACCCGGTGCTCGAACGAGGCGACTGGTCGCGGTTTATGCGGTGGCTGCGGCGCAGGCACGAACAGCAGGCTGTCCAGGCCGCAGCGGTCCGTAACGTAGCGGGCCGCATCCAGGTGGCCTTGGTGCACGGGATCGAAGGTGCCGCCGAACAGACCGGCTGTCCGCCGGGGGAGGCCATGATCAGCTGCGGATCTCGCCCGCACCGAAGACAACGAATTTCCGGGTGGTCAGTTCCTTCAGGCCCATGGGCCCATAGGCGTGCATCTTGGTGGTGGAGATGCCGATCTCCGCACCCAGCCCGAACTGCCCGCCGTCGTTGAACCGGGACGACGCATTGACCATCACGGCGGAGGCGTCCACCTCCCGCAGAAATCGCTGACTGTTGGCATAGGAACCGGTGATGATGATCTCGGTGTGGCGGGAACCGTATCGGTTGATGTAGTCCATGGCCTCGTCCAGTCCGTCCACCACCCGCACCACCATGGTCAGGGCAAGAAATTCGGCGCCCCAATCATCTTCGGCGGCAGGCTCAATCAGGTTGCCGGCCAGACGACAGCTTTCCGCACAGCCCAGCATCCGCACCCCCTCCCGCTCCATGGCCCGGGCCATGGCCGGCAGGAAGGACGGCGCAATCTGCCGGTGGATCAGCACGCCTTCCAGGGCATTGCACACCCCGGGCCGCTGCACCTTCCCGTTGGTGATGAGGCGCAGGGCCATGGCCTCGTCGGCATCGGCATCAACAAAGCAGTGACAGACGCCCTTGTAGTGTTTCAGGACCGGAATGCGCGACTTCTCGGTGACCGAGCGGATCAGGCCCTCGCCGCCGCGCGGGATGACCAGGTCGATCGACTCCTCGTGGCGCAGCAGACAGTCGATTCCCTCGCGATCGGTGAAGTCGAGCACCTGAACAATGGCCGGATCGACCTGATGCTCGCGCAGCACCTCATGCACCACCTCGGCCAGGGCCAGGTTGGAATGGATCGCCTCGGAACCGCCGCGCAGGATCACCGCGTTCCCGGCCTTGAGGCAGAGGGAGGCGGCATCGATGGTCACGTTGGGCCGGGACTCGTAGATCATCAGAATCACGCCCAAAGGAACCCGCATCCGACCCACGCTGATCCCGCTGGGGCGACGGCGCATCTCATCGACCTCGCCCACCGGGTCTTCCAGGGCCGCAATCTCGCGCAGTCCCTGTACCATGCCGGCAATCACCTGCTCGCTTAACCGGAGTCGGTCGAGCATGGCCGGCGAGATCCCCTTGGCCTCTGCGGCGGCCAGATCCCGGGCATTCGCGGCCATGATTTCCGGCTGCCGGGCGATCAGGCGCTCGCCGATCTCGAGCAGCAGGGTATTTTTCAGCGCCGCAGGCATGGCGGCAATGGTGCGGGCCGCGTTTTTGGCTCGGCTGGCCAGTTCGGCCACGGTGGCCTCGATCTGTGCGTATTCCATCTCGTTCCTCCCTGTTAGCGGCAATAGAGCGGCAAAAAGGCTATCAACGCAGAACGCGGACGGGCCGAAGCCCCGTCCCTTTCCAACGACACGTTCCCGACTATGCCGTACCAAAGCCCTCCCTGCTTGTAAAGCTTCTTCAAGGTGCCCCGTTGCCGTTGTCGTCTTCCGCGTCGAGCAGCACCATATTGTCGCGGTGGATGACCACGTCGCTGTCCTTGTGGCCGAGAATCGCGTCGATCTCGCCGGAGTGCCGTCCCATGATCTGCTCGATGTCGGCGCTGGAATAGTTACTCAGGCCGGAGGCAATCGCCCGGCCCTCCCCATCGACGCAGCGGACCGCCGCTCCCACTCTAAAAGAACCACGTACCGCGCGGATCCCCGAAGGCAGCAGGCTCTTTCCTTGCCCGGCCAGGGCACGACAGGCTCCGTCATCAAGCAGCAGCTCCCCTTCCGGCTTGAGGACATGGGCGATCCAGTGTTTGCGTCGGTTGATCCGACCGGGCCGGGGCAGAAAAAAGGTGCCCACCATCTCGTCGCCGAACAGATCCCGCAAGATTTCGGGCGAGCGACCAGGGCCGATGAAGGAACTGCCGCCGCATTCCGCCACCATCTTCACCGCCCGGATCTTGGAGAGCATGCCGCCGGTGCCCACCTGACTGGTCGTCTCCCCGGCCATCTGCTCGATCTCCCGGGTAACGGCGGCCACGGTGGCGATCGGCCGGGCCTCCGGGTCCCTGCTCGGGTTGCCGGTGTACAGCCCTGCCACATCGGTGAGGATGATGAACATATCCGCGCCGATCATGTTGGTGATCAGCGCGCCCAGGGTGTCGTTGTCGGAAAAACGCAGCTCCTCGGAGGAGACGGTGTCGTTCTCGTTGATGATCGGCACCACCCCGAAACGAAACAGGGTCAGCATGGTGTTGCGGACGTTGAGATAGCGTTCGCGGTGGGCCAGATCGGAGTGGGTCAGCAGCACCTGGGCTACGGGCTGACCGAAGCGGGCAAAGGTCTGCTCATAGGCCTGCATCAACAGGCCCTGCCCGGTCGCGGCCAGGGCCTGCTTCACCCGGAGTTCCTCATGCGGGGTTTTGACGATCCCCAAACGCTTGCGCCCGGCGGCCACGGCCCCGGAGCTGATCAGAATCACCTCGCGCCCCGTGGCCTGAAGAGAACAGACCTGACGGGCCAGGTTTTCGATTATCTCCGGCGCCAGGCCCTCATCGTTGGTGAGCACGGCGCTGCCCACCTTGAGCACCACCCGCTTCGCCTGCTCAAACAGGAGCCGACGCAGACGCAGCCCCTCTTCCCGGTTGACTTGAAAGGTCATGCTCGCTCCTCCTCGCCCTGCTTGGCCTCCTTCCACTGCTCAACCAGCTCGGCCAGCCTGTTTTTCAATGTCTCCAGCCCGGCCCCGGTCTTTGCCGAAACAGCCAAGATGGGCAAACCGCTCTCCGCCAGCAGCCCCCGTACCCGTTCCACCTCTTCCGGCTCGATCAGGTCGATCTTGTTAAGCACGATCAGATGGGCGCGATCCAGCAGCTCCTCCTTGTAGGCCCCCAGCTCATGGGCCAGGACCCGATAATCGTCCAGGGGTCGGTCATCGGGAAGCGCCGCGTCGATCACGTGCAGTAAAAGGGCTGTCCGCTCGACATGGCGCAGGAATTGATGGCCCAGGCCCACGCCCCGGTGGGCCCCATCGATCAGGCCGGGAATGTCGGCAATGATGATCGGCTCACGATAGGGAAGTTGCAGGACGCCGAGCTGTGGTTCGAGCGTGGTAAAGGGGTAGGCAGCAATCTTGGGATTGGCGGCCGAAAGCCGGGAAAGCAGGGTCGACTTACCTGCATTGGGCAGACCGATCAGGCCCACATCGGCCAGAAGCTTGAGTTCGATGATCAGCCAGCGCTCCTGCCCGGCCTCGCCCGGGGTGGCCTTGCGCGGTGCGCGGTTGGTGGACGTGGCGAACCGGGTATTGCCCAGACCGCCCTGGCCGCCGGTCGCGGCCAGAAAGCGCTGGTCCGGATCGATCAGATCGGCGAGCAGCTCGCCGGTTTCCGCATCCCGGATCTGCGAACCTTGCGGCACCCGGATGATGCAGTCCTTGCCGCCTCGGCCGTGGCGGTCGCTGCCCTGCCCACCCCGGCCGGACTCGGCCTTGAAGTGCGAACGGTAGCGAAAATCGATCAGAGAGCGCTGGCGCGCATCCGCCACCAGGTAGACATCCCCTCCCTTGCCGCCGTCACCGCCGTTGGGCCCGCCCTTGGGGACGAACTTTTCCCGCCGGAAACTCACGCATCCGTTGCCGCCGTCACCGGCCTTCACGAAAAATTTCGCCTCGTCGACAAATCCCATATTCTTCCGCCACCACGAAAAAACCCGGCATCAGTTGTGTTGATGCCGGGTTTACATCCACCGGAGACCCGGACGCCGTACGTCCCCGCCCCCTGAAAACAGCGCGTCCGTGCTACTCGACGGGATACACGGAAACCCGCTTTCTGTTCTTGCCAAACGACTCGTATTGCACGGTCCCGTCAATCTTCGCAAACAGGGTATAGTCACGACCGCAGCCAACATTGGTACCCGGATGAATCACCGTGCCCAGTTGACGAACCAGGATACTGCCCGCGGTGACGGTTTGCCCGCCGAACCGCTTGATGCCACGTCGCTGTCCTATACTGTCGCGGCCGTTGCGCGAACTGCCGCCTGCCTTTTTATGCGCCATATCTTCCCCCTGCCTCTCAGTTGGTTCCTGAAGCTGCGATTTCTTCAACGGTCAGGGCGGTGTACAACTGGCGATGCCCGCGTTTCACCTGATACCCTTTCCGACGTTTCTTCTTGAATACAATTACCTTCGCAGCCCGCCCCTGCTCGACGATTCTGGCCACGACCTTGGCGCCCTCGACGTTCGGCTGTCCTACGGTCACGGCCTCGCCGTCAACGAGCAGAAGCACGTCGGACAATTCCACTGTATCGCCGACCTCGCCTTGCAGTTTCTCCACGCGAAACGTATCACCGGCCTCCACCTGGTACTGCTTGCCGCCGGTCCGTATTATTGCATACATGCGAATCCTCCTCGCCTCACAAAATCTCAACGCTGCTGGCAAATAACAGCCGTAAAGAAAAGTATTAAACCCGATTGGTCTGTTTTCTGTCAAGCAGAATATCTTCCGACACGTCTTTCCCCCACTGTCTTTCCGAATAAACCGGCATTGGATAATAATTTTTATCAATAAAGAAAGATTTTCCTTGTCGCCCAGAAAAGAAATGAGTACCTTGCCGATAACAGGCCGAGAGCCGGTCCGGCCGCCATTCCGATAAACAACACCAGGAGACCGACATGCAAAAAATGGAATGCCCCTGCGGATACGTGTACGACCCGAAAGAAGGCGATTACAAAAACAATATCGCCGAGGGCACAGCCTTTGCCGACCTGCCCGACAGCTGGGTCTGCCCCAAGTGCGGCGCGGAAAAGGAATACTTCTTCCCCGCCGACTGAAAACGCCGCCTCCGGGCCGTCCGCAACTGTGGCCCGGAGGCGCTCCAGCATTCCCCCTCTCCCGGCTTCCCGCTGTTTTTCCTTGTCAAAGCGCCCTCTATCCAATATCATTCTTTCTCCAATACCATTCTTCCCAGATTTTTTTGCTTCTTTTCTCATCCAGGAATTCTCATGCGTATCCAACGAGCGGGCCATCTGCTGTCCGCGATTTTCTTGCTCCTCTGCCTGCTTGTTTTCCCCTGCGGCGTCTCGATTGCGCAACCCGGCGCCTACAGCGAATCCGCCGTCCTGGTCGACCGTGCCTTACTCGTCTACAGGGGATTTCAAAGTAACCCCGACATGGGCTGGTTCCGCTCCTATGCTAACCAGGCCCGCGGTATCCTGATCGTGCCGCAGATGCTGCGCGGCGGCTTCATCATCGGCGGCGCGGGCGGCCGGGGCGTGCTGCTGGCCCGGGATCCGGTCAAGGGCGACTGGAGTTCACCGGCCTTCTACAGCCTGGGTTCCGTCTCCATCGGCTTCCAGATCGGGGCGGACGCCTCGGAACTGATCCTGCTGGTCATGACCGACAAGGGGCTGAATTCCCTACTGTACACCGACTACAAACTGGGGGCTGATGTCGCCATCGCTGCCGGACCCATGGGCGGTTCCGCCAAGGCGCAAACCGCCGATATTCTGGCCTTCGGCCGGGCCAGGGGTGTCTACGGCGGAGTCAGTCTGGAGGGAGCCATGGTCCGCCCGCTCCATGCCTGGAACCGCCAGTATTACAATCAGGTGGTGCAAGTCTACGATATCCTGATCAGCCAGAAATGGCACAATCCACAAGCCGACCCTCTTCGCGCCGTCCTTCCCGGACCGGTGCGGCCCGATCCCGGCCGTCCTCTCGGCAGGTAGACAGACAGCCCCTCCATGGCGACCATCCCCTCTGTGCCGAGCGTTTCCTGTGAACATGCCGGGGAGCAGGTTCTGATCATCCACCTCGCCGGTCCCTGGACCATCCATGACGAGCCACCCGATCCCGCGCCCCTGCTGGCCAAGATCGCGCCGCCGCTGACCACGATCCGTTTCGTCGTCGACCGGCTCGATGACTGGGACACCCGGTTGCTGATCCTGCTCACCGCAATCCGGAACAGCGCCGCAGCCCAGGGCATCGCAGTCGACACAGAGGGCCTTCCTCCCGGCGCGCGACGGCTGATGCGGCTGGCCGAGGCCGTGCCCGGAAAAACTACCTACAGCACGCCAAAACGCGATTCGCTGGTCACCTTGATCGGCAAAAAAACCCTGGAGCTGGGCGAAAAGTTCCGTGAACTGGCGCTCTTCACCGGCGAACTCGTTCTTTCCCTGGGGGCGCTCCTGACCGGCAAACCGGTGTTCAAGTCCCGGGATCTTTTCTTTTTCATGCAGGTCTGCGGAATCGAGTCGCTGCCGATCGTCGCCCTAATCTCGTTTCTGGTGGGGGTGATCCTCTCCTTTGTCGGTGCGATCCAGTTGCAGATGTTCGGTGCCCAGATCTATGTGGCCAACCTGGTAGGTCTGGGCATGGTCATCGAGATGGGGGCCTTGATGAGCGGCATCATTATAGCCGGCAGGATCGGCGCCTCCTATGCAGCCCAGCTGGGCACCATGCAGGTCAACGAGGAAATCGACGCCCTGCGCACCATGGGCATCTCGCCGGTGGGTTTTCTGGTGCTGCCGCGCGTGCTCGCCCTGGCCCTGATGATGCCGCTGATCTGCGTGTATGCCGATGTCCTGGGCATCCTCGGCGGTTCGTTCATCGGCGTGACCATGCTGGACCTCTCGCTTCCCGAATTTCTGGGACAGGTCCAGAAATCCGTGTCGCTGAACCAGTGCGGTCAGGGCATTTTCAAGAGTTCGGTTTTCGGGGTGCTCATCGGCTTTGCCGGTTGCCTGCGCGGCATGCAGTGCGGTCGCAGCGCCCTGGCCGTGGGCGAGGCAACCACCTCGGCCGTGGTGACCTCGATCCTGTTGATCGTGATCTCGGACTCGCTGATCACCTACTTTTTGTTCAGGTAAGCCATGACCGCGCCGCCAGCCGCCCTCACCGTCAAAAACCTGACCATGGCCTACGGCAGTTATGTCCTCCAGCGGGATCTGAACTTCACGGTGGCCCAGGGGGATATCTTCGTCATCATGGGCGGTTCGGGCTGCGGCAAGTCGACCCTGCTGCGCCACCTGATCGGCCTCAAGGCCCCGGCAACCGGCGCGGTCTTCTACGGCGAGCAGGACTTCTGGGCCCTGCCGGACGAGGGCCGGGCTGAAATCGTCCGCCGGGCCGGAGTTCTCTATCAGTCCGGGGCACTGTGGAGCTCGATGACCCTGGCGGAAAACATCGCCCTGCCCCTGGCCCACTACACCGACCTGAGGCCGGCGGTCATCGACGAGCTGGTCGAATACAAGCTGGCCCTCGTAGGTCTGGCCGGATTCGGCGGGTTCTACCCTTCCGAAATCTCGGGCGGCATGCGCAAACGGGCCGGACTGGCCCGGGCCATCGCCCTGGACCCGGATTTTCTCTTCTTCGACGAACCCTCGGCCGGGCTTGACCCGATCAGCGCCCGCAACCTCGACGAGCTGATCCTGGAGCTGCGGGAGAGCCTCGGCGCCACCGTGGTCATTGTCACCCATGAACTGGCGTCCATCTACGCCATCGGCACGAACTCGGTCTTTCTCGACGCCGAAACCCGGACCATGCTGGCCACGGGCAGCCCCGCCACCCTGCTGCGGGAGAGCGAGAATCCGACGGTCATCAACTTTCTTACCCGGGGAACCGGAAAACGGGAGCTTCGAACGGTTTGAGCAAAAAAGCCAATCCCACCGCTGTCGGCGGTTTTGTCCTGGTCGGTCTTGCCATGGTGATCGCCGCCTTCTTCGCCCTGGGAGACTTTCAACTGAACAAGGAAGACCGCCTCCGCTGCGTCACCTTCTTTTCCGGCTCGCTGTACGGACTGGATCCGGGCGCGCCGGTCACCTTCCGCGGCGTGACCATCGGCCGCGTCAGTTCGGTGCAGATCGATTTCGATCCATCAGAACGAAACTATATCATTCCGGTCTATATCGAACTCACGCAAACCGACGTTCTGAGCGGTGGCGGAAGGGGTTCGGGGGACACCGAGGCGATCCGCAAAAAACTGAACATGCTGATCGAGCACGGGCTCCGGGCCAAGTTGAAAACCAGCAGCCTCCTGACCGGCAAGCTCTATATCGAACTGGCCTTCCAGCCGGGCAGCGAACTGCGACTGCACAACAAGGACACGTCGGTCCTGGAAATTCCCACCCTGGCCTCCGGTCTGGAGCAGATCGCCGACAAGATCGAGGCTCTGCCGCTCAACGAAATCATTGCCAAGACATCGATCGCACTGGAAAACATCAGCGAGATCCTCGATTCCGAGAATACCCGCCAGGTCATATCCTCACTGGGAAGCAACATGGAAAAAGCCGGGCATTTTCTGGACGCCGCCAACAAGGAGCTGCCGGACGTGGTTGTCGAGGCCAAAAAAACCCTAAGCGGCATCAACAGCCTGATCAGCTCGACCAACGCCCTGCTTCAGTCCGGGGCCAAGGAGCTGGATATGAAACCGCTGGTCACCAATCTCGCCGAGATCACCCGCACCCTCGACCGCACCCTGAAAAACCTCGAACAACTGACCAGCAAGGACTCGATGTTCTCCTACCAGATCGGCAGCTCGCTGCAGGAGATCGAACGTGCCGCCGTTTCGGTACGACAGCTGACCGACTATCTGCAACGCCACCCCAATGCCCTGGTCTTTGGTCAGGAAAAGGAAAAGCCATGAACAACCGTCCCGGATCACCACACCGGCAATGGCCGGTGCTGTTGTGCGCCCTGCTGCTCTGCGCCTGCATCGCGCCCAACCTGTCCGCCCCGACCCTCCATACCCTCCCGACAGAGCAGCCGCAGCCCATCAGTCAGGCCTTTGCCGCCTTTGACCAGATGGTGCTGCTGATGCCGGTCCGTGTCGCTCCCTATCTCGAGGGGCGCGGCCTGGTGACCAGTGCCGAGACAGGGGCAACCACCTCCTCGCCCAGCCACATCTGGGCCGGCCCACTCGACCAGCAGATCGGTAGGCGGATCGTCACCGATCTCCAGGGCCTGCTCGCTACCGACAACGTCGCCCTCTATCCGGCCCCGCGTTTTGCCACGATTCGCTATCAGGTGGAAGTCGAAATCAACGAACTCAGCGGCGACGGTCGCACCTTTACCACCACAGCGGTGTACACCCTCAGCGATACAGCAGCCAAAACGGTTCTCGCGCGCAAGACCTTCCGCCAGAGCCAGGTGATGGAACAGGCCGATCCGGCCACAGCGGTTGCCTGCACGGCCCGGGGCATCAGCGCCCTGAGCCGGGAGATCGCCACAGCCCTGGTTAGCGCGCATCAGGAAAACCGGCGCTAGCCCCGCAGGTGCCACCCGGCCCGCGCGCGATCATTATTCGCGATCATTATTCGATGGCGACCATTCCAGGGAGAATCCACATGCCTTCTTGTTCATCCCTTCTTCGCACCGTCCTTCTGCCCCTGCTGGCCGCCCTGCTCCTCTGCGCCTGCCAGCAACAGTCCGGCACGCGCCAAGGCGCACTGAACCGCCTGTTCACCCCGGCACCGCTGCGGGTGGGCATCGTCACCGATAACCCGCCCCTGGCCTACCAGGACAAAAACAGCAACACCATCAAGGGACTGGAAGCCCGGTTTGCCCAAGGGCTGGCCGCCCATCTCGACAAGCCCCTCCAGCTGGTGGAGCTTCCCGCCTCCGGGCTGGCCCAGGCCCTAGGTGACAAACAGGTCGATATCGTCATGGCCGGGCTGACCGCAGCCGAGATTCAGGAGCAGCAGCTGGTCGCGGCCAACCCCTACCTGATCTCCGGGCAAACAGTCCTGGTCCACCTCAACGACTTCAACCGGCTGGGCACGGGAACCCGGAACCTGTCCGACCCTGAACTCCGCCTGGGCGTGGTTCGAAACGGCACGGGCGAACATCTGCTCAAACGCCTTCGACCGGCCGGAACCCTCGTGCGATACACCACAGCTGATGAGGGTGTGCACGCCCTGCTCCGCAACAGGATCGACGGCTTTGTCCATTCCATGCCCGCCAACTTCTTCGCGGCCTCGCTCCACGTTGAGGAAGGACTCACCCCCGGACGGACCCTGCTGACCCGGGAGCCCATGGCCTGGGCCCTTCGCCCCGGCAACCAGGCGCTGCTCCGGGAGGCCAACGCCTATCTGGCGACCCTCAAACAGAGCGGCGAACTCCAGCAGATGCTCGAACAGGCGATTCCCTTCTACAAGAACACAGCCTACAGTCCCAAATTCTGATTGCGGTCAGACTCCTCAAATCCGTGATCCAGCCGCACCAGGCTGCGGTACAGGGAATTTTGAGCCATCAGGCTCTCGTGGCTGCCCTCCTCCACGATCCGCCCCTGATCCATCACCAGGATCCGGTCGACCCGACGGATGGTGGAGAGCCGGTGGGCGATGACCAGCGAGGTCCGTCCCCGGAATCCCTCGTCCAGTGCCTGCTCCAGCAGGTTTTCCGCTTCGGTGTCCACCGATGCCGTTGCCTCGTCCAGAATGAGCACCGCCGGGTCGCGGTACAGGGCGCGGACAAAGGCGAGCAACTGTTTCTCGCCCATGGACAGCTGACGGGCGCCATCGCCGATCCGGGTGTCCAAGCCCTGGGGCAGCGAGGCAATAAACCGCTCCAGCCCTGTCCGGGCAAGGATATCCTCCAGCCGTTGTTCGTCAACGGGCAGATCGAGAACGATGTTGGCCCGAACCGTTTCAGGCAAGAAAAAAAGTTCCTGGATGACCAAACCGATCCGCTGCCGCAACAGAGGCAGGGGAATCTCCCGAAGATCCCGACCATCGAGCAGAATCGAACCGCTCACCGGGTCGTACAGGCGGATCAACAGGGAAACCAGGGTCGACTTGCCTGCCCCGGTGCCGCCCACCAGGGCCACGGTTTCGCCCGGAGCGATCCGCAGGTCGATGCCGCGGAGCACCGGTTCTTCCGGACTATAGGAGAACACCACGTTACGCAGCACAATTTCTCCGCCTGTTGCGGGAAAAATAGGGGCCGGTTCCGAAGGCGGCAGGGCCATGCCCGGCCGGATATCAAGGGTCTGAAAGATCCGTTCAGCCGAGGCCATGGCTGCCTGGACAATGGAATACTTCTGGGACAACTCGCGCAGCGGCTGAAAAAAGAGCCGCATGTACAAGAGGAAGGCCGCCAGTTCGCCGATGGTCAACTGCCCGCGCAGCACCTCGCCGCCGCCATGCCAGATGATCAGAGCAACGGCACCGGAGCCCAGCAGGTCGATCATGGGCATGAAGACGGCAAAGAGCCGGATCTGGGCCAGGGCCCGCTGCCGGTACTCCTGTCCCAGCCCCTGCTGGCGCTCGCTGCTGCGGGCATGGACGCCGAAGCACTGGATCACGTCGATCCCGGCCAGCGACTCGGCCCAGAAACTGTTCAGCCGCGACAGCTGGGCGCGCAGGGCCCGGAAGCGCTCACGCGCCAGACGGGAAAAGACGATGGTCATTAGAAGCGCCAGGGGAATGAAAATCGCCATCACCAGGGCGAGGTACCTGTTCATCAGGAACAAAAAGACGAAGATCCCCATCATCTTGAGACCATCGTTGAACAGGATGACCAGAACCGAGGTGAACATCTCGTGCAGGTTCTGAATATCGTTGGTCAGACGGGTCACCAGACGTCCCGCGGGCTGGCGGTGGAAAAAATCCAGTTCCAGCGTAAGCAGATGGGTGAACAGCTCCTGCCTGAGCCGGTGCATGATGCCCTGCCCGATCCACTCAAGCAGCAGCACCTGGAAGAAACCGGCCAGAAATCCTCCCCCGGCCAGGAGCCCGAACCACAGAGCGATCCGGCCCAACCCGCTCAGCCGCTCGGCTGTCGGGAGCGCATCCGCGATGATGTAGCCGTCGATCCCCAGCTGCATCAGCCGGGGCAGGATCAGGGCCGCCGCGGTCACGGCCAGCGACAGCAGCAGGGCAACGGTGATCGGCCCGATCCGGCCCGAACAGTAGCCCAGAATCCGCCGCCAGAGCCGGATATCGCCGAGGCCTTCGGACTGCCCCTTTTCCATGTAGCCGAAGTTATGGAAAGACACGCTGTTTCTCCACCATGCTCCGGTACAGCGGAGCAGCCAACAGGTCGTGATGCCGTCCCTGGGCCGTAATCCGTCCCTCGTCCAGCAAAACGATCCGGTCAGCCAGATTCAGAACATTGACCCGCTGGGAGACCATGATCACGGTTTTATCGTGAATCCTTGCCAATAGCCCCCGCATGACCTCCTGTTCGGTTTCCACATCCAGGGCGGAAAGGGCATCGTCGAGCACCAGCATGGGCCGGTCGCACAGCAGCGCCCGCGCAAGCGCCAGCCGCTGACGCTGGCCGCCGGAAAGCCGCACCCCGCGCTCGCCGAGCACCTCCTGGTAGCCGTCGGCAAACTGGCGGATCTCCCTGTCGATGGCCGCGGCCCGGGCCGCAGCAATGATCTCCTCCATCCCGGCTTCAGGCCGGCCGAAGGCGATGTTCTCGGCAATGGTGCCTGAAAAAATCACCGTTTCCTGGCCGACATAGGCAATCTGTTCGCGGACAGCCGCCTGGGAGAGGGTGTTGACATCCTTCCCCCGAAACAGGAGCTGCCCGTCGGCAACCGGGTACATCCGCAGCAGCAGCTTGCACAGGGTCGACTTGCCCGAACCGGTCCGTCCGGTCAGACCGAGCAGTCCCGGACCAATATCGAGGGAAAGATCGTGCAGTACCGGACGCTCGCTCCCTGGATAGGTGAAGCACAACGACCGACACTCGTAGCGGACCGGTCCTTCGCCCACCGAGGTCGCGGCGGTCTCTCCGGTCTCGACTTCGGCACGCTGTCCCATCAGCAGGGCGATCCGGCGCAGACTGGTCCGCCCCCGCTGCGCCAGATCCGCCACCCAGCCCACCGCCATCATCGGCCAGACGAGCATGGTCAGGTAGCTGACAAAGGCCACAAACGAACCGATGCCGATCTCGCCGCGAATCACCAGCTGACCGCCGAAGTACAGCACCAGCAGCATACCGATGTTGCCGGTCAGGGTGGCTATAGGAAAAAGCAGCCCCTGCACCATGGCCACCTTGAGATTGCTCCGCACGTAGTCGCGGCCCAGGGCGTCGAACCGACGCTCCTGAAACCGTTCCTGGGTGCAGGCCTTGATCATCCGGATCGCGACCAGGGTGGCACGGGCGAATTCGGTGAGCAGGGAAAAACGTTCCTGAACCAGATTGAAGCGCTGATGCAGCCGGGCGGAAAGGACTCGGGTGCTGATGATGAGCAGCGGCATGGGCAGCAGGCTGAGCAAGGTCAGCTTGACGCTGATCGCGCACATGAAGGCCAGCGCTGCAAGAGACATGACCAGGGCATCCACCGCGGCCACCATGCCCATGCCGCCGGCCAGCTGGATGGTGCTCAGATCGTTCGTGGCATGGGCCATGAGATCCCCGACTGTCCAGCGTTCGTAAAAGGGCCGGTCCATCTGCAACAGGTGATCGAAGAGCCGATCGCGCAGCCGGGTTTCCAGGATGCGGGAAAAACCGAGAATGAGCAGTCGCCAGACAAAACGGAGCACCCCGACCGTCAGCGCGATCAGGCAGATCCACAGGGCGAGCCGGCCCAGCGCCGGTTCCTGACCGCCCGCGCCGGCTGCGGTCAGGCCGTCGATGGCCGCCTTGACAAAACGGGGGACGAGCAGTTGCAAAACATCCACCGCGAGCAGGGCGCAGAACCCGCAGGCCAGCTCGAGCCGATGGGCACGAAACAGCGCAACCAGGACGGCGCGCAACGCGGCGAACGGGGCGGTGTCATTCCTTTGGGGGACTTCGGTCATCGCAAGGAGGGCAGCAACATCTCGTAGGCTGCGGTCAGGCGGATAAAGCGTTCGGCATCCCCGCCCTTGTCCGGGTGCAGGTGCATCGCCTGTCGCCGATAGAGCCGGGTCAGCTCCTTTTGGCTGAGTTCGGCCAGGGATTCCGGGGTCAGCCCGAACAGATTCAGGGCCTCGTTCCGGGAGATTTTCTGTTTGGGAGCACCGCTGCCCGGCCGAAAACGGCGCGAACGGAAGGATTGGCGGGTACGGGCCCAGGAGGGCCCGATGTCTTCGGCGCCGTCGAAATACATGATCAGATAGCGCACCAGCGGACTGGGCAGCCGGTCTTCCGGAAAACCCGCCCAGAAATCCCGATCGGCAGCTACCCGACAGATCTCGCCGACAAAGGCGGCATCCAGTCGGTCCCGGTCCAGAATCTGGGGAAAATGAGCGGCCAGACTCTCTTTGAAAAAACGCTGCAGGTCAAAGGCCTCGAACAGGTAGCTCTGATAGTCGCGGGGAGGCAACTTCTGCTCCATGGCCATGATCATCTGCTCGATCTCGTCCCGTGATTTGTCGAGCAAACCGATGTAGAGGGCCGCGGTTTTTTCGACCATGCCGGGCGCGGTCCGTCCCAGGCGGAGAAAGTGCAGCCGTCGGCGATCCAGCGCGCAGGTTTCGTGCAGGGCCCGATGGAGCACCTGCTCCTCGGCGGGCTTCCAGTGGCGGTATCTCGAACGATGAAAAAAGGGAGCCATCCGTCGCTGGACGGCGGGATTGGCAAAGGGAAACAGCAGCTTTTCCAGTTTTTCGTAACAGTCGCCCAGCCCTTTCCGCTCGAGGATTTCCAGAAGTTCCTCGTCAATGACAAAGGAGCTGTCGCCGGTTTCCCGGCAAAAACGCCCCGGATTCGGTCCCAGATCAACCAGGTCGCGAAAAAGAAACCGGTCCTGATCCCGATAGGATTCGCGCAGAATATAGTGGCGTTGCCGGGAATCGGTCTCCACGCAGGCTAGATACATGTCTCCTCACGGCAAAAGCGGCCCGGCACGGATGCAGGCGACCGTCAGTCCTGTTGGACCAAAAAACGTTGGACCAGCTCTTTAATCGATTCGATGGAAAACGGCTTGCTGAGCGAATCGGCAAACCCGCCCAGCGACGGCTGCTGCATCAGCGGATTGTTTTCATCGCCGCTCACCGCAATCAGCACCGCTTCGGGGTCGAGGGCGGCAATCAGACGGGCCGCCTCATCGCCGCCCATGCCCTCGCCGACCCAGAGGTCGAGCACGACCAGATCAAAGGGGGTTCCGGCTTCGAGCTGATGCTGATACGCCTCGACCGCCGCCCCTCCTTCCGCGGTCATCACGACCTCGCATCCGCAATGCTCGAACATCCGCTCATCGACCATCCGCATCATCTCGTCGTCATCCATGATCAGCACCCGGGGCGCTCCCGCGCGAACCATCCGTTTCGGTTCGGGTGCGGTCTTGCGGATCAGGGGAAAATACAGGTACACGGCACAGCCGCCCTCAGGCGGCGAATCGATCCAGACCACACCGCCATGCTTCTTGACGATGGAGTGGACAATGGTCAACCCCAGGCCCATGCCCTTTTCCGTCCCCTTCTGCTTGGTCGAAAAGTACGGGTCAAAGGCACGATCCTGCTCTTCCGGGGACAGACCCGGACCGGAATCGGCAAAGATCACCCGGGCCCAGTCGCCGCCGGGTATCGACTGTCCGGTGCGAGCCGTTTCTCCGGCACCGTCGACCGTGTCGATCCGCACCCGGATCGTTCCCTCCTCGCCCATGGCGTCCTCGGCGTTCCGGGCCAGATTGACGAAAATCTGGCGCATCCGGTCCGGGTCGAGTTCAAGGACCGGCTCGGGCTCCACGGCCGTCACCGTGCATTGAATTGTGCCGGAAGCAAGCTCGGCATCCAGCACTTCCCTGATCAGACCGCTCAGGCACACCTCCACACACACCGGCACCGCGTTGTCGGACAGGCTGGCGAACCGGTGCACCAGCTGCACGGTCCGCTCCAGCCCCTTGCCCGCCTCCTGGAGAAGCTGCCTGATCCGCTCGTCGGCAGCAAGGTACTGGGCCAGCTCGATGTTTCCGGAGATGATGGTCAACAGGTTATTGAAATCATGGGCGATACCGCTTGCCATCACCGAAATCGCATCAAGTTTGCGGATGCGCAATCGCTCCCGTTCCCACTGATGCTGGCGCACCTCCAGTTGCCTGCGCCGGGTAACATCGAGCAGAATGCCAATCACAAATATCTCCTTGTTTTCAGCAATCGCCACCAGGTTGCAGGTGACCTGGAAGGAATTGACCGGCAACGCATGCTCATAGTCGTAGCTCAGCGACGCAGCCCCGGTGCCGCTGTTGACCTCGTCCAGCCAGGCCTCGATACCGCTTTTGGCGGGCTCGGGCAAAAAACGGGTCAGCGGCATGCCCAGCACCTGCGACTCGGTTTGGCCAAACAGCCGCAGTGCCGCTGCATTGGCCATGACGATCCGCCCCTGGTTGTTGAGTTCGACCACGCCTTCGCTCATGCTGGCCAGCACGATATCCCGATGCCGCTTGCTGATCAGGAGCTCACGGGTCACCTGCCGTGGATAGAGACCGTCAAGCCCCTCGATGCGGTTGCCTGCACCGCGCTGATTGCGGCGATAGCGGTCGACCGCCTCCAGAATGTTGCTCTGCATGGCCGCCGTCGAACCCTTGGCGATGCAGACATCGGCCCCGATGCGCAGGGAGGCGCTGCTGTCCTCCAGGGCCACCCCGGAAAGGATCACCATGAAGATATCCCGGAACTCCGGCGTGCTCCGGATGAGACGGCCCAGTTTTTCGCCGTCGATCTTCGGCATGATCAGATCGATGAAGATAATATCGAACCGCTGTTGCAGAAGACGGTCCAAGGCCTCCAGACCGTCTTCGGCCAGCTCGACTAGGCATCCGGCCGACTCGAGGGTATGGGCCACGATCCGGCGAATCATCGGGCTGTTATCGACAACCAATGCGCGTATCTCAGCCATTTTCAAGCAGCTCCCTGACCGCATCGGTAAGTTCGCGAATATCAAACGGTTTGCTGAATACGCGGTCCGCTCCCAGTTCCCGGGCGGCCGGAAGATAGGCATCGGGGCCGATGCGGCCGCCGCCGGAAATGGCAATGATTTTCAGGGTCGGGTAGTCCTTGCGGAGCCGGGTAATCGTTTCCAGCCCTTCCTGCTCGGGCATGATCAAATCGGTAATGATCAGGTCGGCCGGCCGGTGGTATTGCAGTTGCAATCCATCCCGACCATTACCGGCCTCCATCACCTCGTAACCGGCCCACTCCATCACCTGGCGCAGCAAGACGCGCATTTGTTCGTCATCATCGATGACCAACACTCGCATGGCACTTCTCCATTGCAGGATTGATGACGGCGCACATGTTGCAAATTCCTGCGCCGCACTCGATCAACCGGAACCGGAGCTTGCACCGCTCCGCTTCGGCCACTTGAACGTATCTGCTGAACATATCTCTTGTATCTGTACCCCAATTCGGGAGAAAAAAACAGTGAAGATCCTCGTCCCTTCACCCTGCAAGGCGGGAAGAGGCGATACTGACGGGTACTGCACGATGAGACAAACGATGTGGATACCGGTCCAGCGGCGCACCCTAGGGGCGACGATTGCCTACTCCGTATCGACAGGGAAAGGGATCAGCTGCCGGAAAATCCGCTCCCGGAAGAAGGTGATCGTTTGCTGGCGGCGATTGCTGATCCGGATCTGTTCGGGGATCAGTTCAGCACAGGGATGACGCATGATGGACATTTTGTACTCGATGTTGGCAGCAAAGCGGTTATCGAGATACCAGGAGTAAAAGAGGCCAAAGAACAGGCCGGGCGGGGTGAACCCTTCACCCAGATTGACGGTGCGGATATAGGTGCGCTGCGAACCGGTGAGCAGCCGCATCCGGGACAGGCCCAGGTAAACGCTGATGTCGTCCGGTTCCAGCCAGGACACCAGTTCCTGCTCCGGCCGCACCTGCAGACGAAAAAGACGGCCGACCACCTCGCCCCCCAGTCTCAGGTCGTCCATGGTCTTCTCTTCGGCATAGTTTCCCAGCAAGGATTGGCCCAGCCCCACAAGGAAGGCCCTTTCGAACTGGTTCAGCGTAGCGGCCTGATCGTCGCGGATCTTGATGTAGCAATCCTCGGGGTCATAAAAGGAATAGACATTATCCCACCGCTGCTGCCGCTGCCAGGATGCACGGGCCACCAGGGTGATGCCCCGAATATAGTCCAGATGCGCCACAGGAATGTCCGGATGCAGCCACAGCACCTCGGTCATCCAGTCCCGCACCTGTTTTTCCCGGTCAGCGGACAGGGAATGCGGTTGCACCGCACCGTCCAGGGCGTCGATGGTCAGCGCCTTCATCCGGGACTGAAGCCCGGCATAGCGCAAACAGGGTGCCTGTCGTCCCGACCGGGGAACAGGGTCGGGAAAATCGGCAACCGGCAACGGCTCCCGGCACTCCGGCGTCCTGGAGTATCCGGCCTGTTGCAGGGCCCACAATCCCTTGACCGCCCGGGCAATGGCGTCGGAATCGTGCTGAATGGCGGAACGCTGATGGAGCAGGTTTTCGGAAAACACCCGGGCCTCGATCGAGCCGAACCCCAGCGAACGAACCCGGTTGCGGTCGATATAGATCGGCTCCTTGTTTTCCAGGGCATACCGCTGGAGGATCGATCCCGGGATATCGGTCATGTCCAGGGCGATCACATGCGAAAACAGATCGTGGACCCCACCGGGAATATTGCGATGATAGGCGCGGATCAAATCGGAGACATAGAACTTCCGCTCCGGGGCGTCACGGGCCGCGTCGGTCTCTCCGCTCTGTACCCAGATATTGGCGATCAGCATCTTGAGGGCCCGGCGATTGACGCGGATGGCCCCGGCCAGCCCCGGAACCTGGAGAATGGGAATGATCGAGGTGTACAGGCTGCCCGGCGCGAACAGGATGATATCGGCCTCGTCAATGGCCCGCAGCACCTGGTCGGGCAGCACGGGTGGCTGACAGAAGTCCACCAGAACCCGGTCCACCGGATAGCCGCGCCGGGCCCGGCTCGACTTTTCTTCGCTGGTGACCAGAACCCCGTTGCCGTACAGCACGCGCAATTCGGAGGGCGCGGTCGTGCAGGGCAGCACGGCATCGCTCCGCGCACCCAGGCGCCCGGCCAGGTCGGCCAGCCCCCTCAGGGTGGCCTCGTGAACCGATTCCCGGCTGGCGGCCGGGTCCGGATTCTCCGGTGAAGCGGGCAAAAAACGGCAGATCGCGGCGGCAAGAAACAGGTTGCCCAGACATTGGGGCCGATCCAGGGCGGACATCAGGCGCGGATCGGTAAAGAGGCTGGCGGTCAGCTCACGCAGGTAGGCGAGCAGCGGTGGCGGAATGTCTTCCAGAACAACATCCGTATCCAGCAGCAACTGGTGCGCCGAAACCGGCCGGGAAATAAAGCGATAGTTGAACAGGCCGTGCAAGGCCACGGCACAGCGCAGGGTGGCGGCCTTGTCCAGGTCGTACAGACGGACCAGGCGCCCCTCACGGATCGAAGAAACCAAAACGTGCCGGAGGTCGCCCAGGGCGATCAGCGGCAGATCCTTGAGCAGCTCGCCGGTGGAACCGCCGTCATCGGTGACGCAGACCACCGAACACAGGTTGGGAAACAGGGTTTTGAGCCCGGTAAAGGGGTGCTCCGCCCAGTCGCGACGGCGGGAATCGCCGCCGACGATGTTGGAAAGTCCGGTCCCGCCCCCGAACACCACCACATTGACCTCGCTGGTGTCCAGTCCTTCTATCTGCTGGCGCAACTTGCCAAAGAGCGGGGAAAAAACCGGGGAATAACCCAGCGAGACGCTGTCGAGCACGATGGAGGTGATCTTCTCGGCCAGACTGCTTTCCGGCAGGACATCAAGGATGGAAAATGCCTGTCCGGTCAGGAACTGGAGCTGTGCGTGCAGTTGCCGCATGGACGTCCCCCTTGCCGTGCGCCCGGAGTCATGGCGCAGAGGCATCTCCAAGGGCTCCTACCGCCCCGCCCGCAGCAGCGCTTCCACCCGGGCGATGTCGTCTTGGGTATCGACCTCGATGGAATCGTACCCGGTGATGACCACCCGAACGGCATAGCCGAATTCCAGCGCCCGCAGCTGTTCCAGTTTTTCAAAGCGTTCCCACTGCCCCTCCGGCAGACCGACGAAGGTGGTCAAAAACGCCTTCCGGTACGCGTAGATGCCCAGATGCCGATAGTAGGTGGGTTGCTCCTGCCCGGACAGGTCGCGCTGAAACGGGATGGGCGAGCGCGAAAAATACAGGGCATTGCCGCGGTAATCGAAGACGGTTTTCACGTGGTTGGGGTCGGGGATCTCCGCGGGATCGATGATCCTGAAGGCCAGGGTGGACATGGATAGGTCGGGATCGTCGAGCAGTGGTTGAACAACCTGTTCGATGATCTCCCAGGGTACCAGCGGTTGATCGCCCTGAATGTTCACGACCACGTCGTCATCATCCAGATCGAGCAGGTCGGCGGCCTCGGCCAAACGGTCGGTTCCGGTGGTATGGTTGCGCCGGGTCATGACCCAGGCGCCGCCGAACGCGTCCACCGCCTCGGCGATCCGCTCATCATCGGTGGCCACAATCACCTGGGACAGCAGGGGCGCCCGCCGGGCACGCTCCACCACGTGCTGAATCATCGGTTTTCCCTGAATGAGGGCCAGGGGCTTGCCATCGAAACGGCTGGACTGGTAGCGGGCGGGAATAAGGGCGACTATCTGCGGATCATCTGTATTCATGGGTCTTTGGGAAAGGGATGGACGGGCTGGACAACAGCTGGGAACAGCTCAGGCTGTGCTTTTCTTCCGGCCCATGATACAGTGCGACCCGGTAAAAGGCAATCCTCAAACCTCCTCAACCCATTTGTCGCGCTCGCCATTTTGACTGTCTCTCCTTCTGTCCCACCCGCCGCGCTGCTGGCCGACGCCTCTGTTCCCCGTGAACGGGCGCAAGCCCTGGCCGAGCGTCTGCACCTGCCCCTGGCCACCACCCCGCCTCCTGCGGGCGTCCTGCTGCGGCTGACGCCCGCACATGTGGAGCTGAGTCTGCCCGGCGATCCCGAATTTCCGGCCCCGCTCCTGGTCGATTTCGACCGCGTCCTTCGTCGGGCCAGGCATGCCGGAAGCGAGTTGCTGGTTCGGGCCTGCAAGGTCCGCCATACCCGCCGGCCGCTGGTGATCGACGCCACCGCCGGTCTGGGCCGCGACGGCTTCCTTCTTGCCGCCGCCGGATTCCGGGTGCGGATGATCGAGGCCCATCCCCTGATCGCGACCCTGTTGCAAGACGGACTCAAGCGGGCCGCGGCCTCCCCGCATCTGGCTATGATCGCGGAACGCGTCGAGCTGTCCTGCGGCAATGCGCTTGACCTGCTTCCGACCCTGAACGAGCAGCCGGATGTTATCTATCTTGATCCGATGTTTCCGGAGCGAAAAAAAAGCGCCAAGGTCAAGCAGGAGCTCCGGCTGCTCCAAAAAATCGTCGGCAATCCCGTCCCTCCGGAACAGGTCCTGCGCCGGGCCCTGGAACTCTGCCCGAGAAAGGTGGTGCTCAAGCAGCCGCGCTACGGAGCGCCGCTTGACCTCGCGCCGTCCTACTCCCTGCACGGCAAGGCCGTTCGCTTCGACATCTTTCTTGGCGCGGAAAAGAAAAACGCCTGACCCGGACGACATGCGTCCAAGTCAGGCGAAGACGGTTTTGCGCAGGAAAAAGCCCCGGCTCTAGAGCTGGGCGGCCTTCTTCATGGCCGCGGCAAAAGCGGTTTTCTTGTCTTCGGGCAAGAGCACCGGCACCTGGTAGGTCAGGGTCCGTTCGAGGAGGGCGGCCGAGCGCGGCAAGGCCCCGGGATCGTAGATCACCCGACGCTTGCCGTGGGCAGTGAAGGGCCATCCGTCATGGGTGTAGCTCTTGCCTTCGAGCAGGTGCTCCCAGTTGGGATAGTAATGCCAGCCGTTCTCGCTCCAGCGCACCGCGCCCTGCCCCTGCTCGCGCAGCACCCGGCTGACCGCATCGGCCCGGTCGGCATCGGGGAGCATGAAGGCCAGGAAGGTGGCGGAATCGCCCGCCGGATCGAGCACCTCACGGAATCGCACCCCGGGCAGCACGCCGACCGCCTCCATGAAGAACTTCTTGTTGGCCTGCTGCGCCGCAACCATGGCGTCCAGCTTGGCCAGCTGGGCCAGTCCGATCGCGCCCTGAATTTCCATCATCCGGTAGTTGAAGCCGATAAAGGGCCGCCCCTCTCCACCCCGGCCGCCGGGATTGGGCAGGTGGTCGTGGCCGTGGTCATGGTAGTTATCCATGCGGCGGTACAGCTCGGGATCGTTGGTGATGCACATGCCGCCTTCGCCGGTGGTCATGGTCTTGACCGAGTCGAAGGAGAAGGTGCCCACCGAGCCGAAGCTGCCGAGATGCCGACCTTGCAGCCGACACCCCGCAGCCTGGGCCGTGTCTTCCAGCACCGGGATGCCGTGCTTGCGGCCGATGGCGACAATCTCCTCGATCCGTGCCGGCGCGCCCATCATGTGCACCGGGATGATGGCCCGGGTTCGGGGGGTGATCTTCTTTTCCAGGTCGGCGGGATCCATGTTGAGCGTCTCGTCGATCTCGGTGAACACCGGCATGGCGCCGCAGTCGAGGATCGCCTCCCAGGTGGCGACAAAGGTGAACCCCTGGGTGATGACCTCGTCGCCCGCACTCACGCCCAGGGCCGCCAGGCCCACCTTCAGGGCCGCGGTGCCCGAAGAGACCGCCTGGGCATGGCTCGTTCCGGTATAGGCGGCAAAGGCCTCCTCGAACTCGCGAACCTTCCAGACACCCTTGCGCTGATCCTCGAAACCGTAGCGGAACAGCACGCCGCTGTCCAGCACCTCCATGACCTGCTGCTTTTCCTCTGCTCCAAAAACTTCAAAACCCGGCACGTTGCACCTCTTGTATATTGTGATGGGCGACCTTGCCGCCCGACGAAAAAATCAGTTCCTAGCCTGCGGCATGACAAACCCGTTGTCGATCAGCCGTACCTTGCCGTCCACGCGAACAGCCATGGCCAGAACCGTACGCGCATCCACTGTTTCCACGGGTTCCAGGGAATCACAGTCGACGAACCGGACATAGTCGATCTCGGTGGCGGTAAAGGAACGGATATGTTCCTCCACAGCCCGGCTCAAGGCCGCGGCGGAGCGCTCCCCATCCGCGGCCCGGGTTCGCGCCAGCTCCAGACCCGAGGACAGACTGAGCGCCGCTGCCCGGTTGTCCGGGTCCAGATAGCTGTTGCGCGAACTCATGGCCAGTCCGTCGGCCTCGCGGACGATGGGATGCCCAACAATCCGGACCGGAATATTCAGGTCCGCAACAAACCGGCGAATCACGCTCAGTTGCTGAAAATCCTTTTCGCCGAACACCGCCGCATCCGGGCAAACGATGTTGAACAGCTTGCACAGCACCGTGGCCACACCGGTGAAATGGCCGGGCCGACTGGCCCCGCACAGGTGGGTCGACAACCCGGTAACCCGGACCTCGGTCTGAAAACCCGGTGGATACATGCGCTCCGGAGCGGGCGCGAACAGTACCGCCACCGGCTCCCGCTCAAGCAACGCGCAGTCGCGTTCGAACGCGCGGGGATAGCGGTCCAGATCCTCGTTGGGACCGAACTGGGTCGGGTTGACGAACAGGCTGACCACCACCAGATCGCAGAGTTCCGCTCCCCGGCGCATCAGGCTGAGGTGGCCTTCATGAAAAAAGCCCATGGTCGGCACCAGGCACACGGTCTTGCCGGAGCGTTTCGCTTCGGCCGACCACTGCCGCATGGTCTCCGGCGTCTTGAGAATATCCATCATTTCTTCAACTGGTTAAGACGGGACTGGACCAGCTCCCGGACCGGATCCTGGCCCTGCTGCCCGGCCTGAACGGACCGCACCGCCGTGGCGTCGAGGTACTTCTGATACATGGCCGCCGCCTCGGCAGGCTTGTTCAGCGCCTCGTTGATCCGGCCCATGGCGCGAAACGCGTCGGCGGCAAAGGATTCGTGCCCGCTCAGCTCGGTATAATGCGCCAGCGCCTTGTCGAAACGGCGCTCGCTCTCATGCAGCCCGGCCAGTTTGTTCATGACAAGAGGCTTCAACGCTGAACGCGGAGCCAGCTCGGAATTGATGCGCTCCAGCCGATCGACAGCCTCGGCCCGTTGCCCGGCGCGCTCGGCGATAAAGGCCAGCTCGAGATCCGCCCAAAGTCCGGCCTGGGTGCCGTCATAGGCGCGCGCCACCTCTGCCAACGCCTTTTCCCCGCCTTCGGTCGCCAGCAGCGCGGCATCGAGCGCCGAACTCGCCTTTGCCTCCCGATGGTCGAGATAGGCGCTGACCGCCGCCCAGCCAAGGGCCGCCACAATCCCCGTCACCACGGCAATCCAGATCGCGCGCTGATTGCGGCGCAAAAAGGCGACCACCTTCGGCGGCAGGTTGAACTGGTCAAGCAGTCCCATGGACGACCGAAGAGGCTGCAACTTGATACTTTCCAGATCAGGAGAGTTGGACTCCGTCATGCGGCATACTCCTTGGCAAGAGAAATAAACAGAGACAGGCGGAAACAACGAAGCGGGACGGTTCCCACGGCCTGCGCCGGCACGGGAAATACCCGTTGCATGGGAACAGACAAGACGGTACAACCGGAAAAAACGGGAACCTCAGCTCCAAAACACCGCGATTATACCCGGGTGGGCGAAAAAAGCATCAGCAAAGCAACGCCGGCTCCGCGACGGTTCCATACACGACAAGCCGATTGCCGTCCGCTCCGGAAAGCGGCACGCATCACCAAGGACCATTATGGACGACCGCCGCGTACTGAGCGTCTCTGAACTGAACGCCGCCATCCGTACCCTTCTTGAAGGCCGCTATCCCTTTGTCAGCGTCTGCGGCGAGGTCTCGAACCTGGCCGTACCGATGTCCGGCCATTGTTATTTCACTCTCAAGGATGCGGATGCCCAGCTCAGGGCGGTTCTGTTCAAGCAGCAGCAGCGCTATCTGGAGCGGCCGCTCAAGGACGGAGACCATGTGGTCTGTCGAGGGCGAATCTCGGTGTACGCGCCCCGTGGCGAATATCAGCTGATTGTGGATGTCGCGGAATTACAGGGGACAGGCGCGCTGCAACAGGCCTTTGACCGGCTCAAGCGTCGACTGGCAGAGGAAGGACTGTTTGACGAACACCGAAAGCGGCCCCTGCCCGCCCTTCCGGAGCATATCACCCTGATCACCTCGCCCCGGGGGGCAGCGGTGCACGACTTCATTCGCATAGCCACCCGGCGCTGGCCCGGAATCCGGATCGCCGTCTGGCCCGCGCCGGTTCAGGGCGAGCACGCCGCCGAAGCCCTGTGTGCCGCGCTCGCCGAAGTCTCCGAGCAGGTTGCCACCGACGTCGTGGTCCTGTGCCGGGGCGGCGGTTCCCCGGAAGACCTGTGGGCCTTCAACGACGAACACCTGGCCCGGGCGATCCGGGCATCGTCCGTACCGGTAGTGAGCGCAGTCGGGCACGAGATCGATGTGACCATTGCCGATTTCGCGGCCGATCTCCGTGCGCCCACGCCCAGCGCCGCAGCCGAACTTCTGACGCCCGACAGCGCGGTTCTCCGCGACCGGATCGACCTGCACCGTCGCCGCCTGGAGCGGGCCCAGCGCATACGGCTCGACCGGCTGAGCCAACGCCTGCACCTGGTCCGTCGTCAACTCGAGACCGTGGCCCATCCGCTGGAGCGACTGAGCCAACGTCTGGACCATCTGAGCCTGCAACTGGTGGCAAGCCTGCAAGCCCGGCTCGCAGACCGGCGCCGGCGGCTGGACCGGGTGGTCTCGATCCTGAACCTGCATACACCCACCCATAAACTGGCCCTGCACCAGCGCCGCCTGGAAGGACTGGGCAGACGGCTCGCAGCCGCGATCGGCCTGCGGCTGCAACGGTGTGAACAGCAATTCGTGCGCGCAGCAGGCATTCTCCATGCCGTCAGTCCCCTGGCAACCCTTGCCCGGGGCTACGCCATCGTTCGCGCCGTCCCGTCCAAACGGGTTGTCAGTGCCAGCAGCCAAACCGCGCCCGGCAGCCGGGTCGAGGTGCTGTTGCACCGGGGCAGCCTGCTCTGCCGGGTTGAAGAGGCGCATCCCGAAAAGCCCGGGACAGCGATCAGTCAAGCAGGGAATCCACCTCCCGATTGATGGAGCTCACCACCATCGGCAAGCGGTCAGGGTTGTTTTTCGCCGTCTTTTCCAGCAGGTTTCCCCAGGTCACCAGCATGCTGGTGTTGATTCGCCGGACACTGTTGGGCTTGGACCACTCAAGGCTGATCTTCCGTCCCAGTTCCCGCAAGGCCGCATCCTGGTCTGCCCGCTGTCCGGCGGGAGTTTTGTCCATGATATCGGCGGTGATCTCTTTCCAGCCCTTAGTTATCAGGTTGCCTTCATAAAAAACGCGCACCCATTTTCTGGATTCGGCATCCAGGCCCTCCATATAGACCTGACCGCCCTGACTGACCGTGGCCTGCGCCAAGCCCAGGAAGAGGCCCAACCCGGCAACGACCCACAGCAGGAGTCCCAGCACCACGCCATTTCTTTTACCCGACATGTTTCCCGCGCCTCCCAGCGATGCAACACTTGATTGCAAGCACAGCCGCCTACTGTAAACCACCGGGGGAACAGCGTCAAGCCGCAGCAAGCAGCCACACCGCAAGACGCTCCCTCAGGTTTTTCCGGAAAAACCGGCCTCGGCAAACGTCGCCATGTCGCCCAGCACCATGGCCGCCGCCTCAACTATATTCAACGCCAAGACCGCGCCCGTGCCCTCGCCGAGCCGCATGTTGAGATTCAGCAGGGGCTGCCGCAGGCGCAGCATGTCAATGAGGGCTTTCTGGCCGGGTTCGACGCTCTGGTGACCGCAAATGATAAAATCGCGGACAAACGGCTCCAAACGGCAGGCCAGTGCCGCGCCGGCCGTGGCGATCAACCCGTCCACCACTACGGGTTTCCGGTGCGCCGCCGCGCCCAGAACCAGACCGGCAATCGCCCCGATCTCAAATCCTCCGACCTTGGCCAGCACGTCGAAGGCATCCGCAGGATCGGGCTGGTTGCGCTCCAGGGCCTGCTTGATCACGGTTATCTTGTGTTGCAGCTGCTGATCGTCGATGCCGGTGCCGCGGCCGGTCAGGGAGGCCACGCTCTTGCCGGTCAGAACAGCGGCAATCGCCGCACCCGGCGTGGTATTGCCCACACCCATCTCGCCGGTGGCAAAGACATCGACCGTCTCGGCAAGCTGGCCGGCGACTTCAACCCCCGCCTCCACCGCCAGCACCGCATGGGTCCGGCTCATGGCAGGCCCCCGGGCGATATTGGCGGCACCCCTTCCTATTTTCTTGGCAAGAACTCTGCCGGAGGAAACCAGATCGACAAAATCGTCACGGCCGCCGACATCGACCACGCACATCTCCGCACCGGCCTGGCGGGCAAGCGCATTGATCCCCGCACCGCCCCTGATGAAGTTATAGACCATCCGGGTGGTCACCTCGGCAGGATAGAGGCTCACCCCCTCCTCGACCACGTCATGATCCCCCACCATGATCACGACCTTTTTCCGCGCCACCGGAGGACGCAGGCTACGGGTCATCCCGGCCAGATCCACCGCAAGATCAAGCAGGTCACCCAGCGCCCAGTACGGCATGGTCAACTCTTTGATCCGCGCCTCGGCCCGCTCGCGCCACTCCTGGTCCTGAGGATATATGGACCGGAAGGTCGCCTCCAGAAAGGACACGCCAGTCTCGTTTTGCATCAAGACACCTTTCTTCCTATACACATGTTTCGCTTTTTCATTCGCTTCCGGTCAGGCTCCGGTCGTACAGTTTGCCCACCCCATATTCCTTGCGCCGCCGGAACTTCTCGTAGGAGGGGCCGATCAGCTGCATTTCGGGGCAGACCTGCTGCATCTGCATGGCGATCTCCATCTCCTTGGTGCAGCCGGTGGAATAGGTGGCGTCCTTGCCGGTCCACTCCGGCGGCACCTTCTTGCCCAGCAGCTCGAACGATTTGACCACGTCGTCCACGGTCTGAAAACGCCAGATGTCGATCAGGCCGGAACGCTGGAAAATTTCCCACATATACATGATGTCGTCGGCATCCATGCCTTCGACGAAGTGCTCGCCCGGATTGATGATGACCACATCGTGCATGGTGGAGCGAAGGTGGCCGACAAACACATCCAGCACCTCCTGGGCGGTTTTGAGCTGACCGGGAATGGAGCCGACAATGGCTGAATAGAACATGATGGTCTTCCCCCGGGCCTTCTCCTTTTCCACCATGTCGATCAGCCGTTCGGCCATGCGCCGCAGCTCGCTGCGGGAAAAACGAATCGCCCTGGGATGGCGCGGCTTGAGCAGGATGTCTATCTCGCCTTCCTCGGTCGGCACGATGGAGACAATATCGCGGGTGAACTGAAAATGATTGCCGATGCTGGCACGGCCGCCGGGATTGCGGTGGACCACCAGATCGGCCTCCTTGAACGCCCGGGCATAGGTAACCGAGGTCAGAAGGGGGTTGAATGGTTCGCGGGTGCCGTCGGAAATCACGAGCAGGCTGCTCTCGCTGTCCAGATAGCGCAGTAGCTCATTTTTCGAGATCTTCGGGTCACCGATAATTTCCGCGTCCTCGAGCAGCTCGGTGAGCACCGGATCCTCCAGCACGTCGAGGAAGTTGATCCGGTGATACAAAAAGTCCTGCTTCACCGCCAAAATGACCTTGATCCCGATCTTGGTCAGGATTTTCAGAATCGCCAGGTCAAACACGATCTCGCCGGAACGCCCACCCACCCACAGGATACAGGGCCGCCGCTTGCCCGCGATCACCTCGCGCAGCCAGGTACACAGCCACTCCCATTCCGGGGTATCCAGCGGTCGATTCACGATTCGGCGCAGGGTATTCGGGTCCGGCGGCTCTTCCTGTCGCCAGATCTCGCGCAGGGCCGAAAGCCGCAGGAGCCTGCGCAGGCGAAGCAGATGCAGTTGCAAGTCGATGTCGGTCAGCGTGGTGTCTTCACCAATGTGCAACCCCTCGGGAGAATTGAAAATCCGCTCAAACACCTCGGACTGGAGAAACGTGCGGGCGCGCCGGTTTTCCAGCTCGCGCTCGGCAGCCAGAGGACGGTCGATCTCACTGATGGTGGTCAGCATCCCCAAGAGCCGCTTTTCAATCCGGCCGGGCAGCTGCACCTTGTGCATGGTGTCGTGGTTGTACTTGATGGTCAGCAGGCTGAGCAGATAGTTTTTCTGGTACGGATCAGTCACCACCTCGTTGACCAACCGCTCCAGACGGCTCCAGATGGCGATGTAGGCCGAGGTCAGCATGGTGTCGGCCCGCTTCTCGATAATCGCGGCAAACAGATCGTCGGAACACGGGTAGTAGTGCTGGTCGTTCTCATCCAGATAGACAATGAACCGCAGCTGTTCCGGAGAGGCGACATCCCGGGGAAAGGCCTCGTGGGCCAGGTGGTTTTCCGTGAAAAAATTGGTCACCCAGGCGTCCTGCTCCGGGCTCCGGCCTCTGATATACTGTAGGTGGCCTGTCATGTTCCATCCTCGGCAATTACATGTTTTTCCAACCGTTGAAAACGGTCCGCACACTACGCATCGCTGTTTTGCATGGAGAAAAACAGCATCCGAACCGCCACAGTCGGCGATATGGGGAGACACTATACAGACATATGGGAAAAAGTTGTATGGTTGAGCGCATGGTCGGACAAAAAAGCAAGGGCCGCCACCGGTCCGCGGCCGGAGAACAAACGAAACAATGAAAACGGTTTGGATATTGCAAAGAAAAATGCATGGGCAAGACGACGACTCCCCGACAAAACGAAACCACGCAACACAAGACGCCTCGTCTCGCAGTGGGGCTCTGTCCGTACTGGGCAGCGTCGACCCGCACCTGCCAGCTGATTACGGATGGTCTTTTTCTGCCCATATCCCAACATGTTGCAGCCTACTGCACATCCAACAACCACGCCTCCTGCACACAATACCAAAAATGCACCGAACATCCGAGTTCCCCGCAGAAAAGCGAACTCCTGCAAATAAACCGCCGGCGCTCCCTGCGCATCCCCACCTGCTATAATTTCCGATTTTCCGAACTTTCCAGCGCATCACACAGACATCCTGTCTCAAACGAGGCATGGACCATCGACCTCAGCGATCACGGCATTCGCTTCGCCAGCCGGCTCCGGCTGCAACCCGACACGCTCATTCTATTTGCCCTCAAAACGGACGATATGGTGGAAACCTTCGAGGGAACCGGGCGGGTGGTATGGTCCGAACCATTTGAAAATACGAAACTTTTCAGTATCGGCATGACCTTTGCCCCCAACCCGGCCGCTCCGGTCGACTAAAAAAGAATTTTTTACCAGCCCCTCTCCTTTCTCCCGCATTTTTCCTCGACACTAGGCCGTCGCACCCGGCATCCGTCCCTTTTCTGGCCGCCATTCCAAGCCATCTTTCCTGATATCCGAAAAAATACATTGAAACCGAAAAACTCTTCATCTCATTGCATTTTCGATATTTTCACTGACCTTCCTCCCGAGACTTCCTGAAAAACGGAAAAAATCTTTAAAAATCGGGTCAAGACTGCTCCTTTTTTACTAACGCAGGAAAAGATATAGAAAATCCTTTTTTCAAAAAATACAATAATTCCAATGTATTACGTAAAAAGAAACAAGACAAAAACATACGCTTGAAAAGCGTACGAAGACATGGTATGAATAGTGCAACAAATAGGGTAACAATAAGGTAATCAAACCACACATCAAGGGTTTAAACCGTATTACCAATACCTTACCATCAAGGAGAGAGGACCATGAAAAAGCAAATCGCAGTTCGCGCCCTTATTATCGCTGTAGGAATGGGCATGATCGCAGGCAATGCCCTTGCCTTGCCCCTGCCCGCCCTCCAGAAAGAACTGGATGACCGCACACAAGGCGGTAAGAGCAGCATTGATGTCAGCAAAGATATGATACAAGACGGCACTGACGCATACTGGAGGATTACGGCAACAGGCGCATCCGCATCAACATTGATCTTCAAATTCGGCGACTACAAACCGACCACCAGCTTCGGAATCTATGACCCGGCAGATCCGAACAATACCTTTCTTATCTTTGATGCAAGCGTTACTCCGGGAAGCTTTGATTCCATCACGCTGACAAAGAATATAGGCAATGTTTTCTCGGTAGATGGTGTAGAGAAAGAATTCTCCAGCGATACCTTTGGATACTACCTCGCGGTGGGGGCGACGGATAAGACTTGGTACAGCGATACCACCCTAAACAGCGACCAGACTGATCATATGTTCGCCTATCAGGGCACCGGGGATGCATTCTCGATCTTCAAAAACAACAACTACAAAACCTGGACACCCAACGAGTACATCCTTACCTGGGAAGACATGACCGATGGCGGCGATAAGAACTACAGGGACTTCGCTGTCATGGTCGAATCTGTTCAACCGATACCCGAACCCGCCACCATGCTGCTGTTCGGTGCCGGAATGGCTGGTCTGGCCGCTATTTCCCGTCGACGGACAGCCTGATTCACTGCCCGTTCCAACCAAACAAGCCCGGCACGATTTGTGCCGGGCTTTTGTTTTTTGGCACACTGGTGAATGCCCGAAATTCTGAGCATAGTAAAAAAACTCTTGCTCCGATCGCCGTAGACCTGCCTTTTGAGCACCTCCTTCTTATGACCAGCTCCCTCCATGAATCCGGAAATTCGGAATGGTCGGGCCGGGCCGAGATACGGTTCGACAAGGACGAGGCCGCGCCCATCTTCACCAACGGGCCACGATCTGAAACCGGGGCGGCACTTTATCCAGTACTCGAAAGAGATTTACCGCACCAGTACAGTCCGCCGTTTCCGGATCTGTCGCAGCTCCTCTTTGAAAGAGCCCGAGCTAACCGACCTGAGCCGGAGGTTCATTGCAGCTGGCACCCCTTGTCATCGCCCGTGCCCCTACCGGTTGTCGATCAATTCGTATTCTTCAACAAAATCCAGCGACGACCTTTGATCACGTTTTTGCTCACCCGGCCTCGCACCTCACGCTGGAGCGTACACCGCACCTCCGCGAGCTTGTCGCTTGCAGCCTCCCCGCATGAAAATGGTCGCCCACTGCGACCACGCCCGGCGATCTGGAAACGTGCCCAGCATCTTCATCAACTCAACCAACTGCCTGACCGATTTGTACAGCGCACAGGGAATGAATCTGCACGCGCCTGGTTGTCGAAAACGGGCAAACCGCCCCCCACCAGCGATCAACACCGTCTCGATTCCATACCAGCCAGCGCAGCGCACAAGAAAGCAGATCACCCGTCCACCACCGACACGCACCGACCCGAAAGAGAAGAGCATGCGCAAACTCCCCCTTGCACCTGTTTCCGAATTTTCGGACTCAAGCAAGGGGGAATTTCCGGATATCAGGAAGCAGAAAACATCTGTAACGTATTGTATTTCCGTACTTTTAAACTTTCTTCTCCAAAAAAACTCCTGAAAGCCGAAGATAAGCCCCTTTTGCCCACATAAAAATGTCTCTTTTTTCGAAATAAACCCTCCCGCAAGTCCTGGCTGGCGCATACAGCGTCGCCGAAACAGTTTCCTTTAAAAAAACAATGTGTATTTTCAACGAGTTAGAAAACAGGCCGGCGCAAATTTTCTCTTTCCCTCTCGTTGGCACGGATAATGTATTAACAGGGCAAACACCCACCAACCACAAGAGGTAACGCCATGAAAAAACATATCGCAGTTCGCGCTCTTATCATCGTCGCAGGAATGGGAATGATTGCAGGCAATGCCCTTGCCATGCCCCTGACGACCGCACTCCAGAAAGAATTGGATGACCGCACACAAGGTGGCAAAAGCAGTATCAATGTCAGCAAAGACATGCTAGAAGACGGCTCCGACGCATACTGGAGAATTACGGCAACAGGCGCCTCCGCATCAACATTGATCTTTAAATTCGGCGGCTACGCACCAACCACCAGCTTCGGAATCTATGACCAGGCAGATCCGAACAATACCCTGCTTATCTTTGATGCAAGCATTACCCCGGGAAACTTTGACTCCATCAAACTGACAAAGAATCTGGGCAATGTTTTCTCAACAACACAAAAGGTCATCATAGATGGTGAAGAGTACGAAAAAACAATAAAGAAAGAATTCTCCAGTGATACCTTTGGCTATTACTTCGCGGTAGGGACGACGGGCAAGACCTGGTACAGCGATACCAACCTGAACAGCGACCAATTTGATCACATGTTCGCCTATCAGGGTACCGGGGATGCGTTCTCAATCAACAAAGACAACAACTACAAAACCTGGACAGCCAACGAGTACATCCTTGCCTGGGAAGACATGACCGGTGGTGGCGATAAGAACTACAGGGACTTCGCCGTCATGGTCGAATCTGTTCAACCGGTACCGGAACCAGCCGCCATGCTGCTCTTCGGTGCGGGCATCACCGGGCTCGCCGCTGTGTCCCGGCGCAAAATAGCCTGATTCACTGTTTGTTCCGTAACAGCTCAAATCGCGACACAACAGCTTACTCGATACAGGTTAGTGCACGGATTCAGTTAAACAAGCCCACTCAACGGGAACAGAAAACAACCAAAGGAGTAATATTATGAAACGGAAAGTTTTATTAGGACTGCCAGTTGGACTGGCCCTGACCGGAATAGTGGGTATCCACTCCGCTCATGCGCTCGATTTTGATTTCAGCGGCATTTTTGCCAAAGATAACGATATCGTGCAGCTCAACTTCAATGTAGGCGAAACAAGTTTGGTCACGGTTTTTTCCTCGTCCTGGATTGCCGGCGGATTCGACCCTATCTTGGCCATTTGGGATAGTGAGGGGCAACTGCTGTATGAGCAGGATGATGGCCATAGGACTGGCTGGACCTCATCAAATGGTGTCGCATACCAACACGGAAGCTGGGATTCACACTTTGAAGTCGAACTCAATCCAGGCGACTATATCGCCACAATCGCTCAGTACAATAATTTCTCGAAAACCGACAATCTCGCGGACGGTTTTCAATGGGACAATAGCCCTAATTTTACGACAAGGTATGGCAATGCCCCCTATTTTAATTCGGTGGACGGCACCGCCCGTACCGGCGACTGGGCCTTTCATATCCTGAATGTCAATCAGGCAACGGCAATCGATCCCAATAACCCCGTGCCCGAACCCGCCACCATGCTGCTCTTCGGTGCGGGCATCACCGGGCTTGCCGCTGTGTCCCGGCGCAAAATAGCCTGATCCGGACCAACACCCTCCCAACTTTGCGACAGACCCGGCACTCTGCCGGGCCTGTCGCTTTTTTGATACAATTTCTGAGCAAAGATAAAACCGCCCACTCAGGGTTTCTCCTGTTCAGCTTTTCCCGCCGATGCAGCCCTGGTAAAGCAAAACGGCGTCTTGCCCTGTCTGCGCCGAATCCAGTTCAGCATATCCTGCACGCGCCGGTTGCTGGACCACCGGGCAAGCACCTGCCCCTTTCCCGGCACATCCATCAAACTCAGGCCGATGATAATCGTCAACACACCCTGGCCCGGCAGCACCAGCATGGCTATCCCGGCCAGAAACAACAACCCGCCCACAATGTTTCGCAGTATGACTGCAAACAACGCACCGAAGGAACGACGGCTCCGATCCTTGCGGGCACGGCCACATGTAAGGAAGTAATCTTCCGGCATTCTGCCGATCAGCCAAGGCAGGCCGATCAGGCTGCCGACAAAGGTCACCAGGGAAAAGATCCCGGCCAGTTGCAACAAGATCATCATCCAATTCCAGCTTCAGTCAGATTCATCCGACACACCGATCCCCGAAAACGTTTTCCCACCGTCCGGACCAGGCCTCCACCGCAATTATGGACATTCTTCCGGGCAACCAGCCGACACGCTTCCGATTTTCCTCTGTTCAACCTCTGGGCGACATGCTACAAAAAGATATCTTTGTTTTGTGCCCGGACGCCCTGTCCGACACCTCTTCAATCTCGAAATTTCAGGATGATTTCATGAAAGAACTGTTCGGAACCGATGGTGTGCGCGGAGTCGCCAACATCTATCCCATGACCACGGAAATCGCCATGCAATTAGGCCGCGCCATTGCCTTTATCGTCAAAACCCAGGTTCGGGGCAACAGCATCGTCATCGGTAAGGATACACGGTTATCCGGATACATGCTTGAAAACGCCCTGGCCGCCGGGATCTGCTCGATGGGGGTCGATGTGGAGCTGGTCGGCCCGCTGCCCACACCGGGCATCGCCTTCATCACCACCTCGATGCGGGCCAATGCGGGGGTGGTCATCTCGGCCTCGCACAACCCCTTTCAGGACAACGGGATCAAGATTTTCTCCGGTGACGGCTACAAACTGCCCGACAGCCAGGAGGCCGACATCGAAGACCTGATCTTCTCCCAAAAAATGGCGGCCCTGCGCCCGGTGGCCGACGAGGTCGGCAAGGCTTCGCGCATCGAGGACGCCCGCGGCCGCTACATCGTCTACCTGAAACACACCTTCCCGAAAAGCTACGTGCTCGACGATTTCCACATCGTGCTCGACTGCGCCCACGGAGCCACCTACCGGGTGGCGCCGCATGTGTTCCGCGAGCTGGGGGCCAAGGTGACCACCATCGGTGTGGATCCGGACGGCAAAAACATCAACCACGAATGCGGAGCCCTGCATCCCGAGGTCATGGCCGCCAAGGTCAAGCAGCTGGGCGCGGATATCGGTCTGGCCCTGGACGGCGACGGCGACCGGTTGATCGTCTGCGACGAGCACGGGGCCATCGTTGACGGCGATCACATCATGGCCATCTGCGCCAGTGAGCTGATGCGCCGCCGCCGGCTGAAGAAAAAAACCTTGGTCGCCACAGTCATGAGCAACATGGGGCTGGAACAGGCCATGCACGCCATGGGCGGCCAGATGATCCGGACCCAGGTGGGGGATCGGTACGTGGTCGAGACCATGCGCAACAAGGGATACAACTTCGGCGGCGAACAGTCGGGCCACCTGGTGTTTCTCGATTACAACACCACCGGCGACGGCATCCTGGCCGCCCTCCAGCTGCTGGCCATCATGATCAAAAAGAACAAGCCGCTCTCCGAACTGGCCAACATCATGACCACCTTTCCCCAGGTGTTGCACAATGTGCGCATGGCCCTCCGCATTCCCCCCGAGCATATCCCGGGCTTCTCCGATGCCCTGGCCAAGGCCGAAGCCAAGCTGGGCGAACGCGGCCGCATCTTGGTCCGACCTTCCGGCACCGAACCGGTGATCCGGGTCATGGTCGAAGGCGAGGATGAAACAGAGATCAATACCCTTGCCGAAGAGCTCTGCGCGGTGATCCGCAAGGCAGACCGCTCCTGACCCGTCCCACTGAAACAAAAAAAGGGGCCGTCTCACCAGGACGGCCCCTTTCTCTTTTTGCACCCTCCGCTTGGGTCAGCTGCGCGCTGCGGCCACGGCTTTTTTGAACCCCGCAGCCGAACCCGCAATCACCTTCTCATCCACACAGAAGGCCAGCCGGATGTAACCGGGCAGGCCAAAGCCCTGGCCCGGCACCGCCAAAATTCGCTCTTTTGCCAGCAGGCGACAGAACTCCACGTCATCCACCGGTGCCTGAGGGAACAGATAAAACGCGCCCTTGGGCCGAACGTAGCGCAGGCCCGCCTCGTCCAGCACCTTGCAGAAGGTCTCCATCCGGCGCACATAAATCGAGTTGTCCGTAGAGAGCCCCTGAAGATGCATGACGGTCCGCTGCATCAGGGCCGGCGCATTGACAAAGCCAAGAATCCGGTTGGCCAGGGCCAGCGCGCCCACCACCCCTGCCTTGTCTTCCATTTCCGGATGCAGCGCAAGATAGCCGATGCGTTCACCCGGCAGGGATAGCACCTTGGAGTAGGACGAGGCAATGATGGCGTTGGTGGTGGTATTCATCAACGGCGGCACCTGGTGCCCATCAAACACGATGTTGCGGTAAGGCTCATCGGAGACCAGGTACATCGTGGTCTTGTATTGGGCGCTTGCCCGATCAAGCAGCTGTCCCAGCGCCTTGAGCGAGGCGGCGGAATAGATCTGGCCGGTGGGATTGTTGGGACTGTTGACCAGCACGATCTTGGTCTTGGCGGTCAGGGCCTGCTCGATGGCATCCAGGTCGAGGTCGAAATCCTTGTCCGTGGGGACCGGCTTGAGGACGCCGCCGTGATTGTCCACATAAAAGCCGTACTCAACAAAGTAGGGTGCCGGTACAATCACCTCGTCGCCGGGGTTGAGCAATGCCTTGAAGACGATATTCAGGCCGCCGGCCGCACCGCAGGTCATCACGATGTCATCGGCGGTCAGGGAGGCATTCTGTTCCAGACTCAGCTGTTTGGCCAGCGCCTCGCGGACAGCGGGAAAGCCGACGTTCGGCATGTAGCCATGCACGCCGGGCTGCCGATCCCGCACCAGTTCGAGCAGGGTGGTGTGAAACTGTTCCGGCGGCGGAACATCCGGATTGCCGATGCTGAAGTCAAAAACATTGTCGGCGCCGAACTCGGCCTTCATCCGGGCGCCCTCCTCGAACATTTTCCTGATCCAGGAAGAATTTTCCGCAAACGTCCGCATCTTGTCGGCAACACCGCTCATTGTCTGTCCTCTCTTGGCTGATGGTCATTGTGAGACCGCGTCCCGGCCCGGGCGGAAATCGGGAGAACGGTCTTTCCTGTTTTCGTACTCTCTCCTACCTGCCGGAGAATTTTTTCTCGAAATATTCGTACGCCACGTTGATCTCTTTCATTTTTTCCTCGGCAACCTTCTGAAACTCCTCGCCCAGGTTGCGAACCTTGTCCGGATGGTACTGCATGGAAAGCTTGCGATACGCTGATTTGATCGTGGCGAAATCCGCACCCGGCTCCAGCCCCAGCACCGCAAAGTACTGCTCTTCCCGGCTCGCGCTGTCGGCCTGCTCCTGCCGGCGGTAGTACATGTACTTCGCCTCAATGGTCCGCTGATCGTAGACAGAGATCCCCAGCACCTGGGCAATGCGCCGGGCCAGGGTCAACTCCTGTTCGGGGGGCGGCTGCTTGGTGTAGATGATCTGATAGATCAGCTCCAGCAAGATCAGCCGGTGCTCGTAGGCAAAGGTGATCCGAAACTCGTCGAGCAGTGCATCGAGACTGGCGGTGTTGTGCCGCGCATCCCGGGTCAGCTGTTTGACCCAGTACATCTGCTCCTGGTTGTAGCGCAGGTTGTACTGGAAAAAGTTGAGAATGGTCCGGAGTTCTGCCCGCGTGAAATGACCGTCCACCTGGGCGATCTTGACCAGAATATTGATCAGGAGGAAGACGAATCGGTTGTGGGACTCGGTCTGAGAGGCCTCGTACTGGGACACCTTGCGCCGAATATGGTAGGTAAAGGCCCAAAACATCCCGGCAAGCACCAGAAGCCCGGCCAAACCGGAATAGAAGAGGATGCCCAGCAGGTTCAGCAGCGCCGGAGCGCCCCCTGTGATCAGAACCAGCAGGACCACGAGCAGCAGACAGCCGCCGCATCCCGGTTCATTGCGTTGTCGATAGTACATGTTTTCCTGTCCGACAGACTTGATTATCTCTCAAGCAGACCCGAATCCGACGGTCCGCTTCATTCGGAGCGCTCGACAAAGAGGGCGTCCACGAATTCCCGGGAATCGAAATCACGCAGATCATCCATCTGCTCGCCGATCCCGATAAAACGGACCGGGATGCCAAGCTCCCGGCACACATTGGCCACAATACCGCCCTTGGCCGTCCCATCCAGCTTGGTCAGGGCCAGGCCGGAGACGCCCACTGCCTGGTGAAACAGCTTGGCCTGCGACACCCCGTTCTGGCCGGTAGTGGCATCCAGCACCAAAAGCACCTCGTGCGGTGCTCCGGGCAGTTTTTTGTCGGCGACCCGCCGGATCTTTTTCAGCTCTTCCATCAGGTTGGCGCTGGTATGCAGGCGTCCCGCCGTATCAATCAGGATCACATCCTTATCGTGTTTCAGCCCGTATTCAAGCCCGTCGAAAACCACCGACGAGGGGTCAGCGCCGGGTTGGTGCGCGATCACCTCGGCTCCGACCCGCTCGCCCCAGATGCGCAGCTGATCGATGGCTGCCGCCCGAAAGGTGTCGGCCGCCACCAGCAGGGTAGACTGCCCGGAACGGATGAACTTGGCTGCAATCTTGCCGATGGTGGTGGTCTTGCCAACCCCGTTCACTCCGATCACCATGATGACGAAGGGGCCACTTTCGGGCAGGACCAGTTCGGCTGGTTGGTCCGAGGCCTCGATATAGGCCAGAATCTGGTCGCGCAGCAACCGTTTCAGTTCCATGGGATCGCTCAACCGCTCGCGCTTGACCCGTTTCCGGGCCTGATTGAGCAGATCCATGGTGGTCGCCACGCCCAGATCGGCGGTGATCAGCAGCTCTTCGAGCTGTTCGAACAGGTCCTGATCAATCTCCTTCTGCCCGAGCAGCAGCAGATCGAGGCGGTAGACAAAGGCATCCCGCGTCTTGCCCAACCGATCCTGCAGGCGCTGAAACAGGGAGCGCCCTTTGGGTTTCTCCTGGGTCCGGACAGGCGCGCGCTCCTGCTCCTGCGGCGCTTCCTCTTCCACCGATTCGGCCACCAATTCGGCATCATCGTCCAGCTCGGCGTCGTCCTGGTCGCTGCACACCGGCTCTTCCGGTTCGGCCAGCTCTTCCGAGTCGACTGCCTTTTCCGGTTCGACCAACTCTACCGGTTCGGCAGGCTCTTCCAGCTCAGTCGCCGCCTCGGTCCAATCGCTTTCCTCCGCTGCGACCTCCTCGACCTCTCCGACCGTCTCCACTGCCTCGGTCTCGGCAACGGCCTCTTCAGCCACCTTCAGCTGGGCAGGTTCCGCTACGACCTCCTCAATCTCTCCAGCCGCCTCCACAGCCTCGGTCTCGGCAACGGACTCTTCAGCTGCCTCCGGTTCGGCAGGCTCCGGCACAACCTCCGCATCGGCAGTCTGATCAACCACCACGGCCTCTTCGGTTGCCTCAGGGACAACCAGCTCCCAAGCCTCCTCCACATCGGTGGGCACCACCGCATCCACTGCGGCGGCCTCGGCTTCCATGGCGCTTTCCACCGCGATTTCCGGAGCATCGTCCAGTGTCACCGGATCGGGAAACACCTCTCCCTCTGCATCTTCAGCAGGATGAGCCACCAGATCCCAAAGCGCCTCAGCGGGCGCGGTCTCGGATACGGTCTCGGGTGCGGTCTCCGCGGGCGGCTCTGCTGCCACCTGCTCCACCGGTGCAGCCTCAGAGGGTTCCAGAGGCTCCACTTCTGTCGGATCAGCCGCCCCAACCTCCGAGGGCAGTTCCTCCTGGACACCCAGATCCTCCAGGTCTTCAGCAACAGGCTCTGCCTGCTCGGGTTCGACCTCCACCACCGGCTCCGGGACGGCTTCGCTGGGCTCGATCGGCAGGTCGTCTTCGACGGCCGCATCATCATCGACAACATCGGCAGTCTCCGCGATCGGCTCGGCCACAGCCTCTGTCGGCATCTCCGCAACGGCTGAGGTCGGCTCGGTCGGCTCTTCCACAACAGGAAGCTCCGTCACTGCCTCGTGCAGGGGCTCCTCATCGCCAAGCGTCTCTTCCTGCGCCGCCAACGCCGCGTCATCGACCGGCGGCGTGTCGGAATCAGCTCTTTTTTTCCCGAATTTTCGTTTGAACCAACCAAGCATCTGGAAGGGCCTCTCTCTTGTCCGCAACGGCTGCACTGCGTCACGGATAGTTATTGGGGAGATGGAACGACAAGCGGCACGCCGGGCGGTTTCCGCAGCCAAGCGTGCGACAGGTTCGCACTATACTGATTCCAGCCAGGATAAATCAAGCAAAACACTGGGGAAAGGACGATCCCCCGCCGGGTTATGCGCCGAGTTTTTTCTGTTGCTTTTCATCTTCCCGGCATTATAAGTGTGTGTTGTACTTCCGGATCCGCACCCTGTGCACTGTTGCATGGCTCGGTCAGAATGCCGCTCCTCGCGGCGATTTTCGCTGCTTCGCTGTTGATGGAAGCAGCTGCCGACCTTTCCCTTGCGGATCCATCCATCATTTTTTATCCAACCATACCGGAGGCAATAGATATGAGCAGTTCGTGTGGAAGCTCCTGCAGCAGCGATCAGCAGGGCAGCTGTAACTCGGGGGATGCCCGGCTGGCGCAACAGGATATCGCCATCACCCGATCCCTGGGACAGATCAAAAATAAAATCCTAGTCATGAGCGGCAAGGGTGGTGTCGGCAAGTCGACTGTCGCGGTCAACCTGGCACTGTGTCTGGCGAAAAAAGGACACAAGGTCGGCCTGATGGACGTCGACCTCCACGGGCCGGACGTCTGCCGCATGCTGAACCTGACCGGCTCGCTGATGGCACCGGAAAACCCCAACGACCTCATCCCTCCGCTGTCGTACAATGAGAACCTCAAGGTGGTCAGCCTGGAATACATGATGAAAGACCGGGACGACGCCATCATCTGGCGTGGCCCACTGAAAATTCAGGCCATCCGCCAGTTCCTTGCCGACATGGCCTGGGGACAACTCGACTACCTGGTCATCGACGCGCCTCCCGGCACCGGGGACGAACCGCTGACCGTGGCCCAGACCATCCCCGGAGTTCGGGCCCTAGTCGTCACCACGCCCCAGTCGGTGGCCCTGGCCGATGTCCGCAAGTCGATCAACTTCTGCAAGGCGGTCGACATGCCCATTGTCGGCGTGGTCGAAAACATGTCCGGTTTTGTCTGCCCCCACTGCAGCGAGACGGTCAACATCTTCAGCAAGGGCGGCGGCGAGCAGACCGCCCGCGACTTTGAGCTGACCTTTCTGGGCAGCGTGCCCATGGACCCGCGCGTGGTCACCGCCGGCGACACCGGCGTCCCCTACCTCTGCAGCGACGAGTCCAGCCCAGCGATCACCGCCTTCGATGCCGTGGTCAACGGGGTGGAACAACGGCTGCCTCCGGGAGCGGCCACGCCTCCCCCGCTGTTCACCGGCGGATGTGCCTGCCCCTCCTCCGGAAGCTGCGGCTCCACCTGATTTCGTCCGTCCCAACCTGTCTGGCGGAGTTGCCCGTGAAAACCCGGGCAGCTCCGTCGGCATTACCTTTCAAGGATACCGAAACCATGTCCCTGCTTGTCCAACAACTCACCGTCGGCATGATGGGTGTGTGCTGTTACATCGTCTCCTGTGAACAGAGCAAACAGGCCGCGATCATCGATCCCGGCGGCGATGAAGATCGCATCCTCGATGCCTGCGCAGCCAAAAACCTCCAGGTCTCCGCCATCATCAACACCCATGGCCACCCGGATCATGTCTGCGGCAATGCCCGCCTCCAGCAGGCGACCGGCGCACCGATCATCATGCACGCCGCGGATGTGGAATATTTCAGCAACCCGCGAATCAGCTCCTACTTTTCGGGTCTTGGCATGACGCCCTCGCCGCCGGTCAACCGCACGGTCGAAGATCAGGACACCATTGCCGTGGGCGAGGAATCCCTGTTGGTGCTGCACACGCCCGGCCACACACCGGGCGGCATCTGTCTGTACAGTGCGCCGCACTGCTTCACCGGCGACACCCTCTTTGTCGGGGCCGTGGGACGGACCGATTTTCCGGCCGGCTCCATGCGCCAGCTCATCGACGGCATCAAGAGCAAACTTCTTTCCCTGCCGCCGGAAACCAAGGTCTGGCCGGGACACGGCTATGGCGGCCTGCAATCCACCATTGCCCGGGAAGCGCGGACCAATCCCTATCTCGATCTCTGATCCCCGCATCCCATGCGCGCAATCATCCTGGGCACCGCCGGCCATGTCGATCACGGCAAAACCAGTCTGATCCGGGCCCTGACCGGCATCGAAACCGACCGTCTCGATGAGGAAAAAAAACGCGGCATCACCATCGACCTGGGCTTTGCCTGGCTCGATCTGCCCTGCGGTCATCGTCTGGGCATCGTCGATGTTCCCGGACATGAGAAATTCGTCCGCAACATGGTCGCTGGTGCTGCGGGCATGGATCTGGTGGCCTTCGTTATTGCCGCGGACGAGGGGATCATGCCGCAGACAATCGAGCACTTTCAGATCTGCCGGTTGCTCGGGGTGCGCGACGGCCTGATCATTCTCACCAAGAAAGATACAGTCGACAGCGAGTGGCTGGAAATGGTGCAGGAAGAGGTCCGTGCATTCTTCACCGGCAGCTTTCTGGAAGATGCGCCGATCATTGCGGTTGACTCGATCAGCGGCGACGGCATCGACGAGGTGGTCCGCCAGCTCGACGCCAAGGTCCGCGCCCTGGATTTCGAGGAGGTCTTCGGCGCCTTCCGCATGGCGGTCGACCGGGTCTTCACCATGAAGGGGTTTGGCACGGTCATCACCGGCACCTCGTTAAACGGTCGTCTGGAAACCGGAGCAGAGCTGATGCTCTATCCGGGCGGCCTGGTGGCGAAAGTCCGCGGCATCCAGGTCCACGGCCGTCCCGTGGAGGTGGTCGAACCCGGCCACCGGACCGCGATCAACCTTCAGGGCGTGGAAAAGGAAGAGGTGCGTCGGGGCGATGTGGCCGCAACGCTCGGAAGCATGACGCCATCAACCCTGCTCGACGCCCGGCTCGAACTGTTGCCCGGCCTGCCCCTGGTCCTGAAAAACCGGGCCCCGGTCCGGGTGCACCTCGGCACGCGGGAGATCCAGGGCCGGGTAGTGCTGCTTGAGACCGATACGGCCGAGGCCGGAACAACAACCCATGTGCAGCTGGTGCTGCGGGAACCGGCAGCGGTCTGGCCGGGCGACCGCTATGTGCTGCGCGGCTCCTCGCCAATCACCACCATCGGCGGCGGCGTGATCCTCGACAGCACGCCCAAAAAACGTAAACGCACTCTGGAAAAAGATCGGGTCGCCAACCAGAGCCGGTTTGCCGTCTACGACGAGGCGGACAGCGAACAACAGATCCTGCTGCTGGTCGAAGAGTGCGGTTTTCGGGGCATCACTGCCGACCAGCTGGCGGCCCGCATCGGCATATTCAGCAAGCGCTTAAAAAAGCTGCTTCTCCACCCGCTGTCCACCGGTGCGCTGGTCATGGTGGATTCAGAAAACCAGCACATGCTGGCCGCCTCCGCGGCCGAGCGGCTCAATACCCGAATCCTGGAAATACTGACCCGGTTTCACCAGGAACATCCGCTCAAATCAGGCATGCCCAAAGAGGAACTGCACACCCGTCTGCGGATGCCCATGGGGCGGAAGATACTCCACAGTCTGGTCAACGGTCTGATCCGCAAAGGACAGGTCGAGCAGAGCGGCGGCGAAATCAGGATCGCCGGGCATACCGTGACCCTGCTCTTCGACGAACAGGCGATGGCCGAGGAAATCGCCGCGCTCTACCGGGAGGCTGGCCTTGCGCCGCCGAACTTCAAGGATGTGGTGGCCCGGTTCGATGCCGTGCCTGCCGACCGGATCCGGCAGGTCGTCAACCTGCTGCTCGCTGACGGTTCCCTGATCAAAATCAATGAAACCCTCTTCTTCGACAGTCAGGCGGTGCGCGCCCTGCAGGAGGAGGTCGTGGCCGTAATCCGCGCTGAAGGGCGCATCGACGCCCAGCGCTTCAAGGAGCTGACCGGACTTACCCGCAAGTTCTCCATCCCCCTGCTGGAATACTTCGATAAGATCAAGCTCACCATCCGCGTCGAGGATCACCGCGTCCTGCGCAAGTCGTAACCGCTCAGCCGCGTGCGGCCTGTTCCGAATCCGGTCGATCGAACCGACCGAAACGGAGGAAATGGGCCACCTGCTCCTGCACCCGGCCATGGTGCATGATCAGAGAATGCCCGTGGTGCACCACCAGAAAATCACGCATCCCGGCGAGCCGCGCCCGGGCCACCGCAACCTTGCCGTCGTTTGGTCCTGGAAAAAAGCGGGCGGCCAGCGGGCCCGAACGATTACCGGTGAGAATGCCCACCGGACAGGGCGCAGGCCCGAGACGTTGGGGCAGATCCTCGGCCGCAATCCCCAGCTGACAACCGGCAGGGCCGAAGATCAGACGGAACAGCGGCCAATGCCGCAGTCGATCTGCCAGCTCGCTGCCCTGGTTGGGCGGGCAAAGCATCACGATCCGGCCCCAATCCGGCGGAACGCCCTCGGCCAAATACGCACGCAAAAGCAGTCCGCCCATGGAATGGGACACCCCATGGATGCGGTCCACCCCCTGACGCCGCAACGCTTCAACAGCCCGGGGCAGGGTCTGGTGGGCCAGTATTTCGATGGCATGGCGGCGGGACGGGTAGCCGGGATTGACCACGACAAACTCCTGGCGCGCAAGAAAGCGGGCCAAGGGCCACATGGAAAAACGGGTCCGGGCCAGACCATGGAGGAGGATCACCCCCTCGACCGGCCCGGCCTGTTCCCCATGCAGGACCGGCAACGCATCTCCGGCCCCTGCCTGATGGGTCACTTGAGGGTCACTTGAGGTAACGAAGACCGGCGATCTTCAGCGCACCGCGATGGTAGCCATCGGGAAAGAGCTGTTCCAGGCTGTCCAGATCCATATCACAGCTCTCGCAGGTCTCGTAAATGGTGGGAATGCGGTGCTCCACCTGGAAGACGTCGCGCAGATAGTAGATGATGCGCCAATGCTCTTCGGAAAGCACACCGTTTGGAATATGCATCTCCAGGGCGCGGTGCACGGCGAAATTCTCGTCCCAGGTGTCGGCGTCCACCAAAAAACCGCGGGCGTCCGTCCCGTAGACCTTGTCATCGCCCTTGGCCATGGCCCGGAATGCGGCCATGTTTTCCTTGAGATGACGACCGTAGGCCTTGGGTTGCAGGCGGTACTGCACGCCCGCAATCCGGCACAGTCCCCGATGATGGCCCGAGGGAAAGAGCTTTTGCATCTCTTGCAGGCGCAACCCGTTGGCCCGGCAGGCCGCAAAGATGGTGGGGCAGACCCCGGTTTTGCTGTACAGGTCGCGCACATACCGAATCACGTCCCAGTGCTCGCTGGAAAGGACCGGCACATCGCATTCCCGCGCCATGCCTTCGGCGAAATCCTCGTTCCAGTCATCCGAATCCAGAAGACAGCCCTGGTCGTCGAGCGCATAGTCGACATCTTTGTAGGTAAAGGTCTTCATCTGCTCTCCTTGCTGGCGAACCCGCGCGCGGGAGACCGGCCCTCCCGAGATCCGTCGTAGGCGGATCTGCGCGAAATGGATAATCCACCGGTTAATCGGAAAAAGTACCATCCCCCTTCCGATTGCGCAAGCGCTCTCTGGCGGGTGCGCCCGGCCGTGTGTCCGAGCCGGGGCCAGCGACTTACCGGTCTTGTCGAAAGACAGCGCTCTCTGGTATAAAACCAGTTGCACGGCTGCAACCGGCAGATACCGAAAGACCGGCAAAAGCCGCCTGTTTACGGCGCGCCGACACCCCGGCCGGCTCGACAACAATGTCGAACCGCAACCCACCGTTGCCCCGCCAAGGACGGAAACTTTTTGTATCATCTTGAAAAAACAGTATCTTTTGACAAAAAAGCACAGGCATGTGTTTTGCTATTCTCATTAAAAAATAAAACGCGGCGTCAATGCTCCGACCACCGCCGCATGCCGATCCACCCTTGTATGAGCCGCCCCATGTCCCTGCCGACCATAACCAGATACCTGCTGCCAATCCTTGTCCTGCTGATGCTCTTTTTGCCCCAGGCCCCGGCCCTTGCCGAAGAACCGCTCCGCAAGGCCACCGCCCCCGTCGGGACGACAACCGCCTCCCAGCCGACCATGGCACCGGATTCGCCCCGGACAACGGTTCGCTGCCCGGCTTGCCGACCGAAATGCCGGGAACTGCGGCAACACTACCCGTGCGACCGCACCGGGGCGCGGGCCCGGCTGGGCATGGGCTGTCAGGGAAAGGGTCGCCACAAGGGCCTCCATGGCCGCGGCTGCCGTCACCGAGGCTACCAGGGAGGGCCTTCGTGGACCGATCACTGATCCCCGCCTCCCGGACCAGGGGCGGGCTCCCCTCCTGGGCGGCCAACCTCGCGGGTTTCGGTCTGCTGATCGCCCTGGTTCTGGCGGTCTTCTTCTGGCAGCTCATCCAGACCGACCGGAATCTTCATCACAACACCCTGGCCCGGGCCCGGATGATCGCAGCCATCATCGAGGAACATCTGAGCACCGCGGCCCAAACCGACCGCACGCTTGATACCATCACCGCCTCCTTCCTGCTCGACAAGACCCGCTTTATCGAATACCTCAACGATATCGACCCGCTGCAAGCTGAAGAAATCACGGCACTGGCCGAAGAGACCGGCCTTTTGGGCATCGGTCTGATCCACAAAAACGGCGTGGTCACCGGCGGACCGGCCAACTGGATCGCCGACCACAGCCACTGCGGTCCCGAACGCCTTCTTGTCTATGATCCGGCTGACCGCACAGCACAGCTCAGCGCCCCGCCCACCATGGACGACAGTCCGCTGGCCTGCATTCTGGTGGGGTTCAACGCCCACGACATCCTGACCCTGCGCGCCCAAACCGCTCTGCCCGTCCTGCTGGCCAACCTCTCGCGCCTGCCCGGCATCCATTCCGTGCGCATGGAGGCGTCTTCCGGGGCGGAGAGGGAAACCGTCCGCCTGACCAGCGACGACCAAGGCCGTGCTGTTGCCGAAGTCCGGCTGGGCACGAGCTCCGGCGAGCTGGTGCTCGGTTTGGACGCGGCCAGCCATCAGATCCGACTGACCCAGTTGCGCCAGCAGTTTCTCCTTTTTAGCGCCCTGCTCCTGGGACTGGGGCTCTTCTTTTCCTGGCTCCTCTATCGTCGCCAGCAGGCCGACCTGTATCGTCTCCGCAACTTCGAGCGCCTGCTGGCCCGCGAGCACGAGGCCGCAGCCCTGGGCCGGGCCACCGCCGCCATTGCCCACGAGGTCCGCAACCCGCTCAACGCCATCAACATGGGCCTGCAACGGTTGGAACTCGAATCGCCCCGGCTCGATCCGGAACAACGGGAGCTGCTCCAGGCCATGCAGGAGGCAGTGCGCCGGGCCGGCGGCATTGTCAGCGAACTCCAGCGCTTCACCCGGCAACTGACGCCCCGGCTTCGTCCGGTCAGCCCCACCTCCCTGCTCCGGCAACTCGCTCCCCTGTACCGGCAACGATGCGTGGACCAGGGCATCGAGATCCAGTGGGAACATGCGCCGGAAACCGTTCTTGCGGCAGATCCCGACCTGTTGAACGAGCTGCTGGAAAATCTGCTCAAAAACAGCATCGAGGCCCAACCGGACGGCGGCTTCATCCGCTTCGACTTGAGCGTCTCAGGCAGCTATCTCAGCCTCTCCCTCACCAACGGCGGCTGCCGGTTGACCCCCGATGAGCTGGCCCGGCTGGGAGAGCCCTACTTCACCACCAAAACCAGAGGGGCCGGGCTGGGGCTTGCCCTGTGCCGCCGCATTGCCGAGGCCCACGGCGGCACCCTGGAGATCGTCGGCGATCCGGTCAGGGAAGAACTGACCGTGACGGTCCGGCTGCCGCTGGCCGGGCCGGACCCGACAACCGACCCGAATCCCCCGTCAGGAGTACACCATGCACATTCTTGTCGTTGACGACGACCCCCTGCAACGCGGTCTTCTGTCCGGATTCCTCCGCAAACAGGGCTACCAGGCCAGCGAGGCGGCCACCGGCAAGGAGGCCATCGCCCTGTTCATGCGGCTGCCGGTGGATCTGGTGCTCTTGGACCACCGGATGCCGGATATGAACGGCGATGCGGTGCTGGCCGAACTCAAGCGCCACAGCCCGCTGGCACGGGCGATCATGATCACCGCCTACGGCGAGGTCGGCACCGCAGTGCGGGTCATGCAACTGGGTGCCGACGATTTCCTGGAAAAACCGGTGGATCTGGAAAAACTGCTGGCCCGGATTCGAACCATCGAAGAGCAACAGCAGGTGGCGGGCGACGCGGCCCGGGTGGCCGAAGTCATCGATACAGCCTCTCTTCCCGTCCAGATGATTGCCGCAAGCCCGGCCATGCAGCAGGTTCTTTCCGTGGTGCTGCGGGCAGCCCCCAGCCCGTGGACCGTGCTCATCGAGGGCGAAACCGGTACCGGCAAGGAAATGATTGCCCGGTTGCTGCACCTGCTCAGTCCGCGTAAAGACCAGCCCTTCATCCCCTTCAACTGCGCGGCTGTTCCGGAAAGCCTGTTTGAATCCGAACTGTTCGGCCACGAGAAGGGCGCGTTCACCGGGGCGATCAGCCGACGCCGCGGCGTGTTCGAGCAGGCCCACCGGGGCACCCTGTTGCTGGACGAGGCCGGCGAGCTGCCCATGGCGGTTCAGGCGAAACTGCTGCGCGCCCTCCAGGAGAAAACCATCCAGCGACTGGGCGGCGAGCAGGCGATTCCGGTGGATGTCCGCATCCTTGCTGCCACCAACCGCGACCTCAAGGCCATGGTTGCCGAGGGCACGTTCAGGGAAGACCTTTTTTTCCGACTCAATGTCCTTTCCATCGAGCTGCCGCCGCTGCGGCGGCGCAAGGAGGATCTGCCGGAGTTGATCCGCTTTTTTCTGGACAAATACGGGAGTCCGGCCGTGTTCGACGATCAGGCGCTCCAGCAACTGGCCAAGTATAATTTTCCGGGAAATATCAGGGAGCTGGAGCATCTGCTCCAGCGGGTCACCACCCTAAGCCGCACCACGACCATCGGCCTGCGCGACCTGCCGCCGGAAGTGCGCGACTACAAGGGGGAGGTGGAGGAGGCCGAGGCGCTCAACGAGCGGCTGGCCCAGGTGGAACGCGATATGCTGCTCGACGCCCTGGAGCGACACAACTGGGTACAGACCAGGGCGGCCGAATCATTGGGCATCAGCGAGCGGGTGCTGCGCTACAAGATGGAACGGTTGCACATCGTGCGGGGACAATGACCGTCCCGCCGGATGGGCGGGACGGTTGTTATGCGGAAAAATTCTGGGATTGCCTGGGGTTACTCAAGTTGCCTCAGCGGGTCTCCGGGGCTGGGGCCGGGGCGTTCGCTCTGGGGCACGGCGCACAACAGCCCCATCCCATGCCGTAGCCGCGGCCATAACCCCGACCCATACCGTAGCCGCGTCCATAGCCCTGACCCATTCCCTGGCCACGTCCATAGCCCGGTCCCCTGCCGTAGCCGCGGCCATAACCCTGACCCATGTCCTGACCGCGCATGCCCGGAGCCTTGGCCCAGGGACCGAGATACTGTTCCCGCTCCTCGGGAGACATCTGGCTGAGCCGCTTCCACCACTCGCTGTGGAAGGCATCCCACTCGGCCTGGGTGGCGTTGCCCAGCGTACCGCGCATCTGGCTCAGTTCATCGTTGGACATCCGGTTGTAGTCCACCGACCAGGCAGCGCCAGCCGTCAGCAGCAGGCAGGACAGAACCAAGGTTGCCTTGGTGATCATCTTGGTGAAGGTGTTTGTCTTCATGGCTGTTTCCTCATTGTTGCAGTTGTGATGAAGATATGCCCCCCATTGGGGACGTGTCGGTTGCCTTTTCTTTTGCGATAAGCATGCCAAAAAATAAATTCAGTTTTTTCTCTATCTTTTCAACATGCTATAAAAAAAGAAGCCGACAAACCCTGCAACCCGAGTCGACATTGACTGCCGCGGCTCGACAAAATTGTCGAAACCCGGCTCAGGGAAAATCCAATCGACCGCGCCAGCTCCCCCGACCCGCAGGATAGCAAAAAAGCAGTGTGTCGCGCTCAACCCGAACCCGCAGTCCCTGGCTCAGGTGCAGCTCACTGCCGGTGCGGCCCGTGCAGCCCGCCCGGACAACAGCCAGAATCTGTTCGTAGCGGGCCCGGGCACGCAATCGCCACAACAACCGCTCCACCAACCGACGCCGCAACCCGGGATGGAGCGCCCGGAAAGGGGCGCGACGCAGCCGCCAGGCAGGGGAATCACCATCGGTTCCCGGCTCTTCCCGGACCACCTCGTCCCAATGTGCGTCAAGCAGGGACTCCAGCAGGTCTTCATCCTCGGCCAAGTTCGCCGCGGTTTTAAGCACAGCCCGGCGCACCCCCGGATCGTACCGGGATTCGAGCAGGGGCAACAGCTCGTTGCGCACCCGGTTGCGGAGAAAACGGGGATCATCGTTACTGGAATCGTGGCAGTGGACAACGCCCAGATCGGCAAGATAGGCCAGCAATTCGGCCTTGCGCAGACCGAGCAGCGGTCGAAGTACCCGGCCGGAGCACGGGCGCATCCCGGAAAGGGCCTTGCGGCCGCCGCCCCGGATCAGGCGCAACAGCACCTCTTCGACCTGATCGTCCTCGGTATGGGCCACCACCACGAAGTCAGCCTCCCGCTCGGCCAGCAGCCGGAACAAGGCCTGGTAGCGGGCCTCTCGGGCTGCCTGCTCGGGCGACAGTCCCAAGGCGGCGAACTCGTGCACCTGAACCTGCTCGCGCAGCACCTCCACCTCCAACCGCGCCCCGGCAGCGCGAACACAGGCCCATTCCGCCGGAATCTCCAGGGGGCGCAGGCCATGATCGATGTAAACGGCCACGAGCCGTAGATCCAGCACCGCGCGCAAGGCAGCAAGCACATGCAGCAGGGCCAGGGAATCGGCACCAGCGGACACGCCGACCAGTAGACTTCGCCCCTGCACCGCACAGGGCAAGGTCAACAAAAAACGCCGCACGCGCTCTTCAAGCGGGTGACGGGCCAGTTCTCTCTTGTTTGATTGCATTCTTGAATATAGAATCCACCAAGGAGCAGGAAAAAAACTCACACTTTTGCCCCGGACCAACGCTCATGGAAAAAGACGCGTATTTGCAGCGCATCCATACACATCTCAAAACGGCCTATCTTCTTGATGAAGAGAAGATCGAGACCATGATGCCCGTGTTCATCGCCACGCTGCGCGCGCACATGAACCGTCTGGTCGAACTCGCTGAAAACGACAACCAGGAGCAGCTGGCCAAGGCCAGCCACGCGGTCAAGGGCGCCCTGCTCAATATCGGGCTGACCGATCTGGCGAAAACGGCCCAGAGTATTGAAAACCACTGTAATGGCGGCACCCCGCCGAAACGTTGTCAGGCCCTGATCGCCGAACTGAAATACGTCATCACCCTGCTCGCCGACGACTGGTAAAGCCCCCTGCCCGCTCGCTTCCCACCCTGCAAACCCGCGCAAACCCGCTCATGCCGCGCGGGTTTTATTTTTTCCGGCCGCTGCGTTCACGGAAAAAGACCTGCACCGGTACCCGGTCCAGCTCCAGTCCTTCACGGAAACAGTTGACCAGATAGCGTTCATAGGAAAAGTGGATATCCTTCGGCATATTGGCAATGACCACAAAGCGGGGCGGCGCGGTGGCCAGCTGGCTGGTGTAATAAAATTTCAGCCGTCGACCGCGCACATAGGGCGGACTGTGTCGCTCCACCGCCTCGGCCAGCAGGCGGTTGAGCAAGGAGGTGGGGAAACGGCTGTGGAACTGGCGGTGCATCTTGCCGATCTCGGGGAAGAGCCGCCGGATGCCGGTTCCCTGCAGGGCGGACACCTTGAAGACCGGCACATAGGGAATGAAATTCGTGGCTGCCCGCACCTCGTCCAGCAACTGGGCCTGCCGCTTTTTGTCCCCTTCGAGCAGATCCCACTTGTTTAAGAGAATCATCAACGCCCGGCCCTGCTCCTGGGTGTAGCCGATCACCCGGAGATCCTGTTCGGTGATCCCCTCGCCGGCGTCGATCAGCACTGCGGCGATATCGCAGCGTCCCAGCGCCTTGAGCGCCTTGAGCACCGAAAATTTCTCGATCTTGTCGGTGGTTTTTCCCCGGCGGCGGATTCCAGCGGTGTCGATCAAAAGATAGCTGTAGTTGCCCTTGCGCACCAAGGTGTCCACCGAATCCCGAGTGGTGCCCGCCACCTCGGAAACCACCATCCGGTCCTGGCCGATGATGGTATTGACCATCGACGACTTGCCCACGTTGGGCCGACCGAGAAAGGCAACGCGCACCACGCCTTCGGGCAGCTCCAATCCGGAATCCTCTCCCTGCAAAGAGGGCGCGACCGCCTCCATCAGCGCGTCCACGCCAAATCCATGGTCGCCGGACAGGGCCCAGAGCCGGTCCACACCCAGCTCCCAGAACGGGGTCAGCAGTTCGTTTTCGATCTCGGGGCCATCGATCTTGTTGACGATGTAGAAGACCTGCTTTTCACTGCGACGCAACAGAGCGGCGATTTCGATGTCACCGGGAGTCAGTCCGGCGCGGCCGTCCATGAGAAAAAAGATCAGGTCCGCCTCGTCGATGGCCAAAAGCGCCTGCTGGCGGATATGACCGGTGATGAGGTCTTCGTCCTCGTCGATGCCGCCGGTGTCCACCAGAATGCAGCTCCGCCCCTCCCAGGTGATGCGGGCGTAATGACGGTCCCGGGTCAGGCCCGGGGTCGAGTCGACCAGGGCGTCCCGGCGGCGGGTCAGGCGGTTGAACAGCGTGGACTTGCCCACATTGGGACGACCGATGAGGACGATCAGGGTTGGGGATTCATTGCTCATGATGCGGGTCCGGATAAAGATGCTCCAGGCGGCGGCGACATTGGCCGACCAGATCCCGGAGAACGACATAGTGTTCCGCGCCGGGCCGTTCCAGGAGTCCGGCAAGCGAGCGCAGGGCAGGCGCAAGGTAGCGGGCGAAAAAAGGCTTGCCCCGAACCTGGCTCAAAAAGGCGAATGCACCCAGAATTTGCAAGTTGCGCTGGAGGCCGAGCACCAGGAACTCGCGCCGGAACCGCTCGGGATCGTAGGGGATTTCCCGGCACAGGGCCGTAATATAATACTCCAGCAGGTGAGCCTGCATGTCGGCGGACAGGCCCGCGTAAGGGTCGAGCAAGAGGGAGGCCGGATCATAGGCCAGGGGCCCGAGCCGACCGCCCTGAAAATCGATAAACCGCACCTGCCCACCTGCAAGCATGATGTTGCGGCACTGGAAATCGCGGTGGAGAAAAAAACAGGCCGGGGCCTGGGCCGCGGTCTGCGCCAGCCGGATGCAGTCGGCCTCCACCGCGGGATGCTCCACCTCCAGTCCGAGCAGGTCGATACAGCAGGCGCGCAGAAAGTAGCCGGATTCGCGCTCCCGCATCAGGGTCTCGTCGTAGCGGCCGCTCTCCCAGCACCAGCCGGGGTCGAATCCGTCCGCGCCGCGCACCTGCATGCGCGCCAGCGCCCGCATGGCCTGCTCATACATGGGCAAGGCCGCTTCCGCACCGGACTCCCGGACCAGATCAAAGAGATGACGCGTTCCCAGATCCTCGCAGACCACCAGGCCGCTGGTCGGATCGTACCCATAAAGAGCGGGAACCGGCGCACCGCGCCTGTGCAGATGGCGGCCGATCAGGGCAAAAGACCGTGCCTCGGCCAGGCCCTGGGCCCGGGCAGCCTCATCCGCAGGCGGCAGGACCGCGAGCCAGCTCCCCTCCTGGGTGCGTATCCGGCAGAAACGACGGGAAGAACCGTCCGGCGACACCTCGGTGCAGGTTGCCTGCTCCCAGTCCGGTCCGGTGCGTCCGAGCAGGTCGCCGACCGCCCTCCGCCAAGCCGCGCTGTTCATGGTCGCTCCCCTGTTGCCGGGAACGCGTCGATCTTCGGGTCGCCGGTCAGGATTCGGTCCGTGCAGACCGCGTTCGCCGGAATCCGCGCCCCGTCCCAGACCACGCACCGCCGCAGGCGCGCTCCGGCCCCCACCACCGCGCCGCTGCCGATGCAGCCCCAGTCCTCCAGCACCACGCCCGCCTCCAGCCGGGCCGCGGGATCGACCAGCCAGCCGCGGCCGGACAGCAACTCGCCGTGCAGCTGAAGATAGTCGGCCGGGGTGCCGATATCGCGCCACATTGAACCATCCACCCGCTCGTAGCCGACCAGCCCTTCCTCGGCCAACTGTCGATACAGGTCGATGATATGAAAAAATCCAGTCGCCGGAATCCGGGCCAGTACTGCCGGGTCCACCACGTGGATGCCGGTGAAGGCGAGCCTCTCCCCGTCCTGATCGCCCTGATCCCCGATATCACCGAAGCCGCGCACCAATCCGCCTTGCACCGTCACCACGTTGAACCGGGGATAGTCGTGCAGGGCCAGGGTCACCGCCGTCCCGGAAGACCGATGGCGCGCGTGCACGAGGGCCGGATCGACCTCGTGGTACAGATCGCCGTTTATGACCAGAAGCGGTTCTGGTGAGAGCCGCGGTAAGGCCCGACGCAACCCGCCGCCGGTCCCCAGAATTTCGTCCTCCTCCTGCAACAGCACTCCGGGAAGGCCGCTTAAGGCCGCGACCAGCTGCCCGGCCAGATGATGGCAGTTGACCACCACCGGCGCATAGCCGCTTTGCCGGAGCTGATGGAGCAGGCGGAGCACAAGCGGTTGATTGCAAACCGGAAACAGGGGTTTGGGACGAAGCGTGGTATAGGGCCGCAACCGGGTGCCGTACCCGGCGGCCAGGACAAAAGCCTGCATGGAGGTGTCGGGGATTCCGCTTGACGTGGGAGGAAAACTACTCTACAAATTTTTTCGACCGAGCGGCTCGCGGTCCGAGCGTGCACAAAGACGCCGGGCCGGTCGCGAACCGGTAATCCCTGCTTTTGTACTGTGTCCGTGCGCTCCTTGCAAGCCTCCTCCCGGAAAAACATGCTTACCCTTCTTGATTACGGCGCCGGTACTGTCCGCGAGGCGGGCGCGGTCCGCAGTCCGGCACAAAACACACAAAACGTCCTTTCAACACGAGGTGAAACAATGCACATACGCACCATGGCCCTGGCGTTCTTCGGACTGATCGCTTTTTCCACGGTTCAGGCGCAGGAATGCAGCTGGGACGTTCGCTTTCCCGAGGGAAAAACCTCGACCAGAATCGAGGGAACCATCACCGGATGCGACTACTGCGATTACAAGGTCGAGGCAAAAAAGAATCAGGCCCTGATCGTGCAAAACAGTTCCGAAAAGTCGGCCACCATCCTGCAGGGGCCCATGGAGGCCATTCTTGCGAATGGCGAACCGGTCATCCTGCCTGAAGACGGTCTCTATATCCTCCGGGTGCTCATGCCCCGCCCCCTGGCCAAGAAAGGCGAACAGGACAGCTATGTGCTGACCATCGACCTCCTGCCGCCCGTTCCACAAGAAATGCCCGTTTCCGCACAGGAGCCGCCCCCGGTCGCGCCCAAAGGCCACGACGCCCGCACCAGTGTGAACTGGGCCGGATACTATCACGGCGTCGTGCCGTGTGCCAGCTGCCCGGGCATCGACACCTGGCTGCGCCTTGAACAGCAAGGCAGTGCCGTGCAATACACCCTGCTGGAACGGTACCTGGAACAACGGAACGGGGTGTTCCAGAGCAGGGGCAAGGCGGTCTGGAGTGCTGACGGCTCGACCCTGCGACTCAAAGGCCAGGCGGACGACCGTGCGCTGTTCGTCGACGAAGGATTTGTCGCCTTTCTTGGCCCAGGTCAAACGATTCCGGAAGCAAACGACACGTATCACCTGCACAAACTGCACACCTTTTCCGGAAACCGCGCGGTGTTTTTCGTCGCGCCGGACAAGATGACCACTCGGCAAGGCCCAAATGGGGCGGCCATTGTCCGAATCAAAGACGGGATCATCAACTTCGGCCATTCCACCAAGGCGGGGCATAAATCGCTACGTGCCGACTTTGAAATTTTCTGCGGCGCCAAGCAGTACAGCATGCCGACCGTGACCTACTATCAGGAGCCATTTGCCGGGGGCGTCCGCATGGGCAGGACAACCCAAAAGGGCAACGATCGCCAGCCCTTTTCCGGGCGCAGGGATGTGCTTTCCCAAGCGGCCGACGCTTTTTGTCCGGCCCCGCAGAAATGAAATATCCCGGACCGGCTGCGGAAAGTCACTTGACAAAGCAGACAGGATATTTTAGAAAGCACGCACTCTGTAGGAACCGGCCCCATCGTCTAGCGGTCTAGGACGCCGGCCTCTCACGCCGGTAACAGGGGTTCGAGTCCCCTTGGGGTCACCAAATAATTCCAGCTCGTTAGCTGGTTTTCACCTCGCAAGCCTCCTTGGAACCAAGAGAGTTCCGGGGAGGCTTTTTTGTTTATGACGCTGGATCAAGCAGTTCCAGCGAACTGATTTTCACCGCCGGGCATGCGCCCATCTATGGCAAGCAGATACTGCATTTCCTCGATCCGGTCTTTCTAGCAAGAACCTTGATACCGCCAGCCGGTCAACCGAACGTCCAAAAACATCAATCGGAACCGGTCCCGGAAGAATCCGCCGGACAGGCGTATCTCCGCTATCTCGATGACCTGCCGGAGGGGGTAACGGAGGCCGTATAACTCAGAGCCCCAATGCTTTTGCGGCAGAATCGGCCAGGAAGGCTGAACGGCTTTTTGCCCTGCCTTCAAGCACGGCGGCGTCAATTTTCCTGATCAGAAGCCTGGGCAGGGTAACCGTGGCCTTTTCCGTACCACCAAGAAAGGGCGTGATATCCACATCCACAAAAGCCCAGACCGCACCGGCATACTCTGGCAGGGCAAGAAAAGAGTCGATTGCGGACGGGGACGGGGCAAACACACCGTCTTCAGCCAGGATTTCCAGATGGCCGGTGATGGCTTCATGGGCGTTGCTGATTGCTTCTTCAATGCTTTCTCCCGCGGAGAAACAGCCGGGAATATCCGGGACAGTCACGCCATAGCAGGAGTCCGGGTCTTTATGTACGGCAATGGGGTATTTCATGGCAAACCCGCCTGTTTCATTATGTTTTTGATGGTGCCAGCCGGCAGTATCCTTTTGGGATGCGGGATAGTGACCAGACCTTTTTTGACAGGATGTTTGAAGTGATGATGGCTGCCCGTGACACGGACAAGCTGCCATCCATCCGCTTCAATAATTTTTATGATCTCTTTACTGTTCAAGGCTGGCTCCATTTGATTGGCGCTAACACCATATACCGCAAGAGGTATAAATTAAATAAAAAAATACGTCTCGGTTTATAAAACTGACTTACTCTGTGTGATTTCGCTTGTCGTAACCTTGCTTGCCGGTTTCCGGATGAACCTGACCGCCAGCCTGCCCTGGATAGTCGCCCCTGAAAAAGGCTCTTTTTTAGCTTGCGGCTTGGTTCAAACCATCATCTGTCTGGAGGCAATCGGGGTAGTCAACGCACCACAAAAGCCTATTCGATCCTTCACAAAGCCCTGCACGTATTCCGGCACACAAAAAAAGCAACAACGCCCTCAGTTTCCTGAGGATAAGACGGATATTGTGCTCAGCGCCGCACGGTTTCTTCATCCGAGGTACTGAAGGTGGGGCTGAGGCAGGAAAGACCTGCCATCAGACGAATGGGGATGCCGGGCCGGCCGTGTTCCGAATAGAGTGCGCCAAACTCCTGTTCAAGCAAAGCCCAGTCGATCAGGGCTGCCAGCCGGGGCAACTCGTGGTTCCGGTTGAGGATATTTTCCAGACGGTTGCGGAACATATCCAACCGGGGCGTTGCCATCGGCTTTTGGGCTGCATGAAAATCACCAAAAATTGAAGGGGTAGAGGGCAATATCCTGCAATGCACAGTGCCCCATTCCAGCAATTTTATCAAGGAATTTCAAATGGTTGAGAACTGTTCAGGGACGACGAGATAGCGCTGTGATGTGGAATTGGAATCAGAAGTATCGACCTGGTTCCAGTGCCTGAAAGAGCGTGGCGGGGTCTATGGTGGGAAGACAGGCCCCTCGCAGAACTTCCTGTCTTTTCCAGCATCCCTCACAAACGGGGTGTTGTTTTCCACTCTGGTGCATGGTGCGAAATTCCCGGTATTCTTTCTTGCGCCAGATCGTGGCAAAAGATTCCTCGTTGATATTGCCGAAACAAAGGGCACGGGGATTGCGGCTGTGGGCGCTGTGCGGGGCTCCGTGAAAAACACACGGGGAGACATTGCCTGCGGCGGAAACAAAGGCATTGCTTTCAATACGCTCCGTGCAACCATGCTCTTTATTCTCGTCTTTCCAGTAGTAATAAAAGGGGATGCCTCTTTTCTTGAAGGATTCGGAACATGCAAAGACGGCTTTTTCCACGGATCTCTGTTCTTCGTCTTCGAGATTGCAGATCATCTCCCTTTCCATCTGTGGTGAAATGGCGTAGGGGAGGGTGGTGAGGACAATTTCATCCACCGCAAGCTCGTGCAGGGATTGGTAGAGGGTATCGAGATCGGCGATCTGGGAGCGGAGCAGCATGTAGGCGATATGGATTGCGGGTTTTTTCCCTGCCCCACGTATTTCTTGCAACATTTTGATAATATGAAGAATTTTCCCAAGACTCGTCCCCTTCCTGCTGGTATCGTTTTGGCCGGCAAGGGAGAGTCCGAGGACATCGAGCTCAAGATCGACGAGACCTTGGAGGTCTCCATCGTCAAGGATGGTACCGTTGCTGGTGGTACCCACTTTGGTACCGATTTTTTTTGCCTGGCGGATGAAGTCGAAAAGATGGGGATGAAGAAAGGGCTCTCCCCAGCCCTGGAGGTACACCATCTTCGTTTTTTTGAAGACGGGCAAGAGACGAGCGAAGGTCTGTTGCGTCATCAGGGTTCCCTCGACGCCCTCCAGGGATTGTGGGCAGTAGCAACAAGAGGAATTGCAAAGGGAACTGACCTCAACCTGAAGCCAATCTATCTTCGGTGTGTAAAAACGGGCGAGGAGACGATGCATGGTGAAGAACTCCCCCAACACTAAAGTGCAATACCGGGAATGGGGGACCGTCGATTTTGATGTCGTCGTGACAACCTGACCTGGTAGGTACCAGTTTTTCCTGGTGTCTACCAGGTCAGGTTTGATTCAGGTCTTTCTCCTGCCAAAGCTGCTTGCCGGCCCCAGGAGTTTCCATGGGGGGGTCTGCCGCAACACATTTTCCCCTGGTGCGTTGGATGGTGTTAGAGAAAACAAGCCACGCATCACGTGTGTGCCCGGTACGGGTATTTGATTTTTTTGCAGCAACAACGTCGGCAGAAGATTTCCAGCAGCCTGTCAAGGCGTTCCCGCTACTGCGCGCGCCAACTCGGAACCTGGCCGAACGCCTCGCGATAGTAGTCCGCAAGCTCCAATTTGCTTGCGGCTTCGTCGTCAAGGAACACGGTGGCATGGGGATGGAACTGCAAGACCGACGCCGGCCAGCGCGAGGACACCGCGCCTTCGATGGTGCCTGCAATGGCGCGAGCCTTGGACGCTCCCGATGCAATGAGGATGAGATGCTTGGCGCTCATCACCGTGCCGACTCCCTGGGTGATGCAGTGCGTGGGAACGGCGTTGATATCCCCGCCAAAGAAGCGGGCGTTGGCCGCCCTGGTAGACCGCATGAGCGGCTCCACCCGGGTGCGCGAGACCAGAGAAGAGCCAGGCTCATTGAAGCCGATATGCCCATCGACCCCGATGCCGAGCAACTGCAGATCCACGCCTCCGATGGCCGCAATCGCTCGGTCGTATTCAGCGGCGGCGGCATGGGGATCGGTGGCAAGAGGGTCCGGGGAATGCACCGCGCCGGGGGCGAAATCCAGGTGATCGGTCAGTTCGCGGCGAATCACCGTCCGATACAGTTCGGGATGGCCATCGGGCAGACCGAGATATTCATCCAGAGTGAACGCTTCCGCGCGCGCAAACGTGATGTTGCCGGCTTCAAAGTGCCGCCTTATGGCCCGGTAGGTGGGCAGCGGGCTTGATCCTGTGGCAAGGCCAAGGATTGCATTGGGCTTGGCGGTAAAAAGCTCCACAATGCGTTGGGCGATCATTTCGCCGACTGCATTTGAATCGTTGTTGATGATAATTTCCACTTGGGACTCCTCTGGTAAGAATTGCGCAATGCGCGTGAACCGGTCAGCATCATACACCTTTTCACGCATGCGGTGTGGATCGTCGGTTATCTTTTGCACGTGTTGTCGGTCAAGAGCCGAGGGGCTGTTTTCTTTGGAAGGCCGGAATGAGTGCAGGAAGCAGGGCAAGGCACGGAACCATAAAAAAAAGCCCGGCGAACCAGACTGTGAAAAAGGATGCTGGTTTTTGTTGATCAACTTGATGCCGCCTTGCGGCGGATTCCGGCTCGGCCGACCAGTCCGGCGCCCAGCAACCAGGCCGCAGCAGGAACCGGAGGAGCGAAACTCAAGGTGGCGGTCATCGTTATTCCCTGCGCAACTCTTGTCGTGTATCCAACCCAATGTGCATCAGAAATCGCGCCGGTGTCGGCATCTCGCATGGAGTATTATTGCTCCGGTGTCAAAACATTCAAACCTTTTTTGAAAATATTTTACCTCATTCCATGTATGGAGTTCGTCGTCCCTGAACAAGGCTCTTTTTAGTTTGCGGCTTGGTTCAAGCCATCATCTCCATGGGGCCAATCCGGGCAGTCATCCAGCCGTACAAGCCAACTTCAGTCTTTACAAAGCCTTGCACGTATTCCGGCATACAAAAAAGCAACACCCCCTCAGTTTCCCGAGGATACGTTGCAGCTCCTTTTGCATCTGCGGCGTCAGTCCCCGGTGAATTCAAGTTGCAATCGCACCACGCAGGGGGTACAGGCACAGGTGGTGCAGCCGCTCTTTGCATTGCTGCCCCAAACGGGACGATGACCGGAGAGGGTGGACCCCTTCCGGATAATTGGCTGTTGACGCTTCCAGGTCGACCCGGGGCAACCGGAATGCCGCTGCGTCCTTGTACCTCTTCACGCCTCCACGGCGGGCATGTGCAAGGAGAGTCTACCGACGATGTCTCATCGGGTTTGACATGGAGCGAACAGGCAGCCTCGACTCGACCATCCGCAAGGGTATGCATTGCACCCTGTCCCGGCTCCGGGTCAAGGCAGGCACATCCATCTTTTCCATCAAGGAGGCACACCATGCAGGTCGTGGCAATCAACGGGAGTCCGCATAAAAACGGCAACACCTATCTGGCGCTTAAAATGGTCACCGATGAACTGGAACAGGCGGGCATCGCCACCAAAATCCTCCACATCGGCGACAAGGCCATTCGGGGCTGTCTGGGCTGCGGCCAGTGTTACAAGCAGAAAAACGGACGCTGTGTTCAGGAAGGAGACGGGGCGAACGAGTGCATCCAGGCAATGCGGGAGGCCGACGGCATCCTGCTCGGCTCACCGGTCCACTACGCGAACATCGGCGGCACGATGAAGGCGTTTCTCGACCGGGCCTTCTATGTCTCCAGCGCCAATGACGGCATGTTCCGCCACAAGGTCGGGGCCGGGGTGGTCGCGGTGCGGCGGGCTGGCGGCATTCCCGCCTTTCATCAGCTCAACACCTATTTCACCTACGCGGAAATGCTGATTCCCAGCTCCAACTACTGGAATTCCATTCACGGCACCCGGCCGGGCGAGGCCGAGCAGGACGAGGAGGGTCGGCAGATTCTTCGGGTTCTGGCCAAAAACATGGCCTGGCTGATGCGGCTGGTGGAACACGGCAAGGCGACCATTCCGCCGCCGGAAGCGGAGCCCAAGGTCTACATGAATTTCATCCGCTGAAAAAAACAACGACCGGAACACCTCCGGTCGTTGTTGCATCTTCTGGCAGAAACGGCGATGCCGCAGGCAGGAAGCTTACAGGCTGCCGTCCGCCGAGCCCGGAGGAAGCATGCTCTTCACGTCGTAGAGAACAGACGGCGTCTTGCCCAGCTTCCGCAACTCCTCGACGGATAGCCGGACGAATTCCTGGTGGGCGACAGCGAGAATCAGGGCATCGTAGCGGTTTTCCTCCAGATGATCGACCATGGTCACGTTATAGTACTGCGTGGCCTCGGCGGAATCGACCCAGGGGTCGTACACCTCGACCTTGGCCCCATAACTCTCCAACTCTTCAATAATATCGACCACCTTGGTGTTGCGCAGATCCGGGCAGTTTTCCTTGAAGGTCAGCCCGAACACAAGGATACGGGAATCAGCCACGTGAATCCGGCGCTTCAACATCACCTTGACTGTTTCCGAGGCAATGTAGCGGCCCATGTTGTCGTTCAAACGGCGACCGGCCAGGATCATCTCCGGATGATACCCGACCTCCTGGGCCTTGTGGGTCAGGTAGTAGGGATCGACCCCGATGCAGTGCCCGCCGACCAGGCCGGGCCGGAACGGGAGAAAGTTCCACTTGGTGCCCGCGGCCCTGAGCACCTCCATGGTGTTGATGCCCAGACGGTTGAAGATCAACGCCAGTTCGTTGATCAAGGCAATGTTGACGTCACGCTGGGTGTTTTCAATGACCTTGGCCGCCTCGGCCACCCGAATCGAGCTGGCCTTGAACGTGCCGGCGGTGATGATTTCACCGTACAGGGCATCGACGAAATCGGCTATTTCCGGCGTTGAGCCCGATGTCACCTTCTTGATGGTGGGGAGGCGGTGCTTATGATCGCCGGGATTGATCCGCTCCGGACTGTAGCCGGCGAAAAAATCGCTGTTGAACCGCAAGCCGGACTGTTTTTCCAGGATGGGCACGCAGATCTCTTCTGTTGCGCCGGGATAGACCGTGGACTCATAGACCACCACATCGCCCTTGCCCAGCACCGAACCCACCGACTCCGATGCCTTGATCAGCGGGGTGAAGTCGGGCTGCTTGTTGGCGTCGATGGGCGTGGGAACGGCAACGATGTAGACGTTGCAGGACTGCAAATCCCGGATGTCGGCGGTAAAGGTGAGCGCTTTGGCCTGTTGCAACTCCTCGGTGCTGACCTCGCGGGTACTATCCCGGCCCTGACGCAGTTCCTCGATGCGGCGCTCCTTTAAGTCAAAACCGATCGTCGGCTTCTTCTTGCTGAATTCCACGGCCAGGGGCAGGCCGACATAGCCCAGGCCAATCACTCCGATGCGGGTTGTATCCAACTGAGGCATCATCCTCTCCTTGTGTAAGGACTAAAAATAAAAAACCATCCGGTACGGCACTCTATCCTTTCAAGTATAAAGCGAAGCCCGCTTGGCGAAAAGTTTTTTCGCTCAGACGCCGCGATCCCGACCAGGCCACAGCAAGGTATGCAGTTGCAGTTGCAAGCGTACCGGTAAACGGTGGGCAAGCAGCAACCGGGCCAGCTCGGCCGGAGGCAAGAGCGGCTGGACCGGAGAAAAGAGCACCGGCAACAGATGATCCGCGCCCAGCTGCTCTACCTGCTGCCTGGCCCAGTGAAAATCCGCCTCCGAACTGAGCACGAATTTTATCTCATCCCGGCAGCCCCGACGGGCCCGTTCACGCAGCAGGGCGAGGTTTTCCGGCCGGTTATGCTCCATCATGCCCGAATCCGGACACTTGACATCCATGATGATGTGGACGCCGTCCGGCACCTCGTCCAGGGCAAGGCTGCCATTGGTTTCAAGCAACACCGTGCGACCACGCGCCAGCACATCCCGCATCAGCGGGTACACCCCTGCCTGGATCAGGGGCTCTCCGCCGGTGAACTCCACCGGTATGCCCGGAAAGCTGTCGATCCAGGCTAAAAGCGAAGCGTGGCTCCAAGGCTTGCCCTCTTCATTCCAGGTATAGCGGGCATCACAGTAGGTGCAGCGCAGATTACAGCCGCTCAGCCGGATGAACAGGCAGGGCAGTCCGACCCAGGTCGATTCACCCTGGATGGAATAAAACCGCTCGCTGAGCAGCAGAACACCTTCGGCCATGCTCAGTCGCCGTAATAAACGACACCGCTGGATTCGGTTTCCTGCACCTCCACGCTGTACAGGTCGTAGCGCTCGCCGTGCAGCGGACCGCGCAACGCCTCGAAGAGGTACATCGCGATATGCTCGGAGGAGGGGTTGCGATCGCGGAATGCGGGCAACTCGTTGAGGTCGCGATGATCCAGCTCGTCGACCACCTTGTTGACCTCCTGCTTGAGCAGCCGGAAATCAATGCCCATGCCCAGCGCGTCCAGCTCGCGGGCGCGCACCGTCACCCTGACCTGCCAGTTGTGCCCATGGGGATTTTCGCAGTTGCCGGGATAGGCGCGCAGGTGGTGGCCGCCGGAAAAATGGGTTTGAATGAAAACATCCATCGTCACTCTCCTTTTTCGTGTACAATAGCAGGACGATACGGGACGCGGGGACGCCCGCCCCACCGTATCGGAATCCGCCGAGATGGTAACCAGCATTGACCTGTTGTCCAGCGGGCGCGGCGGCAACACCTGCCCCCTGCCTGTTTTCCACCGCAAAGAGCGTTTCGTGCACCCAGAGACATCCTCCCCAATCAGCCATGATGAGTTCTTCAACGGACGCCTGGCCTTCCGGCAGCCGACCGAAGGGTACCGCTTTTCCATGGATGCGGTGCTGGTCGCCCATTTTCTTGTGCCGGGCCGTGCGGCCCGCATCCTGGACCTGGGGTGCGGCTGCGGCATCATCGGCCAAATCCTGGCCTACCGCCATGCAGATGTCCACATCACCGGCCTGGAACTGCAGGAGGAACTCGCCCGGCTGGCCGGGGAAAACGCGACGGAGAACGGATTTGCCCACCGGGTCGGGGTTGTTTGCGGCGATGCCCGCGCCATCGGCGACCTTTTCCCGGCCGAATCCTTTGACGCCGTGATCAGCAACCCGCCCTATCGCCGGGCTGGTTCCGGACGCCTCAATGACAATATCCAGGCTGCCCGGGCCCGGCACGAGCTTGACGGCAGTCTCGACGACTTTGTCCGGGCCGCTGCCTATGCGGTCAAAAACCGGGGCAAGACCGTGTTCATCTACCCGGCCACCCGCTGCAACCCCCTGCTCATCGCCCTGCATCGCCACCGCTTGACCCTCAAACGGCTGCAACCCCTCTACTCGTACCCGGGCGCGACATCGGCCCGGCTGGTGTTGATCGAAGCCGCCAAGAACGGCGGCGAACAGCTCGAACTCTTGCCGCCCCTTTTCCTGTACGAGTATCGCAACGGCCCGTACAGCCGGGAGTTGCAGGCCCTGTACCGGGAGGAACCATGCTGGCGACCGTAACCAGCTGCGCGGTCGCGGGGGTCGATGGCCTGCCGGTGCAGGTGGAGGTCGATCTTGCCCAGGGACTCCCCGCCTTTTCCACGGTGGGCCTGGCGGAAGGCGCAGTGCGTGAAGCCAAGGACCGGGTCCGGGCCGCGATCAAGAATGCGGGCTACACCTTTCCCCAGCATCGAATCACAGTGAATCTGGCCCCGGCAGCCCTGAAAAAGGAGGGCACAGCCTACGATTTGCCCATTGCCGTCGGCATTCTCGCCGCCGCCGGTCTGCTTGCCCCCGAGGCCCTGGACGGCTTTGCCATGGTCGGGGAACTCTCCCTGGACGGTTCGCTCCGACCGGTGCCCGGCATCCTGCCCATGGCCCTGTCCCTGCGCCAGAGCGGTATCCGCCGCTTCCTCGTTCCGGCAGACAACGCCAAAGAGGCGGCCATGGTTCGGGAGGTTGAGATTTATGGCATCGAACGGCTCGATCAGGCCGTGGAGCTGCTGGCCGGGAAACTGACCCTGGTGCCTGTACAAAGCGACCCGGCCACCCTTTTTGCCCGCCAGGACCGGCACGAGGTGGACTTTGCCGAAGTCAGGGGACAAGAGCATGTCAAGCGGGCCGTGGAAATCGCGGCGGCCGGAGGCCACAACCTGTTGCTGTGCGGGGTTCCCGGAACCGGCAAGACCATGATCGCCCGAAGGGTGCCCACCATTCTGCCCGCCCTGAGCCTGGAAGAGGCCCTGGAGACCACCGCTGTCTTCTCCATTGCCGGCCTGCTGCCGCAAGACTGCCCGCTGGTGGTCAGCCGTCCCTTTCGCTCGCCTCACCACACGGTCTCCGATGCCGGCCTGATCGGCGGCGGCCAGGTGCCCCGGCCCGGCGAGGTTTCGCTGGCGCATAACGGGGTGCTCTTCCTCGACGAGCTTCCGGAATTCAAACCCCATGTGCTGGAGGTGCTGCGACAACCGCTGGAAGACGGCTCAGTCACCATTGCCCGGGCAGCCTCCACCCTCTGCTTTCCCGCCCGGTTCATGCTGGTGGCGGCAATGAACCCGTGCCCTTGCGGCTACCTCGGCGATCGCCTCCATCCCTGCACCTGCACCCCGCCCCAACTTCAGCGCTATCGCGCCCGGTTGTCCGGACCCCTGCTCGACCGGATCGACATGCACATCGAAGCGCCGGCGGTTCCGGTCCGGGAGCTGCTCGATCAACCAGCCGGAGAACCGTCCAGCACCATCCGCAAGCGGGTAGACCGGGCGCGCCGGCTTCAAACGCAGCGTTTTACCGGCGCCCAGGAACAGGGCATCTATTGCAACGCGCACATGGGTAACCGCCAGATCAAGCAGTGGTGCGAGCTGGATGCGGAATCGACCCGACTGCTCCACCAGTCGATCAGCCGCCTCGGCCTGTCGGCCCGGGCCAGCCACCGTGTACTCAAAATTGCTCGCACCATCGCCGATCTTGCCGGCGAACCCCGGATCCGTGCCCCCCATCTGGCCGAGGCCATTCAGTATCGCCGATCCCGGCTCGGGCTCTAAGCCCTTCCGTGGACCGGGGAATCAATCACCCGCACCGCACAGACTCAACACCGCGTCGATATCGGCGTCCTCCACCTGATCGGTGATCCGCACGGCCCCGATCCGCTCGGGCAGCACAAAAAAGACACGGCCCCCCACGGTTTTCTTGTCCGTCAACAGATAGGAGCGCAGCGTCCGGCGGTCGTATTCCTTGGCCATATCGACCGGCAACCCGTACAACCGCAACAGGTGTTCGATGCGCTCGGCCACCTCCTGGTCGGCGCATCCGGAGCGGACCGCAAGCAGGGCTGCCGCCCGCATGCCGATGGCGACCGCGCAGCCGTGGATCAGTTGATACTTCGAGGCCGCCTCCACGGCATGCCCCACGGTGTGGCCGAAGTTGAGGATGCGCCGCAGGCCGCCCTCGCGTTCATCCCGTTCCACCACCGATGCCTTGAGTGCGCAGCAGCGATGAATCATCGGCCCGACCACCTCCGGCCGCAGGGCCAGGATAGTGTCCCGTTCCCGCTTGAGCCAATCGAAGAACTCCGCATCCATGGAGGCCCCGTACTTGATCACCTCGGCCATTCCGCCCAGGAACTCCTCGCGGGGCAGGGTGCGCAGCACATCGGTATCGATCACCACCGCTCGGGGCTGGTAAAAGGCGCCGATCAGATTCTTACCCTGCGGAATGTCGACGCCGGTCTTGCCGCCCACCGCGCTGTCCACCTGGGCCAGCAACGTGGTCGGCACCTGGACAAAGGGTATGCCCCGCATGTACACAGAGGCAAGAAAGCCGGCCAGGTCGCCGGTGACTCCGCCGCCCAGGGCAAGCAGGGCATCGCCCCGGTCAAAACCTCGCCTTGCCAGCTCCTCGGCAAGCATACCGATGGTGGCCAGCTGCTTACCGGCCTCGCCCGGAGGAAAGGTCAACCGCTCGCAGGCAAGGCCCGCTTCGCTCAGACGCCGCGCCACCTGCTCGCCATAGATCGCGTCGACCGTGGCATCGCTGATGATGCCGTACCGCTTGCCGGCCCGCACCGCACCCACGATCTCGCCCACCCGGTCCAGCGTGCCCTGGCCGATGGTAATGACATAGGACCGCTCCCCCAACCCAACCTGCAACTGCTGTTTTGCCATGTTCGTCCCCGTCATGCGTCTTCCCTGCTCCCGCGGTACGGCCGCTTTCAATAAAAAAAGAGATACCGCCTTGATGGCGGTATCTCTTTCGACAACAGTGGATCTACCGGTCAACAATTACATGTTCTCACCGGAAGCAGCACTCTGCATCTTGACCTCAACCTTCTCGGTCAGACCCGCATAGTACTTGCGCAGAAGTGCCAGGACCTCGTCGCGACCAAAGTGATCGACAACCTCTTTGCCCTCGGACAGAGCCTTGCGCAGCTTGGTACCGGACAGGATGACCCGATCGTCCTTGCTGTGCGGGCAGGTACGCAGGGAGGCCATACCGTCGCACTTGTGGCAGTAGAAGGTCCAGTCGATCTTCATCGGCTTGCAGAGCAGATCCTTGGCGGGATCGCCGGTTTTCGGAATACGATCGAAGATTTGCTGTGCCTCGAACAGACCGTAGAAGTCACCGACGCCAGCATGGTCACGACCGATGATCATGTTGTTCACGCCGTAGTTCTGACGGAAGGTGGCGTGGAGCAGACCTTCGCGCGGACCGGCATAGCGCATATCCAGCGGATATCCGGCGTTGATGATGTGCTCTTTGACGAAATAATGGTCGATCAGGATCTTGATCGCTTCCACGCGGACATTGGCGGGAATGTCGCCGGGCTTCAGGTTACCGATCAGGCTGTGGATGATCACGCCGTCGCATACCTCGACCGCAATCTTGGCCAGGAACTCGTGGGAGCGGTGCATCGGGTTCCGCAGCTGCAGGGCGGCAACGTTGGCCCAGCCACGCTCGTCGAACATGGCGCGGGTCTCGGCGGGCTTCAGGTAGATGCCGGGATACTCCTTGGGATACTCACCCTCGGACAGGACTTTAACCGGACCGGCCAGGTTGAACTCCTTCTGGCCCATAACCATGATGACGCCGGGGTGATCTTCCGGAGCCACTGCCCAGAATTTATCGCCAACCGAATCCTCACCCTCACCCTTGAAGACCTTCTCGCACTCCCAGCGCTTGTCGGCCTCGGTCATCTCGTACTTTTCCGTCACCTTCATGGTGGCGTAGGTTTCGCCCTTGGAGACCAGCGCGATTTCATCACCGACATTGATAGCAGCAGCATCGGCAGCGGAAACGTCCAAGGTGATCGGCACGGGCCAGAAGGTGCCGTCCGCCAGCTGGAATTTCTCGCACACACTCTTCCAGTCAGCCTTGGTCATAAAACCGGCCAAAGGCGAAAAACCGCCGATGCCCATCATGATCAGGTCGCCTTTGGCACGGTCGGCGATTTCAACCTGCTTCAGGCCGGCTGCTTTCTTCAGTTCCGCTTCACGCTCAGCACCTTCAAGCAAGGCGCATACAAGACCTTTCCCACCGTGGGGTGCTACCAATTTCGAGCTCATAGTCTTTCCTCTCTGGTTTAATTCTTGTCGAAAACATCACATCCGGCGCACATGCCGGAACTCCTCTGTACAACAAAATGAATCAGCGTTCAGTTATCGAATGATTATAAAGAGCAACCGGGCACAAGTCAAGAAAAAAACTCATGAAACCAATCAGCAAAAATGATAACCCCCTTGACAAGCGCTGTCCCATGCTGTCCGCGGCAACGGATCCATGGAAACCGGCCACTCTTTCCTTTCCGAAACACATTATTTTAGGTAGAGTTGTCGACCAACTATTAAACCTAAACGATTTTCCGAAGATATACAAGCACAAGGGTATAAGACCGCCTTCGGACGCCGTCCCTCCCCTTCCACCACCATCAAACCGCCATGCCGATCCGTCTTTTCTTTTTGCCCTTCCTGCTGCTCGCGCTCCTCTGGTTCTGCGCCGCCCCGGCCCTTGCCGGAAGCACCGCGAAAACCGTCACTCTCAACCCGGAGACCAAATCGCCCGAACGTTTCCTCGTCCGCGGCACCACCCTGGTCGACCTCCGGCAGCCGGACACGCCCGTCTTTTTCAAGGGCATGGGCTACTCGCCCTTCCTTCCCGGCGAAACCCCGGTCCACGGCGCGGCCCCGGGCAATGACGACCGCTACACCCGGCACATGCGCCTGTTGCAACAGATGAATGTCAACTTCCTCCATGTCTTCCCCCGCCTGATGCCGTCCGGCTTTTTCGCCGCCCTGGATGCCACCGACTTCGTCTACGGGCAGGACATCTGGGTCTGGCCCTACGAGGACGACTTCCTCAATCCGGCTTTCCAGGACAAGACGTTCAACGATATCAAAGAGGTAATCGACCATACCTATAAAGTGGGCCGTCCCGACCGCCTGGTCTTCTTCTCCATCGGCGACGAGCTCCAGGCCCGGTGCATCGCCTCCACCAATGCCCGCCATCCCGAGGTGCGCGACTACAAGGGCAAGCACCTGAGCGTGACCAACCGGACCCCCACCGAGGTGGCCATGGCCCAACTGGTGGACCGGGCCATGGACTATGAACTGCGCACCTACGGCCAGCGCCACCTGTACTGCCATACCAGCTGGACCCATGTCGGCCCCATCGCCGACCGACCCGACCTCGAGGTCAGTCCCGCGGACATCCTGGTGCCGGACATGGGCGATCTGATCTGCATGAACATCTATACCTATGCCAACGGGGTCCGCACCTCCAAACCGGGATCAACGACCGGCACCCCCTTCCAGGGCTACCTGGAACAACTGGCCGCGGAAACAAACAAGCCCATCCTCATCACCCAGGTGGGCCTGGCGACCTCGCCCAACGAACCCCGGCCCTGGGTGCCCGGCTTCGGCGGGCACCGGATCGAGGACGTACCCGACGATTTCCGCGCGATCTGGCGCGACCTCCGCACCGCCAAGGGCACGGACCGCTATGCGGGCCTGGTCTTCTTCGAAATGCATGACGAGTGGTGGAAGAGCGCGAAAAGCGCCGAACAATCCCTGCATCAGGATCAGGACGATCCGGAACAGTGGTTCGGTGTCTATTCGGTGGACCGGAGCGGTGCTCTCCAACCCAAGGGCAAGATCCCCGAGACGATCGGCGAGCTGTTTGCTGCTCCCTGAGCCGAAACGAGAGACTGTCTCGACGAAAAAAGTACTCCCGTGTCGCACGCGATAAGCCGACTACTTCGGCCCAGGCTCTTCCTCATCATTTTCGAGACAGGGGTGCGAAAACCCCGAGGGTGTCCCTTTTTTCCGGCAAGAAACCCTGCATTTTCTTGACATCCTGCTCCGGCCAAGGTTAGCTATCTCGCTGGAGCGGGATTGCCCGCAATCACGGGTGCGGACCACTGGTGCGCACTCACCTTTTATCCGCACGACGCATCAGCCACGACACAACGACCATGATATTCTGGCGAGTTCCCCTCGATGCCCAAGAGATGGAGGTGCCGCGCGGCATTGTCCGCATCATTGAAGAGCGGTGCAAGGGCTGCGGCTACTGCATCGAGTTCTGCCCCAGGGATATCCTGGCCTTCTCGCAGCGCTTCAATGCCAAGGGCTACCATCCGCCCCGGGTGGCCAAGCCCGGCGAATGCGTCAACTGCCGCTACTGCGAGATCATCTGCCCGGAATTCGCCATCTATTCGGTCCTGCTGCCGTCCGCGGCCGACCATTCCTAAAGCCCACGGAACCCTGCCATGCAACCTGCTGTCCTCACCGGCGAGCACTACATCACCGGCGACGTGGCCTGCGCCGAAGGAGCGCTGGCGGCGGGCTGCCGTTTTTTCGGCGCTTATCCGATCACCCCGGCCACTGAAATCGCCGAACACATGGCCGAGCGACTTCCCGACCTGGGCGGCACCTTTATCCAGATGGAAGACGAAATCGCGGCCATCGCCTCGATTCTCGGGGCCTCCTGGACCGGGGTCAAGTCGATGACCGCCACCTCGGGTCCGGGTTTCAGCCTGATGATGGAAAACCTCGGCCTCGGCGTCTGCACCGAAACACCCTGCGTGATCGTCAATGTCCAGCGAACCGGTCCCTCCACCGGTCTGCCCACCCAGACCGGTCAGGCCGACATGATGCAGGCCCGCTGGGGTTCACACGGCGATTACGAGCTGATCGCCGTTGCGCCCGATTCGCCCCAGGACTGTTTCTATCAGACCATCCGCGCCTTCAACCTGAGCGAGGCCTACCGTGTGCCGGTTTTGGTGATGGCCGACGAGGTTGTCGGCCACATGAGCGAAAAGGTGATCATTCCACGGGCGGAGGCCATTCACTTGGTCGACCGGCCCCGGCCCACCGGTCGCAAGGACCGGTTCAAGCTCTACGAACCCGGCCCCAACGGCGTGGCCCCCATGCCCGCCATCGGCGAAGGGTACAACATCCACGTCACCGGGCTGACCCATGACGAGCGCGGCTATCCAGCCATGACCGTCGAGGCCCAGGCGCAGATGATGGCCCGGCTCAAGGGCAAGATCCGCAACAACCTTAACGACATCATCGCCACCGAGTCCTACCGGATGGAGGACGCCGACATTGTCCTGGTCTCCTACGGCATCTCGGCCCGCACCGCCCAGGCGGCCGTGGATATGGCCAGGGCGCGCGGCTACCGGGCCGGTATGCTGCGCCTGATCACGGTCTGGCCCTTCCCTGAACAGATGATTCGCGAACTGGCTGGCCGGGTGAAAGGATTTGTCACCGTGGAGATCAATCTGGGACAGATCCACTACGAGGTCGAGCGGTGCAGCGGCGGCCGGGCCCCGGCCCACCTCGTGGGGCATGCCGGCGGCCGGATCATCCATCCGGACCAGGTGCTGGCCCGCATCGAGGAGGTATTCTGAGATGAGCATCAAGGCCAAAAAGCTCCCCGCCCAAATGGACCACCCGCTCGATGATCTGATTCGCACCGAGCGCATCCCCCATATCTGGTGTCCGGGCTGCGGCATCGGCACGGTCTTTTCCTCGTGTCTCAGCGCGATCAAAAACACCGGGATTCCGTACAACCAGTTCACCATGGTGTCCGGCATCGGCTGTTCGGCACGGGCCGCCGGCTATATCAAGCTGGACTCCTTCCACACCACCCATGGCCGCGCCATTCCCTTTGCCACCGGCATCAAAATGGCCCGGCCCGACCTCAAGGTGATCGTGTTCAGCGGCGACGGCGACCTGTTTGCCATCGGCGGCAACCACTTCATCCACGCGGCCCGGCGCAACATGGATCTGGCGGTGATCTGCGTCAACAACCTGACCTACGGCATGACCGGCGGCCAGGTCGCGGCCACCACGCCCTGCATGGCCAAATCGACCACCACGCCCTGGGGCAACCCGGATGAGCCCTTCAACCTGCCGTTTCTGGCCTATGCCGCCGGCGCCTCCTATGTCGCCCGCTGGACCATCCTCCAGACCCGCGATCTGACCACCTCAATCAGCGAGGCCATTTTACGGAAAGGGTTCTCCTTTATCGAGGTGCTGGCGCCCTGCCCGATCAACTACGGCCGCAGGAACAAGGAAAAACCCCTGGATACCCTGCGCATGTACCGGGAACGGACCATCATCAAAAACGGCGCCGATCCGGCCCAGGCAGCGGTCGATTTCGACAAGGGCGTGATCCTCGGCAAATTCGTCGACCTCGACCAGCCCACCTGCGACAGCCGCTACGCGAAGGTGAGCCGTCCCGGCGAATGAAAAAAACCATTCTTCTTAAGACAGATCAATAGATCATGAAGCAGACCCCCGCATCCCGGCAGACGGAAATCATCATCACCGGCTTCGGCGGCCAGGGCATCATTCTCACCGGCCGAATCCTGGGCACGGCCGCCTCGCTCGGCGACAAGAAGGAAAGCACCCTGGTGCAGGCCTATGGGCCGGAATCCCGTGGCGGGGCCTGTAACGCCCAGGTCATCATCTCGGAGCAGCCCATCCACTATCCCTATGTCGACACCCCCACCATTCTGATGGCCCTGTCGCAGGCCGGGTACGACAAGTTCGCCCCGCGCCTGCTCCCGGATTCCATCCTGCTGATCGATCAGGATCTGGTGGAGCCCGTTGCCGCGCCCTGCCCACACTACGCCATTGCCGCAACCCGCATGGCGGAAAAACTGGGTAACAAGATGATGGCCAACATCATCATGCTCGGTTTCTGCACCGCCATTACCGGCGTGGTGTCCGGCAACGCGGCCAAGGCCACTGTGCGCGATTCCGTGCCCAAGGGGACCGGAGACAAAAACATCGAAGCCTTTGACAAGGGGTTTGACTACGGACTGTCGACCCTCAAGGGCAAGAAAAAGAGGGCCGCCGGCCAGACAGGAGCCATGGCGCGATGAAACGGGAAAAAGAACGACTGTACAGGGTGTTGATCGTCGGCGCCACCCCGGAAGGCATCGCCGCTGCCAACAAGCTGGGCGAGCTGGGCATTCCGCTGACCCTGGTGGACACCGCCCCCGATCTGGACCGGAAACTCGCGGCCGAAGAGTACCGGTTTCCCTCGGGCCTGACCTTCAACCAGGCCCATCGCCCCGGCCTGATCCGCATCCTCCGCAACAATGCCATCCGCACCCTGCTTCCAGCCCGAATCACCGCAATCCGCCATACGCAACAGGGTTTCGGCATCCATATCCAGCAGGATCCGTCCTATATCGATCCGGCCCGCTGCGCCCTCTGCGGCAAATGCGAGGCGGCCTGCCCGGTGGAACATCCGGAGGGCGGGCGGGCCCTGCGCCTGGGCTCACGCGCAAGCCTGCCGGGCCGTCCCCTTATCGACAAACGACGCCAACCGCTCTGTCAGGCCAACTGTCCCTTGGGGGTCAATGCCCAGGGCTACGTGGCCCTGGCCGGCCGAAGCCGGTTCGAGGAGGCTCTGGCCCTGATCCGGCGGGACAACATCCTCCCCGGTATCTGCGGCCGTATCTGCACCCACCCCTGCGAACAGGCCTGCCGCCGGGGAGAGGTGGACGATCCGGTGGCCATCCGCTCCATCAAGCGCTTTCTCGCCGATTATGAGGCTAAGGATCCGGCCCGGCTGGAGGCGGCCGCCCGCCACCTGGCCCGGCAATGCGCGGCCAGCCGGCCGGAAAAGGTGGCGATTATCGGCTCCGGTCCGGCAGGACTGGCCGCGGCCGCTGATCTGGTCCGCAAGGGGTACCAGGTGACGATCCTGGAATGCCGTCCCCTGGCCGGCGGCATGCTGCGCTACGGCATCGGGGCGCATCGGCTGCCCCGGGAGATCCTCGACCGGGAACTTCGCCTGATCGAGGGCATGGGTGTTGTCTTCCGCACCGGACAGGATCTGGACCTGGATCGGGATCTGGACCAGCTGCTCCGCGACTATGACCGGATCATCCTGGCCACGGGCGCGGGCAAGGACCGCCGCATGGACATCGAGGGCGAAGATCTGGACGGCGTCGAGGGCTGTCTCGCCTTTCTCGGCCGACGGGAAGCAGGGCTTGTTCCCAGCCTGCCCGGCCCGGCGGTCGTGGTGGGCGACGGCAACTCCGCCTTTGATCTGGCCCGGACCCTGGTGCGGCTGGGCAGCGAAGTCACCCTCCTGTCCTGGTTCGACAAGGAGCACATCCCCGCCGACCCGGACGAGATCCGCGGGGCCATCGACGAGGGGGTGCGGATCGTCGACGCCACCCAGGTCATTGCCTTTCAGGGAACGCAGGGTCGCCTCGACCACCTCGTCTGCCGCCGCACCCGGCCCGGCCAACCGAACGAAGCGGGCATTGCCTGGCCGGTGGTCGATCCGAACGAACCGGCCTTTCCCCTGCCCTGTTCGCGGGCCTTCGTGGCCATCGGTCAGGTCGGCGCCCTGCCTCCGGGCCGACTCGCCGGCAAGGTCGAAGTCAACGAGCGCGGTTATCTCTCCGTTGACGACCGCCTGCGCACCACGCACGAGCGGGTCTACGGGGCGGGCGACACCGTGCTCGGCCCCTCGTCCGTGGTGCGAGCCATGGCCGCCGGACGCCTGGCCGCCCAAAGCCTGGATGAGGACTGTACCGGGCCCCATGCAGCTCCGGTCTCCCGGCCGCAATCCCGGGATTTCCGGGAGATTCCCGCCGGGCTGCCCGCCCAATGCCGGGAGACCATGCCGGAACGGGATGCAGCCACGCGCTGCCAGAGCTTTGCCGAGGTGGCCCTGGGGTACGATCCCGCCCAGATCGACGTCGAGGCGCACCGTTGCCTGCAATGCGGCGTCTGTTCCGAGTGCATGCAATGTGTGGATGCCTGCGGCGCGCTCAATGCCATCGACCATTTTCAAAGCGGGTACGCACTGACCGAACAGTACGGGGCTCTGATCATCGCCGACCCGGCGCAGGCCCCCAGTGTCAAGGGAAGCGATATTATCCGCGCCTACGGCCCCAAGACGGCCCGGCCCAACATCAACGACATGCTGGTCCGGGGCTTTGACGCCGCCTCCCGGGCCCTGCGCCTGCTGACTCCCAATGTCGGCAGAAGCAAGGGGCAGGGGCCCTCCATAATCGGGCCCGATGCGGGGCTGGCCCGGGAGATCCGGATCGGGGTCTTTGTCTGCCGCTGCAACGATTCCCTGGGCTGGCTGGAGTCCATGGACCGCTTTTTAGAGAACCTGGGGACAACCCATCCGGACGTGGTCCACGTCGAGACGCTGACCGCAGCCTGTGTTCAGGACGGGGCGCTGCCCATCATCCGGGCGGTCCGGGAGAAGGGCATCACCCGGCTGGTACTGGCCTCCTGCGTCTGCTGCCCGCTCAACTTCGCGTGCAGCGCCTGCACCGACCAGCGCAGTCGCCTGAAGGACAGCCTCTTCCATGGCGCGGGAATCAGCCGTTCAATGGTCGAGACCTGCAATCTCCGCGGCGAGGTGCTCCGTCTTGTCGCCGACAATCCGGCGCTGGCCGGAGAGCGTTTCGAAGGCCTGCTGCGCCGCTCCATCGCCCGCGCCGCCCTGCTCAGGCCGCTGACCCCGGTCACCCGCACCTATACCATGGCGGCAGCCGTGATCGGCGACTCCGAGGCTGTAGACCACAGTGCCCGGATTCTGGCGAAAACCGGCACCGATGTGCTACGCTGCAATGCCTCCAAAAGGCCGCTCCAGGTCACTGAGGAACATCCCAACATCCATAATTTTCCGGACTGGAATGTCACCGGCATCAGCGGCACGATCGGCGATTTTCAAATCCGCATCCAGTCCGGCGACCAGGAGCAGACGCTCCGGGCCGGGGTGATTGTCCTCGGGGAAATGGCCAGGCGACGCCTCCCCTATACCCATCAGCCGGGATTACCCGACCAGGAGGAGATCGAACCGCTCGCCCAGAAACGCGGCGTGGTCGGCATCCCGTATGCCCAGCCCGGCGCGACTTCGGTGCCCGGAATCTATCTGGCCGAACCGCCGGACATCAATGTCTCCAAACTCAAGAAAGGCTCTGCCGCGGCCATGATAGCCGCCACCACCGTGCCCCGCGGCCCCCGCCAGGCCAAAGGGTTCACGGCACGGATTCTGGCCGAACGCTGCCGGGGCTGCGGCCGCTGCGCCACCGCCTGCCTCTACCATGCCGTGACGCTCCTGCCCAACGAGGTCGGCGGCTGGCACGCCCAGGTCGACGAAGCCCTGTGCAAAGGCTGCGGCAACTGTATCTCCGTCTGTCCGACCGGCGCTGCCGACAGCCCGTACCGCAGCCACGCCTTCCTCGAACAGGCCCTTGAGGAACTTCTGACCAGGGACAGCCGCCATGTCTGAGCCGAACACCTCTGCCCCGGAAATCAAGCTGCTGCTGTTTTTGTGCAACTGGGGAGCCCATACCGCCTTTCTGACCCTGCAGGATCAGCGGCGGCCCATCCCGGATGAGGTGCAGATGATCCGCGTTCCCTGTACCGGCCGCATCGACCGGTCCCTGCTGCTCAAGGCCTTTGCCAAGGGTGCGGACGGCGTGGCCCTGGTGGGCTGCGAACCCGGAACCTGTCGCTATGGCAGCGGCACCGCGACATCGCAGCGCAACACCCAGGATGTCCGCAAAATTCTGGATATTCTCGGTCTGGGCGCGCAGCGGCTGCGCTTTGCCGCTTTCCTTCCGGAAGAGTCGGAGAAGATGCTCGATTTCCTCGTCTCGTTCCGCGACACACTGTACACCCTTGGTCCGGCCGGAGTCGAGACCCCGCGTCCGGGACCGCTTCAGGATCCGGAAACCAGACGGCAGAGCCTGCGTGAGCTGGTTGCCCGCTACGACGTCCATGCCTGTCAGGACTGCGGCAAATGTTCCTCCGCCTGTCCCTTGGCCCTGACCGGTAAAACCTTCTCCCCGCGCACCATTGCCTCGGCCATTATCGGCGGCGACCTGCACGCGCCGGGGGTGCAGGAAAATGTCTGGTCCTGCCTGACCTGCGGCATCTGCTCCGATCGTTGCCCCTCGGCCGTCGAGTTTCCCGCCTTTATCCGGGAACTGCGCTACGTGTACCGCGCCGCCAAACTTCCGGGTCAGGAGGTGCATGGCGGCTTTTTCCACTCCCTGATGCGGACCATGACCGCACCGGCGGTTCGCCCCAAACGCTGGCGCAACCTGCCCGCAGAGATTCGGACCGACCCGGAAAGCCCGATTCTGTTTTTCGGCGGCTGCGCACCCTATTACGATATCTTCTTTGCCAAGCACAGCAATGTGGCCACCGAGCAGATCCTGTTCGACGCCCTCCGGCTGCTAAATTTTTTCGATATCACCCCGCGCCTGCTGCCCGACGAACGCTGCTGCGGCCACGACCTGCTCTGGTCCGGCGACCGGGACCGCTTTCTTCGCCTGGCCCGGCTCAATGTCGACACCCTGCACGAGCTGGGCATCCAGACCGTGATCACCTCGTGTCCGGAATGCTACATGACCCTGCATACCACCTATCGGGAAATGGGGCTGGAACCGGCATTTCAGGTCGTCCACCTCTACGATTTCCTGGAGGAGCAGATCGACAAGGGCGCGGTCGATTTCACGAAACTGGAACGCAGGATTACCTTCCAGGACTCCTGCAGGCTCGGTCGGCTGGAAAACCGGGCCGATCTGCCCCGCAAGCTGCTCGCCCGGCTCAAACCGCTTGAGTTTACCGAAATGCCGGAATCCGGAGGCGCTGCGATCTGCTGCGGCAACTGCGCCTGGACCGGCTGCGACGCCTACAGCAAGGCCATGCAGGTCAAACGACTGGAACAGGCCCATGCCACGGGTAGCGACCTGCTGGTCACCGCCTGTCCAAAATGCTGGATTCACCTCGCCTGCGCAACGGAAGATCCGTTTCGGGGCGAACACCTCAAGATCGAAATGATGGATTTGACCAGCCTCATCGCGCAAACCATCCATTGGAAATAATTTTGTCAGGAGAGGGCATCATGCAGAACACCACACAGAAAAAACCGGCTGGCAACGGAGATCAGCGCCCCCGCATCGGCGTCTATGTCTGTCACTGCGGCCTCAACATCGCCCAGGCCGTGGACTGCGCCAAGGTGGCCGAAGATGTGGCCGGAGTCGAGGATGTGGTGGTGGCCAGGGATATCCTCTACGCCTGTTCCGAACCGGGCCAGCAGGCTATCCGCCAGGATATCGCCGACAACGGGCTCGACCGGGTGGTCATCGCCTCGTGTTCGCCCCGGCTGCATGAGCCCACCTTCAAAAAAATGCTCGAGGCCGCCGGGCTCAACCCCTACATGCTCGACATGGCCAACCTGCGCGAGCAGTGCAGCTGGGTACATATGCATGACCGGGCCGCGGCAACCGACAAGGCGGCCACCCTGGTAAACATGTCTATCTCGCGGGTCCGAGAGCTGGAGCCGCTGAGCGAATCCACCCTGCCTCTCATCCCGCGCACGCTGGTCATCGGCGGCGGCGTGGCCGGCATCCAGGCGGCGCTCGATCTTGCCGACAGCGGCTACGAGGTCACCCTGGTGGAGAAGGGACCCTCCATCGGCGGCATCATGGCCCAGCTCGATAAAACCTTTCCCACAATGGACTGTTCTATTTGAATCTTGGGTCCCAAGATGACGGATGTCGGTCGACATCCACGCATAGATTTATTGACGCTGAGTGAAGTCGTCGACGTCAAAGGGTACGTTGGTAATTTTCAGATCAAAATTATCAAGAAGGCCCGCTACGTCGACATTGCCAGCTGCACCTCCTGCGGCGATTGCGCCAAGGTTTGCCCGGTGGTGCGTCCCGATGCCTTCAACATGGGGCTGGGATCGCGCAAGGCGATCTACACGCCCTTTCCCCAGGCCGTTCCCTCGGCCTACCTGATCAACAGCGATGAATGTCTGGGTCCCAACCCGGCCACCTGCTCCAAGTGCGTCGAGGCCTGCGATCGGGGCTGCATCGACTTTCACATGTCGGACGAGGAAATCACGGTTCAGGCCGGAACAATCATTGTGGCCACAGGCCTGCAACCCTACGATCCGACCGAAATGGACGAGTACGGCTACACGCGCTACGACGACGTCCTGACCAGCCTGGAGTTCGAGCGGCTGGTCAATGCCGGCGGCCCGACCCGAGGCGAGCTGGTGCGTCCCTCGGACCGCAGGCGACCGCGCTCCATCGGATTCATTCAGTGCGTCGGTTCACGTTCGGCCCGCAAGGGCGGTTCGTATTGCTCCAACATCTGCTGCATGAACACCGTCAAGTCGACCCTGATTCTGAAGGAGCATTATCCGGATATCGAGGTCAAGGTGTTTTATATCGATATCCGCGCGTTCGGCAAAGGGTTCGAGGATCTGTACACCCGCAGCCGTCGCATGGGCGCCCAGTATATTCGGGGACTGCCCGGCTCGGTGACCGTGACCGACGACAAATCGCTGCGCGTGGCCGTGGAACATGCGGGAACAGGTCGGCTCGAGTTTCATGATCTCGACATGCTGGTCCTGGCCCAGGGCATGCAACCCGCCCCTTCCACCCAGCGGCTTCAGGAAATCATGGGTCTGCAGCTGACGCCGGACGGCTTCTACCTGGAGGCCCACCCCAAGCTCCAGCCCGTGGATGCCGCGACCCGGGGGATCTTCTACGCAGGGTGCGCCGAAGGGCCCAAGGACATCAAGGAGAGCGTTACCCAGGCCTCGGCGGCGGCCATGCGTGCCGTCCGCCTGATGCACAGCGGCGAGGTCACCATTGAACCGATCACCGCAGAGGTGCTCACCGAGCGTTGCAAAATCTGCGGCAAATGCGCGGAGGTGTGCCCATACAACGCCATTAGCGTGGATGTTCGCAACAAGAAACCGGCAATCGTCAACTCCGCGGCCTGCTCCGGATGCGGAACCTGTGCCGCGGAATGTCACTTCGACGCCATCGTCATTCATCATTTCACCGATGGACAGATCCTGGAACAGGTGGACGCCATGCTCGATACGTCCCCGCAAACCAAGATTCTGACCTTCGCCTGCAACTGGTGTTCGTATGCCGGAGCGGATTCGGCGGGTATCTCCCGCCTGCAGTATCCGGCCAATGTGCACCTCATCCGGGTGATGTGCTCGGGAAGGGTGGATGAAAAATTCATCTGGGAGGGCTTCCGGCGTGGGGCACCGGTCATCTTGGTCAGCGGCTGCCATATCGGCGACTGCCACTACATCAATGCCAATCACTGGACCGAAAAACGCATCACGCGAATCCGCAAGAAGATGGAGAAGATCGGCCTGCGTCCGGAGCGGTTGCAACTGGCCTGGATCAGTGCCGCGGAAGGCATTCGCTTTGCAGAAATCATGAACAAGATGGAACAGTTACGCCAAGGAGTCAGCGCCGAGGAAATCACGGAAACCCAAAATATCCTCAGCAAGCTGTAACCACCCGGCCGCCGCGACCCGCCTCTCCATGCAGCACATCGCCCTCGGGTTGCATGGAGAGGTTCCTCGGGAAGGGAGGCGTTCAGGGCCCGTCGGGACATCGCGAAAGGCCCGTGTTCTTTTTCCTTTGAAAAAATTGCTTCCGCTGTTTGGGCTTCTGCCCTATACTTCACTTCATTAGGGTCGGATCGTCGGAAACTCCCGACGTTCCGAATTTCCGCAACACAGTCCACCCCGTTGCCGGTGCGACAGAGATTTGACTGCCGATACCGGTTATCAGTCCTTGCATGAGGCCGTATTTTCCTGAATTTTTGTACATGGACGAGGTAGCTCTATGAATTATGGAGTTGTTAGCCAGGAACAACTTGAAAAAATAGATGAAATCCTGACGGACAAACTGATCAAGATCGGTGTTGACTGCGTCATCATCATCGACATGGCAGGCAATATCATCACCGCCAAGGACAACGGAGCATCCAAATACGATGTCTACTCCTTTGCCGCACTGGCGGCCGGAAACTTCGCCACAGTCGATGCCATGGCAAAGCTTGTCGGCGAGCAGGAATTCTCCCTGCTCTTCCATAAAGGGGCGGAATGCAATATCCATTTTTCAAAAATTGATGACGAACTCTTGCTCATCACCATGTTCGGCAAGGGAATTTCTCTGGGCTTCCTGCGATTGAACGTAGTCGAGGCCATCGAACGCATCAAAAAGGTCTGGCACCGTAAATAACCGTCGCTCTCGCGTGGTGTCTGTCGGAATCCCATGACCAGCCAAGCTTGTTGGAGCATGCTGTGAGCTTTATCAATCTACGTGAAAAAATTATTCAGGTAAAAATTGTCTACTACGGGCCTGGGCGCGGAGGTAAAACAACGAACCTGGAATATATAAACCGAAAATTCTCCAAACAGATTCAATCAGAAATGGTGAGTCTGAAGACCCATGGAGACCGCACCCTCTTTTTCGATTTTCTTCCGTTCAACATGGGACAAATCCAGGGTTTTGAACTGAAGATCCAGCTCTACACCGTTCCCGGACAAGTCAAATACAATGCGACCCGAAAGCTGGTACTCAACGGGGTGGATGGCATTGTTTTCGTTGCCGATGCCCAGGAACAAATGAGGGAAAAAAATATCCGCTCCCTCAACCAGCTCCATGAAAACTTGCAGAGCTACAAAGAATCCATCTTTAAAATTCCCCTTGTGCTCCAATACAACAAGGTGGATCTGCGTAATCAGGGTGTCTCTATCCTGCCGACCGAGATCCTGGAGAGGGATTTGAACAGTAAATTACAAGCACCCGCCTTCGAAGCCAGTGCACTGACAGGGTACAATGTCCCGGAAACCTTAAAAAGGATCATCTCGTCCACGGTTGTCTCCATCCAGAAAAAACTGACGTGATGGGCAGATGACCTGGCATATCGAATCCAGAGCCGGTTTATGAACGACAAGCAATCTCCGATGCAGCCCTCTGAAGAAATTGAAGATTTGACGGTATTCGCCAACGAATCATTCGATACGGATGGTGTGGATCTTTTTGAATTTACCAGTGAAGAATCCTCTCCTGTAACGCAGCTGAAATCCATTATCCTGTCACTGGACTGGGAAATCACCGACGAAACCCTGGACGAGCTGAGTGATGAACTGCAGAATTTGCAGAACATGTGGGAGGACGACAAGGTTGCCGGTGTCTATTTGCAGGGAATGCACAAGATCGGGCGCTACATTCGCACCCGAGGCGCCCATGCGCATCCCAACGCCATCAAACTGCTGCTGACCTTTTTCTACGATTTTGAAAAAATCATCATCTCGCAGGATATTTCCGGCGACGCGATCACCCAGCTGCTCAAAAACGATATCCGCAAATTCAAAATCCTCCAGTATCAGATCAACCTGAGCGAAAGCAATCTGGCTGCCGAGCCTCAGCACGAGCAGGAAGCCGTCGTACCAGCTCCCGCCATGGAGGGGCGCACGCCGCTCGAACAGCTGCAAGCCTCTGTTCTGGGGCTTGACTGGGAAGTCACCGATGCAAGCCTGGTGCAGTTCAATGACATTATTCGTCAATGCCGGGAGCAACTGACGGACAACAAACCAGCCTCCATCCTGCTGCACGGTCTGGAAGTGCTGGGGGCGTATATTGCTGAAAGCCGGGCCAACACCCACCCCGAGGCGTTTATTCTGCTGCATGCCTTCAACGAGGGACTGAAAAAACTCGCCCAGCCCGATGCATACGACCTGAACCAGGAGGGCATTCAGGAACTTCTGCTTGACCGCGTTAACAGGTTGAACAATCTGAAAGCAATCATTGCCGGGGTTGCTCCTGAACCGGAACTGCTCGAAGAAGCGCCTGGTGCCGCCCCTGTCCAGCCGTCCCCTGTCGAGCCATCCCCCGTAGCCGAACCGGTCGAGCCTCTGGCCGCAGAACTCGATGCTCTTTTTCAAACCGATGACAAGGGAACCGGGCAAGAGGCGGATGCCGGACCGATGTTGGGATATCCGGACGAGATCCTGCCGCCCGACGCCATCCATCCCATTGACGACACCTTGCCGGACGACTTTATCAAAGACAACCTCAATGACAAACGGGGTCTGACGCCCGCCCTGGCGAACGCCGATGGCTTCGGCGATATCCAACCCAGCGACTCGACAGCAGATGCGACCGACGATGCCCTGCTTCTCAACCTGGAAAGCTCGCTTGACGCCTTCTTTGGGACGGATGAGCCGGAAACCTCGCTGACCGCGGAGGAGGAACAAGAACCCGCCCCGGTAGCTGCCCTGTTTGAGGAAGGGGAAGGGCAGGAGCCTGCAGAAGAGACCGGCGCGCTGGAGATCGAGAGTTCGCTCGATGCCTTCTTTGGGACGGACGAGCCGGAAACTTCGCTGACCGCGGAGGAGGAACAAGAACCCGCCCCGGTGGCTGCCCTGTTCGAGGAAGAGGACGTGCAGGAGCCTGCGGAAGAGATCAGCGCGCTGGAGATTGAAAGTTCGCTCGATGCCTTCTTTGGGGCGGACGAGCCGGAAACCTCGCTGACCGCGGAGGAGGAACAAGAACTCACCCCGGTGGCCGCCCTGTTCGAGGAAGAGGACGTGCAGGAGCCTGCGGAAGAGATCAGCGCACTGAAGATTGAAAGCTCACTTGACGCCTTCTTTGGGACGGACGAGCCGGAAACTTCGCTGACCGCGGAGGAGGAGCAAGAACCCGCCCCGGTAGCCGCCCTGTTCGAGGAAGAGGAAGGGCAGGAACCTGCGGAAGAGACCGGCGCGCTGGAGATCGAGAGCTCGCTTGACGCCTTCTTTGGGACGGACGAGCCGGAAACCGCACCGATTGCGGAGGAAGAGCAAGAACTCGCCCCGGTGGCCGCCCTGTTCGAGGAAGAGGAAGAGCAGGAGCCCGCGGAAGAGATCAGTGCGCTGGAGATCGAGAGTTCGCTCGATGCCTTCTTCGCTACGGACGAACCGGAAATCTCGCTGACTGCGGAGGAGGAGCAAGAACCCGCCCCGGTGGCCGCCCTGTTTGAGGAAGAGGAAGTACAGGAACCTGCGGAAGAGATCAGCGCGCTGGAGATCAAAAGCTCGCTCGATACCTTATTGGGTGCGGACGAACTCGAAACGCTCCAGCCCGCCGACCTGGAAGAAAGCGCAGAAATAGAGGCTCCGGTTCCGGAAATCGCGGAACAGGAAGGGCACGACCAGCCCGAGTTCATCGTGCCGACAGTGCCCGAGGTCGCCGATGCCGGGCCTTCGGCGCATCACCCCGAGCTGGAAGAGGCGCTCGATGCATTTTTCGCCTCGGAAGCAGCGCAGCAGCCCCTTCCTTCTTCCGGAAGCGACTCTGCCGCGGAACGCTGGACCGCTAGCCTGGCAGAGCTGGGCATCCTGCTGCCGCAAGCCATGCGCGCCCCTTCCCGCGACACCCATGCCGCCGTGCACCAGCAGCTCGACAGCATGCGGCAGGCAGAGCTCTCCGAAGAACAACGGGCCACGGTCAACCTCTTGGATAATGTGTTCACGCTGATGCACCGGATGCCCATTGGCAACGCACACACCACGGAAAATCTGGTCAACCAGCTGTACGAACAGTTGCTGACCAACCAGCCCGGCTCCCTGCCCCATGCTGTCCAGCTCTTTACCGGGTGGCTGAGCGAGGCTGCCACCGGCACGGTGGCCCCGGATGAACAACCGGAAGAGAAGCCGGACGAGGCCGACAGCGCCCATCACCATACGGACGGTGCCGCTGCCGCTACGGCCGGCTCGGACAGGGCGGGCAGAGGAATACATGCTGAACTGACCGAGCTGCGGCAGTACCTGAGCGACGAACTGGACAAGCTGCGCCAGGAAATACGGCACAGTCGGCACTGACGCGCTCTCCGCGCACATCTTCTTTCCCAGGACCGGTCAATCCGGTCCTTTTTTATTTGCGGGGATCAAAGACCTCGCGCAGGGCCTCGCCGATAAAAATCAGCAGCACCAGGGTGCCGACCAGTACCAGAAAGGTGGAAAGAGACAGCCACCAGGCGTCGATATTCGCCTTGCCCTGGGCCAACAACTCACCGAGGCTCGGGGTCGAGGGAGGCACGCCAAGGCCGAGAAAATCCAGACTGGTGAGGGCCAAGATCGCCCCGGACATGCGAAACGGCAGAAAGGTGATCACCGGGGTCATGCTGTTGGGCAACAGATGGCGGTACATGATCGTGCCGTTGCCGACACCCAGCGCCTTAGCTGCCTTGACATAGTCCAGATTGCGGCCCTTGAGAAATTCGGCCCGGACATAATCCGACAGTCCCATCCAGCCGAACAGGGAAAGCAGCACCAGGAGCAGCAATAGCGAAGGCTTGAAGATCGAGGCGAAAATGATCAACAGGTACAGCTCGGGCATGGCCCCCCAGATCTCGACGAAGCGCTGAAAAAACAGATCGACCCGGCCGCCGAAATAGCCCTGCAACGCGCCCGCGACAATGCCAAGCAGGGTGCCGATGGTGGTCAGGGCGATGCCGAAGAGGACACTCAGACGAAAGCCGTACAGGAGCCGGGCCAGGACATCACGGCCCCGGTCGTCGGTTCCCAGGTAGTTTTCACGGCTGGGCGGCGAGGGCACGGGACGGTCGATATTGCGGTTGATGGAGTTGAAACTGTGCGGATTGGGGGGGAAAAGAACAAAGTTGCCCGCCGCGGTCAGGCGCTCGAGAATGAAAGGGTCCCGGTACTCGGTTTCGGTGGCGAAATCACCGCCGAAAACCGTTTCCGGATAACTCCGCCACAGGGGAAAATAATTTTCGCCCTGATAACGGATAAACAGGGGCTTGTCGTTGCTCAGCACCTCGGCAAAGAGGCTCAGGCCGAACACGACCAGAAAGATGAGCAGCGAAACATAGCCCCGCCGGTTCCGTTTAAAGCGAAGCCAGCGCCGCCGCGCCGGTCCGCCGCTGCTGTACGCCGTCGCCATGTTATCGCCTGGCCTCGAAGCTGATCCGCGGATCGACCAGCACATAGGAAAGATCGGACAACAGCCGGGACACCAGGCCGATGATGGTGAAGAAGTACAGCGTGCCCAGCACCACCGGATAATCCCGGTTCATGACCGACTCGTAGGCGAGCAGGCCCATGCCGTCCAGGGAAAAGATGGTTTCGATCAGGAGACTGCCGGTGAAAAAGGCGGTGATGAAGCTCCCGGGAAAGCCGGTGATGATGGGGATGATGGCGTTGCGGAACACGTGCTTGTACAAAACATATCGGGGCGACAGGCCCTTGGCCATGGCCGTGATCACATACTGCTTGCGAATTTCCTCAAGAAAGGAGTTTTTGGTCAACAGGGTCATCACCGCCAGGCTGCCCACGGTGGAGGCCGTGACCGGCAGCACCATGTGCCAGAGGTAGTCGAGCACCTTGCCCACCATGGACAGCTCCTGCCAGTTGTCCGAAACCAGTCCGCGCAGGGGAAAGATGTTCCAGAAACTGCCGCCGCCAAAGAGCACGATCAGCACGATGCCCAGCACAAAGCCGGGAATGGCGTAGCCGACCAGAATGATCGAACTGGTCACGATGTCAAACGTCGAGCCGTCGCGTACCGCCTTGGCGATCCCCAGCGGGATGCAGACCGTGTACACGATGCAGAAGGTCCACAGCCCCAGGGACATCGAAACCGGCATCTTGGAGACGACCAGCTCGGTCACGGTCATGTGGTGGTAGTAGGACCGACCAAAATCAAAGACCAGGTACCGCCCCATCATCTCGACGAAACGCTCCGCCGGCGGCTTGTCGAACCCGTACAGCTTCTCCAGCTGGGCCACCCGCTCCTGATCCAGCCCCTTCCCGCCCTGGTAGAGCCCGCTGCTCGTCCCCGCGACATCGCCGCCGGTGCCGTATCCGCTCAGCTGGGCCATCATCCGCTCCACCGGCCCGCCGGGGACGAACTGGGTCACCACGAAGGTGATCAGCATCACCCCGAACAGGGTGGGAATCATCAGCAAAAACCGTTTCAGAATATAGAGGGCCATGGTTTCCGTCAGAGAGTCAGGAGTAGCGCAGAGACGCCGGGTTCTCCGGCCGGATCAGGAAATCCGGATGCCGCCGATAAAATCCGTGTCGTCCCGCTGCTCCACGGGAGCCGGGCGCTCCTGGACCAGAGGCCGACGCTCCGGTGCCGGGGCGCGGGTCGGCTCGGTACGCGCCGCCGGGACCGGAGGACGACGATCCCGGATCACGGGCGGCACAAACGGGGAGCGCAACGGCGATTCCGTCGCCTGCGGGGCAGCGGGCTCCGGTCGCGGCCGATGCTCGATGCCCGGCCGGACCGCCGGCCCACTGGCCTCGGTACCCGGTCGCGCTCCCTCGTCGGGCTGGCTCCGCTTGAGAAAGGCGAGCACGCCATCCTGCAACAGGGTCACATTCACCAGCTCCCAGCCCTGGAGACCGAGTTCGTTGAGGCTCTTTTCCATGGCCTCGTCATCGAGATAGCGCTCGCCCAACAGGCCATCCTTGGTCAACTCGAACAAAACGGTCCGATATTGCCACACCCTCATCTTTTCCTCCCACAAGCAGGACGTCGCCGGTCAGGCCAGCCGCATCCCGTCATCAATTTTCACAATCAGGCATCTTCCGGGTGCGCGAACATGGCCCGCACCTCTTCGGCAATCAGCGCCAGACCTGCGCGCACATCCTCCTCGTCCTGGGAATAGGTGATGCGCAAACACTCGTGCATGTGCGGCCAGCCTGGTTCAAGACCGGGAAAGAAGTACTCGCCCGCCACCACCACCACGCCGCGCGCCTTCAACCGTTCATACAGGCGCAGGCTCGTCTGGGGCAGCCCCGGAAACCATAGCCAGAGAAACATCGCCCCTTCGGGCACATGCACCCGGTACGGAAAACCGGTGAACAGCTCGTCGATGCAGGCCATGGCCAGCTGCATCTTTCGTTGATAAAAGGGCCGGATGACGTCGCGGCTGATCCGGTTGATCTCGCCCGAGGCTACCAGGCCACCGGTCAGCATGGGGCCAAAACTGCTCGTGGCCAGATTCACCACCGCGTTGGCCCCGGCGATCAGGCGAACAATCTCCCTGCGGGCAATAACAATGCCGGTTCGGACCGCGGGCAACCCCAGCTTGGAGAGCGACATGCACACGATCATCTGTTCGTTCCAGACTGGGGTCACGTCGGTGTAGATCATGCCCGGAAAGGGCAGGCCATAGGCGCTGTCGATGATCAGGGGAATATCGTGCTGGGCGGCCAGACGGGACAGCTCCCTGATTTCCTCGTCGGTCAGGACGTTGCCCGTCGGATTGGTGGGCCGCGAAACGCAGAGCGCCGCAATATCGTCGGTGATGGTCAGCCGGTCGAAATCAACCCGGTATTTGAAGAGATGTTCGCCCATCAGCTCGATTCGGGGCTGGGCCGAGACGAAAAACGGCTCGCTCAGCCCGAGATCCGCATAGCCGATGTATTCCGGGGCCATAGGCAGAAGGATCCGGCGAACCCGACCATCGGCGCACGGACCGGCCAACAGGTTGAACAGGAGAAAAAACGCGCTCTGGCTGCCGTTGGTCAGGCAGATGTTCTCCTCGGTCAGCGGCCAGCCATGGGTTGTGCGCAGCATGGCGGCCATGGCCCGACAAAACTCCCGCTTTCCCTGGGGCGGATCATATATCCCGATCAGGCGACTGAGCTCCCGGTCATCGGCGGCCAGCTCCAGCAGGCGCTCCCGCATCAGGGCCTGTACCTCGGGAATATGCCCGGGATTGCCGCCCCCCATCATGATCATCCCGCCCTGGGCCAGGGCGTTACCCAGATCGTCCATCAGGGACAGTATCCCGGCGCCTCCGGAAAATTTCTCACCGAATGCCGACAGGTTCATCAGATTCCTCCAGCACAAAACACAACATCGCCAGCAGACGCCCTGCCGGGATTGCGCCCATGGCGACCGGAAAGCGGCATATCGTGACGTTTCTCAAGAAAACACATGGGAGATGCCCCAAGAGCTCAGCAAACACTCAGGCGGGCTGGCGGGGTGCGAACAGGCTGCACGGCTGCCCCGATGACTGCATCACGACCTGGGAGGGCAGGATTTTGCTGCGAAATCCATACGCCCGGCACCCATGGGGCTGGGCCGGGACGTAGGTAACAAAGTAGTGACGGCAGCGCACACAGACAGCCGTCGGCCGCCTCTGTTCCCGCTTGCTCATTGTCCTGATCCAGGCTTCCGATTCTTGGGAAAATCGTAAAAGAGCACCTCCCCCGTGCCGGGCTCCACCTCCTGCCAACGATCCACGGGAAAGCGCACAGCCACGATCCCGCCGGTGGGCATACGATCAAGACGCAGGCCGCCCAGCAGGTTGGCAAAGCCGGTGCATTCCGGATTGTGGCCGACCAACAGCAGCGTTTGCACCGTGCTGTCCACCTCCTGCACCACACTCAGCAGCCCGGAAACCGTGGCCGTATAGATTTCAGGATGGATCAGCAGACGCTCCGGCGGACACTCCAGTTGCCTCATGTAGTGCTGTGCGGTTTCCTGGGTGCGGACCGCCGTGCTCACCAGCACCAAATCGGGCTGGATACCAAGCTGGCGCAGGCGACGACCCATCTCCGGGGCATCGCGGCGACCGCGCTGGTTTAAGGGGCGCTCCCGATCGCTCAGGGTGACATCATCCCAGCTCGACTTGGCGTGTCGACAGATCAAAAGTGTTTTAGTCACAATCCAACCTCTCGCGCAGCTCGCTCCACAGCGCCCGATAGGCGACACTGGCCGGCGATGCAGGCAGCGCCGCGGTCACCGGCTGACGGAACAGACCCATCCGTTCAACATCGGCGGCATAGGGAATAACAGTATCCAGCACCGGTACCTCCCGGCGCATGACCTCCATGGAATCGACGTGCATTTTTTTCCGCCGCTCGACCATGGAAAAAAAGGGCAGAACCTTGTCTTTGCTCTGACCGATCTCGTCAAGAAAGGTGAACAGCTGTTCCAAAGCCAGCAGCGACAAGGTGGTTGGGATGACCGGAACCAGGATGCAATCCGCCGCATAAAAAACATTTTCCGACAACAGGGTCAGGTTCGGCGGACAATCGAGCACAAGCTGGCCGTACTCCTCGGTCAGCGGCGCCAGAATTTTCTGGAACCGCTTGTGGGACTTCTTGCATTCATCCAGCTCGATATCGATGTTGCGATAGGAAAAATCAGCCGGCAGTATATCCAGGTTTGGATAATCGGTGCCGCGAATACCGTGTTCAATATGATGCCCGCCCTTGAGCAGCTTCCGGGCATTGAACTTCTCACGGGCACGCACCCGGAAATAGTACGAGGCCGCGCCCTGGGGGTCCATGTCCAGCAGCAGGGTCAACTGTTCCCGGGACGACAGATACGCCAGATTGACGGATGTCGCTGTCTTGCCCACTCCGCCCTTTATGCTGTAAACCGCCAGGATGCTCATGCCGGTTCCTTCCGGGGGGAGAAAAGTTGCTGGAAGAGCTCGGTCGCCTCTGGATCGCTGAATTCGGCGAACGCCTCGCCGAAATGGAGACGCAGTTCCTCCTGTTCCTGAAAGAGACTCTGCATGAGACCGCCCAGCGCGGCGGCCGACTCCGGCGAGGCTGCGCGCTGCGTCCGCACGGCCTGATGGAGCATGGTCTGCTGCACGTACAGATCGTTGAACACGCCCAGAATATCCTGCAATTTTTTCAAATGGCGGGTCAGGGTCCGCATGGCTTCCTCCGGGTACAGCGACGCGAAAAACTCCATGGCGTACCGTAGCTTCTTGCATTCGATCCGCAGGGCGTGCACCTCGACATCCGGGGTGGTGGCCTGAATCGATTGCCCGGCACGCACTACCTTATCATACCGCCTCCAAATGACCCGTCCCGCGACATCGAGCACCGGGCGATCGGCCCAGGGACCGGTCGGAGCGTCGTCCCGGCGCAGCACCTTCTCCCAATGCGTCAAAATGGACTGTACCTTCTTGCCCTTCAGTGCCCGGACCAGTTCACGCTGGGCTGCGGCGCGCTGTCTGGCAAGATCGTCAAAAAACGGAGTCAATCCGGGAACAAGCGCCGGCGCCAGCCGGTCAAAATAGGCGGCGCGTTCCAGCAGATAGACATCGAGGTCGCGGGTCGTCCCGGTCAGCCGGCCGAGCGAGGCCATATCTTTTTTGAATCGGGCGGTCATTGATCCGGGGAAGACCTTGCCCACCAGACTGAGCCCGGAACGGACGCGGCGGACAGCCACCCGGAAATCATGCAGGAACTCGATGTCCCAGTCGGCGATCACGCCGGGCAGGTTGCGGCGCATGGTCGCAAACAGCTCCAGATGGATCGTGGTCATGACCTGACCCGCGCTCTGGTCCCTATCGAGCTGCAGGCGTAACTTCGAACTGTAGTCCAGCGGCTCCCGACCCATGAGCCGGCATCCGGCCTCGAAACCGATCAGGGGGGAAACATCCCGGCTCACCCCGTTCTCGCTTAAGATCTCCTGCACCCGCGCCAGCTCCTTGTCATATCCGCGCACCGGAAAGACCCGGATCAACGGAAAGGGCAAGGCCTCTCCCGAAGAAGGTTGTGTTGTGCCGGCATCGCCCAGACCTCCCAAGGGGCGCTGTGTTTCGCAGACCAGACGGACCACGGTTTTCTCGTCTTCATTGAGCAGCCGCACCTGCCGTCCCTCGAGGTGCAGGGTCGCCACCGGCAGCAGGCAACGGATCCCTAAAATGGGTTCCAGCGTCTCCCGCAACCGGCCTGCCGGAAAATCAGCGGCAAAGCAGGGCAACGGATGTTCCGGACCGCCCTGCTGCACCGTGACCTCGCCCCCCTCGCCGTGGTACAGGGTCCAGGAAGCGCCATGGCGATGCAGGAGGCAGTCCTGGCGGTAGAGCCGCCAGTCAAAGGTGTCGGCATAGATGACCGTGGCCTCGTATTCCGGGCCTTCCGAAAGCGTAAACGTCTCGCCAAGAGCGGCCAGGAGCGTCTCGCAGGAGACGGATTCGGGGAGCATCCAGGTGTCGTCGATACTATAGGTCATGCCAGCCTCAACTCCGGTAATCTGCATTGATCTTCACATAATCGTACGAAAGATCACAGGTATACACTTCAGCCTCGGCCATACCCTCGCCCAGTTCCACACTCAGGGCAAAGGCGCGTTGCCTGAGCACCGCGCTGGCCGCAGCCTCCTGTTCGGCAACGGCCATGCCGTTTTCAACCAGCAGCACATCGTCGAAGTGAAGAGCAATTCGCTCCGGATTGAAGACAGCCCCGGAACGGCCGAGCGCCGCAAGAATCCGCCCCCAGTTGGCGTCTTCGCCGAACAAGGCGGTCTTGACCAAAAGCGAGTTGGCAATTGTCTGGGCCGCGTCCAGGGCGTCTTCCTCGGTGCGGGCCCCGGTTACGCGGATGGTCACGAGTTTGGTCGCGCCCTCGCCGTCGGCCACGATCTTCAGGGCCAAATCCTTGAAAACGGCATACAGCGCCTCGCCAAAACGCTCGACCGCCCGCGGATTTTCCTCGTCAATCCAGGCGTTGTCGGCCGCGCCATTGGCCATTACCAGTACCATGTCGTTAGTCGAGGTATCGCCGTCCACCGTGATCCGGTTGAACGTCTGCTCCACCCCCTCCTTGACCAGACGGTTGAGCACGGGGAAAACGATGCGGGCATCGGTCACCACAAAGCACAGCATGGTGGCCATATCGGGCATGATCATGCCCGAGCCCTTGGCAACCCCGAGCAACCGCACCTCGACCCCATCGATCTCAATGACGGCGCTTGCCGTCTTGGCCACCAGGTCCGTAGTCATGATCGCCCGGCTCAGATCGTCAAAGCCGTCCGCAGACAACCCGGCCACCAAGGCGGGCATGGCGCGGGCAAAGGGCTCGGCACTGAGCTGTTGGCCGATCACCCCGGTCGAGGCGACCTGGACCAGGTCTTCGGCAATCCCCAGCTCCCGGGCCGCCATGGCGCTCGTATTCCGGGCCAAGTCCAACCCTTCCTGGCCGGTGCAGGCATTGGCGTTGCCGCTGTTGATCAGAACCGCCTGGGCCATGCCGGAACGCAACCGCTCCATGCCCAGCAGAATTGGAGCGGCCTTGACCGTATTGGTGGTCCAGGCGGCGGCCGTGACCGCCGGAGTACGGGAAAAAATCAGACCCAGATCAAGCCGGTCCGCATAACGGATACCAGCCTGCACCGCGGCAGCGGAAAAGCCCTGTACACGCATACACCAATCCTGTTTTTCAATGAAGTTATCAAAAAATGCAGCAGGTATTGTACCAGATACCCGACAAAAGAAAAGACGAAGCTGCAGCGTATCGTATTTTCCTTGACCAAACCCATGCTTTCAGGCAAGTTGAGGAGCTAATCGAAACGACAAGTTTCGCAAACACTCCGCAAACACGCGTTCCGAGACGACAACCGCGGCCCGCTCCAGGCCGTCCCTCCTCCGCCTACGGCGGCACTCCCTGCACCGACCCATGCGGGTGCCAGCCACCGCCGGCGCAGACCGGGCGGCGAGCGGCCCGCGCCAAGCTGAACCTTCCGGCCACACCATGCGTATCCTGCTCATCAGCGACATCCACGGCAACTATCCAGCCCTGCAGGCTGTCGATGAGGCAACCCGGTCCCTGGACTGCTCCCACATTCTCAACTGCGGCGACTCCCTAGTCTACGCCCCCTTCCCCAACGAAACCCTGGACTGGCTCCGGGAGCGCGAGGCCTTCAGCATCCGGGGCAACACCGACGACAAAATCATCCGGCTGCTCAAGGGCAAGAGCTTCAAAAAGCCTTCCAAGCCGGAAAAGCGCATCATGTACACCAGCACCCAGGCCGCGCTCTCGGCGGAAAACAGCGCCTTTCTTCTGGAGTTAAAAAAGCGCAAGCTCCTCCGCCTGGGTAAAACCTTCATTGGTCTGTACCACGGCAGCCCGACCGACCATGAAGAATTTCTCTTTGACGATACGCCGACCAAACGCTTCAAGGAACTGGCCAAGGCCGGCAACTACGAAATCGTGGTCACGGGCCACTCCCACACCCCCTACGCACGGCTTGTCGGCGGCATCCACTTCATCAACCCCGGCTCGGTGGGACGGATGTTCGACGGCCGCCCCGAGGCCTCCTACGCCATTCTCGAACTGGGCCGCGGCAACAAGGTGCGGGTCACCCTCCACCGCTGTCCCTATGACGTGGAGGCGGTGGTCACGGCCCTGGATCAGCAGGGCCTGCCCGCCATCTATGCCGAGATGTTCCGCACAGGCCGCAAGCTGAACTGATTTGTCCGGTACGAAAGCTGATCAGCCACCAATAGCCGCCCGGTACGCCTCATCGATCCTCGCCTCGACATAGGCAAGCCCCTCTCCATCATCGCAGCGCTCCAGATCAAAGCAGAGCGCATCCTCGCCCAGCAGACCTCCGGGCACAAAGGAGCCGCGCTCCTCGGGATCCTGCACCAGGTCACCGTAAAAACAGACCGACAGCCAGCGTGGCTCGTCCTCGATCACATCGACCATGACAAAAAGCGGTCGCGCGCCTCCGGGAACCGACCCGCGCAGGGAATAGGTCAGCCCAGGCCGGGGATGAAAACTGATTTCGATGCCGGCAAAGCCCGCCAGCCGGTCCCGCAGACGCAGGAAGCCCGCCCGGTTGCCCTCCGCACTCTCGTTCCATCCGTCAAGAAACTGTTCCAGCGTCATCGTTGTCTCTCCCATGCTCTGCCTCCTTAAGTGTTTGCTGCCAAGTGTTTGCAGTTAGATGTTTCAAGCTATCGGCGGTCGTTCCGCCGGTTGCCGTCTTTTTCGATATAGCCCGCACACCGGATGGAGGCCACAAAAAAAACCGGAAGCTCCCCAAGGGAAACTTCCGGTTTGTTTCAACCGATCCGCTCCGAGCCACTTCAGGCCGGCCGACCGCAACATTTTTTGTACTTCTTGCCCGAACCACAGGGACAGGGCGCGTTGCGGCTGATTTTTTCGCCCCTCCGAACCGGCTGGGGCGGGCTCGTGCCTGTGTCCCGTCCGTGCCGCATGGCTTCCAGCTCGCGTTCGCGCTGCTGGCGCCGTTCCTCTTCCATCCGGGCCAGCTCCTCGTCCTGCACGAGCTGAATGCGCATCAGATTTGAAATCGTATTCTGACGGATCGCGTCAATCAGCCGCACAAAGAGGTTGTAGCCCTCGCGCTTGTATTCGAGCAATGGATTTTTCTGACCGTACCCGCGCAGGCCGATCCCCTCTTTCAGATGATCCATTTGCAGGAGGTGCTCCTTCCACAGGGTGTCGACCATCTGCAAGAGCACCATGCGCTCCAGCTGCCGCATCTGGGCGGCACCGTTGCGTTCCTCCTGGGCCGCATAGGCCTCCATCACCGACTGCCGCAGTTTTTCGGCAAAATCGTCACGCCGAAAGTCAAACTTTTCCTCCTCCGGCCAGTCCAGATGCAGATTGAACAACTGGCCCATCCGCTCTTCCAGGCCATCCCAGTCCCACTCCTCGGCATCGATCCGGTCCAGGGCAAACTCGTCGACCACCTGCTCCATCATCTCTTCCAGCATATCGTCGATGACCGGCCGGATATCCTCGCTGCTCAGAATCTGGCGACGCTGCGAGTAGATCACCTCGCGCTGCTTGTTCATGACATCGTCGTATTCCAAAAGATGCTTGCGGATATCGAAGTTGTGCCCCTCGACCTTGCGCTGGGCATTCTCGATGGCCCGGGTCACCATGGAATGTTCGATGGGCTCGTCTTCCTCCATGCCCAGCTTGTCCATGATGCCCCGCAACCGGTCGGAGCCGAAGATGCGCAACAGATCGTCTTCCAGCGACAGATAGAAGCGGGAAGAACCCGGATCGCCCTGACGGCCCGAACGGCCGCGCAACTGATTGTCGATGCGGCGGCTCTCATGCCGACCGGTGCCCAGGATGTGCAGACCGCCGAGTTCGCGTACACCCTCGCCCAATTTGATGTCCGTGCCGCGGCCCGCCATGTTGGTGGCAATGGTGACCCGCCCCTTCTGTCCGGCCCCGGCGATGATCTCGGCCTCGCGCTCATGGTGCTTGGCGTTGAGCACATCGTGGGGAATGCCTTCCTTGGTCAGCATTTGGGAAATCTTTTCCGAGATGTCGATGGAAATGGTGCCCACCAGAATCGGCTGCCCCAGCTCATTCAACTCCTTGATCTCATTGATGACGCTGCGGTACTTGGCCGCCTGAGTCTTGTAGATGACGTCCGCATAATCCTTGCGGATCATCTTCATGTGCGTGGGAATGACCACCACATCGAGGTTGTAGATCTTCTTGAACTCCGGGGCCTCGGTGTCGGCGGTTCCGGTCATGCCCGCGAGCTTGTCGTACATGCGGAAATAGTTCTGGAAGGTGATTGAGGCCAGGGTCTGGTTCTCCTTCTCGACCTTGACCTTTTCCTTGGCTTCCAGGGCCTGATGCAGCCCGTCCGAGTACCGACGACCCTCCATGGTCCGGCCGGTAAACTCGTCGACAATCACCACGGCCCCGTCCTTGACGATGTAGTCCACATCGCGCTGGAACAAAAAATGGGCCTTGAGCGCCTGGTTGACGTGGTGCAGCTGGGTGATGAACCGGGGGTCGTAGAGGTTTTCCACGTTGAGCAGGTCTTCGGCCAGGGCCACGCCCTCGTCGGTCAACATGACCTGGCGGGCCTTTTCATCCTTGGTGTAGTGCTCTTCGGGCTTGAAATGATGCATGATAGCGTCGACCTGGCCGTACAGTTCCGTACTCTGCTCGGCCGGTCCGGAGATGATCAGCGGGGTACGGGCCTCGTCGATGAGGATGGAGTCCACCTCGTCGACAATGGCGTAATGGAATGCGCGCTGACAGAAATCTTCGCGCGAAAACTTCATGTTGTCGCGCAGATAGTCAAAACCGAACTCGTTGTTGGTGCCGTAGGTGATATCGGCCCCATAGGCGGTGCGGCGCTCCTCGTCGTTCATCTCATGGAGGATGCAGCCTGTGGTCAGTCCCAGAAACCGGTACACCGCGCCCATCCACTCGACGTCGCGCCGGGCCAGATAGTCGTTCACCGTCACCACGTGCACCCCTTTGCCTGTCAGGGCATTGAGGTAGACCGGGCAGGTCGAGGTCAGGGTCTTGCCCTCGCCGGTCTTCATCTCGGCGATCTTGCCCTGGTGCAAAACAATGCCGCCGATGAGCTGCACATCGTAATGACGCTCGCCCAGAACCCGCTTGGCCGCCTCGCGGACCACCGCAAAGGCCTCGGGCAACAGGTCGTCCAGGGTCGCACCGGCGGCCAGCCGCTCACGAAACTCCACGGTCTTGTCTGCCAGCTCGGCGTCGGAGAGCGGCTCCACCGTGGCTTCGAGTTCGTTGATGACCTGTACGGTCCGCCGGTACTGTTTGATCAGTCTGTCATTCTTGCTGCCAAAGATCTTGGCCAGTATTTTCGTTATCATGCGTATCTCCACCGGAAGACCTGCTCCGGCTCGATGATGGTCAGGGGAAATCGCCCTTATCGCGACTCAGGCGACGGTTCAGGAACCAGAGGTGCGGATCAACGCATCCTCGTCGCAGTCGGGAAACTTGGGGCAGTGAATACAATCACTCCATATTTTATGGGGCAATTGCTGTTTATCGCAATCAACAAAGCCGAATTTTCTAAAAAAACCGGCTTGATAGGTTAAAACCAGCACGGTGCCGATCTCCAGGCTCCGGGCCTCGTCCAGACAGGACTCCACCAAAAGCGCCCCCACACCGCGCCCTTGCCGCTCCTTGGCCACTGCCAGGGAACGGATCTCGGCCAGGTCGTCCCAGCAGATATGCAGGGCGCAGATCCCCAAAATCCGGTCGCCTTCCTCATAGACGACAAAATCTCGCAGGTGATCGTACAGGGAGCTGATCGACCGGGGCAACATCAAGCCCTGATTGGCAAAAACCGTCAGCAGGGCGTGGATGGCGCGGACATCGCCCATTCGGGCCGGCCGGATTCTGCCGGCCAGAGGCATAGGGTCTGATTTGGGCATGGCATTCTTCGGGGGTAAGGGAGAGAGGATATCGTTCAAACACGAACATCGTCGGAAGAGTCCCCGGAGGAGCCCTTCACGGTTGACGAGGCGCGTTCCTGGGGTGCCGCCACCAGGAAGCGGTACAACAACCAGTTGCCCAGCCCCGCCGCCAGCCCCAGCACCACCGTCAACGAACCGGCAATGCGCCCAAGCCCGGAGCCCAGGAGCAGGAACAGGGCAAGTGCAACCACCAGCGCATGCACGGCGGCGGCCACGCTCTGTTGCACCCAGGCAGACCACGACGGAAACCGCTGTGCCAGGGGCGCCAAAATCAGCCGGGCGGAGACGAAAAACCCCACATACGAGCAGAGCAAAAGCGGTAAAAAACCGTAGACCGCCCAGGTAACGACCGGTTTGTGCAGCATCTGTTCCGGGGAAAGGATGCCGGAGCATTCAAGCAGGGCCGCGGCCAGACCGAACAGATGGGCGAGCACGAAAAACGCAATCGGGACAAGAGCGGGCAGATAAGCCACGACATGGTGCCGGACATGGGTCAGCACTGCCGTCCACAGCTCCCGCAGCAGGGGGCGGCGCGGAGGCGGGGGATCTCGCCGTTTCCTTCTATTGGCCATGCGCACTCCGTTCAGGAAGTTCCGACGGACAGACGGTCCGCTCCGGTGACGACGGCGCGGGCGTCCTCACGGTCTTCTCAAGAGAGGTCGGGGGCAGCAGCAGGGTGTGCCCGGCCCAGAGTCCGAGCAAAAACATCCAGAAAAACAAGCAGAAACAGACGACGATCACGCCGAACAATCCGCGCCAGCCCAGCTCGATGCGAAAGGGCTTGCTCCTTTTACCGGCTCGTGTGAACAGTCCCATGCCGCCCCGGCGCATACGGCCCGGCGGTTTTCCGCAGCAGCCATTTTTTCCACGCTATCATTCTCTCTTTTCTGGCGAAAAACAAGGTTTCGGGCCCCAAAGAGGGTTTCCCCGCTCACATGCTTTCCGGCGCGCTCAGCCCGATCAGGGTCAGTCCGTTGCGAAAAACCTGCCTGAGCGCACCGCAAAGATACAGCCGCGCCCGGCTCAGGTTCGGGTCGTCGGAGAGCACCTTGTGCCGGTTGTAGAAGCCATGAAACTGCCCGGCCAACTCCAAGAGATAAAACACGATCCGGTGGGGCGCCAGGTCCATGGCCGCTCCGGTCACCAGCTGCGGATAATCGGCCAGCTTCTTGAGCAGGGCGTGTTCCTCGGGCTCGACCAGCAGATGCAGGTAGTGCTCCGCACCGTCCACCACAGCCTGTTGTTCCCGGGCCTGACGGTCGATGCTGCACAGCCGGGCATGGGCATACTGCACATAGTATACCGGGTTTTCCTGACTCTGCTTCAGGGCCAGATCAAGGTCAAACTCGATCAGGTTGTCGGGCTTGCGCATCAGGAAGAAAAAGCGCAGGGCATCGACGCCAACCTCGTCGACCAGCTCGTCCACGGTGACAAAGGTCGCCTTGCGAGTCGACATCTTGACCTGCTTGCCCTCGCGCAGCAGGGTAACGAACTGATAGAGCACCACGTCGATCCGACTGTCGTCATGCCCCAGGGCCCGCACTCCGGCCAGGACATCGGGCACGGTGGCGATATGATCCGAACCGAAAATGTTGATCATGCGGTCGTAGCCGCGCTGGAACTTGTCGCAGTGGTAGGCGATATCCGGCAGCCGGTAGGTGGGCTCGCCGCTCTGCTTGATGATGACCCGGTCCTGTTCCAGTCCCAGTTCCGTGGTCTTGAACCAGGTGGCGCCGTCCTGCTCATAGACCAGCCCCCGGCTGCGCAGGGCCTCGACCACCTCGTAAATCCGGCCGTCCTCGTACAGGGAATGCTCGTTGAAGTAGGTGTCGAAACGAATACCGATCCGTTGCAGGGTGGCATTGATATCGGCGAAGATGGCCTGGCGGGCGCGCTCCGTGAACGGCTCGAAACCGGAGTCGACAAGGGCGTCGCCGCTCTCGTCCACCAGGGCCCGGGCAATATCGGCGATATACTCCCCCTGGTACCCGTCTTCGGGAAAGGTGTGCGGCCGCCCCAGCAGTTCCAGGTAGCGGGCCTGAACCGACTCACCAAGAACCCGCATCTGCCGACCGGCATCGTTGAAGTAGTATTCCCGCTGCACCGCAAATCCAGCCGCCTCCAGCAACCGGGCGATGCTGTCGCCGAGCACGGCGTTGCGGCCATGGCCCACACTCAACGGCCCGGTGGGATTGGCGCTGACAAACTCCACCAGTATCCGCTTTCCGGCGCCGACCGCAGAAGAACCAAACCGCTCGCCCTCCTGGTGGATCGGCGGCAGTACCGTGGCCCAGATGGCCTTGTCAAGAAAGAGGTTGATGAAACCGGGACCGGCGATCTCCACGCGTTCAATCATCGGTTCATCCGTCAGCATGCCGACGAAACGCTCGGCCAGCTCACGCGATTTGGCCTTGGCCAGCCCGGCCGCAACCAGGGCAAAGTTGGTGGAAAAATCGCCCTGCCCTTCCCGTTTGGGCACTTCGATGGTGTACCGTCCGGCAGCCTCACTACTCCAGTAGCCCTGGTCAGCGCCCTCGGAAAAACAGCGGTCAACAATGGCCTTGACGCGTGATTTGATCATATGTTCTCTGTCTACACGAAAAAGCGAAAAAAGAACCCGCCAGCAGCGGGAAATGCGTGCTCAGTCGACCAGTTCCCGGTCGTTCAGGTTGCCGAACAAACAGAGCACCTCGTAGCTGATGGTCTCCATCCATTCGGCTATCTCATCGGCTGTGATGCATTCCTCTCCCTGCTCGCCCAACAGCACAGCCTCATCACCGGGACGAACCTCCGCAAGGTCAGTCACATCGACCATGGTCAGATTCATCGAGATCCGGCCCACCACCGGGCAGCGACGACCATGAAGCAGCACCTGCGCCCGTCCGGTGAGGATGCGCAGGTATCCGTCTTCATAGCCGACCGGCAAGATAGCGATGGTGCTCGGCCGGGTGGTGGTGAACAGGTGGCCATAGCCCAGCTTGCTGCCTGCGGGAACCTGCCGGACCTGCAGCACCCGGGTTGTAAAACGCATGGCCGGCCGGAGCAGCGGCGGCCGCGCCGAGCGCGCACCGGCCGCGCCGTCCGGGTAATAGCCGTAGAGCGCGATTCCCGGACGAACCATGTCGAACAGGGCGTCGGCAACATAAAATAATCCGCCGGAGTTGGCAAGGTGGAGACAACATTGCTCGCCTGCCAGGGCCTTGATCGGGGCAACGGTTTCGCGAAAGGTGCGCACCACCTGGTCGGAACAGGAGGAACCGGGTTCGTCGGCGCTGGGAAAATGGGCAAGCACACCGGCCAGGTACAGATGATCCGCGCTTTGAATCGCTTGCACCAGATCGGGAAAATCGCCGGGCAGAACCCCCTGTCGCCCCATGCCCGCATCCAGCTTGATAAAGACGCCAAGCTCGCGGCCGTGCTCCGCGGCCAACCGGGACAGGGCGGCCACCGGTCCGGCATCCGACAGCACCGGGGTCAGATCGGCCTTGACCAGCGCGGCCAGGGTATCGGGCATGACGCCGGCCAGCACCAACACCGGCAGCTTTATCCCGGAGTTGCGCAGCGCGATCCCCTCGACTACCTCTGCCACCCCAAAGGCGGCAGCGCCCAACTCGGCGAAAAGACGGGCGCAATCTACCATACCGTGCCCATAGCCGTCGGCCTTGAGCAAGGCCAGCAGGCCCGCATCGCCGGCCAGGTTCCGGCACAGGTTGAAATTATGCGCCAGCGCCGACCGGCTGACTGTGACCCGGTTGAGCGATCTCATCGGTTTTCCTCCACCACCCCGCGCACTCAGACTATCTCACGGTGTGTTCCTTGCCGCATCCACTGCCGCCACCCCAACCGGCTGGACCAGCACAGGGCCCAGCCCACCGCGCAGTACACCACCCCCAGCGCCGGTGTCGGTTGTCCCCACAGGCGAATCGCCAGACCCGCCGCCATCATCAGGGCCACCAGCGCCCAGGATGACCAGGAGTAGACCGCACCCAGGCAGGTGTCTTCCGGCAGTTGTACAATCCGGCGCAGGGTGCGCACGACAACCCGATCCAGGATCAGCGAAGACTTGATTACCCCAAGCACCAGGGCCAGGAGCACAAGGGGCCAGCGATGGCTCCCCAACCAGCCCCAGCCCCGCGCCAGCAACCAGAGCCCCACCCCCGACCAGAGCAGCGGGGCCACGAATAAATGCACCCGTCGGGACACGCCGGGTTTCAGCCGTTGCCACAATCGCTTGCCGCCGGGCCCCTGTCCGCCCATCCCCCGACCGTCTCCACGCGCTTCAAGAGCTTCAAGAAAAAGTGAAGCCCATCCCCAACGGGATGGGCTTCGATGCAACCAATCATCAACTCCTGATGGAGCGATCAGATCTCGTTGACGGTAATGCAGCCCTCAGGACACACTTCAACGCAGGTCTCGCAACCAAGACAGTCGTCAACGTTTACCGGATCGGCCTTGCCGTCCACCATCTCAAATACCTGGCCAGGACAGGCGTTTACACACTCTTCGTCGCCAACACACTTATCCTTGTCAACAATCACTTCCCACATGGCTCAACCTCCACACTAAATTAAGGGGGAACAAACGCACTCAAGCACACAAACACATCCTGAACAACTTCTCATAAAAGACAGCGTATACTTTGTCAAGGGAAAGATCATCCCGGTCGCCTTCCCCACCCTATCCGGCTCCGACCGACCCTGAAACCCATTTTTTGATTGCCTCTCCGCCGGCGGCGGGCCATAATGCACGGATTCATCTTTTCGTCAACCTGATACAAAACGAGGACCAAATGGCGCAGAAAAAGCCACGCGCAACGCAATCGGCCCACTCCCCCGAAAGGGGCGAACAGGCCATGATCGAAGGCATTCTCGAAGGCAGTCCGGATGCGGTGGGCGTGGCCGTGATCCGGCTGGACTGCGGCTGCCGGAAGATGGCGGCTGTGGATCGTGCCGGTGATCCGGCAAGCAAGATCATCATGTACCGGGATCAGGCCGAGGCTATCTGCGCACAGTGCAAGGCCGATAACGGCGACTTCTCCCGGGTGGTCCATCAGTTCATCAGCTGGAAAAGCCCTGAACCGAACCGACATACCCAGCAGATGATCCTGGCCAAGACCCTGGGAGAAACCCACTAACGGGCCGGGGTAAAAACGCTCCGCCCCTGTCCGTCCTTAATCGGTAACAACGCGGCAACAACGCGGCAACAGCGACTCCGTGTCCTCGCTGCCCCGGCGGCATTCCTCTCCGCTCAACCTCCCTTTCAACCCGTGCGCCCATGTCTGTCTTCTATCCGCACAGCCAGCCCCTGAGCCTGGAACACCGTCCCCTGCTGCATCCTCTTTTGCAGCAGTTGCGCGTCGGCATTTCCGAGTTCACCTTCGCCAACCTGTACCTGTTCAGAAAGACCCGCGGCTACCGGCTGTCCACCCTGGCGGACGGCACCCTGGCCCTGCTCGGCCAGGACCGGGGTGCCCCCTTTTTCATGCTCCCCTTCGGCCTGCCCGAACCGGAACTCCTCGCCGTTCTTTTCCGGGATCAGCACATGCTGAAGGCCGCCTCCGAAGCCCAACAGGCAGCCCTGGCCGCGCAGGGCTACAGGGTGGAAGAAGACCGGGACAACTTCGATTATCTGTACAACCGCCAGGATCTGGCCAGGCCCGGCGGCCGTGACTATCACAAAAAACGGAACCTGATCAAGGCGTTCGTCAGCAGCCATCCTGCCTGGACCGCGCTGCCCCTGTGGCCGGGATATCGTGACCTGGCCCTGCGCGTGCTGGAAGACTGGCGCAGCGAAACCGGGCAGCAGGGGGACTACGACGCTGCCCGCGAGGCGCTGGAACACATGGAGCTGCTGCAACTCTGCGGCGGCCTGTACATGGTGGAAGAACGCCCGGTCGCCTATGTTCTGGGCGAGGAACTCCCCGGACTTTCAACCTTTGTCATCCATTTTGAAAAGGCGGTGGGCGGGTACAAGGGACTGTACCAGTTCATCAATCAATCGTTCGCCTCGCTTCTGGACCCCTACACCTTCATCAACCGGGAACAGGATCTGGGCAATCCGGGCCTGCGCCAGGCCAAGCTCAGCTACAAGCCCGTCGGCTTCACCCGCAAGTTCAAGGTGTTTCCCGCCTGAAGAGATCCCCGCGAACAGGGCCGCCTTGTTGCGGAACATCAGAACGATCCGAGCAGGTACAGCCCGGCGGCGATCGTCATGCAGACCGGAATGGTCAGCACCCAGGCAATCACGATATTCTTGATGATGCTCAGGTTAAGCGCATTTCTCCCCTTGGTGCTGCCAACCCCCATGATCGCGGTGGAAATGATGTGGGTGGTGCTCACCGGGATGCCGAAATGCGAGGCGGTCAGGATCACGGTGGCTGCCGAGGTTTCCGCTGCAAAACCGTGGATGGGCTTGAGCTTGATCATCTTGTTGCCCATGGTCCGGATGATGCGCCAGCCCCCGGCCATGGTGCCGAGTCCCATGGTGATGGCGCACATGAAGATGACCCAGGACGGCACCTCGAAGGTAGGCAGCGCATTGTAGCTGACCAGGGCCAGGGTGATGATGCCCATGGTTTTCTGCGCATCGTTGCTGCCGTGGCTGAGTGCCATGATCCCCGACGAGATCAGTTGCAATTTCCGAAAATAGACGTTGGCCACATGCGGACGTGCCCGGGAGCAGGTCCAGAGCAGCAGGATCATGCAGAGAAAACCGATGCCGAAACCAAAAATCGGTGACGTCACCATGGGCATCAGCACCTTCTTGCTCACACCGTCGAGAAGAATGGAGTCGAATCCGGCCTTGGCGATCGCAGCCCCCATCAGGCCGCCGATCAGGGCATGAGACGAACTCGAGGGAATGCCGAAGTACCAGGTCACCAGGTTCCAGATCACCGCAGCCAGGAGGGCGCATAAAATCACGCCCTGGGTCACGATGTCGGTCAGCACGATGCCCTGACCGATGGTGCTGGCCACGTGGGTGCCCAGAAAGGCTCCGAGCACGTTGAGCACTCCGGCATAGATCACAGCGGTCCGGGCGCTGAGCACCTTGGTCGAAACCACGGTGGCAATGGCGTTGGCGGAATCGTGAAAGCCGTTGATATATTCAAAGACCAGGGCAATACCGATAACTAACAAGAGCAGGGTCAGAACCATGGGTATCCTTGTCTATGCCTCGCGGCGCACCGCAAAGGACGCGCTCGGCGGCAGGCGATATCAGCTGTGTTTCAAGGAAATATTGACAATCAGATCCGAGATGACCGAACAGATATCCAGGGCATTTTCTATACCCTTGTAGATATCGCGCAGTTTCATGGCTTCCAGAGCCTCGTACTTGCCGGAAAAGAGTTCTTCCATGGCGTCGTAAAGAATCTCGTCGCCCGTGCTCTCAATATCCTTGATCCGGGCACTACTTCGGGTCACCTCCTTGAGCGGCGCGCCGTCCCGGAGCATGGAGACGATCTTGCGCAACTCCTCCGCCGAGGTGGTCAGCAGCTCCGCCTGTTCCTTGATGATATCGTTGTAGGCGTCGATCTTGTAGATGCGTAAATTGACGCAGGCCTTGAGAATGACCTTGGTGGTCTTGTAGAGATTGGAGGCGATCAGCTGGATGTCCTCGCGGTCGATCGGCGTGATGAACGAGGCGTTCAGCAGGGCCAGACAGTGTTCCAGCGCATCCGAGGCGCGTTTTTTGTACGCGAGAGTGTGAACCAGACACTGTTCCCGCTCTTTCGGATCGGAATGGACGGTCTGATAGAAGAGGTAGGCGGACAGCTCGCAGACCTCCGCGCCCTCCTCGAAATAATCGTAGAATCTGTTTTCCGGCGGCGGCAGGATTTTGGCAAGAAAACCAAGACGCATAGAACCTCCTCACGTCAGTGCATGCATGGCAAAGGACACACGTTCAATGCAGAAAAGCACATACCGTCCCCGGATTCCGGCAGCACGAAGACCGCCACAGCAAGACGGCGTCCTTTCCTTACAGGAAAATGTCATAAAAAACAAACCGCAAATTAACAGAAAACTAACGAGAAAATAAAAAACGAACCGCCCGTTTCGGAAAAAAACACTCCCCGGATGGAGCCTTGCAACCTGGCGAAAAATGAAAAAACGGAAAAACGCCACAATCCCATTGACAGATGGAATATCGTCCGGATTCGGGTCTCGCGGAAAATCCGGGAGATGTGATGGATAAAAAAAATCCCCGGAACCGTCATGGTCCGGGGATGCAAGAGAGGCGAGTTGCCAAAGGGAATCAGTCCGGCGGATTTTCCAGCCGGGGCACAAGTTGCAACATCCGGAACATGCCGTCAAGCAACTTGGGGACATCCTCGTCCAGGTGGATGCACTGCGGAACGGTCAGGCTGAAGGTGATCATCCCGTCGATCAGGGTAAAGATGAACAGCGCGCCCAGCCGGGCGTCGAAGTGCGGAGGCAGCTGCCCCTTGGCCACGCTGTTGGTCAACACCTTCTCCAGCCGGGCCAACCCGTTGATGTAGTCGCTGATCCGGCGCTGTAAAATCGCCTCGGTTTCCCCAACCATCTCGCATTTGCTGTGGATGAGCTGAAAAAGCTGACGCTGGCGGGAACCTTCCCGCAACCCCTCAAAAACACAAGAGAACAATTCCCGCTCGCGTTCGAGCGGATTGGGTTCGTCCTCCTGTACGCCTGCCAGGGCCAAAGGTTCAAAGGGCAGCCGTACTTCGTCCCACAGGGCATTGAGCAGGTCGGCCTTGTTTTCGAAATGCCAGTAAATGGCCCCCCGGGTCACCCCGGCCTCCCGGGCGATTTCGGCCAGGGAGGTCCGGGCCACACCCTGTTCCAGAAAGATGCGAAGCGCCGCATCAAGAATGGCGGCCCGGGTTTCACGGGCGTCTTTCCTGGTCTTGCGCGCCATGCCTCCCCTCCTCCATGCGGCCCATGCGGCCAGTGCTGCCGTTCATGTCCGCTCCTTCCAGCCCCCGCCCAGGGCCTTGTACAGATTGATCCGGCTCATCAGCTGCCCCAGGCGCACGTTCAGGTACCCCTGCCGGGCGGCATACAGGGAGCGCTGGGCGTCCAGCACGGGCAGAAAGCTGTCCAGCCCTTCGTTATAGCGCTCACGGGCCAGCGCATAGTAGCGTTGATTGGCCTCCAGATTGGCCTGCTGGGCCACGAGCTGACGGTCATAGGTTTCATTGGCGGTCAACGCATCGGCCGCCTCGCGGAAGGCCGACTGAATGGCCTTCTCGTAGAGGGCGACGTGCAGATCCCGGCTCACCTCGGCCACATCGAGTTCGGCGCTCAGTCTGCCGCCGGTGAAAATCGGCAGATTGATCGACGGCGAGAACAGCCAGGTGCCGGTGCCGCTGTCAAAGAGGCTGGAGAGATCGCTGCTCATCTTGCCCGCGGCAGCGGTCAGCCGGATGGAGGGGAAGAAGGCGGCCCGCGCCGCCCCGATCCGGGCATTGGCCCCCTTCAGCGCGTGTTCAGCAGCCATGATGTCCGGCCGCTGCAAGAGAATGGCCGAACTCAGATCAGCGGGTGCCGCGGAGAGCTTGAGCTGATCGGAAAGCGCTGTCTGCGCTGCCGCATGCGGCAACGGACCGCCGATCAGCAGGATCAGGTTGTTGATGTCCTGGGCGACCAGACGCTGATACCGAACCAGATTGGCCCGGGCTGTTTCCAGACTGGTCCGGGCCTGGGCCAGCACGATTTCATTGGTCAGCCCCTCCTGGACCCGCTGCTCGATCAGGCCGTGCAACTCCTGCTCCACCCGCAGGGTATCTTCGGTCACGGCAAGCAGTTCCCGGTCGGTGAGCCAGCTCAGGTAGGCACCGGCAACCTGGGCCACCAGGCTGATCCGGGCACTGCGACAGGTTTCCTCCATGGCCAGATAGCGCTCCAGGGCCTCCTCCTTGAGGCTGCGAACCCGGCCGAAGAGGTCGAGCTCGTAGGCGGTGATGCCCACCGAGGCGGCATAGGCCTCGGTGGTTCCATAGACATCCTCGCCCACCATGGTCCGCTGCTTGAGCCCCGAGCCCGTACCGTGGATCTCGGGAAACAGTTCGGATCGCTGAATCCGGTACAGGGCCTGATACTGCTCCACCGTCAGGATTGAGGCGCGCAGGTCGCGGTTGTTGTCCAACGCCTGCTGAATCAGGCGCTGCAACTGCGGGTCGGCGAAGAAATCACGCCAGCCCAGGGACGCGTCGATCACGGCCTGCTTTCCAGCTGCCTTCGCCTCTTCGCTGCTTGCAGCCCCGGTGTGCGGCAACCGATCGGGCACCGGCGCATCCGGACGCCGATAATCCGGGGCCAGGGTGCACCCGCCGGCCATCAGGGCCAGCAGGGCGGCGGCAACCAATGTTCGATGTCCGGATCTCATTGCACACCTCCCCGATTCTCCAATCTCTTCTGGCGCGCCAGTTTGCGTTCGTTTTTGTCGAAGATGCGCACCACGAGCACGAAACAGTATGGAATAAGGAATATGGCCAACACCGTGGCCGCCAGCATACCGCCGACAACACTGGTGCCGATGGCATGGCGGGCGTTCACACCGGCGCCGGTGCTGAGTGCCAGCGGCAGGACGCCGAAGATGAAGGCCAGCGAGGTCATCAGAATCGGCCGAAACCGCAGCCGGGCCGCCCGGACCGCACAGTCGATCAGCTCACGCCCCTTGTCGTGCCGCCGCTTGGCGAACTCGACGATCAAAATGGCATTCTTGGCCGCCAGGCCCATGGTGGTCAGCAGGCCGACCTGGAAGTACACGTCGTTGATCAGGCCGCGGAAGTACACGGCCGCCAGAGCGCCGAGAACGCCGACCGGAACCGAGAGGATGACCGCAAAGGGCACGGTCCAACTCTCATAGAGGGCGGCCAGACAGAGAAAGACCACCAGCGCCGAAATCGCGTACAAAAACGGCGCCTGAGCCCCGGCCTGCTGTTCCTGGAACGAGGTGCCGTACCAGCCGTAACTGATGCCAAAGGGCAGCTTGTCGATCAGGGCGGCAATGCTTTCCATGGCCTCGCCGCTGGCGCGGCCCGGTGCGGGCTCGCCGACGATGTTGAAGGCCGGATAGCCGTTGAACCGCTCCAGCCGGGGCACGGTGTAGTTCCAGAAACCGGAGGTGAAGGTGGAAAAGGGCACCATATCGCCCCGGTTGTTGCGGATATACCACAGGTCCAGATCCTCTTCGTTCATCCGGTAGGGGGCATCGGCCTGGATATAGACCTTCTTGATCCGGTTCCGATCGATGAAATCGTTGATGTAGCTCGCTCCCCAGGCAATGGCCAGGGTGTTGTTGATCTCGTTCACGCCGATTCCCTGGGCCAGCGCCTTTTCATAATCAACCTTGATGTTGTACTGGGGCGCGTCCGGCATGGCGTTGGGGCGAACCTTGATCAGGTTGGGATCCTCCGCCGCCATGGCCAGGAGCTGGTACATGGCCTCGGTCAGCTTGACGTGCCCCAGTTGCCCCCGGTCCTGCAAGTACAGTTCAAATCCGGTGGCATTGCCCAGCTCGGGCACCGCGGGCACGTTGAAGGCGAAGATATTGGCCCCCTTGACCTTGGCGAAATGAGCGGAAGCGCGCTCGATGACCGACCAGACATCCTGTCCCTCGTCCTCGCGTTCGCCCCAGTCTTTGAGATCGATGAAGCACATGCCCATGTTCTGACCCTGCCCGGCCAAGCTGTAGCCCACCAGGGTGAAGACCGATTTGACCACATCCTTCTCCTGGGTAGCGTAATACTCCTGGATCATGTCGAGCGTCTCCTGCGTTCGCTCCATGGTCGCGCCCACCGGCAACTGGACCATGGTCAGCAAGACGCCCTGATCCTCCTCCGGAATGAAGCCCGTGGGAAGGATCTTAAAGAACAGCACCACCAGGGCAATGATCACCGCATAGGTCATGCCCAGCCGACCGGTGTGCTGCAGCACGTGGCGGACCCCGTTGTGGTACGCGTTGGTGGTCTTCTCGAATTTCCGGTTGAACCAGCCGAAGAAGCCCCGCTTTTGCTCGTGCTCGCCCTTGGCCATCGGCTTGAGCATGGAGGCGCACAGAGCCGGGGTCAGGGTCAGGGCCACGATAACCGACAGGGTCATGGCGGAGACGATGGTCACCGCGAACTGGCGGTAGATCTCGCCGGTGGAGCCGCCGAAAAAGGCCATGGGCACGAACACCGCCGACAGCACCAGGCCGATACCGATCAGGGCGCCGGTGATCTGGTCCATGGACTTGCGGGTCGCCTCCCTGGGCGGCAGGCCCTCCTCACGCATGATGCGTTCCACGTTTTCGACCACGACGATGGCGTCGTCGACCAATAGACCAATGGCCAGGACCAGACCGAACATGGTCAGGGTATTGATGGAGAAACCCGCCACCGACATGATGCCGAAGGTGCCCAGCAAAACGATGGGCACGGTGATGGCCGGAATCAGGGTTGCCCGGAAATTCTGCATGAACAGATACATGACCAGGACGACCAGAATGATCGCCTCGATCAGGGTATGGGTGACCTCCTCGATCGAAATCTTGATAAACAGGGTGGTGTCGTACGGAAAGATGGGCTCGATTCCAGAGGGGAAGTAGGGCAGCATCTCGTCGATCTTGGCGCGGACCCGGTTGGAGGTGGCCAGGGCGTTCTCCCCGGTGCCGAGCATGATCGCCATGCCGGCGGATTTCCTCCCGTTAGAATGGCCCTGGAAGTTGTAATCCTCTGCACCCAGCTCGACCCGGGCCACATCCTTGAGCAGAACCTTGGACCCGTCGGGGTTGACCTTGAGCACGATCTGCTCGAACTGTTCCGGCGAGCGGAACATGCTCTGGGCCATCAGGGTGAAACTCTGTTGCTGTCCGGGAGCCGAGGGCGCACCGCCCAGGGCCCCCACCGCCACCTGCCGGTTCTGGGCCGCGACCGACTGGCGGACATCCACCGGGGTCATCTGGTAGCTGTTGAGTTTGTGCGGATCCAGCCAGATCCGCATGGAGTACGGGGCACCAAAGACCATGACGTCACCAACACCCTGGACGCGGGCGATGGGCTCGCGCAGGGTGCTGTGCATGAAGTCGGCCAGGTCGTAGTTGTCGCGGCTGTTGTCCGGAGAAATCAGGGCCACGACCATGAGAAAGATCTGGCTGGCCTTGGTGACCTGCACGCCCTCGCTCTGCACTTCCTGCGGGAGCAGGGCCAATGCCTTTTGCAGCTTGTTCTGCACCTGCACCTGGGCGATATCCGGATCAGTACCGGGCGCGAAGGTCACTATGATGCTGACCCGTCCGGTCGAGGAACTCTCCGACTTCATGTAGAGCATGTTGTCCAGACCGGTCAGGTTCTGCTCGATGATCTGGACCACGCTCACCTCCACCGTCTCGGCCGAAGCGCCGGGATAAAAGGTCGAAACCCGTACCGCCGGCGGCGCCAATTCCGGATACTGGGAGACCGGCAGGTTTTTGACGGCCAGAAGACCGCCCAGCATGATGATAATGGCGATGACCCAGGCAAAGATGGGGCGATCGATGAAAAAATGGACCATGGATCATGCCTCCTTCTTGTCGGCGGGCGGCGCAGAAGCAGCCGATGGTTCCGACGAAGGCGGTGTCGGCGCGTTCAGGGTATCGGTGACGTCGACCACGCTGACTTTGTCGCCTGCCTTGGCCTTCTGCAATCCACTCACCACGATCCGCTCGCCCAGGTTCAGCCCCTCGGTGATCCACACCTTGTCGCCCAGGGTCTGTCCGACCTCCACCACCCGGTTTTCCAGCACCGAATCCTTGTTCACCACCAGCACCACGGACTGGGCGCGTTGGTCGCGGCTTATGCCGCGTGCCGGCGCAACCACGGCCTCCAGCATCCGTCCCTTCTCGATCCGGGCGCGGACGAACATGCCCGGCAGCAATTCCCGTTCCGGGTTGGGCATGATGGCCCGCAAGGTCACGGTGCCGGTTCCGGGGTCGACGGTCACCTCGGAAAACTCCAGGGAACCGGTGTGCGGATACGGGGTGCCGTCCTGCCAGAGCACGTTGACGCCGATCCCACCGTCTTTCCCGCTGGTTGCCCGGCCGGCGGCGATGTCGCGCTTGAGGGCGACCAGTTCGTCGCTGGACTGGTTGACATCCACGTAAATGGGCTCCAACTGCTGGATGGTGGCCAGCAGACCGGGCTGATGGCCGGTCACCAGCGCGCCTTCGGTCACGAAGGAACGACCGATCCTGCCGCTGATGGGGGCGGTCACCCGGGTATAGTTGAGGTTGATCCGCGCCGCATCCAGGGCGGCTTTGGCTGCCCTGACATTGGCCTGGGCCTCTTTCCAGGCAGCCTCCATCTCGACCTGTTCCTGGGAGCTGACCGCCTTGGTCTGCACCAGTACCTGGTAGCGTTTCGCCTTCAGCCGGGCCGAATGCTCCAGTGCCTCGGCCCGGGCCAGGGCCGCCGACGCGCTGTCCACCGCTGCCTGATAGGTGGCGGGATCGATCTGGTAGAGCACCTGACCGGCCTTGACCTCGACCCCTTCGGTGAACAGCCGCTTCTTGATGATGCCGCCGACCTGGGGCCGGACCTCGGCGGTCCGGTAGGCGGCGGTCCGGCCCGTCAGCTCGACGATCATGTCCACCGGCTGCGGCCGGATGGTGACAATCTCGACCTCGACCGGCCCTTTTTGAGCCATCATTGCCTGGTCATCGCCCTTTTCCCTGCAACCCGTGGCGAGCAGGCCGCCGACCACCATGCATGCAAGAACAAACGATGTACGAATACACTGTTTCATAAAAACCATCCTTCCTGGTTGAGATAAGGCAATGCACAGGCGCACCCGAGCCGGAGCGCACGGCATTCGCGAGAATACGAACGCGCAAACATACATTCATGAATGTATGTTTGCAACAAAAAAACGGGACTCTGGAAAAAAACAGGGGATCGGTCCTCCTCCTCTTTTTGCGAGCGGCACCTCAACGTCGACCATGCCCCGTCCTTCTTGCAGATTCGCGCTGAAAGGACGGGAAGAAGTCGGCTCGGTTGATCGCACAGCGGGCGGACAAGGGCGCAGCGTTATTCCACGGTCACACTCTTGGCGAGGTTTCTGGGCTGATCCACGTCGCAGCCCCGGCGGTTGGCGATGGCGTAGGCCAGGAGCTGGGCTGGAATCGTATAGAGAAGCGGGATGAGATCCTCGTGGACCCGAGGCAGGTAGACCACGTCCCCGGTCAGCGACGACAGGTGCCGGTCGCCTTCGGTGCCGAACAGGACCAGTCGCCCCTGGCGCGCCTTGATTTCCTCGAGGTTGGACACGGTTTTCAGGTACACGCCGTCCTGCGGGGCCAGGGCCACCACCGGCATATCGCGGTCGATCAGGGCGATGGGCCCGTGCTTGAGTTCACCGGCCGCATACCCCTCGGCATGGATATAGGAAATTTCCTTGAGCTTGAGCGCGCCTTCCAGCGCGATGGGAAAGTTCAGCCCGCGACCAACAAAGAGAACATCCCGGGCCTCGTAGTAGTCCTCGGCCAGGGCGTTGATCTCGTCTTGCAGGCGGGGCAGCTCGGTTTCGATCAACCCGGCGGTGCGGATCAGTTCGGCACTGAGCAGGGTCCGGGTCTCGGTGTCGATGGTCCGACGCACCTGCCCGAGGTAGAGGGTGAGCAAAAAGAGCGCGGCCAGCTGGCAGGTGAAGGCCTTGGTCGAGGCGACCCCGATCTCCGGCCCGGCATGGGTGTAGATGACCCCGTCCGCCTCCCTGGTCATGGTCGACCCCACCACGTTGCACACGGTGATAACCCTGGCGCCCAGCTCGGCGGCCCGGCGAATCCCGGCCAGGGTATCGGCGGTCTCGCCGGACTGGGAAATGGCGACCACCAGCACCCGCTCATCGACCAGAAGACGGCGATAGCGGAACTCCGAGGCGATATCGACCTCGACCGGAATACCGATCCATTTTTCCAGCCAGTACTTGCCCACCAGGGCCGCGTGCCAGGAGGTGCCGCAGGCCACTAGGGCAATGCGTTCGATCCGCTGGAGTTCGTCAGTGTCCATGGCCATGCCCGGCAGGTCGACCTCGCCGGTGTCCGGAACAATCCGGCCGCTGATCGTATTGAGCAGGGCCTGGGGCTGCTCGAAGATTTCCTTGAGCATGAAGTGACGGTACCCGGCCTTTTCCGCCATTGCGGCGTTCCAGTCGATGGTGGTGACCAGTTTGTCAAGTTCGGCCCCGTCTTCCAGCGACATGATCGTATAACTGCCCCGGCGCAGGACCACCAGTTCCTGGTCGTCGAGAAAAATCACCTCCCGGGTGTAGGGCAAAAGCGCCGGAATATCGGAGGCGATGTGACAGGCATCGGGGGTGATCCCCATCACCAGCGGACTGCGGTTGCGGGCGGCAACCAGCATGTCGGGCTCTCCGCTCCAGAGCACACCCATTGCGTACGAACCTTCCACCCGGCTCAGGGCCTCGCGCACCGCGGTCACCAGGTCGCCGTTCAGACAGTCCTCGATGAGATGGGCCAGCACCTCGGTGTCTGTCTCCGAGGCAAAGACATGCCCCTTGGCGATAAGTTCGTCTTTCAGTGCCCCGTAGTTCTCGATGATGCCGTTATGCACCACTACCAGCTCACCGGTGCAATCGGTATGCGGATGCGCATTGGCCTCGGTGGGCGCGCCGTGGGTGGCCCAGCGGGTATGACCGAGTCCGATGCCGCTGGCCACGCCGATCTGGTCGTCGACCACGGCTTCGAGGTTGGCCAGCTTGCCCTTGGCGCGAAAACGGACCAGCCGTCCCTCATGAATATAGACAAGACCCGCCGAATCATAGCCCCGATATTCGAGCCGGCGCAGCCCCTCCAAAAGAACGGGAACGACCCGCCTATTCCCGACATAGCCCACTATTCCGCACATACGTCTCTCCCTTGCACAGCAAATTGAGAATAGATAGAGATAGATACGTTTCAGTATCGACGAGCGGGACCGGCACTGCAAGGCTTTTCCCGGGAAAATTCTTCGCGAGCATTCGGGAAAAACCTCGGAAAAAACCTTTACAGCAGCCCCGGCAAACAGGTAAGGAACCCCTATCCTGATTTTTTCTTTTCTGGTGAGAGACCGATGAACGAACGGCAACGGCTCAAAGAACTCCTGCTGCGCAAATCCTACCGTCAGGGCGTTTTCACCCTGACCTCGGGCAAGACCTCCGACTTTTACGTGGACGGCAAACAGACCACACTGGACGCGGAAGGCGCGTACCTCTGCGGACGGCTCCTGTACGACCTGATCCGCCGCCATCCCGAACCGATCACCGGGGTCGGCGGCATGACCCTGGGCGCCGACCCGCTGGTCACCGCGATCTCGGTGGTCAGCTACCTTGAACACGCGCCGATTCCGGCCTTCATTGTCCGCAAGGAGGCCAAGGGCCACGGCACCGGCAACTTTATCGAGGGGAAAAACAACCTGCCCGCAGGCGGTCTGGTGGCCCTGGTTGAAGATGTGGTCACCACCGGCGGCACCCTGATCAAGGTGATCGAACGGGTGGAGGCCGAAGGGTTCCGGGTCGGCTTGGTCGCCACTGTTGTCGACCGTCAGGAGGGCGGGGCCGAGGCCCTGGCCGCCCACGGCTACCCGCTGCGAGCGGTCTTTACCCGGCAGGAACTCCTGGCCAGAGAGGATCCATTATGAAGTGTCGGCAATGCGGAAAGCCGCTGCGGGTCGAACGACGCTGCCGTCAGGTCCGGCTGCAATGCACCGGATGCAGGAAGGAATACCAGATCCACGAGGTGGCGAGCGAACTCGACGCCAAGACCGAGGAAGAACTCAGTCGCTACACCTGCATCATCTACGACTGATCCCCGACCGCTTCCCCGCCGGTTTCATCCATTTCCCAGGATTCGGGCTCGCTTTCCTCTTCCCGAACCAGGCCCGCCAGGCCCTGCTCCGGCAGTGAGCGCAGAATCTCCTGGGCCCGCAGCAAGAGCGGCCCCAGGGTCGCTTCATCCAGGGCGCTGATCATCACACCCTCGGCGCTACCGTACTGCTCCATCCGTTCCTCCGGACTCAGCAGGTCTGCCTTGTTGTAGACCCGCAGACAGGGCAGCATGTCCAGTTCGAGCCGGGCCAGCAGTTCATCCACAGCCTCGGCCTGCCGGGGCCAGGCCGGGTTGGAAACGTCGATCACGTGCAAAAGCAGATCCGCCTCGTCCAGCTCTTCTAAGGTGGATTCAAAGGCCTTGAGCAGATCGGCGGGCAGGTTGCGGATGAAGCCGACCGTGTCGGTGATGATCACCTCCATGTCCTCGGGAAAACGCAACCGCCTGCTGGTGGGGTCGAGGGTGGCGAACAGCATGTCTTCGGCCTGCACCTCGCTCTTGGTCAGGGTGTTGAGCAGGGTCGACTTGCCGGCATTGGTATAACCCACCAGGGAGATCACCGGGGCCCCGCGCTGGCGGCGACGGGAGCGGCGGTGATAGCGCTGCCTGCCCACGGCCCGCAGCTCCTTGCCCAGCCGGGTGATCCGGTCGTTGATCCGTCGCCGGTCGATTTCAAGCCGGGTTTCGCCGGGCCCGCGCGCGCCGATGCCGCCGGTCAGCCGCGACAGGGCGTCGTCCCGGGTGGTCAACATGGGCAGCCGGTACTTGAGCTGCGCCATCTCGATCTGGAGTTTGCCCTCGCGGGAATGTGCCCGCCGGGCAAAAATATCGAGGATGAGCTGGGTGCGATCGATCACCCGCAGGTCGGTGCGGTCGGTGACCGAACGCACCTGGGAGGGGTTGAGTTCCTGATCGAAGATGAGCAGGTTGGCGCCCAGCCGGAGACTGGCCAGCATGATCTCGGTGAGCTTGCCCTGCCCGAGCAGATAGCGCGGATGCAGCTGTCGCCGCCGCTGGATCACCCGATCCAGCACGGTCACCCCGGCGGAGCGGGCCAGCTCGGTCAGTTCGTCCATGGATTCCTGGGCCTCGAAGGCCGAGCCGGTGGAGACCGAAATCAGGATCGCCCTGTCCCGGCCTTGATCGACCTCGTGCACCGGCCGCTCCCGGACAAACTCCTCTTCCAGGGCCTCGATCAGCTCCAGACAGGACCGATCCTGTCGGGCCGGATGCACCGGCTCCAGAAGGGCCCAGTCCCGTCCCTCCACAGGGTTGGGAACCAGATGGGCGACATGGAGCAGCTCGGGCAGACCGTCCCGCAGGGTCAGGGATCCGATCAGGTCAAGGCGGAGGCAGGCCAGATCCATGATGTCCTCCTCGCCAATCGGCGTAGCCCGACCGAGCACGGTCTGGACACAGCGCAGGCCGCGCAGCCGACCGCCGCTGGAACGGATCTGGGACAGGGGGGGAATGACGATACGGTCGTAGTCGCCGACCACGACGCTTTCGATCTGGCCCGAACGATGAATCAGAACACCGATCCGCCGGTTGAGTTCGGCGGACAGGGCCGCCATGGTCCGCGCGGTTTCGGGGCGTATATACTCGGCCGGATCACCCTTTTTCCGGGCGAGCCGCTCCAGTACCTTCAGTTGTCCCGGCTTGAGACCGCTGGTATGTCCGCTTACCGTTGTGATACCATCCTCCCCGGCAGGCCGCCTCAGCAGAGCGCGTTGCCCGGTGTGCGGGGAAAGGGGATAACGTCGCGGATATTGGCCATCCCGGTGACGAACTGGATCAGCCGCTCAAAACCGATCCCGAAACCGGCATGGGGCACCGAACCGTAGCGCCTGAGATCCAGATACCAGTCGTACTCTTCCATATCAAGCCCGGCCGCCGCCATCCGGGCGGAAAGCACGTCGAACCGCTCTTCGCGCTGGCTGCCGCCCACCAGCTCGCCGATGCCGGCCACCAGGATGTCCATGGCCGCCACGGTACGGCCGCCCTCGTCGAGCCGCATGTAAAACGGCTTGATCTCGACCGGATAGCGGCTCACCACCACCGGGGCCCGGGCCAGCTCCTCGCACAGGTAGCGCTCATGCTCGGATTGCAGATCCATGCCCCAGCGCACCGGAAACTCGAAGTCGCGGCCGGAGCGCTGCAACTCGGCAATGGCCTCGGTATAGGTCATGCGGGCAAACGGCTGGTCGCGCACCTGAACCAGTTTCCCGATCAGCCCCTTGGCAACATACCGGTCAAACATCGCCAGGTCTTCGCTGCAATCCTCCAGGGCCGTGCTCATCAGGTACTTCAGCAGCTTTTCGGCAAACTCCTGCGCCCCGTCCAGGTCGCAGAAGGCCATCTCCGGCTCCAGCATCCAGAATTCGGCCAGGTGCCGGGCGGTATTGGAATTTTCGGCGCGGAAGGTCGGGCCAAAGGTATAAACCCGACCGTGGGAAAGGGCATAGACCTCGGCCTGCAACTGCCCGCTGACCGTCAGGTTGGCGGGACGACCGAAAAACTCCCTGGCGTCGCCCTCGTCGTCATTCCGGTCGGTACCGGACGTCGTCCTGGTGGTCACGGCGAACAGCTCGCCCGCACCCTCGCAGTCCGATGTGGTGATGACCGGGGTCTGCACCTGAAGGAAGCCCTGCTCGTGCAGAAAGTGATGCACCGCATGGCAGAGCGTGCTGCGCACCCTGGCCACCGCGCCCAGGACATTGGTCCGGGAGCGAAGATGGGGAATGGTGCGCAAAAACTCAAGGCTGTGGCGCTTCTTCTGCAGGGGATAGTCTTCCTCGGACCAGCCGATCACCGTGATCTGTTCCGCCCGCAACTCCACGGTCTGGCCCCGTGCCGGCGAGATCACCACCTTGCCCTGCACCACCAGGGCGCAACCGGTGGTGAGCCGACGGATCTCGCTCTCGTAGTTGGCCAGACCATCCTCGGCAACAATCTGCAGGTTGGCCAGACAGGAACCGTCGTTGAGCTCAAGAAAACAGAGACCGCCCGAATCGCGCAGGGTGCGCAGCCAGCCCCGGACCGCCATGGTCGTTCCCACGGGCCAGCGGTTCAAAATATCGGCAATACGTGTGAAGTGTTGCATCATCGCCTCCCCGGCTCAGCATCAGTAATGGAGCACGCCCTGTTCATCCTCACGCAGACCGACCACCACCAGCCTGGCCCGGTCGGCCGCGGCAATCATCGCCTCGCGGTCGAACAACAGGGATTGACCCGCCTCCACGGCCAGCACGCTTCCCCTGACTCCCGCCAGGGTCTCGATGGTAACGGTTCCGGTGGCGGGCAGATCGAACCGGAAATCCTGGGTCGGTTTTTTCACCTTGACCACCACAGCCCCGGCGCCTCCGGCCAGCTCGCCGCCCCGACGAATGGTCGCATCCGTGCCCTCGATGGCCTCCACCGCCAGCACGGTACGGTCGCGGACCACCACGCACTGGCCGATGTCAAGTCGACCGATCTCGCGGGCGATTTTCCAGCCAAAACGGATATCTTCCATCTGGGCCTCGGTCGGCGCCTTCCGGGTCAGGAGCCCCTGGGGAAAAAACAGATGCTCCAGGAAGATGGTTGAGGCCAGCACGGTGATGCCCTCCTCGGCCAGGGCCGCGGCCACGGCCCGCAGGATGGCGTCGTCCTGACGGATGTCGATCTTGCCCCAGAGGCTCAGTCCCTTGAGGTCGGGCAGGATATCGTGAAAGATGCGCGTTTTGGTGATCGTGCCCGCAAACACGGTCTCTCTCACACCCTGGGCGTGGAAAAATTTGATGATTTTTCCCAGCTGCCCCAGCTTGACCCAGCACAATGCATCCGCCACGCGCTCGATCTCGGGCCAGGTTTCGCCCTGATGGGCCACCACCGCCACCCGGCGGCCCCTGGCCTGCGCCGCCTCGACGAACAGCAGGGGGAACTGGCTGCCTCCGGCAATCAGGCCGATGGGGCTCTCCGCTCCGGTCTCAATCATCAAAGGTCCGCTTGACCACGCCCCGCTTGCTGGAACGGAAAAACTGGACCAGTAGCTGCACCTCGGGGGAATCGGCCATCTCGTTTTCCAGCTGCACCAGGGCGTCCTTGAGCAGCAGCTCGGGTGAACGGAACAGGATCCGGAACGCCTCTTCCAGATGCTTGACGCTCTCCCGGCTCATCCCGGCGCGGCGCAGGCCGATCTTGTTGATCCCGGCAATCCGCATCTGATTGCGGGTGCCCTCGAGAATGACATAGGGCGGCACATCCAGCCCGATGCCCGACATGCCGCCCACATAGGCATGGGCCCCGATCCGGCAGTACTGGTGCACCGCCACCAGCCCGCCGAGATTGGCATGGTCGCCCAGCTCGACATGACCCGCCAGGGTGGCGACGTTGGCCATGATCACATGATTACCCAGGATACAGTCATGGGCAACGTGGCAGTAGGCCATGATCATGTTGTGATTGCCGATCAGGGTTTTGCCGCTGGCCTTGGCCGTGGCCCGATGGATGGAGACGTACTCCCGGATCTGGTTGTCGTCGCCGATGATCAGCTCGGTCGGCTCGTCCTTGTAATGGATATCCTGGGGCGGACCGCCGATCACGGCAAACGAGCCGATGGTGTTGCGTGCCCCCAGGGTGGTATGGCCGCAGATCACGGCATGGGGTCGGATCCGGGTCTCCGGCCCGATCCGGACCGGACCGTCGATCACGGCATAGGGTTCGACAATCACCGAACTGTCCAGTTCGGCCCGTGGATCAATCACCGCTGTCGGGTGTATGGGCATACGACTCCATCCTTTTTTAAAAATTGCTCTAGCCGCGCCGGGCAGCGCGGCGCGCGCTTTACGCAAAGCTTGCCATCAGCTCGGCTTCGGTGGCCAACTGGTCATCCACATAGGCCTTGCCCGCCATCTTGGTGATCTTGCCCTTCTGCCGCAACATCTCCAGCTGCATCACCAGCTGATCGCCGGGACGGACGATCCGCCGGAACCGGGCCTTGTCCACCCCGGCAAAATAGACCACCTGGCCGATCATCTTCGGATCGGACAGGCAGGCGAGGATGCCGCCCACCTGGGCCATGGCCTCGAGGATCAGCACCCCGGGCATGACCGGCTCTCCGGGGAAATGGCCCTGGAAAAACGGTTCGTTCATGCTCACGTTCTTGATGCCGGTAATGGTTTTGCCCAGCTCCAGACTCTCGATCCGGTCCACCAGCAGAAACGGATACCGGTGGGGCAGAATCTTCATGATGCCCTTGACGTCGATCGGCGTCTCGATAGGCGTGGCCTCGGTCATTGTTCTTCTCCTTCACTTGCGCCGGAAAGCAGGCTGCCCAGTCGCTCGACCTCCTTGCGCAGCCGTCGCAGCTCCCGCTGCATTTCGGGCAGACGGCTGAACACCGCCGAGGACCGGCCCCACTGTTTGACCTCGATGGCCGGACACCCGCCCACCATGGCCCCCCCGGCCTGATTGTTGTGGATACCGCTCATGGCCGCGGCCATGACCCGGTCCTCCAGATGCAGGTGCCCGGCCACACCGGCCTTGGCCCCGAGCACCACGTTGCGGCCCAGCACCGTGCTCCCGGCGATCCCGGCCTGGGCCACCAGGATGGAATGCTCGCCGATCACCACGTTGTGACCGACCATCACCAGGTTGTCGATGCGGGCCCCGGTCCGAATCCGGGTCTCGCCAAAGGCGGCCCGATCAACACAGGCATTGGCCCCGATCTCGACATCGTCGTCGATCCGCACCGTGCCCACCTGCGGTTTTTTATGATGGCGGCCCATGCGGTCGGTGGCAAAACCAAAACCGTCGCTGCCGATCACCGCCCCATGGTGCAGAATCACCCGGTTGCCGATAATACAGCGTTCAGCCACGGTCACATTGGCGTGCAACACGCTGTCATCGCCGATGCACACCCCATCGCCCAGCACCACGCCGGGATGCAGGGTCACCCGCTCACCCAGTTGCACCCCGTTACCCAGGCAGACCAGCGGGCCGATGGCAACGGCCTCGGGAATCGTGCAGTCCGCGCCAATCACTGCGGAGGGATGCACACCCGTTGCCTGAAAGGGCCGCTCCAGCATGAAGGCGTGGATGCGGGCCGCAGCCAGGGAAGGTTCCTCGCTGATGATCAGCGCCAACCCCGGAATCTCGACTCCGGGTGGCACGATACAGGCCGAGGCCCGGCAGGTTTCGGGCAGGGGCAGTTGTCGCCGGTCAAGCAGAAAGGTCAGCTCACCGGGCCGCGCATAGGCGAGGCCGTTGAACCCGTGCACCACCAGGTCCGGATCGCCCTCCACCCGGGCACCGACCAGCTCCGCCAACCGGCGCAGGGTCCACTCACGGCTCAACTCGCTGCCCAACTCGCGGCTCATTTTATTTCTCCTTGCGGGATGAACGGCCCTGGAGCGGCGCGGCCGCGCGCCAAGAAAGCAACCGGAAGCGGCCGGATCTCCGGGACATCTCCGAAACAGAGCGAAAAAACAGTCCCGAAACGATACCGCACTTATCCTCAGTCGTAAAGCAAAACGGCGCGGCGCTTCTTGCGGTAGCGCTCCAGCTCCGGCCGCCAGTCCGCCTCGAGATCCCGGACCGGTACGCCCTGCTCCACCCCCTCGCGCACCGCACGGTCGCCGATGATCAGATCCAGGGGCAACCGGACGAACTCGTACTCATAGGGTGGGGGCTTGTAGGCGAACAGGTCGGGATAGCGGGTCAAAACGGCCTGGAGCAGGGCCAGACTGGTCCGGTAAGGGCGGAAAGTGGACGGCGAGACAACATGGAGCTGGAACCCCCGGCAGACCTGGCCGGCCCACTTGCCGGAAGTCGGTTCAAAGCACAGGGGCCGCAGCAGGCAGCCGGGTAGGTCGGCCTTGTCCAGGGCATCGAGCAGGGCCTCATGTTCAAGAAAGGGCGCGCCGAACAGCTCAAAGGGCAGGGTCGTACCCCGCCCCTCCGAAAGATTGGTTCCCTCCCACAGCACCTGGCCCGGATAGACCAGGGCCGCGGCAAAGCTCGGCATGTTGGGCGAAGGAAACACCCAGGGGAAGCCGGTGTCCGGAAAGAGCATCCGCCGCTTCCAGCCGCGTAGGGGGATCACCTCCAGATCAGCGCCGATCTCCATCTCCCGGTTGCAGTACAGGGCCAGCTCGCCCATGGTCAGGCCGTGGCGCATGGGCAGGCAGCAGCGGCCGACAAACGAGGCGCAGTCCGGCTTGAGCAGGTTGCCTTCCACTGCCCGACCGCCGATCGGGTTGGGTCGATCCAGCACCACCACCCTGGTTCCGGTTTCCGCCGCGGTTTCCAGACAGTGGACCACGGTCCAAATAAAGGTATAAACCCGGGTGCCCACGTCCATCAGGTCAACCAGCAGCACGTCGATGCCCTCGAACATCGAGGGAAAGGGCTTGCGGGTCTCGCCGTAGAGCGAATAGACCGGCAGGCCGGTCTCCGCATCCCGTCCATGGCCGGATTCCACCATGTTGTCCTGTTTTTCACTGAAGAAACCGTGCTGCGGGGAAAACAGGCAGGTCAACTGTCCGGGAAAGGCGGCGCGGATCAGATCCCGGCCGTGAGTGAGAAACCGGTCGGTGGAGGACTGATTGGTGAGCAGTCCCAGCCGAAGGCCGGAAAACCGGGAGCCGGGCGACCGGCAAAGCTGTTCGAGTCCTGTGCGGAGCATGGCAATGGGTCTGTGGTGGCCGGGCAAAATTTTTCAACCCGGACAGAAAAAACAGGGCCCGACCCGGCAATGCAGGGGGCGGGCACGCAACAACTGCTCCTTCTTAGTCAACCGACCGCTCCTCGTCAAGCAGGCGGATCAAGGGAACAAAAAAAGAGGAGCGGAAGGAACGGGCAAGAGACGATAGAAGCCCGAGCCAACAAAAAAACAAGGGGGTTCAAAAAATTGTTTCCATATTTTTCTCTATAAAATCAATATATTATAAAAATACGCTCTTTTACGTTCAAAAATTTGTATTTTTTACTTGCGAAATTGCCCACTCCCCGGTACATTAGGGATCAACACTGAGGCGATGGTGGAATGCAAGTCGGCAAGGCCGACAGAACGCTTCGCACCGGGACTCGGAAGTAAACTGGAAGTAAAAATTAAACCCTTTGTTCAAAATTTTGTATTTCCCCCTTGCAAAAGATGATCGGCATGTTTATAGTGGGCCACAATCGCGAGGTGGAAAAGTGCACCACACGACATTCTTACCAATCTGTTGGGGGGCGGGGTGCCTTCCAACCCACAAGATCCCTCATCAAGGAGAAATGACATGAAAAAAGTATTGAGCGCAATGGCAGTATCGGCTTTTGTTCTCACCGGCAGCGCAGCTTTTGCAGGTGGCCCTGGCCCGCAGATCATGGACGCTGGCTGCCCCGGCGAGTGCCAGCAGCAGATCGACGAACTCAACTCTTCCCAGGCTCAGCAGAATGAGCAGCTTGGCGCCCACGGTACCATGCTGGAGAACCATGAGGGTCGCATCACCGCTCTGGAGCAGTCCGCCTACAATCCCTGGTACATCCGTCTCGGCGTACGCGCCACCTTCATGGACGACGCCAAGGATGGTTTCAGCGGCAGCGTAAATGAAATGGACTTCGACGATGTCGGCTGGGGCGGAGCAATCGCCTTTGGTCGTCAGTTCGGCAACTTCCGCGCCGAGCTTGAGATCGCCAGGCAGACGATCGACATTGATAGCGTCAGAATCGCCAACACCGGCTACAATATTGGCGGCGATTTCGACCTCACCACCTTCATGGTGAACGGCTACTACGAAATCCCGGTCTACGGCGGTTTCTCGGTCTACGGTATGGCTGGTCTGGGTATGGCCATCGTTGATGCCGAGATCGATGTACCCGGGGCAGGCCTTCCTGGCATAGCTGGCCCGGGCACCCTCGGTGCCAATGACAACGCCTTCGCCTACAAGGCAGGCGCTGGCTTCACCTACAACTTCAACGAGCAGTGGGCTGCCGACCTGGGTTATGAGTTCCTGGGCGTTGCCGACACCGACGTTGCCGACAGCATCAACAGCCACAACATCGTCGGTTCTGTTCGCTTCAAATTCTAATCCATCCTGATTCGATGCAGTCTCAGCCCGGCCTGTAAAAAGGCCGGGCTTTTTTTATGTCTCCGCGCCGTTGCCCCCCTTCCGCACACCTCGCCACTCGCCGCGTCCCACCTGCCGTGCCGGGACGCGCCCACCATTTCCCGCGCCTCATCTCATTCGCTCCGCCTGCTCCCGCGCCGGAGTCAAAACCACTGTCGAGCCCAGGCCACAAGGCTGGGCAACCACTGTACCCGGACACCATGGGGGTGCACCCAGCCCAGAAGCCGGCTTTCGCGCACCCCCTCCTGCCAGAGATCGATGGTCCAGCCAAGCCAGCCCAGGGCCGAGGCCTCCGGACCCTGCCAGGGAATTTCCCACTGCACCCAAAGCACGGGCCGCCCCTGGGCCGGAGCCCAGCGCGCCAGCGCTGCCTCCAGGCCCCCTGCCTTTTCGGGCAGATAGTTGGTGAGATAGGTGTTGTACACCACCAGTGGTTCCGTGCCCGGCGGCGTACAGGAATCGGCAAGAAAAGCAGGCAGGTCGCCGGGCAGGTTGGCCCGGTGCAGGTGCACACCGCCCCGGGCCTGTTCTGCCCGAAACGCGGCCAGTCCCTGATGCAGCCGGGCCAGCCGCTCGGGCTGATCGCCCCAGATGAAGGCAGCCAGGGTGGCTTCATCCTCCGGACCGCCCACCCGCAAGGGGGCCAGGTCGCAGCCGGTGCGCGACAAGACCTGCGGCAGGTGTCGCCCTTCCGGGCCGACAAACTCACCGGTGCAGGCAACGGCAAACGGTTCTTCAGGCGTTTCAGGCGTTAGTTTTTCCGCCGCTGGGTCTTCCACTGCTATCGCGCCCGGTTCTTCCACCGCCGGCAGATCCAGCAGCCGCACCCCGTCCGCCTCCCGGAACAGCTGGTAGGGCCTGCGGTCGGCCACCAGGTTCAACCCGGCGCCCGCGCCCAGCTCCACCAGGTGGATCGCCTCCCAGCCGGGATAGAGCACGGGAACACGCCAGCACAGGCCCCGGGCGCTCTCGTTGGTCTGCACCATGGCTGTGGCCAGAAAACAGGCCAGTTCATCGCCACAGGCAACCAGGGCCGTACGCAGCGCCGCAGCCATTTCCGCCTTTTCCGGGTTGCTGCCTCCGCCTGCTGAAGGGAAATAGGCGGCCAGCTCCTGGGTTCCCGGTCGGCCCAACAAGACCGCCCGGTGCAGCCCGGCCAGCAGCAAGAGGGGGAGTTCAAAACTGGGACGGCCCGCCGAGGCGTTCAGCAACCAGTCGGCCAGCGGATCGTCGTCCCGGGCAAGCCAGCCGCCTAGAATATCGAGCAACCGGGCCGAAAGCGGCGAGGTTGCAGCGGCAAACTCCCTCTGCCGGGCAAAACGATGCACCAGCCGCTGCCGCGCTGTCCATGCGCCTTCCTGTTTCACCTGTTCCGACATATCCGTCTCCGTCCGCGTGCCTCCCTACCCCCAAACCACGAGACGCCCCCGCTATCAGTCCTGTTTCGGCTCGGCCTCGCCCTGCACCGCCGGTGGTGCATCAAGAGCAGTCGCCGGGACCTGCCGGGTATGGACCAGGGCTGCCCGGGTGGCCTTGCCCAGCTCCTCGACCCGCCACGCCTCGACCCGGAAGATCTGCTCCATGCCGGAGACATGCAGGGCAGCCTCGCCCTCGGCGAGATGAAAGCCCGATGATGCGTCGCCAGCCTTCTCGCGCTTATCCGTTTTCTGCGGCAGGCCGAAGCTATAACTGCGCGAGATGCCGCCCGCCAGCTCCATGGTGTAGCGCAGGGCTGGCTTGTCGAGACCGAATTCCGGTCGCCGCTCCTTCCCCAGCAGACCCTTGACCGGAAACCGGGTCACCTGTTCAACCACCGCGGCCAAGAGCCCAGCATCGACCTCCTCGCCGCTCACAAGCCCGGTGGGTTGCAGGCCCTGGGGCGTGCGCGCCAGCTCCAGTCCGGGCAGGTGGACTTGCTCCACCTCTCCGACCTGCACAGCGAGCACGTCTGGATTGATCCAGCCGTCCACGGACAGGTCGAGATCCCGCGCACCCAGATGGGCCGCGTACACCTCGGTATCGCCGTCCATCCGGAAAAAGGTCGATCCCCCTCCGGCACTGATGCCGAAATACAGGGTGCGCAGCACCTGACCATCTTGCAACAATCGCAGCTTGCGCACAAAGCGATCCGCAGCCACCTCGAAGCGGACAGCAGCCTCGGCAGTGGTTGCCTCGGGCCAACCCCGGGTCAATCCGGCCAACCGTTCGATCAGTCCCTGAATCCGCTGGCTGTCGGCCGGGAAATCACCGGCTGCGGGCACGACCCACTGGCTGTCGATCTTGCGCAGCACCAGCCGATTGCCGGAGCGGTCCTCAAGGATCAGTTCGCCTATCCGCGCCGGTTCAAGCGCCAGCACAGCAGCGCCCGGCCCGGTCGTGCGGGCGCGGTACACGCCGCTCCACAGGGTGAGGCCGAGCTGTACCGCCAGCAGCACACAGCAGAAAGCGATCCATCGTTTCATGCGTCCTCCTTTCCGGTCACTAGCCGCTGTTCGCGCCGCCGGGCCGCACCCAGCAGCAGCCGCTGGACAAGCCAGATCAGCAGCACACCTAGGGCGGCCAGGCCGTAGTTGAGGTATTCCCAGAACATCCGGGCCTGCTGGTCCATGGGCAGAAGGGTTCGGGCAAAATGGTCGCGGCCGCGGATGGAGAGCAGGTCCCGATCTCCCATCGACCAGTCGATGCAGTTGGCAATCAGCTGCAACGGCTGCAAGGATCGCGCACCGTCCGCACCGGCAGCCAGCTCCAAGCTGGTGTCGCTGAGAAAGGCGGCGGAACTAAAGACCAAGAGCCGGGCCGATTCCGGCGCATGCTCGATCACCCGACCGATGGCCCGCTCCGCGCCATCGGGCACGTCCTTGTCCTGTTCTTCCTGCGCGGCTGCCTGTTCCGCTGCCAACAGCGGGGATGGCCGCCCCTTGAAGGCGGAAGTAAAGGCCCCCTCCACCAGCACCCCCAGCACCTGGGGCCCGGCGCTCTTGCCCCGGGCAAATCCAGCCGGACCATGGCGTTCAAAATCAGGCAGTACGTCAACAGCGGCCGAGAGCCACGAGTCCGGCGAGCTGGTCAGCAAGCGGACAACCCGGTGCTGCGCCTGAGTCTCCTCCACTTCAATGGGCGAGGCCCAGGAGATGCCCAGCCGGTCGATGCCGGTGAGCAGACCGCTTTCCCGATCCATGCCGCCTTCGCGAATGTCGATGAAGTAGGGATAGGGGAGCAGGTGGGTTTCCCGGATCAGGTAGTCGCCTGCCTGCCGCTCCACCGGCACGGGGAAGACGGCGTTTTGCGAATCGAGCACCAGGGTCTGTTCCAGACGGATGCCGTAACCAGCCAGCCAGTCTTCCAGACCGGTGCGGTGCGGGACCGCCCGAAGGCCGCCCTGCAGCCCGATGGCATACGGCGAGGCTGCCAGCACCACCGTGCTCCCGCGCATCAGAAACTGGTCCACGGCAAAGCGTTGCAGCTCGCTCAACTCGGCTGGGGCCGCCACCACCAGCACATCGGCCTCGGGGTCCACCTGACCGCTATGCAGGGATTCCGGAATCACCCGGTATTCCTGCTCAAGAAACCGGCGCAGCAGCTGAAAGCCAAGCCCCGCATCCATGCCGAACCCGGTCATGGCGGGCTCGGGGGTGACCAGGGCCACGCTCTTGAGCATGCCCGGGGCAAGGCGCTTCAGCGCCGCCTCGATGGAGCGTTGCAGCGCGTCCCGGTCCAGCTGCTCGGGCAGCGCTACCGGAACCTGGACGCCCTGGGTTTCCAGAACCAGGTACCACCAGAAGGGACGGCTCGGCAAGAGCCCGGCCACCATGGGTTGCAGCCCCTGCTCCTGTTGCAGGCGCTTGGCTGTGGCCCCACCGTCTGCGTCCGGATCGACCAGCGCAAACGAAAAACGCTCGCCGCCCTGCGTTTTCAGCTCCTCCACAATTGCGTGCAGCTCGCCTGTCAGGCTGGCCAGAGGCTCCGGCAGCGCGGCGGCTGGCGAGATATAGGCGTGCAACCGGACCGGATGGCTCAGCCCGCTAAAGGGATTGCCCCCGCTCCGGTAGCTGTCGAGCACCTTTTTCACGGCCCGGGTCAGGTCGTACTCGGGGTTGCGCAGCGCCACTTCCATCTCGGTTTCGCCCGAGGTTCTAACAGCGATCAGATCCTGAAAACCGAGCACCACGAATTCGTCGCCGTATTTGACGAGAATGTCGAAATACGAGTTGGTCACCGCGGTCTGGTAGCGGGAGGCGGTCTGAAAGGGGGTCGGCCGGATACCGTACTTGCCGGCCGCCTCCTGCTCCTTTCCGGGCTGCTTTTGGGGATCGACGAACTCGACCCGGACCCGGCCCTGGCCGGCAACCTCGTATTCCCGCATCAGATCACGCAGTTGCGGAACCAGCGGGGACAGCGCCGGATGGGTCTGGGCGGAAAAATAGCCCCGGAGCAAAAGCGGTTCCTGCAACCGGACCAGGGTGGCGCGGGTGGCCGGGGAAAGGGAATGGAGCTGTCCCTGGGTCAGATCGATGCGCAAAAAGTTGAGCGGGGCAAGCCAGACATTGACCAGCAGACAGTTGAGCACGATCAACACGGTCAGCCAGCCCCAGCGCCGATGCAGCGCGTTGCTTGGATTGCCCGCCCAGCGGCATCGTTCCAGGGTGTAGACTGCGCCGGCGAAAAAAAGACCGGTCAGCGAGGCGAAGTAGACCAGATCGCGCAGGTCGATCACCCCGCGGGTGATGGCGGCGAACCGGGAACCCACGCCGAGCAGCTTGCACAGCTCGCCGGTCCGGTTGCCGAAAAAGGCGGTCAGGGTGTCGGAACCCACCAGGAAGAGCAGTCCGCAGATCAGGACGGTGAGCAGCAGGCTGACGATCTGGCTTTGGCAGCGGGCGCTGACCAGAAGACCGATGGCGATATAGGCCCCCCCCAGGATCAGCCCGGCCAGATAACCGCCCCAGACCGGGCCCCAGTCCAGCGGCCCGAGCAGGCTCACGGTCATCGGCAGGGGTAGGGTCAGGAGCAGACCGAGCCCGACCATGACCAGGCAGGCCAGAAACTTGCCGGTCATCAGGGCGGTACCGGAAACCGGCGCGGTCAGCAGGATTTCGAGAGTACCGGAGCGGTGCTCCCCGGACCAGGCGCGCATGGTGATCGAGGCGGAGAGAAAGAGCAACAAGAGCGGCATCCATTCGAATATCGGCCGGACATCGGCGATATTGCGAGCAAAAAAGGTCTCGACCCAGAAGAAGAGAAAGAGGGTGAGTGCCGGGAAAAGAGCGAGAAAGATGCAGGCGGCCGGTGTGGCGAACAGCGAGGCCAGTTCGCGCCGGGCCACCCCAAGGACGATGTTCATACATTGCCTCCTGATCCGGCATGGATGGCGCTGAAAATTTTTTCCAGGTTCCGGGTCTCCGGCATCAGGCCGTACAGGGACCAGCCCTGCGCGGCGACCAGGGCGGCCACTGCCGGGGCCAGTTCGCGGGCGCTTTGCGCACTGGACAGGGCGTAGCAAATCAGGCCGCCCTCCTCCGGCGCGGCCTCGACCCGGCTCACCCCTTCCACCTGGCCGAGGATGCCCGCGGCCTCGCGCCGGTCAAGGAGCACCAATAAGCGCTGCGTCTCGTCCAGGGCATCCAGCCGGGTATCCAGCGCCTTGCGGCCGTGCTGGATGATCAGCACCCGGTCGCACACCGCCTGCACCTCCTGGAGGATATGGGTGGAGAGAATCAGGGTCGCCTCGGCGGCCAGCTCGCGCACAAGATGCCGCATCTGCTGGATCTGGGTCGGGTCAAGGCCGTTTGTCGGTTCATCGAGGATGATGAGCCGGGGCCGGTGCACAATCGCCTGGGCCACGCCGACCCGCTGGCAAAATCCCCGCGACAGGGAACCGATGAGCTGGTCGGCCCGCTCGATCAGGCCGGTGCGTTCCATGGCCCGGCGGAGTGCCCGGCCGAGTTCGGCCCGCACCACGCCGTGCAGCCGCGCCATGTAGGCCAGGTAGCCGGTCACGGTCATCTCCGGGTAGAGCGGGCAGTTTTCGGGAAGATAGCCGATCAGGGCCTGCACGGCCCGACGGTCCCGGCTCATCTCCAGACCGCCGACCCGGATCGCACCGCCGGTGGGCTCCAGGCAGCCGCTCATCATCTTCATGATCGTGGTTTTTCCCGCTCCATTATGGCCGAGCAGGCCGACGATCTCGCCCGGCGCCACTGAAAACGAGACGTTGTCAACCGCCTTGAGCGCCCCGTAGGTCCGGGTCAAATGTTCAACATCCATCATGGACGCAGTCTCCTGCCTTGCGGCGGGTCATAAAAAAACGGGGCAGCTCGCGCAGGCCCCGTTCGTGTATCCGGTCGTGTTTCCGGAACCATCCGCCCGCTAGTGAGCCAGGCGGATGGCACATTTATCTGACCTTGATCAGGTTTTTGATTTTGGTCACCCCCCGAACCTTGCGGGCGATCCGCTCGGCCTTGCTTCGCTGGGCATAGCTCTCGACCGCGCCGGTCAAAACTACCTCGCCCTGGAAGGTCTTGACCGAGATCCCGAAGCTGCTGATATCGTCATCGGCAAGCAGGTCGGCCTTGATCTTGGTGGTGATGGTTGCATCGTCCACCACCTCGCCCGCCGTGCGGCCGGCCGGGGTGGTGCAGGAGACCGACAAGGCGAGCAGGGCCACGCAGGTCAACGTACAAAACAGGGTCATCAATTTTCTGGCAATCATGGAACTCTCCTGATTCAGATCGGCAACGGTCCATTCGGAAACGGTCGGGCCTCCCGCCCTTCCGCCCGGTATCCGTTCCCTCATCCGCCGTTCGGCAGAACCGGACAGCGGCCCAACGGCCCTCCCTGGCCGTCGCGCAACTGTACCGAACATTTTTTTTGAAGACAAGCGGGAAACACGAAAAACATGGGAAAGGGCTTAGGAACACTTGGAATAACCGCAATCCCGGCAGACCTCGCATCCCTCCTCGAAGACCAGCCGTCCCGAGCATTCCGGACAGATCGTGGCAAAACCGTGCTGGGTGGCAGCCATGAACGACTTGAGCAGCTTGCTCAGCTGGCCGGGCAGGTCGAGCATGTGCCCGCAGGAGCGGTCGAGCTGCTTGATGATCTCCTCCATGGGAATCTGGTAGCGCAGGGCCAGCGAAACCAGGCGGCAGGTGGTGGTCCACATGGTGGACTTGTCCTTGAGGTCGATCCGGTTGTCAAAGGGAAACTTGGCAAAGACCTCCATGGGCTGTTCCTGCTCGTTGAAGCAGATGATCAGGTAGATGGTTTCCTGGTTGATGTCCTTGAGCCGGTAGCGCTTGGCGCTGAGCACGTCGGGCAGCAGGGCCTTGCGCACGCGGCCCTCGGTGGAGACGGCCGCAGTCTTCTCGGCGGCAGCGCCCAGGTTGAGCACCTGACTGTCGCGGGAACCGTCACGGTACACGGTCAGCCCCTTGCATCCCAGCTCGTAGCCCAGGGTGTAGGCGGTGCGCACATCCTCGCGGGTCGCCGAGGCGGGCAGGTTGATGGTCTTGCTGATCGACGAGTCCACCCCGTTGCGCTGGAGCGCACCCTGCATACGGATATGACTTTCCGGATCGATGTCCTGGGCGGTACGGAAGATCTCCTGCCACCGCTCCGGGATCTCGTCGTGGCCGATGACCGTGCCGGTGGAGGCCACCTTTTCCATCAAGGCGGCCGAGTAAAAACCCTCGCGCCGGGCCACCTGCTCGAAAAGCTTGTTGACCATCAGCAGCCGGTCGTTATCCATGACGTTTTTGATCATCACGATGGAGAAGTAGGGCTCGCAGCCCGAAGCGCAGTCGGCGATCATCGACACCGTGCCGGTGGGCTGGATCGAGGTCAGGGCTGCATTGCGCCGGGCCGGATAGGTGTTGATGTCCGGATCGTAGGCGGGAAACGGCCCCTTGATCCCGGCCAGCTCGATGGAGGCGACCTCGGCCTCCTTGCGGATAAACGCCATGACCTCGGCCGCAGCGGCCCGGCCCTCTTCGTCGCCATAGCACAGTTCCCGCTGGATCAGCATATCGTGCAGGCCCATGATCCCCAGGCCGATCTTACGGGTTTTCTGTGTCATCTCGGCAATTTCCGGGATGGGGAAGCGGTTGCAGTCGATCACGTTGTCAAGAAAGCGGACCGCCAGGTGAACGGTCTGGCGCAGACGGTCCCAGTCGAACCGGGTATCAGTCACGTAGTGACCGAGGTTGATCGAGCCCAGGTTGCAGGATTCGTAGGGAAGAAGCCACTGCTCGCCGCAGGGATTGGTCGCCTCGAACTCGCCGAGCTGGGGCGTGGCATTGTCCCGGTTGGCCGCGTCGATAAAAAGGATGCCCGGCTCACCGTTGTGCCAGGCCAGGTCGATGATCTTGGCAAAGACCTCGGGTGCGGAGAGCGACAGGACAACCTTGTTGGTCGAAGGATCGATCAGATCATAGTGGCGATTTTCCCGCACCGCAGCCATGAACTCGTCGGTCACAGCCACGCTGAAGTTGAAGTTGGTGAAACGGGTCTGGTCTTCCTTGGCGGTGATAAAGGCCATGATATCGGGATGATCGACACGCAGCACCCCCATGTTCGCCCCGCGCCGCTTGCCCCCCTGCTTGATGGTTTCGGTGGCGGCGTCGAACACCGCGGCAAAGGACAAGGGCCCGCTGGCCACCCCCTGGGTGGATCGCACCGCCGAATTTTTCGGGCGCAGCCGTGAAAAGGAATAGCCGGTCCCGCCGCCGGTCTTGTGGACCAAGGCCCCATTGCGCACCGCGCTGAAAATGCCGTCCATGGAGTCCTCGATGGGCAGGACGAAACAGGCGGAAAGCTGGCCCAGATCGGTGCCGGCGTTCATCAGGCAGGGTGAGTTGGGAAGAAAGTCCAGCGAGTAGATCATCTCGAAAAAACGGTTGCTCAGGTCCGCGTAGTCGGGTTGGTCCTGATCGACCAGGGCCACCGCATCCGCCACCCGGCGACACAATATCTCCCAGTTTTCAAGCGTCTTGCCGTCGGCGTCCTTCAGGTAGTAACGCCGTTCAAGAACAGTCTCGGCGGTCTCGGTCAGTTTCTGGTGAGGAATGGGTCGGCTCATGATGGTTTCCTGTGCTGGAGGAGGTTGATGATGCGGCCGGATAAAACCGGCGCGGACACACATGCGTCCCGTACGACAACGGCGGCACCATATCACAACATATAGACACTCTCAACAAAAAAATGTCTATATATTGTGCTAACTGAAAACATCCTACATTCAACAAGATCAGAAAAAATCGGGGTTTTGTCCTGAAAAAACCGCGTCGGGCCGCACATCAACCAGGTCCGGTTCCCTGCACCCCTCCTTGCGTTCGCATGCTTGGCGCTTGCGCAATCGGTTGGGGATCAGGTATAGTAGGGCGCTTTGCTCAGAAGCGTTCGCGTCGTCCGCGCCCATGATTCTTTTCATCTTTTCGCGGCCGTGCGCGGCGTTCATCCTCCCGCCCCTTTTGACGAAACTGTTTTTCAGACAAAAAGGATGCCCATGTCCATGCCGCTCAAGTCCCTGCTCATCTGTGCCCTCTCCCTGCTGCTGCCCCTGGCCGCCCTGGCCGAACAAGACCGGGCCACCCATGTTTCCGGCGACCTCAACTGGTCGATCCAGTCGTCGTGGTCCATTCCGGCGCGGCCGCTGGCCATGGCGCAGTCGCTTGACAACAAACGGGTTTTCATTCTCGGCGCCAACTCCAAGATCTACATCTTCACCCCTGAAGGCAAACAGCTGGGGGCACTTCAGGCCGACCCCGGGGTCACCGATATCGACATCGCCGCCCGGGGCGAGACCCTGTACCTGATCAACGGCAAGGACAAGACCTATTCGGCCATCGACATCAGCTTCACCCAGCAGATCGACATTACCGGCGCACCGATACGCGGCAAGGAAAACGCGCCGGTGACCCTGGTCGTGTTTTCGGACTTTGAATGCCCCTGGTGCGGCAAACTGGAAGAGCCCTTAGCCGAGATTTTGGTCAAGAATCCGGAGACGGTCCGCCTGGTGTTCAAACACCTGCCGCTGCCCGTGCATCCCCAGGCCGAATCCGCGGCCCGCGCCGCAATCGCCGCCCAGAAACAGGGGAAATTCTGGGAGATGCATGATGCGCTCTTCCACGTTGCCAACTGGACGCCCGGGGTGATCGACGAGACAGCCCAACGGATCGGCCTGGATATGGAACAGTTCAAGCAGGATATGGACAGCCAGGCCACCACCCTGCAACTGGACAAGGACCGCAACGACGCCCAGAACGCTGATGTCACGGCCACGCCGTCGGTCTTCGTCAACGGCCGCCCGGCCAAGGACCGGACGCTTGCGGGGTTGCAACGGATGGTGGACGAGGCCCTGTCTCCGGGCCGGGCCAAGTAACGTGAAAATCTCGTCCGCTCTGAACGCCTCGGTCCAGCGGGAGATCGAGTTCGAGGACAACCGGGCGGCACAGCTGCTGTTCGGCGATCTGAACCGGAACCTGACCACCGTGGAACAGGCCACCGGCACGGCGATCCACGCCCGGGGCGGGAACGTGCGCATCGAAGGCCCGGCCCACGCGGCGGATCTGGCCGCCTCGACCCTCAACCAGATGTATGGCCTGATCCTCAAGGGCTATCCGGTTTTCAGCCAGGACATCGCCTTCGGGGCCAGGATCCTGGCCGGTTCGCCAGGTGCCCGGCTCGAAGAAATTTTCCTCGACAAGGTCTGCATCACCTCGCGTAAGCGGATCGTCACGCCCAAGTCGGTCAATCAGAAGCACTATATCGAGGCGATCCGCGACAACGCCATTGTCTTCGGGATCGGCCCGGCCGGGACCGGCAAAACCTATCTGGCCGTGGCCATGGCCGTGGCCGCCCTGGCCCGCGAGCAGGTCGCCAAGATCATCCTCACCCGACCGGCAGTGGAGGCCGGGGAAAAACTGGGTTTCCTCCCCGGCGATCTGGCCCAGAAGGTCGACCCCTACCTGCGGCCGCTCACCGACGCGATCAACGACATGATGGGTCAGGAACGGAGCCAGGATCTGACCGAAAACGGCGTGATCGAGGTCGCGCCGCTGGCCTTCATGCGCGGCCGGACCCTGAACCACGCCTTCATCATCCTCGACGAGGCTCAGAACACCACCCGTGAACAGATGAAGATGTTTCTCACCCGGATCGGTTTCGACTCCCAGGCCGTGATCACCGGCGACATCACCCAGATCGACCTGCCCGACAACCAGCAGTCGGGACTGATACAGGCCGAACAGATCCTCACCGGAATCAAGGGGATCAGCTTCTGCCACTTTTCCAAGGCCGACGTGGTGCGCCACCCGCTGGTCCAGGAGATCATCCACGCCTATGACCAACAGGACGCGGCCCGACCGGCCGCGCCGTGACCATGACCGTTCACTGCACCTTCACCCCTGAAATCGCGCACTACCGCCTCAACCGCCGTCTGCTCCAGCAACGCGGCGAGGATCTGCTGCACCTGTTGGAACGCGAATACGACACGGTCGGCGTGGCCTTTCTCAACGATGCGGCCATGGCCGAGTACAACCAGCGTTTCCGCAAGCAGCAGGGGCCGACCAATGTCCTTGCCTTCCCGGCCCAGGACAACGAGTCCGATTTTCCGGTTCCGGAAGACGAACTGGGCGATATCCTGATTTCCGTGGAGACCGCCCAAAGCGAGGCCGTGCGCGACGGCGTTTCCCTGCACCACCATCTGACCCGGTTGTTGATTCACGGCATGTTGCACCTGTGCGGATACGACCATGAGCGTTCCGAACACGAGGCCCTGCGCATGTGGGATCTTGAACAGGATCTGCTGGCGCGGATCCGGAACATAAGGAGGTTTGCCATGCCCTTTCTCGCCATCAACATCGATCACGTGGCCACCATCCGCCAGGCGCGCGGCGGCGCGGAACCCGACCCGGTCCTGGCGGCCTCGCTCTGCGAGCTGGCCGGCGCGGACGGCATCGTCGCCCATCTGCGCGAGGATCGGCGGCATGTGCAGGATCGCGACCTGCTCCTGCTGCGCCATACAGTCAAAACCAAGCTCAACCTGGAAATGGCGCCCAACAGCGAGATCGTGCGCTTCGCCCTGGACCTCGGCCCGGACATGGTGACCCTGGTCCCGGAAAAACGCAAGGAACTGACCACCGAAGGCGGTCTGGACGTAGTGGCCAACGCCCAGAAGCTGGAAAAGGTGATCGGCAAGATGCACAAGGCGGGAATTCCGGTTTCAATCTTCATCGATCCCGACCCGGCCCAGGTAAGCATGGCCCGTGAGCTGGGCGCGACCTTTGTCGAGGTGCACACCGGTCACTACTGCGAGGCCGCCAGTGCCGAGGAGCATGAACGGCAATTTCAGCTGATCGAACAGTGTGCTGAGGCTGCCTACGATGCGGGGCTGCGGGTCAATGCCGGGCACGGGCTCGACTACCGCACCGTCCAACCCATCGCCGCGCTGCCCTGGATCGAAGAGCTGAGCATTGGCCATGCCATAATCAGCCGGGCGGTTTTCACCGGGATCGAGCAGGCGGTTCGGGAAATGCTGGCCCTGATCAGGAGCTGTTGAGGGGTGCGCCGCGCTTTGTTTGACAAAGCGATGACTGAGGTGTATACCTCTTTCGCTCCGCTTCCCTGGTGCGCCCGGTGCGGAAAGGCTTGATACAACGGAGAGGTTCGGACCCCGGAGCCTTCCGGTTTCAACTATGCGAGCGTGGCGGAACAGGTAGACGCACGAGACTTAAAATCTCGAGGTCACATGGCCGTGGGGGTTCGATTCCCCCCGCTCGCACCAGTAACGCAGCCATTGCGCCGCCCGCGGCCAATGGCTGTTGTGCGTTCGGCTCCCTGGGTGTTTCTCCCCCCGAAAAAAGCCGATCCCGGCCGTGCCGCTCCGGAGACGGGAACAGGCGACAAGGCGCATAAACGCGGAGCTTCTGCTGCCCGCGGAAAAATGAGAGCGCCGCACACCACAAAGCCACCAGCAACGCGCACATACGGCCCCGGAGATCCGCCATGCCCACCCTGTTTGAAGCCACCACCATCAACGGTCTGTCCCTGAAAAACCGGTTTGTCCGCTCCGCCACCCACGAGGCCAAGGCCGGAGGGGACGGCGAGGTCACTGACCGGCTCATCGACTACCTGGTCGCACTGGCCAGGGGCGGGGTGGGGCTGATCATCACCGGTCACGCCTCTGTCTGTCCGGAAGGCCAGGCCAGTCCGCACCAGCTCGGCATCTACGACGACAGCCACATCAGGGGGTTGCGGCGGCTGACCACGGCCCTGCACGACAACGGCGGGGTCTGCGCGGCCCAGCTCGCCCATGCGGGACTCCGGGGCATCGGCGGCGACAACCACCCGGCCCTGGGACCGGCAGCGGTCACCGACCGGGGCAAACGCAATGCCGCTGCCATGAACGAGGCCGACCTGCGCCGCACGGTCGCCGCCTTTGCCGCGGCAGCCGGACGGGCGCGGGAGGCCGGGTTCGACGCGGTGCAGATCCACGCGGCCCACGGCTATCTGCTCAGCCAGTTTCTCTCGCCGCACTACAATACCCGCGACGACGACTACGGCGGACCGCTCGCCAACCGGGCCCGGCTGCTCTGCGAGGTCTATGCGGCCATCCGCAAGGAGGTGGGGCCGTCCTTTCCGGTGCTGCTCAAGATCAATGCCGAGGATTTTCTTGAAAACGGACTGACAGCGGACGAATCGCTTGCGGCCTGCCGCCTTCTTGCCGACCAGGGGATCGATGCCGTCGAGATGAGCGGGGGCACCATCGACTCCGGCAAGAACACGCCGTGGCGGCTGGGGACCGCCAAGGAGGTGGAGCGGGAGGTGTATTATCGCCGGCAGGCAGCGGCCTTCAAAAAGGACTGTGGCGTGCCGCTGATCCTGGTGGGCGGCTTTCTTTCCTTTGCCAGTGCGGACGAGGCGGTCCGCTCGGGCCTGACCGATTACGTGGCCCTGTCGCGGCCGCTGATCCGCGAACCCGACCTGATCGCGCGCTGGGCAGCCGGCGACACCCGCAAGGCAGAGTGCTCCTCGTGCAACCGCTGCTTTGCCACCAACCTCTCCAAAGAGGGGCTGTTCTGCGCCGGAACCCGGACCCGTCCCTCGGTGCCCTGGCAAGAATAACTCGCCGACGCCGGTGGCCCCGGTGCGAAACCGCACGAATCGCCGCCAAGGACCTCAGCTGCCGGGGGAAACGCCTCTTTTCTGAAAATAAAATGCAGTCAAATAAAGAGGTTGCATACAAAGGACATTGGTCTTCCAGAACCGTTCCCCGCGCTCAACATAGTCTGGGCTGCAAATATCAGCTTGCGTTAACACGGCTCCGGGAATACATATACGCAAGACAGAACATTGTCGCCCTCATTCACCTCAACCAAACAGGGACGCCAATGCATGACGAACAACTCACCGCCAGCCAGGAAGACTACCTGGAGGCCATTTTAAAAATTTCCGAGGAAAAACAGGCTGCCCGGGCCAAGGACATCGCCGATCGGATGGAAGTGAAGGGGTCTTCGGTCACCAATGCCCTGCGGCTGCTCTCCGCCCGCGGCCTGGTCAACTATGCGCCCTACGACCTGATCACCCTGACCGACGAAGGGAGAAAGGTTGCCGAAGAAATCGCCCGGCGGCATGAGGCGCTGCGCCACTTTCTCATCACCGTGCTCGGCATCAAAGAGGACGAGGCCGATGCTTCGGCCTGCAAGATGGAGCATGCCGTCTCCAAATTGATTGTCGACCGGCTGATCAAATATTCGGAATATATTCAGGATTGCCCGCAGGGCGGCATCACCTGGGATTCCGGGTTTGGCTACTATTGCAAAAAGGGATGCGACGACCAGCAGTGCGGCCGCCGCCGCCCGCCCTCCCCCTGAACCTGCGAGACAAGAGCCATCGCCCCTTGTGAACGCATGGGGCGCATGGGTTCAGCACCTCTTCTCTTTCACAATCTTTTTCCCCTGGTGGCCGGATGCCGGACCGCGGGTTCCGGCAATCACCTTGTCGGCCGCGCCAAGCACAGCATGGCGGGCAAACCCGACCATAACCGAATCCTTGTCCGCGCTCGTTGCCCCGGCGATACTTTGCCCTGGCGCGTTGGCGCAATTGCCGGTATAGTGACCTCGTTTTCCGGGGGCGTAGCTTAGCTGGGAGAGCGTGGCGTTCGCAACGCCAAGGTCGTCGGTTCGATCCCGATCGCCTCCACCATGGACAGCGCAAACGCCGGGGCAGGTTGCCACAAACCCGCCCCGGCGTTTTTGTGGTTCGGCGGATAAACCTCCTCCAGCATCCACCCGGCGGCCGGATGGACGCGCCGGGCCCGCATCCGCTCCTTCGGCCTGCCCCAAAAGCATCGCAACCGGTGGGGCGAAACCGCGATCCACCCGTACTTCCTTCCCTTTCCCGCATCCGATTACCGTGCCGGTCACCCGCGTCGCCCGCAACATCCTCAAGCTCAACATCTTCGCAGCCCTGAAGATGATGCTCTTTCCCATGGCGATCATCACCGTGTTCTGGAAAGACCAGCTCGGTCTGTCGTTGGCCCAGATCCTGTTCGTCAATGTTTTCTTTTCCGCCGCCACCCTGCTGATGGAGTATCCGTCCGGCTATGTCAGCGACCGGCTCGGCTACAAGCGGTCGCTCATCATTGCCTGCCTGTTCGGGATTGCGGGCTGGACCGCCTATATCTTTGCCCAAGGGTTCTGGAGTGTGATCGGCGCGGAACTTCTTTTGGGCGTGGCCCAGTCCTTCATCAGCGGTTCGGACAGTGCCCTGCTCTACGAAACCCTGAAGGAGGGCGGACGGACGGAGCTGTACACCCGCTGCGACGGCCGCATGGCCGGGTGGGCCCAGACCGGCGAGGCTGCCGGGGCGCTCTGCGCCGGGCTTTTGTACGTGACCGCGCCGCTGCTGCCCTTTCTGATTCAGATCGGGGTCTGGGCGGCGGCCCTGGTGGTGGTCGTGTCCATGCACGAACCGCACAACACCGCCAAACCGGTCATCACCTCACATGCAGCCGAGGCGCTGCGTATCGGCAGGTACGCCCTGGTGGAGACGCCGGTACTGCGGAGCACCATAATCCTGGGGGCGCTGCTGGGGCTGTCCTCGTTCTATCCGGTCTGGCTGGTGCAACCGTTCATGCAGCAGTGCGGCGTGCCCCTGGCCTGGTTCGGGCCGATCTGGGCCGGGGCCAACCTGATGGTGGCGATTTGCGCTTGGTACAGCCACCGCGTCCTCGACCGGCTCGGCCTGCAACGCATGCTGGTCCTGTTCGCGGTCCTGATCGTGGTGGGGTATGCCGGCCTGGGGCTGACCGGCATGGTGGGCAGTTTCCTTTTTTATTACCTGCTCACCGCCATGCGCGGCCTGCAAGGGCCGGTGTTGCGCAGCTTTTTACAACAGCACGCCTCCCGACGCATGCGCGCCAGCATCCTGTCGCTGCACAGCCTGCTGTTTCGGCTGGGATATGTCCTCACCGGGCCGCTGATCGGCACGCTCAGTGACCGTCAGGGGATTCAGACCGCCTTCCTGGTCCTGGCCTGCGCCTTTGCCCTGATCCTGCCTGTGGCGTCCCGCGCCCTGCTCCGGGCCCACCGGGCCGAGCATTCAGCTCCGGCTGCCGAATAAAAAAAATCCACCCGGACAGATCGTCCGGATGGATCATAAACACATAAAATTTCCCGGTTGGGATCAGCGGTCCTGCTCGAACATATTAGCCCGGGTCTTGCGGGCCGCGATTTTCGGGGTCTTCCCGGAAGAACTCGGGGTCTGCACCGCCGCCTTGCGCTCGGCCTGGCCAGCCACGGCCACCCCGGTCGTGCGGGGAGTGCGCGTTGCCGGAGCGGTGGTCAAATGCGGACGACGATCCGCCTGCGACTCTGCGGCGCGAAGGGTTGGCTGCGCCTGGACGGTCGTTGGCCGCGCCTGGACGGTCCGGCTCAAACCGGGCGAGACACCAGCCAGCTGCACGGGGCGGGACGAGGCGGAAGCGTTAATCATCTCCTGGCTGCGACCGGACTGCAGAACCAGATCCCGCACCTGCGGGGCCCGCATCGGCGACGAGGTCTGCGCCACCGTCCCCTGCGTAGCGCCGGACGCATAGGCAACATAGCGGCCGCCTTCCACCGCCATTCTCGGAACCCGATGCGAGCGCTCAAAGGCCTCATATCCCGGGGCCAAGCCCCGCCAAAACTGAATCCAGGGGGAGGCCGCATAGGCGCGCAGGTTGCGCTGGGTCAGCGGGAAGGGGAAAATGTGCACGTCGAAGCGGTCCTGACCGTTGGCCAGGGCCGCGTGGGCCAGCAGGTAAATTTCCTCCATCCGCTCGTTGGTCATGGCAAAGCAGCCCACCGAATCACAGCTGCCGTGCACCATGATCATGCCGCCGGTCCGATTATGGGCCGCGTCGTAGGCATTCGGATAGCCGACGTCAAAGGCCAGGTGAAAGTGCGATCGGGGGTTCATCCGCCCGGCGCTCACACTGTAAAAACCCTCCGGGGCCTGCCAGTCGCCCTCGCTGAACTTGGGCCCAGGGTAACCGGAGTAATTGCAGACCCGGTAGGTTTTGAAGAGCTCAAACCCCCGCCCCTTGTCCATCCAAAGCTCAAGCACTCCGGGAATTTTGAAGATGCGGACAAAGATGGGCTGGCCCAGAACAAACCCCTTGCGCTGCAACTGCTTTTGCACCCTGGGCCGCGCCTCGTTCATGACCGCATCTGCCTTGACCGTGCTGGAAGGCGTCGCCGCCAGCGCGGGTTCAATCGGAAAACCAAGGAGCAGCACCACGAACAACACCAGCGCCCCGGTGCGGAGCAAATCAATGCGCGAAAAATTCATGTCGTCCACGAAGAAAAAAGACAGCCTACCGACAGCCCGGCAGGTGACGATCCCTCTGAAAAACAGGTAACGCATCATCCGGGCGCATCCGGGCACTTATGGCCCGACCCGGAGAGAAAATCCAATATTTCCATCAACTTCGGCACGATAAAAAAAACGGCAATGCTTGTCAACAGGATTGTCACTCTTTCCGCACCGTTTCTCCCTGAAATCACGTTTTTTTCCGCACGAGCGTATTTTCACCCCACCACCGATGCCATGCGCAGGTTGTTTCTTCTTTGACAGACTCCGTCGCCCTCTTCTAAAATAAGGGAAATTTTTGAGTTTTTTGCGGATGCCCGCACATCCGCCGCCAACCCGAACCTGCCCCCCATCCTTCTTTTTCCGGAACGCTTCGCCCTGTGCTCAATACGCCCGCCTCATCATCCTGGATTCCGTCTCTCCACAGCCTCGCGCACGACGGCATCCTCCTTGCCCTGCTCGTCGCGCTGGCCGTTTCCCTCACGCTTGGCATCTCCATCTTCCTCAGGCGCAGAAAAGGTTCCCGGCCGACCCCGACTCCCGCACAGGAAGAATGCCTGCACCATCGGTTTTTCCAGCATTTTCCCCTGCCGATTTTTGAAATCGACCTCAGCCCGGTCAAGGCCGCGTGCGATGCCCTGCCCCGACAGGATGGAGCCGATATCGCCGTCCATTTTCAACGCCACCCGGATCAGCTTGCCCAGGCCACGGCCCAAACGCGCATCCTCAAGGCCAACCAGGCAATCTTCCGGCTCGTTGGCATCACCGATCAGGAAACGACCGACCGGCTGCACGAGATATTTCGGAACGGAGCCCCCCTGCAACCGGTGGAACTGCACGGTCTGCTCGACCAGGCCGCCTCGGAAGCCGTCTGCACCATCCGCTCCGAGGAAGGTGCGCCGCGCACCGTTGAACGACGGATTCTCATCCCCGACGAGCATGTCCGTACCTGGAACCGTGCACTGGTCACCCTCACCGACATCACCGAACAGGCCCGTCTGCGCGAAAGCAACCGGGAGTACGAACAGCAGTTGCGTCAGGCGCAACGGCTCGAAACCATCGGCAGTCTGGCGGGAGGTATTGCCCACGATTTCAACAACCTGCTGGGCCCGATCATGGGGCGGGCCGAGCTGCTGCTGGCCGAAAACGGGCAGAATGCCGCGATCGCCGACCATTGCCGGGCCATCATCACGGCTTCGGGCCGGGCCCGCGACCTGATCCGGCAGATTCTCACCTTCAGCCGCCAGGTCGACGAGGCCATTCAGCCCGTGGACATGGTTGCCGTGATCGAAGAGATAGTGCGGCTGATCAAACCCGCTCTGTCCCGCACCATCGAGGTCGAATGCCGGCTGCCCGACCGCTCCGCCCATGTCATGGCCGACGCGACCCAGCTCCATCAGGTGCTGATGAACCTGGTCACCAACTCCTTTCATGCCATGGAGGATCGGGGCGGTCGCCTGATGATCGGTCTGGAAACGGTCGCCATCACGCAACAGCAGGCCGAAGATCTCTCCATCGCGCCGGGCAACTACCAGCGGGTAACGGTGCGCGATACCGGCCACGGCATGGACCAGCGCATTCTTGACAAAATCTTCGACCCCTACTTTTCGACCAAAGCGCGGGACAAGGGAACCGGTCTGGGCCTGCCGATGGCGCTGGGCATCATCCGCGGCTACGGCGGGGAAATCCATTTCCACAGCAGCGTCGGCCAGGGCACCACCTGCACCCTGTATTTCCCGGCCGTTGAGCTGAGCGCGCCGACCGGGGCCGAATCCGACGAAGGCATGCTGCCCACGGGAACGGAACACCTGCTATTGGTCGACGATGAAAAGGCAATCGCCGACGTCACCACCGCCATGCTGGAACGACTCGGCTACAAGGTGACCATGCGCATCAGCAGTTTCGATGCCCTGGAAGCCTTCCGCAACCATGCCGATCAGATCGACCTGCTGATCACCGACCTGAACATGCCGCAGATGAGCGGCTTGCAGCTCAGCCATCAGATTCGCCGAATCCGTCCGGATATCAAGATCATCTTCTGCACCGGCTTCAGTGAGCAGGCCCAAACGCCCAGAACCACCGGGGTCGACGGTTTCCTGCACAAGCCCGTGCTCATGGCCGATCTGGCCCGCTGCGTTCGCACCGTGCTCGACAACCCGAAAGCGGGATGCCCACCGCCTCCGGAGGAAGAGGCCCCATGAACACCATCCGCATCGCCGCAGCCGCCACGCTGATCGAGGCGCTACTCGGCACGGGGCTGTCCCGAACCAAGATCAAGCAGCTTGTCAAGTACCGGGCCATCCGCGTCGACGGTGTTGCCGCGACCCGGCCGGACCAGCCTGTTCAGGCGGGTATGGTGGTGACCATTGCCTCGGAAAAGGAAAATACCGATCCGTATCCGCCCTGTCCGGGCCTGCCCATCGTCTATGAAGATCAGGATATCGTGGTGCTCGACAAACCAGCGGGGCTTCTGACCATTGCCTCGGCTTCGGAAAAAGACAGGACCGTCTACGCCACAATGCGGCGCTGCCTGGCCAAACGTCCCGGCGGCGGCACGATCTTCATCCTCCACCGGCTCGACCAGGGGGTTTCCGGACTGCTGGTGCTGGCCAAAACCGAAGCGGCCCGTGACACCCTGCGCGCAACCTGGTCGCAGGTGGAGCAGCGTTTTCTAGCCCTGGTCGAGGGCAGGCCCGAAGCAATGGAGGGCACGGTGCACAGCATGCTGCGCGAGTCGAAAGCCCACCGGGTCTATTCGCTCCGTCCGGGAGAAGGCGGTGGCAAACCGGCAAAAACCGGCTACCGGGTGCTACGCTGCGGCGAAGAAAGCGCCCTGGTGGAGTTGGTGCCGATGACCAGCCGTAAAAATCAGCTTCGGGTGCACATGAGCGATTTAGGGCACCCGGTGGTGGGCGATAAAAAATACGGCGCCGCAACCAATCCCCTGCGCCGGATGGCCCTGCATGCCTCCTTCATCCGCTTTCCCCACCCAACGACCGGCGAGCCCATGACCTTGCACCTGGATCCGCCGTCGGGCTTCAATATCCTGGCGGCCACACCCGTTTAGCCGCCGATGCGCGACATCCGGCCGTGACAGTCGAAAACGCCAGCGCCCATGCGCTCCTTCAGCTGATGCCCCTGCGGTTTGTTGCGGATCGCGGCGAGCAGGGCCTGCCGCACCGGTTCGTCGTCCGGCCCGGCGCGCAGCACAAAGCGGAGATCGATCTCGTCGTCATGGAGCAGACAGGAGCGCAGGGCTCCGGCCGCGGTCAGGCGCAAGCGGTTGCACTGGTCACAGAAGTGGTGACTGAGCGGACTGATCACCCCCACTGAACCGATCGCCCCCTCGCCCCAGCGGTACACCCGGGCAGGGCCGTCGTTTTCTCCGGAGCGTTGCTGCGGAACCAATGGACGTTCGGCCGCCAGCCGCGCCATGATTGCATCACTGTCAATGTAGGTCTCGGTACTCCACCGGCTGGAGGCGCCGATGGGCATGAACTCGATGAACCGCACCTGGATCGGCATACGCAGCGTCAGTCGGGCAAAATCGAGGATCTCGTCGTCGTTGACATGGCGCATGGCCACCACGTTGATCTTGACCGGCGCAAAGCCCACGGCAAGCGCGGTCTCGATGCCCTGCCACACCCGGGCAAAGCAGTCCACCCCGGTAATGGCCGCCACCCGCTCCGGACGCAGGGAATCGAGGCTGATGTTGACCTTGGTCACCCCGCTCTCAAACAACTCGCGGGCATGCTCCGCCAGCAGGACGCCGTTGGTGGTGATGCGGACATCGCTTAGGCCGTCGATCCTGCCAAGCCTGCGGATAAACCCCATGACGCCGCGCCTAACCAACGGCTCGCCGCCGGTCAGCCGCACCTTGCGGATGCCCAATCCCACCGCGACCCGAACCACCCGCAACAGCTCCTCATAGGTCAGCAACTTGTGATGGGGCAGCCGGGGAGGACCACCCGGCTCTTTATCGCTGACGCAATACATGCAGCGAAGATTGCACCGGTCGGTGAGGCTGAGTCGCAGGTACGAGATTGTCCGTGCGAATAAATCAGTGAGATTCTTTCTTGTATCTGCTAGGGTAGGATGCGTCGACGTCATACTGTATCCTGTTTGCGACAAAACCGACGCCGACGGCACCGGAAGTATTGGCAAGCTGTCTCTCATACCACCGAAAAAACCGGTTTGCAACCCGCGCCCATGCTCATCCTTGCCATCGAAAGTTCCTGCGACGACACAGCCGCCGCAGTGCTGACCGCCGAACACCGGGTGTTGTCCTCGATCATCAGCAGCCAGCACGAAATCCACACCCGCTTCGGCGGCATCGTGCCCGAACTTGCCTCGCGCCGTCATATCGAAATGATCGGCCCGGTGGTGAACGAGGCCCTGCGCCGGGCCGGGGTCGGTCTCGACGAAATCGACCTGGTGGCCGCCACCCGTGGCCCCGGTCTGGTCGGCTCCCTGCTGGTGGGCTTCACCTTTGCCAAGGCCCTGGCCCTGGTCCGCGATTTGCCCTGCGTCGGGGTCGATCATATGGCGGGGCACCTGCTCTCCTGTCTGCTGGAACCCGAGCAACCCGCCTTTCCCTTCACCTCGCTGATCGTTTCCGGCGGTACAACCTCGCTGTTCACGGTCCACGATCCGCTGTCGTTTGAGCTCTTGGGCCGAACCAGAGACGATGCCGCGGGCGAGGCCTTCGACAAGGTGGCCAAGCTCCTCGGACTCGGCTATCCCGGCGGGCCGGTGATCGGGCGGCTGGCCGCGGACGGCGATCCGGAGGCCATTGCCTTTCCCCGGGCCCGTCTCGGTCCGGAGAGCCTGGACTTCAGTTTCAGCGGCCTCAAAACCGCGGTTGCCCAATATGTGAGCGACCAGCTCCGAACCGGGACGCCGCTCTCGCTCCCGGATATCTGCGCCTCATTCCAGGAGGCGGTGGTCGAGGTGCTGGTGGACAAAACCTTGGACGCCGCCGAACAAACAGGCTCGTCCCGGATCGTGATCGGCGGCGGCGTGGCCGCCAACAGCCGCCTGCGCGCCCTGTTTGCCGAGCGCTGTGCCGCGCGAGACCTGCGGCTGTTCATGCCCTCGCCCGTCTTCTGCACCGACAACGCCGCCATGATCGGGGTTGCCGGCTATTACCAGTTCCTGGCCGGGCGTCTGGCCGAACCCGATACCGACGCCTATTCCCGCTCCCCGCTCAACGCCCTGTCATGACCCGCGAACACACCCGCCATCTGCTCCGGAAGCAGGGCCTGGCCCCGCATAAAAAATTAGGACAGAACTTCCTCGTCCACAAGTGGGTTCCCCAAAAAATCGTTGATCTGGCCGGAGTGCATCCCCTGGATACCGTGGTCGAAGTCGGGGTCGGGCTGGGCGCGCTGACCCTGCCCCTGGCTAAATCCGCAGCCCATGTGATCGGTCTGGAGGCGGACGCCGGCCTCGTTCGTCTCCACCAACAACAGCAGGCCCTTCCAGCCAACGTCACCCTGCGCCATGCTGACGCGCTCAAGGTCGACTTTGCCACTCTGGCTCCAACCGGCGAGCGGATCAAACTGATCGCCAATCTGCCCTACTCCATCTCCACACCCTTCCTCTTCCGCCTGATCGAACATGCCGACCGCATGGCCTTTGCCGTGGTCATGCTGCAAAAAGAGGTGGCAAAACGGCTGATGGCCGAACCGGGCAGCAAGGCCTACGGCGCGCCCACGGTGCTGCTGGCTGCCTGCGCCACGGTGCGACCCCTGCTGGAAGTGGGGCCCGAGGCCTTTCACCCCCGGCCCAAGGTCGACTCGCTGGTCGTCCGCCTCGATTTTCATCCCGTCCCCGAGCGGGTACGGGCCCTGGGCGAGTTCAACCGCCCGCTCTTCACCCGAATCGTCCGTGCAGTCTTCGGTCGCCGCCGCAAAACCCTGCTCAACGGGCTGGCCGGCTGCGCCGGACTGCCCGGCAAGGAGCACATCACCGAGGTCATTGTCCGGGCTGGTCTTGCTCCCTCGGTTCGAGCAGAAACCCTGTCTCTGGAAACCCTGGTCCGGCTGACCCGCCTGCTGGAACCCGGAATCACCCCGTCCCTCTAACCTGAACAACGGATATGACAACACCACCCAAAGCCCCGCCACGCATCAACCCCTATGTCTTTCCCGCACTACTCGCCGGATTCGGCCTATGGTGCCTCTACGACGGCTGGTTCAATCCCGACATGATCGAGCACCAGCTGTTCAACCGAATCGCGGCCGGGGTATTGCTGACCTGGGCCGTACTCGATACGCTCCGGACCCGCAAGCTGGAAAGACAGCACAGCCAAAAACAGCGCGAGATGTCCGCCACGCCTTCCGAAACCGCGCCGCCGACGGACACCCCATGATCACCAACCGTCAGCTGCTGCTCCCCTATGCCCTGCCGTACCTGGCCTACGTCGGTCTGGCCGCCCTGCCCGAATCCCTGCTCGCGCAGGAGCACGGTTACCTGATCCGGCTGATCGTCGTCCCCCTGCTTTTGGTCTGGGCCTGGCGCTGGTACTGTCCGTTGCGCGGTCCCCGCTCGCCCTGGGGCTCGCTGGCCTTCGGCGCGGTTGCGGGACTGGCGGGGCTTGTGCTCTGGCTCGCCCTGCTCACGCCCTTTGTCGATCCGGGCAATGGCGAACCCTGGTCCGAGAAGGGCTTTATTCTCCGGCTTCTCAGCGCCGGGCTGGTGGTGCCGATCTTCGAGGAACTGATGATGCGCGGCTACATCTTCCGCCTGGCCCTGCAATGGTGGGAGGTCCGAAAAAGCGGCGACCCGGAGCCCCTGCCCACCGCCCTTGACCAGCGTTCCATCAACACGGTTGCTCCGGGGGCATGGTCGTGGCCCGCCCTGCTCATCTCGACGCTCGTCTTCACGGCCGGGCACCTTCCGGCCGAATGGCTCGCGTCCGTGGCCTATGGGCTGCTCATGGGCTGGCTGTGGATACGGAGGCAGGACCTGCTGAGCTGCATCGCGGCCCACGCCGTGACCAATATCGCCCTGGCCTGTTTTGTCCGCTTCACCGGCGCTTGGCACTACTGGTGAGATGTGCCCCATCGCTCCGCTCTGCCGGCGGACGATACCGCGCCGATGAGCATCATGGCCTCGCATCGTCACCTCGTTCGCTGCCGGCTCGTCCGGCTCAGGCGGCTGTCTGCCCGGGCAACGGCCAAGCCGACGGATCAACCCGCCTCTATACCACGAGTTCTCCATGCAGCCGTTCGTCTTTCACAATCCCACCAAGGTGCTCTTCGGTCCGGGCGTGATCTCGGCCATCGGCAAGGAGACCAGAAACTGGGGCCAACGGGCCCTCCTTGTCTACGGACAAAACAGCGCCAGGGCCAGCGGACGGCTTGACCAGATCATCACCCTGCTGCGCGAGGCGGGCGTCGATCCGATTGAACACGGCGGCGTCCGCGCCAATCCCCGGCTCGAACACGTTCGCCAGGGCATCGAACTGGCCAAAACCCACCGAATAGAGGTGATCGTCGGCGTGGGCGGCGGTTCGGCGCTGGACACGGCCAAGGCCATCGCAGCCGGGACCATGGCCACCCACGATGTCTGGAAATTCTTCATCGGCAAAAAGGGCGTCAAGACCGCCCTGCCGGTCCTCACCGTGCCCACGGTGGCCGCATCCGGTTCGGAGATGAACTCGGGCATGGTCCTGACCAACGAATCCACCCGGGAAAAACTGGGCTTCGGCCACCGCCTGCTCTTTCCCAAAACCTCCCTGCTCGACCCGGAAACCACCCACAGCGTTCCGCCGATGCAGACCGCTTGCGGCGCGGTGGACATCTTCTGTCACCTGCTCGAATTCTACCTGACTGCCAGCGGCGCGGAGACCCCGATCCAGGACCGGTTCATGGAAGGCCTGGCCGACACGGTCATAAGCGCCTCCCGGCGCTGCCTCGTCAACCCTCACGACGCCGCGGCCCGCGCCGATCTGTTATGGTGCGCGTCCCTGGCCCTAAGCGGCCTGACCACCGCCGGACTGGGCCGGGTCAGCCTCCCGATCCACCTGATCGAACACTCCTTAAGCGCCCTCTACGACATCCCCCACGGCGCGGGCATGGCCGTCCTCCTGCCGGGCTGGCTGGCGGAATACGCTCCGGCATATTGCCATCGTCTGGCCTCCATGGCTCGCGGCCTGTTGCACTGCAACGATCCGGATCCCCACCGGGCGGCAGAGGCGGTGATCGATCATATCCGCCGCTGGCTGCTCGACCTCGGTCTGCCGCGCACCCTCGACGATCTCGGGATCCCTTCCGACGACCTTGTCCGAATCGCGGCCCACACCACCACCCAGGCCCGAACCTGGCGCCTGCGGGCCCACACACCCGAAACCGTGATCCGGGTTCTCAGGCGCTGTATAGAGCCATCCTCCAGCCCGTCCGCTTGCAACAGATAGTGCGCCAACCCGCTCTTTCCCCATGACATCTCACTGATAATACAGTAGGGTACAGGCATTTCCATCCACGAGAAGGAGCATACGCATATGACATCGAATATCCCTGCCGGCAAGGCAGTTCCCTCCGATTGGCTGAGCAGTTTCGACAAGTACCTCATCAACGAAGGCACGCATGAACGGGCCTACCAGCGCATGGGCGCCCACCTGATCACCTTTGACGGCGAGTCCGGCGTGGTCTTTGCCGTGTGGGCCCCCAACGCCAAACGGGTCTCGGTTATCGGCGACTTCAACGGCTGGAATGGGGATCTGCACCCCATGCACTCTTCGGACTCCGGGATCTGGACCCTCTTTATTCCCGGGCTGCCCGAATACTCTGTCTACAAGTACCGCATTCTGACCGAAAACTGGGAAGAACTCGACAAGGCCGACCCCTACGGTTTTGCCATGGAAGAACGGCCCAGAACAGGCTCCGTGGTCACCGACCTGGACAAATACGTCTGGCAGGATGAACGCTGGATCGCCGATCGGTCCGCACGCCAGGCCCTGGATGCCCCCATCTCGATCTACGAGGTCCACTTCGGCTCCTGGCGGCGCGAACCCGACCCGGAATGGGGCCAGCGCTACCTGACCTACCGGGAGATGGCAGAAACACTCGTCCCCTATGTCAAGGAGATGGGCTACACCCACATCGAGCTGCTGCCCATCGCGGAGCATCCCTTTGACGGCTCGTGGGGCTATCAGGTGCTGGGATTCTACGCGCCGACCTCCCGTTTTGGTACCCCTGAAGACTTCATGTATTTTGTCGACCAGTGTCACGCCGCGGGCATCGGCGTCATTCTGGACTGGGTTCCGGCCCACTTTCCCAAGGACATGGCCGGACTCAACTTCTTCGACGGCACCCAGCTCTACGCCCACGTCGATCCGCGGCAGGGCGAACATCAGGACTGGGGCACCCTGGTCTTCAACTACAGCCGCAACGAGGTGCGCTCCTTTCTCATCTCCAATGCCCTGTTCTGGATCGACAAGTATCACATCGACGGACTCCGGGTCGATGCGGTCGCTTCCATGCTCTACCTCGACTACTCTCGCAAGGAAGGCGAATGGGTGCCCAATATCTACGGCGGTCGCGAAAATCTGGCTGCGATCAGCTTTCTCCGCAAGGTCAACGAGGTCGTCCACGGGATTTTCCCCGGCGTCCTGACCATTGCCGAGGAATCCACCGCCTGGCCCATGGTCAGCCGTCCGACCTACCTGGGCGGACTGGGCTTCAGCCTCAAGTGGAATATGGGCTGGATGCACGATACGCTCAGCTACATGTCGAAAGATCCGCTCTACCGCCGGTTCCATCACAACCAGATGACCTTCGGCATGCTCTATGCCTTTACCGAGAACTTCACCCTGCCGCTCAGCCACGACGAGGTCGTGCACGGCAAGGGCTCCCTGCTCAACAAAATGAGCGGCGACGAATGGCAGAAGTTCGCCAACCTGCGCTGCTATTACGGGTTCATGTGGGGCTATTCCGGCAAGAAACTGCTGTTCATGGGCGGTGAGTTCGGCCAGTGGCAGGAGTGGAATCACGACACCGGTCTGGAATGGATGGCCCTGACCGCACCCCGCCACCAGGGCGTGCAACGGCTGGTCCGCGACCTGAACACCGTCTACCGCGCCGAACCCTGTCTGCACCAGGTGGACTTCGACTGGACCGGATTCCGCTGGATCGATGCCAACGATTCGGACAACTCGGTCTTTTCCTTTTTGCGCAGCGCAAAAAATCAGGACGACTTCGCGGTGGTTGTCTCCAACTTCGCGCCGGTGGTTCGCTACGACTACCGGATCGGCGTGCCCAAAGCAGGCGTCTATCGCGAACTGATCAATACCGACCTGGAAATTTACGGCGGCAGCGGCGTGGACAACGGCCCTGCCATCACCACCATCGATGCTCCGTGCCACGGTTTCGGACACAGCCTGTCCCTGGTGCTGCCTCCCCTGTCCACGCTCATCCTGCAGCCCCGATCATAACCCGCCCGGATATTTCACTTTTTATGAATTCAACCAATTAATTATATTATGAATATTCGTCTTGCTCTCATCTCGCTGGCTGGTCTGGCAGCCTACCTGGTGCTTGCTAACTTCAACAGCTCCATGCTGAAAAACATCGAGCAGGGTAAGCAGCCACCGGCACAACAACAGGCCCCCCTCACCGTACCGCCTCAACCTCCGGCCGAGCAGGCTCAGGCCATCCCCGCTCCGGCCGAACCCTCCACTCCCGCACCGGAGAAGGCGGCTCCTGTCGCCCAACCGGCTCCGCAAGAGTCCGAACAGGTTGCACCCGAACCCGTGCCGACCAAGGAGGCTCCGGTCGCCGCAAAGACGGCTCCGGAGGTCCAGCCCGAACCAGCTCCGGCCCCGGAGGTTCGGGAAGCGCCACAAACGATTGCACCGGCTGCACCGGTCGAACCGACCACTGCCGATGTCGCCCTCCGGACGATGACCGAGTTGCAGGCCGCACTGGTCGAAAAGGAGCAAAAAATCCAGGAAACTCTCATCGCCCACGAGGCGATCAACAAGCAGTATCAGGAGCTGGCCAAAAGGGTTCAGCTCGCTGAAGCATCTGCAGTGGACCTGGGAAAAAATAAAAAACGCCTGGCCGCGGAACTGGCGGAACAAAAGTCCATTGCCAAGCAGAAGGCGGCAGCCCTTGCCGCCCTGCAACAGCAAGTTGATCAGAGCCGGCAGACTCTCCAGAAACAAGATGCGGCAATGAACGCACAGGAGGCATCGCTGAAACAGTTGCAGGCCGAGAGCCAGCAGTTGACCGCGGCCCTGACCGCAGCCAGGGCCGAACGAGACGAGCACAAGGCAACCCTTGCCAAGATGAAGGAGGAGGCCGGACGCACCGCCGAACAGATCAAAAACGACAGCGCCACGATCAGTCGTCAGAATGAAGAGCTGGCCAAGCTCCAGGCCGGAAACAAGCAGGGAGCCGAGGCGCTGGCCGCAAGCAACGAAGAAAATGCCCGGATGAAGGCGATCATCAACCAGCTCCGGGCGGACGAAAGCAAACAGGCGCAGCGCCTTGAACAACAGAGCGGACAGTTGCAGGCTTTGCAAAACCAGGCGCAGCAGCGTGAACGGGAACTCACCACCGCCCGCATGACGGTGGCCGAACTGCGTAAAACCCTGGGCCAGCTCAGAGAGACGGCCGATCCTCAGGCTGTCAAGGCACAGCAGGAGGCAAGTCAGCAGCACGAGGAGCAGATGCAGGCCCTCCAGGCCGAAAAAGACAAATTGATCGGTGAACTGGCAGCCTCCCAGGCACTGGCCACACAGCTGCAAACCGATCTCGACGAACTCAAGGCATCGGAAACAGCAGTGGCCCGCAAGCAACAGGAAACGGCACTGCAAGAGGACAAAGAGAAAACGCTGACCCTCCAGGAGGAGAAAAAACAGCTTGAAACCGAGCTGGCAGCCGCACGGACAGAGCTCGCCGCATTACAGGAAACCTCCGCCCAACGCACGCAGCAAGAAACCGACCCGAAAGACGACAAGGCACAGCTGACGGCTCAGATGCAAACCTTTACCCAGGAGCGTGACCAGGCCCGCAAGGAGCTGGAAGAGCAAAAAGCGCAGGCGCAGAGCCTGCAGCAGCAGCTGCAGGAACGCACGACCGCCCTGGAGGCTCTGAAAAAGCAGACTGCAAACCAGAAAGAACAGGCACAGACTGTTCAGGAAAATATCAAGAAGCTGGAACAAACTACCCAGGAACGGCAGCAACAGATCACCGCCCTGAAAGCCCAAACCGAAGACTACAAAAAACAACTGGTAAGCAAAGACGAGGCTCTTGAAAACGCCCGGATGGCAAGCCAGAAGCAGCAGGAGGCCACCAAGGCACTACAAGCACAGGTCGCCAAGCTGGGTAAGCAGGCGCAGACCTTTACCCAGGAGCGTGACCAGGCCCGCAAGGAGCTGGGAGGGCAAAAAGCGCAAGCGCAGACCCTGCAGCAGCAGCTACAGGAACGCACGACCGCCCTGGAGGCTCTGAAAAAGCAGACTGCAAACCAAAAAGAACAGGCACAGACGGTTCAGGAAAACATCAAGAAGCTGGAACAAACCATCGGGGAACAACAGCAACAAATCAGCACCCTGAACGCCCAGACCGAGGAATATAAAAAACAACTGGTGAACAAAGACGAGGCCATTGAAAACGCCCAGATGGCAAGCCAGAAGCAGCAGGAGGCTAGCCAGGCCCTGCAAGCGCAGGTCGCCGAGCTGGGCAAGCAGGCGCAAACCTTCACCCAGGAGCGCGATCAGGCCCGCAAGGAGCTGGGAGAGCAAAAAGCGCAGGCGCAGACCCTGCAACGGCAGCTGCAGGACCGCATAACCGCCCTGGAGGCTCTGAAAACCCAGACTGAAAGCCAAGAACAAGCCACCCAGGAACGGCAGCAGCAAATCAGCGCCCTGGAAGCACAGGCCGAGGACTACAAAAAACAGCTGGTGAGCAAAAACGAGGCCATTGAAAACGCCCGGATAGCAAGCCAGAAGCAGCAGGAGGCCGTCCAAGCCCTGCAAGCGCAGATCGCTGAGCTGGACAAGCAGGCACAAACCTTTACCCAGGAGCGCGATCAGGCCCGCAAGGAGCTGGGAGAGCAAAAAGCGCAGGCGCAGAGCCTGCAACAGCAGCTGCAGGAACGCACGACCGCTCTGGAGGCTCTGAAAACCCAGACCGAAAGCCAGGAACAACAAACGCTGGCTGTTCAGGAAAATATCAAAAAGCTGGAACAAATCACTCAAGAACGGCAGCAGCAAATCAGCGCTCTGGAAGCACAGACCGAGGACTACAAAAAACAGCTGGTGAGCAAAGACGAGGCCATTGAAAATGCCCGGATGGCAAGCCAGAAACAGCAGGAGGCTAGCCAGGCCCTGCAAACGCAGATCGCTGAGCTGGGCAAGCAGGCGCAAACCTTTACCCAGGAGCGTGACCAGGCCCGCAAGGAACTGGAAGAACAAAAAACACAAGCGCAAAGCCTGCAACAGCAGCTGCAGGAACGCACGACTGCCCTGGACGCCCTGAAAAAGCAGACTGAAAGCCAGAAACAGCAGGCACAGGCTGTTCAGGAACATATCAAGAAACTGGAACAAAGTATCGGGGAACGGCAGCAGCGAATCAGCGCTCTGGAAGCACAGAATCGGGATATAGGCGCAGGCCAGGCCAAACTGTCCCAAATTCTGCAAGAAACCCGGGACCAGCTGCGTGCGGCAACAAATGCCAAGGAGCAGCTGCGTGAGCAGTTGAACCTGCAAGCCGCCGCAGTCGACGAACGACAGGAACAGGTCGACGCACTGAACAGCAAAGTCACCAAACTCAACGACCAGAATATCGGCCTGACCAGCCAGCTGACAGCCCTGCAGGCGAACAATCAGGAGTTGTGGGGCATCAAAAAGGCGTTTGACGAACAGGCCGCGCGGCTGGAAAAGGCACAAGGACTGGAGAGCAAGAACCAGGAGTTGCTCCAGACCCTGCAAGCCAAGGAGGCGGCCCTAAGCGACATGGCCAAACAGCAGGAAGAGCTGGCCACGCTGCGTCGTCAGGCCGACGAACTCACCGCCAAAACCGGCACCCAGGGCAAGGCCATTGAACAGTTGCAAAACGAAAAGGCAGCCCTGCACAAGCAGCTGACCGAGGCCGCCGCCCAGAGCCGTCTGCTGGAAGAGTTGCAAAGCGCCCTGGCCAAGGCCAACCAACAAGTCGAGCAGTTGCAGGCAGCTCAAACGCAACAGACGAACCTGGCAGATCAGGTCCAGGCGCTGAAAACAGCCAATGCTTCGGCGACCCAACGGGCAAGCGACGCCGAGGCCGAGACGGCCCGACTCAACGAAGCCCTGAGCGCCGATAAAAGAAAAATCGAGACCCTGGAAGCCGAACTGGCGGCAACCCGCGGCGACACCGGCAAACAGGAAGGTGTCGACGCGTTACAGCAACACATCGCCGCCCTGACCGCCCAGGTTACCCAACTGGAAGCCGCGGGCAAGGAGCTGCGCGAGCAGAACGAGGCATTGCAGCGTTCGGCCCAAAGTGCTGACAAAAGCGCCGATCAAAAGGCCGCGGCCCCTGCGCAGACCGCCGCGCCCGCGGTCGAGGAGCAACAGCAGAGCGCGGCTCCGGCAACCATAGCCGATCAGGACGGTGACGGCGTTGCCGATTCCATCGACCTGTGTCCGAATTCACCGACGGGAAGCGCAGTCAACGCCGTGGGCTGCCCACGCGATCAGGGCTTTATCCTCAGCGGCGTGACCTTCGCCACCGGTGGCGCCGACCTTTCAGCCGACTCGCGCAAGAGTCTGGATGCGGTGGCAGATAAACTGGCCCGAGCCAAGAACCTGAGGCTGGAAATTGCCGGGTTCACCGATTCTGTGGGCAATCCGGCCAGCAACAAGGCGCTGAGCCTGCGACGCGCCCGGTCGGTGGCCAACTACCTTGCCACCAAGGGCATCGACCAATCCCGCATGGAGGCCAAAGGCTACGGCCAGGAACGTCCCCTGGCCAGCAATGCCACGGCAGAAGGACGCCAGAAAAACCGTCGGGTTGAAGTGCATATCGTGCAGTAACTCCAACCAAGACTCCACCAATCAAAAGCCCCGCATGCGCAGTGCATGCGGGGCTTTTTTCACTCCACGACAGGCTTCTTGCAAAAAACCGCACCCTAACAGCCCGTTGAAAAACTCTTCCATTCTGGCATAATGGCTTGAACCTACTTCCAAGGAGGGCGTCATGAGTCTTGGCCGGAGCAAGGAACAGCAGCGCAGCATGTGGCTTTCGTACGATCAGCTTCCCCAAAGCAAGGGGCATGTTTTTTATGAGCGGCTGCAAAAGCTCCTGCGCCAGGAGGGATTTGACGCCTTCCTCGAAAACCTGTGCGCTCCGTTTTACGCCGAAAGGCTCGGCCGCCGCTCCATCCCGCCGGGACGCTACTTCCGCATGCTTTTGATCGGCTATTTTGAGGGCATCGACTCGGAACGAGGTATCTGTTGGCGCTGCAGCGATTCCCTGTCCCTGCGGGAGTTTCTCGGGCTTGCGCCCAGCGAAACCGTGCCTGATCACTCCTCTTTGTGCCGCATCCGTCAGCGTCTGCCGCTGGAGGTGCACCACGAAACATTTGTTTTTGTGCTGCGCATCCTGGAACAGGCCAATCTGCTCCATGGAAGGTACCTGGGAATCGACGCTTCGACCATGGAGGCGAATGCAGCCATGAAGAGCATTGTGCGCAGGGACACGGGTGAGGGGTATGAGGCAATGCTTGTGCGTCTGGCCGAAGAGAGCGGTATCAAGACGCCGACCAGGGCGGAGTTGATCGCCTTTGACCGCAAGCGCAAGGGGAAGAAAACCTCCAACAAGGACTGGCAATCGACCACGGATGAGGAATCCCGCATAACCAGGCTCAAGGATGGTCGCACCCATATGGCCTACAAGCCCGAGCATGTGGTTGATCTGGAATCCGGGGCGATTGTTTCTGCTGTGATCCATCCCGCTGATCAGGGCGACCGCGCGACAATTACCACCACCCTTGAAGATGCCCAGGCCAAGCTGTGCGCGATTCGAGAGAAGGAAGACGCTCCCGGTATTGACGATCCCTTTGACCTGGTGGCGGACAAGGGCTATCACAGCCGGGAGGTCTTGAAGAGTTTGCCGGAATCCTGCTGCAGCCGGATCAGTGAACCGAAACACAAGGGGCGTTTGCGCTGGCATGGCGACCTTGAGGCGCGTGATGCGGTGTATACAAATCGCGCCCGGCTGAAGTCGTACAAGAGCAAGGTGCTTTTGCGTGTGCGGGCCGAGCGAGTGGAGCGCAGTTTTGCCCACTGCCTTGACCGTGGCGGTATGCGGCGCAGCTTTTTGCGGGGCCTCGAAAATATTGAGAAGCGCTACATCATTCATCTTGCCGGGTTCAATCTGGGGATACTGCTGCGCGCATTGTTTGGCTTCGGCACACCCAAGGGCTTGGCTGATGCCCGTGCAGGGCTGATTTTTGCCCGAATTGGGGAGATGCACCTGCTCATATTGGCTGTTTGGCTGCCGCATGCGGCTGAAGCTCCTGATTTGGCCATGATTGTCTTTTTGAGATGGAACCCCTGAGACAAGTTGGAACAATCGGCTACCTTGCACCCCATGCGAAAAATCCAGGATTCTTCAACGGGCTGCTAACAGCCCGTTGAAAAACTCTTCCACTTTGGCATAATGACTTGCATCTCTTTTCAAGGAGGGCGTCATGAGTCTTGGCCGGAGCAAGGAACAGCAGCGCAGCATGTGGCTTTCGTATGATCAGCTTCCCCAAAGCAAGGGGCATGTCTTTTATGAGCGGCTGCAGAAGCTCCTGCGCCAGGAGGGATTTGACGCCTTCCTCGAAAATCTGTGCGCTCCGTTTTACGCTGCAAGGCTCGGCCGCCGCTCCATCCCGCCGGGACGCTCCTTCCGCATGCTTTTGATCGGCTATTTTGAAGGCATCGACTCGGAACGAGGCATCTGTTGGCGCTGCAGCGATTCCCTGTCCCTGCGGGAGTTTCTCGGGCTTGCGCCCAGCGAGAGCGTGCCTGATCACTCCTCTTTGTGCCGCATCCGTCAGCGTCTGCCGCTGGAGGTACACCACGAAACGTTTGTCTTTGTGCTGCGCATCCTGGAACAGGCCAATCTGCTGAATGGAACGTACCTGGGAATCGACGCTTCGACCATGGAGGCGAATGCAGCCATGAAGAGCATTGTGCGCAGGGACACGGGTGAGGGGTATGAGGCAATGCTTGTGCGTCTGGCCGCAGAGAGCGGTATCAAGACGCCGACCAGGGCGGAGTTGATCGCCTTTGACCGCACGCGCAAGGGGAAGAAGACCTCCAACAAGGACTGGCAATCGACCACGGATGAGGCGTCTCGCATAGCCAGGCTCAAGGATGGCCACACCCATATGGCCTACAAGCCCGAGCATGTGGTTGATCTGGAATCCGGGGCGATTGTTTCCGCAATGATCCATCCTGCTGATCAGGGCGACCGCACGACCATTGCCGCCACCCTTGAAGATGCCCAGGCCAAGCTGTGCGCGGTTCGAGAGAAGGAAGACGTGCCCGGCATTGACGATCCCTTTGACCTGGTGGCGGACAAGGGCTATCACAGCCGGGAGGTCTTGAAGAGTTTGCCGGAATCCTGCTGCAGCCGGATCAGTGAACCAAAACGCAAGGGGCGTTTGCGCTGGCATGGCGACCTTGAGGCGCGTGATGCGGTGTATACAAATCGCGCCCGGCTGAAGTCGTACAAGAGCAAGGTGCTTTTGCGTGTGCGGGCCGAGCGGGTGGAACGCAGTTTTGCCCACTGCCTTGACCGTGGCGGTATGCGGCGCAGCTTTTTGCGGGGCCTCGAAAATATTGAGAAGCGCTACATTATCCACATTGCCGGATTCAATCTGGGGATACTGCTGCGCGCCTTGTTCGGCTTCGGCACACCCAAGGGCCTGGCTGATGCCCGTGCAGAGCTGATTTTTGCCCAAATTGGGGAGATGCACCTGCTCATATTGGCTGTTTGGCTGCCGAATACGGCTGAAGCCCCTGATTTGGCCATGATTGTCTTTTTGAGATGGAGTGCCTGAGACAGGTTGGCACAATCGGCCATCTTGCACCCTATGCGGAAAATCCAGGATTCTTCAACGGGCTGTTAAGGTCGCTTGGGTTAATTAGGGGGTAGATTCTCATTGCAAATGCACCACCGTGGATGCGTGAAAAGTTAAAAGGACACAGCGGTATTCTGGTAGAGTTGGAAGCGCCAACAGCCAACCATCCAGAAGGAGTCCGCCATGTCCCACAGCCACCTTATACTGGAAGAACGCATTGTTATCGAACTGTTTGTGCATAGGGGCATGAGTTGCCGGGAAATCGCCACGCATCTTGGCCGAAGCCATACAACCATTTCCAGGGAATTACGCCGTAATAGCTCCAAAAGCGGCTATCGTGCTCAAATCGCCAACCGACGTGCCCAAAAAAGACGAGAGATGCCGCGTCATTACCGCTGCATGACCCGGTCCGAGCTGGTCGCCTACGTCGATGAAAAGTTGCGCAGCGACTGGTCTCCTGAGCAAATAGCAGGACGAATTCGCCTGGATTATCCACAGGATCCAACCATGCGCATCAGCACGGAAACCATCTATCGCTGGATCTATGCTGCCGCACAGGTTGGCGATACAAGCTACCGCCATTTGCGCCGCGGTCACAAACGACGCAAACGGCAAACCAGGTACGGCCAAGGCAGACGTATTTTCCCTGGCCGCATTGATATTGCCCAGCGTCCGCAGGTTGTTGCCGACAGATCCCGGTTTGGGGATTGGGAGGCGGATCTTGTCTACGCCTCCAAAGGCAAGGCAGCACTGGTGAGTTGTAACGAGCGTGCAAGCCGTTTTCTGGTGTTGGCCAAGGTCGAGAGCAAGACAGCCGCTGCCTTCAACGAGGCGCTTGTTCCCCGCCTGTGTGAGATTCCACCGGCCTTGAGGCAGACGTTGACGCTTGACAACGGCTCGGAGATGGCCCGGTTCAAAGAACTGGAGTCGGCCACCGGTATGTGCACGTACTTTTGCACGCCGCGTTCGCCGTGGCAGCGTGGCACGAACGAGAACGGCAATGGCCTGTTACGACAGTATTTTCCAAGAGGAATCAGCTTCCACAAGATCACGGAAGAGATGCTCTTGCAAGCAGCAAAGCGGCTGAATAACCGGCCCCGAAAATGTTTAAACTACCAGACCCCGGCTGAAGTTTTTAACCATGCCCTGCGTGGTGCACTTGCAATTTGAATTCACCATCGATCAATTTGCACGTTTGAGATAGATAAATTTTAGAGCAAACAATTTTATAAGGATCAGGGGTGTATGATATTGTAATGCCTGTACCAGTTACTGATGTATTCCATGTGCCATTTCCATCATTAATCGTTGCAGAATATGCGATTAATGGAAAATTTACTAATAGCATAATAACAACTAATGGATATATAATAGTTGTAAAAACATTTTGTTTACACATTTATTGTCCCCCCATATGTAGTTTGCATCTCTTAATTTCATCGCGGATATCTTGCCGGGCAGGATCGATACTATTATATAAAAGATCGAAAAATTTTCTCGTTTTCGCTTCTGTTGCAAGATGCTCCCAGCATATAGCATTAGGGGCGAATTCCCGTATGATCATAAGCGAAGCATTCGGATCACTTATATCCTCAATGCTCTGGAGTTCAGGGTGGTTACCAATAGCATCTACAAAATCCTTAAATTCCTGACTGGAAAGACTGATAACAGAACCAACGAAAATATCATCATTACCATAGTCATGAGAATTTCTTTGGAATAGCTTGAAATCATCCACATTAAACGTCCGTTCAGAGCCGTGACCGCCATTTGTTGGAATAATTTTTAATTGTGCACTCAAGTTGGTAAATTTAAAAGCATAGGTGCTGTAATCCTCAAGTTCACTGGAATGGATTTCAGAAAATTGGGAAATTTCCCCGGCGACAGCCTGGATGTTTAGTATAAAAAAAAATAAAGAAGAGATAATGACGATTGTTGATAATTCTTTCATAATTGATAACCTCCTATTCGTTAAAATTTAATGCCATGCTTTTTGAAAATCGCATCGAACTTCGATAAAAAGGTCGCGATCGATCCATCCTGATCAGTAATAGTCTCATATTCTACTAGCAAAGTGGTCACCACCCCAGGCGGATTAACCGGCGTGTTTTGGGATGTTATTGTGAATTGACTGATTTCCTGTGAAATAATGTCTTCCACAATTGCAATCGATGCATTAAACTCCTCATTGTTAATTTCTACGACACCGGTGATATTTGTCGTTTCTGATGTTGGTGTGATCGTTTTTTCGGTATGTTTTACAATTGAAAGTGTGGATGACCCAAGAGATGCATTCATTGTTTCATCTTTGATCACTGCTGTCTCATAAAATTGCAAAGAAAATCCAATAAATAAAGGCTCGGACCTCTTTTTATGTTACAATGTTTTTGCGAAAAATCTAACCATAACAAGGAGATCCGAGCCCATGGCACACCATAACACAATCCTCAGGCAAATCATTGCATTTCTTCCCAGACATGATTTTGACGCGCTGGCAAAAGCACACCATCACGGCCAGAAATTTCGAGCCTTTAATCGGTGGAGCCAATTCATCGCCATGTTCATCGGCCAGCTCTCCGCACGTGCAAGTCTGCGAGACCTGGTCATGAATATTGCCGCCCAATCCCCCAAACTCTACCACCTGGGCATCAAACCCTGTTCAAGGGCAACCCTTGCTCGGGTCAATGAGCAGCAGCCCGCCTCCCTGTATGAGGCAATCTTCCACAAGCTCCTCCAGCAGTGCCGGCAATTCGCCCCCAAGCACCGCTTCAAGTTCAACGGCAAGCTGTATCTCCTCGATGCCACGGTTATCGATCTGTGCCTCTCCGTTTTTCCATGGGCCACATTCCGTCAAACCAAGGGCGCCATCAAGCTGCATGTGGGACTGGATGGCGATGGGTATCTGCCCGAGTTCCTCGACCTCACGGACGGCAAAAGCCATGAGAGCACGTGGGCAAAGACCCTGAAGCTGCCGTCGGGTTCCATGGTCGTCTTTGACATGGGGTTCACGGATTACACGTGGTTTCAGACCCTTACGGAGAACAAGATTTTCTTTGTCACCCGGCTCAAGCGCAACGCGCGCATACAGGGGCTCCGCAAACGGTCAGGCCGAAAAGCCAAGGGGATCACTGCGGACCAGACCATCCTGCTGGGCAAGATGAGCCTGCCGTTGCGCAAGGTCTGCTACCAGGATCCTGAGACCGGCAAGGAACTCTCGTTTGTGACCAACGCCGACCACCTGGATGCGAAGACCATTGCCGAGCTGTACAAAGAGCGTTGGCAGATCGAGCTCTTTTTCAAATGGATCAAAGGCAACCTCAAAATCAAAACGTTTCTGGGCACATCGCGCAACGCGGTGCTGACTCAAATCTGGATTGCCCTGAGCGTGTACCTGCTCCTTAGCTTTTTGAAATTCAAGGCCAAGCTGGGCGTGCCCCTGCAGCAAATGCTGCGTTTGCTCCAGCTCAATCTCTTTGAACGACGCGATTTCATCGAGCTTTGAGGTAGGTTGAAAAAAATGGACACCAAAGTTTTGCAAATTTATAAGGAAACAAAATGGAGGTGTCACTGATGAAGAAAATTCCATATGGCCGATACACCAAAGAATTCCGGGAAGAGGCCGCTCGCCTGGTCCTTGAGGACGGACAATCGGCAGGTGAGGTTTCCGCCCGCCTGTTCCTGCCCAAGTCCACCCTTGAGAACTGGGTGAGGGCCGCGAAGGCCGGTAAACTGGGAGAGGTTGGCAAGAACCGCAAGCCACTGACCGAGGTCGAGATAGAGCTGGCCAGGGTCAAGCGAGAGTTGGCTGTTACCAGAATGGAGCGTGACATTTTAAAAAAAGCCGCCGCGTACTTTGCCAAGGAGTCGCTGCACGGTACGCGATGATCAACACCTTGCGACTTCACTATCCGTTGCCGCTCTTGTGCCGCGTTTTGACCGTTTCCGCCAGCGGTTACCATGCCTGGCGCAAACGCCCACCGTCCCGACGAGCCAGGGAAGAGGCGCGTCTGGAGATCGAAATCAAGGCCGCGCATCGCCGTACCCGGGAGACGTACGGGCCGGAGCGGCTGCAGCGGGATCTGGCGGCGCACGGGGTGCATGTTGGTCGGCATCGAATCAAGCGCCTGCGCCGCAAACTCGGCTTACGCTGCCGGCAAAAGCGGCGGTTCAAGGCAACGACCAACTCCGGCCACACCTTGCCGGTGGCCGAGAACCTCCTGGCTCAGCAATTCGAGGCAAAGGCGCCTGGTGAGGTCTGGTTGAGCGATATCACCTCTATCCCGACCCAGGAGGGGTGGCTGTACCTCGCTGGTCACAAGGATCTGTATACCCGGGAGATCGTCGGCTACGCCATGGCACCGCGCATGACCAGGCATCTGGTCGGCCAATCCCTGCTGCGCGCTGTGGAGGCCAAGAGGCCGGAGCCCGGCCTGTTGCATCATTCGGACCGCGGCAGCCAGTACTGCGCCCGAACGTTCAGAGAGTTGCTGAACCGCTTTGGGATGCGCGCCTCGATGAGCGGCAAGGGCAACTGTTACGACAACGCCCCGATGGAGAGTTTTTGGGGCACGCTCAAGACCGAGCTTGTTTTTCATCGGCAATACGAAACCCGGCAGCAGGCTATGCGGGAGATCACGGAATACATCGAAATCTTTTACAACCGGCAACGGCGACAGGGAAAACTTGGCTATCTCTCACCTGCTGCCTTTGAGCGATGTTTTTATGAACAGAGAAAAATCACCGGCCAATTTGGTGTCCACTATTGACGACCGACCTCACTTTTCAAGCCACCTGATAAGCAACCCGTTGTTTATAGGCAACTTTTGTTGTTCCAAAAACTATGAGACAGCAGTGCTTTGTTTTGTCTTTTTTCGAGCTATTTTCCATGTCCAAACTCCACAGAAATACCCTGCTATCGGAAATATAATAAAGCTAATTATCAAGTCTCTGAGTGAAGGTACTTCACTAGATAACAAATAGCCGATCAAATGAAACAAAACCGCAGTTAGAAATCCCCATATCAGTACCCATTGAACCCATATATGCTGAGCACGAGTTTTAATCTTGAATTTTTTCAATGCGGACATAATTATTCCCTCCTTTCCAATATTTTGGAATTTAAACCTGAATCCGTGAAGGCTTAGGTCAGTATGCTGCGATTCGGTATCAAACCGGTAAATTTCGAGCTACTTAAGTCATCCTGTGCCAGTTTACTCGAAAGCTACAGTAAAAATGCCTCATGTCCTTTGATTTTCTTTGAAGAGCAACCAAATCCTGACCGGCAGGCGCACTCCTCCTGTCATATTGCTCGCAGACCCCACAAAGCCGCGTCAGCGGGCTGGGACAAGTTGACCGTACACCTCCTTGAAAGCTGCAAAACCAGGACAGTGACGGCCAAAGCGCACAAGCAGCCGTCTGCCGCGACTCAGCAGACGGCCCGCCAGGTAGATCAACTCCTGCATCACCGTGCGGATGCGACGGCGTTTGGCTGGATGGCGAATCGGTGAAAACTCGCCCAGCAGCCCCATTTGTCCGATGGCACGCAGGATGTTATACGTCAAGCAACCCAGGGCCATGACCAGCGCATTGGTGGCAAATTTACCACTGGGCAGGCGCTCCAAATCAAGATCGGTCTTGAATTCGCTGTGGAATTGCTCCGAAGTGGCGTGATCCCGATACAGACCAATCACCTCATCGGGAGTCATTTCCAGATTGGTCCACCAGCCTTCCAGGGTGATCTGCGGCATGAGCAATATTTGCCCGTTGCGGTCGCTGCTGCGCTCCGTCACCTGCACGATCCGTTGACAGGGAGAGCTCCGGCCCTTGATCTCCACCGCTTCATCGATCACCAGGAGGCCGACCCGCTTGCCGGGCCGCGGCGTGCTGACCGCGCCTTCGCCAAACACACGCTCGCGCCAGGACAACACATTGCTGCCGCGCGGGTTCCACTTGATGATGAAGCGCACCTGTTCCGTTGCGGCGAGCAGCTTCCGGTTTTCTTCGGCATCGTGGGCCGAATCCAGCCGCACCAGACACTCCTGATTGGTGAGGCTGCGCGCCGCCTTGAGCGTCCGCTGAAGAAAGGGGACAAACTCGTGCTGAGCATGCTGACTGCCGGGCCGCAGTTCAACTTCCAGGCACCAGCCTTCCAGGCCCAGGTACGCGGCGATGGGGGCATAGCCATCGAAATTTTTATAGGTCCGGCTCACGCCTTCCTTGGTGGTGTTCGAATTATCCTGGGGGAACACGTCCACATCCAGGGGAACCAGCCCTTGAGCGCAAGCAGAAATTTTGACGCCAAGCTGTTTGAGCATGGTATGCGCTGCGCGAAAGACGTGTGGAATCAGGCCGGTTGCTCCTGCCGTATCCAGGCGTTGACGCAGGCTTTCGGCTGAGGGCAGGCGGTGAATGGCCAGGGCCTGTCTGAAATAGTCGTCGCCCTGCATGGCGGCAATTGCCTGAAAATCGCTTTTGCCCAGGGACAGTAAGCCCAGGTAACTGCGCAGGATATCGATGTCGCTGATCTGCTCGGTCCCCCGGCTCTGCCGGCTTGCACGCCGGCTCAAGTCGCTGTAGCGGTTGATGCACGCGCCGACCAGGGCCAGGCCGGAGTGGCTGGTGTAGAATTCGTCGCTGCTCTGCTCAAGAATCAATCGTTTCATCTTTTCACCTGCCTGGTGAGTTTTACGGACAGGTGGATATTGCAACTTTTTAACTGAAATTTCAACATGTTAGTTGCATGGGCAAACAACTTTTATTGATGAATGTTCACGGAAACAGGTTAAATCCAACGAGCAAATTGTTCAGCAATCAAGCTCTAAAATTATACAAAACTGTTTTTCTCTTTAATGCTCATAAAAGGTGTCCGGTGTTTTTTTAACCAGTCTAGTTCGACCTGAAGTTTGCCAACCTTCTAATAAAGACGCTCCCGCTCGATCTCATTTTTTTTGCTCTGTTTTGTCTGAGTATCTCCGAATACCAGGGGAAGCGCTTCTATCGCCTCTTTTTTCCACCGGTTCACAAGGCTAACATGGATGCCAAACTCTGAAGCAATTTCATTGGCAGTCTGGTTGCCTTTTATGGCTGCCAATGCCACCTTAGTTTTTAATTCTTTGCTGTATTTTTTCCGTTTCAAAAATGATCCCCTTTCTGATTTCTGGACTGTTTTTATTCTATCTTAACATATTGTCCAGTTTTCGGGGTCCACTATAGGGATTCCAAAAAATATTATTTAAAACCGTTCCCAAAAGCCATTGCTCTTTATACAACCAATTCCTTTCGGAAAAACATTGTATATCTTGTCAAGCACCCTTCCCCGCTTCCTTAACCGACCAAGGATAGAACTGAAAAATGATTTTTTATTGGTCAGCCAAGTCACGTAATTCAGTCAAAGTTTGCCAAATCTGATGGTGTCATCATTAACTGGCTGTTGAAAATCTCCTTCCGACGTTGTTGCTGCGAAAATCTCAAATTTCAAGGGCAACTCTCTAGAACAGATTGGCCAAGACAAGGTTCAACAGGCCGAGCAAAAAACCCAACAGTCCGCCGAACCAGTTAATATATTTGAACTGACGCTGCATGATCGACAGCAGCAGCTGTTCCAGTTGCAGCAGATCAAGCCCATCGAGCTTTTCCGTCACCATTTCCTGAATGCGCAGGGCATCGATCAGGCCCGGCAGTTCCCGCGAAAGAATCCGGTTCACGCCGTGGCGCAGCTGGATGCCGATGTTCCGGCGGAGCCCCTGCGACACCAGCGGGCCCAATGCGCCCACAGGCCGCTTTGCCAAGCCGTCGACCATTGCCGAAACCATCTGCCCGACCAGGTGCCGACCGCGCTCTGACCGCAGAAATTCCAGCAAGGCCTCGTGCCCGGCAGCCAGCATTCGCTCCCGCTGCTCAGGGGCGAAAAGCCGTCGTCCCACACTCCCCAGGGAACGCGTTCCGCCGCCGCACAACTCTTCCATGCCCTCCCGCACCAGCGCGCCCAGGGCAGCTTGCCCCGATTCCCCGCGCACCGCATCGACGCAACCGGCCGCCAGCTCGCGACAGGTGCGAATCATCCCCTCCTCCTCCATCCCCTGCAACAGCTCGGCCAGGGGACGCTTGAGCACCGTATCCAGTCCCTGATCGAGCACCCCGATCATCCGATCCTGCATCTCGGGCCGGTGCAGCCACGCGCGCACCTCGTCTTTTTTTTCCGCAAGCCAGACCCCGATCTTTTCCGCCATCCGGTCGCGGTCACGTTCCAGAAACCCGCCGGCCATGGCCCCCACCAGACCAAGCGACGCCAGAAAACGATCGATCCCGCCCAAAACGGCCTGAACCAGTTGACCGCGCAGTCTGGGGTCTTCCAGTTCATCGGCCAGCTGATCGGCCAGCTCCGGCGCCTGCTCCCGCAGCATCCTCCGCAGCAGCTCGATCACCGGTTCGGGCAGTATTTCCTCCAGGGTGCGCATCTGCCCGGCAGCCCGCCACAGCTCGGCACACAACCGCTCTCCCAGGAGCTGTTCGGACCGTTCACTGCACAGCATATCGGTCAGTGCGCCCAGGCCCCATTGCGACAACGACTGCCGATGCTCCGGCGCAAACACGCTGTCGACCGGCCTGCTCTCCAGGAAATCGAGCTGGTCGGCAAGCGCCCGGGCCAGTTGCCCGGCACCCGCCTCATCGGCCAGCATGCGGTTGACTTCCGCGGCCAACCGACGCTTCAACGCCCTGATCCCCACCCGCCAATAGGTTTGAAAAGGCGGGGGAAGCGCTTCGGGCAACGGTCCGGGTTCCTGTGCCAGCACCCTTTCCAGCTCCCGGTCGATCACGGCAGCCAAAGTGTCCTGACAGGACGGCGTGGCAAGCGCGCCGCCGATATCCGCGCTGGTCAGCAGGTGTTGGCCCACCATCTCGCCGATGTTGACTGCCAGGGCATGACGCTGGGACGGGATGACTCCGGGCGTCAGGGGCAGGCGGACGCCAAGGATCCGCCAGGGGCGCAGGGGACGAAACAGCATGCGGATGGCGACCCGGTTGGTGAGATAGCCGATACCCGCGCCGATGCAGGGATGGGCCAGGGCGGTCCAGAACGAAAGATCCATGATCACCCCAATAGCGCGAGCAGATCCAGAGGCCGGGCAAGCAGCGCCTTGGCACCGGCACCCTTCAGTTCGGCGGCGTCGCGAAAGCCCCACAGCACACCGACGCCGTCCATTCCGGCAGCCCCGGCGGTCTGCATGTCGATGCCGGTATCCCCCAGATAGAGCACCTCGCCCGGCTCCATTGCAAGCAGCGCGACAATTTCCAATGCTGCCGCCGGGTCCGGTTTTTTGGGTACGCCGGGCCGCTTGCCGAACACAGGATCAAAATGCCAGTCCGCCAGCAGGGTTTCCACACAGAGCCGGGTGAAGTCCTGCGGTTTGTTGGAGAGAACAGCCAGTCGCAAACCCCTGGCAACAAGCTGGTCAAGCAGATCGGCGATACCGGGATAGGGCCGGGTGGTTGCCCGCCAGTTGCGCGCGTACTCCCGTTCAAAGTCGGCAATGAACAGCTGCACCTGCTCCGGATCCCGATGCGTTGCCGGGATGATCCGCTCGATCAGGGTATTGAGCCCGGAACCGACGAAATACCGGTAGGCGTCGATCGGGTGTTCGGGCAGGCCCCGACCCGCCAGCACCCGATTGGATGCCACGGCCAGATCCTCCAGGGTATCGAGCAGGGTGCCGTCAAGATCAAACAAAACCGCCTTGTAGCCCTTGTCGCGCATACGGGAACCTCCTTCGCAAGACAATCTTTTGCCGCCGCAACGAGTTCTTGCGGCACCAGTCCGGTCTCCGACTATACCCGTACCAGCTCCGGATGGTAAACGAATTCCGCTTGGCAAGAGCCCCTCGAACCTTTCCGGGAAAACCCGGACAGACCCGCTGGAGGCTTGAAAAAACACAGATTGTACAATACATTATTTTCTATTGTCATTTCGGCTGGATTCCTTTTCCCGCCACATCCTCCGGCTTCACCCTGCTTCCTGCCTATGGACACCCGACCATCGAACGGCATCATCGACCTGGTCAAGGTCGGCAAAACCTACCCTCCGAATGTACAGGCCCTGGTGGATGTGACGCTCAATATCGACAGGGGCGAGATGGTCTACCTCACCGGCATGAGCGGCGCGGGCAAGACCACCCTGCTCCACCTGATCAGCCGGGTGGAAAAGGCCGACAAGGGGGTGATCGAGGTTGCGGGCATCGACCTGACCAACCTGCCCCAACGCAAGATCCACCTGCTGCGCCGCAAGATCGGCTTCGCCTTCCAGGACTTCAAGCTGCTGCCGGAACGAACCGTGGCCTACAACATCGCCCTTGCCCTGGAGGTGGTGTACACCCCGGCCGCGGTGATTGAAAAACGGGTCCGGGAACTTCTGCAACAGCTCAATCTGGTCCGAAAATATGCCACCCGTGCCAATGAACTCTCACGGGGCGAACAGCAGCGGGTGGCCATCGCCCGGGCCGTGGCCACCGCACCGGAGATCATCCTGGCCGACGAACCCACCGGCAACCTGGACGCCGACACCACCGGCCGGGTGATGGACCTGTTCCACCGCCACAACCAGATGGGCGCCACCATCGTCATTGCCACCCACGACCGCTCCCTGTACGATCCGGCCCGCGACCGGGTCGTGGAACTCCACTTCGGCCGGATGCGGGGAACACCAACGCCCGAACCGCGCGCCGCCGGACCGGCCATGGAGGTATGACCATGCGTTTTCTCTCCGCCATGCTCCGCCACACCGGCCGCAACATGTGCGCGACCTGGAAGTCGCAGATCATGACCCTGTTCACCGTGGCCCTGTCGGTTCTGATCTTCTCCTTCTTTTTCCTGATCTACATCAACGCGCTGCAGGCTGGTGCAGCCCTTGACGACGACCTGCGGCTGATCGCCTATCTGGACGAGTACCCCACAGTCCCCATGCAGGAGTCCTACCGGGACAAGATTCTGCGTTTTGACAAGGTGGAACGGATCGAGTTCGTCGACAGCGCCCATGCCTTCAAACGGTTGGAACAGCAACTGGGCGACGACCGGGACATCCTGACCGGCATGCCGACCGATTTCCTGCCGCCCTCCATCGAGATCTATCCTGTGCGCTCTCTGGATGGCCTGGGGAAAATAAAGCGTTTTTCCGACTACCTGCAAACCCTGCCCGGCGTGGTCAAGGTCCAGTACGGCAAGGAGTGGATCGAGCGTTTTTACGCCTTTGTCCGCCTGATGCAGATGGTTGTGCTCCTTTCCGGGGCGCTTTTGATCATGACCACCACCTTCATGGTGGCCCACACCATCCACCTGACCCTGCTGCGCCGCCGCCACGAGCTGGAGCTGTTACGCCTGGTCGGCGCCACCAACAGCTACATCAGCACCCCCTTCCTGCTGGAGGGCGCCATGCAGGGCCTGATCGGCTCGCTGATCGGCATGGCGACCCTGCTGTCGCTGTTCAACTGGATCAAGCTCCAGTTCACGGGCCCGGTGGGGTCAGAGCTGTTGTCGTTCACCTTTTTCCCGACCTCCATCCAGCTTCTGATCCTCGGCGCCGCCACCCTGCTCTGCACCGCGGGCAGCTTTTCCGCGATCCGGCGTTTCCTCCGCCTGTAATGCCGTCATGAAGCCCGCAGCCATCCTTCTGCCGATGCTTGTGCTGACGCTTGCCTGCGCCGTCCCGGCCGGGGCCAAGACCGTCACCCCGCAGACCAAGGCGCTCAATGTCAGCAAGCTGCGCTTCGAACAGCAGATGCAGGAAGAGAAACTGGCGGACAGCACCCGGGAAGAGGCGTCCCTCTTGGGCGAGCTCCGGCGTCTGGACGAGCTGATCGCCGCGACCCAGAACAAGATCAATACCTTGCGGGACGATCTCCGCGCCCAACAGCTCCTCATCGCGATCAAGGAAGAAGAGTGTGCCAAGATCGCCGGAGAAAACGCCCGCCTGCGCAAACACCTGGCCGAGCGTCTGTGGATTTTTTACCAGCACAACCCCGGCAGCCTGCTCAACATCGCCTTTTCCGCCCGGAACCTGCCCGAGCTGCTCCTGGCCGAGGACGGGCTCCGCACGCTGGTCACCTACGACAAGGCGCTCTTTCAGGAATATCGGGCAGGCCTTGAAGCCCTGGAAGAGGCCAAAAGGGCCCAGGAGCTGGAGTGTGTGGTCCTGGAAAATTTTCTGACCGCCACCGCCCGGGAAGAGGCGGCGCTTGCCCGGTCGGCCGAAGAGAAAAACCAGCTCCTCCATGAGGCGCGAACCCGCAAACACCTCCACACCCAGGCGATCAAGGAGATCCGGGCTGCCGAAAAAAAACTGGCCTCCACCCTCAAGGTCACGACCAAGAAGCAGACCGAGCAGACCGGTCCGCTCAACTTCGAGGCGGGCAAGGGCACGTTTGAACCACCGATCTGGGGCACACTGACCCGGACCTTCCGGAAACCACGTGCCGACGACGATCCCGCCTTTGCCAACGGCATCAGCATCAAACCGCCCAAGCCCGGCGACGTGTTCGCCATTGCCGCCGGGACCGTCCTCTTTGCCGGATACATGGAGGGGTACGGCAACCTCGTCATCCTCGACCATGGCCGCGACTATGTCACCGTCACCGCTGGTCTCGACCGGATCACGGTCCGCGAAAACGAGAGCGTTTCCCAGGGGCAACATATCGGCGCCAGTGGCACAACGGGCATTGCCGCAGAAGACGGGCTCTACTTTGAAATCCGTCACGATACCGAACCAGACGACCCCATGCTCTGGCTGCGCCCCGGATCATTGCCCATCCCGTGAGGCGCTCGGCAAAGCCCTTGCCCGTCGCGCCATTTCCCGCTAAGGTACGCCATCTTGCGACCGTGACCGCTCCAAGCACCGCCTGAGCCATCCGCCACTGTTTCCTTTGCCTTTCCGACCACCCATGAAACGTTTAATCTTGCTGCCGCTCATCTGTCTCCCGCTTCTCCTCGCCCCCATGGGCGCGGTCGGAAAAGAGGCCGGGAAAGAGGGGAACCAGGAACAGATCCTCTATCGCGACCTGGAAACCTTCGCCAACATCCTCACCCTCATCCAGCAGTATTATGTCGATCCGGTGGACGCCAACAAGGTCATCACCGGCGCGATCAACGGGATGATGGCCACCCTGGACCCACACTCCGCCTACATGAGTCCCGAGGACTTCAAGGAACTGGAAGAGGAAACCACGGGCAGCTTCACCGGGATCGGCATTGAAATCTCGATCCGCGACGGCCAGTTGACCGCCGTGGCCCCCATCGAAGGCACGCCGGCCGACCGGAAAAACATCCAGCCCGGCGACCAGATCCTGCGCATCGATGGCGCGCCCACCAAAGACATGACCCTGCTGGAGGCGACCAAAAAACTCCGGGGCCCCAAGGGCTCCACAGTCACCATCACCGTCATCCGCAAGGGCTGGGCCACGCCGCGCGACATCGCGCTGGTGCGCGAGGCCATTCCCCTGGCCTCGGTCAAGGTGATGGAACTGGAACCCGGCTACGCCTGCGTCCGGATCTCCAGCTTTCAGACAGCCACGGCCGCGGATGTCAAAAAGGCGATCCAGAACCTGCGCCAGAAGGGACCGATCCGGGGGATGATCCTGGATCTGCGCAACAACCCGGGCGGCCTGCTCGACCAGGCAATCAAGGTGACCGACCTGTTTCTCGACCGGGGGGTCATCGTCTCGACCCGGGGCCGCAACAAGGAGGAACACATCACCTTCCGCGCCCACGAAGAGGACGGAGCCTACACCTTTCCCCTGGCGATTCTGGTCAACAGCGGCAGCGCCAGTGGTTCGGAAATCGTGGCCGGGGCCCTGCAGGATCACAAACGGGCGATCATCATCGGTACCACCACCTTTGGCAAGGGATCGGTGCAGACCGTTCTCCCGCTCCTGGACGGCTCGGGTCTGCGGCTGACCACCGCCAAATACTACACCCCCAGCGGTGATTCCATCCAGGCCCGGGGTATCAGACCCAACATGGTCGTGGCCCTGAAAAGTTCAGCCACCGCTGTGAAAACGGCGGGCGCGCCCATCCGCGAAAAGGATCTGCCCCAACACCTGCTCAATGAAACCGAGGAGAGCGGCCCCTCTGTCGCCGGGACGGAAGCGGGCGAAGAAGACCAGAAAGAGACCTTCCAGGAGGTGAACGATATCAAACAGGTCGGCCTGCGGCTGGCGCAGGACAACCAGTTGCGGACCGCCCTGCTCGTCCTCAAGAGCCAGACTCCGAAGGAGAACAAGCCGCCTAAAACGAACACGGCTGGGGCGCGCTGAAGCGCCGGGCTGCGGCTACTCCAGGCCCATCTCCCGGCGGATCTGCGGATTGGTGGTCCAGTTCTTCCGGACCTTGATCCAGAGATGCAGCCGCACCCGGCAGTCGAGCATCTCTTCGATCTCCGCGGTGGCCTGCTCACGGATTGCGGCCAGCATTCGTCCCCGGCGACCGATCAGAATGCCCTTCTGCGAATCGCGCTCCACCAGGATTGCGGCATGCAGCACCACCGGGTCGCCCTCGGCAAACGACTCGATCAGCACCCCCGTGGAATAGGGCACCTCGTCGCGTACCAGCAAAAAAACCTTTTCCCGGATGATCTCCGCGGCAATGAACCGCTCGGTGGCATCGGTGGGCATGTCGTCCGGATAATGGGCCGGACCGGGAGGCAAGAGCTCCACTAAAGTCTGCATCAGTTCGTCCATGCCCGTGCCGTGCAGGGCGGAGACCGGGATCAGGGCGCTAAAGGGGTGCAGGTGCCGGTACCAGTCGAGCAGGACGGGAATCTGTTCACCGGCCACCAAATCGCTCTTGTTCAAAACCAGCACCACGGGCCGCTGGATGTGGGCGCAACGGGAACGCAGCTCTTCAGCCTGCTCTTCCCGTTTCTTTTCCGAACGGGCGGGCATGGAAGAGCCGTCGACCAGCAACAGGGCCACGTCGGCTTCGGCCAGACTGTCCAGCGCCACCCGAACCATCCGGCGATTGATCTCATCCCGGGCCTTGTGCAGACCGGGCGTGTCCACGAGCACCATCTGAAACCCGGCCTGGGTGACAATACCCGCAATCCGGTTGCGCGTGGTCTGCGGTTTGGGGGTGACGATCGCTATCTTCTGCCCCAGCAGCCGGTTGAGCAGGGTCGACTTGCCGGCATTGGGCGGCCCTATAATGGCGACCATGCCGAAACGGTGCCCGATGATGTTCACATACGCCTCACGAAAAGAAAGGAAAAAACGGATGAAACAGATGACAAAGCGGATGAATCCTGCTATCCACTGGGGTCTTATGATTCCAGAACCAGGCGATGTGTGCAACAGATGATCTCACCGGGCACGCTCATTGACTATATCGACGGCGGTAAATTCTACTGCGCTTTCGTCACCGCGAGCACGGACAAGAAGATCCAGCTCATCAACCAGAACGGCCGCGAGGCAAGCCTGCCGGTGAGCCGGGTGCTCTCCGCCTCGTCCCGTGCCTATCCGCAACCAGACGCCCGCGAGGCGCTCACCGCCCTGCTGCGCGAACGGGCGGCCCGCCGCCGCGAGCTGGCCGAAAGTATCGCCCTTGACGAACTCTGGCAGGTGCTCGAAGAGGAACAGGACCAGAGCTTCGAGCCCGCCTTTCTCGCTGAACTGTACTTTGGCGATGCAACCGACGACGACCACCCGGCAGCGCTTCTGCGGGCGGTATTCGCCGACACCCTGTTTTTCAAGTTCAAAAACGGCCGGATCTGCGCCTTCAGCGCCGAGCAGGTGGAGCAGCTTCAGGAGCAGCAGCGACTCCGCCAGGAACGGGAACTGCTGGTTGTGCAGGCGGCGGCGCGGATCGCCGCGCTGATGCGGGACGCCCCCGACCCGGAGGCCTGCCCGGAGGAAACCTTTTCCCGCTGCCTGGAGTGGATTGCCGACACGGTCCTTCTCGGCACGGAATCCGAACACGAGCAGGTGGTGCGCCAGATCCTTCAGGCCGCGGGGCAAACTGCACCGGACGCCGGATACGCGGTCCTGGTTCGGGCCGGGGTCTGGGACGCCGACGAGAACCTGCCCCTGTTGCGCTCCGACCAGCCCGTGGCCTTTGACGACACCTGTCTCGCGGCCGCCCGCGCGCTGGTCGAACCCGAGATCGAGATCCTGCTTGCCGACCCCAAGCGTCAGGATCTCCGCCATCTCGACATCCTGACCATCGACGGCGAACAAACCCGCGACTACGACGATGCCCTCCATGTCCGCCGGCTGGAGAACGACCAGATCGAGGTCGGCATCCATATCACCGACCTGACCCTGGCCGTGCCCCACAATGGGCCGCTCTTTGCCGAGGCCCAGGAACGGGCGACCTCCATCTATTTTCCGGAAGGGGACATCCCCATGCTGCCGCCGGAGCTGTCGCTGGAGCTATGCAGCCTGCATCAAGGCCGCATCCGCCCGGCCATCAGCTTCCTGGTCACCTTAAGCCAAAGCGGTGAGCGCATCCGTTCCGAGATCGTTCCCTCGATCATCGAGGTCAAGCGCCAGTTGAGCTACGAAGAGGCCGAGGCCCTGATCGAGGCGCGCGACCCCGAACTCGCCCTGCTTGACCAGGTGCGCCGCCAGGTGCGGCAGCAGCGGGTCGACCGGGGGGCCCTGCTGCTCTCCCTGCCGGATGTCAACATCGACATCAGCGATCGCGCCGATATCCGGGTCCGGCTTTCACCCGTGGACACTCCGGCGCGCAGCCTCGTCTCCGAACTGATGATTCTGGCCAACGGCCTGGCCGCCGCCTATCTGGCGGACCGGGAAGCCCCTGGCCTGTTCCGCTCCCAGCCGCCGCCGCGCAAGCGCCTGCTGACCGGGGTGCAGAACAGCCTGATCGACATCGCCCAGCAGCGGCGCTTCCTCTCCCGGGGCGAGCTGACCTCCCATCCCAAACCGCACAGCGGTCTGGGGCTCAACAGCTACACCACCATCACCTCGCCCATCCGCCGATTTCTCGATCTGGCCATGCAACACCAGCTCAGCCACATGCTCCACGGCCGGGGCATCCTCTTCTCCGGCGAGGAATGCAAAACCTTTGCCGGCATCCTGTCGCAAAAGCTGGCCAGGGTCAACGCGATTCGTCAACAGCGCCATCGCTACTGGATCCTCCGTTTCCTCGAACCCAGAGAGGGGCAACAGGTCAACGCCCTGGTGGTGGGCCAGGGGCCCAAACGGGTCAACCTGTTGCTGGCCGATTGCCTGTTCGATGTCGACCTGCCGCCCCATACCGCCTTCCCGGTGGAACCGGGCGATACGGTTCGCATCCGTCTGGCCCGGGTGCGTCCCCGTGAAAATACGCTGCGGGTCGAGTGGTGACCACGCCCCACACCCGACTCCGCACATCGACCCCTTGCTAGGCATGGACAAAATCGCCCTGATCAGGTATATCCGAGGCAGCATCTTTTCGCCTTTTTTCCATGACCGCTGCGCGGTCATGTTGCATTATTGCCCATGAGACATCCATATCTGTATATCCTGCTTCTCTGCTGCCTGCTGTGGCCGTCCTGTCCGGTCCACGCAAAAAAGGGCGAGCCCTCGCCGGAGGTCAAGGATATCATCGTCACCACCTCTGACACCGACCTGCTGTTTTTCGCCACGGTACGCAACGCCTTCAATCAGGCCCTGCGCGAAGACATCGACAGGGGCGTACCCATCGCCTTCACCTTCCGGCTGGAGCTGGCCAAATCCCGCAGCGGCTGGCTGGACAGTTCGCTGGTCAAGACCGAAATCACCCACACCCTCAGCTACAATCCGGACAGCCGGGAATACACGGTCGTCCTCTCCGAGCAGCCCAATAAAAAACTGTGCACCCCAAACCCGGAGCTGGCCAAGCAGGCCATGGCCGAACTCAACGGCATCCGCCTGATTCCCCTGTCCCGACTGGCGCCGGACGCCCCCTACTCCATCCGGATCAAGGCAACCCTCAAGCAGGGCAATTTACCCCTGGGCATGGCCCGCGTCCTGCCGTTCTCCTCGCTCTGGAACTTCGAAACCGACTGGCGCACCATCGAATTCAGGTACTGACGCCGTCCCGGACAGATGCTCACCGCGGAACAGAAAAAAAAGAAACAGCGGCTGATCCGTATCGTCATCGGCTGCTGTCTGCTGCTCATTCCCGCCCTGGCCCTACTCCAGCGCCGTCTGCTCAACGGCGAACTCCACATCCTGCCGTTTTCAGACACCCTGCTCGTCTTTGCGCTAATCAACATCAACGGGCTCTTGCTGTTGCTCATGCTCTACCTGGTGCTCCGCAACCTGGTGGAACTGGTCTTCGAGCGCAAGCAGAAAATCCTTGGAACCAAACTGCGCACCCGGCTGGTCATCAGCTTCATCGCCCTGTCGTTCATCCCCACCGCGATCCTGTTCTTCGTGGCCCTGCGTTTCGTCTCGACCTCGATGGACTACTGGTTCAATGCCCGGGTCGAGGAGTCGCTCCGGAAATCCCTGAAACTCACCCAATCGATCCTCCACGCTACGGAAGACTCTACCCGCCACACCAGCCGCCAGCTTGCCGTCATGCTCGAACACAGCCTGCCCCACCTGCACGATCCGGCAGCGCTCCAGCAGTTTTTCACGACCACCTTCGACCTTGAAGAGCCCGGGGCCCTGGATGCCCTGCTTGTGCTCGACGAGCAGCGCGAGCCCCTGTTCTTCATCCGCGGACCCCGGCTTGCCTCCCTCACCCTGCCGCCCATGCCCTCGGAGGCGCTGCGCCTGGCAGACACCAGCGGCCAGACCGAGCTGGTCACCAGAACGACCACCATTGGCGAGCTGATCCAGGCCATCACCCCGGTACGGGCGCCGGCAACGCTGTCAGCACCGCCGCGCACCTGGTTTCTGGTGACCTCACAGCTGATCCCCGCCGGGCAGCTGGACGCCATGCAAACCATTTCCGACGGCATCACCGGGTACCAGCAGATGATCATACTCAAGGCTCCGATCAAGGTCAGCCTGCTGATCATGCTGTTGATCATCACCCTGCTGATCCTGTTCGGGGCCATCTGGTTCGGATTTTACATTGCCCGCAGCATCAGCGGACCGCTTAACCAGCTAGCCGGGGCCACCAAGCGGGTTGCCGACGGCGATCTGGATTTCAGTGTCGAAAAGGCGACCGACGACGAAATAGGCACCCTGGTCGACGCCTTCAATGCCATGACCGCCGACATTCGGGCCTCGAACCAGCAGCTGGAACAAACCCATCATGCCCTGCAACAGTCCACCGAACAGTCGGAGCAGCAGCGCCGCTACCTGGAAACCATCCTCGAAAACGTGGCGGCCGGGGTCATCGCCCTGGACGAACACAACCGGATCACCACCATCAACCGTTTTGCCGAACAGCTCCTGGAGATCAATCCGGACGATTTTCTCGAGCAGGACTTCCACACCACCCTTAGTCCCCAGCATGCCGCCATTTTCGACAACTTTCTCCGCGACGCCCGCACCGGAGCCCACACCACCATCTCCCGCCACCTGCGGGTCACGATCCGCCCCGGCGCGGTCCTCTCGCTCCAGATCAACGTCACCCGGATGAAGGACGAACGCGGCCAGCCCCTGGGGTTTGTCATCGTCTTCGACAACCTGACCAATCTGGAAAAGGCTCAGCGGCTCGCGGCCTGGCAGGAGGTGGCCCGGCGCATCGCCCACGAGATTAAAAACCCGTTGACCCCGATCCAGCTTTCAGCCCAGCGGCTGCGCAAACGCTACCTGGATTCCATCACTGAAAACCGGGAAATCTTCGACCAGTGCACCGCCACCATCGTCAACCAGGTGGAAGAGATCAAGAATCTGGTCAGCGAATTTTCCGACTTCGCCCGCATGCCCAAGCTGCGCAAGGAGCTGGGCGATCTCGGCGAGCTGGCCGGGGAAATGGCCCTGCTCTACCAGGAGGCGCACAAGCACCTGCATATCGAGTGCCGGATCGATCCGGCGCTTCCCCCGTTTCCTTTTGATGCAGTGCAGATCAAACGCGTCTTGATCAACCTGCTCGACAACGCGGTCTCTGTGCTGGAGGCAGGCGGGTCGATCCGAGTCACCGCGGAGTCGGGCAAGGACGGCATGGCCCGGATGCGGGTCAGCGACGACGGCCCCGGCATCGACGAGGAGATCCGCTTGCGCATCTTCGAGCCCTACTATTCCACCCGCCGCTCCGGCACCGGGCTGGGGCTGGCCATTGCCCACACCATTGTCAGCGAGCATGGCGGCCGGATCTACGTTGCCGCCAACCAGCCCACCGGCGCCGTGTTTACGGTTGAGCTGCCGCTGGAGACCTGATAAGATGCCCCACTGACGCACCAAAACCCGCAACAGGCCCTGCGCCTGCCCCTCTCCCCTCCAGTTCCATGGCCGACACCATCCTGATCATCGACGACGAAGAGGCTATCCGCGAAACCCTGTCCGGCATTCTTGCGGACGAGGGCTTCCTGCCCCTGACCGCGGCCTCGGCCGAAGAGGGCCTGCAGCTGCTCGATGAACGGGACGTGCGGCTGGTGCTGCTGGATATCTGGATGCCGGGCATGGATGGCCTGGAGGCCCTGAAGCTGATCCGCAGCCGCCACGGCCTGCCGGTGATCATGATTTCCGGGCACGGCACCATCGAAACCGCGGTGCAGGCCACCCGCGACGGGGCCTACGATTTTCTGGAAAAACCGCTCTCCTACGACAAGACCGTCCTTGCGGTCAAGCAGGGGGTGCAACTGTCCCGTCTGGAGCGGGAAAACCGGCTGCTGCGGGAGAGCGAACCGGTCCCCAGCGGCATCACCGGCGCCAGCCCGCTGACCACCCAGTTGCGCGAGCAGATCGAGCGGGTCGCGCCCACCGACGCCTGGGTGCTGATCCGGGGCGGCCACGGCACCGGCAAGGAACTGGTCGCCCAAACCATCCACAACCGTTCATTGCGGGCCAAAAACCCGATGGTCGCGGTCAACTGCGCGGCCATTCCGGAAGAACTGATCGAATCCGAGCTGTTCGGTCATGTCAAGGGGGCCTTCACCGGCGCGACAGAGAGCAAGAAGGGCAAGTTCGATCAGGCCAACGGCTCCACCCTGTTTCTCGACGAGATCGGCGACATGAGCCTGAAAAGTCAGGCCAAGGTGCTGCGCATCCTCCAGGAGCAGAGCTTTGAACGGGTGGGCGGCAACCGAACCATCGAGGTCGATGTGCGGGTGCTGGCAGCCACCAACAAGAACCTGGAAGAGGAAATCGAACAGGGCCGCTTCCGGGCCGATCTGTTCTACCGGCTCAACGTGGTGCCCATCGTGGTGCCCGACCTGGTCGACCGGCTGGAGGACGTTCCGCTGTTGGTCGACGATTTTGTGGCCCAGTTCCGTCAGCGGGGTCTGGCGGTAAAAACCTTCTCGCCGGAGGCCCTCCACCTGCTCCAGCGCCATGACTGGCCGGGTAATGTCCGCGAACTGCGCAACGTTGTCGAACGGCTGATGATCATGACGCCCGGCGACGAGGTCGGGGCGGAAGACGTCTCCCTCTGTCTGGGCGGTGCGCCGTCCCAGCCGGTGATTCCGTCCAATTCACCCTACAGCGACCTGCCGTTCAAGGAGGCGCGCCGCCGCTTCGAAAGCGACTATCTCCAGGCCAAGATCGAGGAGAACGACGGCAACATCTCCCGAACCGCTGAACAGATCGGCATGGAACGCAGCCATCTGCACAAGAAGATCAAGGCCCTGGGGATCGCCGTCAAATAACCCATCCCCAAGGCCGTGCCGCCACCTGTTCCCGGCCCCGGCCACTTCCCATCCTTTTCATCCACGAGGTACAGCATGCTCTATCCCGAATACCGTCCGCGCCGGATGCGCCGGACCGAAACCTTCCGCGCCCTGATCCGTGAAACCCGGCTCTCGCCGGAACAGCTGATCTATCCGGTCTTTGTCATGCCCGGCAAGGATGTCCGCGACCCGGTCCCGTCCATGCCGGGCATCCTCCGGTTCTCGGTGGACCAGCTGGTTCGCGAGGCCCGGGAGTGCCTGTCCTTGGGGGTGCGCTCGCTTCTGCTCTTCGGTCTGCCCGAAAAAAAGGACGCAGTCGGCTCCGGGGCCTATGCGCGCAACGGCATTGTGCAGCAGGCCCTGCGCGAGCTGAAAAGCAAGGTGCCGGACATGACCCTGATCACCGATGTCTGCCTGTGCGAATACACCGACCACGGTCACTGCGGCTGCCTCCACGGCCAGGAGGTCGATAACGACGCCAGCCTGGAGCTGCTGGCCAAGACCGCCCTCTCCCATGCCCAGGCCGGGGCGGACATGGTGGCGCCTTCGGACATGATGGACGGTCGGGTCGGCGAGATCCGCACCACGCTCGATGAAAACGGCCTGCAGCACGTTCCGATCATGGCCTACTCGGTCAAGTATGCCTCGGCCTTTTACGGGCCCTTCCGCGACGCCGCCGAAAGCACGCCCCAGTTCGGCGACCGCCGGGGCTACCAGATGGACCCGGCCAACAGCCGGGAGGCCCTGCGCGAGGCCACCATGGATGTGGACGAGGGCGCGGACATCCTGATGGTCAAACCGGCCCTGGCCTATCTGGACATCATCACCCGCCTGCGCGACGAGTTCGACCTGCCCATTGCCGCCTATCAGGTCAGCGGCGAATACGCGATGATCATGGCGGCAGCGGAAAAAGGGTGGATCGACGGCCCTGCGGTCATCATGGAAAGCCTGCTCTCCATCCACCGGGCCGGAGCGGACATCATCCTCACCTACTTTGCCAAGGAGGTGGCCAAGGCGCTGAACCGCCGCTAAGCGGCATTGCCCAGGCCAAGCTGCGGCTTAAAGCACACCCGCACACCTGCGGCACACCGCGCAAACACCAACGGCCGGAAACGGGTCTCCCCGCTTCCGGCCGTCTGCATTCTACCGAAACCTGGGCGGCGCGCAGCCGACGCAGGCTTATCTGAAGAAAAAGTAGCCGTAGGTACCCAGAAACAACGAACACAAGATGTTGAGGACAAACCCGGCCTTGACCATTGTCCGCTGGGGAACGTGACCGGTTCCGAAGACAATGGCATTGGGCGGCGTGGCCACCGGCAGCATGAAGGCCATGCTCGCGCCGATACCGATCAGCAGCACCAGCATCTGCGGCGGCATGCCCATCTGCTCGGCAATTGCGGCAAAAACCGGCACGAGCAGCGCTGCCGAGGCGGTGTTGCTGGTGAACTCGGTCAGGAAGATGATGAAGGTGGCCACCATCAGGGCAACGAAATACGGCGAGAGAGAACCGACGACCGAGGCCACTGCCTGGCCCAGAACCACCGAGGCGCCGGAGGTTTTCATGACCGAACTCAGAGTGAGGCCGCCGCCGAAGAGAAAGAGCACGCCCCACTCGGTGTTGGTTGAGATCTGTTTCCAGGTGGCCAGGCCGAAGACGGCAATCAAAATAGCGGCCACCACCGCAATCCAGCTGTCCAGACTCTTGATGGGCAAGACCGTGCCGATCTTGCTGCTGAAGATCCAGGCCAGGGCGGTGCAGGTGAAGAGGACCAGGGTCAACACCCGGGGGAAGGTCCAGGGAATGGTGACGGAAATGCCGGCAACCCGTTTGCCGAACTGAGGCCTGAACAGCCAGTAGAGCGTGCCGATCATCATCGGCCAGGTCACGAGCATGACCGGCACGCCGACCTTCATCCAGCCGGCAAAGTCCATATTCAGGGCCCGGGCAGCAATGCCGTTGGGCGGCGAACCCACCAGGGTACCCAAGCCGCCCAGACTGGCCGAATAGGCAATGCCCAGAAGCACGTAGATCTTGGTGCCCTTGTGGTCGGTCTCCATCTGCGCCAGCAGGCCCAGGGCCAGCGGCAGCATCATCGCTGCGGTGGCGGTGTTACTGATCCACATCGAAAGGCCTGCGGTGGCCGCGAACAGATAGAAGGTGGCCAGCCCCATCCGACCGCCGGCCGCGGCAACCAGTCCCAGAGCCATCTTCCGGTCCAGATGCTGGGCGTTGAGCGCGGTGGCCAGGGCAAAACCGCCGAAAAAGAGGAAGATGATCGGATCGGCAAAATTGGCGAAGGCCGACGTCGTGGTCATGCCTCCAATCCCGAAGAGCAAGGCAAGCACCGGCACCATCAGGGCGGTGATGGTGACATGCAGGGCCTCGGTCAGCCAGAGAATGCCGACGAAGACCAGCAGGGCCAGGCCCTTGCGGGGCTCCAGCTCACAGGGCAGAAAGGCATAGACCAGCCAGGCCAGGATAGCAGCTACCAGGACGATGATCAAGCCGCGCCAGGTCGATTTGGTTTCCTCGTCGACTTCGGGGGGCGCCTGGGCGATGACGGGCTGAGAAGAGGTGGGATGCGCCATAGTTCCAAACTCCTGTTTGCAAGATAAAAAGAAAGAGAAGAATAACGCGGCCGCAAAACAACAGGCTTGCAGTGACCGCCTGGGAAGCTACGGTGGAGAAAAAACGGGGCAGCGATATTCGCCGCTGCTGTTCGGCGCCTGCGCAGGCCGCCGAAACCATGCCTCCCCTCTCCGACACGTTACCGCCCAATCGCACCTCATCACGCCCACTGGCCCGGTTTCAGCCCTTTGTCTCCCTCCTACCTTTGGGACGAGAGCCCGGCAAGCGGGGACTGAAACGTTGTGCATTGCTTTCCGTCCGCAACAGAGGAATAAAAAGAGGTCATACAAAATACAGGAGAGAAGAGCCAGTTTTTTTCCATCGTTGCCCTTTTTCTTTTTATGGAAAAAAACAGCAGAGGGAGGGGCAAGGACATGCCTTGCGGATATCCGGAGCGGCGAACACCGGCCCGGGTCGATTTGTCGTTGCGTTCTGCCGGAGGATGTTGTTTTTTTGTTATGGTCTTACAAAAAAAAGTCCGGCCGCGCGCAACAAAAGCGAGAGCGCCATCACGCCGCACAAGCCGCGAAGAAACCGGGCCCGCTCAATCGAAAAACAAAGTAATCCGGAAAAAAGGAGACAACCATGGCCATGCTCTATGCGAGGGATTTGATGACCACCCAGTTCGACACCATCCATCAGGACGAGCTGGTGGAAAACGCCATCCAGAAAATCCTGAACTCGCCCCCACGCCCCACAGGACATAAATCCCTCAACCTGATGGTCGTCGACGACGACAATACCCTGGTCGGCACCATCAGCATGTACTACATCCTCTATCACCTACGCCCGCCCTACCTGCTCTTCGGCATCGACGGCTCGGAGATGACCGTCGGCGGCGGGATCGACCAGTTCGTCACCACAGTGAAAAAAAAGAGGGTCTGCGAAATCATGAATCCCGACGTCCTCAGCGTCGAGCCGGATGACCCCATCATCTCGGTGATCGACCGGATGATCAAAAACCACCTGCGCCGCATCTCCGTGGTCGAAAAGGGCAAGCTGATCGGCGTGGTCTACCTGACCGACATATTCTACGACCTGTTCGCTAAATAACCGCACAGCGCGCCCACAGCGCATTGCGCAGACAACAACGGCCGGAAACGGGTCTCCCCGCTTCCGGCCGTCTGCATTCTGCCGAAACCTGAGGCTCCGCCACAGACTTATTTGAAGAAAAAATAGCCGTAGGTGCCCAGAACCAACGAACACAAGATATTGAGGATAAACCCGGCCTTGACCATTGCCCGTTGGGGGATATGGCCGGTTCCGAAGACGATGGCATTGGGCGGAGTGGCCACCGGCATCATGAAGGCCATGCTCGCGCCGATACCAATCAGCAGCACCAGCATCTGCGGCGGCATGCCCATCTGCTCGGCAATTGCGGCAAAAACCGGCACAAGCAGCGCTGCCGAGGCGGTGTTGCTCGTGAACTCGGTCAGGAAGATGATGAAGGTAGCCACCATCAGGGCAACGAAATACGGCGAAAGAGAACCGATGACCGAGGCCACCGCCTGGCCCAGAACAGCTGAAGCGCCGGAGGTTTTCAAGACCGCGCTCAGGGTGAGGCCGCCGCCGAAGAGAAAGAGCACGCCCCAGTCGGTGTTGCTTGCGATCTGTTTCCAGGAGGCCAGGCCGAAGACGGCAATCAAAATGGCGGCCACCACCGCAATCCAGCTATCCAGACTCTTGATGGGCAAGACCGTACTGATCTTGCTGCTGAAGATCCAGGCCAGGGCGGTGCAGAGGAAAAGAATCAGGGTCACAACCCGGGGGAAGGTCCAGGGAATGGAGACCGAAATGCCGGCAACCCGTTTACCCAGAGCGGGCCTGAACAGCCAGTAGAGCACGCCGATCATCATCGGCCAGGTTATGAACATGACCGGCAGACCGACCTGCATCCAGCCGGCAAAGTCCATGTTCAGGGCCCGGGCGGCAATGGCGTTGGGCGGCGAACCCACCAGGGTGCCCAAGCCGCCCAGGTTGGCCGAATAGGCGATGCCCAGAAGCAGGAAGATCTTGGTGCCCCTGTGGTCAGTCTCCATCTGCGCCATCAGGCCCAGGGCCAGCGGCAGCATCATTGCTGCGGTGGCGGTGTTGCTGATCCACATCGAAAGGCCCGCGGTGGCCGCGAACAGATACAAGGTGGCCACCCCCATCCGGCCGCCGGCCGCGGCAATCAGGCCCAGGGCCATCTTCCGGTCCAGATGCTGGGAGCTGAGCGCGGTGGCCAGGGCAAAACCACCGAAAAAGAGGAAGATGATCGGGTCGGCGAACGAGGCAAAGGCAGACGTCGTGTTCACGCCCTCGATGCCGATGAGCAGGGTGAGCACCGGTACCAAGAGGGCGGTGATGGTGACATGCAGGGCCTCGGTCAGCCAGAGAATGGCGATGAAGACCAGCAGGGCCAGGCCCTTGCGGGCATCCAGCTCACAGGGGAGAGAGGTGAAGAGCAGCCAGGCCAGGATGCCGGCTACCAGGATGATACCCAGACCGCGTTTAACCGATTTGCTCTCGTCATTGATCTCGGGAGACTGGGCGGTGACCGTCTGGTGGGGAGTGGGATGCGCCATAATTTCGTGCTCCTTGGGAAGAGAAAAAAGAACGCGGGCGCAAAGCAACAGGCTTGCAGTGGCGGTCACCAAGTGTTTCCCGCAGGCATGAAGGAATCGCAGATTCCTGCTGCTCGACCGGGACTTGCCGTGATGTTCGGCGCAGGTCGACTCGAGCGAAACATACGCCGCACAATCTCCGACATGACGCCAGCGTCAACCACATGTCCAATGCCCTTGTTCATTCTTCCGCATCCGCACCCTGACATCAGGAGCAGGAGCCGATATGTGGAACGAGAACACTGTCCATTGCTTTCCGTCCGCAATATCGGATAAAGGAAAAAAAGTACAAGATGCTCGAAAAAAATTCCAGGTTTTTCGGTATTTTTTCTTTTTTCTTCTTGCTTTCTCCGCAAACAGCGGAATATCTGTCGGCGGAAAGGGAGAATGTGCAGACAAGGACAACACTCTACTCCATACGCCGATTTGTCGTTGCGTTCTGCCGGAGGATGTTGTTTTTCTATCCACTGGTCTTACAAAAAAAGTCCGGCCGCAGGCAACAAGAGCGAGAGCACCTGCAACGCCGCACAGCGCAGACGACAACGGCCGGAAACGGGTCTCCCCGCTTCCGGCCGTCCGCATTCAGCCGCCCATTCAGCCCCCCATTCAGCCGCCGCGCACACGCCTCCCCAGCCGCCACAGACACACCGCGACCAGACCGCCCGCGACATCGGCGACAAGATCGTCGACACCGGCGCACCGGCCCGGCACGAACATCTGGTGGAACTCATCGCTCACGCCGTATGCCAAGCAAAAAAAGATCGTCCACCCGCCGGCGGCCCACGGATGTTGTCGCCGCCATGGGGGCGCAAGGGCAAAAAGAAAGCTCAACCCCAGTACTGCATACGCCAGCAGATGGAGCAATTTATCAAACCGGTTGAGTTCTTGGGGCAGGCTGGTGCCCGGCTGGTGTGACAAAAAAAACAACGTCCCCATCACGACCACCAGGGGCACAGCACGCCACAGGCCCGGTCGCCGCGCCATGCGGATCACTCCTCAGCGGACGGCGTGTCCGATTCCACATGCATCCGGTCAAGAAGCTCCTTGGGAAACCGCTTGTGCAGACGCCGGATCGCAGCGTGAATCTGCTGCGTCGGCGCATTATCCAGCCTGCTTTCGCTCTGATCCGCATAGGAGGTCAAAATGCAGGCTCGATCCCGGATGGCAAAGGTATGGCTGAAGTTGATCTCAATGGTGTCCGGATTTTCATAGATGGGTGGCTTCAGGGCCTCGCCGTTTCGGGCCAGCTGGACCGCGTCCTGCTCCGTTGCCTCCAGCAGCCAGGCGTCGCCTGCCGGATCGCTGTACAACAAAAAGACACCCAGCTCGGAAAACGACGCCTTCCCTTCAGCGGCCCGGGCCTGCACCCCGGCGATTGCATCCAGCAGGGAGACCCCGATCGGGTTGACCGGCTGCGTCGGCATTCCCGCCTGTCGGGCAGGCAGGCAGCAGTGTTTGTATTTTTTTCCCGACCCACAGGGACAGGCCTGATTTCGTCCTATTTTCACCATGCGTTTTCCTCTTCGATCACGGTTGATATGCGGATGCGTTCTTTTCGCTACGGCGTGGCACCGTTTCAAGCACACACCCGACAACCTGAGTGTCTGTTGATTTCCATACCAGAACAAAGAATCCCCGGTCATGCCCGGTTGGACCGATCCGGCCCGGCATCCCTGTCATCATGTTTGACGCTTCGCAGCATCAAAAAGAATCGGGGCAGGTCTGCTTGCAGGCGCAATCTGCCCGGGCCCTGACCGGCTCCGCCCGTTTTCAACGCACCGGACAAAACCACACGAAGGACCGGACGAAGTGCACACTCCCCGCCTGGGCGCGTGTCTGCACCGCACAGCGACGCCCCCGCTCAAGCATCATTCGGGAGGGAGGGCGCATCATCGTCGTCAGTCTTGTAGCGCAACCAGATATCCATGAAGGCCTCCCGGTTTTCCAAAAGCAGGTCCACCAGGCGGGGGTCGAAATGTTTGCCGCGCTGCTCCTCGAAATAGGCGAAGACCGAATCCCAGGACCAGGCCTCGTGATACACCCGCTTGTTGGACAGGGCATCGAAGACGTCGGCCACGGCGACGATGCGCCCGTACAGATGGATCTCCTCGCCACGCAGTCCCTTGGGATAGCCGGTACCGTCCCAGCGTTCATGATGTTCAAGGATGATGTAGGCCGCGGCCCGAATCATGGGGCTGGAGGAATGCACCAGCAGGTCATGCCCCCGGTGCACATGGGTTTTGATGATCTGGTACTCCTCCGGCGTCAGGGGACCGGGTTTGTTGAGGATGGAATCCGGAATGCCGACCTTGCCCAGATCGTGCGGGGTCGAAGCCAGCTTCAGCATCTCGGCCTCCTCCTCGTCCAGGCCGTATTTCAGGGCCAGTAGCCAGGTATATTCGGCCACCCTTCGTACATGGCTGCCGGTTTCCGCGGATCGGCACTCCATGGTTTCGGCAATGTTGAAGATCAGCTCCTTCTGGGCGTCCTCGATGCCCTTGTTGAGCAGCAGGTTGTCCACAGCCAGGCTCACATTGGCAAAAAACAGCTCCAGCAGATCGCGGCCGTTTTCGTCCAGTTGGCGACATCCCTCCAGATAGAGGAAGGTAGTGATCCCCGCCTGACCGGTGAACAGCCAGCCGCACCGGTCCTCCTCGAAGATGAAGCCGTGCTCCTGACCGGACAGTTGGGTATACACGGCCTGCACGTCGACATCCGCCACCTGGTCCAGCTCCAGATCCGTCAATTCCGCGAACCGTCCGTTCCCGACGACGACGTGGACGATATCCCGGCCCGATGCGATCCGCCCCGACGCCAGCAGACCGGAACACGGTTCCGAGCCCCGCAGCATGTCCGTCAGCTGGCCCAGAACCCCTGCTCCCAGTTTTTCCAGAGACTGGGGCTCGAAGATGTCGGCGGAGGCATCGAGAATCCGCCGGAGCCCCCGACGGTTCTTCTCGATCATGGTGATCGAGGCGTAACCGCGCAGGGCCGAAATCATCGTGACCAGCATCTTGTCCATCCCCAGCTCGGTTTTCTCCTTGTAATCGTTGATATCGTAGTCCACGATCACCTTGGCGGCCGGGGCCTTGCCCGGCTGACCGGTACGCAAGACGATCCGAACGAGAAAATTGCCCAGCTCCTCGCGAATCCACTGCACCAGTCGCAGACCGGAATCGTCGGTCTCCATGACCACATCGAGCAAAACCACCGCGATATCCGGATGGGCGCGCAGCAACTCCTTTGCCTCGGCGCCGCTGTAGGCGTGCAAAAATTCCAGACCGCGGTCCTGATATTCCAGGTTCTTGAGCATGAAGGTGGTGACCGAGTGCACGTCCGCCTCGTCGTCCACGATCAGCACCTTCCAGGGCGCGGCCCGTATGGGTTCCGGTTCCGGTACTTCGTCCCCGAAGAGGATCTCATCAGCATCTTTGTTCGGTATTTCGTCCCTGAACAGGATCTCGTCAGCATCATTGCTCGGTACTTCGTCCCTGAACAGGATCTCATCAGCATCTTTGTTCATTCTGTCCTGCCTCCTGTCCGCGCCTTGCCCGCTGGTTCGGGGCGCGCGGCGGTTCATGCAGTCGTTTCAGCGGGATCGTCAACCCCGCGGCTCTCTTCCTCAAGCGGTAAACTAAAGCAGCAAACTAAAGCGGCAAACGGATACGGAAAACCGTGCCGCGGCCCGGTTCGCTCTCGCAGGCAATGGTTCCCCCCAGGGTGTTGGTCACCAGATTGAACACAATGTGCATGCCCAGTCCGGTGGAACCTTTGCTCCGGGCCGTTGTAAAAAAAGGCTCGAAGATGTGTTCACGAACCTCGGCCCCCATCCCCTTGCCGTTGTCCTCCAGACGCAGCTCCACGTTCGACCCGACAATCCCGACTCCGATCCTGATCTCGCCGGGCTGCTCCGGATCCAGGCCATGGGTCAGCGAGTTGATGATGCAGTTGGTCAGAATCTGCGCCAGCGCGCCGGGATAGCTTTCAATCACCAGGTCGGGGTCGCAGTCCACCACCACCTGATGCGGGACCTTTTTCAACTGGGGACGCAGGCTCAGCAGCACCTCTTCGATATACTGCCGGACCGGAAAACTTCGCCGATTCTCCGAGACCTGATCGGCAGCCACCATCTTGAAGCTGCGAATCAGCTCAGAGGCGCGGTTCAGGTTCATCAGGATCAGCCTCGCCCCCTCCTGAACATCGCCAAGATACCCGGTCAAATCCGAACGTTTCATCTCGCCCCGGGCAAACAGCTCGGAAAGACTCCGGCTCTTTTCGTTCAGCGTGGAACCCGCTGAAAGGGCCACGCCCACCGGGGTGTTGATCTCGTGGGCAACCCCGGCCACCAGCCCGCCCAGGGCAGCCAGCTTCTCGGAAAGGATCAGCTGCTCCTGAGCCCGTTGCAGGTTGTCCAGTGTCTGCTGCAGCTCCTGGTTGGTGCCGGCCAACTCCTCGGTTCGCAGGGCGACCCGCTCCTCCAGTTCCTCGTTTAAGCGGCGCAGCTCGTCTTCGGCCCGTGAACGCGCCAGCTCCTTGTGCTCCAGCTCCTCGGCCATGTCGTCGAAGGCGGCGGCCAGCTGGCCCAGTTCACCCTCCCGGGCGTCCAGACCGGTCCGGGTTTCCAGATAACCGGCCTTCCACTGGTCGGCCGCGTCGATCAGCCGATTGAGGCTTCGCATGATGGTCAGATTACTCAGTACCCGGGCGGCGAGCAGGGCCAGCAGCCCGGCCAGTCCCAACAAGAAAACATTGAAAAACAACTGCTTCCGGGCATCGGCCAGGGCCGTGTTCACGGGAATTCCCACGCGGATCATCAGATAGGGAAAAGATGCCTCCTGAAAGCGGACCCGTTTGTAGCCGTACAGACGGCTGATGCCGTCCACGCCGACATCGAGAAAAGTGCCCTCTTCCTCCTCGCCGCTCATCTGCCGGACCATCTTGGGCAGATCCGGTACCCAGGTGTATTTCTCCGTCTCGGGAAAACGGGTCAGCCGCACGCCCCGGGCGTCGGTCAGGGTAAAAACCGACTGCTCCGGCAGATGGGTATCCCGGAACAGTCTGCCGAAGTACTGCAGATCAAAATCCGCCACCAAGAGACCGCGCACCTGGTTCGCGTCGTCGATGACCGGCTGGCCAAGCTCGACGATCACCCGGTGGCGTTCCTTGATGAACGTGTAGTGGCCCACCGTAAAGGTGCGACTCGTCAGGGCGCGTTCCACAAAATCGCTCGGCATGCGTTTGCGGGCTGCCTGTTGTGGCACTTCCACCACGACGTTGCCGCGAGGGTCGAGCAGGGCCAGGGAAACATAGGCTGGATTGCCGGCCAGGGTATCGGCCAGAAGCTGTTGACAGGCCGGGGCCTCCAGGGAGCGGATCGCGGGAAACCAGGACAGGGTCTGCAGCAGCAGACGGGCGTCGTCCACGATCCGTTCGTGGTGGGCGGCCATGGACTGCACCTGGCGCAGGGCATGATTTTCGGCGTCGGCCACGATCCTGGTCCGCAGGTGATGCCCTGTCAGCAGCAGCAGGCCGAGCGCGGGCAGCAGGGCCACCAGCACCAAAAATATTAAATTCCTGCGAAACGATCCGAAAAGAAAAAATCGCATGATTCCCCCTTGCGCGTGCTGTCCCGTCTTCCGCTCACCCTTCCCAACGCCCCTGCAACAGCACCGGCGAGCCGATCCGCAGCGCGGCTTCGGCGGCCTCCGGCAGGTCGGCAAGGTAGCGGAGCACGGTATTGCATTTGACGATGAACAGGAAAAACAACGGGCCGCAAACATCGGATAAGCATTCGAAGTTGCCCATCCCCTTGCTGATGATGCAGTCGGCAGTGGAAAAAAGTCGGCGCAGGGTCTCGCTGCCCTGTGCCAGGGAGGTTCCGGGCAGATCAGCGCCGTTGTCGATCACCGGACAGAGCGCGGTCAGGCCGCAGGCCTCGGCATCGGCCATGGTGGCATCGTTGATGATCGGCGAGCCGCGCACAACCAGGGTCACCCGGCAACCGCGGGCCAAGAGCTGCTCGATGAGGAGCTTGTCAAAGACGATCTCCCCGCAGTTGTCGGCCAGGTACAGGATGGCGGGTTTGCGCCGCACCACATGTTGCAAACGGGCAAAATGATCGATAACAGGCACGGTGCGGCAGGCGTCGAGAATGGTGCTTCGATCGAGCAGGTACTGGGCGCCGTAGTCCAGCACGTTACCGTTGATTGCAAACAGCAGCGCCGCCCGCAACGGATCGGGCTCTTGCCGGATGCAGGCGCGGACCTGCTCCTCCACGGACAGGGCGAAACGGGTACTCTCCGCCTTTTCAGCATGGTACGGATCGGCCACCCCGGTTTGCGCGGCAATATAGCGGTAATACCGCACCGCGTTCTCGGGCGACGGCAGATCCGGGGAGAACCCGGCCAACATCGCCCCAACCTCGGCGGTCAGTCGCCACTGTTCTGCTGGATCGTCGGTACTGCGACGGACCGTGGCCAGGGCCTGGCGCATAAAACAGGGCAAACAATCGGGACCGGTCCGCATCAGGAACACCCCCTGCCGCTCTGCCGGGGCAGATAGGCCAAACGAACATTGGACAGTGCCGCGAACAGATGGTCGCGGGAACCCGGAATCCGGCGGTAGATGTCTTCGGCCAGACGGCGGATTTCCAGCCGCATGGTCGCACCGGCCAACGGGCAGCAGGAACGGACCGGAACCAGGGCAAGCTCGCGGGCCATGGCCTCGATGCTGTCCTTGCGCAGGTAGGCCAGTGGCCGAATAAGGGTCAGACGACCGGAAAAAAGCGACTGTGCGGGCACCATGGTGCTGATATTGCCCGCGCAGGTCAGGTTGAGCAGCAGGGTCTCGACAAGATCGTCCCGGTGGTGGCCCAGGGCGATCTTGTTCGCGCCGCGCTCCCGGGCATGGGCAAAGAGCCGGGCCCGCCGGAAACGGGCGCAACGAAAACAGAGATCATCTCCCCGGTTGTGGTCCTGCCTTTTACTCCGGATCTCGGCTGGCGGCCGCCACCGGGCGGAAAGCAGCCGGACGGGGATGCCCAGACCGGCACAAAACGCCGCCACTTGGAGCGCGGCCGGGCCCGGCGCGCCGTCCGTGGAGGCCATGTCCACGTGCACCGCCTCAAGCTCATAGTCGATGGGCGCCTTGGCCCGCCAGTCCGCCAACAACCAGGCGAGAACCAGCGAGTCCACCCCGCCGGAAACCGCCACCAGCACCCGGTCACGATCGGCAAGCATGCCGTAGTCGCCCATGGCGCGACCAACCAGCCGGTTTACCTCGCGGAATGTATTTTTCCCGGGCCGAGCCACGGATACAGCTTCCTATTTGCCGACAGGTCCGCCCAGATAGGAGCACTCGCCGAACTTTTCCCGTATCCCGGAACGGGCCAGTTCCTCGGCGGTCAACCACACCAGCCCCCGAGTGCGGACCTTGTTTAAGGTAAACAGATTGTCCATCAGGGCTTGCTGCCGCTCTTCGAAACGTCCGTGGCACAGCATGCGCCCCTCCTGCGTATCGTACAGTCGATACGAGAACGTCACCGCTGCCGGACGATCAACCCCGAACTCGTTGCCCACCCGCTCCGTATAGCGTCCCAGCGTCACCTCCAGCACCGCATTGCATCCGGTCTGGGTTGCCAGCTCTTGCAACGCCTCGGGCCCCCGGGCCCCGTCCGCCATCGCCGTATCGGTGGTGAAGCGCACCCGGGGACGAGCGGCCAAGGCCTCCTGCAGCAGGCTGTCCATAACCACGATGCCCTTTTCCAGATCCTGCCACTCTTCCGCTGTCGGCTCCTGTTCGGTCTCAATCACCGGTACCGTCGGGAGCACGGCGATGCAGGACACCCGGGCCGGCGCCTCGGCCTTTTTCCCTTCCTGCGCCATCTTCGGCGCGCATCCGGCCCCGGCGACAAGACATCCAATCGCTATCCCGACACATATCCTTGCCTGCAAGCTCACCGCGTTCCTCCTTGTCTGTGGTTTCACATCATAAACTTAAACTGTCGCGCCGCGCACCATCGCGGCTCCAACAAAGATTTTTCCAGCGCAAACGACTACAGCACGCCTTTTGAGGACAGGACCTCCCGGCTTCCGGGACGGGGAGAGGCTGCCAGCGACAACGCATGGCCCAAGGCCTTGAAGACCGCCTCCAGAATATGGTGTCCGTTCTCGCCGTGTAGCAGATCCACGTGCAGGGTCAGGCCGGCATGCAGGACCAGGCCGCGCAAAAATTCCTTGGCCAGGGGCGGGTCAAAGGCGCCGATCTTGGCCTCCTGGACCGTCACACCGTAATGCAAGAAGGCGCGGTTGGAAAAATCAGCGCATACCCGCACCAGGGTTTCGTCCATGGGCACATAGGCATGTCCGTACCGGCGGATGCCGGCCTTGTCGCCCAGTGCCTGCGCCAGGGCCATTCCCAGGCAGATCCCCAGATCCTCGACGGTGTGGTGATCATCGACCTCCGTATCCCCGCTGGCATTGATCTCCAGATCAAATCCCCCGTGAACGGCGAACAGAGTGAGCATGTGATCCATGAACCCCACTCCCGTGCGGATCGAGGCCTGCCCCGTGCCGTCCAGCCCGAACACGAGCCGGATATCGGTTTCCCGGGTCGTCCTGCTGATGGACGCCTGCCGCGGTTTGCATGCAACCATGTTTCTTGCCTCCGCCGTCGGGCCGTTTCCGGGGCCGCCGGCACTCAAAAAATGCGTTCCTGTTGATCCCCTTTGCAAAGCACCCCAATAAACTTTTAATTGTAGTCAATTTTTACCGCCCGCTCAACATCTGATTCATCGGCCTCCTGAAATTGTCCGGCGGCCGTGCCCGCCCTTTCCCTCGGCGAGCACGGCCCAGAGGCGAAATATCCGATAAAAAATGAATGTAACTGTTTTTTTCTCTTGCGTCCGTCAAATTCGTTTGGTAAATATGCTCTTTATTACGAAAAAATACAGGCGGGAATAACTCAGTGGTAGAGTGCAACCTTGCCAAGGTTGAAGTCGCGAGTTCGAATCTCGTTTCCCGCTCCACAAGACTCCAGGGTTCGGACGTCTGTTCGAACCCTTTTTTTTCAGGGGCTAACAGCGCAGCATGAAGACCTATTATACGCCGATCAACGAGATTGAACGTAAATGGTATGTGGCTGATGCGGAGGGCAAGGTGCTTGGCCGCGTTGCAGCGGAAATCGCCCGCCGTCTGCGCGGCAAACACAAACCGACATTCTGTACCTTTCAGGATAACGGCGACTTTGTGATCATCGTCAACGCCGACAAGATCCGCCTCACCGGAAACAAGTGGGACCAGAAGGTGTACTATCGCCACTCCGGCTATCCCGGCGGCCTCAAGCAGCGGACTGCGGGTGAAATGTTGGAGAAAAAACCGGAAGAACTGTTGCGCATCGCGGTTCGGGGGATGCTGCCGAAAAACAGACTTGGCCGGGCCCAGCTGAAAAAACTGAAAATTTACGCGGGCGCGGAACATCCCCACCAGGCCCAGCAACCCGAAATCCTCGAGCTTTGATAACGGAGCAGACTATGGCCCAGGAACAGATTTACGCCACCGGTCGGCGCAAGACGGCAATAGCCCGTGTCTGGATCAGCCGCGGCAGCGGCAAAATGGCTGTCAACAAGATGCCGTTGGAGGAATACTTCGGCAACATCTATTTTGAGCCCAAAGTTGCCAGACCCTTTACCGTGACAGAGACTGTTGATCAGTACGATGTGAAGGCCACGGTCAAGGGCGGCGGCAAGATGGCCCAGGTGGAAGCCTTGGTGCACGGCATCGCCCGCGCCCTCCAGGAACAAGACCCGGACATGCACCTGGCCCTGAAGAAGGCGGGCCTGCTCACCCGGGACTCTCGCGCCAAGGAGCGGAAGAAATACGGCCAGCGCGCGGCCCGCGCCCGCTTCCAGTTCTCCAAGCGTTAACCATGCGGTTCCCGGATTGCCGGGCTGCCTGACAGACGAGTTGATCCAGGGAATAACGAGGCAATCGTTATTCCCTTTTTTATTCCATTTTCGCGCGTCACCCGCGTCACGAGGAAACGTGCCATGCTACACGTCGGTATTGTTGGGGCCTCGGGCTATACCGGGGCCGAACTGGCCCGCATCCTGGTCGGACATCCCGAAGTCCGGATCACTGTTGCCACGTCGCGCCAGTATGCGGGCAAGGCGCTCGCCGAGGTTTTCCCGCACCTGCGCAAGCGGGTGGATGTGGTCTGCGAAAACCTCTCGCCCCCGGAACTGATCGATCGGGCTGACCTCTTCTTCACGGCCGTACCCCACCAGACAGCCATGGAGATCGTGCCCCAACTTCTGGACGCGGGCAAAAAGGTGATCGACCTCAGCGCCGATTACCGCATCCGCGACGCAGCCCTGTACGAGGCATGGTACCAGAAGCACACCAGTCCGCACCTGCTGGGCGAGGCGGTCTACGGATTGCCTGAATTGTACCGGGAGCGCATCCGCGGCGCCCGGCTCATCGCCAACCCCGGATGCTATCCAACCTCCGTCATCCTCGCCCTGGTCCCGCTGCTGCGCCACAAGCTGATCGAGCCGAGCGACCTGATCATCGATTCCAAGTCCGGCACCTCGGGCGCGGGCCGGGCGGCCAATGTCGCCAACCTGTACTGCGAGGTCGCCGACGGCTTCAAGCCCTACAAGGTGGGCGGCACGCACCGCCATATCCCGGAAATGGAACAGGAGCTGTCCCTGGCCGCTGGTGCGCCGGTGACGCTCACCTTCACCCCGCATCTCTTGCCGCTTTCCCGGGGCATCCTGAGCACGACCTACGCCGTGCCGACCGAGCGCGGACAGGGCGAAAACATCCAGGCCCTATATGAAGAGCACTATCGGGACGAGCCCTTTGTCCGGGTTCTGCCCGCAGGCGCGACCCCCATGACCCAGCATGTCCGGGGTTCGAACTGCTGCGACATCTCCCTGCACCAGGATAAACGCACCGGACGGGTGATCGTGGTGTCGGCGATCGACAATATCGTCAAGGGAGCTTCCGGCCAGGCGGTTCAGAACATGAACCTGATGAGCGGATTTGCCGAAACCACCGGATTGATGGGCGCGGCCTTCTTCCCCTGATGCCCCGCTTGTTTCGCCTGCTGCTGGCCTATGACGGCGGCGGCTACCACGGCTGGCAACGACAGGCCCAGGGCGAGCCCACCATTCAGGAAATTCTTGAAGACCGGCTCGCCCAACTCTGCAAAGCTCCGGTCGTCCTCCACGGCGCGGGCCGCACCGACGCGGGCGTGCATGCCCTGGGCATGGTCGCCCACTTCCAGACCCGAGCCGCCCTGCCCGTGGTCGCCTTTTCCAAAGGGCTCAACGCCCTGTTGCCGGACGATATCCGGGTTCTCGCCGCGGAAGAGGCGCCATCCGGTTTTCACAGCCGGTTCAGCGCCCTGGCCAAAACCTACCGCTACGACTTCCACACCGGCGCGGTGCAGCTGCCCACGGTCCGCCGCTACCAGGCCCACTATCCGGCCGACTTTGTCCCCGACCGGCTGCGGACCGCTCTGGCCGCCCTGGTCGGCGTCCACGACTTCTCCAGCTTCGAGCGCTCCGGTTCCCGCGACAAAGAGGCCGGGGACAGCCGGGGCGCGGTCCGCACCCTGTTTTCCGTGCAGTGCAACCCGAGCCTGGTCTCTCACGGCAGTTGGTCACTGCGGGTCACGGGAGACGGTTTTTTACGGCAGATGGTCCGTATTCTCGCCGGTACCCTGATCGCAATCGGTCAGGGCAAGATCGAGCCGGAAAAACTACCTGCCATCCTCGCCGCCCGGAACCGAACAGCTGCCGGGCCCACGGCTCCGGCCCACGGTCTGTTTCTGGAACGCATCTACTATCCGCACACGATTTTCCCGGCTCGTCCGGCCGATACCCCATGTTCACACTCTCCGTTCCCCTGATCCTCGCCTCGACCTCGCCCCGCCGGCAGCAATTCCTGCGCGAGCTGGGCCTGAGCTTTGCCATCCAGCCTGCCGCCGTCGACGAAACGCCCCGGCCCGGCGAACCGGCCGATGATTTTATCCGCCGCATGGCCATGGACAAGGCTGCCGCTGTGTCCGCCGATCATCCGGAGGCCTGCGTCTTGGGCGCGGACACCGTTGTTCTCCTAGACGATACGATCTTCGGCAAGCCCGAAAATCCGGAACAGGCGCTGGCCATGCTCCGCCGTCTTCAGGGCCGCACCCATCGGGTCGGCAGCGCCTTCGCCCTACTCTGTCCGGCCCAGGGCATACGGGAAAGCAGGACTGTCCACACCGCCGTCACCTTCGGCAGTTTTCCCGACACCGTGCTGCAGGCCTATGTCGATTCCGGAGAACCCCTGGACAAGGCCGGCGCATACGGCATCCAGGGCCAGGGGGGGTTTCTGGTCCGCTCCATCGACGGTTCCTACAGCAATGTGGTGGGATTGCCGATCAACGAGGTGGTCCAGAGCCTGCTGCACCACGCCCTGATCACACCCGCCCCGCCTGCCGTGCATCCGTGGCGAGAATAAACCGCGCACAACGCGCACCCCTGACGATGACCGGTCCGAAAAAAAAGACGTTCACATTGATCAAATCCCATGGATATGGGATGCTCAATACAGCGGATACGACAGCATTCCTCTCCCGGCGGCATCTGCATCAGCTTCGACAGGCCTCCCGCCGTTGCAACAGTTTTCCCCTTGCCCACAAAAAGCCATGACCAGCGCCTCTTCCTTGCCCAGCCCGGCCCTGCAAACCGCCAGCCACCTTGATTTTCCCATGCGCTTCTACACGGCGTTGCGCACCAGCAGGCTCTATCCGGTCACCAATCCCCAGGTCGCGCGCAACAACCGGCTGGTCATGCAATCGATCGCCTCCCTGCGCCTGATCCATGGCGACCGGCCCATCAGTCTCGCGGTTGCCACGGATCAGACACTCTTAGTTTGCGGCCACCAACTCTCCGAAAAAGATCAGCTCCGGCCGCAAATCCAGGGACTGGTTGCTCTGTTCAACCGCCTGACGCTGTACTCCCTGGCCTTTACCGCCTCGTTTTCACCCGAAGACTGCACCACCCTGATCCAAATCCTCTCGCCCTTCCTTGATCAATCCCACCCGCCCAGCCCCATCGGCGACCTGCTCAGCCAGGCGGGTCTTCAATCGATTCAGACTGATACCAAACGCTATGTAGCGGTCAGCGAGGGGGACCAGCTCCTTGCCGGCGACCTGATAGCGGGCGCGGATCCGTTGCAGCAGGCCGACACCTCGACGCTGTCAGGGACGAATACCGGCGCGTTCGCCTCCGATATCCCCAATGCAGAGGAAATCGTCGACATGGCGCTCGACTTCCTTCTGGAGCTGGCGCAGGAAGAAAATCCGGAACAGCGCGCTGCCAAAATCGACACCGCGGCCCTCGCCTTCGCCGATATCGACCTCTTCCGTCTGGCGTGTCTTTTGACCGACCTGCCCGAGTCCTCCGAGGCCGATCAGCTGCTGCAGGCCGTACTACGCCAAGTCGATTCCGAACGTTGCACCTCCCTGGCCGCCCATCTGGCCATGCTGCGGGCCGCCCGGGAACCGGAATCGTCCGGAGCCGAAACCGATGACCAAGGATGGCTGAACCGGCTGCACCGCCTGCTTGGCCTCGACGAGGAGCAACGCAAGGCAACCGGCCGCATCGCAGCCCAGCACACCGACGCCTGCTTACTCCTGCACACCCAGCCGGGTCCGGAAACCCGGGAACTGCCACCCTCGCTGTCCACCCGACTCCAGAGTCCGGAATGGGCGGCCGAGGTTCTGGCAGCCGCGGTCCAGCAATGGATCGACCACGACATGCACCAGGAGATCCGCCCGGTCGGCGAACAAAGCGTGTATCGGCTGCTGAACCAGTACGAAATCCTGTTCGATCAGGAGCAACAGTCCGAGGTGGCCCGGCAAGCCGGGGAACGCCTTGCCGCCCTGGAAGGCGAGACGCTTGGTGCCCTGCTGGCCCAGAAATTTCAGGGCTTGTTCGGCGAGCAGCTGTACCGGCAGGTTCTGACCCAGACCTCCGATATCCTGCTCGATCAGGCGATCGACCATCTGACCCCGGCGCAACTCAACCGGATGGTGGCCGTGCTCATCAGCGATGTGCCCATGCAGGTTGGTCGTGAGGCGGACGAGAATTTCCAAGAGGCCGACGACGAGTTGTTCAAACGGCTGGCACACACAGCGTCCGGTCCCCGATGCGAAGCCATTCTCCGGCAACATCGGGAGGCCCTGCGCTGGTTGTGGGCGGAAACGGAAACAGCACAGGAGCTCTCCAAAACGGATCAATGGCCGTACAGTCCTGAAGAAACCGCGGCGGTGCTCGCGGCGGCCCTGCATCAGGCCGCCGATCCCGGCCTGGCTGACCGGCAAGGCATCTCCCGCGACCAGGTCGACCAGATGATCGTCCAACTCGGTGATGCCCTGCCCGCTGACCAGCATCACCACACCGCCGATCTTACTGCCGAGCAAATAAGCGAGCTCGACAACCTGCCCCTGGCCATCCTCCTGACCTGGCGATTTCCGAGCCTGTTCGGAAAACACCTCAACAGGAGTCTGGACACCCGGATTTCCGCCGCCCGCCTGAACCTGTTGATCGACGGGTTATCCGTCGACCAGCTGGGCCAGGTCATTGCCTCCGCCTGGAAGGAACAGGATCCCGCGGCAACAAACGACACAAACCCCTTTCCGCCGGACTCGCTGCTGGGCCGCCTGCTCCTGCTTTCCCGCAGGCAGGAGGTCGTGCAACGCATCGCCCAGCATGCCGATGCCCGCCGGATGGCCGCCCTGGCCCCGGGGGAGGAGCTCCCGGCCGAACTGCGACAGCGGCTTCAGCAGCCCGACTGGGCTGCCGCCGTGATCACCGCCGCCATCCAGCAGGAAGTCGGTGCGGAAACAACACCCGGTGAGCCCCAGGCCCCCGGATTTTCCCGGGTGATCGACCAGATTGCAACCCGGCTCACCGGCGATCAGCAGGAACAGGCCGCATCGGCTGCCGGCGCGACCCTGGCCGGGCTGGAACATCTCGTGCTGACGCGCTTTCTTCGGGAACAGCCCCGCTCCGATCTGGGCAACACGCTGCATCGGCAGGTGATGGACCGGCTTTCCGAAAACCAACTCCGCCACATCCTGACCGGTCTGGCACCGTACGAAGCGGACGACCGCCGGGAGCCGCTCCGGGAGGAAACACCCTCCACCGGCGACGGGCGGACACGGCGCGATCTTCTCATCGAAAAGATGCAGACCCTCTTTGCCCTGCGTCGCAAACACCAGGACATGGAGCGGCAAAAACGGCAGGCAGCACTCCGCCAGGCTGTGCAGAGGCTGCTGGCAGGTGATGAATCGGTGCTGGAAGACCCCGCCCTGCTCCAGACCCTGCCCGAGCTGATCGGCCGCCTGCTGGACGCCGGTCACCAGCAACAGGTGGACACCCTGCTGGTGCGGCTCATTGCCGCGCTGCGACACCGGGAACCGCCGGAACAGCACCTGCGCGTCTTCCGAACCCTGGCCGCCGCCGCCCTGCAACTGGCCCATAAAAACGAGTGGCAACGCCTGGACCGCCTGGCGCCGATCCTGTGTCGGGGGCTCCAGCACATGTCCCCGGATGCGGATGCCGCCCGCTCGACGTGCTCGGCCGTCGCTCTTCTGGCCAAACACCACATCCTTGCCAGCGAGTACAAGGCCGCTGCCGATGCCGTGAGTCGACTGTACTCCCTGGCCACGGATCCCGCCATCGCCGCCGCCACGGAACTGCCGATCCTGGCGCAATGCGCCCGGGAAGCACTGTACGGAATCTGTACCCAGCCAGTCCTGCAACACCTGCTCGACGCCTATCTGGAACCGGAACAGCCCCAAGAGCTCATTGCCCGCATCTTTCGTCATCTGGGGCCGGAATCAATCCGCTTCCAGGTGCAGCAGCTCATCAACAGTCAAAGCCGGTTTGAGCGCATGCGCCTGCTGGTGCTCATCCGGCAGGCGGGCCCGCCTGCCATTGACCTGCTCAAGCAGCACCTTGGCAAGGATGCGCCCTGGTTCGTGCTGCGCAACATCATCCGTCTGATCGGCGACATCGGTTCACCCGAGCATCTCCCGTTGGTGCGGCCCTACATCGCCCATGCCGACCTGCGCGTGCAGCAGGAGGTCATCACCTCGGCGATCAAGCTTGGCGGCAACGATCTCAAGGATTTTCTGCTCGAAGCCCTGCACCAGGTCGACGACAATCTCAAGGCCCGACTGATCAGCCACATGGCCACGACCCACGACGAACGTTTTGTCCGTCCGCTCACCGACCTGCTGGAAAGCCGTCAGCCCTTCTCCGGCAAAAACAAAACAGAACTGCACCTGACCATCTGCCGGGTTCTGGGCGCCATCGGCTCCAAACGGGCCACCACGGCCCTGGAGCGGATCGCGCAGAGCAATCCGTTCCTTGGCCTGATGGGGGTGGGCTATGGCGAGGAAGTGCTGCAGGAGGCGGCCCGCACGCTCGACCTGATCCGAAATGGCGCCGCATCGATTGAGGAACAGCCGCAGCCCGATCCTGAACCCACCGCAGCCCACACAAGCTCCGCACCCGATGCAACAAAACCGGATACAGCGGATGAAGAGGCAGCCATCTTTGCCCTGGCCGAGCAGGGACACCAGACCCAGGCCATGGAACGGTTGATCGCCCTGATCGGCGCCACGGTCAAGACCGGTGATTTTAAAAACGCAGAGCGTCTTCGCGACAGGATCTACGAGATCAACAGCATGCCTTTGAGCGAAGTTATCCGCGCCACCGACCTCATCGACCAGGCAAGGCAAGGGACGGTCAAGGGAGAGGATCTGGAAATATGGTCGGATCTGACCGACCGGCTCAGCAACGAAGAATTTCTGGCAGTCTATCACGGTTTTGTCGAACGGTCCTACAAGGCTGAAGAGCCGTTGGTCGTCCAGGACGACAAGAACGACACGCTGTTTTTCATCAACCAGGGCAGCGTCAAGGTCTCCCACATGGCGGGCCCGCGGGAAATCTTCATCACCACCCTGACCCGTGGACAGATTGCGGGCGAAAACTTTTTCACCCCCTCGGTATGGACCTACAGCCTGACCGCGCTCAGCCCGACCAAGGTATACGTGCTCCCGCAGGCCGCCATGAAGGGCTGGGACCAGCAGTTTCCCGGCCTGCACTCCAAGTTGCAGGACTACTACACAGCCAACAACAATATTCCGGCCATCCTGGAACAAAAGGGCCTGGACCGCCGCGTCAACCCACGCTATCTCTTGTCCCGTAAGATCCAGGTTCAACCGATCACCAGCCAGGGCCAGCCCGTCGGCAAGCCCTTCTATGCCGACATGGCCGACATCTCACAGGGCGGACTGGCCTTTCTGGTCCGGATCTCCCGCAAGGAAAACGCCCGGCTCCTGCTGGGACGCACCATGCAGGTCCTGCTGCCGGTGGGCGGCAAGGTGGAATACTGCCGCCTCAAGGGGATGGTCATCGGCATTCAGCCCTTTCAGCTCCTGGACAACGACTTCTCCGTCCACATGAAATTCGACCAGCCCCTGGCAGCGGATGAACTGCAAAATGTACTCGGCTAGACCCGGCGCATCGTCCCGGACGGCATTGTTTCCCTTTCCCGGTTGCCGCCATGCATGATCCTGTTGTCCGCTTCTATTGCCACCATCTGCCCGCAGCCCGGCACAAACGTTCCCGCATCGAGGCACCCTGCCCTTTCTGCGCCGACCAACGGGGCGCGGCCGATGGCGTCCTCTCGGTTGTCAACACCCCGGGCCAGTTCTTTCACGGCCTTTTTTCGTGCAGCAACCACTGCGTCCCCGGCGGTTTTCCCCTCCACTTCGCCCGGCTCCTCGGCCTGGACCCGGAACTCGTTCCGGGTTTTGTCCCGGATCGGGAACGTATTGTGCCCGAGGCGGACTATCCGTCCAAAAACCTCAACAACGAGCTTCACCTGCTGTGCGAACAACTCACAGCCGAACAGCAGGCGCCCTTCCAGCGCGCAGGCATCCGGCCGGAGCTGCTCGCCGCCCTGCGCATCGGCTACAACGGCCGCTACCTGACCTACCCCTACATCCAGGACGACGGCAACTGCTACACCGCCCGCTGTGTGCATCCGGAGCGACCGGAAGACTGGTTCTGGTACGGGGACGAACAATTCTTTGCCGAACCGTTCCGCCTGTTCAACCGGCAGGACATTGCCTGCTGCGAAAACGGGGCTCTCTTTCTCGTTGAGGGCGAAGACGGACTGCTCGCCCTCAAACAGCTGGGGCTTCCGGGGGTGGCGGTGCCCTCGTCCGCCGATCTGGAACAGACCGACGCCCGACAGTTCGAGAGCATCCGCACCCTCTTCCTCTGGGTTGCCAACAGCCGCCATGCCCAGAGCCGGGCCCGTGCCTTCTCCACCCGTGCCGGATTCAAGGTCCGGATCATCCAGTGGCCCAAGAGCGCCCCGGCCGATGCCATGCCCGTTTCCCTGGCGATCAGCGCAGGGACATCCTGGCCCGCAACCGTTGCCGCCCTGATCCGTCAGGCCACCTCCTTTTCGCCCTTCCACTCGCCGGAGGCCGAATATCAGGCATTCAACCAACGGCTGCTGCACGACGCCGCTCCGGCCGCGGCACGGCACAGCGGCTGTTTTCCGCGCCTGGACCAGGCCCTGGGCGGCCTGCACGGCATCAATATTCTGGGGGGCGCGCCCAAGGCGGGCAAGTCGGCCTTCTGCGTCCAGATCGCCTCGACCATGGCCCAGGCCGGAACCCCGGTACTGTACTATGACTTTGAAAACGGTCGGCACAAGCTCTACCTGCGCATTCTTTCCCGACTGGCCCGGCGGACAACAGCGCAGCTCGGAGAACAACAGGCAGCAGGATCAACGGACCAGCCGACCCAAGAGGCCTTGCAGACCCTGCGCCGGACCCTTGACCGGCTGCGTGTGGTGAACGACCGTGCGATTTCGCCCGAGACCATGCGCCGCCACATCGATTTTCTCTGTCACGAAACCCTGTGCGACGCCGTGCTGGTGGTGATCGACAGCCTGCACAAGCTGCCCTTCAAGGATATCAGTCAAAAACGAAGCGGGATCGACGGCTGGCTGCGCCAACTGGAGGCCATTCGCGACGAAACCGGGGCCGCGTTCCTGGTGATCTCCGAACTGGAACGGGGAGAAGACCGCCACTTCGACAGCGCCCCCCACCTGGGTTCCTTCAAGGGCTCGGGCGATATCGGCTATTCGGCCGACAACGCCCTGATCCTGCTGCCCCGCTGGGACCCCATGGCTGATCAGGCCCCGGAAACGCGGCGCAACGAACTGTGGCTGGTGGCCAGTCGGGAACACAGTCCCGGCAAGGTTGCGACCTATCGGGTCGATTACCCGTTCTGGGGATTTATCGAGGAAGCACCCGTCTGATCCTGCAGCCGCTCCTGCCAGAGGGCAAGCGCGGCCAGGGCCTGTTCGGCGCGCAGGTGGCCGCGCTCTTTTTTCGGTATTTTCTTGCGGGCAGGCGCTCCAGCCGGAGCAACCAGAGGCGGGAAGAGCGAAAAATTGATGTTGGAGGGCTGAAAGGGACCAGGCCCGGCAACGGTGATATGGCGCACCAGCGCGCCGTGCGCGGTCTCGGCGGGCGGAACAAGAAGCGGTTGCCCGTATGCCAACCGCCCGGCATGGATACCCGCCAGGAGCCCCATGGCCGCGGACTCCACATAGCCCTCGACGCCTGCGAGCTGCCCGGCCACGAACAGGCCGGGGAACTTGCGCAGTTGCAGGGTTGGGTCCAGCACCTCGGGACCATGAACAAAGCTGTTGCGATGGATTGAACCCAGACGAAGAAAAACCGCCTGTTCCAGACCGGGAATGGTGCGAAAGACCCGCTCCTGTTCAGGATAGGCCAGCTTGGTCTGGAAACCCACCATGTTGTAGGCCGTGCCCGCCCGGTTCTCCATTCGCAGCTGCACCACCGCATGGGGCAGCTGTCCGGTGCGCGGATGCGCCAGACCGATCGGCTTCATCGGCCCGAAGCGCAGGGTATCGGGCCCGCGCGCACAGAGCACCTCCACCGGCAAGCATCCCTCGAAATACTTAGGCTCTTCAAAATCGCGCAGGGGAACGGTCCGCGCCGAGGCCAACAGTTCGATAAAGCGCTGATACTGGTCCCTATCCAGGGGACAGTTGAGATAATCGCCCGGCCCCTCGTCATCCCACCGGGACTTGCGGTACACAACCGTATAGTCCAGACTCTCCGCATCGATGATCGGCGCTATCGCATCATAAAAGGCCAGCTGTTCCCCGCCGATCAGGTTTTGCACATCCGCGGCCAGCGCGCCGTCCAGCAGGGGACCGGCCGCCAGGATCACCGGTCCGGCGGTCGCCTCCGGCAGCTTCCGCACCTCCTGACGATGCACCGTGATCAGCGGATGGGCCAGGATCGCCTCCGTGATCCGGGTGGCAAACAGCTCCCGGTCCACGGCCAGGGCGACCCCGGCGGGCACGGCCGTGGCGTCCGCAATGCGCATGATCAGGGAGCCCAGCCGTCGCATCTCCTCTTTCAGCAAACCGACCGCTGTCTGCACCGCATTGGAGCGCAGGGAGTTGGAACAGACCAGCTCGGCCAAGGCCGCCGAATTATGAGCCGGGCTGAAGCGGCCCGGCTTCATCTCGTACAACTCGACCCGCACGCCGCGCCCGGCCGCCTGCCAGGCAGCCTCGCACCCGGCCAGGCCGCCGCCGATCACCGTTATCTGCGTCATGGATTCAGGGAATAAAAAAAGGCAGGGTGAGGGCCCTGCCTGATTGTCGGGGATGGGAGCCGCTCAATACCGGTAATGTTCGGGCTTGAACGGACCGTTCACCTCTACCCCGATGTACTCGGCCTGTTCCGGGGTCAGGGTGGTCAGATGCGCGCCGATCTTGTCCAGATGCAGCCGGGCCACCTTCTCGTCAAGCAGCTTGGGCAGAACGTAGACCTTGTTCTCGTAGGCCTGGCTATTGGTCCAGAGTTCGATCTGGGCCAGCACCTGGTTGGTGAAGGAGTTGCTCATGACAAAGCTCGCGTGCCCGGTGGCGCAGCCCAGGTTGACCAGCCGGCCCTCGGCCAGGATGATGATCCGCTTGCCGTCCGGAAAGATGACGTGATCGACCTGGGGCTTGATGTTCTCCCAGGGCAGGTTGCGGATGCCCGCGATATCGATCTCGGAATCGAAGTGACCGATATTGCAGACGATGGCCTGATCGGGCATGACCTCCATGTGCGCGCGGGTAATGACGCGCAGGTTGCCGGTGCAGGTAACGAAGATGTTGCCGATCGGCGCGGCCTCCTCCATGGTCACCACCCGGTAGCCTTCCATGGCGGCCTGGAGTGCGCAGATCGGATCGATCTCGGTCACCAGGACCGTGGCCCCCATGCCGCGCAGGGCCTGGGCGCAGCCCTTGCCCACATCGCCGTAGCCGATCACCACCGCGATCTTGCCGGCAATCATCACGTCGGTGGCGCGCTTGATCCCGTCGATCAGCGACTCGCGGCAGCCGTAGAGGTTGTCGAACTTGGACTTGGTGACCGAGTCGTTGACGTTGAAGGCCGGGGCCAGCAGGGTTCCTTTTTTCGTCATCTCGTAGAGCCGGTGCACCCCGGTGGTGGTCTCCTCGGAGATGCCCCGGATTTCGCGCATCAGCTCGGGGTATTTCTGGTGCATGACCAGGGTCAGGTCGCCGCCGTCGTCCAGGATCATGTTGGGCCGCCAGTTCTCCGGGCCGAAGATGGTCTGATCGATGCACCACCAGAACTCCTCTTCGGTTTCGCCCTTCCAGGCAAAGGTGGGGATGCCGGCGGCCACCATGGCGGCGGCGGCGTGGTCCTGCGTTGAAAAGATGTTGCACGACGACCAGCGCAGCTCGGCCCCCAGATGCACCAGGGTCTCCATCAGCACCGCGGTCTGGATGGTCATGTGCAGGCAGCCGGCTATCCGGGCCCCGGCCAGGGGGCGGGCCGCCCCGAACTCCTCGCGCAACGCCATCAGGCCCGGCATCTCGGTCTCGGCAATGGCGATTTCCTTGCGGCCCCACTCGGCCAGTTGCATATCCGCTACTTTGTAATCAGTCATGGTTGCTCCCGTATCGCCTGGTCAGCACGGCGATGTTCAGATTATTTCAGGCCGGCGGCCTCACGCAGGGCCTCGACCTTATCGGTCCGCTCCCAGGTGAACTCCGGCAACTCGCGGCCGAAATGGCCGTATGCGGCGGTCTTGCTGTAAATAGGCCGCAGCAGATCCAGATGTTGAATGATCGCCTTGGGCCGCAGGTCGAAAACCGCCTTCACGACCTCGATCATCCTGTCCTCGGAGATCACCCCGGTACCGAAGGTCTTGATATTGATCGAGACCGGTTTGGAGATGCCGATCGCATAGGCGATCTGCACCTCGACCTCGCGGGCCAGACCGGCGGCAACCAGGTTCTTGGCCACATAGCGCCCCATGTAGGAGGAGGAACGGTCGACCTTGGACGGATCCTTGCCCGAAAACGCGCCGCCGCCGTGGGAACCGCGACCGCCGTAGGAATCGACGATGATCTTCCGGCCGGTCACCCCGCAGTCGCCCACCGGGCCACCCACCACGAAACGTCCCGTGGGATTGATGAAAAAGCGGGTCTCAGCATCGATCATCCGGGCGGGCAGAACCGGCTTGATGATCTCTTCCATCACGCCTTCCTTCAGGTCTTCGTAGCTCACATCCGGGCTGTGCTGGGTGGAGAGCACCACCGCATCGATTCTCTGGGGCTGGCCGTCCACATACTGGATGGTGACCTGGCTCTTGGCATCGGGCCGCAACCAGGGCAACCGCTCTTTCTTGCGCACCTCGGCCTGGCGCATGGTCAGGGCATGGGCATAGGTAATGGGCATGGGCATGAGCACGCTGGTCTCGTCGCAGGCGTAGCCGAACATCAGTCCCTGATCTCCCGCGCCCTGATCCAGGTCCAGCCCCGAGCCCTCGTTGACGCCCTGGGCGATATCCGGCGACTGTTTGTCAATGGTGGTCAGCACCGCGCAGGACTGCCAGTCAAACCCCATTTCCGAGGAATTATATCCGATCTCGCGGATGGTCTGGCGAACGATCTGCGGCATATCGACCCAGGCAACGGTGGTGATCTCGCCGGCAATCAGGACCATGCCCGTGGTGATCAAGGTTTCGCAGGCAACCCGGGCAAGCTTGTCCTCGGCGAGAATGGCATCGAGAATGGCATCGGAAATCTGATCGGCGACCTTGTCGGGATGCCCCTCGGACACCGATTCAGAGGTGAAAAGATAGGTGGACATGATTTTCTCCTACAAATAAGCGGAAGTGGAACGAACAAAGTAAAAAAACCGGGACAGGGAGGGCGGATGGAGGCTTCATGCAGGCCCGCCTGCGGCATATCCCAATGAAAAATCTTAGAATTTTACCAAGATTCAAAAGACAATACAAGTGCCTAGGCAGTTTTTCCGGTCGGCTGCCGGCTAGCGTCCCCGCAGGCGAAGCAGCACCCGCCGGAGCGAACTGCCGACAAAGCGCAGGGGACGAAACCGGACCGGGGAGAGTTCCCCGGGAACCCGGAAGTCCCGGACCGCCAGTTCCCCCGGAGTCGGTCCGGAAAAAATCAGCTCCTGCACGCGGGTTCCCGCATAACCGGCGCGCTCCGCTGCCAGCCACAGGGGGCTTTGGCGCGGATCCACACCGAGCACCGCAAGCAGGGCGGTCTCCACAGCCACCGGGTTGATGCCGCCGGCAAGCAGGCCCAGCGGGTAGGCCACGCCGTGGATCGGACCGGACTCGTGCATGGCCTCGATGCCGTCGGCCAGCGTACAGCCGGGCGGCAGCATGGTCAGCAGCTCGACCAGCAGACGGGCGAACTCCACGCCGCCTCCGCCACCATGCACCATGTGGTACCAGGGCTTGCGAAACCCGGCCACGCAGCCGAAGTAGTTCTTGATCGCCAGGGTCACCCGCATCTGGCCATGGGCCTTGACCTTGGGCAGATTGACCAGCAGGTCGCAATCCAGGGCTGCCTCGGCAATTCCGACCTCCAGCCCGCAGGGCAGAACCACCCGTCGACCCCGACGAAATTCCACCACCTCGACCCCTCGACGGCACAGTTCGGCAAGCGCGCCGATGGCCCGCAACACGGAACGCGCCGAACCAAAGGAGGGTGAATCACCCACGCGGACACGGGCCCCCCGGGCCTGCAACCAGTCGGTCACGGCAAGTAGCAGGCGAGCATCGGTGCAGACCGGTCGCTCGCGAACCGCTGTCAGCAGGTTCGGTTTGACGAGCACCCGACTGCCACGCAGGTTGCGGCCGCCCAGCTGCGCATCGAGCAGAGCGTCAACAGCCGCATCCAGACCCGGCCGGGCATAATCCGGCTGGGCGCGCAGCACGACATGGGTATCGATCAGGTCCATACAATAAAAAAACCGGTTCGGGCCCCTAGGGAGAGGCCCGAACCGGAAAAGGAGAGAAAAAGAAAAAGCACTAGATACCTTGCAACATCCATTCCATCTTGAAAGGATCCCCACAAAACCGGAGCGGACGAGGTAAAACCAAACGGACACGATCCGCGCAAGCCCCCGTTTTCACAGCGCCTGCAGAACAGCGGGCAGCATCATCCGGCCAGCACCGCTGTCGAGCGAAAAACCGAATCCGGTGCACCGCCAGCCCAACTGGTGGATACTTTTTACCCACCCCAGGCCGGCCAGCCCCGCAAGTCCGGGTAGTTTTTACTCAACATGGTGTCGGCCGCGAATCTCCAGCGGAATGAGCCGGACCCGCAGCACGCCGTCCTGCTTACGCAGTTCGTCCCGCACCTCTTTGGGAACCGGACCGGCGCAGTCGACGATATTGTACCCCACCGTGCCGTTGCTCTTGTTGGTGTAGTTCATGATGTTAATGTTCGCATTACCCAACAGCTTGCTGATTCGTGCAATCATGCCCGGCTCGTCGCGGTTGATCACGGTGATTCTGGTGTGCACCTCGACCGTGGGAATGGTCTCGATATTGGGAAAATTGACGCTGTGCACGATGTTGCCGTACTCGAGATAGGCCTTCAGCTCGGAGACGGCCATGGTTGCGCAGTGTTCCTCGGACTCGCCGGTCGATGCCCCCAGATGCGGGGTGAGCAGGATCTTGTCGTTGCCCAGAAACTTCTCGGAAGGAAAGTCGCTGATGTGGCCGCGCAACTTGCCGCTTTCCAGGGCCGCCAGCACCGCGTCCTCGTCCACCACCGGACCCCGGGCATAGTTGATCAGCACTGCCCCGTCCTTGACAAATTCAAGGAAATCCTTGTCCGTGACATAGCCCCAGGTGTTCTTGTTGAGCGGAATATGGACGGAGACAAAATCCGCCTGCGCGAGCGCCTCCTTCCGGGAGCGGACATAGATCACCTCGGGCGACAGGTGATGAATGTTTTCCAGGGCCGGAAAGGGATCAAAGCCCAGAACCCGCATACCCCGGTGGATACCGGCATTGGCGACACCGACCCCGATCTTGCCCAGACCGAACACCACCATGGTCTTGCCGATCATCTCCTCGCCCTTGAAGATCTTTTTGCGGGCCTCGACCTCCTTGTTAATCTCGTCGTCGGTCTTGCCGATCAGCGCCTGGCAGAATTCGATGCTTTTTTCCACGTTGCGCAGCCAGATGCCCAGCGAGGTATAGACCAGCTCCACCACGGCATTGGCATTGGCCCCCGGGGTGTTGAACACGCAGATCCCCTTGTTGGTGGCCTCGTCCACGGGAATGTTGTTGACTCCGGCCCCGGCCCGGGCCACGGCAAGCAGGCTGGGATAGTCTTCCAGGCGGACCGGCGAACTCCGCACCACAATCCCTTGGGGATCGGTTTCATCGGGGCTGACCGCAAAGCGGTCGGAAAAAAGCGCCAGGCCCTCGTCGGCAATGGCATTGATGGTCTTGATTCGAATAGGCTGCATGGAAGATCCTTATCGTGTCACGCGTATGCGTACGGAAAGTGCAGAACGTCCCCGGCCACGGCTTTCGCACAGCCGGCAAGCGCCCCAAAAAACGACAGCGGCACATCGCAGGCCGCTGTCAAAAAAACAAAGTAAAATAGCGAGGATGACATAAAGTGTCAAGGGAAAGCCGGTCCGGATGCGCTCATGCTTCCCTTCAGGAAAAGAGACGCATCGAATTGCCCTCCCTGCCGGGACCGGAAGTAAATACGAAAACGTTTACCTGAACGCGTACGAAACCGGCTCGGAAGCCCGTGCCGCATTGGCAGGTGAATTTGCTTGTACAACTAAATCCGGCCTCACAGTAATCTGGACAGGGTAACCCCGGAGCGTTATTACCAAGAAGGACTCTTAAGGCAGCCTGATGAGGAAAAAAACAAGCTAAGAAACCATTGTTCCCTGTCCAAACAATGGAGACCTCTCATAATTTTATGAACCACGAAACACACGAAAAGCACGAAAATGATTTTTCTATAGCATGTCCCTTTCGCGTATTTCGTGTGTTTCGTGGTTAAAGAAAGAGATTATATATGGAAAAGATGAAGATGCACACCCCGAACCTGACCCAGGAGAATATCACCCGTATCCGCAAGCTGTTTCCCGGTTGCGTGACTGAGGCCCAGGGTGAAGACGGTAAGCTGAGGCTGGCGGTCGATTTCGACCAGCTGCGGCAGGAACTCTCCGAGTCCATCGTGGAAGGCCCGCAGGAGCGCTACCACCTCAACTGGCCCGGCAAGCGCGAGGCGCTGCTTACCGCCAACGCGCCCATCGCCAAGACCCTGCGTCCCTGCCGGGAGGAGAGCGTGGATTTTGATACCACCAAAAATCTCTTTATCGAGGGCGACAATCTGGACGCGCTCAAGCTCTTGCAGGAAACCTACCTGGGCAAGGTCAAGATGATCTATATCGACCCGCCCTACAACACGGGCAATGATTTTATCTATGAAGACGATTTTGCTGAGAACACAGAGGAATTCCTGAAAAGATCAAACCAGAAGGACGAGGAAGGCAACCGGCTGGTGGCGAATACGGAGTACAATGGACGGTTTCATTCCGATTGGCTGTCGATGATGTATCCGAGGCTGAAGCTGGCCAGGAATCTATTGAGCGATGATGGGATAATTTTTATCAGTATTGATGACAATGAAGCCCATAATCTCCGGAAAATATGCGATGAACTTTTTGGCATCGAAAATCTCTTTGGCATATTTCAATGGCGAAGACGTCAAAGAGCAGATAATAGAAACCAGTCCAGAGTTTCATCTGATCACGAGTATGTAGTTGCATATTCGAGATCACCCACCGCAGTTCTTAACAGCCCGTTGAAAAACTCTTCCATTCTGGCATAATGGCCTGCATCTCTTTTCAAGGAGGACGTTATGAGTCTTGGCCGGAGCAAGGAACAGCAGCGCAGCATGTGGCTTTCGTACGACCAGCTTCCCCAAAGCAAGGGGCATGTTTTTTACGAACGGCTGCAGAAGCTCTTGCGTCAGGAGGGATTTGACGCCTTCCTCGAAAACCTGTGCGCTCCGTTTTACGCTGCAAGGCTCGGCCGCCGCTCCATCCCGCCGGGACGCTACTTCCGCATGCTTTTGATCGGCTATTTTGAGGGCATCGACTCGGAACGAGGCATCTGTTGGCGCTGCAGCGATTCCCTGTCCCTGCGGGAGTTTCTCGGGCTTGCGCCCAGCGAAACCGTGCCTGATCACTCCTCTTTGTGCCGCATCCGCCAGCGCCTGCCGCTGGAGGTGCACCACGAAACATTTGTTTTTGTGCTGCGCATCCTGGAACAGGCCAATCTGCTCCATGGAAGGTACCTGGGCATCGACGCTTCGACCATGGAGGCGAATGCAGCCATGAAGAGCATTGTGCGCAGGGACACGGGTGAGGGATATGAGGCAATGCTTGTGCGTCTGGCCGAAGAGAGCGGTATCAAGACGCCGACCAGGGCGGAGTTGATCGCCTTTGACCGCAAGCGCAAGGGGAAGAAGACCTCCAACAAGGACTGGCAATCGACCACGGATGAGGAGTCTCGTATAGCCAGGCTCAAGGATGGCCGCACCCATATGGCCTACAAGCCCGAGCATGTGGTTGATCTGGAATCCGGGGCGATTGTTTCTGCTGTGATCCATCCTGCTGATCAGGGCGACCGCACGACCATTACCACCACTCTTGAAGATGCCCAGGCCAAGCTGTGTGCGGTTCGAGAGAAGGAAGAGGCCGGCATTGACGATCCCTTTGACCTGGTGGCGGACAAGGGCTATCACAGCCGGGAAGTCTTGAAGCATTTGCCTGAATCCTGCTGCAGCCGGATCAGTGAACCAAAACGCAAGGGGCGTTTGCGCTGGCATGGCGACCTTGAGGCGCGTGATGCGGTGTATACAAATCGCGCCCGGCTGAAATCGTACAAGAGCAAAGTGCTTTTGCGTGTGCGGGCCGAGCGGGTGGAGCGCAGTTTTGCCCACTGCCTTGACCGTGGCGGTATGCGGCGCAGCTTTTTGCGGGGCCTCGAAAATATTGAGAAGCGCTACATTATCCACATTGCCGGATTCAATTTGGGGATACTGCTGCGCGCCTTGTTCGGCTTCGGCACACCCAAGGGCCTGGCTGATGCCCGTGCAGGGCTGATTTTTGCCCGAATTGGGGAGATGCACCTGCTCATATTGGCTGTTTGGCTGCCGAATGCGGCTGAAGCTCCTGATTTGGCCATGATTGTCGTTTTGAGATGGAGCCCCTGAGACAGGTTGGCACAAACGGCCTTCTTGCACCCCATGCGGAAAATCCAGGATTCTTCAACGGGCTGTTAAAGGAACAGATATTAATCTGGAGAAATACACTAATCCGGACAACGACCCACGAGGTCCATGGGCAAGTATTGATCTTTCAGGATTGGCTACAGCAACACAGCGACCAAATCTGCACTATGACATAGTAGACCCTGATACAGGCATATCCTACCCGCCCAATCCAAGTAGGGGATGGTCAAAAAGTAAAGAAAATGTTTTAAAAATGATTGAGGATGGGCGAATTTTATTTCCCAAATCACCGTCAGGGCGACCTCGTGAAAAAAAATTTGTAAAGGATCTTCAAGCTAATGTGACTGGGTTTTCAACCTGCCTTGATTCGAAAACGGTTGGCCACACTACCAATGGCACTCGCGAGGTAACCGGACTAATTGGCGGGAAGTTTTTTGACTTTCCTAAACCGGTCAACCTGTTGAGAGAATTATTAATTCAGGCCACTGACTTCAACGACATCATTCTCGACTTCTTCTCCGGCTCCGCCACCACCGCTCACGCGGTCATGCAGCTCAACGCCGAGGATGGCGGCAATCGCAAATTCATCATGGTGCAGCTGCCTGAGCTCTGTGATGAAAAGTCAGAAGCATTCAAGGCCGGGTACAAAACCATCGCCGAGATTGGCAAGGAACGCATCCGCCGGGCGGGCAAGAAGATAAGAGAAGAGATAACCACGAAACATACGAACGACACGAAAAATGACAATCAGTTAAATTTAGGCGAAGCCGATCAAGAGTCCTTTCGTGATTTTCGTGTATTTCGTGGTTCAAAAGCTTTAGACATTGGCTTCCGCGTCCTCAAGATAGACTCTTCCAACATGGCCGACGTTTACTATACGCCGGACGACCTCAAGCAAGCCCAGCTGGAACTCTTTACCGACAACATCAAGCCGGACCGCACGCCCGAGGACCTGCTCTTTCAGGTGCTGCTGGACTGGGGCGTGGACCTCTCCCTGCCCATCCGAAAAACCGTTATAACCACGGAAAACACGGAAAGCACAAAAAGTAAAAAGCAAAACCCTTCCGTGTCTTCTGTGTCTTCCGTGGTTAAAAATTCTTTTGAAGTTTTCTTCGTGGACGAGGACGCCCTCATCGCCTGCTTTGAAAAGAACGTTAGCGAAGATCTGGTTAAAAAACTGGCCCAGTTTAAGCCGTTGCGGGTTGTGTTCCGCGACGCCGGCTTTTCCTCCGACGCCGTCAAGATCAACGCGGAGCAGATTTTTAGGCAGATGTCTCCGGCCACTGAAGTGAAATCGATATAGGGGGCGCTATGAGAACTTCTCTGGATAAATTAACGATAAAGGGGTTCAAGTCGATCCGTGCACTCGTCGATTTTGAATTGACGAATCTGAATGTGGTGGTGGGTGGCAACGGTGCGGGGAAAAGCAACCTCATTTCTTTTTTCAGGATGCTGCGGGCGCTTATCGACGGCAATTTGAACCGTTATGTACGGGATAACGGCGGCGCAGGCGATATTCTCTTTAACGGCCGCAAGGTAACGGAAAAAATGGAGTTTGAAACGAGGTTCGGCGTTCGCGGATTCCGTTTCAAGCTGGTGCCTACACCAAGCAATGGCTGTGCCATTGAAGACGAGGCGCGGTATTACAAACACGGGACCACGGGGTGGTGGGTGCTGGGGGATAGCGATGACGGCACGTCGCGCATGGTCAAAGAGGTAAAGGAAAAAAAGATGGATGCCCAATACAGCCAACCTGTTTTCGATGCCATATCCTCGTGGCAGATCTATCACTTTCACGACACCAGTTCCACTGCGGCAATGCGGAACTACGAGATTGTCCAGGACAACAAGGTGCTTCGCACTGATGCTGCAAACATCGGTCCATTCCTCTATAAGCTGAAGCAAAAGCATCCGAAGGAATACAAAGATATTCTGAATGCCATTCGCTTGGTCACGCCATTCTTTGATGATTTCATTCTTGAGCCACGCGAAAGCGGTGCCAAAAAAGAGGTCAATATCAGCTGGATGCAAAAGGGGTCGGATTATCCTTTTCAGCCTTATCATCTTTCCGACGGTTCCATTCGGTTCATTTGCCTTGCCACGGCGCTGCTGCAACCGAATCCACCCTCCACCATTATCGTGGATGAACCCGAATTGGGGCTTCATCCTGCCGCCATCGTCATTCTGGCGGAACTTATTCAGGTCGCTTCCAAACGAACACAGGTTATCGTGGCAACCCAGTCACCGCCCCTGATTGATCAGTTCGGCATCGAAGATATTATCGTTGTCAATCGCGAAGACGGCGCATCCACCTTCAAGCGACTTGACGAAAAAGACTATTCTGAATGGCTCAAAAGTTACTCGGTCGGTGAACTCTGGATGAAGAACGTGATCTCCGGAGGGCCGGTTTATGAGTGACTTTATCGAGGTGATCGCCATTGTTGAGGGTAAAACCGAAGAGATTTTTATCAATTCATTGTTGAAGCCCTATCTTGCTGAAAAGAAGATTTTCATGACTCCGACTCAGGTCAGCAAGCCTGGACAAAAAGGCGGCGACGTGAGGTTCGAACGGGTCAAGAGAGACATTGAAAATCACCTCAAACAACGCGCTGATTGAGGTCGGTCGTCAATAGTGGACACCAAATTGGCCGGTGATTTTTCTCTGTTCATAAAAACATCGCTCAAAGGCAGCAGGTGAGAGATAGCCAAGTTTTCCCTGTCGCCGTTGCCGGTTGTAAAAGATTTCGATGTATTCCGTGATCTCCCGCATAGCCTGCTGCCGGGTTTCGTATTGCCGATGAAAAACAAGCTCGGTCTTGAGCGTGCCCCAAAAACTCTCCATCGGGGCGTTGTCGTAACAGTTGCCCTTGCCGCTCATCGAGGCGCGCATCCCAAAGCGGTTCAGCAACTCTCTGAACGTTCGGGCGCAGTACTGGCTGCCGCGGTCCGAATGATGCAACAGGCCGGGCTCCGGCCTCTTGGCCTCCACAGCGCGCAGCAGGGATTGGCCGACCAGATGCCTGGTCATGCGCGGTGCCATGGCGTAGCCGACGATCTCCCGGGTATACAGATCCTTGTGACCAGCGAGGTACAGCCACCCCTCCTGGGTCGGGATAGAGGTGATATCGCTCAACCAGACCTCACCAGGCGCCTTTGCCTCGAATTGCTGAGCCAGGAGGTTCTCGGCCACCGGCAAGGTGTGGCCGGAGTTGGTCGTTGCCTTGAACCGCCGCTTTTGCCGGCAGCGTAAGCCGAGTTTGCGGCGCAGGCGCTTGATTCGATGCCGACCAACATGCACCCCGTGCGCCGCCAGATCCCGCTGCAGCCGCTCCGGCCCGTACGTCTCCCGGGTACGGCGATGCGCGGCCTTGATTTCGATCTCCAGACGCGCCTCTTCCCTGGCTCGTCGGGACGGTGGGCGTTTGCGCCAGGCATGGTAACCGCTGGCGGAAACGGTCAAAACGCGGCACAAGAGCGGCAACGGATAGTGAAGTCGCAAGGTGTTGATCATCGCGTACCGTGCAGCGACTCCTTGGCAAAGTACGCGGCGGCTTTTTTTAAAATGTCACGCTCCATTCTGGTAACAGCCAACTCTCGCTTGACCCTGGCCAGCTCTATCTCGACCTCGGTCAGTGGCTTGCGGTTCTTGCCAACCTCTCCCAGTTTACCGGCCTTCGCGGCCCTCACCCAGTTCTCAAGGGTGGACTTGGGCAGGAACAGGCGGGCGGAAACCTCACCTGCCGATTGTCCGTCCTCAAGGACCAGGCGAGCGGCCTCTTCCCGGAATTCTTTGGTGTATCGGCCATATGGAATTTTCTTCATCAGTGACACCTCCATTTTGTTTCCTTATAAATTTGCAAAACTTTGGTGTCCATTTTTTTCAACCTACCTCAGATACCTATGTGACGACACTGGTGGATTTTTACGGGGTACGCGAGTGGCCGGGCATCGATTTGGTCCCCGCGAATGCATCCCCCGCAAAGATTGCGGAGATCGTCAACCGCGCTACAAGGGATACCGTGGTCGAACTATTCGCGACGCAACGGGCGGATCGAAGATTCATCCCCCACATGGCCATCCACGAATTTGAGGCACTGCTCTTCAGTGACAGCGCAAGTCTCGCAACCGAATTAAATATAGCTGAAGAAGAGGTCAAGGCGGTAGTGAACGAGTGCGGAGAGCCCGAGGCCATTAACAACAGCCCGGTGACAGCCCCATCTAAACGGCTCGACAGATGGTCGCGCAATGGCAAGTTTCCCAAAACAACAACGGGAATTGCCGTGGCACGCACTATCGGCATAAAGAGAATGCGGGAGCAATGTCCTCTTTTCGATGCGTGGCTGCAACGTTTTGAAGCAATCGTCGGAGGGCAGGAATGAAGCTGAAATTTAAAATCCAGCCCTACCAGACAGCAGCGGTGGAATCCGTGGTAGACTGTTTTGCCGGGCAGGTGAACACCTCGGGTATTGCCTACCGGATTGATCCTGGAGTGAAAAAGGACAAGTCCGGGCGAACTCAATCTGGATTATACGAACAGACCGGCTTTAAAAACGCCGATCTCCAGCTGACCGATGCCCAGCTGCTGGCCAATATCAATGCTGTACAGCGGGGGCAGTACCTGCCCTTATCGGATGCGCTGGTGGAAAGCGCCGGATGCAAGGTCAACCTTGACATCGAAATGGAGACCGGGACCGGCAAAACCTATTGCTACATCAAGACCTTTTTTGAGCTGAACGAGCGGTATGGCTGGACCAAGTTCATCGTGGTGGTGCCCAGTATTGCCATCCGTGAAGGTGTGCTCAAGTCGCTGGAGATGACCGCCGATCATTTTACCGAGATCTACGGCAAAAAGGCCCGATTTTTTGCCTATAACTCCAGGCAGCTGCACCATCTGGAAAGTTTTTCATCCGATGCGGGCATCAACGTCATGGTCATCAATATCCAGGCGTTCAACGCCACGGGCAAGGATAACCGCCGCATCTACGACGAGCTGGATGATTTCCAGTCGCGCAAACCTATCGACGTGATCAGCAGCAACCGCCCCATCCTCATTCTGGATGAACCACAGAAGATGGAGGGCAGAAAGACGCTGGAGGCGTTGGCCAAGTTCAAGCCACTAATGATCCTACGCTATTCGGCCACTCATCGGACCACGCACAACAAAATTCACCGCCTGGATGCCCTGGACGCCTATAACCAGAAGCTGGTGAAGAAGATCGCGGTGCGCGGCATTGCCGTCAAAGGTCTGGCTGGCACAAACGCCTACCTCTATCTGGAGTCCATCGAAATTTCCAGGAAGGCACCGATAGCCCGGATTGAAATGGAAGTGCGCCAGGTGGGTGGGAACATTAAACGGATCGTCAAACGGCTGGAACGTGGTCAGGATTTGTTCGTTATATCAAATGAGCTGGACCAGTATCGCGGCTTTGTCATCACCCAGATCGACGCCAACACGGACACGGTGGAGTTCACCAACAGTTTTGTTCTCAGCGCCGGCGACGCAACCGGCGACATCACGGAAATGACCGTCCGGCAGATTCAAATCCGAGAAGCGATCAGGGCTCATCTGGAAAAGGAGCAGATTCTTTTTCATCAGGGCATCAAGGTGCTGTCCCTGTTTTTCATCGACGAGGTGGTCAAATATCGGGACTACAGCCGAGCCGATGAACAGGGAGAGTACGCCCGGATTTTTGAGGAGGAGTACGAACGGCTTAAAGCCGAATATTTAAGCCTGCTTCCGTTAGATGGTGGAGGGTATCAGGAATATCTGAAAGGCATTCCGGTGGACCGCACCCACAACGGTTACTTCTCCATCGACAAAAGAAGCAAAAGACTCACCGATCCGAGCTTCAGGACACGCGGAGAAAATGCCGGATTTTCCGATGACGTGGATGCCTATGACCTGATCCTGAAGGATAAGGAGCGGCTGCTCTCCTTCGACGAACCGGTTCGGTTTATTTTTTCCCATTCTGCCCTGCGGGAAGGCTGGGATAACCCCAATGTCTTTGTCATGTGCATGCTCAAGCATAGCGACAGCACCATCTCGCGCCGCCAGGAAGTGGGGCGGGGCTTGCGGATCAGCGTCAACAGGCATGGAGAGCGCATGGATAACCCGGCGACAGTCCATGACATAAATATCCTGACCGTTGTCGCCAGCGAGAGCTACAAGGATTTTGTCTCTAACTTGCAACAGGAAATCAGCGACTCCCTGTCCGCACGCCCCCGCAAGGCAGACGAAGCCTACTTTACCGGGAAGATCATCACCACGGAAACTGGAAAAATTGAAATCACATCTGAACAGGCGGCGGGGATTGAATTTTATCTTATCCAAAATGGGTACGTTGATGTAAACCGCCACATTCTTGAGAAATACCACGAGGCAAGAAAAGACGAGACCCTTGCGCCCCTGCCGTCCGAGCTTGCCCCTTATACGGACCAAATTTTTGGCCTGATCGACAGCGTATTCAGTGAATCCCAACTGCCCGATGTGGGAGATGATCGCAAGCCGAAGACCAATCCGCTTAATGCCAACTTCAAGAAAAAAGAGTTCCAGGAGCTCTGGAACCGGATCAATCAAAAGGCGATCTACCGGGTTGAGTTCGATTCCAACGAACTCATCGAAAACAGCATTCAGGCTCTGGACCAAGGGCTGCGGGTGACGCCGCTACAATACACCATCCAGGGAGGGGTCCAGAACGATCAGATTACCGACACCCAACTCAGAAGCGGTGACGGATTCACGCTGACCAATACATCGGTTGAAACCCACAATGCGTCAATCCATTCCATGGTCACCTATGACCTGCTTGGAAAAATCGCCGAAAACACCCAGCTGACGAGAAAGACCATTGCCGGGATATTGAGCGGTATTCAGCCGGCAGTTTTCAAGCAGTTTAAACAGAACCCGGAGCATTTCATCGCCGAAAGTTCACGGCTTATCAATGAGCAGAAGGCAACGATCATCATCGAGCGGCTAAGTTACGACAACATCGACAAGACTCACGATATTGATATTTTCACCGCAGGCCAGAGTAAGCAGGATTTTACTAAGGCAGGCGAGAAGCTGAAGAACCACATCTACGACTACGTAATCACCGACTCTAAGGTTGAGCGGGAGTTTGTGAAAGAGCTGGATACCAGCGCCGAGGTTGTCGTGTATGCGAAACTCCCTAGAGGCTTCCTTATTCCCACTCCTGTCGGCGACTACAATCCGGACTGGGCCATTTCCTTCAAGGAAGGCTCGGTCAAGCACATCTATTTTGTTGCCGAAACCAAGGGCACCATGTCCAGTATGGAACTGCGGGCCATCGAACAAACCAAAATCGAATGCGCCCGCAAGTTCTTCGCGAAGATCAGCGAGATTGATTCCAAACGCGTGAAATATGAGGTCGGTCGTCAATAGTGGACACCAAATTGGCCGGTGATTTTTCTCTGTTCATAAAAACATCGCTCAAAGGCAGCAGGTGAGAGATAGCCAAGTTTTCCCTGTCGCCGTTGCCGGTTGTAAAAGATTTCGATGTATTCCGTGATCTCCCGCATAGCCTGCTGCCGGGTTTCGTATTGCCGATGAAAAACAAGCTCGGTCTTGAGCGTGCCCCAAAAACTCTCCATCGGGGCGTTGTCGTAACAGTTGCCCTTGCCGCTCATCGAGGCGCGCATCCCAAAGCGGTTCAGCAACTCTCTGAACGTTCGGGCGCAGTACTGGCTGCCGCGGTCCGAATGATGCAACAGGCCGGGCTCCGGCCTCTTGGCCTCCACAGCGCGCAGCAGGGATTGGCCGACCAGATGCCTGGTCATGCGCGGTGCCATGGCGTAGCCGACGATCTCCCGGGTATACAGATCCTTGTGACCAGCGAGGTACAGCCACCCCTCCTGGGTCGGGATAGAGGTGATATCGCTCAACCAGACCTCACCAGGCGCCTTTGCCTCGAATTGCTGAGCCAGGAGGTTCTCGGCCACCGGCAAGGTGTGGCCGGAGTTGGTCGTTGCCTTGAACCGCCGCTTTTGCCGGCAGCGTAAGCCGAGTTTGCGGCGCAGGCGCTTGATTCGATGCCGACCAACATGCACCCCGTGCGCCGCCAGATCCCGCTGCAGCCGCTCCGGCCCGTACGTCTCCCGGGTACGGCGATGCGCGGCCTTGATTTCGATCTCCAGACGCGCCTCTTCCCTGGCTCGTCGGGACGGTGGGCGTTTGCGCCAGGCATGGTAACCGCTGGCGGAAACGGTCAAAACGCGGCACAAGAGCGGCAACGGATAGTGAAGTCGCAAGGTGTTGATCATCGCGTACCGTGCAGCGACTCCTTGGCAAAGTACGCGGCGGCTTTTTTTAAAATGTCACGCTCCATTCTGGTAACAGCCAACTCTCGCTTGACCCTGGCCAGCTCTATCTCGACCTCGGTCAGTGGCTTGCGGTTCTTGCCAACCTCTCCCAGTTTACCGGCCTTCGCGGCCCTCACCCAGTTCTCAAGGGTGGACTTGGGCAGGAACAGGCGGGCGGAAACCTCACCTGCCGATTGTCCGTCCTCAAGGACCAGGCGAGCGGCCTCTTCCCGGAATTCTTTGGTGTATCGGCCATATGGAATTTTCTTCATCAGTGACACCTCCATTTTGTTTCCTTATAAATTTGCAAAACTTTGGTGTCCATTTTTTTCAACCTACCTCAATACGACGTGGTAACCAGCTACGGAAAACTGATGGAGATTGTTGGTATGAGGGGAGCATCCGCTTAAGCCAGACTGGGTAACTTTTAAAGTTGAGTGGAATGCACAAATAAGAAAGGCTCTAGACCATCAGGTACCTCCCTGATGGTCTAGAGCCCAAAAAAACCCCCTTGAAACAATATGTTCCAAGGGGGCAAGGAAGGAATGGTGAACGAGGCGGGATTCGAACCCGCGGCCTTTGGCTTCGGAGGCCAACGCTCTATCCAGCTGAGCTACCCGTCCAGAACTGCGTGCGCACCGTCTGTTGCTGCCCGATGCGCCCCGTTTGCGTCAGTCAATCTCGCCTTTGTACCAAAGAACGACACGCTTTGCCAGTACATTATCAAGAGCCGCCTTTTTTCCGATTTCCGCCGTAATCGCAAGACCGCGGACCCTTGCCGCCCGCTCAGACCTTGTAATAGGCACGATACCAGTCGACAAAGCGTTGCACGCCCACCTCGATGGAGGTGGCTGGTTTGAACCCGACCGCCTCGACCAGGTCGCTCACATCGGCATAGGTGGCGGGCACATCGCCGTCCTGCATGGGCAGCATCCGTTTTTTCGCCTTCTTGCCCAGGCAGTCTTCCAGCACCTCGATATACCGCAGCAACCGTTCCTTGTTGTTGTTGCCGATATTGTAGACCCGCCACGGGCAAGCGGCGGATCCGGGGTCGGGCTGGTCGCTGTTCCAGTGCGGGTCGGGCTGGGGCAGGTGGTCGATCACCCGGACCACCCCTTCGACGATGTCGTCGATATAGGTGAAATCCCGCTCCATATTGCCATGGTTGAAAACGTCGATCGGCCGTCCCTCCAAAATGGCCTTGGTGAACAGAAACAGGGCCATGTCCGGACGGCCCCACGGACCGTACACGGTAAAAAAGCGCAGGCCCGTTGCCGGAATGCCGAACAGGTGGCTGTAGGCGTGGGCCATCAGCTCGTTGGCCTTTTTGGACGCCGCGTAGAGTGAAACCGGATGGTCGACGTTGTCATGCACGGAAAAGGGCATGCGGGTGTTGGCGCCGTAGACCGAGCTGGACGAGGCATAGACCAGGTGCTTGACCCCGGTGTGGCGGCAGCCCTCCAGAATATTGGCAAACCCCACCAGGTTGGTGTCCACGTAGGCATGGGGGTCGATCAGCGAATAGCGGACCCCGGCCTGGGCCGCCAGATTGACCACCGCGTCGAAGCGCTCCGCCGCAAACAGCTCGGCAACCCGGTCGCGGTCAGCCATGTCGAAGTGCGCGTGCCTGAAGCCGGAACAGGCCTGCAATTCGGCCAGCCGGTCCCGTTTGAGCTGCGGGTCATAGTACTCGTTGAGGTTGTCCAGCCCGACCACGGTGCGGCCTTCCCGCAGCAGGCGCAAAGCGAGCCCGTGGCCGATGAATCCGGCCGCGCCGGTGATCAGGATATGTTGCATATTCACGTTCATACGCTTCTTTTCTTATCGTATCCTGCGGAGATCAATCATCGTAGTCGCCGGCAGGCCCCTTGTCCGAGACGATGGTCGCGGCCCGCTCGCGAATCTTGTCCACGGTCCACTCCTCGGGCGCTTCGATTCGGCCGGTTTTCGGCCCCACATCATACGAGCCAGCCTCAAGCAGGGCTTCAACCGCGTAATAGGCGGTGTCTTCCGCGTTGAACACCTCTACCAGCATGGTGTAGACGAAATCCGCCACCCGCCGAACCATGCGCTCGCGCACGTCTCTGGGCTGGGCCAGAATCTTGTTTTCAAACGGCAGGTTCATGTTCTTGTACGCGCCCGAGTTCCAGCCCTTGCTCGTGGCCAGGGCGCACATCTCCTGCCACAGCTCCTCGGTAAGACCCTCGCCCGGCACCTTGACCAGGTTACCGTTTGCATCGAGCACCGCATTGCCGTCGGCGTTCACCTCCACGCCCCAGGAGAGCATCTGCAGGGCGGTGGCCACATTGGCCTTGGTGGTGGCGGTCTGCGCCGCGATCTCGCGCAGCCGGTCGGCGCTGTTGCCCGAGGTGCCGTGCTGGGCGCCCGAGATGCCGTAGCCCTCCAGGGCGGTATGAATCTCCGCGGTCAGGCCGACCTGAATGCCCTGGCTCGACGCCTCGATGCCATGGGTCGTGCCGTTGTTGAGGGCGATCCAGTCTGGAAAAATATCATGGGCGTTCAGCCCCTGAATCAGGAACAGAGCCTCTTCCGTGGTGGACAGTCCATGCTCGCCCTTGATCTCGCCGACCTCGGTTTCCAGACCCGCCCAACCCGGTACGTACCGCCCCAGCTCGATGCTGGCCAGCAGGTTGTCCGCATCGGGCAGGTGCGAGGCGTCGATGGCGATCGAGGTGATGCCGGCCTCGAACAGGGTGGGAATCTCCACCCGGCCCACGGCCACGTCTTCCGGTTTCTTGATCCCGTAATGATCCGCGTGGACAGCTACCGGCACCGTGATGCCCAGCTCGTTGCACAGCGCATCCACCTGACGGGCGATATTCCAGAAGTTGACCGGGCAGTAGGCATTGGTTCCGCCTTCGGAACGGGCGATTTCAATGATGATGGCCGCATGGGCCCGCTGGGCCGCCATCAGGGCGCCGCGAATCACCAGGTGGTTCCTGCCGTTGGCGGCCATGGTCATGGCACCGCCCTTGGCGATCAGGGCGCGGTCGATCACCTTGCCGCTGACCAGCAGGGCCCGGGAGTTTGGGAACAGGGTTCTGATATTCGGTGGCCGACCAATGGTGAGCGCTTTTTCAAAATCCGTGATGTACGACATACTCTTCTCCTCCATGCAAAAAGTTGGGCCGCCTCCGGGCTCGGCCGATGAACACAGCTCAAGACAATTACGACGAATTATAAAGATCTTGCCCCTCCCGGAGCAAGAGAATTTCCGCGTCCCGCGGCAAGAAGGATCAGGAGGAGGAAACCTCGTCCTGATTTTCATCATCCGTTTCGCTCTGCTCCGCAAAGCCGGTCCAGGGCTTGCGGGCAAACAGGCGCACCGCAACAATGCCGACCTCGTAGAGCAAAATCAGCGGCCCGGCCATCAGCAACTGGTTGACCACATCCGGGGTGGGCGTGAGAATGGCGGCGAGAATAAAGGCAAGCAGGACCGCATACTTCCGGTTTCTGGCCAGAAATTCACGGTTGACCAGACCGATCTTGGCCAGAAACACCAGACAGAGCGGCAGTTCAAACACCAGGCCAAAGGCGAAAAAAAGCCGCAGGGCCAGGGAAAAATATTCGTCCACCGCGGGAATGGATTCGAGCACCGCGCTGGAGTAGCCCAAAAGAAAACGAAAGGCCGGCGGAAAAACCACCCCGTAGCCGAAGACGGCCCCGGCAAGGAAACAGAGGGAGAAAATCAGGACGAACGGCAGCAGAACCCGCTTCTCGTGCCGGTACAGACCGGGGGCGACAAACCGCCATATTTGCAGGAAAATCACCGGGCTGGCCAGCACCACTCCGGCGGCGAGGGCGAGCTTCAGATAAAAAAAAAGCCGTCCTGGTAGGCTGTAAAGATCAGGGGCCTGTCCGGCCCGAGTATCCGCACCAGCGGACGAAGAAACCAGTCGGCCAGGGGCTGGACCATGCTGTAGGCCGCGGCAAAGCCGACCGCCACCGCTGCCAGCGAGATCAGGATACAGGAACGGAGTTCGGCCAGATGCTCGCGCAGGGGCTGGGGGGTAAAGACTTCCTGGGGGATGTTTTCCTGCTGTTTCACGGGACACCACCTTGAGGGAGGACAGAGAGCCTTCCTTGTACCCCATCGGCAAAGGAAAGTAAACGGGATAGCATTTGACTTCCCGCCCGCGTTACGGATACAGTAGCAACTAGGCCAATTGATTGATTTACAAGGACTTTACAGGAAAAACCATGGCTTCCATCCTCGTGGTCGACGACGAGCTGAGCATGCGCGAATTTCTGAAGATCCTTCTTGAACAGGAAGGACATCGGGTCGCCGTCGCCGCAGACGCCCCCGGCGCACTGGAATTGGCTGACCAGCAGCCCTTTGATCTGGTGATCTCCGATATCCGCATGCCCGGCATGGACGGACTGGAACTGCTGCCCCGGCTCAAGCTGGCACAGCCGGATATCGGCGCGATCATGATCACCGCCTTTGCCTCGCCCGGCGACGCGGTCACCGCCATGCAGCACGGCGCCTTTGACTACATCACCAAACCCTTCCAGGTCGAGGAGATTAAAACGGTGGTGCAGGCTGCCCTGAAAAAGCGGCCGCAGATCGAGAGCCAACCGGAGGGGTTCCCGGAAATCATCGGTCAGAGTCCGGAGATGATGAAGATCTTCGACCTGATCACCCGCATCGCGCCGACCCCGGCCAACGTCCTGATCTACGGGGAATCCGGCACCGGCAAGGAGCTGGTCGCCCAGGCCATCCACAACCGCTCGCAGGTCGCGGACAAGCCCTTCGTGCCGATCACCTGCAGCGCCATCCCCGAGAGTCTTCTGGAAAGCGAGCTGTTCGGCCATGTCAAGGGGGCCTTCACCGGAGCGATTGCCGACAAGGCCGGGCTGTTCCAGCTTGCCGACCAGGGAACGGCCTTTCTCGACGAGATCGGCGAGCTGACCCCGATCATCCAGACCAAGCTGCTGCGCGTCCTCCAGGAGCGCGAATTCACACCGGTGGGCTCGACCCGAACCCGCCAGGTCAACGTGCGCATCATTGCCGCGACCAACCGGGTCTTGGAAGAGGAGATCATTGCCGGTTCCTTCCGGGAAGACCTCTACTACCGGCTGGCGGTGGTGCCCATCCGGGTCCCGCCCCTGCGCGAACGCATCGGCGATATCCCCCTGCTGGTGGACTATTTCCTGAAAAAATACTCCGCCCTGCTCGGCAAGGATGTGCAGACCATCAGTTCCTACGGCATGAAGGTGCTGATGCAGTACGACTTTCCCGGCAATGTCCGCGAGCTGGAAAACATCATCGAGCGCGGCGTGGCCATGGAGGCGTCCAGCATCATCCTGCCCGACAACCTGATCCTGTCCACGCACCGTCGCCAAAAAAAACAGGAGCAAGCCGGAGCCGGGAAGGAACCGGCGCTGTTCGTGGCCGCCCACACCGAAGAGGAACTCTTTGACCAGGGCATGGAGGCAATCTTGCAACGGGTGGAAAAGGAGATGATTCTGCACGCCCTGGAAAAGGCCGGGCAATCCAAGATGCGGGCCGCCGAACTGCTCAAGCTCACCTTCCGCAGCCTGCGCTACAAGACCAAAAAATACGGGATCGACTGATCATCCATCTCCTGCAAGCAGGTATCCCATGCCCCGTTTTCTCCGCCGTTTTCTGGCCCCGGTCACCGACGACGAACAGGCCATCCGGCAGCATCTGCTGTGGTGGCTTGCGCTCCGGGTGATACTGTTCACTGCTCTGGCCGGTATCACCGCCTTGTTGCAAAGCAAGGGGCAACCCGTCATCACTCCGCCGACATCGATCCAAATCGTCGCCCTCGCCGCGATCTCTCTCTTCTCCATCGCCTCCGGACTGCTGCTGAGAAGACTGCAGATTCCGGTCCGGCCTTTTGCAACGCTGCAGCTGCTCTGCGACATCGCCTTCCACGCCCTGCTGGTGTACGCCACGGGCTGCAGCCAATCGAACCTCACCGCCCTGCTCATCCTGCCGGTCATTGCCGGAGGGCTGATCCTGTACCGCAGGGGAGCGCTGTTCCTGGCCGCTGTCGCCACCCTGCTCTACGGCGGCGTCCTGTGCATCGAACAGCTGGGCTGGACGCCCGGCTACTTTCCGTACAGCGCCTATACCCCACCGGACAGCGAGCTGACCGGCATCAACCTGTTTGCCATTTACGGCCTGCTCCTCTTTGTCGCCGCCCTCATCAGCGGTCAGCTGGCCCGGCGGCTGCGGGTCACTGAAGAACGGCTCTCCCGTACCACTGTGGCCTATGACCGACTGGCCACACTCTACAAGCAGATCTTCGACGACATCTCCACCGGCATCATCACCATTGATCCAGACGACCGAATCACCTCGTACAACCGGGCGGCGGAACGGATCACCGGGTATCCGGTCGGGCAGATGCTGGGCCGCCCCTTTGACCAGTTCTTTGCCGCCATGTCCGCTCAGCAGGGACAGGGGCGCATGGTCTGCGACTTTGTCCGCAGCACTGGAGAACAGATTCGGATCGGCTACGGATTTTCCCGGCTCAACATGCCGGAACCGGTGCCGCCGGATGGAGGTCAGGGCAAGTGGAAGGTGGTGACCTTGCAGGATATCAGCCTGATCGAACGCATGGAACAGCAGGTGCGCGAGGCTGAAAAAATGGCGGCCATCGGCGAGCTGAGCGCCAAGGTCGCCCATGACTTCCGCAACCCGCTGGCTGCCATCTCCGGTTCAGCGGAACTCCTCAACCTGGGGCGAAGCCCCGCGGCTCTGGATCCGGCCACTTCCGGAAAACTTCTGGACATCATCCTTCGCGAATCCAGACGCATGGCCAAAACCATCACCGATTTCCTCCAGTTTGCCCGCCCCGCCGAGATCCAGCCGGAATGGTTCGACCTCAACCGGCTGCTCGATGAAACGCTTCTGCAATGCAGCTCCGGAGACGGCACGCAACAAGGACCGGCCATCGTCCGCCACATCCCCGAACCATTCGATTGCTGGGGGGACCGCCAGCAGTTGCAAACCGTTCTGGCCCATCTGCTGGACAATGCCCGCCATGCCGCAACAACAGCGGACACAACCATCCGCATCACTGCCCGCGAAGAGACGACCGAAACACAGGAGGCCATGGTCTGTCTGGAAGTGCACGACCAGGGCCCGGGGATTCCCGCAGAGCTGCGGGACGAGGTCTTCACGCCTTTTTTTTCGACGCGCACCGACGCCAGCGGCTTGGGCCTAGCCATTGTCCGCCAGATCGTGGAACGCCACCGGGGCGAGGCAACCCTCGTGGAAACCGGCGGCAAGGGCTGCTGCCTCCGGATTCGGCTCCCGCTGCCCCGGCTGGTGGCTACGCCCTGACCTTCTCGACCCGCGCGCCCAGGGCGCGCAGCTTGCCGACCATGTTCTCGTAGCCGCGCTCAAGATGGTAGATGCGGGAAATATCGGTGGTGCCCTCGGCGGCCAGAGCCGCGATCACCAGGGAGGCCGAAGCGCGCAGGTCGGTGGCCATGACCTGGGCCCCGCAGAGCTGGTCCGGCCCGAGCCCCCGCACCACGGCGCGGGAACCCTCGATGGTGATGTCGGCCCCCATCCGACGCAGCTCGGCAACGTGCATGAACCGGTTTTCGAAAATGGTTTCATGGATGATGGAGGTGCCCTCGGCCTGAACCATCAGGGCCATGAACTGGGCCTGCAGATCGGTGGGAAAGCCGGGATAGGGCTGGGTGGTGATATCAACGCCGATGGGCCGGCAGCGGCTGCGGCCATCCTCCTCCGGACAGGTGACAATGATGCTGTCCCCATCGACGCTCACCTCGATCCCGCACTCCCGCAACTTTTCCATCAGCGAGGACAGGTGCCGGGGAATGCAGCCCGTTAGACGGACCGAGCCGCCCGCCGCGGCCACGGCGATCATGTAGGTGCCGGCCTCGATCCGGTCCGGGATGATGGTTGATTCCGCGGCATGCAGGGGTCGTCCGCCCCGAACCACCAGCCGGTCGCTGCCACGGCCCTCGATCTCGGCCCCCATGGCGATGAGCATGTCGATCAGGTTGCCGACTTCAGGCTCCCGGGCCGCATTCTTGATCACGGTTTCACCCTCGGCGCCCACAGCGGCCATCAACACATTTTCAGTGCCCGTGACCGACGGGATGTCGAAATACACGGTGCCGCCCCGCATCCGTCCCTTGGCCACGGCCTCGACATAGCCCTGTTCCAGATGGGTGGTGACGCCGAGCTGTTCAAAACCGCGCAGATGATAGTCGATGGGCCGGGCCCCGATCGCGCAGCCGCCGGGCAGGGAAACCCGGGCCGATCCGGTCCGGGCCAGCAACGGCCCCAGGACCAGAACCGAGGCACGCATGGTTTTCACCAAATCGTAGGGCGCTTCGACACCGGTCAACCGGCTGCTGTCGATCCGGACCGTCGAGCCATCCCGCTCCCAGTTCAGGCCCAGAATCCCGAGCAGCTTGAGCATGGTCTGGGTGTCGCGCAGGTCCGGAACATTGTGCAGAATATGCGTTCCAGGGGCCAGCAGGGTCGCGGCCAACAGGGGCAGGGCCGCATTCTTGGAACCGCTGACCGCCACCTCGCCATACAGCGGAATCCCGCCTTCAATAATCAGTTTATCCATGCCGATCCAGGAAGAAGAGAGAAAGAGCATGCCTACCTCAAGGGCCGGCACTCAGGGAGACGGACGCACACGCGCCCGCACCACCCTGGGACGACCGGCCCAGTCATCGATCACTCCCACCGCATCATAGAGGGAAACAGGAAAAAGCCGGGCAGCCGTCTCGCGCTGGTCCGCGCCGATTTCAAGGAAAACCCATCCCCCCGGACGCACATAGCAATGCGCCGCGGCCGCTATCCGGCGAATACAGGCCAGACCGTCCACGCCGCCATCCAGGGCCAATCGGGGTTCGGCCCGGCTCACCTCGGGTTCGAGCCGGTCGATTTCAGCCTCGACAATGTAGGGCGGATTGCTGACCAGCAGATCGTAGCGCGCCACTGGCACCAACGGGGCGAACAGGTCGCCGCACACCAGATGTACCCGGCCCGCGACGCCATGCCGGGCCAGGTTCCGGGCCGCGACCATGAGTGCTGCCGGCGACAGATCCACCGCAGTCACCCGACAGCCCAGCTCCCGGGCCAGCACCACGGCAATCACGCCGCTGCCCGTGCCCAGATCCAGGGCGCGGACAACACCGCCGCCGGTACAGGCCGCCAGGGCCTGCTCCAGCACAAACTCTGTTTCGGGCCGGGGAATCAACACGGACGGGGAGACAACAAAATCCAGGGACCAGAACTCCTGCTCGCCCAGGATGTACTGTACCGGCTCCCGGTCCGCGCGTCGGGCCAGCAGGCGGCGATACCGGGCAACCGTCTCCCGGGCGGCCGTCTCGCTGCCATGAAGCATCAAACCGCTCCGGCTATACCCCGTCACCTGCTGCAACAGCAAGCGGGCATCGATTTCGGCCCCAGGAATACCTGCCCGGTCGAGCAGCGCCACACCCTCGGCCAGCAGCGCGGCAAGCGTCATCAGTGGGCAGCCGGGTCGCGGGTCGACTTCAGGGCCTCGGTCTGGTAGTGGGTGACCAAGGCTGTGAGGATCTCGTCCAGCATGCCTTCCATCACCTGATCAAGCCGGTAGAGGGTCAGGTTGATCCGGTGATCGGTCACCCGGCCCTGGGGGAAATTGTAGGTGCGGATACGTTCGCTCCGGTCTCCGGAACCGACCTGGTTTTTCCGGTCTTCCGAGATCCGGTCGTGCCGCTCGCGTTCTATCTTGTCGAGCAGACGCGCCCGCAGAACCTGGAGCGCCTTGGCCTTGTTCTTGTGCTGGGACTTCTCGTCCTGGCAGGTGACCACCAGGCCGGTGGGCAGGTGGGTCACCCGGACCGCGGAATCAGTGGTGTTGACCGACTGGCCGCCCGGACCGGAAGAGCGGTAGACATCGAACTTGAGTTCACTGGGCTCGATGTGCACATCCACCTCCTCCGCCTCGGGGATGATCGCCACCGTCACCGCCGAGGTATGAATGCGACCCTGGGTCTCGGTATCGGGCACCCGTTGCACCCGATGCACGCCCGACTCGTACTTCATCTGCGAGTACACCTGGTTGCCGCTGATCAGGGCGATGATTTCCTTGAACCCGCCGATGCCGATGGGGTTGGAGCTCATCATCTCGACCTTCCAGCCCTGGTCTTCCGCATAGCGACTGTACATCCTGAACAAATCGGCCGCGAACAGCGCGGCCTCGTCGCCGCCGGTGCCGGCCCGGATCTCCAGAAAGATGTTCTTTTCATCGTTCGGATCTCGGGGCAACAGACGCAGCCGAATCGCCTGCTCCAGTTCCTCCCGGCGGGGTTCCAGCTCGTCGTCAAGCTCAGCCCGGGCCAGATCGACCAGGTCGGCGTCCTCGGGCCCGAGGTCGTGGATCAGTTCCCGATGGTCCGCAATCTGACCGAGAATATCCTGATACTCGGCATACAGTTCCGCGATCCGGGCGACCCGGGCATGCTCGCGCACCACATCGCGGTATTGCCGCTGATCGCCGGCCAGTTGGCCGTCGGCCAGTTGGTGTTCGAGCGCGCTCAGCTTCTCGTCGATATCGCGAAGATTTTCAAACATGGAACCCCGGGAGCGGAAAAAGAAAAGCCCCCATGACAACAGGTATCGGCACGCAACCACCTCCCGCACCAGGGACGGGAAAAGACGGCAGCGATCCTGCTGTCAGGAGGGAGACAACAAGGCAAGAAGAGGTTTATTTCTTCTTCTTGGTGCCCTGATATCCGGCATATTTTTTCTTGAACTTTTCGATCCGCCCGGCGGTGTCGACCAGTTTCTGCTTGCCGGTGAAAAAGGGATGGCAGGCGGAACAGATTTCCACATGCATCTCGGTATTGACCGAACCCAGATCAATCTCGTTGCCGCACGCGCAGACAGCCTTGATCTTGTTATATTTGGGATGAATATTGGGTTTCATAACAACGACTCCTTCAAAAAATGATCCGTGATACCTCTTGTCACAAAATTGTGTAGTATATCGCGTTCCGACATTCCTTGAAACGAAAAAAAACCGATTAACGGTTCATTGAAGCAAAGAATTCCTGATTATCCTTGGTCGCGCGCATCTTATCGAGCAAAAATTCCATGGCGTCGGCAGGATTCATCGGTGAAAGCAGCTTGCGGAGGATCCAGATGCGGTTGAGCTCTTCGGGCGGCAGCAACAGGTCTTCCTTTCGTGTTCCGGATTTCTGGATATCGATGGCCGGGTAGATGCGACGATTGGCCATCTTACGGTCAAGGACAAGCTCCATATTGCCCGTTCCCTTGAACTCCTCGAAGATGACCTCGTCCATCCGGCTGCCGGTATCGATCAGGGCCGTGGCCAAAATGGTCAGGCTGCCGCCCTCTTCCACGTTCCGGGCCGCGCCGAAAAACCGTTTGGGCCGATGCAGGGCATTGGCTTCCACACCACCGGAGAGGATCTTGCCCGAGGCCGGCGTCACCGTGTTGTAGGCCCGGGCCAGCCGGGTAATCGAATCGAGCAGGATGACCACGTCCTTCTTGTGCTCCACCAGCCGCTGCGCCTTCTGAATCACCATCTCCGCCACCTGGATATGTCGCTGGGGCGGTTCGTCGAAGGTCGAGCTGACCACCTCGGCGTCGACGCTCCGCTTCATGTCGGTGACCTCCTCGGGCCGCTCGTCGATCAGGAGCACGATCAGGATGATTTCCTTGTGATTGGTCACAATGGAATTGGCGATCTTCTGCATCAGCACGGTCTTGCCGGTGCGGGGCGGCGCCACGATCAGCCCTCGTTGTCCCTTGCCCAGCGGGGCGATGATGTTCATCACCCGCATGGACATGTTGTCCGGCTCGGTCTCCAGCTTGATCAGCGAGTCGGGATGGAGCGGGGTCAGGTTGATGAAGGCGGTTTTGTTCTTCGCCGCCTCGGGCGGTTCGTAATTGATGGTGTCGATCTTGAGCAGGGCGAAATACCGCTCGTTGTCCTTGGGCGCCCGCACCTCGCCTTCAATGGTGTCGCCGGTGCGGAGGTTCAGTCGCCGAATCTGCGAGGGAGAAACATAAATATCGTCCGGACCGGGCAGATAGTTGTAGTCGGGAGCACGAAGAAAACCGAATCCATCCTGCAAAATCTCAAGCACGCCGCTGCCGCGCAGTTTGCCGTCCTCGTTCGCCTGCTCCTTGAGGATGGCGAAAATCAGCTCCTGCTTGGTCATGTTGCTGTAGCCCTCGACATTCAGCGAGGCCGCGAGGCTGACAAGTTCTTTGATTTTTTTGTTTTTCAACTCGGTTGGATTCATTGACCGGTCAAGCCTCCATGAGGTCGGGACGATAAACAGGCCGGCAGCGCCGGGCCGTACATCTACATATGCGAGAAAAACACAACACGAAGCGGCGAGACGATACCGTCCGCAGCCATGGAATACGCGCTCATCGCACGGGAAATGTTTTTGGAAAAAAGTTGGACGTTCTCTGGTGACAGCGCTGTGCAATATGACGACCGGCAGAATGGGCAGAAAGCCGGATTCCGTTGGGATCAACAGATCAAATACAGACCGCAACCGCGTCAGGGACTCTGTTTGCCGTGAAAAATCGGCCAAGAACCGACAGAAGGGTTCCATCGGTTACTAACATGCCAGCTAAATATTGGCTTCGCCTTTCCCTGTCAAGCACTTTCTCTGCAAGCGCCGCACTTTGTTCAGGCTACCGGCAGGGTGTCTCCCAGCATTATCACCGCCTTGCGAGTGGATGTCCAGGGGCCACTGTTGTCAATGCAATAATCGGCGCGGCAGACTTTTTCAGCCAGAGGCATCTGCGCGGCCATGGCGCGAACAGCGCTCCTTTGCGAACAACCGTCCCGGTCCACGATCCGCCGGCAGCGCACTCCGCGCCGGGCATAGACCACCAGCACCCGGTCGACCTCGCTCTCCCAGCCCGCCTCGTACAGCAGGGGCACCTCGACCAGGACCAGCGCGCCGTTCACGGCAGCCAGCGACTCGCGCAGAACCGATCTCGCCAGGGGATGCAGCAGGGAGTCGACCTGTTGCCGCAGGGCTGCATCCTGAAACAGACATTCGCGGAGGAGCGCCCGGTCCACCTCGCCGTCGTCGAGAAAAAAGGAAGGAGCAAGCAGCTGTCGCAAGCCGCGCCAACCCGGTTGGTCGATCTGGAGCAGGTGCCGGCAGGCCCGATCAATGTCGATCAGCGGAGCCAAGCAATAGTCGGCCAGCAGCCGACTGACCGCGCTCTTGCCCGAACCGATTCCGCCGGTCACGCCCAGCACCAGCGGCTTCACGGCGCAGGTTGTCGCAGGGCATCGATCAGCGCGCGCATATCCTCCCAAAGGGGAGCGGCAAACACGCAATCCTGCCCGGAAAGGGGGTGACGAAAACGCAACTCACTTGCGTGCAGCATCTGCCGTGCCGGACGGGGCGAGAGGTCATGGCGGATCCCGCCGCCATAGAGGCCATCACCCGCCACCGGGGCTCCGAGCGAGGCCATGTGCACCCGGATCTGATGGGTCCGTCCGGTCTCCAGGCCAATTTCAGCCAGACACCAGCCATTGGCAAAGGTTTCGAGCACATGCCAGCAGGTGGCCGCATGGCGGCCCCGATCGTGGCGGACAGCCATCTTCTTGCGATCCACGGGATGGCGGCCGATGGGGGCCACCACCCGGCCTGTTCGCTCGACCGGTGAGCGCAGCAGGATGGCATGGTAGGTTTTGCGCACCCTCCTGTTTTTGAAATCCGCCATGAGCAGGCGCAGGGCCTGTTCGGTTTTGGCAACCAGCATGATGCCGGATGTATCCTTGTCCAGCCGGTGCACAATACCCGGACGGCCCGCCTCTGCCGCAGGCAGATCTTGGCAAAGGTGCATCAGCCCGTTGACCAGAGTGCCGCTGGCATGGCCGCAGGCCGGATGCACGACCAGATTCGGCGGTTTGTTGATGACCAGCAGGGCAGCATCTTCAAAGAGGACGGAAAAATCGATCTGCTGCGGCAGGATCTCTGCCGGGACCGGCTCCGGAAACGACACACCGACACATTCGCCGGCACGCAGACGGTGGCCGGCCTTGACAGTGCGGCCATCAACGAGAATCAGCCCCGAGACAATGAGTTTGTTGAGAAAAGAACGGGAATGTTCAGGATAATATGCAGTCAGACACTGGTCAAGGCGTCGCCCGGCATCGACCGGGCCTATGGCAAACGTCTGTCGTGGCGTGGCCGGAATTGCTTCCCGGACCGCCGGTCCCTCGCCGTTCCGTTCCATCACGCCATCGACAGGGGGAAACGATCAGCTGAACAGCTTTTCGATCTGTTTTTCGACTTTTTCCTCATCCATCCGCTTGGCCAGGGACAGTTCCTTGATCAGGAGGCCCTTGGCGGTATCAAGCATCTTTCGTTCGCCATAGGACAACTCCTTGTCCTCCCGCAAGAGGAACAGATCCCGGAGGACAACCGCCACCTCGTAAACCGAACCGGTCTTGATCTTATCCATATACTCACGATAGCGACGGTTCCAGGTCTGGGTCGTGACCTTGATGTCGCGTTCCTTGAGGATGTCGATCACCTTGGGAACCTCGTCATCGGAAATAATGGCCCGCAAACCGACATTCTCGCTATTGGCCGTCGGGATCATGATGGTCATATCGTTGTTGAGAATTTTCATGACATAAAAATTCTGATCAACGCCGGCAACATTCTGCTTCTCTATGGACTCAATAAGCCCCACCCCGTGCGCCGGATAGACGGCCATATCACCTTCGCTAAACACATATTCCTCCACAACCAAAATGACTCTACCCTTGACTCGCTATCAAGGGGAACCCCATGACTAAAGGACTATGGTACCATATTTATTGTTTTTTCGCAAAGGGTGCTTCAATGGGGAACGTGGGGAACAAGGCCGGGAGCGGAGCGCAAACCGGGGGAAAATCGGGGATCAGGCCGGACGACGGTTGACCCGGTTCATACACCGGTCGAGTCCTTCACGGATAAACAGCTCCACCGCCTCCTGTACCAGCGGTTCGCAGTCGATCAGCGGCGCCAGCTCGTCCTCACTCATCCGGGAAAGCACAAAGCGGTCCACCGGCACCCCCTGACCAGCCTCATTGCGTTCAGGCCGCCCCACGCCGATCTTGATCCGGGCAAAATCAAGCGAACCCAGATGCCGCTCAAGCGAACGGATGCCGTTATGCCCGCCCGTACCGCCGGCGCGAACCACCCTGATCCGTCCCGGCGCCAGATCGATGTCGTCATGCAGGACCAGGAGGTGGTCCGGATCGATCTTGAAATAATCGACCACAGCCCGGACACATTCACCGGAGCGATTCATGTAGGTCTGCGGCTTGAGCAGAAGGCAGGGACTATCGAACAGCCGCCCCTGACCATAGAGTCCCCGCATCTTTTCCGTCTCGATCCGGATCCCCTCCGCCTCCGCCAGGCGATCGAGCAACAAAAACCCGGCATTATGCCGGGAAAGGTGGTACTCCGGCCCGGGATTGCCGAGACCGACAAGCAAAAATCTGGAATTCGCCATACCGCGCCCCAAAGACAAAACAGCACGAACCGGCATCCGGTCCGTGCTGCATGAAAACGTGCCGGGCATTCGGCCCGGCAATCGCCCTCTGTCCGACCACGCTCAGTGCACGGCGACACACACGGTGGTCGGTTTGTTCAACATCTCGACACCGGCGGGCAACACAAGGTCCGCATAGGTCAATCCGGCCCCGCCCTGCTCCAGCGACGTGATATCCGCCTCGACCATGTCGGGAATATCGAGAGGACGTCCCTTCAGCTGAACGGTCTCGCGGAAAATCTGGAGCTCGCCACCCAGATCGACGCCCTTGGCCGTGCCCACGTAGCGCAGGGGAACAGTGAAAGTTGCCGCCTTTTCCAGATCAATTTCAAGAAAATCGACATGAATCAGGCTGCCGTTCACGGGATCTTTCTGAACCTCCTGAACCAGAACATGGTGCGTGCCCTCTTGGTCGCCGGCAACATGCAGCACCACCACGGCGTTGCGGCCCTGAATCGTCAGCAGCGTCCTGAACAGATCCTTGGTGTTCAACTGCAAGGCTACGGGTGTCTTGCCGCCGCTGTACAGGTTTGCCGGGGTCTGCTGCCCCATCCGCAGTTGCCGCATCGGCCCCTTACCGAACACGGTGCGCACCGTTGAATCAATCTCGAACTGTAACATCAATAGACCTCCCCCTTGCTCCGGGATATTCTGCGCTTCGTTGCACGCTGTTCACTTGGTACTTATACAAACAGATAGCTGACGGAATCCTCGTTGTGGATACGCCGGATCGCTTCGCCCAGCAGCTCTCCCACCGACAGCACCGAGATCTTTTCACACCGCAGGGCATCTTCCCGCAATGGAATGGTATTGGTGACCACCAGCGACTTCAGGCAGGATTGTTCAATGCGTTCAATGGCCGGTCCGGAGAGGACCGCGTGCGAACAGCAGGCATGCACCTCCTTAGCGCCGACCGTCTTGAGCATATCGGCCGCCCCGCACAGGGTGCCCGCGGTATCGACCATGTCATCCAGTAAAACGGCCGTTTTCCCCGCGACATCACCGATCACCTGCATGGCCTGCGACTCGTTGGCCCGCTCCCGGCGTTTATCGACAATGGCCAGACTGGCGTTCAGCCGCTTGGCAAAAGCACGGGTCCGTTCCACCCCGCCCGCATCCGGCGACACCATGACCACATCGTCGAACCGGTTCCGGATATGGTGGAGCAGCACGGGCGCGGCGTACAAATGATCGACCGGGATATTGAAAAACCCCTGAATCTGACCCGCATGCAAATCCATGCACAACACCCGCCTGGTCCCCACGACCATCAGCATCTCGGCGACCGCCTTGGCGGTGATGGGCACCCGGGGCCGCACCTTCCGGTCCTGACGGGCATACCCGTAGTACGGCATGACCGCGGTGATCCGTCGCGCCGAAGCCCGCCGAAGCGCATCCACCATGATGAGCAGCTCCATCAGGTGATCGTTCACCGGGGTGCAGGTCGGTTGCACCACAAACACATCGGCGCCGCGCACATTCTCGCCGATCTCCACGGAGATCTCGCCGTCCGAAAATTGCTTGACCTCGGCGAGGCCCAGCGGCACCTTCAGATATTCACAGATCTCCCTGGCAATGGCCGGATGCGCGTTGCCGGTGAAGATCTTCATTTTTTTCGGCATGATAGCCTACCGTTGCAGAAAATGGCTGGGGCGGGAGGATTCGAACCCCCGAATGCAAGGATCAAAACCTTGTGTCTTACCGCTTGACGACGCCCCAATGTTCCTTGTTGACGTACAAACCCTTCACGCAGGGACCGTCAGCACGGAGAACGCATACCGCTGCCTGCACAACCCCAGGCAGGCCTCCGCCTGATCCCGGTCCAGAAAAAGACCGAAAACCGTCGGCCCGGAACCGGACATCAGCGCCAACCGCGCCCCTGCGGCCAACAAGTCGTCCTTGATTTGCCCAATAACGGGGTAACGCACCGCCGTGACCGTTTCAAGGTCATTCACGCTGGCGCAATACGGCATTCCAGTCTCTGTTGTGCCGATACTCCCTTCGAAAAAATTACTTTCAGAACTATTTAGGTTACCTGTATTTCCGTGCGGTGTCAATGCAAAATTCTGGTAGACCCAGCGGGTCGACACGGAGAAGCCGGGATTGACCAACACAACGAACAGATCGCGCAGCGGCTCTACCGCCTGTAAAATCTCACCGATGCCCGTGGCCCTCGCTGCAAGGAAGTCTGTCAGGAAAAAGGGAACATCCGCCCCCAGTTGCACCCCCAGTTCCGCCAGCTCCGCAGCGTCACAGGGTTGGCCGTGCAGGAGGTTCAGCCCCTTGAGCGCCGCAGCCGCGTCACTGCTGCCACCGCCGAGCCCGGCACCCACCGGGATGTTCTTGTGCAGCTCAAAACGCACGCCAGCCCTCTTCCCGCACCGACGGGTCCGGGTTGCGTGCAGAAAAAGCGTGGCCGCCCGGTGGACCAGATTCCGCTCGTCCACAGGCAGAGTCGAATCCGTGCAGGCCAGATGCACGCCCTGATCGCACAAAGCGATGCTCAGCTCGTCGGACAACTCCAGCTTGTGCATCAGGGTGTCCAGCAGATGGTAGCCGTCGTCCCTGCGACCGGTCACCTTCAAGGAGAGGTTGATTTTCGCGGGCGCACGAAGAACGAGCGCATTCCGGTCTTCCACCAGAGCCCCTTACGGCAAGCCGACAAAGTGCATCTTCAGATCGTACAGCACCCGTTTGAGCAGTTCCTGTTCATCGGAATCAAGGTTGTTCCGGGTTTTCGACTCAAGCAGCATCAGGGTATCGATGGCATGCTTGGCCAGCTCGCGGTCGACAATCCGTCCCCCGGTTTCGGGGTGCGGCAAGGCGCCCATGTGGTACAGCGCCGAGGTATTGAAAGAGAGCACCAGGGAGGAAAAGGTGACCTCCGGCATGACGCAGCGGCCCGCCGCATCCCTGACCCGTCCTTCCGGGCACTCTCCGCATGTTGTTTCGTTTTCGGCCATGATCACTCACTTGCAACAGTTTCGCCCCCGTCGCTCATCGGCAACGGCCACCTTCCAGACCCGACTCAATGCGCCCGGATCGATAATCCGGCGACAACCCGGCAACCGCCTCGCTCACCAAGGACAGCCGGGAACAAAAACCGGATAGCACCCAGTATATACCGGCATTCCTCCGGCCCCACAAGCGGAAAGCTGCCGCGCCGAAACAAAGCCGCACGTGCGGCAAAGCGCCGCTTCGCTTCGATCAGCCGTCCGAGGGCAGCTTCTCCTTGAAGAGAACCCGCTTCGGCGCTATATAGAGGAGTTTTAAGCAATGCTGGCGCCCGCGCGGAACCGGCGGCATGGTGAGTCAATCCAGCAAGTCAATCCAGGAGGGACGCATGGAAGAGGTACGCGTTCGCTTTCCCCCCAGCCCGACCGGCTACCTGCACATCGGGGGCGCGAGAACAGCGCTATTCAACTGGTTGTTTGCCAGACAGCATGGCGGCACATTGATCCTGCGCATCGAGGATACCGACGAAGAGCGCTCGACCCAGGCCTCCATCGACGGCATCCTCGACGGCCTGAGCTGGCTGGAGATCGACTGGGACGAGGGGCCCTATTTCCAGACAGACTTCGCCGCCGACCATATCGCGGCTGCTGAAAAATTGCTGGCCGCCGGACACGCCTACAAGTGTTTCTGCACCAGGGAAGAGCTGGAGCGCAAGCGTGAGGCCGCCCTGGCCGCCAAGCAGAGCGATGTCGGGTATGACGGCACCTGCCGCCACCTCACCCCCGAACAGGTGGCCGAAAAAGAGGCGCAGGGGCTCCCCTCGGTGATCCGTTTCAAGGTGCCGGAACGGCCGGGTTTCCTGGCCTACGACGACGCGGTGCTGGGCCGTATCGAACGCGCCTACAGCGAGATCGAGGACTTTGTCATCGTCCGCTCCAACGGCAAACCGCTCTACCTGCTGTGCAATGTGGTGGACGATATCCGCGACCGCATCACCCATGTCATCCGCGGCCAGGACCACACCACCAACACCACCCGCCAGCTTCTGCTGTACGAGGGACTGGACGCGCCGCTGCCGGTCTTCGCACACATCCCGCTCACCCTGGACCTGCAAAAACGCAAGATCTCCAAACGCAGTCACGGCGAGGTGGTCGCGGTGCAGTTTTACCGGGAACGGGGCTTTCTCCCCTGGGCCCTGTGCAACTTTCTCTGCCTTCTGGGTTGGAGCTCCGGGTCCGACCAGGAACTGTTCACCCGCGAGGAGATGCTCCAGGCCTTCAGCCTGTCCCGGGTCAGCCGGGTCAATTCGGTGTTCAACTTCCGCCCCGGCGACGAAAAATTTTTCACCGATCCCAAGCTGATCGCGGTCAACGAACATTACCTGCGCACCATGCCCCTGGAAGAACTGGCTGTGCTGGTGCAAAAGGAACTCGAAGCGGAACAGCTCTGGGATCCGGCCTATGCCACCACCCGCCGCGCCTGGTTTCTGGAGGTTCTCGACCTGATCCGCGACCGCTTCCACACCCTCAAGGACTTCACCGGGGCTGGTCGGGCCTACTTTTCCGACCAGTACGAAATCGACCCCAAGCCGCTGGCCAAGAACCTGCTCAAGTTTCCCGACCTGCGTCAATGGCTGCCGCAACTCGCCGACCGGCTGGCCGCGCTTCCCGCCTTTGACGCCGAGGCCATCGAACAGACCTGCCGGGCCATGGCCGACGAGCTGCAAACCAAACCCGGCACCCTGATCAACGGCATGCGGACCGTGCTCACCGGTCAGCTGGCCGGACCGTCCATGTTCGAGGCGGCGGCCGTGCTCGGCCGCGACACGGTCGTGACCCGGCTGCGCGACGTCGACCGCCTCTTTGCCGCCTAACCCCTGCGACACGACGCCATGACCACAGAAAACGCATCCCCTGCCCGGCCGCTCGATTTCATCCGCCAGATCATTGCCGACGACCTGGCCTCCGGTAAGCACCAGACCGTGGTAACCCGTTTCCCGCCCGAGCCCAACGGTTTCCTCCACATTGGGCATGCCAAGTCGATCTGCCTCAACTTCGGTATTGCCCAGGAAAACGACGCGGTCTGCCACCTGCGATTTGACGACACCAACCCGGACAAGGAATCCGAAGAGTATGTCGAGGCGATCAAGCGCGACGTCCACTGGCTGGGTTTCGACTGGGGAACGCACCTCTACTACGCATCCGACTACTTCGACCAGCTGCACGATTTCGCCGTCCAACTGATCCGCATGGGCAAGGCCTATGTCTGCGATCTCGACGCCGACGAGATCCGGATCTACCGCGGCACCCTGACCGAGCCCGGCAGGGAAAGCCCCTACCGCAACCGGAGCGTCGAGGAAAACCTCGACCTGTTTGCCCGGATGCGGGCCGGCGAATTCGAAGAGGGCAGCCGGGTGCTGCGCGCCAAGATCGACATGGCCGCGCCCAACATCGTGCTCCGCGATCCGGTGCTGTACCGCATCCTCAAAAGCAACCACCACCGGACCGGCGACCGATGGTGCATCTACCCGATGTACGATTTCACCCACTGCCTGTCCGACATGCTGGAGGGCATCACCCACAGCCTCTGCACCCTGGAATTCGAGAACAACCGGGCCCTGTACGACTGGGTGCTCGAGACCCTGGAAACACCCATTCACCCGCGCCAGATCGAATTCGCCCGCCTCAACATCAACTACACCGTGACCAGCAAGCGCAAACTCCTGCAACTGGTCGACGACGGTCGGGTTTCGGGCTGGGACGATCCACGGATGCTGACCATCTCCGGCCTCCGTCGCCGGGGCTACACCCCGGCCTCGATCCGGAATTTCTGCGCTGCCATCGGCATCGGCAAGCGGGAGTCGTGGATCGACATGGGCCTGCTTGAAAACGCGATCCGGGAAGACCTCAACCTGTGCGCCCCCCGGGTCTTCGGGGTGCTCGATCCGCTCAAGGTGGTCATCGTCAACTATCCTGAAAACCAGAGCGAAGAGATGGTCGCCCAAAACCACCCGCAGGATCCGGCCATGGGCGAACGCACGGTGCCGTTCTCGCGGGAGCTGTACATCGAGCGCTCGGATTTCATGGAAAATGCGCCGAAAAAATTCTTCCGCCTCAGCGTCGGCCGCGAGGTCCGGCTTCGCTACGCCTACCTGATTACCTGCCAGGAGGTGATCAGGGATGCGGCAGGCAACATCGTGGAGCTGCGCTGCACCTATGACCCCGCAAGCCGGGGCGGCACAGCACCGGATGGCCGCAAGGTCAAGGGCACCATCCACTGGGTCAGCGCGCCCCATGCCCTGCGGGCCGAGGTCCGCCTGTACGACCGGCTGTTCACCGCCGAATTCCCGGACGCGGACAAGGAAAAGAGCTTCATGGACCTGCTCAACCCCGAATCCCTGACCGTCCTGCGCAACTGCATGCTCGAACCCGGCCTGAGCGAGGCGAGCGTCAACGACCGCTTCCAGTTCGAGCGCCAGGGCTACTTCTGTCTGGACAGCAAGGAGAGCACACCCGACAATCCGGTCTTCAACCGGATTGTCACCCTGCGCGACAGCTGGGCCAAGCAGCAGTCCACCAAATAAAAAACCGCCACATAAAAAAAAAGCCGCCCGTTTTTCCGGCGGCCAGTCCCAAACAACACGGGGGACGCTCCCGGTTTCAAGGAGCGTCCCCCATACCACCATCTCCTGTGCTCTCCTCCGGCCTACCTTCGGTTCCGACGAATGATGGTCAACAGCTGCCAGCAGCCAACCAGACCGGAGGCCAAAAAACCCACCAGACCGATGGCCGGAATGCCGTGCCAGTAAGGCGGGATATTGGAAAGGATGATCAACGCGCTGCCAACGACCAGCGAGGCAAGGACGATGGCAAAGGCGATCCGGCTGGCCACGCGCTCAAGGGTCGTCTCCAGACTCCGCAACCCTTTGTGCTCGAACTCCATCCGCATCCGACCGCCGCGCAACTGGGCAAGAATCGAACCCATCTCCCCGGGCAGCGCCCTGAACAGACGCAGATAGGCGCTCCCGGTTTCCATCAATTCTCCGCCCAGCCGCTCCGGCCGCATCCGGTCCAGGCGAATCCGGCGCATGAAGGGCTTGGCCAGACGGACCAGCTCCAGCGAGGGATCAAGCATCAGCCCCAACCCCTCCACCGTGCTCAGCGACTTCATCATCAGATAGAAAGACGGCTTGAACGACAGCTGGTGGCGCGAGACCAGATCCAGCAGATCCTCAAGAACCTTCTCGGCCTTCATCTCTTCCAGCGGACGATAGAGGTAGCGGTCCATCAGGTCGACCAGATCGCGCGCCAGACCCGCGCGGTCGACCTCTCCCAGCTGGTTGGTCACCTTGAGCACCCCGTCCACCACCCGCTGCTCGTCGCCCTCCACCAGATCCATCACCAGATCGGTAAAATCCTCGCGCTCCTTGAGCGATAGGCGACCCATCTGGCCGAAATCGATGAAACAGACCACGTTTTCCGGCAAAACAAACACGTTGCCCGGATGCGGGTCGGCGTGAAAAAACCCGTGAACGAAGATCTGCTCCATCATCAGGGTTGCGCCGCGCTCGGCAATAAGAGACAAGTCATAGCCCTGTTCGCGCAGTGGCCCAACCAGGGAGGCCTTGATCCCCTCCACGCACTCCATCACCAGAATCCGTTCCGTGCACAGCGACGGGTAGACAGCAGGCACGTGAATGGCCTCGTTGCCCGCAAAATGTCGGGCAAAGCGCTGAATGTTGGTCAACTCGCTGGTGAAGTCGATTTCGCGGCTCAAGCTGCGGGCAAACTCGTCAACAATGGCCATGGGCTGGTGCCCCTGGGCCTCTTCGAGGTACTCCTCCATCAGCGAGGCGATATGGGCCAGAATCTCCAGATCCACGGCAATGCTCCGGACGATTCCGGGCCGCTGCACCTTGACCACCACCCGCTCACCGCTGTCCAGGCGGGCGCGATGCACCTGGCCGATGGAAGCGGCAGCCAGAGGCTCGGCGTCGAACAGGTCGAAGATCTCCTCCGGCGGCCTGCCAAGCTCTTCCTGGAAAATGGCACGAATCTCGTCCTCGCCGACCGGGGGAATGTCGTCCTGCAACTTGGCCAGTTCAACGGAAAACTCCGCGGGCACCAGGTCGGGTCGGCTGGAGAGCAGCTGCCCCAGCTTGATAAAGGTCGGCCCCAGCTCCTCGAAGACCAGACGCAAACGCTCGGCCCGGGAAAGCCGGCCCAGCTGGTCGCGGGGCTTGCGATTGATCATCTGCAAGCCCGACTCCAGGTACTGGTCGATGTGCAGCCGGTCGACCAGATCGGCAAACCCGTACTTGAACAGAACCCGCAGGATCTGGTGGTACCGGTTCAGGTGCCGGTAGGTCCGACCGATGGCCCCGAGCTTGCGGATACTGAACATGCGGCGGCTTATTTGCTCTCCTCCTTGCTCAAGGCATCCTCAATCCGGTCGAGCCGGGTCCGCAGCTCGGCCAGTTCATCCTTGGTCGCCAGGTTGAGGCGGGCAACCCGTTCCTCGACCCGCTTGTCGATCCAGGCTTCGAGCTGCTCCCGAGCCTTTTCGGAGCGGTTCAGCAGGTCGTCGACAAACTGCTTCCCTTCCTCCTGCGACATCCGGCCCCGGTCCGTCAGGTCATTCTTCAATTCCTCGATCTTTTCCTTGGTGAGGAAGGCCGCGCCGACCCCGGTATACAGTACGTTTTTCAACAGTTCCTTCATGGCAGATTCTCCTTACAGGTAAACGAAACCAACATTCCCACCACTATAAGACAGGCGGGGCATTTGCGCACGCTATCCCTTGTCGATATCCCGATGGCGGAGCGACACTCTCCATCCCCTGGATGCCAACAGCCTGGCCAGACGTTCGCTCACAGCCACCGAACGGTGACGGCCGCCGGTACAGCCGATGGCCACGGTCAGACGTTCCCGCTCCATTGCCGCGTATTGTGCGCACAAAAAGAGCAGCAACGGTTCCATCAGCGCAAAAAAACGGGCAGCCTCCTCGCCGCCGAGGGCATAGCGGGCCACCGCCTCCTCCCTGCCGGTATGATCGCGCAGTTCCGGCACCCAGTAGGGATTGGGCAAAAAGCGAACGTCAAACACCAGATCCGCCCCCCGAGGATCGCCGTGTTTGTATCCGAAAGAAAACAGATCGATCTCCACGCATCCCTCCTGTCTGCAAATACTGATCTCATCCGGGCGAACAGATCATGCGGATGCTGTCCTCCCGCTCACTGATGCCGCGCCTGAGCATCTCGTGATTGTAGGCGGCAATCACATCCTGCCGCTTGAGCATCCCCACCACCCAGGGCTCCTCCAGACTCTCCACCACCGGAATCTCGTCGATGCCCTTGATGTCGAAGAGCTGTATCGCGTCATAGAGGGTGTCGTCCGGCGTGAGCATGATCACGTCCCGGGCGCAGATCGCGCCGACCAGGTGGCAGGCCCGTTCCGCCTCTTCGTCCTGGAGCACGGTTTTGACGTCCTGCATGGAGACCACGCCCACCATCAGCCCTTTGGCGTTGACCACGGGGAAATAAAAACTGTTGCGGGCAATGGCGAACAGGTTGAGCAGGTGATTGATGTTGGCGGTCTCGCTGATGAAGTCCACCTCTTCGGTCAGCGCCTTGCCGACTCGAACCGACTTCAGGATAGCCACCTCGCGACCCTGATGCACATCGATGCCCTCACGGGTGAAGTCCACGGTGTCCATGGAATCCTTGTAGAGCCACGACGAGGTCAGGGTGCCGATCACCGCGGTGAGCATCACCGGAACAATGATCATGTAGTTGCCGGTCATCTCGAACAGCATGAAGATGCCGGTCAGCGGCGCGTGGGTGGTGGCGGCCAAAAACGCGCCGATGCCGACCGTGGCATAGGCCCCGGCAGAGGCCGTGTACTCGGGCAGAAAATGGTGGACAATGCCACCGTAGGCCCCGCCCAGCATCGCGCCGATGAACAGGGCCGGAGCAAAAACCCCGCCCGCCCCGCCCGAGCCCAGGGTAAGGGCCGTGGCCAGCGATTTGAGAAACACCAGGGCCATCATCCGCCAGACCAGGGTGCTGCCGGCCAGGGCCCGGGCAATGTAGTCATAGCCGTTACCCATCACCTGTGGAAAAAACAGCGCGATGCAGCCCACCAGAAAGGCGCCGAACACCGGCTTGAGCAGATTGGGCAGGCGCAAGCGCCGGAAGCCGTCGCGGATGAGGTAAAAAAACCGGATATGCAGCACCGCGGTGACCCCCACGATCACCGCCATCAGTGAATAGAGCGGAATCTCGACAAAGGGGTTAACAATGGTGTAGTCGGGAATGGGAAAGGCCGGAACCTCACCGTAATACGCGCGGGAAACCACGGTGGACAGAGCCGAGGCGACCACCAGGGCTGAAAAGGAGGACACCTCATAGGTGCCCAGAAGCACGATTTCCGCCGCGAAAAAAATACCCGCCAGCGGGGCGTTGAAGATGCCGGCGATCGCTCCGGCCGAACCGGCGGCAACGTAAATTTTCATCCGGCTGCCGGAAACACGGAACCGCCGGCCGAACTGCGAACCCAAGGCGCCGCCGATCTGGGCGATCGGCCCCTCCACGCCTGCCGACCCACCCGAGCCGATCGTCAGGGCGGAGGAGATGGTTTTCAGGAAGATGGTCCGCATCCGGATCACCGCGCTTTCCAGGTTGACCCGGCGCAGGAAGGCAGGAAAACCGTAGCCGTTGACCTCGCCGGGATAGGCCAGGGACAGGGGAATCAGCAGCACGGCGCCCAACATGGGTAACAGCGGCAGCAGAAAACGACGCCAGCCGCCCTGATCGATCCCCAGGGTGGGATGAAGCCAGTCGAAGAAAAAGGCATGGACCAGATCCACGGACTCGCGAAAAACAATGATCGCCACACCCGACATCGTACCGATGCAGGCGGCAATCAGGATCATCCGCATCTGATCGCCCGGCAGCGACTTCCTGACCTTGTTGAGCATGGACACACTCCAAAAAACAACCTATCGAAAAGCAAGGGCGAGATGAGCTCGCCCGCGGGCTGCACATTCGGCCTTTACATCCAGCCTTCGCGCCAAGCACGACCGAAAAATATAGCATACCCGATACAGCCGGATCAAACAGGATTTCGGCAAGCGGCGGCGGCCGGGAACATGAAGCAGGGCCTTATCCGTCCTGTTCTCCTTTTTTGGCGTCAGCAGGAACCGCGCATCGCGCCGAAATCTTCACCCGGATGCGGGATGGGCACAGCCGTTATCCGTTATCGAAATGCGCCTTGCACCAGACCGTACGTTTCCAGACTTTGCGCATGCACCGGGAAGAACGGGAAGAAAGAAGAACGCTGTCCCGCTGCTCCCGGTCGCCCGGAACAAGTCTCCGCCGGTCGCTTCCAGCCGCAACGCGGCGAACAAACACGAAACGTTTACGATTGCATAATGCTGTCTTTTGGTTTATTGTCCTCAATTGTTTAAATGAATCCGCATTCAGAAACAGCTTCTCCAGGATTCTTGCAACCGGAAGGGTGGGCCTCTTGCAAGGGCAGTCGGATGGGAGTTTCGATCATGCACAATGCATTTTTGCGGACACCCGCTGCTGGTGCCAGTATAAATCTGTCGCCATCTTTGCACCGACATTCCAGCCGGCTTCTGCCCCACCCATCTCAATGTTCCGCGTTCCGCCAATCGCTTGCGGAACGTCGACAGCACCACGAAAACGATACAGGTTCTTCCGGAACCTCTATCTCCATGTCGTATCTGTCGTATCCGTTTCCGGCAGTCCGCTGCCGGCACCACTAACCACCGTGTAAGGAGAACGTCTTATGTCGCGAAAAATGGTCACCATTGACGGAAACCAGGCATGCACGCACGTCGCGTATGCCACCAGTGAAGTCATAACAATTTATCCCATCACGCCGTCATCTCCGATGGCGGCGGAAGCGGATGCCAAGGCCAACGCAAAACAAGAGAACATCTGGGGCTCCATCCCGGTCATCTCCCAGATGCAGTCCGAAGCCGGCGTTGCCGGTTCCATCCACGGCTCCTTGGGCGCAGGCGCGCTGTGCACCACCTTCACCGCCTCCCAGGGCCTGCTGTTGATGATCCCCAACATGTACAAAATCGCCGGCGAGCTGACCCCCACCGTGTTCCACGTCACCGCCCGCGCCATCGCCTGTCAGGGTCTGTCCATCTTCGGCGACCACGGCGACGTCATGGCTGCCCGTCAAACCGGCTGGGCCATGATCTGCTCCCAGGACGTTCAGGAAGCGCAGGACTTTGCCCTGATCGCCACCCAGTCCACCCTGGCCTCCCGCATCCCGTTCCTCCATTTCTTCGACGGCTTCCGCACCTCGCACGAGGTTATGAAGATCGAGGAGTTGACCATGGACGACATGCGGGCCATGATCGATGAAGATCTGGTCATCGCCCACCGTCAGCGCGCCCTGACCCCGGACCGGCCCACCCTGGGCGGCACCGCCCAGAACCCCGACGTCTACTTCATCGGCCGTGAGACCGTCAACAAGTACTACGAGGCGATTCCCTCCATCGTGCAGGCAACGATGGACAAATTCGCCGCCCTGACCGGCCGGCAGTATCGCCTCTTCGACTATATCGGCGCTCCGGACGCCACCGACGTTATCGTCATCATGGGTTCCGGCGCTCTCACCGTGGCCTCGACCATCGAGCATCTGATCGCGCAGGAAGACCGCAAGGTGGGCATGGTCATCGTTCGTCTGTACCGTCCGTTCGATGCCGCCGCCATGGTCAACTCCCTGCCGCCCACCGTCGAGCGGATCACCGTTCTTGACCGCACCAAAGAACCGGGGGCCAACGGCGACCCGCTGTACCTCGATGTTCGCGCCGCCGTCACCGAGGCTGCCGAAAGCAACCCCACCATGTTCACCCCCGTTATCTACAACGGTCGGTATGGTCTGGGCTCTGCCGAGTTCACCCCGGCCATGGTCAAGGCCGTATTCGACAACATGGCATCGTTTGCGCCGAAGAAAAAATTCTGTGTCGGGCCCAACGACGACGTCGCCTTCACCAGCCTCGACTATGATCGTTCCTTCAATATCGAGAGTACCGACGTTTATCGCGCCATGTTCTTCGGTCTGGGGTCCGACGGTACGGTCGGCGCCAACAAGAACACCATCAAGATCATCGGCACCGAAACCGACAACTCGACCCAGGGGTACTTCGTCTACGACTCCAAGAAGTCCGGCTCCATGACCGTTTCGCACCTGCGTTTCGGCAAAAATCAGATCGTCGCACCCTACCTGATCACCAAGGCGAACTTTGTCGCCTGTCATAATCCCGCCTTCCTCAACACCTATGACATGCTGGCCAGCCTGGAGCCGGGAGGCACCTTCCTCTTGACTACCACCTTCACCAAGGACGAGATCTGGGATACCCTGCCCTCCCTGGTGCAGAAGCAGCTCATCGAGAAGAAGATAAAATTCTACATCATCGATGCGATCAAGCTGGGCCATGCTCTGGGTCTGGGCGCGCGCATCAACATGATCATGCAGACCGCCTTCTTCGTCATCTCCGGCATTCTCGAGAAGGATGCCGCCATCGCCGCGATCAAGAAGGCGATCAAGGACACCTACGGCCTGAAGGGCGATAAGGTCGTGCAGATGAACTACAGTGCGGTGGATGGAGCCATCGAGAACATCCATGAGGTTGTAATCCCGAACAAGATTACCGGCCATGAAATGCCGCCGATCGTCTCCCCCGAGGCTCCGGAATTTGTCCGCACCGTCACCGCCAAGATGATGGAAGGCCACGGCGACGAGATCCCGGTCTCCAAGTTCCCGGCAGACGGCCGCTGGCCCACCGCCACCTCCCAGTGGGAGAAGCGGAACACCGCCGTTGAGGTGCCGGAATGGGATGCCGAAGCCTGCATCCAGTGCGGTCGCTGCTCGCTGGTCTGCCCGCACGCCGCCATCCGGATGAAGGTTGCCACCCCCGAGGCCCTGAAGGCCGTGGGCGCGGGCGAATCCTTCAAGACCGCCGACGCCATCGGTAAGGAATTTGCCGGCATGAAGTTCACCATGCAAGTTTCCACCGCCGACTGCTACGGATGTACGCTGTGCTACACGGTTTGCCCCGGCCGCAAGAAAGATGCCGATGGCAAGCGGACCGAGGAGCGCGCTCTGACCATGGTTACCAACACCGAGGAGATCCTGGAGGCAAGCAAGGTCAACTGGAAGGCCTTCATGGCCCTGCCCGAGGTCGACGAGAGCCTGATCAACGTCGCCACCATCAAGGGCAGCCAGTTCAAGCGTCCGCTGTTCGAGTTCTCCGGCGCCTGCGCCGGCTGTGGCGAGACGCCCTACATCAAGCTGGTTACCCAGCTGTTCGGTGACCGGATGCTGGCTTCCAACGCCACCGGCTGCTCCTCGATCTACTCCGGCAACCTGCCCACCACCCCTTACGCAAAGCGGGCCGACGGACGGGGACCGGCATGGTCCAACTCCCTGTTCGAGGACAACGCCGAGCACGGACTGGGTATGCGTCAGGCGGTCGACAAACTGGCCAGCCAGGCGGTCGAGCTGCTGGATGTCGCGGTGAAAGACGGGCTGATCGGCGCTCAGCTGGCCGATGATCTGGTCAAGTCCCCGCAGACCACCCAGGCCGAAATCGAGGCCCAGCGCGGCCGCGTAGCCGAGCTGAAGGCAGCCCTCGCCGACAAGCAGGACGCCATCGCCAAACGGCTGTACCATGTCGCTGATTACCTGGTGAAGAAGTCCGTCTGGATCATCGGCGGCGACGGCTGGGGTTACGACATCGGCTACGGCGGTCTGGACCACGTCCTGGCCTCGGGTCAGAACGTCAACGTGCTGCTCCTCGATACCGAGGTGTACTCCAACACCGGCGGTCAGATGTCCAAGTCGACCCCGCGCGCGGCTGTTGCCCAGTTCGCCGCTGGCGGCAAGAACATGCCCAAGAAGAACATAGGCCTGATCTTCTCCACCTTCGGCACGGTCTATGTGGCCCGCATCTCCATCGGTGCGAACCCGCAGCAGGCGATCAGGGCCATTCAGGAAGCCGAGGCCTACGATGGTCCGTCGCTGATCATTGCCTATGCGCACTGCATCAACCACGGCATCAACATGGCCACCGGTCTGGAGCAGCAGAAGCGTGCCGTTGAGTGCGGTCACTGGTCACTGTTCCGCTACAACCCGATGCTGGAGGCCGAGGGCAAGAACCCGATGGTTATCGATTCCAAGGAGCCGACCATCCCGTTCTCCGAGTACGCCCTGAAGGAAAACCGCTACCGGATGCTGAATATCTCCAATCCGGAGCAGGCCGAAGAGCTGATGGCCCAGTCGCAGAAAGACGTCGACAAGGCATGGAAGCTCCTCAAGGGTTGGGCCAAGGCGCTTGATGCCGAGTAAGCCGCTGTCCATCCAATAACACACGCCCTGCCGGGAAACCGGCAGGGCTTTTTTTCTTCCTGCGAGGACACTCCGCTCCGGCAGGCGGCATCGCCGCTCACGCAGCGGGCAGGTGCCAGGCAGCAGCTTGCAGCGGACGCAACGTCTTGAAAAACGAAGCTTTTGTCACGCCGTCCAGGCATGCGGCATAAAAAAAACGCCATCCAGCACAGGCCGGATGGCGTCGAACTTCAAAAACGCTCATTCAAGAGCGCATTCTTCTCTTAAAAAGAGCGAACTGTGGGAACTACTTGCGGGACTGCTCTTCCCGTTCTTTCATCATCTGATCGCGTTCAGCCTTCAGTTCCTCATACTCCCGTTCCGCAGCCAGAAGGGCCTCATCCTGACGCTGGCGAATCTCCTCGACCTTGGCCTTGACCTTCTCCTCCCTGATCGACAGACCAACGGCGCCGAACAGGGCGCTGGCCAGATAGGTAAAGGAAAAACGCATCAGCTCCACATCGTCTTCCCGGATTTTGGCAATTTCAGCCTCATCGACCTGATAGGTTTCCAGAAAGGAACTTTCGAAGATAAACCGCCGAAACGCGTCCAGATCAGTGGAAGCCATGAAAAACATCCGCCTAGCCGGTTCGCTGAGCGAGGCCTGAATACCGAACGACTTGCGGCGCATGACCAGCCGCAGCCACTCCTTGTTCATCTCGTCGCGCACGTCCACGCCCTGATCCGCCCGCCACTCGCGAATGGTCCAGTGCTTGGGCTCGTCGTGCCCCTTGCAGTGCGGTTCCTTGACCAGAAAAAAGAACTTCTCCTCAATGGCGTCGTCGGTGCCGCCCTCATGAAAATCCGCCATACCCACCGGATAGTAGCGACATGCCGAAGGCCGGTCCGTATAGACCGTACAGCCCTCCGGAGTCACGAACGGACAGGCCTTCTTCTCGCCCACCAGTTTCAGCTGCACCCCGGGCATGTCGGTCTTTTCCAGATAGACGGGCTCGGTATATTCGGTGACAAACACGCTGGCCGGCAGATTGAGCCGTTTTTTCAGGATGAGAATATCGTAAGGCGTCAGGATGATCTTGATATCGTGACAGCAGGCCGTAAAACAGCTGACCCCGGGATGGCAGGCGAACTGCAACGGCGAGTCGAGAGTCAGCTTCTGAGGCAGAATATGAGAAGGATTTTTATCCGTGGACTTGATACATTCGGAATCGAGATCATTGTATGGATCAGACGGCATGGAATACCTCGGAACGGTTGACGGGGACAGCGCAAGAAAACGTCATTCTACAAAAAAAGGCATTCTACCACGCATACTTCCCGTGTCAAACTGTATCGGTGCGGCACACGGGGCAAGTGCCGCCGATGGCGGATAAAAGCTCGAAATGGACATTATTTTGTAGCTTTCTCGAGTAGAATTGCTAAGAACAGACAACATTCCATCTAGAGGCACCCCTCGCATGAAACGAATTTTCACCTCCCCCATAGATCTGAGCAAAGTCGATACCTTGGTGTATCATCTTCCGGACGGACCGATTTTTTCTCTGGAGCTGAATGACTGGGGCCAATTCCTGGATCTGGAAATGGAACTCGGGGATGTCTGCGACACCAGCGATATCGACGGAGTGCTGCACTTTTTCCCCAAAGGCAACGCCTGAGTCCACCGCAGCAGCTCCCATGACCCTACCGATCGACACCACCTTTGACGGCCACGTCCATACCCGGCTCTGCCATCATGCGGTCGGCGAGATGGAGGACTATGTCCGCAAGGCCGTCGATGCCGGTCTGGCCGGTTTTTCCTTCCTGGAACACATGGAGGTGGGGATTTGTTATCAGCCGCCGAGCTGGCTCGACGACCGGGAATTCGATTTCTATTTCCAGGAAGGCGCCCGCCTGAAAGAGCGGTTCCGGGATATTATCGAGATTCAGCTCGGCGTGGAGCTGGGACTCAACGCGGCGGCCCTCCCTGAAATCCGGCAACGTCTTCGCAGGTATCCCATCGAGCGGATCGGCCTGTCCTGCCATTTTTACCCCTATGAAGGGCGCCACCTCAACCTGCTGACCCGACGTAAAGAGAGCCTGGACCGACTGGCGCTCATCGGCGCCGAACAGGTCGTCACCACCTACCTCGATACCCTGTTGCACGGGGCCAAGGCCGTGGAATTCGACGTGCTCTGCCACCTGGACGCAGTGCTGCGCCATCTCCCCGGCATCCATTTTACCGAACAGCACCAACAGCAGATCAGCGACCTGCTCGATCTGCTGAACGCCAAAAACGCGGCCCTGGAAATCAATACCTCGGGATTCGATTACCGCGGCACCGCCTTCCCCGCCCCCTGGATCGTCGGCGAGGCCCTGCGCCGTTCCATCCCCCTCCAGGCAGGTTCCGACGCGCATCATCCCGACGAAGTCGGCCGCCACTTCGACCGGATCGCCGACTACCTGCGCACCGCCAAGGCAGCACCTCCTCTAAGTGGCGCATAATCGCCGCCCGAATCCGAAGGCGCGGCACTGCGGAAAAACCGCTCGCTTCCCCGGTTTATTGCGCCTCTTGCAGGCTCTCCCGGCAGATTGCCGCACCCGTTACAGTGCTGAATTTAAGGCCAAGGTCGCCTTGGCCGCCGTGCAGGCTCCAGGACACTGGCAGAACTGGCCAGTGCATACAAAGTTCATCCCAGCCAGATCTGCAACTGGAAGCAGGCCCTGCTGGAAAATGCCCCCAACCTCTTCGGCAAGGGGGAGAGAAAGGTTCATCCGGCAAACCCGTACCTGCTCCGGGGGCTGCGTAGAGATCGGCCCAACCAGGTATGGGCAACGGATATAACCTCTATTCCGATGGCCAGGGGGTTCATGTACCTGGTTGCCATCATGGACTGGGCCAGCAGGAAAGTCCTCAGCTGGCGTTTGTCCAACACGCCTGACAGCCGATTTTGTGTGGAGGCTCTCAAGGAAGCGCTGTATCGATACGGCGCTCCCGCAATATGCACAACAGCGACCAGGGCAGCCAGTTCACCAGCGAAGTATTCACCGGCGTGCTGAAGCAGTGGCAGGTGAGGATCAGCATGAACGGCAAAGGCCGCTTCAAGGACAACATCTTCATTGAGCGGCTCTGGCGCACCCTGAAGTACGAACGGATCTACCTGAGAGCTTACGAAACCGGGGCCGAACTTTTCAAGGATTTGACTGACTGGTTCACCTGGTACAACGCGAGCAGGAAACTTACATCGCTTGAAAACAGACACCCGACACAGTATTGTAGCCAAGCCCCGGAGGCATTGAAGCTGGCAGCCTGAAGCCGGAAACGACAAGTCGGTTCATTGCTTATTTTACTACTCAGGCTGCCTCACAAAAACCGACCAGTTCACGATCAAACAACATGCAAACAAAGCAAACCTCCCTTGTCCGATTCGCCTGGCTTTCCATTGCCGCTGCAATAGCGACCATCGCGTTGAAAACAACCGCCTACCTCCTCACCGGGTCTGTAGGGCTGCTGTCGGATGCGATCGAGTCGGTCGTCAACCTTATCGGCGCAGTGACGGCACTGTTGATGCTGGCATGGGCCGCCAGGGACGCCGACGAAAAACACCCCTCCGGACACGGCAAGGCCGAGTACTTTTCCAGCGGCCTGGAAGGCGGGTTGATCATCATTGCCGCGGCTGCCATTGCCTACACAGCCGTCAATCGCCTGCTCCACCCGCAGCCGCTGGAACAGATCGGCGTGGGACTGGGCGTTTCCGTCATTGCCTCGATCATCAATTTTGTCGTGGCAAGGATCTTGTTTCGGGCCGCCAAACAGCACAATTCCATTGCGCTGGAAGCGGATTCCCGGCATCTGATGGCGGATGTGTGGACCTCTGTGGGCATACTGGCGGGAGTCGGCGCAGTGGGGCTCACCGGCTGGGTCTGGCTCGACTCGGTTGTCGCGCTCGCGGTGAGCGTACATATCGTCTGGGCCGGGAGCGCACTGGTGCGCCGATCGATCGATGGACTGATGGATGCGGGGTTGCCCAAGGAAGATCTGGAGAAGATAGAACAGGTGATGGACAGGTATCGAGCACACAACATCCTCTTTCATGCCCTGCGCACACGACGGGCCGCGTCGCAGCGTTTCATTTCCGTGCACATGCTTGTCCCAGGGGAGATGACCGTGCACGACGCGCATCATATGGCGGCGGATTTTGAACGCGATCTCCACATGCTGCTCGATCGGGCAACCATCACCACGCGTATTGAGCCGAGAGAAGACAAAAGCGCCTTCCACTGAGCCGAACCACACTTGGGCAACCCTGTGTTGCAACACCACGGAGCGGCCCGACCCCGCCTGCGCCTTCCCCGCCCCATGTCCGTTGCATACGCCTGAAACAATAATATTAGACCAATCTAATATTATTGTTGACTTAAAACCCTTCTCTCGCTAGTATGCCCGAGTCAACCAACAGAAAACATGTACTCGGGGAGCCAACCATGCCACGACACCAACACCGTCACGGCCAACACCGTCGCGAAACACGCTGCCTTTGCCGCCTCAACGACCTGAAGCCCGGCGAGCGCGCCCGGATACACTGCCACCACACCAAGGGCGCCATTCGTCAGCGCCTGCTGGATTTGGGCCTGGTGCCCCGGGCCGAGATCGACCTGATCCGCCGCGCCCCGCTGGGAGACCCCATCGAGTGCCAGGTCTCAAATTACAAAATCGTTTTGAGAGCGACAGAGGCCGCGCTGGTTGAAGTGGAATACTAGCCTGCGTCGGTGTCCCCTATCCATTTTTCCGTTGAGTTCGCCATGACGTCGCCCCAATCCCCGAAAGATGCGCTGCTTGTCGGTTTGGCAGGCCAGCAAAATGCCGGAAAATCGACGGTTTTCAATATGCTGACCGGCGCGAACCAGCACATAGCCAATTATCCGGGCGTCACGGTCGACAAAAAAAGCGGCTCCTACCGCTACCGGGACGTGCGGGTCGAGGTGGTCGACCTGCCGGGCACCTACAGCCTGACCTCGTTTTCCCTTGAAGAACGGGTGGCCCGCGACTTTCTGCTGCACGAAAAGCCGGATGTGCTCATCAACGTGGTGGATGCCTCCTCCCTGAAGCGCAGTCTCTATTTCACCTTTCAGGTGCTGGAGCTGGGGTTGCCCGTGGTTCTGGGACTGAACATGATGGATATTGCCCAGGCAGGCGGCATCGAAATCAATATCGCCCGGCTTGGGCAGGATCTCGGCATAGAGGTCGTGCCCCTGGTCGGCCGCAAAAGGCTGGGGCGGCAGGAGTTGCAGGACGCGGTGCTGGCCGCCGCCGGGCAATCCCGGGAAGGCGCGCTTGCCATTTCCTATGAAGAGCTCGAAGCCCCGATCCGGGCCCTGCAGGAAAAAATCAGGGAAACGGGCCAGTTCGCGACACTGCCCGGGCGTTGGCTCGCGGTGAAGCTTGTCGAGGGCGACAGCGAGGCGGAGCGCATCGTGACCCGGCACATGGGGCCTGACAGCCACCTGCTTCAGGAGGCGCACGCCATACGCGGCGCCTTTGAGAGCGAGCATGATGTAAACGTGGCCGACTACATGGTCGGGTGCAGGGACAGGCTGGCCACACAGATAGTGGAGGCGAGCGTCAAGGAGACCCGCAAGGACCGCCTTTCCTTTTCAGACCGGGTCGACATGGTGGTGCTCAACCGGTTTGCCGCGCCCTTTTTCCTTTTGGCCACCGTCTTTTTGATCTACCAGCTTTCCATCGTCAAAGGGTATGAGCTGACCCAGTACTGGTGGCCGGTGCTGGCCAAATGTAGAAGCATTGTGGCGGATATCCTTCCGGCGGCCGGCATGCTTGAAGACAGCCCTCTGCGCTCCATGGGGTTGTGGATGGTTGACTCGGCCAACGCGCTTTTGAACTATATACCCATATTTCTGATTCTTTTTTCCCTGATCGCCATTCTGGAAGACAGCGGCTACATGGCGCGCATCGCCTTTCTGCTCGACAAGATCCTCCACCTGTTCGGCCTGCACGGCCAGTCGACGCTGCCCTATATTCTCGGCGGCGTCTTTGCCGGAGGCTGCGCCGTGCCGGGGGTCATGGCCACCAAGGGCATTCCGGATCACCGGTCGCGCATGGCAACCATCCTCACGGTTCCCTACATGAACTGTCTGGCCAAGATTCCGTTCTACACCTTGCTCGTCAATGTCTTTTTCGCGGCGCATAAGGCGTGGGCCATGCTGTTTCTATCCACCATTACAATTTTCATCGCCTTGCTCGTTGCCCGTCTGCTCACGGTCACCGTGCTGAAATCCACGGAAACAGCCCCCTTTGTCATGGAACTGCCCCGCTACCATTTGCCGACGTTTTTCGGTGTTGCCCAGCGCGCACTGGAGCGGACCTGGCAATACATCAAAAAAGTCGGCACCATTGTGGTTGCCGTTTCCGTCTTCGTGTTCACCCTGCTGCAGTTTCCCGGAATCGACAGGGAAAAAATGGCCGGATACCAGGCCGAGATGGACCGGGCTGTGGCTGCATTCCACAAAAAAACAGAAAAAAGCGCGTACAGCGTGCAATGCGCGGATGAACAGGCAGTCCTTGCTCTGCTGAATGTGTACGACACCTACAAAACAGCCCGGCTCAACGCCCGAAATGCGGGCGCGGCACGGGCCATCGACGACACATACCGAGAGCGTCATCCCGAGTTTTTTGTCCTCCTCAAACCCGGAACAGACAAGGATGCCCGCGTTGTCAACAGCGCCCTGCGGACGCTGGCCGCCAAGCGCGATACACTGCGCCGACACATCAAGGAGGCCTCTATTGAAACCAGTTTTCTGGGCATGGTGGGCCGTACGCTTGAGCCGGTCACCCAGTGGGCCGGTTTCAACTGGAAGATCAATATCGCCATTATCTCCTCTTTCGCCGCCCGGGAATCCAGCGTGGCCACCATCGGTGCGCTGTATCAGCAGGGCGCCGACCAGAATAAAAGTCTGGAAGAGCGCATCGGCAGCGAGGCAGGCACAAGCAATTTCACCCCGCTCCACGCGTTGGCCATTATCGTGTTCTTTGCCATGTACCCGCCCTGTCTGGCCACCACCATCATGATCAAGGTGCAGACGGGCTCGTATAAGTGGATGCTTTTTTCCTTTTTATTTCCCACCACGCTGGGGTTTCTTGTCGCGGTTTTCATTTTTACCGGCGGCAGCATCCTGGGACTGAGCGGCATCCAGATGATGGGTGTTTTTTACGCGCTCGTCGTCCTGCTGACGGTCGGCACCGGACTCGTGCAGTCACAAAAAAACCGGAAGGTGTACGAGTACGTCCCGGAACCAAGCGGAGACAGCGTGCCGGCGCGGAGCTAGCGACGACGTTTGCCAGAGCTTCGCCCGACTGAGAGCTTTCCCGCTGGCCTATCGATATTTTTGTGTACCGCCGGGCAGCGGCAAGGGGAGAGTGCCTCTCTTTGGTTTAGCTTAATCTAAAAATATAACCTGAACAAAACTCCGCGGCAGCCAACGAACGGATCTGCTGCTGGTTCCACGCAAAGAAGTCAACTTCAACAACGAGAGAAGGAGTGTGGTATGTCACCAAAAAAGATGATGTTTGCAGCTGTTCTGACGGCGTTTTTTCTGACGGGTTCCCAGGCGTGGGCCCATACCCCGTTATGCTCGTGCTATGACAACGGCGACGGTTCCGTTACCTGCGAGGGCGGATTCTCTGACGGCTCGTCCGCCAAGGGGGTGAAAATACGTGTCGAACAGGCGGGAAAGGTTGTGCTTGACGGGCAAATGAGCGACAGCAGCGAGTTTACCTTCAAAAAACCCGAGGGCCAATACACGGTTGTTTTTGATGGTGGAGAAGGCCACAGAATCGAAATCAACAGCACGAATATTTTTGAATAAAACAGATCAGTTCCTTACGCACCAGGAGAAGAACAATGAAACAGGCTTTGATGGCAATGGCCGCTCTTGCGGTACTGACGGCGGCAGCCCCGGCGATGGCGCATTTTCAGATGATTTACACTCCCGAAATCGCCCTGAAAGAAGGGGGAAAAATTCCCGTGACGCTCGTGTTCACGCACCCGTTTGAAGCCGGGCACACCATGGACATGGGCACGCCCGAACAGTTTTTTGTGCTGCGCAGCAGGGGGGAGAACAAGCCGGTGAAGACGGATTTGCTCGACTCACTCAAGCCCATAACCTGGACCAGCCTCACCAACAGCGGCAAGGCATGGGAAAGCGAGTATAGCGCCCGGGGCGGCGATCATATCTTCTGCCTGGTTCCGGAACCGTACTATGAGGCGGAAGAGAGCGCCTATATCAGGCAGCACACGAAAATGATCGTCAACGTGGGCGGAGAACCCGGCGCGTGGAACGAACCGGTGGGACTGGCGGCGGAAATCGTTCCCCTGGCCAAGCCGTATGACCGCTGGACCGGCAACGTGTTTCAGGGAAAGGTACTTTTCAACGGCAAGCCGGTTGCAGGAGCTGAAATCGAAATCGAATATCTGAATCACGAGCCGCTGCTGGATAAAAAAGCCTTTGCTCAAAAGGCTGCTGTGGAAGCGCCACAGGACGCCTTTGTCGTCCAGACGATTTTTGCCGACGATAACGGCATATTCACATTCGGTATTCCGAAAGCCGGCTGGTGGGGCTTTGCCGCGCTGGATCTGGACCCCAACGCCACCTACAAGGACAAGAAATGCTCCCAGGATGCGGTCATATGGGTCAAGGCCGTTGATATGAAGTAATGCGGCCACATTCCGTCTCCCTCCCTTTCCGAGAAAGGGAGGGGGGAACGGAGCTGTGTCCCTTTTTTTCCGGACCGGCCGCGGTGGTCAAACTCGGCCGTGGCAGCCGGGTCCGGATATCCGGCTTCGGCCTCCGGTCTGCGGGGTGACCTGAATCTGCATGGCAATCCGCTCCTTGAGCGCGCCGACGTGCGAGATGACGCCGATCAGCTTACCGTCCCGTTGCAGGCCGGCCAAGGCGTCCAGGGCCGTGTCCAGGGCCTCGTCGTCGAGCGCGCCAAAACCCTCGTCCAGAAAAAGCGAGTCCACCCGGACATGGGCGCCAGCCATCTGCGACAGCCCCAGGGCCAGGGCCAGACTGACGAGAAAGCTCTCGCCGCCGGACAGGTTCCGGGCCGAACGGATCTCGCCGGCCTGGTAGCTGTCGATCACGCTCAGCTCCAGTGGTTGGGTCTGGTCGTGGATCAAAAGGTAGCGATCGGTCATTTTCCGCAGCTGGTTGTTGGCATGGCTAATCACCACCTCAAGCGTCAGCCCCTGGGCAAAGTTGCGGTACTTTTTGCCGTCGGCCGAGCCGATCAACTCGTGGAGAGTGTTCCAGCGCCGACACGCTGTCCGCTGCGCCTCGATTGCCGCCTGCCTGTCCCGGAGTCGCTCTGCGGCCGCACTGTTTTCACGCAACCGATGCTGGATGCTGGCAATTTCCTCATGCAGGGCCTGTAACGCCTCCTCGTCGGCCCGAAGCCGGGGTTCAAGCTCGGCAAGGGATTGATCGGTCAGCGCCCTGGCCTGCTCCGTCTCAAGACGCGCTGTCCGGTCCTGCTGCCGGGTACGCAGCTCGGTCCGACGCTCATCCAAGGTCGCGGCCGCGGCAGCCAGCTTGTCGCGTGCCGCCGCCGTGAGCCGGGCGGCAACAAAGCCCGCCTCGTCCTGGAAACCGGCAGGCGCAAGCAGCGCGGTAAAGTCAGCCCCCATCCGGTACAACTCCTCTTCCCGCCGACCGATACCTGTCCGCAGCGACTCCAGCCGGGCCTGTGCGCCGTCCCAGTGGCTTCGCTGTGCATCGTGCTGTTCCCGTGCCTGTTTTTCAGCCTGTTCAGCGACCGTGATCGCCAGGTTTAAGCGCGCCTCCTCCTCATCCGGATGCTTGTCGCCGTACAGCTTACGCCGCTCGTCGCTTCCGGCAACATGTTCCCGGCGCAGCGCCTCCAAACTCTCCTGTTTCTCGGTCAGGGCCTTTTCCCGGGTCGCCAAGACCGCATCCAGCTGCTTCAACTCGCTGTCAAGCCCGGCAAGCGTCTTTTCCATGACCGCCTTGTGCTCGACCTGGGCCTGCCAGGCAGCCAAACGGGCCCGGAGCGCATCGAGAAGCGAGGCGACCTGGTCCGCGGAAATTGCCGTGATGCCCAGCGGCCGCAGTTTCTCCACCAGGGCCTGCCCGCGACCATCGACATCGGCGCGGAGCTTTGCCAAAGCAGCCTCGAGCTCGGCCACGGCCTTTGCCGCTGCCTTGTGCTCGTGCATTGCCACGGTTTCCTGCTTCTCCGCCTCGGCCAGATCGGCCCGGGCAGCGCCCTCCGCCGCCGTCCCCTGTTGCAAGGCTGCCTCCAGGGTCTCAGCCCGGTCGATCAACCGGGTAAGCGCCGCTATCCGGCACTCGGTCGCATCGGGCCGGGGAACATTGCCCGCGGCAAAGGGATGCGTCGTCGCCCCGCAGAGCGGGCAGGGAACGCCGTCCTCCAGTCCGGCGCGCTGCTCCTCCAATTCAGCTATCCGCGCAAGCAGAGCCAGCTCCCGCAGCAGGCCGTCCTTTTCAGCACGGTATTCCCACAACAGACGGCCTTCCAAAAGCTGCTCCAGCTCTTCCCTGTCCCGTCGAAGCCGCGCCCCTGCCTGTTCCAGGGCCTGTCGCCGCAGAGCGCACTGCGCATGCCGGGCATCCAGGTCTGCTTTCGTCTGCTTGTGGACGGCCACCGCCCCGGAGTGCTCCTCTTTCCGGCGCACGACCTCCCCGTGCACGGCCGCTAGCCCAGTCGCCTGCTCTTCCACTCCGGCCAAGCCACCAACCAGCCAGGCATCGCAGGCATGTGCGTCAAGATAGCGCTCAACCGTTGCCAGCTCTTTTGCAGCGGCCTTGCGCCGGGCCCGTTCACCCTCTCGGGTTCGGTTATCTGCCTCGATCCCGGCCGCGTCACTCTTACACGCTGCTTCCGCCTCGACAACCGCCCGAAGCCTCTCGGCGAGCTGTTGATCGAGGGCGCGAACCTGCTGCATGAGCGGGGCGGCGGCGCGCAGGCTCTCCTTGGCCTGCACGCTCTGCTGTTCCGCGGCACGCAGTACCGCAACCTGTTGCTGCAGCGATGTTGCCAGCTTGGGCAAGGCCTCTTCCCCGGCAGCCAGAGCTTGCCGGTCATCGGCCTGTTGCCTGCGGACTGCCTCAAGGGCCGCATGGGGACCATCCAGCGTGGCTGCCGCCATGGCCGCCGCAAGTTTATCCCGGTCCGGCTTGAACAGATCAAACTCGCTCTGCAACCGGCCCGCCTCCTCGGCCAGAGCGGCAATATCCCTGCGCAGACCGTCGATGGTGGTCAACCAGGTCATGGCCTTGGTCGTTTCGGCAACCCGTGCGTCGACTTCACCCTTCTTGTGCAGCGCCGCCGCAAGCCTCTGGTTGAACTCGTCTTCCTCCTCCGGCTTCAACACTGTAATACCTGCTGTTTCGGCCAACAGCCCATCCAACAGCTGCCGCTCGACTTTCTGGCGATCATGCACCAGCATGGAGATGCGACTGTAGATTTCCGTCCCGGTAATCTGCTCCAGAATCGGGGCCCGCTCATCAGGAGCTGCTTGGAGAAAGGCGGCAAACCCGCCCTGGACAAGCAACATGGAACGGGTAAAACGATCGAAATCCATGCCGGTGACCGCCTCGATCTGCTCTGCAACATCCTTGAGCCGGGTCTCGATGATCTGCCCGGTTTCGGCGTCGGCAATCTCGTGCTTCGGGGCCTGGAGATCGCCGTCCGCTTTTCTATAGGCCCGGTGCTGACTCCAATGGCAGCGAAAAGAGCCTTTCCGGGTTGTAAAACTCACCTCGGCAAAGCATTCACCGGTCTGGCGGGACATGATCTCGTTTGTACTCTTGCTGACCTTGCCGAGCCGGGGCGTCCGCCCGTACAGGGCCAGACAGATGGCATCGAGGATCGTGCTCTTGCCCGCACCGGTCGGCCCGACAATGGCAAAGAGCCCGTCGCCGACAAAGGCCGGATCGGTCAGATCGATCGTCCATTCCCCGACCAGTGAATTCAGGTTCTTGAAGCGAATCTGCGCAATCCTCATGCCTGGCCTCCCGGATCTGTCCACTGATCAGTCTCGTGGAGCGTCAACAGGATTTCCCGATAGGCGCAAACCAGTTCGGGCCGCTGCTCTTCCGAAACGCCGTGGGCGTCCAGACAACGGGCAAACACCTCGTCCACGCTCAGGTCGTTGAGCGTTTCCCCGACCTGCATCTGCCCCAGCGCCTGATCGATGACCCGATGATTGCGCACCCGCAACAGCTCCAGCCGGGTATCGGCAAGGGCGGAGTCCAACTGCTCGCGCAGGTCGCCGAGCACGACCTCGCCTTCATAGATAACCTCGATCCAGGCATCGGAACCGGTCGATGCCAGCTCGGCGATGCGGTCGCTGATAAACGGCCAATCGCCCCGGAGTGATTCGAGCTGCTGCCAGACCGGCACCGGCAGCAGGGTCACTGAAGCGGCACGGCCACGGAAGAGCACCTCGCAGACGCTCTTTTCCTGTTTCGCCTCACCAAAGCCCATGGCCAGCGGCGAGCCGCTGTAGCGCCGGGTTTCGCTCCCAGCCACCTTTTGCGGAACATGCAGGTGCCCCAGGGCCAGATAATCGAAACAGGGCGAGAAAATTGTCGCCGCGACATGGGCGAGCGCGCCGACATACAGTTCGCGCACGCCGTCCCCCTCGCTGGTCTTGCCGCCGGCGGTGAACAGGTGGCCCATGGCGACGATGGGAATATCGGCCCCCAGCAGCTCGCGTTGTTGCTCGGCCAGTTCCGCCAGTGCGGCGTAATGGGCACGGATGCCGTCTTGCAGTCGTTGCTCCTTGTCCTCGATGCTTTCACCTGCCTCGACCACCCGAATCTCCCGGTCGCGAAGATAGGGCGCGGCGCAAACGATCAGCTCCGGCGTGCCGTGGTCATCGGCAAGTACCAGCACCTCGTCCGCCGGATCACCGGCAGCGCCGACAACGTGAATATCGAGCGCCCGAAGCAGCTCCCGGGGCGCTTCGAGAAAGGAGGGAGAATCGTGATTGCCCGCAACAATGACCACATGGCGACACGGGGAGTCCGCCACCCGGCATAAAAAACGGTAGTACAGCTCCTGCGCCCGATTGCTCGGAGCGCTGCCGTCGAAGACATCGCCTGCCACCAGCAGCACATCGATGCCCCGCTCCCGGATGGTACCAGCCAGCCAGTCGAGAAAGGAGGAGAACTCGGCATAGCGCCTCCTGCCGCACAGTGTCCGGCCAAGGTGCCAGTCGGAAGTATGGAGAATTTTCACGTCCCTGTCGGTGCTTGCGCTCATACCTGCTCCCGAGATGATCGAGGTTTTTGACCGGTCGCCAACAACTACCCAAAAGCATCATACCTACTTTTGCGCCAACACGCATGGACGACACGCCCGGTGCAAACCCGTGGCGTCCGGAAAGGGAATATGGTAAAGAAAAGGGCATGGAATCCTCCATGGAGACTGAAGCGGCGGTGGCCGCCATTATCGCGCCCCGGCCCCAGCCCCGGGTGCTGGTCCTCAAGCGCTCGACCGATCCCCGCGACCCCTGGTCCGGACAGTACTCCTTTCCCGGCGGCCGCCGCGAGGAGAGCGACCGCGACCTCCTCGCCACCTGCATTCGGGAAACCAGGGAAGAGTGCGGGCTTGCCCTGAGTCCCGACCAGATGGTCAAACAGTATCCGGTGCACTACGCAGGCAACCGGCTCGATCGGCCCGTACCGGTCACCACCTATCTGTTCGAGATCGACGGACAGCCGCGCATTCGCCTCCATCGCCGTGAATTTTTCTGCTACGAGTGGCTCGATCTGGCCTATATCGCCGATCGCGACACCCTGGTTCGGATGCCGATGAGTCCGCACCATCCCGGCCTGCTTTTTCCGGGCATCCCGGCCACCGAAGGGGTGGTCTGGGGGTTTACCTACGAAATGCTGATGGTGGTGCTCACCGACAGGTATCCCTTCATTTTTCAAGACAAATCTCAAGGATAGAGAGTGAACCCGTCCGGCAAAGACCGCTTGACTTTTCACCCGCCGAACGGTAACTATATTTTCCAAATTCGACAGGGATTCAGCAGTCCAACGATTGCAGCCTCCCTGTACATTCTGCGTCTCCCAGTTCAACATGCAGCTCCCGGGGCTGTACTCCTGTTTGCGATGCGTGATTCTCGGGACTGACGTGACGGAAGGTTTGGCAGGTTGCCCAATACGTATGGAACGTATTTGGCCGACTCTTTTGAAGACTCAACTACAAGGAGAACCACATGAAAGCACCAGTACGTGTCACAATTACCGGGGCGGCAGGTCAGATTGCCTACTCTCTCATCTTCCGTGTTGCCAGCGGCAGCATGCTGGGTCCGGATCAGCCGGTCATCCTGCAACTGCTGGAGATCCCCCCGGCCATGGGCGCTCTTCAGGGCGTTTTGATGGAGCTGAACGACTGCGCCTTCCCGCTGGTCGCAGGCGTCACCGCTTCCGATGATCCAAACGTTGCCTTCAAGGATGCCGATTACGCCCTGCTGGTAGGTTCCCGTCCCCGTGGTCCGGGTATGGAGCGCTCCGATCTGCTCAATGCCAACGCCGCCATCTTCGAAGTACAGGGTAAGGCCCTGAGCGACAACGCCAAACCTACGGTCAAGGTTATCGTCGTCGGCAACCCGGCCAACACCAACGCCCTGATCCTGATGAAGAACGCCCCCAAGATCAATCCCCGCAACATCACCTCCATGATGCGTCTGGACCACAACCGGACCATGTCGCAGATTGCGGAGAAGCTGGGCACCCATTCCAGCAAGATCGAAAAGATCGTTGTCTGGGGTAACCATTCTTCCACCCAGTATCCGGACATCAGCTATGCCACGGTTGAGGGCAAGGCGGTCAAATCCCAGGTCAGCGACGAGTGGAACAAAAACGAGCTGATCCCGGTTGTTCAGCAGCGCGGCGCAGCCATCATCAAGGCTCGCGGTGCATCTTCCGCGGCCTCCGCAGCCTCCGCGGCTGTCGACCATATGCGCGACTGGGCCATGGGCAGCAACGGCCAATGGGTGAGCATGGGCGTGTACAGCAAGGGCAACCCCTACGGTGTCGACGAAGACCTGATGTACGCCTTCCCGATCACCACCGAGAACGGCGAATGGAAGATCGTCGAAGGCCTTGAGATCAGCGACTTCAGCCGCGAGATGATCAAGAAAACCGAAGAGGAACTGATTAGCGAGCGGACCGCCATCGCCGATCGGATCAAGTAATCTGCTCGACAGACCAATGTATTGCAAGGGAGTGCTCCATGAGCACTCCCTTTTTTCTGGTCATTTTACCTGCTGCTGATACAGTACGGGCTTGTTGCCGCGCTTTTCGAAAAAAATCGCCTGGAGCATGCAGTGCCTGCCAATCCTGTAGACCCGGTGTACACGTGCATCGCGGAGGGCCGAATCATCGAGGCCCAATCCCTGCTGGACTCGTTGCCGCCCGATGCCCTGAACGAACAGGCATACCGGGAACTGTCGAACCGGATAACAGAGCGCAGAGACAGGGCCCAATCCCTGTTCGACCGCGCCGAAACCCTGGAACAGGCCGGACGGGCCGCCGAGGCCAAGGCCCTGTATCAGGAAACGCTCCAGGCGGCCGCTGATTTTCCCGGTATTCACGACCACATTGCCCGCCTGGAAGATACCCTGCTGCTGACACGGGCCGTGCAACGCCGCACCCAGCGGATCCGGGAAAGCCAACCTGTTGCCGAGCCTGCATCCGGGTCCAGTGGTTCAAAACGGCGGGCCCTTGCTTTGGCCGGGGCCGGACTCGTCGTTGGCGCCGGACTCACGGCCCTGCTCCTCCTGGGACCGCCCGGCACCACAAAACCTCCTGTATCGCAGCCCGTGCCGCCCCCGGACCAGATCGCGTTTTCCCCAAGTCCGCCTTCCATCCCGCAGACCACCCCTGCCCCACCATCTCCTCTCCCGAGCCCCGATACGCCCGTACCTGCTGAAACGGCAGTCAGTCAACCCGTCGCTCCCGCGATCACCGATCACGAGGAAGCCGTCCCCCTGCCGCCGCCGGTGCAGGACGACCCATCCAGCGCCCCGCCCGTCGCCCCCCCGACAGTCGCACCGCCAGCAGCAACAGCGCCGCCCCCGCCCTCTCCCGGGGAAACGGATGAAAGCGAAACCATGGCCCAAGAGAGCACGGTCGCCGCAGTGGATCACCCGCCAACGGATCTCCCGCCAGCGGATATGGAATCCGCCCCACCGGCAGATCCTCCCGCAGCACCGCCCGAAGAACCACGCCTCTACCGGGTTCGGACCAACGATTCGCTCAGCCTGATTGCCCAGCACCTTTTGTGCGACCGGGAACTGTGGCCGGAAATATACAAAAAAAACAGGGAAAAAATCGCCAATCCCGAACACGTCGTTCCGGGCATGGTCCTGGATTTGACGGGCATCCAAAGCCGCTGCCCGCACGACAGGGCAGAGAACTGACAACTCCGGCCTCCTGCGGCGGCGCGGAGTGCAGCAGCATGACCTGGCCGGTAACCGGGTGGATGAAGCGCAGCCAGGCGGCATGCAGCAATAACGGCTCTCCCGGACGGCCGCTGCCATACAACCGGTCGCCGACGATCGGGCACCCCAATCCCCGGGCATGGCTGGCATGGAGCCGAAGCTGATGGGTCCGCCCGGTCAGGGGTATAAATTCCACCAGACTCAGTCCCGACAGCAGACCGAGCCGCCGCCAAAGACTGACCCCCCACCTGCCCTGTTGCGGATCATAGATCTGCCGGGGGCGATCCTCCGGATCGAGCCGGAACGGCAGACGAATCTCGCCGCCCACCTCCCTTGTTTCGCCATCCAGAATCGCCAGGTAGCGCTTACCCACCCGCCCGGCGGCAAACTGCGCGGACAGGTGACGGTGCGCGGCAGCGGTCAGCGCCAGCACCATCAGACCCGAGGTATCCATGTCCAGCCGATGGACCGCAGGTTGCCGGATACACCCGGGAAAGCAGGTGCGCAAACGTTCGCTCACGGAATCCTGCTTGTCTGCTCCCCGCCCCGGCACGGAGAGCAGGCCGCCCGGCTTGTCGACAACTACGACAGCCTGGTCCTGATACAGAATCGACAGCAGCGGGGGGTTCATGAAAGACCACAGAGCAAAAAACCAAGCAACGGCTGGCACTTGGCCGCACAGGCCGGGTACAGGCAGCCATGGCTCCGGAGTCCCGAGGCACTGTCGCTGCCCCAGTACCACTCGGCCAGGGCATAGGGCCGCAGGTTGTGACAGACCGCGTGGTGCAGCAACTTCGGAGCGCAGCAGTCGCCGGTCCCGGCGGGAGGGGCTCCGGCACCCAGAAAGGCCTTGGTCAGGGGAAGGGTCTCGCCACGAAAGTTGGTCAGCCGGTACAGATCGTGGACCTGGGTCATCAGCCGACGGGAGAGCTGCCGCCGCTGTTGCCGCAGCGCCCGGCGCAGGGGCGAGGTGGCGGGCAAGGCTTCGATCTTCCAGCCCAGCTCCTTGATTGCGCGTTCCGGTTCTTGCACCAGGGCGGCAAAGCGCTCCGGCGCGAAGATCGGCCCCACCCAACCCGCCACCTGCCAGAGCCCGTTGTACTGACCGGAAAAAGCGCGCAGCACCACCTTTTCATCCGCCGCGTTCCGGCAGGCCAAGAGGCCGAACATCTTCCCGCCTGCCGGGCCGAACAACCCCTCGGTGGAGCAGCGGGGGTCGGCCGCGGCCGCCTGCCAGTCGATCCGCCGGTATCGTCGGAGACAGCGCATCAGGGCCCGGCACTCGGCCTCCAGCGGGGATGCGGGCAGAGTGTGCATTGCCCCGCACCGGCCGCACCAGCCGACGCTGACCACCGGTCGCGCCGCTTCTTGGCAAAGCGCCTTGCTCTCTAACGGGACAGCAGCCACAACAGCAGGGACAGCAGCAGGCTGATCACAATGGAGGTGGTCAGCGGAAAGTACAGGCGGAACCCTTCACGGACAATGACGATGTCGCCGGGCAGTCGGCCCAGCGGCAACTGACGCAGCCAGGGCCAACAGAGCCCGACGCCGACACAGACCAGACCAAGGATGATCAATGTCCGGTTCATGAGCGCCCCTCCCGTAGCTGGTCCTCTTGCTTCCGACTGATCAGCACGCTGGCAAACGCCAACAGGCAGGCCAGCCCCCGCAACGGGGCTAGGCGCTTACCAAGCAACATGTAACCAGACAGGATGGCAAAGACCGAAGTCAGATTGACGAAAGCTGCCGCCTGACCGGCCGGAATCCGGCTGATGCAGAAGGCAGAAAGGCTGCTCCTCCTGGGACAGATCGCCACCCCAATGCCGCGTCCGGTGGTGGGAACAGAGCGAACCCTGGACGGCAACAGAAGCAGCGCGAAGAACAACGCGCCTGCAACGGCCTGTATTCCGGTAAAAAAATGGATGGAACTCTTTACTTAATTGTCTCATTCGAATAGTATACCTGGTTTTGGTTGCGCAAATCATAGCCATGGGTTCCGGAACGTTGCGCGGGGCCGGATGCGAGACTCACTCGGTACCCGCGCCGCCAAACTCAACCGGATTGCTCCGGCGGCGAGCACCATACCGGCAATAGTCGCGAGGCAATCTGCTCCCCGAACACAGCGCGGCACACACGGCCACCAGCAGCGGTGGGCAGCATGGTGGTGATTAGCGGGGCAGCGACGCGCTTGTACAACCAGGACGCCGCCCTCGAAAAGGAAAGCGGCAGGGCTCGCACAAAAAATGCCACCAGGACAACCTGATGCCGCCGTTGCAGCCCGCTCTTGTCCGCAAAATCCGGAAATGCAGATCCTGAAGATTGGACTGCATCACACAACAAACAAACCGCCCCACGACGCCTGGTTGGCAACAGCGCCGCCCGGGACGATCTGCCGAACCAATCACCCTTTCCCTTCAACCACGACCAACGACATCATGCACATCCACACCCTTCTCCGTTCATTGCACCGTGCTCGCCCCCTGCTGATGCCCGTCCTGATCTACCTGGTCATCGGTCTGGCTCCCGCATGGAGCCAGGCCACCTCAGCCCAGACCAACAAGGTCAGCATAAAACAGACCATGAAGGCCTACGAGTCCATTCCGGGCCTGACCAGCGCAGAGGTCGGTTACGGCAAGACCGCCATTTCGGGCATGCACTATAACGCGCAGCGGATCTTCCGCAAGATGTGCGTACTGCCGGGCATCAACTTCCACTATGCCCGGCAGGTCATCGAGTTGCTCGGTCAGGAACGGATCAGCTACGAGCACGTTCTCACCTTCGAGGCCCTGGCCGGTGTGAGCGGCATGAACATCGAACTCGGCATCGCCGGCCTAAGCGACATCAAGGGCCTTACCTTCGAGGGCGGCCGCGCCTTCCGCAACTTCAGCAGCGTCCCCGGCACCTCGGCCAGCCAGGCAACCAACTCGGTTTCAGCCTTCGCCTCCATGCCCGACGTCAACAACCGGGCCGCCCAGGCCGTTTTTCTGGTCAAGGGAATGGGGGCGGAATCCGCGCAACGCGCCCTGGCTGCCCTGGTCCGCCTGCACAACAACCAGGCCAAGGCAGCGGAAAGCTTTGCCGAGATGCCTTCCGTGTCCCCGGATGTCGTGCTCGACGCCCTGGAACTGTTAGCCAGGGTCGATCAGCATGACGCCTGGATCGCCCGCTGCATGTTCAAAAACCGTGAAGTGTCGCCCCAGGAGAGCTGGAACTGGCTGGTCAGCTATTTCGCCCTGCCGACCCGGGCGCAGATCAGCCAGTACAACGGCTTTGACACGCGGAAAAAATCCATGCTCCTGCAAGCGCTTGCCGATGGGGCATCGGATGCGATCTGGGTGGTCAACAACCTCCATGCGGTCACCGACCAGTACGGGTACGAGATTCCGGATTCCGAACTCAACCGGTGGTCCAAGGGGCAGTTGCAGTCCAAATTCAACCAGCTGCCAGCCTCGGTGCGCGCACGTTATCCCGGCTTTGCCGCCGCCGGTCGTGCTCAGGCCGTCGGCCTGCTCAAGCAGGCCACCTCGGCGGCCCGGGTTCAGAGCGCCCGCGACCTGACCCTGCCTTCCCTCTACGCCACCATGGCCTATGGGTCCGAGCTGTACGACTCATCCTTTCGCAACATCATGGTGCCCATACTCAAGGGCCGGATCGACGATCAGTACGGAGGCAACCTGTTGAGTTTTTTCCAGGACATCGATCCGGGCAACCGGCTGGTCGCCGATTTCATCTCCACCTGCGCGCAAAAGGGGAAACTCACGACCTTCTTCCCTGCAGAAACCTCCCGGCAGAAAGTCATCCTCGACCTGGTGGCGGCCTCCGCCTTCCGCGACGGGGACTCGGTCCTGCTTTTTTCCGCCACCTTCAGCTATCTGCTCAAGAGCCTGACGCCCGAGGCGCGCTCGCACCTCATCGGGCTGATGGCCCGCAAGAGCGAGGCCGGCCAGGGCACCTCGTCCATGCTGGTCAACGTGATCTTGCAGTACTACCTGCAAACCTTCCCGGGCCTGCTTGGCAAGGACGACCGGGTACTGATCAGCAGCCTGATCGTCCGCCACGGCCAGATCGATCTGAGCCGCTACCAGGCGACCCCGTTCCGGGAGTGGAAACAGGATGGCCGACTCGGCTCGGTATCCATGTACCATCCGGACGACGACGGTCGGCAGTCCTTTGTTTCCAACGCCAACCTGCTGCTCAACAGCGGCTACCGGATGGTTGTTTCCGAACGCTACACCATCCCGCAAATGACCCCGACCCTGCGCCAGCAGATCCAGCAGTGGATGGGCTCGGGGCTGACCGGACTGTTCCAGGCCATGCGGCGGCACGCAATCGCGGTGGAATTCACCAAGAGCGTCGGTGATGTCACCATCGTGCATGCCCAGTTCGTGTATTCCGACATGAACAACCAGATGGAGATGCTCAAGCGCTTTATCCTCTCCGGCGACGAGATGCTGGCCCAGCGCGGTCACAGCTACTGGCGCTCCGAGCAGATCGTCGAGCCGCTCGACAAGCTGATCAAGGAAAAGACCATCACCGAACAGCACCTGCGCAACAAACAACGCTTCCTCAGCCTGGGTTCCTGCGGCGGGGTCAAGGTCTACACCCAGCTGACCCGCCTGTTTGCCTCGTCGGTGGATATCCTGGCCACCATCGGCACGGGACTGGCGCTGATCAACGATCCCTACAACAAGCGGTTTTTCGAGATCATCGCCTCCAATCCCCCGGATATCGTCTGGAACGACGTGGCAAACCAGGCCTCCTCGATCTTCCAGGGCGGTCAGGGGCAGGACTACCTCCAGCCCGGATCGCTGACCGCCATGCTCCACAAGATCCTCGACGAGGCCGGAGCGACTCCGACGCGCTGGAACTAAGCCGACCATGGCCCTGTACACCCGTGCCGCCCTGCCCGCCCTGCTCCGCCAGGCCGCGACCGAACCCGCACGGGTGTACCTGCTTTTCGGCGAACGCTATCTTTGCAGGAACGCCGCTGAAGAACTGGAGCAAATCCTGCTTCGGCCCACGGGCGGCCTCGTCCATCATATCGACGGCGACCAGGAAGACTTCGCCGCCACCCTGACCGGGTTGCGCACCTACAGCCTGCTGCCCGGACGTCAGGTGTACCGGGTCACCGACACCCGTCTCTTTCATTCCCGGCAGACCGCAAAGTCGATCTGGGACCGGGCGGTCAAGGCCCATGCCGGGGGCGATACGGAACGGGCCGCCCGAACGCTTCGTCTGCTCCTGGCCAGTGCCGGCTCGGACAATGCCGATTCGGCCCCCGAACTGTACAGCCTGTCCGCAGACGACTGGCAGGAGGTCTTTGGTTTCGCCCGTCCTGCGGAAGACCTGGGCTGGACAGCCGCCGTGCTGGCCGCGCACCCGGGACAGGCGGCAACAACCGGCGCGGCCGATCCGGGCGAGTTGCTGGTTGCCGCCCTTGACCAGGGACTCCCGGAGAACAACTTCCTGCTCTTGCTGGCCGAAGAGGTCGACAAACGCAAAAAACTGTTCAAACACCTCAAAAACGAACAGGCCGTGCTCGACCTTTCTGTGGAATCCGGCGCGGGAAAAAAGGCGCAGCAGTCCCAGCAGGGCGTCCTCCTCGAACTGATTCGGCGCACCCTCAAGGAACAGGGAAAAACAATGGAACCCGGCCTGGAGAACCTGCTGTTTGACCGGGTGGGCTTTCACCCGGTGGCCGTGGTCATGGAGCTGCGCAAGGTCATGACCTATCTCGGGGAACGGCAACACATCACCCGGGAAGATCTCGACCTGCTGGTGGGCCGGACCCGGCAGGAGGCCTTGTTCGAACTGACTGCGGCCTTGGCGGACAACGACCGGGAGCAGACCCTGCTCCTCGGGGAACGGCTCCGGGACAACGGCATTCATCCCCTGGCCGTGGTGGCGACGCTACGCAACTTCGCGCGCGGTCTGCTGCTCTGCCGCTCGCTCATGGATCAGGGCATTCTTGCCTATCAACCATCCATGCCCTTCACCGCATTCCAGCAAACCTGCCTGCCCCGTCTCAAGGAACGACCGCCCTGGGACAAGGAATTCACCGGTCATCCGTATGCGGTCTACATGCAGTTCAAAACCGCCGCATCCTTCTCATTGCCGATTCTCCTGCGCTGGATGCAGCTCCTGCTTCAGGCGGAGATGCGACTCAAGGGTTCTTCCGTCGCGGAAAAAACCGTGCTCCAGCATCTGCTATTGGGCCTTCTGGCAACCAATTCGGCAAAAAAGTAACAGGACCCCTCCCAGCCTTGCAAAATCAAAAGCGGGCATTACAATACGTTATGAGCGCCGGGTGCCGAAAAAACACGGTGATGGGCCGCCTTCCGGATTCCCTGGGAGCTCCATAAAATTCCAGGTTCCGGGCTAAACGATCCCCCACCGTACGGCTCGCGCCCAGACAAGGAACCCTTATGGCACACAACGACTCCATTTTCCAAAACGCCGTCGAGAACAAGGCCCGGGAAGAACTGCGAGAACCTCCGTTCTACAGGGTATTGCTCCATAACGACGACTATACGACCATGGATTTTGTCGTCATGATCCTGGAAACGGTCTTCCATAAAAATACCGAGGAGGCCACCCGCATCATGCTCAACGTCCATCATCGGGGAATCGGTGTCGCGGGGCGATATACCCGTGAAATAGCGGAGACCAAGGTGGCCATCGTTCACCGGACCGCCAGACGGAATCAGTTTCCTCTGCGATGTTCACTGGAAAAAGACGAATAACGGACGCTCTGAGACCTACAAGGACGGAAACCGCCCAATTCCGCGAGGAATAACCCCATGTTAAGCAAAGAGCTGGAACTGGCCCTTATCAAGGCCATCAAGGAAGCAAAACAGCACCGCCATGAATATGTGACCGTCGAACACATGCTCTACGGTCTCCTGCACGATGAACTGGCCTGTCATATCATCGACAAATGCGGCGGCAACAACCAGAACATCCGGGAACGTCTGGAGCGATTCTTCGCCACCGGCATGCCGATCATGAAAGACGACTCCAGCGAACCGGCCCAGACCGTGGCCTTCAACCGGGTGCTGCAACGGGCGGTCAGCCATGTGCAAAGCTGTGGCAAAAAGCAGGTGGATACCGGCGACGTGCTGGTCTCCATTTTCACCGAGCCCGACTCGCACGCCGTCTATTTCCTGGGCAGCGAAGGCATTGGGCGCATGGAGGTGGTGGAATACATCGCCCACAGCCTGCCCGAGTACCTGCAGAGCGAACCGTTTCGCCAGCCGCCGACCACGCCGGAAGGACGGCCGCAACCGGCCCGGAAGGCACAGGAAAAACAGGGAGACGCGCTTGAGGAATTCACCATCAACCTCACCCGCAGGGCGGCCGAAGGCTCCATTGATCCGCTGATCGGTCGGGACTGGGAGCTGGAGCGGATGATGCAAGTGCTCTGTCGGCGCAAAAAAAACAATCCGCTGCTGGTCGGCGAACCCGGCGTTGGCAAGACGGCCATGGCCGAAGGGCTGGCCCTGCGCGTTCACGAAGACAGCCTTGCCCGTCAGGCGACGCCGGTCGACACGAAAAAACTGGTCCCCACCCTCTTGCAGGACGTGGAGATTTACATGCTCGACCTGGGCGCTCTGGTGGCCGGGACCAAGTACCGGGGGGATTTTGAAAAGCGGCTCAAAGAGGTTGTCTCCGCGATCGAGAACCGGGACAAGGCGATTTTGTTCATCGATGAAATGCACACCATCATCGGCGCGGGCGCGACCAGCGGCGGCTCCATGGATGCCTCCAACCTGCTCAAACCGGCCCTCCAGGCCGGAACCCTCCGCTGCATCGGCTCCACCACCTACGAGGAGTACAACAACCATATCGAGAAGGACCGGGCCCTGTCCCGACGCTTCCAGAAGATAGATATCGAGGAGCCGTCGATTGCCGACACCTGTCGCATCCTTCGGGGATTGCAGTCCCGCTATGAAGAGCATCATCAGGTTCGGTACGCCAAAAACGCGATCGTGGCCACGGCGGAACTGGCGCATCGGTATATCAACGATCGCTTCCTGCCGGACAAGGCCATCGACGTGATGGATGAGGTCGGCGCTTTTTTCCGCCTGAACGGCAAGAGCGGCCGCACGGTCGGGGTGCGCGACGTGGAGCACATCGTCTCCCGGATCGCCCGGGTACCGGTCACCAGCAAATCGGGAAGCGACACCAGCGCCCTGCTTGACCTGGACCAGAAACTCAAGTCCGTGATCTTCGGTCAGGATCAGGCCATCGACATGCTCACCAAAGCAGTCAAACGCTCCCGTGCCGGGCTGGGCAACCCGATGTCGCCCACCGGCTCCTTTCTTTTTGCCGGTCCCACAGGTGTGGGAAAAACCGAGGTGGCCCGGCAACTGGCCAAGAGCCTGTCCGTACATTTCGAGCGCTTCGACATGAGCGAGTACATGGAAAAACACGCGGTCGCCCGGCTGATCGGCGCGCCTCCCGGCTACATCGGCTTTGACCAGGGCGGCCTGTTGACCGATTCGATTCGCAAACATCCTCACTCGGTACTGCTGCTCGATGAGATCGAAAAGGCCCATCCAGACGTCTTTTCCATTCTCCTTCAGGTCATGGATCACTCCACCCTGACCGACAATAACGGCAGGCGGGCCGACTTCCGCAATGTGATCCTGATCATGACCACCAATGCCGGGGCCCGCGAAATGAGCGAACACGCCATCGGCTTTCTGGGCGATTCCCGGGGCAAGGAGCAGAAGGCCCTGAAAAACCTCTTTTCCCCGGAGTTCCGAAACCGCCTCGACGCGACCGTGACCTTTGCGCCGCTAGCTATGGAAAGCGTGGAAAAGGTGGTGGACAAGATGGTGGGAGAGCTTCAGGACCAGCTGGCCGACAAAAAAGTCACCATCACGCTCTCGCCCGCGGCCCGCTCCTGGCTGGCGCACAAGGGGTATGAGCCCAGCTTCGGCGCGCGGCCCCTGCGAAGACTGATCATGCAGGAGATCGGCGATGTCCTCACCGAGGAGATCCTCTTCGGCCGCCTGACCAAGGGAGGCCGGGTCGATATCGACCACAAGGACGAGCAGATGACCTTTTCCTATAGCTGACTTGAGTAACCACCCTGGCCGGAAGGTGCAATGCGCCATCCGGCCTTTTTTTGTCTCCCATGTCCATTCAGGCCAACCAACACAGCGGAACAGCCTATCTGACCTGCACCCTGCTGCCCGTACCGCACGGCATGTTCCTGCGCGCCGGCGGCACCAGCACCGGCGAACTGGCGGGACTCAACCTGAGCTCCACCGTCGGCGACCAGCCTGAGCGGGTCGCCGCCAACCGGAACTTGGCCCTTCAGGCCCTGGGCCTGCGCCACCTGATTTCAGCCCGACAGGTTCACGGCGACCGCATCCTCCATGCCCGGCCCGAACACCGCGACACCGAGCAGGACGGATACGACGCCATCATCTCCACCCTGCCCGACACCGCCCTCCTCATCCAGCAGGCCGACTGTCAGGGACTGCTTCTGGCTGCACCACAAAAAGCCGTGATTGCCGCCATACACTGCGGCTGGCGCGGCAGCGTCTGCAACATCATCGCCACAACCGTCCAGGTGCTGCACCGGGACTACGGCGTGCAGCCCGCCACGCTTCGCGCCGTCATCAGCCCTTCACTCGGTCCCTGTTGCGCTGAATTCGTCAACTATCTCCGCGAGCTGCCGGAATGGATGCACGCCTTCCAGGTGCGGCCCAACTATTTCGACTTCTGGGCCATCAGCCAGCGCCAACTCATCGACGCCGGCCTGTTGCCGGAGCATATCGAGGCCGCACGCAGGTGCACACGCTGCGACGAGCGTTTCTTTTCCTACCGCCGGGCAGCCCAAACCGGACGCAACGGCTCCCTCATCGGTCTAGCGCCGCATACCCGCTGATCAAATCAGAGGACAAACGCCGCACCAGCGGTGACCTTGCTTATCAGAAATCGAAATCGCAGATCAACGGAGCGTGATCGGAGTAGGTCACTTCGGGAACGTGAAAATCAATAACCCGAAGCTCGGGACTGTGGAGAATAAAATCCAGGACCCGGGTCGGGGCCTGGCTCGGAAACGAAGGCTTACGTTCGGGATTGGCGCTGATCAGGCCGGTTGCCCCAAGGAACATTTCCAGTTCCCGCGTTCCCCAGAGCACGTTGAAGTCTCCGGCCAAAATCATGGCCCGGTCGACCCGGCGAATCAGCCGGTAGAGCCGTTCCAGCTGATACTGGCGATTTCTGTAGGTCAGGGAAAGGTGAACCAGAAAAACAGTCAGCCGCTCGGTACAAACCTGGATGATCAAACGCTTCACGCCCTCGTCGAAGTAGTGGAAACGGTGGCTGATGATCGGCTCGCGGGTGAACACCGCATTGCCCTGGGTCTTGAGCAGGGGAATCCGATGGGCCAGGGAGGATGAACCGTACTTGGTTTCGATGACATAGTGGTAGCCCAGCTGATCGGCAATCATCTCGGCCTGACTGCGCTGGCCGGTGCGGAAAGAGCCGTCGTCGATCTCGACCAGGCCCATGACATCGGGGGAAACCTCGCGGATAAAATCCAGGATTTTATTGAACGGTTGCTGGGTGGGACGCAGGTATCCGGCACCGGGAAAGGGAAAATTGAAGCCCCTGCCGTGTCCCGTGCCATAACGGATATTGTAGAGAAGAAAACGCAAGGCCACGGTCGCTCAATCCCGTGGGTGGTAAAAACCAAATACCCCGCCCCGCTCACGGCTGAAGGCCGGTCGACCGTTGCCACCCCTTCCCCGGGAACGCGGCACCGCTCCTCCCGTGGCAGCCTCGGGCAGCGGCGCAATCACCTCCACCGCATCCCGCTGGGGCTGCTCCTCAATGAACTGTTCCGGTTCAATGGCGGCGATCCCCTGGGAGGCGCGCCAAAGCGCATACAGCTGGGCACAATCCTTGTAGTAGCTCTTTTTCTGCAACCACTTGGGATCCCCGCCTTGCCCCTGCTGTTCCCGGGCATGGTGTACGGTGGACAGGTTGATCAGCAGGGTCGCCAGCCGGTCCTTGGCCATGCGCGGAACATTGAAGGGCTGACCGAACATGAGATCGACATCGTTACGTATCTGTTCGAGCAGATGGTGGAACCTCTGTCCACGAACATTGGTCGCCGGCAAGTCAAACCGATGACAGGCCCAGGGCATGAGCAACACCGCGAAAAGGAAAAACTCGGCCAGACGCGCGGAATCCTCTCCATCCGTCCGGGGATACAGCTGATCAAGTGCGGTCAGGACCCGCAGCAGCTCGGTGCGCACCGCCTTGCTATCGGGCCCCTCCAGAAGCGGAGCATAGAAGGGAAACAACGCCGTCCACAGGGTGGTTTCCATGCTCAACTCAGCCCAGGCGCAGGCCGCTCCGGATTGCAGATCCTTCAGAATCTCGTCGCGAATCCGCGAGGGCGGACAGAGTGTCAGCTTGTCCCGGTGGCGATGCAGCGCGGCAAGGGTTTCCGGCTCGATGGTGAATCCCGTGCGGGAGGCATGCCGCACCACCCGCATCATGCGCACGGGGTCATGGGTGAAGCGCAGGTCGGGCTGACCGACCACCCGGATGATCTTGCGCTCGAGATCCTCGACGCCGCCAGTATAGTCGATGACCGTATGGTTTTCGATCTCGTAGAACAACGCGTTGATGGTCAGGTCGCGGCGAAAAGCGTCTTCCTCCAGTGTGCCGAACGTGTTGTTGGAAGGCAGAACTGTTTTGTCGTCCAGGTCGAACTCGCTGCTGGAGCGCAGGGTGGAGACCTCGATAATCCGGTTGCCCCGGAAAAAGACCTGGACCAGACGAAAGCGGCGGCCGATGGTGCGGCTGTTGCGGAATAACTGCCGCAACTGGCCGGGACGGGCGTCGGTGGAGACGTCGAAATCCTTGGGGGTACGCCCCAGATAGAGGTCGCGAACGCCGCCGCCGACCAGGTAGCCCTTGAAGCCCGCATCGCGCAGTCGATACAGCACCTTCAGGGCCTCGCGGTCAAGCATCTGCTCCTGGATCGGATGTTCCGATTCATGAAGAATTCGCGCGGTCACCGGCTCCGGACGGTCTTCGGCGCCACACTGCTTCTCGGCATCATCAACGTTCATACAATCCCGTACAATGAAAGGAACACTGCGGAAGGCCCGCAGGTTTGATTCAGGCGTACACAGCCTTCTCCTTATACACCGATTCCGCTGCCTTGACAAACCGATCGAAAATCTCCTGAACGGAGAGAATCTCCTTCATCTTGAAGGTATTGGCTCCGGAAAAGACCAGGCCATTTTCAACATCGCCCTTGAGCGAGGCGAGCAGTCGCTCGCTGATGCAATACTTGTGATCGCATTTTTTCAGGCATTTGAAGAGGCAATTCTTGCTGGCGATCTCCTCTCCTGCGAGCATCTTCTCGACAAAGGGCGTTTTCACCGCCCGGCCCGGCATGCCGACCGGCGAGCTCACCAGGACGATATCCTCTTGCCGCGCCCTGAGATACGCCTCCTTGAAGGCGTCGGACACGCTGCACTCCTTGCTCAAGACAAAACGGGAGGCAATCTGCACGCCGTCCGCGCCATACTTGTCCATCATCTCGGCCATCTCGAAACCATCGGTGATGCCTCCCGCGGCAATCAGCGGAATCTTGGAGATAACCTTGCGCACCGACGGAAACAGCTCCCGCAACGGGGTCTGCGTGCCCAGATGGCCGCCCGCCTCCGTCGCCTCGACGATGACCGCCGCCGCCCCGAGCTTCTCGGCAAGCGCGGCCAGTCCCGGAGAGGATACAATGGAGATGATCGGAATCTTGCACTTGGCGCCGATTTTAAAAATATCCCGGGAAAAACCCGCTCCGGTAATGATCATGTCTGCTCCGGCCTCGATCGAGCCCATGACCAGATCGTAAAAATCCTTCATCGCAAACATGATATTCACGGCAATGATGCCCTTGGTACTTCTTTTTGCCTTGCGGATGTCTTCCTGCAACTCCGGCACCGGGATGCCCGAACCGCCGATGGTGCCGACGCCGCCGCACTCGGCGACCGGCACCGCCAGATCGGAGGTGGAAACGCCGATGGACATCCCCCCCTGAATGATCGGAATTTTGGCGATCAAGGATCCTATTTTCAATTCTGGCAGCTTCATGCGTACTCCTTTATAGTTGATGCTCTTCGCCTCGACGATATGCAATGATTTTTTTCCCGTCAACCGTTTCACGCCCGTAGCAGCGCGGTAAAATATTTTTTACACTACACCGCGCCCCGGCGACAAACCGGAAGATGCATTTGCTTTACCATATTCCCACGGCATCAGCTTGACTTTTTACCTGATTTACGGGTACATTTTGTGTCTTTATCGTTTCTGATCACAAGGCCCGGAAGGCCCATGAAAACCAATGGAGTTTTCATTGAAAATTCAATCTATTAACGGGTTCAAAGACATCCTGCCCGATGCGATGCCGGTGTGGAACCGCATCGAGGAACAGGCCCGAAACGTGTTCGAGCGGTTCGGGTTTCGGGAAATCCGTCTGCCCATCATGGAAAAGACCGAACTCTTTGTCCGCTCCATCGGCGCGGCCACCGATGTGGTGGAAAAAGAGATGTACACCTTTGTCGAACAGGGCATCACCCTGCGGCCGGAGGCAACCGCCTCGATCATGCGTGCCTTCATTGAACACGGCATGCATGTGCAACAGCCGGTCCAGAGGCTGTACACCATCGGCCCCATGTTTCGCCACGAACGTCCGCAAAAGGGGCGGCTTCGGCAATTTCATCAACTGGACGCGGAGATCATCGGCGCCCCGGAACCACGTGTCGACGCGGAACTGATCGCCATGGCGCAGATGTTCTTCGACGAACTCGGTCTGGACGTGCGGCTGGAGATCAACTCCCTGGGCTGCCCGGTCTGTCGGCCGCCGTTCAAGGCCCAGCTGGTCGCCTTTCTCGAGCAGATCGGGGACGGCCTGTGCAGCGACTGCCGCCGCCGGATGCACACCAATCCCCTGCGCGCCCTGGATTGCAAAAATCCGGGTTGCCGGGCCCTGGTCCAGAACGCTCCGTCCCTGCCCGATGAACTCTGCACCGACTGCGACGCCCACTTCCATGAGGTGCGAAGCGCGCTGGACGAGCTGGAGATTGCCTTTAGCGTCAACTCCTTCATGGTCCGCGGTCTGGACTACTACGCCCGCACCACGTTCGAATTTCTCACCAACGACCTGGGCGCCCAGGCCGCGGTGGCCGCGGGAGGCCGCTACGACGGCCTGATCGAACAGCTGGGCGGCCCCGCCCTGCCGGGAATCGGTCTGGCCATCGGCATGGAACGCGTTGCCCTGCTCCTGGAACAAAGCGCTGCCCACCTCGCCCTTCCCGCCTCGGGTCCGGATGTCTTTGTCGCCGTGCTGGGCGACGAACTCCTCGCGCCCTGCGGCAAGCTGGTGCACCAGTTGCGCAAGCAGGGCCTGCAGGCGGCCATCGATCACAGCGGCCGCAGCCTGAAGGCGCAACTGAAGCAGGCTGCCCGCAGCAACGCCCGGTTCGTCCTGATCATCGGCGACAACGAGTGGCGCGCCCAAGAGGCCATTCTCAGAAACATGGCCACCCAGGAGCAGCAACCCTTCCCCCTGACAGGCACACTGGACGAACAGGGACGCCGTCTGGCCGACCTGCTCCCCACCTGAGATCGGGACACCGGCGACCGATCCCGAAGAACCGCCACCTATCCCGGCCCCCGACGGACCGGCCCCGTTTTCTGGAGAAAAACTATGGAATCAATGGGCGCACTCCGGCGCACACATACCTGCAACGAACTCACCCCCGACCAGCTGGACCGGGAGACCACCCTCATGGGCTGGGTGCTCCGTCGCCGCGACCACGGCGGCGTCATCTTCATCGACCTGCGCGACCGCTGGGGCATCACCCAGGTGGTGTTCAATCCCGAAATCAACGCCGAGGTCCACGCCAGGGCGCATCAGCTGCGCAGCGAATGGGTCATTGCCGTGCGCGGCACGGTTGCCCGGCGACCGGCGGACATGGAAAACCCCAAGCTGGCCACCGGCGAGATCGAGGTGCTCGTGCAGGAGCTGCGCATCCTCAACTCCAGCGAGACGCCCCCGTTCCCCCTGGACGAAGATGTCGAGATTTCCGACACCCTCCGGCTCCAGTACCGCTATCTCGATCTGCGGCGGCCGGAAATCGCGGGAAACCTCATCCTCCGCCATCAGGCCATGCAGACGGTGCGTTCCTACCTCAACGAGCACGGCTTTCTCGAAATCGAGACCCCGATGCTGACCCGCTCCACCCCGGAGGGCGCGCGCGACTACCTGGTCCCCAGCCGGATCCATGCCGGCAAGTTCTTCGCCCTGCCCCAGTCGCCCCAACTGTTCAAGCAGATCCTGATGGTTGCCGGGATGGACCGCTACTACCAGATCGTCAAGTGCTTCCGCGACGAAGACCTGCGGGCCGACCGCCAGCCCGAGTTCACCCAGATCGATATGGAGCTGAGCTTTGTCTCCGAAGACGAGATCATCGAGCTGTCCGAGGGCATGATCGCCGCCCTGTTCAAGGCGATTCGGGGCATCGACGCCACACCGCCCTTCCCGCGCATCTCCTACGACGAGGCCCTCCGCCGCTTCGGCACCGACCGGCCGGACACCCGTTTCGGCTACGAGCTGGTCGATCTGACCGAGGAGCTGCGCGGCTGTGGTTTCAAGGTCTTCAACTCGGTCATCGACAAGGGCGGAATGGTCAAGGCGATCAATGCCAAGGGCTGTGGCGGCTTCTCCCGCAAGGATCTGGACGACCTGACCGAATACGCGGGCCGTTTCGGCGCCCGGGGCATGGCCTGGATCAAGGTCAAGGACGACGAATGGCAGTCGCCGATCACCAAGTTCTTTTCCGAGACTGAAATCGAGGGGATGCGCCGAGCCCTGGACGCCGAGCCCGGCGATCTGATCCTGTTCGGCGCCGATACCGCCAAGACCGTACACCAGGTGCTGGCCGAGCTGCGGCTGGAGCTGGCGCGGCGCACCGGACTGATCGACAACGATTGCTTCAATTTTCTCTGGGTCACCGACTTCCCGCTGCTGGAGTATGACGAGGAACTCAAACGCTTCACCGCGGTTCACCACCCCTTTACCGCGCCCAACGAGGAGCAACTGGACCTGCTGGCGACCGATCCGGCGGCGGTCAAGAGCCGGGCCTACGATCTGGTGCTCAACGGCAACGAGATCGGCGGCGGCTCGATCCGTATCCACAGGCCGGACATGCAAAAAACCATCTTCAAGGCCCTGGGCATCGGCGACGAGGAGGCCCGGGAGAAATTCGGCTTCCTGTTGCGGGCTCTGGAACTGGGCGCGCCGCCCCACGGCGGACTCGCCTTCGGCGTGGACCGGCTGATGATGCTGCTCACCGGCTCCACCTCGATCCGGGACGTCATCGCCTTTCCCAAAACCCAGAAAGCCACCTGCCCCCTGACCGAGGCCCCGGCCCCGGTCTCGCGCAAACAGCTCACCGAACTGCACCTGCGGCCGGACTGGAAAGAGTCCACCTGACGGCTGCCTACTTTTCATTTTCCCAAGGCGAAGCTCTTAAAGCTTCGCCTTTTTTCTTGCCCGTATCCGGGGAGCGGAGACGGGATCTTGCCGCGCAGCGCCTCCTCCACCCGAGCAAACAATCACCCTGACAAAACCGTAATCGAATCGTAGCCCGGCAATAATATGCCCTTTGTATAGAGCAGGCATCGTCCTGTGCGACGATACAACCAACGCGCCCCCGTTCCCGAAGAACGGTTCCCGGAGAACGGAGGCGCCGAGTTCAGGTTTATTTCCAAAGGAGGAAACACATGCTCGCAACAAACAAAAAACGCTTTCTGCCCGCAGCTGTCCTGACAGGCCTCTTGGTCTGCCACGCCCCGGCCATGGCCGATGGCAGCCCCAAGAATCTCTTCCTGATGATTTCCGACGGCGCCAGCTTCGGCACCTGGGACATGGGCAGCCTGTCTCAACATGGCGCCACCGCCTCAACCAGTTACTTCGGTGCGGATTTTTCCAAGTATCTGATGACCACCTATGCGTTGAACACCTCCAAAACGCCCACCGGCGGCCATGTCGCCGAGGTTGGCTATGATCCGGACCAGGCCTGGGACAGCACGCCCAACACCACCACCGGATTCAACGCGATCAGCTACCGCAACAAAAACGCCACCGATTCGGCTGCCGCGGCCACCGCCATGGCAACCGGAACCAAGACCTACAACAACGCCATGAACTGGGACAACGATCCGGCCGGAACCGGCTCGCCGATCACCCCCACCATCGCGGAGCTGTCCAAGCAAAGCGGCAAGACCGTCGGCACCATCAGCACGGTCCAGTGGACGCACGCCACACCGGCGGGCTTCAGCAACGCGCACAACATCAGCCGCAACGACTATGTCGGAATCGCCAACGCCATGCTGGAGGGCGACACCATGGATGTCATCATGGGCGCCGGCCATCCCTGGTACAACAATGACAACAAACCGACCACCTCTGCACCGAACTACAACTATGTAGGCGGCGCCGAGACCTGGGACGCCCTGTACAGCGGAACCCACGCCAACGGCTGGACCCTGGTGCAGCACAAGGCCGAGTTCGACGATCTGGCCGATGGCGACGGCCTCTACAAGGGCCAGAACCTGCCCGACCGGGTCCTGGGCACCGCCAAGGTCGCCTCGACCCTGCAGCAGAGCCGGAGCGGCTACGCGGCAAACGATCCCGCCTATGACGACCCCATGAACACGGATGTACCGGATCTGACCACCATGACCATGGCCGCGATCAACGTACTGGACGCCAAAAGCAAGGCCAGCGGCGACAAGGGCTTCTTCCTCCATGTCGAGGGCGGCGCGATTGACTGGGCAGCCCATGGCAACCAAACCTCGCGCATCATCGAGGAGCAGGTCGATTTCAACAACGCGGTCGATGCGGTCATCTCCTGGATCGAGGCCAACGACGGCTGGGAGAACAATTTACTGGTGATCACCACCGACCACGGCAACGCCATGCCCATGGGAGCGGATGCCCGCTCGATTTTCATGGACAGGATCGGCTTGGAAGATATCAGTGGCACGCCTGATATCACCTGGTTCTCCGGCAGCCATGCCAACGAGCTGGTCCCGTTGTTCGCCCGGGGTGCGGGCAGTGAGCTGTTCGCCGATCTGGTCGACGGTGTAGACCCGTATTTCGGGCTCTACTACCAGGACTGGGCCGAGACCGGGTTTGACGGCCGCTATGTCGACAATACCGATATCTTCACGGTTATGAGCGCCGGCATGCAGAGCACATCACCGGTTCCCGAGCCCAACAGCCTGCTGCTTGCGGTTTCGGGCCTGCTGCTCTGGAGCGCGGCAGGACGGCGGCAGCGCGCGTAATGGTCTCCCCGTTGTAACAACTTCCCGTTGTAGCAACGCAAAGGCCAACCTGTAACCCAACCAATAAGGCCCGGTTTCCGCAAGGGAACCGGGCCTTGTCCTACCGCACCAATCTGTGCACACTGTGCGCACAGAAAAAATCAGCCCCCGCGCTCCTGCCAGATCCCGTCCACCAAGACCTCATGGGGGCGAAAGACCTGCTTGTAGTCCATGCCCCGGTGACCGGGAATCCAGTAGCCCAGATACAGTAAGGGCACGTCATGGGCCACGCATAACCGGTGCAGGGTCAGGATATTCAGCGTTCCCGGACTGCGGCGGCTGAACAGCGGATCAAAAAAGAAATAGACCGCATTGAGCCAGGACGGGGCCACATCGATGATGGACACGGCAAACAGCTGCCCGTCCACCCGATAGCGGATTTCGAGACACTGCGTGATGGCGGTGATGAAAAAACTGGCATAGTAGCTCTCGGCATCGCTGTCTCCTCCGGGAAAACGGGTTGTCAGAAAACGCTGGAGCAGGTCCAGCTTTTCCCGGGAAACCGTCAGGGGGGCAACGTCCACGGTCACGTCCTGGTTTTTTTTCCAGACCCGCCGCTGGTTCCGGTTGGCCCGGAACCGGTCGGTTCGCAGCCGGATCGGCACGCACAGGCGACACAGAGGGCAGCGCATGGCATACATGGTGTTGCCGTTGCGCCGGTAGCCCCGGGCCAACAGGTGCGCCATGATACGGTCGTCGATCCGCCCCAGGCAAGCCTGATGATAGACGGCCGGAGTCGCCTTGCCGTACGGACACTCGGCAACCGCATCGACAAAGGCCCGCTCCAGCTCTTCATCTTCGGCTGGAGCGGGCTCCCACCTGTTGTCTGCAAACATTCGAGGTTCCTGCACGTCCGCTCTTTTATACCAGCCCCTGGTCGATCATCGCGCCCGCCACCTTGGTATAACCGGCAATATTGGCCCCGGCCAGATAGTTTCCGGCACAGCTGTATGCCTCGGCACAGGTACGGTAAATCTCTTTCATGATGCCCCGCAGGCGCGGGTCCACCTCCTCGGCGCTCCAGCGCAGCCGCATGGAGTTCTGGGACATCTCCAGACCGGAGACAGCCACACCGCCGATATCTCCTGCCGGCGCGTCGGTATCCGGACCGATATGCCGAAACAGCTCAAGCATGAAGGACTGACAAAAGCGCATGACCTCGGCATCGGAGCGCCCCTTGGGGCGAAGTCCGATCCGCCCTTGCCGCCGCCCATGGCCAGCGTAGTCAGGCTGTTTTTGAACACCTGCTCAAAGGCCAAGGCCTTGATGATCGAAAAGGCAGACCAAAGGATGGAAACGCAACCCGCCCCTGTAGGGACCGATGGCCGAATTCATCTGCACCCGGAACATGACGACCCGCTCGGGCTCGATGATCCGCTCCAGGATCGACTGACGCCGGTATTCGGGATGGCGCTCGATCACCGGCACGATCGTCTCCAGAAACTCCCGAACCTGCATCTGGAACTGTTCCTCACCCGGATCACGCTGAAGGATGGTTTCCATAACTGTTTATTGAAAAACAATACCCTTTCCAATTTTCAGATCAACAGAAATGTATCCAGGGTAGGGCAAATGCTCGCAGGTGTACAAAGTACACCTGCGAGCATTGAAGCCGACACAGACAGGACTGTGCCATGGGAATGGAATCACAGCGTTTACAGCATTACAGGAAGGTGCCGCGTAGATTCTCGACATCGGCAACACGCTGAATGGCGGCCATAAAGGCAGCGCGGCGCATGTTGACCTTCTTTGCCTGGGCATAATCCCAGACTTTCTTGAAGTTGCCCCTCATGATGTTGATCAGACGCGTGCCGCACTCCTCCTCCGACCAGAAAAAGCCTTGCAGGTTCTGCACCCACTCGAAGTAGGAGCCGATAACCCCGCCGGAGTTCGCCAGGAAGTCGGGGACGATGAGAACACCCTTGTCGGTTAAAATTTTGTCTCCCTCCGTGGTGACGGGGCCGTTCGCCCCTTCGGCAATGTATTTGGCCTTGACCTTGGAGGCTGTCTTGTCGTTGAGTACGCCGTCCAGGGCACAGGGAAAGAGCATGTCGCAATCCACGAACAAGACGTCCTCAAGTCCCAGCTTCTCGCAGCCCTCACCCGCAAAACCTTCAAGCATTTTCTTGGGGTGGGATTGAATATGTTCAAGGGCCTTGTCGATGTCAATGCCCTTGGCGGAGTAATAGGTACCGGTTATGTCGCTGATCGCCACAACCTTGGCCCCGGCCTCCACCAAAGTTTTTGCCGTATGAGTGCCGACATTGCCGAAGCCCTGGATGGAGGCTCGTATGTCTTCGGGCTTTACACCCTGGATTTTCAGAAGTTCCAGGCCGCAGGCCGCCACACCCCGGCCAGTGGCCTCGGTGCGCCCCTTGGAGCCCCAGTACAGAATCGGTTTGCCCGTGAAAACGCCGGGCTCGATCTGCCCGCGCATCTTGGCCAGGGTATCCGTGAACCAGACCATCTCCTGCCCGCTGGTACCCACGTCCGGGGCGGGAACATCGTTCCAGGTGCCTATAATAGGGGCAATGCGGGCCGCAAAGGTGCGGGAAAGGCGCTCTTTCTCCTTCATGGAGAGAGTCATGGGATCGCAACTGATACCGCCCTTGCCGCCGCCATAGGGCACTCCGGCCAAAGAGCACTTCCAGGTCATCAGCATAGCCAAACCCTCGCACTCGTCTATGTCTACGGCGGGGTGAAAACGAATACCGCCCTTTGCCGGTCCAAGGGCGGTCGAGTGGTGAATCCGGAAACCCTTGAAAACCTGGACAGAACCGTCGTCCATCTCAACAGGAACGGAGACCTCGAGCCTGCGCTCGGAGTGGCTCAACAGGGTAATGAGCTTCTCCTCCAGCCCCATTTCCTCAGCTGCGCCATAAAAATTTTTCAGCGCGCTATCCAGCAATACGTTCTCAGCCGTTCTTCGTGCAACCGACATTCCAGACACCTCCATGCGTGATGTTTGATGAAAAAATTTATATAGATCTAAAAAAATGGAAACAATACAGTATACTAAAACGGCATAATAAATCAACCCGAACATGGCGCGACGACACTGCTGTCTCACAGATTTTTGAACAACAAAAATCGCGTATAAACAACGGGTTACTTTTCAGGTGGTTTGAAAAGTTCGATTACATTGCGCCGTTCAAAGCAATTGAGCTGGAGCAAGCGCAGCATTTGTGCAGGGACGCGCCCAGCTTGGCCTTGAATTTCAAAAAGGCGAGGAGCAGGTACACACCAGGCAATCCAGATGTAAGCCCGCACCGCATTGCGCGATGTGCCCAGCATGGGTACGTGTGGCCCGGTACGGGTATTTGCACTTTTTGCAGCAACAACGTCAGAAGGAGATGTTCAACAGCCTGATACGCTCCTGTATCATCTGCTTCTCCCTCATTGAGGGTTCTTTGTTGATAAAACGCCCCGCCGATCCGTCGTGGAGAGATCTTCGGGACGGTTGATGTTGTGCCAGGATCCGTGCAGCCGCTGGGGCGGACAGGGAGTTTCGACGCCGTCGGCCAGTCGCAGCCGACCGATCCGTCGTTCCCCGCGAGCCGCCATGTCTTCCAGGGCGGATCGGCAGGTTTGATCATAGTAGGCCAAAAGCGGCTCAACCAGATCGTCGCCACTCAGGGACGGCAGGACCGCCCGCACTCCGGGGCGGCGCTGGTTAAGCAGCCAGAGCAGGGCCTGCTCCTCGATATCGGGCATATCGCATGCCGCCACCAGCCAGGAAACCGAAGGATAGGCGCGAACCGCCCCCAGCAGACCGGCCAGCGGGCCAACAGCGTCCCAAGCGTCGGCCACGCGCGGCAGCTCTGCCAGGGAATCGGGCAGCACGCCCGCGCCGACGATCACCACCTGGGAGGTGACCCGTCGCAGCAGGGCGACCGTGCGTTCAACCCAGGTTCGGCCATCCCGAAGCAAAAGGTGCTTGGGCTCGCCCATCCGGAGACTCCGGCCGCCGATCAGCACACAGCCCCAGACCTGGGGCTCCGGATCAACCACCGGCACCATCCAGGCTGCCGTGGGGAAACAACCCCGCATCCACGCCACGGCGCAGCAGTTCCTGCACCGCCTGCAAGCCTTCATCGCCCAGGTCACGGGAATACTCGTTCACATAGAGCCCGATATGGCTCTCCAGCACCGCGGGATCCATCTCCTGGGCATGGGCGCGAATATAGGCGGCCCGCTCCGTGGGATGGGCGTCGGCCCAGGCGATGCTGGCCGCAATCGCCGATTCGATTTCCTCCCGCACCTCGGGGGCGAGGTTGGTGCGGGCAACGATGCAGCCCAGCGGGATCGGCAGGGAGGTGGTCTCCTCCCACCACGCGCCCAGATCCTGCACGCAGTGCAGCCCAAGCTGGGCATAGGTGAAGCGGCTTTCGTGAATAATCACCCCGCCGTCGACCTCGCCGCGCCGAATGGCATCCATGATCCGGTCAAAGCGCATCACCACCAGGTTGCGGCAATCGGGCCGGTACAGGCGCAGCAGGAGCGCGGCCGTGGTGTAGGTACCCGGAATGGCGATGGTCCAGGAGGCCAGGTCGCGCGATCTCGTGCCGGGATCGGTGAGCAGCAAGGGGCCGCAACCGCGGCCCAGGGCCGCACCGGAACGAAGCAGGCTATAGCGGTCCAGAATATGCCCCAACGCATGGAACGACACCTTGCTCACATCAAGCCGGCCCTCGCACGCCCAGGCATTGAGCGTCTCCACGTCTTCGAGCCGCGGTTCGGCAAAGCGAATCCGGGTAAGAGGAACCCGGCCATGGACCAGACCGTTAAAAATATAGGTATCGTTGGGACAGGGAGAGTACCCTAAAGACAGGGGCGATGCTTCAGACATGCCGCAATCCTCCGACAAGACGGGCCACAACCTCGCCGCACCGCGCACAGGCCTCGCGCAGCCGCCAATGGCTCGGGCAACGGTCCTCGACCAGGTTGGAGATGCAGCGCACCTCAAGAAGCGGTGCGCCGAAATGCCGGCAGACCCTGGCCACGGCAGCGCCTTCCATGTTTTCGCACAACCCCTGGTATTGGCGCTCGAGCAGGATGCCCCGTTCCCGGGAACCGCTGGTACAGCTCACGGTCACAAACACGCCGCTCCGGTACACAATACCTTCCCGGTCAAGCACGATCCGGGCCCGGGCCAGCAGAGCGGGGTCGAGATCAAAAACGGTAGGCACCGGCAGGGAGGGACTGTCCAGCGATTCCACACGGTCGGCATGGCAGATGCCCAAGTCACCCAGAATCTCGCGCTCGGCCAGACAGATGTCCAGCAACTCAGCGTGATCCTGTTGCTGGCAGTAGGCCCCGGCCACACCGAAGTTGATCACGGCCCGGCAGGGCGGGGCGCCGGCCGGTTGCACCGCCATGAACGCGGTCACGACCATTGCTGCCTCCACCGGCCCGACTCCGGTCACCAGGGGAACGAATCCATCGGCCTCTCCGGAAAGACACTGGAGCAAGGCCTGCATTTCAAAGGTGGTGGCGGCGGTGACGAGCAGCATCAATCGAAAATGCGATGCGTAGATCTGAGCGGTTGCGCCCTGTCGGGAAACAGGCAGGCTATGTGCGGCCTTATATTTTCCGGGTGGCAGGAATTAGGTCAAGACATTTTGCGCAATGTAAAGTAGCGTGTGGGATTTTGCAAGAAAATCACTTTCCTTTCCCCGCCCCATCCCCATGATCGAACCCTCCTTCCTGCTTGACCAATACGACTACAACCTGCCGCCGGAACGCATCGCCCAAAGACCCGAAGCCCGGCGCGACCACTCCCGGCTTCTGGTGCTTGAAACCGGCCGCGACGTCCTCGCGCACCGCCGGTTTGACGACATTGCCGACTATCTCCGTCCCGGTGACCTGATGGTGCTCAACAGCACCCGGGTCTTCCCGGCCAGACTGCTGGGGCACAAGGAGTCCGGCGGCAAGATCGAGCTGCTGCTCCTCGATTTTCCAAAGCCGCTGCCGCCAAGCGACGCAGACGACTGGCAACAGGCAACTGCCACAGGATTGCTCAGAAGTTCCAAACGGGCCCGGCCCGGCAGTGTTCTGCTGTTTGGCGAACGCCTGCGCGCGCGGGTCGAAGCGGAATTAGACGACGGCAAGGCCCTGATTCGCCTGCTCTACCGGGGACGGGACATCGCCGACCTCGAATCCCTGCTCGAAATCCACGGCCAGATGCCGCTGCCACCCTATATCCGCCGACCGGACGGCGCCACCCCGGAAGATCGGCACCGCTACCAGACCTGCTACGCACAAACAACCGGGTCGGTCGCCGCGCCAACCGCCGGCCTGCACTTTGTGCCGGAGTTACTGGACCGCCTCCGGGGCCAAGGAGTGCGAATCGCCGAAATCGTCCTCCATGTCGGCTACGGCACCTTTTCCCCGGTCCGAACCGACGATATCCGCCTGCATCCCATCCACCAGGAACAGGTGGAGATTACCCCGGAGGCTGCCGCGCTGATCAATCAGGCCCTGGACGAAGGTCAGCGCATCTGGGCGGTGGGCACCACCACCGTGCGGGCCCTGGAACACGCCGCCGACGAACGCGGCCGCATCCGTTCGGGCCCCCGCGACTGCGACCTCTTTATTTATCCGGGCTTCCGGTTCCGGATCATCGACAACCTGATCACCAACTTCCACCTGCCCAAATCCTCGCTGCTTTTTCTGGTCTCCGCCCTTGCCGGACGGGAACGGATCCTTGCCGCCTACCAGGAGGCGGTCTCCCTTTCCTACCGTTTTTTTTCCTATGGCGATGCCATGGCCATCATCACCCGTCCGTGAAATGCGCCATCAAAAAACCCGGCTCACAGGAGCCGGGTCGACAGGCACAACAAACGCAACATACTCAGTGCGGTGTGCCGCAGCAGCACCCGCCACTCGCGCAGGGGGGCGGCGATGTTGCCGAGTCCGCGTCTCCGACGCCGCAACTCTCGCCGCCGGCGCAAGGGGGAGCGTCGGCACTGTAACCGTCTGTGTACCAACCTCCGCCCTTGAGGTGAAACGAACTCATGGAAATCAGCTTGCGCACCTCTCCGCCACATTCCGGACAGGTTGTGATCGGCGCATCGGTTATACGCTGCTGCACTTCAAATATTTGCTCACATTGCTTACACTCATACTCATACACCGGCATCACAGCACCTCATCATTCTCGCGAAAACGCATCAACCACTTGAAAAAACGAAAACAAAGACCCATCATGGGACTTTGTTCATTATTGATATGCCACCATAAGACCGGTCGACGTACCTGTCAACGCCTCGCGCACAGCCGCCCGTCTCCGAAACCAGGAACGATTCCCCCGAAAACGAACAAGACCCCCTACCAAGTCCGCGAATCTTCCAAAAAACAAACCATTCCTCTCGGCCGGGCAATATAAAAAAAACTCCACCCGCCCCCTTTACAAATCATTTTTACTGCATAGGGTCAAAAGTATTTGCATGGAAGCATTCCATGCTCTATGCTTGCCGGAGTTGGTAGTATCGAAATGATTCGTCATCCTTCTTTTTCATTCGCAGGAGAAAACCGATGAGTAAATCTCTCGTTGAAATGACCGCTGAAATCATCCAGTCGCAAATCAGCAGCAAGCAGATGTCCACTGATGAAATAAAGACAGCGCTGAATGACACCTTCCAGACCTTGAAAGCTCTTCAGGAATCGGAATCCATCGGAACTGAAGCCGAGACGGGAGAAACCGGACCGGTTATGGACCCCAAAAAATCCATCCAGAGGAATAAAATCGTTTGTCTGGAGTGCGGTCAGGAGTTCAAGATGCTGTCACCGAAGCATCTGAAATCCCATGGTCTGGACGCAAAGGAATACCGGAAAAAATATGGTTTTTCCGCCAGGCAGCCGCTCTGCTCCAAAGCACTTTCCGAAAGACGGTCGCAATCCGGCAAGGAACGCGGACTTCCCGAGAATCTGCGCAAGGCCATTGCCATGCGCACCAAGAATCCGGAAAACAAATAACCGCATCGTTCGCCTTTCGCCGTTCCGAGCGGGTTTCCTCCCGAATGACCCGCTGGAACGGCGACGTTTATAAGAAGGCCTGTCCGCGGACCCCCTATCGGCTTTCATCGCCTGTATTCCTTGCAATCCGTCTTCCGGCAACATGATCGGTCTTTTTGATTCCGGCGTCGGCGGCATGACCGTCGCCCGAGCCATTGAACAGGTGTGTCCCGGCTTTCCCCTTGTCTATCTCGGTGACCTGGCCCGAAGCCCCTACGGATCCAAAAGTCCGGAGATGATCACCGAATACGCGCACCGCAACACGGAGTTCCTGCTCGCCCGGGGTGCAAGGCTGATTGTCGTCGCATGCAACACCGCCGCCAGCACCGCGGCTGCCTCGCTGCGCGATCAGTATCACCAACCGATCATCGACGTCATCGCCCCGGCCGTGGCCCGGGCGGCGGAACTCAGCAGCAACGGCAGAATCGGGGTCATCGGCACCCGCGCCACGATCGACTCCGGCCTCTACAGCCGACGCTTGCGGGAGGCCCGACCGGACTGCACGGTTTTCACCCAGGCATGCCCCCTGCTGGTGCCGCTGGTCGAGGAGGGGTGGCTGAACCGCCGGGAAAGCAAGATGATCGTCAAACACTACCTGCGCCCCCTGCGCGAACACCAGGTCGACACCCTCATCCTGGGCTGCACCCATTACCCGCTCCTCAAAAAGATCATTGCCCCGCGGATCGGCCGCAAGGTGAGCATCATCGACTCCTCTGTCGAGGTGGCCCGGCACCTCAAGCGTCTTTTGGAAAGTGACGACCAACTCCGTAGCGACCTGTACGACCCGGATACGCCCAGCCGCTTTTTCGTCTCCGACCTGCCCGCGCCGGTGAGCCGTCTGGCTGAACAGATCTTCGGACGCACCGTTTCCCTGGAGAAAACCGATGTTTGAGCCGCTCCGCTCCCTGCTGTCGTTTTTGTTCCTGCTCGCCTGTCTGCACCTGAGTGCAGTACCCGGTTATACGGCGGACAACGAATACATGACCCTGGTCCGCCAAGTGCAACAGCGCTATCAGCGCCTGCACAGCCTGGAATGCACCTTCGACCAGACCAGCCAAAGCGGCAGCCGCAGCAAGGAGGCCACGGGAACCGCCCGGTTCTACCGCACCGGCACGGGGAAGAATGGCTCGGGGATCATGCGCTGGAATTACGAAACCCCCACAAAGCAGACGATCATCAACGACGGCAAGGAACTGTCGATGTACACGCCGGACGACCGGCAGATGATCATTACCTCTCTTGAAACCATGGAGTCGGATATCACCTATGCGATTCTCACCGGCTCCCGGACCCTTGCCCATGTATTCGTCATCATGCCTCCGGATCCCGGCTTCCAGCTCACCCCTCCGCCCGCCGGACTGCGTTCGGTGCAGCTGCTGCCCAAGGAACCGCATCCCCAGGTACACAGGCTGCAACTCTGGGTCGGCCCGGACCAGACCGTGCGCGTCCTGCTCATGGAAGATCACATGGGTGCACTGACCGAGCTGCGCCTGAGCGCGATCCGCGTCAACCGCCTGCCCGCTGGCGACAGTCGACAGATCCAGGCACTGCTTGAACTGCATGTGCCGCCGGGCACGGAGATCATCCGCCAATGAACCGGCAAGACGAAACCCAAAAGACATTGCCCGGGCCCCGCAACCAAGGTAGAACCAAAAAAGTGCAGCGCCATACAACCCGGCCGCCTCAGCCTGCCGTATCCCCCGCTTATTGTTTGTAGTGGAACGACATCATGCGTATCGCCGTTCTTTCCGACAGTCACGATCATATCCCCAACCTGTGTCGAGCCGTGAGTCTGGCCAACGCGGAGCAGGCCGAAGTCCTGCTCCACTGCGGCGACCTGATCTCGCCGTTCATGCTCAAGCACCTCGGCCGGTTTCAGGGCCCGGTGCATCTACTGTACGGCAACAATGCCGGCGACCGGCATCTCATTGCCAGCCGGTGCGGCACGATCTTCACCAACATTCGCCACCACGGCGAATACGGCACGCTCACCCTCGGCTCGCTGCGGATCGCCCTGCACCATTACCCGGACCTGGCCCGTACAGTGGCCCGTTCCGGCGAGTACGACCTGGTCTGCTACGGCCATGATCACATCTTCCATTGCGAACGCATCGGCAACTGCACCCTGCTCAACCCCGGCGACCTGCTGGGCGCGGAAGCGACGCCGGGATTTGTCCTGTTCGACAGCAAGACCGGTTCGACACGGCGCATCGAGGTCGGCGAGCAGATGACAATCGAACCATAACCTGTTGTTCACACCAACGTGGCAGCGCCGGCAGTCGCAAACGCGGGCCGGTCAAGATCCCCTCTTTCCCCTTGTCAACATCATGAGCGACGAAACATTTGCAGACCTTTTCCAGGCCAAAGCCGTTTCCCGGGCCAACCTGCGGCCGGGAGACCAGATCGAGGCCACGGTCGTCGGGATCAGCGGCGACAACATCTTCCTCGACATCGGCGGCAAAAGCGAAGGCGTGCTCCGCGCATCAGAGCTGCGCACCCCCGAAGGAACACTGAGCGTGGCGACCGGCGATACCCTGAAGGCCTTCTTCCTGGCGGCACGCGGCGGCGAGCTGGTCTTCACCACCAAGCTGGGTTCGGGCCAAAGCACGCCCCGGGAGATCGAAGAGGCCTTTCAGGCCGGCATCCCGGTCGAGGGCCAGGTCACCGCCGAGGTCAAGGGCGGTTTCTCGGTCAGCGTTGCCGGACACCGCTGTTTCTGTCCCTACTCCCAGATGGACATCCGCCGGATTGAACAGCCCGAAGACTATATCGAACGGACCATGACCTTCAGGATCATCGAGTTCGGCAACCAGGGCCGCAACATCATTCTCTCGGCCCGGGCCATCCTCGAAGAGCAGCGACAACAGCAACGGGAAGCCTTGATGGAGCGGTTGCAGGTGGGCATGCAGGTGAGCGGCGTTGTTTCCTCCATCCGCGACTTCGGCGCCTTCGTCGATCTGGGCGGGGTGGACGGCCTGATCCCGATCTCCGAACTGGCCTGGGGCCAGACCGATCGGGTCGAGGATGTGCTCAGTCTGGGCCAGACCGTGGAGGTGGCGGTCAAACAGCTGGACTGGGACCGGGATCGCATCAGCCTCAGCCTGCGGGAAACCACGCCCAATCCATGGGATACGGTGCAGGAGAAATTCCCTGTCGGCTCGGTCCAGCAGGGAACCGTCGCGCGGATGACCGCCTTCGGCGCCTTCCTGACATTGGAGCCGGGAGTGGACGGGCTGGTGCATATCTCCAAGCTCGGCAGCGGCCGACGTCTGAACCATCCCCGGGAGGTGTTGGAAACCGGCCAGACGCTGACCGTCAAAGTCGAATCCATCGACACAACGCAAAAACGCATCGCCCTGGTTCCGGAAGACTATGTGGCCCCGGAACGACCGGCCGGTCGCCGGGAACGCAAGGATCAGCACGCTGAGCAACGGGAGGAGAGCCTCATCCCGCCGGCAGCCAAGGAACCGGTTTCCATGGGCACACTGGGCGATATCCTGCAAGCGCAGATGCGGAAAAAAGGCGGGAAAAAAGGGAAGTAAGCGCATTCGCCTCCTCCCCTTCTTGCAAAAAGAACAGCGAGCAAAAGAAGAGCGCCCGCGCCGAAAGGTATGGGCGCTCCTTATCTTTGTACGTCTCCGCCGCTGGCGGTGCATTTGCAATGAGAATCTACCGTCACATCTTCCACTGTCGTTCCAGGTATTGCAGACCCGCCACATTGGTCAGGTCGAGCTGGATCGGCGTCACGGAGATATAGCCGTCCCGCACCGCCTGTTCATCGGTATCTTCCCCGCCAAACCAGCGGACCGTGCCACCACCGATCCAGTAGTGCTTCCGTCCCCAGGGGTCGAAGGTTTCCTGGATGGAGTCCTCGTAGATCCGGCGTCCCTGCCGGGTGAAGCGAATACCGTGGATCTCTCCGGCGGGAAGCTGGGGGATGTTGATATTGAGCAGGGAGTTGGGCGGCAGATGCATGGCCAGCGCCATGGAGGCCAGTTTCCAGGCCACGGCCTCGGCAACCTCGAAATCGTGGGGTGGATGGCCGGCCAGGGAAAAGGCCAGGGCCGGAATATCGTACATGGTGGCCTCGATGGCTGCCGAAACCGTGCCCGAATAGCTGATGTCGTCGCCCAGATTGGCCCCGGGGTTGATCCCGGACACCAGCAGATCGGGTTTGCGATCCAGAATTTTGTTGACCGCTATCGAAACGCAGTCCGTGGGCGTGCCGTCCAGGGTGTGGATGTTCTCGTCGAGTTGCACGACGCGCAGGGGCCTGTTCGTGGTCAGCGCATGGCTCACTGCCGAGTTGTCCCGTTCGGGCGCCACGATCACCGCCCGCCCCAGGGCGGAGACCGCATCGAACAGGGCGCGGATTCCCGCGGCATGGACGCCGTCATCGTTGGTCACCAGGATAAGGGGGGTCGTCATGGCGCTCCTTGTGCAAGAAAATAGGGTGGCGACGATGCAAGGACGGTCAGCGCTTCGGAAAAAATGCGCCGTCTCTTGTATCGCCCCTGTTCTTCCCGTATACTAAACGGGTATATTTCAATATTTCCGACTCCTTCCGCCTCTGAATTCATGGATCATAACAAAGGATCTCTTATCCTGAAAGCACTTTCCCCCGAGACCGACGAGGCGCTGCTCACCGCCTACCTGGCTAAACGGGCAAAAAACATCCCTACCGACAAAATTCCCCTGCTGTATAAAAAACTGCCCGTGGTCCTCAGTTATCGGGTGAGCGCGCCGACCGCCCGTCTGGTGATCGCCCACCTCAACGCCATGGGCGCGGAGGCTGTTTTCCAGCCTGCCACGGACCAGTCCGCCGCACCCGACTGCCCGGACGGGGAACAGGAAGAGAAAACCAGGCCGCCGGAGCTGCGCGAACCGCTGACTAACCGTATCCGCAGCTTCCTGACCAGTCCGCGCGGACGAGAAGCCGCCCTGCTGTGCGCAGCAGTCCTGATTGCCGGACTGCTGTCCATGCTGCCGGGGCTTGCCTGGCTCTGGCCGGTTTTTTACGCCCTGCCCGGTCTGGCGGCGGCCTTTCTACTTGGCCTGCGCCCCGGACTCTGCGCGGCCAGCGCGGGCATCCTGCTGGCTGTGGTCTTCGGCAGGGGCATGGCCACACCGCTTCTAAGCGGCGGGGCCGGACTCCTTGCATGGGCGCTCCTGCTTGTAAGCGGCTCTGCGGCACTGGGATATTTGCGCAGCCAGAATATGCTCTGGGCCAAAGAGTTGCGCCAGACCTACCAAGGCGTGCTCCTGCTGCTCAATCACTTCACCGACAAGAATGAAGAGCAGAAAAACCACTGCATCCGGGTGTCCATCTATGCAACCCGGATCGCCACCCTGATGGGCATGGAATCGAACAAGCTGGAGGCGCTTCGCGCCGCGGCCCGGTTGCACGATCTTGTCCAGCTCAAAACCAGTCGCGGCATCCTGCGCAAGGCAATGCGCCAGAACAGTGCTGCGCTGTTCACCGCGACTACCCCGGCCGAGCACCCGCTCCTTGACAATCGACTGGCGCAGACCCTACCCCTGCTGCTGGCCTACCACGAATGGCGCGAGCATCCGTCGTCTGCGGATGCGCAGGATCTGCCGCTGGGCACAAAAATTCTCGCCGTGGCCGACGCCTACGACACCCTGACCGCAGGCCACGGCCTTGCCTCCAGCCCGATCCCGGCCAAGGAAGCCAGGGACCGAATCCTCTCCCAGCAGGAGCGCCCTCTTGATCCGGAGGTACTCAAGGCCTTTACCCTTGCCTTTGACCGCATGGAACTCGACCTGCCCGCCAATATCCTCTGATACCGTCCGGCCGCCGCCCGGCCAGAGAAAAGCAGGCGCGCTCAGGGTCGCGAGAGTCAAGGGGGCTGGTTCGAATCAACCGGTTCCCTCTTCTGCAAGCATGCGGGAACGCGCAAAAAATCTTGACTGTTTTTTTTGATTCGGTATAATTTAAAATTTTGTGTACTAATAAGGGCCTATAGCTCAGTTGGTTAGAGCCACCGGCTCATAACCGGTCGGTCCCTGGTTCAAGTCCAGGTAGGCCCACCAGATTGCAGACAACGGGGGGCGACAGCCTCCCGTTGTTGTGAACAGAGACGATACCGTTTTTCATGCTGAGCAGTCATCGACACCCTTACGGCAAAAAACAGCAAACAAACAGATCCCTTGTAGAAAACGAGGTACATCTTTAGCCGGATGTACCTCGTTTTTATTTCAGAATACGCACGTGCCCACTGTACAAACTATTCTCGACATACTCGCCGAAAGCATTCCCCGCTACCTGGCTGAAGATTGGGACAATGTCGGTCTTCTGGCCGGAACCCCGCACAGGGAGGTCCATCGGATCCTCATCGGCCTGGACCCGGTTCTTTCCCTGCTTAAGCAAGCCCGCGCCGGTCAATACGACCTGATCATCACCCATCACCCCGTCCTGTTTCATCCCCTGAAGGCGGTGCGCACTGACCAGCCCATCGGTTCCTTCATTGCCGGGGCGATTCGGGCGGATATCGGGGTTATTGCCTGTCACACCAACCTTGACGCCGTTCCGGGCGGGGTAAGCGACCATCTTGCCCGCGCGCTGGGACTGGAGGAATGCGCCCCCATCACCCCGGCGCCACGCGGTGAGGATCCCGCCTGCGGACTGGGCCGCATCGGCGTGTACAGCGAACCGATCTCCGCTGAACACTTTCTTGACCGGGTCCGGACCGCCTGTCAGCCGCCCTGGATCCTCGAGGCCGGGCCCCGGCCGCAACAGATACAAAAAGCGGCGGTCTGCGGTGGTTCCTGTTCCAGTTTTGCCGAGCTGGTTCTTGAGCTGGGCGCGGATGTCTTTCTGACCGCCGAGATCAAGCATTCCGTGGCCTGCTGGGCCGAGGACGCCGGCCTGTGGCTGCTCGATGCCGGCCACTTTGCCACCGAATATCCGGCCATGGTACCGTTCCGGGATCTGCTTCGCGCCCGGATGGCTGCGCAGGGCCTGTCCCTGACCATCGATACAGCCCCGCAAACACCGCCCCTGCGGCTGGTCACGGCTGGTTGGTAAACGGAACTGACACTCCGGCCGCCGAAAATCGTCGTGCCGGGCGCGGATTTTTTCTTTGTTTAACCCAAGACCGAGTGATTGAGGAGTGGATCATTGAAAGAAGAAATCACCAAACTCATCAGGCTGCAAGCCATCGACAGTGAAATCGCCGGATTCGACAAGGCGATCGCCCGGCACCAGGCCGTTGTCAACAAGCGCAAGCAGGCCATCGAGGAACGGCAGAACACCCTTGCGGCCCTACGGGAAAAAATTGCCCTGCTCACCGAAAAGCAGCAGGCAACCCAAACCGAACACGACGAGGCCGGCGCACGGGTCAAAGACCGGCAAAACAAAATGATGCTGGTCCAAACCCCCCGGGAGCATCAGGCCCTGCTCAAGGAAATCGAGGAAAACAAGCGCTTGACCAAGGAAAGCGAAGACAAGCTGCTGCACCTTGCCGAACAGCTGGAACAACTCGAACAGGACGCCGCGACCCAGGACAAGCTCTGTTCCGGCGAACAGGATCTGCTGGCCGAGGAAACCGGCAACGCGGACAAGGCGATCAGACAGCTTGAACGCGACAAAAAGGCCGTGGTCGGTCGGCGCGAGGAAGAGGCCGCCACCCTGGAGTCGGAATACATCAAGCGCTATTCCCTCTTGCTGACCCGACGCAGGGGGCTTGCAGTGGTGCCCATCCACGACAACGTCTGCCAGGGGTGCTACATGGCCCTGCCGCCGCAACAGGTCAATGAGGTGCGCAAGGGCGACCGGATCAACTTCTGTCCCACCTGCCAGCGCATTCTCTATTACGAAGAAGAGCAGCCCCTGGAGGATGAAGCGGTTGGCCAGGAGTGATGCACTCCGGGAGATGGTGCTGCTCCGGCTGGCCCAACATCTCGACGACGCCGTCCTCCGCCGCCTTGTACCCGAGATGGCCCCGGCCCAGGTCCGCAGCCTGATTGCCGGAGCACTTCCAGAAAAAGAGCGCCCCCCGAAAGAGCCCCCGGTCGCCGGGAGCGCGCAACCAACGGAAACCTGCCGTCTCTTCACCGACGGCGCATCGCGGGGCAACCCCGGACTGGCTGGAGCGGGCGTGGTGCTCCTCAATGGCGCGGGCGAAGAACTGGCCGCGTTCTCCTTCTTCCTGGGGGTGTGCACCAACAACGTCGCCGAATACAAGGCCCTGCTTCTGGGGCTCGACCAGGCCCTGGAGCGCCGCTGCATGCGGCTGGATCTTTTTTTGGACTCGGAGCTGATCGTCCGCCAGATCCAGGGTGTCTACAAGGTCAAAAACGAAACGCTGCTTCTTCTGTACCGGCAGGTTCAGGAACGCCTGGACCGGCTTGAACGCTGGTCGGTGCACCATGTTCCCCGATCGCAGAATGCCCGGGCCGACCAGTTGGCCAACCAGGGGATCGACAGCCGCAGCAGATAAAAGGGGTGAATGCATGATCGCTCCGGCAACCGCCGGGGAGGAAAGTCCGAACACCACAGGGCACGGTGGTTCGTAACACGAACCATGGGCAACCATGGGCCAGTGCCACAGAAAACACACCGCCGATGGGATGCGGTGCATTCACAGGTAAGGTTGAAATGGTGAGGTAAGAGCTCACCGCCTTGTCGGCGACGGCAAGGGCAGGGTAAACCCCACCGGGTGCAAGACCAAATAGGGAGGCGTTCGAGGGCGGCCCGTCCAAGGCCTCCGGGTAGGTTGCACGAGATGCCGGGCGACCGGCATCCCAGCTACATGATCATGGTCCGCCGCCGGGCGGAAACAGAATTCGGCTTACATTCACCCCTTTTTTTGAAACGATCCATGCAACAACCGCTTCCCCTCTCCGGCGCGGTTCTTCCCGCCGGAGGAACCGGAACGCGTTTCGGCGCGGACCGGCCCAAACAGTTCCTCGACCTTGCGGGCGTCCCGCTCCTGATCCGCACCTGCCGGGCCCTGATCGGGGTGCATGAACTCAGCCGCCTTGCCCTGGCCGCTCCGGCCGCACACCTGCAGGAAACCGCCGACCTGATCCGCACCCATCTCACCCCGGAGCAGGCCAGCCGGATCATGATCGTGACCGGCGGGGCAGAGAGGCAGGATTCGGTTCTTGCCGGTCTACGGGCGCTGCCTCCCGAAATCGAGCTGGTGCTGATTCACGACGCTGCCCGGCCTCTGGTCGACCGGGAAACCATTCTCGCGTGTCTGCACGAAGCAGCCCGCCACGGCGCAGCCATTGCCGCCATGCCGGCTGCCGACACGCTGAAAGAGGTCGGTGCGGACAATACAATCCTGCGCACCGTCGACCGCAAGCAACTCTGGCGGGCGCAGACCCCGCAGGCGGCGCAGCGCGCCCTGCTGGAGCGCGCCTTTGCCCGGGCGCACGAAACCGGTTTCACCGGCACCGACGAGGCATCGATCCTCGAAGCGGCGGGCATTCCGGTCCGGGTCGTTCCGGGCTCCGGCAGAAATCTCAAAATCACCCGGCCCGAGGATCTGGCAATCGCCGCCGCCCTGCTCGCCGAGGAGTCTGTCATGAAAATCGGTCACGGATTCGACGTCCACCGGCTGGTGAGCGGCCGTCCGCTCATCCTGGGCGGCGTCCACATCGACTATCCCCTCGGCCTGGACGGCCATTCCGATGCCGACGTCGTGGCCCACGCCCTCACCGACGCCCTGCTCGGATCCCTAGGCGCCGGCGACCTCGGCCGCCACTTTCCGGATTCGGATCCTCGCTACAAGGGCATCGACAGCCTGCTGCTTCTGCAACAGGTGGCAGCCATGGCTGCCGATCGGGGCTATGTTCTGGCCAATGCGGACATCACCATCGTCTGCCAGCAGCCCCGACTCGCCGCGCACCTGAATGCTATGCAAAGCAATCTGGCCCGCTCGTGCCGGGTTGCAGCCGAAGCCGTCAATCTCAAGGCAACCACCACCGAAAAAATGGGATACACCGGACGGGGAGAGGGCATCGCAGCCCACGCCGTCGTGTTACTGAGGTCTGTACATGGATATTGATAGAAACCGTCTGGCCGCCTGCTTTACCGAGCTGTGCGAGATCGACAGCCCTTCGCGGCGCGAGGGCCGCATCTCCCGGCATCTCCGGCAGGTGTTCGCCGAACTGGGCGCAGCCGCCATCCATGAGGACGATTCGGCTGCCCAAACCGGCTCGGAAAGCGGCAATCTGATCATCCGCTTTACGGGCGACCTGGATGCGGAGCCGATCTTTTTCAGCTGCCACATGGACACCGTGGAACCGGCGCACAACGTGCGCGTCCGGCGCAACGGCGACATCTTCACCAGCGCCGGCGACACCATTTTAGGCAGCGACGACAAGTCCGGCATCGCCGCCTGTATCGAGGCGCTACGTGTGCTTCAGGAAAACGGACAGCCACACCGGCCGGTGGAGATCGTCCTCACCACCTGTGAGGAGATCGGTCTGATCGGCGCCAAGGCCCTGGATCCGTCGCTGATCAGGGCCAAGGAAGGCTACGCCCTGGACTCCAGCGGCTTTGCCAAGGTCATCACCCATGCCCCGGCGCTCAACCGGTTGACCATCACCGTCCAGGGGGTGGCGGCCCACGCCGGACTGCATCCGGAATGGGGCGTCAATGCCCTGGTTCTGGCCGGGAAGGCCCTGGCCACCCTGCCCACCGGCCGAATCGACGAGGAGACCACGGTCAACTTCGGCACTATAGAGGGCGGAACCGCCACCAACATTGTTCCGGATCGGGTGGTGATCGAGGCCGAGGTGCGCAGCCACAGTCTGGAACAACTCGAACGGGTCACCGAGTCGATCAGGGATGGTTTTGATGCGGCAGTGAACAGCTGGAGCGACCCCACACAACAGGCCAAGGGGCAGCCTTCGGCAACCACCGATGTCTATCGGGATTTCGGCCCCATGCGACTGGGCCGGGAAGATCGGGTCATACGACGCATCGATGCGGCAGCTCGCAGGATCGGGATGACATTGCAGTATGAAAAGGCGGGAGGAGGCAGCGATGCCAACATCTTCAATGGCCGCGGTCTGGCCACCGCCATTGTCGCCACCGGCATGACCAATGTGCACTCCACCGACGAACAGGTCTCGCTCCAGGACATGGTCGACCTGACGCGGCTCTTGATGGCGCTGTTGACCGAGCAATCCTGCTGAACAGGCTGGTTACTTGAGAAAAATCAGACCCGGCTCGTCGGCCCGAACCTCGCCGATCAGGGCGCAGGCCGGACGATAGCCCTCCCGCGGCAGACGGGTAAGCAGGGCGCGGGCCACGGGCTGCTCGCAGGCCAGCACCAGTCCGCCGGAAGTCTGGGGATCATGGACGATCATCTCCAGCGGATCGCCCTCGGGCAGCGCCGAACGGACCCATTGCCCGTAGAAGTTGCGGTTGCGGTACGCGCCTTCGGGAATGATGCCCATTCCGGCAAGATCAAGGACGCCCGGAAGGACCGGGATCGCCGCGCTGTCCAAATGGATCGAAACCGCCGAGGCCGAAGCCATCTCGTACAGATGGCCCAAAAGACCGAACCCGGTGATGTCGGTGCAGCCGTGAACCCCGGCCCGCAGCTCGGCATCGTTGTTCAGTAGCTCCATGGGGAGACGATTGAGGGTGGCGAGCAGCTCGACCAGGTTGCGCTCGCTCTCGGCGCCGGCCAGCCCTCCCTTCAGGCCCGTGGACAAAATTCCCGCCCCCAGCGGTTTGGTCAGCAGCAAAACATCACCCGGCCTGGCCCCGCCGTTGCGCAACAGCCGGTCCGGATGGACCACACCGGTCACCGAAAGACCGTATTTGAGTTCCGTGTCCTCGATGGAATGCCCACCAACCAGAAGGGCCCCGGCCTCCCGGATGGCCGCCAATCCTCCCTCCACCACCCGGCGAATCAGGGAAGGCGCCATGGTTTTGACCGGGCAGGCGAGAATGTTCATGCACAACAACGGGCGACCACCCATGGCATAGACGTCGGACAGGGCGTTGGCCGCCGCGATGCGTCCGAAGTCGTAGGGATCGTCGACGATGGGGGTGAAAAAATCCACGGTCTGGATCAGGGCGGTCTGGTCGTCCAGACGGTACACTCCGGCGTCGTCGTTGGTTTCGGAGCCGACGAGCAGGTTGGGATCGCGGGGCAGGTCGAGCCCGCACAGAATTCGGTCCAGGTCCGCCGGACCCAGTTTAGCGGCTCAACCCGCAGCCTTGACCGTGGCGGTGAGCTTGGTGATGGGATCGGTCATGATCGAAATCCAGATGATGATCAGAGGGAACCAGCACTTTTTCAGCACCATACCCTATATTTTGTTGAAAAAAAATGAGGAATCTGTTTGTAAAACAAGCTTACGGCGTACATTTCACGGCATGGCAAACACGGGCACAAGGGAAGAATTCTCTGTGCCTTTCCGTTTTTACAGTGCCGGACAACCTAGGCACGGTGGCACATGAAAAGCGACATATCCGGATACGAGATATCGGACCATCCCCGGCACGAATGCGGCATTTGCGGGGTTTACGGCCATGAGGACGCAGCCAAGCTCGTGTACTTCGGCCTCTACGCCTTACAGCACCGGGGGCAGGAAAGCGCGGGCATCATTGCCGGCGACGGGGAAAAGGTCACCCTACACAAGGCCATGGGTCTGGTGCCGGACGTCTTCAGCGAGCAAACCCTGCAACGCCTTTCCGGCCACCTGGCCATGGGCCATGTCCGATACTCCACCAGCGGCTCGTCCAGCCCCATCAATACCCAGCCTTTTCTTGCCACGTACAAGGGGCAGGCCCTCAGCGTGGCACACAACGGCCGCATCGTCAACTCCGTGTCCCTGCATGAATCCCTGGAACAGCAGGGGGCCATCTTCCAGACCTCCATGGGCAGTGAGATCGTTATCCATCTCATTGCCCGTCACATCGACCGAGGGCTGGTCGAGGCGATACAAGCCGCCTTCTCCCGCATCCGGGGGGCCTATTCCATGCTGATCATGACCGCCGACACCCTGATCGCCGTCCGGGATCCCCGCGGGTTCCGACCGTTTTGTCTGGGCATGCTGGAAAACGGCGCCTATGTCGTGGCTTCGGAGACCTGCGCCCTGGACCTGATCGAGGCCGAATATATCCGCGATGTCGAACCGGGCGAGTTGCTGGTCATCAACAAAGACGGCCTAAACTCGCACTTTCCCTGGCCCAAGGTTCAGCCCAGCCACTGCATATTCGAACATGTCTACTTTGCCCGGCCCGACAGCGACGTCTTCGGTCTCAACGTCTATGCCGCCCGCAAACGCATGGGTGAAATCCTGGCGAGAGAGGCCCAGATCGACGCCGACTTTGTCATGCCCTTTCCCGACTCGGGCAACTACGCGGCCATCGGCTACTCGAACGCCTCGGGCATCCCCATGGAGATGGGCATGATCCGCAACCACTATGTCGGCCGGACCTTTATCCAGCCGACCCAATCGATGCGCAACTTTTCCGTTCGGGTCAAGCTCAACCCGGTTCGATCGCTCCTGAAAGGCAAACGGGTCATTATCGTTGAGGACTCCATTGTGCGCGGCACCACCGGACGAAGCCGGGTTCAGTCGCTGCGCAAGGTGGGGGCAGCCGAGGTGCACATGGTGGTCAGTTGCCCGCCCACCCGCTGTCCCTGCTACTACGGGATCGATTTTCCCTCGGCCTCCCAACTGATCGCCGCCGGCAATACGGTCGAGGGCGTTCGGGAATACCTGGGCCTGGATTCTCTGACCTATCTCAGCCTCGAAGGCATGGTCGAGGCCACCGGCCTTCCCAAGGAGATGTTCTGTCTGGCCTGCTTCAATGGCGTCTATCCGATCATCCCGGACACGGACCTCTCCCAAGAGGCGCTGGCCGGATCGCCGAAAAAGACGCCGCAAAAATGATCGCCATCGACACCTTTCATTGCAACGGCTGCGCAACCTGTCATGAGCTTTGCCCGGAGGTTTTCGTCCTCAATCCCGATTCCGGAAAAGCCGAACTTGTCAGCCCGGACCCGCCCGTCACCGAGGCCGTTCTCCAGGCTGCCGCGTACTGCCCGACCAAGTGCATCGAGATCGAAAACAACTGATACACCTTCTCGGTATCCGGGAACAAAAACCTGATCCTGCAGCCGTTCAGCCGCCGCGATCGCTGAACATGGCCAGCCAGCGACGGATGCAGGCCTCGTTGAGCCGGCGTTCGTCGTCCTCCCCTCCCTCCGGCGGCACCACCCAGGGGCCAAATCCTGCGGCTGCGCATCTTCCATACCAGACTGACCCCATTGGGCCGGTACATGTACAACAGATAATCCTGAAAAATATCCCGCATCAGCGGGTGTCCAAAATCCATACCCTGTCGGGTCAGTATCCCCAAGCGTTTGGCACAGCCCGCACCGCAGCTTTATTCGCGGCCCGGGCAATCCGCCCATGCAACGCAGCCACCAACGGCCGAAGCCGTTCATATTCCGTCATCAACTCCGCAAGCTGTTCCGGAAACATCGTCCTTCTCCTTGTCGCCTCGCAGGGTCATTTTTCTGCATAGATATATTCGACTCCCTGCACACTGCGTGTCGCCCGGTTCTTTCCCACACGGAGAGCGTTCGCCAATTTCGTCCGCAACGAAGAAACGGACTTTTTCAAAAAAAGAGTATTCCAATATGTTCAGCAGATATTTTTTTCACGTCCCCTGCCCTTGATTTTCCCCAAAGCGAACATATTATGTTGGCCAGTCAGGAAGTGCCACGCATTTTTCAACGCAGGCACAACGTCTATAACGGACGCTAGAGGTTGGGCGTCCTGTTTTTTTGCCCCTTTCTTCATTTTTCAACAGGAGGATACACATGAAAATTCGTCCATTGAATGACCGGATTCTGGTCAAGCGATTGGAAGGAGAAGAGAAAACCGCCGGCGGCATCATCATTCCGGATTCGGCCAAGGAAAAACCGGCTGAGGGCGAAATCATCGCCGTGGGTCCGGGCAAACTGAACGAGGCCGGGCAGCGCGTCGCCATTGACCTGAATGTCGGTGACCGTGTTCTGTTTTCCAAATATGGCGGAACCGAAGTCAAACTGGACGGCGAGGATTTTCTGATTATGCGCGAGGATGATATCCTTGGTGTGATTCAGGCATAAGAAAAAGGTATCCATCCAAACGTTTCTATAGAAGGAGAATTTGTATGTCCGCAAAAGAGCTGAAATATAGTGGTAAGGCCCGCGAGCAGTTACTGATGGGGGTCAACGCCTTGGCCAACGCCGTCAAGGTAACCCTCGGCCCCAAGGGCCGGAATGTTCTGATCGAGAAATCCTTCGGTGCCCCGGTCATCACCAAGGACGGCGTTACCGTTGCCAAGGAAATCGAGCTGAAAGACAAGTTTGAAAATATGGGCGCGCAGATGGTCAAAGAGGTTGCCTCCAAGACCTCGGATGTAGCCGGCGACGGCACCACCACCGCCACGGTCCTGGCCCAGGCCATCTACACGGAAGGCGCCAAATTGGTTGCTGCCGGCTCCAACCCCATGGAGATCAAGCGCGGCATCGACGCCGCGGTTGCCGCCGTGGTTGCCGAGCTATCAAAAATTTCCAGCCCCACCAAGGAACAAAAAGAAATCGCCCAGGTGGGCACCATCTCCGCCAACAACGACGAGACCATCGGCAACATCATTGCCGAGGCCATGGACAAGGTCGGCAAGGAAGGCGTGATCACGGTCGAGGAAGCCAAGTCCATGGAAACCTCCCTGGAGGTTGTGGAAGGCATGCAGTTCGACCGGGGCTACCTGTCCCCCTACTTCGTCACCGATCCGGAGCGGATGGAAGTCAGCATGGACGAGCCGCTGATCCTGATCAATGAAAAGAAGATCTCCAACATGAAGGATCTGCTGCCGATCCTTGAGTCCGTGGCCAAGATGGGCAAACCGCTGTGCATCATCGCCGAGGATGTGGACGGCGAGGCACTGGCCACCCTGGTGGTCAACAAGCTGCGCGGTACCCTGAATGTATCCGCGGTCAAGGCGCCGGGCTTTGGCGACCGCCGCAAGGCCATGCTCGAAGACATCGCCATTCTCACCGGCGGCCAGGTCATTACCGAGGACTTGGGCATCAAGCTGGAAAACATCACCATCAATGACCTGGGCACTGCCAAGCGGATCGTGATCGACAAGGACAACACCACCATCATCGACGGTGCCGGCGACAAGGAAAAACTGGCCGCACGGGTCAAGCAGATTCGCGCCCAGATCGAGGACACCACCTCGGATTATGACCGTGAAAAGCTGCAAGAGCGTTTGGCCAAGCTGATCGGCGGCGTAGCGGTCATCAATGTCGGCGCGGCCACCGAGGTCGAGATGAAAGAGAAAAAGGCCCGGGTCGAGGATGCCCTCAACGCCACCCGCGCAGCCGTAGAAGAAGGTGTTGTTCCCGGCGGCGGCGTCGCCTACCTGCGTTGCCTCAAGGTGCTCGACACCCTCAAACTGGAAGGCGAGCAGGCCTTGGGCATCAACATCATCCGTCGTGCCCTGGAAGAGCCGATTCGTCAGATTTCCGCCAACGCCGGCCGCGAAGGTTCGGTTATTGTGGAGCACGTCAAGACGCTCTCCGGTGCGATGGGCTTCAATGCCACCACCGAAAAATACGAAGACCTGATCGAAGCTGGTGTCATCGATCCGGCCAAGGTGGCCCGTTCCGCGCTGCAGAATGCGGCATCCGTATCCGGCCTGCTGCTCACCACCGAGTGCATGATTGCCGATATGCCCGAGGACGACAAGGGCGCTGGCATGCCTCCTGGCGGCATGGGCGGTATGGGTGGCATGGGCGGCGGTATGGGCGGCATGATGTAAGAAGCCGACCGCCTGGTCACGGTGCACTGCACATTGGGCCCTTTCCCGATATACCGGGAGAGGGCCTTTTTATATCGCCGGTCAAGAAAACGACAGCCAACTTTATGGTTGAAAAAAGCAATTATCCCCGGTATAAAACGGTTTCTGTACCTGCATGGCGATGTAGCTCAGTTGGTTAGAGCGCACGGCTCATATCCGTGGTGTCCGGGGTTCAAGTCCCTGCATCGCCAATAACCACACCGTAATTCCTTGGAATTACTCGATATATTGCCCGAATCATTCCTCACTGGTACACAGAACGGTACACAGGAGGGGTACAATGATCCGGGCATATTCTTATCTTCAGCGAGACAAGGCAAGCGGTCTGCTTCACTTCAGGCTTCGAGTTCCGGGACACCTTCAACCCATCGTCGGGCGAACTGAAATAAAGCGGTCATTGCGAACCTACGACAAGCGAGTTGCAATCCCGATTGCTTACCGCTTATATTTGGAGCTGACAGACCACTTTAAGGAGCTGGAGAACGGCGGGCCAGTGAAGAAGACGGCAGGACGCACAACAAGACGCAGCAAGACCAGGCAAAGCAACGACGGCTTTCTGTCAAAGATCGAGATTGCAGAGCTTATCACTCCCGGCGGAAGCAAGGCCAAGGGCCTTGTTATCGACACAGGAGACGACAAGAAAGATGCTGAAGTTGCTTCACAGCTACTCGGAAGCATCCAGAGTGCTACACCAGTTGTTTCAACCGCTCCAACTGCTGCTGACTCAAAGGGCGGTAAGCTGCTCAAGATTGCAGAGAAATACCGGGCCGAAAAGCTTCTTGAAGGCTCTTCGAGTCAAAAGACCCATGACGAACACAAAGCAACCCATGAGCTACTTTCTGAAGTTTTAGGCAATGTCGACGTTGCAGCAATCGGTCATCGGGAAGCTCGTCTCTTCAAGGAAGTCTTACTGAAGCTCCCTTCAAACATGAACAAGGGGAGATACAGCGGAAAGTCTGTTCGACAGCTCATCAAGATGAGCATTCCCGACAGTGCAAAGCTACACCCTCGGACAATCAACGAGAAGATACAGCGGGCTTCCTCTCTTCTCTCGTGGGCGGTACGGCACGGATACGCAACCATCAATCCTTTTGATGGCTTAAAGCTAAAGCTCCAAAGCAAGGCATCTGAAGAACGAGCGGCCTTCGACCCTGAAGATTTGGCCTCGATTTTCGATCCTGTACGCTTCAACCAGCTACGCAAACCGTTTCAACGGTGGTGCACCTTGCTTGCCCTCTACACCGGCGGAAGGGCTCAAGAGCTTGCCCAGCTTCGCGTCTGTGACGTCTTTGAAGCTGAAGAAGGGCTATGGGCTATCCGTATCACAAAAGAGGCAGGAGACCTCAAAACAACGGCTTCTGAAAGGGAAATACCGCTGCATCCTGTCATTATAGAGCGGGGCTTCCTGCAATACGTCGGGAAGATGAAGGCGGCGGGCCATGAGAAGCTGTTCCCGTGCGCATGGGACACCAAGAATGGGCCGGGTGACAAGCTCTCTCGGTGGTTCGCAACCTATCGCAAAAACTTGAAGATCGGCCAGCTTCGGAAGGGTGACGGGCGGCCACCAAAAAGCCTACACTCATTCCGGCATTGCTTCGCTGACGGCTTGAAACAAGCTGGGGTGGACGGCCTGATAATCGCCCAGCTCCTGGGCCATTCCGACCAGAGCATTTCAACGGGAAGATATGGCAAGAGCTACCCACTGTCTGTGCTCTACGAAGCGGTTTGCCTGCTTGACTTCTCCCTTCCAGAGGCTGACCCTCAACCCTGAAACCCTCCAGGAAGCTCCAGGGGGCTCCCTGCGGGCTTCCTGGGGCCTTCCCTATACCCTGGCATACATAGACGCTGAAAATTGATTGTAGAGGCTCACAGGGGACTTCCTGACGATTTCCTCTTTTTGGGCTGGGTGGTGGGCCTTCCCTCCTGGAACTGAAAAGCCCCAGAAGCCTATTTGCGGGCTCTCTGGGGCTTTTTCATGTCTGGATATGGGGTAGGGCTCGAAAATCAAACCACGGGGCTTGTAGGGGCCTTCTTGCTGGTCTGCTGGGCTGGGCGGTGGGCCTTCAACCATGCACCCACGGTGCGGGCATCAAGATCTATCAATTTCGCAATCTTGGCCGTGGATAGTCCGGCCTGGGCCATGTCAATCAAATAGCTTGGGCTTAACCCTCGCTCCTTCAAGACCTGATCGACCTTTCGACCCTTGCCCTTTGGCCTCCCCAGCTTCACACCTGCGGCTTTCCGGGCCTTCAACCCTGACCGGGTGCGCTCGGAAATCATGTCTCGTTCGATCTGTGCAGCAAGACCAAGGGCGAACACCAGGCATTGGCTTTCGATCGAATCATCAAGCGGCTTGCTGGTGGTCACGTGAATGACCGCACCCTTCTGGAGAACCTGGGCAATCATGCCGCTTAACTCGACCATTGAGCGGGCCAGCCTTGAAAGCTCCGTCACAATCAGCACGTCACCTTTTTCCAAGGTATCAACGACCTTGAATATCTGGCGGTCACCGTTGCGGCTGGAGATGGTCTCCTCTACGATCTTCGGGGCGGTCAAGCTGTGCTTAGCAGCATACTCGTAAATATCCTTCTTCTGCCGTTCCAGGTCTTGCTTGTCCGTGCTGATCCGGGCATATCCGTATACCTTGCCGGGCTGCTGGGTGGTGATCTTCCCTGCCATGTCTCGACCCCTCTTTCTGAATGATACACTAAAACGTCCTTTACATGACTTCTATGTACCATAAAGGGGCCTTTTAATCAACCCTTTCGGGGTAGAAAAGAGGGCCATTCTAACGATCGTTTTCTTGCCTCAGAACTCGATCGGCTTGATTGCGCGGCGGTAATGGGTGACCCAGTCCGGCCTGGCAAGGATGACGTCTATGTTCCTCACTGTGTCACCGTGTTTCCATGCCCAGTTCGGATACAGCCAATTCAACCAGGATAAGCTTGGCTCACTCGGAGCGGATGCAAGCTCGATCTGGAGCAGCTCGCAGGCAAACCTGGCTACCTTTCGCCTCCATTCCCTGGTTCGTACGGTGTTCCAGGAAAAGCGGCTGGATGAGCGGATGAACCCTCGGCTCCAGGAAACCAGCCTTACACCCTTGAACGCTTCAGGATTCCGGGCCTTTTGCCAGTAGACTTTGGCCAGGTAACGGCCAAGGGCTTTTCCAGAACGGGCTGGGAGAAGCTCAGAGCGACCGAAACCAAAGCGGGGCAGGATTTCCTTTAGCTGCTTCCAGAACGACCGCAAGGCTCGACTGGCTGACCGGTAGACTGGAATGGTCTTCCGGCCGTGCTCGTCCTTCTGCCAACGAAAACCACGGAACAACGGTAACTTGAAACTTGCGACTATATGAAGGTGCCAGCTTCCGGCCTTGGTAAGCTCCTTCACACAGCAACGCTCAAGAGTCTGGCTCTTCAACCAGTTGCTCATCAGGGAGTTGAGACGCTTGGCAACCTCCCGCTCGGTGGGCTCGTCTGGGAAGGTGAGCGTCAACAATCCAACGTGGGCGCGGCCATACTGGGCAACAAACCGCTCGATGTTCTGCTGAAGAGCATAGACGCTCTTCCTTTGGCTGCTCGTAAGCTCGCTAAGTGCTCGATCTTCCATGACGATTGAATTAGCGAGCTGTTGTTATAGTCTTTACTTCGTAAAGCCTAAACATCAGGACAAGGAAGCGGCGGCAGGGTGGGCGGAACTGTTGACAATTCTTCGGCGGGCGTGTATCTTTCATGTGTCACCTCGTTTTTCGCCCCTGCTCTCGATTTGCCGACCGGAGCAGGGGCTTTTTTTTGTTTAGAGGCTCAGAACGACTTTGTAGCGCGTTTTGGCCTCCGATGCAACCCCTCCCCCTATAGGCGGGGCATCAAAAACCGCTGTACGGGCCTCACAGGGGCCTTGCTGGTCACTCTTCAAGGGCGGTCTCTGGCTCAATCTCGCTGCCTGGTGGTAGGGCTGCTGATCCGGGCAGGGTCACCCTGCCAAAGAGCGACACTTCCGCACCAAGCAAGTCTTTGATTTGCGGCGGCTGCTGGCTCTTGGGGCCGAACTCATCCGGGTATTTGGACTCTAAAATCCATCGCAGGGCGGTCAAATCAGGCTGGGACACTGCTTCCGTTACGACCTCGCTGGTGACCCGTCCGCTGCCGTCAAACCGGGTGACGGTGGTTTCGAGCACCTGACCGCCAAGGGCAAGCCCTGTAAGCGTCTGAACCAAGCGGGCCTTGTGGAGCTGTTCGGCAAGCCAGACCCTTTCCTTGAATTGACGGTAAAGGGCACGCCTGCCTTGTTCGGCCTGCTTCATCCAATCGCTGTAAGTGACCTCGACAATGCCACACGCAGCACAAGCGGCCTTTGGATCAACCCCGGCCGAAACCAGCTCAACAATTTGATTAATTAAGCTCTCGGTCAAAACCTGGCGGCTTCGTCGCTTTATAGGCTTGGCGGCGGTCATTCTTTGGCCTCCTCAGTCTGAAGCTCGGTCATCGTCTTGTAAATCAGATCCAGGGCTTGAAGCCGTGCTGATCCTTGCGCAGGATCACAAACGCCATGATCCAATTCCCGCAAAATTTCGCGGGACAGCCGGTTGATGTCACTGGCGGCCAGGATTGTACGGCCACGAGCTTTTACACGTCTGTTTTTCGGTGGTGTAGCCATCGCTCAAACCTCCTCAGTTTTGGCCTCCTCGTCCGACACCTCTTCTTCAAGGCCGGAAAACTCCTGAATCGGCTCTGGCTCAATCCCTGCAACAATCTGGGCTCGCTCTTGGTCTGACAGCAGCGGCTTGTTCCAAGGCTGAATCTCGCTAACCGAACCGGGCGACTCGCTTATACTTCGCAGCTTCGACAAAATCAGCTCGGTTGCTTTTTTCCGCACCTTGGCGACCTTCTTGTTGTAAGTCAGCTCAGAGGCTGCGCTTTCAGCGAGGGCCTCATCAACCTGCTTCTGCTCGTCCGGGGTGATCAAGGCGACCGGGCTTTTCTCGATTGCGGCCAGCATTGCAGAATGGCGTTCTGTATCCTCATCAAACGACCGAGCGGCCTGCATTGCCATATCAAAGATGAATTTCGGCGGCAACTTCTCCTGATCGGAAAGGAGCTGGCCTCGGGATTTTAGCTTGACCCTGTGACCCTCAAGGGCTTCTTTCTGCTGATCGAGTAGCAAGCGGCGGATTTCTTGAAGTCTCAATTCATAGACGACCGTCTCAAGCTCGCTTCGACTCTTTGCAAAACCCTTTTCTCGAAAAACAGAGTTTATGATTTTTGCATCGACATCCTTTAGAAAATCATCGAACGCAGTGACCCTGCTTTCGTGCTTGGACAATCGTTCAAGCTGACTCTCGATTTCTGCATCAATGGCTTTTTTGCGACCGGCAGGGCTTAGGTCTTCGTCCTTCTCAATCGCTTTTACACGAGCGGACAGCTTGAGAAGTGCTTCTTCTTCCTTCTCAAGAAAACTAAGCTCGTTTGAAAGTACAGATTCCGGAAGCTCGTATTCCAGAACCATATTGTAAAGCTGTTCCTTTATTGCAATACCTTGAACCGTCAACATATGATTTCCCCCTGTAAAATGCTGCAAACTGCTGTAAGCTCCCCTTTGCTCCATGTAATGTAAGACCGGGCGGGACGATTGCAACCCCTCAAGGCGAAAAAAGCACATAAAATCAATATCTTATCCTTGACGTTAATCAAATGAAGCACGTAAAATCAACCACTTACGAACCACGTTTTTTTTGCTTCTGTTCGGGACTTGAATTTAATTCAATTCCCTGTTTGAGACTTGAACTCAGAAGACGCTCATCAAGCAATAATGACGTAAAAACAACAGGTTAAAATCTTCTTGACGGTGCTTTTATGGCATGGTAAATGTTTAATATGTGTTGGTTTTGCTTGATTTGGTACATCAATTTAGCACATAAAATCGGTACACAAGAGCACGAACCTTTCACTTAAACGGAATGATTCCGGCAGGATAGGCTTTTCAGGGGGCAAAAATGGCTGCTCCCTGCATCGCCACCAAAGCACAATCCAGAGACATCTGAAACCATACATAAACCCGCAGCCTATCAAGGTTTGCGGGTTTTTTGTTCCTGCACAATTCGGGAAATCCGTTATAATCCGCTTCTCTTTCTCTTAAATTTTTTCGGGATTCTTCCCCTATTCTCCGGGCCTCGTCCGGTTGCCTGCATTTTTTCCTGCAATCGCTGTTCGGTGATTCTGTCAAACAGGTCATCGATGTCTCCATGGTTGCTCGCTCCTCGTTGCAGGTTCTGCCCTTGCTTGCCGGAGAGGCGGAGAAAGTGTCGAGCACGGGCTGAAATTTTTGTGCGCACTGATATCCATGAAGCTTATTTACCGGATGTCGGCTAGATGTGTCTCAAAGAAGTCCGCCAGCAACTAGGGCTCAACTAGGAAGAGCTGGCCCATGAACTAGGCGTGAGCTTTTCCACGATCAACCGCTGGGAAAACAGCAAGGCGGTTCCCTTCAAGCCGGCGAGAAGGCAATTCCAAGCTTTTTGTAAGCGGATGGCAGGACAAGGAAAGCTGAATCTCGACAACAAGGATATTCACTCATGACCCCAGGCAACTTTCAGCAATTGTCGAATTTCATCTGGTCCGTGGCCGACCTGCTGCGCGGGCCGTACCGGCCGCCGCAGTACGAACGGGTCATGCTGCCTTTGACGGTGCTGCGCCGTTTCGATGCGGTGCTCGCCCCCACCAAGGAGGCGGTGCTCAAACACTACGAGACTTTGAAGGACAAAGACCCGCAGCTGGTGGACCGGGTACTGAACGAACTGGCCAGGGACGACGAAGGCAAACCGCTGGGTTTTCACAATCACAGCCGGCTCGATTTCAGCAAACTCAAGGGCGATCCGGACAATATCGGCCGCCACCTGACCGATTACATCAACGGTTTTTCCGAGAACATCCGCAAAATTTTCGAACGATTCGAATTCGATAAGGAGATCGAAAAGCTCGAAGAAGCCAACCGCCTCTACCTGGTGGTATCGCAATTCGCCGAAATCGACCTGCACCCCCGTCATGTGGACAATATCACCATGGGGCTGGTGTTCGAAGATCTGATCCGGCGCTTCAACGAGGCGGCCAACGAGACGGCCGGCGACCACTTCACCCCGCGCGAAGTCATCCGCCTGATGGTCAATCTGCTGCTCGTCCCGGACACATCGACGCTCACCCAGGCGGGCAAGATCGTCACCATCTGCGACCCGGCCTGCGGCACCGGCGGCATGCTGGCCGAAAGTCAGAACTGGATTCGGGCCTACAACCCGGAAGCCATTGTTAAGGTCTACGGTCAGGACTACAACCCGCGCTCCTACGCCGTTGCCGCCTCCGACCTGCTGATCAAGGGGCACAGGGACAGCCGCATCGAATACGGCAACACCCTGATCGACGACCGGTTCTCCGACATGCGTTTTGATTACCTGTTGGCCAATCCGCCCTTTGGCGTGGACTGGAAGGCGGAGAAGAAGGAGATCGACCGCCTGCCCAACTTTCGTGGCTACAACGGCAAGCTGCCGCGCATCAACGACGGCGCGCTGCTCTTTCTGCTCCACATGATCGCCAAGTTCCAGCCGTGGCAACCGGGCAACCGCGACAAGCCCGGCTCGCGCATGGCCATCGTCTTCAATGGCTCGCCGCTCTTCACCGGCGGCGCGGGCAGCGGTGAAAGCGAAATCCGCCGCTGGATCATCGAAAACGATTGGCTGGAGACCATTGTCGCCCTGCCTGAACAGATGTTCTACAACACGGGCATCGGCACCTTTGTCTGGGTGCTCAGCAACCGCAAGGAGGAACACCGCAAGGGCAAGATCCAACTGATCGACGCCCGCGAGCGCTGGACGCCGATGAAACGCAGCCTCGGCAATAAGCGCCGCCGGCTGGATGATGAGACTATCGACGAAGTAACCCGCGAGCACGGCACGCCGGCAGAATCCAAGACCAGCAAGATCTTTGATAACGCCGATTTCGGCTATCGCCGCGTTGCCGTCTTGCGCCCGCTGCGTCTGAAATTCCAGATCACCCAGGAGGCCAAGGAACGCTACCTCGACACCTGCCCGGAACTGTTCGACGCCATACAGGCCACCGAAGAGGTGTTCGGCAACGAAGCGCATTATGACTGGAATCAGGTCTGGAACGAGGTACAAAAGATCGTCAGACGCCTGCCCGAAAACATCGAAGGCTGGGCCAAAGGCACCACGGGCACAGCCCAGAAAAAAGCCTTCCGCGACGCCTTCACCAAGGTCGATCCCGAGGCAAAGCCGGTTATCGCCAAGGTGCACAAGGAAGTCGCGCTGGATATCGAGGCCTTGTTTCCCGGCCAAACCCTGCCCGAGCTTGCACCGGATGGGCTGAAAGCCCTGCTGGGACTCAATCCGACCGGGAAAGGGAAACATGTTGAATACGAGACCGACCCCAACCTGAAGGACTTTGAAAATATTCCCCTCAAGGAAGACGTGATCAGCTACGTGCTGCGCGAGGTGCGCCCCTATGTAGCGGACGCCTGGATCGACCGCAACACCCTGGACGAGCAGGACGGCGGCATCGGCAAGGTAGGCTATGAGATCAACTTCAACCGCGAGTTCTTCCAGTACCAGCCGCCGCGACCGCTGGCTGAAATCGATGCAGAACTGGAGGCCGTGGAGAAGCGGATCATGGGGCTTCTGCAAGAGGTGATGGAGTGAGCGTTGAGCGACCGATAAAAGATCTGCTCGGCATTCCGGCAGACTTGCGCAAGCTGCCTCGTGAAACCGAATGGGCCTTTTGCCGTTGCTTGACTGTTGTTTGACCGTTGCTTGACTGGAGGCCGCCAACCAAAGTGGACTCAAGCACTTAACTTGTTGTATTTCAATGTGTTGTGATAATTCTCGTTGTTTGACTGTTGCTTGATCGGCAAAACCGTTGACAAATTCCGGATGCCGTCTGGGAAATTCGTTATGCCGCACAAAAGCCATATGTTGTCCAGCAAATTCAGTTTGCCATTCAAACTGAACGGCGAGCTGTCCCTTCGGAAACTCGCCGAGCGGGGCTAGGGTAAAGGGGGCTGCAGTTGGCAAGGAATCCTTGACAACTCAAAACGAAGACGGACGAGATGATGCTGAGAAGACCGCAAGAATGGAGCAGTTTGAACAGAAAAAGGGAAAACGATGAGTTTAACTCCGATGCTGCATGAATGGAAAACCGTTCCGCTGCGTTATATTTGCCAGCTTAACCCTTCTGTCGATTTTAGCGATTTTGAAGAGGATGACGAATTGACCTTTCTGCCTATGGACAGGGTCAAGAACGGCTACTTTCTTCCGAATACCGACAAGTTTTCAAAGTACACATCTTCATACAATGCCTTCGAAGAGGGCGATATTGTTCTTGCCAAGGTCACGCCTTGTTTTGAAAACGGCAACATTGCCGTCGCTCAAAATCTTGAAGGCGGTAAAGGATTCGGAAGCTCGGAGCTTTTTGTCATTAGGCCTACGGCGGTCGATCGAAATTTCCTCTTCTACTATTTCCAGTCTTCGGCATTTAAACAAGAAGGCGAAGCTTCCATGACAGGTGCAGGAGGTCTCAAGCGCGTATCGTCTGATCTGCTGCGTCAACATCACTTACCTTGTCCCGATGGTGAAACCCAACGCCTGATTGCCGACTACCTTGACCGCGAGACTGCGCGCATTGATGCGCTGGTGGCGGAAAAGGAAAAGATGCTGGCTCTGCTGGGAGAAAAGCGCGCCGCCCTCATCAGCCGTGCCGTCACCCGTGGCCTCGACGAGAGCGTTCCCCTCAAGCCATCCGGCCTTGATTGGCTGGGGAATATTCCGGCCCATTGGGAAACGAGACGCCTCAAGTATCTGACTCACGAACCTCTGACTTATGGAGCGAATGAAGCTGCCCTTGAAGATAACCCCGACTGGCCGCGCTTTGTGCGCATCACGGATATCAATGAAGATGGCACGTTGTGTGACGCAACATTCAGGTCGTTGTCACCAGAAGTTGCCGAGCCGTATTTGCTTGAAGAGGGTGATATCCTTTTCGCCAGAAGCGGCGCGACAGTAGGAAAAACTTTCATCTACAGAGCTGAATGGGGAGAAGCCTGCTTTGCTGGTTACCTAATTCGTTTCCGTAGTGCTCAAGAATTGGTGCTGCCTGATTTCGTATATTTCTTTTCGTTGAGTGATGTTTATTGGCAACAGGTAAAGTCAGGCATCATTCAGGCAACCATCCAAAACTTCAGTGCCGAGAAATATGCAGAGCTAATTGTGTGCCTGCCGCAACCATCTGAACAAAAAGCCATTGTTGATTTCCTTACCAACGCAGAACGGCGCACTTCGACATTGCTTAAAGAGATTTGTAACTCTATCGAACTCCTCAAAGAACGCCGCGCCGCGCTGATCACCGCCGCCGTGACCGGCCAAATTCCAGTCAAGGAGATGCAAGCATGAAACTGGAGCGCCTCAGTCTCGCCCACTGCGGTGGCTTCGAGCAGATCGATATCGACTTCGAGAAAGACGTCACCCTGATCGCCGGGGTCAATGGCGTCGGCAAATCGACGCTGCTACGGGCGCTAGCGGTGGTGCTTTCCCGAGCCATGCCGGAATTCACCCCATCACGCTCGACAGCCATCTATTTCACCGATGACGATATCTACAACGATAAAAGCTCTCTGGAGGTCTCGGCCCGCCTGCAAATCGACGGTCAGATCCTCAATGCCGGAGTGCAACGCCTGCGCACCATCGAAGAACAGGGAGACCGCTTCGTGCTCTTGCGGCAGGCTGAAAGCGCTGAAGAACCCACCGATTTTGTCGAGTCGCTACGCTCCCGCACTTTGACCGGCAACCTTGACGCAGGCATGAAAGAGACTCACGCCGCGCTGGCCAAGCTCAAGACAGCCGCCAACCCGCCGCTGGCGGTCTACTTCACCCCCAAACGCCGGCTGCCGGGACAGCCTCGCACTCTGTCGGAAGCCAAGCCCTTCGATCCCTCTATTGCTTACAGCCGTGCCCTTCATGATCGTGAGGTCGAGCTGCGCGAGTTCATGTACTGGTTCCGCACCCAGGAAAAACTGGGAGCCGCCAACGAGCCGCGTCGCCTGAAAGTGCTGAATGACTTGCGTAACGTGGTCGGCAAGTTAGTGCCCGAGTTCACCAACCTGCGCATTCAGGAAAAACCCCGCCTCGGCTTTATGGTGGATAAACACGATCAGCCTTTTTACTTACATCAACTGTCCGACGGCGAACGCGGACTGCTGGCACTGGTCTTCGACCTGACCCGCCGCCTAGCTATCGCTAACCCGGAGAGCGACAACCCCATTGCCGAAGGCGTGGCTCTGGTGCTGGTCGACGAGATCGAATTGCACCTGCATCCGAAATGGCAACGAGAGGTACTGGGCCGTTTGCGTAGCATATTCCAGAACTGCCAGTTTGTGGTGACCACCCATTCCCCATTGGTTCTGGGTGAGGTCGAAGCGCGCTGTGTGCGCTTTCTAGAGTTTCGGGATGGTAAGGTTGTCGCAACGATACCGACCGAAGCCTACGGTATGGACGCCAACCGCGTTCTGCAGGAGCTGATGGGGACACCGGTGCGTAACAAGCAGATGGAAACGAAATTGCATTCCTTGTTCGAGCTGATCGATGCAGAGGAGTTCACCCAGGCCCTCGAAAAAATTACCGAACTGGAACAGCAATTGGGTAGGTATGAACCGGAGCTAACCCGCGCTAAGTCGCTGATCACTTTCCTGGAGGGATCGGAGTAATGCGCACCATCAGAAAAAATCGAGTGAACTGGTCGGGTTTTGTGAGACAGCCTGAGTAGTAAAATAAGCAATGAACCGGTTTGTTTGTCGTTTCCGGCTTCAGGCTGCCAGCTTCAATGCCTCCGGAGCTTGGTTATACACTGCGTCGGGTGTCTGTTTATCAAGCGATGTATGTTTCCTGCTCGCGTTGTACCAGGTGAACCAGTCAGTCAGGTCCTTGAAAAGTTCGGCCCCGGTTTCGTAGGCTCTCAGGTAGATCCGTTCGTACTTCAGGGTGCGCCAGAGCCGCTCAATGAAGATGTTGTCCTTGAAGCGGCCTTTGCCGTCCATGCTGATCCTCACCTGCCATTGCTTCAGCACTCCGGTGAATGCCTCGCTGGTGAACTGGCTGCCCTGGTCACTGTTGAATATTTCGGGAGCGCCGTATCGATACAACGCTTCCTTGAGAGCCTCCACACAAAATCGGCTGTCAAGCGTGTTGGACAGGCGCCAGCTGAGGACTTTCCTGCTGGCCCAGTCCATGATGGCAACCAGGTACATGAACCCCCTGGCCATCGGAATATAGGTGATATCCGTTGCCCATACCTGGTTGGGCCGATCTATACGCAGCCCCCGGAGCAGGTACGGGTACACCGGATGCCCCGCATGCCGCTTGCTGGTCCCAGGTTTGGGCGATAAAGACTCGATGCCCATCCGCAGCATCAGGCGGCGGATCCGGTCGCGACCGACTGGTTTTCCCGCTGTTGTCAGGTGATCTGCCAGGGAGCGGCTTCCCATCCAGGGGTGTTGCAGATAAAGTTCATCGATCTGCCGCATGAGTTCAAGGTCGCCTGAGCGAAGCCCGGATGCAGGCCCTCGGTAGTAGCTGGCTCGCGGTATGCCGAGCAGCTTGCACCTGGCCTCGACAGAAACCTTGGGATGGCCTGCGGCGATCACTTTTTGTTTCTGCGCCCGGTCAAGTTCAGAACGGGCAGATTGGATAAAAAATCGTTTTCCGCCTTGAGCTTGCCGATGACGCGGTGCAGTTCGGCCACTTCGGCTTCGTGGTCGACCTCTTTCCTCTTCCCCTTGCCGAAGAGGTTTGGGGCATTTTCCAGCAGGGCCTGCTTCCAGTTGCAGATCTGGCTGGGATGAACTTTGTATGCACTGGCCAGTTCTGCTAACGTTCTGGAGCCTGACACGGCGGCCAAGGCGACCTCGGCTTTAAATTCAGCGCTGTAACGGGTGCGGCGATTCATAGAACCTCTCCTTTCAAATGGATTGGCTCATTGCTTATACCTATGTCTCAATAAACGCAACCACTTCAGAGAACCCGCTTCGCTGACGATCCACAAACGACAACCTCACGCCGATTATGACAACTACGAGGACAAAGATGCCCTGCGGAAATCTCTGGTAGCCGAACAGCGCGGTCTTTGCTGCTACTGCCAGTCGCGCATTCGTCCCGACGCAAACAACATGAAGATCGAACACTGGCAGTGCCGGGCAGACTATCCGGATCGGCAGCTAGATTACAGTAACCTGTTGGGAGCCTGCCTAGGCGGACATGGCCGTCCCGAGCGGGAGCAACATTGCGATACCAGCAAGGGCAACAGGACTCTGCGTTTTTGCCCCGCTGATCCGGAGCACCCGATAGAGCTACACATCAAGTTTCTAGGCAATGGAGAAATCGCCTCCGACGACGACGCCATCAATGCCGCGCTGAACGATATTTTGAACCTCAACCTTGACCGGCTTGTGAGTAATCGCAAGGCGGTGCTTGACGCATTCAAAGAGCGGCTGGGGAAAGGGAAACTGAACGCCGCACGCGAATTGGAGAAATGGGATGGAACCCAACATGGAGACCTGCCGGAATATGCGCAAGTGATGGTATTCTGGCTTAGAAGAAGATTGCGAAAGATCACACCATGAAACCAACCTCTGAAGCTGCCTTTGAAACCGCCATCGAAACGGTATTGCTCAGTGACGGGTACGGCAGATTAGCCTCCGATGCCTTCGACACCGAGCGGGCGCTCTTCCCCGACGAGGCGCTGGCCTTCATTCGCGAGACCCAAAGCAAGACCTGGGAAAAGCTGGAGGCCCTGCACGGGGCGGAGACCGGCGAACGGGTGCTTTCGGCCCTCACCAAATGGTTGGACACCCACGGCGCATTGACTACCCTGCGCCACGGCTTCAAATGTTTCGGCAGAAACCTGCGCATCGCCTTTTTCCGCCCGGCCCACGGCCTCAATCCGGAACTGGAGGCGCGCTACCGCGCCAACCGGCTGGGCATCACCCGGCAGCTCTATTTCAGCAGTAAAAATAAAAAATCGCTGGATGTGGTCTTGAGCGTCAACGGCATTCCGGTGGTGACCCTGGAGCTGAAAAATCCCCTCTCCGGCCAGACGGCGGCCGACGCCGTTGACCAATACCGCCGTGACCGCGATCCGCGTGAGCCGATCTTCCTCTTTACCAAACGCACCCTGGTGCATTTTGCCGTGGATACCGAAGAGGCGCACATGACCACGCGTCTGGCCGGAGCCGGCACCCATTTTCTGCCCTTCAACATGGGCTGGGACGGCGGCGCGGGCAATCCACCGGACAAGAAAGGCCGCAACTACAAGACCGCCTATCTCTGGGAAGAGGTGCTGAGCCGCGACAGCCTGCTGGATCTGCTGGCGCGCTTCCTCCATTTGAACATCGACGAAAAGATCGGGGACGAGGGCAAGAAGGTGCGCAAGGAGACGATGATCTTTCCCCGTTACCATCAATTGCAGGCCGTGCGGCGGATAGTGGCGGCAGCGGCCGACGAGGGCGTCGGACATAACTATCTGGTGGAACACTCGGCGGGCAGCGGCAAGAGCAACAGTATCGGCTGGTTGGCGCACCGGCTCGCATCGCTACATAACGAGCAGGATGAGCGCATTTTCGACAGCGTGGTGGTGATCACCGACCGGGTGGTGCTCGACCGCCAGTTGCAGGACACCATCTACCAATTCGACCACCGTCAGGGGGTGGTGCAGAAGATCGACGAGGATTCGAGACAACTGGCCGAGGCGCTGGAAGCGGGCGTGCCGATCATCATCACCACTTTGCAGAAATTCCCCTTCGTCACCGGCCAGCTGATGAAAATGGCCGAGGAGCGCGGTGAAGGCAGCGGCCATCTGCCGACGCGTAACTATGCGGTAATTATCGACGAAGCGCACAGCTCCCAATCGGGCGAAACCGCTACCGAGCTCAAAGGCGTGCTGGGGGGCGCAGAGTTGATCCGCAAGGCCCGCGAAGCAGCCCAGGAGGAAGGTGAAGAGGAAGAACTGGAGCGGCTGTTCCGCTCCATGGCCAAGCGCGGCCGCCAGCCCAACATGAGCTTTTTCGCCTTCACCGCCACGCCCAAGCACAAGACCCTGGCGATCTTCGGCCGGGACGGCGAGCCTTTCCACCGCTACACCATGCGGCAGGCCATCGAGGAAGGTTTCATCGAAGATGTACTGAAGAGCTACGTCAGCTACAAGACCTACTACAGGCTGATCAAAAAGGCCGAAGACGACCCCAATGTCGAGCGCAAGAAGGCGGCCCGGGCGCTGGCGCGTTTCATGCGCCTGCATCCGCACAACATCGGCCAGAAGACCGAGGTGATGGTCGAGCACTTCCAGCAGCATACCCGCCACAAGATCGGCGGTCGCGCCAAGGCGATGGTGGTTACCGGTTCACGGCTGGAGGCGGTGCGCTACAAGCAGGAGTTCGACCGCTACATCAGCGAGAAGGGCTATCCCATCAAGAGCCTGGTGGCCTTCTCCGGCACGGTGGAAGACGACAAGGTGCCCGAGAAGACCTACACCGAAGTCGAGATGAATCACGGCTTGAAGGAAAAAGAGCTGCCCGAGACCTTTGCCAAGCCCGATTATCGGGTGCTGCTGGTGGCGGAGAAATATCAGACCGGCTTCGACCAGCCGCTGTTGCACACCATGTATGTGGACAAGCGTCTGGCCGGAATTCAGGCGGTGCAGACCCTCTCGCGCCTGAACCGCACCCATCCGCTGAAGGACGATACCTTTGTGCTCGATTTCTTCAACGACCCGGGCGAGATTCGGGAGGCGTTTCGCCAGTATTACGACGGTTCGGTCATGGGCGAGGAAGTCGATCCGGATCGGCTGTACGAGGTAAAGGCCGATCTGGACGGGTCGGGCATCTACCTGCAAGACGAGGTGGACAAATTCTCGCGCATCTTCTTTGCGCCCAAGCGCCGCCAAAGCCCGGCCGATCATAAGAACATGAACGCTCTGCTCGATCAGGCCGTGGCCCGCTTTGCCCGACTGCACAAGGACGAAGAGGAAGAGGCCGAGCTATGGCGCGGCAAAACCCAGGCATTTCGCAATCTCTACAGTTTTTTGAGCCAAATCATTCCCTACCAGGACAGCGATCTGGAGAAACTCTTTACCTATCTGCGCCACCTGGCCTCAAAATTACCTAAACGTAAGACCGGGCCAGGATACCGGTTCGACGAGGAGGTAGAGCTTGACTACTACCGGCTACAGAAGATCAGCGAAGGTTCGATCAACTTGGCCGAGGGGTACGCCAAGCCGCTCGACGGACCGCGTGAAGTCGGCACGGGTGAGGTTCGGGAAGAATATGTAACGCTTTCCCGCCTCATCGACATCATCAACGAGCGTTTCGGTGCCGAGTTGAGCGAAGCGGACCAACTTTTCTTTGATCAGATCGCCGAGGCGGCCAGTCAAAACGAATTCTTGCGCAAAGCCGCCGGAGTGAACTCCCTCGACAAGTTCCAGCTGGTCTTTCGCCAGGTGCTGGAGTCTCTGTTTATTGAGCGCATGGAACTCAACGAGGAGCTGTTTACCGACTACATGAGCAAACCGGAACTCCAGGATGTGGTCTCCAAATGGCTGGGAATCCAGGTTTATGACCGGCTGGGCGGCTCGAAAGCCAGCATTGTCTATCCGAAGGCGTGATGCGAAAGGGAGATGAGGTAGGTTAAAAAAAATGGACACCAAAGTTTTGCAAATTTATAAGGAAACAAAATGGAGGTGTCACTGATGCAGAAAATTCCATATGGCCGATACACCAAAGAATTCAGGGAAGAGGCGCGTCTGGAGATCGAAATCAAGGCCGCGCATCGCCGTACGCGGGAGACGTACGGGCCGGAGCGGCTGCAGCGGGATCTGGCGGCGCACGGGGTGCATGTTGGTCGGCATCGGATCAAGCGCCTGCGCCGCAAACTCGGCTTACGCTGCCGGCAAAAGCGGCGGTTCAAGGCAACGACCAACTCCGGCCACACCTTGCCGGTGGCCGAGAACCTCCTGGCTCAGCAATTCGAGGCAAAGGCGCCTGATGAGGTCTGGTTGAGCGATATCACCTCTATCCCGACCCAGGAGGGGTGGCTGTACCTCGCGGGGCACAAGGATCTGTATACCCGGGAGATCGTCGGCTACGCCATGGCACCGCGCATGCATCTGGTCGGCCAATCCCTGCTGCGCGCTGTGGAGGCCAAGAGGCCGGAGCCCGGCCTGTTGCATCATTCGGACCGCGGCAGCCAGTACTGCGCCCGAACGTTCAGAGAGTTGCTGAACCGCTTTGGGATGCGCGCCTCGATGAGCGGCAAGGGCAACTGCTCCGACAACGCCCCGATGGAAAGTTTTTGGAGCACGCTCAAGACCGAGCTTGTTTTTCATCGGCAAGACGAAACCCGACAGCAGGCTATGCGGGAGATCACGGAATACATCGAAATCTTGTACAACCGGCAACGGCGACAGGGAAAACTTGGCTCTCTCTCACCTGCTGCCTTTGAGCGATGTTTTTATGAACAGAGGAAAATCACCGGCCAATTTGGTGTCCACTATTGACGACCGACCTCAGAATAACGGAAACGAAGCCATCATCCCGATACTCCGAAAAGAAGAAGCCGGGGAAGGCAAAGGGCGCAAGGCGCCCTGCGCGTCACGATGGCCCGGATTATTTATCCTCCTGCGATTCAAAAATTCCAACAATACCTGCGAGGGGCACAATAAAGGCAATGCCGTTGCCCGGTTTCTCAAGGGCAGCGGAATGGGAAACGGCAAGCAACACCTGCTGGCTGATGCTTGAGGGTACGGCGTTTAAAATGATGTCTTTTTCCGGCTCGACAGGGATGCCGAAAAGCGCGGCCACCTTGAGCCCTGTACCGCGTCCCTTGATCACCGTGCCCCCCCGGGCTCCGGCCTTCTGCGAGGCTTCGACAATAGTGCTGCTCCAGCCTTTATTCACAATGGTTACAATCAGATCGTAGCCGTCTTTCATCATGATTCCGTCCTTATTTATCATGACTCCGTCCTTATTTTGAAGCATGAACATAAATTGCCGATTGGCAAACTGAGCGCCAAAAACGTTCTATCTAAGCCAGATAAGGGTAAAAATGAAAAGTGGCGGGAGCAGCATGCCAAGAACGATACCCGTATAGGCAAAGAAGCTGGGCATGCGCACGCCGAGATTTTCCGCCAATGAGCGCACCATCAGGTTGGGCGCATTGGAAACATAGGTATTGGCCCCCATGAAAACAGTGCCGCAGAGAATGGCTAGCAGGGTCTGCGACATTTCGTTCATGAGAATTTGGGCATCGCCTCCGGCAATATTGAAGAAAACAAGAAAGGTCGGCGCGTTGTCAAGCAAGGTGGAAAGCAACCCTGTCATCCAGAAGTACATGATATTGTCGGGTTTGCCGTCTTCCGTGTGGAGAATATCGACAAGAAAGCCCAAGTCACCGTCTTTTCCCGCCTTGAGGATGGCAAGAATGGGAATGAGGCAGATGAAGATGCCCAGAAAGAGCTTGGCCACCTCGCGCATGGGATCCCAGGTGAAGGCGTTGCGTTCGCGGATGGAGAAGTCGGTCAACCGACCGGACAAAACCACGATTGTCAACAGCAGGAAGTCTCGCACAATGTTTTGCAACTCCATAGAGACCCCTCCGAAAAGGTGAATTTGGATACCCGGTTTCCATGTGCCGCTCAAAAGCACGGATCCGGCTATGCCGAGCAAAAGCGGCAGGTTGACCTGCCAGCCTTCCAGCTTGAATGTGACGGTTTGGTCTCGGTGCCGCTCCAGAAGCTCGTGATCTTCCTTCCTGTACAGATAGGCGTCCAGAAGATAGTGTACCAACAGCAGGGAAATGACCAGAAAAGTCATGGGACCGAACATATGGATCGTGGTCCAGAAAAAATCCATACCCGCCAAAAAGCCGAGAAAGATCGGCGGGTCTCCCAGGGGGGTGAGCGAACCGCCCACATTGGCCGCAAGGACAATGAAGAAGATAACCGAATGTGCCCGATAGCGACGATACATGTTGGCCCGAAGCAGAGGGCGGATAAAGAGCATGGACGCCCCGGTGGTGCCGACCCAACTGGCAAGGGCGGTGGCTACAAAGATAATGCCCGTATTGATGAGCGGCGTTCCCGCAAGGTTGCCCTGCAGATGAATACCGCCGGTCACCGCAAACAGCGCGACCAGAAGAATGACAAAGGGCAAATAGGTGTTGAATACGGTTTCAAGCACCTCATGGAGAAGAATCTGGGGGGCGACCTGGGTCAGCAGACCAACGACAAGAAAGGTGCTCCAAACCGCGGTGATCTTGCCGTAATGCGCTTCCCAGAACTGAGGATTGATAACCGGCCACAAGGCGATGGAGAGCAAAAGACCAAAAAAGGGCAAGGCCCAGACGACGGAAAGCTGGGAGCCATCCAGAACTGTATCCGAACATAGACCATGAGCAGGAATGCCAAGAATCAAAAAAGCACAGGCGGCGGTCACGACAAGAAATCGGAATATAGTCACTCCTAAGCTCCTTGAATAAAAAATCGACAGCCGAACAAACCCGCAACAAAATCCGGCTTGGCTTGGCGCGGCATGGGTGAAAAGGTCTCGGCAGGTATCCGTACCGATGGAAAACAAAACGCGTGCATCCGGCCGGGAGAAAGGCGGCTGAAAACAGCACACAGGGCAGCAGCCGGAAAATTAAGGAGATATAACAGCGGATACAGCGCAGATCAATTTTTTTCTGCAGGACAATACTAAAATCAGAGAGGCAGAGGAAGGATTTCGGAAATGACATCAATGTAAAAACGCGCGAAACAGCATGTTGGCATCTTTTCCGAGATTACATTTTTTACTGTTATTCCAACTCCATATCAAACCCTCTCTTAGGCTAGCGGCATCGAAAATGACGCAGGCCCCGCATGCAGCCTGCGTCACATTCTTCTTGTCTTCGCAAGGAATTGTATCTTATTCCAGAATCGGAATTGTTCCGGCAAACAGGGACTTCTATTGTTCCAGCGCCTCCGGCGGGCCAAAGATTTTATCCGTCAACCTGACGTACCAGGCAGCGGACTGGACCTGGATGATATAGGCAAGGGCGACAACCAGGGCGGCGCCTGCCCCCTCTTCACCAAAAGCGTTGATGGCAAGGGCCAGGGCAATGGACAGGTTGCGCATCACCGAGCCATAGACCAGGGCAATGGCATCTCCCCGGGGCAGAAAAAATTTCCCCACCAAGGAGCTGAGCAGATAATTAAAGGTGTAGATGATCACCAGGGGGATGAGAATATAGAGAATCAATGAGGGAGAAGAGGCTATACCCCTGGCTTTCAGGGCGATGGCGATGAACACGATCCCGAGCACCCCAAGGGTGGAGAGGGCTGGAAACCTGGGGCCGATCGTCTTCTGAAAGGTTTCGATCCCGTGTTTTTTCACCAGCAGCCATCGGGTGAGAAATCCGGCTGCCATGGGAAGAAAGACAATGATCATAATTTGCTGCATCACGGCCAGGATGTCGATCTCAATGCTGGCTCCCATAAGGAACTGCACGTAAAACGGTGTGACAAGGGAGCCCAGGATCAGACCGATCACGGTCATTTTTACGGCTGCAGCAAGGTTTCCTTTGGCAAATCCGGTCCAGGAAATGGTCATCCCGGAGGTGGGGACAAGCCCTGCCAGTAAAAGTCCCAACGCCATATAGGGCTGATCCTTAAAAAATATGAGCCCCAAAGCATAGGCAACAAAGGGAACAATGCCAAAGTTGATGGCCTGGGTAAGAAGCTGGGCCTTTCCATCTCCCCCATCAAATACTTTCCTGATATTCAGGTTCACCATCATGGGATAGACCATGAGAAAGGTGAACGGGATGATCAGCGCCTTTAAAAACTGAGGGTCAACAAGAAGTCCAAAGATAAATCCCGCTATCATCATGGCCGGAATGGCAATGACGAGATTCTTTGTGATTTTTTGCAAAATTTTCCACATAGCTGTCTCCACTCTGACGTCTTTGGTTACGGATTCCGGTCAGTAGATGTCATTCCAGTTCCAGATCAAAGATGGGTCTGGCAAAGCCGGAAGTATGCAAAGCAGGCGTACTTTCGGAGTTTCGGTACACTGAGCAGCATTCAACGCAGTCGACCAAGAGAACGCCTTGATCCGGAACGGGAAATTATTTGGGAGCAAAGGTGCGGTACAAAAAGCGCACGATTTTCTGCACCCCTTTATTGCGCATTTTCCGCATCATCCACTGTTCCGCCACCCTCTTGTTCATCAGGGAAATGGTGGGGAAGGAATGTTGCATAAGCATGATATCGTACAGGCGTATCTTCTTATGCATGGCCAGGGTAAATTCATGAATCAGCTCGGAGGCGGCAGCACCGACAATGGCAGCCCCGTAAATTTTCCCCCAGGGACTCACCAGAACCTTGACAAACCCCGCAGGTCGCTCATCGGTGATCGCCCGGCCATAATCTTCGTAATTGGTCTTGATCGCCTCATACTTGATTCCTTTTTCCCTGAGCTGCTTTTCCGTCATCCCGACCTGGGCCACTTCCGGATCTGTAAATACCGACCAGGGAATCTGATACTGGTCGTATGTAAATTTCAAACGCCCGAAAAACGGCACAACAGAGCCCATCAGCGAGAGCATCCCCTGATGCATGGCCGCATGACTGAGCAGGGCCTTGCCGTTGCAGTCCCCCACGGCCCAGACCCTGGGATTACTGGTGCGGCCCTGGCTATCGGCGATAATGCCGCGATTGTTATATTTAATACCAGCCTTATCCAAATCGAGTTCGCCTATCGTTGTCCTGCGACCAGCGGCAACCAGGAGTTTTTCCACGGTAAACTCCCCAACATTTGTCGTAATGACAAGCAGATCCCCCTTTTTCTCGATCCGCTCGGTGGACGCCCCCGTGTAGACCTCGATACCCTCTTTCCTCAATTCCTCTTCCAGGATCCGAGCGGTGTCTTCATCTGCCAGGGGAACCAGATGGGGACCGCTCTGGGCGATAATCACCCTGGTGCCCAACCGGGAAAAAGCCTGCCCCATTTCGCAGCCGATCGGCCCACCGCCAATGATGAACATGGATTCCGGCACCCGGTCCAAAAGGAACAAATTTTCATTGGTCAGGTAGTCCACCGTATCGATCCCCGGAATGGGCGGAATCATCGGCTTGGTTCCCGTGGCAATGAAGATCCGCCGGGCAGAGTACTGTTTCCCTCCTGCTTCAACGGTTTTCGGGTCGACAAATCTCGCGGATTTCCCCTGGACCAGATCGACCTTGTCAAACATATGCAGGGTCTTTTCTTCGTTGATATAGGTCAGGTAGTTCTTGATTCTCTCAAAAGGCAGATCAGGATCGGGCACAGCGGTTTTAGCCAGACCATATCGTTCAACCTCGGCGATACTATGACGGACAGAGGCCGTCTTGAGCAGGGCCTTGCTCGGCACGCAACCGCTATTGAGGCACTCACCCCCGATCTTGTCTTTTTCAATGGCCAAAACCTTCAGCCCCATGGCGGTCCCCATGGCAGACAAGGCCATACCAGCCGGGCCCATTCCAATAACAAGCATGTCGTAGTTGTGTTGCATGTGGATGATCTCCTTTTTACACTGAGGGTTTGTTGTACACAGAACAGATTCGCAATACCTTCACCCAGGAAAGTTCAGGTTCTATCTCGTAGAGCAGTCGATGATGTATGGAAATCTTACGACAATAGACATCACTTAATTCTCCGAACAACCTGCCGACCGCCGGTGGATCCTGTAACGGGGCGCTGCCCAATAGATGCAGCAGGGTCTCCATATCTTCCCCAAACCCCGAGGTCTCGATTTCCTGAACATCTTCATCTGCGGATGGTGTGTAAAAGACTGGAACGGGTCCTGTGTCCGGCTTGCGGATGCAGTCTGCAATACCCAGAGCCAATCCATGGAAAATTGATTCGCGAAGTTCCGTATTGGTCAGGATCTGCAGAGCCTCCTGCATGCAGGACCAGTCCTTTTCCCCGACCAGCACCCCGGTGGCCCGTTTCCCCAGGATATACACAGGTTCGTGTGACTGATTCACCTGATCGATCAGGCGATATAAATTTTTCCTGGCGTCTGTTACCGTTATTGTCTTCATGAGGACCTCTTTTTTATCCATTGCGTACGTTATGACGTACGAGATGGATGTCAAGTCAGGTTTTTGATAAAACTGGCAAAATATTGGAACAAATTGAGTGCACTGAAAAGAATGTCCAAACTGTCGGCCCCGGTGCCCCGGATAACCGTTTCGCAAAGAGGGCTCTTCTTTTCAGGATGAAAGAGCTCCAAGATGGCCATACTGGCCTGGAAGATTGGAGCGCTGGCGCAGCTTTCCTGCTCGGATAGGAAAAGACGAACGACGGAGAAAATTCTGAAATTTTTCACCGCCGTCCGGCGGGAACAATCAGGGGGAAACGATCAGGTGGAGACAATCAAACGGGCAAAAAACGACTGAGGATCGCATCTTCAAAGAGCTGCAACCAAGTGTGGTTTCTGCTCGCAGTCATAAACAGTTGCAGGAATTATTACGGCAAGCCTTCCCACCAGCGGGAAAATTCCTGCCAGTCATTGTCCAGTTCGACCACCCCTCGATGACGGGCGTGAGTAACCGATAGTGTTTGCCCTGTCCGGCCGCATGGGCTCTGATGAGCGGATCGTCCCAACTATGTCGGGCCAGGCAGAACCTGGCCACATGCGCGGGCAAGAGCGCCCTGGCCCGCAGACCAACACAGCGACCGTCGCCACCGCCAGTTTTTTTTCTGCTCATCATGTATACGCTTGCGCCGCACGGTCAGGCCGTGCGAAGCGCACGCACCCGGTACCAGGCTTCCTCAAGGCGCATTGTCGGCCGCCCTCGCCACAGTCATCATCAGCTTGATCCGGTTGACCTGATTGACCTCGCTGGCGCCGGGATCGTAGTCCACCGCAATGATATTGGCATCGGCGTAACGGCGCTTGAGCTCCTTAATCAGCCCTTTGCCGGTGATATGGTTAGGCAGACAGCCGAAAGGCTGCATACAGAGGATGTTGTTGATGCCGGATTCCAGCATTTTGACCATCTCGGCGGTGAGCAACCAACCTTCGCCGGTCTGGTGTCCCAGGGAAATGAGACTTTTGACCTTATTCCGCAGCACGTTGAACTGTTGAGACGCGGTGAAACGCCGGCTCAGCCCGAAACCGAGACGCAGGCCAAGCCGGGTGGATTCCAGAAAGGCGATGGCCATCACAGCATCCCGGTAGGCCCTTTTGGGGCCTGCAAGGTGCCGGTAGCTGAACACGTGATCATAGAGTGAATACAGCACGAAGTCGGCAATGTCTGTGGAAACCGCTTCCCCGCCTTCTTTCTCGATAGTCAGAACGGCGTTGTTGTTGGCGTCCGGATGGTACTTAAGCAGAATTTCCCCCACCAGTCCCACCCGCGGCTTGCGCTTTTCGGTTTTCAGCGGAAGTTTGTCGAACTCACGGATCATGGTCAGCATATTCCGTTCAAAGCGTAACACGTTGCCGCCGGCGATATTTTTTTTCGCTTTTTCAATCCAGTGTTCAACCAGCTGTTCAGCACTTCCCGGCTCCAATTCGTACGGCCTGACCCGGTGCAGCATGCGCATGAGCGCATCACCGTAATGCCCGGCCATAATCAGTCGACGCAACATTCTGCCGGATATGCGGAAACCAGGCGCGTCCGCACTGACATTGGTGGAAAAGGCGACAATGGGCACATGGCCCAGGCCGCAGTCATACAGCGCCTTACGCAGAAAGGCGATATAGTTTGTCGCCCGGCACCCGCCACCCGTCTGGGAGATTGCCAGGGCCACCTTGTCGGGATCATAGGAGCCACTTCTGACGGCCTGAAGCAGCTGCCCGACAACCACGATGGCCGGGAAACAGGCATCGTTGTTCACGTAACGCAGGCCAAGGTCGATGGCTTCCTTGTCCACCACCGGCAACTGGACGGACTTGTATCCTTCTGAAGCGAACACCGTTTCCAGGAAGCGGAAATGGATGGGCGACATCTGGGGAATCAGGATGGTGTGGGTGTCGCGCATGGCCTCAGTGAACACGGGCACGAACGGCACCTCCTCTGTTGTGTCGCGGCTCTTTTGGGCCATCCTCTCGCGCATGGCGGCCAACAGGGAGCGGATGCGTATCCTGGCCGGGCCGAGATTGTCCCCCTCGTCGATTTTGATTTGAGCGTACAGTCCGCCTTTGCGAGAAAGAATCTCCTCCAGCTGATCCGCCGTGATGGCGTCCAGGCCACAGCCGAAGGAAATGAGCTGCAGGACGGCAATATTGTCGGAACCTGCCACGAAAGCCCCGGCGCGGTACAAGCGGGAATGGTAGGTCCACTGATCAACCACGCGCAATGGGCCGGGATCGGGCATCAGGTGCGCGACCGAGTCTTCCGTCAGCACGGCCATGCCGCAGGAGGTCACCAGTTCGGCGACACCATGGTTCACTTCCGGGTCGACATGGTACGGATGCCCTGCCAGGACCAAGCCGGGCTGCCCGGACGCCGTCAACTCCGCCACCAGTGCTTCCCCGGCTTTGCGTACGTCGTCCTGAAAGGCCTTCATCTCGGCAAAACCGGCCCGGACGGCCTCTTCAAGCTCTGTCATGAGAATACCGGCAAACAGCGGGATGGCTTGCAGCCGACGCGGGAGCATGACTTCATCCAGCGGCAAAAACTCGTGAATGAAGTTGACGCCGCTTTTTTTCAGGGCGCCCACGTTGTTGAGCAGCAGTTCCGGGTAGCCGATAACCACAGGGCAGTTGAAGGTGTCGTCCTGGGATTCGAAATTCCGCTGCTCATAGGGAATGCAGGGAAAGAAGATGTTGTTGACGCCTTTTTCCAGCAAGTCGAACAGATGCCCGTGGGCCAGCTTGGCCGGGTAACATACGGTCTGCGACGGGATGGTTTCATGGCCCTTGTAGTACAGCTCCTTGGAGGAAGGCGCGGAAAGCTCGACCCGGAAGCCCAGCTTCGTCAGCAGCGTAAACCAGAGCGGATAGTTTTCGTACATGTTCAGCGCCCGGGGAATGCCGATGGTTCCGCGACGCGCTTCTTCCGGCTCAAGCGGTTCGTAATGCTCGAAAAGCCGTTTGTACTTGTAGGCATACAGGTTGGGCAGCGGCTTGGCCCGGCTGCCCGCGCCGCGTTCGCAGCGATTTCCGGAAACGAAGCGGCGCTTGTCCGTAAAGGTGGAGACCGTCAGCAGGCAATGGTTGCCGCACTTGCCGCAGCGGGCGGTGGCGGTCTTGACGGTAAAGTTGGCCAGCGCCTCCGGACTGATCAGGGTGCTGGTTTCACCCGCCTGTTCCCTGGTGGTCAAGGCCGCGCCGAACGCGCCCATCAGCCCGGCGATTCCCGGACGCATGACCGGATGACCCAATTCCAGCTCCAGCGCCCGCAACAGAGCATCGTTGGCGAACGCGCCACCTTGGGCGACCACGAATTCGCCGAGTTCTTCAACACTCGCCAGTTTCATCACCTTGTAGCAGGCGTTGCGGATGACCGAATAGCAGAGCCCGGCGGCAATATCGCCCACGGAAGCCCCTTCTTTCTGCACCTGCTTGACCTTGGAGTTCATGAACACCGTGCAGCGCGTGCCGAGATCGGCCGGACTTTGGGCATCCAGGGCGGCATTCACGAACTCGCCAAGCGGCATGTCCAGCGACTCGGCAAAGTTTTCGATGAAGGAACCACACCCGGCGGAACAGGCTTCGTTGAGCTGAATGCGGGTAATGGCGCCGTTTTTGATCCACATGCACTTGATGTCTTGTCCTCCGATATCGAGAACAAAAGAAACACGCGGCTCAAAGTGCTCGGCCGCCTTGTAATGGGCGACGGTTTCCACCTCGTCGATATCCACACCTAAAGCAGCCACCAGCAAGGCGCTGCCGTAACCCGTGGCCCCTGCTGCCCTGATGGTGAGAGCGTCCGGCTTACGCCTGTAGATCTCTGCAAGAATATCGCACGCAGCGCTCAGGGGTTCTCCCTTGTTCGGGCCGTAACGCATGAACAGGATGTTGTTTTCTGCGTCCAGCAGCACGGCTTTGATGGTGGTGGAGCCGCTGTCAAAGCCGAGCCAGGCTTCGCCTGTAGCCTCTTCAAGCGGCTTGAATGTCGCGCGGGAGCGGTCGTGGCGGGTGGCAAACTCTTCCCGTTCTTCAGCCGAACGGAAAAGCGGCGGAAGCCGCCGGGTCAGCTCGAAGGTGGCGACCTTACCCAAATCGCTTATGGTCGCATCAAGCGAGATGGGCGCGGAAACCTCCGCACCGGCATGGAGTGCGGCTCCGTACGCCACAAAATATTGAGCATGTTCGGGCAATACCGTTGCCGTCGCCTCTTTCAGGCTCACCGCAAAGCGTTCGCGCAGGGAGGGCAAAAAGGCCAGGGGGCCGCCGAGCAGAACCACCTTGCCCCTGATGGCCCGGCCTCGGGCAAGACCGCTTATGGTCTGGTTGACCACCGCCTGCATGATGGAAGCGGCGATATCCTCGCGGGACGCACCTTGATTGAGCAGGGGGAGGATGTCTGTTTTGGCGAAAACGCCGCACCGGGAGGCAATGGGATAGATAACCTTGTGCCGCTGCGCCAGTTCGTCCAGCCCGGCCGCATCCGTGCGGAGGAACGCCGCCATCTGGTCGATGAACGCCCCGGTGCCGCCAGCGCAGGTTTCATTCATCCGCTGATCGACGCCGCCGGTCAGGTAGGTGAGCTTGGCATCTTCTCCGCCCAGCTCAATGACCACATCGGCATCCGGAATCAGTTTCTGGATGGCCATGCTGGAAGCCGCCACTTCCTGGATAAACGGAAGGCCAAACTCTTCAGCCAGGGCCAGCGCACCCGATCCGGTCAGGCTCAGGCGGCAGGCATCGAGCGCCAGCGCCTGCTTCGCTTCCCGCAAAAGTTCGGCGGCTTTTGCCCGTACTTCGGAGAAGTGGCGCAGGTATCTGTTGAAGACGACCTCGCCGTCAGAGGTCACGGCAATGACCTTGACGGTTGTGGAACCGATATCCAGACCCAGGGTGATTTCCCGATGGTTTGGGGAGAGGTTCATGCCGCATGCCTCCTGTACAGTGCACGAGACGAAGGACTGTTCATGTTGTTGCCTTGTGGAAAAGCCGGTACAGTGGAAAACCTAAAAAACAGTACGGCGTACTGCGCACTTTCTAGTCACAGTCCTGCTTTTCGTCAACTCCGAATGATCCAGATTTATTTCAGCAAGATCAAGCAAAAAAACAATTTTACCGACTTTTAAGCGTATTGATGGCAAAAGAAATGTACTATACCGAACTAAAAAAAACTGTTTGGTTTGCGCTTGGATCACGGTATCTGCCGGCAGGTCCGCTTGGGACCGGATTGCGCCGAAGCGAAATGGAGAAAATATGGGCTTAGACGGAATACAGCTCGAACGGCAACGGGCGTTCTTCCATACGGGAACCACCCTTTCCGTATCCTTCAGAAGAGAGCAGCTGCGCCGCTTGCAGCACGAACTTGGTCGACGCCGCGCCGACATGGAAGCGGCCATGCGCGCTGATCTGGGCAGACACGATTTTGAGACCTTTGTCGCCGAAGAACTGCTCCTTTCTTCTGCTATAAAAACAGCCATCCGCCAAGTAAAACGCTGGGCCGCGCCGAAACGGGTATGGCCCAGCGTGCTGAACTTTCCGTCACGTGATACGATCATCCCGGAACCATATGGCGTTGCGCTGATTATAAGCCCATGGAACTATCCTTTCCTGCTCTCCTTAGCTCCGCTCGTTGCCGCCATCAGCGCGGGGAACTGCGCGGTACTCAAGCCGTCCGAATATGCACCGACCGCTGCCGCGCTTTTGGCTTCGATGATCAAAACCGTCTTCCCTCCCGAGTATGTGACCGTCGTCCAGGGAGATGCCCAGGTGGCCGGCGTTCTGCTGGCGCAGCGATTTGACAAGATTTTCTTTACCGGCAGCGCCAGGGTGGGCAAGATCGTCCTTGAAGCCGCTGCCCGGCATCTGACGCCGACCACCCTGGAACTGGGCGGGAAAAGCCCGTGCATCGTCACCAAGTCAGCTGATCTTGTGGTGGCTGGCAGAAGAATTATCTGGGGCAAGCTGCTCAACGCCGGGCAAACCTGCGTGGCTCCGGACTATATCCTGGCGCATCGCTTGATCCATGACGCGCTGATTGGGCAGTTGGTCGAGGCTGTCACCACTTTTTACGGACGGGATATCCGCCATAATCCCGACTATCCCCGCATTGTGAATGCGGCGAATTTCAACCGACTGCTCTCATATCTCGATCCGCAAAAAGTGGTCTGGGGCGGGGAACATGATGCGGAAACCCGTTATTTCGGGCCGACGATCATGAACGGCATTACCCAGGCTGACGCAATCATGCAGGAAGAGATTTTCGGGCCGATTCTTCCCGTCATTACCTACGACACCATGGATGAGGCCATCGCCTGGGTGAACAGTTACGAAAAACCGCTGGCCCTCTATCTCTTCACTGGGGATAAAAGCGCTGTCCACGATGTATGGTCCCGCTGTCATTTCGGCGGGGGATGTGTCAACGACACCCTCTCGCATCTTCTCAACGAGCGTTTGCCCTTCGGCGGCGTCGGCAACAGCGGCATGGGCAGCTACCACGGGAAATGGGGATTTGACGCCTTTTCCCACCATAAAAGTCTGCTGCACCGGGCTCTCCGCCCGGATCTTCCCGTCCGCTATCCACCGTATTTCGGAAAAGAGTGGCTGAAGAGGTTATTGGCAAAAATTTTTTAATCATTGCAGATCACGAAAAAACAAGGTCATGACAAAGCCCAAAGACAGAATCAGGGAAGCCGCCAAAAAATTGTTCTCGCAAAACGGGTATGACACCGTGTCGCTCCGGATGATTGCGGAGGAAGCCGGAACCACCATCGGCAACCTCACCTACCATTACAGGCGGAAAGAAGACCTGATCGCCGCCATTCAAAAAAAATCGCAGGCGGATTTTATGGCTGGTCTCGACCCCATTCCCCAGGATCCCCGTGACATTACACGCCACCTCAGCCTCATGGCGAAAAAAAGCCAGAAGGGGCATGATGAAAATCCTTTTTATTTCCGGAACATGATCGAGCTGTGCGGCAACTTCACCTCGATCCGGGAAAACACCGCTGATTTTCGCGCAAAGGTCTACCATGAACACCTTAAATGCTTTGACCGGCTCCGCACCAGCGGGCATATGCGAGTGGATATTCCCATCCGCAACTACAGCAACCTTGCCTACATCATCGTTATTCTCGTCACCATCTGGACGCAAAACGCCTCCTCGTATGACGACCATAACCTGCCGCGCCCGTCACTGGAAGATTCGCTGCGTGGCCTTGTCTTTCCCTACCTGACTCCTGCCGGACGCAAGCTTTTCCAGGAAATGGACTGCCCCGGGTTTCCCGAAAACAGTCCGGTTTGACAACAAAGCGGCCTGACTCCTTCAGCCGCCAAGACTCTTTTCCACAGAAGGAGCTGTACCGGGCCGTTTGAGCACGAGCCCAGAGAAAGACCTGGGGCGGATTTCTGGCGGCAATCTCGTCCAACCGCTACCGCAGACATTCGGTGGAGGAAGAGCGTGGCCCTAAACTGAAAACGCCGCAGATAAAAAAGGAGCTGAAAAGGTGGAACGCGATCGAAGCAGTGATCGGTCACCTGAAGACAGACGGCAAGCTGGGACGCAACCATCTTTTGGGTGCTTTGGGGGACACGATCCATGCCCTGCTGTGCGGCGGCGCGCACATTGCTCCGGGCGCGAGTCCCGCAACAATGGCAGCGGCTCCGACGGGCAGAATCAGGAGGGAAAAAGAAGAAGCCCGCTCAGGCAGGCATCTCGATGTACTGCGCCATGGCCTCACGCAGCGAGGCGACGTTGAAGGGTTTGGAAATCACCTTGTTCACCCCGGCCTCGCTCACCGCCTCAAAATCCTGCACATCCGACTGGGTGGTCACCATGATCACCGGCAGTTCCTCGGCAGTATAGCGGTCACGGATGCGGCGGGTCAGCTCTATCCCGGAAATAGCCGGCATGTTGAGATCGGTCAGCACCAGGGCCGGACGCTCATTGGCCAGCCACTCCAGCGCCCCGGCCGGAAACTCGAACAGGACCGGTTCAAAACCGAGCTCGTGGAGCGTTGCCTTGTAGATATTGAGAATCATGCGGGAGTCGTCGACCGCACAGATCTTCACCCGACTGCTCACCACTCCCGTATCGCCGTCAACGCGAGCCGCGAACGCCTCGTGCCCGTTCCGGCGCAGCAAGGTCAGATAATATGTTTTGATATCCGGGTGGGCCCCGGGCAGGTACAGCAAAGCCAGTTCCTGAAAGTAGTCCTCTCCGGCCAGGTTCAGGAAGATATGGTCCACCTGGGCATTGATGATGATCTTGACGATATGCTTGGCATCGTCCCCGCCGTCCCGGATCATGTTGCGGATACCCGCAGCCAGAATCTCGTTGAAATTCCGGTCGATGGCCCGAGCCGCCGCAATGCAGACATGATCCTCGCTGTCCACCAGCCCGGCGGCCAGGGTATAGGCCCCCTTGCGCAGCGGCAGCTCGGCCAAGGCCTCGTAGGCGGCAAAACGCACATTGGCATTCCGGGGCACGGTGTTGATCAGGGAGCGAATCGGCATGATGGCGCTCTCATCGCCGATCTCGCCCAGCACGTTGAGGGTGTGAATCAACAGATCGCTGTCCTGTTCCTTGAGGTTGTCGATCAGCACCGGCACGGCCTTGACCCCGATACGCACCAGGGCGTCCTTGGCATAGATGCGCATGTGCGCGTAATGCGAACGCAGGGTATCGTTGAGTTTTTCCAACGACACCTGGTCCTGCACGGTGGCGAAGATATCGAGAATCAGCAGGTCGAGCTCGTTGTCCGTACCCATGCGCTCGGCCAGGCGATGCATAGCGGTATTGGTGCCGACCTGTCCCAGGGCGTGAATGGCGGCGATGATCAGCTCGCGATCCGCCGCATACAGGTAGTCGGTGAGGATGTTGATGGATTCGGGGTTGCCGATCAACCCCAGGTTTTCGATGATCAGCCGGATATGTTCCGTGGCGCTGGTGGCGGCGAGCAGGTCGATCAGCACGGGCACCGCGTCGTCGAACTTCAACTCTCCGGCCATGCCGATCAAGATACTCTTGTCGGCAATGGCCGGATTGGTCAGGCAGCCAAGCAACACGTCCGGATAGGCCAGCAGGTGGGAGATGAGGGTCTCCCGGATGAGCGGCAACCCCGCGGCCACTTCGGGATGCTCGGTGGCCAGATAATTGAGCAGGGGGACCACAAAATCGACGTCGCCGCGCGACAGCTCGTAGAGCAGGCGATTTTGCGTCTTTTGGTCGACCTTGTCGAGATGATCCAGGACCAGTCGGGCCTTGATGGCGTCTCTGGTCTGGACGTTTGCCCGGATCTCCTCGATCATGTGGTCCGCGTTCACCATGCCGTTTTTCTCCTTTTTGCTTGTCTGCTGTTTTCGCTTAGATGATCCAGTTCACACCAAGACGGCTGTATACGTTCAAACCACCGCCAACTACCATGCTATCGAATCTGCCCGCGTGGTCAAGGAAGACTTGCACCTCAAAGGCCCGGGGCCCGGCATTGCACAGCAGCAGCAGGGTCTTGTCGGTCGGCAGTTCCTGATAGCGGGCGCGGACCTGGCCATACTCCATGGCGATCCAGCGTTTTCCACCGTACTTCTCCGTATAGGGCTCCGCTTCCTTGGGATGCCGCAGATCCACCACCACCCAATCCGGCTCCAGACTCATGTCCTCCATCCAGGCAAGGAAACGGTCCATCTCCACCTGGCGCATCCGCCCGTCGCAGAGGTTTTCCGCAGCATAACCCACCGCGTTGAGCGCGTCGATGGCCGAAGAGAAGGGCGGGGCATAGGCCAGCTCCAGCTGGCCGAATTCCTCGACCGTGGCCCCCCGGGCGATCAATCCGGCCGCCGCATTGATCCGGGCCAGCAGGGCGTCGTTGGCTGGTCCGAACCCCTGCACGCCCAAGACACGACGGCTCCGGCGATCAAATACCATCTGCAAAATGATCACCGACTGCGTCGGGAAAAAATGGGCCCGATCAGAAGGTGCGGCCAAGGCGTAGTCGGCGTCGAACCCTTCGGCCCGGGCCGTCTCCAGGCTCAGTCCGGTGGCGGCGACGCAGCAGTCAAAGGCCTTCATGATAAACGAGCCGATCACCCCGGTGAACAACGCGCAGCCGCCTGCCATGTTGTCACCCGCCACCCGGCCTTCCCGGTTGGCCAGCGACCCCAGCGGCAGGGGTTGGCGCTTGCCGGTCAGCACATTGGTCAGGGCCACGCAGTCGCCGGCGGCATAGATGTTCGGGTCCGAGGTCTGCATGCGCTCATTGACCTCGATGCCGCCCCAAGGCGCGACCAGCAGCCCGGCATCCCGGGCCAGTTCGCCGCGCGGACGAACCCCCACCGCCATGATAACCAGATCGGCCTCCAGGGTGCGCCGCCCGGTCTTGACCCCGCATACCTTGCCCTCGCCATTGTCCAGCATCTCGGTTGCCGACTCGCCGGTGAACACGGCCACGCCCTTCTCCTCCAGATGGCGTTGCAGCATCACGGAGAAATGACGGTCCACCAACCGGGGCAGAAGCTGGGGCGCCAGTTCGAGCAGGCTCGTCTCAACACCCCACAGATCGGTCAGGGCCTCTGCCATCTCGATGCCGATGGCACCGCCGCCGATAACCACGGCCCGGCTGACCTGGCCCCGGGCAATCCGTTCCTTGATGGCAATGGCCTTGTGCAGATCGGAGATGGTAAAAACGCCGTCCAGATCCACGCCGGGAATCGGCAGGACAAAGGGCCGGGCGCCGGTGCTCAGCAGCAGCAGGTCGTAGGCCAGGGCCTCCTGCAGGCCGGTGTCGAGATGCTCGACCTGCACGGTCTTGGCCTTGCGGTCGATCGACAGGGCCCGCGCCCGGGTCATCACCTTCACGCCCTTGGAGTTCTCGAAAAAGGCGGCATCGCGCAGCACATGAAAACTCGTGGCCCGCAGCTCGCTTTCATCGGAGACATCGCCGCTGACATAATAGGGAATACCGCAACCACCGTAGGAGATCAGGCTGTCCTGATCCACCAAAATAATCTCCCAATCGGGCTGAAGCCGGCGCAACCGGCAGGCGGCCTTGGGTCCGGCAGCAACAGCGCCGATAATCACAACCTTCTTTTGCATGGTATTCCTCCCTTTGTTATATGAAAAAGAATGCAACAGATGAACAGCACAATTTTTCCAAGCGCCTTGCTGCGCTCACGGCCCCAGCGGGCGCATTCCCTCCTGATCCAGCCGCAACACCCCGCCTCCGTACTCCAGCGGCACCACACGATCATGCAGGGTGCGACCGCGGTAGTCCAACCGGGCCACGGGCAACGAACCGGTCAAGGTGATCCGGTCCGTGCGCAACGGCGGCTCCAGGGGCAGGGCGAACAAAAACGTGCCCGGTTGCCCGGTGGGCATCATCCGGCCGGGCGCAAGCAGCGGGGCCAACAACGCGGCGAACGAAAACGGCGCGGGCTTGATTGTTCCCTGCGCCTCCAAGAGCGGCGGCTTCCGGGCTGTCTGCACCAGACCGGACCCCTCCAGGGAAAAGGGTGCTGTGCGCAGGGCCAGCGACGAAATCCCGACAGCGCGGGTCTCCTGATCCCAACCAAGCTGCATGGTGCTTTGCAGTCGGGGATCGGCGAAGAGCCGCTCTTTCCCCTCCCGCACCTCGAATCCATCCAGGATCAGGGCCAAGTCTCCCGAACCCTCCCCGCGGTCGGCCTGCCAGGAACAGGCAAGGCGGGCCGTGCCTGCCAGTTGCACCTCCGGGCGCAGCCAGCCGCTCAGCAGGGCAAGGCATCCCAGGGTGGCGGACGGCATCTCGGTACGCAGGCGCAGGGTCAGCGGCGTGCCGGTCTGCCAGTCCGCCAGATCAAGCCAGAGTGAGGCCCGGATATCCCGGCCGCGCAGACGCAGGTGGTGCACGCCCAGCCAGCGCTGGTCCGAATCGAAACCAGCCAGGGGCAAATCCTCAGCGACCGCGTCGCGACTTGCCTGCACCAGCAGGTCGCCGATCGCCACCTGAGAACCGCCCAGCGGTTGATTATCCAGAGAAAGTGTGGCTGATTGTTCGGCAACAAGCGGCGCATCTCCCTGGTGGACGGCAAGGACGGCAACTTGTTTGAAGGTGCCAATGAAATGACGCAGCTCCACCCGCTGCCGCTGCCACGAGCCGGAACCGGAAAAATCGAACTCCCCGCGCACCGCCACTGCAGGCTCCCCGGTCCCGCGAACAGCCCGGATCAGGCTCAGCAGGCGGTGCAGATCGAGCCGACCCTCGAGAACGCAGCTGGTGGGCGCGCTCCCAGCCTGTTGCCCGGCGCTGGATAACGCGGCCGACGCGGACGACACGGACGAGGCCAAGGTCCGCTGGGCGACAAGCGACCACCGGCCCGGCCAGCCCTGTCCGGTGAACAGCAGGGAACGAAGCCGGAGCCCCTTGGGCGCTGCGGGCCGAAGCCCACAGCCCAGGACCAGGTCGGCCTCGTGGGCGGGCACTGAAACAGCCTTGCCCTCGTGGAGGGCAAAACGGGCAAGGCGCATCCGGCCTTCCAGCCAATACTCCTCGTCCTGCCGGGCCCGGGAACTCAGTGTCAGCCGCACCTCGCCCCGGGGAGAGCGCTCCAGCTCCATCAGTTGCCGCAGCTCCGCGGACAGGGCGTCCAGATCAATGGTCGCCTCCAGATCCAGGTCATCCAGGCCGCCCTTGCCCTGAAGCGAGGCAAAGGGTGCCTCACCGCGCAGGGTGCGCAGCCGCACCCCCCGGCTATCCCGGATCCCGGCGACGCTGAGTTGCACCGGCGCGGTCCAGCGATGCGCCCTGCCCTCGCGCCACCATTCCAGCTCGCCGCTCTGCACGCTCGCCTCGCCCTGCAGGTCGGTGGGCGTACCCCGAAGTCGGCCGGAAAAATCCATCTTGCCCCGGCGCAGCTCGGTCCGGTCGAATATCCGCACCAGTTTCGGACTGCGCCGGACCAGCGTCGCCAGGTCCAGCGAACCTTCGACGCTCAGTTCAGCGACCGCACCGTGTACAGTCCCGCCAGCCTTAACCTGGCCCAGCGGGGTCTGCAGGTCCAGACGGTCGAGCCGCCAGCCGCTGCCCCGCCGATACCCGCCGTGGCCATCCAGGCGAAGTTTGTCCAGGGCTGTCTGTTCCAAACCAAGGCTCGTTTCCGGCAGGCGCAATCCGTGCACGGAGACTCCGCCGCGCAGTTCCAGATCGTTTTTACCCAGGGTGCGCACATGCACAACACCATCGAGCAACCCGCCGATCGCCTCAGTTCCCGGCTTGCCCAACCCAGTGGTCGTCCAGGCAAGCAGATCGGCAAGTCCGGTTCGGCGGAACTCCAGATCCATGCCGGCAACAACCACAGCCTCGCGCAGGGCCGGGTCCAAAGGCGGCAGATTGATATAGCCGGTGGAGTGCAGCCGTCCCCCGTCGATGGAACCGGGGGCGCATTCCACTGCATATTCCACCCGTCCGGCGGCCAGATTGCCGCTGAACTGCACGGCCTGCAAGCGTGGTGTTCCGGGGAACACGCCTTCCCGCACGCCAATCCGGCCGTCATAGACCTGCGCCCGGAAAGAGAAACGCTCCCACCAGGGCGCGCCCGCAATCAGCGGCCCGCGCGGCAGGCGGCGCACGATCTCCCCAGGCGGGCGTTCCAGTAGCAGTTCAGGATGTTCGACAACAACCTCGCCCCAATAGAAGGGGGCCAGCAACAGGGCGAAAAGCCCCTTGTCGGTCGTCAGGCGCGGCGCATGAAATCGTATCCCAAGTTCAGGATCGACATAACGGACCTGTTCACAGCGCAATCCCCGGAACCAGCCGAGCGAACAGCGCTCCATCTTCAGTTCGCCGGGCAGGCTCCAGCCGCTCCAGCGCATCAAAAGCGGCGCGATTTCGGGCCGCACCACAAGGGAAGGCAGGAGCGCTGGGACAAGCAGTCCCATCACGACAACCGCCAGGGCAAGGGTGCGCTTCCCGCACTTCACGATCCCAGCTATCTCCAATTGTTTCACATGATTAACACCGAGCCAGCTACCACAATTCGCACCTTGCCGCACCTTGGTCCGCTTGTCAACCGGAACAGCGCCCCATCCTTCAGATCACAAGCGGCACGCGCCGCAAAAAGCAGGGACGCCAGCCGGAAAAACCGGTACAATGACGCACTTCCGGGCCCGGCCCGTTTCTCCGTCCTTCAACAACAGGAGTCGTCCATGTGGAAAAAAACGCCGTCCCTGGCAGAAATGCAGGCGGCCTGCGCCTCGACGCTGGTGCAGAACCTGGGGATTGAATTCACGGCCATCGGCCCCGATTTTCTCGAAGCGCGCATGCCGGTCGATCAGCGCACCCAGCAACCTGCCGGGCTACTGCACGGCGGCGCTTCCGCGGCACTGGCGGAAACAGTCGGCGGAGCGGCCGCCTATCTCTGCGTGGAGGAAGGATATGTCTGCGTGGGGCTGGAGATCAATGCCAACCATGTCCGGCCCGCCACGGGCGGCTGGGTGACCGGAAGGGCCACCCCGCTGCATCTAGGCCGTACCACCCAGGTCTGGCACATCCTGATTCGCGACGAGCAAAAACGGCTGGTGTGCGTTTCCCGACTCACCGTGGCGGTGCGCAAGATGGATGCGGGCTGAGTTTGCCGGTTGACGAAACCCGGCCCGCATCCGTTCCCGCTCAGTGCGTCAGGTTGAACTGCAGGATGTACACCACCGCGCCGGCAAGGTATCCTGCCGCAGCCAACAGGCCGATCCGCCGGGCGTACCAGAAAAAGTGGATCTGCTCCAAACCCATGGCCGCCACGCCCGCGGCCGAGCCGATGATCAGCATCGAGCCGCCGGTTCCGGCGCAGTAGGCCAGAAACTCCCAAAGGAAGCTGTCCTGGGGATAGGTGGCCAGATCGTACATGCCCATGGAGGCGGCCACCAAAGGCACGTTGTCGACCACCGCACTGGCAAAGCCGATGAGGACCACGATCAGGTCGATACGGCCCACGGTCTGATTGAGCCATTCGGCAAGACCGGCCAGCACGTGCACATGCTCCAGACTGGCCACGGCCAGCAAAATGCCGACAAAGAAGACGATACTGGGCATGTCGATCCGCTTGAGCGCGGCCACCGTGCTCACATAGTCCTTATATTCTTCGTCGATGTCGGCTCGATGCACTATCTCGCCAACCAACCAGAGCACGCCCAGAGCAAAGAGAATGCCCATGAACGGCGGCAGATGGGTGAGGGTTTTGAAAATCGGTACCGAAATCAGCGCGCCGATACCCATGAAAAACATAAGGTTGCGAACAAAGGGGGTGGTCACCCGGCATTTGCCGGTTACTTCCAAAGCAGCGTCCGGCGCAACGACCAGCTTGCCGCGCAGGGTGAAACTGGTGATCAAAAGCGGGATGACCAAGCAGACCACCGAAGGCAGGAACACGCCCTTGATGATGGCCAGCGAGGTAATCTGGCCGCCGATCCACAGCATGGTGGTGGTCACGTCGCCGATGGGGGACCAGGCCCCGCCCGCATTGGCGGCAATGACGATCATGCCGGCAAAGAACAGACGGTCGTCATGATGCTTGAGCAGCTTCTTGGTCAGGGAGATCATGACGATGGTGGTGGTCAGGTTATCGAGTACCGCGCTCAGAAAAAAGGTGACGATTCCGATCAGCCACAGCAGGGAAGAGAGCTTGACGGTCTTGATCCGCGAGGTGATGACCTCAAAGCCGTTATGCGAGTCCACCACCTCAACGATGGTCATCGCGCCCATCAGAAAGAAAACAATCTGCGCCGTGGCCGCCAGCGACTCGTTGAGGTTTTCAATCGTCAGCTGTATGTCCCCCCCGCATACGGCATAGACCGTCCACATCAATCCGGCGGCCAGCAGGGCCGAGGCGGACTTATTCACCTTGATCGGATGCTCCAAGGCAATGGCGGCATAGGCAAGGCAGAAAATCGCAATCATCAGTGAAACCATGAGCTACTCCATTCTGTTCGCTAGTGTTTCCCAGGACCAAGCGGCGGGCCGGTCAGGGCGAAGGTTCGGCCGACCGGCGCAGTAGCCGTTTTGCTGCTCCGTGACCGTTATTCTATTACATCCGGTTGTCTGGAAAAAACCAGCAAGAAATTTCGCGCAATGCATTTCTTCATACGATGGACCAGTGCGGCGGCGAGCAGGTTTTCCCGACAACGCAGCACCCGGACAACCGACAAAAAAGCCGCTGGAGCAAAACGCTCCAGCGGCTTATCAGGTGACGAAAATTGCTTCAGGCCTTGAAAGTTTTGACGATGGCTTGACAGGCTGTTGAAAAATGAGCTCACGGGCAGGTTATTCAAAAATTCGGTTCATCCGGCAGAAGCGTACTTTTGACAAAAAGAGGGGACATCACTGCTGTCTAATAGTTTTTGAAACAACAAAAGTTGCCTATAAACAACGGGTTGCTTGTCAGGTGGTTTAAAAAGCTCGATGAAATTGCGTCGTTCAAAGAGATTGAGCTGGAGCAAGCGTAGCATTTGCTGCAGGGACACGCCTAGCTTGGCCTTGAATTTTAAAAAGCTAAGGAGCAGGTACACGCTCAGGGCAATCCAGATTTGAGTCAGCACCGCGTTGCGCGATGTGCCCAGAAACGTTTTGATCTTGAGGTTGCCCTTGATCCATTTGAAAAAGAGGTTCATCCGGCAAACGCGTACCTGGAGTTGTGCAGGTTATAGAGCCTGAGCTTGAAATATTCCATGTCTCGGAAGCCGTATGCCTGGCGCTTCATGGTTTTTATTTTGTTGTTGAGGCCTTCCAAAGGCCCGTTGGTGATCTTGTGGGGATAGTAACCGAGCAGTCCCTGCATGCCGGCGAGTATCGTTGAACCGACCGCGCAGAGTTGTTTGATGCCCGAGGCCAAGGCATCGAAACACCAGTTGAGGAGAAAGGCTTTGGCGCGCTCTGCCGTGCCCTGACTCCAAAACAAGCGGAACTGCTCCTTCATGGCGTGCATGGTGAACAGGGGCTGGTTGGCCGTCAACAGGTCATCCAGACGCCCCTTTTTGTCGTCGGACAATTCGTGGTAGTTGCCAAGCAAAAGGAACCGACTTCCTTTCAAGGTCCTGGTTTCCTGCGCATTGAGGGTCTGCTGTTGTTCACGGCGCAGGGCATCGATCTGCCTATTGATCAGGGCCATGACATGGTAACGGTCAAAAACGATGGGCACATCCGGGAGATGCTCCCTGGCCGCATGGGTGAAGCTGGGGCTCATATCCATGGCGACCGCCTTGAGCTTTTTCGCCTTTTTTGCCACCGTCCGGAGAAAAGGCGAGATCGCCTCTTTGCTCGTGCCCTCGACGGCATGGAGGATTCGGCCGGATTGGAGATCAACGAAGATGGTCATGTAGGTGTGGCGCTTTTTCAAGCTGAACTCGTCGATACCAAGATAACGAACCTCGCTCAGCTTGATGCTCCGGTGTTTCACCGCGAGCCAGGCTTTGTGAATCTCCTTGATCAGATCCCAACTCACGCGGAGATACTTGGCTACGGCCCGAATCGTGCCGAATTGCAGCAGATCGAGCACGGTCAGGGCAAACGCCCGTGTGTAGCGGGCATTTCCTTTGGCAAACGGGAGGCGCGGCCACCAAAGGCACCGACACTGAGCGCATTGCAACCGATGCATGATCACCTGGAGCAAAGCTTGTTTGCGACCAACCGGCGGCATCCGGAACCAGCGAACGGTCTGCCCTTTGAACAGGCAATACCGATGGCCGCAGGATGGACAGACAACATAGCGGTTTGTCGTTTCAACGGAGAAGACAAGGGCATTGCCAAGGACTCGAGTGCTGCGATAAGAGACGCCTTTGATGCCAAAGGCATGATATAAAAGTGATTGTGACATGGCTGAGCCTCCTTTTTTGTCGGGTTTCGTCGCCAGACAGCATCGCTCATGTCATGTCACTTTTCCACTCCTTCCTCCTGCTCAGGTACGCGTTTGCCGGATGAACCGAAAAAGAGCTCGATCTGCCAACGCTCTTTGTACAGCTCGGCAATGGTCTGTGCATCCAGGTGGTCGGCGTTAGTGACAAACGAGAGTTCCTTGCCGGTCTCAGGATCCTGGTAACAGACTTTGCGCAGCGGCTGGCTCATCGTGCCCAGCAGGATGGTCTGGTCCGCAGTGATCCCCTTGGCTTTTCGTCCTGGCCGCTTGCGGAGCCCCTGTATGCGCGCGTTGCTCTTGAGCCGGGTGACAAAGAAAATCCTGTTCTCCGTAAGGGTCTGGAACCACGTGTCATCCGTGAACCCCATGTCAAAGACGACCATGGAATCCGGCGGCAGCTTCAGGGTCTTTGCCCACGTGCTCTCGTGGCTTTTGCCGTCCGTGAGATCGAGGAACTCGGGCAGATACCCATCGCCATCCAGCCCAGTATGATGGCACCCTTGGTATGACGGAATGTGGCCCATGGAAAAACGGAGAGGCACAGATCGATAACCGTGGCATCGAGGAGATACAGCTTGCCGTTGAACTTGAAGCGGTGCCTGGGGGCGAATTGCCGGCACTGCTGGAGGAGCTTGTGGAAGATTGCCTCATACAGGGAGGCGGGCTGGTGTTCATTGACCCGGGCAAGGGTTGTCCTTGAGCAGGGTTTGATGCCCAGGTGGTAGAGTTTGGAGGATTGGGCGGCAATATTCATGACCAGGTCTCGCAGACTTGCACGTGCGGAGAGCTGGCCGATGAACATGGCGATGAATTGGCTCCACCGATTAAAGGCTCGAAATTTCTGGCCGTGATGATGTACTTTTGCCAGCGCGTCAAAATCATGTCTGGGAAGAAATGCAATGATTTGCCTGAGGATTGTGTTATGGTGTGCCACGGGCTCGGATCTCCTTGTTATGGTTAGGTTTTTAGCAAAAACATTGTAACATAAAAAGAGGTCCGAGCCTTTATTTATTGGATTTTCTTTGCAATTTTATGAGACAGCAGTGACCCAAGAACGATCCAGGGAGCGCCATGGAAAAAAAGACCGTAATCGCGAGCATTCGCGCTGAGATTGCTCTTACTCCTAAGATGCAGAGCTTTCTTATGCAGTTCTCAAATCAAGGGAACGCATGGTTCGCTCGCGAAGGTGGAGATATGCTGCTTGGCGAGTTCGGGCAAGCATGGAACACGAATTTTGTCGAGGTGACGCAGACAGTTGTGGATTCCTACTTTAGGGACCTAGGTCTGTCGGAGAACATCTTGCCTAAGGTCGATCTCACCGACTGGCGTCGTGGCTCGTGGATCATGGAAGCAGTCCTCACGATGTTCGGGACCGTCGGCACGACATACACCATCCTGAAGGGTGTAGCGGAGTTGCCAAAGCTCGCCGACGGACTTGAGGAGACAAAGAAACGACTGCAAAAGGAACTCTCGGCACGCTTCAAGAAGAAGGTGCCCGAGCGAATCGAGTCAGTCCTGTCAGCTTTCCCAGATTCAGGTGCCCCGGCCCAATTGCCACCGCCCGTTCGTGCAAATCCTGTCACAGTAACCTGCTCCATTGACGCGCGTCCGCTGCGGAGCCTTACCCCGGACGTAGCGAAGTCTCACTCCATACATCTCTCTGTCGCTGTTTCAAGATCAGCGCTCTCGGTCGAGAACCTTGGCGACGCCGCAATTGAGAACCTAAGGATTGGGCTTTTTAAGTCGCCGGTAAAAAAGTACAGCTGGAGCTTCGGCGAAGCGTTTTCTAAGTCAGTGCCGCGTTTGAGCGGCAAGCAGTCAACTTCTCTCTCTATTGCTCAATTCACGTCCGAAGCAGATGGCTCTGTTTTGGATCTCACTGACGCTACGCCTCTGTACGTCGACTGTTGGTTGGAAGACAACGCGGGAATCTATCTGTTCAACTTTCATCTCGAATGAACGAGCAGATGGCTAACCATTCGCTCCAGCCGACGGCCTTCGGCCGCGGCTGAGCTTCAATGTTAGCCATATGTATCGGTCTAGGGTTTTTTGGACACATTTTTTGTTAATCAAGCCGCGACGTTCTCTGCCTCTTTTGGGACGGCCCGCACCGCTGACGGAGTCTTGTAGCCGTGGCGTCCAATGATCCATTCAGGTTGTACGTGTCCTTGAATTCCAAGAGGGCGAGGAGAGTTCCTCCACAGTGTCGAACCGCCGAATCCAGAGCAGGTTCTCCTTCAAGGTCCGAACGAACCGCTCCGCGATGCCGTTGCCTTGGGGCTCTCTGACGAAGGATGGCGAACTCTGAATACCCAAGAATTTGGAAAGTATCAGCGGGACGTGTAGCGCCCGGCCATGGCCCGATAGACCAGGTTATTGGCCTGGAGCAGGGTATACTTGGCCTCCAGTGAACCCAGAACCGACTCGTCCGCGGCAGACAGCGCCTCCAGATAATCCTTGAATTCAGCCGCGCCCAGCTCGTAGCGGTCGCGGTACAGCAGGCTGACCTGGTGGTCACGGTCGAGGCGGCCGAGCATGGCGGTCAAAGAGCGGCGGCCGTTCACGGTGGCGACGCGGGCGGCCTCCACTTCGTTGAGCGCGGTAGTGACCGCGCCGGTGAAGTCGAGCCGAGCCTGTTCGTAGTCGGCTTCAGCAATTTTGACCTGCCAGCGGATGCGGTTCCAGTCGAGAAAGGGAAAGCTGAGACCGACCTTGCCCAGCGCAAACGGCACGTCGAACAGGTCGGCGGTCCGGCTCGAGGTCGCGCCCAGCGCCGTGCTCAAAGTGATCCGCGGATACCAGGTGCTCTTTTCAGCGGCCACGCTCCGAAACGCCGCCTCAAAGCGGGCCTCGGCCGCATGGATGTCGGGCCGGGCAGCAAGAGCCGCAACCGGCACATCGAGGTCGGCCGGAATCTCGGGTACGGCCAGCAGGTCGGAGGCGCCGACAGCCAACGTATCGCCGGGCCGCAGATCAAGCAGATCACGCAGGACCTGCTCAGCCCCGGCCTGTTCCGTCCGTAGCGAGGCCAGACGGTCGCGGGCTGCAAGCAGGCTGCGCTCCGCCTGCAAGGACTCCAGCCGCCCGACCTTGCCGCTCTCGTACTTGATCCGCACCAGTCTTGCCAGCTCGGCATAGCGCTCCACGATCTCTCCAGTCACCACCACCGCCTCGTTCAGATAGCGCAGCCGGAAATAGCCGCCCACCACCGCATGGATCAACACCAGCCGGGTCGTCGCCAGATCCTCGATGGTGGCCGCATGTTCCCAGGCCTGGGCCGAGGCCGCATGCCGCAGCCGTTGCCACAGGTCAAGCTCGTAGCGCAGGCCCAGTTCCGAACGAAACGAGTGACTGGTATCGTGCCTCTCCAGATTGCGGGTCGCTGTTCCCGACGCCTCCGCCGAAAAGGTGGGCACAAGATCCGCACCAATCAATCTCGCGCGATACAGGGCACGGTTGACCGTAATCGCAGCCCGCGCCAGATCAAGATTGCGCTCCAGGGCAAGCGTCACCAAGGCGTCGAGACGGGCATCCCGGTACAGCCGCCACCACTCCCGGTCCAGGCGGTACTGCTTTTCGATCTCGGCGGCCGGAAGAATGGCCGCATCAATCCCGGTTGCAGCCCGCTGACCGCTGCAACCACAGAGCAGCGCGGCAATCAGGACGAGAATCGGAAATCCGTTTCCGCGGCGGACCGGAAATGTCATCATGCGACAAAACAATGCAACCATGCCTACTCCCTGGAAAGGGCCTCGATGGGATTGAGCCGGGCGGCGTTGCGGGCCGGGATGAAGCCGAAGACGATGCCGATGGCCGACGAGCAGAGCAAGGCCACCACCATGGCCCACGGTGAATACACCAGGGGGATGGTGGTGACGAACAGGCCGAAGACCATGCCGATCAGCCGCGACAGCACCACACCCAGCAGGCCGCCGGCCAGACAGAGCAGCACCGCCTCGATCAGAAACTGTTCCATGATATTGGCCTGCCGAGCGCCCACGGCCATGCGCACCCCTATCTCCCGGGTCCGCTCGGTCACCGACACCAGCATGATGTTCATAACCCCGATACCGCCCACCACCAGCGAGATCACCGCGACCCCGGAGATGAGCAGTTTCATCGTGTTGGTGGCGCTCTCCACGGTCTTGCGGATGCTGTCGGTGTTGATGGTGAAAAAATCCTGTTTCTTGTGGCGGGCAATCAGCAGCTCGGTCAGTTTTTTCTCCGCGAGCAGGGGCGGCGTGCCCTCGTTGATCTTGACCGTGATCGAATTAATGAACTTTGCCCCGGTGATGCGCCGCATCACCGTGGTGTAGGGGGCGTAGATATTTAAAACTTCCCGTTCATGGCCAAAGCTGTTCTCGGTTTTTTTGAGTACGCCGATGATCTGCAAGGGCTTCTGCCGAAAGAGCAGCACCTGGCCGATGGCGTCCCCGCCTGCGGGAAAGAGCTGGTTATAGGTGTTGTGATCGATCACCACGCCGGAGGCGGTGGCACGGATATCGGCGCGGTCAAAAAATCGCCCCTGGGCCAGCTCCAGCGCCTTGACCGCAGCATACTGGCTGCCCACCCCGTTGAGCGTGGCGCTCAGGGTGATGTTGCGGTAGACGAGGTCGCCGGTGTTGCTGGTGTTGGGGGTGACGCTGGCGATGTAGGGCTGTCGTTCGAGAACAGCGGCATCGGCCACGGTCAGGGTGCGCACCCGCCCGGCGCGGCGGTCGCCGAAGCCCGAACCCCGCATGATATCGATGGTGTTGGTGCCCATGGCATTGATATCGGCGATGATTTTCTGCTGCGATCCCGTGCCCAGGGCCACCACCGACACCACCGAGGCAATGCCGATGATGATGCCGAGCATGGTGAGGATGGAGCGCATCTTGTGGGCGAGTATGGCCTGCATCGACATGCGGAAGGCTTCCTGAAACTGGTCGCACCGGCTGGCTAAGCGGGAACGCAGACAGGGTTGTTCCGGCAGCGACGGCAGTTCGAGCACCTCGGGGGCGTCCAGCGGCCGGGTTCGGGTATCGCTGACGATCCGGCCGTCATGCAGTTCGATGATCCGCCGGGCATAAGCGGCCACGCCCTGATCGTGGGTGACCATCACGATGGTGTGGCCACGGCGGTTCAGGTCTTCCAGAATCTCCAGGACATTGGTGCCGCTTTGCGAGTCGAGCGCGCCGGTGGGCTCGTCGGCCAGAATCAGCCGACCGCCGTTCATCAGGGCCCGGGCGATGCTCACCCGCTGCTGCTGGCCGCCGGACAGCTCGGCGGGCCGGTTCTCCAGCTTGTCCGCCAGCCCCAACTCACTCAGCAGGGCATCGGCCCGCTCCAAACGCTCGCGACCGGGGGTGCCGATATAGACGCCGGGCAGCGCGGTGTTGCCCCGGGCGGACAGGGAGGGCAGCAGGTTGTAGCGCTGGAAGATGAAGCCGATGGCGCGGCCACGCAGGTCGGCAAGCTGGTCGGAGGACAGCTCGGCCGTATCCCGGCCGTCGATCCGGCAAACACCCGCACTCTGTACGTCCAGACAGCCGATGAGGTTCATCAGGGTCGACTTGCCCGAACCGGACTGGCCGACAATGGCAACGAAATCACCGTGCTCCACGGCCAGCGACACCTGCCTCAGCACATGGACCCGGGCCGGTCCCTGGCCGAAGAACTTGTCCACGTCGATCAGCTCGACAATCGGATGCGTTCGGCTCATCGTCGACCGCCTCCGCCGGGTCTGCCCGAGCGGCCCACATTTTTGAGTTCGGCTGCGGTCAGCTGACCGATGATCACCTTCTCTCCCTCGTCAAGACCGGAACGAATCTCCACCCGCACCCCGTCGGAGAGCCCGGTGGTCACCACGCGCTCTTCCACCTCCCCCTCCTCGACCAGAACCCGGACGGTCTTTTTGCCGTCTTCTCCCGTGCTCAGGGCGGTCAACGGCGTCATCAGCACATCCCGGGCCTCGGCCACGGTAATGGTGTTTTCGGTGGTCATGCCGATGCGCAAAAGGCCATCCGGGTTATCGACCCGCGCCTTGCCGTAAAAGTAGACCGCCTCGGAAACCAGGTTGGTCGAGCCTGTGGAAGGTGACTGGCCCGTGCCGTACTTGCCGTCGGAGAGCGTGGTCAGACCGGGATCCAGCGAGGTGATCCGTCCCTGAAAGGGTGTGTCCGGCAGCGAGAGGATGGTGAAGGAAACCGGCATGCCGACCTTGACCGCGCCGATATCTCCCTCGGAAATCTCGATCGAGTTTTCCATGGCCCGCAGATCGGCAACCTGGGCGATGGTCGGCGTGGTCTGATTGGCGTTCACGGTCTGACCCTCATCCACGATCACCGCCACCACCACGCCGTCCAGCGGGGCGGTGATCCGGGTGTAGCTCAGGTTCAGCTCATCGGTATCCAGGGCCAGCTCGGTCTGGCGAATCTGGGCCTGGACCTGCACGGTCTCGGCCTTGGCCAGGGCCAGAGTGTTTTCGGCCGACTCGAAGGCTTCCCGGGAGGTCGCATCCCGCTTGCGCAGGGCTTTTTCCCGGTCATACCGGGTCTGGGCGATGCGCTGCGCCGCCTGTTTGGCCACCAGCTGGGCCTGGAGGCTGTTTAAGGCCGCCTTGTCGGTATTGTACCGGTTACGCTGCGACACCGAATCGATCTCCGCCACCAGATCGCCCTTTTTCACCTGCTGCCCCAGTTCGACATGCACCTTCTTGATCTGCCCCGACACCTGGGCGCCGATCTGGACAAGATCAACCGCCTCGATCTTGCCGATGGCAACGACCTGTCGGGTCAGTACGCCGCGACGAACCGCCTCGGTGAGGTAGGTGATAGGGTCGTCCGCCGTCAAGCGGAACCAGAGCCAGATCCCGCCGCCCAGCAGGACGGCAAGACACGCCACAAAAAGTATCCGTTTTTTCATAGATTGCAGGATGGGATGAAAGAAGCCGTGTGAGACACAATGAAAACCGGTCACGACAAAACAGGCAAGAATCTTGCGTGAGGCAAGACCGCCTGAAAATCATTCAGCATATATCGTACCGGATGGAAGTTCCCTGGGTAACCACTTGGAACTCTGTAAAAAAGAAAGAAAACAGCGAGGGGCGGGAGTCGCCGACCGGATGCAGCCGCAACCGGCATACGGGTATTTTTTACCCGGATCGTTCTTGATGTTCGGGGTACAATCTACCCAGCCGGGCCGGATTCCGGTCGCAAAGAGAGGCGTCACCGGGCGGAGGTCCAAGGTTCAGCCCGATGAACAAATCAGCGGGACAGATGCTTGGTCGCCGGATTTTCACGGATGGCAGCCTGAACATGCTGCTTGCCGCTGTGGACGCCAATAGGGGTATTCATGTTATACAGCGCGTAGACGACGGCCACACAGGATAACAGCAGCACCAGCACGACCACCAACGCGACCACGCGCCACCATCGCCGATCTTCGATCTCCCACTGTTCCACTTCGTCCAGAATCGTCATTGCATCCTCCCTCCAGGATCATATGATCGGTTCCCGGGCACAGCTCGCGTGACGCGAACGCCCTCCCGAAACGTCCTCCTTCCTCTCCCGTTTCCGGGAGCCAAACAACCGAGCGCGTCTTCAATTCCAATCGGGCCGGAGTCCGCAACCCGGTTTGCCCCGCACCTTACGGCATGGCTTTGATATCCACCCGGTTATCGCACAGGGTGCTGCCCTCGCCCCGGTCGGTCAGACGCTGGCTGGTCAGGGCGTTGACCGTGCTTTCGCCCGGCGCGTAGGCTGCCCACCAAACCCCTTCGGCCACAGCGACTCCCGGCGGCACCCGTTCGGTCACCGACAACACAAAAGCCACCTCTCCCCGGTCGTTGTGCACCAGCACCAGTTGTCCATCGACCAGATCACGTGCGCGTGCCTCTTCCGGATGGAGCATTACCTGCATGCCCTCCGCCTTTTCACGCAACCAGTCCTGTTCCTGAAACGAAGAGTTGAGCCCGAACATGCTCGGTGCGGTCACCAGGGCCAGCGGCAGATCGGATTCGGCTTCATGCGGCGGCAGATAGCGCGGCAGGGGCTCGGGATCGAGGCGGTTGAGAATCTCGATCTTGCCCGAATGGGTGAGAAAGGGTTTGCCGTCCTCGGGCGGAACCAGCTCCACGGGTAGGCCCCTGTTGAAGGAGTCCATGTCCAGGTTGTCCCGCAGCGGAATTTTGACGCTCATCAGGTGCTGAATCATATCTTCCGCGGTCCGGTGAAAGTAGGGCTCGGTCAACCCCATGCCGTCGGCCAGCAGGGCGAAAACCTCCCAGTTGGATTTGCTTTCGCCCACCCGCGGAATCACCGGCCAGCAGCGTTGCAGGTGGTAGCTGCCGTACGACAGGTACACATCCTCGGTCTCCAGGGATGAACAGGCCGGCAGTACCACGTCGGCCCAGCGGGCGGTATCGGTCATGAAGCGATCGTGGACCACAGTGAACAGGTTTTTGCGCGCCAGCCCCCTGAGCACCGCGTTCTGGTCCGGCGTCACAGCCGCGGGATTGGCATTGTACACATACAGCGACATGATCGCCGGCAGGCGGAGCCCGGTGAGAATGTCGCCCAGTTGATTCATGTTGAGCAGACGCGGCGGGTTGTAGGCGCGAAAATCGTCGCGGGTCACCTCGGCCCGGGCAAAGGCCTTGCCCAAGCTGGTGCTGGCCAGCAATCCCGCGCCCGGCTTGCGGTACGCGCCAACCAGCGCGGGCAGCACGCAGATGCAGCGCACAGTCATCGCGCCGTTGCCGTAGCGGGACAACCCGCTTCCCAGACGAATGAAGGGCCGCTCGGCCTGCGCATACCGTCGGGCCAGCTCTTCGATGAGCGCGGCAGGCAAGCCGGTGATGGCGCTGACCCGGGCCGGATCGTATTCCGGAAGGATGCGCTCGACCAGCTCGTGAAACCCCTCGACATATTCCCGAAGAAATTCCGTATCCGTCAACTCCTCGCGGACAAGCACGTGCATCATGCCCAGGGCCAGGGCGCCGTCGGTGCCGGGTCGGGGCATGATGACCCGGTCGGCCGCGGCAGCGGTGGGCGTTTCGTAGACATCGATCAGCCAGACCTCGGCGCCCTTCTTCTTGGCCTCGCGCACGATGCGAAGGAAATGCACATTGGTCGCCGCCGCGTTGATCCCCCACAGGATGATCAGATCGCTCTGCGCCGCCTGATTCGGGTGCGGGGCCGGGGTATCGCCCATCACCATCCGCCAACCGGCCCGCTTGGCCGGGGCGCAGATGGTCCGCGTCAGTCTCGATGCGCCGATCCGGTGAAAAAAGGCATGGCCGCAGTTGCGGTGCACCAGACCCATGGTGCCCGCATACGAGTAGGGCAGGATCGAGTCTGCGCCGTGGCTGGCGATGATCGCCTTCCAGCGCAGGGTGATGACGCGGATGGCCTCCTCCCAGGTGGCCGGACGAAACTTGGCGTCGCCCTTGGGACCGACCCGCAGCAGAGGTGTGGTCAGACGCAGGGAGGAGTGCACGGTATCTTCATAGCGCAGCATCTTCGGGCAGAGCGTTCCCTGGGTAAAGGGATGATCCGGGTCACCGGTCACCCGGACGGCACGGCCCTTTTCCACCTCGACCAAGAGGCCGCAGCAGTCAGGACAATCAAAGGGACAAACAGAACGATGCAAAGCAGTCATACGAAACAGACCTCCTGAATCCGAACAAAATTGGAATTCGTACTGTGCAGCAGTCCGCCGATTTTATCAAGGGAAAGCTGCTCGCCCTGATGAACACTTTTCTTGCGCGGGCATATTGGGGTTGCACCGACGAGCCGGCCGGGGCACAATAACAGGCCATGCCCTCCCCCCTTTTTTCCGGTCGCCATGGACAAATCCGCCCGTTTTCCCCTTCCGCCCCGCCCGACGCGAACGACCACCCAGGCCGAAACCGACCGGTCAGGCGAACCCGTGCGCATCGGCGACCTGCTCCCGGCGCTGTACAGCCGCCGCCAGTGGACCCAGCCCGAGCGCATCGGCAAGCTGACCCGCGACTGGCCCGCGATTGTCGGCGAACAGGTGGCCAAGCTGACCGAGCCAGCCTTCTTCCGCCACGACGTTCTCTGGATCCATGTCCAGGATGCGGCCTGGATGCACCACTTGCAGTTCGTCAAACTCGAATGGCTGGAACGGATCAACCGTGCCCTGGCCGACGAGCCGGTCCGGGATCTCCGCTGGCGGCTTGCGCCGCAGCCGCCCCCCTTCGAATCGCGGGCGCGCGCGCCGGTGCACTCCCGTCCCATTGATCCAGCCAGGGAGCAGGCGTTCTTCGCGCAGACCGAAGCCATTACCGACCCGGACTGTCGGGAGGCCCTGCGTCGTCTGTGGCGGACCTTTGCCGCCTGTGGCTCCACTGATCCCACTGGTCGTCCCACAGAGTAGCCCCTCTTCTCCGGCACCGGCCGCCCCTGCCGGGTTGCCGGCTCGGTTCCGGCCTGTTTTTTTACCGGGCTTTTTTTGCGCTTTCACCTCAAATGCGGTATGGTTGGCCGAATCAAAATCCTCCTTTTTGGCTTTTACAGAAGCACACAGGCATGAACATTCTAGAACTGATCGGCAAAACGCCGGTGGCGGAAATAACACGGATGAATCCGGCGCGTGGCCGGGTGCGGATCCTGGTCAAACTGGAAGCCGGCAATCCCGGCGGGTCCATCAAGGACCGGGCCGCCCTGGCCATGGTCGAGGACGCCGAACGCAGCGGCGCGCTGACCCCCGACAAGATCCTTTTGGAGGCCACCAGCGGCAACACCGGCATCGGCATGGCCATGGTCTGCGCGGCCAAGGGCTATCGCTGCCAGCTGATCATGCCCGAATCGGCCTCCATCGAACGGCGGATCATCATGCGGGCCTATGGCGCGGAAATCATCCTCACGCCGGCCAAACGCGCCACCGACGGGGCCATTGAAAAGGCCTACGCCCTGGCCCGCGAATACCCCGACCGCTACTGTCTGGCCGACCAGTACAACAATCCGGCCAACTGGCAAGCCCACTACCAGGGCACCGCGCCTGAAATCTGGGAACAGACCAACGGCGAGGTCACCGACATCGTCGCCACCCTGGGCACCTCCGGCACGGCCATGGGCCTGTCGCGCTGGTTTCGCGACAATCATCCCGAAGTGCGGGTGATTGCGGTGGAGCCCAACCGGGGGCACAAGATCCAGGGGCTGAAGAACATGAAGGAATCCTACCGGCCCGGCATCTTCGACAAAACCCTGCCCCATGCCGTGGTGGGCATCGAAGATGAGGACGCCTTTGCCACCGCGCGGCGGTTGGCCGCTGAGGAGGGCATCCTGGCGGGCATGAGCGGCGGAGCAGCCATGTTCGTTGCCATGCAGCGGGCCCGGAAGCTGGACTCGGGCTGCATTGTGGTCATTCTGCCCGACGGCGGCGAGCGCTACCTCAGCACCAACCTGTTCACCCGACAGGACCGGGACGAGGAGCCCGGCTCCCAGCTTCGGCTGTTCAACACCATGAGCCGGAAAAAAGAGGTGTTCCGGCCGGTGCGCGAAGACCGGGTCACGCTCTATGCCTGCGGCCCCACCGCCTTCGAATCGCCCCACATCGCCCACTGCCGCCGGTTCATCGTCGCCGATCTCATCCACCGCGCCCTGGCCGCCCAGGGCTACACGGTGGAGGCCTACATGAACTTCACCGACCTGGACGACAAAACCATTGCCGGGGCCATGGCCGCCCAGACCGACCTGGCCACCTTCACCGGCCGCTATATCGACGAGTTCAAAAAGGCCATCGAGCTGCTCAATATCCTGCCGGGTGCCGGCTATCCGCTGGCCTCCGAGCATGTCAAGGACATGATCGAAATCGCCCATAAACTGATCCACAAGGGCTATGCCTACGAAAAATTCGGCTCGATCTACTTCGATATTTCCAAATTCAAGCCCTACGGCCGTCTGTCCGGCATCGACCTGAGCAAAATCAAAATCGGCCAGACCGTCGATCTCGACAACTATGAAAAGGACAACCCCCGCGACTTCACCCTGCTCAAGCGCTCGACCCTGGCCGAGCTGAAAGAAGGGATTTTCTTTCCGACCGACTGGGGCAATATCCGGCCCGGATGGCATATCGAATGCACGGCCATGGCCATCAAGTATCTGGGCGAAACCCTGGATATTCACACCGCCAGTCAGGATCTGGCCTTTCCCCATCATGAAAACGAGATCGCCATTGCCGAGGCCCTGACCGGAAAACCGCTGGCCAAATACTGGCTGCATTCCGGCCAACTCCTCCGCGACGGCCGCAAAATGGCCGACAGCGCCGGCAATATCGTCACCCTGGACGAGGTGCTGGGCAAGGGCTACACCGGTCGGGAAGTCCGCTTCATGCTTCTGGGCGTCCACTACCGCAAGCCGCTTCTGTTCTCGTACAAACGGCTGGACGCGGCCCGGACCGCGCTGCGCCGCATCGACGAATACACCCGCAAACTGCTGTGCCTGCCTGCGGGGCTGCCGCATCCCGAAATGGCCAGCTATGTCTCCGAGCTGGAAAAACGGTTCACCGAGGCCATGAACGACGACCTCAATGTTTCCGGGGCCATCGGCGCGGTGTTCAACTTCATCAAAAAGAGCAATCCGGCCGTACAGGAGGGCCGACTTGATCGCCAGCAAAAGACCGACGTGCTCGACGCGCTGCGCCAGGTCAACCAGGTGCTGGGCGTGCTGCGGCTGGAGCACTGCCCCCTGACCCCGGAAATCGACCGCCTGATCCGCCAGCGTGAGCGGGCCCGACAACTCAAGGACTGGACTGCGGCCGACTCGGTGCGGGAAGAACTGTTGCGCAAGGGCGTGACCGTGCACGATACCGCGGCCGGGCCGATCTGGGAGCAGATCGACTGCAAGCCGACGGACACAAACTAGGGCTGTCCGCCGCCCACCGGCAAACACGAAAAAGACCGGCTTCTGCTTGCGTTCTCCGTGCTTGCCCGGTACATTTCGCGCCGCACAGCATTATGCGCCAGTAGCTCAGTTGGACAGAGCAACGGCCTTCTAAGCCGTGGGCCGCAGGTTCGAATCCTGCCTGGCGTGCCACATACAAAAAGCGGTTCAAGGACTGTTGCCTTGAACCGCTTTTTTGTCCGCATCGGGCCCCATTGTTTGTTCTCCGGCGAGGCTGCCGCCATCCCGGCGGCCGTTCAGACGCTGTCGATAGATTTCCCATACTATCCTGTTGTTTTTTCGGGATTTCATCCCGATTCTCCACAAAAAACTGAAAAGCAAACATCTTGACAGCTCTCAGGATTTCCCTTAGGCTCCCCTGATTACGTTGCAAGCGAATCCAGGTGCTCCGGCAGTAAACTCCGGAGAGAATAGGGAATCCCGTGGGAGTCGGGAGCGCGCCCATCGCCGTAAGTTCTTCCTCTGTCCGCGGACGGAGCCTTTCACCAAGACGCCACTGTTTTACCATTGATGCAGGGATGGGAAGGCGGTGCAAAGGGAACGAGCCGGAAGACCTGCCTGGGGACGCCTTTGCCTTTCCTGCGCTTTCCGGTAAAAAGGCAAGAATTGGCCTTGGTCCGAAAGCCCAGGCAGAGGCAAGAGAAGAGAAACCGGAACTTCGGGGATCGCGGTTCCAGGATATAGTCCAACTCCAGATCAACGATGCAAGCAAGGAGGCAAAGAAAAATGCGGACGCGGGCGTAGAAAAAACACTTCCCGCGAGCATTTTTCCGCAGCCGACACAACAAGCTTTGATCCGGAATTGGAATGGATGGCTTTGGGTTCATGGGCACCCAGATCACCTCAGGTGGTCTGGGCTTTTTTTATTGTTCCCCTGTCCCGTGCCAACCAATGCCGTGGTTGTTTTCCGGCACTGGAAAGCAAAAACCAAGACCTCCCAAAGCATCCGGCCACCTCTCCTGAAGATAACCGGGGGGCCTTGTCTTCTCCCCGCAACCGATGCCCCCTCATCCGTCATAAAAAGCGCCGACTCTAGACCGACCAGAGAAACAATTTTCAACCCGAGACAGGCGATGCCGATCCCTCCCCTCTTCCTCATCCTCTTCCTCTGTCTGAGCCATATGGTTTTCCCCTCGGCTTCTGCTCTCGCCGCCGCTTCCGCCACCGAAGGAGGCAAAAAAGCGCAAACAGAGGCGAATCTTCCCGACTTTCCCTACTGGCGGCTCATCAAACAAGGGGCCAGGGAAAACGGGACGGGCTTTGTTTCCCTTGAACTCGTCCTCCCTGATAGGGAGCCGGAGAGCATCGGAGCCACGGAACTGATCCTGACCGCAATCGGGAAAACAGGCCTGGTAGGTGTGGCGGCGAAGAAAGAGGAACATGCCACCGCCGCCGATCACGAGGTTCTGTTGCTGGACGGCCCCTCCCCACGACGGGTGACAATCGAAAGCAATGCCAAGGGGCACCTGGAAGTCCTGGCGAAAACAACAATCAACGGGAAACACTACTACTCCGGCACGACAACCTATATCCCCGCGATCAGCCTCTTCAAAAAACCGGCGCCCGTGCTTTCCATCAACGGGAGAGAAATGGAGATCATTGCTCAAACCACCCCGCTTCCATGGCCCGCTTTACACGCCGGATCCGGATGGGGATACTGGGTGTTTACCGGCAAACCGATCGCCCTCCAGCTCCAGATCCCCGAGCGGAAAGAGGGCCCGGCAGCAGCCGCGAAAGAGGCCAGCAAACAGATCCACGTCGTCGAGGGCGCCGGCAACCTGATAACAACCCTCAAACTCGACGAAAACGACTCCGCCAACTATGTCCCCCCCCAAGACAGAGAACTTTCCCAATCGAAGACCCGAATCTGGAAGGATCTCTCCTTTCTCTGGTTCTCTCCCGAAGGCGACACCGTTCTCAGTACCTCCCTGCCCTTAACGCGGTTCTACCACGGCAATATCAACCGGGAAAAAGGGGCGATGCTCTTGGGGTTGAGCATTGCCCTCTCTCTGTTGTGCGCCCGATTTTTCCGGAGCCCCTCCCCATGGCGATAAAAAACCTGCGCCTCCTGGCCCAACACCTCTCGTTTCTCCTCCTGATCTACGGCGGACGCCTCGGCATCCACCTCGGTTCGGCGCTGCCCTGTTTCGCCTGCCCCTTCGTGGTCGGCTGCGGGGGATACTGCTATCTGATGGGGCTCCAGGGGTATATCGGTTTCGGCATGGCGCTTTCCAGCCTCTGGGATATCGCCCTCCTCAGGGCATTGGCCTGGTTGGCGCTGTTCATCGTGCTGGTGGCGCTCCTCGGCAAGACCTGGTGCGGCTGGATCTGCCCCTTTGGTCTGCTGCAAGACTGGTTCAGCCTGCTTCGCGCCAGGCTCGGCATCCGCGAATCCCATTTTTCCCCACGAACGCAGCAAGGGCTGGCGCCGATCAAGTACCTCCTCCTGATTTATCTTGTCGTGATTCCGCCGCTGATCACCGCGGGCATTCTCTCCATGGATTTCCACTATCCCTTCTGTAATATCTGCCCGGGCAAATCCCTCTTGCCCCTCTTTGTCGGCGAAACAAGGTACCTGGCCCTTAATGTGGACAATACCACCACCCTGGTTTTTTCCTCCCTGCTCATCCTGATCACCGGCATCATGCTGGTCGGTATGTTTTTCAAACGGCGTTTCTTTTGCGTCTTCTGCCCGCTCCTTGCCCTCGTTCATCTGTTAAAACCGCTCACCCTCTTCAGACTGGTCAAGGACCCCTCGGCCTGTATCGGTTGTGGAACCTGCAGGCGGTGCTGCCCCATGGATATCGAGACCGTCTCCCTGGAAAAACACAAAACCGATGTGCAAGTGGGGAGTTGCATCAACTGCGCTGACTGTGCCGACAACTGTCCTTCCCCTGGCGCCCTCAACCTGCAATGGTCGCCCTGGTTGACCATTTTTTCCTCCTCAAGAGACCATCTCGCCAAACATAAACCGTTGACCAAAAAGATGGCGCCCCCGCCCCCCAATCCCCAAGAAGAAAGAAGACCGTGAACGATACCCGTCAACTTCGTCTGCTAAAACGCATCGCCACCAGAATGAGCGGCGAGACAGCGGAGATGGAGACCCTGCTCCGCGCGCGGGAGGATTATCAACCCGCCTATGACTCCTTCCTCCAGCTGGCCAGAAACCTGGCCGACCCCCTCCAGCCTCCTGTTTCTGGTGATTCCGGCGGACGAAAACCGCTCGGACTTTTCTGCGTACAGGCCCCGCTGGAACTCGTCCACGCCGCCGGGTTTCAGCCCTTCCGGATCTTCTGCGGCTCCTACGCCGCCGGTAATCTTGCCAGCGGCAATCTCCCTGCCCTGATCTGCCCCCTGATCCGCTCCATAATGGGGATGCTGCTCGGCAGGAACAGGGCCGATGGACACCGAAACGGAAACCCCAACCCGCCCCTGGTGCTGCCCACAACCTGCGACTGGGTCGTGGGTTTGCCGCAGATAATGGATCTCTCCGGCCTGCCCCAGGTCGAGGAAATCCACTGGCTGGAAATGCCCCATTTCCGGGAAACAACCAAGAGCAGGCAACGCTGGCTCCAGGAAGTCCACTCCCTCAAAGAGTTTCTTGAGAAGATCTCCGGGCAAAAAATCACCCGCGCGAACCTTGCCGCAAGCATCGCGCTCTACCAACGGGCCTTTGCCCTGGTCACCACCCTCAGCAGCCTGCGCAGCGAGGGACGCCTGGCCTCGGTGTGGTTCTTCCTCCTCCTCAATACCCTGCTCGCCGCTCCCCTGGAGGAATGGCTGGAAAATGTTGAAAAACTCATCGCCCAGTTGCCGCCGAAAGAAGACGAGCGGCCCCGGGTCTTCCTTGCCGGATCGCCTATCTTTTTCCCCAACTTCAAGCTCCCCCTGCTGATGGAAGAGGCCGGGCTTTTCCTTGCCGGAGACGATATCTGTTCCGCGGAACGATTCCTTCCCGGACGAATCGCCGTCAGTGATCCCTCCATGGCGGGAATGCTCGAAGCCCTTGCCCAGCACTACCACCAGGGCTGTCTCTGCCCGGTTTTCGCCGACAACGAGCGGCGGGTGCACAATATCCTCGGTCAGCGGCACCAGAAAAAAATCTCCGGCGTGGTCTTCATCGTCCTCAAGGGCTGTCATCCCTACGACCTGGAGAGCTATACCCTGGAAAAACAACTCAAAGACGAGGGCTTAAGCTTTCTTCGGCTTGAAAGCGATTACAGCGCGGAAGACAACCGCAACCTTCTCACCCGCCTGGAAGCGTTCAGGCATACCTTGAGGTAGACACATGATACATATCGGACTCGATCTCGGCAGCACCGCCATCAAGGCGGTCATGATAGATACAAATGATGGAGACCGGATCATCGCGCAGCGCAAGAGAGCCACTGCCCCCGGACAGGAACAGCTCGCCACGGCCATGATCTCGGAGATGCTCAGCGAGGAAAAGATTGCCGCAGAGGATGTCAGCGCCGTTGCCGCCACGGGTTATGGAAAAAACCTCTATTCCGAGGCCACCATTACCCTGGATGAGATTCGCGCCAATGCCCTGGGCATCCACCGCTTGAGCGGCGGCCGTGCCAAGACCATCGTCAATATCGGCGGCCAGGACCTCAAAGTCATCGAACTCGATGAAGTGGGCGGTATCCGGGATTTCCGGATGAATGACAAATGCGCTGCCGGCACCGGCCGTTTCTTTGAACTGGTGGCCCGGATCCTCGATATCCCTCTGGAAAACTTCAGTGATCTCCTGGACGAGCACGATCAGGACCTGGAGCTGAGCAGCACCTGCGTGGTGTTCGCCGAAACAGAGATCGTTTCCCTGCTCGCCCGCGGCGTCTCGCCCGCCAATATCATCGGCGCCCTGTACAGCTCGGTGGCACGACGAGTGGCCGGGCTGATGGGGCGCGGCTTCGGCTCCGGCCCCATCTACCTCGACGGCGGCCCCGCCCAACACCAGGGCCTGCTCATGGCCCTTGAAGACGAATTGATGACCGATGTCCATGTCCTTGCAGAACCACAGTTCACCGTGGCTTATGGAGCTGCGATCTCCATTGGCCTGGAGTGATAGGGAACGAGTCAAAAAGAGAGAAAAATCGGAGCTGTGGATTGAATCAGGCTGTTGCTCAATCCGCTTGATTTCTCCTTCCCGTCTCATTATTTTACGATTCTTGCTGAAGGTAAAATAATAAAAATCTTATTTTAGGTTCGAGCCGGGCAGGATGAAGCGAGGACTCCAGGGCGGATACGTGACCATATCGACGGCAGGTGAGCAGGCCCAAGCCTTTGTGCCTGCGCCGCTGCCGCCGCATCCACCCATCCACTGGACGCCGGAATTACGCAACAAATTCGATCAAGCGCTGCTAATGCTCGGGCGACTGGACAGCGTCTCAGCCCTGCTGCCGGACACCTCGCTGTTCCTCTCTATGTACGTCCGCAAGGAAGCGGTCCTCTCCTCCATGATCGAGGGGACCCAGTCCTCGCTTTCCGACCTGCTGCTGTTTGAACTGGATCAGGAACCCGGCGTGCCCCTGGATGATGTGCAGGAGGTCAGCAACTATGTAGCGGCTCTCGACCATGGCCTGCGCCTGCTGGAAGAAGGACTGCCGTTATCGCTGCGCCTGTTTCGGGAGATCCACGCCGTACTGCTGGCCAGGGGCCGGGGCAGTGGCAAAGCTCCGGGCGAATTCAGGCGTACCCAGAACTGGATCGGCGGCGCCCGGCCAAGCAACGCGGTCTTTGTTCCGCCTCCGGCCGAAAAGGTGGTGGAGTGCATGGGCAAGCTGGAGCTCTTCCTTCATGACCAGCCGGAACCCACTCCGGTGCTGCTCAAGGCGGCGCTGGCCCACGTGCAGTTTGAGACAATCCACCCATTTCTCGATGGCAACGGCCGTCTCGGGCGTCTGCTGATCACCCTGCTCTTCTGCGAGCAGAAGGTGCTGCACAAGCCGATGCTCTACCTCAGCCTCTATTTCAAAACACACCGCCGTTCGTACTACGAACTGCTCAACAAGGTCCGTCTGACCGGCGATTGGGAAGCCTGGCTCGATTTCTTTGCCAAGGCGGTGATCGTCACCGCCACCCAGGCAGTGGAAACAGCCCAACAGCTTCTCGACCTGTCAAATCGGGACCGCGACAAGATCAACAGCCTCGGCCGGGCGGCCGCATCCACTCTGCAGGTCCACCGGGCATTGATGGAGCATCCCATCGCCACCTCGGGCTCTTTGGCGGAAAAGACCGGCCTCACTCCGGCCACGGTTAACAAGGCGCTCAGACACCTGGAACAGCTGGGCATTGTCAGGGAACTGACCGCCAAAAAGCGCAACCGCCTGTTCAGCCATGCGGGTTCTATCGAGATCATGAATCGTGGCACGGAGCTGCCGGGCAGCTAGGCCATTCGATTCCCGTCATTGAATCAAAACAGACCTGCTGGAGATTATTTGGCTCTTCGTCGAAAAATGACGAGGAGCCATAAAAATGCGCTCCAACAGGGCCGGCATGCAATTCCTTAATTTTATCTTGGAGTTGGGATACCCCCCAGCGTCATCGTCCATAACGGGGAACGAATCATCTCTAAAAAAACAGAGCGGAACGCAGTAACGACGTTTCTGCAGAAAACCCCTTGACAGCCATCCCTTGGCGTAGTACTCTTTTGCAGTAACAACATTACAGCAATCCGCTTGCGGCAAGAAAATGAGAGCAAAAATTAAAAAGCTGGCAACCGTGCAGGTGGGATACTCCTTCCGATCACGCCTTGAAGCGACCGAGGAAAGTGATATTTCCGTTATTCAAATGAAAGACCTGCTCGATGACAACACGGTCGACTGCACCGACTTGATGAAAGTCGATATGGAAACCGTGAAGGAGCATCACCTTGCGAGAAAAAACGACCTGATCTTCAGATCCCGCGGACATGTGACCACGGCGGCGATTCTTCTCGATGATCCGGACAAAGCTGTTGTTGCCGCTCCTTTATTGAGAATACGGGTGACAAAGCCGGACAAGGTTTTACCCGAATATCTGAACTGGTACATCAGCCAGCGAGATGCGCAGATTTTTCTGACCAGCCGGGCCGAAGGCACCTTCCAAAAAACGATCAGCAAACGAACGATTGAGGAACTGGAAGTGGCGCTGCCGAGTATGGAAAAACAGAAACACATCGTAGAGCTGGCCAGGCTGTCTGCTCGTGAGCAAGATCTGCTGCATACGCTGGCCGAAAAACGAGAACAATACATTTCAATACTACTCATGCAGTATGCGACCACGGAAAAGAAAAAAACATGAGACCACAGAACACACAGAATACACGGAAAGATTTTTTGTTCAGGGATGAGAGCTACTTGCTTCGCGGCGCTGTCTTTGAGGTCTACCGTGAAATGGGGTGCGGCTTTCTTGAAGGAGTCTATCAGGAATGCATGGAAAAAGAGCTCAGCAAACAAAGTATTCCGTTTATATCCCAGCCTGAATTAGAGCTATTTTACAAGCAGGAAAAACTTCAGCAGACCTACAAACCAGACTTGATCTGCTATGGAAAAATTATTGTCGAACTCAAGGCGGTCAAAGAAGTGTGTGACGAGCATCGGGCCCAATTGCACAACTACTTGAAAGCAACCGGGCTTCGACTTGGATTTTTAGTGAATTTCGGTCATTACCCAAAAGCAACAATCGAAAGAATTGTAAAATGAGACACCACGGAACACACGGAATACACAGAAAAATCCCCTTCCGTGTTTTCCGTGTATTCCGTGGTTAAAAAATATTCTTATCCGTGTATTCCGTGGTTACAACCCAGGAGAATAAACATGAGCGGCACAATCGACCAAAAAGACATCAACAACGCGGCATGGGCGGCGTGCGACACATTCCGGGGCGTGGTCGATCCGGCGCAGTACAAAGACTACATTCTGGTGATGCTGTTTTTGAAATACATCTCCGATGTCTGGGAAGACCACTACGAAGAATATCGGCAGCAGCATGGTGATGATGATGTCCGCATCCGCCGCAAGCTCGATCGTGAACGTTTTGTTCTGCCCATGGTCAAACTCACCGAAAAGAACGAAGAAACAGGCGTGGAAACGGTTCTGGATGAATTTCCGGCCACGTATCAAAGCCTCTATGAGCGCCGCTCCGCCGCCAATATCGGCGAGCTGATCAATATCGTGCTCGACCATATTGAAGAGAGCAACAAGAGCAAGCTCGAAGGAGTTTTCCGCAATATCGACTTCAACAGCGAAGCCAACCTCGGAAAAGCCAGGGACCGTAACCGCCGCCTCAAGCAGCTGCTGGAAGATTTTCACAAGCCGCAGCTCAATATGCGCCCCAGCCGGGTTTCTGAAGACGTCATCGGCAACACCTACATCTATCTGATCGAACGCTTTGCCTCGGATTCCGGAAAAAAGGCCGGAGAGTTTTTTACGCCGCAAAAGGTCAGCGAGCTGGTAGCACGACTCGCCGCACCCAAACCCGGTGATCGCATCTGCGACCCGGCCTGCGGATCGGGCGGTCTCTTGATTCAAGCAGCCCAAGAAGTGGCCCGCGTTGCCGACAGCGCCCAGGAACAGCGCAACTTCGCCCTGTTCGGGCAGGAATCCAACGGCAGCACCTGGGCCCTCTGCCGCATGAATATGTTTTTGCACAGTTTTGACAGCGCCCGCATTGAATGGTGCGACACCCTGAACAGTCCGCTCCTGGTGGAAAACGATCGACTGATGAAATTCAATTGCGTGGTGGCCAATCCGCCCTTTTCCCTGGACAAATGGGGTGCTGAAAATGCCGAGAACGACCAGCACAACCGGTTCTGGCGTGGGATTCCGCCCAAGAGCAGGGGCGATTGGGCCTTTATCAGCCACATGGTGGAAACCGCCCTGGAAAAAGAAGGACGGGTTGCCGTGGTGGTGCCGCATGGCGTACTGTTTCGAGGCGCGGCTGAAGGGCGTATCCGCAGGAAAATGATCGAGGAAAATTTGCTCGATGCCGTCATCGGCCTGCCGGGCAACCTGTTTCCGACTACCAATATTCCGGTGGCCGTTCTGGTTTTTGACCGTTCCCGAGAACAAGGCGGTGCCCGCGAGGAGTGTACAAACATCCTTTTTGTGGATGCAAGCCAAGACTTTGTCTCAGGTAAAAATCAGAACACCCTCTCGGAGGAGCATATCCAGAGGATCATGGCAGCCTATCTTGCCCGGGCCGAAGAAGAAAAATACGCCCATGTGGCCGACTTTGCCGAGATCAAGGAGAACGACTTCAATCTCAATATCCCGCGCTATGTGGACACCTTTGAAGAGGAAGAAGAAATCGATATCGACGCGGTACAGGCGGAAATAGACGCGCTGGAAAAAGAGCTGGCCGCGGTGCGGGTGAAGATGGCCGAGAAGCTGGAGGAGATTCAAAGATGAGGGCGAGAATGACAGATAATGGGGATACAAATGAGGTGCTCAATGAGTAACCCATACAATGAAGTTGCATTGGGGACGGTTGCTGATTTTTCGTACGGATACACGGCTGCTGCTCAGGATACTGGCGACACTCGATTCCTCAGAATAACTGACATCGACGAAAATGGTTCGTTAAAAAAGAACGATGCAAAATTCATAGACTTTTCCGATGAGTTAGAGCGATATCAGGTTAAAAAGGGAGACATTCTTGTTGCACGAACCGGCGGGACATTTGGAAAAACTCTTTTCTATAAAGATGATTGTCCGGCAGTCTACGCATCTTTTTTGATCAAAATAACTCTGAACACTGAAAAATTACTACCCTACTTCTATTTTCATTTTTCGCAATCAAATAGATATTGGTTTCAAGCAAATAATCTCGTTACAGGTGGAGGTCAGCCCCAGTTTAATGCTAATGTACTCAAAGAAATTGTAGTGCCGCTTCCCCCACTTCCCGAACAAAAAGCTATTTCCGATCTGCTGTCTACTTGGGATGAGGCCATTGAGAAAACCGAACAGCTGATTCAGGCGAAGGAGAAAAGATTTCAATGGCTGTTGAGGGAGCTAATTTCAAAACCACAGAACACACAGAAAAACGCAGAATGGAAAAAGGTAAAACTGGGGGAGATTTGCAGTCCTGTTTCTCGTAAGAATAGTGAAAACAATACGAACGTGCTGACTTCCTCTGCCCAGGTCGGATTAGTCAGTCAGCTTGAGTATTACAATAAAAGCGTATCGGCCGAAAATGTGACAGGCTACTGCCTTCTGCAAAAGGGCGAGTTTGCCTATAACCGAAGTTCCGCTAAGGGCTACCCTTATGGTGCAACAAAGCGTTTGGACAGATATGAAAAAGGTGTTTTGTCGACTTTATACCTCTGTTTCGCATTAAAACCGGGCGCTCCCTGCGAATCCGATTTTCTTCTTCACCTCTTTGAGTCTGGAGCGGTAAATCGTGAATTGTGCGCTGTCTGTCAAGAAGGAGCAAGAAGTCACGGACTCTTGAATATCACGAAGTCTGATTTCTTCGGGATTAGACTTTTTCTGCCGCCCCAAGACCAGCAAAAAAAAATTCAAACCGCTCTAAACACCGCTCAAGAAGAAATCGACCTGCTGAAACAGCTCGCGGACAAATATAAAATCCAGAAACGTGGTCTGATGCAGAAAATGTTGACCGGCGAATGGCGCGTAAAACCGGAAATCGTTAACCAATACATGGAGATGTAATTATGGCAAAAGGAAAAAACCAGCATGTTGTAAAACATCCTGATGGCTGGGCAGTTAAAGGCGCAGGCAACAGCAAGGCAACCAAAGTTACCCGCACGCAAGCGCAGGCTATCGAAGCGGCCGAGAGCATTGCCAGAAACCAAAAGTCGGACACCAAAATCCATGGCGTAGATGGAAAGATCCGGGCTGGCAACAGCTACGGAAACGATCCGTGCCCTCCCAAGGACAAAAAATGAGAAAAATATATGAGTAAGGCTTTCAGAATATTGAGCATTGATGGCGGCGGAATTCGTGGCATATATCCCGCCCATATTCTTCAGTGTATCGAAGAACGCCTTCAAATAAATCTCTCCGACACTTTCGACATGATTGCCGGAACAAGTACCGGTTCCATCATCGCTGCCGGAGTGGCTACGGGCGTGCCTGCGGCCAAAATCGTGGCGATGTACAAGGAGCATGGTGCTGGAATATTCCGTAAGAAGCGATTTTTCTTGCCCGGCAAAAAATTAAAAAACATGTTTCATCCCATGTTTGACAGTGTCTACGATGCTCACTTTCTGGAAAATGTGCTTTCAGAAGTATTTCAGGATAAGCGGCTGGGTGACATCAAGAAACCGCTGCTGCTTCCCTCCACCGATATCGGCAATGGTTGTGTCCATGTCCTGAAGTCCGGCTATTCCGAGGAATTTATCCGGGACAATAATGTTCTTGTGAAAGATGCCGTATTGGCGTCCTGTTCCGCACCGACATATTTCAATCCGCATAAGCTGGACCACTACCTTCTCGCAGATGGCGGACTTTGGGCCAATAACCCAGCTCTGGCTGCGATGATTGACGCCCAGAAACGGCTCAAGATTGCTCAGGACGACATACAAATCCTGACAATCGGCACCGGTCATTCAAAAACTATGTATGGAACGAATGTATCGCGCAAATGGGGACTGGTTAATGGATGGAAACACAAGGAATTTATCAGCTTCATTCTTTCTCTGCAGAGCCAGAGTGCTCTGAACTACCTGAAGCTCACGCTCCGCCCTGGGCAGATCAAACGGATTGATTTTGAATCCGACCTGCCGTTGCCGATGGATGACGTGTCCATGCTGGATGAGTTCATTTCCAAGGCGGATCACAAATTTACCCATGAGTCGAAATCGATCAAGAATTTTCTAACTATAGGATCCAACCAATGATTACCAATGAACAAAAACAGATAGTTCTAGACAACATGGTGAGATTGCTGGAACTCCCTGATTCAGCCTATGATAAAGCCCGTAACAGGTATGAGGATCTTGGAGAATGGTTTGCCAGAGATGAATCAGTAGTATCGGGAAACAATCCGCATATTTTTCCGCAGGGATCGTTTCGTCTCGGCACGGCAATACGCCCTATTGATGAAAGTGAAGAATATGATCTTGATCTTGCATGCAAGCTTCGGGACGGAATCAGCAAGGATAGTCATACCCAGGAAACCCTAAAAAAACTGATTGGCATTGAGTTGGAAGCCTATCGGAAGGCTCGTGGTATCAAAAATGAACTGGAGGAGAAGCATCGTTGCTGGCGTCTTGAGTATCAGGATGGCCTCAGCTTTCATATGGATATTGTTCCATGTATTCCAGCGGATGAAGCACTACGGAAAATAGCACTGGAGTCCATGCGCAATACAGGATTAGACGAATATGTGGCGGGGACTGCCTCCCAGACAACGGTATCTATAACGGACGACCGACACGAGGATTATAAACATATACCTGTTTCCGTGAACATTCATCAATAAAAATTGTTTGCCCATGCAACTAACATATTGAAATTTCAGTTAAAAAGTTGCAATATCCACCTGTCCGTAAAACTCACCAGGCAGGTGAAAAGATGAAACGATTGATTCTTGAGCAGAGCAGCGACGAATTCTACACCAGCCACTCCGGCCTGGCCCTGGTCGGCGCGTGCATCAACCGCTACAGCGACTTGAGCCGGCGTGCAAGCCGGCAGAGCCGGGGGACCGAGCAGATCAGCGACATCGATATCCTGCGCAGTTACCTGGGCTTACTGTCCCTGGGCAAAAGCGATTTTCAGGCAATTGCCGCCATGCAGGGCGACGACTATTTCAGACAGGCCCTGGCCATTCACCGCCTGCCCTCAGCCGAAAGCCTGCGTCAACGCCTGGATACGGCAGGGGCAACCGGCCTGATTCCACACGTCTTTCGCGCAGCGCATACCATGCTCAAACAGCTTGGTGTCAAGATTTCTGCTTGCGCTCAAGGTCTGGTTCCCCTGGATGTGGACGTATTCCCCCAGGATAACTCGAACACCACGAAGGAAGGCGTGAGCCGCACCTATAAGAACTTCGATGGCTATGCCCCCATCGCCGCGTACCTGGGTCTGGAAGGCTGGTGCCTGGAAGTTGAACTGCGGCCCGGCAGTCAGCATGCTCAGCACGAGTTTGTCCCCTTTCTTCAGCGGACGCTCAAGGCGGCGCGCAGCCTCACCAATCAGGAGTGTCTGGTGCGGCTGGATTCGGCCCACGATGCCGAAGAAAACCGGAAGCTGCTCGCCGCAACGGAACAGGTGCGCTTCATCATCAAGTGGAACCCGCGCGGCAGCAATGTGTTGTCCTGGCGCGAGCGTGTGTTTGGCGAAGGCGCGGTCAGCACGCCGCGGCCCGGCAAGCGGGTTGGCCTCCTGGTGATCGATGAAGCGGTGGAGATCAAGGGCCGGAGCTCTCCCTGTCAACGGATCGTGCAGGTGACGGAGCGCAGCAGCGACCGCAACGGGCAAATATTGCTCATGCCGCAGATCACCCTGGAAGGCTGGTGGACCAATCTGGAAATGACTCCCGATGAGGTGATTGGTCTGTATCGGGATCACGCCACTTCAGAGCAATTCCACAGCGAATTCAAAACTGATCTTGATTTGGAGCGCCTGCCCAGTGGTAAATTTGCCACCAATGCGCTGGTCATGGCCCTGGGTTGCTTGACGTATAACATCCTGCGTGCCATCGGACAAATGGGGCTGCTGGGCGAGTTTTCACCGATTCGCCATCCAGCCAAACGCCGTCGCATCCGCACGGTGATGCAGGAGTTGATCTACCTGGCGGGCCGTCTGCTGAGTCGCGGCAGACGGCTGCTTGTGCGCTTTGGCCGTCACTGTCCTGGTTTTGCAGCTTTCAAGGAGGTGTACGGTCAACTTGTCCCAGCCCGCTGACGCGGCTTTCAGGGTTCTGCGAGCAATATGACAGGAGGAGTGCGCCTGCCGGTCAGCATTTGGGTTGCTCTTCAAAGAAAATCAAAGGACATGAGGCATTTTTACTGTAGCTTTCGAGTAAACTGGCACAGGATGACTTAAGTAGCTCGAAACTTACCGGTTTGATACCGAGTCGCAGCATACTGATCTAAGCCTTCACGGATTCAGGATATATGTAAGAATTGGAACATCAGCAATCCGGAAGGATACGCTAAATGGTTTGAATATCGAATGTATCCAAGACAAACCCGAATAGCTGCTCTGGAAAAAGCTCAGGTGGATGACGTGCCTTTGTTCAAAAAGAAAACACCTTTGCAGCGGGTGATTCAGATTTTAAAACGTCATCGTGATAACTGGAGTAAGGACAATCCGGACTCTAAGCCCATTTCCATCATCATAACGACACTGGCCGCCAGAGCCTATAACGGTGAGACCGATATCGTTACGGCACTTGGGAATGTGCTTGAAAAGATGGGCGGTTTGGTGTGCCCGACAAAACCACGGGTTCCCAACCCTGTTGACCCAAAAGAGGACTTTGCCGACCGTTGGTATAGACATGATTGTCTGCGCTTGCGACTGGAGGAAAATTTCAAAAACTGGCTTCTGCAGGCAAGAACTGATTTTCAGCTTCTTACCTCCACGACTGACACTGAATTTCTCTGCGAACAAATTGAAGATAAGTTCTCATTAAAAGTGAACGAGGCAGAGCTGAAGAAGCAACTGGGAATCAGCGCTGCCAGCGTTAGCATTGTAACTCCCAAAACACATACGATTGATCGGCAAAACTTGGCCAAACCATGGGAATGGTAGCTGGATGAGAGTGTTGATATCTAACAGTTTGGGACAGTTTCTGAGCGATTATCCCGGCATGTCGACGGTTCCATACTCGGATGCTGGCGTGTGCCTGCGCGGAAAATTTCGGTTCAAGGCCAATGCATCAGGCAATGATGAAATAGATGATTCCTACGAGTTGGAAATCGTTGTGCCGGAGAAATTCCCTCAAGCCCTTCCTGAGGTGAAGGAAATTGGCGGCAAGATTCCACGTGATGGAAATTTTCATGTCAACCAGGATGGCACTCTTTGTCTAGGTTCACCGCTCAGACTGTTGAGCAAAGTCCATAGGTTCCCAACTCTGACCGGCTTTGCAGACAAATGTCTCATACCGTACCTCTATGCTGTTTCTTACAAGCTGAGGCACGGTGGAAATTTTGTATTTGGCGAGTTGGCTCATGGCGAGCAAGGCATCGTAGACGATTACTCCCTTATGGTGGGATTAAAAGAAAGGCATCAGGTAACAGAAGCCATTCAGCTGCTTGGAATAAAGAAACGAATTGCTAACAAAAGGCCCTGCCCCTGCGGATGCGGGAAAAGACTTGGGGCGTGTCCGTTTCGTCATAAATTAAATGAGTTTCGCAAAATGGCCCCTGTGTCATGGTTCAAAGCACACGCCTTGATGATCGCCCCGCAAAAAATATAGTGGTTCAACGAAATAAGACAGTAACTTATTAAAATTATTTAATTAAGATTTGTTTCCTGACCAGACCTTGAACTTTTTTCAGGGCGATCTTGAAAGACTGGAACTAAATTCAAGGCAGGAGAACTATATGAGCAGCTTCCACACAACCGAAAAACACCTCTCCCAAATCCCGGCTTTGCAGCTTCTGATCAATCTGGGATTTGAGTTTTTGACACCGGCCGAGGCATTCAGGGAGCGGCAGGGGCGGCATTCCAATGTCTTGCTGGAGAATATTCTACGCAGCCGGCTCGAAGACATAAACCGCATTCGGTATAAGGGCGGTGAGCATCGCTTCAGCGAGGAAAATGTACTGTCCGCTATCCAAAAGCTGAAAAACATCCAATACGACGGTTTATTGAGGACCAACGAAGCTGTTTACGATTTGTTGACGCTGGGAACGGCCATGGAACAAACCATTGCAGGCGATTCCAAAAGCTTCAACATGAACTATATCGACTGGCGCAACCCCCATCGCAACGCCTTCCATGTCACGGTGGAATACAGTGTGGAACGGTCACGTTCAACGGAAACCGCCCGGCCGGACATCGTTCTCTTCGTCAACGGCATTCCCTTTTGCGTCATCGAATGCAAAGCGCCGCAGGTCGAGGTAGAACAAGGCGTTTCCCAGTCCATCAGAAATCAAAGTGACGACTATATCCCGAAACTCTTCATCTACAGCCAAATGGTGCTTGCCCTGAATAAAAACAGCGCCATGTACGCCACAACAGGGAGCGCCGCCAAATTCTGGGGAGTATGGAAAGAGCTGCGGATGCATAACGGCGAAAGCGGGCAGGAAAAACTCGCGGACCTGGTCAATCGGCCCCTGACCGAGGATGTTGTCGCCAAAATTGCGGCGACCTTCGAGGTCAACCCCAAAACGCTGACCGGCGACAGGCTGGTCACCGAGCAGGACAAGGCCTTGTTCTCCCTCTGCCGTCCGGAAAGGCTTTTGGAACTGGCCTGGAAATTTACGGTCTTTGATGGCGGGATCAAAAAGATCGCCCGTTATCAGCAGTACTTCGTCGTCAAGTCCACATTGAGCCGGGTCAAACAGGTGAGCGGCAGCGGCGCACGCAAAGGCGGCGTGATCTGGCACACCCAGGGTTCCGGGAAATCCCTGACCATGGTCATGCTGGCCCGCAACCTGGCCCTGGACCCGGAAATCCTCAATCCGCGCATTGTGCTGGTCACGGACCGTGACGATCTGGACAAACAGCTGGGGAACACCTTTGCCGCCTGCGGCCTGGAGGCAAACCGGGCCACATCGGGAAGAAACCTGCTGGAGCTGGTCGCTGAAAAGAAATCCGGCATCATCACCACCCTTATTCACAAGTTCGACAAGGCCTATGCGGTCAAGAAATATCAGGACGAGTCGCCCGATATTTTCATTCTGGTGGATGAGAGCCATCGCACCAACTTCGGCTCTTTTGCCGGGCGCATGCGGCAGATGTTTCCCCGTGCCTGTTATTTAGGATTTACCGGCACCCCGCTTTTAAAGAAGGAAAAGAACAATTTCGCCAAGTTCGGCGATCTGGTGGAGCCCCATTATTCCATCACCCAGGCTGTTGAAGACGGCGCGGTGGTTCCGCTTCTGTACGAGGGGCGGCATGTGGAGATGAGGCAAAACAAGAAAGCAGTGGACCTCTGGTTTGAGCGGCACACCCAAGGGCTGACCAAGGAACAGCAGGCGGACCTGAAGCGGAAATATGCGCGCGCGGAAATGCTGAACAAGGCGGATCGGGTCATCTATATGCGGGCCTTTGATATCAGCGAGCATTTTCGCGCAAACTGGCAGGGAACCGGATTCAAGGCGCAGCTGGTGGCCCCGAATAAAGCGTCCGCACTCAAGTATAAGGCGTATCTGGATGAAATCGGCATGGTCGGCTCCGAGGTTGTTATCTCGCCGCCGGATATGCGCGAAGGCTATGAAGAGACCGATGACGAGAGCACGGAAGACGTGGTCAGGTTCTGGCAAAAAATGATGAAACGCTACGGCAGTGAAGAAGAGTACACCAAGCAGATCATCAACCAGTTCAAACACGGCGATCAGCCTGAAATTCTCATTGTCGTGGACAAGCTGCTCACGGGTTTCGACGCCCCGCGCAATACGGTTCTCTATCTGTGTCGGGTACTGAGGGAACACACCCTGCTCCAGGCGATTGCCCGGGTCAACCGGCTCCATGAAAACAAGGAATTCGGCTTTATCGTCGATTACGCCAGCGTTCTCGGCGAACTGGACAAGGCCCTGACCATGTACGGCGCATTGGAAGGGTTCGATGAAGCCGATCTGCTCGGCGCCCTGACATCCATTAGCGGTGAAGTGGAAAAACTGCCGGGCCGGTATTCGGATCTCTGGGATCTCTTCAAAACCGTGAAGCATTCCTACGACGAAGAAGCCTATGAAGTGCTGCTGGCCGATGATAAAATTCGGGAAGATTTTTACGAACGCCTTTCGGAGTTCGGCAAGACCTTGGCCATAGCCCTTTCTTCCGAAAAATTCCTGAGCGAAACCGATGAAAAGACCTTGATCAGATACAAGGCGGACCTGCGGAAGTTCCTGGCGCTCAAGGCGTCCGTCAAGCTCCGCTACGCAGAGGCTATTGATTACCGGGATTATGAACCCAAAATCAAAAAACTGCTGGATACGCATATCCAGGCCGACGAAGTTATTCAGCTCAATGAGCCGGTCAATATCTTCGACGATGAATCCTTTATGATGGTCAAGGAAGAGCAGGGCGTCTACCAAACCGGGAAAACAACGGCGGCAAGGGCCGATGCCATTGCGCACGCCACCAAGAAGGCCATCACCGAAAAGATGGGCGAAGACCCAGCGTTTTATGAAAAATTCTCCAAACTGATCCAACAGGCGATTGAGGATTTCCGGGCAAAGCGGATATCTGATCTGGAGTATCTGAATAAAGTCGTGGAGATCAGAGACAAGGTCGTCGGTAAGATCCATGACGATATACCGGATGCACTTTCCGGCAATGAAGATGCCATGGCCTATTTCGGCGTGATCAGACCGTTTCTGAGCGTCCACGAACTAACCGAAGAAGAACTTGAAGCAGCCGCGGCTGATACGGCCATCGCGCTTCATGGTATCTTGGAAAAATACTGGAAGGTACATTTCTGGGATGATGAAGACGCCCAGAAACAGGTGATGAACGAGATTGACGATTATCTCTGCGATGAGCTCAAGACGGAAAGGGGGATCGACCTGTCATTTGATCAGATGGATGCCGTTATCGAAAAGGTTATGCAGGTGGCACGACACAGGAGCCATAATTGATGGAGGCTTGCAGACACTCGGTTATTTACGGGCAAAAGATCATCGATTTTACTCTTTTGTACCGAAACAGAAAAACGATGGAAATTTCTGTACATCCTGACGGTTCGGTCATCGTTAAAGCGCCCTTGAATGCCGATATTGCTTTGATAGAACAGAAAGTGATGAAGCGGGCTCGTTGGATTCTCAAACAGCTGATGTTTTTCAGACAGTTTGAGCCAAAGACGCCTGTCCGTTGTTATGTGAACGGCGAGACCCATCTGTATCTTGGCAAGCAATACCGCTTGAAGTTAGAAGAGGGAGCGGAAAACTCGGTAAAACTGTCCCGCGGATTTTTTCATATCACGTGCCGAGGCGAACCGACTCCGGCTACTGCCAAGAAGCTGCTCAATGCGTGGTATGTGCAAAAAGCGCAGATTCAATTTGCGGAAAGCATGGAGCGCTGCCAGCAAAAATTGGATGGCATCGACGCCTGCCGGCCAAAACTCTCCATCCGGCGAATGCAAAAAAGATGGGGCAGCCTCTCGGACAAGGACACCATAACCCTCAACATAGACCTGATCCGAGCGCCTAAAGAGTGCATTGACTATGTTGTGACCCACGAGCTGTGTCACCTGAAATACCGTGATCATGGTCCGGAGTTTTATAAACTCCTCGAATCAGTCATCCCGGATTGGGAAAAGATAAAACACAAACTCGAACTCAGCTTGGCTTAGAGAATATGAACTTTCTCGGCACATTGTTCACATAGCCAGTGGAACAGCAGCCAGAAGCGTTCTTGAAGAAATTCGATCAACTCGAACCCCCTGCAACCCCAACAGCCACTTGCAGAAATATCGCTTGACCGACCAGGGCGGCTGGCGCAGAATGGCGATGGATCAAACCCGGGGGAAGATATGGCACTGGACTACGCCACCTTAGAGCTGCTCCGCCAGAACCACCCTGCGTGGCGGTTGTTGCGCGCACATCACGCGCCTCTGGTGGCCAGTTTTCTGCACCGGGTGTTCATTGTGCCCAATGTCCGCAATCTGTCTCAGGCCGATCTGGTCGAGGCGTTGGAAGACGAGCTTTTCTCCCTGCGCGAGCAGCTCGGCACCGAGACCTTTCCCGGGACCGCGCAAGGCTATCTCAACGACTGGGCCGAAAACGACAAGGGGTGGTTGCGAAAATTTTATCCTGCCGGAACCGACGAGCCGCACTTTGACCTGACTCCCGCAACAGAAAAGGCCCTGGCCTGGCTGGAAGGGCTGACCGAACGCACCTTTGTCGGCACGGAATCCCGCCTACTGACCCTTTTTGAGCTGCTGCGGCAGATGAGTGAAGGGAGTCAGACCGATCCGCAAGTACGCATCGCGGAACTGCAAAAGCGCCGCAGCGATATCGACGCGGAGATCGCCCGCATTCTGGCAGGCGATATTCCCCTTCTGGACGACACCGCTCTGAAGGACCGTTTTCAGCAATTTTTGCAGCTGGCTCGGGAGCTGCTGGCCGACTTTCGCGAGGTGGAGCACAATTTCCGCACGCTCGACCGGCGGGTACGCGAACGCATCGCTCTTTGGGAGGGGGCAAAAGGGGCGCTCCTCGAAGAGATCATGGGCGAGCGCGATGCCATTGCCGATTCTGATCAGGGGAAGAGCTTTCGCGCCTTCTGGGATTTTTTGATGTCACAGTCCCGCCAGGAAGAGTTGACCCGCCTGTTGGAACAGGTTCTGTCCCTTCCGCCGATCCTCGACATGCGTCCTGAACCCCGTCTGCAACGCGTACATTACGACTGGCTGGAAGCAGGTGAGCACACCCAGCGGACGGTGGCAAGGCTTTCCGAGCAGCTGCGGCGCTTTCTCGATAATCAGGCCTGGCTGGAAAACCGCCGCATTATGAACATCCTGCACAGCATCGAAAACCATGCGCTGGCGTTGCGGGAAAACATGCCGACAGGCACCTTCACCACCATGGCCGATACCGCGGCCACGATGAACCTTCCCCTGGAGCGCCCTCTCTACCGGCCACCGCTCAGGCCGACCATTGACGATACGCCACTGGAAACAGGCGACGCGGATGTGGACACGACAGTGTTGTATACACAAGTGGTGATCGATCAGGCCGAGTTGACCCGCAATATCCGCCAGGAACTCCAGAGCCGCGGCCAGATCAGTCTTGCCGAGGTCGTGCAACGTCATCCGTTGCGCCATGGTCTGGCCGAACTGGTGAGCTATCTGCAAGTGGCCGCGCGGTGGCCCGGAACGGCTGTCGACGAAGAGGTGCGGGAATACGTGTGCTGGCAGTTGGATTCCGGTATCGTGCGCCGGGCGAGCTTGCCGCGCATTATTTTACTCAAGGATTGATGATGCCCATTGCCGACACCAACCCCAACCCTTCGGCCAGGCCATCCCATGAACTCTCGTCCGTGGTGGTGTCTCTGCTCAAGGGTGTGCTGTATCAGGAGGAGAATCCAGGGCTCTGGGCCGCGCTTCTGAACCTGCAAGCAAGCGTGCGGGACTTTGTCGCTCTGCTCGGTTTGGACTTGGTGCTTGACGAGGCCGAGGGCTACGCTTTTTTGCGCTCCCGGCACGATGACGACGAAGAGGCTCAGGCCGTGCCGCGCCTGATTGCCCGGAGACAGCTCTCCTATCCGGTCAGTTTGCTGCTCGCGCTCTTGCGGAAAAAACTGGCCGAGTTCGACGCCGGCGGCGGCGATACGCGTCTGATTCTTTCCCGGGAAGAGGTCGTGGAAATGGTCCGGATTTTTCTTCCGGAGGGCAGCAACGAGGCGAAACGTATCGACCAGGTTGACGCCACCCTCAACAAGATTACCGAGCTGGGCTTTATCCGTCGCCTGCGCGGTCAGGAGCAGATGATCGAGGTGCGACGCATTATCAAGGCGTTTGTCGATGCGCAATGGCTCGCCGATTTTGATGAACGACTGGCGGAATATCGACAGCAGCTTGCCGGGCCGCCGGATGAGGTGGATGATGGAAGCGCTTAGGTTGGAATTTATGACAGATGACCGGCTGGCCGGTTTTCGCCTGCACCGCCTCGAAATTCTGAACTGGGGAACCTTTGACGGGCGAATCTGGACGCTGCCTCTGGACGGAAAAAACTGCCTGCTCACCGGGGATATCGGTTCTGGAAAATCGACCCTGGTCGACGCTGTCACCACCCTTCTGGTGCCGAGTCACCGCGTTGCCTACAACAAGGCGGCCGGGGCCGACAGCCGCGAGCGTTCGCTCAAGTCCTACGTGCTCGGGTTTTACAAGTCGGAGCGCCAGGAAAACCTGGGCAGCGCCAAGCCGGTCGCCCTGCGCGACGCCAACAGTTATTCGGTGATCCTCGGCGTTTTTCACAATGCCGGCTACAACAAGACCGTCACCCTGGCGCAGGTCTTCTGGATGAAGGAGGCCAATGCGCAACCGGCGCGCCTGTATGCGGCCTGCGAACGCGACCTGTCCATTGCGGCAGATTTTTCCGGATTCGGCAACGAAATGGTCGGCCTGCGCAAACAGCTGCGATCAAGCGGCGTCGAGTTGTTCGAGAGCTTCAAGCACTACGGTGCGTGGTTCCGCCGTCAACTCGGCATCGATAACGAACAGGCCCTGGAGCTGTTCCATCAGACCGTGTCGCTCAAGTCGGTCGGCAACCTGACCGACTTCGTGCGCAACCACATGCTGGAGCCCTTTGATGTCGAGTCGCGCATCTCCGCCCTGATCGACCACTTCGAGGATCTCAACCGGGCGCACGAGGCGGTTCTCAAGGCCAAACATCAGGTGGAGATGCTGACACCCCTGGTGGCCGATTGCGAGCGACATCGGGAACTCGCGCAAACGGCGGATACCCTGCGAGCGTGCCGCGATGCCCTGCGGCCATGGTTCGCCACCCTGAAACTCGATCTTCTTGAGAAACGACTTGACTTGCTGCATGAAGAGTTGAACCGGCACCGAGTCGCCATCGAGCGGCTGGAAGAGCAGCGTCGCGACCAGCAGGGACAGGAGCGTGAGCTGCGCCGAACCATCGCGGAACATGGTGGCGACCGTATTGAAAGTATCGGTCGGGAAATCCTGCAAAAACAGGATGAACTGGAACGTAGGAAACTCAAAGCATCCCGCTACGAGGAGCTGGTACGCGCCCTTAAGCAACACCCCGCAGCGACTGAGGAAGAGTTTCTGCGGCAACAATCTGAAACCGCCAAGTGGCGCGAAACAACGGAAGAAGCCGAAACCCGTACCCAAAACGATCTCACTGAAACCGGGGTGTTATTCAAACAGGGGAAGGATGAGTACGATCAGCTGCAAACGGAAATCACGGGGTTGAAAGCCCGAGTCAGCAATATCGACGAAAAACAGATTGCCATACGGCGCACCCTCTGTCAGGCGCTGCATCTGGCTGAAGAGGAGATGCCGTTTGCCGGCGAATTGCTGCACGTGCGCGAGGACCAGCGGGACTGGGAAGGCGCTGTCGAAAGACTGCTCCACGGCTTCGGCTTGTCTCTGCTGGTTCCGGATCAGTATTACGCCACGGTGGCGCAGTGGGTTGACCAAACGCACCTGCGCGGTCGGCTGGTGTATTTCCGGGTGCGGGAAGGGATGCGCGGCGAACTGCCTTCGCTTCATCCCGACTCATTGGCGCACAAGCTGCAAATCAAACCCGATTCGCCGCTGTACGACTGGATCGAACGGGAGGTGGCCCACCGTTTTGATCTGGTCTGCTGTGAGGACCAGGAGCAGTTCCGCCGCGAAACCCGCGCCATTACCAAGGCCGGCCAGATCAAGGTGCCGGGGGAGCGGCATGAAAAGGATGACCGGCATCGGATAGATGATCGCCGGCGGTATGTACTGGGTTGGAGCAACGTCGAAAAAATCGCGGCATTGGAAAAAGACGCCAAGCAGCAGGAAACACATCTTGCCGAGCTTGCCGGTCGTATCAGCACACTGCAACAGGAACAGTCCACCCTCAAGGAGCGCCTCTCGGTCCTCTCGAAGCTGGGGGAGTATACCGACTTTCGCGATCTTGACTGGAAACCCGTGGCAGTTGCCATTGCCAGGCTGGAAGCTGAAAAACGTGAGCTGGAAGCGGCCTCCGATCTGCTCAAGACCCTGACAGCGCAACTCAACGCGCTGGAAGAAGAGCTGAAAGAAACAGAGAGGCAGCTTGATGAACGGAAGGATATCCGCTCGAAAACCGAGCAGAAAATCAGCGCTGCGCAAGAGTTGCAGCAACAGGCGCACGCCCTTGTAGCTGAAGGCACAGAAGATGTTGTTCAGCACTTTGCCCTGCTGGAATCAATGCGTGAGGAGGCGCTTGGTGACCGGATGCTGACGGTCGAATCCTGCGACAATCGCGAGCGCGACATGCGTGACTGGTTGCAGGCCAGGATCGACGCCGAAGATTCGAGGATCAAGCGCCTGGCCGAAAAGATCGTCAGGGCGATGACCGAATACAGAGGGAGGTGGGAACTTGAAACCAGGGAGGTTGACGCCAACCTGGCAGCCGCCCCTGAATACAGGTCCATGCTGGAGCAACTACAGGCCGATGACCTGCCCCGATTCGAAGGACGCTTCAAGGAACTTTTGAACGAGAACACCATCCGCGAGGTGGCCAATTTTCAATCCCAACTGGCGCGGGCACGGGAAACCATCAAGGAGCGCATCGCCCGAATCAACGCATCCCTCACCCAGATCGACTATAACCCCGGCCGCTACATCAGCCTGGAGGCGCAGATGAGCCTTGACGCCGACATCCGCGATTTCCAGACCGAGTTGCGTACCTGTACGGAAGGGGCGCTCACCGGCTCGGAGGATGTGCAGTATTCTGAGGCCAAATTCCTCCAGGTGAAGCGGATCATCGAGCGGTTCCGCGGCCGGGATGAATATGCTGACCTGGACCGGCGCTGGACGGCCAAGGTGACCGATGTGCGCAACTGGTTCGTCTTTGCCGCCAGCGAGCGCTGACGGGAAGACAACACCGAGTACGACCATTATGAAGATTCCAGTGGAAAATCAGGCGGGCAGAAGGAAAAACTCGCCTACACCGTTCTGGCCGCCAGTCTGGCCTATCAATTCGGCCTGGAATGGGGTGCGGTGCGCTCGCGTTCCTTTCGTTTCGTGGTGATCGACGAGGCCTTTGGACGCGCTTCCGATGAGTCGGCCCAGTATGGCTTGCAGTTGTTCGCGCAGCTCAATCTGCAACTGCTGATTGTCACGCCGTTGCAGAAAATCGACATCATCGAGCCATTTGTCGCCGGTGTCGGGTTTGTACACAATGAAGAAGGCCGCAACTCGGTGTTGAAAACCATACCTATCGAGGAATATCGGGCCGAGAGGCAGAGGATGCAGGGATGAGGTGGACGACCCCGGCGGATCTCAAAGCTCAGGTGGAAAGACTCTGGAACCGAGGCGTGCTGCTCGCCTCCATGGCTGAAGGAGAGTCGCCCTTCCCTCGGCGACTGACCCTCAAAGGCCCTGACTCTCAGGAGCTGAGCGAGAAGTTCTCCGAGGTGCGGGACTGGATCGCGCAACTCTCCGCTCGTGCCGGCCTCTATCGTATCGAGTGGCGCAGCGTCAACCACCGCATTCTTGGCACCAATGCAATCCCGGCGGCAATCTGGATTGACACGCGCGCAGACGCCCTCAGGCTCATCGGCAAGCAGCAGGCAGCGGAGCAGTTTGCCACCCTAGTCGAACTGACAGCAGACAAACAGCCCGAATTGCTTCCCTGGCTGTCAAGGCGACCGCTGCGTGCCCTGGAATTGGCCCAAGACTGGCCACAACTGCTGGAGATTATCGGCTGGTTGCGTGCGCATCCTCGTCCAGCGATTTATCTGCGCCAGATCGACCTGCCGGGTATCCATACCAAACTGATCGAAGGGCATCGCGGCGTGCTGGCGGAGCTGCTCGATCTCGTGCTGCCCGCGGATTGTATTGATGCAACGCACACGGGCATCCGCGGTTTCTGTCGTCGGTATGGTTTTCTTGATAAACCATTACAGGTGCGTTTTCGGATATTGGACCCGCATGTTCGGCTGCTGCCAGTGGAGGCTGATCAGGATATCACCCTGGTACAGGCAGCCTTCGCTTCGCTTGCTTTGCCGCTCTCAAGGGTGTTCATCACTGAAAATGAGATCAACTTTTTGGCCTTTCCGGATGTCTCTGATGCGATGGTGCTCTTCGGAGCGGGATACGGATTCGACAACCTCTCGACCGCGCCCTGGCTGCACGAAAAGAAAATCTACTATTGGGGAGACATCGATACCCACGGTTTTGCCATTCTCAATCAACTGCGCGGGATCTTGCCTCATGTCGTTTCTTTTCTTATGGATCAGCAGACACTTCTTGCCCACAGGGCACTCTGGGGAGTTGAAACGCAGCCTGAAACAGGGCCTCTTGCTCGCTTGAACGCCGAGGAAAGCGCACTGTACGATCAGTTGCGCCAAAACCATTGGGGGGAACGAATCCGTCTGGAGCAGGAGCGGATAGGGTTTGCTTTTCTGCACGGGGCGCTTCGGAGATTATAAAGGCTCTATGGATGCAAAACGGGCAGGCACAAGGCCTGCCCGGTAATCCCCCCTCCTCCATCATGCCGGCTGCTCTTCTCCGATCCGGTGCATATCCTTGGTGAGTTCAGCCAGTTCCTCTTCCAGCAGGGTTTCCTTTTCCAGGAGCAGTTGGGCGCAGCGTTCCAGTTGCTCGCGGTTGCGCTCCACAATCTGGTAGCTGAGGGCAAAGCTTTCATCGATGATGCGCCGCACCGAGGCGTCGATACGGTGGGCGGTGCTGTCGCTGACATTGCACCCATGCGGGCCGGGGGTTTGTTGCTGGCCGAGAAAACCTTGCTGTTGTTCCTCGTAGACCACAAAACCGATATCATCGTCCATGCCGTAGCGGGTGACCATGTTGCGGGCAATGTCGGTGGCCCGGGCAATATCGTCGGCAGCTCCGGTGGAGAGATGGTTGAAGATCAACTTCTCTGCGGCCCGGCCCCCGAGCAGTACCGCGATTTTATACTCCAGCTCTTCCTTGGTCATCAGAAAGCGGTCTTCGGTGGGCCGCTGCATGGTATAGCCCAAGGCGCCGATCCCGCGCGGGATGATGGAAATCTTAAAGACCGGATCACTGCCCGGCAGGGCCAGGGCGGTCAGAGCGTGGCCCACCTCGTGATAGGCAACGATGCGGCGTTCCTTGGGGTTGAGCAGGCGATTTTTCTTCTCGAGCCCGGCCACGATCCGCTCGATGGCCTGGGAAAAGTCCTCCATGGCCACCTTTGCCGCCTTGCGCCGGGTGGCAAGCAGGGCCGCCTCATTGACCAGGTTGGCCAGGTCCGCGCCGGAAAAACCGGTGGTCAGATCAGCCACATGTTCCGCATTGACATCATCACCAAGCACCACCTTTTTCATGTGCACCTGCAAGATGGCGATACGCCCGGCCTTGTCGGGTCTGTCCACCAGAACCTGGCGGTCAAAGCGACCGGCACGCAAAAGGGCCGGATCGAGCACCTCGGGCCTGTTGGTGGCGGCCAGCAGCACCAGACCTGCGGTAGGGTCAAAGCCGTCCAGTTCCACCAGCAGCTGATTTAAGGTCTGTTCGCGCTCGTCATTCCCGCCAAAACCGGCAGAGGTCCGGGCGCGGCCAAGGGCATCCAGCTCGTCAATAAAAATAATGGCCGGCGCTGATTTACGCGCCTGTTCAAAAAGATCCCGCACCCTGGCTGCACCCACGCCGACAAACATCTCCACAAATTCGGAACCGCTGATGGAGAAAAAGGGCACCTTGGCCTCACCGGCGACGGCCCGGGCCAGCATGGTTTTACCTGTGCCTGGAGGGCCGACCAGAAGAATGCCCTTGGGCATGCGCGCGCCCAGTTTGCCGTATTCCGCGGGTGCCTTCAGAAAATCGACAATTTCCTGCAACTCCGCCTTGCTCTCATCCACCCCGGCCACGTCGTCAAAACTCACACCGGTTTCCTGCTCCACATAGACCTTGGCCTTGGACTTGCCGATATTCATAAATCCGCCGCTCATCTGCTTGCCCGCAAATCGGCGAAAAATAAATGCCCAGATACCGAAAAATATCAGGACGGGCACCACCCAGGAAAGCAGGGTGGAAAAAAACTTGCTCTCATGAACCCGGGCAAAGGGGATATTGTATTGGGAAAGCTGCTCGGCCAGGCCCGGGTCGACCCGGTTGGCCACCACCACCTGCTTGCCCCCTTCTACACCTTGCTTGAGGGTGCCGGTAATATAGTTGTCGTAGATCTTCAGCTCGGTGATATTCCCCTCCTTGAGCAGAGCTTCAAGCCTGCTATAGGGAACCGCCTCCACCATTTGACTCTGCTGCCAGAGTCCGTTCATGATGAGGATGCCAAAAATGGCGAAAATGGCGAAATAGAGATTTTGTTTGTTCATATAAATTTCCTTCTTCTGAAATATTTATCCGAAAAACAGTATTGGGCGGGGCGAGCTTGTCTGGCCCTGCAACGAGTTCAATTACAATACAAAATATGGATGCTTATGCGAAACGCAAGTGGATTCTGGCGGTTACTTGACCGCTTTGCTGCTTTCAAGAGCATCTCTTCCGTGATCTTGTGCAAGCTGATCCCCCTTGGAATAGACTGTCGCAACAGGCCATTGCCGTTCTCGTTCGTGCCACGCTGCCACGGCGAACGCGGCGTGCAAAAGTACGTGCGCATGCCGGTGGCCGATTCCAGCTCTTTGAACCGGGCCATCTCCGAACCGTTGTCAAGCGTCAACGTCTGCCTCAGGGCTGGTGGAATCGCACGCAGGCGGGGAACAAGCGCCTCGTTGAAGGCGGCGGCTGTCTTGCTCTCAACCTTGGCCAACACCAGAAAACGGCTTGCACGCTCGTTACAACTCTACCAGAATTCCGCTGTGTCCCTTTAACTCTTCACGCCTCCACGGTGGTGCATGTGCAATGAGAATTTACCGAGCATATCGAAGAATTTGAGAAGATTCTTGGGATGCCCTTGAACGAAAAAGGGAGTTGTGATACAATTTTTCCTCAATTTCGTTGCCTTGTTTCCTTTTCGTTCTTGTTCGGATCGCACGGCCGTCCGGAATTTAGGGGGCTGCGAGTGCACGGCGGCTTCCGCGGTGTTTTCCTGTGGCGGCAAGTGGATTTTTTCGGAGACTGCCCCGTTCGCGTTCCGCAACTGCGCGCCGGGCAACGTCGTTGAAACAGGGTGATTTGAATCCGAGTACCTGCTGTTTTTCCTTCCCGTGCCGGTGACCGGTTTGTGCGCCTGCCCGTCTTTGCGGGTGGTCGGCCGGGTCGGTTCGGAGCAAAGCCAGCGCGGGCGAATTTCCGGCGGCGTATTTAAATTTTTTGAGATGATGTATATTCTTCGTTCAGGCATTTCGTCAAAAAGGAGAGAGCAATGTGGAAAACAATCGTAACGGCAGCCGCGGGAATTTTTTTGGCTGCTTCGGCAGCCCAGGCCGGAATGGTTTTTGATTTCACCGGTCAATCCGGGCCGATGACCAAGGCCGAAACCAAAACCTGGACCAACAACGGCCTGACCGTAACCGCCTCTGCTGCCGCAACCCGCAGGGCCACGAAGCCCACTGCGGATGCTTTGATCAGCCAGAGCTTCAATGGTCTGGGCGTGAGCAGTCCCGCCGATTGGAAGACCACGGGCATAGGCGATACCTTCATCAACTATGCGTCCACCGATCCTGGTGAAACCCTTTTCCTGGATTTTGATCAGGACGTTCGGCTGGACAAGGTCGGCCTCGGCGGCACGTGGGTTTCCGCCACGTGGTCCCAGTTTTCACCGATTGTGTACGCGCTTGACGAAAACAGCAACCAAATCGGCAAGCGGGTGGGCATGAACCCGCAGGGTTCGATTATTGAGGGGGCGTTTGATGTGTCGGTCGCTGAGGAAGTCGACGGCGTCGGATTCGGCACAATGGGTTTCATACTGGAAGACAGCCTGCCCGCGGCCAAGCGTTTTGCCTTCAGCGGCTATGCCGGTATCGACCATCAGAACACCCGCTATAGTCTGGCATCCGTTGCCGTCACCTCGATCCAGCCGGACCCGGTGCCCGAGCCCAACAGCCTGGCCATTCTTGCCTTTGGCTTGCTGGGTCTGACCGGCATGCTGCGTCGTCGCTCCGACTGATTTGCAGACAAATTGTAACGGGTTGCCCAAGCCTTCCGGCCTTTGCCGGAAGGCTTTTTTCTTTTCCGCCTGCGGGCCGGGTTGCGACTGCTCAGTGCCGTGAACGGGTAAAGCCGATCAGGGCGCTGAGGGCGTGCTGGACTGTATCGATGCGCACCGTGCGCTCCTGGGCGCGGAAGAAGGCGTCGGCTCCGCGTATCCCGCCGGAACGCGGAAAGCCGCCCCGGCATGGGCCGGTGGTGAACTGGGCGTTCAACAGGAAGCCGATGGCCTCGTCGCAGCAGGTGCGGATGCCGTGGGCAAGCATCGGGTCGGTGCGGGCGAGGATGGTGTGCAGCGCCAGCAGGGCCTCGACCCTGGTGGCGGTGGCGGCGGTGCGGCCCCTGTGTTCCAGGCTGCCGACCAGCCCGGGGTTGTCGGTGTGGATCAGTTGTTCCTCCATGATTTTTTTGGCGAGCTGTTCCGCATACGTGCGGATCGTTTTCCGGCTCAGAATCGCATCGCGATAGCCCTTGGTCTGGAGCAGTTGGGCACAGGCCAGGGCTGTCCACTGCTCGACCACGATATGCGGCCGCTGTTCGATGATGTGGCCCAGGGCCCGGCCCGCGGCCTTCAGCCAGGACCCCTTGGGGTTGTGTTGATGCAGGTGGATAAGCGCCAGTGCCGCCTGGCCGGGATAGTAGATGGACGCCGGTTTTGCGGTTCGTCCGCCCGCATCGGGAATGTAGCGTGTATAAAAGCTGCCGTCCGGGCGCTGCATGAACACAAGGAAGCGGCCCAGCTGGCGCAGCTGTTCGCGCGAGACCAGGCCCGGTGTAATCCGCTCCGCCTCACTCAGGGCAATGATGGCCAGGGCCGCGCCGCCCAGCTTTGCCTGAAGCGGCTGGTTGTGGCCCTCGATCTCGGGCCGTGACCAGAGCGCCAGCATGGCCGTGCGGCCCCGGCCTTCTTCAACCGGGGCCACCGAGGTCGTCAGGAGATACTGGGCGGAGCGGCGCAGCGCCCCGGCTGTCTCCGCTCCGGGCGCATGGGCGTGGGCCCAGCTCAGGGCCCAGGTGGTGCCCGCATGCCGGAGGATGTTGTAGGTACTCCGGGGAAGGGGGTAGTTGGGGTGTTGTTGGTAGATAAAACGGCCATCCTCGTCGCAGGCACGGACAAGATAGCCTGTGGCCTCTTTGATGGCGCGGTTCAGCCGGGCAGGCGAGCGATCCGCCGGGGGCATGGCGATGGCGGCGCTTGTTACCGGCGGCGTGGCCGCAGGACCGGCGCAGCCGGAGAGGCCGACCAGAACGCCCAGGGAGCAAAGCAGGCCCAGCGCGCCTGCTGCCAATGTTTGCGCGCCGATGATCGCGATGATTTTACGGGGTGACCCGCCACTGTTCGTGCACACGTTTTTTCTCCTCTTCCAGGCTGAGTGGGGCTGCATCCATGTATTCGTCGAGAATGGCCGCTCCGATATCGCGCGTTCCCGCAGGCGCGTAGTGCTCCTGGTTGCCGTGCTCGGGCGCGGCGGTAAAGACGGCGATGGTCTGCCACTCGCCCTCGGCCGCCCGACAGGCAATGCCTTTGGACATTGCCGCCTTGTCGCCGGGGGAACGGATTTCAAACTGTCGACAGTAGCGACCGTCGCTGAGAAAGCTGAGGGTCGGGGTTATTTCCACGCCCGCGGACGCCACGGCGAAGGTTGCGCCGCTCAGATGGGTTTCCAGTCCGTGGCTTAAGGCCGCGTCCTGCGGCAGGGCAAGTCCCGCGGTCCGCACCTCGCCGCTGTGGCGGCCGCCCATCCAGCCGCCGAACAGGCCAAGGCAGAGCAGCAGACCGTAGAGCGCGAACCGGGCCGGGGCCGGGAACAGCAGCGGCCCGATCCATGAGATCCACGACCACCGGCGCTCCGGACTCTCCCGCTCTCCCGCGGCTGCGGCATCCGCCTCGGCGGGTGGCGACGACAGGCTCGCAATCCGGTCGAGCAGGGTCCGGGGCGGGGCCTCTTCCGCTATCGGGCCGTAGGCGCGTTGTAACAGGAGGGTGGATTGCCGGAACAGTTCGACCCGGCGGGCTGCTTCCGGATCCTTGTCGAGTTGTGCGCGGACGGATTCGGCTTCATCCTCGGGCAGTCGGCCGTCCGCATAGGCCATGAGCTGTTCGTCGCAGAGTTGCATGATGGTCTCTCGCGTCTTTTCTTGTTGTCAGGCTGCGCTGCCGCTGCCGTTGTTCACCAGCGCCATCAGGCGCATGCGGGCGCGGGCGAGTCGGCTCATCAGGGTGCCGATGGGGATATCGAGTGTCGCCGCCGCCTCCTTGTAGGACATGTCGTCGATGCAGACCAGGCCCAGGACGGCCCGGTCGGTGGGCGAAAGCGACTCCATGGCCCGCATGACCCGTTCCAGCATCATCCGCGCTTCCAGCCGCTGTTGGTCGTCGCTCTCCTCGTTCCAGCCGTCGCACTGTTCCTCAAAGGAAAAGTGGACGGCGCGGTTCCGTCCGCTTTTGACCTCGTCCAGCCGCAAGGTATGGATGATCCGAAACATCCAGCTATCCATCCTCGTGCCTTCCTGAAACTGTTCCCGTCGGCTCAGGGCCCGTTCGCAGGCTGCCTGCACCAGATCGTCGGCATCGCTGCTGCTGGCGGTCAGGGTGCGGGCAAAGCGACGGAGCCGGGGTAAGAGCTCGATCAGGTGTCGACGGAAAACATCGGGGTCCGTCTGCGTAAAGAGCGCCGAGAAGAGCAGTGTGAAGAAAACCATAGGGAACAGGCCCTCGTTGTCTGTTGTCCGTACCTGCCCAGCCGGTGTGTCCGCCGGGCCGATAGGGTAGGTCTTAGTTTTTGGACGGCACGCGGCGGGCCAGACCCCAGCCGAAAACCGGATCCCGTCCGGGCGCGCCCAGATCGAGCGCGTTGGCGCGCAGCTTGCTCACAAAGGTCTGGGGGGTGGCCTCGGCTCCGGCGGTGTTACGGAATTCCGCGGCCATGGCGCTGACATAGACCGCCGCAAACGATGTGCCGCTGTGAAAGCGGCCCCGGCCGTCGCCGCCGAAGGTCCAGATGTCCACCCCCGGCGCGGCGCAGGTAATGTGGCGTCCCTGATTGGCCTGTGGATAAATCCGGTTGAACCGGTCGACCGCGGTGACCGCAACCACACCCTCGATGGCGGCCGGATAGTTGGGCTTGCCCTTGGGGCCGTTGTTGCCCGCGGCTGCGACCAGAATCGCGCCGCTTTGCAGGGCCTCGCGCACCGCCCGTTCCACCAGGGGGTTGGCCGGCCCGGCAAGGCTCATATTGATCACCCCCACCTTCTCGCCCAGAAGCCAGTCCAGCGAGGAGGCCAGGTGCAGGGCTGTGGCCCGTCCGAGCGCGCCCTTCTTCTCCGTCCCGGCCCGGCTCCATCCTGTCCCGGCACTGCAGGAAAAGGCATTGGCCACATAGATCGTGCTGTGGGGCAGCAGTCCGGTAAAGGGGGTGTTTGTGCCGCCGGCCAGCAGGGAGGCCACTGCGGTGCCGTGGCCCTCGCAGCCGCGCCCGTCCCCGGCAAAGGAGCGGGCCACGATGCGCTGGCCGCGCAGGTGCGCGGCCTGGGCGTCGACCCCGGTGTCGATGATGCCGACCCTGGAGCCTTTGCCGCCCGCGCCGCCCGGCCAGCGGATGCTTTTGAGCGGGTAGCAGCGGATATCCTTGCAGCTCCGCCCGCTTTGTCCGGCACAGAGTTCGTAATAGTGGTTCAGGGTGAATTTTTTGGGATCGCCGCACTTGGCAGCCTTCCAGGCAGGTGATCCCGGCACGGTTGTCTTCGCGCTCCGGAACCGGGTGACGGTGAACCCCAGGTGCGGCAGGGGAATCTGCTTGGCAACCCGCAGGCCGCACCGTTTCGCCGTGGCGAGCTCCATGGCGTCAAGGTCGATTCCTAAAACCGCCCCCTCCTCATGGTCGCTGCCGCCGGTGGATGCTCCGGCAGATACTCCGGTGGATGCGGCCGCCCATCCCGCCCCTGTCATGAACCCGCCCGAATCGTCGTCATCGTCATCATCATCATCGTCGTCATCATCATCGTCGTCATCATCATCATCGTCATCATCATCATCGTCATCATCATCATCGTCGTCATCGTCGTCATCATCATCCGCCCAGGCCACGCCGACTCCGGAAAAACCGGTGACTGTTCCGGCAGGCGGCAAAAGCGGTCCGGCAAGAAAGAGCAGACAGAGCAGCAGGACCAGGTACGGCATGCCGCGCAACAAAAGGAAAAAACGTGCGGGTTTCATATCGTTTTCTTTTTGAGGTTGCCCGTTCGTGGGGGCTTGTCCGGTCGTCCCGATTGCGTGCAGGCGGTCGTCTTCAGGGGGCTCCCCCGCGTTACTTCGCCTCCAGCCTGGAGGGCGACGCATTGTCGCGAATGGTTCTAGGAAAATACTGTAATGTCAATAAGTTGGGAAAATATTTAACACAATTCTAAAAAAAGGGGGAATAAAATCGACCGCCGCTCGTTCTCCTCTGTAAAGGCGCGAAACAGACGCCGATTTCCGGAGAACCTGCTGAGAGAATACTAGAGTGTTTTTCAGTCGATGTCTACAGTATTAAAAATAATATTGCATATTTTTTGAATGTTTCAGGAAAAATCCGGATATATCTATTGGATTTTTCAATATCGTCTTTTTGATAAGTGCTTTGTTCAATTCAACATTGTTGAGTTCAAGAGGATGGTGTTGTTATGAAGATTGTCCTCTACTCTCATGACACAATGGGGCTCGGCCATATTCGCCGCAATATGCTCATTGCCCGGCGCTGGTCGATTCCGATCTCGAGGCCGATGTACTGCTCATTGCCGGTATCCGCGAGGCCGGGAAACCGGCCTCTGTGTGCCGCCCAACGATCCCGAGGGCCTGGCCGATGCCATGGAACAACTACTGAATCAGAAAGAACTACGCCTGCAACTGGCGCGCCGGGCCCGGAATCTGATCGAAACCGAGTTTGACGCCCGCCGGAACGCGGCCCAATTACGCCGGCTCTTCACCGGAAAAGGAGATGTGGCATGACTCGTATTGCCTATATTTGCGCCGATCCCGGCATTCCCGAGTTCGGGTCCAAGGGCGCGTCCATCCATGTACAGGAGATGTTGCGCGCCCTGCTGCGCCGCGGTTTCGACCCGGTTCTGTTTGCTGTGCGTCTGGACGGCGACGTGCCCATGGACGAGGTACCCGCGCTGCTGGCGGAGATGGATGTGGGGGTGGCTCTCTATCCACAGTTGACGGATTTTTATTTCTCGCCGCTGAAGATCGTCGAATACATGGCCGCGGGCCTGGCGACGATCACCAGCCGGGTGAGCGGACTGGAGGAGATGGTCGAGCACGAGGCGACCGGGCTCTTGTATGCGCCGGATGATGCGGAGGCGCTGGCTGCCGCGATCCTGCGGTTGCGCGGCGACGCAAAGTTGAGCCGCCGTCTGGGAACGGAAGGGCGACGGCGGGTTTTAGCCGGACGGACCTGGGACCGGATTGCAGAGCGCATCCTGAACCGGGCCGGACTTGAGGAGGTTTGTCTGTCATGATGCCCCGACGTGCACGCCCAGAAACCCTGATGGAGGCCCTGCCCGGCATGGGCAGGATCATCCGTTTTCTTCTGCCCTACCTGCGCGGCCACAGGCTGCTGCTTGTCGCCGCCCTGGTGGCGCTGCTCCTTGGCACTGCCGCGCGCGTTCTGGAACCCTGGCCGCTGAAGGTCGTGGTCGACTATGTGGCCTCAAGCCAGCCGAATGTCACATTGCCCGATATTCCCGGTTTCGGCGAGAGAATCCAGCTGGCGGAAATAGAGCCGTTTCGTCTGATGTTCCTTGCCGCCCTGAGCCTGTTGGGCATTGTCGCCCTGCGCGCGGTGATGGCCTATTGCAGCAGCATCGGCTTTGCCCTGGTCGGGCACCGGATGATGACCGAGGTACGAATCCGGCTGTTTCGCCACTTGCAGGGGTTGTCTCTGAGCTTTCACCACAAGGTCAAGACCGGCGAGCTGACCCTTCGGGTCATCAGCGACGTCAACATGCTGCAAGAGGTCATGGTCACGGCCATTCTGCCCATGCTTGCCAACGTGCTGGTGCTGATCGGGATGATCGGGGTCATGCTGTTGGTCAACTGGCGTCTGTCCCTGCTGGCGCTTGCGCCCATGCCGCTGGTGTGGATGCTCACCCTGTATTTCGGCCACCGCATTCACGCCGCGATCCGTGCGCAGCGGCGGCAGGAGGGGGCCATGGCGGCCACGACCTCCGAGTCGCTGACCGCCATTCGCAATGTGCAGGCCCTGTCCCTGGAGGGGGTGTTTGCCCGGGTTTTTGCCGACGAGAGCAGGAAGAGCCTCAAGTCCGGGGTCCGTTCCAAACAGTTGACCGCCAATCTGGAGCGCGTGGTGGACGTGGTGGTCGGTCTGTCGGTGGCAATAGTGCTTTGGCAGGGCGGACGGCTGGTGGTTATGGGACATCTGTCACCAGGAGATCTGATTGTGTTTCTGACGTATTTGAAAAATACCTTCCGTCCCCTCCGCACCTCGGTCAAGCATGCGAGCCGTCTGGCTCGGGCCGTTGCCGCCGGCGAGCGGATTATCGACTTGCTCGACCAGAAGGCCGATATCCGCGACCTGCCCGATTCCCGGCCCGCGCCCCCCTTCCGCGGCGCGCTCTGCTTTGATCGGGTTACCTTTGGTTATGAGCCCGGTCATCCCGTGCTCCGCCGGGTGACCCTGCAGATTCAGCCGGGGCAGTGGCTGGCCGTAGTCGGGCCGTCGGGTGTGGGCAAGTCCACCCTGGTCGGTCTGCTCCTGCGGCTGCACGATCCGGAAGAGGGGCGGGTGCTGATCGACGGCGTGGATATCCGTGAATACAAGCTGGCCTCACTGCGCGGGCAGATCAGCATCGTTTTGCCCGGCAGTCTGCTCTTTGCGGCCAGCGTGCGCGAAAACATCGGCTACGGGGCGCGGGACGCCAGCGAGGAGGAAATCGAGCAGGCTGCCCGTTTGGCGAATGCCCACGACTTCATCATGGCCATGCCCGAGGGATACGATACCCTGCTGGGCGAACGGGGGGCCACGCTCTCCAGCGGCCAGCGTCAGCGTTTGGCCATTGCCCGGGCCGCCCTGCGCAGCAGTTCGATCCTGATTCTGGACGAGCCCACCACCGGCCTTGATCGCGCCAACGAGCAGGCGGTGATCGACTCGATCACCCATCTCACTCAGGATCGGACCGTGATCATGATCACCCATGATCTCGATCTGGCGGCCCGGGCCGATCAGATCGCCTACCTGGAGGGCGGCAAGATTCTGGAGCTGGGCGGCCATGCCGAACTGCTGGCCAAGGATGGATACTATGCCGAGTTGTTCCATAACCGCGAGTATCACACGCACCACCCGATACCAGACGAGGTAGCCGATGCTCAATAATGTGGAACGCCGCCTTGTGGCCGCCGAGACCGCGCTGCCCGGACTGGGCGCGCTGCTCGACGCTCCCCGAACCCTGGAGCTGGTGCGGCGACTCTGGCCGGAACAGCGGCTGGAAGACGTGACCTGCACCTATCTGAAATACAAGCCCGGCACCAACTGTCTGGCCGGGTATCGGGCCCGGAATGCGCAGGAAACCTTCAGGCTGTCGCTCAAGGCCTTCACCCCGGAGCGTCATGCCCGGTTGCGGCCGGAGGCCCATCGCCGCGATTGCGACCGCCTCTGCGTGGTCGGCCGGATCGTGCCGTCGGACCGGAAGTTGCCTGAACTGGCCCTCTGGGGCCGGGACGAAACCCGGCGGGAGCGCTTGATCCGGCTGGTTCCCGATATGCCGTGGCTGCACACCGCCGCGTTGGAGCCGCTGCGCTACAAGCCGGAGCGCCGCTATGTGGGGCGTCTGGTTAGCGCCGGAACCCCGCTGGCTGTGGTCAAGGTCTATGAGCGGAGAGATTTTGACCGTGCGCTGTTCGCCGCACGCTGCGTGGACGCGCTGCAACCGCCACCGGGGCTGAGGCTGGCGCGGAGCATCTGCTCCGATCCGGACCAGTGCGCCATTGTCAGCTGGTGGCTGCCCGGTACGGGGATGGACGGGCTGTTGCGTGACGGATGTCCGGAGCAGACGGTGCTGCAGCTGGGCGCGGCCCTGGCCTGGCTGCATGGTCAGGAGGTGTGCGGAGAGGATCTGCCCGGAGTCTGCAGCGAAGACGAGGCCGACGCCGTGTGTGCGGCTGCGGAAGGGGTTGCGCAGCTCTATCCGGAATGCGAGAGGGAGCTGCTTGCCCTGGCCGGCGGGGTGGCGACCGCGCTTGCGGCCGGGCCCACCCTGTCGTGCCTGATTCACGGTGATTTTTCCGCGGATCAGGTGCTGGTCAGGGAGGAGGACGTGGCCATTGTCGACTATGACCAGCTTGCCCGGGGCAATCCGGCCATGGATCTGGGCACCTGTCTGGCCCAGGCCGAATACCGCGAGGGAACCGGACTGTATCCGCCCGGGACCGCCGCGGCCTTTCGTGCCGCCCTGCTTGCGGGCTATGGTCCGCCGCCCTCCGGGACGGAGCTGCACCTTGCCGCCGGGCTGCTGCGTCTTGTGGCCCAGGGATTTCGCGACCGTGATCCCAAGTGGCCGGAGCATGTACGTTTCGTGATCCGCCGGGCCGGTTTTTTCTTCCGGGAGGCGCTACGCAGTGACGCATCCGCCCCGGATCGGACATGACCGACAGGAGGCGGCGATGAAGAGGGAACACGTGCTGGATGCACCCGGGATAACGGTTATGGATGCGGGCATGCCCGTGTTGAACAGGAACTGGAACAGGTCTTTCTTCGTCTTGCCGGCGCGGAGTGCGGCCCGGCGGTGCGCCTCTATACCTCCTTGACCCTGGTGCAGCATATTGCCATCAGCTCTCGCATAACCCAGCGGCAGTGGTGTGCTCCCGCGCTGCTGAACCTGTGTGAGCAACGTCTGAAGATCGCCTCATGAAGCATGTTGGGCGATCTGTTTGCTTGTCGCGCGGCGGTGTGCGCCGGGCCCGGCTATCCGGTTTCTGGCTGCTGTGCTGTCTGCTTGGGGCCTTACAACCCTCGCTGACCGTGGGCTATGCCCTGGGCAGCGGTGATCGGAAGGGAGGCTCGGTGAACCGTACCTTCCGCCAGAGTGGTTTGCAGGACAACACCTGCCGTTTCAACGGCGTGGAAGACTTTCAGATGTACGGGGAAGTTCTGGACCCGGAGCTGAGCAATATCGGCATCACCACCTTGGCCGTGGGCATCCGACCTTCGGCCCGGAGTTCGCTGGATCTGGTGCATCATCTGTACCGGCAGGACGTGGGCGTTTCCGGCCGTCTCCCCGGCGCCAGAATCCGGGCCCGGGCCACGGGAAAGAGCCGGGATCTGGGCAGGGGCTGGATCTGATCTTTGGCTACCGGGAAATCGACAACCTGGAGCTGGATCTCAAGCTCGGCGTGTTCCTGCCCGACGACGCATTCGGCCATGACGCCGACTCGGTTCATGCCGTGGCCATTCCGTTCACCTACAGTTTCTAGCCCGGATAGCCTCGTCCGGATAGTCATAGGGGGCGACCGGCGCGGCGATCACGCTCAGGTGCCGACCGGTTGGTCCGGGTGGCCTGTCGGTTCATTGGCGTCCGGTAGGGAAACCGGGTATAGAGAGGCATGCCGAATCCTTTCGACCTGTCTTCCTCGCCCGGTAGCTTTCTTCCGGAGCCGGAGCGTTCCGCACCGGATCGTTCGCCCTTTGCCCTGCGCAACATCCGGCTTTTTATCTGGTTTCGGGTGCTGTTCGGCACCCGTCTGTACTACCCTGTTTTTACGATTCTTTTTCTGGATTACGGACTGAGCCTGGAGCAGTTTGCCGTGCTGAACGCGGTCTGGGCCTGGACGATCGTCCTGGCCGAGGTGCCTTCGGGCGCACTGGCCGACCTGCTGGGGCGAAGACGGCTTCTGGTCTGCACCGCGCTGCTGATGATTTTGGAGATGGCGCTGTTGGCCTTTGCGCCCTTGGGTGATGCCGGTCTGGTGTTCCGGATCTTTTTGGTCGGCCGGATCGTCGGCGGCCTGGCCGAGGCCATGGGCAGCGGCGCGGACGAGGCCCTGGCCTACGATACCCTGGCCCGGAGGGGCTGGGCCGGGTGCTGGCCGCGGGTGCTGGAGGTGCAGATGCGGATCCGGGGGGTGGGCTACATTGTGGGCATGATCCTGGGGGCCGCGGTGTACGATCCCGGTCTGATCAACCGGGTGCTGTCGCTCCTGTCGATCCCGGTGACAGTCACCCAGCAGATGAGCATGCGCTATCCACTCTATCTGAACCTTGTGGCCGCGGTCCTGGTTCTGGGGGTGACCCTGGCCATGCGCGAGCCGGCATCCGGACCGGCACCACACTCCAGCACTCCCGGTTTCCGCGCCCTGCTGCACCAGACCCTGCGCGCCGGAGCGTGGGTTTGGCGCACGCCCATGGCCCTGGCTGTCATTGTCTTTGCCATGGTTTTTGATCATACCCTGCGGATGCTCGCCACCCTGACCTCCCAGTATTACCGTCTGATCGGCATTCCCGAGGCGGGTTTTGGCCTGTTGGGCTCACTGGTGGCCCTGATCGGCCTGCTTGTCCCCCGTCTGGCACGACGGATGGCGGAGCGGTTTTCTCCCGGCGTCAACGCGGCCCTTCTGGCCGTGGCCATGCTGATCGTGCTGTCCCTTTTGCCCCTGTTCATGCCCTTTTTCGGGATAGCGCCAATGATGGCGGTCTTTTTCGGCATGATGCTGACCAGTTTTTTCGCCAGCTTCTACCTGAACAGGATCACCGACTCGGCACAGCGGGCCACGGTGCTGAGTTTCAAGGGACTGGCCTGCAACGCGGCCTACGGCTGGATCGGCATGCTGTTTGCCGCCCTGACCCATCACCAGCGGCTGCATCAGACCAAGCTGCTGCCCGGCGCGGATCCGGGGCTGATCGAGGATCAGGCGTTCATGGCGTCCATGGCCTGGTTTCCCTGGTATCTGGCGTTGATGCTGGCGCTGGCCGTCCTGTTCTGCGCGGTACGGCGACGGCGGCGCACGAACGGTTGAGACAGGCGCGGGGGCCCTTCGGACGATCTCGGCAGACCCTGAAAAGCCGGAAGTAATCTGCTTTCGGAAGGATTCTCTTTTCCTTTTTTGCCGAATTCCTGTACATAGAGTGTTCACAAGGTGCGGCCGGGGGCATAGCCTTCGGAGACGCTCCAGCCAGAGGGAAGACGGCTGTGACCGGAAAGCGATCCGCTTCCGGGGCCGTGAATACCAAGAGGTTTACCGGGAGAGCTGCCATGAGTGAACAGGGGACGAAGACCAGCGTGCTGGGCGAGGGCGCATTGTTTCAGCCTCCGCAGGAGGGACGGGACCAGGCGTACATCAAGAGTATGGACGAGTACCGGGCAATCTATGCCGAGTCCATGAACGACCCGGAAGGTTTCTGGGCGCGCCGTGCCGAGGAGCTGGTGACCTGGGACAAGAAATGGGACAAGGTCATGGATGCCGACATGTCCGTGCCCAGCATCCAGTGGTTCCGGGGAGGGCGGCTCAACGCCTCGGTCAACTGTCTGGATCGCCACCTGACCGATGGCCGCGCCGACAAGACCGCGCTGATCTGGCAGGGCGAGCCCGAGGATGACGTCCGCACCTTCACCTACCGCGAGCTCCATGCCGAGGTCTGCCGTTTTGCCAACGTGCTCAAGAAGAAGGGGCTGAAAAAGGGGGACCGGGTGGCGGTGTATCTGCCGATGGTGCCCGAGCTGATCATCTCGTTGCTGGCCTGCGCCCGGCTGGGCATTATCCATTCGGTGGTGTTCGCCGGTTTTTCCGCCGTGGCCCTGCAAAACCGGATCGACGGCTGCCAGGCGAAAATGCTGATCACCGGTGACGTGGTTCTGCGCAGCGGCAAGTCCATTCCGCTCAAGGCCAATGCCGACGAGGCCCTGGAAACCTGCCCGAGCGTGGAGCACTGCATCGTGGTCCGGAGGACCGACGGCGAGCTGGCGATGACCGCGGGCCGCGACACCTGGTGGCACGATGAGATCCAGGCCCCGGACATCACCGCGGAATGCGAACCCGAGAGCATGGACGCCGAGGATACCCTGTTCATTCTCTATACCTCGGGCTCGACTGGCGCGCCCAAGGGCGTGGTGCACACCACCGGCGGCTACCTGACCTATGTTACCCACAGTCTCCAGTGGGTGTTCGACATCAGGGACGACGATGTGTACTGGTGCACCGCCGATATCGGCTGGGTTACCGGTCACAGTTATATCATGTACGGGCCGCTGGCCCTGGGCGCGACCACGGTGATGTTCGAGGGCGTGCCCTCCTATCCGGGGCCGGACCGCTTCTGGAAGGTCGTCGAGAAATTCAAGGTCACGATTTTCTATACCGCGCCCACCGCCATCCGCGCCCTGATGCGCGACGGCGAGGAGCCGACCCGGACCTGCGATCTGTCCACCCTGCGGATCCTGGGTTCGGTGGGCGAGCCGATCAATCCCGAGGCCTGGATGTGGTATCACACCCATATCGGCAAGGGCAAACTGCCGATCGTCGATACCTGGTGGCAGACCGAAAGTGGCGGCATCCTGATTGCGCCGTTGCCCTATGCCACGCCGCTCAAGGCGGGCTCCGCCACCTTCCCGCTGCCGGGCATCGATGCTGCGATCTTCGACGAGACGGGCAAGGAGATCACGACCACCGAGAGCGGCCATCTGGTGATCCGTCGGCCCTGGCCGGGCATGCTGCGCGGCGTGTACGGCGATCCGGTGCGCTTCAAGAAGACCTATTTCACCCGTTATGCGGGCTGTTACGATCCGGAGGATGGCGCGCGCCGGGACGAGGACGGCTACTTCTGGATCCTGGGTCGGCTGGACGATGTCATCAATGTTTCCGGCCACCGCCTGGGTACCGCCGAGATCGAGTCGGTACTGGTCTCCCACGAGGCCGTGGCCGAGGCGGCCGCGGTCGGTATGCCGCACCCGATCAAGGGTCAGGCGATTTTCGCCTACGTCACCCTGATGTCCTGGGCCGAGGAGAGCGACGAGCTGCGGGCCGAGCTGCGCCAGTTTATCCGCAAGGAGATCGGGCCGATCGCCACGCCCGATGTGATTTTGTGGGCCCCGAGCCTGCCCAAGACCCGCTCGGGCAAGATCATGCGCCGTATTCTGCGCAAGATCGCGGCCAACGACTTCCAGGATTTCGGCGATACCTCCACCCTGGCCGATCCGTCGGTTATCGAGATGCTGATCGACGCGAAAAAACAGCTGGGTTGATCCGGCAGCTCCGGGATTGACCGGCCACCCGATTGCAGACAGGCGGACGCCGCAAGGTGCTCCGCCTGTTTGTTTGTGCGCCCGGGAAACGGTATTTTCCTTTGCAAGCAGGGAATTCATGGTAAGATACCCAGCTTTGTGAACACGGACGGCTGTTGCCGCGTTTCCGGACGCGGAGGTTTGCCCATTTTGTGTCGACAGGTTTTCCGCGCTTCTCCAACTTTCCCGACAGTATGATGACCGGTAACGATATACGAACCTGTTTTCTGGATTTCTTCGAGCGCAAGGGGCATGCCCGCGTGGCTGCCTCCTCGCTGGTGCCCCACGACGACCCGACCCTGCTTTTCACCAACGCGGGCATGGTCCAGTTCAAGAAGGTGTTCATGGGAGAGGAGAGTCGCCCCTTTGTCCGGGCCACCACCTCCCAAACCTGCGTCCGGGCCGGCGGCAAGCACAACGATCTGGAAAATGTCGGCTACACGGCCCGGCACCACACCTTTTTCGAGATGCTGGGCAACTTCTCCTTTGGCGATTACTTCAAGAAAGAGGCCATCGCCTATGCCTGGGAATTTCTCACCGAGGTGCTGCGCCTTGATCCGGAACGGCTCTGGGTGACGGTGTTCAACGATGACGACGAGGCCCATGCCCTGTGGGAGGCGGTGCCTACCCTGCCCAAGGGGCGCATCGTCCGGATGGGGGAAGAGGACAACTTCTGGGCCATGGGCGAGACCGGGCCCTGTGGTCCCTGCTCGGAGATCCACCTCGATCAGGGGGAATCCGTGGGCTGCGGGCGGCCCGACTGCAAGCTGGGCTGCGATTGCGACCGCTTCCTTGAGCTGTGGAACCTGGTTTTCATGCAGTTCTATCGCGACGAAAACGGCGTGCTGACGCCCCTGCCCAAGCCCTCCATCGACACCGGCATGGGCCTGGAGCGGATTGCCGCCGTGTTGCAGGGCAAGACCAACAATTTTGACTCCGACCTGTTCGCCCCGCTGATCGACGCCGTGGCCACCCTGTCCGGGAAGCTGTATCACAGCGATGCGGCGGCCGACGTTTCGATGCGGGTCATCGCCGACCATGCCCGGGCCACCACCTTTCTGGTGGCCGACGGCGTGCTGCCTTCCAACGAAGGCCGCGGCTATGTGCTGCGCCGGATCATGCGCCGGGCGATCCGCTACGGTCGCGCCCTGGGGCTGTCCTCGTTTCTCCCGGGCATTTGCGCCCTGGTGGCCGATCAGATGCGGGCGGCCTATCCGCATCTTGACGAAACCCGGGAGCTCTTGGCCCAGGTGGTCAAAAACGAGGAGGACCGCTTCGGGGAGACCCTGGATCATGGCCTGGCCCGGCTCGATCAGGAGATCGCCGTCCTGCGTGAGCAGCAGGGCGAGGATGCCGTCATCTCCGGCGAGTTCATCTTCCGGCTGTACGATACCTACGGTTTTCCGGTGGACATCGTCCGCGACATCGCCATCGAGCAGCGGATCGCCTTTGACGAGCCCGGCTTTGTCCAGGCCATGGAGCGCCAGCGGGAGCAGTCGCGCAGGTCCTGGAAGGGCCACGACGTCGATCATCACGACACCGGCATCGTCGAGCTGGCCGGACGGGGATGCAAGGCGGAATTCATCGGCTATTCCACGACTTCGGGCGTCTCGACGGTCGAGGCCCTCATCGACGGGGAAGGACGGCTGGTGGAGAGCGCCTCGGCAGGGGAAAGTGTGCGGATGTTCTGTAGCCAAACCCCCTTTTACGCGGAGTCGGGCGGGCAGGTCGGCGATCAGGGGACCATCCGCTGGCCCGAGGGCCGGTTCGAGGTGAGCACGACCCTGGCCCCGGTGGAAGGCCTGATTCTGCACGAGGGGCGGGTGGCCCAGGGCACGGTGCGGGTGGGCGAGCAGGTCGAACTGGAGGTGGGGGAGCGCCGGAGCGATACCGCCTGCAACCACACCGCCACCCATCTGCTCCATGCCGCGCTGAAGCAGGTGCTGGGCGGTCATGTCAAACAGGCGGGTTCGTCGGTGGACAGCGTGCGCCTGCGTTTTGACTTCACCCACTTTTCACCGCTCACCCATGGCGAGATCTGCACGGTGGAACAGCTGGTCAACGGCTGGATCCGACGCGATATCCCGATCACCGCCAACCTGCTTGACCGCGAACAGGCCATTGCCGAAGGGGCCACCGCCCTGTTCGGGGAAAAGTACGGCGACGAGGTTCGGGTGGTCGACATCGGCGAGTTTAGCAAGGAGCTGTGCGGCGGCACCCACACCGGGCGGACCGGTGAGATCGGTTTTTTCAAGATTGTCATGGAAACAGGCATTGCCGCCGGGATCCGCCGCATCGAGGCGGTCACCGGGGTGGGGGCGGTGCACTGGGCCCAGGAACTGGCCCGGCAGGCCGCTGCCATCGGCAATGCCATCTCCGGTCCGGTCGAGACCGCCGTGGACAAGATCAACGCCCTGTTCAAGCGCCAGAAAGAACTGGAAAAACAGATCACCGCCCTGACCGCGGCCCTGGTCCTGGCCGATCTGGACCGGATACTGGATTCCAGCTTCTATGTCGGCGACATGCGGGTCGTGGCCAGCCGGGTTCCTCTGGATACGGCCAGGAACCTGCGCGAGATCGGCGACCGGATCCGGGACAGGATGCCGGAGGGGATCATTGTCCTGGGCTGCGACTGCGACGGCAAGGCCGCGTTTCTGGCCATGGTGAGCAAGGATCTCACCGACAGGATCAAGGCCGGCGATCTGGTCAGCCGGGTCGCCGCCATTGTCGGCGGCAAGGGCGGCGGCCGGCCCGACATGGCCCAGGCAGGCGGCCCCATGGCCGACAAGCTGGACGAGGCCATTGCCAGTGTTTCCAGCATTATCAAGGGATTGGCCCGGATCTGATCATGAATGACGTGAAGCGACGAGACCCGCGGCAGCGGATCGTGCTGACAGGGGTCGGGCTGACCGCTCCCGGAGCGACCAATCTGGCTGAATTTCGCGCCAACCTGCTGGCCGGAGTCAGCGGGATCAGCACGCTTGATCTGCGCTACATGGGGGTGCACCCGGCCGGACTTTGCACCTTCGAGACCACCCGCTACCGGAAAAAACGCGAGAACACCAGGGGGACGCGCGCCGGATGCATCGGGGTGTACTGCGCCAACGAGGCCCTGCGAGACGCGGGTATCGACCAGACGATGTACGATCCGGCGGCGACCGGCATCTACATCGGCCTGACCGAACACGGCACGGTGGAGACCGAAAACGAGGTCTACAACATCAGCCGGTACGACTATGATGTCGATTACTGGACCCACCATCACAATCCGCGGACCGTGCTCAATAACCCGGCCGGCGAGATTGCCATGAATCTGGGCATTACCGGGCCGCACTACGCCATCGGCGCGGCCTGCGCGGCTGGCAACGCCGCCCTGATTCAGGGCGTCCAGATGCTGCTTCTGGGCGAGGTGGACCTGGCCCTGTGCGGCGGCGTTTCCGAGAGCGTCGGATCGTTCGGGATCTTCGCCTCGTTCCGTGCCCAGGGCGCCCTGGCGGCCCATCCCGATCCGACCCGGGCCAGCCGGCCCTTCGATATAGACCGCAACGGCATCGTCATCTCCGAGGGTGGTTGTCTGTTCACCATGGAGCGGCTGGACAATGCCTTGGAGCGCGGCGCCCGGATTTACGGCGAGCTGACCGGGTACGCCATCAACTCCGACGCCCGGGATTTCGTTTTGCCCTATGGTCCGCGCCAGCAGCAGTGCATGGAGCTGGCCCTGCGGCGGGCCGGTCTGCAACCGGCGGATATCGACATCATCAACACCCATGCCACCGGAACCAAACAGGGCGATCTCGAGGAGTGCGCGGCGCTGCGCGAGACCTTTGCCGACTGTCCGGATACCTGGATCAACAACACCAAATCCATGATCGGCCACGCCATGGGCGCGGCCGGCGTGCTTGAACTGGCGGGCAACCTGCCCGCCTTCACCGACCACCTGGTCCATCCGACCATCAACGTCGACAACCTCGACCCCGACTGCGCCCTGCCGAACCTGGTGCTGGGCGAGCCCCGGCAGCTGGAGCGGGTGGATGCCATCCTCAACAACTCCTTTGGCATGCTGGGCATCAATTCGGTGGTCATTGTCGAACGCTGGCCGGATGCCTAGCGGCTTGTGCCGCACCCGAACCGTTTACCCGCGGTCAGCGCCCTGCGCTGACCCGCGTTTTTTTGTCTTATAAGGAACCCATACGTATGACCCGCGACGACATTAAAGATGTAATTCTGGAAATCATTGCCGATATCGACGAAGAGGCCGATTTCGACAACCTTGATCCCGATGCGCCCCTGCGCGACCAGCTCGACCTGGACTCCATGGACTTCCTCGACATCGTCATGGAGCTGCGCAAGCGCTACAAGTTGCAGATTCCGGAAGAGGAATACGCTGAACTCGCCACCCTGACCAGCTGCGTCAACTATCTCGAACCCAAGCTCCAGCATGTCTGAGCGCTCTGCCGTTGTCCGGCTGCCGTGTGCATGAGCACGTACCGGCTCATCATCATCGGCGGCGGCCTGTCCGGCCTGGCCGCGGGAATCCGGATGGCCCGCTTCGGTCTGCGCACGCTGATCCTGGAGCAGCATGACCGACCCGGCGGCCTGAACTCGTACTATCTCCGCCGGGGCCGGGTGCTGGAAACTGGGCTCCACGCCATGACCAACTGGGTGGAACCTTCGGTCCGCCATGCCCCGCTCAACCAGCTGTTCCGTCAGCTCCGGCTTTCCCGCAGCCGGGTGGCCCTGCACGAACAACTGCGTTCAGAGATCCGTTTTGCCGGGCGTTCGCTGGTATTCGCCAACGATCCGGCGGTGCTGGAAGCTGAAATCGCCCGCGAATTTCCCCGGACCATCGACCGGTTTCGCCGCCTCCGGGCCGCGATTGCCGAACACGATCCCTTTGCCCTGACCCCCTGGCGTTCGGCCCGGAGCTTCCTGCACGAGCACCTGGACTGCCCGCTGCTGGAGGACATGCTGCTTTTGCCCCTAATGGTCTACGGCAATGCCGAGGAACACGACATGGAACTGAGCCAGTTCGTGATCATGTTCCGGGCCCTGTTCAATGAGGGGTTCTGCCGTCCCGGTCTGAACATGCGCGAGTTGCTGGGCCTGCTCACCGATCACTACCAGGAGCTGGGCGGCGAGTTGCGCTTCGCTGCTCCGGTGGCGCGCTGTCTGGAAGAGGAGGGCCGGATCGTCGGGGTGCGGCTGGAAAACGGGGAGGAGATCGGGGCTGAGGCAGTGCTTTCCACCGCCGGCATGCCGGAAACCATTCGGCTGACCGGCTGGCAGGCCGAGCCGGAACGCTACACCGGGGCCATGAGCTTCATGGAAACCATCTCGCTGGTGCCCCGTGAGGCAGCCGAAACCCTGGCTCCCGGCCGGACCATCCTGTTTTATCACACCGGCCCCCGGTTCGACTATGCCCGTCCCCCCGGCCTGCTGGACACCTCGTGGGGGGTGATCTGTTTTGCCCATCGGTTTGCCGGGCTTCCCGTTGCCGCCGAAGAGGCGGTGCGGGTCACCAACGCGGCCAGCTATCCCCGCTGGCGCGAGCTTGCGCCCGAAGACTATGCCCCGACCAAGCAGCGGCTGACCGAGGCCTCCGTGGCGGCAAGTGAGGAAATTATTGGGAATTATCGATCGTCCATTGTATATCAGGATAGCTTTACCCCGCTGACCATTGAACGTTTTACCCGCAAGGCGCAGGGCGCGGTGTACGGCAGCGGGGTCAAGGTCAAGGATGGCCGCACCCCCTGGCCCAATCTTTTTCTGGCCGGCACCGACCAGGGATACCTGGGTATTGTCGGCGCCATGCTCAGCGGCATCACCATCGTCAACCAGCATATTCTGCGCTGACCGTTCGCGTCGTCGCCCCAAAGGGGTGGACGCGTTCGGCGGCAAGGGAGGAGCATGCAGTACACGCCTCTGGACAGGGTGCATTCCCGCTACGACGTCATTGTCACCGGCTCCGGCCTGGGAGGGCTGACCGCCGCCAACCGGCTGGCCGCGGCCGGGCATTCGGTTTTGCTGCTGGAACAGCATACCCAGCTGGGCGGCCTAGCCACCTGGTTTAAGCGCGGCGGCCATATCTTCGATGTCTCGCTCCACGGCTTCCCCTACGGCATGGTCAAGACCTGCAGGAAGTACTGGGGACCGGCCATCCGCGACTCCATCGTCCAGCTCAAAAACATTGTGTTCGACAACCCGCAGTTCTCCCTGACCACCACCTTCAGCAAGGATGACTTCATTCGGATCCTGCATGAGCGCTTCGGGGTTGCTCGTGATGTGGTGAGCGGGTTTTTTACGGCGGTCGAGGGCATGAACTTTTACGACGACCGTTCCCTCACCACCCGGGAACTCTTCGCCCGCTTTTTTCCCGGCCGTGACGACATCCATCGCCTGCTGATGGAGCCCATCACCTATGCCAACGGTTCGACCCTGGACGAGCCGGCCATCACCTACGGCATCGTGTTCTCCAACTTCATGAACCGGGGCGTGTTCACCTTCGAGGGCGGTACCGACCGGCTGATCGGCCTGATGAGCGACGAGCTGCGCGCCAAGAATGTCGATATCTGCACCCGGGCGCGGGTGGAGCGGATTCGGGTCGAGGGCGGCCGGGCCATCGGGGTCGAGGTCGATGGACGTCTGATCCACGCCCGGGCCGTGGTGTCGAATGCGGGCATCACCAATACCGTGGAGAGGCTGGTGGGACGCGAGCACTTCGATGCCGATTTTCTGGAGCAGTTCAACCAGGTGCGGGTCAACAACTCCAGCTGTCAGGTGTATTTCGGGATTCGCAAGGGCGAGACCATCCTGGATGTGGGTGATCTGCTCTTTACCTCGACCTCGCCCACCTTTTCCTCTGCCGAGATGTTGCGGATGGATACCGGCAGCCGGACCTTTTCCCTGTACTATCCCAAGACCCGGCCGCAGTCGCCGCCCGATTACACCATTGTCGCCTCCATGAACGCCAACTACGACGACTGGGCGCATCTGGATCCGGTTGCCTACGCCCAGGCCAAGGAGGCCATGGTGCAGCGCTGCCTGGAGGCGCTGGAACGCTATATTCCCGGGGTTGGCGATAAGATCGACACCATCGAGTCGGCCACGCCGCGCACCTTTCATCGCTACACCCTGCACACCAAGGGCACCTCGTTCGGCACCAAGTTCGAGGGTCTGGACAGCTCCCGGGCCCTGCACAAGGCCATTGCCGGACTGTTCCACACCGGCTCGGTGGGCATCATCATGAGCGGCTGGCTGGGCGCGATCAACTACGGGGTGATCGTGGCCAACGACGTGGACGGGTATCTGCGGAGCTGAGCCTGCGCCCGTCCCGGCTCCGACCGGGAGAACGAATCAACCATGCAGAAAAAACGTGTCCGGCGTCGAGGAATCCATGCACGAATTTGCAGATAAAAAAGCGGTGGTCACCGGTGCGACCCGGGGGATCGGGCGGGCGGTGAGCGAGGCGCTCCTCCAGCGCGGTGCGCAGGTTGTGGGCATCTACGGCGGCAACCAGGAGGTGGCCCAAGCCATGGCCGCGGACTGCGCCCGCTACGGCGACCGGTTGCGGCTGGTGCAGCTCGATGTCAGCGATTACCAGGCGGTGTCTGCCTTCTTTACCGCTTTGGAAGAGGAGTGGGAGACCCTGGATATCCTGGTCGCCAACGCCGGTATCCGCCGCGACGCGGTGCTGGCGATGATGCGGGAGGAGGATTGGCGGCGGGTGCTCGACGTCAACCTCACCGGCTGCTTCAACATGACCCGGTGCGCATTGCCCTTGATGCTGCAGCAGAAATACGGCCGCATCGTCTTCACCACCTCGCCCATGGGTCGGCTCGGTTTTGCCGGCCAGGCCAACTATGCGGCCTCCAAGGCGGGGCAGGTGGGGCTGATGAAGTCGTTGGTCCGCGAGGTGGCCAAGCGGAAGATTACGGTCAACTGCGTGTCGCCGGGGTTCATCGCCACCGATTTCATCGGCGATCTGTCCCCGGACCAGCTCAAGGACTACAAAAAGATGGTGCCTGCCGGTCGTTTCGGCGAGGCCGCCGAGGTGGCCGAGGCCGTGCTTTTTCTGGCCGGTGAGCGGGCCGCCTATATCAACGGCGCGGTCCTTGAGGTCACCGGAGGTCTGTGATGACAGATCCGTTCATCCTCAAGCACCTGCCGCACCGGCCGCCCTTTCTCTGGCTGGACAGGGTGGTGGCTGTCGACGAAACCACGATCACAGCAGAGACGCGGATTGCCGAGGACTTGCCCCTGTTTGCCGGGCATTATCCCGACTATCCCCTGATGCCGGGGGTGCTGCTCTGCGAGGCGGTGTTTCAGGCCGGGGCCCTGCTGCTCGGCCACCGGGCCGACGCAACGGACGGCAAGGGATTGCCGGTGCTGACCCGGATTCTGGGCGCCCGGTTCAAGCGCGAGGTTCGGCCCGGCGATCTGCTGACCGTTTCCGCCACGCTCCAGGAACGGCTGGGTCCGGCCTGGTTGCTGAAGGGCACGGTTCGGGTCGGCGGCAAGGTTGCGGTGCAGGTGGAGTTCGCCTGTGCCCTTAGGGAAGGGTAGCGGGGAGGGAGAGTGGATTTTTTACAGCTTGCGGGTAAAAACATCGTTGTGTTCGGCCTGGCCAACAAAAAATCAGTGGCCTGCGCCATCGGTCGGGTGCTGGTCGAGGCCGGGGCCCGGGTCATCCATGTGGTGCGCAGCGAGGAACGGGTCGGGACCGCAACCAGGCTTTTTCCTGAGAGTCCGGTTTTTATCTGCGATGTCGAGGAGGAGGCCAACATCATTGGGGTGCGCGACGCCATTGCCGCGCAGTGCGAAGGACCGGTGCACGGCATTGTCCATTCCATCGCCTTTGCCAACTACAGCGAAGGCATGCGCCCCTTCCACGAGACCCCGAAGCGCGATTTCCTCCAGGCCATGGATATCTCGTGCTTTTCCTTCATCTCCATTGCCAATCATTTCCGCGACCTGCTCGACCGCCAGGCATCGCTGGTCACCATTTCCATCTCCACCACCCGGATGGCGGCCGAGAATTACGGCTACATGGCCCCGGTCAAGGCGGCGCTGGAGTCCTCGCTCTGTTTTCTGGCCAAGAGCTTTTCCACCTTCTCCGAGATCCGCTGCAACGCGGTCTGTCCCGGCCTGCTCAAAACCTCGGCTTCGGCGGGTATCCCCGGTTATGTCGAAAGTTACCTGTTTGCCGAAATGGCCACCCTGCGCAAGCGGGCGGTCCGCACCGAGGAGGCCGCCGATGCGGCCGCCTTTCTTCTGTCGCCCCGTTCCTCGGGGATGAACGGCCAGTGCCTGGTGGTGGACGCGGGCATGGGGATGAACTACTTCGACGCCGAGATCATTGCTCGGGCGATGCGCTAGCGGCCGTCCGCCCGCGAAAAGGAGGACAACATGGACCGATGGCCCCTGCTGGCCCGCCTTTGGGAGATGATCCAGCACAGCAAGCACGTGTTTCTCTCCCCGGCGACGCCGTGGTATGTCAAGGTCGTGCTCGCCCTGGGCCTGCTGTACGTGGTTTCGCCCTATGATCTGATTCCCGAATGGATCCCGGTGCTCGGGATACTTGATGACGCGACCCTGATCGCCCTGTTGATTGCCTGGGCCAATAGATTCCCGGCGGAGGAGAAGAAATGAGGGCCGGGCAAACCAGCGCGCAACAAGGTGACGTACCTGCCTGCCGGATGACGCTGCGCTACGAGCGGGTGTGTCTGGATGCCTTCGGCTATGCCTTGCCGCCCATCGAGCGGAGTTCGGCGGAGCTGGAAGAGCGGCTGCAACCACTTTATGAGCGGCTGAAGCTGCCCCCTGGTCGTCTGGAGCTGATGACCGGAATCCGGGCCCGACGCCTGTGGGAGCCGGGCACCCGGCCGAGCGATGCCGCAACCCTGGCTGGCCGGCATGCCATTGACCGCTCCGGCATCGACCCCGCCGACCTGGGCTGCCTGCTGTTCACCTCGGTGAGCCGCGACATGATGGAACCGGCGACCGCGGCCTTTGTCCACCGCAATCTCGGCCTGCCCGCCTCCTGCATGGCCCTGGACCTTTCTAACGCCTGTCTCGGTTTTTTAAACGGCATGGTGCTGCTGGCCAACATGCTGGAACTGGGGCAGATTCGCGCCGGTCTGCTGGTGGCAGGTGAGACCGCCGAGGATCTGGTGGAGTCCACCCTCGTGCACCTGCTCTCTGTCCCGGAACTGAACCGGAAGACGATCAAGCCGCTCTTTGCCTCGCTCACCATCGGTTCCGGCGCAGTCGCCCTGGTGATGACCCGGCGTGACTGGCGTGATACCGGCCATTTCCTCCGCGGCGGAGCCTGCCGCGCCCATACCGCCCACAACGACCTCTGCCAGGGCGGGCAGAACGCGGAACAGGGCACCCTGATGTCCACCGACTCCGAACAGCTGCTGGTGGAGGGCATTGCCACGGCAGCGGCCTGCTGGCAGGATTTTCGCGCCACCCTTGGCTGGAGCGCGGCCGACATCGACCATTTTTTCTGCCACCAGGTGGGGCGCGCCCATGCCCGGCGACTGTTCGCCACCCTGGAGCTGGATGTGGACAGGAATTTTGAAACCCTGCCGGTGCTGGGCAACGTGGGCTCGGTTTCTGCCCCGATCACCATGGCGCTGGGCATCGAACAGGGCGTTTTGACACCGGGCGGGCGGGCCGCCCTTCTGGGAATCGGTTCCGGGATCAACTCTTTGATGTTGGGTGTGGACTGGTGAAGACCGACAATGCCGCTTCGTTTTGTGCGCAGTATCCCTATCAGCCGCATTTTTTCACCACAGGCGGCCACCGCCTCGCCTATCTCGACGAGGGCGAGGGCCCGGCAGTGGTGCTGGTGCACGGCAATCCGTCCTGGTCCTACCTGTATCGCAACCTGGTGGCGCGGCTGCGCGGGACGTACCGCTGTATCGTGCCCGATCACCTAGGTTGCGGCAATTCGGACAAACCGCAAGATGCGACCTATAGCCTTGCCGTCCACATCGACAACCTGGAGGCGCTGCTTGACCACCTGGGCCTGTCGCGCTGCGTCTTGGTGGTGCACGACTGGGGCGGGGCCATCGGGCTGGGCTGGGCGGTGCGGCATCCTGAGCGGGTGGCGGGCGTGGTGGCGCTCAATACCGCGGCCTTTCGTTCCAGCCGCATGCCCCGGCGCATCGGCCTGTGTCGCCTGCCGATTTTGGGGCCGCTGGTGGTGCGCGGTCTCAACGGCTTTGCCGGAGCCTCCGTGTTCATGGCCGTGGCCCGCCGGATGCGGCCCGAGGTGGCGCGGGGCTTTCTTGCGCCCTACAACTCCTGGCAGAACCGGATTGCCCTGCTCCGCTTTGTCCAGGATATTCCCATGACCCCGGATCACCCGTCCTGGCCGACCCTGGTCGCGGTGGAGGAGGGGCTGGCCCGGCTGGCGGAGCATCCGCTGCTGCTGTGCTGGGGCGGCCGCGATTTCTGTTTCAACGAGGCATTTTATCAGGAGTGGCAACGCCGTTTCCCCCGGGCCGAGGCCCATTGGTTTGCCGATGCCGGGCACTATGTGCTGGAAGACGCGCTGGAGGAGGCCGAGCCGCTGATCAGCGGTTTCCTTGAGCGCACCCTGGGAGAAGAACGAGCGTGACCGACCGGATGCCGGAAGACTGCAACATCGCCTCGGTACTGCGCCTGTCTGCGGAGCGGCTGGGCGAAACCAACGCCCTTGTCGCCCTGCAGGGCCGCAAGTGGGGGCGCTGGTCCTTTGCCGAGCTGGAGCGCAACAGCAGCGGCTTTGCCGCAGCCCTGCGGGCCCGCGGCCTCAGGGCCGGGGACCGGGTGATGTTGATGGTGCGGCCCTCCATGGAGTTCGTCTGCCTGACCTTCGCCCTGTTCCGGCTGGGCGCGGTGATCGTGCTGATCGATCCGGGCATGGGCTACCGCAACCTGCTGCGCAGCATCGCCTCGGTCCGGCCGGACGTGCTGGTCGGTATCGCGCCTGCCCTGCTGTTCAGTCGGATTTTCCGGCGACCCTTTGCCACGCTGCGTCAACGGATCCTTGTCGGTCCCGGTCTGTTCGGGCTCGGCCGGGGCCTGCAACCGCTTGCCGCGGCTGCGCCGGAATACCGCGCCGGAATCGACGATCCGGCGGCGATCATCTTCACCACCGGCGCTACCGGTCCGCCCAAGGGAGTGGTCTACACCCACGGCATCTTCCACACCCAGCTGCGCATGATCCGCGATTATTACGGTATCGGCGAGGGCGACATCGATCAGCCGGGCTTCCCACTCTTCGGCCTGTTCGCCGCCGCGCTGGGGGCCCGTTCGGTGATTCCGGACATGGACCCGACCCGCCCCGCCCAGGTCGATCCCGTCCGCTTCGTCGCCACCCTGCAGGAGCACGGGGTTACCTATTCCTTCGGCTCTCCGGCGATCTGGAACGTGGTCAGCCGCTACTGTCTGGAGCGCGGAATCCGCTTGCCGGTGCGCAAGGTGCTCATGGCCGGCGCGCCGGTTCCCGGTGAGCTGGTGGAACGGATGCAGCGCATTCTGCCGGCGGATGCCCAGATATTCACGCCCTACGGGGCCACCGAGAGTCTGCCGGTGGCCTCGATCGAGGGACGGGAGATCGTCGAGCAAACCTGGCCGCTGACCCGGATCGGGCGCGGGGTCTGCGTTGGGCGAGCCCTGCCAGGAATCGAGCTGCGGATCATCGAGCCGGTGGAGGGGCCGCTGGCCGACTGGAGCGAGGCGCGGTCGGTGGATGCGGGTGTGATCGGTGAGATCGTGGTTCGTGGGCCGGTGGTGACTCGGGTCTATGCGGGTAATGAACGCGAAACGCGGCTGGCGAAGATTGCCGACGGTGACGGGTTCTGGCACCGCATGGGAGACATGGGCTACCTGGATGGGGAAGGCCGGCTCTGGTTCTGCGGCCGCGCCATGCACCGGGTGGCCACGGCGTCGGGCATGCTGTATTCGGTCTGCTGCGAGGCGATTTTTAACGAACATCCCCGGGTCCGGCGCTCGGCCCTGGTGGGGGTCGGTCCTTGGCAGGAGCAGACCCCGGTGATTGTGGTGGAGCCGGTGGACAAGGTGGACAAGAGCGAGCAGCTGGTTGCCGAACTGCGCGACCTGGGTCGAGCCAACCCCCTGACCGCGTCGATCGATCATTTTCTGATCCATCCGGCCTTTCCCGTGGACATCCGCCACAACGCCAAGATCTTCCGCGAGCAACTGGCGCAGTGGGCGGCCCGCGCAATGGGTATATTCGCGGATTGAACGACAAGGACGAGTCCTTGCCGAAAAACGACGGCGGCTGCCGCGCCGCTGCAAATGAGGTGGCTATGAACAAGGTGCTGGTAACCGGCGGAGGCGGCTTCATCGGGCGGCCGCTGGTGCGGGCGCTGCTGGACCGGGGCTGCGCGGTCACCGTGGTCGGTCGCTCTTCCTATCCGGAACTGGAAGGCTGGGGGGCCCGCTGTCTGCGGGTGGATATCCGGGATGGGGACAGGCTTGTGCGGGCCTGTACCGGTTGCGACACCGTCTTTCATGTGGCGGCCAAGGCCGGGATCTGGGGCAGCCGGGACGAGTACTTTTCCATCAATTACCAGGGCTCGGTCAATGTCCTAGCGGCCTGCCGCGCGGCTGGGGTGACCCGGCTGATCTACACCTCCACCCCGTCGGTGGTCTTTGACCAGTGCGATCTTGAAGGCGTCGACGAGCAAACGCCCTATGCGTCCCGACCGCTCTGCTGGTACGCTGCCTCCAAGATCGAGGCGGAGCGCGAGGTGCTGGCCGCCAACAGCGAGACCCTGCGCACCATCGCCCTGCGGCCGCACCTGGTCTGGGGGCCGGGAGACCGGCAGCTCATTCCCCGACTGCTGGCCCGGGGGCGGGCCGGGGCCCTGAAGATGGTGGGCGATGGCACGAATCGGGTGGATATCACCTATATCGATAACGCGGTCCATGCCCATCTTTTGGCAGCCGATCATCTGGTGGCCGCGGGTGCGGGAGCAGGACGGGCCTTCTTCATCGGCCAGGAAAAACCGGTCGCGCTCTGGCCCTGGATCAACGGGCTTTTTGCCCGAATGGACATCCCGCCGGTTCGGGGTCGGGTCGCCTTTTCCGTGGCCTACGGCTTGGGCGCCGTGCTGGAGGCGATCTGTGGTGCGCTGCGCCGTGAGCACGAGCCGCCGATGACCCGTTTTCTCGCCCACCAGCTGGCGCGGTCGCACTGGTTCAGCCATCGGGCTGCGGAGACGGTCCTCGGGTATCGGCCCCTTGTCGGTCTGGAGGAGGGACTGGATCGGCTGGTGCATTGGTTGCGTGAAAAAGAAAAATGTTCCGGCAGTGGCGGCAGTGGCGAGGAAAATTGATTGGCGATATTGTGGCGATGGGCTATCGTGCGGCATTGTGTACGGCTGCGGGCATCGGCACAGGCGGGCGTGATCATTTTGCCTGAAATTGATCATCGTATCAGAAGCGGAATTGAGGGTTCCTATAAATTCAACTTAAAAAAGTTTGACAGCAAGAGCATTATTCAGTAGGTATCCGAGCGGTAGAGAATCGTTTCCAGCGAGGCGACAGCGAATTGGCACGGCTTTCAGGAATGAGGGGGCATATATGATTGCGCTTGATGTAACGTTGTTGATACACATTATCAACATCTTGGTTCTGATGTACGCTTTGAATATCCTTCTGTATAAACCGGTGCTGGGTATTCTGGAGCAGCGCACACAGAAGATGGAGAGCCTCGACGGTGATGCGGCCCGTTTTGAAGACGATGTTCGTGCCCGGCAGGCCGAGCTGGACCAGCGGATGCGCGATGCCGGCAGTCGGGCGAAAAAGGCGATGGACGCGGCCCGGGCCGAAGCCCAGAGCGCGGGAGCCGCTCAGCTTGCCAAGAGCCGTCAGGAGGCCGATGCGGCCAAGGATGCGCGGCTGGCCGAGCTGAAATCCGAGATCGAGGCGGCACGGGCGGCGTTGCAGGAGGAATCCGGAGTATTTGCCCGGGCCATGGCGGGAAAGATACTGGGAAGGAGCTTGGACGCATGAAAAGGTGGAGCACGACACGGCTGCGGCCGATACTGTTGGCGATTCTGATTGGTGTGATGCCGCCGGCCCTTGCCGGCGCCGCGGAAGCGACGCCTCCTGCAGGGCAGGCGGTCGAGGTGCAGGCGGCGACGGCGGTCACGGCTGAGCACGGGGCGACCGGCGTTGAGGCCGCCGCGCAGCACGACGCTGGGGAGCATCATGCCGCAAATTCGTTATCATCGGAAAAGCTGTGGGATTTGCTCTGGCGAACCCTCAACTTCCTTGCCCTTCTGTTTCTTTTGGTCAAGTTTGGGGCCAAACCCGTCTTGTCCGGACTTTCCGGGCGTCAGCAGCGCATCCGGGAGGAACTGGAGACCCTGACCCGGCGTCGTGACGAGGCCGAGCAGGCATACCGGGAGTTTGAAGGCCGCCTGGCCGGTCTGGAGAAAGAGGCCGATATTCTTGTCGAGCGGGCTGTGGCACAGGCACGGGTCGAGAAGGAACGTATCCTGGCGGATGCGGTCAAGGCGGCGGAGGATATTCGTCGGCAGGCCGAGGCTGCTGTCCAGGCCGAAGTGGAAGAGGCCAAGCGGATGCTGAGGGAAGAGGTTGCCGAGCAGGCGGCCGCCATGGCGGAAGAGTTGATCGTGCAGAATCTGACCCCGGCGGACCAGGTCGCGATTACGGAACAGTATCTTGAACGGGTAGGTGCGGTCCAGTGAAAAATACAATATTAGCTCGTCGATATGCAAAGGCGCTCTTTTCCCTGGGTAAGGAGCAGGGCAAGACAGAGGAGTACGGAAGCAGTCTGGGCGGTATTGCGGTACTGTATGAGGACGAGTCCACAGGGCTTGCCGATGCGGTGACCAACCCGCTCTATCCTCTGGATGTCCGGAAAAAAATCATGGGTCAGCTCGCGGGGTCCGTTCAGGCCGACGCCATCATGACCGGCTTCCTCCAGTTGCTGGTCGATAAAAAACGCGCCCTCATTCTGCCCGACATCGCCCGGGAAATGCAGATCATGGTCGATCGGGACCGGAACATCAATCATGGGTCGGTGGTGTCCGCTGTGGAACTGGATGCGGCACTTTTGGACAAGGTGCGGGCGACACTGGAAAAGCTGACCGGAACACAGGTAATTCTCGAAACCAGGGTCGATCCGTCCATTATCGGAGGCATTATCGCCAAGGTCGGCGACCTGGTTCTCGATGGCAGCATACGAACACAGTTGAATGGTTTAAAGGAATCTATCAAGGGGAGAGAATAAGCAATGCAGATCAAAGCCGAAGAAATCAGCCAGATTATCAAGGATCAGATTGCTGGCTTCAAGAAAGATATCGACCTGAAGGAAACCGGAACCGTTCTGTCGGTCGGCGATGGTATTGCCCGCGTCTATGGTGTGGAAAATTGCCAGGCCATGGAGTTGCTTGAGTTCCCCGGGAACATTTTAGGTCTGGCCCTGAACCTTGAGGAAGACAACGTCGGTTGCGCCATCTTGGGCGACGTGCGTAACATCAAGGAAGGTGATGTGGTCAAACGGACCGGCAGGATCGCCGAGGTGCCGGTTGGTCCGGCCATGGAAGGTCGGGTGGTCGACGGCATCGGCCAGCCCATCGACGGCAAGGGGCCGATCAATGCCGACGAGTTCCGCAAGGTCGAGGTGCTCGCCCCCGGTGTTATCGCCCGGAAAAGTGTGCATGAGCCCTGCTACACCGGTGCCAAGGCAGTCGACGCCATGACCCCGGTCGGTCGCGGTCAGCGCGAGTTGATCATCGGCGACCGTCAGATCGGCAAGACCGCTCTGTGTGTCGACGCGATCATTGCTCAGAAAAATACCGACGTGCACTGCATCTACGTGGCGATCGGCCAGAAGAAATCCACCGTGGCCCTGGTGGTCGAGGCCCTGCGTAAGCACGGCGCCATGGACTACACCACCGTGGTAGCGGCCTGCGCCTCCGATCCCGCGCCCATGCAGTACATCTCGGCCTTTGCCGGTTGCGCCATGGGCGAATACTTCCGTGACAACGGCCAGCACGCGCTGATCATCTACGACGACCTGTCCAAACAGGCTGTTTCCTACCGCGAGCTGTCCCTGTTGCTGCGCCGTCCTCCGGGACGCGAGGCCTATCCCGGCGACATCTTTTTCAACCACTCCCGGTTGCTGGAGCGGGCCGCCAAGGTCAGCGACGAGCTGGGCGCCGGTTCTCTGACTGCGCTGCCGATTATCGAAACGCAGGCCGGCGACGTTTCCGCCTTTATTCCGACCAACGTTATTTCGATCACCGACGGTCAGGTGTATCTGGAGCCCGGTCTGTTCTTTGCCGGTGTTCGTCCGGCGATCAACGTCGGTCTGTCGGTTTCCCGCGTCGGCGGCGCGGCTCAGGTCAAGGCTATGAAACAGGTTGCGGGCACACTCCGCCTCGATCTGGCCCAGTACCGGGAACTGGCGGCCTTCGCCAGCTTTGGCTCCGACCTCGACGCGGCCACCCAGGCCCAGTTGACCCGAGGCGAGCGCCTGGTCGAGATCCTCAAGCAGCCCCAGTATCAGCCGCTGCCCATGGAAAAACAGGTTGCCATTATCTTTGCCGGTACCAGGGGTTTCCTGGATACCTTCCCGGTCGACACCTTGGCCGAATACGAGCAGGAACTGTACACCTATATTGAGACCAATGAACCTTCCATCTTCGCCGAACTGCGGGAGCAAGAGGCTATTTCTCCCGAACTCGAAGCCAAGATGAAGAAGACGCTGGCCGCGTTTGGTGAGACCTTCAAGGCCACCAAGGGCCTGAATTGAGCATATGGTGGTAGATTCCTATGCCTGGATTAAAGGATGTCAAAGATAAGATCAACGGTATCAAGAAGACCGCCCAGATCACCAAGGCCATGAACATGGTGGCCTCGGCCAAGTTGCGCGGTGCCCAGGAGAAGATGGAGCGATTTCGCCCCTATGCCTCCAGGTTTGCACTCGCCATGCGCGACCTTTCCGCAGGCGCAGGCGTGGCGAGCGCAGACCAACCGCTGATGGAGGTGCGCGAGGTTCGAAAGGTTGAGATTATCGTCATCACCTCCGACCGGGGTCTGGCCGGTAGCTTCAACGCCAACATCGTGAAGGAGGCGGAGCAGCTGCGCAGAAAATACGAGGCAGCCGGAAAGAGCGTCAGTTATGTGACCGTCGGTCGGAAGGCCTATCAGGGTCTGAGACGCTCCGATAAAATTCGGATGCGTTTTAACGATATCATGGGCTCGTTCCAGATGTTCAATGCCCGCGAAATCGCCCAAACCGTGACCGAGGCCTTTCTTGCAGGGGACGCCGATCAGGTGGATCTGGTTTATGGCAAGTTTTACTCCGTTGCGGTGCAGCGCCCCGAGATCGAGCAGCTTTTGCCGATCCAGCCGGTGGCCGCGTCGGAATCCGAAGAGGCGGATGAGGTGGCCGGAGCGGGCGGCGCGTATATCTACGAGCCCGATCCCAACGAGATTCTGGGGGTGCTTCTGCCCCTGTATCTCAATGTCCAGCTCTATCACGGCATGCTGGAAGTCGGCGCAAGCGAGCATGCGGCGCGCATGACGGCCATGGACAACGCGACCAAGGCATGCAAGGACATGGTCGAAGATTTGACACGGCTGTTCAATAAAGCCCGACAGGCTGCCGTGACCAACGAGCTGATCGACATCGTTGGCGGTGCCGAGGCGCTGAGAGGATAATCAACTATCTGCGGATATCACACATACACGGTTCAGAGGAGGCCATGAAAAGATGGGAGAGTCACGCGTAGGGAAAATTATACAGGTCATTGGACCGGTTGTGGACGTTGAGTTTGAGCCGGGCGACTTGCCTGAGATCATGAACGCATTGCTGATCACCAATCCCGCGATCGACGATACGCCGGATAACTTGGTTTGTGAAGTGGCCCAGCATCTGGGCGACAACGTTGTCCGCACCATCGCGATGGATCAGACCGATGGTCTGGTACGCGGCATGGATGCCAAGGATACGGGTGAACCGATCTCCATCCCGGTCGGCCCGGCCTCGCTTGGCCGCATCATGAACGTGGTTGGGCGTCCTGTGGACGGCATGGGCGAGATCAATAGCGACAAGCGGATGACCATCCACCGCCCCGCCCCCGCCTTCACCGATCAGGATACGGACGTCAACGTCCTGGAAACGGGCATCAAGGTCATTGATCTGCTTGTTCCGTTTCCCCGCGGCGGCAAGATGGGCCTGTTTGGCGGGGCCGGCTGCGGCAAGACCGTTATCATGATGGAGATGATCAACAACATCGCCATGCACCACGGTGGTATCTCGGTGTTCTGCGGCGTTGGCGAGCGGACCCGTGAAGGAAACGACCTGTACAATGAAATGAAGGAGTCGGGCGTTCTTGCCAAGGCCGCACTGGTGTACGGGCAGATGACCGAGCCTCCGGGCGCTCGTGCCCGGGTTGCCCTGACCGGGCTGACCGCGGCCGAGTATTTCCGCGATGAGGAAGGTCAGGACGTTTTGTTCTTCGTCGACAACATCTTCCGTTTTACCCAGGCAGGTTCCGAGGTGTCCGCCCTGCTCGGCCGGATGCCGTCGGCCGTTGGCTATCAGCCTACTCTGGCCACCGACCTTGGCGCGTTGCAGGAACGTATCACCTCGACCAACAAGGGCTCGATCACCGCCGTGCAGTGCGTGTACGTACCTGCAGACGACCTGACCGACCCCGCCCCGGCTACGACCTTTGCCCACCTGGACGGAACGGTTGTTTTGTCGCGCCAGATCGCAGAGCTCGGTATTTATCCGGCCGTTGACCCGCTGGACTCGACCTCGCGCATTCTGGATCCCAACGTTGTTGGGGAGGAGCATTACAGCGTTGCCCGCGGTGTTCAGGTGGCCCTGCAGAAGTACAAGGAGTTGCAGGATATTATCGCCATTCTGGGTATGGACGAGCTTTCCGAGGAAGACCAGCTAACCGTTGCCCGGGCCCGGAAGGTGCAGCGCTTCCTGTCGCAACCGTTCCATGTTGCCGAGGTCTTCACCGGTTTCCCCGGCAAGTTCGTCAAGGTAGAGGACACGGTTCGCGGTTTTAAGGAGATTCTGGAAGGCAAGCATGACGACCTGCCGGAGACGGCGTTCTACATGGTCGGCAGCATTGAAGAGGCGATTGAGAAGGCCGCGCAGCGCGCCGCCAAGGCCTGATTTTTGACTCTGAAGAGGTACGGTAATGGCGCAAATTCAGTTGGAAGTGGTAACTCCGAGCGGAGCGGTGGTGAGCGAGGCGGTTGATGTCGTCACGGCGCCAGGCGTGAGCGGTGAGTTTGGTATACTTGCCAACCACGCCCCCTTCTTGAGCACGATCAAGATCGGGACGCTGGCGTTCAAGCGTGACCGTTCCATCAGACATTTGATGGTTTCCGGCGGCTTTGTGGAAGTTTCCAAGAACAAGGCCACCTTCTTGGTAGAGAGCGCTGAGTTTGGCTCCGATATTGATGTCGATCGGGCGATTCGCGCCAAGGAACGGGCCGAGAGACGGTTGCAGCAAGGGCAACAGACCTCGGAGAAGATCAACCGCACCAGAGCGGAAGCGGCTTTGCGGCGGGCGGTTGCCCGGCTGCACACTGCGGAGCTGAGCAAGATACACGGCTGATCGTTTTATTCTCCATAGACAAAGAAGCAAATAGACCGAACCGCCTGGAGCTTGCCAGCTCCAGGCGGTTCGGTTTTTGAAAGCGGCCTGCGGGCCGCTTTTTTGTTGTATGCAACAGGGGAGTATCGGAAAAAGTGGTGAACCTGAACGGGATGATCGGCACAGCCTAAAAATGCAGGGCAGCCGTACGCTGATGCTCGATATAGGCGACGATGCCCTTGGCGATCTGTCCGGCAAGCAGGTTTTGATACAGGGGGTCGCCGAGCTTCCTGGCCTCGTCAGGGTTGGTGATGAACAGCAACTCGGTGAGGATGGCTGGCATTTCCGCGCCGATCAGCACATAAAAGGGCGCCTGTTTCACACCGAGGTTGCGATGTTTGCCCTTGATGGGGCCCTTGCAGAGATGGTTTTGGACGAATCGGGCCAACTGCGACGATTCGTCCAGCCTGGCGTTTTTCATCAGGCTGGTCAGAATCTCCTCCATCTCGTTGATATGGTGCGTTGAGGTCGCGTTTTCCATGGCCGCGACGCGCATGGCCTCCTCGTCGGTCGCCAGGTTGAGGAAATAGGTTTCGATGCCGCGGCTGGACGGGTCGCGATGGGCATTGGTGTGAATGGAGATAAACAGATCGCCCTTGCTGGCATTGGCAATGGCGGTTCGCGCTTCCAGCGGCAGAAAGACATCGCTGGACCGGGTCAGCAGGACTTCAAATTTATAATCCTGTTCGAGGACGGTCGCCAGTTTTTTGGCAATGTCGAGAACGACGTTTTTTTCCTTGAGTCCATGGGCTATGGCCCCTGGATCCTTGCCGCCGTGGCCGGGATCCAGCACGATTTTCCGCACGCCCAGCCCCAGTTGTTGCGCCAGCGACAAGGCGTTTTTGCTGTCCTGTCGCCGTTGCGTCGTTTTTTTGGCGCTGTCGCCGCTTCGGGGTTGCGGGGAGGCCACGCCCGCATTCCGGACGATCTCCGTTTTCGCAGATAAAGAGGACGGCGGCAGGGCAATGGCCGCCCCTGGGGTGGAAATGGCGCTTCCGTCTGGACGCGCGGTCTTGGCCAAGGCTCCCTCACTGGTTTCGAGGCCGTGCAGGTCGACAATCACCCGAAAGGGATCGTTCAGATGGAACACGGTGTAGTTCGCCGCACCTGTGAGTGTGAACTCCATGCGCACGACGTTGTTGCCGGCTTGCGAAGTGCGCCTTTCCTGCAAGAGGCCTTCCCTGATCGGGGTTACGGTTCGATATCCTGCACCGATGGACGCATTCTGAAAGTTGAGGGTCAGGACAGGTGCGCTTCCCGCCTTGGGCTTGAGGTCGGCGGTATAGTCAACAGGCGCGCCGGCTTGCACCACTATTCGGGTATACCCTGCCGATGACCAGAGTTTGGGCGGAGTGAGCAGCGCCGGGCCCTGCCGGGAGGCTGCGTCCCGGGTGGGCGATGATGGCGACGTTGTCGGGAGAAGCCTCGGTTGCGGCTTGCCGGAAATCCCGGAGGCAGAGGGCGATGCTGCTGCGGTTGTCTTGGTGGCTTCCCCGGAAACGGCCGGGCCGGGCTCCTTGCTTTCCTGGTTGAGTTGAGCGAGTTGGGCCTGGGCCAGTTCGAAGTGATCGCTGTCGGGATAGTGCTGGATGATCTGCCGATACAGGGCGGCTGCCCGCTGTTGATTGGCCGGGTTATTTTTCTGCGGAATCAGTCCGGCGACTGCGTAGAGAGCATCATCGACCAGGTTGTTGCCGGGGTAGCGGCTTGCCAGCATCCGACTGTACCGGATCGCGCTTTCCAGATCCTCTTCCTGCAGGAACTGGCTGTACATCAGGCGGTAGACCCGGGTTACCATGTACAGGCTGGAGGGCCCGATAAGATCGTCTTGCTGATAGTTTTGGTGGATTTTTTTGAAGGTGTCGGCGGATTGCTGCCAGTTGCGCCGGTCTTTTTTGCGGACCGGGTCCAGGTCGAGTCGAAACAGGAAATTTTTGGCCTCCCGGTATTCCTGTGAGCTGTTCACGGCGATCTGCGGGTTGATCTGAATGCCGTGTGCTGTCGGTGCTTTTTTGATAACCGCTGTGACCGGTTTTCTGGGAGCCGATGCAGGGGGGGCCCCCCACGCGGCGGAGACGCACACCAACAGGATCAGACAAAAGGCAACAGATCCTCGCCACCTTTCCCTGAGGGCGGAAAGGAACCGGCTGGCGGAGAAGAGTGCTGACGAGACGTCCATGGCAAGGGTGTGGAAGAGGAAGCGTGGCTGCCGCGGTTGCGAAACTCTGGAATACTCCCGATGTCCGGACGCCGGCAGCAGTGTGGGCCACTATACCGTATTTGTCGGTCAAGGTAAAATAAATTGTACTTTAGGAGTGTTTCGCCTGCGTTTGCCTCGAAACTCCTAGCTATGATAGCGTTTTTTTGGATTCAAAAAATTTTACTTGTGCCGGTCATCGGCGAGCGGGCCCACGGTGAGGCGGCTGGTCCGTGTTTTTGATCAGGGCGATGGCCTGGTAGAGCAGGTCCAGAGCCTGTTTGGGGGTGAGTTCATCCGGGTCGACTGATTCCAGCAGGGCGACCAGGGGCGGTACCGGGGGCGCGAACAGGGAAAGCTGTCTGGGTTCCGGACTGTCCGTGTTTTTTGCTGATGTTGCCAGGCTGCCGCGTTTCCCCCTGTTCCCCTGTTCGATCTCCCTGAGGATGGCGGTTGCCCGGTTAATGACATGGTCGGGAACGCCGGCCAGGGCAGCCACCTGGATGCCGTAACTGCGGCTGGTGCCGCCGCGTACCAGTTTGTGGAGGAAGATGATGCTGTTGTTCCATTCCTTGACGGCAATGGAATAGTTCTGGATTTTCGGGTTGGTTGCGGCCAGCTCCAGCAGCTCGTGATAGTGGGTGGCAAACAGGGTTTTGATGCCCAGGTCGTCTTTGCGGGTCAGCTCTTCGGCCACGGCCCAGGCAATGGCCAGGCCGTCATAGGTCGAGGTGCCCCGGCCTATCTCGTCGAGAATGACCAGGCTGTCCCTGGTGGCGTTGTTGAGGATATTGGCGGTCTCGTTCATCTCCACCATGAAGGTCGACTGCCCCCGCCGCAGGTCATCCATGGCGCCGACCCGGGTGAAAATTCGGTCGACCAGGCAGAGATCCGCGCTGTCGGCGGGCACGAAGGAACCGATATGGGCCATGAGGATGATCAGGGCGGTCTGGCGGAGCACAGTTGATTTACCGGCCATGTTGGGCCCGGTGATAATCAGCAGCTCATGGGTGTCCTGATCGAGGTGGACATCGTTGGGCACGAAGCGACCGGGGGCAAGGGCCTGTTCGATCACCGGATGCCGGCCGCCGTTGATGGTGATTGTGCGTTCGCTGTTGAATTGGGGGCGGGTGTACCGGTGGCGACAGGCCAGTTCAGCGAAGCAGGCAAGCACATCGAGTTGGGCCAGCAGGTCGGCGGTCTTGAGCAGCCGCTGATCCTCGGCTGCCAGCCGGTTTCTGATCTGGGCAAAGAGTTCGTACTCCAGTTCCAGCCGCTGCTCCTGGGCGGTGAGGATATCGTGTTCCAGCTCCTTGAGTTCCGGCGTGATGAACCGTTCGGCGTTGACCAGGGTTTGCTTGCGGATGAAATAGTCGGGTATGGCGTCAGCCTGGCTGCGCGAAACCTCGAAAAAGTAACCAAAGACCTTGTTGTAGCCCACCTTGAGCTTGCTGAGGCCGGAGCGTTCCCGTTCGCTTTGCTCCATGTTCAGGATCAGCTGTTTGCCGTCGCGCAGCAGGACGATCAGCCGGTCGAGCTGTTCATCAAAGCCCTCCTTGATCAGATTGCCTTCGCGCAGGCTGATCGGCGCGTCGTCCCGAATGGAACGGCCGATCAGGTCGCGCAGGTCGCTAAGGGGGTCGAGATCGGTGCAGATACCCTGCACAAGCGGTGCGGTACAGTCCTTGATCAGGCTGCGCAGCTCGGGCAGACGTTCCAGCGATTGGCCGATGGCGTGCATGTCGCGGGCATTGCCCTGGCCCAGTACCAGGCGGCTGCAGAGCCGTTCGAGATCGTGGATGGCATCGAGTGATTCCCGGAGCTGACGACGGAGTTCTTGTTTGTCGATCAACTCCTCCACGCTGTCGATCCGGGCAAGGATGGCCTCGCGATCCTGCAGCGGGAACAGGAGCCAGCGCCGCAACAGCCGCGCTCCCATGGGAGTGACGGTTTGGTCGATGGTGCCCAGCAGCGAGCCTTGCCGCTGACCGCCGATCAGGGTCTCGGTGAGTTCGAGGTTGCGGCGCGAAGCGTCGTCGATCAAAAGAAAGCCGCTTCGGTGCAGCGGGCTGAGCTGTTTGATGTGGGCCAGCTCGGTTTTCTGCGTTTCTTGCAGATACTGGAGGAGCGCGCCGGCGGCCCGGATGGCAATGGTCAGGGTGTCGCAGCCAAACCCGGCCAGGTTGGCGGTGCGGAAATGATCGGTCAGGGCAGTCAGGGCGGTTACCGCCTCGAACTGGGCGTCGGGCCGCGGTGTCAGGCAGAGGCGGCCCAACTGGATGGTGATCTGCTCGGTCAGGGCCTGGAGCTCGTCTGCGGCAGACTCGGCCAGTAGCAGTTCGGCCGGGCGCAGCAGGGTCATGGCGTCAAGGAGCGCTGCCGGATCCGCGGCAGGGAAGGCGATTTCGCAGAGCTGAAAGCGGCCGGTGGAAATATCGACTAGGGCGAGTCCAGCCAGCCGTTCGGCCGCGGATTTTTTGTGGATCACCAGGGACGCGACATAGCTGTCCGTCTTTTCGTCGAGCAGCTGATCGTCGACGGTCACGCCCGGGGTGACGATTCGGATGACCTCGCGTTTGACGATTCCCTTGGCGGTCTTCGGGTCTTCGACCTGTTCGCAGATGGCCACGCGATGGCCCGCGCGGACCATCTTGCCCAGATGGCTGTCGAGCGAATGATAGGGGACGCCGCACATCGGGATCTTGTTGGTTTCGTCTTTATGGCTGCGCGAGGTCAGGGTGATGCCCAGCACTTTGGCGGCAAGCAGGGCATCGTCGAAGAACATTTCGTAAAAGTCGCCCATCCGGTAAAAGAGGATCGCGTCCGGGTGCTGGTTCTTGATCTCCAGATACTGCTGAACCATGGGGGTGATTTTGGGTGCGTCGTTCATGGGTCGGCGGGAAGCAGGTTTTGGAAATCCTGGGCGAGCAGGGCAAAGGTGTGGTCGATGTGCTGGGGAATGGTCCGGATCTCCGCACAAACGGTCATGAAGTTGTGGTCGTCCTCCCAGCGGGGCACCAGGTGGAAATGGAGGTGGTCGGCAATGCCGGCTCCCGCGACCTTGCCGAGATTGAGGCCGATGTTGATGCCGGCCGGGTGGAGATGTGTACGCAGAATGGAACAGCTGGCAGCCAGCAGTTCCATCAGACGGGCGCTTTCTTCAGGTGCGAGTTCGGTCAGGTCGGCGAGATGACGCCGGGGCGCAAGGAGGAGGTGACCGTTGGCGTATGGGAAGCGGTTGAGCAGCACCACTGCCAGCCGGTCGCGCAGAAGCAGCAGGTGGTCCGGATCCTGGCTGGTGTTGCCGGGAGGTTCGAACAGGCATCCTGTGTATTGGGGCGCCCTGCCCAGCACGTGTTCCATGCGCCAGGGGGTCCAGAGGGTTTTCATGGGATGCGCGGAACCTCGTGCAGGGTGGCTGTGAGTTGATGACCGGCTTCGAGGATGGCGTAGCTGCCCGGCGCGCCGTAAGGGCCGGTTTCCCGAAAGCTGCCGGGGTTGAGGACGAGGGTGTGGCCGATCCTGCGGCAGACCGGTTTGTGGGTGTGGCCGTAGATCATGCAGTCCGCCTCGGGAAACAGGCCCCATAGGGCCTCCTCGATGTCTGCCCCCAGACCGGCGCCGTGCGTCAGGCCGATGGTGAACGCGCCGAAGGGAAAGACGCGCTGTCGGGGATGGCGTTGGCGTACGCTCTGGTCGCACATGTTGCCGTGCACGGCGTAGAGTGTCTTGTCGTGGAAGGCGTCGAGGACGGCCGCGCTGGTCAGGTCACCGGCGTGAATGATCACCGGGCAGTCGCTGAAACAGTGTCGGACCCGGTGGATAAACCGGTCATCGGCACGGATGAGATGGGTATCGGAAAGAACACCGGCGCGGAGAACCATGATGCAGTTGCTTTGTTCGTGGGGCGGCTGTCGTCTGCGCTGCGGGACAGGAAGGACGCACGGGGAAATGCGTCCGGATGGGAGACGGACCGCAGGAAGCTGTTGCAAAAATCAAGCATGTACCTTAACATACTTTTTTTCTGGAATCTATTGCTAAAAAAGAAAGAAGGGCCGCCTATGTACACCGCATCAGACTTGCGCAAGGGGTTGAAAATTCAGATTGACGGTGAACCGTATATCGTGACCGAGTTCGACTTTTCCAAGCCGGGAAAGGGACAGGCTCTGTACCGGACCAAGATGCGGAACATGATCACCGGAACACAGTTTTCGCAGACCTACCGCTCCAACGATAAATTCGAAAAGCCCGACCTGGAAGAACGGACCATGCAGTTTCTGTACGCCCAGGGCGATGACTTCCATTTCATGGACACCACCTCCTATGAGCAGATTTCTCTCACCAGGGAGCAGTTGGGAGATAATCTCCATTTTCTGATCGACAATATGGAGGTGCAGGTGCTGTTTTTCAGCGGTCGCCCCATCGACATCACCTTGCCGACCTTTGTCGACCTGGAGGTCACGGTTGCCGATCCGTGGGCCAAGGGAGACACTTCAGGATCGGACACCAAGCCCGTCACCGTGCAGACCGGCTTTCAGCTTCAGGTTCCCCCCTTTATCGAACAGGGCGACAAAATCCAGATCGACACCCGCACCGGTACCTACATCACCCGCGTGAAAGAGTAGGTTCGGCACGACGCATGCTTGATCCCCAGGGCCTGCGGCAGCGTTCCGACATGCTGCAGGCCATTCGCGCGTTTTTTCTTGAACGTTCGTATATCGAAGTCGATACGCCTATCCGCCTTCCGGTTCTCATCCCCGAAGCACATCTTGTTCCTGTGCCCAGTGACGGGGCCTTTCTCCAACCATCCCCGGAGCTGTGCATGAAACAGCTGCTTGCCCGGGGCTGTTCCCGGATCTTCCAGATCTGTCACTGTTTTCGCAAGCACGAGCAGGGCCGGTTGCATCAGCCGGAATTCACCATGCTTGAGTGGTACCACAAGGGCTGGGACTACATTGCTCTGATGGAGGAGTGCGAGGCTTTGCTGGCAACACTTGCCGAACAGCTGTCCTCGCTGCCCGGCCTGGTGCGCGCATCCCAACTGCGGTGGCAGGATTGCCTGGTGCAGTTGCAACCGCCGTGGGAGCGGCTGCGTGTGGCCGATGCCTTTGCGCGCTATGCCGGAATGTCGGCTGTCGAGGCGATTTGCGCGGACCGTTTCGACGAGATACTGGTCACAGAGGTTGAACCGCATCTGGGGCGGGTCCGCCCCACCTTTCTGTATGACTATCCCGTGGAACTCGGGTCGCTGGCCCGACGCAGTCCCGAAAATCCGGAAGTCTCCGAGCGATTCGAGCTCTATATCGCCGGTATTGAACTGGCCAACGGCTTCTCGGAGCTGGCCGATCCCAATGAACAGCGCCAACGTTTCGTCAATGAAATTGAGATGATGCGCTCACAAGGCCACCCGGCCTTCATGCCGGAACGCTTCCTGGCGTCTTTGCCGCACATGGGCGAGGCCGCCGGGATCGCACTGGGAATAGACCGCCTGTTCATGCTCTTTGCCGGCAAGCATTCTCTTGCCGAATCGATCCCTTTCCTTTTTGCAGATTTATAGGCAACGCCTTTGTGTTTTTTTCAGAGGGCATATACCATGTATGATTAGAGGGAAGATTGCCTGCCGGGCACGCTGATCACCTCCATGGTGGGAAGAAGCAGCGCCGTGAGACGACCGCCGTATACTGCCCCGGTATCAATGCCGATTTTTGTGTCCGTGCAGTAGGGTTCGTCAAAAACGGTATGGCCGAAAACAACCGGTTTGCCGAAGTTGTAGTTGCTGCGCAGAAACTCTTCCCTGGCCCACAGGCACCACTGCGCAGTCTGCTGGCTGAGATGTCGGTGGGGTTGCAGGCCGGCGTGCACATAGATGGCATAGGGATCTTCCCAAAACAGCGGCAGGGAGTCGAAAAAGGCGAGATGCTCGCGGGGTATTTCCGCCATGGCCCTGGCCGGCGCGGCAAACGGATCAAGGCAGTAACTGGCCAAAGTATATGTTCCGCCGGCGTGCAGGTAGATACCGGGATCCCGTCCGCGCAGATACTCAAGCAACATGAACTCGTGGTTGCCCATGAGCGGGATGACGCGCGGATGGACGGTCCGCAGATCGAGAATGGTCTGTATAACCTCTTTGGATTGCGGGCCGCGATCGATATAATCACCGAGAAAAACGATCGTTTTGGCCCGATGTTGTACTTGAGCCAGCAGTTGCATCAACGCGACGTGACAACCATGGATGTCGCCGATGGCGCAGGTCAGCTCATCAGTGATGCGCGGAGATTGCTGGACGGAGAAAAAATCATCTGAAGACATTATGACTATCAAACAGCGGCAGTTGCTTAAAAAATATGCCGATCTCCTCATAAAGCGATGGCGGCTGATTGCCGTCAGCCTGCTCGTCGGCATAACTCTGGGGTTGATCCTCTACTTCCAGAACCCCAAGGTCTACCAGGCTTCGGCATTGCTGAGTTACGAAGAGCAGCAGATCAACCCCACGAAGATGGACCCCGAGCAGGGACGAAACAGACTGCGTGAATCGCTGGCGACCCTGCAGGAATTAGTAACCAGCCGGAGCAGTCTTGAAAAGGTTATTCTGCAATTTTCCCTTTACCCGGAGGCCCGCAAGACACTGCCGATCGAAGATGTCATCGAGATGATGCGTCGGCAGATCGGGATCCAGGCGTCGAAGCGGGGCGGAACTTTCAGTGTCTCGTTTCAGGGGCAGGATCCGGGTACGGTCATGAAGGTGACCAACGCTCTGGCCTCTTTGTTTATCGAGGAAAACCTCAGATATCGGGAGGAGAGGGCGACCGAAACCTCCCGATATACCGAAACCGAGCTGGCTGCGGCCAAAAAAGTGGTGGACGCGAAAGAGCAGGAGATGCGCGACTTCAAGCTCAAGTTTTTTAACGAAATGCCTGAGCAACGGGAAAGCAATCTCGCCCAGTTGCAGACCCTGATTCAGCAGAATCAGGGAATTCAGAATTCGATTCAGGAGCTGGAGCGGACCAAGGTTATGCTTCAGGAGCAGCTGGGCATTCAGCAGCGTTTGCTGGCAGCCCGGCAACAGGCCGCAGGGACCGGCGCGCCGGTGGTGGAGACCGATGCGGATCGGTTGCTGCGAATGCGGAGCCATTTGGCAGGGTTGCAGGCGCGCTATACCGATAAACATCCCGAGATTCGTCGAATACAGCAACAGATTGCCCAGTTGGAACAGAAGATGCGTGCCCGGGGCGAGTCGGTGGGCGGCGGTTCCGGGAGCAAGGATGCTTCCACCCTGAGCGCTACCCTGGCCGGACAACAGGTGCAGGCCCAACTCACGCAGATCGATCTCAACATTCGTCAGTTGCGGCAGGAGCAGGCAACCATTCCCCCCCAAATCGCCAAGTACCAGGCCTGGATCGAGGCAGCGCCGGTCCGCGAGGCGGAGTGGAGCAGTCTGACCCGTGATCACGGCGAATTGCGGCGCTACTATGATTCCCTGGTCGCCCAGAACCTGCAAGCCCGGTCGGCCGAGAATCTGGAGCGCAACCAAAAGGGCAGCAAGTTCAAGATTGTTGACCCGGCCCGTTTGCCGGAAAAACCGTTCAAGCCGAATTTTATGCGGATTCTGGCGGTGGCGGTCGCGCTCAGTCTCGGCTTGAGCGTGGTTTTCCTGCTCGCCATGGATTACATCGACACCTCGTTCAAGGATGCCGACGAGGTGGAAGATGTTGTTGGCGTACCGGTGATTTGCGCCATCCCGTTGCTTGAAAAACCTGAAGAAAACCGTAAGGATCGGTTACTCTTACATGCGAGCGTCGCCGGTCTTTTCGTTTACGCGATGGGGTTGGCCGGCGCGGTTGCCTGGCTGGTCCGCAGCGGCAAGATTATCCTGTAAGAACAACGGCCGTTCATAGCTCCAACGTCGATCCATGTATACGAAATATTACGGTCTTGCCAAAAAGCCCTTTGCCCTGACCGCCGACCCTTCCGTGGTCTTCATGAGCGAAACCCATCAGGAGGGACTGGCGATCCTGAAATACGGCATCATCAGCAAAAAATGTTTTCTCGTGCTGACTGCCGACGTGGGTGTGGGAAAGACGACCCTGTTACAGGCTCTGGTGGCCTCGTTGCCGCAGGCTGTGCATCTGTGTCTGTTGAATAACCCCATTCTGACCCGCGATGAATTTTTTTCGTTCATCGCCCGACAGCTCGGCCTGCCGTGGGAAGGCAACAAGGCGCTGTTTTTGCTCGCTTTTGAAGAATTTCTCAAGACCTGTCATGAGAAGAACGAACAGGTGGTGCTGATTTTTGACGAGGCGCACGTTTTTCCGGTGGACTTGCTCGAAGAGATTCGGCTGCTTTCCAATATGGAATCGATCGGTCAGGATGTCCTGTCGATCTTTCTGGTCGGGCAGCCCGAGCTCAACGAACGCATGCATGACGACCGGCTGCTGCCACTGCGGCAGCGCATCGGCATCCGCTTTCATCTGAACCGGCTGGATCGGGATGAAACCCGGCAGTATATCCTGTTTCGTCTGCGGTGCGCGGGCGCGCGTCACCTCAATATTTTTTCCGATGAGGCCATCGACCTGATCTACACGGTCAGTCAGGGGACGCCCCGGCTCATCAACATCATCTGCGATCATGCGCTGCTCACCGGTTTTGCGGAGAATACACCGCTGATCAGCGCGGGTCTGGTTCGGGACAGCGTGGCTGATTTGCATCTGCCCGGCGAGACAATGCCCCTTCCCCTGGCGATCAGGAACGAGGGAAGCAGTCTGCGCCTGCGCTGGTTGCTGGTTATCTGCGGTGCGCTCGCCGCCCTGGTGCTGGCGGGCGCAGGGGCATGGTGGTTTCTCCGCTGAACGTGCATGTGCCGGGTTTCTCTTGTTTTTTTGCGGAGGCCCTGAATTTTATCTGTTGTTGGAGGAGGTTTCGTGGGAAAGGTCTTTAATGCCTTGAAACGCGCCGAAGAGGCGGTTGATCCCGCAGTAATGGTGAGGGAGCCGGAAGCGTTTGTTGCGCCGGTGGCAGAACCGGTTGCACCGGCAGAGCGCGTCCGGGAAAATGGTTCCGGAGCGCGACCGTCGGCCGGGGCGGGCGGCTCACCGCCGCGGGTGTTTGCCGATTCCTGGAAAACAAGCGGCCCGCGCACCTCCCGGAAGGGAGGTTCCGGAAAATGGGACGATCGTCTGGCCCTGGCCGCGACCAACGGGCCTGTGGTGGAAAGCATCCGTACCTTGCGGACGCGCATTCTCTATCCGGGCTCCGGCCGGATTCCCCGAAGTATTCTGGTGACCAGCGCGGCAGCCGGTGAAGGAAAGAGTTTCGTCTGTGCGAATCTGGGGCTCTCCCTGGCCCAGGGGATGGATAACTATTGTCTTCTGGTCGATTGTGATTTGCGCAGCCCGTCGCAACACACCCTGTTCGGCCTGGGAGAGCGCCCCGGTCTGGCCGACTATCTCCAGCACAAGCACCCACTGCCGGATTTGCTTTCTCCTTCGGGGGTGGATAAATTCTCCATTCTGACCGCCGGGATCCGTTCAATCAATCCTGCCGAACTGCTCAGTTCGGCGTCCATGATCGAGCTTGTCGACGAGTTGGAGGCCAGATATGACGACCGGATCGTGCTGCTGGACAGCCCGCCGCTCCACGTGGCCAGCGAAACGGCCGTGCTTGCCCAGCATGTTGACGGCGTCATCCTGGTTGTTCGTCACGGCGGTGCCCGTCGTGAACATATCAACGCCCTGGTCAGCCTGATCGGTCGGGAAAAGATCCTTGGAATTGTTTTCAATGCGTATACGACCAATGTGCTCGATTACAAGGTGTTCGGTTATTACGGGTACCAGCAGGGAACCTATAACCGGGACTTGTAGGCTGTCCGATTGCTGAGAAATGGCGCTGTTTTTCCGTCCGTGCCTCGGCAGATCTTGCCGGGGCAAAGTTTTTTATGTCGCCCCTGTTTTTTTATGGGGATGAGTATTTTTTTGATAGAGTATGCGGTTGGTTGTGCAGGGTGCGGATCGTCGACTGAGATCCGCTTTTCTCGTTTGGCTCATACGTATTCAGGACTATGACATTTCCCATCGAGCAGGTGCTTGACCTGCTGCAACAAGAAGTCAGCGGCTATCAGGTTCCGGTTGTCGACCTGATCGCCACGCAAACCCGCGATCCGTACAAGGTGCTGGTGGCGACCATTTTATCCGCCCGGACCAAGGACGAGGTGACCGCTGCCGCTGCCCAGCGTCTTTTCGACCGGGCCGGCGATCTGGACGCCCTTGCGCACCTGGACGCGGAAGAGCTGGAAAAACTGATCTTTCCGGTGGGTTTTTTCCGGAACAAGGCGCGCTACCTCCAGCAGTTGCCAGGCGTGGTCCGGGAACAGTTCGGCGGCACCATTCCCGATGATCTCAAATCGCTGATGCGCTTGCCCGGGGTAGGCAGAAAGACCGCCAACCTTGTGCTCAGCGTGGCGTTCGGCAAGCCTGCGATCTGTGTCGATACCCATGTCCACCGGATTATGAATATCTGGGGTTATGTGCGCACAAACACCCCCTTGCAGACGGAAATGGCCCTGCGCGAGCAGTTGCCGCAACAGTATTGGATTCCGGTCAACGGGTTGCTGGTGGCCTTTGGTCAGGGAACCTGCAAGCCGCAGCGGCCGCACTGCGACCGTTGCGTCCTTGCCAATCTCTGTCCGAAAATCGGGGTGACGCCCCGCAAGCCGCCTGTCGCCGTGGCCCGGTCCGGAGAACGGGATCGAACCGGGACCCGGATGCTTGTCTCCTGGAATGTCAACGGGTTACGGGCTGCCCACAAAAACGGTTTCCTGCCGACCCTGGAGTCTCTGGATGCCGATATCATGGCCTTGCAGGAGATCAAGGCGGTTCCTGAACAGCTGCCCGACGAGGTGAGGCAGATACCCGGGTATGAATGCTATTGGCATCCGGCCCGGAAAAAAGGCTATTCCGGAACCGCGATGCTGTGCCGAATCGCGCCGGAACGGGTGGTGTACGGACTGGATGATCCCCGGTTCGATGAAGAGGGGCGGGTTCTGACCCTTGAATATCCCGACTTTTATGTGGTCAACAGCTATTCCCCCAATGCCCAGCCCGGCCTGAAGCGACTCGATTTCAAACAGGATTTCAATCAGGCCCTGCTGAGCTATCTGAACCAGCTGCGTCGACAGAAAACCGTGTTGCTCTGCGGCGATCTTAATGTCGCCCACAAGGAGATAGATCTGGCCAACCCCAAGGAAAACGAAAAAAATCCCGGCTTTTCTCTAGAGGAGCGCGCCTGGATGGATGAGGTCGTCGAGGCCGGTTATCTGGACACGTTTCGGTTGTTCAATCAGGAACCGGGGCAGTACAGCTGGTGGAGCTACCGTTTCAATGCCCGCGCCAGGAACATTGGCTGGAGGATCGACTATTTTCTGGTGGATGACGCCAGTCGGGACCGTGTCCTCGATGCCTCGATCCATGCGGATATCATGGGGTCGGACCACTGCCCGGTGAGTATCGTGTTCCGATAAACCTGATTGATCGGCCACAGATCATCGCCGCCACCGGTTTTCCCGACACATTGTGGCGTCATAAAAAGAACAAAAAGCCGCTCGGCGCAATCGTGCTGAGCGGCTTTTTGTTCTGGTGCGGCTGGGGACAGTCTCAATGCATTTCGGCTCTGCTTCGGGAAATGCCCGGTAACCCCAAGGCTGTCGCTGCGCCGCACTTTTTTTTCAGTGTCCTGCATCCGAATGCACCCCGGAATGCTTCAGGTTGTCGCTGGTTTTGCCGGTTTCCAGGGTTTGAGGATTGAGATGCACAGGGCAAAGAGCAGGGTTGCGCACTGGAACGTGCCCCAAATAAGGAGCATGGTGCTTGCGTGCGTGTAGTCTGCAAGTTGCAAGGCATCAAGGCCGTGTTCTTTTGAGAGCTGGGTGATCTGTGTGAGCCAGGGGCCCAGCCAAAAGGGGCCGAAGATCATGCCGTAGAGGGTGATGATCCATTTGACCACGATCCAGCGGTGTTTGAACCAACCCCAGTGGGTCAGAAGCGCATAGAGTATGCCTGTGAGCAGACAGCCGTTGGCCCCGGGGATGATGATGTAGTAGTCGACAACGAGCTTGGCCGAGTTCAACCCGTAGAGTTCCATGCCGTCCGTGGCGCTGAGCACGAGATTCATCAGGGCCATGGTTATGGTGCCGCCCACCCAGAAACACACGCAAATCAGGTGCAGACATTTCAGCCATTTCTGTCCCTGACTGCCCAATTTTCGCATACGTGCACCCTGTTCGCTAATTCATCTGAAAGCCGCCGCAGACCGGCATATGAATACCGGTGATAAATCCGGCCTGATCGCCTGCCAGCATGAGCAGCGCCCCGGCAACATCTTCGGGCCGCGCATTTCTGCCCAAGGGCGTCATTTGGGCCTGCATGTTCCTGCTCTCGTCCGGCACATCCACGGTGGCATCGGTTTCAGTCAGACCGGGGGCCACCGCATTGACCCGGATACCGTGCGGGCCAAGTTCAAGGGCCAGGGATTTGACAAAGGCATCCAAGGCGGATTTTCCCGTGCTGTGGGCCAGAAAGCCCGGCGCGGCCTGGCGAGAGAGGGTGCTGGAAAGAATGAGGATGGAACCGGATTTGCGCTCTGCCATGGCAGGCGCTATTTCCTGGCAGCAGAAAAAGGCGGATTTGAGTTCGTTACCGACCTTGGTGGAAAAATCTTCCCACGAGTATTCTAAAAACGGCACCATGGGGAAGGTGAAAAAGGCATTGATTACCAAAATGTCGATGGGCCCCAGTTCGGCAGTCACCTGTGCCGCCATCCGTTTGATATCTTCGGGCTTGGTGGCATCCGCCTGGACGGGAATCGCCCTGCCGCCCTTGGCAGTAATTTCCTTGACCACGGCATCGGCCGTACCGGCGTTGCTTAGGTAGTTAACGGCCACGGCAGCGCCGTGCTCGGCGAACAGTTTGGCTGTGGCTGCGCCGATGCCCCGACCGGCACCGGTGATAAGGGCTGTTTTTCCTGCAAGAAGTTGCATGATTCCTCCAGAGGTTGTGGCCGCTTGGCCGATGAAGAAGAGGCGGGCTGCACGACGGAAGCCCTGCCTGCGTCAAGTGTGAACAACCGCGAGCAGCATGGTGTGAAAATAACAGTGCCGCCGAACCGTGTAGCGTGTCTGCCGGAAAGAGGCAGGGAAAGCCCAAGGTGCGGGCAGCCTTGCCTGCAAAGAAAAAATCGGCACGGCCTTTGTTGCTGCCCTGGAAGACAGGTGCGGCAATAGAAAACTCTATGTCCTTTTCATGGGTTGTCAATGTGGGGCTGGCTTGGGCAGATCCGTTACGGCTATCCCGGAGGGAGGACCGCAGTCGTATCCTGGAAAGTTCGCGGCACGGCGGCGGGCTGGCGGTTCGTGTTCAGATGATGGTTGTCAGCCGTGCACGCAGCTGCGTTTTCAGATGTGCAAGGGCGGGGTCATCGAGCGATCGGGATGGGGAGCGACAGTATTCCATGTACCCATGATGCCGGTGCCTGTTCCCAGAAGATAGATTGGGTGAATTCAAGTTGCAAGTGCACCACGCAGGGCATAGTTAAAAATTTCAGCAGGTTGTTTTCCAATTTTTCACATTTTTTTGTTTGCGATGTATTTTTGAGACTTTTTCAACGAACTGTTGGGTTCCACTCATAACGGGCAAGACATGATACCGGCGGGGAGCGCTCTGTTCCGGAAAAAGCAGAATACCACAAACAATCCCGCTCTTACCATGTGGCCCTATCTATGGCAAAGAGCGGGATATGGACGTGCGGTTCTTCTGATCAGATCGGATAGGGCCGCGGCTCTTTCTGATTTGAAATCCACTGATACGTAGTCACCTCATCCAGCGAGATATAGCGGCCAAAACGACCGATTCCGGAGGCTTTTTCCCCACCAAAGGCAATGTACGGCTCATCGTTGACGCTCTGGTCGTTGATATGTACCATGCCGGTTTTCCAGCGCGCGGCCAGTTCAAAGGCCTTTTCCCGGTCGCGGGTGTAGATGGCTCCACTCAGACCTGCATCGGTATCATTGGCAATACGCAGGGCATCTTCAGCATCCTCTGCCGGAATAAGGGTGGCCACCGGACCGAACATCTCGGTTCTGGCCGAAAACACCTGGTTTGAACCGGTCAGCACATAGGGGGAGACCAAGGCGCCTTCGCGCCTCCCTTCAAGCAGCATCTGCGCACCCTCCTGGAGGGACGTGTTGACTGCCTCCACCACCCGCTTGGCTTCCTTTTCGTTGATCAATGGCCCGACGAGCACTCCTTCCCTGGCTGGATCGCCGACCTGGATGGTCTTGGTGAGAGCGACAAATTTTTCCGCAAATTCATAAAAGATGGACTTTTCGACAACGATGCGGTTGGCGGACATGCAGATCTGGCCGCTATGGAGAAAACGGCCGAAGGCCGCGGAACGGACGGCATAGTCGATATCCGCGTCTGCCAGAACAAGCAGGGCATTGTTGCCGCCCAGTTCGAGCAGGGTTTTCTTGACGGCCCGGCCTGCCACCTCGCCAATCCGCCGGCCGACCTCGGTGGAACCGGTAAAGGAGATCACCGCAGGAATCGGGTGTTCGTAGAGCGCGTCGCCGATGGAGCGGGTATGGGGCACCACCACCGACATGACTCCGGCGGGCAATCCGGCCTCCTCAAAGATCTTGGCCAGGAGGGTGCCTCCGGAAACCGGTGTGCTGGAGGACGGCTTGAGCACGACCCCGTTGCCAGCGGCGAGCGCGGCTGCCACGGAACGCATAGCCAGATACAGGGGGAAATTGAAGGGGCCGATAACCGTGACCACGCCCACGGGTTTACGGATGATATGATTGACCTTGTCCGGTATCAGAGATGGGCTGACCATGGTTTCCATGTGGAAGGGGTAGCCGGCGGCCAATTGGAGTATCCCGATGCACGAATCAATTTCAATGGCTGCCTTGAGCAGAGTCGAGCCGGATTCCTGCACCAGGATATCGGTCAGTTCCTGCCTGCGCTGCTGCATGATCCCGGCGGCCTTCCCTATGACCTGGCTGATGACATAGGGGCCGCTTGCAGCCCAGGCAGGTTGCTTTTCCGCCGCAGACTCAAAGGCTTCGTTGAGATCATCAAGGTTGGCTGCCCGGAAGGTGCCCAGGATTTTGCCGGTGTAGGGATTGTCCACCTCGATGGTGTGGTCAGCCTTGCCGTCCCGCCATGCGCCGTTGATGGAGTTGAGATATAGTCCCTGATACGGTTCCATGGATTTCCCTCCGTTACATTCTGTTCATTATTCCAGCAAGTTGCCGTTTTATCTGCCCTTAATCTGAGGTCGGTCGTCTACGCGGCTGCTTTTTTTTACAATGTCACGCTCCCTCCTGGTGATGACCGGTTCCCGTTGAACCCGGGCCAACTCGGCTTCCACCTCGGTCAGAGGCTTGCGGTTCTTGCCGACCTCGCCCAGTTTGCCGGCCTTCGCGGCCCGAACCAGTTCTCCAAGGTGGACTCTGGCAGAGACAGGCGGGCGGCCTCTTCCCGGAATTCTTTGGTGTATCGGCCATATGGAATTTTCCTCATCAGTGACACCTCCATTTTGTTTCCTTATGTATTGGCAACGTATTGGCAAAACTTTGGTGTCCATTTTTTTCAACCCACCTCAGTGCAGTGTCCGCTTGGTTAAATCACTCTATAAGCTGCTCAACCTCGAGATCCATTGCCGCCGCCAGCTTGACAAGGCTGCTCCGTCGTGGCGCTGCGTCGGGCTTCTCCATGCGGGCCAGGGCGGGCTGCTTGATGCCTGCCTTTTCAGCCAGCTCTTCCTGGGTCAAGCCTTTGTACTCACGCCAAGCCTTGATCAGGCTATCGCCGCGAACATTAGCCTTGACCACTTCGTTAGGGAAATACACGTCCGCTTCAGTCGCGGCCGCCCTGGTAAGGGCCTGGTATGTCTCCCAGGGGAGTACGGCAAAGGCAGGCTTGCCGTGCTGTTTGATGATGGTGACCTCAGTATGTGCGCTCATCCCGTTTTTTAACCTCCTGAATCTCGATAATTTCAATGGCATCGTTAAACAGCACCCGGTAGCGCCCCACGCGCAGCCTGTAGTCGCAAGCGTGGTTCTTCAGGGGTTTGATGTCCAGACCCTCGCATTCCGGAAATGCAGCCAACTGATCAACGCTGTCAAAAATGGCTTCCCGGTAGCCGGCCGGAATCTTCTTCATCTGCCTGCGCGCTCTGTTATGCCATTTGATTGCTTTCATGCCTGCATTATAACCTATAATAACATTACGCCAACAGAAAAAGATATATTTAGTTATGAAGGCCAGGACAAACAAAAGGCCACGCTAGGGCGTGGTTTTTGAGAGGTAAAGCCATGAACGATTTTGAACGTGAAACAACCCAGAGACGAAAAACAGGGGGGCCTAGTGGCCTGTTCCGGGCAAGAAGGGCCACTTGCACTGCTTCGGGCGATCCGAATGGGGAAACGGGCCAAGGGGGCGCGCAACAAGGCCACCATTGCGGCCCTGACGCTTTTTGGGGGAAGAAAGCCGAGGCTTTGTGTCTCGAAAGGCTGTAGAACTTGCGCTAGGGGGCGACGCAACAGCCCTGCGCTTGTGCCTGGAGCGCCTTGCCCCGGTGGCAAAGGAAAGCCTGTTTTTTGTTGTCGAGGTAGGAGATACGGTGGGGATGAAATTTTGACAAGAAAAAAGGACTTAGATTTTTAGCCCTAAGTCCTTGATTTTACTTGGTAGCGGGGAGAGGATTTGAACCTCTGACCTTCGGGTTATGAGCCCGACGAGCTACCAAGCTGCTCCACCCCGCGTCGCGAAGGAGCAATAAAACTAATTTCGTCGAACTTGTCAACCTTTTTCCTGGCCCCCTATTCTTTCTTTTTGGCCACCAGCGCCGTCACCCGGCTCAGCACCTCGGCCGGGAACGGCGTCAGCCGACCTTCCCGGTTCACGCAGGCGTGGTTGGTGAATCCCTTGGCCAGGAGCGTTTCCTTGCCGCCCTGCTCGCGTCGGGTAATGGCGTAGTGAAAACGGCAGGTCATGCGCGTGCATTCCATCAAGGAAACCGCAATGGTGATCAGGTCGTCATAGGCGGCCGGGGCCTTGAAGCGCAGGTAGGTCTCCGTCACCGGCAGCACGCAGCCCATTTCCTCCATGGAGCTGTAGGTAATGGCCCAGGCCCGCATCATTTCGGTGCGACCGATCTCGAAATAGCGCAGATAGTTGGCATTGTACACCACTCCGGCGGCATCGGTATCGCCGTAAATCACCCGGTAGTCCACGGTAAAAACCGGCTCGGCCAGGCGGGTATCCAGCTTGCTCATGCCGCATCCTCCCGCTCGATCAGTCGACGGAAAAACGCCTCGCCCGAGGGCAGATCCAGCCCGTTTTCCCGCACCGCGGCCTGCACGTTGGCCTCGCTGTACACCCGGCCGGAAGGCGCGGCCACGCCCCGTGAATCGTAGAGAAAGATCGGCACCGGCCAGTCCACATGGGTCCGGTGGCTGATCGGCGTGTAGTGGTCCATGGTGATTGCCACCCGAAACGGCTCGCCGCGCCGCTCCATGGCTTCGACGATCGGCCCGACGATGCGCGCATCAAAATCAGCCACGGCCTGCACCTTTTCCCGGGCCAGTCCCTGATGACCGGTCTCGTCCGGGGCCTCGACATGCACCACCACCAGATCCCCCTGCTCCAGCACCTCCAGCGCGGCCCGTACCTTGCCCTCGTAATCGGTATCGAGATAACCGGTCGCACCGGGCACGTCCATCACCCGCAGCCCGCCCAAAACGCCCAGCCCCTTGAGCAGGTCGACCGCTGAAATCAGCCCGCCGCTGATCCCGAAACGCTGCGGCAACGGTTCCATGAAGGGCCGCCGCCCCTCGCCCCAGAGCCAGATCGCATTGGCGCTCCGTAGTCCCCGCTCGACCCGCGCCCGGTTCACCGGATGTTCGGGCAGAATACTCATGGCCCGGCGCATCAGCTCATGCAGGGGCGCGACCCGCTCGTAGGCGTGGAAAAAGGCGGTCACCTCCCGGTCGGAATGGTCGTGCGGCGGCTCGGTGGCAAACCCCTCGGGCAGCTCGCCCTGGTACACCAACAGGTGCCGATAGCTGATCCCGGGATACAGCGCGAGAACGCCTTCCGGGCAGTGCGGCTGCAACGCGGCAATCAGTTGGCGGCTTTCGTCGGTGGTGATGTGGTCGCTGCTGTAATCCACCATGGTCAGGTTCGATGCATCTCCCCGGACATGCACCAGATTGCAGCGGAAGGCGTACTCGTCAGGCCGAAGCTCGACCCCGAGACTGGCCGCCTCCAGCGGGGCACGGCCGGTGTAGCACTGGCGCGGGTCGTAGCCCAGAAGCGACAGGTTGGCCACGTCGCTGCCCGGCGGATACCCTTCGGGCACGGTGCGCACTAAAAGCATTTCGGAGCGCGGCGCGAGCCGGTCCATAACCGGGGTATCCGCCACCTCCAGCGGGGTGCGGTTGCCGAGCGCGGGAACCGGCGTGTCGCCCATGCCGTCCCCGATGAGCAGGATATATTTCATGGTCGCGAGCGGGGTCAGACCCCCTCCTCCAGAATGCGAATCTTCACCACCGGGGCAGCCACGCTTTCCATCGCGCCGATCTCAGTCAGTGCCGCGGTCACCGCCGACTCCCGCGCCCGATGGGTCACGATCACCAGCGGCACAACACCGTCACCGTCCTGCTTGCGCCCCTTCTGGATAACCGACTCGATGCTGATCTCGTACTTGCTGAGGATACCGGCCACCGCTGCCAGCACGCCGGGCCGGTCCTGCACGCTCAGACGGAAGTAGTACGGCCCGAACAGCTCATTCATGGGGGTGATTTTCCTGGGCCGCATCTCCTCGGCCCGATAGGACAGGGCCGGAACCCGGCCGATGCAACCGAAATGGATGTTGCGGGCGATGTCGACCAGGTCGGCGGCCACGGCACTGCCCGTGGGCACCATGCCCGCGCCCAGCCCGTAGAGCAAAACATTGCCCACCATGTCGCCCTGGAAATGAATGGCGTTGTAGGCCCCGTTGATCGAGGCCAGCAGATGATCTTCCGGCACCATGGTCGGATGCACCCGGGCCTCGACATGGCTGCCGTGATTGCGGCTGATGGCCAAGAGCTTGATCCGGCAGCCCAGTTCCCGGGCCAGCTCGATATCCATGGGCTCGATCCGGGAGATGCCCTCGGTGACCACCTCGCGGTGGGTGACGGGCATGCCGTAGGCCATGGTCATGAGAATGGCCAGCTTGTGCGCGGTGTCGATGCCCTCGATATCGTAGGTGGGATCGGCCTCGGCAAAACCGAGCCGCTGGGCCTCGGCAAGCACCTCGTCAAAGGGAACGCCCTCATCGGTCATCCGGGTCAGGATATAGTTGGCCGTGCCGTTCATGATTCCCATGATCGAGAGGATGCGGTTGGCGACCAGTCCCTCCTTGAGCGACTTGATGAGCGGAATGCCACCGCCGACGCTGGCCTCAAACCCGACCTCGACCCCCTTGGCCGCAGCCGCAGCGAAGATCTCGGCACCCTCCTGGGAAAGCAGGGCCTTGTTGGCGGTGACCACATGTTTTCCTGCCTCGATGGCCTGCAAAATCAAGGTTTTGGCAGGCTCGATGCCACCGATCAGCTCGACGATGATATCGATCTCCGGGTCGGCGATCAACTTGGTGCCGTCCTGCACCAGGGGCAGGTCCGCGAATTTTCCGGCAAGAGCGGTCTTGCCCCGGTCAGCCACCCCTGCCAGCCGGATCTGCATACCCGTGCGCTTCACCAGCCGATCCCGCTGCTCCAGCAGCACCTCTGCCAGTCCCTGACCTACCGTGCCAAACCCGATCAAACCGACCTTGATCTCTCGCATGTTCGCATCACCCGAAAAAGTAGAGGAAAAGTTGCATGATGCCGCGTTTTCTACCCATTTCCCCCCGCTTTGTCAAAAAGTATGCGTCCGCGCAGCCGGACAAAACGCGAGCTGGCCACAAGATGAACGCAGGGCCTGCGTTTTCGCGCCGGGTATCACCACCTTTGATACAATCCATCATTTTTCATGGCGCATTCCCGCCGGGTACGGTATAGTTTTCGCTCACATGCCAACAGCGGCGTTTCCGACCGCTTTTCTCTATGAATATCGGTAAGTTAGAAACATCATCCCGAACTCGTACAGGAGGAACCCGACCATGAACATTCTCACTTTCGGCCCGAACGGCAGCGGCAAAGGCACCCAGGGCGCGATCATCAAGGACAAATACGGCATCGACCACATCGAGTCGGGCGCGATCTTCCGCCAGCACATCAAGGGCGGCACCGAACTGGGCAAGAAGGCCAAGGCCTATATCGACCGGGGCGACCTGGTACCCGACGAGATCACCATCCCCATGGTTCTGGAAACCCTGGGCAAGTCCAAGGAAAAAGGCTGGCTGCTCGACGGTTTTCCGCGTTCGCTCGCCCAGGCCGAGGCCCTGGACAAGGCGCTGAAAGAGGCCGGCATGCAGCTGGACTACGTGGTTGAAATCGTGCTCGACCGCCAGATCGCCAAGGAGCGGATCATGGGCCGCCGCCTCTGCGCCAACGACAACAACCACCCCAACCACATCGCCTTCGAGGCCATTAAACCGGTGGAAAAAGACGGCAAGCTGGTCTGCCGGGTCTGCGGCGGCGAACTCTCCGCCCGCGCCGACGATCAGGACGAAGAGGCGATCAACAAGCGCCATAATATCTACTACGACGACACCACCGGCACCATGGCCGCGGTCAACTACTTCAAAAAGCTGATGGGCTCCAAGGTCATCTCCGTGGACGGCTCCAAAAACATCAAGGAAGTCAGCGAGCTGATCCTCAAGCAGTTGCCGTAACAGGCACCTGTCACACGGTTGCGAAAACGTTTCCGGGTCGCCCCGGAAACGTTTTTTTATGTGCAAGGCGCTGCTTTTCTTTTATGCTGCCGGGCATGCAGACTCTACTGACCACCAATCTGGCCCGGTCGATCCAGGCCAAGGAAGACTTTGCCCGCCGCTGCGGGGACGACATCCTCCGTCTGGCCGCCTGGATTCAGGAAACCTTCGAGGCGGGCGGCAAACTGCTTATTTTCGGCAACGGCGGCAGCGCCGCCGACGCCCAGCACCTGGCCGCCGAATTCGTCAACCGGTTCCTCATCGATCGCCGCCCCCTGCCTGCCCTGGCCCTGACCACCGACAGCTCGATTCTGACCGCCATCGGCAACGATTTCGGCTACGACCAGGTCTTTGTCAAGCAGATCCAGGCCCTGGGCAAGGCGGGCGACTTGGCCCTGGGCATCTCCACCTCGGGCAACTCGGTGAACGTGCTGCTTGCCATGGAAACCGCCCGGAGCATGGGCCTGAAAACCGCGGCCCTGACCGGCGGTCTGGCCCGGCCCGGCGGCAAGCTGGCCCCGCTCTGCGACCTGGTGCTCAACGTGCCCTCGGACGCCACGCCCCATATCCAGGAGGCGCATCTCTGGGTGGAACATCTGCTGTGCGAAATCGTGGAGCGGCGGATGTTTGCCACCTGATCCCCCTTTCCCCGCTTCCACCATGAGCCACCCGAGCTACCCCCCGATCCCCCTTGATTTCAGCGACCTGCGCACCTATTCCGTCCACGGCAGGGAGTCCAAGGTCAGCGTGCGCGACTTTGCCCGCCCCATGGAACCGGGCATGAGTCTGTGCCAGTGGTTCGCGGCCCTGCCCGCCCAGCTTGCGGGCAACGATTTCCCCGAACTGGTCCGGCGCATCGCCACAGCGCACCGCGCCGGCAAGACCGTGCTCGTGGGCATGGGCGCCCATGTGATCAAGGTCGGACTGGCCCCGGTGCTGATCGACCTGATGCGGCGCGGCATCATCACCGGGCTGGCGCTGAACGGCGCGGGCATCATCCACGACAGCGAAATCGCCATGGCAGGCATGACCTCGGAAGACGTGGCCAACGTGCTCGGCGACGGCTCGTTTGGCGCGGCCCGGGAAACCGGCGAGGTGCTCAACGCCGCCACCCGCGACGGCGCAAACCGGGGCATCGGTCTGGGTCAGGCCGTGGGCGAGGCCCTGCTGGCCCATGGGTTCCCCCACAACGACCAGAGCCTGCTGGCCATGGCCGCCAAGCTGCGGGTACCGGTCACGGTGCATGTGGCGGTGGGGACAGACATCATCCACATCCATCCCTCGGCCGACGGCGCGGCCATCGGTCAAACCAGCCACCACGATTTCCGGGTCTTCTGCCGTCTGGTCAGCGGGCTGGAACAGGGCGTCTACCTCAACCTCGGCTCGGCCGTGCTGCTGCCCGAGGTCTTTCTCAAGGCGCTGACCGTGGTGCGCAACCTGGGCCACCAGGTCCGGGATTTCACCACCGCCAACTTCGATTTCATCCGCCATTACCGGCCCACGGTCAACGTGGTGCAGCGGCCCGCCCTGGAAGGCGGCAAGGGCTTCCACTTCACCGGGCATCACGAGCTGATGATTCCCCTGCTCGCGGCCGCGCTGCTTGATGAAATTGACAAACAGGGATGAAGACGGTATGAGGGGCCACGCTAGGAAAACCGACGCACACAGGAGCGGAAGATGAGAACGGAGTTGCGCCTGGGCACGCGTGCCAGCCTGCTGGCCCTGACCCAGTCCACCCATATCAAGGAGCAGATCGAGCGCGCCCATCCGAATACCAGGGTCGAACTGGTGCGGATCACCACCAAGGGCGACCGCATCCTCGACGTGCCGCTGGCCAAGGTGGGCGGCAAGGGGCTGTTCGTCAAGGAGATCGAGGACGCGCTGCTCTCCGGCGCGATCGACCTTGCGGTCCACTCGATGAAGGATGTGCCCTCCGAGCTGCCCGCAGGACTCATCATCGGCATTGTGCCCGAGCGGGAAGCGCCCTGGGACGCCCTGCTCTCGCCACACGCCGCTTCCATCGCCGAATTGCCTGTCGGTGCGCGGGTCGGCACCTCGAGCCTGCGACGCAAGGCCCAGCTGAGCGCGATCCGGTCCGATTTGCAGATCCTTGATTTGCGCGGCAACGTGGACACCCGTATCCGCAAGCTCGATGAAGGTCAGTACGATGCCATTATTTTAGCCGCGGCCGGGCTCCGCCGTCTGGAGAAGGCAGAGCGCATCACCGCCCTGCTTGCCGCCGAAGAGATGCTGCCCGCGGTCGGTCAGGGGGCGCTCGGCATCGAGCTGCGCGAGCAGGACACCGAACTTCAGGAAGGGCTCGCCTTTCTCCGCCACCAGCCCACCGAATGGGCCGTGGCCGCGGAACGGGCCTTTCTCTTCCGGCTCGAAGGCGGCTGCCAGGTGCCCATTGCCGCCCACGCGGTGCTCAAGGACGATACCCTCGCCCTCACCGGCCTGATCGCCACTGTGGACGGCCGCCGAATCCTCAAGGAAACCGCCACCGGTCTTGCGGGGCAGGCCGGTGCCATCGGTCGTGCCCTGGCCGACTCGCTGCTCGCCCAGGGCGGCCGGGCCATCCTGGATGAGGTCTACGCCCACGACACCGCCTCCTCCCTTTCGCCCCAACCTCCGGACAGCCGACCGTGACGCCAGAAAATAGCCCCCATCGCCCCGCCTCTCCTTCCTCCGGCAAGGTGTACCTTGTCGGCGCCGGTCCCGGCGATCCGGGCCTGATCACCCTGCGCGGCAAGCAGCTGCTCGAACGCGCCCAGGTCGTGGTGTACGATTACCTCGCCAATCCCAAGCTGCTCGCCCATGTTCCCCAGGACGCGGAGCGGATCTATGCGGGCAAGAAGGGCGGCGGCCTGCACGCCTTCACCCAGGAGCGGATCAACCAGATCCTGGTGGAACACGCCCAGGCCGGAAAAATGGTGGTTCGGCTCAAGGGCGGCGACCCCTTCATCTTTGGTCGCGGCGCGGAAGAAATTCAGGCCCTGGTGGCCGAAGGCATTGCCTTCGAGGTGGTGCCCGGCGTCACCTCGGCCACGGCAGCAGCCACCTACGCGGGCATTCCCATCACCCATCGGCAATACACCGCCTCGGTCACCTTTCTCACCGGCCACGAAGACCCCGGCAAAAAGGAGTCCAACCTGGCCTGGGACAAGCTGGCCACGGGCGCGGGCACCCTGGTGGTCTACATGGGCATCAAAACCCTGCCCATCATCACCCAGACCCTGATGGAACACGGCCGCGACCCGGACACCCCGGTGGCCGTGGTCCGCTGGGCCTCCACCCCGCAGCAGCGTTCGGTGGTCGGTACGCTGGCCACTATCACCGACATCGTGAACAAGGCCGACATCAAACCGCCCGCCCTGATCATCATCGGCGAGGTGGTTCGGCTGCGCGATACTATCGACTGGTACGAGCGTCGGCCCCTGTTCGGACGGCGCATCGTGGTGACCCGCACCCGGGAGCAGGCCAGTGACCTGGTCGCCCTTTTGGAAGAACACGGGGCCGAATGCCTTGAATGCCCCACCATCCATATCGAACCGGTGGCTGATCCCAGCGTACTCAATCAGGCGCTGGGTGAGATCAACAGTTACGACTGGGTGCTGTTCACCAGCCTGAACGCGGTGCGCTACTTCTTCGCTCGCCTGGAAGAGCTGGGCCGCGACAGCCGGGTGCTGGGCCCGGTCCGGGTGGCGGCGGTGGGCAGGGCCACGGCCGATGCCCTGCGCGGCCACGGCATCCGGGCCGATCTGGTGCCGGAACAGTTCACCGCCGAAGGCCTGACCGACGCCCTGGTGCGCACCGGGGTCAAGGGCACGCGCATCCTGCTGCCCCGGGCCCTCAAGGCACGAGACGTCCTGCCCGAAGGGCTGCGCGCGGCCGGAGCCGAGGTCGTCATTGCCCCGATCTACCAGAACGTGCTGCCGCCCGACCGCAAAAAAGAGCTGCGCGACCTGCTGGCCCAGGGCGATATCGACATGATCACCTTCACCAGCTCGTCCACGGTGACCAACTTCCTGCAGATGCTCGAAGCCGCAGGCCCGGACGAGCTGCACCAGCTACTGGCCGGAGTCCAGCTGGCGGCCATCGGCCCGATCACCGCTGCCACCCTGCGTGAACACGGGCTGCGCGTCGATATCCAGCCGGAGCAGTACACCATCGGGGCCATGGTTTCGGCCATTGTCGAGGCCGCGAAGACGCAACCCGCAGGCTGAGCCTGCCCGCGCCCCCTGACAGACAGGGGCCGCAGCAAAACCAGCACATCTCCGCTTTTCTTTCTCCGCACCAGGAGGAGCCACCGTGAACATCCATCATCTCGCATCCCAACCGGGCCGTTTCGCACAGCGCGGCATTGCCTCCCGCCTGCGGCGGGTCCTTCGCCTTTTTCTCTGCTTTCCTGCCCTTATCATCCTGCTTGTCCCGGCGGTCTTTGCCGCCGCGCCCGGTGCCAGGACAGCCGCTGTGTTCCTGCCCTTTACCGTGGAGCTGCCCGGCTCTTATAGCTATCTGGGCAATGCCCTCTCCAGCACCCTGGCCACCCGCATCGCGGCCAGGGCCCCCATCGCGCCCATCGCCCATGGTGCGGCCGCCGAACAGCTCACCCGCGCCCTCAAGGCCGGAGACCACGCCGCCTTCAACCGCATGCTCGACGAGTCCAAGGCCGAGGCCCTGGTCATGGGCGTGCTCGCCCCGGAGGGCGGCCAGTTCGGGCTCACCTGCTACGTCTTTTCCAAAAACAGGCCGGCCCCGGAAAAATTCCAGCAGCATTTTCAAAGTGTTGACGACGCCATGACCGCTGTGGACCGGCTGGCCGCCGACATCAGCACCTCGGTCTTCAGCGCCGCACCGGAAGACGACGCCATGGCAGGCTCCAGCGGCCGCTCGGTCTTCCGCAGCGCCCATCCGGAACGGGCCTACCGCGAGGGCAAGTTTTCGGCTGCCGCCATCATCGGTCTGGAATACAGCGGCAAGTACACCCTGGTCAGCCACCTGCGCAGCAAGGCCATCCCGGCAGAGGCCATGGACATGAACGCGGGCGATCTGGACGGGGACGGCATCGAGGAGATCCTGCTTTTGACCAGCAACGCGCTTGTCATCTACCGCAACGATGCCGGTCAGTTCCGGATGCTGGCCACCATTCCCCTGCCCAAGCACCTGCGCTACCAGTCTCTGGATCTGGGCGATATCAACCAGAACGGGCGACTGGAGATGTATGTCAGCGGCAGCAACGGCGACACCCCCAGTAGCTCGGCCTTCGAATGGGACGGCAAAAAGATCACCGTGCTCTTCAGAAATGCGCCCTGGTACCTGCGCACCCTGTCCGCCACCGGCGCATCCACCCTGCTGCTGGGGCAGAAGAACCCGGCCGATGAAATCGGCGAGGGCAGCACCATCTTCTACATGAGCCTGGACAAGGACAATGCCCTGCAAAAAGGCGAGAAGCTGGTGCTGCAAAAGGGGCTCACCCTCTACGACTTTGCCCTGGGCGACATCAACGCCGACGGCGCGGACGAGATCATCGCCATCGGCCCGGACAGCCGCCTGTTCATCTACGCCGCGGACGGCACGCCGCTGTGGAAGAGCACCGCCACCTTCGGGGCCAGCAACAACTTCTTCGGCACCCTGACCAGCCCCAACAACACCATCACCTCGGACAAGCCCACCCTGTGGGTGCGGACCCGGATCGTGGTCGCCGATCTGGACGCGGACGGCATCAACGATATCCTGATCGGCAACAACCAGCTGGAAACCGTGACCTTCATGCCCAACCTGCGCTACTTCACGGGCAGCGCGCTCATTGCCTTCACCTGGCAGGGCGACGGACTGGGCCGGTTATGGGAGAGCAGGAAAATTCCGGGCTACATGACCAACTACCAACTGGTGCCCTCGTCTACAGCCGGTGAGTACCGCATCTATTTTGCCGAAAGCGTGAGCAATTACCCCTTCCTGTTCTGGCGCTCGCCGTCCGTCACGCTCAACAGCTACACCCTGCGCGTCAACTGAAAAATGCCTCTACCTCCCTGTTTTTGCTCGTGAAAACAGGGAGGCCGCAGCTTTTCAAACCCTAACCGTTGCATAACACAACTCAAACGGTAAAAAAATTTTTACTTTTGGGTAAAAAAATCTTGACTCCCCCGGCACAGTTTTATACCGTGCGGTCACCATAAGGGATCTTTCAGTGTCGTCTTGGCCGCCCTGCGGCACAAACCGCCACAAACCTACGAAAAGGAGAGAAGCAATGAAAAAAGTCATGGTAGCAGGAGCAGCTCTGCTGCTGGTTGGCGGCATATACGCGGATAACGCCGCAGCCGCCAAGGCCGAACCCGGCGTCCAACTCACCGGTGATGCCCGGGCCCGGATCATTTACAAAGACAAGAACTACCGGAGTTTCTTCGGCAACAACGCCTACAAACTCGCCAACGGTCAAGAGGCCAATTACAAATCGTCCACCGACATGGATTCCCGGGTGCGCCTGAACATCACCGGCACAGCCGCGGGCGGCGCCTATGCCAAGGCCCGGATCCGGCTGGCCGAGGGGACCTCCGAGGACCTCGATCGGGATTCCGGCAGTCGCAACAGCCTGAAGCAGGAGAATATCTGGGTTGACCGGGCCTATATCGGCATCCCCTTCAACGAGAACGTCACCGTGGAAGTCGGCCGCTATCGCTCCACCTATGGCCCGCTCAAGGGCGGCAACTTCTTCTATGACGATGTCAGCCTGGCCGGTGTCAAGGGCATCATCACCTGGAAGAATGTGGAGATCAACCCCTTTATCGAGTGGATGGAAGACGGTATCACCTATAGAGGCACCAATTCTAAGGGCGAGAAATATACCGGCTACGACTTCGCCGAAGACAACGACGCCATGCGCTACGGCGCCAACATCAAGGCCCAGTTGAACGAGAACTGGCTGGTCGGCGCTCTGCTCGGCTACCAGACCGACGAGCGCCGTGAGTTTTCTGCTGCTGAACCGAAGCGGGCAAAGCAGAACGAGGGCTTCTTTGGTTCGCTCTACACCGCCGGCAAGCACGGCAACTTCGGCCTTGTCGCCGAGTTCGCGGTCACGGAAAAGGGCCTCAACGCCTTCAACTCCTGGCGAGACGACGACGAGCTGGGCGATATTGTCAGTGACCATCCGATCGGCTCCAACGACACCGGCTACGGCGGCTATATCTACCCCACCTACACCATCAATCAGCTCACCCTGGGCCTGAACCTGGGCTTCACCGTGGACGGCTTCATGCCCGATACCGCGGCCGGCTTCGTCATGCTCGGCAATGCCGACGGCATGCCGATCTCGGTGGTGGACATCGGCGACTACGGCGACTGGCTCTGGGCCGGGCTGGTGGTGCAGTACCAGGTCAGCGAGGCACTCAAGCTGACCGGTAACCTGGTCTACGCGGACATCGACACCTGGAGCGAATACGGCGACGGCCCGGGCTTCTACAAGGCCAACTCCAAGTATAACTACATGCTGGACAGCGCCTGGGAAATCTCGGGCATCCTCCAGTACACCATCAGCAAGGGGCTGGACTGGTACCTGATTGCCGGCTACATGGACCCGGATGTGGAGGCCGGACCAGGCTACACCGGCCCTGTTGATGACGACGCCACCTTTGCCGCCTACACCAAGCTGGAACTCAAGTTCTGATTTTGGGCTAGACACATAAAGCAGGCATAAAAAAAGGAGCGGGTAATCCGCTCCTTTTTTTATGCTCTTTTCCGGCCCGAGTCGGCCCGAATCAACTCAAAACGACCACGTCATCAGCCCAAGCGGCTCAGGTCAACTCAAATCAACGTATACAGCGCCGCTCGTTCCAGCCGCGCGCCGCTTCAGTTGCCTTCAGTTACGCTTCAATTACCATTACGGGGCAGAACCACCACAGCCCAGTACACCGACACACAGGCATCGTAGAGGAGAAGCCTGCCGCCGTGCTCCTCGACGATCCGCCGGACCAGGGCCAGCCCCATGCCCTCACCGATCATCCGGGTTGTATAGAGGGGGTCGGCGGCCAGGGTCCGCTGCTGACAATCCCGGGCATGACCGGTATCCTGAAAGCCCACCCGCACGCGCTGCTCCTCCGGCTTGACCTCGATGCGCAAGATCCCGCCATCGGGCATGGTGTCGATACTGTTGCGCACCAGGTGGACAAAGGCCTGCTGCATCAGCCGGGGGTCCACATGCACGACAATGTCCGGCTCCGGCGCCAGCAGTTCCTGCTCGATCCGCTGCTGGCCCAGCACATCACTGTACAGGAGAAGGGCCCGGCGCAGCAACGAGACCAGGCCCACCTCCTCGCGTTCCGGCCTGACCTGCTGGACAAAATCAAACAGGCTTTCCAGCCCCTTTTCAATCTTTTCCGCCTCGCCCACAATCAGGCCCAGATACGGCGTCCACTTCTCTTCCACCTTCCGTTCCAGCAGGCGCGCCATACCGCCGATGGTGGTGATGGGATTGCGGATGCTATCGGCCAGCTGAGCCGCCATGTGGCCCAGGGCGGCGTACCGTTCGGACTCGACCAGCAGGTCCTTGTTTTTCCGCAGCTCACGGCTCACCTCTTCCAGTTCCTGCAACTTGCTTTGCATGCTCATGTAGAGGTGACAGTGCTCAATCGCCAGACTGGCATGACCGGCAAAGGTTTCCAGAGCGCGGATACGTTCGGCGGCAATCGGTTTGGCGTCGACAAAATGGTCGGCAATGATCACCCCCAGGGAGCGGCTGGGCGAAAAGAGCGGCACCACGACAAAGGTGTCCTGATCCAGCAGCTCCAACAGGGCGGGGGGTGCCTGCTGAAGCTCTTCCCCGCTGCCGTTGCCGCCGTACCACCCGTCAACCACGTGGACGGAACGCCGCTCCCGCACGGCCCGGATAAGGGGGTGGGTGCTATCCATGGCATCGACGTGCAGGCTCTGCACAATCCGGTTGACCTCGCGATTGGCGCCGGAATCCCGGTTCTGCGCCCTGGCAAAAAAGTCGTGCAGGCCCAGGGCATGGTTGCGGACCTCCTTCCAGATCCGCGCGCCCTCTTCCCGGCTGTCCGGACCGATGGCCAGGCGGCCGCGGAGTTGGTCGCCGTCTCTGGTAAACAACGCGAGAAAGGCGCGGTTGAACTGCAGCCCCTCGTTGGCGGTGATGCCCACCAGGATGGCGTACAGAATCTCGTCGAGCTCGGTTAAGCTCAGGTAGACGCTGTTCATCTTGATGGCCAGCTCATGGGCGAGCTGGATACGGAAGTTGGCCTGTTCGATCTCGGCCAGGTAGCGGCGGTTGAGAATGGCCAGCCGCCGTTTTTCCAGCACCCGGCGGATCAGCCCCTGGAGGGAGGTGAAGTCCAGCGGTTTGGCCAGGTAGTCGTCGGCGCCGTGGCGCAGGCAGTCCAGCGCGGTTTGCAGGTCGTTGACCGCGGTCACCATGATGATTGCCATGTCCTTGTCGTGGGCCTTCAGCCGGGGCAGCAGGTCCCGGCCGTCGGCGTCGGGCAGGCCGATATCAAGCAGGACCAGCGCCGCCCGACCCTGGCCGATCAGCTTCCAGAGATCGTCCGCCGAACCGGCCGTCCGCACGGCGTACCCCTGCATCTGCAGGTAGTCCCGCACCAGACTGGCCATCTCGACCAGATCGTCGACCACAACGATGAACTCGCCGTCTTCCAGCAGCTCGTTCTCGCTCAACGACACTGTTTGCGGGTGGGGAGGAACATCCGGCATGGCGACCCTCACGCACGATTAAGGTAATACATCTTTTCCCTCTACTCTTGATACCGGTTGCTGTCAAGCCGACAAAGAGGCGGGCCGGGAAGGATTCTCGGGTTGCCACCGGATTGCGGACATGGTATGCAAAGAAAACTCATACCCCCGAATGCCCATGGAAACTCCCCTCTCCCCTGCCGCCTCCCGCACGGAGGTCGATGACGACGAGCTATTCCAGGTCATGGCCGACTTCCTGGCGGAAGGCTATGCCGACACCATTGCCTCCCTGTGCCGCCGGGAACCGCGCTGCCTTGCCTGGACCGGCCGTCTGCTTACGGACGAGCGCTTCGCAACCCGGCTGGGCGTCTCGATTTTGTTCGAGGAACTAGTCGAAACCTCCCCGGAACTGCTGCCGGCGGCCATTCCCGGACTGATCGAGCAACTCGGCCATGCCCAGCCCACGATTCGGGGCGAGGCCGCAAGCGTGCTCGCCATCATCGGCACGCCCGAGGCACTGACCCCGCTTCCGCCCCTGCGCGACGACCCCTCCCCCCAGGTGGCGGCCCTGGTCCGCGATATTCTGGATTCCGCCGATGGCTGAACCGGATGCCATGGAGTCGATCTTCGGCGAGGGCGGGCTGTACGCCGCCCATGTGGCCGGCTATGAGGTCCGGCCCGGTCAGCTGCGCATGGCCCAGGCCGTGGATCGGCTGCTCTGTGAGAGCGACGACGCGGATAGCGATGACGCGCCTGTCTGCGCATCTTTGGTGATCGAGGCGGAGACCGGGCTGGGCAAAACCCAGGCCTATCTGGCACCGGCGGTGCGCAGCGGCAAACGGGTGGTGATCTCCACCCATACCCGCAACCTGCAAGACCAGATCCTGCAACGGGAACTGCCCCTGCTGCTCGACGAGATCGACCCCGGCCTCAAGGCCATCTGCGTCAAGGGACGACAGAATTACCTCTGCCTCTACCGCTGGCACCAGGTCGAGGCCGAGACCGCGGGCACCCTGTTGCAGACCGCCGAGCACCAGGCGGTGGCAGCCTGGGTGAAACGAACCGTCCACGGCGACCGCGCCGAGCTTGACAGCCTGCCCGCCGCGTCGCCGCTGTGGCAGAAGATCTGCTGCCAGTCGCATTTCTGTCTGGGCCAGAACTGCCCGGACGGGCCGGACTGCTTCCTCAACCGGCTGCGCCGGGACGCGGCGGCCAGCAGGCTTCTGATCGTCAACCACCACCTGCTCTTCTCCGACCTGGCGGTGCGGCGCACCGGCTACGGCGAGGTGCTGCCCCGCTACGAGGCCGTCATCTTCGACGAGGCCCACCACATCGAGGAGGTGGCCACCACGTTTTTCGGCTTCAGCTGCTCGCAGCGGCAGGTGCTCGAACTGGCGGCCGATATCGGCCGCAGCGCTGAAAGCGAATGCAGTGACAAGCAGCAGGCCAGGCTCCGGCCGACGCTCACGGCCCTGACCGATGCCGCCAACCAGCTGGCCGCCGCCTTCCCGCCGGAACGGGGCCGCTTCCTGCTCCAGAGCCTTCCGGCCAAGCAGGCCGATACAATAATCGTCCTCCACGAGAGCCTGCAACAGGCCCTGTCCGTGCTGTGCGAGGCACTGGACCAGCTGCCCGAGGACGAGGGGCCGTGGCAGGCGTATCTTGAACGGGCCGAAGTGCTCTCCGACCGGCTGGAGCGGATTCTGGTCGAACGCTTCGACGACCTGCCGGAAAGCGAGCACAGCTTCACCCACTGGTACGAACGGAGCGAGCGCAACCTGAGCCTGTTCGCAACGCCAGTGGACATTGCCCCGGAGCTGCGCGAAACCCTGTTCAGCGCGGTGCGCTTCTGCGTGTTCACCTCGGCCACCCTGACCACGGGCGGCAATTTCACCTACTTTCTCAGGCGTCTCGGTCTGCCCGAGGACACCCCGACCCTGTCTTTGCCCTCGCCCTTCGACTATCCCAACCGCGCCCTGCTCTACGTGCCCGCGACCCCCTTTCCCCAACCCGGCGCTCCCGACCATCCCCGGGCGATGCGCGCCCGCATGGAAGAGCTGATCGGCCATGCCGGCGGCCGTACCCTGGTGCTGTTCACCTCGTTTGCCGCCATGGAGCAGGCACACGCCTATCTGAGCGGCCGTCTGCCCTATCCGCTGCTCCTCCAGGGTGAAGCGCCGCGCAACAAACTGCTGCGCCGGTTCACCCGGGAAACCGACTCGGTGCTCCTGGCTGTGGCCAGCTTCTGGGAGGGCGTGGATATTCCCGGCGAGTCGCTGAGCCTGGTCGTGATCGACAAATTACCGTTTGAAGTCCCCAGCGACCCTGTTATTATGGCCCGGAGTAACCGTATCAAGGCCTTGGGCGGCAACCCGTTTTTCGACTTACAGGTGCCGCGCGCCATCCTCACCCTGCGTCAGGGAGCAGGGCGACTGATGCGCAGTTCGGCCGACCGGGGCGTGATTGCCATTCTCGACACCCGATTATTTACCAAAAATTATGGCCGTCAGTTTCTCGCCAGCCTGCCTCCCATGCCCCTGACCCGAGATCTGAACGAGGTGGCGGCCTTCTTCGCACACAAAGATCCATGAATATCCAACCCAGCTCCCTGCCCGACCTGCGCAGCGCCGTCGCGTCCATAGCCGAACGGATCGATGCCACGATGCGGGCCGATCTTGACCGGGCCCTGGTCGGACAGGACCCGTTTCTGAAAGAGGTGCTGCACTATACCCTGTTCAACGGCGGCAAGCGCATCCGCCCGCTGCTCATCGTGCTGTGCTCGCGCTGCTGCGGCCGGGACGACGACGACCTCTACCTGGTGGGCGCGGCCTTCGAATACCTGCACGCCGCCACCCTGGCCCACGACGACGTGCTCGACCGCTCGGAGCAGCGCCGGGGCAAGCCCACGGTGATGGCGCGGTACGGCCTGCAGAAGACCATTCTTGGCGGCGACTGGCTCCATGTCCGCAGCCTGTACCTGATGGGACAGCTCACCGGCACGCCCGGGCTGGACATCTTCTGCCACGCCACCAGTTCCATGGTCAACGGCGAATTTGAACAGCTTCGCCAGTGTGCCGACATCACCACCACGCAGGAGCAGTACTTTTCCATCATCCGACAAAAAACCGGGGAGCTGATCACCGCGTCCTGCGCCATCGGCGCGCTCTACGCCGGGGCCGACCCGCTCCGGCAACAGGCCCTGACCCGCTACGGTGAGGCCCTGGGCGCGGCGTTCCAGATCACGGACGACCTGCTCGACTTTCTCGGCGACAGCGACGCGACCGGAAAGGAGACCGGCAACGACTTTGTTGAAGGCAAGATCACCCTGCCGTTGCTCCATGCCCTGGAACGGGCGAGCAGCGATGACCGCGACAACCTGGCCGCTCTCATGACCGGCGACCGCACCCGCCCCGAAAACTATGCCCGGCTGGTGGAACTGATTACCCGCTACAACGGATTCGACACCGCCCGCGACACCGCCCGCGACCTGATAGACCGGGCCGTGGCCGCCCTCGCCCCCTTTGCCGGAACAGGCCCGGCCAGCGAATATGCGAGTCTGCTGGCAAGCCTGGCAGGCTACGTGCTGACGCGCAACAAATAAAAAAAAACCGGTTCCACTGGAACCGGTCGGGAAGAAGGCGGCCTGTCACCGCCGAATTGCCAATGCATTGTCGCCGCATCCGGCGAATCGCCGCGACTGACTCATGCCAGCAGATCGTCGAGTTCTTCGGGGGTCAGCAGGGAGCGGGGAGCGGTCTGACGCCGGTCCACCAGCTTGCGGCGATCGCCGCCCGGTTTGCGGCGGTCGACGCCCAGACGGGGCCGGGTTCGGGAGCGGATCCAGTCGCGCAGCCGCCGCACCGACCCGCCCGGCTGGAGGCGATTGTCCAGACGCCGTTCGTCACCGCAACGCCGGTCGGCAATCCGGCGGCGCTCGGCAATCCGCCGTTCAGTGCCGTCCGGAGAACCGGGAACGGATGGCGGGCCTGGAGCGGCAGGGTTTGACATGATGCACAGTCCGACAAGAAGATGAAAGGAAGAACACGCACCTAGACTGTCTATACCGCCCGGCAGCCGTGTAATGCAATCTTTTTTTCTCGCCCTGCCCCTGTCCCCCGTCGTTCTCCGTCATTGCCCCTTCGGGTGCACTCTTGCGCCATCAAGCCGGCGATTCAGCAAAAAAACTGCACCATGCCGCCATTCCCGGCCCCGGTGAATGGCGGCAACGCCTCTTGAACAGCTTTAAATTAGCGCAAGCTAATTTAATTATTGCAAACTGCCGCAGGTCGACTACAGTGAACCGCATGTTCGCCGCACCGGGCAGAGTCATGCCCTCGGGCAGCCCGGCCGCAGGCTTGCGCCGGACAAACCGGCCGGAAGGGCCCAGCAAAAGGCCCCAACCCTTGGACCTCAACCTTGAGACAAAAGGAACCAGCAACCATGCCGCCATCGAACCGGGCCCGGCAGCGGGAAATGGCCAAGTTGGCCATGACCGCGGCCCTGGCCGTGACTGTCTTCACCGCGCCGTCCCTGCACCGCAACCGTTCCCTGAAAACGCTGCACACCGCAGCCGGATTGATGCTGGTGGGCTGCTCGCTCTGGCACCATCAGCTCTACCAGCGGACCCGGTCCGGAGCGTCCCCCAAAAAGCGGGAAATTTCGCCGCCCGGCCAACAGCCGATCCTCTCCCCGGCCGGTCCGACGGCGGAAAATCCCGCCCCCTGAGTGTGCATACTCATGCACACACAGAGCCCCGAACCTGATCGGTCGGGGCTTCTTTGTTTGTACGCTCTCTGTTCCCTGTGCCGCACCCTCAGGGCTTTTCCCGAACAACGGGAACAGGTTGCCCCTGCCCCGCCTTCTCCGCCTTTTCAGGCAAGCGGCCCGCGCCGCCGGCGTGCACCACGGCGGCCACGGTCAACAGGTTGTGGAACACGGCCCCGGCCACGGGCGACAGGAAACCGAGCACCGTGGCCGCGAGCAGGGTCGCGTTGCCCGCGATCGCCAGGGTAGAACTCTCGCGCAGCCGCTGTAAACCGTTTCTGCCCAGCTCCAGCAGGGTCGCGCTCCGGCCGACACTGTCCCGCTGCACCACCACATCCGCGTATTCCACCGCCACATCCACACCACCGTGCACAGCCACGCCCAGATCGGCAACGGCAAAGGCGGGCAGATCGTTGATGCCGTCGCCCACCATGGCCACCACGTCCTGGGGATGCGCCCGCTTCCAGCCGGTGATCCAGCCGGCCTTTTCTTCGGGCGACAGACCGCTTACCACCTCGTCGATCCCGATCTTGCCCGCCGCCAGACCGCCGTCATGGCGATCGCCGGTCAAGAGCACAATATGGCGGACACCGAGCCGCCGCAGCCGCGCCAGGGCCGGGCCGACCTCATCATCCACCACGCTGCCCAGCCGCAACACCGAAATCAGCCGGTCGTCGCAGGCCACGTACAACGCCGAACCGCCGCATTCGGGGAAGACGATGTCCGCCTTGTCCATGCCCACCCCGTTTTCAGCCATGAAGTCCCGGTGCCCGACCAGGACGAGGCGGCCTTCCACCCGGGCCCGCACCCCCTGTCCGGTGACCAGCTCCTGCGACTCGCCCGGCATCACGGACAGTCCCGCCTCCTCGGCCCGGGCGATGACCGCCCGGCTCAGCGGATGATTCCAGCCCTGCTGGGCCGAGGCCGCCAGCCTCAGGACCGTCTCTTCCCGATAGCGCCGATCCAGAACCCGCACCTCCACCACCTCGGGCGTACGCCCGATGAGCGTGCCGGTCTTGTCGAAGGCCACCACATTGACCCGCCCCGCCAGCTCCATGGCCTGACCGCTCTTGACCAGAACGCCCCGGGCCGCCGCGCCGCTCATGACCGCGCTCATGGCCACCGAGGCGGAGAGCCGCAGGGCGCAGGGACAGGCGATGATCAACACGGCCATGGCCAGCACCGGATTGCCGGTGGTCACCAGACAAAAACCGGCCAGGGTCAAAAACACCGGGGCCAGTCTCCGCGACCAGCGCTGACTGGCCGTTTGCAGGGCGCAGGGCTGGTTTTCCGCCTGCTCGATCAGCGCGACAATGGCTGCCTGCCGGGTGGCGGCGCCGGTCCGCTCGACCCGCACCCGCACCGCGCCGGAAAGCAGGACCGTGCCTGCCAGCACCGAATCGCCCGGACCGTGTCCGACCAGTTCATCCTCGCCGGTCAGGCTGGATTCATCGAACAGCGCCCTGCCCGAAACCACCTGCCCATCCACGGGCACGGTGTTGCCCATACGCAGGGAAACCACATCGCCGGGAACCAGGGAGGCCGTCTCCACCTCGATTTCGCCCCCGTCGCGAACCAGCCAGACCGTGGAGTCGACACCACGCAGCATCTCCCGCACCGCCCGCCGGGTTCGGGACTGGATTCGGGTTTCGATCCACCCCGAGAGGTTGAACAGCCAGAACACGGTCAGGACCGGCAAGACCCGACCCGTGTACAGGGAACCGTACAGCAGGATGACGGAGATCAGGCTCATGTCCGGCCGACCGGTACGGCGCAAATTATCGACCGCCTGCCGTTGAATGGGCACGGCCAGCGCCAGCGTGACGACAACGGGCAGGCTGAACAGGCGGCCGAGCAGCGTGACCGGGGCAACAATGGGGATCGTCACCCGGCGGATAAAGAGATACAGCAGGTACAGTCCGGAACAGACGAGCATCGCCCCGGAAACATGGCGCGGACGGTCGGAAGCGGGGGCCTCCGCCGGACGGGGGCCCCGGACAACCGGATCCCCGGAAGCGGCGACGGCCTGGGCCACGGCCCCGGTCAGCTCGCGCAGGGCGGGCATCCGCCGCGGGTGGTGGACAATGACCGAACCGGTCAGGGGCCGAACCTCGACGTGCTCCGCGCCGGGAAGCGCTGTCAAGAGCTCTTGCAGCAGCCGGCAGCGCTGCTCACGGCCGCGAAGCGCGGGACAGTTGAGCCGGGTCCGGTACGGTTTTCTCTGGCGGATGCGGCAGGAAACAGAAGAGGGCATCGGCCTGTCCTGAACAGCTCAGCTCCGGGCCGGATCCACCGGCCCGGAGGCGAAAAAAACAGCGCTCATTCCGGCTCCGCAACGGTCTCGTCCATGGCGGCTTCGGCCTGGGCCTCTGCCTTGGCATCCTCGAACTTCTCCTTGATCTCCTCGATGCCGCACTGGGCCGCGGTGGTCGCCTTGGCCAGGACCTTGACCACGCCTTTCTGCACCGATTCGTTGGTGATCAAAAGGGCCACGGCCGCGCCGATGGCCACGCCCTTCCAGAACTGGGTGTTGCGCATGTCCAGCCCCGGCAAGGTACCGGACGGACGCAAGGGGGACAGGCTCTGCGGGTACAGGGTTTGTCCCTGATTATATTGCTCCACGATGTACTCCTTTCACGTTTGATGTACAAAAAACAGGGTTGTTGGAACAGCGCCTCAGCCGCGGCTCAACAGATAGTTGACGCCGGTGGCCGCGGCCACACCCACAACCAGCCCCATGGTTCCGCCGGCGGTCAGCCCGGCGGCCGCAGCAACGGCCGCCGCCGTGGCCACGCCTCCGGCCGCGCCCTGGTACAGACTCTTGCCCACTGCCTCGCCCATGGTCATGTCACCGGCATTGACCTTGTGCAAATTGGCCCCCAGGGCCCCGGTGCCCGCCACCACGAAGCCGAAAAACCCGGCATTGAACACCCGTGACGAGGCCTGGACCGGCCATGTTCCGGCAGGCAGGGAGCGGCTGCCCGGCTGCTGGCCGTATGCCGGGGCAAACGAAGGCGGTACGGCCTGTGCATATCGATACTGGCTGCCCACCTGCTGCGCGGCGGCTCCATCCTGCATTGCGCCGTTGTTGCCGCCCATTTCCGTCGAGTTCATATCTTTCCTCCATCATCACTGGTTGTGTGTGCAGCGGAAGCAGCCCCTTCGGCTGGTTCCGTTTTATGCGCGCCCGCGCCGGACAGTCCCGGAAACAGGGCGCCAAAGGTCTTGCCCATGGCCTCGCGCACGGCCGGACTGCTCAGCAGGATCGCCCCGGCCGCACCGATGGCCACTCCTTTCCAGAGCTGGTCGTTGCCGGCGGTGTTGGCGTACACGGTCCGGACCACATCGGACAGGGTGGCCTCGCCGCCGACAAACTGTTCAACGGACTGGATGATCTGCCCATGGCGCTGCTGTTCGGCGAATCTTCGTGCCTCCAGCTCCTCCGCTGTTTCCGGTTGGGGCGGAACGCCTTGTCCCGCAACTTGTCCCGCAAAAGCGGCGTCACCGGGATAGACCGGCTGGCCCTGAGCTGCGCCCACGTACACAACCCGGCCGGTGGCAGGGTCCAGCGCATAGCCCGGAGGAAGCGGCGAGGCTGCCTGTTCCCTGAAGACAGGCTCGCCGGGATAGATTGGCTGGCCCTGAGTTGCGCCCACATAAAAAATCCGGCCGGTGGACGGGTCCAGCGCGTAGCCCGGAGGAAGCGGCGAGGCTGCCTGCTCCCTGAAGACAGGCTCGCCGGGGTAGATTGGTTGGCCCTGAGTTGCGCCCACGTAAACAATCCGGCCGGTGGACGGATCCAGCACATAGCCGGGAGGAAGCGGCTGGGGTTCCTGCGGGGCCCAGCGATGACGCGGTTCCTGCCCCTTGGCGCCGCTGTTTCCCGACCGAGCGCCACCCTCCCCGTGCGCCGCGGCACTCTCTTCGCTCTCGTGCCCGGTTACGGTTGCGCTCTCCGTCCCGATCTCCTCTTCGCCCTTGCCGCTCCGGCGGCGGGGGCCTCCCTGTTCGGATTCCGCCGGGGCCATGCCCTCGGAGACCCCGTTCCCGGCAGGCGTCATCTCATATTCTTCGTGCATCACGGACTCCTTTCATTCTTCTTCAGCGATTCAGCGCCGATTCATGCGTACAGACAGTCTCAGCCCGCCCGTACCTCGCCAACAACACCCCCACCATCCTTTTGCCGCGCGACATCGAGCAGCCGTCCCCTGATCTCTTCGCGCCGCGACGGATCGCAGCCCAAGAGCGCGACCTCCTCCCACAGCGCGGGCGCAAGTGTGTTCGGATCGTAGCGGATCACCAGCGACAGGGCCTTGCGGTTGATCCGGTAGTCGAGAATGCCCGGAACCCCGGCAATGATCCGCGCAAGATCGGCCTCGTGCACTCCGGCAAGTTTGGGGGCCGCGCTCCAGCTCGCCTTGATGCGGATTCGGCCGGGCACATGGTGCGCGACCTGCAAATACATCAGGTGGTCGAGCAACGCGTCGATCAGCTGTTCATGAACACAGGACATGATGGGCTTCCTTTTCCTTGTTTTCCGTTTCCTGTTTTTGGGCGCTTCGGGCCGCAGGGGCGACCGGGCCCGTCTGTCCGGGCAGCCGCTTCCGGGGCGTGACCGGCGGTTCCCAGGAAAGCATGCGCCCAGAATTCAAGAGAATGCCGCCTGTGTGCAGGATGTGGATCATCCCCGCCATCACCGGTGACAGCACCCCGACCATGGCCAGCACCGCGCCGATGATATCGGTGGACACGGCCAGGAAATGATTCTGGTCAATGACCTGCATGGTTTTATGGCTCAGGTTGCGCAGCCGCATCAGCCCTTCCAGATTGGAGTCGGCCAAGGCAATGTCCGCGGCCTCCAGCGCCACCTCGGCCCCGGCCGCGCCCATGGCGATTCCGATGTCGGCCTGGGCCAGGGCCAGGGCGTCGTTGACCCCGTCGCCCACCATCACCACGCCGCTTTTCCGTTGCAGCTCTTTGATCCAGCGGGCCTTGTCCTCGGGCATCAGCTCGGCCCGCCACGCATCAAAGGGCAAAACCGAGAGCAGACCCGCGGCACTCTCGGTGCTGTCGCCGGTCACCAGGTGCAGCGCGCGCACGCCGTCGCCGCGCAGGTTGTGCAGCACCTCGCGTGCCTCGGGCCGCATCGGGTTGGCGATGCCCAGGCAGCCCAGGGCCGACCCGTTTCTGGCCACATAGACCACGGAGTTCCCCAGGGCCTGCTGCCGGGCGACCGCATCGGCAAATGCGGTGGTGTCCACCTCGTGCTCGTCCATGAAGCGCCGACTGCCCACGAGAATGACCGCATCGCCGCCCACGGTGCACAGCACGCCCCGCCCGGCCTTGAAGTCGCACACCGCATGGGGACTGACCTCAATCGACCGCTCGCGCACCGCCTCCAGAATGGCCTGGGCCACGGGATGCTGATTATGGGACTCGGCCGTGGCCGCCATGGACAGCACCTCGTTTTCCGCCACATGCGCGCCCGCGGTGGTCACCGAGACCACCTGCGGCTGCTCCATGGTCATGGTGCCGGTCTTGTCGAAGCAGTACACCTCGGCCCGGCCCACGGATTCCAGATACAGTCCGCCCTTGATGAGGATGGAGCGGCGGGCCGCGTTGGCCAGGGCCGCGGTGATGGCGGACGAGGCGGCCAGCACCGTGGCGCAGGGGCACGACATGACCAGCATCATGGTCAGGGTGCGCGTGGGATCGAGCGTCAGCAGAAAGGTGAGCGCCGTGGCGACCAGACCGGTTTTCAACAGCCGGTTCGCCAGCTGGTCGGCCTTCTGCTCCACCGGCGCCCGGTTGGTCAGCGCCTCCTCCACCATCCGGGCGATATGGGCCAGGTAGGTGCCCTCGCCGGTCTGTTCGGTGTGGATGAACAGCATGCCCTGACTGAGGATGGTGCCGGCAAAAACCCGGTCGCCCCGGGTGCGCTCCATGGGCTCGGAACGGCCGTTGATCGACGACTCGTCCACCAGGGCCTCACCCTCGGTGACCACGCCATCCACGGGTATCCGCTCCCCGGCATGCACCGCCACCAGGTCGCCGGGCCGCAGGTCGGCCACGGCGATCGCCACTTCCATGCCGTCGATCATGACGTAGGCCTGTGACGGCGCCACCTCCAGGATATCGCGGATGGCGCGGCGGGAACGGCGGGCCACGTATTCCTCGGTCACCTCGGCCACGTTATAGATCCAGAGGATCTGCAACGCCGAAAAGGGATGTCCCATGGCGATGGTGATCAGCGACCCGGCCGCCAGAAAGGGCGTAACCGTCAGCTTCTTGCGCGTGCGCGTCTCGCGGATCGCGTCCCCGGCCAGCGGCAGGGCGGAAAGCAGGGCCACCGCCCCCAGCAGACTGAACGGGGTTTGCGCCAGCGGCAGGGCAAAGATCCACTTGCGGGCAAGCGCCCAGCCCATGCAGCCGGTCAGCCACAGCACCCGACGAATCTTCCGGGAAAACGACGGCCCGGCCGCGCTGTCCACACAGGAACAGGCGCGGTTAGGCGCAACAGCGGGAGGCGCATCCTCGATCGGGGCGGTGAGCGGCGCCCGGACCTGATTGAGCACGATCGCCAGCAGCGTTCGCACCGAAACTTTCCCGGGCAGGAAGACCACGATCACCGAGCCGGTGAGCAGCCGGGTTTCCACGGCCGTCACTCCGGGGAAGGCCTGAAGCCGCGAGCGCATCCAGCCGCAGCGTACGGCGTGCCGCTCAAGGGTGCGCACCCGAACCCGCAGGCGGCCGGGAATGGCCTGCTTCACCCGGATTCCGGCCTGGGCCAGCATGCCCCTGGTCAAGCGCTCCGGCACGATCCGAATGGATGCCTCATCAAACCGCATGGGGGCTCATCTCCTGTGCGGGCAAACCGCCCGGTCCGAATTCGGGACGAACAACTTTCTTCCAAGAACCAAATGAAAACATCGTAAAATTAAACACTTGACACACAAGGCCACCTTTCTTATCATTCCAGGTATCACAGACGCATCGTATGCGTCCAACCATTCACACCCGCAAAAGGAGCATCCCATGCTACATATTCCCCTGCTGTCCTCACCTTTAGGCTGGATCGTTCTCGGCATCGGCGGTTACGCCCTCTACCAGGCCGGCAAGAAAAGCGGCGAGCAAGAGAGGGCACGCCAGGAGCGCCCCGCGCAACTGCCCGCGTCGTCCAGCCACACCGACACCACCAACCAGGAGGTATGACAATGACCCGTCTCCCCCTTCTTCCTCTTGCAAGCCATCATCCCGTCGGCTGGGCCGTGCTCGGCGTCGCCGGTTACCTGGTCTATCGGGCCGGGAAAAAATCAGCCGCTTCCACCGCGGTCGAGCGCGAAAGCCTAGCGGACCGGACCATCAAGGGCGCGATGAAAACCGTCTACAAGGCCAAAGTCAAAACCGATACGGCGCTGCGTTCCACCAAGGAAAAATATGCCGGTATGTGGCGGGAAGCCCAGGAAGAACTCGTCCCCAGGGACTGAGCGCCAACGACCGATATCCGCGCATGGGACACCACCGGGAGCCCGGCTGTTTCAGGCCGGGCGCACCCGGATGTGCCGGGCCTGCTCCTGATCGAGATACAGCCGCAGGCCGTCGGGCGTGGAGATGACGACCGGCTCGCGTCCCGGCGCGTGCAGTTCCTTGGCCTGTTCGATCGTTTCCAGAACCAGGGACGAGCCGCACCGAACCCAGTGGGTTTCCAGGTGCTCCTGCACCCGGCGGCCGCCAAGGATCTCGGTCACCGTGAACCTCTGATTCCGGGGCGCGAAATAAAACTGGGTTTCAACGCCGTCGGCCGTGGTGCCCCACAGCCGGGCCGCCTCCCCTTCGGTGATCCGGGTCCGGAATTTCTGATCGATGACCGTCACGTAATCCATATGCGGCAGCGAGCGGATGAAGGTGATCTCCTCCTCCTCTCCAATTCCCAGCCGGGCCATGGCCGAGGCGCAGCCCATGCCGCAGGAACTTGCCTCGACATGGCCGCGCTCACCGCGCTCCATCTCGACCAGTGGTTTGCGTTCGCCTGATTCCACGTGGACGAATACCCTGGTCCCCAAACCTGCCGGCACCACGACATCGCCGCTCCGGCTCCGAATCCGCACCGGGAAATAGCAGATCTCCTGCGCATGACGCACCAGCGTGCCGCCCGCATACAGTCCCAGTCGCTCCAGCCAACGGGCCAGTCCGGGCCGCCTGATCTCCTCCAGCACCAGAAGGATCTGCTCGGGGGCCTGTAACAACGATGTAGTCACGGAAGTTCCTCCCCGGCCGAAAGCCTCGAAAGCCTCGTCTCCTGCCCGATAGTCTTGTCCGCGGGCGCCTTTCTGCTCCGCAATCCGGCGTATCCGAGAATGGAGACCGTGCTGAGGTTATGGAGCAGGGCCGCCGCCATCGGCTGAAGCCGACCAAGGGTGGCCAAGAGTAAAAAAGTGGAATTCAACCCGACCGCCGCCGCAAAGGAGTGGCGCAGGGTGGTGCGGGCGCGCAGGGCAATGAGCCGCCCCGTGAGCAGGGCGGTAAGATCGTCATGCAGCAGGATGACCTGGGCCGAATCCTTGGCCAGATCCGCGCCGCCGGGCATGCAGACCCCCACCTCGGCGGAGACCAGGGCCGGGGTATCGTTGACGCCGTCGCCGATAAAGGCGACCTTGCGTCCCTCCTGCTGCATCTTCCCGACCAGCTCGGCCTTGTCCTCGGGTTTCAGCTCCCAATAGGTTTCGTCGACCGCCCGCAAACGGGCGGCCAGCGCCCGAACCGTTCGTTCGGCATCACCGGAGAGGATGACGATGTGGCGAATGCCGCTTCGCTTCAGCGCCGACAACACCGCATCCGCCTCGGGCCGCAGCTCGTCCCGCAACCCGATCACTCCGGCCAGCTGTCCGGAACGGGCCACATACAGCAGGCTCTTGCCCTCTTCCTGCAGACGATGCACCAGCTCGTCAGCGGGGGTGCAGTCGACCTGCTCGTCCTCTTCAATGAAATGGCGGCTGCCCACCAGAATATTTTCGCCGCCGACATAGGCGGAGACGCCGTGGGCCACGATGAAGTCCACCTGATTGATCTCCGGCAGATCGAGCCCGCGCTCACGGGCGGCCTGCACCACCGCCGCCGCCACCGGATGCGTATAGTGCTCCTCGGCGGCTGCGGCGAGCCGGAGCAGCTCGTCGTCTTCCATGCCGTCCCACCCGTGCACATCGGTTACCGACAGCTGTCCCAGGGTGAGGGTGCCGGTCTTGTCCAGAACCAGGGTATCGACGGCGGCAAGGCTGTCCAGGGCCTGCGCTCCCTTGAGCAGCACGCCCCGGCGCGCCGCCGTAAACATGGCCACCCGGATGGTCACCGGATTGGCCAGCTCGATGACGCATGAATAGTCCACCGTGAGCACCGCGGCGGCCTTGCGCAGATCGCGGGTCAGCGCCAAAAGCCCGAGTCCCAGTCCGAAGGTGACCGGCACCAGCTGGTCGGCGAGCCGGTCGCTTTCCATCTGGGAAACCGACTTGCTGCTCAGCGACTGCTCCAGAAAGGCGGCCATACGCGCCATGGAGGTATCCAGACCGACATGGGTGGCCCGCAGCACCAGGCGACCGTTTTCCACCACCGTTCCGCTGGCCACCGCATCGCCCGGCCGGACATGGACCGGAACCGACTCGCCGGTGACCGAGGCGGTATTCACCGAAGCCTCGCCGTCGACCACCACGCCGTCCAGCGCCACCAGCTCGCCCGCGCCGAACACGACCCGGTCTCCGATGCGCGCCTGATCGATCGGTATTTCCAGCTCCCGACCGTCGACCTCGACCCAGACCGAATCGACCTGGGGGCGAAGCAGACGCTTGAGCAGGGCCGAGGCCCGATCCTGACTCAGCTCTTCCAGGTAGTCGCCAATGGAGAGCAGAAAAACAATGCTGGCGGCGGTGAAATAGTCGCGCCGAACCAGACAGAACAGCACGGCCGCCCCGTCCAGGACCTCGACCTTGAGCCCCCGGAACCACAGCGTCCGGAGTCCGTTCAACAGCACCGGCAACGAGAAGATGAGCGACACGGGGGCGGCGATCAGCTTCGGCACAAACAGTAGCGAACCGACCACAAGGCCACGCGCCACCAGGGTGAGGGACGACTGGAGCACACGAGACGTCCCCTTGCCCTCCCATACCCGTTTCTGGGCCTGGTGCATGTAGGCAAAAATCGCGTTGCGGGTGGAGGTGAGGCCGTCATACTCGATCACCACCGAACCGGCCCGCGTGTTGACCCGCGTCATCCGCACCCCGGGCAAGGCATCCAGACCGGCCTCGAACACCACCGGGTCGACCTCTCTTCGGCGCAACAGCGGACTGCGCAGCCGAATCCGGCGGTCAAGCTCATGGGCGATGGTCACGGAAGCGCTCTGCATTGTTCCCCTCCCAATTCCATGCCGCATAGATGCGGCACTTTGCCCACCAGGGCGGCACGTAGCCTGAACCTGCTTTGCGCGCTCTCCGGCCGCGGTCTCCCCGAGACACGTGGCGGCGCAGTTCCCTGGTGCAGCGGCATCCGTCACGATCGCTCTCCACCGGCCGTCTCCTGCGCCTGTTGGTCGAGAAAAAGGCGGAACTGGTGACCGATATCACCCTCGATCACCCGGTCGTTTGTTTCGGCAAAACGCGCATACGCCACCAGCCGGTTGACGATATTGGTCGAAACCGTATGCTCCAGCTTGCACGCCACCTCGTCGGCCAGCCCCTCTTCCACCCCGAGCACCTCAGTGAAAAATCGGCGCAGGATCACATGACGATGGTACACGTCCCGCGCCGTTGCCTCGCCCAGCGGAGTCAGCACGATGGGCCCATAGGGCACGTAGCTGACCAACCCCTTCTCGTCCAGAATCCGCAAGGCCTCGGTCACGGAAGGCCCGGTCACCTCGAGACGGGCGCTCACATCCCGGGGATACACCTCTTCCTTTTCCCGGGCGATCAGATAGATAGCTTCGACGTAGTCTTCCTGGCTGGCGCTGATCGGCTCAACATTTTTCATTGTTCCACAACTCCTGAACGCATCGCCGGCAGACCCCGAAACCGTGCGGCCGGACAGAACACATGCACCGTGCAAACCTTTTTTCCCTGAACAGCACACCGGCTGGCAAACCGTAGCGGACAAGAGGTTTGCTGCTGGCAATCTTTTTAGGCAAAGCTAAACGAAAGGAAGCAATACTCTCTTTCTTTTAATTGGTCAATATCTTTTTACTCATCTAAACCAAGTCCTATTCTCCCCTGCCCGATCCCGGCCGTCGCCCCGGAACAGGGACGAGTGAAACCGGATACACGGTCGGCAAGGGGATGGGTCGGAAAGACAGACTTCGGGCGCGGCATGCAGCCGGGAGAGGTTGGCGGGTACGCCGCACCGCGTTTCGATGCGCGGAAAAAGAAATCCCGGGACGCATCCGTCCCGGGATCATTCCGCAAGAATAGGCACGACCAGAAATGGTCTGCGCGGGTTACTGCGGCAGGTAGGTGTCCAGCACGGGGACAAGCTCGCGTGTGAATGCCTCCAGGCGTTTTTTGGTGTCTTCGATCTGCTCGTCCGGATAGACCGGGGTCACCAGGCGGACCAGTGCGCCGTCGGTTCGTTGGCGCAGGAGCGCATCCAGGAAATTGTACAGCTTCAGGGCGTAGGTACTGGTCACGATCCGGTCGCGCTGGGGGAACCAGTAGTAGGAGAGCTGGCGGACCGCGTCTTTTTTGATGATCACGCTGTTCACCGGCAGGACATCGTTGCCACGGCTGGCTATGGGCAACGGGACCACGGCGGCCTTCTCGAAAATCCAGCCGCTGCCCGGCAGGCAGGTCTCCGGCGAATGGATCGATTTGCCCTTGGTTTGCGACTGGTAATAGGCAACGTAGAAGTTGATGCTTTTGTTGTCCGGCCCCCGGTAATCGATCATCACGTAATCGCTGAAATCAAGCGAGCGGACGAACTGTTCCTCCAGCTCCCCCCTGTCCCCCCGCCACGGCCCGATCTGCTGGGGAAACGAGGCAAAGGATTTGGCCGCGGGCGTCATCCCGGGAAAATCGACGAACTGGACGAGCGCAAGCGTTGCGCCCAACAGCAGGGCGGCCACGGCAAACTGAGCGGACCAACGAGACCGGGCAGGAGCCGGGCCGGGGGACGAATCCTCTGCCTCGGGGCCGGTTGGTACAGCGGAGGGCTCGGCTTCCGTCGGTGCATCGGGTTCACGCCTCCAGCGGCGCATGAACTGAAACCCGCGCAGTATCCGCATCTCCAGGAGCAATGTCCCCAGCCCGACCATGAAGATGAAGATTCCGGCGAGTTCGTGAAAAAACCCCTCGGCCACCGCCGCACCCCAATACTCGTACAAAACCCCGGTAATGGCGATGCGCAGGGCATTGATGATCAGGGTCAGGGGAATGACCGAACAGACAAGCACCACCTTTTTCCACAGCCGATCCCTGAAAAAATAAGCCAACAGCACCGCCATGATGACCAGGGAAAAGAGGTAGCGTTGCCCGCTGCACGCATCCACCACCTGCAACTGGGTGAAACCAAGGTCGATGATGTTGCCTTCCCGGTAGGCGGGCATCCCGTAGAGATGCAGGAGCCAAGTGCCCAGCTGTGAGGACAGCAACTTAAGCTGGAAGGTGATCTTGTTGTGAATGAAACTGGGCGGCGGATACATCGCCAGGGTCATGGCCAGGGGGAAGGCCAGCACCTTCAGCCGCTGCCAGCCCAGATGCAGCCAGCACAGGCCCGCCACGATCAGCGTGAAGGAGAGATACTTGGTGAAAAACTCTCCGGCCAGCTCGCCCAGCCAGTACAGCGCGATGCCGGGAAGCAACATCGCCAACCCCGCCCAGGAAGGCGACAGGGGCGCGGCAGCCACCTCCCGGTGCTTTTCCCACAGCAGATAGGCGATGATCCCCGGAACCAGCCAGCCGTAGGAATACTCGTCCCGTTTCCAGTCGCTTTGCATGAGCCAGCTGAAGTCCGAACAATACAGGGCTGCCAGCAAGAGTCCAAAAAAAACAATCTGCATCCGACCGGTGGTCGGCTGGAACAAGCGCATCTTCACCAAGCTCCCTCTCGGCCGCCCTGCGGTCCGCTCTTCTTTCCCGTGAGAAACACAATGCGCCTGGCGCGCATACCCTACCCGAGGAACCACTCTACACGATTTCGCCAATTACAAAAACGATTTAGACAAAAAAACCGCGCATTTTCGGCACTCCCGGCAGCCGCCCCTTTTTCGGCTGCTTCAAGCGCTTCGGCCTCCCATGGACCGGCCTGGGAGCCGTCCGCGGACCGCCCGGAATGACGGGACGTGCCCCCCTATCCTCGATACCGGTCACGGAGCCGGTGGCATTGCTGAACCAGCCACTGCCTGCACACGCGCAAGGCAAACAGGGGCAGCACCTTTTGCCGTTTGATTCGCCGGGGTTCAGCCAGGAGCCGGTACAACCACTCCAGATTGTGACGACACCAGAACTCCGGGGCCCGCCGCACCGTGCCGCCGATGGTGTCCAGCGTGCCGCCGATGCCCTGCACCACCCGCACCGTGGTCAGCCGGTCCTTGTGCGTGGCAAACCATCGCTCCTGTCGGGGCGAGCCCAAAGCCAGAAAAAGAATGGCCGCGCCGGAGGCGTTGATCCGCTCGACCAGCGCCTCCATATCGGCCTCGGCCACATATCCGTCGGCCCGACCGGCAATGCGCAGCCGGGGGTACCGCTGCTGCAACAGTTCCACCGAGCGCCGGTTCACCTCTTCCCTGGCGCCGTACACGAAGAGCGGATAGCCGCCTTCCTCGGCCAGGGCGCAGAGATCGAACACAAACTCCGAACCGGGAATCCGTTGCAGGCGGACGCCGTGCAGCAGGCGGGCCGCCAGCACCACGCCGATGCCGTCGGGCAGCAGCAGGTCGGCCTTTTGGTAGCACTGATAGAGTTCGGGATCTTTGGGCACGGAAAAATTCTTCTCCGGATTGGAGGCGAAAATCGCGTGCGGCCGGTCGCCGTGCTGCAAAAACTCACGGACCCGTTGCCGGGCCTCTTCCCGGCTGAACGGATCAACCCAGATATCCAGAATAGGCAATCGATCCTTCATAGTTCCTCCGCCGCCTGGAGCAGCATGTCCGGATCTGGTTTCTGCTCCGTGAAAACCAGGGCAGTGACGAACGACACGGTTTCCGGCGGACCGGTTTGCCGGCTTTGCAGCACAGTGCATGGCTGTTTAACGCCGTAGGCCGGTGCATACCAGCCCAATACAGGTTCCTCCTGGCCGCAGATAGAGCACAGGGAGGGGCCGGTCAACAGACAGATGGCCAGCCGCGCCTCGCCCCGGCGCGCCGACCACCAGCCGTTCTCCTCTATCAGCGAGATGTCGGGATGCAGGTGCCAGTTCAACTCATAGTCATGCTGTCCGTGACCGGTAAAACTGTCCTTGACCACCAGCCACCCGTCGGGCGACCAGAGAAGACTCCGGCGATGCTCGACCGGCTGCGGCAGACGGGTGTAGCCGTCATGGACGGCAACAAGCCGCACCTCGTTGTCTTCGCCTGCACGGCACGAAACAAGGGAGGCATGGTAGGGGGCGCTCCAGATGAAGCCGGTCTCCTGAATGGCCTGATCGAGCCCGTCGACGGTAATGGTGTTGTGCGACCTGGTGCCCTTGAAATAGCGCCGCCACAGCGGAACGCCATTATATCGGTAGGTGCCGGGATCGACCAGCATCTGTTTCCCCTGCACACTCAGGGTCAGGGAGAGCGCATCGGCATGGCCGTGATTGTATAGGGGGGCCATGCCCAGGGGGCCGTGATCCAGCACCAGCATGGACTCGCCCGCGCCCCGCAACACCGTGTAGCCGGATCGGGAGAAGATGTGCGGGGTCGCCGGGAGGGAGGTGGAAGGGGGAGAGATCCGGCGCGGCCTCAGTCCGGGTGCAACGGCATGACCATCGTCGCTATCGCCAATGGCCGGGACAGAGCCCCCTGCATCCATAAACGCGGAGAGAAACATCTCTCCCGACTCCAAGCGGGGCCTCCACGCCGCGCAGTCGTGCAGTCCATTGGATTCAAGAAAATCCACTGCCAGCCAGTACAGATCCAGAACGAATCGATGGTAGCTTAAAGACTGCTCGGCTGGGCCGCCGTCGGCCTGTATCTGATGGAACAGCTCCTGATGCAGCAGATCAATGCCCTGCCCAAGCCATGCCCTTCCTTCCTCTGATTCCGTGAAGACGGCTCCGGCAAAGACAAGGCCGACGCATTCGCACACTGTATGATTGCCCAGAGAAGAATACAGGGACAGGCGGTTCCGAATGAACCATGCATGTTCAAAGATGGCCCTGGTCAACGTCTTCCGTTGTTCCTCTGTCAGGACCGCTGTCTTCAGGCAACGAACAAAGACAGGAACGCGCAAACCGCATTCCATAACCGACATGTAATGAAGGCCTAAGGGGAATGGATTCTCTTCCAGCCAGGCAACAACACAGGCAGGGTCGACAACATCAGCAAGGCAGTGCTGCAACCGGGCAGGCTCCCACAGGGCGCGCAGATCGCAGGATAAGGCGTCGGTTTTGACACGCACATAAGGAATGTTGCGAAAACGCTCTTCATCTTCACGCCTGTCCTTGGCATCGGCACCATGGACAGCTCCATCCACGGCTTGAGCCAGGCGTGTTCCGACCATTTCCGGCAACTGCAAATCGCGCAGAACCTGCTCCCGGACCTCCGGCACAGGCAGCACAAAGCGCCCCCTCTGCGATTGCCCGGTTAAGCGCAGATGAAAAAAGAACTCCCGCAAACGATAGAAAAGCTCTTGGGGGGAGGCGTGTTTCAGCCTGGCGAGGTAAAACTGCAAGGACATGATTACAGCTCGATGCGCACGGAATTTCCGGTCCGCAGAGAGTCCAGCACAGCAAAGGTTGTCAGTGATGTGCTCACAAGGTCATGGAACCCAATCAGAGGGTTCCCCCCGGAGCGTATTATTTCAATAAAACCCCGGACCGCTTTCCCGGCTTGGAGCGACCGCAACACATATCCGGCATGACTGGCATGGCGGGTAGCTATGAAAGCTGTATTGCTCCTGGAACTGTTCACAATGTCTTCCTCACTGCCGGCGCAAAAAACAAAGCTGAACCCTTCCGTGTCATATCACTGAACCGGACGTGGTTTAATGCCAAATTCTCGATAAATTGCCTCCAACTCACCCAAAACCCGCTCAGCAGAATAGTTTTGAACTGTTTCGTGCGCCCTGTCTGCAACGGCCAGACGCTGTTCCGGATTGGTCAAGAGATAAAGCAGAACCTCGGCCAAAGCATCAACATCTCCCGGCTGCACCAAAAAACCATTATCCCCATCCCGTATCAAATCTGGAATGCCGCCAACTGGCGTAGTCACCACCGCAATGTTGGCAGCCATTGCCTCCAATAGACTCATGGGCAGGCCTTCATCATAGCTCGGCAGGACGAAAATATCCGCCCGGGCCAGCAATTGTCGCAACTGCGCGCCATCGACCCAGCCAGGAATATCGACACAATGCGACAAGCCCGCCTGTTGCACCCGGTTCCGGCACGTCTCGACCTCACCGTCTCCGCAACAGATCAGCCGGGCTTCCGGGACCTGTTGCTGAACCGAAACAAATGCCTCCAGCAGATCAAACACCCCTTTTCTTCGCCCCAACCGGCCGGTGAACAGCAGGGTTGTCCCCTGTCGCTCCGCCGGCTGTATCGCGGAAAAACGGATCGGGTTTGGGAGAATGTGGATCGGGGTCGGGCCGGAAAAAACGCGCACCGCATCGGCCCACCTGAGAGAAAGAACCAGAATCCCTCCTGCATGGCCAAAGACGGAGCGAATCAGCCCCTTGCCCAACGCCGAACTCTCGTCATGATAAAAGACGAGAAATTCCGACCCGTGAAGATGGATCAGGTAGGGTACGCGAAACAGTCGGCACAGCCCAAAGAACAGACACTTCCGAAAAAAACTGCGCCGCGACGAGGTGTGCACATGGACAAGCCGTATGTTCCGCCCCAAGAGAAGCACGCAAAAACGGACGAGCGCCCGGAGCAGAGTCGTAATCTTCGCGAGAAAGTGACCATCCCGGCGGGTGGTGATATAGCAGACGCCCCACTGCCGGAACAGAGGGCTCGCCTGATAGATTTCAACGACAGAGGCAATACCACCCTTAGCCCCGGGCGATGTGCCCAGCATAATGATCTGGTAGCGCATTGATTCTCCAGACAGTTCGGGACGATGGTTGAACAACTCCGACTGCTCATGAAACGAAACTTTGCCCTCCGACGGAAGACCCGATGCGATTGGCCCGCCGAGAAAGAGGGAAATTTTTATCCGTCAAAGTCTCCATTTCCTGTGCAGTCTCAGCAGTATCGTCCAATCTCCTTTTTCCCAAGGCGACGCTCGTTTCCGGCGGCATCCACATGTATAACACAGCCCGCTTGCAGGCGTGATTTTACAGAAAAGCCATCTCAAGCCAAACGCTTCTCACCGCCTACTCCTGTGCAACAGATCGTCATACAGGTCTTCATACTCGCGAACATAGCGTTCCAGGGCGAAGAGCTCCCGGACCCGTTGGCACGCATTTCGGGCAAGACGTGACCGCTCTGCCTCCGGAGCGCCAAGCAATGCCAGCACGGCATCAGCGACCGCCTCCGGATTATGCGGCTCAACGAGCAAACCGGACTGATTGTGCTCGATCAGCTCGTCGGTCCCGCCGCCGGTAGAGGCGATCACGGGCACCCCGTTGGCCATGGCCTCGATCAGCGCGTTGGATATGCCTTCGATAATGACCCTGTTATTGGACAAAAGCACACAAAGATCCATAAGAGGATAAATCCGGTCCACATCGCCTCGAAAACCGGCAAAGACAACCTGTGCCGCAATCCCCAGCTGTTTCGCCAATTGCTCAAGATGTTCCCGCTGATCGCCATCCCCCACGAAGACGAAAACGACATCCGGGAAAACCGACAACACCCTGGGCGCGGCCCGAAGCAGGGTGGCCTGATCCCTGTAGAGAGAAAGCGAGCCCACCATGCCGACGACACGTCGCTCCCCTTGCAGTCCCAGCTCGTTTGCCGCCCTTTGCGTTGCCTTGTCATCCCCTGCAAACCGGGAAAAATCAACGCCATTGTACACGACCCGGAAATGCGGCCGCATCGTCCGGAATCGGCCGGCAAAGCCCGCACGGGAGTTGGCGACCAGATAATCTGCGGCTGCGGCAAGAAAATATTTGATATACTTTGCCTTTCTGGATGGATCTTTCCCGTCCCTGATGGCGGAGCAGACAACCGGCCTGCGCGTCATTTTGGCGGCCAGGCAGCCGATGAGGCTGCCCATGTTCATGAACGTGTGCACCAGATCGATCCGCTGGCTCCGGATGTAGCGGGCCAAACTAAAGACCGGCCCCGCAAAATCGTACTTGCAGGAGCGCTGGATATAGTGCGGCTCCAGGCCCAGAGGAGTCAACCACTCCGCATAACTGTTTTGTGCCCGCAAGAGACAGACAAGGTGCAGTTCATACCCGCCCCTGGCGAAGAGACCCCGAATCAGCTCGACAAGCTGCCGCTCGGCCCCGCCGGGCCGCAACGAATCAATGACGAACACAACTCGGATCGGCCGTTCCATTCATCGTGCCCTTAATGCGCCCTCAATGGTTGCCGTGCACCTCGGACAAACGAAAGAACCATTGTTCGCCCGAACTCGAAAACAAAAAGAACGAATCTCAGGCATGCCTCGTTCGCTCCGAGAGAAGTTCACGAAAAATCGTTTCATAACGGGAACATATCGCCTCGCGACTATAAAGCGAAGCAACCCGTTGCCGACCACTGCTCCCTATCTGCCGCCGCAAGGCCGCATCGCCAACATACCGGAGAATGGCATCGGCCAATGCCTGCGCATTGCCGCTTGGCACAAGAAGACCATCCACGCCATCGCGAATGGCTTCCGGAATCCCTCCCACCCGTGTCGCAACAACCGGGACCCCCGCGGCCATGGCCTCGAGCATGGCGACAGGAATCCCTTCACTCAGGGAGGAAAAGGCAACAAGATCAAAACTCCTGACTCGCTCCTGAACATTTGACTGAAAACCGAGAAAATGCACCCGATGCTCCAGATCCAGCTCTCGGGCCATGTTTTCCAGCAGGGAACGCTGGGGCCCATCGCCCAGGAAGACGAGCTCGGCATCCGTCCCCACCCTGATCACGCGGGAAAAGGCGCGCAGCATGGTCGGATAATCCTTGATTGCCACCATTCTACCCACGACACCGATGGTGCATGGTTGCCGTGACTCATACTCGACCCCCTGTTCCGGAATGGCAACGCAGGGCGGGATAACCACCATTTTTTCCGCTGGTTCCCCGCCCGGCGCGGTACGCAGCGCTCGCAGATCTTCGGAAACTGCGACCCGCAGGGTAGACAGGGGGGCAATGACATGCCGTTCAAGCCAGCGATAAACGGGTTGCCCCCAACGGCCCTTGCCGTGCTCCGTCGTCACAATCACCGGCACGCCGGCCAACCGTGCCGCCAGCACGGTATATAAATTGGTATGAAACATGTGCGCCTGCACGACATCGGGTCGGAGCCGACGAAACAAACGGCTCAGCCGATAAATGCAGCTCAGTTGACCACGCCGCGCCAAAGGGACGTGATGCTGAATGACATCAGGGCCAATGGCACGGGTCAGGTGATTCTCCGTCAGTTGCAGCACAACCACATGCTTTTCAATACGGACGCCATCCCAACCGTTGACCAACTGGACGACCTGATTTTCCGCACCCCCTATATTTAATATCCCGATAACTTCAACAATACGCATCGTGAACACCTTGAGAGGTATTGACGAAATCAGAGCCGAGAAAATCGCCCTGACGAAGGACGACCGCAGAATAAGCCCAGAAAAGATAGAGAGGCTGAATGATATTGACCCCGGCTGCAGCAAGAGCAAAACCTGCAAGCCCTGAAAAATAGCTCAAGGCCAGAATAGTTATGCTCCTGTCATGAGACATCCTGGACATTCTCCAGCTCTCCCGGAAAAGCACAAAAAAAATAGCGACGAATACAATAAGACCAATTATTCCATATTGAACGAGATATAATAAATAATCATTATGTGAATTTCCCCATATTGGAAATTTCTTTTTCATAAGGGGGGTGAAGGTTGCCTGTCCATGTCCGTACAAGGGGCTTTCCAAGAAGAGCTGAAATCCGTTTCTCCAGAGCTCAGTTCTTCCGGAAGTATACTCATACGCATCGGAAGTCTCTGAAGGATTCAAGCGAGAAATAACCTTACCTCTTGTTTCATCCGTCATAATAACATAGGAAGAAGCAAAAAAAATTGGAACAAGAACAAATATAGATACAACCAAAACTACAGGATTCACGAGTTTTTTCTTGGAAAAGGCAATAAAATAAACAAAAATACAGAAAAAAAGAGAAAGTATCCCACCCCTAGATCCGGTAAGCAACAAAACAACAAGGGCAAGACAAAAAAAACATAAGGACAACACCCTCTTGGACCCAGACAAGAATAAAATTCCCGAAAGTAACAAGGGAAAAAACAGAACAAGATACGCAGCGAATTGATTAGGCTCGGCAAACCCCGCAATCCTTCCTTTAATTATTTTTGCGCTCGCAAAACCAGATAAACCAAAATAAGCGGCAAGGCTACCAAGAATCGTAACAGCGAAGAAAAAGATAAGTCCAAAAAGAATCAGCATGCCATGCTTTTTATTATTTACAGTATTATAAATAACAAAAAAAAGAAGAACCGGATTCAACCATCCTTTTAAACTGACAAGTTCATTTAACAAATAAATATCATCAACTTCATTTAATATAAATTTAACAGGAATAGAAAAAAAAATAACAATAAACAAACCTATTATATATTTATTAACAGCATTTCTTTCAAATACAATACGTTTTTTTATTATCGATACCACCCAGACAAACAGCAAAAAATAATAGGAAATATTCAACAGGCTCAGCCCACGTATGGAAGTGAGTTGAAATCCGACTACATTTTCCAGCCAAAAAGCAAAGAGAAAAAAATAAAAGAAAAAAACGGCACTCATGCACACTTCCTCCGAAAAACTTCAGGCATAACACGAAGAAAGCAGGCCATAATCTCTGAACGGGCGACAACATTCAACTTCAACGCAGCCACTATAAAAACGACCAAAAACACAGGCGCACTCACAACCAACATCCAGAGCTGGGAAAGATCAAAAACCATCTTCATCAGCAAAATGGCACATCCAGCCAGAATTGCCGCCGCCATGATCTTACAATTCACCCCCACCTGAAGAAGCTCCAGCAGCGGCACCCCGATAACGCGCGCCGACTTCACAAGCATGACAAAACGAAACGCAGAAAAAGAAAGCACATGTGCCGCCGTGGCTCCACAGATCCCCCAAAGATCAATGAATACATACAGCAATCCGATCGTCACAGGGATACGTACCAACGCTATCTTCATCTGATATCTGGTTTCAGCATAGACATTCAAAATAGCGTCAGCATTGGCACCGCTCAGAATAATGATAAATAAACTGATCCGAAATACATCGACACTCGCCAAATATTGATCTGTAAATAAAAAAACTATAAAATCTTCGGCAACAAGAAAGAAAAAAATAAAAAAAGGGAAGAGCAGAAGATTCGTTTTCCTTAAAGCCCCGGACCATATTGAAAGAATGCGAAGAACATTACCCTCCTTCTGACACCTAGACAGTTCCGGAACCATGACATTGGCAACAGGTGTCATTATGATAGTTACAATCGGCAAACTACTATATGTACCGATAGCGTATAATGCAAAAATATCAGGAGGAAACCTGAACGAGACAATAAAGCTATCAATCTTCTGCTGAATCAAAAAAGCAATAGTCGCGCATCCTACCGGGAGAGAATACGAAAGCTGCCTCTTCAATCCGCGCCACTGTATATGCCTGAGCGAGAGTCCGTATTCTTTTCGCAAGTAATACCACTGGAAAGCACATCTTGTCAAAGCGACAACAATAAGCGCACAGAAGACGGCATAGATACTTCTTGTCAGCAAGGCGGTCAGCACAACGGAGAACCCCCGGAAAAACTCGGAAATCACCTTGATGATTGACGAAAAATGCGATTTTCCCTCGGCAATCAGCAACACCTCAATAAATGCTGACATTATCATCAAAAAAGTATAGATCGCCAGCACATGTATATAAGAAACAATCTGGGGATTGTTCATGAAAGTGGCAAGATTGTCCTGAAAAAGGAGCAACCCGGCACAGCATGCACCGCCAGTGAGCAGGACAAAAAAATACGTCTGCGCGATCAGCGCAGACCTGTTTTCAGGCTCTCGGGGAAGAAAATAGTATAACAGCCCGTTGAAGAATCCTGATTTTCCGCATAGGGTGCAAGATGGCCGTTTGTGCCAACCTGTCTCAGGGGTTCATCTCAAAAGGACAATCATGGTCAAATCAGGGGTTTCAGCCTCATTCGGCAGCCAAACAGCCAATATGAGCAGGTGCATCTCCCCAATTTGGGCAAAAATCAGCCCTACACGGGCATCAGCCAGGCCCTTGGGTGTGCCGAAGCCGAACAAGGCGCGCAACAGTATCCCCAGATTGAACCCGGCAAGATGAATGATATAGCGTTTCTCTATATTTTCGAGGCCCCGCAAAAAGCTGCGCCGCATACCGCCACGGTCAAGGCAGTGGGCAAAACTGCGCTCCACCCGCTCGGCCCGCACACGCAAAAGCACCTTGCTCTTGTACGACTTCAGCCGGGCGCGATTTGTATACACCGCATCACGCGCCTCAATATCGCCATGCCAGCGCAAACGCCCCTTGCGTTTTGGTTCACTGATCCGGCTGCAGCAGGATTCCGGCAAACTCTTCAAGACTTCCCGGCTGTGATAGCCCTTGTCCGCCACCAGGTCAAAGGGATCGTCAATGCCGGGTGCCTCTTCCTTCTCTCGAACCGCACACAGCTTGGCCTGGGCATCTTCAAGGGTGGTGGTAATGGTCGTGCGATCGCCCTGATCAGCAGGATGGATCACAGCAGAAACAATCGCCCCGGATTCCAGATCAACCACATGCTCGGGCTTGTAGGCCATATGGGTGCGGCCATCCTTGAGCCTGGCTATGCGAGACTCCTCATCCGTGGTCGATTGCCAGTCCTTGTTGGAGGTTTTCTTCCCCTTGCGCTTGCGGTCAAAGGCGATCAACTCCGCCCTGGTCGGCGTCTTGATACCGCTCTCTTCGGCCAGACGCACAAGCATCGCCTCATACCCCTCACCCGTGTCCCTGCGCACAATGCTCTTCATGGCTGCATTCGCCTCCATGGTCGAAGCGTCGATTCCCAGGTACTTTCCATGGAGCAGATTGGCCTGTTCCAGGATGCGCAGCACAAAAACAAATGTTTCGTGGTGCACCTCCAGCGGCAGACGCTGACGGATACGGCACAAAGAGGAGTGATCAGGCACGCTTTCGCTGGGCGCAAGCCCGAGAAACTCCCGCAGGGACAGGGAATCGCTGCAGCGCCAACAGATACCTCGTTCCGAGTCGATGCCCTCAAAGTAGCCGATCAAAAGCATGCGGAAATAGCGGCCCGGCGGGATGGAACGGCGGCCGAGCCTTGCAGCGTAAAACGGAGCGCACAGGTCTTCGAGGAAGGCGTCAAATCCCTCCTGGCGCAGGAGCTTCTGCAGCCGTTCGTAAAAAACATGCCCCTTGCTTTGGGGAAGCTGATCGTACGAAAGCCACATGCTGCGCTGCTGTTCCTTGCTCCGGCCAAGACTCATAACGTCCTCCTTGAAAAGAGATTCAAGCCATTATGCCAGAGTGGAAGAGTTTTTCAACGGGCTGATAAGCCTTGCGTCACGCCCCACTGGCCAAAAGGAAGCAAGGTGGTAAAAATCAACAATAACTGCTGGTACAGACCATAGACTTCCCGGGGGAAAATCCGCACCAACACGACGGGCACGACCACAGCAAGGCACAGCGAGACGATATGGCCGATAAAGAGCGCTATCGCCCGCTCCGACAAGGAAGCCGCCTGTATTGCCGAGATGCGCTTCAGGCCGCGCAAGCCCTTGCCCAGCACATTCGATCCCAAGAATTCAGGCACGGTTATCTTCCCCCCCCCTGTCCATACGGCAGAAAACAACGCATCCGGCTACCAGTCAGTTCGGTTGTATTGTATGAATCGTGGGGGCAGCATCATGGGTTTCATGCAATGCCTCCTGATCGATTGCCGCCTTCACACATATCACCCCATGATTTGAAGGAAGGTCAATGGCCGAGACAACCGGCAATACAGAGGCATCGGCCTGTCTATCGACATGGGTCAACACAATGCAGGATTGCGGCAAGGAAACGGATGTCGCATCTTGACGCGTAGGATTGACCAGCACATACCCTTTTTCAAACTCACGCATGTACACATTCGTACCGGAAATGTTTCGCACCGTATATTCGCCAAGCGCCCTGCCCAGGTCGATCCTGTCGTACCCATCAAACCACCAGACCGACTGGTATCCCTTCGTTTTAAACATGAAATAGCTGTTGTTCGGGGCGTCGCGGCGGGCAAGATGATAGGAACACATGGAGTACCATAATGCCTGCCAAAATGTTACCGGCCGGCCGAAGTTATCCCTGCCCACAGGATTTTCGGGAGAAAGTTTCGTATGGCTGATCAGGGCCACCTCGGAACGGGTGATTTTCCCGACCACATCCACCTGTCGCTTCCAATCATTCTCCGGGTAGAACTGGACATCATTCGCTCCCCAGCTCACGGCAAAGGCCCCCTCTTCCATGACGATATCCGGCGGATTCCCAGACTGGTCCAAAGCAAGCCACGCATCATAGCCGGCCTGATGTCGGGAATTACCACGATTCGTGATCATTTTTTGTCCATCCTGGCGCAGGGCAAGGCTTATGGTGCCGACAAAATCATTCATGCCGTCATTCCACCGTTGGGCATCGCCATAGGAAACGGGAAACTCCGCACCAAAAGGGTTCCTACCCGTAACCGATTCCGCAACAAGGCAGTTGTCGATCAAAACGCCGTCCGCGCGCCAAGGCTGCAGAAGAATATCGGTGAACGTGGCCTCGATCCAATATTTTTGGTAGTCCTTTGAGCCGAAATCCATCAATATGGAATTTGGATATTGGATGTTGTAAAAGTATCGCCCATCTCTTCCGGTTAAAATGAGAGACGGATTGTCATTTTTCAGAGAACCCATGGAATGTCCGCGACCATTCTCATAACGAGCTATGCTGTTCAAATATTTCGTCAAATATTCATCCTGATCAATATTGGTCTCTGCGCCTAATTGATATACATATATATCACATTCATTCTTCAATTTTTTAATAGCACCAAAAGTATCGTTATCAATCATATTGAAATTAAATCTGTTCAGCACAACAACATCATATTTGGACAAACATATAAGATCATCTTCTGAAATTTTTGCACTATAAAATATAGCTATATTTTTTATGAAATCATTATTCGCAAGAACCCGAAATGGGTCAAATAAAAAATAAATAAAAATAATCAATATATACAATATTTTCAGCACAATCTTATCCTGAACCGAAACCATAAATTTAAAAAATTCAGGAAACTTCATAACACCTCGCACATACAAAATCATAAATATTTTCAAAAAATATTGATCAAAATTCTCTATAATCTCGTATATCTATGCCGTTCTTTATAACTTTTGCTGGAATACCGACAACAAGGCTATTATCAGGAATATCGCTCAAGACAACAGCGTTTGCCCCAATAACACAATTGCGCCCGACCTTGACAGGACCAAGCACCTTGGCTCCCGTAGAAATAATAGTATTGTCGCCAATTACCGGGACATCGTATTTTTTCGTCGTGCCACCTATGGTAACACACGTTCCTATCATTACGTTATTACCAATCACGCACCTTTCGTGTATGACGACTCCTAAACCACCGTAGCCCAGTATAACATTTTCGCCCAGTTTGGTTCGACAGCCAAGCTGACATCCGAACAACAATCGTATTGTCGCTTTATTTATAACAGAAGGAACGAAAGGTATATTACGAATACTCATTGCATAAACAATTTTATGTATCAATATTACAATTTTACTCATCACATCCAGTCGTAAATTTTATAAGGAATTGCCCATACAGTCCATTTTGCAAATTTGTTTGCACTCAACAGAACATAGTGCTAAAAAAAATTTTTAGGTGCAAACAGTCCTCCTTGAAAATATCTTCAAGCCATTATGTCTTGGCGGGAAACTTTTTCAACGGGCTTTTAAGCTTTTAACTATGGCAATGGTATCCAATGTCGGCAATACAAAAACCCTACTACCCTGGAAAATCTCCTTCCATTTCTTTGATGGAAACCATTGGTAATGCCGCTTAATGTATAAATCATCCGCCAAAACTTGACCTTTAAGATTATGCAAGTTTAGCGTTTTAGTTAAAAAAACTTGTAACTTGTAAGGGAGCAATGAAAAAAATGGAAATTTAAAGTGAGGTTCAATTATTGCAAATTTCCACGGAACAACAATAACAAATTGTTTAGATACTCTCTCAATTTCTTTTGCCATTTTTTCTAAAATTGCATGATTGCAAATATGCTCCATCATTCCTATTGACACTGTCAGGTCAAATTGCTTATCACTAAAGAGACTTAAATCTTGAGCATCATGTTTTAAGTAAGTAAAATTCTTGTGTTCGAATTTTATTAAATCTTCACTAATCAAATCTATTCCTATTATTTTATATGTATCAGGAATAAAATTTTCAAAACTCCGTCCATTACTTCCGCATCCAACATCCAGAATAAACATTTCTTGAGCGAGCTGTACCTTTGACAAAATGAATTTACATCGCCATTCTCTTCTTTTTGACAAAACTTTTTGAATAACGCCAAGATTATAAATAAATTCACCCATGACATCAAACCTCATTTATCATAATCTAAAACAATGTGGATAAAAAGTACTCTAGCATCAGGGGCTGACCTGTTGGTGAAGCTGGGCAAAGCCATGGCCCGGTAAATTCTTATTGCAAATGCACCACCGTTTCGTGCGAAGAACCCAAAAAGATCAGTTGTGCATCCGTACCCCAGGCAAACAACCGTTCTTCTTGTACGGTTAGTCTGCGTTCCATGGCTACCGATCCGACTGTTGGGCCGGATAGCTCTGCGGCAGCACATCGGACTTGTTCAACACCAGCCCGAGCAGTTTTTCTTCCGGAATCAGCTTCTTTGCTCGTACAATATCGCGCGCCGAGGTTTTCCCGGCCTCCACCACAAGCAAAACGCAATCAACCAGGGGAAGAAAGGCCAGGGCATCCGCCGTGGTCAAGAGCGGCGGAAAATCAAAGAACACATACCGATCTTCGTAGCGCGCCTTCATTTCCTGCACCAGGGCCTGCATGCGCGGCGAACCAATGACCTCGGCCGAATTCGGCAAAGGCGGGCCGCCGGAAATCAGGGTGAGCTTCTCCACTCCGGGCCAGAGGATGATCTGATGCAACGGGGTATCGTCGACAAAATAGTTCGCCAGCCCCTTCTGCCCCTCGATGCCCAGGTATGTGCCGATGGTGGGATTGCGCAGGTCGCCGTCCACCAGAACAATGGTCTGCTGGTATTCACGGGCCATGGCAAAGGCCAGGTTGATGGCGGTCACTGTCTTGCCCTCTCCGGGCCGGGCGCTGGTCACCAGCACGGTGCGCCACCCCCTGTCCCGGGTCAGTTGCAAGAGGCGGGTGCGCAGGATTTTGACGCTGTCTTCAGCCGCTCCGGGCTGGTCCCTGACAAGGCAATGGTGTTCCTCGGCCCGCTGATAGTCGATCCGCACCCGGACCGATTCATTATAGACCGGAGCCGTCCAGGGCTCTTCCTGCGCAAGTGCACCGGCATCGTTTTCTTTGGCAGCCTCAGATCCGGCAGTAGACGATTGGGTCATTTTCTTTTCCCCATTTTCAATCCTGTTGATACACCCGGAGGGTGTGATATCCGAATGCACGATTACAGCCTTGCGGCCCGGCGCGACGCCTTGGCCCACAATACATCCAGGTCCATGACGAAAAAGTGGACCAGGAGAACGGCAACAATCAGCGTGGTGACCAACGACACGGCCAGAACGACCCGGCGCTTTTGCTGGCGTTGCCGCTCTTCCTGCGTCACGATTCTCGGGATCGTCGCCAGCACAGGGGCCTTGACCAGGGCAGCCAGCATCTCGGCGCTACGCACCGACTGGTCCGTCATCTCGCGGAGCGCGGCGCATCCGACGCCGACGCCGCTCGCCAATATCACGCCGAACACGACAACGAGCAAACGATTGGGCCGCACGGGCTGCTCCGGCAAACGGGCCGGGTCAATCAGGGTGAAACGCTCGCCCTTCTGATCCTTCTCCAGCTCCTGCGCCACCTTGGCTTCCTGATGTTTGATGGTCAGGTCGTTGTACTTGGTCTGCAAGGCATTGCGGTGATTGACCAGCGCAAGATACTCGCCCTCGACATGCGGCGTTGCCTCGATGCGCTTACGGTAGATATTCGCGCGCGCCTCCAGGCTTTCCACCTGCTTGCGCACCATCTGCATCTCGGCCCGGGTGGCGGCGATCTGCGCCTTGAGGGTGACATAGGCGGGGTTGTCGGGCTGGCGATTCGCCTCTGTCGACAGCGTTGCCCCGGAAGCCTGCCGCTGTTCCAGTTCCGCGATCTGCGACTTGAGAATGGCGATGTCCGGATAGGCGTCCGTGTACCGCTGCCTCAGGCCGGCAAGCTGCAAACGCAGCTCTTGCAGGGTTTCCGCTTCCCGGTTGCGACTCGTCACCGCCTCCACGCTAGGGAGAACCCCGGCCATTTGCGCCGCCAGCAGGGCCTCCCGTTCCTTCAAAGAACGCAACTCGCCATTGGCCTGATCAATATTGCGCTCGATGGTGTCCAGGATCTGTTTATTGACCTGGAACAGCTCGGGCAACTCATTGATGTGCTCCTCTTTGAAAAGGGCGATCTCTTTTTCTACCCCGGCCAGCTCCTCCTTGATCCGTTGGGCTTCCGAAGCAAGAAATGCTGAAGTCTCCGAAACCTGCTGTTGACGAGCCTGCAGGTTTTCCTCGAGGAAGAGCGAGGTCAGGGTGTCCGTGACCCGCAGGACCGACCGGGGCTCTTTTCCCGCATAGGTGACCGTAAATGCCGTGGTGACCGTTGCCGGCCGGCCGGTTCGGGGATCAAATACATCGGCATTCAGCATCTCGACCTGCACATCCGAACGCATCTTGGCCACAACTTCTTCAGGAGTCCACTTCTCTTTCAGCTCCGGGTACAGATTCTGCTGTTGAATAATCTCAAACAGCTGACTGAAGCTCAACACCCGCTGCTTGATGCTCTGCACCCGCTGTTCAGCATAGGTGTTCACCGTGGTCATGACGAAATCGGTGGGAATATGCTGCTCTTCGATCAGGATCGTCGACGACGACTCATAGACGGGCGGCAACAGGAAGGCCGTGGCCACAGCTATCAACAGCACCACAACAAAGGGAACGATCAGGCTCCACTTGCGGCGTTTGACGATTCCCCAATAATCGCCGGGGGTCAGAGAGAGATTATCCATACAAAACTCCGTTTGGCTCCGGAGGGCGGACCGCCCCCTGTTCGTGCATCGTTTTCATCGCAATCAACAGCTCCATCGCATCCCTGTTTTATTGAAACAACTCATACTCTCCGGTCAGTTGAAGGAGAAACCGGTTCCGGTCGGCCTCCCGCCCCGTCCTGTCATCCTCGGCCCAGGTGCGCAGATAACGGCCCCGAATCGTCAGATAACGGTTGATCTCGCAAGACAGCTCGAACCCGGCGTTCAGGGTTGTTTTGTCCTGGGCGTACCGCCCCTGATATCCTTCCCGATAATTCAGGAAGTAGCTTGAAAACCCGCGCACCCTCCAGTCTTCGGTCAGCCTCCGCTCCACATTGAACTGCACCTGGGTCCGCTCGGTCAGGGTCCCCTGCCCGCCGGAGGGTTGCACATCATAGCCGAAACCAAGGCTGGCCGTGGTCATCTCGCCCTCATACTGAATCCGGCCATGGGCAACCTGTCCCCACTCCTCCTCGGTTCGCCTCACAGGGGTCACGGTGTAGAGAAACGGCCAGGCAACCCATTCCAGCTCCCAGGCATCGTATTTACTGCGCATCTTTCGCACACCGGCATCAAGGTTGATGCTGATGCCTTCAGTGAGCCGGAAACCGCCGCCCAGCAGCAGGCTTTCGTTTCGTTGCCGGGTGCTCGCGGTGCGATACAGCATGCAACCCGCCGAAGCGTACACATACCCTTCCGGTAGCCAGTCAACCTCCTTCTGCAGGCCCAGGGAAAAACTGTTCACCTCGGAATCGGTATAGCGGTTGCTGGCATAGTCATCCCGCATATAGTCATACGACAGCGTGGTCATAAGCGTCTCGGAAAGAAGACGCCGTAGCTGCGCCCCATAGGTCTGTCGACGTCGTTCCGTATTGTCCAGCAGCACACCGGAGGTTTGCAGATCGCTATCGGTGCTGAAAATCCGCTTATACCCGGCATTAAGATTGAGAAACGACAACTCGTTTGGACTATAGGAAAGCGTGCCCTGGTAGCTCTGATCGACACTGTTCAAGTCGTCGTATTCAAAATAGTGGGCAATATCATGACGAACAGAGAGGGTACCGTTGAGTTTGCCGCGCTCGTACTCCACCTCCAGTCCCGGAGAGATGGTCGTGATAAAATCAGACAGCTTCGGCTCGCCGCCTGTCAGGTCGTCGTAGGCGAACAGCACATTGTCGTCGTAGACCTGCAAAACGCCCAGCACAAGATTCGTCCGGAACCCCCCCGCATCGGCAGCCGTTGCCCCGCAAATGACGAGCCAGGCGCAGCACAACCCCACGCGCCACCCTGTTGCAGGCCACAGCTTCAAGACCGGCCTCCCGGGCCTGCCCCGAAAAATGCCGGGGCGGGCAAGCAGACTGCTGCGCGACATGTTCCCACACTGTTACGGAACAACGACGACATCGCCACGTTGCAGTTGAATGTTCTGTTCCAGACGCACCCCGCGCAGCACCTCGTCGTAATTAAAATCCAGCAGCAGGGTGCGTCCTTTCTCTTTCCGGTGCACCTGGATGCTGTCCGTGTCCGCGAACCGGTTGGGCCCCCCGGCCATGGCAATGGCCTGGAGGACATTGATATCGGTGGAGACCGGAAAGCGTCCCGGATTCAGCACCTTGCCGATAACAAACACGATCATGCTGTTGGCCTGCACGATGCTGATATCCAGCACCGGGTCCGTCATGTACTCTTCCAGTTTGCCTGCTATCTCGCTCTCCAGTTGCGCCACCGTCTTCCCCGCCGCCACGATGTTCCCGCCCAGCGGCAGGGAAACCGTACCGTCCGGGAGGACCACCATCTGGCGGCTCAGGGCCGCATCCTTCCAAACGGTGAGCAGTAAAACATCGCCCGCACCGATGACATAGGAAGCATCCTTCGCCACCTTCTGCTGGGCGTCCGGGAGAGGAGGCGTCCCTTCGCCGACGGGTTTGGGGTGCCCCCCGGATGCGTGCGCCAATCCCGGCACCAGGCAACAGCACAGTACAAGGAACCAGCACAGAATCTTTCCCCTTTGTTTCATTCCCCAGCCGCCCATATTCTTTCTCTCCTCAAAAACAAGTCCTTGTCCCTGGCCCTTCTGTTTCCCGTGCAACCCGGAACCACATTTCCCCCGACGCCCGCGCCAGTCAAATACACTGCACGTCCGCACAAGCGTTCACAACAACCACCTCTGAAGCGCCTCCCACAGGCCACTGCGAGCAATCAACACCACAAGTCCCGGAACAAGTGCGATTTTCAGCTTGACGATTTCTCCGCGAAGCTCCCCGATCAGCAGCTCAAAGGCGAAGAAAAAGACGATCAACAACACGACCCACATGCCCAACTGCCCGCTGTCCATCACCGGGCCCAGAAGATTGAACAGCAACAGCACGATGAAAACGATCAGAAAATCGGTGGGGGTCAAGCGGAACCCTTTCTGACGGCGCGTCAGCTTCAGCACGGCAATCGCGGCAAAAAACACCAACCCGTAACAACCGGCATACAACCCGAACGGCACGGAAGAAACCCAGGTGCCGATGCTGTGCCGGCAATGCGCAAACATCAGCGGCAACAGCAGATACACCGTCATGCGCAGTGGAACCGAAGACCATGAACCTTTGAAGCCGCAGCTCGCCAGCAAAACACCCAGTACCAGGAGACCGACAATGCCGGTGATCGGACCGACGACACAGGGCAGGCAGGCCGCGCCCAGAAAGAGCGCCGGCAAGCCGTATTCGATCAGCCCCTGCGATACCCGAAGCGCAAGAATCTTTTTTTTCACCAGGCCCGCATCGGCATCTGTTTCGCACCCGGCTTCGGCCTTCTGCTGCTTCCGGCGCAGCTGAAAACCGCGACCGTAAAGAACATAGACCGGCACCGGCAGCAGGCAGGCTGCAACGCAAAACGCGCCGAGAACAGTCCAGTCGGAGGAGAAACGGAACAGACAGGCAAGTATGACGAACACCGCCTGTATGGCGTACAACAGCAAAACAGCCTCTGCGTGCGACAACCCCATCCTGATGAGTTTATGGTGGAAATGATTTTGGTCGCCGCGAAACGGCGAGACACCCCGGCGGATGCGCTCGAACATGACCATTGCCATATCCAGCACGGGAAAGCCGAAAAGCAGAAGGGGAAGAAGAGGGCTCAGCGCCGTGGTCGCCTTCTGGGTGAGGGCAAGGGTCAGGACAATACCGAGGAATCCGAGCAGCTGACTGCCCGCGTCCCCCATGAAGACCAGGGCGGGGAAGGTGTTGAAACGCAAGAACCCTAAAATGGCGCCGACCATGGCCATGGAAAGGATGGCAATGAACATCGCGTCGCTGCGGCCGGCAAGCAGCGCAAGGCAGATAAACACCAGCGCCATCATGCCTCCGGCCAGACCGTCGAGCCCATCGGCCAGGTTGACGGCATTGGTCACAGCCACAATGACAAGCAGGGTCAACGGATAGGCGATCCAGGGCTGGGCAAGAATCGCCTCCGGCAGGATGGCGGACGAAGGCACCGACAAGCCGCCCCAGCCGACCACAATCGTCGCCGCGATGATCTGCCCGGCAAACTTGGTTTTATACCCCAGACCGATACTGTCGTCGAGCACCGCAAACAAGACGAGAATCGCCGATCCGGCCAGTACCACGACGGAAAAATGATCGAGGTGAGTGTACAGGCAAACAGGCGGAATCGCGCCGAGAATCATGGCCAATCCGCCCACCCGCGGAATCGGGGAGGTGTGAACTTTCCGCCCCCCGGGCTGATCGATCATTTTCAGCGTGGCCGCGGCGCTGATCAGAAGCGGGACGAGGGCGATGGTGCTGTACATGGAAAGGAGCAGGGTCACAAAATACGCCATCAATACGTTCCGTCCCGAAAAAGAGCCGAAAAAGAGATCCGTCCGGCTCCTGCTGATGCTTCTCCAAAAAATCCCGGATCGAAAGACGATCGATCCGGGATCAGTCGACAAAAATCCCAAAAACCCGGCAAGCTCGTCATGCCCGACCGGAAAACCCACGGCGGCATTCGTCTCGTCACGCTTTTCATGAATTTTCCGAGCGCGCGACCGCCGCAGGCGTCCACACGTGCCGGATCCATTACAAACGACATGCGGCCAAGAGAGAGCGGCCTAAAAGTAGAGCATTATGGGCGCTCAATCCGCGACATGTCAAGTTAGATTTTGATAACTTATTTGCGTTTCCAACAAAGAGCACCGTGCCGCTTCACGTGTCCCGGCCGCGTCTCCCTCTCGCCAAAACGGCACAATCCCTGCGGATCGACGCACGGCAACGCGCCTCAAAACCCGGCGCAAAACCTGCTTGAATTTTGCCAGTCCTTGAGGTAGCTTGGCGCAAACATCCTTCCGTCCTCATCGACAGGCCTTCCCGTGACAGATACCCCCCAGCAGACAGACGCCCCCATACCTCCCATGGCGGAGGCTGCTCAACAGCCGGACAAATCCCCGATTCGCGAGAACATCGAGGCGCTTGTCATCGCCATTCTTCTCGCTCTTTTCATCCGAACCTTCATTGTCCAGGCCTTCAAGATTCCCTCGGGCTCGATGCTGCCCACGCTGCAAATCGGCGATCATATCCTGGTGAGCAAGTTCACCTACGGCATCAAGCTGCCCTTCGTCGGCTCCACCCTGGTGCCGATCGGCAGCCCCAAACCCAACGACATCGTGGTGTTCCGGTTTCCGCAAGACCCGAATCTGGATTACATCAAACGGGTGATCGCGGTCGCCGGCCAGACCGTGGAGATCCGCAACAAAAAAATCTTCATCGACGGCCAGCCGTTCGCAGACCGGCACGGCGTGTTCCTCGACCCGCTGGTTCACCCGGCCACCCTTGACCCCCGCGACAACTTCGGCCCGGTCAAGGTGCCGGAAAACACCATCTTCACCATGGGCGACAACCGGGACAACTCGTACGACGGTCGTTTCTGGGGTTTTGTCGACCTGAAGGCCGTCCGGGGCAAGGCATGGATCATCTACTGGTCCTGGGATGTACAACAGCCCCTCTTCTCGACGGAACGGTGGCGTTCCATCCGCTGGGGCAGGATCGGCGATCTCGTTCACTGAACGCCAGGGAGAGAACATGGCAACCGGTCATCTTTTCGAACACCGCCACATTCTGGGCATTGAACAGCTCTCCCGCGAAGACATCACCCATATTCTGGATACCGCTGAATCGTTCAAGGAGATTTCGACCCGTTCCATCAAAAAGGTGCCGACCCTGCGCGGGCGCACCATTATCAACCTCTTTTTCGAGCCCTCGACCCGGACCCGGCTCTCCTTTGACGTGGCTGCCAAACGGATGAGCGCCGATACCTTCAACATCACGCCCTCGACCAGCAGCACCACCAAGGGCGAGACCCTGGTGGACACGGCCCGCAACATCGCGGCCATGCGCCCGGACATCATCATCCTGCGGCATCCCAGCTCCGGCGCGCCCCAGCTGCTGAGCCGCCACGTGCAGGCCTCGGTCATCAATGCGGGCGACGGCGCGCACGAGCATCCCTCGCAGGCCCTGCTCGACATGATGACGGTGCGGGAACGCCGGGGCACGCTCAGCGGACTGAAGGTGGCCATTGTCGGTGACATTGCCTACAGCCGGGTGGCCCACTCCGGTATTGTCGGCTTCACCCGCATGGGCTCAGAGGTCCATATCTACGGCCCGTCCACGCTGATCCCCAAGGGCATCGAACAGCTGGGCGCAAAACGCCGCGCCTCCCTGGAAGAGGCGGTGCGCGGTGCCGACGTGGTCATGACCCTGCGCATCCAGCATGAGCGTCAGAACGATCCGCTCCTGCCGTCGCTGCGCGAGTACGCGCGACAGTTCGGCATTTCCCGCTCCATCCTGGAGCTGGCCCGCCCCGATGCCCTGGTCATGCATCCGGGCCCGGTCAACCGGGGAGTGGAACTGCCCCCCGACGTGGCCGACGGACCGCAATCGGTGATTCTGGATCAGGTGACCAACGGGGTGGCGGTGCGCATGGCCCTGCTCTACCTGGTCATGGGCAACGGCTGATCCCCGCGCCCTCCCGATCCATCCTTCCCGTTCTACCGAGGCACAGTGCCGATGAAAACAAGCTGGCGCATCACCAATGGCCGGATCATCGACCCGGCGGGCAATATCGATCAGGTCGCGGATCTGCTGGTGCTGGATGGCCGCATTGCCGCGCCGGACGCGGCGGTTCCGGAGACAGTGCCCACCATCGACGCCTCCGGGTGCTGGGTGGTTCCGGGGCTGATCGATATGCACACGCATCTGCGCGAACCCGGCGAGGAGTACAAGGAAGACATCCACTCCGGCGCACGGGCCGCCGCCAGCGGCGGTTTTACCGCGATCGCCTGCATGCCCAACACCAACCCGATCAACGACTGCGCCGCGGTGACCGCCATGATCCGCAGCCGGGCGCGGGACGCGGCAATCCGGGTCTATCCGGTGGGGGCGATCAGTCTGGGCAGCGCGGGCGAACAACTGGCCGAATACGGCGACATGCAGGCCGCCGGCGTGATCGCCGTCAGCGACGACGGCCGACCGGTGCGCGACAGCCAGCTGATGCGGCGCGCCATGGAATACGCCATGGATTACGACCTCCCCGTGATTTCACACAGCGAGGACGTGTCCTTGAGCCACGGAGTCATGAACGAAGGCCCGGTCTCGACCCGGCTGGGCCTGCCCGGCATTCCCGCCGCAGCCGAATCGATCATGGTCTACCGGGAAATAGCCTTGGCCGAATTCACCGGCGCGCACGTCCACATCGCCCATGTGAGCACTGCCCTGTCCCTGGACCTGATCCGGGCAGCCAAGGAGCGGGGCGTGCGGGTCACCGCCGAAACCGCGCCCCACTACTTCACCCTCACCGACGAGGCCGTGATCGGTTACGACACCAATACCAAGATGAACCCGCCGCTGCGCACAGCCGCCGACCGGGAGGCTGTGCGGCAGGCCCTGGCCGACGGTGCTCTGGACGCCATCGCCACCGACCATGCCCCGCACTCCATCCTTGAAAAGGAACGAACCTTTGACGTCGCAGCCAACGGCATCATCGGCCTGGAAACCTCCCTGCCCCTGAGCCTGGCCCTGGTGCGCGACGGGCTGATCGATGCGCTGCGACTGGTCGAACTGATGTCGTCCGGCCCGGCCGCCATCCTGCGCCTGCCAGCGGCAAACGGTCTGCGGCCGGGAGCGGACGCTGATCTCACCCTGATCGATCCGGAGCGCCGGTTCGTCTACACCGCCGACCAGGTGGTCTCCAAAAGTCGCAACACACCCTTTCTGGATTGGGAGCTGCAAGGCCAGGCCGTGCTGACCATGGTCGGCGGCGAGATCCGCCACTCGCGGATGCCCATCTGAGCGACCCTGTCCAAACGCCCGGCCTGTTCAGCCCCGATTCACGGGTTCACGGGTCACGTACAGGGCCGGGTCTTCCAGACCAGCCTCCCGAAACCCCTTAAGACGCAGCAGACAGGCGTCGCATTGACCACAGGCCCGGCCGTCCGCTGCCGGATCGTAGCAACTGTGCGTTTGGCCGTAGTCCACCCCCAGGCGCATGCCGGTTGCAATAATCTCTTTCTTGCTCAGGTGCAGCAGCGGGGCATGAAAACGAATCGGCGCGCCCTCCACCCCGGCCTTGGTTCCCAGGGCGGCCATGCGCTCAAAGGCGGCAAGAAATTCCGGACGGCAATCCGGATACCCGCTGTAATCCACGGCATTGATGCCCAGAAAAATATCGGCCACGCCCAGCGCCTCGGCCCAGGAAAGGGCATGGGCCAGAAATAAAATATTACGGCCCGGTACATAGGTGGCGGGAATGTCCCGCCCCATGGTCTCCGGGCCGCGGCCCTTGGGCACCGCGACATCGGTGGTCAGGGCGGAACCGCCGATCCGGTCAAGATCGATCCGCAGGACCAGATGTCGCCGCACCCCGGCCTTGCGGGCGATGGCGGCGGCACGCTCCAGTTCGATTTCCTGTTTCTGTCCGTAACGGAAACTGAGGCAGTTGCAGACAAAGCCCTGGGACTGGGCGATGGCCAGGACAGTGGTGGAATCAAGCCCACCGCTGAGCAGGACGATGGCCTCACGAGGGGAAGTCGTCATGGGTGCATAACAGGTTGCTCCGGCAGCTCAACAGGGAGCGGCCGGGAAAATGTCAGGGATTGCGGTGTGACCTCGACCTGCCGGGCCAGAAACCGCACCCCGCTCCCGGCGGCCTGGGTCGCTGTTTCGGCGTAGCCGGGGTCGATATGGGCTGCCGGGCGAAAGCGCTCTGCATCGGAGCGCTGCACGCAAAACAGCACCGCAGCATTGTAACCGGCCTCAGCCAGCCTCGCCAGTTCGAGCAGGTGACGCGTCCCCCGCGTGGTGACCGCGTCCGGAAACAGGGCCACTCCCTGTTCGGCCAGCGAGCAGTGCTTGACCTCCAAATAGGTGCGGCCCTGCGCGCCTTCCAGACAGAAGTCGAGTCGACTTTTGCTCGAAACCACCACCTCCTGGGTGATGCGGTCGACTTGGCCGAATTCGTCAAGCACGCCGCTCTCCAGTCCTTCCCGGACCAACCTGTTGGTTCGCCCCGTATGCACCCCGACCCAAATGCCCCGTGCCTGTACCATCTCCAGGGTCCAGGCGTATTTGCGGCCAGGCGAAGCAGCCGGACTGATCACCACCGGACTGCCTGGTTCGGAACAGCCGCGCATGGAACCTGAATTGGGGCAATGCACGGTCAAAAGACTGCCGTCCGCAAGGCGGACATCGGCCAGAAACCGTTTGTAGCGTCGACAGAGCAGGGCTGTTTGGCAACCAGCGGGCAGGAGCATGGGCGACAGGAACGCAAAAACCAAGAATAAGGCTTAAGGTGCTTCTTTTCAGGGCAACTTGCCCAACCGGGACAGGTTCTGCTTTCAGATTTCGCGTTTTTTTGTATAGTACGGTGCATACATTTCTTCCGGCATGCTGCATGCTGGAAACACAAGTAACCGGGGATATACCAGGTTCTTGCGCACAATCCAACCGCTAAGGAGGAACTCCCATGAAACTTGGACTCAATGGTCTTGGAAGAATTGGCAAACTCTCGCTGTGGAATCAAGTTTCGCGGCAGTTTTTCTCTGAAATCGTGGTCAACCTCGGCCGCAATGTCGGCGGGGGGCTTGAGGATATAGCCGCCTCGGTGGAAAGGGACTCGACCTACGGTCGTCTCAGCACCTATCTGCACGGCTTCAAGGGCGGTCGGGTGATCGAGAACCTGAACGAGGAAAAGGGCACGATGACCGTCAACGGTGTGCCCGTCACCTTCCTCCGCACAAACCGGAACCCCAAAGATATCGACTGGAAAAGCCAGGGGGTCCGGCTGGTGCTCGACGCCACCGGCGTGTTCAAGGATCCGACCGCCGATGCTTCCGAACCCAGGGGATCGGTGCGTGGGCATCTGCAGGCGGGCGCGGAAAAGGTGCTGGTCTCGGCTCCGTTCAAGATCAAGGCCAAGGGCCTGGACATGCCCGATGACGCAATCACCACGGTGATGGGCATCAATGACGACGACTACGATCCCTCACGGCACAACATCATCTCGGCAGCCTCCTGCACCACCACCTGTCTGGCTTACATGATCAAGCCGTTGCTCGACCACTTCGGCGAGGGCCGGATGCTGTCGGCCTCGATGGTGACCGTGCACGCGGCCACCGGTTCCCAGGAGGTACTGGACCGGCTGCCTGGGGCGGGCGCGACTGATCTGCGCAAAAACCGCTCGATCCTCAACAACATCATCCTCACCACCACCGGCGCGGCCAAGGCGCTGGGCCTGGTCATCCCCGAGATGCAGTCCATCGGCTTCATCGCGGAATCGGTGCGTATCCCGACCTCCACCGGCTCCCTGATCGTCCTGGTGATCAACCTGCAGGATGAACTGGAAAACCCGATCAAACGTTCCCTGCTCCACTCCGTCTACGAGGAGTACGCAAAAACAACACCTTACCTGATTTTCTCCACGGAGCAGAACGTTTCCTCGGATATTATCGGAATGCCCCGAGCAGCCGCGATCATCGAGTCCACCGAGATTCACACCCGAACGGCAAGCATCCGGGTCAACCTGAACAACCTGCAAAACTGCAAGGTCCACATGGACGACGGTGCCTCCTCCATTCTGGATGTACCGGTGACCCAGGCGGCCATTTACGGCTGGTACGACAACGAAATGGGCAGCTATACCAACATGCTGGCCGAACTGACCGTGCTGGTCGCCAACAAGATGGTATGAGGGTTCGACCGCTGCTCGCAACCGATCTGGCAGAGATTGTCCGAATCGAGCAGCGGTCGATGACCGCTCCCTGGAGCGCGACCCAACTGGACGAGGAACAGCGGGCCGCCAACGGGATGGCCTGGGTCGCCGTGCGAGATGCGCACATAGTGGGCTACGCCTTTTTCCGCACCTGCCCGCCCGAATGCGAGCTGGTCCATCTCGTGGTCGACCGGCAGAGTCGGCGGAAAGGTGCCGGCGGGATCTTGCTGGATGCGGCCTTGCAAACATTCGCCGGTTCCGGCTACACCTCATGCCTCCTTGAGGTGCGCGCCACGAACGACGCGGCGATGCGGCTGTATGCGCAAAAAGGCTTCCTTGTGGTCGGGCATCGGCCGGGATATTACCACCACCCCGAAGAGGACGCTATTCTGATGGGGCTCACGTGGCCAACAATGACATGAGGTGAACATGAAGACGTTGCGGGATATTGAACTGACGGGAAAACGGGTGCTGGTTCGGGTCGACTTCAACGTGCCCATGAACGAGGCCGGGGAGATCACCGACGACCTACGGATACGGACCGTGCTGCCCACGCTGCGCTATCTGCTGGAGCAGCAGGCAAAAGTCATCCTCTGCACCCACATGGGTCGACCCAAGGGACAGCGGGTGGAAAAATATTCGCTCGCCCCGGTCGCGACCTATCTGGGCACGCTGCTGGGCGTACCGGTCCGGCTTGCGCCGGACTGCATCGGCCCCGAGGTCGAAAAGGCAGCCGAAGCCCTGCAAAACGGCGAAGTGCTGATGCTGGAAAACCTCCGCTTCCATGGGGAAGAGGAAAAGAACGATCCCGAATTTTCCCGGCAACTGGCTTCGGTGGCCGATGTCTACGTCAACGACGCCTTTGCCGTTTCCCACCGGGCCCATGCCTCGGTGGTCGGGGTGACCGCCCATGTACGGGAAAAGGCGGCCGGATTTCTGCTGCAAAACGAGATCGAATACTTTCAGCGGGCCATGGACAACCCCCAGCGGCCGCTGGTGGCCATTGTCGGCGGCGCCAAGGTTTCGGGAAAACTGGAAGCCCTGCGCAACATGCTGGCCAAGGTCGACAAGATGATCATCGGCGGTGCCATGGCCAACACCTTCCTGAAAAGTCAGGGCTACTCGGTGGGCGCATCCAAGGTGGAAGACGACCTGCTGGAAACGGCCACCGAGCTGTTGAAAGCCGCGAAAGAGAAAAACATCCAGGTCTACCTGCCGGTGGATGTGGTCGCGGCCGATCGCTTCGCTCCGGATGCGGTCTGCAAACAGGTAACCATTCAAGACATTCCGGAGGGCTGGATGGCCCTCGACATCGGTCCGGCCTCGGTGATCTGCTTCAATGAGGTGCTGGCGGACGCCAAGACCATTGTCTGGAACGGGCCGATGGGGGCCTTTGAAATGGACGCCTATGCCCGGGGGACCATGGCCATTGCCCACACGGTGGCCTCGGCCCACGCCCTGAGCGTGACCGGTGGCGGCGATTCCAACGCGGCCATTACCCAGGCCGGCGTGGCGGACAGCATCTCCTACATGTCCACCGGCGGCGGCGCGTTTCTGGAACTGATGGAGGGCAAGATCCTGCCCGGCATCAAGGCCCTGAGCTGAACGTCCACAGTCAAGGAGGTTGATATGAAAAGACGGCCACTTATCGCAGGAAACTGGAAAATGCACCTGACCCTTGCCGAGGCGGTGCAGCTGGCCCGGGCCGTGGCCGAAACCGGGCAGACCTGCCCGGACCGCGATGTCATGATCGCCCCGGCCTTCACTGCCCTGGCGGCGGTGTGTGAAGCGGTAGCCGGAAAATCGATCCTGGTCGGCGCCCAGAACGTGGCGTGGGAAAAATCCGGGGCCTTTACCGGTGAAATTTCACCGCCGATGCTGCTGGACATCGGCGTCCGCCTGGCCATCATCGGTCATTCGGAACGGCGGCATGTGTTCGGCGAAGACGACGCCCTCGTCAACCGGCGCGTTCTGGGCGCGCTGCAACACGGCATCGATCCGGTTCTGTGCATCGGGGAAACACTGGCGGAGCGGGAACAGGACAAAACCTTCACGGTGCTGGAGCAGCAGGTTCGCCGGGGACTGGAAGGCGTCGACGGCGCCCAGATGGCCAAAGTCGTTGTGGCGTATGAGCCGGTCTGGGCGATTGGAACCGGCAAGACCGCCACCACCGAACAGGCGCAGGAGGTCCATGCCTTCTTGCGGACCTTGCTGGCACAGTTGTACGAGAAAAAGGTTGCCGACTCGGTACGGATACTGTATGGTGGTTCGGTTAAGCCTGACAATATCGACAGCCTGATGGCGCAACCCGATATCGACGGAGCGCTTGTCGGCGGGGCGGCGCTCAAGGCTGAATCATTTGCCCGTATCATCCAGTTTCAATGATCACTATTCTGACCGTCATCCACGTCTGCGTTTGTCTGTTTTTGATCGCCATTGTCCTGTTGCAGCACGGCAAGGGAGCGGATATCGGCGCGACTTTCGGCGGCTCCAGCCAGGCCCTGTTCGGTGCGGAAGGCCCGGTGCCGCTGTTGAATAAAATTACGACGCTGGCCGCGATCGTCTTCATGACAACGTCGGTGGCGCTGGCCTATTACTCGGTCAACAAAAGCTCCGGTTCGGTCATGACGGAACTTCAGGCTCCGGTGTCGCAACAGCCTGCAGCACCCGCGACACCCGCAACACCGGCACCTGCGCCGAGCAAGCCGGAGACGAAAGAACAGCAACAACAGCAATGATCCCTGCCGAAGTGGTGGAATTGGTAGACACGCTATCTTGAGGGGGTAGTGGCCCACGGTCGTGCGAGTTCGAGTCTCGCCTTCGGCACCAAATCAACGTCCAAAGAAATACCAAGAAGTACATTAACCCCGTGAAACCACAAGGTTTTACGGGGTTTTTCTTTACCTTTTCTCAAAAAACTGGGATATTGCGGAACACGGGCCCGGCGTCCGTGCCCGTTCCTCCCCGGACAGACAAACGCGCCGAGGCGCAAGCGCTTCCCTCCGGGCCGGGCACGGCGCGGGGGAATGGAAGCATGAAGAAACGAGGGAGCCGGGCAGGACGGGGATGCTGTGCCCGGAAGGTGCTACAGGGCGGTTTTTACGTGGGCCCGGGCGGCATGCGCACCTTGCCCGCGCAGGCCGCAGCCTGCCTGGTTGAGGAAAGCTGCGGGCAACCGCATTCAAAAGAAAAAAACGGGGTTACTTGCGGTCGCGGTCGAACTCGCGCAGCACCGCGGAATTTTCCTGCTGTCGCCGCCAGTCGCGCTCAATACATTGCAGCAAATCCACATAGCTTTCCCGGCCGCTGTCCATCACCGCCTTGAGACAGGGCTCGAACACATTGTGGGGCACCTCCTTGAGCCCGGCCAGCTTATCCGCTGCCTTGCGCTGCTGGGCGCGGCATAGCTGCTCGATTCGGGCCGAGTCCTTCCCCCGCCCCGCCGCCTGTTCGCGGCACAGCTTGCCCACATTGAGCGACACCTTGGTTCCCGCCCAGCAGGGCGCGACAACCAGAACACCAGCCACAACACATGCAATCAGCCATGGTCGCATGGCGCATCTCCTTTTTTCTTCATCCGGCGGCCTTCAAACCAGCGGCCACCAAAAAAAGCCCCGCCCGCAACCACCAGGCTGCGTGGCAGGGCTTGTCGACATGCACAAGAACCTTGTCTTCCGCTCACATTTTGCGGTAGAGCGCCTCCATCCGTTCGCGGGTCATGATCGAGCGCCAGTCCTTGCCCAGGCAGTTTTCCCAGAGCGGTACCAGTCCCGAGCATACATCGACCATGGTGGCAATGGCCTTGTCGTCCAGATCTTTCGTCAGGTTGCGCGGCAGTTCGATGCCGTGTTTATCCATCATCCTGCGGAACTCGCGCACCCCTTCCGGATAAATATCTTCCAGATAATCGAAGGTGATGCAGCAGCCGATACCGTGGTGGGTGCCCAGCACGAAGGCCAGTCCATACGACAGGGCATGACAGGCGCCGACCTGGGAATAGGCGATGCTCATGCCGCCGAAATAGGAGGCCATCATCAGCTTGTCGTCCTTTTCCGGGTCATCGTGCAAGAACACCTCGCGGCACAGCTCCAGCGATTTTTCGCCGTAGGCCCGGCTGAACGCGTTGAGGAAGTGGCCATTCAAGGATTCCACATCGTGGATGTAGCAGTCCATGCCGGTATAGAACCACTGATCCGTGGGCACGCCGGCCAGCAACTCGGGGTCGAGCACGATCTGGTCGAACAGGGTGAAGTCGGAGTTGATGCCCAGCTTTTTCTCGGGCCCGGTCAGAACCGTGGTGCGGGAAATTTCCGCGCCGGTTCCGGAAATGGTGGGAATGCCCACATGGTACACAGCGGGATGCTTGATCAGATCCCAGCCCTGATAGTCGGCGGACGAGCCGGGGTTGGTCAGCAGCAGCGAAACCGCCTTGGCCGTATCCATGGTGATGCCGCCGCCGATGCCGATCACGCCGCTGGGCAAAACCGGACTGTACTCCTTGATTTGGGCCACCAGGGCGTCGATCATCGAGGTTTTGGGCTCGTCGATGGTGTCGATCCACAAGAGCAGGTCGTTGCCCTCCATGGGCAACCGGCCCTCCAGGGCCTTGCCTGCAAAAACCCGGTCCACCGTGAAGACCATGAACGAGTCGGCCTTGCGTTGGGGTTTGAGGATATCGCCCAGCTGGTTGAACGAGCCGCGGCCGAAAATGATATTGGGGACTATTTTGAAATTTCTGTACATTGGACTACCATACCTTGCATGAAAAGGAAGATGGAGCGGTTCATGGAACCGGACGTCTGCATCCGGCCAGCGGCCCGACGGCAGACAACGAAACCCGTTTTATACCATTCAATAACAAAAAGCTCAACAACCGGCACTACCCTGCACCGGTGCCGGAGCGCCGGGCGCGAAAAAGAAACGAACACGAAAAAACGCCATGAAGCCCATTGCAATGCTGTCGCGGGAGCTGTACGCGGATACGCCGGTCGGCACCCTGTACCACTACACCACCCTCAGCGGCCTGCTGGGCATTGTGCGCAGCCGCGCCCTGTGGGCCAGTGACGTACGCTACATGAACGATTCCGCCGAGCTTCGCCACACGGCAGACCTCATTCAAACCGAGGTCAGGGAGCGCATCGCCGGCGGGCATCCCGACCCGCTCCTGCTCTCCCGGTTCGCCGACTGGGTGGCCTACCGGATCACCAACGGTCATCTGCTGTTCGGAGCCTCGTTCCGCGCCTACGGCAACCTGCTCAGCCAATGGCGGGGCTACAGCTCACCGGGCAAGGGCGTCAGCCTGGGATTCTGTCCGAAATTCATTCGCCGGTGCGCCGATCGCCAGCAGTTCCTGATCGGCAAGTGCATCTACGAACCCTCGCGCCAACAGGCCCTGATCGCCCAGGTGGTCGACGCCATGGAAGAGATGACCGCCCTCCGCCCCGGAGGCGAACACCCTGCCGACACCGATCGCCGTCTCCATGAGGTCTTCGCCTCCATGGAAACCGACCTGCTGCGGATCGCGGCCATCCTCAAGCACCCATCGTTTCGGGAAGAAAAGGAATGGCGCATCGTTTCGCCGGTCATGGACCATACCGACGCGCCGATCTGTTTTCGTGAGGGCCACAACATGCTGGTGCCCTATATCGAATTCGATCTCAGCCTGGACGGCCAACCGCCGGTCATGGACCATCTCTACCTGGGGCCAACGACCAACATCAATATCTCAATGAATTCACTGCAGATGTTTTTGCGACAAAACGGGATCGTGCCCGCCAGGGGCATCGACTACTGCGACATCCCCTTTCGCCAGCGCTGAAACCCCGAGCCTGCTTGCCGCTCAGACAAACTTCATCTGGCTGATCCAGGCCCGCGTTCCCAGCGAGGTGCATGACAACGAGGCCACCTCGGCGGCGCGTTCCAGACTTTGCCGGAAACCGTTGCCCAGGATGTAGTGACAAAAAGCGCCGTGGAAGATATCGCCCGCACCCAGGGTATCCACGGGCCGCACCTGCATTACCGGAAGTTCGGCCGTGCCGTCGGCATCCGAAACCAGGATGGGATCGCCGTCCCGGGTTATGGCAACATAGGGGATTCCCGCCCGGTGCAGGACGGCGACTACTCCGGCCTCGTCTTTCACGCCGGGCGGGAAGAAGGTACGGGAGCAGATCGCGTAATCCACAAGGGGTAACAGCTCTTCCAGCCCCTCTTTCCAGCTGCCGCCGTCGAGCACCACCGGCACGCCCAGCTCCCGGGCCCAGGCCGCCATCTGCACCGCCTGGGTCAGATAGTACCCGTCCAGCAGCAGGATATCGGCGTCTTCAAGCAGGGTTTTGTTGGCCGCCTCGCGGCGCAGGGTGCGCATGTCGGTGTTGGAGTAGACCACGCTGCGGTTGCCGGTGGACAGGTCGACGATGATCGAGGATAAAATGGGCGGACGCCTGGGCTGGTCGGTGGAGTCGATCACCGCCACCCTGTGTTCGAGCAGTTCCTGCTTGATCAGCTGGCCCACGGGCTCCTGGCCGATTCCGGTCACCAGCACGGCCCGGTTGTCGAACGCGGCAAAGGCCACCGAGGCGTTGCCCGCCGGCCCGCCGGCAAACAGCAACTGGCGATCGGCCTTCTGCTTGCGGTTTTCCTGCATGGCGCAGGGCAGATAGTACACGATATCCACCGTGGTCAGGCCAAGAAAAATTCCATTGTACATAGTCAGGTGTGCTCAAAAAAAGATTGGATCCGGCAATTTCTGCCGGAAAACCGGGCGAAAAATCGTCAGGAGCGCCCATCCAGGACCGACCGCACCGCCACGCTCAGGCTGTGCAAATCGACCGGTTTCATCATCAGGTCGCTGGCGCCGGCATCCAGGGCGATCTCATGGTTGAGCCGGTCCGAATAGCCGGTACATAAAATGACTGGCAGATTCGGATAGAGCTCCTTGATCGCCTTGGTGAGTTCCAGTCCCGTTATCTTCGGCATGGTCTGATCGGTCACCACCAGATCCACCGGGGGATCGGCCTCGGCCAGCAGTTGCAACACTGCGTCGGGCTCTTGCACGGTGCTGACCGTATAGCCCAGGTGATCCAGCATCAACCGGCAAATTTCCAGGATATCCACCTCGTCGTCCACCACCAGCACATGTTCCCTTCCGGTGGGCAGGGGCTGTTCGGCCGGCGTCGGCGCGCCCCCCTTCCTCTCCTCCCGCACGGACGGCAGGCGGACGACAAAGGTCGTGCCTCGATCCGGCTCGGACTGCACGCTGATCGAACCGCCCAAATCGCGAACGATGCCGTGCACCACGCTCAGCCCCATGCCTGTTCCCTCGCCCGGCTTCTTGGTCGTGAAAAACGGCGTGAAGACCCGTTGCAGGGTCTCGCTTTCCATGCCCTCGCCAGTATCAGCCACCAGCAGCACCACCCATTCCCGGTCCGCCTCGTCGCGGTCAAGACTCAGGCGAACCGTCAGCCGACCGCCCTTTTCCTTCATCGCATAAAAGGCGTTGGAGCACAGGTTCATGACGATCTGTTGCAGCTGGACCGGGGCGGCCATGACCGTGGCATCCGCGGTCAGCAACTGGCGTTCGATGGCGATGGTCGAGGGCAGGGTGGCCCGCATCAGCTTTAGGCTCTCCTTGATCAACGGCGCAACAATGACCGGGGTCTTTTCCTGCACCGACTGGCGACTGAAGGTGAGAATCTGCTGCACCAGATCAGCCGCCCGCCGCCCGCCCTGACGAATATGCCGCAGGCTGTCGTACAGGGGGGAATCTTCAGGGCACTGCAAGAGGGCCATGTCCGTAAAGCCGATGATCGCGCCTAAAATATTGTTGAAATCGTGCGCGATGCCGCCGGCCAGGGTGCCGATGGCCTCCATCTTCTGCGCCTGTTGCAAGCGCCCCTCCACTTCCACCTCGGCGGTAATGTCGTGCTGCACCAAAACAAAGTACACCACCGAACCCATGGCCGCGCGCACCGGGGTGATCGTGGCGGCAGCCACGAACACTTCGCCGTCCTTGCGTTGATTGACGATCCGGCCGCGCCACAACTCGTTTTCCTCAAAAACGCGCCGGAGACTTTCTTCAAAACCGGTTTCCTGCTCCGGGGCCCACAGGGTTCGCAAAAAACGGCCCACGCACTCCTCACGGCCGTATCCCGTCATTTCGGCCATGGAGGTGTTGATGTATTCAATGCGGCCCAGGGCGTCGATCATCAACACCCCTTCCTGCACCTGTTCGATCGCGGTAATCAGTCGACGCCGCCAGTCTTCGGCGCGCCGCTTTTCGCTCACGTCGCGGACAACCACAATCTCCCGGGCAGGGCCCTCGAAGAGTTGGCAGCAGGGGGTGGCGGTCAGCACCAGCTCGCGGATGGAGTCCGCCTCGGCGGCCAGCCGCAGCCCGGCGATCCGGACCGCCTGCCCCGGGTCGCGGGCCGCCATCCGCTCCATGAAAACCGAACCGCTTTCCTCAGTCAAAAGCTCGGTGAAATACCGACCGAAAACAGAGTCATCTGTTCCGGACAACGCCGGGACAAGCAGCCCCGCCTCGGGATTGGCATGGATCACCCTGTAGTCTTCATCCAGGAGAAAAACAGCCATGGGGGCCAGATCGAGCAGATCGGCCAGCTGATCCGGGCCCTGGATCACCACGCCCGACGCCGGCCTGCGCCACACCGGGCGCACCGGGGAAACGCCCCGCAGGGCTGCCAGACCCGCCAGGAACAGTGCGGCCACGGTGCATCCGGCAAAAACGCCCCACCACGTCTGAAACGTCGCCATGGGGGCCAGCACCTCGTCCATGGGCGTCACCAGAACCAGGGGCCAGGACGCGCCGCCGGGGACCGCCACCGGGTACACCACCACGGCCACCCTGCCACCCCTGTCTTCGGCCGTGCTCCATGGGTCGCGGGAAAGAGCAAAAAACGCGCTTTCGTTCCGGCTGATCTGCTCCCACAACAGGGCCAGATCTTCCGGAACGCCGGGCAAGGCGTCCGGAAACGAACCGGCCAGGGCCGCATCCGGTCCGTACAGCAGGCGCCCTGCCCCATCAAACACCATCACCGAGCTGTTCCGGGGCAGTGGCATGGCGCGCGCAACACGTTCGAGCAGACCGGCATAGGGCACCGCAAAGGCCAGGCAACCGTCCCACACGCCGTTTTTGAACACTGCCGTGGCAAAGGGCAACAGCAGATCGCCGCCCGGCTCGCCGACAAGCGCGCCCAGGGTCGGGGTCTTGCGGTCCTGTACATGCGCGCACCAGTCCGCTGAAGTGTTTTTTTTCCCGGAAAGGCATGGAAAGGTGAACAGGGGCTCGCCGGCAGCCGAATAGCGATGAATGCCGGTAATGTTTCCGGGATGCATCGAGAAAAAGTCCCGCAGAAACAGGCTGCCGGCCTCGGTCATGGCCTGGATGGACTCCTGCTCGCCCAGGTGGCGCAGGGCCTTGCCATAGGTGGTGAAATAGGCGTCCAGCTCCGCACCAGCCTGCTGCGCCACCAGGGTTTGCCGGTCGATAAACGAGTCGATGGTGGTGGTGCGAACCGCCCGCCAGGGCAGGTAGAACAGGCCCGCCAGGAACAGGACCAGAAGAATGATCGGGAAGATGCGGCGCGAAAGGGAGTGTTTCATGGGGAGACCGGGAAGACAAAAGTCTGTCTTGGTATCGGGAGCGCACTTTTTTTAAATATATCATATTTTTCATGATATCAATAGAATATCAACTTTTTTCACCCTCTTTCCTCCGGAACGAATATCAGAGAGGACGTCCCCGCTCCGATCGGGTATGCTTGACTTTTTCAGGACAATCCGTTTTCCGCATTCGCCTGGAACCGGGACGGGTCGCGCCGCATGGTCGACCGCCCAACCACAAGGAGTACAAGGAGAACCGTGTTCCTCTACACCTCCAACTTCCTGGAATGCCTGTTCGATGCGCTCCACGCCGTCGTCCACACGCCCCCGGCCGACCCGCTGCGTCCGGAGATCATCGTGGTCCAGCATCAGGCCATGGCCCGATGGCTTGCCCGGCAGCTGGCCCTTGCCGACGGCATTGCCGCCAATATCCACTTTCCCCTGCCCGCCCGTTTTTTCTGGGACCAGCTGACACGACTGCAACCAGAGACAGAATGCGGGGACGACCTGTTTCGCAAACCCGTGCTGCGCTGGCGCATAGCCCGCCTGCTGCCCGAACCGCAGACCGAGCCCGTCTTTGCCGATATCGACGCCTACCTGAGCGGGGATGCGGACGGCCGCAAGCGCTATCAGCTCGCCGGACTGATAGCCTCCACCTTCGACCAGTACCTGGTCTATCGGCCGGATCTGCTCGACCGCTGGCAACAGGGGGAAGACAGGCACTGGCAGGCCGTTCTCTGGCGCCGGCTGACCGGCGAGGGGCCTCCGCTACGCGCTCGCCTGGCCGCCCAGTTGCGCGCGCATCTGGCCGCACCGCCCGCACCCGGCCTGCTGCCCGAACGAGTCCATCTCTTCGGCCTGAATGCGCTCGCCCCGACCTATCTGGAATGCCTTGCCGCACTGGCCCCGCACACGGCCATCCACCTGTACGCGCTCTGCCCCTGCCGCGAGTACTGGGGCGACCTGGTTTCCGCCACAACCCAGGCGCGGCTGCGGAACAGGGCGGCCCACCAGGGCCTTGATCCCAGCCTGTCCACCGCCGGCATGGAAGAGGGGCACCCCCTGCTCGCCTCTCTGGGAGGGGCCGGCCAGGAATTTTTCGAACAACTGGTGGAGGTGCCCGACGAGGCGCTCGTCTCCTCAGAGCTGTTTCGCAAACATCAGGGACCGCACCTTCTGGCTGCAATCCAGAACGGCATCCTCGATTTATCCGTGCCCGAGCCAGAAGAGCGAATCGCCGTAGCCGCGGACGACTGTTCGCTGCGCTTCCACCGGTGCAGCTCGCCCCTGCGCGAGGTGCAGGTGTTGCACGACCGGCTGCTCGACCTGTTCCAGCTGCGGCCCGAGCTCAGTCCGGTCGATATTCTGGTCTGCGCGCCCAATATCGGCACCTACGCGTCCGTCATTGCCGGGGTCTTCGGCGAGGCCGGGCAGGAGCGCCACATCCCCTGGTCCCTGGCCGACCAGTCGCCGGCAGAGGAACAGTCCCTGGTGCGCGCCTTCCTCGATCTGCTTGATCTCCTGGCAAGCCGGTTCACCGCCCCCGACGTGCTGGCGCTTTGTGAAACCAAGGCCCTGCTCGCCCGCTTCGGCCTGACGCCCGGGGCCGTCCCTCGGCTGACCACCTGGGTCCGCGAAACCGGGATTCACTGGGGGCTTGACACCGACCACCGGGAGTGGCTGGGCCTGTACCCCGGCCAGGCGCATACCTGGCGTTTCGGGATCGACCGGCTGCTGATCGGCGCGATGACGGGTGAGAGCGACACCCTGGTCAGCGGACGGCTAGCGGTAGGACTTGCCGCCGACGCCGACCCGGAAGAACTGGGCGGTTTCGCCCTGCTCTTCGAAACCCTGGAGCACTGGCAGAACCGGCTACGGACGTCGCGAACACCTGCGGACTGGTGCGCCGAACTGCATACCCTGCTGGACGACTGCTTTGCCCCGGAAGACGATGACGAAGGTCTGGAGACGCTGCGCGGGGTGATCGGCTCGCTGGCCACAGACTGCCGTCTGGCCGCCTTTGACCGCCCTCTTTCCGCTGCCGTGATCCGCAACCATCTGGACGAGGCGCTTTCCGGAGGCAGCACCGGCAGCCCCTTTCCCGGCGGCCGGATCACCTTCTGCAACATGGTGCCCATGCGGTCGCTGCCCTTCCGGGTCATCTGCCTTCTGGGCATGAACGATCAGGATTTCCCCCGCTCCCAGTATCCGCCAGCCTTCGACCTCATGGCCAAACAACCACGCCGGGGCGACCGCAACCGGCGCAAAGACGACCGCTACCTGTTTCTGGAAGCGCTGCTCTCGGCCCGCGACGTCTTCCACATCTCCTGGGTCGGGGCGACCCAGCGCGACGAAAGTGTGCTGCCGCCCTCGACCGTGGTCCTCGAACTCCAGGATCTGATCGACCGGATCTGCCTGCCCGTGGACGAGGTTCCGGCCTCCCGCCACCTGACCACCCTCCATCCCCTGCAGCCTTTCAGCCTGCGCTGCTTTGACGGCACGGCGGGCACGGCCAGCTACAACCCGGCATGGATGCCCGCGGCCCGAATTCTGGAACCGCGCCCCTTCCTCTCCCCGTCGGAGGCGGAATCCGGGCTTCCCGCATCCGGCGTACAGGAAAGTTGGGAGGTTCCGCTTGAACAGCTGATCCGTTTCTGGCGGCATCCGCTCCGTTTTTATCTCCAGCAGACTCTGAAGCTGGGACTGTCCCGCGCCGAGGCCCCGATCGAGGAGAGCGAGCTGTTCGCACCCGACTCGCTGGAACACTACCTGCTTCGCCAGGAAACCGCGCAGGCCCTGCTTGAGCAGCGCGGTACGGCCGATATCTACCGCAACTTCCGCGCTCGGGGGATTCTCGGCCAGGGGCGACCGGCCCGTTGTCTGTTTGATGAGCTGATCGCCGAAGGCACGATTTTTGTCGAGGAACTGGAACAGCTGACCGTCGACCCGCACCCCGCCCTGCACCTTGATCTTGCCCTCGGTCCGTTCCGGATCACCGGGCAGATCACCGGACTATACCAGAGCGGGCTGGTGCTCTGGCGTATGGGCCGCATGCGGGCCGAGGATCTGCTGGCCCTGTGGATCCAGCATCTCTGCCTCAACCTGTCGGCCCCCGACCAGATCCAACCTTGGTCCCATTTCCTGGAACGAAACAGCCGGACGATACAAGACCATCATCTCGCGCCGGTCGATGATCCGGCCGCGTTGCTCCAGCCCCTGCTCGAAGGATTTTGGCAGGGCCAGAGGCAGCCGCTGCCCTTTTTCCCGGCAACCAGTCTGGCCTGGGCAAAGGCCAAACCGGAACAACGCGACGCCCGCGCCGCTACCGCCTGGACAGGCAACGACTATGCCCCCGGCGAAAGTACCGATCCGGCCTATCGCCTGGTTTTCGCGGACAACGACTGCCCGCACGGGCCGGACTTCGAGGAGCTGGCAGAACTTTTCTATACACCGATCCTGTCCTGCCTCGACACCGGCAAGGAGACCTGGCATGCGCCCGCTTGACCCCCTGAACCTGCCGCTGACCGGCCGCCATCTGCTGGAGGCCGGCGCCGGAACCGGCAAAACCTACACCCTGGTGTTGCTGGTGCTCCGGCTGTTGCTCGAACGTGGGCTCGGCATCGACCAGATTCTGGTGGTCACCTTCACCCGCGCCGCCACCGGCGAGCTGCGCGACCGCATCCGCTCCCGTCTGCGCACGGCTCTCGACCTGCTTGATCCCGCGACCAAGAACAACGACAAGGCCGACCCGAATCTGAGCGCCCTGCTTGCACTGCTTGACCCCGCATCCGCCCGGCAACGGCTGCGCGACGCCCTGGTCCGGGTGGACGAGGCCGCCATCCACACCATCCACGGGTTCTGCGAGCGCATCCTGAAGGAGCATGCCTTCGAGTCGGGCCGACCGCTTGCCGTCACCCTGCTGGAAAACGAGCTGCCCCTGCGCAAACAGATCATCGAAGACTTCTGGCGTAACCGCTTTTATCCGGTCAGCCGGGCTGAGGCGGACTGGGCCCTGGCCAACTGGACCGGCCCCGAGAGACTGTTGCAGGCGCTCGGCCCCTCTCCGGCCCTGGAGTGTGACCTGCTGCCCAAGGTGGACGAGGCCTCGGTCGGGCAGGCGCGCGCAACAGCGCTGGCGCTGCGGGAACAGGTTCGGGAGCAGTGGTCTGTCTGCCGGGACGATATCCGCCACCTGCTCGAACACGATCCCTGCCTGACCCGCAACGACAAGAGCTATCGCCCCGACCGGATCGAGGAACTGTTCGCCGCCATGGATCAGACCCTTGCGGAAAGCGACCCGCCGCTGCTCATCGCCGACAACCTGCACCTTTTGACCAATGCCGGGCTGGCCGTAAACCTGAAAAAAAAGTGCCAGGAGCCGCCGAGTCATCCCTTCTTCGATCTGGTCGAGCAATGGCTCGATGCCCACAGCACCTGGCAACAACAGGCCAAGGCGCTGGTTTTGACCTGGGCCCGCGCCTTTCTTCGCCGGGAACTCGATGCCCGCAAACAGGCACAGGCCCAGCTTTCGTTCGACGACCTGCCCGCCCATCTGGCCCGGGCGCTGGAGCGCCCGGATACCGGGACCCGACTGGCCGCCCGGATCGCGGAGCGCTATCCGGCCGCCCTGATCGACGAGTTTCAGGATACCGACCCCCTGCAATACCGGATCTTCACCCGCATCTATCCCGACCCGAAATCGACCCGAACCGGCGTGTTCATGATCGGTGACCCCAAACAGGCCATCTACGCCTTCCGCGGGGCCGACATCTTCACCTATATCCGCGCACAGGGGGAAACCCCGGAGGGCCACCGCTTTTCTATGAGCACCAACTACCGCTCGACCCCGGCCATGGTCGCGGCGGTCAATACGGTATTCCGCCGCAGGGAGTGTCCCTTCATCTTCGCCGGCATCCCCTTTCAACCGGCGCACACCCCCGAACCGGCGAGCGCCCCCAAACCGCCCCGGCCCCTGTGCGCTAACGACGTCCCGGTTTCCCCTCTGAACGCGCTGCTCCTCACCACTGACGCAAACGAGCGCCCGATCAGCAAGAGCCAGGCCCTGGAAAACGCCTCGGCCTGGTGCGCCGAGATGATCGTCTCCCTGCTCGACACCACGCCGCCGCATTCCACCGTGGACGACCGCCCGGTCAGGGCGAGCGATATCGCCATACTGGTCCGCACCAACGCCGAAGGCGAGGCCGTCCGCACAAAGCTGCTGGCCCGCGGCGTCAACAGTACCCTCTCCACGCAGGCCTCGGTCTTTTCCAGCGTCGAAGCCGAACAGCTGGCCACGGTGATGGCGGCCCTGACCGACCCGCACGACGTCCCCCTGTTGCGAACCGCCCTGTGCACCGACCTTTTCGGCCTGACCGGCGACGATCTGATACGACTCGATGGTGACCAGGAGGCCTGGAACCGGCGGCTGGCCGGGATGGACCGCTACCGGCGGCGCTGGCGCGAGTCCGGTTTCTTCCCGATGCTGCACCACCTGTTGCAGGAAGAGCGGGTCGCCGCCCGGCTCACGGCCCGGCCCGGCGGGGAACGCGCCCTGACCAACCTGCTGCACCTGGCCGAACTCCTGCAAAACAGCCCGGCAGCGAAGCAGGGCATGGCGCCCCTGCTGCGCTGGCTGCGCCGTCAGATCCAACAGCCGGACGACGGAGCCACCGACCAGTTACTTCGCCTGGAAAGCGACGAACAACTGGTGCGAATCCTGACCCTGCACCGGTCCAAGGGCCTGGAGTTTCCCATAGTCTTCCTGCCCTGCCTCTGGTCGGTGCGCCAGGCCGACAACAAGCCGCCCCACGTTTTTCACGACCGGAAGACCTGGCGTCTGACGCTTGATCTGGCCACAAACACCCCCGAACACCTGCAGTGGAAGGAAGAGGAACGACTGGCCGAAGACCTGCGCCTGCTCTATGTGGGCCTGACCCGGGCCCGCTCGGCCTGTTTTTTCTGCTGGGGCCGGGTGAGCGGCATGGAGCGGACCGCGGCGGCTGCCCTGCTGCATGACGGCAAGGTTCCGGAAAGCCACGAGTCCCTGATCGCCGATCTGCACACGCTGAACCGGCAGGACGAACCCATCCTGCGCCTGTACGAGATGCCCGCGGCCTGGAGCAAAGCCCGGCTGGAACAGGAGGACGGGGAACGGGCCGCGCCGAGACCGGCACTGTTCACCGGTCGCATCCGGCCCGGATGGTCGACAACCAGCTACTCGCGTCTGCGCTCCGGCCGGGAAACCGCGCAGACCACGCCGGGCCGGGACGAGGCGGGACCCGCCCCGCAGAAACCCGCGGCCGAAGACTTCACCTCGCCCTTCACCTTTCCCCAGGGACCGGAACCCGGAACCTGCCTGCATACCCTGCTTGAACAGCTGGATCCCCAGCGGCCCACGGCCGCGCAAGCGCAGCTGATCACCGCCGCGCTGGAACAAAGCGCCATCGATCCCCGCTGGCAGGAGGCAACGGCGCACTGGCTGGACGCCATCCTCGCCGCGCCCCTGCCCGGTCTCTGCGCCCTCAACCAGATTCCCGCGGCCGACCGGCTCAAGGAGCCGGGATTTCTCTTTCCGCTGAACCGGGTCGATCCGGTCCGGTTCAACCAGCTGCTCGACCGGGCCGGGCTGGCCCCGCTGGCAAAAGACACAGCACTCAACGGTCTGATGAAAGGCTTCATCGATCTGGTGTTCCGCTACCAGGGCCGCTACTATCTGGCCGACTACAAGTCCAACTATCTCGGCCCCGACCCAGACCACTACGGCCCGGAGGCCCTGCACGCCTGCATGGAGAGTCATCAGTATCCTTTGCAGGCCCTGATCTACACCCTGGCCCTGCACCGCTTCCTGCGCGCGCGCCTGGCCGGCTATGACTACGACACCCACCTTGGGGGCGCGTTCTACCTGTTCATCAGGGCCATGCACCCGAACCACCCGCCGGGATGCGGCATCTATCCCGTGCCCCGGCCCGATGCCCGACTGATTGCCGCACTCGACGACTGCTTCCGGGGAGGAGCCCGACCATGACCAGCCTGCCCGTTGCCTCGCCGTCACCGCCAAGGCCGCTGGATATCCAGATCGGCCGCCTCATGGCCCGACTCGACCGCGGTCGCTGCCCGGAACTGGAACAGGCCGCTGTTCTGGTCAGCCAAGCCGCGGGGCAGGGCCACACCTGCCTGCCGCTGGAGCTGCTCGCCGAACAGCTGCATGCGGCCGCGCCCATGCCCGCCGCCCGCGCTTCAGTGGCTTCACTAGCGACCTCGCTGGCTGCCTCGCACCTGGTCGGCGGTCCAGACAGTGCGCGTCCCCTGATTCTCGACCAGGACCGGCTCTACCTGCTGCGGCTGCACCGGGCTGAAACCGCCATTGCCGCCGACCTGCGCCTCCGGGCAGCAGCCATGGACAGGGTCGACCCCAAGCTTGTCCGCCCGCTGCTGGACCAGCTCTTTCCACCAGACAAAACAAAGCGCGAGGATTGGCAACGCGCCGCTGCCGCGCTGGCCCTGCACAAGCGCTTCGTGCTGCTTTCCGGCGGCCCTGGAACCGGAAAAACCTATACCGCGGCCCGCATACTGAGCCTGTTCGCCCGACTCCGGCCAAAGCAGCGGCGCATCGCCCTGGCCGCGCCCACCGGCAAGGCGGCCCTGCGCCTTCAGGAATCCCTTGCCCGGGCCCAAACCCATCCGGAGCCGGACGACCTCGCCCTGCCGGAACAGGCGTACACCCTGCACCGGCTTCTGGGCTACAGTCCGGCAAGCAGCCGGTTTCGCCACAATGCGGAACATCAGCTCGCGCTTGACCTCTTGATCGTGGACGAGGCCTCGATGATCGACGTGCCGCTGATGGCGGCCCTGCTCGCGGCCCTGGCGCCGGACTGCCGTCTGCTGCTGCTCGGCGACCGGGACCAGCTGGCCTCGGTGGAGGCGGGCAACCTGTTTGCCGATCTCTGCGGCCGAGCGGCTGTGGGCTGGTCGCCCGAGTTGACAACGGCCCTTCAGCCCCTGCTCGATTTTCCCCTGCCGCCGCCGGTCAAGGCCGGGCCGTTGGCTGATTCCCTTGTTGTCTTGCGGGACAGTCGCCGTTTTGCCGCCGATTCCGGCATCGGGGCCTTGGCCCGGGCGATCAACACCGGCAGCCCCGAGACCATTGACGAGGCGCTCGCCCTTCAAGCGCCGGATCTATCGATCCGGACGGTCGAACCCGGCGACTACCAGCAATGCCTTGCCCCCCTGCTCGAAGACTTTTTCCAGCCCCTGAAGCAGGCAGGCTCGGCCCGGGAAGTCCTGGATCAGCTGGAACGGCGACGTGTCCTCTGCGCCCTGCGGGAGGGGCCCAGCGGCGTGGAAGGGATCAACCGGCAGGCCATGGCCCTCTTGTACGGCGTCTCCGGAGAGCGGCCCTGTCCGGGGATGCCGCTCATGGTCGTGCGCAACGATTACGCCCAGGGACTGTTCAACGGCGACACCGGCGTTTTCTGGCCCGACGCCAAGGGACAGCTGGTCGCCTGGTTTCCCGGCGAACATAGCGACCTGATCCCGGTGCACCCGGCCCGCCTGCCCCCCTGGCAGACCGCCTGCGCCATTACCGTGCACAAGGCGCAGGGCTCAGAGTTCGATAAGGTGCTGCTGGTGCTGCCGCCGAAAGAGAGCCAGGTCCTGGGGCGGGAGTTGCTGTACACCGGCATCACCAGGGCCCGACGCCACCTGACCGTGTTCGCTCCGGAAGCGCTGCTGCGCCAGGCCGCTGCACGCCGGCAGGTGCGTTACACCGGTCTGGAACAGCGCCTGCGCTGAACTCCTGGAAACGCGGACACAAAAAAGGGGATACAGCCAGGCGGCCGCATCCCCAAGAAAACGTGACAGGTCGTGCTCAGACCGGCCAGGCCGGTTTCCGCCCCCTGTCGTCTTCCCTCCGGCTGTTCCCGGCCACGTCAACAGCCCGGGACCGGTTGCCGATGCCCCGGATATCGGTTGCCGCATGTTCGGAAGAAACCGCCTCCGTCGCCCGGCTCCACTGTGCCCGTTGCTCCAGCCAGCCGAACAGGGCGTCCCGATGCTTCTCCCGGCGGCGCACCAGCATCTGCAGCAGCTGATCGCGCTGCTCCTTCCTGTTTCCCGACACAATCCGCCGTATCCGGCCCGGCCGGCCGTTCACCAGCAGCTCCAGCTGTTGGCGCTGCACCTCGATGATCGCCCGCAAGCGGTCCATGGCCTGTGCTCCGCCGCCAGCGAGCACGGGATGTTCCGTGGCCCCCTCGGAGGCAGGCAGGGCCAGATCCACCTCGTGCAGGGGTCGGACCTCGCCCGCCTCGGTCAGAAACAGACCGCTGGCCTTGATCCTGCCCAGTACCGTGCCGTCGTTGCGTTCCAGTTGAAAGGCCGCGCCCAGGTTGAGAACGCTGATCGCGCCCACCCCGGCCTCACGTAGGCCGCGCAGCGATTCCCCGCCCTGCCCGTCCGGAGTCCACAACAGAAGCCGATCGAAAAAGGGATCATTCTCGTCAATCCAGCCGTTCTCGTCGTCGTCCAGCTCGGCCAGCTCACCGAACCCCGAACCGCTGACCGGACCGAACAGCTCGCGGCCGCTGGTGATCCGGCCGTCACCGTCCAGATCCAAGGCAAGAAACCCGGAACCGGAACCCGGACAGGCCAGGGTGTCGGCCACGCCGTCGCCATCCAGGTCAAAATCAAAGAGGGCCGAATCATCCAGCAGCGGGGCCGAGGGATCGAACTGCAACAGTAAGGGATCAATGAAGAGCGACAGCATCGGCAGGCTCGCAGAAACGCACTGCTCGCGACGACGCTCCATGGACCAGTCCATGGAAAAATCGATCTCCCGGCCGTCTTCGGTACGCACCCCGCCGACAGCGGAAAACCACTGCTGTTCTTCCTCGACCCGGTGGACGGCGCTGGTCAGGCTGCCCCAGGCGGTGTCGGGACTGTTCAGGGCTGCCGTGGCGACGGTGCGCCAGGGAGTTGCTCCGGCATCGGGACTGGGCGGCGAAGTTTTTTGCGGGGGTGGGGAGGGGGGAGGAACGGGCTCCTGCCCAGAACAGGGGGGCGCAGCCGAAGAGCGGCATGCGTAACGGGTTGTCTGTTCAGCGGTCAGAAGTGAGGAGAGCCGAACCCCGAAGGGATCGCCCGCAGCTCCGGAAGCGTCCGGGCCCGGACGCCAACCGCTTGTCTGTACTTCCACTTCCGTGTGGCTGTGTGCTGCATCCATGCTGATCGTGGTCGCAGCAATTTTCATTGCACCTCCTCTGATGTGAAAGGATCGGGATAGCTGTTCCGGTCGCAGACCGGACTGGTGTTCTCTTCGGTTCGCGGCGTGGGAAAGTTAATCCTGTTCTATCAGCGGGCGGTCTTCGTCTTGGCAGAGTGCGCAGTGCCCGGAATTGTCCGGAATTGCCCGGAAAGCGACGCCGGAAGACGAAGGCACTTTTTCTCTTTACAAAGAAAAAGAGAATGATTATCATAAAAGAAATTATCTCGGGAAGTACAAAAAAGAATTTCAACCCAATCCATAACCTCTCTCAAGGAGTACGACATGGCGACTATCACCCTGCAAGGCAATGCCATCCAAACCATCGGCGATCTGCCCGCACAAGGCGCTGCCGCACCAGCCTTCACCCTGGTCAAGGGCGACCTCTCCGAGGTCTCCCTTGGCGACTACAAGGGGAAAAAGGTTGTGCTCAACATCTTCCCCAGCATCGACACGTCGGTCTGCGCGGCCTCGGTTCGCCGCTTCAACAAGGTCGCCGGCGAAACCGCCGGTACCGTGGTTCTGTGCATCTCCGCTGATCTGCCCTTTGCCCACAGCCGGTTCTGCGAAACCGAAGGCCTGAAGAATGTGGAGACCCTCTCGGTGTTCCGCTCGCCTGAGTTCGGCAAGGCCTACGGACTGACCATGACCAGCGGCCCGCTGGCCGGGTTGCTTTCGCGGGCGATCGTGGTGATCGACGCTGCGGGCAAGGTGGTCTATACCGAGCAGGTTCCCGAAATCACACAGGAACCCAATTACGACGCAGCCCTGGCGGCCCTGAAATAACCCACTTGCATTTTCCTGCTCACCACATGCGGTCGGCCCCGTGCCGACCGCTTTTTTATTCCCGGACAGATCGTGCGCCGGTTCGTACGATTCACCCGGGAGTTCACCCAGGAGACGGCCCAGGGGAAAGTCGAGGAATGTTGACACCAGCCGGAGAATCGTTCATTATATTCCCTTAGTCTGCGCGTTTCCGGCCCTGACGGTGCGCGGGAGACGCTGCCGAATCATGCCCGATAACCCGGTTCATCCATGATCAAGAAAAAAAGCCCAGCCCTGCAACTGGCCCGGCTGATCGCCCTGGCCGCCATGCTGCTCACCGCGGGACAGATTGCCTTTACCCTGCATCAGGGGAAAGCCCTCTGTCTCAACTCCGGCTGCGCCCTGGTGGAACAACTGACCAGGGTTCCCGGCCTGGCCCTCAACATCGCCGGTCTGCTCTTCTTTCTGCTTGTCTACGGGGGTCTGAGCGCGACACGCGGCGAATGGCGGCGGACACCGGAGTTCCTGCGCGTCCTGCTCTGGACCGGACTGGCCGCCGAAGCGGTGTTAATCGGCTTCCAGTACTGGGTGGTGGGGGTCTGGTGCATCTACTGCCTGCTGCTGGCCGCCTGTATCCTGCTGATCAACCTTTGTTTGGGCGGACGGCAGTGCGCCGTGGGCGCGCTTTTGTTCGCGGGCGTGTTTCTGGCCTTTTCCAGCCTGCAACTGATCCAGCCTCTCCCGGAACGTCACGCCCTGAACGCCGGCGTCTTTGCCTCCCGGACGGGGATCCTCACCTTTCCCCAGCACCATCTGTTCTATGCCTCGACCTGTAGCCACTGCGAAACGATCATTGCCGACCTGCGGGACAACCGACGGGTCACGCTGCTGCTGCATCCCGTGGACCGGGTCGACACCGTCAGTCTGCCGGACTGCACCCTCAATCCGGGGTATACGCCCGAACTCAACAAAAGCCTGCTCGCCTCCCTGGGCATCACCGAGGTGCCGGTCCTGATCTCCACCACCTCCGAAGGCTTGGAGATTCGGCAGGGCGAACAGGCCATCGCAACCTATTTCCGGAAACCTCCGGAGAACCAACCCATCGGCCAGTCCCACTATCAGGCCCCCAGCGACCGCACCTCACACCTGCCGCTGATTCCGGGCATTGAAGAGGACGGTTGTCAGGTTTCGGGGAACTGTTCCGGCGGCCAACCGTAATCCATCTCCGACATCCGGTCGGGACAGGTGCATCCAGCGCCCCGAACCGATACCGGCCCCGGATCCACCTTCTTTTCAACATCTACAAGGGAGCTTCCGCACAATGCGTATCCAGAAAATTGTCGACGAAATTTACCGTCTTTCCGTCAACATCGAAGACGAACACTACCTGTTCGAGGGCATCTGGCCCATTCCCAACGGCATCTCCATCAACGGCTACCTGATCAAGGGCGACAAGAATATCCTGATCGACCTGACCCAGGACATCTTCGACTTTCCCCAATCCTTCACTCAACAGATCGCCGGCGCCTCGCTGGCCATCGAGGATATCGACATCCTGATCCTCAATCACATGGAGCCCGACCACAGCGGCTGGCTGCGGGAATTTTGCCAGAAAAACACCAAGGCAGTGATCTACTGCACCAAGAAGGCGGTGCCCCTGTTGCAGGCGTTCTCCGGGGTTCCGGCAGAACGGGCCGTGCCCATCACCGACGGCATGGTGCTGGAGTCGGGCGACTACGCGCTCCAGTTCTTCGAGACGCCCAACATCCACTGGCCCGAAACCATGATGACCTACGAGCAGAAACGGGGCATCCTCTTTGCCTGCGACGCCTTCGGCTCCTACGGCCGGGTGGATGAAGACGCGATCTTCGACGACCAGCTCTCCGAGGAGCGACTCAAGTTCTTCGAACAGGAGGCCCTGCGCTACTACGCCAACATCGTCGCCACCTTCTCCGCCTTCGTCGTCAAGGGCGTGGAGAAGCTGGCCGGGCTGGACATCAAAATCATCTGCCCCTCCCACGGCATCATCTGGCGTCATGACCCGTCGGTGATCATCGAGCACTACAAACGCTATGCCGGATACGCCAAGGGGCCTGCCGAGCGCGAGATCACCGTGCTCTGGAGCAGCATGTACGGCAACACCAAACAGATGCTCAACCTCGTGGTGGAAACCATCCGCAAACGCGACATCCCGGTGCACATCCACCAGGTGCCGGTCGATGAGGTCGGCACGATCCTGGCCAGCGCCTGGAAATCGGCCGGGCTGATCTTCGGCATGCCCACCTACGAGTACAAGATGTTTCCGCCCATGGCCCACACCATCGATGAACTGCTGGTGAAAAAGGTCACCAACAAGAAGGTGTTCCGCTTCGGCTCCTTCGGCTGGTCCGGCGGCGCGCAGAAAGATTTCGAGACCAGAACCGAGAAATCCGGCTGGGACATCCTGGGCCACTACGAATGGCAGGGCGCGCCCACCGATGCCGACAAGGCCAAGGTGGAAGAGGCGGTTAACAGCTTCTGCGACGCGTTGATCGCGTTCACCAGCTGATCAGTATCCCCCGCACGCCCTCCGCTCGGACCAGGTTTCGGTCGGAGGGCGTATCGTTGTCTTTCCGCGCCCGTCCCGCCCTTTGCCTTCGCCTCAAAGACGCCACACCTTGTTCAGCAAGGTCTGACTGACCACGGTGAGCACAATGGCGAAAATCGCCGCCGCCGGCCACCGAGCACAGAAAAACAACGACCAGTCCCACCGAAATTTTCCGGTGCAGGCGTTCGTGTTCATAAAAACTGTGCAACGGGTCAAAAAGATAGGTGACATGGGAAAAAAAGATGTGCAACATGCGGTTCCCCTTGCTGCCGGGCAATGGCCCCTGTATACCGTTCCCCGTTCCCATTGAGGAGCGACTTTCTTGTACGTAATCCTGCAAGCGGTCGCGACCGTTCGCCACACGGTGCCACCGCGTTCCATTTTTTCGTGGCGTGCAGGGAGGCAACCATGTTCAACCTCCAGCCCATCGGTCTGATCCACACGCCGTTCACCCAGCGGGACAACATGCCCATCCAGCCCGCGGGCGCAACCGACGTTCAGGGAACCATCGAGATCCTGCCCGCGTTCCGTCCGGGGTTGCGTGACCTGGACGGTTTTTCCCACATCATCCTGCTCTACCACTTCCACCGCAGTGAAGGGTTTGCGCTGGAGATCGTCCCCTTCATGGACACCACCCCACGCGGCCTGTTCGCCACCCGCGCGCCCAGACGCCCCAACCCCATCGGCCTGTCCACGGTCCGGCTGGACAAGGTCGACCTGGAACAGGGCCTGCTGGCGGTCCGGGGGGTGGATATCCTCGACGGCACCCCCCTGCTCGACATCAAGCCCTATGTGCCGGAATTCGATCCTCCCCGATCCGAGGTGCGTGCCGGATGGCTGGAACAGGCCCGCAAAACCGTTGGGGAGCGCCGGTCGGACGAGCGCTTCATCACCGGCGACAACGATCAGCGCGGCTGAAAAAAACGCAGCCGGTTGGCGTTGACGACCACGGTCACCGAAGAGAGCGCCATGGCCGCGCTGGCAAGCACCGGTTCCAGTAGCCAGCCGGTCAGCGGATAAAAAAGACCGGCAGCCAAGGGCAGTCCCAACGCGTTATACACGCAGGCACCGAACAGATTCTGGCGGATAGTGCGCAGCGTGGCGCTGGAAACCGCCACAGCCGTGGACACCAAGAGCAGCGAATCGCCCACTAAAACGACATCCGCATGCTCCACCGCCACGTCGACGCCACGGCCCATGGCAAAGCCAATATCGGCCAGGGCCGGGGCATCGTTGATGCCGTCGCCGACCATGCCCACCCGTGCGCCCTGCTCCTGCAGGGTGCGGATTATCCGCCCCTTGTCCTCGGGCAGCAGTTCACTGTGCACCTCGTCGATCCCAAGCTCCCGGGCCACGACCGCGGCTGTGGCTTGGTTGTCCCCGGTGCACATCACCACCGTCATGCCCTGTTTTTGCAAAGCCCGCACCGCGGCCGCGGCATCGTCCCGAATCGGGTCGGCAAGAATCAGCAGGCCCAGGGGCTCCTTGCCCCGGGCAAGCCAGATCGGGGTACCCGCCTGGTCGGCCTGGTGCCCGGCCTCGATGCGCAGGGCCCGGGGCAGTTCAATCCCCTCCTGCTCCAGAAAGCGGTCACTTCCCAGACGGTAGACCTGCCCGTCCCCGGCCACGGCCTGCACGCCTAAACCCGGCAGGGCAATGAAATCGCGCAGGACATGCAGCCCTGCTGCGGAACCGCCCCTGTCCGCCCAGGCGTTCAGCACCGCCACGGCCAGGGGGTGTTCAGAGCCCCGTTCCAGACTGGCTGCCCAGAGCAGCACCTCGTCTTCGCTGTACCCGGCTGCGGGAAAAACAGTCCGCACCGTCGGCCGTCCCCTGGTGAGGGTGCCGGTCTTGTCGAGCACCACATGGGTGAGTGAAGCTGCGGTCTGCAGGGCATCGCTGTTGCGGATCAGGACATTGAGCTGCGCGGCGCGGCTGGAGCCGACCATGACGGCAATGGGCGTGGCCAACCCCAGGGCGCAGGGACAGGCGATCACCAGCACGGCAATGCTCGTAGTCAGGGCGTGCGCCCACTGCGGTTCCGGCCCCAAAAACAGCCAGAAACCGTAGGTCAACACGCTGAGTACCACGACCATTGGCACGAAGACCGCCGCCACCCGATCCACCAGGCGACCGATGGGCGGCTTGCTCATCTGGGCCGCATGCACCATCTGGATGATCCGGGCCAGGGTGGTGTCCTCGCCCAGCCGGGTCACCCGGAGGACAAAGGCGCCGGAACGGTTGATGGTGCCGCCGACCACCGGATCGCCCGGCCTGCGCATGACAGCCAAGGGTTCACCGGTGAGCATGAACTCGTCGATGGTGGTTTTCCCTTCAACCAGTACGCCGTCGATCGGCACCTTTTCACCGGGACGAACCTGCACCCGATCACCGATCCGCAGCAGCGACACCGGCACATCGGCCTGACCCGAGGCCCGCACCACCCGCGCGGTCCGGGCCCGCAGGCCGACCAAGGCGCCCACGGCCTCACTGGTGGTTCGCCTGGCCCACACCTCAAGCACATGGCCGCACTGAAGAAAGGCAAGGATCATCACCGAGGCATCCAGATAGAGATGCCCTCCCGCATCGGCGAGCAGGTCAGGATAAACGATGATCAGCACAGATGCGAGCCAGGCCGCACCGGTCCCCAGGGCAACCAGGGTGTCCATGGTGGCCGCGCCGCGCCGCGCCTGGCGCCAGGCCCCCAGATAGTACTGCCCGCCGCTGAACAGCATGACCGCAAGACACAACAGGGCGAGCCCGGCCCAAAACAGGCGGTGTCCGGCCACCGGCGGAAAAAAACCGTGCATCTGCCCGGCCATGATGCCAAACCCGGTAACCGCTGCCACCAGGGCCCGGACGATGCTGCGCCGGATCTCCCGGCGACTGTCTTCGGCGGCCTGTTCGGCCGGATCAACAAAGGTTTCCTCCAGCACCACCTGGTAGCCGATATCGGTCAGGCGCAGCACGATATCGGCCGGGTGCTCGGTGGTGGTTGCCATGAAACGCTCCCCGTCCGGCCGCAACCGGGCCGCCGGATCATGGGCCTGCAGGATGTCCAGCAGCAGGGCCTGTTCATCAGAATCGGGCAAGGGATCCAACCGCAACAGGAACCTGTTTTCCGGCGATGGCCGGCGCAGGGACGCGCCGTAGCCCGCATCGAGCACGGCCTCGACCAGCTGCTGCGGTTCGCCGCCCCGCACCACTGCCTCCTTGCCGATGAGGTTGACGCTCGCAGCCTGCACCCCGGGCACGGCCAGCAGGGCCCGCTCGACCCGGGCTACACAAGCGGCGCAGTGCATGCCCAGGATATCGATGCGGTAGCCGTCGGTTGCTGCGTCCGGTACGGGAGCGAACCCCGCATCATCCGTCCCCGTCTCCGCAGCCTCCGCCATCCGGGCCGGGTACCCGGCCTCGCGCACCGCGCGCAACACTGACCACACCTCGCCGCCCCGAACGTACAGCAGCCCGGCGTCCAGATCCACCCGTGCCTCCCTCACCCCGGCAACCTCCAAGGCTGCACGCTCAACCTGGTCCCGGCAATGCACGCAGCTCATGCCGTCCACCGCTATCACCGCTATAGCCTGCTCAGCCTGCTCGGCCCGCGCGGAATCGACACCACGCCCCTGCATCCCGTTCACCACATCCATGCACATCACCTGTTCCAACAAAAAACAACCGGTGCGCTTCCCCAAGGGAAGTCGCACCGGCAACAACAACGCCCTGAAAAAACAGGCCACCTGTTTACAGCGGCAGGATATGCACCTCTTCCCGCAGGGGATAGTTCCCCTCGATCAGCAGTCCGTTCCGGCCGTCGATGGACACCGGGTCGCCGAACTCGATACGAATCCCGTTGCTCTCGGCATACTCCTCGGTTTCAAACACCTGCATCTCCCGGCAGCCGACCACACAGGTCTTGCCCAGCCGGGTTGCCACCACGGAGGCATGCGAGGTTTGCCCGCCGCGCGAGGTAACCAGCCCGTCGGTGAGCGAAATCTCGCGGATATCCTCGGGCACGGTGTCCCGACGGATAAGGATCAGATGCGTGTCCGGCTCCTCGCGCCGCAACTGGTTGATATTGGCCTCGGTGAAGACCGCCTTGCCCGACATGGTCGAACCCGACACCCCGATCCCCTTGGCCACGATCGATTTATGGGCCAGATCGGAATCGACGAAGACATTGAGGTGTTCCTTCTTTTTGATGGTGATCATATCGCGGGTCTGCAAGAGGTAGAGCTGGTCGGCGGACGGTCCTTCAAAGGTGAATTCGATCTCCTGCGGATTCCACTCCTTGTCGTACACCAGCTCGCGGCTGATCTTGAGCAGACGCTGGTAGATCTCGGGGAAACGGCGCTCTAAAGTCATGTCTTCGTCACGACCGTCGATCTCTGCCTGCTCCACGGAGATGGGGTGGCTGGTGACCAGGCCGGAGACGATATCCTCGCCCTGGTCTCCGGTGGCGTAGTCGCCCCACAGGGCCACCCGCCGGACCTTGCGATAGGGATGGGCCGTGAACAGCACGCCGCTGCCCGCCTGCTGATTGATATTGCCGAAGACCATGGTCTGGACAATGACCGCCGTGCCCCAATCGTCGGAAAGCCGCATCAGGTGCCGGTATTCCTGGGCCTTGGGAGTGTGCCAGGAATCGAACACCATATCCACCGCGCTGATCAGCTGCAACCAGGGATCTTCGGGCAGACCCACACCCTGGCTGCGGAGCATCTGTTGATACCTGAGCGCCAGCTCCCGCATCTGCTCGGGGGTGAACTCCCGCTTGTACTGCACCTGATACTGATCCTTGTGAGCGTTCATCAGCTCCTGGAAATCCTCCCGACTCATGCCCAGGCCCATGCCCCAGGACTGGAGGAAACGGCGATAGTTGTCCCAGACAAAATACTTGAGTTCGGGATGCCGGGTCGCATACTCCTCCACCATCTCCTCGTTGGTGCCCACATTGGGGATGGTGGACATGATGCCTGGCATGGAGATGGCCGCACCGGAACGGACCGAAAGCAGCAGCGGGTTGTCGGGCGAGCCAAAGACCCGACCGGTGCGGAGTTCGAGACCAGTGACCTCCTCGCGCACCCGGCGCATGAATTCGTTGCGGGCCCGGTCGAACTTGCGGATTGCCGGATAGCAGCGAAAGACCTCGGTGGTGATGATGAAGGCAGGCGGCACCGGCAGGTTGTCCCCGGACATGAGCACCAGGTTGAAGCCCTTGTTGCCCAGATGAATCAGGTTGTGGGTGCGCATATTTTCGTCATAGAGACTGCTGATCGCCTTTTCCGGATTGTAGGTCATGAACAGATCCAGCGTCTTCTCGTCGAGTACGTCCTTCTGCGCCTCCAGAGTGCCGATGATCCGACCGATGAAGTTATCCAGATGCTGGAGCCCGAAGGTGGTGGCAATGAGGTCTCTGAAAAAGATCTCGGAGATGCGCAGCACTGTTTCGGGCATGTTCTTGCCGTCCCAGGAACGAACATATTTGGGCAGCAGGTTCTCGCGACCGATCTGCGGCACGATGATCGACAGATTGTTCTGATGGATGTTGGTGTAGTAGGCGTAGATGATGTCCTTGACCCCCTCGGACAGGCCGCGCATAATGTCGAGGTGCTGGGTATAGGAAAAACGGCGGATGCCGATCGAGGTGGCCAACAGGCTGATGTAGGTATCCAGCCGGCGACTGGAAATGCCGTCGATCTGCAGCGCCCGGGTAAAGAGGCGCAGGCACTTGAGAATGTCAATGAAGGTGGCCTCGGTGATGAAGTCGAGGTTGACCGTGAAAAACAGCTTCTCCAGATACACGTTGGCCAGAGTTTCCAGGCGGAAAGTCAGACCCAGGGCGTCGAACTTGCGCTCGCTGTAACGGCCGTACACCGAAGGGATATCGACCGCGATATGGCGTTTGTAGTAAATTTCTTCCTTGGGCTCGAATTTCTCCGGACTGAGGATCACCTCCTGCAGGTGTTCGAGTTCGTCGAACAAGGCCTCCAGGCAGCGGATGGGGTCCGGATCCTGAAGCGTCTCCAGTAGCTGGGCCAGCTCGGGGAAACCGCTGTTGACCGCCACCTGCAGCTGGTTCTGCAACTCGGGCAGGTTGAGGTTGTATTTCAGGTGCAGCAGCTTGTACATCCGCACCAGCAGGTCAAACCGCTCCCTCTCCACGGCGGACAGATCCTGCTGTTGCGCCAGAAACTGCTTGCGCTCATCATCCTCCCAGTTGAGCAGGTTATCGACGCGCTTGAAACGCAGTTCCTTGCGGATTCGTTGGGCCAGCGCATGCTGATCGTCAACAAACGGTCCGTCGACCGGGATCTTCTCCAGCATCTCGGCGGGGAGATAATCGCGAAGACGGGAACGGTCCAGGGTCAGCCAGAAGGTGAAGATCTCCTCGATGAAACCGACGATCAGGTTGCTCGACTCGACATGGGCCTGCTTGCGCAGAAAATGGATCAGCTCGTCCTTGCGCTTGTGCATCTCGTCCAGCTCGGTGGACACGTCGCGCAGCTCGCCCTCGGCGCCGATCTCGTTGAAGAAGACCGGCATCAACTTGGTGAACTGCTTGGCCAGGTTGTAGATCGGCCCGATGGGATGATTGAGCAACTCGGTGATATCGCGCTGGAACAGATCGGTGTCGCGGACACAGGTTCCGGAAAGATGGATATTGATGATCAAGGCGGAAAACAGGGTGGAGCACCACTTGGGTTCCTGCTCGATCAGGTTCAGCCAGACCCGGATATTGGTCAGGTGGGCCGGATTGGCAATGGGTTGCCAGTCCTCGTCCACGCCGCGCACATTGGCATACTGAAAGCCGAAACGCACCGTCTCCCATAAAAAGGCCTCGACCAGCCTCGAGTTGCCCCGCTTGAACACCTCGTTGCCGATGACCTGGATGCATTGCAGCGAGGTGTGCGGGTAGCGGCGTACATTGGCCTTGAGCAGCTGAAAGGTGGTGACGAAAAACATCTCGATATCTTCGAAACTCTGCTTGCGGATCAGCACCACCAGGGAACGGTTGATCTCGCGCAGAGTTTCCTCATGGATCAGGGACAGACCGCTGGTTTCCATGATCTGGAACAAAAAGAGCAGCTTGCAGTTTTCCGCCTGCTGCTGACCCGCCTCGTCGCCCTCTTCGGCCACGATCCTGCCGGGAATCTCCTTGTACAACCGAATGAAATCCACATGGGGCGGCAGTTCGAGCATGCGATCCAAAGTGGCTTCCTCGCCTGCGCCATGGTCGATGGCCTTCAGGGCGTCGAGATGCGCCTGGACCGTCTCGTGCGAAATTTGATGGAGCAGATCCAGATCCGCCTGCTGATGGAAAAAGGAACCGCACTGCTTGAGGAAACGGGCTGCCGGGTCAGGCTCGCTTAACCAGTACTCGTAGGTGCGCATCAGAATGATGTGCAGCAGCTGGATCTCGGGTTGCAGATCATAGGGACGTTCCGGCTGTTGCTGACGCAGCGCCAGAATCCGGACGATCATCCTGCGCACAGGATGCTGCCCCTGCGCTATGGCAAGCAGGGCAGCCGGGTTTTCCTCATCCAGATCATGCAGACGCGTGAACACTTCTCCCAGGGTCTGTTCGTAGGCAAACAGCGAGGTGGCATCCAGAGAGGTGATCAGCTTGTCCATATAGGCCAGCATGGCCTCCAATGCCCGGGACAGAACCTGATCGTTGCGGCACGATTCTTCAAGCGCCGTGAAAAAAATCTTCATGAACAGGGCAAAGGCCGCGGGCCCCTGCTCGTGCCCCAGGTAGTGGCGGATATTTTTCAGGACAAAGGCGCGCAGCTCCGGAATCAGCAGGTTCCAATTGCGATAGGGATGACTGACCTCGTGGAGCAGGGCATCCAGCTTGCCCTGGATCCCCTGAAAACGGTCGACGATGTCGAGCAGCAGATGCAACGAGGGATCGACAACCACCTCGGCGGCGGTTTCCCGCAAGTTGGCCTCAAGGGCATCGGAACACGAGAGGGGCGGTTCGGGACGTGTGGGCATGGCAGACCTCGATGGTGGCATTGCGTAACGAGCTGAAGGATCAAGCTTTCATTTTATAAAAGATATGGAAAAATGTCAGCAGAAGATGTGCCGCTTCCGGCACCATGCGCGCGGCTTCGGTCTTGGAAAAAGTCGCGAACACGGGTATGCTTGGTCGGTGTGGAGCCTGAGCCCTGCTGACTCCCTGTCCGGGCGGCGCTCATCGAATCTTCTCTTCCCGTTGCCGACGAATACGGTATGAACCGCCACCTGCTGACTGTTTTGCTCCTCTGTTGCAGCAATGTTTTCATGACCCTTGCCTGGTACGGTCACCTCAAAAATCTGAGCCACCGCCACTGGCTGATCGCCGCGCTGATCAGCTGGGGGATCGCCCTGTTTGAATATCTGTTGCAGGTGCCGGCCAACCGTATCGGCCACCAGGTCATGAGCGTGGGACAGCTGAAGCTGCTTCAGGAGGTGATCACGCTCACCGTCTTCGTCCCCTTTGCCCTGTTGTATCTCGGGGAAAAACCGACCATGGATTATCTCTGGGCCGGACTGTGTCTTGTGGGCGCGGTCTTCTTTGTCTTTCGCCGCACCATCATGGGCGGCTAGCACGGAAACGACCGCCCGGCCCTTTGTGGAGAACACGCATGCCCCAACCTTTGTCGATCGTCCTTGACCTGCCGGACTGGTGCACCGAAGAGCTGCACGCCCTGCCCAAGTATCTACCGACACTTGCCGAACGCATGAGTGCGGTTCTGCGGTTTGCCCGGCTCAACACCGAACACAAAAGCGGCGGTCCCTTTGCCGCCGGGGTCTTCGAGCGCGAATCGGGCCGACTGGTCAGCCTGGGCGTCAACCGGGTGGTACCGCTGTCCTGCTCTTCGGCCCATGCCGAAATCATGGCCCTGTCCCTGGCCCAAAGCGCCCTAGGCACCTACGACCTGGGCGGGCCCGGCTGCCCCGCGCATCAACTGGTGGTCAACTGGAGCCCGTGCGCGATGTGTTTCGGCGCAGTGCTGTGGTCGGGAATTCGCTCCCTGGTCATTGCCGGGTCGGACAAGGCCATGGAACAGATCACCGGGTTTGACGAGGGGCCTCTGCCCGCCGAATGGCGGCTCGCCCTGGCGGAGCGGGAGATCGAACTGATCGAAGGGCTGATGCGCGAAGAGTCGCTGCATGATTTTCGGGCCTTTGCCGCCACCGCACCCGAAATTTATAACGGCAGGGGCGGAGGTCCCAGATAGGCCCGTTGGCCGTGCGGCCAGCACTGTCCCGGAAAAAACGGTGCTTTCCCGGCAAGTGCGGTAGAGAGGCAGGGCCCTGAAAACTGCACCGAACGAAACCGCCCCTCCTTTTTGCGGAGCTCGGAGTGAACGACTGGAAACAAGAAACCTGGGCCGTGCAAGGCACCTATCAGCCGCATAACGGCCAGCCCCGGGTTCTTCCCCTGGTGCAAAGCACCACCTATGCCTACGATACGGCGCAGGATATCGCCGACCTCTTTGATCTCAAGACGCCGGGACACATGTATACCCGCATCAGCAACCCCACGGTTGCGGCCTTTGAGGAGAAGATGGCCCGGCTCGAAGGCGGGGTCGGCGCGCTGGCCTGCGCCTCGGGTCAGGCAGCCAACAGCTTTGCGGTAATGAACATCGCCCGGAGCGGACAACACGTGGTGGCCTCCTCCACCCTCTACGGCGGCACGTTCAACCTCTTTGTCCATACCCTGGCTCGATACGGCATCGACTGCACCTTTGTCGACCAGAATGCGGATGCGCAGGTGCTGCGCGCCGCCATCCGCGACACCACCCGCTGCCTGTTCGCCGAATCACTGTCCAACCCCGGCACCGAGGTGCTGGACTTCTCCGTCTTCGCCGAGGTCGCCCGCGAGGCGGGGTTGCCGCTGATTGTCGACAACACCTTCCCCACGCCCTATCTTTGCACGCCGCTTGCCCTGGGGGCCGACATCGTCACCCACTCGTCCACCAAGTACATCGACGGTCATGCCTGCAGTCTTGGCGGAGTCATTGTCGATGGCGGCCGCTTTCCCTGGGACAACGGCCGGTTCCCGGAGCTGACCGAACCCGACCCGAGCTACCACGGACTCAGCTACACCAGCGCCTTTGGCAACAGCGCCTACATCGTCAAGGCCCGGGTCCAGCTGATGCGTGATCTGGGCGCACAGCTTGCCCCCATGAACGCCTGGCTGAGCCACCTTGGCCTGGAAACCCTGCATCTGCGCATGGAACGCCACACCGCCAACGCCACGGCCCTGGCCCAATGGCTGGTTGGAGACGAGCGGGTCGCCTGGGTCAAGTACCCTGGCCTAGCCACCGATCCCAACTCCGAGCGGGCGCGTCGTTATTTGCGGGGAACGGGCGGTGTGCTGACCTTCGGCATCAAGGGCGGGGCCCCGGAGGGGGAACGGTTCATGAATGCGCTGCGACTGGCCCGGATCGTGGTGCACGTGGCCGATGTCCGCACCTGCGTGCTCCATCCGGCCAGCATGACCCACCGCCAGCTCTCCGAAGAGCAGCAGCGAGCAGCCGGCGTCGCCCCCGACCTGATCCGGGTCTCGGTGGGGATCGAGCATATCGACGATATTCTTGCCGACTTCGACCAGGCACTGACCGCGGCATCGCGGTAGGTCGGCCCGAATCAGAGGCTGCGACGGGCGATCTCGAACATAATGACCGCGGCGGCGGCCGCGGCATTAAGCGAATTGAACGGGGTCTGCATGGGAATGGTGATCAGAACATCGCAGTGTCGGCGCACCAGAGGCCGGATGCCCTTGCCCTCGCTGCCGATAATCAAACCGACCGGGCCGGAGAAATCCGCCTCGTAGATCGACTGGGCCCCGGAATCCGTCACCGCACCGTAGATCCAGAACCCCCGCTTTTTCAGGCTTTCGATCGCCGTGCTCAGGTTGGTTGTCCGGCACAGTTGCAGGTGGGAGGTCGCCCCCGCCGAACTCCGCACTACAGCCCCGCTGATGGGCGCGCTGCGGTCCCGGGGCATGATCACCCGGGAAAAGCCGGCGGCCAGGGCGGAACGGAGGATCGCGCCGAGATTGCCGGGATCCTGAATGGAATCGAGCAGCAGCAGACGGGGCGGGGCAGCGGACGGTTCCGCCTCCAGGCCGTCCAGCAGTTCATTGAGCGAGATTTCCCGCTCTCCGGACTGGCGGGCCACCACCCCCTGGTGACGACACTGCCGGGGCACCCGCATCCGGTCGGCCTCGACAAAGCGCACCGGAATCCGGCGCTCCCGGGCCTGCTCGATGATCTGCTGGAGCCGGAGACCGGCCTTGCCCCGCTGAATCAGCACCTCGCCGATCCGGGTATCTTCCTGGCTCAGCGCCTCCCAGACCGCGTGCACCCCCCAGAGCAGGTCCGGATCCTCGGGTGCGGCCGCGGCACCTCGCTGCCCATCAGCCATCGCATCCTGCCCATGCCGGACGCCCGTCCACACCCCGCCGATGCCGACAGCGCTCGGCCAGGATAACGGCGCGCAGGGTCTCGACCGCGGTCTCCAGCTCGCCGTTGACGATCAGGTACTCGTAGGCTTCGGCCGCGGCCAGCTCCTTGCGGGCATTGTTCAGCCGCGTGGCAATGATGGCCTCGTCTTCCGTGGCCCGTCCGCGCAGCCGCGCCTCCAGTACCGCCAGCGAGGGCGGGGCGATGAAGATTGTGATCGGATCGGCAGCCCGACGCACCAGGGCCGCGCCCTGGACATCGATATCGAGCAGGACATCCAGACCGGCCCGCCGCAGATCCTCGACTGCCTCGACGCCGGTTCCGTACAGGTTGCCATGCACCTCGGCCCACTCCAGAAACCCCGAGGGCTGCCGGTCGCGCAGGGCCAGAAACTGCTGGCGGGAGACAAAATGATAGTGCACGCCGTCGACCTCCCCGGGACGGGGAGGACGGGTGGTATGGGAAACGGAAAAGACCAGCCCGGGCAGTCCGGGCATGACCCGGTTGACCAGGGTGGTCTTGCCGCAGCCGGAGGGCGCGGAAAGGACGAACAACAGGCCCTTACTCGGCGTCGTCATGGCTAGCCCTGTTCTTTTCCAGCAATCGGGAGGGATTATGGTGTTCCTGGTCCAGGGCAAGCAGGCGCTGGCCGATGGTTTCCGGCTGGACCGAAGACAGCACCAGGTGGCCGGAGTCGAGCAGAATGATCGCCCTGGTCCGCCGGCCTTCGGTGACATCGATCAGCTTTTTTTCCTGCCGGGCCTCATCCTTCAGTTTGCGGATCGGCGAGGATCCGGGATTGACCACGGCAAGGATCCGGTCCACCTTGACGGCGTTGCCAAATCCGATATTGACCAACCTGCTTTCCATGGTGACTCACAGCAAAAAAAGGGGGGACGACGAGGTGCCGTCTATTCGATGTTCTGCACCTGCTCGCGGAGCTTCTCGATCTCGTTTTTCAGCTCCACGCTCCAATGAGCGATATCGGCGCTGGCAATTTTCGAGGCCAGGGTATTGACCTCGCGCAGGAACTCTTGCAGCAGGAAATCCAGCCGCCGCCCCACCGCCTCACCGCTGTCGAGAAAGATACGAAACTGGCCGATATGACTGTGTAAACGGGTGATCTCTTCGGTAACGTCGCTCTTGTCGGCCATCACCGCGACCTCCTGGGCCAAACGCAGCGGGTCGAGCGCGACTCCGGCCAGAAGTTTGTCCAGCCGGGTTTTGAGTTCCTGGTGCCGCATCTCCATCAGCTCCGGAATGCGTCCCTCGATCCGCTGCACAATCTCCTCGAACCTCGTCAGTCTGCCCAGCAGTTCAGCGCGCAGGGTCTGCCCTTCCTGTTCGCGCATGGCATCGCAGTCGGCCAGCGCATGCACCAGGGCGGTCTGAACCAGGGCCCATTCCGCCTCCATGTCCGGCGCCTGCTCTTCCAGGGTGATCAGGTCACGACAGTGGAGCATCGAGACCAGATCAACCGCGCCGGCCAGTTGGTAGTCGGCATGCAGCTGGCGCAGACAGCGGTGGTATTGGTCGGCCACGGCCCGGTTGACCACCAGCTGGGGTTCCACCGGCGACGAACCCACCAGAGTCAAGGTCAGATCCACCCGACCCCGGTCGAACGAATCGGCCACCAGCTTGCGGACCGGTTCCTCCAGGGCGGAAAAGAGCCGGGGCAACACCACCCGCTGATCGAGGAAACGGTGGTTGACGGTGCGCAGTTCCGCCACCCAGGTTCGACCGTCGGCCGAGGCCTCGCCCCGACCGAAGCCCGTCATGCTTCGAAGGCGCATACGCTTCCTTCTCCTGTAGAGGTTTACGAGGTTTGCGACAGGGCCGCGCAGAGTTCGTCCGCGCTCACGCACGCCGTGCCGATCTTGCCGACCACCAGACCGGCCGCGTGGTTGGCAAGGACGGCAGCCGCGTGCATCGAACATCCGGAGGCCAGTGCCAAGGACAGGGTGGCGGCCACCGTATCGCCGGCGCCGGTGACGTCATACACCTCCTTGGCCGTGGTCGGAATGGTCACGGCTTCGTTCTCGCCCTGGAGCAGGGCCATACCGGCCTCGCCCCGGGTGATCAGCACCGCCTCGCAGCCCAGATCCTCGCGAATCTGACGGGCCGCGGCAAACAGACTCCGCTGATCCTCGATCCGCACGCCAGCCATCTGCTGTGCTTCGTGGTGATTGGGCGTTATGATGGTCGCCCCGACAAAACAATGAAAATTCGAAGGCTTCGGGTCTACAATCAGCGGAATCTTCCGCCCGCTTCGCTGCCGTTCGACCAGCAACAGCTGATGCAACCGGGTCATCAACTGTTCACCGACCACACCCTTGGCATAATCGGACACCATTACGGCGTCAAAGAGGTGGAGATGCTGTTCAAGGTAGGTCAGCAGGCCGTCCAGTGCCTCACGGTCGGGAAGACCGGTCACCTCCCGGTCAAAACGGACAACCTGCTGTCCCTGGGCCACAACACGGGTTTTTACCGTGGTGGGACGATCGCTGATGATCAGCCCGTCGGCAGGCGTGCCCAGCTGTTCCACCAGCCGCACCGCGGTCCGCCCCATGACGTCGTTGCCGAGCAGTCCGGAGAGGACACCCTGTCCCCCCAGGCTGACGATGTTGCGCAGAACATTGGCGCTGCCGCCCAGCAGCAGCTCTTCGCGCTGGACATTGACCACCGGCACCGGGGCTTCCGGCGAGATGCGCGAGGCAGTTCCCCAGAGGAAGTGATCGACGATGATATCGCCGATCACCAGCACCCTGGCCCGGGAAAAACGGGCCACAGCCTCGCGCAGCGCTTCCGTCCGCGTCATGGACGTCGTGGATGCGGCCACGATCACTTCATGGTCTTGTTGAGTTCGGCGATGACCTCGTTGGTGATATCGGAAGCGTCGGCGGCATACAGCACCACATTGCGCGGCAGCACCACGCTGTATCCCTTCTTGGAGGCGATCTTCGAAACAATGCTCTCCAGCTTGATCAGGATGGGGTTGAGCTGCTCGTCACGCAGGGTTTTCATGTCCTGTGCCGCTTTTTCCTGCTGGGTGGCCAGGGCGCGCCGTTTTTGCTGAAACTCGGTGGCCTTCTGCTGCTTGACGCTGTCGCTCCAGGCCGAGCCCTTCTTCTCCATCTCTTGTTGCAGGTTCACCAGCGACGTTTCATCTTTCTGCAGGCTGGTCTGGTAGGTTTTGGCCTTGTTTTCCAGAAGTGTCTGTGCACGCTTGCCCGCCGTGGAGGTGGACAGCACCCGCTTCATATCCAATACCGCGACCTGACCGCTCGCGGCCCAGGACCGACCCTGACCGTACACCAGTACGACCGCCACCACCAATACCCCACACAGTCCCCTAACCGCCATGTTCAATCCGCTCATTTTCTATACTATCTCCATTGAAAAGATTACCCTGCCTCGGCCCAAGGAGCCCACACACGACAGGACAGACAAAAAACCGGGTAGCAGGCCTTGCCACCCGGTTTTCAAGCCGCAGGCGTCATCGACTACTTGACGATGACGAAATCAGCCCGACGATTTTGCGCCCAGGAGGCCTCATCCTGCCCGAAGAACAAAAGTTTCTCCTCGCCGAAACTGACGGTGGAGAGCCGGTCGGGATTCACGCCCAGGTTGATGAGATAGCTCTTGGCGGTCTGGGCGCGGCGCTCGCCCAGGGCCAGGTTGTATTCCTGCGTGCCGCGCGGATCGCAGTTCCCTTCGATGCGCACGTACATATTGGGGTTTTCCCTGAGATACGAGGCGTTCCCCTCGATGCGCGGCACTTGGTCGCTCCTGATCGAATTGGCATCAAAATCGAAATAGACAGGCAACATGGGCCCGGAGGTTCGGCCTTCCAGAATATTGCCGGCCTCCGTGGTCGATGGCGTATCCAGCGATTCCGTTGCCACGCCCATGCCGCCGTCGTCCTCCGTTCCTTCTCCGGCTGCGGTCACCGTTGTCTTCTTGCTGCATCCCACCAGGCCGACGGAGACGGCAAGCAACAACAATAAAACCCAATGTGTGATCGTACGACTCCGCATCTTCCCTCCCCTCCAGATAAAATTTAAAATGACGTACAACGTGCAATACTGTACTGCGCCGACAAAGAAATACAACACATTTTTCCCGACGGATCGCGCAACCTTGCGAAGGGGAGCCGCAATGAAAACAGCGCATTGCCGACTGCCGGCCCGCCACGTTCCACCTGGTTCCCGGTGGTGTCCGTCCGGAGAAAAACAGCGAAAAATATGGGCCGGACGGACAAAACGACCTTCTCCTTCATAAAAGCAGTGCTTATACCTGCAAGGTACGATATAAAAGAAGGTTGCCTTTCAAGTAGGCGCAGCGCGCAATATAGCCCGCAACCCTGCGGGAAGAAAGCAAAAAAACCTCCCCCTGCGCCAGGCCGCCAAGCGACGCTCCGGTTCGGAGAGCGGAGGGTGTGCACTCCCTTCCCGCGCGGCCCCGGAAACGGCGACACGATATTCACCTCTGGCGCGCACGTTCCGACGAACGAGCAGCCAAGCCAGACGACAAAGAAGGAGTAGCCCCCATGGCCCGTCATCATAATCCCAGCAGTTCCACCAACAAGACCATTGACGCCATTGACCGGAAACGGGAGCGGGAGCGCCACTATTTGTTCAAAAAAGCGCGGGAAATGGCTCTGGAGCTGGCGGTCTCCCTGGTGCAGCGCCTCCTGGACCAGCACGTCATCGAAACCGACTCGGTTCATGCCATCCAGGAAGTGATGGCCCGGCAGCTGCAACTCCTGGGGGATCTGGAAGAGTTCGACCTGAACTACAAGATCGCGCCCCTGCGCGGCCTTGTGCCCGACCCGAACATAGTCAGCCTCTATCTGACGCAGTTCATTATCGAAGATCTCATCGACCATCCCAATATCCAGGATGTCTTTGGTGATGATCTGGAAATTTACCGCTCCGTGGATTCGGTGCTCGACAGGATCCGTTCATAGCGGCACGACGCCTCCGCCCGATGCCCGCCACTTGCCACCCTGCAACCATCCCCGCCCTGATTTTTGCCACCGCCGCAGGCGAAATCCTCGACTACGACGGCCTGTCCATGGCGGGAAGCGCGGCGGGCCGTTTTTTCCCGCCCCGACCGGAAGATCTGATCGAGCTGCCTCCGGGCAGCGAGCTGTTCGCCCTGCCCGGGCGTTCCCCTGTAGGTTTTGAACCGGACAGCGGCGAACCGGCGCTGCTTGCCGCCAACCCCTACGATGCCGACGACGAACCGATCCAGGCGGTTGCGGCCTTCATGGCCCCTGCCCACACCGCCCTCTACACGGCGGCCTACCTCACCCGGGAGGCCGAAGCGCCGCTGTTGCCGCTTTACGCCTATACAGCCGTGGGCTGGGCCGACAACAGGTTCTGGGTCGCCGCCTTCCGCAGCGACGCCGACCGCCGTCAGGATGCGGACCAGTTCGATCACCAGCTCCTCCGGCGTCGGACCCGCAAGCAGCTCCAGCGTCTGGCCGCCAATCGGCTTGTCCAGCATCTGGGAAAATGCTGCCTCACCTATGGATGCCCGGCGGCCCGCAACTATTTCCTCGGCCGCTGGGAGGCCCCCCTGCCCTGCTCGCCGGTCTGCAACGCCGCCTGCGCAGGCTGCATTTCCCTCCAGCCCTCCGGCAGCTGCCCGGCCACCCAGGACCGGATCACCTTTGTCCCCACCCCGCAAGAGATCGCGGAGATTGCCGTCGAGCACCTGAGTTCGGCCCCGCGTCCCCTTGTCAGTTTCGGTCAGGGCTGCGAGGGCGAACCGCTTTTGCAGGCCCCGGTCATGGAGCAGGCCATCCGCCTGATCCGCAGGCAAACCGGGAGAGGGACCATCAACCTCAATACCAACGGCAGCCTGCCCGGGGCGGTGGACCGTTTGGCCCACGCCGGGCTGGACTCGATCCGCATCTCGCTGAACAGCGCCCGGGAGGCGGCACACCGCCGGTATTACCGTCCCAAGGGGTTTTCCCTGCACGATGTCTGCAAGTCCATCCAGGTCATGAAGCGGCATGGCCGCCACGTTTCCCTCAATTACTTCATCCTGCCCGGATGGACCGATGACCCCGACGAGTTCGAGGCGCTCTGCACGCTGGTGGAGACCTGGGGGCCTGATTTCATCCAGTTGCGCAACCTCAACATGGATCCGGAGGCATACCTCCGAACCGTCGGTCACAACCCGGACAAGCCGCCTCTGGGGATGCGGCGCTGGCTGGATCAGCTCAAACGGCGTTTTCCCCGCCTGGGCTTCGGCTACTACAATCCCCCTGTGCGGACCTGAACCGCCGCGGGGTCGTGCTCCGCAAAAAAGCGTTCCGCCCTTTCCCGGGCCATCTCCAGCGTCTCACTGGCCTGCACCGCAGCGGCCAGATAATGCCCGAAAAAATAGTTGCGGGCAAAGTGGTGGGTGAACTCCTTGAGCCGGCCCAAACGTCGCTCGGGCGGGAAACGATCGGCCAGGGCGTCGGCAAATTCCCGGTACAGCAGGGGCAGGCGAACCACCGGCTCCGGCAGGGACAGTCCGTACACGTCGCGGGCGATCAGCGCAAAGAGCCAGGGCGTGCGCACCGCGGCCCGGCCGATCATCAGTCCGTCGGCGCCGCTCTGTTCCAGGCAACGTCGGGCCGCATCCACCGAATCAATGCCTCCGTTGGCCACCACCGGAATACTCAGCCAGCCCTTGACCCGGCCGATCCAGTCCCAACGCGGGGAACGGGTAAAGGGCTCGCCGCGCAGACGACCATGCACGGTCAGGAGATCCAGCCCCTCGCCCTCCAGCATCCGGCAAAAATTCCGTAATCCGGATTCATTGAGTGACTCGCCCAGACGAATCTTGGCGCTCAACGGCAAAGAGGTCCGCCTCCTGATCTCGGCAACAAGTCGTCGAACCTGTTCCGGCTGTTCCATCAGCATGCTGCCTCCTCCCTGCCGACGTACCCTGGGGGCCGGACAACCAAGATTCACATCAACGGCATCAGCCCCCAGCCGGTGCAAACGCTCCAGTGCCGGGGCTACATGGCGTTCGTCAGCGATCAGCAGCTGGTAGGAGAGGGGACGCTCCACCTCGGTGCGCAGCAGATAGGGAGAAAGCCGACTGTTTTCAGCGGGCAGGCGCGCGGCAGACAACATTTCCGTGCTCAGCAAGCCAACCCCGCCCAGGACTGCCAGCAGAGTGCGCAATGCCGAATGGGTCAAACCAGCCATGGGGGCGAGAAACAAAGGCGGCCCGATATGCAGTGATCCGAACTTCAGGGAAGACGCGACCATCGGCATACCCTCTCCCGTGCCCCCTTCTCCTCTTGACAGAAAAACAGCGGGCATGTTAACTGAACATGATTCTTATTTACTTTTCATTCCAAAACGACGATTTCCCATGCATACGCCAACACCCATGCTCCGCCTGACCACTCAGCGACAAATCATCCTGGAAGAACTCTCCAAGGTCAAAAGCCATCCAACAGCCGGTGAGGTCTACGACATGGTACGCAAGCGGCTGCCGCGGATCGGCCTAGGAACCGTGTACCGCAACCTGGAGCTCATGGCGGACAACGGCATGATCATGAAGATCGAGGTGGGCGGCACGCAAAAGCGTTTCGACGCCACCACCCAGCCCCATTACCATATCCGCTGTTCCCATTGCGGTCGGGTCGATGATATCGATGTTCCCGTGATGGAAGAGCTCGTCCAGCAGGCAAAGGCCAGCTCACCCTACCTGATCATCGGCCACCACGTCGAGTTCACCGGGATTTGCAGCGCCTGCCAAAAGGCCCACCAAGAGGAGGATCTTCCGGTCGGGGCATAGCCAATCCACCTGCCACCACGGAAAACTCCGCACGCAACAAAAAAAGTGGCTTTCCCAAAAGAAAAGCCACTTTTTGTGTATCCACCAGCGTCCGAATCAGGAAAAAAGCACCCGGCAAAACCGGCGCTTGCCCACCTTGAGCAGCACCTCGCCCTGGGCAGGCACGGTTGCCTCGACATCCACCACCTTCTCGCCGTCGATGGACACCGCGTGCTGTTGTATCATGCGCCGACCATCCGAGGTCGAGGTGACCAGTCCCGCATCCAAAAGCAATCTGGGCAGCCAGACCGGCTCATCGCCGGCGGCAAGTTGCACCTCCTCGATTTCGTCGGGCAATTCTCCCCGGGCAAAAACCTGCTCGAAACCGCGCTCCGCCTCATCTGCGGCTTCAGCGTTGTGAAAACGGGTCACCAGCTCCCTGGCCAGCTGCACCTTGACCGCCTTGGGATGCACCTCGCCGGCCTCCACCTTTTCCTTCAACCGGCCGATTTCCGCTAGCGACAGATCACTGAGCAGCTCGTAATACCGGAACATCAGATCGTCGCTGATCGACATGAGCTTGCCGAAGATGGTATCCGGAGGCTCGGACACGCCGATATAGTTGCCCAGTGATTTGCTCATCTTGTTGATGCCGTCCAGCCCCTCCAGCAGCGGCGTGGTCAGAACGACCTGCGGCTCCTGGCCCCAGGCGCGTTGCAGGTCGCGGCCCATCAGCAGGTTGAACAGCTGATCGGTTCCGCCCAGCTCGACATCGGCCTTCAGGGCCACCGAGTCGTACCCCTGGATCAGCGGATAGAGAAACTCGTGGATGGAGATCGGCCGGTTGGCCTCGTAGCGCTTCTTGAAGTCGTCCCGTTCCAGCATCCGGGCCACGGTCAGCTGTGAGGCCAGCCGGATGATCTCCCGGGGAGTGAGCTCGTTCAGCCAGCTCGAATTGAAGACCACGCGGGTCTGTTCGGGGTCGAGGATTTTGAAGACCTGCTCCTTGTAGGTTTCAGCGTTGCGCAGCACGTCTTCCGGACTCAGGGGAGGCCGGGTCTCCGACTTGCCGGTCGGGTCGCCGATCGTCGCGGTGAAATCGCCGATCAGAAAGGTGACCTGGTGCCCCATCTTCTGAAATTGGCGCAGTTTATGTAACAGCACCGTATGACCGAGATGCAGGTCCGGCGCGGTCGGATCAAAACCAGCCTTGACGGTTAACGGTGTCCCGGTTTCCTGGGAGCGGGTAAGCTTCTTGATCAACTCATCCCGTGAATGAAAATCCACGGTTCCCCGCTCGAACAACGCTATCTGCTCTTCTATCGTCGCCATTTCTTCCCCTTACTTGGCATATTCAATAGCTCTGGTTTCGCGAATGACCGTGATCCGGATCTGGCCCGGATAGGTCAGTTGCTCCTCGACCGCCCGGGCGATATCCCGGCTCAGCAGCACGGTTTCCTCGTCCCGGATCTTCTGGCTGTCGACAATGATGCGCAGGTCGCGTCCGGCCTGGATGGCGTAGGATTTTTCCACACCGGGGAATCCGTTGGCAATCCTCTCCAGATCCTCGAGCCGCTTGACATAACTTTGCAGCATCTCTTTCCGCGCACCCGGCCGCGCGCCGGACAGGGCATCCGCCGACTGAACCAGCACATCGAGCACCGATTTGGGCGGCTGGTCTTCATGATGCGCGCCAACGGCATACACGATGTCCTCGGATTCCCCGTATTTTCTTGTCAGATCCCGGCCGATGATCGCATGCGAGCCTTCAACCTCGTGATCCACGGCCTTGCCGATATCGTGCAGCAAACCGGCCCGCTTGGCCTTTTTGACATCCAGTCCCAGTTCGGCGGCCATGATCCCGCAGAGAAAGGCGACCTCCAGGGAGTGCTGCAAGATATTCTGGCCGTAGCTGGTTCGATACTTCAGGCGGCCGATCAGGTTGATCAGGTCGACGTGCATGCCGTGCGCGCCGACATCAAAGGTCGCCTGTTCGCCGGACTCGCGAATACCGATCTCCACCTCCTCGGTGACCTTGTGCACCACCTCCTCGATCCGGGAGGGATGGATCCGGCCATCGGAGATCAGCTGTTCCAGGGCCAGCCGCGCCACCTCGCGACGGATGGGATTGAACCCGGACAGAATAACCGCCTCCGGGGTGTCGTCGATGATGATGTCAATACCGGTCGCCGCCTCGATCGCCCTAATGTTCCGTCCTTCTCGTCCAATAATGCGACCTTTCATCTCTTCATTGGGCAACGGTACCATGGAAACGGTCCTGTCGGCCACATAATCGCCGGCATACCGGGCAATGGCCAGGGCCAGGATATTCTTCCCTCTCCGGTCTGCCTCCAACTTCATCTCGTTTTCGATCCGCACCAGCTGCTTGGCGCTCTCCATCCGGGCCTCGCTCTCGATCGATTGCATCAACTGCTCCTTGGCCTCGTCACGATTAATGCCCGCGATGGTCTCAAGTTTGTAGCGCTGCTCGTCAATGAGCTGGTCCAGCTCCTGCTTCTTGGCGTCCACCTCCGCTTCGCTGGTCTCCAGCCGTTCCTCGCGATACTGGATATTGGCCTGCTTTTCTTCCAGAATCACGTACTCGCGCTGGACCTCGTCATATTTCCGGTTGACCCGGCGTTGATCCTCTTTCAGTTCCTGACGGCTGATCTTGAGCTCGCGATCCGCTTCCTGTTTGATGTGAAAGGCTTCTTCCTTGGCCTGCAACAGGGCTTCCTTCTTGATCTGTTCAGCCTCGCTGATCGAATTTTCAATGATCTGCCGCCCCTGTAACTCTATATTGCGCTGGTTGCCCTCCACCAGCCGTTTGCGCAGGGCGATTCCTGCCGCCAAACCAGCCGCCAGACAGGCCAGAACCAGGAGCAATGTTCCAACATTCAATTCCATAGCAACACCTTCACTCGGATCTATCTAAAACAGGCGCCCCACCGCCGAAGCAAACCGGACAAAGGCGTCGGACGCCGGCACAGGCCGAACACAATGCGCAACCAGCCGGAGGCGGGAGAGCTCTCGGGGCCCGCAACGACAACACCGTGAAAGATCACGGTGCAAAAAACGCTCTTCGAGCAGCAAACCGCGTGTACAGATGGGGTTCAACCCTTGGGAGGAGGAGAAATCCAAGGCTGTCCATGCAGGGCGCTTTTCCAGGATACACCTGAGGACAGAGAGACGACGAACTCAGAACTTCGCCGAACCGGCGACAATGCCTTTGCACCCGACCATCCGGCTCCGGCGGACCTTGCCGGAGCCGATAAACCGTCAACAACAAAAACCCCCGCTCTGCCGTGTCAACGAAATGATTAAACCTAATCAAATTAGGTGGGCAATGCGTCTGCCTGCTCCTGAATATCGTTGCCGATTTCATTGACAGGCAGTTTCGGCTACCCTTATCATGTGAGTTGGCTCAATACTTCGCTGATCACCAACAGAGCAGGGGCACGCAAAACCTTGTCGTACCGTTTTACTCAATATAAGACAATTATTCGAGCTGCGCAAACACCCTATCAGCCAAGAGCCCTGCCGCATCGGCTTCCTCTCGGCGATACGCCTCGTATTCCCGCTCTACCCGAAGCAGACGGGAGGCAAGTCGCAGACAGCCCAAAACCAGAACCTTGTTCGATACACCGGTACCCGGTCCGGTGCGATGCTCCCGCTCCAGCTCCGCCTTCACCAGCTCGACCACCGAGGCGAGCTCGTCGTCGGTCACATCGCTATAAAAGGTGTAGGTCTGACCGAACAGTTCAACATGGATGAGCCGCTCTTGCATCAAAGACCCTGCCTTAGTCGCTGCCGCTCATCCGGCTTGGCTCTCCATTGCCGTCGGCCTCCGTTGTCTGCTGCTCGTTCTCCCACTGTTCGATACGATCCAGCAGCCCGGAAACCCGGTTGCCGACCTCGGTCCTCTCGCTGCTCAGGTCAAGGACATTCCTTTTCAGCTCCGCACACTCAAGTTCGCGCTGCCGCAACGTTTCCTGCAGGGCCCGATATTCTTCACGGAGCCGGACATGCTGCGCCAGCAGCTTGTCCACGCACTCCTCAAGACGCAGCAGTTCCGCATTCCTTTCCATGTCTCTCTTCCCCGCAACGGCTCCATCACACGGCGGCAGAAAGCTAACCGGTTGATATTATGTAAAAACGCAAGGGATACATACTATACAGACAGGCTCGTTCGAACGCAAGTCCTTTACCAGACCGGACCGCAGAAACAACAGTGTCCTTTTGTGCCGCGCTACAACCGCTCGTAGCTCCAGCCGAGCGGACGCCCTCCCGCATACGGCATATACCCATGAAACACCCGCGGATCGCCATCAAAGACCAGGGGCAAAAAATATCGATCGCCCTCCCACATCGGCAACTCCACCAGGGTTTCGATCGGATGCCAGGCCAGCGTCCCCTCCTCGTTGTGCGAGCAGGGCTCACCGGTGAAGGCCGTGATCAGAAAGACAAATCCCAGCCAATCTTCTCCCTGGGGCCCGAAACCGGTCCAATTAATCGTCCCCCGCAACCGCATCTCCGTGCACTCCAGCCCGGACTCCTCCCGGATCTCGCGGCGCATGCATGCGCTCACGCCCTCTCCGGGCAACATCTTGCCCCCCAGTCCGTTGTATTTGCCGAAATGCTGATCCGCCGAGCGGGTAGTGCGGTGAACGAGCAGGGTGTGCCGTCCATCCGGCGAAACAATATAACCCAAGGTTCCGATAATCGGTGTATACACGTTTTCGCCTCCTTGCGGCCTGCTTCCCGAACCGCAGCGCAGATAAGCCCGGCGGCAGGGACTATACACCTTTTATCGCTGCAACGCAGGAAATATGATACACTTAAGGGCAAAATCACGAAGACAAAACGGCATCCATCCTTCCGGGCCCGCCCTTTCAGACCTTCCCGAATCCAGGAGTTCCAACACATGCTGCATCCGGCCTTTCGGCTCTTTTGGTCCGTCAGTCTGCTGATCGCAGTGCTGACGCTCTGTCTCCTCCAGGGGAGCCCTGCCCTGGCCTCGGCCGAAAAGTTTCCCGTTTTCCCCTGTATCCAGGACAATGTCCGCTTCTGGGAGGCCATCTACAGCCGCTACACCACCCATCAGGGCGTTGTCCACGACTCGGAAAACCTGCGGCGCGTCTACGGCGTGATCTCGTTGCAGGACAGCCGGATACCCGGCGCAGGCGCCGTCAACAGCGCGCGGAAGGACGAGGCCAAACAGCACGTGCAGGCCGTGCTCGAACGCCTCGCCTCCGGTCATGCGCCACGTACCGTCGAAGAGCGACGCATCGCCGCCCTTTTTCCCACGCGCCGCGCCGCCGCGTATCGCGAGGCAGCCGGACGCCTGCGGGTGCAAGTCGGCCAAAGCGACCGTTTTCACGCCGGGGTTCTCCGCTCGGGCCGTTACCTGCCCCAATTCCGACACATCTTCGCCTCCAAGGGCCTGCCGCCGGAACTGGCCTATCTGCCGCACGTGGAATCCTCCTTCAACCCCAAGGCCTACAGCAAGGCGGGCGCCTCGGGACTGTGGCAGTTCACACCGGGAACGGGCAAGGAGTTCATGATGATCAACGACCTGGTCGATGAACGCCGCGACCCGTACCGCTCGGCCGTGGCCGCCGCCGAACTGCTCGAGGAAAACTACCGGCAACTGGGCGACTGGCCCCTGGCGCTCACCGCCTACAACCACGGTCGCCAGGGAATGAAACGGGCCCTGAAGGCCCGGGGTAGCTACGAAAAGATCTTCCTCACCTACAACGAGGGTTCGTTCAAATTCGCCTCCCGGAACTTCTACTCGGAATTTCTTGCCGCGATGCGGGTTGCCCAGCGGCTGGAACGCAATCCGCACATCATCCGCGAAGCCCCGGAGTGGACCACCTCGTTCCGTCTGCGCCAAGCCGCTCCGCTGCACCGGGTTCGGGCGGAGACCGGCCTGTCCCAAAGCGAGTTTCTCCGCCTCAACCCGGCGCTTCTTGCCCCGGTCACCAGCGGCACGAAACCGGTACCGGCAGGCTACCGGGTCCGAACCCTGGCAAAAAAGCGGCCTGAAAACGTCACACCGGCGCGCGCCGCCATCGTCGCCCCGCGTCCGAACGGCCAACAGCAGCTTGCCCCACCCCGAAAGCCGGGCAAACAGACGCCTTCCCGGGTGGCCCGGCCCGCGTCGCCGGCCGACAGCACGATCGCCTTTCGCACCTATACGCTCAAAAAAGGAGAAACCATCACCACCGTTGCCCGCAAGTTCAACGTTCTGCCCCGGGAGATCCTGGCGGCCAACCCCGGACGGGATTCCCGGCTGCCCCGGGCGGGAGACACCATCCGCATTCCGGCCTCCCGCTGAACCTCCCATAACCGGAGCACACCTTCATGGACATTTCCCAAACCATTGCCGCACTCAAACAACACCCCGACTTTGCCGACAAGGTCGGCATGCTTCTGGTGCACAACGGGACGGTTCGCAGCTGGTCCCGACAGGACCGGCAACAGGTCGTCGCCCTGGAGACCCGGGCAGATCAGGAAAAAGTGGAACAAATCCGCCGGGAATATCTTGCCCGACCGGGAATCTATGAAATTGTGATCGAAGCCCGCTCCGGCCGGTTTCAACCGGGGGATGACCTATTGTTCATCATCGTGGCCGGCGATATCAGGGAACATGTCAAACCCGTGCTGGCGGAACTGATCGACCGCATCAAGTCCGAAGCCATCACTAAAAAGGAACTGGCCAGCTGACCACACCGGCATCGACCGAGGAACCCACCCCATGCCCTCCACCACCATCCTGATCGAGCGGTTCAAAAAAATCCGCACCCTGCCGCACAGCGTCACCAAGCTGATGCAGTTGATCAACAACGAGGATTCGACACTCCAGGACTTCGAGGCGGTGATCCGGCTCGACCCGGTTCTGGTCGGCCGCCTGCTCACCCTGGTCAACAACTCCTATTTCGGACTGCGCAAAAAGGTCGACTCTATTTCCCGGGCCGTGGCCCTACTCGGCATGAAAAACCTGCACAACATCGCCATAACCGACGCCATTCAGGGTATGCTGAGCAACCGCTCCGGAGGGGTGCAATTTTTCCCGCAGCAGCTCTGGAGGCACAGCGCCGCGGTCAGCATCTGCTGCAAGATGATCTCCGAACGCATCTTCGAGATCAATGGCGACGACGCCTATCTCTGCGGCATTCTCCACGATATCGGGCTCATCGTGGAGATGGAGGTGGAGCAGGAACTCTTCCTCAAACTCATCGACCGGCTGACGCCGGACAGCCCACCGCTCATCAGTCTGGAGCGCGAACTGTTTCAGACCGATCATTGCCGGATCGGCTCGATCCTGGCGCGCGACTGGCACATCCCGGAGGCCATCGCCGAAGCCCTGGCCTTTCACCATGATCACTCTGGGTCGGTTGCTCCCCGGTCGCCGCGCGGCATCCTGCAAATGAGCGAATACATCGTTCATCAGCTCCATATTCCGGCGCTCAAAGAGGGACTCCCCTCCCCGCTTGCGCCCTCCCTGGCCGCCCATATTCAGGAAAACATGGAAGAGTATCAGGTTCTGGCAGAAGATCTGCCCGAAGAACTGGCAATCACCAACAGCATGTACGGCAGCTGACATGGCCCCTATTACCGATATTTTCGCCGATCTCGTCAATCCGCAACAGCTCGTCGACGACCTGCTGCTGCATCTGGAACAGGAAACCCGCAACCTGCTCTTTTTTTGTCGCGGCCCGGCAAAAAGCCGTGCGGTCTCAGACGGTTTTCCCCTGACAACTGCCGAGGCGGACGAACTCATTCGCACGCACCGGGAGGAGGAAACCATCCGCCTTGCCGACGGCCGTCTCTGCCTTGTCCACCACGACCCGGCGCAGCATATCCACGTGCTCGCCCTTGCCGCCGATCCGAATCCGGCCGAAATCGCCGCCGTGCTGTTTCGTCTGGCCGTCCGTCTGTTCCACTCCCGGCGGGACACCCTAGCCATTGCCCGCAAACTGGAGATCCAGAAAAAGCAATTCGAGCGGCAGGCAGCGGTCCTGGAAAAAAAATTCCAGGACATCATGGCGGAAAATGAACAAAACTACCGCAAGATCCAGGAACAGCAGCGCAGCTATTCCGATCGCTTGCAGGCGGAAATCAAGCAGCAAACCGCAGAGCTGAGGACCGCGAAAAAGGCGGCCGAGGCCGCAAATGTGGCCAAGAGCGAATTTCTTGCCGCCATGAGCCACGAGATCCGCACCCCGATGAACGGCATCATCGGCTTCACCGACATGCTGATCGACTCCGGTCTGGAACACGAGGAACAGATCGAGTTTGCCCAAACCATCAAGCGCAGCGCCGACGCCCTGCTCTCCCTGATCAACGACATCCTCGATTTTTCCAAAGTCGAGGCCGGCAAGCTCGACCTCGAATGCATCAGCTTCGACCCGGAAATCACCGCCCAGGACGTCTGCGACCTGATCCGCCCCAAGGTGGCATCCCGCTCCATCGAGGTGCTGTGTCGCATCGACGACAACCTGCCCGCCACCGTCATGGGCGATCCGGGTCGCTACCGTCAGGTACTGCTCAACCTGATGGGCAACTCCGCCAAGTTCACCCGGCAAGGCGAAGTGGAACTGGCCCTGGCTGTGGACGCAGAAACAGAGGACACTATCACCATCCACGCCTCCATCCGGGACACGGGCATCGGCATCCCCGAAGACAAACAGGAGGCCATCTTCGAATCCTTCCGTCAGGCCGACGGCTCTACCACCAGAAAGTACGGGGGCACCGGTTTGGGGCTGGCGATCTGCCGCCGGATTGCCAAGTTAATGCAGGGGAAGGTTTGGGTGGAAAGCGAGCTCGGGGTGGGCAGCACCTTTCATTTCACCGCCACTCTGCGCAAGGCCCCGATGCAGGAAATCAAGCGCTTCAACAAGATCTGTCTCGACGGCAAACGGGTTCTGGTGATCGACGACAACGCCACCAACCTCGACTTGCTGACCCATATCCTCAAGACCGCCGGCATGCAGGTCACCCCGGTGCAGGACAGCAGCACCGTCCCCGCCCTGCTCGACCGTGCAATCGCCGCCGGAGAGAGTTTCGACCTGATCATCCTCGATATCCAGATGCCCACCCCGGACGGCTACGCCTTGGCCCGAATGATCCGCCAGGAACGCTCCGATACCGCTGCCGTGCCCCTGCTTGCCTATACCTCCACCACCGAACGCAACGCCCAGCGGTGCCGCGAGGCCGGTTTCGACGCCTTCCTCACCAAACCGGCGCGCCGGGAGATTTTATTCAAGACCATCGAAAAGCTGGTCGCCGCGGAAACGCCGGCGGCAACGGAACAGGGGCCTAGGGAGATCATCACCCAGTACAGCGTGCGGGAAGAAATCAAGCGTTCGATCCGCATCCTGCTGGCGGAAGACAATCTGGTCAACCAGAAGCTGGCCCTGCTCATCCTGACCAAGGCTGGATACAAGGTGGAGGTGGTCGGCAACGGCCGGGAGGCGCTCGACCGGCTGCAACAGGAGCCCGAGGGATTCGATCTGGTTCTCATGGATATCCAGATGCCGGAGATGGACGGACTGGAGGCGACCCGCACACTCCGCGAACGCGGTTTCCTCACCCTCCCTATCATCGCCATGACCGCCAATGCCATGAAGGGTGACCGGGAAATCTGTCTGGAAGCCGGAATGAACGACTATATTGCCAAACCGATCAAACGGGAAATCATCTTCGAGATCATTGAAAAATGGGTGCATCAGGAACTGGGCCGATAACCCCGGACAGACCGGAGCGGGACGGTCGGCGAAACCGACTGTACCAGTGGGCCTTTGCCGATGCAGGGCCGGGATCGCCGGTGCGCATCGTTGTCCGCATCCTGTTGATCATGTACGAGGAGTTTTTCCGCACCAACCTGACCCTGCGGGCCTCGGCCCTGACCTACTCCATCATCCTCTCGCTTGTGCCGATCCTGGCGCTGAGCACCGCCATTCTCAAGGGCATGGGCAGCGATGAGGAACTCAAAACCTCGATCATCCGCCTGGTCGATCAGTGGGAACCGCAGGCAGCTGCCGTCCCGAAAACAGACGAGCAGGTAGGCGAGCCCGCAGCAGTGCCCGGAACCAGCCTGCACCGGGCCATAGATATCATCTTCGAGTACGTGGACCGCACCAACTTTGCGGCCCTGGGCGCTTTCGGCGTGATCGGTCTGGTCGCGGTCATTCTGCTTGTGCTCGCCTCCATAGAAGACGCGATGAACGCCATCTGGCACACGGATCAGGGCCGCAGCCTGGGGCGGAAAATCATGGATTACCTGGCCCTGCTCATCGTGCTGCCGCTTTCGCTCAACGTGGCCCTGGCCGCGGAGACGATCCTGGCCAGCGACAGTATCATGCAACAGTTCGGCCGCCTGTTGCCCGCCGGGTGGGCGGGGAGTGCTGCCACCTTTATCAACCTCGCCCCGTTCGTGCTCATCGTCCTGACCCTGATGATGATGTACCTGTTTTTCCCCCAGCGCAAGGTGCAGCCCGGCGCGGCCCTGGTCGGCGCGGTCTTCGCCGCGGTATTCTGGTTCCTCTTTCAGAAGCTGTATATCACCTTGCAGATAGGGGTGGCCAAATACAACGCGATCTACGGTTCCTTTGCCTCGATTCCCCTTTTTCTTGTCTGGATGCACATCGGCTGGACCTGCATTCTCCTGGGAGCGACCCTCGCCTATGCCATCCAGCACCACCAATATTACCATCCCGACCAGGATGGCCCGCTTCCCGTGCCGCAGCGTCGGTTGCAGCTTGCCTTCGATCTGCTGGACCGCGTCTACGCCGACTTTGACCAGCGAATCGCCACCACATGGAAGCGTCTCGAAGCCGAACTTCCCCGGGAAAGCCCGGCGGATGTGCGCGCCGTGGCCGAGCTGCTCCGCGCCCGGGGACTGTTGCAATGCACCGGTCCGGACGAAGACGCGGCCCTGGTTCCCATCACCACCCGGGAGCAGCTGCAAGCCGGCGAGGTCGTCATGGCCGTCATGGGCGATGCCCCTTCCAGCACTCGCGGCGGACGACTCGCCGCCCTCGCCCTGGCCGCCGCGGCTCGGGAGGTAGACCTCGCCCCCCGACAGGAACCGGCCTCCGCCGCGACCAACCTTCCGGCCCGCCGCGGCGAGCCGCCCGCATAGCGTTCTCCGCCGGTCCCGGCAGGCTGGCGCTTGTCAAAAATCCTTTTTCCCTCTACACTGATTTTTCCTGTTACTCTTCCTGCTCAAAGCTCAAAGAGGTCCATGATGCAACCAGCCATAACCGCCGTGATCCTTGCCGCCGGCAAGGGAACCCGTATGAAGTCGGCACGCGCCAAGGTGCTGCACGAAGTTTTCTTCCAACCCATGCTCAACCATGTTCTCCGCGCCGTTAAGGAGGCCGGGCTCGACCGTTGCGCGGTCGTCATCGGCCACCAGCGCGAGGCGGTTATGCGCGTCCTGACCGGACGCGACCTGGTGCCGGTGATTCAGGAAGAACAGAACGGTACGGGTCATGCGGTGCTCTGTACCGAATCGGCCTGCGCGACAAGCGATCTGGTCATGATTCTCTGCGGCGACACCCCCCTGATCCGGCCCGAGACCCTCCGCGCCATGATCGAGGCCCACCACAACAACCAGGCCTCCCTGACCCTGATGACCACCCTGCTCGACCAGCCCTTCGGCTACGGCCGCATCCTCAAGAACGCCCAGGGCGAAATCACCGGCATTGTCGAGGAAAAGGACGCTGACGACGAACAGCGCCGCATCCAGGAGGTCAACGCGGGCATCTACCTGGTGGAACGCCGCTTTCTTTTCGAAGCGCTGCGCAAGGTCGGTACCGCCAACAGTCAGGGCGAAGTCTACCTGACCGATATCGTGGCCATTGCCAACCGGGAAGGGCTGGTGGTGCGGCCCTTTGTTCACCCGCAGGCCATGGATGTGCTGGGCGTCAACTCCCGGATCGAACTGGCCCAGGCCCAGGCCGCGCTGCAACAACGCCACAACAGGGAACTGATGCTCTCAGGCATCACCCTGCTGTCTCCGGAGACAACCCTGATCGAGCCCGGCTGCACCATCGGCCGCGACTGCCTGATCGAGCCCGGGGTGCAGATCGTCGCCGGATCCCGTCTGGGCGAGGGCTGTCGTGTTGCCAGCGGCGCGGTCCTTGTAAACTGCATTGTGGGCGACGGCGCAAGCGTGGGCGCAAACAGCGTGCTCTCCAACTGCACGATTCCGGCGGATGCCGTCATTGCGCCCCTGACCCTGCGCGGCCCGGAGTCCTGAACAGCCCGCTTCCCATAGCGATATAGCGTTCATTACCGTCCATACCGTCTCTACCATTCCAGGCGGCGGTTTCCGGCCGCCTGTTCTTTCTTCCACCCAGCGGAGTTTCCCATGACCGATCTGAAAAAAATGTATTCCACCCTCCGGGGCGATGCCTTTCCCCCGGAGATGACCATCAGCTTTGGCGACCAGACCCTGGTCTATCGCAAAAAAACCTGGACCATCCCCAACAACGACGGCGCCCTTGAAGAACTCGGCCTCCGCTACGGGGAAAATCCGGACCAGGAGGCAGCCCTCTACGAACTGGTGAACGGCAACCTGCTGCTCGGCGACTGCCGCTACATTGCACCGGGCAATGGCCTGGTCAGCGCCATTCAGGTCGAAGACATGCTCCAGGTGGGAAAACATCCGGGAAAAATCAACCTGACCGATATCGACAACGGGCTCAATATCATCAAGTATCTGATCGACAGCCCGGCCGCGGTCATCCTCAAGCACAACAACCCCTGCGGCGCGGCACTCGGCGCCGACCTGGCCGAAGCCTACAACCGGGCCAACCGTTGCGACCGCATCGCCGCCTTCGGCGGGGCAGTGGTCACCAGCCGACCGATCGATATCGCCACCGCCGAACTGATGGCGGAGAACTACCTGGAGGTGGTGTGCGCACCTGAATTCGAAGAGGGCAGCCTCGATATCCTGGCCAAACGGAAAAACCTGCGGATTATCCGCATCGCCGATATCAGCCGCCTGGCCGATTTTGAACGCTACCGCTTTGTGGATTTCAAGTCGCTCATCGACGGCGGCATCATTGTCCAGCAGTCCGCGATCAACGGCATCCGCAGCGCAGCCGACCTCAAACCCGCGGTCGCCACGTATAAAAACGTCGACTATGCCTGCGAGCGGCAACCAACAGAACGCGAAATCAAGGACATGATCTTCGGCTGGGCCATCGAGCACGGCACCACCTCCAACTCGGTGCTGTACGTCAAGGACGGCTGCACCACCGCCATCGGCGCGGGCGAGCAGGACCGGGTCGGCGTGGCTGAAATCGCCATTCAGAAGGCCTATGTCAAGTACGCGGATATGCTGTGTTTCGATACCTACGGCATGCCCTATGCGGACATGGCTCTGGAGATAGCGCGCGGCAAGCGGGACAGGGCTGATCAGGAGGCGATCGACGCCAGGGTGCGGAAAGAACGGGCAGGCATTCCGGGATCGGTCATGATTTCAGACGCCTTTTTTCCGTTTCGGGACGCGGCCGACGTGGGGATCCGCGAGGGCGTGACCGCCATTCTCCAGGCTGGCGGCTCGATTCGCGACTTTGAGTCGATCCAGGCCTGTAACGAGGCCACGCCACAGGTGGCGATGATGTTCACCGGCCGGCGCTCGTTCAAACACTGAGCCGGGCAAGGTGGGAAGGAGGCGGTCCGGTTCAGACCGCCTCCCAGCGGTCTTTGGCTGCTGAACGCAGACAGGCCGAGCAGACCCGGACCGCGGCCAGCCCGTCGCCTGCGGGCACGGGATTTTCGCCCTTTCCGCGGAGGAAGGCGAGCCAGTCGCGCAAAAGAGGCACGAGCGCATAGACTCGCTTGCCCGGATCAAGCACGGTGCGCTCCATCTGCCGGACCCGCTCGCAAACATGGTGCACCTGGTCGCCCCAAAGCTGGCCCCCCTCGCCGGTCAGCTCGAAACGGCCGGAACGGGCATGCCCGGTCTTGGAACATTCCAGACTGCCGAGCACACCGTTTCCCAGCTCGAACAGGGCCACAAGCTGATCCTCAAGACAGCGGCTCTGCACGCAGCGGATCCGGGCCGCGACCCGGACAATCTCCTGTCCGGTAATCCAGCGTACCGCATCGAACACATGGATCGCCGTGTGTAAGGTCACCCCGGCCCCGGCCAGTTCGGGCACGTCGAGCCAAGCCAGGGTGGCTGGTTCCAGCCGCTGGTTGGCTGTCAACCCGCAGAGCGGGGCAATGGTAGGCAACTGCTCCCTGAGCAGCCGGATCACCGGGTTGTAGCGCAGCGTCTGGCCGACCGTCAGTCCGACTCCGGCCCGATCGAAGTGCTCGACCAGGGCCTCGGCCTCGCGCACCGAAACCGCCAGAGGCTTTTCCATGAGTAGCGGCTTGCCCGCCCGGGCGCAGGCTGCTCCGATCTCGCCGTTGTGCGCGGGCGGCGTGGCGGCAATCACGCAGTCCACTTCAGGATCTTCGACCAGCGCACGCCAGTCGCCAAACCAGCGACAGCCCCAGTCCCCGGCCTGCGCCTCGCCCCTTGCGCGGTCGCGGCGGCAGATCGCGGTCAGCTGCGCGCCCTTAATGTCGCGCACCAGGTGATTGGCGTAACGGCTGCCGTGCTTGCCGGTCCCGATCAGGCCGATCCGTATCGGTCGCCCGTCCCGTTCCATTCCCCGGCTCATCTCTGGTTTTCCGGCGGACAGAGGCAGGTCCAGTCAAGAGAAAGCGCGTCTGGCCGCACCTGCAACGCCTCCAGCAGCTCCCGCACCTCGGCAGCGCAGCAATTCACCGACGAGGTGCGCATACCGGAACGCACCTCGCTGCATTCCTGCTCCAGATAGCCCACCAGGGCCTGGCCGGCCTGCTCACGGAAGGCCTCGCCGTCGCAATCGATCTCCTCGCAGAACCGGGCATAGCGGAACCAGTTGTGGTGCACCCGTTTCAGCCCTCTGAAGATCCTCTCATCCCGGTTCTCCGGGTTCAGGTCGCGCAGGATGATTTCCCGGTAACGCGCCAGGGCCGCATCCTCCAGCTTGTGCACCTCCTCAAGCGTCAGCTCCAGGCCCGGCCCTTCCGGATCCTCGGTCAAATGGTGCAGGCTGCCGTGAAAGGCCACCTCGGGGATCTCCCCCGAATGACGCACCACCAGCCACTCACTCTCCAAAATTTCCTCACGGGTCATTGTCGCTCCTCGGGTCCATGGGGGTTCTGCTCGTCCAGCCGGAACATATCGCGTACCAGGGCAATTCGTTTCCCCCGGGTGATAGTGCCATGGTCGGTTTTCAGGTACTGCAGCGGTCCGTAGACCACCTTGGCGGTGATCGCCTCCGCCATCTTTTCCAGATGACGCCGCTGGTCCTCTTCCATTCCGTCCAGGCGGCCGAAGGTTTTTTCGAGCTCAAAATGCAGATGCCGCATGATCAGGGCCCGGAGCTGGATGATGGTCGGGGTCGCCTCGATGCCCTCAAGCCACTTGCCAAACTTCAGCTGCTCCTCGGCAATGATCCGTTTGGCCTTGATCGCCTCGCGTTCACGTTCCGACTTGTTCAGCTCCACGACGTTGTTCAGGTCGTCGATATCGTACAGATAGATATTGTCCAGCTCGTTGATTGCCGGATCGAGGTCGCGGGGCACGGCAATGTCGATGAAAAACAGCGGCCGGTTGCGCCGTCCGCGCATCACCGACTGCACCTCGTGTTTCCGCAGTATCAGATCCGGCGAGCCGGTGGAACTGATGATGATGTCCACCCGGCGCAGCTCTTCCAGCAATTCTTCCAGCGAAACAGCGCGGCCCCGGTAGCGACGGGCCAGTTCGACGGCCCGTTGCAGCGTCCGGTTGGCCACCACCACCTCGGAAACGCCCTGGGTAACCAGGTGTTCGGCCGCCAGCTCCGCCATCTCGCCCGCGCCCACCAACAGAACCCGCTTGCCGGTCAGGTCGCCGAAGATCTTCCGCCCCAGTTCCACCGCCGCATAACTGATCGAAACCGCGCTGGCCCCGATCCGGGTTTCGGTGCGCACCCGCTTGGCCACGAAAAAGGCCCTGTGCAGCAGCCGGTTGAGGATGAAGCCGCTACAGCCGGCCCGGGCGGCCTGCCGGTAGGCCTCTTTGAGCTGCCCCAGAATCTGGGCCTCGCCGACGACCATCGAGTCCAGGCTGGCCGCGACCTCAAACAGGTGCTCGACCGCCGACTCGTTGAGGTGGCAATAAACATAGCGATCCAGTTCGGCGGCGCTGATCGAACGGGCGAAAAGCAGATCCAGCACCTGTTGCCGGGCCGTCTCGACCTGGGTGCAGGTGAACAGCACCTCCACCCGGTTGCAGGTGGAGAGCAGATAGTATTCCCGCAGGGCATCCAGCCTGCCCAGGGCCTGCAAGGGTTCGTCATAACCGCCGGAAAACGCGAGTTTTTCCCTGATCGCCAGCGGCGTGGTCTTGTGGTTCACGCCGAGCAGGACAATGGCGTCATGAGACATAGGTATGCACTCCCTGCAACAGGAAGGAGGCCCCCCAAAAAGTAAACAGAACCGCAAGGAAACCGGCGATGCTCAGCATCGCCACCCGGCGGCCACGCCAGCCCACGGTGAAGCGCTGATGCACGGTGCCGGCGTAAATGAACCATGTGATCAGCGACCAGGTTTCCTTGGGATCCCACTGCCAGTAGGCCCCCCAGGCCTGCTTGGCCCATAACGAGCCGGTAATGATGCCCAAAGTGAACAGGGGAAAGCCGATGCTCAGGCAATGGTGATTGAGGCGGTCCAGGGTTTCCAGCGAAGGCAGACGCAGGTACAGCAGACCAAACCGTTTCTTCTTGATCTGTCGTTCCTGCAACAGATACATAATGCCGCCGATGCAGGCCAGTCCCAAGAAGGCCTCGGCAAAAAGGGTCACCGAGGCGTGCACCGGGAGCCACCAGGTCTGCATCGCCGGGGGCAACGACACCGGAGCGCGGGAGGAGAAGGCGGCAACCAGCATCAATCCCAGAACCAGGACACCGACAAACAGGCCCAGATTTTTGATCGTGTAGCGCCAGCGGAACAACAGATAACAGCAGCTCACCGACCAGGCGAAAAACGACACCGCCTCATGGTGACTGGCAAGGGGCGGATACCCCGCCTCCCAGCCGCGCAGCACAATGGTGCAGGTATGCAGGGCAAAGGCCCCGACAAAAATCATCCGTCCGGCCCGGCCGACAGCAGGATTCCGGGTCAGAAAAAAAACCGTGTAGGGTGCCGCCGCAAGCAGGTAGAACGCTAGGGCCCCCTGGAAAAACAAGAAGCTCATGGCTCCTCCCCGATCAAAGTCTCCAGCACGTCATCCACCGACCGGCCGAGCACGGTTTCCAGACGGCGGCGCACCAGATGCCATTGCCCATCCCTGAGCCATTGGACTATATCCCCCTCCAGGATCTTTTGAAACAGAATCCCGACCGGCTCTTCCGTCTCCGTCCCTTCCTGCAGCATCTGTTCACGTAAACGACCGGCCAGGGCCACCAACAGGCCGTACTCGGGTCCAATTTCCAGCTCCAGCCGCCGGCGGACCATGGCCGCCACTGCCGGACTTCTGCCGTTGGTAGTCACCGCGATGGTCAGGTCGCCCCGGCGGATCGTGGCCGGAACCTGAAAGTCGCACTCCTGCGGCGCATCGGCCACATTGACCAGCGCCCCGACCCGGCGCGCATCATCGGCCACCTGCCGTTGCACCGCAGGCGCATTGGTCGCGGCAAAAACCAAGGCAGCCGGAACCATCCGGGCGGAAGTATAGGGTTGGGCGCACCACTCGATCACCCCCTTCTCCACAAGCGTTTGCAGCCCCTGCACCAAGTCCGGACTGATCACGCGGACGCGTCCGCCCGCTGCCAGCAGGCCGCGCACCTTGCGCTCGGCAACCCGACCGCCGCCGATCACCAGGCACAGCCGGTCCCTGATATCAAGGGACAAGGGATACATCGCCCCTCCCTTCCGGCAGATGCCAGAATTTCGGCACTCCGCCCGCGCCACTCAATCGCGGGCCTGAAGGCGAGCCAACAAAACCGTCTTGTCGCCGGTCAGGCTCTTCAGGCGACGTCGGGAGGCGGCAATCCGGAAATGGGGTTCCGCCATCTGCAAAAAGGGCTGCACGCTTCGGCGCTGGATGTCATGGGCCAGATAGACGGTTCCGCCGGGCTTGAGCGCAGACCGCATCAATGCAAGGAGCGGCGCGAAAAACTCTTCGCGGAAGAGGATCTCGGAGCCCAAAATCACGTCGTAGCGCTCCATCTCCGGCGGGTTGAGCCAGTCCAGCCGGGCGACGCGCACCCGGTCGCCCACCTTGCTCGCCGCGGCGTTGATTCGTTCAAAATCGAGAATGATCTGGTCAAAATCCGTCAGGGTCACCCGGTAACCGCGGGCAGCCACCAGCAGTCCGGGAACGCCCAGCCCGGCCCGCAGCTCAAGCACGGTGGATTCCGGTGCCAGCGGCGCGGCGGCCATGCACTCCGCCAGGACAAAATCCGCCTCCCAGAGACGGACCCAGAACGGGAACGAGGCAACATCCGCCAGGGGATCCTTGCCGGCAAGGACCTGTTCCAGATCGGTCATTTTCAAAAGATGCAGGGTGTGCTCCCCAATTTTCAGCTTTTCAAACGCCACCTTGTATTGACGTTTGATCGCCTCGTAGAGCGCCTTTTCCTCGGGAGGGAGGGTCTGTGGATCCATCGTGTGCGTGCTCTCGTGCCGGAAAACGGGCCGTCTCGCCCGCCGGGACTTCTACGGCGGGGGCGGTCACCATAAAAAAAGAGCGGGCCGACTTGTTGGATCGACCCGCTCCGTACACAACAAAAAACGTCGACTATCAGCAGCCTTCCAGAGCCTTTGCCTTCTTGGCCCGTACCGTGACATTGTCGCCTACCTTCATGTCGGCCTTGTCGCATTCCATGGTCACTTTGGTACCCTCAATGCTCTCAACGGTGCACTTGGCGGCAAAAACAGTGCTGGTGCTGAAAACAAAGGCTGCTGCCATCAATACAATTCCAATTCGTTTCATGGTGATCTCCTTCGACAAGATTAAAGATTTTGCTACACCCACCTAGAAACGCTACCTTAAAAAAAAGTATCCGACTTGTCAAACATTAATTCAGAGAAACCGGAAGGGAACACAACCATAAAAAGAACGGATTTACAAAAAGTTCCTCCTTTTTCCACCCCTCTCTCGCTGGGCCCGCTCTCCGGGGAATCCGCTCGAGCGGGCATCCAGGCGCAGTCTCCGGCCAGGGGCGGAACAAAAGCGGAACTCCGGAAACCTCGCCCTATCATCCCGGAAAACCGTTGCGCCCGGTCCGGCTTCCGGGTAGAAGGTGATCTTATTCATTTTGCCTTCTTTTTCGACCAACCCGCATCCAATATACCGCCATGCCTATACAAACCCTGCGAACCCTGCTCGCCCCGGTCCTGCTGTGCAGTCTGCTCTGCGCGGCCTCTCTGCACGCCGAAATCATCGATCGCAACGTGGTCATCGTCAACAACGACACCATCACCCTGTCTGAAATCAACGAATTCGGCAAGGAGCTGTTCGCCAAGGTGGAACGAGAAACACCGGCCGACCAGCGCGAGGTCGTCATGCAGCAAGCGCGCAACACCATCCTCACCCGGCTGGTCGAACGCCGCCTGCTGATCCAGGAGGCGGAAAAACTGCAGATCCAGGTCACCGACCAGGATATTGACGCGGCCATGCAACAAATGCTCAAGCGCAACAAGGGCACCATCGAAGAGTTCCGGCAAGAGCTGCACCGCATGGGCATGACCGAAAAACAGTACCGCGAGGATCTGCGCGACCAGATCCTCGGTTCCCGGCTCATCGGCTACGAGGTGCGGGGCAAGGTGGCGATCTCCGAGGAGCAGGTGCTCGACTACTACAACAACCACTATACCGGTCAGGCGGATCCGGGCTACACCATCCTCCAGATCGGCACCATCTGGGGCTCCCCCCTGGCCAACGGTCACACGCCGACCCAAAAAGAGGCCTTGGCCAAGATCCGCAAAGCCCATGCCCAGGCACAAAAGGGGATGGATTTCGGCGCACTGGCCAGGCAGTATTCCGATCTGCCCTCGGCTCGAGACAACGGCAAGATCGGCACCTTCAAAAAGCATGAGATGGCCGAGGACATGCGGAGCGAGGTGACCAAATTGCAGCCCGGCGAACTTTCACCGGTGATGGAAAGCGAAAACGGCTACCACTTCTTCAAGCTCGCCGCCTACCGGGGCGCGGGAGACAGCAGCGCCAAGGCGCCGTTTGAATCGGTCAAGGAAGAGATCCGGGAACAGCTCTACAAGGAGGCCATGGAGGCCCGGTTCAAGAGCTGGATGCAATCCATCCGGGAGAAGGCCTATATCAGGATTCTCTGATCCCAGATGCACGAAAAAAAGGCCGGCGGCGACAGAATCGCCGCACCATACGACAAACAGGACGGATACGCCGAACAGCCGCCCCGGGTCGGCCTACTGTTGCAAACAGCGCGGGAGAAACAGGGACTGAGCGTGCAGGCGGTCTCCCAACAGACCCGCATCGCCCGCACCATCCTCCGGGCCATCGAAAAAGAAGACTACGCCCAACTACCGCCAGATACCTTCACCAGAGGACTGATCGTCCTGTACGCCGAGCAGCTCGGGTTTGACGGACCGCAGACCGCAGACCGCTTTTTTGCTGAGCGCGGCACGGATTCCGCGTCCTCCTGCAGCCCGAACTGGATCAGCCGGAGCCAGGAAACAAACCTGCTGACTGAGCCGCCCCGGATCTCCTCCGCAACCCTTGCGGCAGGGCTTCTGGGGTTGATCATCGTTTCCTTCGCCCTGTTCAGTGTCGCCTTTTCCTGGAACCCGCTGAGCGTTTTCACCGACAAGTTCACCCACGCAGACACGTCCACCGACGCGCCCTTTCATCCAGCCAACCCGGCAACCAAAAACGGCACAGCACAGCAGACCGTTCTGCTGCATGCCACGTTCCTTGCCGACTGTACCCTGGAGGCGACCATCGACCAGCAACCAACCCAGACCATGACCTTTCGCAAGGGCAGCACCATGCACTGGGAGGCTGGAAAACGGCTGCAGGTGGTCTTCGCGCAACCCGACTGCGCCACGCTTCAGGTCAACGGCGCGCCCTATCCCTTCCCGCCCGCCGTCGACGGCCGCTGTTCGCTGCTGCTTGCGGTCCCTTCCCCCCCATGACCGACCGCTCCGCCTGCGGTTTCGTGCTCAAGATCAGCGAACACGGCGAAACAGACAAACTGGTCACCCTGTACACCCGCGAGCTGGGACGTATCACCGGCATTGCCAAGGGGGCCTGCAAAAGCAAAAAACGTTTTGTCAACAAGCTGGAGGAGTGGAGCCTGCTTCGTCTCCACCACCGCCCTCCCCGGCCCGGCTCCACCCTCTCTTTCATACGCGAAGCTGAACTGCTGGCCGCCCATCTTCCCTTGCGTCAGGACTACCGGCGCTATGCCGCGGCCATGCACGTAAGCGAACTCATCTTGCGCTTCACCCGCGAGCACGACCCGGACCCGGAGCTGTTCGCCCTCCTCCTCTGGGCGATCCCAGCCCTGGCCGCCACCACATCTCCTCTCCGGATCCTGACCTTCGCCCTGCTGCGCCTCCTTGTCGTCTGCGGCTATCAACCGATTCTCGACCGCTGCGGCCTGTGCAACACCCCGGTGCAACCGGGCCAAATCTACTGCCTGTTTCCCGAAAGCGGCAGTCTGCACTGCGGCGACTGCCGCCCGTTCTCCGGCAATCCCGGTCTGTCCGTGCAAACCCTGCGCCTTCTCACCGGCGCCCAAACCCTGCCCCTGGAACGTCTGAATCGTCTGCACAGCAGCAGATCAACCTATATCGAGGCGCTCGACGCCCTGCACCTGTATGCCCTGCATCTCCTGCAACAGGATCTGCGCTCCTGGAAACTGGTCCGCTCGCTCTTAAACACGGCATCCTCTTCCGTCGCGCCCAGCCGCACATCCCCCGACCCGGGCCGCTGAAATGTCCCTTGACGATGCCCCGCTTTTCCTTTATGGACCGGAATAGGTTTGTCGTGTCCTGCCGCGCTGTTCTGTATAATGCTCAGCACGGAAACCGTCTCTTTTGTGAAGCGCACATCCCGTCCCCCTTTCCCGCCACCCTCTACCCATACGCTGTGTACGTCTTATGAACCGCTCCGGTCTGATCATCACCATCATCATGGGCTGTTTGGCCGTCCTTTTGTGGAAAGTCGCCAATGCCCCGGACATCGAACCTCCGTGGCCCACCAAGATCCAGGGCTTTTCCTTCTCCCCGTTCCGGGGCGAGCAGTCGTCCCGCAAGCAGATCTATCCCACGGTGGAGCAAATCGAGTCCGACATTGCCCTGCTTGCCGACACCACCCATGCCATTCGGTCCTACACGGTTGAAGGCACCCTGGCCGAGATCCCCCGGCTGGCCGCCGCGCACAACGTCAACCTCATGCTTGGCGCCTGGGTCGGCAGGGACAAAAAGAGCAACGACGAGCAGATAGCCACCGTGATCAAGCTCTACCGGCAATATCACAAACATATTGTCCGGGTACTGGTCGGCAACGAGGTGCTGCTCCGCGCCGACCAACCGGTCGAGCAGCTCATTCAATATATCCGCACAGCCAAACGCTCCATCTGGGCCCCGGTCAGCACCGCCGAACCCTGGCATATCTGGCTCCAAAACCCGGGCCTGGTCAAGGAGGTCGACTTCATCGCCATCCACCTCCTACCGTACTGGGAAGAGGTACCCATCGACAAGGCGGTGGAGTACTGCATCAAACGGTACAACGAGATCAAGGCCGCCTATCCGGACAAGGAAATCGTGATTGCGGAAGTCGGCTGGCCCAGCGGCGGCCGGATCCGCGGGGGCGCGGTCCCCAGCCCGACCAATCAGGCGAAATTTCTCCGTCGCTTTCTCGATTTCGCCGAGGAGAACAACTACACCTACTATCTGATGGAGGCCTTCGACCAGATCTGGAAGAAGGAACTGGAGGGCGAGGCCGGCAGCCTCTGGGGGGTCTACAACGATCTCCGTCAGCCCAAATTCGCCTTCACCGAGCCGGTGATCCGAATTCCCCAGTGGCGGGAACTGGCGGCGATCAGCATCGGCCTGGCGGTTTTTCTTCTGCTTCTGCTCTTCCGCGACAGCAAGGGTCTATTGGATCGGGGCCGGGGGTTTCTCGCCTTTATCGCCTACGGCATCACCACCTTCGTCGTCTGGGTCGTCTACCACTTCCAGCAGCAGTACATGTCGCCATCGACGCTCATTGTCGGGGTGCTGCTGTTCTTTGCCGCGATTGGCGCCATCCTGGTCATTCTGGCCGAGGCCCACGAGTGGGCGGAGTCACTGTGGATCAATACCTGGCGGCGCCTCCAGCACCCCACGCAGACCGTTGCCGATGACGAGCTGCCCATGGTGTCGATCCATGTTCCAGCCTACAACGAGCCGCCCGACATGATGATCGATACGATCAACGCCCTGGCCCGACTCGACTATCCCCGCTTCGAGGTTCTGGTCATCGATAACAACACCAAGGATCCGGCGGTCTGGGAACCGGTACAGGCCCACTGCGCCACCCTGGGGCCACGATTCCGCTTCTTCCACGTCGCGCCGCTGGCCGGCTTCAAGGCGGGCGCGCTCAACTATGGACTGGAGCGCACCGCGCCGGAGGCGGAAGTCGTGGCGGTGATCGACAGCGACTACATCGTGGAGCCCAACTGGCTCCGCGCCCTGACCCCGCAGTTCCGCCGCGACGAAAACATAGCCATCGTCCAGGCCCCGCAGGATTACCGCGACGGCGAGGAAAACATGTTCAAGGCCATGTGCCTGGCTGAATACCGGGGCTTCTTCCAGATCGGCATGGTGACGCGCAACGAACGGAACGCCATCATCCAGCACGGCACCATGACCATGGTCCGCCGACGGGTGCTCGACGAGGTCGGCGGGTGGGCGGAGTGGTGCATCACCGAGGACGCGGAGCTGGGGCTACGCATCTTCGAACGGGGCTACGCGGCCACCTATGCCCCGTACAGCTTCGGCAAGGGGCTGATGCCCGACACCTTCCTCGACTTCAAAAAACAGCGGTTCCGCTGGGCCTATGGATCGGTGCTGATTCTCCGCCACCACATGATGGAGATGCTCGGCTTCAAAAAAACCAAGCTCACCCCGGGCCAGCGCTATCATTTCCTTGCCGGCTGGCTGCCCTGGTTCGCCGACGGCATCAACCTGCTCTTCAACCTGCTGGCCCTGCTCTGGAGCTGCGGTATGATCCTGTTGCCGCATCTCCTGTCGCCGCCGCACATCATCTTTGCCTGTCTGCCGATCGCGCTGTTCTTCTTCAAAACGCTGAAGATGTTTTTCCTCTACCGCAGCCGCGTCACCGCTACCCGCAGGCAAAGCCTGGCTGCGGCCATCGCCGGGCTGGCCCTGTCGCACAGTATTGCCCGGGCCATGCTCACCGGGTTCATCACCAGAAAAATCGGCTTTTTCAGAACCCCGAAAAATGCAGAGGCCAACGCCATCATCAAGGCGCTGGGTGATGCGCGGGAAGAGTTCATCCTCCTGATCGGCCTGGTGCTGTGTATCATCGGCGTCCTGCTGCGGGCAGACGGCGCCCTGCTCGATATCCGGATCTGGGCGACCGTGCTGGCCATCCAGGCCATCCCCTATGCGGCGGCGGTCCTGCTTTCGCTGATCAGTGGTCTGCCGCAGTTACCGGCACGGCTGGTGGGCACCATGGCGCCCCTGCATGGACTGGGAAACGGAAATGAGGTGGAGCGGAAAGACGAACAAAAAGAATCGTAAGATGCAAATCAGTGGGCCCGGATCAGTTCCAGCAACTCCTCGGCGCTGATCCGGGCGCTGACGTCGGCCCCTTCGAGCAGTGAGGTGGCCAGATCGCGCTTCTCCTGATGGAGACGCACGATCTTTTCTTCGATGGTATCGGCCGTGACCAGACGGTAGACCGTCACCGGTCGTTTCTGGCCGATCCGGTGGGCGCGGTCGGCGGCCTGATCCTCCACCGCCGGATTCCACCACGGATCCATGTGGATCACGTAATCGGCGGCCGTCAGGTTCAATCCCAGCCCCCCGGCCTTGAGACTGATCAGGAACAGGTCGCCCTCGCCGGCCTGAAACTGCTCCACCTGGGCCTGGCGCTCCTTGGCCGGGGTGGTGCCGTCCAGATACTTGTAGACGATACCCTGCTGATCGAGAAAGGCCCGGATCAGGGCCAGATGCCCGGTGAACTGGCTGAATACCAGCGCCTTGTGCCCGCTGGCGAGCAGCTCCTCCACGGTTTCAGCGAAAACCTGCAATTTGGTCGAAGGCAGGTCGAGCTGGTCGTTGATCAGCCGGGGATTGCAGCAGGCCCGGCGCAGCCGCATGATTTCCGCCAGAATGCGCAGGTGGCGGCCCGTGCGTTCACTGTTACCCTCGATGTTCTCAATGGCCTGTTGCCGCAGGGCCTCGTAAAACTCGCGTTCGCCGGGCTGCATCTCCACCCGCAACACGACCTCGGTACGCGGCGGCAGCTCTTCCAGTACCTGCGACTTGATCCGCCGGAGCATGAAGGGATGAATCAGCTTCTTCAGCGTGCGCCGGGCCTCCCGGTCATGGTGCTTTTCGATGGGGATGCCGAAACGGCGATTGAACTGCTTGAAGGTGCCCAGCAGGCCGGGATTGATGAAGCTGAACAGGTTCCACAGCTCGCCCAGATGGTTCTCGATGGGTGTGCCCGTGGTGATCAGCCGGAAATGGCCGTCGAGCCGCATGGCCGCCTTGGAGCGCTTGGTGGCTGCATTCTTGATGGCCTGCGCCTCATCCAGCACGATGACCTGCCAGCGCACCTGGGCCAGCAGATCGATCTCCTGCTGCAGCAGGGTGTAGCTGGTCACCAGGAGATCGAACTTGCCCAGCTCCTGCACGATCTCGTTGCGGTTGGCCTCGGAAAACATATAAAAATTCAGGGTTGGGGCAAAGCGCCGCACCTCGGCTTCCCAGTTCATGCACACCGAGGTCGGCGCCACCACCAGAGACGGCCCCCGATCTGCCAGGGAAAGCAGCACGGCAATGGATTGCAGGGTTTTCCCCAGCCCCATGTCATCGGCCAGACAGGCCCCCACCCCCAGATGGGCCAGACGACGCATCCACACAAAGCCCTCGCGCTGATAGTCGCGCAACTCGGCCTTGAGCGTCGTCGGCACCCGGGGCTTCAGCTTCTGCGCCTCGGCAATGGACTGCAACCGCTGGTGCCAGCCCTGATCGGTCTGGGTCTGCGCCTGGTGGATCAGCTCTTCCAGGGCGATGGCCGCCAGCGGATGAATGCGCACCTCGTCGTTGGCGGACGAACTCGAACCGTAGCGGATCAACTCGTCCAGACGGTTACGAAACTCCTGGGTCAGGGCCAGAAACTGCCCCTCCCCCATGGGAATGAAGCGGCTCTGGCTTTCGCGGACCTTATCGAGCAGCGTCTTGAGTTCAATCACCTCATCCTGATCGATCTCCAACTGGCCGGACAGGGCAAACCAGTCCTGCTGACTGGTGCGGATATTGAGGTTGAGCTGGTTGATGCCGGCCTGACGGCGCACCGCCAGTTTTTCTCCCTCCGGCCACTCCAGAATCACCTGATCCTTGATCGCCTCGATCTCCAGAAGCACCTGCAAACAGTCCTCCGGATCGACCAGGTGCCACTCCCGTTCGTTGCCGCGTTCAAGGTCGATGGCCAGATCCAGCATCGGACAGCTCTCCTCGACCTCGCGGGCCCGCTCCTCTTCCCGACGAAGATTTCTTTTTGTTTTCAAACGCTTGCCGTCTATCTCCGCCACCAGGTTGGCCACCCCGGCCCCAGGCTTGAGATACGGCCCGCCCGTGGTAAAGGGGCGAACGAACAGCTCGATCCTGAACCCGCTTCCATAGGGCATGATGTGCAGGTGGATGGTGGAATCGCTCTCCACCTCCTCGGCTGGAAGCCCCTTGCCCGGCACCTCGATTGCCGAATGCACGGTCATGAACGAGGCGATATTGCTGATCGCGGTCAACACCTGCTGGCTGGCGGCCAGCGGCACGAGCAAGCCGTCCGGCCCGGTGATTTCAGCCACCTTGCGGTGCTCTTCGCCGATCTGGATGATTCGGTACCGCGTGGGCGTTTCCGGCCAGACCGCCACCGGCCCCTCGCCGATCTTCTGGGCAAAGCGGATGAACAGCGAATCCCCCTGACGTTCGACCACCAGCTCCGGCTCACCGGCAACGATCTCCACCGGCGTCTGCGGGGAGCGCTTGAGATAGACGTGAGGATGCCCGCACAGGGCGGGCAGGGCCCGATTCGGATCGAAGACAAAGCCCCCGTTTTTGGCGTTCGTCTCGCCGGACTGGTACAGGGCCGCGCAGATCCGCCGGTCCTGATCGCTCAGGTAGTCCACGTTCCGCCCCTTGACCAGACGTTGCAGGGCAATGGTCCGCCCCTTGCTCCAGGCTCCGGTCGTGGTGCGCCGCTGTTCCCGGGGATAAAGGGCCAGCCCCTCGGCGCTGCGCTCGACAAACCAGCACAGTCGGATTTGCGGGTCTGGTTCCCGGATCCTGCCGGTCACCTCGATCAGCTCTTGCAGACTCTGTTTCCAGGGGGCGTTCGGAGCGATGAGGCAGGTCAGATACCGACACTGCATGGCTCCGGCCAACTGCTCGGCCGCCCGGCGCATGGCCTCCCGCTCTTCCTCGGCCACGGCCTGGACGGTCGCCAGCAGGGCCGCGGCCTCCATGGCAACCCAACGGAACCCGTTGGCAAGGGCCCGTTCGTAGAGCCGCCGGAGCAGATCCTGAAAGGTCTGGGGAATTTCCACTCCCATCCAGTGCAGGGAAAGCAGCGCAACCAGCGAGGCCAGGCTCCGCTGCTCCGCCGCCAGGCCCTCGATCAGCGGCAGCATCTCGGGCATGGCCTCGGGCGAGGAACACAGCAGGGCGTCGAGAAAACGGTACGGCACCTCTTCGGCGCATCCCTGACACCGTTGCAGCATCAGGCCGATGATGGAGCGTACCCGGTCCCGGTCGCCGACAGCGTCGCGCGACAACAGGGCAAAAAGACAGAACAATCCCGGCATGCCGAAAAAAAAGTAGTCCTCCTGGCCCGAATAGCGCCGCATCTGCTCCAAATCTTCGTCGAATAAAGCCAGTGCCCTGTTGGTTTCCCCCCGCAGGAAGGTGACCGCACCGGCAAAACCGGACCCGAGAAACGAATCACCGAAATCGGCCAGAAGCTGTTGCAACGGGTCGAAATCACCGCGCAAAAGAAGACAGCTCGCCAGAATCCGCCGAAACGGCACCCGCTCCCCTACCGGAATTCCCATCCGGGTTTCATCGCCGAGATAGGCCAGCAGTTCAGGGAAAGCGTGCAGCTGTTCCAGGGAATAGCGCACCGCATAGTCGAGCAGGAAAAACTGGAAGGAGACGGGCAAAGAGGCCATCCATGCCCGGTCAAAGGACCGGGCCGCCACCAGGACGGCAGGAGGCTCAATGTCGAGATAGCGCTTGCCTTCGCGCTCCCAGAACAGTTGGGCCTGATCGAGTTTGTCAAAATCGTGACTGTACAAACCGATGCGGAACTGGCGCAGGGAGCGCCAGCATCGGGTCGGCCATTTGCCGTGGCCATAGTCCATCGGCGCAATCCGCTCGACCAGGGCGGCAATCGCGCCGAATCGCTTCCTGTTGACCGCCTGGCGGGTAAGCGCCTCGGCCAGGGAGGGCGGGCATTGGTTTTTGCTGTTCAGGAGATTTTTTTTTCGTAACCGGGCGACCATGTCGCCGATTTCACCGGTGCTGGGCTTCCGGTCACCGATAAGCTCCGGTTGCAGGATTGTCATGCAGCGGGCCACGAAGCCGGTGGAAACCGGTTCGTAAATGATGGAAACAAGCTGCAACAGAAGCTGCTCCGCCACGGGCAGGGCGGCCACGGTCTCAAGCTGCGCGGCCAGGTTGTGTTCCACCTGGCCGGACGCCTGTTTCGGTACGGCACTACTCTCGTTGCCCATGGTCACATGCCCGGATGCTTCGGCATCGCTCCGGCACGGCACGGGTGGCGCACAGACACCGGCCAGCGCAAAACCGTCCGCACCCCCGCCGCCTGGGTGTTGCCCATGCCATGGCGGATCGACCGCCTCCTATTGCAACATCTTCGCATTGGTCCAGATCTTGGCATTCTTCTGCAACAGGGCAACCCAGTCGTTGAGCAGTCGTTCTTTCTGCAACGCCAGCAGTTGCCGGGCCAGCTCCTCGCGTTTGCCGGCATCCTCCGCGTCCGTCCCCGTCCGCACGTCAAGGATCTGGTACAGGTAGAAACGTCCATCCGCCTCGACCACCCCGGTGGGGAAAACATCCTGACCGGCACGGCTAAAGGCATCCTGTGCCACCTGGGGCGGAACCTCGCTCTCCGGCGCGACCCGGCGCAGATAGGACGACTCAATGCGCTGCACCCCTTCGGGCCACTGTCGACGCTCGCGCGCCTTTTGCAACAATTGCTCTGCCGCGCTTCGCGCCAGCACCGCGCTCTGCTCGCGGCGATAGTCCGCAACAGCCCGGTCGCGCACCGTCACCAGTTCCGGCACCACCGCCGGCTTGATGTCTTCAACAAAAACAATGGCATAGCCGGTCGGCGTTTCGATGATGGAGCTCAGCTCGCCCTTGCCCAGCTGAAACACCGAGTCCAGCAGGGCGGGTTCCTGCAGGACGGGAACCTTGGGGGGCGCGCTCCTGGTGAAGAAGTCCGTGGTCTGCACGACAGCGCCGGATGCTTGGCTGTACTTGGCCAGACTGCCGGCCCGGATGATCTCCTCATAGGTCGTTGTCGCCTCTTTAAACATTTGGGCCTTGGCTTCCCGCTGCTCAAGCTGCGTCCGGATGCTGCCCGCGGCCTCGGCAAAGGTCTGCACAACCTCCGGACGAATCTCCTCCACCTTGATCAGGTGGTAGCCGAAAGGCGAGGCGACAACCTCGCCGACCTCGCCCGCATCCAGGGAAAAAACCGCCTCTTCAAAGGCAGGCACCATCTGGCCCCGGCCGAAAAAGCCCAGATCGCCGCCTCGCTCCCGAGTCACGTCATCGGAGAACTGTCGCGCCAGCTCGCTGAAATCGCCGCCTTGACGAATCTGCGCCAGGACCGATTCCGCTGCCTTCTTCTTTTCAGCCCTGGTTTCAGCCGTTGCCTGCTCGTCCACCTTGAACAGAATATGACGGGCGCGACGCTGCTCCGGGGTGGTGTACTCGTCGCGGTGGGCATCGTAATAGGCGCGCAGCGCGGCCTCGTCCACAGCAACCTTGTCGCCGGTTATAACCAGGTAATTCAGCTTGCACTGCGGTTCGGTCTTATAGCGCTCCCTCGCCTCTTCAAACCAGGCAGCCAGTTTCTTTTCATCCACCTGAACCTTGTCGAGGTAATCGGCAGTACGGATTTCGCCGTAGCCGAGCTTGATTTCCTGATTCAGATAGGCGATCCACTGGTCCAGCTCCGGATCGGCAACCGAAGCGAACTTCCCGATGGACTCCACGGCCCGCCCCATCAGCAACTCCTGGATGATATCGGCCTCGAACGCGGTGGGCGTCAAACGGTTGCGTTCCAGCACCTCCTGGTAGGTGGCCAGATCAAAATGACCGTCCTTCTGAAAATAGGGCATGTCCTGGATGCGGCGCTGCGTCGCTTCCTTGCTGACGGCGATCCCGATCTTTCCGGCACCCTGCCGGATCAGTTCCGCCTGAACAAGTTGGCTCAGCACCTGCTGCTTGATACCCAACCCCTGCAGGATCGAATCGGGCAGCGCCCCGCCGAACTGCTGGCGGTAGCGCTCCACGGTCTGTTCATACCGGCTCTGAAAGGCACGGTACGATATCTCCTGGCCGTTGACCGTGGCCAGGGCATTCGGGTTGCCCCCTATGTTACTACCCACACCCCAGAAAATAAAAACAACGGCAATAATCAGGACAATGGCCTGGACAACCACTGACTGTGCGTTTTTTCTGATAAACCTCAGCATACTCTGCCACCCTTGATCTGTTCGGCGATAATCTTTGATTCGGCAAACGGGTATTATGTGCAATTTCTCAACAAGTTACCAGGGAAAAATGCACGCCCTGCCGACCGGGCGGATCGCCACGGCTTTCACGTCTTTCATAAAATTGTCTGCTTGACAAGTTCAACCCCATAGGCTATTAAAGGGGTGAATTTTCGATTAGCATTGAGTATCAACCATCATAAACACTTTGGCCAAGGAGGAACATATGGCTACAATCGAACACAATGGAAAAACCTACGAGGTCGACGAGGACGGTTTCCTGCTGAAAGGGCACGAAGAGTGGGATGAAAACTGGGTCGATTACGTCAAGACCGTCGAAGGTATCAGCGATATCACCGACGAGCACCAGAAAGTGATCGATGCCCTGCAGGAGTACTACAAGAAAAACGGTATTGCTCCCATGGTTCGTATTCTCTCCAAGACCACCGGTTTCCCGCTGAAGCGCATCTACGAGCTGTTCCCGTCCGGACCCGGCAAAGGCGCCTGTAAGATGGCCGGCCTGCCCAAACCGACCGGTTGCGTCTGATACTTTGTTTCACCCAATAAAAAAGGCTGCCTTCGGGCGGCCTTTTTTATTGGGTGATTGGGTCTGCACGAACGACGCACCACGACTCGCCAGGCCGCTTCGATAAAAACCGGGACCTCCTAAAACGACATCTCCAGAAAATGGCCGTGATAGCGGGTCATATCCTCGCCGCATTCACCGCACAAGAACTTGACCTCACCGAAAATTTCCGTGCTATTGTCCTCCGGTGTAAACGAGCCGTCATTATTCTGCACGTAATGCGTGGTCACCAACACATTTTCGGCAACCTCGACAAACTGTCTGGTGTTCCCGCACTGCGGACAGGCGAGACGACCGGCAGGTTCCCCTGTTGGCACACGTAATTTTTTCATGAATCAGTCCTGATCAATCCCATAAACAGACAGCCGCCGGGAAAAAGGGACGCCCCCGTACGCCGCATGAAAACGGCAATCCGCCGTCTTGAAAGAAGTTTCTTATTTTAGTCGACCGGCAAGAATCCGGCTAGGAGGAACCGATTTTTGATCGGGATAAAAACGCTCGACCGGTTATGTCCTCTCACGCATCGCCGGACAAAAAGCCAAACCCGCCCCGGAAGGCGTTATCCGTCCGCCCTCCCCTCCCAACCGACGAGGGCAAGAAACTGGGCCTCCGACAGGATGGTCACCCCCATCTCCTCGGCCCTGGCGCGCTTGGAACCTGCCTTCTCTCCCGCCACCACATCGGTGACCCGCTGACTGAGCGCCGTAACCACCTGCCCCCCGCAGTTCCGGACCAGAGCCTTGGCCTCGTCGCGGGAAAGGGCGGCAAGCGTCCCGGTGAACAGCAGCACGCGCCCCGTCAACGGCCCTGCGGTCGGCGCGGATGTCCCGGTTCCGGATACCGCCCGAACCCCGACCTCGTGCAGGTGGGTCAACAAGGTAGCAGTTTCGGGATCCTGAAAAAAATCAACCAGGGCATCCGCTGTCTGCTCGCCGATCCCCTCGACCCGCACCAGGGCTTCCCGGTCCGCGGCCATCAGGGCATCCAGGTCGACAAAATGCTCCGCCAGCAAGGCGGCCGTGACTTCGCCCACATGGCGGATCGCCAGGGCGCCGAGCAGCCGCGAAAGCGGCGGTGTGGACCGGGCCCGGACCGCGGCCACGGCATTCTCCGCCGACTTGGGCCCCCAGCCTTCGAGCCCGGCCAGTTGCTGGGCCTCAAGACGGAAAAAATCCGCGGGCGAGTTCAGCAATCCCTCCCGCACCAGCTGCTCGACCTTTTTCGGACCGAATCCCTCCAGATCCAGGCCGTTCTTGCCTGCGAAGTAGATCAATTTCTGCAAGTGCCGGGCCGGACACAGGAGATTGTCGCAGCGGATCACCACACCGCCGCCGGCATCCCGGACCAGCTGCTGCCCGCATTCGGGACAGGCCTCCGGAAAGACGATCTCTTGTTCGTCTCCCCGACGCAACTCTGTTAAAGGCTTGACGATCTCCGGAATCACGTCGCCGGCGCGTTGAATGAGCACCGTGTCTCCCAGGCGCAGATCCTTGCGGGCAATCTCGTCCTGATTGTGCAGGGTCGCCCGCCGGACCAGAACGCCGTTCACATCCACCGGCGCAACCCGGGCCACCGGCGTCACCGCGCCGGTACGGCCGACCTGAAATTCCACCGATTCGATGACTGTTGTTGCCTGAAGCGACGGAAACTTCCAGGCCACCGCCCAGCGGGGGGCCCTGGCCGTGGCGCCCAGGCGCTGCTGGAGCGCGAACTCGTCGACCTTGACCACCATGCCGTCAATCTCGTAGGGCAGATCGTGACGCTGGGCAAGCATCTGCTGGTAGCGCTGCTCCACCTCGTCCAGGGTTGCGCAGACCCGGTGTTCCGGGTTGACCGGCAGCCCCAGCTCGCTGAGCCAGTGCAACAGCGCGCCCTGGCTCTGCACGGGCAGGTCGGTGGTTTCCGCCACTGCATAGGCATAAAAATCAAGGGGCCGTGCGGCGGTTACCCCGGGATCGAGCTGGCGTAGCGAACCGGCCGCCGCATTGCGCGGATTGGCGAACAGCGGCTCTCCCGCAGCCAGACGCTCCTGGTTCAGACGCTCAAAGCCGTCTTTGCGCAAAAAGACCTCACCGCGCACAATCAACTCGCCGGGCACCTGTTGCTCGGTCTCCAGGCGCAGGGGAATGGCCTGAATGGTTCTGATCTGGCTGGTGATATTCTCGCCGACCCGGCCGTCTCCCCGGGTGGAGCCTTCCACCAGCATGCCGTGCCGATACACCAGCTCCACGGCCAAGCCGTCCAATTTGGGCTCGCAGACCATCCGGATCGGGGCCGTCGTGTTCAGAAACCGCCCCAGCTTGCCGACAAAGGCGAGAAATTCCGTTGCCGCGAAAATATTGTCCAGCCCAAGCATCGGCGAACGATGGCGAACCTCGGCAAAACCCGCCAAGGGCGCACCGCCCACCCGGTGACTGGGCGAGTCGGGCATGACCAGCTCGGGATACTGCTCCTCGATGGCGAGCAGCTCGCGAAACAAGGCGTCGTACTCGCCATCGCTGATCAGGGGATCATCCAGCACATGGTAGCGATGCCCGTGCAGACGAAGCAGCCGGCGCAGCTCAAGGAGCCGCGCCGACGCCTCTTCGCTTTGCTTGTCACTGCTCATCGGTGATCAACACTCCGCCATGGGCGATATTGTCCCGGCTCTCCTCGTCGATGAACAAGAGGATCGATTCCTTGGGTTTATTGGCGGCCTCGGCGATGACATCCGTGACTCCTCGGGCTATTTTCCGTTTCTGGTCCAGGGTAAGGGTCCCGGCAACCCGAATACTGACATACGGCATAACAACCTCCTGTAAGCTGAAAATCGAACCTCACCAGGGCGCGCGCAACGGCAACCCCGGCGATGGCTTTTTTGCAGGACAAAACCCGTCCCGGTTCAGTATGATGGGAGAAACAATAGCAAAATCCCGGTGGGAAGTCATGGCGTTTCCTTGGCCGCCCGCCGGTGCGCACACAAAAATACCAAGGAGAACAGAGCATGCATGTCATTGTGACGGGCGGGGCCGGCTACATCGGCAGCCATACCTGCCTGGAACTGTTGAACGCGGATTGGCAGGTCACGGTGATCGACAACCTGTGCAACTCCAGTCGCGAGTCCCTGGTCCGGGTGGAAGAGCTGACCGGCAAGCGCCTGGCATTTCACGAGGTCGATCTGCTTGACCTCGACCGGTTGCGCGCAGTCATCCAATCGGTCCCGGACAACAGCGCGGTGATTCACTTTGCCGGGCTCAAGGCGGTGGGAGAATCCGTGGCCCAGCCGCTGCGCTACTACCGCAACAACCTCGACGCCACCCTGAACCTCTGCCAGGTCATGGAGGAACGCGGGCTGACCGATATCGTCTTCTCCTCGTCGGCCACGGTCTACGGGGATCCGGCCTCGGTGCCCATCCGCGAAGATTTTCCCCTGTCCTGCACCAATCCCTACGGCCGGACCAAGTTGATGATCGAAGAGATCCTCAGCGACCTGCACACGGCCAACCCGGCATGGAACGTCCTGCTGCTGCGGTACTTCAACCCGGTGGGCGCCCATGCCAGCGGCCGGATAGGCGAAGACCCCAATGGCATCCCCAACAACCTCATGCCCTACATCGCCCAGGTCGCGGTGGGCAAGCTGCAACAGCTCTCGGTCTTCGGCAACGACTACCCCACGCCCGACGGCACCGGGGTACGCGATTACATCCATGTGGTCGATTTGGCGCGAGGGCACCTGGCCGCCCTGGAAAAGTTACGCGAAAAACCGGGACGGGTCGTCTACAATCTCGGCACGGGCCGCGGCTACTCGGTGCTGGAGATGGTCGCTGCCTTTGCCCGGGCCAGCGGCAGGCCGATCCCCTATGTCATTGCGCCTCGCCGTTCGGGCGACATTGCCCAATGCTATGCCGACCCATCCCTGGCGGCCCGGGAACTGGGCTGGCAGGCGGAATACGACCTGGAAGCGATGTGCGCCGATGCCTGGCACTGGCAATCCCAGAACCCCGACGGTTTCCGCACCCCCTGAAACACCCCCCTCCTGCCGGGGCGTGCGGCCCCGGCAGGAAGCCCCGGCTGGGCGCTCCGCATCCAGCGTCTCTACGCTCCCCGTCCACACCCCATCCACTGCTGTTTTTCCCTGTTCAGGCCGGGGCGTCCATGGTATGGAAGGACCGCTGAACGATACCCGTACGTCACACCGCCCCGGCGGGCGGATCAACCCAGGCACACGCCATGGCCGAGGATACCCTGTACACCACCGGCGCGGTGAACGAAGACTTCACCTTCAACGCCAAGGTCGCCGAAGTTTTTGACGACATGCTCGACCGTTCCATTCCCTTTTACCGAACGGTCATCGATGCCACGGCCCACATACTCGCGGCCCGGCTGCCGCACGAAGCGACGATCTGCGACCTGGGCTGCTCCACCGGCACCACTTTGCTGACGCTCAGTGGGCAACTGACCGGTCGGGACTTCCGCTATATTGGTCTGGACAACGCCCCGGCCATGCTCGCCAAGGCCCGCGAAAAAAGCCGTCTGGCCGGAAAAGAACAGATCCTGCACTTTGCCGAGGCGGATATCGTCACCGATGCCCTGCCCGCGGCCACAGCCTTTCTGTGCAACTATACCCTGCAATTTCTCCGCCCCATGCTCCGGCCCGCCTTCATCGGCAAGATCTACGCGGCCCTGCCACCGGGCGGCCTGCTTCTGCTCAGCGAAAAAACCATCTCTCCGGCCCACCGGCTCAACCGCACCTTCATCGACCTCTACCATGTCTTCAAGAAAGAACAGGGCTATTCGGATCTGGAAATCGCCGCCAAACGAGAGGCGCTGGAAAACGTGCTGATCCCCTTTTCCCTGGACGAAAACCTGTCGCTCCTGCGTTCCGCGGGATTTGCAGAGGTTGAAATCTATTTTAAATGGTTCAACTTCGCGGCCCTGGTGGCCCTCAAGCACTGACCCCATGGACCTGCTCGCCCACTTTCCCCATGCCGACCATCAGGAGCTGCGGCGCGTCCTGGAGGAAAAAGCCGCCTGGATCGGCCAGGACAAGAAGGGGTTTGTCCGGTACCGGCGACTGCGCCGGGCCGTCGGCCACCTGCGGGCCTCGTCCTGCACGTTTTCCGAGGCTGTGGTCCGCATCGGCGCGGCCAGCGATCTCGCGCCCGATGATCACCGCCGCCTGCACGATATCCTGCGCGGCCTGATGCCCTGGCGCAAGGGCCCCTTTTCCATCTTCGGCATCGACATCGACGCCGAATGGCAAAGCAACCGCAAATGGGAGCGAATCGTCCCGGAACTGCCTGATCTGCGCGGCAAGATCATTGCCGACATCGGCTGCAACAACGGCTACTACATGTTCCGCATGGTCCCGTATCGACCCGCTCTGGTTGTCGGCTTCGAGCCCTACGTGCAGCACTACGCCACCTTCAACCTGCTCAACACCTTTGCCGGTCAGGACAACCTGCGGGTCGAACTCCTCGGCATCGAACATCTGCCGCTTTTTCCGGCATCGTTTGACGTCATCTTCTGCCTGGGCATTCTCTACCACCGCCCCTCGCCCATCCAATGCCTGCGCGACCTGTATGCCGCCCTCAGGCCGGGCGGGGTACTGATCATCGAGTCCCAGGCCATTCCCGGCGACGAACCGGTGGCCCTCTTTCCCGCCCGGACCTATGCCAAGGCGCCCGGCACCTGGTTTGTCCCCACCGCCTCGTGTCTTTGCAACTGGCTGGCGCGGTGCGGTTTTGCCGATATCCATCTGTTTTGCGACCACGCCATGAGCAGCGAGGAACAGAGGCGCACCGAATGGATGCAATTTGAATCGTATCAGGATTTTATTGACAAGGACAATCCCACGCTTACTATAGAAGGATACCCTGCGCCGCGCCGGATCTTTCTCAAGGCATACAGGCAACCGCGCACACCGTAAGGCCGAAGCATCAGCCGGCCGAATTTTCTCAGAACAAGAACAAGGACGAAACTATGAATGCAAGCGACTGCACGCTGTACCACGGCGGTCTGAAAGGGGCGGAAACTGTCTTCGGCGAGAACGCGGAAAAATACGGCGTTCACGAGGTGGTCTACAGTTTTGCGGACCACAAGCTCAACCGGGACAAAAACACCGTTATCCTCAGCGAGCAAGAGCTCCAGCGCGGCGACATCAGCATGGAATTGGCCTCACGGATGATGAGGCGCACCTACTACGAAACCGAAAAGATCCGTCGGGTCTTGCAGACCATCTTCCACATGGTCAACAAGGGCCACCAGGTTTTTGTCGTCGGCACCATTCTCGACGACCTTTCGGTCAAGGGCGGCACCGGTTGGGCCGTGGAGCTGGCCAAGCTGTTCAACCGGCCGCTGCATGTCTACGACCAGCCCCGCAAGCAATGGTTCACCTGGAAAGACGGTTCCTGGCAGGAAGACGCGCCGCGGATCACCTACAACACCTTTGTCGGTTCCGGCACCCGCTATCTCAATGACGACGGGATCGAGGCCATCAACCAGCTGTTCGCCACCAGCTTCAAAACGCAGGGCTGATTGTGATCTGAATTGCGCTAAATTGCGATAAAGCGGCGGCAATGGCCCGCCTGTGACGACACAAAAAACGGCACGGTTCCCTTTGGGAAACCGTGCCGTTTCTTTTCCCCTGTATCATGCGGGCAGGTCGGTCAGGCTCGACAAACAGCCAATTCGCAACCGCCGTCATCCAGTCACAGTCTGGCCGGGCCGGACGTTATCCTTTCATGCGCCGATACACGAACAGCAACAATAGCGCTCCAGCCACGGCGATCACAAGGCTGCCGAGATTGAATCCCGTGAAGGAACCCAGTCCGAAAAAGGAGCTGATCGAGCCGCCCACAAAGGCTCCGGCCATACCCAGCAAGATGGTGACGACAAGCCCGCCTGGATCTTTCCCGGGCATAATCCATTTTGCCAGCACGCCTGCAATCAACCCAAAGACGATCCAAGACAAAAAGCCCATCAATCCCCTCCCCTGAGAGAAGCCTCATCCATGTGGTCCAACCCGCCGCTGCTCTTTGGCGCGGCAGTCGCTTCTTCAGCGGTCCGGATGTGCTACTTGCCGATGCAGAACCGGCTGAAGACCGCATCCAGCACCTCATCGCTGCTGGTTGTTCCGGTGATGTCGCCAAGAAAATGCAGCGCGGCCTGCACATCCACCGCCAGCAGGTCGATCGGCGCCCCGCTTTCCAGCGACTGGATGAAATGCTGGCAGGCGGCCAGGGTCTTCTGCAACACGGCCCGATGCCGGGTGTTGGGGGCGCAGGAGAGCGGCTCGCCTTCCCCTTCGCCTGTACCGGTCACAATCGCCTCGTACATGGTTTCCTGCAACACCTCGATTCCCGTTCCCTTCCTGGCGGATACCGTGACCACCCGTTCGCCGGGAAACTGGGCGACCAGACCGGCGAGCCGCTCCGCTGAGACCAGATCCTGCTTGTTGATGACAACGATATGCCGCTTCGCCGCCACGCTCTGGTACAGCTCCTGTTCGGCCTCGCCCATACCCAGACGCGCATCCACCAGAAAAAGCACCAGATCCGCCTCGTCCAGCTTCTGCCGGGCGCGGTCGATCCCCAGCGACTCCACCGGATCCCCATGACGACGGATACCGGCGGTATCAACCAGGCGCACAGGGATGCCGTTTAAGGCAATCTGTTCCTCGATGGTGTCGCGGGTGGTTCCCGGCACCGGGGTGACCAGCGCGCGCTCCTCGCGAAGCAGGGCGTTGAGCAGACTGGACTTGCCCACATTGGGCAGCCCTGCCAGCACCGCATGCAGGCCCTCGCGCACCAGCTTGCCCTGCTCGGCCATGGCCAGAAGCTGCTCCAGGGGCGCCATCACCTCGTCCTGCACCTGCCGACCGGCAAGCTCCCGGTCAAACAGCTCCACATCCTCCTCTGGGAAATCGATCGCCACCTCCAGACGGGCAAGCAGCCCGACCAGGGAGAGGCGGATCGGCTCCATCCGGTTGAACAGCTCGCCCTGCAGATGATTCGCCGCCAAATGGACACTTTTGGCGGTCTGGGCCTGGAGCAGATCGATAATGGCCTCAGCCCGGGTCAGGTCGATCCGGCCGGCCAGAAAGGCCCTCTTGGTGAACTCGCCGGGCTCGGCCGCTCGAGCCCCCTGCTCCAGAATGAGCCGCAACACCTCTTGCAGCACAAGAAAAGCGCCGTGGCAATGGAGTTCCACCACATCCTCGCCGGTGTAGGAATGCGGACCGCGCATGTACACCGCCATGACCTCGTCCAGCACCTGCCCCTCGGGATCGACCACCGTTCCCAGATACAGCATATGACTGACGAACCGGTCACGGGGACGCCGGGGAACAAAGAGCGTGCGCAAAATGGCAAGCGCCTCCGGGCCCGAGATCCGGATAATGCCGATACCGCCCACTCCCGGCGCGGTGGCGATCGCCGCAATGGTGTCAGTTACCGGAAGAACGGTCATTCCGACCTCCTCGCCGCCGTCGTATCATCGGGCGACGCCCACCTTTTCCTGGTTTGCAGATCAGCACCTTCTTGAACAGGCCGTCACCCACGGAACGGCTCCGTACTCCCGAGTCGTCCTGCAAGGTCATATGCACCACCCGGCGCTCGGAGGGATTCAACGCGGCAAGCACCCGGGTTTTCCCATCCTTCTTCACCAGTCCGGCCAGCTCCAGGGCCCGCTGTTGCAGTTCTTCAGCGCGCCGCTGCCGGAAATCTCCGGCATCGAGCAGCAGCATTGCCCGCTCCGGCAGGTGCGCGTGCACCATCTTGCGCAGCAGATATTGCAGACTGTCCAGGCTGCGGCCCTCCACGCCAACCAGTCGCTCCTCGTGGGGGCCGGAGATCAGACACTGCACCGTATTGTCGGCAAAACGCACCTCCACCTCGGAGGGCGCGTTCATGAGCGCCAGTAGCTGGAGCAGAGTCTCCCGGATGGCCTGGAGACTTTCGGCAGAGGGCGGCTCGACCGCGGCTTCCTCCTCCGCGGCGCTCCCGGTCTCATCTTCGGCAGCCGGGGGAGCGGGAACAGGGCGGTTCCTGGCGGGTTCCGGACGAGCGGCAACCGAATCCGCTCCAGCGGCGGGCTGGCTCTTGACAGGTTCCGGCCGGGTCGCAACCGGATCCGTTCCGGCGGCAGTCTGTTTTTTTCGACCTGGGGCGGCAGCGCTCTTTTCCGGCCCGGTTTCCCGGACAGCAATCGGGGCATCGGCAGCCGGGGTATCAGCAGCCTCGGGCGCCTTGCGGGTCACCCGGATATGCGCCTTTTTTTTGCACAAGCCAAAAATACCGGCAGAGCCCGTGGCCAACACCTCGATATCCAGCTCTTCCCTGGATGCCTCCAGTTCCCGGCAGGCCTGTTCAATCAGTTCAGAGATCTCCTTACCGTAAAAATCTTTTCCTGTTTCCATAATGGAGTCTTCGACAGCCTCGAATCAGGTCCGGGCGTGTTTTTTGTTGATCAGGTACTGCTGCAAAATGGAGAGCAGGTTGTTCACGAACCAGTACAGGACCAGACCGGAGGCAAAGTTAATGAACATGACGATGAAGAGCAGCGGCAAGAATTGCATCATCCGCGCCTGCATCGGATCCCCGACGGTCGGGGTCATCTTCTGCTGAAAATACATGGTGACCCCCATGAGCAGGGTCAGCACCGGCAGACCGTGCAGATAGGGAATATCGAAACCGATCCACAACCGGTCCGGCGCGGAAAGGTCGTTGATCCAGAGCGCGAACGGCGCATGCCGCAGCTCGATGGCCGCCATCAGCACCCGATACAGGGCAAAGAAGAAGGGGATCTGGATCAGCAGCGGCAGGCAGCCGCCCATCGGATTGACCTTGTAGACCTTGTAGAGCGCCATCATCTCCTGATTCATGGTTGCGGGATCATCCTTGTATTTCTCCCGCAACTTGGCGATCTTCGGCTGCAGCTTCTGCAAGTTCTTCATGGAACTCAAGCCCTTCTGGGTCACGGGCCAGAGCGCCAGCTTGATCAGAATCGTCAGCAGGATGATCGCCACACCGTAATTGCCGATGAAACTATAGAAAAAGTTCAGCAGCCAGAGCATGGGCTTGGCAAGGATGTCGAACCAGCCGAAATCGACCGATTTGGCCAGGTCGTACCCCGCCCCCTCCAGAACCTGGAGTTTTTTGGGCCCCAGATACAGCGCATAGGCAAAGGTGCTGCTCGCACCCGGGCCAAGCGTCCGGAGCCCTTCGGAAACCACGGCGCGTACCCGGTCGTCCATGCCGTACAGGGTCACGGTATGATTCTGATCCGGGGCCAGGGCCACCGAGGTCATGAAATAGTTGTCGACATAGCCGGTCCAGCTGATCCGCCCCTGCTGCACCACCGGGCCGGCCTGCAACTTCTTGCTCTTGACCTCGACCAGATCGCCGTTGACATAGGATGCCGGACCGGAAAACAGATACTTGCTGCTCTGGCTGGTGTGAACGAACGGCTCGCCCACCATGACCAGGGCCGGCGAAACCTGCCGGGCCGCATCCGAATCGTTTGCCACCGTGTACTGCATGTCGATCAGATAGCTGTCGGCATGGAAGGTCAGGGTCCGGATGATGCGCAGCCCCTCCGCCAGGGTGGCGACCATGTTCAGGGTCGCGGTCTGCTCGCCCTCCTTCAACTCGACCGCGGTGCGCTCTGCATGAAACAGGGGCAGATCCTGTCCGCTGCCGTTATCCAGGGCGAACTGCGCGGCCAACATGGAGGGATTGCCGCCGTTGACCAGGCGCATGGGCCCGGAATCAAGAGCAAGCGTATTTCGGTACCGTTTCAGGACAAAATCCTGGATGCCGCCGCCCTGCTCGTTGAAAATCACCGTATACAGAGGCGTGTCGACCGTGATCTTCCGGGCCGTCGAATCGACGGCGACCACACTGGGCGCGGAAGCGGAAGCCGGGGCAGCGGCGGGAGGAGGCGCGACCGTCTCCGCGGGGGTATCGGCCGGCTGGGCGGTCTGTTCCGGCGGGGGTGGAGGAATGACAACGAAATAATACTGATAGATGAGCAGTACCAAAAAGGAGAGGACAATGGCCAGAAGCGTCCTGAAAGAATTCATGGGGTCTACCTTGGGCATGCTCTGACGCGGCAGAGCTGTTGACGAAAAACGGGCAAGGCCCGACTCGGTTCATTTGACGGGATCATACCCACCCGGTGAAAAGGGGTGACAGCGCGCAATCCGCCAGAGGGCCATCAGTCCCCCGCGCAGGGCCCCGTACTTGCGCACGGCCTCAATGGCATACTGGGAACAGGTGGGCACAAAACGGCAAGATGGGGGAAACAAGGGGGAAATGAGCAGCCGATACCCCCGAAACAGGGCGATGAGGCAGGCGGAGGGCCAGGCGCGCCAGTCAGGCAGACGTCGTAGCGGGCAAGATCTGTTCAGACGGCGCTCATCCTGCGTCACGGCGTCCGTCCGTTCTCATTGGCTCCAGCAGGCGCGCCATTGCCGTCCGCACTTCGGCCAGGCTGTCGAGGGCAAAGCCGGGCCGCACCGTGACCACGATGTCGCTGGCCGCCGGAAACAACTCGCGGTTGAGCCGGAAGGTCTCCCGAATCAACCGCTTGATTCGGTTCCGCCGAACCGCGGAACCGGTTTTGCGCTGCACACTGATCCCCAGCCGGTTCCAGGGCAGGGTATTGGGCAGGATGATCAGCGTAAATCCGTTGCCGTGCAAACGCCGCCCAGCCCGGTACACCCTCTGGAAATCCCCGCCGGCAACCAGACGGTGCGTTTTGGGAAAATGGAACCGGTGCAAACAAATCAGGCAGCCAGACGTTTCCGGCCCTTGGCCCGCCGCCGCCGGATCACCTCGCGACCGGAGTGGGTGCGCATGCGAGCACGAAAGCCATGGGTACGGGCACGTTTGGTGTTGCTGGGCTGAAAGGTTCTTTTGCTCATGTGATTCTTCCTTTGATGCGAAAAACCGCGAAACAATAAAAAAGAGGCTGGAGGCGCACGGTCCCGGGAGGCTCCCTGCCCGGAAAACGGTCATTCCGACGGCCGTCCGCGGGAACGGGCCGAAAACAGCGCCAAAATCCAGCTCTGTGAAATCAGAGTAAAATCAAACTATAAAACGAGGCATTTTAATCATAGCAGGCCGATTCTGTCAAATTATTTCCCGGAGCGTGGGCCATATCCCGAATGAACCGCGTTCAGCCCATGGCAGGGCTTGCAAATCCGCGACGCCGTCGTATAGTGCGTCTCCCGTACGGACGCCCAACCGGTCGTCCGCTGCACGTTGCCAACCCTGCCGGACAGACACACCATGACCGACGATTTCGACATTGCCGTCATCGGCGCGGGCCACGCCGGTTGCGAAGCCGCGCTGGCCGCGGCCCGCATGGGCTGCCGTACCGTGCTCTTCGTGATCAACGTCGATACCATCGCTGCGCTGTCCTGCAATCCGGCCATCGGCGGTCTGGCCAAGGGCCACCTGGTCAAGGAGATCGACGCGCTGGGCGGGGAAATGGCCAAAAACATCGACGCCACCGGCATCCAGTTCCGTCGCCTGAACACCAGCAAGGGACCGGCGGTCCGTTCCTCCAGGGCCCAGGCCGACCGCCTGCTCTACCGCCTGCGGATGAAACAGGTTCTGGAACATCAACCCGGCCTTGTCATCCGCCAGGCCATGATCGATGAAATCCTGACCCGGGACGGGCAGGTCACCGGCGTGCGTACCTCGCTGGACGAAATTTTCAATGCCCGCGCCGTGGTGGTGGCCACCGGCACCTTCCTCCGCGGTCTGGTGCATGTCGGCCTCAAAAATTTCCCCGCAGGACGGTTCGGCGATGCGCCCTCGACCCGGCTGGCCCAGTGGTTCGACGAAACCGGCTTCACGGTCGGCCGCATGAAAACCGGCACCACGCCCCGCCTGGACGGCACCACCATCGACTACAGCCAACTCGCGGCCCAATACTCCGATCCGCAGCCCGCCCTGTTTTCCTTTTCCTCGAAGGGCCCGCCGCCCCAGCCCCAGGTGGCCTGCCACATCACCCACACCAACGAGCGCACCCACGACATCATCCGCCAGTACATCGACCAGTCGCCCATGTACACCGGCGTCATCGAGGGAATCGGCGCGCGCTACTGCCCTTCGGTTGAAGACAAGATCATGCGCTTCCCCGAAAAAATACGGCACCAGATCTTTCTTGAACCCGAGGGCCTGGATACGGTCGAGGTCTATCCCAACGGCATCTCCACCAGTCTGCCCCTGGCCGCCCAGGTCGCCATCGTCAACTCCATCCCCGGTCTGGAGCGGGCGCGGATCATCCGGCCGGGATACGCCATCGAGTACGATTTTGTCGACCCGCGGGAACTCAAGCCTTCGCTGGAGACCAAAAAGATCGCCGGTCTCTATCTCGCAGGGCAAATCAACGGCACCTCCGGCTACGAAGAGGCTGCCGGCCAGGGGCTGATCGCGGCCGCCAACGCGGTGCTGGCCCTGCGCGGCGAGGACCCCGTGGTGCTGGACCGCTCCCAGGCCTATCTGGGCGTCCTGATCGACGACCTCGTCACCCTGGGCACCAAAGAGCCCTACCGGCTGTTCACCTCGCGGGCCGAATATCGCCTGATGCTGCGCGAAGACAACGCGGACATGCGACTGCGCGAGATCGGTCGCCGTCTTGGTCTGGTCGATGAGCCGACCTGGCAGGCCTTTGAGCGCAAACGAACCTGCATCGAAGACACCCTGCACCTGCTGCGCACGACCCGGATCAAGCCCACGGAACAGGCCAACGCCTTTCTGGAGCGCCACCAGTCGGCCCGGATCAGTCAGGCCGTGACCCTGGCCGACCTGTTGCGGCGGCCGGAAATCACCCTGTCCCTGCTCCGCGAGGGCCTCGGCGAGCTGGGCGGACCGCCCGACCTGCCCGAGGGCGCTCCGGAGCTGCGCGACGAAATCGAACTCCGGATCAAGTACGAGGGCTACATCAGCCGCCAGGAAGAACAGATCGCCCGCTTCAAAAAACTGGAACAGATCGAGCTGCCGCCGGAACTCGAGTACCGGGGCATGCCGGGCCTGTCCAACGAGGTGGTGGAAAAACTGACCCGAATCCGGCCGCAGTCGCTGGGCCAGGCATCCCGGATCTCGGGCGTCACCCCGGCCGCTGTTTCCGTGCTGCAAGTCCAGCTCAAACGACTCGGCAGACTGTAAAGGATCGCCATGCTCGAATTTCCCGCCATTTCCCCGGTCATCTTCTCCCTCGGCCCCCTGCACATCCGCTGGTACGGGCTGATGTATGTCATCGGTTTCGTGGCCGCCTACCTGCTGGTCTGCCGCCAGGCGCGGCAATTCGGCTGGGACGCCATGCTCCAGGCTGTCGACAACCTCAACCTGGCGCTGGTGCTCGGGGTGATTCTGGGCGGGCGGCTGGGCTACGTGGTGCTGTACAACCCCGCCTTCTATCTGGAAAACCCGCAGCTGATTCTTGCCATCTGGAGCGGCGGCATGTCTTTTCACGGCGGCTGCCTGGGGGCGCTGCTCGCCGGGTGGCTCTACTGCCGCCGAACCGGTCTCGACTTCTGGCGCGCCGCCGACCTCTACATCGTCACCGTGCCTATCGGCCTTTTTTTCGGCCGACTGGGCAACTTCATCAACGGCGAGCTGTACGGCCGCATCACCACTGTGCCCTGGGGCATGGTCTTCCCCGACGGCGGCCCGCTGCCGCGTCATCCCTCCCAACTCTATGAGGCTGTAGCGGAAGGGCTGATTCTGTTCGTGATCCTGTGGAGTCTGAAGGCCCGGCCTTGGCGGGCCGAACACCGCGCCTGGCCCCATGGGTCCATGCTGGCCCTGTTTTTCATCCTGTACGGGGCCGCCCGTTTCTGCATCGAGTTTTTCCGTGAACCCGACGCGCAGCTCGGGCTGATCGCAGCAGGCCTTTCCATGGGCCAACTGCTGTGCCTGCTGATGATCGTCCTTGGAAGCGTGCTGTGGGTCCTGCGGGTGCGGTCAGCAGGCAGCCACTGAAACGTCGGAGGGACCGCAGCCATCCGGTAGCGTCCTTGCCTCAGCCTTGCCGCAGTGCACAAACGCCAAGGAACAGCATGCCCTGAAAGCTACAACAACCCTCAATCAGCTCGTTAAAACCATTGATGAGCACTTGCTTTCCTTGGCAATCCCCAGAAAAGTACATCGCAGTAAGATTTCTTAGCCCAGATTCTCCATCTTTTATGTTGCGAAATAGTATAAAAATTATACCTTATTGCTATGAAATTTGAATTTGACGCCAACAAGAGCGCAAGCAATAAAGACAAGCACGGAATCAACTTTGTCGAAGCTCAGGCGCTCTGGGATGACCGGGATTTACTGGAGATTCCGGCCAAGACCGTAGAGGATGAAAACCGCTGTCTTGTTATTGGCAAAATAGGCTCAAAGCATTGGTCGGCGGTCATTACGTACCGTGATGATGTAGTACGCATTATATCCGTGCGCCGTTCGAGGGATAAGGAGGTGGCATACTATGAAAGCACAGGATTTTGATGCCAAGTTTGAAGCAGGCGAAGACCTCACCGCACATCTGGATTTTTCCAAGGCTCGGCGTGTGAACCAGGAAAGCAGGCGCGTCAACATTGACTTTCCTTCCTGGGTTGTTGAGGGGCTGGACAGGCAAGCCAAGCGCCTTGGCATTACCCGGCAGGCCTTGGTGAAGGTGTGGATTGCTGAAAAATTGAAGGATACAGTGTGAACCGAAAGGCCTGAAGGCACGGTCCTTGCCCGAGTGGGCCGACCTGTCGACAACGTCAATCCAGGTCATAACCAAACAAGGAGCCTTTGCGATGGCGCGTGCAAAAAGGAGACCGCTAGGCGCCCCGGATCAACCCAAGCCGCCAAGACTCTTTGCCGATCGTGAGGAGCCGCAGGAAATTTTTGTTCGGGCCCTGCAGGGACTCGCGACAAGAGCATCAGAATACCACATCCTCATGTATTACGGTGTGGCGGGTATTGGTAAATCTCGATTGCAAGAGCATCTGAGGGCAACGCACTTGGCTGCGGACAACGATGCGGTGTATAGTGCTCTCGATTTTAAGGATGCCGCTGTTCGACAACCGCACAAGGCCTACCGCACGCTTGCCGACCGGTTCTATCAGAAGTTCCGCGTTCCCTGCCCACTTTTTTACACTGCCTATACCATCTACCTCAGCAAGGCTGAACCTTTTCTTGAGGTCAGGGAACATACCCTGCCTTTTCTTGATAAAGGCGGACAACTTTCCGCGCTTGCCGACACGGCTGGAGCAATGGGCGGCCTGGGTGATACCGTGGTGGCGGAAGCTGTCGGGTTCACAGGCAATATTGGCCGCGTTGCCCTTGACCTGCTGGGCCGCGTCTATCGTATCGTGCAAGCTTACCAATGGGGCCGGCCCATTATCCAAGAGCTGCAAAACCTGCAATCCAAGACGGCGGCGCAGATCGAAGCAGAACTGGGCCGTTACCTTGGTTATGACCTGGAACGTTACCGGGAAAAACATCCCAAGAAAAAGCTGGTTATTTTTTTGGACACCTATGAAGCCCTTTGGGAGGGTGACCATAGGGAGGCAGTCTTGCTCAGTCAGGATGCCTGGGTACGTGATCAACTGATTCCGCACTGCCCAAGGGTGCTCTTTGTCCTTTGCGGCAGGGAAAGCCTGCGGTGGGTTGATGATGACCTGTCCTGGTCGGATGACCTGGAGCAATACCTGATCGGGGACCTCAGCGAGCCGGACGGGCGTTCTTTTCTCCAAAGCTGCGGCATAAACGATGCTGCCTTACAAGATGTGATGCTGAGCGGCTGCAAAGGCGTGCCGTTTTTTCTTGATCTCTGTGTGGATACCTTTGAATGCATCCTGGAAACAGGGGCTGTTCCAGATGTGCAAGATTTTGAAGGAGTTGGTCAAGAGGCTATCTTTGAACGGTTCCACCGTTATTTGAGCCAGGCAGAAAGCGCAACGTTACGCGTCTTGGCCTGCGCAACTTTTTTTACCGAAGAACTTTTTGCGGCCATGGTTACAGAGTTTGCCACCGGTTATCCTGCCGGTGATGTACCGCTCCTTGCCAGGTTTTCTTTTATTACCGAGGAGGGAGGCAGGTGCTACATCCATGGCCTGATGCGGGATAACCTGCGCTTCAGGCAGAGTGAAGAAAGCCGACGAAAGGTGCAGCTCTGGTTATTTGCGTGGTACGACCAGAAGTTGGCCGGTTGTGATAGCAAGCAGATTCCGGATGATCTCGCGGTTTCCCTGGATGAGGCATTTTTGTACAAACGCTCGGTGTGCGATTCCTTGGCAGAGCTTGATTCCTGGTATTGGCAGGTATTTAAAAAAATCCTCTCAATGGGTCAGTACCAGGTGCTCTTCTCCTCATGTCTGCAGATGGTCGACATGTTGGAGGAACAGGCGGGCAATCAAGATCCTGATACCGCCACCGGCTACAACAATCTGGCTCTTTTGTATGAATCCATGGGCGAATACAAAGAAGCCCTGCCGCTCTCTGAGAAGGCCCTGGCAATATTCGAAAAGGCACTGGGCCCGGAGCATCCTGATACCGCTACCATTTACAACAACCTGGCTGGTTTGTATGAATCCATGGGCCAATACAAAAAAGCCCTGCCGCTCTACGAGAACGCCTTGGCAATATGTGAAAAGGCGCTGGGGCTGGAGCATCCATCTACCGCCACCAGTTACAACAACCTGGCTGCTTTGTATTACTCCATGGGCGAATACAAAGAAGCCCTGCCGCTCTCTGAGAAGGCCTTGGCAATAAAGGAAAAGACGCTGGGGATGGAGCATCCATCTACCGCTACCAGTTACAACAACCTGGCTGCTTTGTATAAATCCATGGGCGAATACGAAAAAGCCCTGCTGCTCTACGAGAAGGCCTTGGCAATACGGGAAAAGACGCTGGGGCTGGAGCATCCTGATACCGCCGCCAGTTACAACAACCTGGCTCTTTTGTATGAATCCATGGGCAAATATGAAAAAGCCCTGCCGTTTTGTAAAAAGGCGCTGACAACATGTGAAAAGCTGCTAGGCAAGGAGCATCCGACCACGCAGACGATCAGGACAAACTACCAAGCCTGCCTTGCCCAAAGAGACTCCTGTGGCTGATTGATCAACCGGTGCATGCAACTTTCACGTGCACCACGCAGGGCATGGTTCAAAACTTCAGCCGGAGTCTGGTCGTCTCAACATGTACGAAGCCGGTTATTCAGCCGTTTTGCCGCTTTGCTGCTTGCAAGGACATCTCTCCCGTGAACCTGTGCAAGCTGATCCCCCTTGGAAAAGGTGTCGCAGCAGGCCCTTGCCGTTCTCGTTCGTACCACGCTGCCGCGGCGAACGCGGCGTGCAAAAGTACGTGTACAGGCCGGTGCCTGACTCCAGCTTTTTGAACCGGGCCATTTTCTATCGATTTTCATCGGAATCGCCATGCCCCAACCCATTGCCAACAATGCCGCGACCGGCGCGCCGCGCGTCCTGATTGTCGGCGGCGGTCCGGCTGGAATGATGGCCGCCGGACAGGCCGCCCTTGCCGGGGCGCAGGTTCGGGTGCTCGAAAAAATGGACCTGCCGGGGCGCAAACTCTCCATCACCGGCAAGGGCCGCTGCAACCTCACCAATATCGCGCCGCTGCCGGAGTTCCTCGCCCGCTTCGGCGCAAACGGCCCCTTCCTGCGCCAGGCCCTGCATCATTTTTTCGCCCCGGAACTACTCGACTTTTTTAGTGGGCTGGGGCTTGAGGTGGTCACCGAGCGGGGGGGCCGCGTCTTTCCGGCAGCGGGCAGGGCTCCGGAGGTGACCCGGCTCTTGCGGGACTGGCTGCGCAGACTGGGCGTGCGCATCGACACGAAATGTCCGGTGCAGGGCCTTTGTCTCCAGGACGGCAGGATCACCGGCGTGGTCAGCAAAACGGAAACAATCGCCTGCGACGCCCTGGTCCTGGCCACGGGCGGGGCCTCCTACCCGCGGACCGGCTCGACCGGAGACGGCTATGCCCTGGCCCGCTCCGCCGGGCATGGAATCGTGCCCATCCGGCCCGCCCTGGTCGGGCTGGAGCTTGCCGACGGCCTGAGCGCACCCATGGCCGGGCTCCAGCTGCGCAACGTGCTGGTTCGTCTCTTCATCGACGGCAAGAAAAAAAACGAACTCTTCGGCGAGCTGGCCTTCACCGAAACCGGGGTGGCCGGTCCGGTGATCCTCACCCTCAGCGGTCAGGCGGTGGATGCGATGGCCCAGGGAAGCGAGGTTGTCCTGCTGCTCGACCTCAAGCCCGCCCTGGATGAACACAAGCTGGACGCGCGCCTGATCCGCGACCTGCAACAGCGCCACCAGGAACCGCTCGCCACCATGCTGCGCGGCCTGTTGCCCCGGGAAATGATCGCCTTTGCCCTGGACCAAACCGCCCTTGCCGCCGACCGCCCCGCAGGCGGGATCCGAGCTGCGGAACGAAAACGGCTGCGCCATTGGCTGAAAAACTGTCGGCTCGCCATCACCGGTCACAGACCGCTGGCCGAGGCCATCGTCACCGCGGGCGGGGTCGATACCCGCGAGGTCGATCCGCGCACCATGGCCTCCCGCTGCTGCGCCGGCCTGTATTTCGCAGGCGAGATCCTCGATATCCAGGCCGATACCGGCGGCTACAACCTCCAGGCCGCCTTCTCCACCGGCTGGCTGGCGGGCCGCTCCGCCGCTCATCATGCCGCTCATCATGCCGCTCAGTACGCTGCCGAGGCGTGTTCCCGTGTTTCTCCCCTGCACCCGTGAGGAAATGCGCCGCCTGGGATGGGCGGAGCTGGACGTTATTCTGGTGACCGGCGACGCCTATATCGACTCACCCTTCATGGGCGTGGCGGTGATCGGTCGCATCCTGCACCAACAGGGGTTCCGGGTCGGCGTGATCGCCCAGCCCGACCTGAGCGACGGCCGGGACATTCTCCGGCTCGGCGAACCGGTGCTCTTCTGGGGCATCACCAGTGGTGCGATCGACTCCATGGTCGCCAACCGCACCGCCTCGGGCAAACGCCGCAAGAGCGACGACTACACTCCCGGCGGCCGCAACACCCGGCGACCCGATCGGGCGGTGATCGTCTACGCCAACCTGATCCGCGGGTGGCGGCGCACAGCCGCGCCCCTGGTTCTGGGCGGCATCGAGGCGAGCCTGCGCCGCATCGCCCATTACGACGCCTGGGAAGACCGAATCCGGCGCTCGATCCTGTTCGACGCCAAAGCCGACTACCTGCTCTACGGCATGGCTGAGCGCAGCATCGTCGAGCTGGCCCGGGCCCTGGCTGCGGGCGCACCAACAACCGGGATTCGCGGACTCTGCCACATTGCCGCACAACCGCCGGAGGAGGCGCTCGTCCTGCCCTCCTTCCAGACCGTGGCCGAAGACCAGCGCGCCTTCACCGACATGTTCCGCATCTTTTACGACAACAACGACCCGGTCACTGCCCGGCCCCTGGCCCAACAGCAGGACACCCGCTTTCTGATCCACAATCCGCCCCAGCCCGCCCTGACCAGCGACGAACTCGACGCGGTGCACGAACTGCCCTACGAACGGGAGCTGCACCCGCTGGACCGCCAACGCGGCGAGGTGCGCGCCCTGGAGACCATCCGCTTCGCCCTGACCACCCACCGGGGCTGTTACGGCGAGTGCCGGTTCTGCGCCATTGCCATGCACCAGGGACGGGCCATACAGCAACGCAGCCCCGACTCGCTGGTGCGCGAGGCCCGGCAACTGACTCAGCATCCGGCGTTTAAGGGCATCATCGCCGATGTGGGCGGCCCCACCGCCAACATGTACGGCATGGATTGCGCCAAAAAACAGACACGGGGTGCCTGCCGGAACAAAAGCTGCCTGTTTCCGACCATCTGCCCCGAACTGCCTCTGGATCACGGCCCCCTGATCGGGTTGCTGCGCCGCCTGCGCGGTATCGAGGGGGTCCGCAAGGTGGTGGTGGCCTCGGGCCTGCGCCACGACCTGATCCTGGCTGACCAACGCCGGGGGCAGGACTATCTCCGCGAGCTGATCCGGCACCATGTTTCAGGGCAGCTCAAGCTGGCCCCGGAACATGCGGTCGACCATGTGCTCCGGGCCATGGGCAAACCCGGTGCTGATGCGCTCATCGAATTTCGCCGTCTGTTCAACCGGTTGGGCAAGGAGGAGGGAGAGCGGCTCTTTCTCACCTATTACCTGATCGCGGCCCATCCCGGCTGCAACCTGGACGACATGCACGCCCTGCTCGCCTTCTGCCGGAAGGAACTGCGGCTCATTCCCCGCCAGGTGCAGCTTTTCACGCCCACGCCCTGCACCTGGTCGACCCTGATGTACCGGACCGGGACCGACCCCTTCACCGGCGCCCCCTGCTTTGTCGAGCAGAGTACTGCCGAACGCGAACGCCAGCGCCAGGTGCTGGTCGCAGCCGACCGGCCCGCTGGACGCACACCACACGAGGCAACGCCTAAGCGATCCAAGCGGTCGCGACCCCGGAAGCGGCGCAGCTGAGCCGGGCCGCAGGGAGGCACAGCAGCGGGAAAAAGGGGACGCAGCAGCGGCCCGGCCAGATACTTCATGCAATATTCCCGGCTTTCGGCTATACATCGGCGGGGTTGGCCCAAATGGCCCAAAACAAACATCGCCGAATATCGGGGCAGGCCGACCGTACCGTATTCTGATCTCTTCCGCCGCGCACGCATGACACCCCCAGAAACCAGTTCCCAGCCACCAGCAGATATCGACCGGGACGAACCGGGCAACTGGTACCCGCACAATTGGGCCCGCATCGACGAGCAGCTGCAGGCCCTGGCTCCACCAGACCCATCAGGCGTCAAGCCGCAGCCCGCGGCGGTTTTCGATTTCGACAACACCTGCATCTTTCACGATATCGGTCAGGCGACCTTCCTCTACCAGCTGCTGCGGCTGCGCTACCGGATCACGCCGGACCAGCTGGCAGCCCTGCTCCCCCGGGATGATGAACGCCTGCCAACGGGCATCCCGGCTGCCGCTGTCCATGCGCCTCTCATCGACAGTTACCGCCGTCTCTGGCCCGCCATCGCCGCCGATCGCCCGGACGAGGTCCTCGACCTTCCGGCCCACCGGCTCTTTTCCACCCTGCTGCTCTGGTTCGTGCAGCAGGCCCGGCAAGCTCCCGAGCTTGGGCCCGAGTATGTCCTGCCGTTCATGGCCAAGCTGCTGGCCGGATTCACCACCAGCGAAGTCGAACATCTGGCTGTTGAGGTTATCGATGCAGCCAAACAGGGGCCCTTGACCCCGATCCAGCTCACCGTCGACGCTCCTCCTCCCATCGGACCGATTGCGGTGCAGTATCCCCGCGGTCTGCATCCGTACCCGGAAATGCGCACCCTGATGCAGCGGCTGGCCGCGCACGGGGTGGCCTGCTTCGTCATCTCCGCCAGCACCGAATGGCTGGTGACCGGCGCGGTGCGGCGGCTCGACTTTCCGGTGGAACACGAGCGCATCTTCGGTATCCGGGTCCGGCTGGACGGCAAGCACCTGACCACCGAGGCACCTGTTGCCTACCCGACCACCTTCCGCGCCGGCAAGGTCGAGGTCATCCACCAACACATCCGCACCACCCCCTTTCTGGTCGCGGGCGATGCCGACACCGACTACGAGATGCTGACCCTGCCGGGGGTGCGGCTCCGACTGCTGATCAACCGGCAACAGAGCGGGATGATCAGCAGCCTCTACCACCGGCCCGATATCCTGCTCCAGGGCGTGGACCTGGCAACGGGCCGCTTCGTCCCGAGTCGCGAGTCGACCGGCTGCTGAGCCTGCCCGCACACATCTCCCCACAAAAAAGGGGCGGAAGCGCCCTGCGCTCCCGCCCCTTCCAATGCATGCCGGCTCATGCCGGTCCCGCTTCGCTCTCAGCTCTCTCTCAATCCTCTCCCTTATAAGGTGGCGGCAAAATCAAGCATCCGCTGGATCGGTTTCCGGGCTCGGCCCGCCAGCTCCGCATCCACCTCGATCGCGCCCTCACCCGTTTCCAGCACGTGGATCAACTTTTCCAGGGTATTCAGGCCCATCCAGGGACAGCGGGCCCGGTGCTCCCGGGTCAAACGGGCGTCGGCCACCGGCGCGGCCAGAAGCCTCTTGTCCGGGGCGAGCCGACGCATCTCGGCAAAAATGCCCGCATCGGTGGCAACGATGAATTCGGGATTGTCGAGGTCGCGCACCGCCTGAATCAGGGCCGTGGTCGAACCGACCGCATCGGCCAGCTCCACCACCGCCTGCGGCGACTCGGGATGCACCAGTACCGCCGCCTGCGGGTGTGCCTCCCGCATCCGCTTGAGCTCTTCGGCCGCAAACGCCTCGTGGACCACGCAGGAGCCGGGCCAAAGCAGGACGTCCGCTCCGGTCTGCGCCTGCACGTAGCGCCCCAGGTGCTGGTCCGGGGCCCACAGGATCTTCTCGCTCCGCTCCGCCAGATGACGGATCACCTGCAGGGCGATGCCCGAGGTAACCACCCAGTCGGCCCGCGCCTTGACCTCGGCGCTGGTATTGGCATAGACCACCACGGTACGATCCGGATGGCGGTCGCAATACTCGGCAAAAAGCCCGGCAGGACAGTCCTCGTCAAGCGAACAGGTCGCCGACAGATCGGGCATGAGCACCTGCTTCTCGTTATTGAGGATCTTCGAGGTCTCGCCCATGAACCGCACCCCGGCCACAACCAGGGTTTGGGCGGGATGGGTCATGCCGAAACGGGCCATCTCCAGCGAGTCGGCAACGCAGCCGCCGGTTTCCGCGGCCAGCTCCTGCAGGTCATCATCGGTATAGTAATGGGCCACCAGCACGGCGTTCCGCTCTCGCAGCAGGGTTCGGACCCGCGCCTTCAGCGCCTCCCGCTCCCCGGCCGCCCGGATGGGTTCCGCCGGCTGCGGCGGGATTTCTGTTTTGGGGAGGCCTACCTCCGCCAACCTTGCGCTTCCACCTTCTTCCATGAAACCATCCTGTGCTACACTGAAACACTCAGAGCGCGACCAGAGCGGCCCGCGCCCTCCTGCAAACCTCGTTTACTACTGCAAATCCCCACCGAGTACAATCTTTTTCCCTGCGGGGCAAACCCGCTCCGGCAGACGATTCTTTCCCAGATCGGGGTTCCCTCCGGAGGCAACCTGCGGTATACTGATGCATTCAACCTTTTCCCTGCCGAAATGCCATGCACGTCTATCCCATCACCCTCGTCGAATATATCCTGGAACGGTGGGACTCGTCTTCCGGCAGCAAGACGGACCCGAACCGGGGTAGCGCGCCGACCACGGCCACCCTCCCCGACAAGGCCGATCTTGAACACCTGATCTCCACCTGCTACCAGGTCAGCATGATGCGCGAGGAGGACCGCCCGGTCACCCTGCGCCTCATTCTGGCCGATCCGGAGCTTTTTCCGCCCGACCAGGGGCCGCCCAAGGGCTTCCTGCGGATGCTGTTCACCGGTCCCAGGATGTTCAACGAGTACGAATTGCGCCGTCTTTCACCGGCGGTGCACTTCGACCGCTCCCTGATCGCCATTGAACAACATCCCGATCGGGGCTTCCAGATCTGGGGTCTGATCAACTCGGGAATTCGCTGGTTACAGGAAGAACGGGGCGGCCACAAGAAAACCAACACCCTTCCCGACTCGTTCGTCATCCATGTCAACGGTCCGGGCATGCTGACCATCTGCCGGGGGATGAAGATCCTCGCCACGATCAAGGGCGGCAGAATTCTGGACGCCTCGGCCAATGTCTTTCAGTCCAAATGGATCGAAAAAGCCTTTGCCGAAGACCGGGCCGTGCTGCTTGAGGACCATGAGCGGTTCCGGGCCGGTGTGCTCTACCCCGTCGCCCGGATCCAGGACGAGTTCATCGAAAACCTCCAGTTTCAGCTCCTGAAACGGGTGATCAGCGTGACCAGGATGTCCCGGCACGGCGGCACCTTCATCCTCTTCCCCGGCGACAATCCGCCCGAGATCAGCGGAGATGCCCCCAACATCCAGCTCAAGTACAAGTTCCTCCAGGACGAGGCCGTCAGCCACCAGCAGGATCTGATCGTTCGCACCATCCGGCTTGCGACCACCGCCTTGGGCGACATCAACGATCCGGACAAGATCATCACCTGGAAAGACTATGTCGAACTTCGGCACGAGTCGGCGGTCTACAATCTGGAAGAGGCGCTGTCCGAGCAGGCGGAGTTCATCGCCAGCCTTGCGGGCGTGGACGGGGCTGTGGTCACCACCAGCCGGGGCGTGCTGGGTTTCGGCGGCATGATCGTCGGCTCGCTCGACAAGCTCACCGAGGTTGCCATTGCCAGCGACATCGAAGGCAAGATCGTTACCTTAACCAAAATCGAGGGCTACGGCTCGCGGCATCGTTCCGCGTACCACCTGTGCGACACCCTCCACCACGTCCTGGTGATCGTCGTCTCCCAGGACGGCAACGTCCAGCTGACCAAGTGGCGCAACGGCATCGTCACCTGCTGGGATCTCACCTCGCAGATGTTCATCGGCGCAAGCTAGGCGGGCCTGCCCCTCGCGCCTCCCTCCCGCACACTCCCCGCGCCGGACCCTCCGACGGGACGAATCTTGCCACGCACCAGCAGCCAGCCTGTCAGCGAGCAGGAGGCCGCCAGTAGCCCGATCCTGCCCAGTACCGTGATCTTGTCGTCCCAGGGAAACGAAAAGGCCCACATCCCCAAGGCGCCCACCAAAAAATGGAAAAAGACCATCAGCGACGAGGCCGCGCCCGCGTCCCGGTCGACCTGCTCCAGCACCAGGTTGTTCCCCACCGGACGGATGAAGGAGTGACAGAAGGTCAGCCCCAGCATGGGTAAGGTCAGCCGCCAGGGCGTGGGCATCCAGGTGCAGAGCAGCAGGCAGGAGGCTGCCAGCATGCCCACCAGGGCGAGCGGAATCAGCCGGAAGGTGGCGATCCGCCGCACCAGAAACGAAAACGTCAGCGGCGCGGCCACAAAGGCCAGGGAGTTGAACCCGAAAAAGTAGCCGAACTGGTCGGCGCTGTACCCCATGCGGGTGATGTACAGGTCCGCTGCCCCGGCAATGAAGGCGAACACCGGCGCGCAGGTCCAGGTGAAGCTCAGCATCAGGGCGGTGTAGCGACGGTTTCTAAAGAGCCGCAGATAACCGGCCGCCACCTGCCGTGCTCCGGATGCGCTTCGCCTGACCAGCGGTTCCGGCATCCGCAGCACCCCGTACCAGGCGGCCAGCCCAAGGACGGCCTGGATGAGGAAAACCAGTCGCCAGGTCCACAGGGTCACGATCCAGCCGCCGATGATGGGCGCCAGCATCGGCGCGGACGCGACAATGACCCCGATCTGGATCAGCACCCGCTGCCGCTGGTTGCCGGCAAAGCGATCCTTGGCCACGGCAAAGACGATGGACGAGGCTGCGGCCGCCCCGGCGCCTTGCAGAATCCGACCGAAAATCATGATTTCCACGTTCGAGGCCAGGGCGCAGAGCAGACTGGCCGCCGCAAACAGGCCCGAACCGAATAAAAGCGGCGGACGGCGGCCGAAACGGTCGGACAGCGGGCCGTAGACCAGAAGAAACGCGCAGTAGGAGAGAAAAAACGCTATCAGGGTCAGGTTGATGACAACCGGGCCCACCCCCCACTCGCGTTGCAGCAGGGGCAGGGCGGCAAGGTACATGTCGGTGGCCAGCGGAGGAAAGGCGGAGAGCAGGGCTAGGAGCAGGATGATGCGGGGGAAGCGCCGCCGCAGGGCGCTGATGAGCTGCCTCACGACCGCCCCTGTCCGCCGCGGGAAACCGGCAGGTCCGACCGCCTCCGGAGGACCTGCCGCTTCAGGCGGGTCGTCGCGCGCGCTGGTGAAGAACGCCGAAAAATATCAGAAAGGGCCCATGAACTCTTCATATTGACCGGCAATGATGCCGTTTTCAATCCTCAGACAGGGAATGCCGCCGACAACAGGGTACACCATCAGCGCGCCCAGTGAGTTGGCCTATTGGCCCTGGTCGCCTAACGTCCAAGCTTAGGGGACGTAGGTTTAGACGTCCTATCGAACAGAGCGCAGCAGCGTCGGTATTTCATTGTAGTCATCCACCCATATAACATTGATACCAAGCTCATTGGCATCTTGTTCTTCAAGTATTATCGCAAGCCTCGCAAGATCATCTGGCACATCGTCTTCAGTCCCAAAGCGAGGGCGCTTTTTGAGAATATAATGGCTCAGGGTTTTGTCTGGATTCTTCCGCCAAGCTATATCAAGCAACCGCCTCAAGTTGGGGTCCGAGAGACTCACTCCGACAAACAGACAGGTGTTTTGCATAAACTTGTTTAGCTGGATGAGATTTGACCAACTAAATGGATCGATAAACTGACTGTGGTAGGCATCTTCACTGAAAACAATATCGGGCTCATCCGGAATCTCTTCAGTTTTGGGGAGGTATCCATGCACGTGATACACCGGGAGCTCGTTAGGGTCGCACTTAATTTGTTCCGTATAAACTGCTCGGTTGAAGATCTTGGCCTTTGTAAGGTTTTCTTCTATAAGATCATCAAAATTAAACGTGATTATCGAGTCAAGTGGCTTATTACCGTCACGCTGTGGTCGCGATAAGTCGACGATGGCGTCAATCAAATCACACGTCGTTGGATTCTCAGAGTAGAGAGCTTCACGGACTTTCTCCCTGAAGTCTTTCCCCAAAATGTTCTTAAGGTATTTGCCAAGGATGAGAGGCGAGGCGCCATGGCGATTCTTGAATTCTTCAGCGGCATTACTCCCAAGATTGAGGGAGTAATCTTCGGATAAACGTTCACACATTGGCTTTAGAAGCCGGAGCAACAATTTATTCCAAACAGGAATTCCGGCGCCCTTCGACACCCCTGCACCACAAACCAAAGTAAGCCGGCCAGACTTTAGGGCGTCGCCAAGGGCGTCGACTTGTCTGGCAAGGCTATTCGCTCGTTGCTCGCTACTTCGACGTAGGGCCGCTGCCTCTTCGGACTGAACAATTTCAAGTGAGCGAACTAGCTTATCGAGCCCTCCCGCAAAGTCTCGAGAAAGATCAATATAGAGGTAGTTCGAGAGATAACTGGGGACAGCACTGTCGTCTATGAGAACAGGGATAATAATCAGTTCACGCTTTGATACTTTACTCAAGTTTCGGGGTTGGTACTAGCAAGCGCGATTTGATAGCCAACCTCTTGAAATACTATCATTTTAACGTGAAAAGCCTTTTGCTTTCCGATACATTTGGATTTACGAAAATACCTAATGATATCAAAAAGAAAAGGCTCAAATGGACCATACTCGAAACTACCAGGAGCAACAAGAGGCAAAACGACTGCAGAACCGGATTTCTTCCTTTCTGGAAGATTTCAAGGTTGGCACCCTGCTGAGTGGCAGCGGCATCCGTAAAGTGCGTGGGGCAAAACCTCTGGTAGTCTTCGCGACTATTTTTTCTTTGCCGTTTTGCGGGGTCAATTTTTCTCGTGGAATCGTCAACAATCCCGGGTTGCAATTCCGCAAGGATGCCGCTTACGAGTTCTTGAAAAATCCACGGTATAACTGGCGGAAATTTTTGTTGAGCCTGGTGACGGTGGTGGTGCGGTTCATGGACGTGCTGACCGACGAACAGCGTGAGAAGGTGTTGATCATCGATGACAGCACCTATGACCGATCCCGATCCAAAGTGGTTGAACTCCTCGCCTGGGTACACGATCATAACGCCAATCGAAGCCTGAAAGGATTCAAACTCATGACCTTGGGCTGGTCGGATGGAGTCAGCTTCCTGCCGCTTGACTTCATCCTCTGTTCCGCATCCAGGGCGAGCAAGCGGTTGCAGGGCATCAGAAAAGAGCTGGATAAGCGTTGCTGCGGCTACAAACGCAGAATGGAGGCCATGGACAAATCCACCGAGCATCTGGAATCCATGGTGAAACGGGTGCTGTCGCGGGGGATTCGAGCCGACTACCTCCTGATGGACAGCTGGTTTGCCTTTCCCTCCCTCCTCGCCACCTTGGGCGAACATCTGCCTGTACTCTGCATGGGCAAGGATATGCCAAATATCTTTTACCGGTATCAAGGACAATGGCTGCGACTGGGACGACTCTTCGCCAAGCTGAAGAAGCGGCGCGGTAAGGCCAGGATTCTGGCCAGCGTGGTAGTGGAAACCAAAAAGGAACAAAAGGTCAAAATTGTGTTTGTCCGCCACCGTCACCAACGTAAGTGGTTGGCCATCCTCTCGACCAAAATTGATCTTGCAGACGAGGAGATCATCCGCATCTACGGCAAACGGTGGGACATTGAGGTGTTCTTCAAAATGTTGAAGCACTATCTCAACCTGGAGAGGGAGACACAGTTGCGTGATTTTGACGGTATCATAGGCCATATCACCGTTACCATGAGCCGTTATGTTTTCCTTGCTTTTGAGCAACGCTGTCATGATGATCCCCGTACTCTTGGCACGCTCTTTTACGCCTGTAGCGAAGAACAACGGGATCTGAGTCTCGCTGAGGCTATGGAGCGGCTACTCAGCCTGGCATTGGACAAGGTCAGGTCAGCAGGCATTATCGCCGAAAATGCAATCGTTGCCATTGTTGATGCAGTCATGGGTTTTGCCATTGATATGCTGAAATCTGGAAGGAGAGTTGCCTGCATTACAAACCTAACAACGGGGAGTTAGGACAACTCAGAAACTTGAGATACTTTACTAAGGGCAAAATGGGAGTACTCCAGAGACACCCATTCAGATCGAAGAGCATTCGCGCTGACAACAATCAGTATCGCTTCAGCCGAGCCGATTCCTTCGTTAATCTTTTCGACGATGTTGTCGCCCGGCCTTATCGTGAGATAATCAATCCACACCTCATGCCCAGCTTGCATCAGTCGATTGGCGATCAGATCGACGGTCGGCTTATCTTGGTGGCTATAGCTGATAAATATACGCATAGGAATGGACCTCAGTAGATTCTCATTGCCATGCACCACCGTGGATGCATGAAAAGTTAAAAGGACACAGCAACATTCCGGTCGAGTTGGAAGCGCCAACACCATTCCGAAGGAGTCCGCCATGCCCCACAGATCGCAGGGGCGAATGTGCCGCCCTTCCCCTCATCCTGTCTCCAGGTCCCGGCGAACCGACAGGGAAAAGTGGAAGGCGCTGCCCTGCCCCGGCGTGCTGACCACGCCGATGCGGCCCTGATGTGTTTCGATGATGCTCTTGGCAATGGCCAGCCCCAGGCCGGTGCCCCGGTTTTTATCGGTATAGAAGGGGCTGAACACCTGATCGATCTTTTCCGGGAGAATCCCCACCCCGGTATCGGCAATCTCGACCACGACCGTGTCCGTCTCTTCCTCCCAGAAGGTGCTCACCCGGACATCCCCGCCCTCGGGCATGGCCTGAATGGCATTGTAGACCATGTTGAACAGCACCTGGTAAATCTGTTCGGCATCAAAGAAAAAATTCGGCAACTCCGGGTCGAGCCGGGTTTCGAACCGCACCCCCTTCTGGACCAGCTCCGGTTCCATGAAGCGCGCGAGCCGCCCGATGAGCTCGTGGAGATCGGCCATGACCAGGCGCACCTCCTTGGGCCGGGCGAAATCGAGAAATTCGCGGACAATGCCGTCCAGCCGTGAGGTTTCCTGGATAATGATGTCGGTCAGCCGTTCGTTTTCCGGGGCTGTCTTGCTGACCCGTTTTCCGAGGATTTCAGCGGTGGAGCGCACAATGCCCAGTGGGTTTTTGATTTCATGGGAAACCGCGGCCACCATCTTGCCCAGGGTGGCGAGACGCTGGGCCTCGTTGAGCTGTTCCTCCAGGCGCAACCGCTCTTCGGCCCGTTCAGCCATGATCCGGTTGGCGCGTACCACGATCATGCTGAGGACGGTGAAGAGGATGGACATCACCACCAACGACATCACGATCACCTGGCCTTGCAGACGGATGGTGGCCTCCAGATCCTCGGACAGATCCTGGGTGACCTCGATGACCCCGATAATCTCGCCGGTGCGCTCGCCCAGGCGGCCTTCCTGGCGAAAGGGCACATAGGTCTTCAGGGAACAGTACACGTCAGTGGTGCCCGGCAGCAGGCTGAGCAGGTTGCCGCCGCTGATCAAGGCGGACGTACCCTCGCCCAGGGCCGCCTTCTGGTACTCCAGCCCCCCCATGTCGCGCTCGCCCATCAGTTCCGCATCGGTCGAATAGGCGATCCGGTTTTCCAGGGGATCGTAGATGGTGACCGAATCGATGCGCATGCCCTGGGTGATGTTGTGGATGATCCGGTCCAGCCGCTGGTACTGCTCGGGCTCGGAAAGGGCGATGCGCCCGTAGCGGACCACGGTGGGCAGGACGAACTGCAAAAAGACCTGGCGGTTGACGTTGTCGGCAAAGAGGCGGGCATAGGCCTCGCTGCGGGCCAACAGCACGGTTTTGGCGTTGGCGGCGATCATCCACGACAGCATGAAGGAGGCCAGAAGAATCAGAAACAGCGAGGTGAAGGAGAAGAACTTGACCAGTTCGAACGGCAGCAGGGCGTCCGGATCGTTGCGAAAGGGCAGATGACGGCGCACGGATTCGGGAATCCGCGGATGGGGTATCCGGGGAACTGCCCGGCGCAGGCGTCCGGTCCAGCCGCGCCAGTCCCGGTTGCGGAACAGGCCGACGAGGGCCACACCGATCAGGATCGCCCGGCGGAGCAGCTCGGCCAACACGCGGCGGACAGGTCCGGATTTCGGCCGTTTCGCCCCGGCCACTCTACGACGGTTCATGACACACTCCGCAGTTCCGGCACACCGCCGGTTCACAGGCCGGGGTCGCTCGTCCCGCCAGGGCCCGCTCGTATTCGGCCCAGAGATAGGCGGGCCTGATGCCGTGGTCGACCACCTCCCAGCACATCCGCTCGGTCCGGCCGCGCGGCCGGATGGCAAACTGCCAGGGATCGATCCGATGCCGCCGCAGGGCCTGCTTAAAACTGTGGCGACCGCAGCCGATGTCAAGCAGCGCCGGGGCGATACGGCGGTCGGCCCGGGCCAGAATCGCCTGTTGCAGGGCCTGTTCCGGCGAATCGAACTTGCACTGCACGTTGGCAATCTCCCCGAGCCGGCGGCGCAGATAGGTGATGGTTGTCTTCAGCCGCTCCAGGGCGGGCCGCACGCTGTGCTCCCTTTCGGCCTCGTCCGCGGACAAACCGCCGAAGGCGCAGTACTGAAAAGGGGTCCAGGGCTTGGGCACGAAGCAGTTGATCGACAGGGTCAACTCCACCACCCGGCCACGCCTGCGCCCCAACGGCAAAATCCGTTCGCGCAGACGCCGGACCAGTCCGATCAGCTCGTCCAGGTCGTCCCGGGTTTCCGTGGGCAATCCGATCATCACATACACCTTGAGATGGAAGAGACCGGCCGCGGTCAGCCGCTCCGCAGCGTCCAGAAGGTCGGACTCGTCCAGCCCCTTGTTGATCAGGACGCGCAGCCGTTCCGAGCAACCGTCCGCGGCAATGGCCACGCTTTTCAAATGCGAGGCAGCCAGCAGATCGAGGATCTGCTGGCTGATTCGGTCGGCGCGCAACGAGGAAAAAGAGAGGGAACAGTCCGCCGCCGCCAGGGCAGCGGCAATCCGGCTGGTCGTCTCCTCGTGGGCCATCTCCATGCCCAGCAAGCCGACCCGGTCGCACTGATCCGGCCGCTTCGCAAGTCCGGCCAACACGCCCTCGGTCGACCAGAGCCGGGGCGGCCGATAGATGAAACCCGCGGCACAGAACCGGCACCCACGGCTGCATCCCCGGCCCAGTTCCACCATGTACATCCCCAACTCGGCCTCGGGGCTGAACAGGGTCGAGTGGGAGGCCCGGGCCATGTCCGCCACATGCACCCGCCGCACCCGGGGCGGCAGACCAGCCTCGGGCTCCACGGCCAGAACCGCGCCGTTTGTGTCGTAGCGGAAGCGGTACAGCCCCGGCGCATAGCATCCCGGCAGCACGCCGCAGGTTCGCACCAGGCGACTGCGCGCCTTGCCCGTGCAATCAAGCAGGATCTCGACCAGCTCGTCCAGCACGGCCTCGGCCTCGCCAAGCACCATCAGGTCGGCAAAGGCGGCCAGCGGCTCCGGATTCATGAACACCGCAACCCCGCCCAGCACCACCAGGGGAGCGCCCGGCCCCACGGTCTCCGCCCGCTCCGTTGCCAGCGGCACGATGCCGCCCGCCGCCAGCATCGCGGCCAACCGGGGATAATCCTGCTCAAAACTGATCGACCCCATGACCAGGGGGAAATCGCTCAAGGGGCGGTTCGACTCCAGAGAGCGCAACGGTTCCGGTCCGTCCGGGTAGACAAAGCGTTCACAGACAATGTCGCCGCGCTGGTTGAGCAGGGCATAGACCAGCTGATAGCCCAGATTGGAGACCGCAACCCCGTAGACATGCGGGTACAGCAGGGCGATGGCAACCCTATCCGTCCACTTCTTGCAGATCGTTCCGGTCTCACTCTTCAGATAACGGGACAAAGACGGTCTCCCGGCGCGGCAATGGGGAAAAAGTGTCGCCACTGCGCCGTCGCATATGCAAAGTACTCAGAGGCTGGCGCAGGCATAAAACAACACAGGGGAATATCCGGCGGATATTCCCCTGTATGGATTTCCGGGCGGTTTGGCCCCGGCATCCGCTCTTCCTGACCGGATCGTGCCTCAGTTGGCCTTTTTCCGAAGGAAGGCAGGCTCTTCATACTCGCTGAATTCCTGCTCGTCGAAGATCGGCTTGGGCATCCGCGACGTGAGTCCCTTGGGCAACTCGTTGGGTTTGGCAATGCTGATCGCTCCGGCATCACCAACCCCGTCATCCTCATGCAATCGGGACAATCTCGGCTTGGCAGAGAAGAGGTGCGGCAGGGCACCACTCCGCCGGCTGGAGGCGGTCAGGAGCTTCTCGCCGCGCTCCGTCCTGAACGGATACGACTCCTCAACAGGCGCATCAATGCCGGTGGCGATGACCGTCACCCGCAGCTCCTCGCCCATGCTCTCGTCGAACAGGGCCCCGATGATCACCACCGCGTCTTCGTGGGCCTTCTCCTGAATCAGGGCCGAGGCCTCCATGAACTCGTTCATGGTCAGGCTCTCCTGGGTCGCGGAGATATTGATCAGGATGCCGCGCGCACCGTCGATGCCGACATCTTCCAGAAGCTGGTTGTCGATCGCCCGCTTGGCCGCCTCGGAGGCACGGTTTTCACCCTCTGCCGTGCCCGTGCCCATGATCGCCGGACCAACCCGCTCCATGACCGTCTTGAGGTCGGCGAAGTCGACGTTGATGTGCCCGGGCAGGTTGATCAGGTCGGTAATCCCCTTGACCGCCTGCAAGAGAACGCCGTCGACCATCTTCATCATTTCCACCAGGGTGGAATTCTTGTTCATCAGGCTGAGCAGGCGATCGTTGGGAATGGTGATAATCGTGTCGGAATACTCCTTCAGCTTTTCCCAACCATCGTTGGCGTTCTTCATCCGCTGCTTGGCCTCGAAATAAAACGGCTTGGTCACGACCGAAACCGTCAACGCGCCCGCCTCCTTGCACAGCTTGGCGATCACCGGCGCAGCCCCGGTACCGGTGCCGCCGCCCAGGCCAGCAGTCACGAACACCATGTCCGCGTCCTTGAGTACGGCCTGGATATCATCGATGCTTTCCAGGGCCGCTTCCCGACCGATATCGGGGTTGGCGCCCGCGCCCATCCCCTTGGTGATGTTCGGCCCCAGCTGCAACCGGATGTCGGCGCAGGATTTCTCCAGTGCCTGCATGTCGGTATTGGCGGCGATGAACTCCACCCCGGCCAGCCGGCTCTCCACCATGTTGTTGATGGCGTTGCCGCCGCCACCGCCCACGCCAATGACCTTGATGGTTGCAACCGATTCTTCGTCCGCTATTCGAAAAGGCATAGGGTTTCCTCCTGTTCAGTTTCCTGCCTGCCCCTGTCCGCCGTCTCCCGGCCGACATTGAGCACCCACATTCCCCGACCGCTCGTCAAATAAAACTTTTCACCCAGTGGCGCAGCCGTCCCACAAGGCCCATGCTTTCCTTGGGCACGTAGGACCTGGCCCTGCTGCCGTGCAGCACCAAACCGACGGCGGTACTGCACCGCGGTGAATTGATTTCTTCAAGCCGCCCCTCAACGCCCTGCGGACAGCCGATCCGCACCGGCAGATCGTACACCTGTTCGGCCATGTCCACGATGTTGGGCAGAAGCGCTGTTCCACCGGTGAGCACGATACCGGCGTTCAGCCGGTTCCGGTAACCGGAGGCGCAGATGTTTTTGTCGACCATCTTCAAAATTTCCTCTGTCCGCGCCTCGAGGATCTCCACCATCACCCGCTGCGAGACCCGTCTCGGCTTGCGGTCGCCCACGGTGGGCACCTCGATGATGTGGTTCTCCTTGATCATGGCGGAGATGGCCCCGCCATACAGGTATTTCAGCTCCTCGGCTTCCTGCAGGGGCGTGCGCAGTCCCACTGAAAGGTCGCTGGTCAGGTTGTTGCCGCCCAGCGGAAGCTCCCAGGTATGCTTGATGGTGCCGTTGCTGAAAATGGCCAGGTCGGTGGTGCCGCCGCCAATATCGATCAGGGCCACGCCCAGGTCCATCTCGTCCCTGGTGAGCACGGTCAAGGACGAGGCCACGGATTCCAGGGCGATTTCCGCCACGTTCAGCCCCGCCCGGTTACAGCTGGTCACCAGGTTGTGCAGGGCAGTGACGTCGGCGGTCACGATGTGGACATTGGTCACCAGACGAACGCCGGTCATACCCAGCGGGTTCTGGATCCCGGTATGATCGTCCACCATGTATTCCTGGGGGAGGACATGGATGATCTGCTGGTTATCGGAGATCTTCACGGTCTGGGCCGCCTGGATCACGGCCTCGATGTCCCGCTCCTTGATCTCCTGATTGTTGATGGCGATGATTCCCGGGGAATTGAATCCCTTGATGTGGTTGCCGGAAATACCGACATACACCGATTCGATATCACAGCCCGCCATGTCCGAGGCGGCGTCCACCGCCTCGCGAATCGACCGGACCGTGGATTCGATATTGACCACGATCCCCTTGCGTATGCCCGAGGCGGCCGCGGTTCCCACGCCGATGATCTCGACCCGGTCTTCGAACACCTCGCCGATCATGGCGCAGACCTTTGTCGTGCCTATGTCGAGGCCGGCGATGAGTTCTCCCTGTTCACGGGATTCCCGCACCGCAATCTCCTCGCCCTCCTCATTCGTCAACTGTGGCTCCGGTAACCAAGACTTTATCATCTAAATAATCCATTCGAATGTCGTTAACAGCGTCGATCTGCTTCTTCGCGTACAGCTGCTCAAGCACCTTGACCAGCCGGAAATATTTGGTTCGCAGGTTGCCGGCCCCGAAATAAATGGGAAAGGGCCGGTCCACAAGATACACGATCAAACCATTGTCCGGGTCGGCATGCACCTCCGAAATCGCCTGAACCGGCAGAATCGCATTGCCCTGGGCCGCCAGATGCAGCAGTTTATAGGCTGCAGCCGCCGCGCTCTCCGGCACGAAGCAGCCGTCCTTGACGTCCACGCCCTCACGAACCCCGGTAATCACCGGGTAGTCCAGATCCTTGCCCTGGGCGGCATCGGCGAACAGACGACCGGAGGCATCCATGTAGTGCAGTCGTCGCCTTTCCCCTGCCTCGACGTTGACCAGCGCAAACGGCTGATGTTCGATCACCCGGATCTCCACCGCCGACGGCCAGTGGGTTGTGATCTCCACCTCGTCGATCCAGGGATGGCTCTTGATCCGCTTCACCGCCGCATCGGCGTCAAAGCCCAACAGGCTGCGGCCCTGCTGGAGCCCCGCCAGGTCCAGAACCTGCCGGGTCGTGGCCATATGCGTCCCGCGGATCCGGATATCGGTGAGCACAAAGATACTGGATTGAAACAGGGCCCGGCCACCCAGCCACCCCACCAGCACCACCAATCCGAGTGCCACTCCCAGCAGCAACGCCTTCCACGATATACGCCGCCACTGCCGCGATCGGGCCGTTGTTCGCGCGCCGGGCGGCCGATAGCCTCCCACCGGCGCCGGAGTCCGGGACTTCCGGGAAAAGAGACCGGAAAACCATCCGAACAACCCGGTCTTTCGCCGCTGCTTCTGTGGACGCAGGGCCGAACGCCGGGGAGTGTACACCGCCATCGCTCTGTCCCGCCTAGAAGATGCGCACTTCCGGCTCCAGCATCACACCCGAATCGAGCCACACCTTCTGCCGAACCTGCTCCATCAGCGCCAGAATATCCTCGGGAACCGCGCCGCCTGTATTGACAATGAAGTTGGCGTGTTTGCGCGAAACCATGGCCTTGCCCTGGGAGAGCCCCTTCAACCCGGCCTGCTCGATCAGCCGACCGGCAAAGTCGCCTTCCGGGTTCTTGAAAAACGATCCGGCCGAGCCCAGACCCGGCGGCTGCTTGCGTCGCCGCTGGGCCACGATCTCCCGACAGCGGGCAACCACCGCCTCACGGTCGTCCTGGTGCAGGCAGAGCACGGCTTCGGCAATGACCACCCGCCGCTTGGGTTCTCCGGGAAAGCTCGTCTTCCGGTAGTCGAAACAAATCGCCTCTTGATCGACGCTGACCAGTTCGCCCTGGTCGGTCACAAAATCCACGGTGGAAAGCACCTCGCCAATGGCATGACCAAAGGCCCCGGCATTCATGCGAATCGCACCGCCCACCGAACCGGGAATCCCGGCCATGAACTCCAGCCCGCTCAAGCCCCGGCGGGCGCACCAGCTGACCAGCGCCCCCAGGGAGCATCCCGCGTCGACCCACACCAAGTGCTTGCCGTCGTCTTCCCGGTCGTTTTCAACTGCCACCGTCGATATCCGGTTTGCCGGCGCGCGCAGGCGGATAAACACGTCCTCGTGGGGTCGGCTGGTTACCAGAATATTGGAACCGCCGCCGATCACCTGCCAGGGAATCCGCTGACTGTGCAGCCAGCCCACCAGCCTGGCCAGCTCCTGCGCTCCGGACACCTCGACCAGCGCCTCGACGCTGCCGCCGGTACGAAAGGTGGAGTACGGGGCCATGGCTGCCTGCCACTGCACCGACCGGCACAGTCGCGCCAGTTCCTGCCGCTGCTCGTCGGTCATACCCTGTCCTCCTGCTTTTCGGGGAGTAACTCCAATAGCCGCTCGCCAACCTGGACGATATTGCCCGCGCCCAGGGTCAGGCACAGATCCCCCGGCTCCAGGAGGGGCAACAGCGCTTCCGGCTGCGCGACGAGATCGGCCAGGTAGCTGGTCCGGCGCTGGCCGTGGGCCTTGATCGCCGCGGCTAGGCCTTCGGCGTCGACTCCGGGAATCGCGGCCTCTCCAGCCGGATAGATATCGGTGAGCACCAGCACGTCGGCGCGCCGGAAGGCGGTGGTAAATTCGGTGAACAATCCCTGGGTGCGCGTGTAGCGGTGCGGCTGAAAAAGCACCACCAGCCGCCGCTCCGGCCAGCCCTCCCGAACCGCTTCCAGGGTGGCCCGGATTTCTGTTGGATGATGGCCGTAATCGTCCACCACCAGCACGTCGCCAACCTCGCCCCGAACCTGAAGACGGCGCTGCACGCCCTGGAAGCTTTCCAGCGCCCGGGCAATGACGGCAAAGTCGATCTCCAGCTCCAGACCAACGCAGACCGCGGCCAGACTGTTGTACACCAGATGTTTTCCCGGTCGGTTCAGGCGGATCTCGCCAAGCTCTTCCCCCCGGTTGCGGACGGTGAACCGGCTGGTTCCCGCATCGGTGACGATGCGGACGGCCTGCACGTCCGCCTGTTCGGTCAGGCCGTAGGTGGTGATGCGTTTCTGAATCCTGGGCAGGAGCTGGGCGATGTTGTCGTTGTCGATGCAGACCACGGCCAGTCCGTAAAAGGGGAGACGATCGATGAATTCGAGAAACATCTCCTTGAGGTGATCAAGATCGCGGTAGTAGTCCAGATGTTCGAGATCGATATTGGTGATCACCTCGATCACCGGCGACAGCTTGAGAAAGGTGCCGTCGCTCTCGTCGGCCTCGGCCACCAGAAATTCGCCGCCGCCCGCCTTGGCGTTGCTGCCGAAACTGTGCACCTGACCGCCCACCACCACCGCCGGGTCGAGCCCGGCTTCGGCCAGCACCGTGGCCACCATCGAGGTCGTGGAGGTCTTGCCGTGGCTGCCCGCCACCGCGATGCCATACTTCTTCAGGCGCATCAGCTCGGCTAGCATCTCGGCGCGCTGAATCACCGGCACATGGGCGGCCCGCGCCGCCTGCACCTCGGGGTTGTCCGCAGCAATGGCCGTGGAGGTCACCACCACCTCGGCCCCTTCGACCCAGCGGCCGTCGTGGCCGATATGCACCGTGCCGCCCAGCGCTTCCAGCCGCCGGGTGATCTCGGTGGCCCGCAGGTCGGAGCCGCTGACCCGGTAGCCCAAGTTCAGCAGCAACTCGGCGATCCCGGACATGCCGATGCCGCCGATGCCGACAAAATGAATCTGTTTGGTTTTTCTATACATGAGGCGCCTGCCATCCCATGGATCACTTCATTGTCGCCGGGTGGTGAGTCGCAGACACTCCTCCACGATCCGTCCGGCTGCATCCGGCATTGCCATGCGCCGCATATTGGCCGCCATTGTATGTAACTCTTTCCGGTTCTGCAAGTATTCGCTGATCGTCTGCGCAACAATCTCGCCGGTCAAATCCGTCTCTAGCAGAATCCGGCACCCCTGGCCCCAGGCATAGTGCCGGGCGTTGGTGAACTGGTGGTTGTCGGCCGCGTACGGATAGGGAACCAGAAGCGCCGGAACCCCCATGACCGCCAGCTCCGCCAGGGTCGTGGCCCCGGCCCTGGACACCGCCAGATCGGCCCGGCCATAGGCCCCGGCCATGTCGTCGATGAACGCCACAACCTCGGCATCCACCCCCAACTCCTGGTAGCGCCCGCGCACCAGGTCCGCGTCATCTGTGCCGGTCTGGTGAATAATCCGGATTTCCGGGCAGACCCGCAGCAGATGCGGCACGGCTTCCAGCATGATCAGGTTGACCCGGTGCGCCCCCTGGCTGCCGCCCAGAACCAGCAGGGTAAACGGCTCGCCCTCCCGGGGGATGCGGGTTTCGGCTGCCGCAAGAATCGTCTGCCGGACCGGGTTGCCGGTCTGCACGGTCTTGCGGGCGGGAAAGGCCGGCTTGCAGGGCAGTGAAATGAACACCCGATCCGCCAGATATCCGGCCAATCGATTGGCCAGGCCTGGCACCGAGTTCTGTTCGTGAATCGCGATCGGCACCCGCAGCAGCCGGGCGGCCAGCAGGACCGGCCCGGTCACATAGCCGCCGACGGCAAACACCATGTCCGGCCGGAACTCCTTAAGCAGGCGCAGGGCGTCGCGCACCGCGCCGGGCATCCGCAACAGGGTGCGTATCCGCCCGCTCCACCCGATTCCCTTGACGCCCCCGCAGCGCAGCACGGCCCTGGCAAAGTCCTGTTGCGCCAGCACCTGCTGATCCATGGCGCGTTCGGTGCCGATGAACAGCACCTCGGTATCGGCGATCCGCTCCCGCATGGCCTGGGCCATGGCAATCCCGGGAAACAGATGCCCACCGGTGCCGCCGCCGGTGATGATCAGGCGCATGGGTCGGCTCCTGTTCTCCGTCGCGGCTCGGCGGCGCGGCACGTTTCCGGGGCAGGCCGCACCTGCATCTTCCGAAAATTTTCCATGGCCTCGTCAAAGCAGGTCGGGCACAGTCCGTGGGTCAGGGCGCTCTCCTGCGGCGGAATCGCCTCCACCCAGACACCGTCCCATTCCAGTCGCTGACACATGCAACACACCCTGATCATCCCTCTTCCTCCTGCCGTTGCGCAGCCCGGACCCGTTCTGTGAAGACCCGGCCCCGTTCTGCATATCCGGAAAACATGTCGAAGCTGGAGCAGCCGGGGGCAAGCAGCACTACCCAGCCCGGTTCGGCAGCCTCCAGGGCTTGGTCGACTGCCTCGGCCATCGAACCGACCCGAATAACGGGCGCCAGGTCTGCAAGGGCCGCGGCCATGAGTTCGGCAGCCTCGCCCAGCAGCACCAGCTGGCCGACCTTTCTCTGCACCACATCCCGCAGCAGGCGGTAATCCCCGCCCTTATCGCGGCCGCCGGCAATCAGCGCCACCGGACCGTCGCACCCTTCCAACGCCGCGGCCAGCGCCCCGATATTGGTGGCCTTGGAGTCGTCGATACAGCGGATGCCGCGCACAGTCCCTACCTCGGCCATACGGTGCGGCGGCGGCACATAGCTCGCCAGCCCGGCGGCAATGCCCTCGGCTGTGCACCCTGCCACTGTTGCCGCTAAAATCGCGGCCGCGGCATTGAGTCGGTTGACCGGTGAATGCAACCGGGTCTGCTCCAGATCATACGCATCTTCCTCGCCACCGGACTCCATGCGGATACAGACCCGGCAGCCGTCAATCCGGGCGGCGCACGCCGGATCCGTGCCGAACACCAGCCGCCGCACCCCGGCAGGCACGGGCGTCTGCGCGGCCAAGGAATCGTTGCCGCTCACAAGGGCGGTGTCGCCTGGGCGTTGTCCCTGGAACAGCCTGCGCTTGGCCGTGGCATAGGCGGCCAGCGAACCGTGCCGGTCAAGATGATCGGGGGTGATATTGAGCAGCAGCCCGATATCGGGCCGGAAATCGCCCAGCAAATCGAGCTGGAAGCTGGACAGTTCAAGCACGGCGATGTCAAACCGCTCCGGCTCCTCGAAAAAATCGAGCAGGGGCGTGCCGATATTGCCGCCGACAAACGGTCTCTTTCCCGAGGCCCGCAGCAGCTCGCCGATCAGGCTGGTCACCGTGGTCTTGCCGTTGGAACCGGTCACCGCGATCACCGGCACCGGAAAACGACCGGCAGCCAGGGCCAGTTCACCCCGAATCGGAATATCGCGTCCGCGCGCGGCCACCAGTACCGGGGCATTCAGCGGCACGCCGGGACCGGGAACGACCATGCCCGCGCCAGCGAGAAAGGCGGTGGTATGGCCGCCGGTTTCAAGCTCCACCCCGGCGGTATCGAGAAAGGAGCGCACCTCCGGCGCGATCCCGTCTGCTGCGCACTGCTCGGACACCGCCACCCGGAACCCCCGGCGCAAGAGATCCCGCACCGTGGCCAGACCCGCGACCCCCAAGCCCATCACCATGACCCGCATCGCGCGCGTTCCGTTCACCGGTTACCTCAACTTTAATGTGGCAAGCGCGACCATGCCCAAGATGATCGAGATGATCCAGAAACGGACCACCACCTTGGACTCTGGCCAGCCCTTTTTTTCAAAGTGATGGTGGAAGGGCGCCATGAGAAAGATCCGCTTGCCGCCGGTCAACTTGAAATAGCCGACCTGCAGGATCACGGACAGGGCCTCCATGACGAAGATCCCGCCCACGATCACCAGCAAAAACTCCTGCTTGGTGATGATCGCGATCACCCCCAAAAGCCCGCCTAAAGAGAGCGAGCCCACATCGCCCATGAAGATCTGGGCCGGATAACAGTTGAACCAGAGGAACCCCAGACAGGCGCCCACGATCCCGCCGCAATAAATGCTGACCTCGCCCGCCCCGGCCACATAGGGAATTTGCAGGTAACCGGCCACCACCGCGTTGCCGGCGATATAGGAAAAGATCAGGTAGGTCGAGGCGGTGATGACGATCGGACCGGTGGCCAGCCCGTCCAGCCCGTCGGTAAGGTTGACCGCGTTGGAAGCGCCCACCACCACCAGCACGGCAAAAGGCAGGTACCACCAGCCTAGATCCGGATGGACCCCCTTGAGAAAGGGAAAGCTGAGATAGCCGTCGTAACCGGGCCGCATCAGCAGAAAAACCCCGATGACCAGGGCGCCGACCACTTGCAGCGCCAGCTTTTCCCGGGCCGACAACCCCCTGGAGTTGCCCTTGCGGATCTTTTTGATGTCGTCCGCCGAACCGATGGCTCCGTAAAAGATGCTGATCCCGATCAGCATCCAGACCAGCCCGCTTCGCAGATCGTTCCACAGTAAGGAGGACGCAGTGATCGCCAAGAGAATCAGCAGGCCGCCCATGGTGGGCACGCCGCGCTTGGAAAAATGTGTTTCCGGGCCGTCGTCGCGCACAACCTGCCCGATCTGCCGGCGCTGGAGCCAAGCAATGAAATGCGGCCCGATGAACAGCACGAGCAAAAAGGCGGTCAGCGCGCAGCCGATGGAACGGAAGGTGATGTACCGGAAGACGTTGAGCCAGCTGAGCTCGGTATGAAACGGATACAGGAGGTTATAAAACATAGGGCTCCCGGGGTTGGGGTTCATCTATGGTCCGCGCCAGGGCCTCCAGCAGCCGCTCCATGCGCATGCCCCGTGATCCTTTGATCAGGAGCCAGTCGCCCGGCTCCAGCTCGCCTGCGGCAAGAAGCCCGGCAAACCAGTCGGCCATAATGACGGGGTCGGCAAAGAGCCGCACCCTGTCCGGGGCCATGCCCCCTTCCACGGCGGCCCCGGCAACCGCAGCAGCGTGCGCGCCGGAAAGGGCCAGGCCCTGGTACCCCAGGGCAGCGGCCTCGGCCCCGATTCGGGCATGGAGTTCGGCGGCATCCTCCCCCAGTTCGAGCATGTCTCCCAGGGCCGCCATGCACCGGTGCCCCTGGGCGCAGGCCGCGACCGTGCGCAGCCCGGCTGCCATGGAGGCGGGGTTGGCGTTGTAGGCGTCGTTGACTACCCTGATCCCGCCGATGGTCGTGACCGCCAGTCGCTTGTCCACAGCCGGCGCATGGGTGCACAGGCCCTCGGCAATCACCTCGGGGTCAATCCCGGCCCCATGGGCGATGGCTGCCGCGGCCGCACAGTTGGCCACGTTGTGCTCGCCGAGCAGGGCCACGTTGATGCGGCGCGACCAAGGGCCAATATGCAGGGTGAACCGCATGCCCTGTTCGCCCAGATTCTGCACCCGGGTCGTCCGTACCAGGGCCCCGGCCCGGCGACCGCGTTCGGTCGTGGCAAATCCGATCTGTCTGCCCCCGGCTTTCCGCGCCAGGTCGCGGACCAGGGGGTCGTCATAGTTGACCACCCGCACAGCCTCGGGCCGCATGGCGGCAAACAACTCGCCCTTGGCCGCAGCAACCCCGGCTAGGCTGCCCAGGCCCTGCAAATGGGCGGGATGGACATTGTTGATACAGCCGATATCCGGATCGGCTATCCGGGTCAGGCGATCGATTTCACCGGGCGTGTTCATGCCCATTTCAAGAATGGCCAGCCGGTGACCTGCTGAAAGCGGCAGGAGCGACAGCGGCAGACCCACCAGATTGTTGAAGTTGCCTTGGGTCTTCAGCACCGGGTCGCCACCGGACCACTGGTTCCGGCACGCCGCGGCAAAGATGGAGGCTGCCAGCTCCTTGACCGTGGTTTTCCCGGAGCTGCCGGTAATCGCCGCGACCCGGACCGCTGGACCGAGCAGACGGCGACGATAGCCGGCCAGTGCACCCAGGGCGCGCAGGGTGTCATCCACCCGGAAGCACAGGGCCTCACCAATGTCGTGGTCCGGAAGCTGTTCACCGATGACGACCGCCGCGCCCCGGTCGATGGCGGCGATGATATAGTCGTGGCCGTCGAAGTTTTCACCGCGCAGGGCAACGAAGATGTCGCCCGGCTCTACAGCGCGAGAGTCGGTGCACACCTCGCCCAGTTCGCCGCGCAGGGAGCCACCGACCACCTCGCCCCCCACCGGGGCCAGGGCCGCCGACAGGTGGCGGCTGTTCCAGTGGAGGAGGCCGTTTAAGACCTCCTGCCGATCGTCGAAGAAGTGACGTTCAGTGCCGATAATCTGGTAGTTTTCGTGTCCCTTGCCGGCGATGAGCACCGTATCCCGGGGATCGGCCAGGCTGCACGCCAGACGAATGGCGTCCCGGCGATTCGGCACCACGCTATAGCCCCTGCGCTTGGTCGCACAATCGAGCAGCAGCGCTGCGCCGTCCTCTTCCGGTTCCGGGGGGTCGGCCATGCCGACGAGGATCTCGCCGATGATTTTTTCCGGATCCTCACTGCGCGGATTGTCAGAGGTCACGATGACCAGATCAGCGTGGCGCAGGGCCATGGCCCCCATCAGCGGCCGCTTGCCCCGGTCGCGGTCGCCGCCGCAGCCGAACACGCAGATCAGTCGTCCCCGGGCCAGCCCTGAGAGGGTCTGCAAGACATTGTCCAGGGCGTCCGGGGTATGGGCGTAATCGACAAAAACCGCTGGCACGGCCACGCCCTCGCCACCGGGCAGCACAACCCGTTCCAGTCTTCCCGGCACCCGGCCAAGACCCTGCAATCCGGCGCGAATCCGCTCCGGATCACAGCCCAGCGCCATGCCCACACCAGCCGCAGCCAGGATATTGCGCAGGTTGTAGGCCCCGGCCAGGGGCGAGACAAAGGCAGTAGCGCGGCCATCCAGAACCAGTTCGCAGCGACACCCGTCCACGCTAAAGACCGGGCTTTCGGCACGGACCTGACAGGAGTGGTCCTCGCCGCAGCAGATCACCGGCCGCCCGTGCAGGCTTGCCAGCAACCGCCGCCCCCAGTCCCGTTCGTCGTCTGCCGCGCCCACCACCACAACCGCCCGGCCCTCCTCCTTGAGGTGCTGCAGAAACAGCTGCTGTTTGGCCTGGAAATAGGCCTCCATGGTGGGGTGGTAGTCGAGGTGGTCCCGACTCAGGTTGGTGAAGAGGGCGACATCAAACAAGGTTTGCCCCAAACGTCGCTGTTGCAGGGCGTGGGAGGAGACCTCCATGATCACGTCGGTGACCCCGTGATCAGCCATCTCCCGCAAGAGCCCCTGAAGCCGGACCGGGTCCGGCGTGGTCATGGGGGCCTCACCGAGCAGGTGCATGCTGTGGCCGTCATGATACCGGTAATTGACCGTGCCGATCACGCCGGGTCGGCGACCGGAGGCCAGCAACAGGGCCTCGATCAGCCAGGAGCAGGTGGTTTTGCCGTTGGTGCCGGTAACGCCGATCAGCCGCATCTGCCGGGCAGGATAGCCGTTCCAGGCCGCAGCCAGTTCAGCCACGGCCGCATGACTGTCGGCAACCAAGGCCACCACCGCGTCGTGCGGCAGGTGCTGGCCCCGCTCGTCGTCAAGCACCACGGCCACAGCCCCCCTGCGCACCGCCTCGGCCAGATAGGCGCGGCCGTCGGCACGTTCTCCCCGCACCGCAACGAAGATCATCCCCAGCTCGACCTGGCGCGAATCCGCGGTCACTCCCGTAACCGGCATCTGTCCGGCCTCTTCGGTCAGGCCCGACACCGCGCGAGGATTGAGGATATGGAGCAGCTTGGCCAGGGTTCTCATCTTGCTCCTTGTTTGCCTGTTTGCGTTCCGGGCCTGGAGGTCGTGCCGGTTTTCCGGTCACGGGCCTTTTTCCCGCCGGATTTCGTCTCACTGACCTTGGTCTCCTCGGTCTTGGGTGCGTCGGGCTTCAGGCTGAGCGTGCACTCGTCGATGCCGGCCAGCGGCTGACCCGGCAACGGATACTGGGCAATCACCCGGCCGCTGCCGTTCACCTGGACGACCAGACCGTACTGATCGATCTGTTGCAGGGCTTGGCGCAGGCTCATGCCGCGCATCTGCGGCATGAGCACCACCGGCTCGCCGGTCTTCCCCGGCGCATCGCGGAAATTCCACCGCTTGCTGATGAAAAAACGACGAAAATGCTCTTCACTCCGCGGCGGCGGCGCATCGGGCAACGACCCGGGGGCGGAAAACTCCATCATGGCGGCAAGCAGTTCCCGCCCTGCCTGGTCAAGATTCTCCTCCGGCTGCTTCCGTTCGGCCAGGGGCAGCAGATGCTCGCGCTCGATCGCCAAAAGCAGCAGCAGTTTCGGCCGTCCCGCCGGGGCCAGGCCGACAAACAGCTCCTGCATGGAATAGCGGGAAAATTCCTTCTCGGGCCGAACCCGCAGGTGGCGCGAGGTGAAGACGATCCCCTCCCCGCTCTTGTCCGTCGTCCAGTCAGTAAACAGGTCGCGCCGGATCTTGACGCCCAGAGCGGGGTTCAGCACATGGTGACGCTCGGTGGCCGCATCGTTTCGCGGGTAGCGCCGCCCGGTGCCATGGTCGTAGACGGAATCAACGACAAAGGGGGTGATTCTCCAGCCGCCGTTGACCAGACTGGCCAGGGTCACCCCAACCTGAACCCCGGTGACCGGTGGTTCGGCGCCCTCCTGTTCCGGCGCGCCGGGGCCGGATTCCCAGTTATTGAAAACCGAGCCGTACAGTTGAATACGTTCTTCAAAGGTACTGAGCTGTTCATCGGTGAACCCGTAATCCAGCGCCGCCACCGTGACCGGTGGCAGGGGCGGACCCTCCAGCCCCATCCGCTCGATGGCGGCAGCGCGGGCGATGATCGGCCGGATCAGCTCCTTGTCGAGCACGTGGTTGTAAATCCGGTTGATCCGGGTGCTCTCCTTGGCTTTCCAGAAATAGTTCGGATTGAACGACGGTTGGTTGGCCAGGGCCAGAATGCGACCGCTGGCTGGCTCCAGCACCAACCCCATGCCCTTTTCCGCGCCCTGAGTCGCCAGGTAGTCGCGAAACCGTTCTTCAAGCCGCTTTTGCATGGCGATATCCACGGTGAGCACCAGGTCGGCCCCGGTTGCGCCCAAGGTCTCCTGGCCGCCGAAATCAATATCCGGGATATTGGCCTTCCGGAAGCCGCCTCCCTTGAGCACGGTATCGTACTTCCCCTCCACACCGGCAAGCCCGACCCCTTCGCCCATGAATCCCAGAACGTGCGAGGCGGCGGTATGGCCGGGATAAAACCGTACCTCCTCCGCCTTGCAGCTCACACCCGGAAGGGCGAGCTGTTCGATCTTCCGGGCCTGCTCCTCTTCAAGATCATGGACCAAAACCAGCGAGTACTGCGACGTCTTCAACCGGGCCTCGATGGTTTCCACCGGCATATCCACAATCGGGGCGAGGGCTGCGGCCGTGGTCTTGCGGTCGCCGATTTCCACAGGATTCACGATCAGCGAGAACAGACGATAGGAAACAGCAAGTTCCCGGCAGCACCTGTCGTACACCGTTCCTCTTAAAACAGGTTCAGCGGGCCTCTGGCCCGCTGAGAGCAACGAAAGCGTACCGACAGCCGACTGGATCGCCCTGCCGACATCCTGGAGGGAAGGGGGGAATCCGTACAAAGCGAATCCAGCCGCTGCCAGCACAACACCCGAGAGGGGAAACAGCCAGCGGCGTTTCTTCCGTCTCGACTTCAGGGTCCGCGTCATACCGATCTACATGCGATGGACCTGTGTCCGATCGGGCTCATGCAGGTTCAGCTTCACTCCGGCCAGCGCAAGCACATGGGACTTGGACGCCAGCTGCGCGCGCAGCGTCTGCAGGCGGGAATGTTCACCCACAAGCGAGACGTTCGCGGTACGCAGTTGTTCGGCATCGGCTCGCAAGGCCATCATCCGGCCATAAAAGAACTGGGTCACGACCAAGCCCACCACCAGCGCCGCGACGACAAGGATCGCCAGCGACCGCCGCACCTCGGGCGAGAGGACAAAACGCGCCATCCTCCCTCTGCCGCCCCGCCCCATGAGCGCACTCTGGTTCCGCGGCCTGTAGACTCGCGCATACATATTGGTTGCCATGACCATCTCCTTCATGTTCAAAAAATCATCCTGCACCAGCTCGGGTTCAAACCCGTACCGCAATTCGCAACCGGGCACTCCGCGCCCGGGGATTCCGCGCCACTTCCGCGGAAGACGGCTCGATCGCCCCTGCCGTTGACACTGCATAGGCCGGATTGTCGCGCAGGGCCTGCTTCACGATTCTGTCTTCCAGCGAATGAAACGTGATGATGCAGATTCGTGCCCCCGGCACCAGCACCTGCGGCGCGACCCGCAACAGGCGGTCGACATTGTCCAGCTCGCTGTTGACCGCGATGCGCAGGGCCTGAAAAACTCTGGTGGCCACGTGTACCTTGGGCGGATGGTACTTGCGCGGCACTGCCCGGGCCACGATTTCGGCCAGCTGGCCGGTAGTGCGAACCGGGGCTGCTGCCCGCGCCTCCACCAGAAACCGGGCGATCCGCCGGGCCTGGCGCTCCTCGCCGTAATGGTAGAAGATGTCCGCCAGCTGCGCTTCCGGGGCCTCGGCCACCAGTTGGGCCGCCGTCACCCTTCGGCGTCGATCCATGCGCATATCGAGCGGCGCGTCAAACCGGAAGCTGAACCCCCGTTCCCCCCGATCGAGCTGCAACGAGGAAACGCCGAGATCGGCCACCAGCCCGTCCACCGAACTCACCCCGAGCACGGCAAGCTCTTCCACCAGATCGACATAGGAGGCGCGAATGAGCCGAAGCCGTTTCTCGTCACAGGCTCCCGCTGCCACCGCATCGCCGTCCCAGTCAAAGCCGATCACCCTGCCATCCGGGGCCGCGCGTTCAAGAATGGCCCGCGTGTGTCCGCCCAGACCAAAGGTGGCATCGACATACAACCCGCCGCTTATCGGACAAAGCCCGTCCAGCACCTCGGCCAGCAGCACCGGCACATGCAGCGCATCCGGCCCTGCCCCTGCCGACCCCTCCAACTAGAGAATACCCAGGGTGGCGAGACCGGCGCTGAAGTCGGCGAAGCTGGCCCGGGTCCGTTCGGTTTCCTCGTCCCAGGCCGCCTTGCCCCAGATCTCGAAATGCCGGAGCATGCCCACCACGACCACGTCCTTTTCAATGCCCACCCCTGCCCGCAGGGCCGGCGGCAGGAGAATACGCCCCTGTTTATCGACCACGCACTCGGTGACCCCGGCAATGACATAGCGGACAAAGGGTCCGAAATTCGGCTGGTTTTTCCCCTGCTCCAGCAGCAGTTCCTCCAGGGCCTCCCACTCGGCCAGGGGATAGGCGCGCAGGCATTTTTCCCAATGGGTGATGACAAGGGCCTCGGAGCCGTAGCCGGCGCGCAGCACCTCACGAAAACGGGCAGGGATGTTCAAGCGTCCCTTGAGATCGAGCCCGTGTTCCGAATGACTCCGAAATCGTTGCACCCCGCTCTCCCCAATTTCGTCCGGCCCACTGAGCCACTTTCTTTCCCTTTTAAACCACTTTCCACCACCCTTCATAGCCTTAGTAGCCCAAGCATGGCCGGGAGTCAAGCAAAAAGACAGAAAAAATCAGGGCAGCGAGATGCGCAACGACAGGAAATTACGAGCATTCTTTCCCATTCTCATCTCGCGGGCGGAAAAACCGGTCCGGCCGCGCAGGAGGGCGCAGAACCGCTCATTACAGAAAAAAATAGAGAAAAATACGTGGTAGGGGGAAGGGAAGGCGGGGACGCCGCTGAATCAGGATTTTTTATCGGGCAGGGGAAAGAGCCCGATCTGACCGGAGGCGGTCCCGGGCGAGCGCTGAAAATGTTCGTAGGCCGCGGCGGTCGCCATGCGACCCCGGGGGGTACGGATCAGAAATCCGGACTGGATGAGAAAGGGTTCGTACACGTCTTCAAGCGTGGTTTTTTCTTCGCAGACTGCCGTGGAAAGGGTCTCCAGACCGATGGGACCACCCTGAAACTTCTCGATCAGGGTCAGAAGAATCCGCCGGTCCATCTCGTCCAGACCCAGGGGATCGACATCCAGCATGGCCAGGGCCGCATCCGCCACCTCCCGGGTCACCACGGCATGACCGCCGACCTCGGAAAAATCACGGACCCGGCGAAGCAGACGGTTGGCGATGCGCGGCGTGCCCCGCGAGCGGCGCCCCAGCTCCATGGCACCCTCTTCGTCGATCTCCATGTTGAGCAAGCGGGCGGTACGCTGGACGATGGCGACCAGCTCTTCCGGACTGTAGGAGTCGAGCCGGAGGATCACACCGAAACGGTCGCGCAGGGGCGGGGTCAGGAGACCGGTCCGGGTCGTGGCCCCCACCAGGGTGAAACGGGGCAGATTCATCTTGACCGAACGCGCGCCCGGCCCCTGCCCGATCACCAAGTCGAGCTGAAAGTCCTCCATGGCCGGATAGAGGATTTCCTCGACCACGTGGTTCAGGCGGTGGATCTCGTCGATGAAGAGGACGTCCCCGGATTGCAGGCTGGTCAGGATCGCAGCCAGGTCGCCGGGACGTTCGATCACCGGTCCGGAGGTGACCTTGATCGCCGCGCCCATCTCATTGGCGATAATGTAGGCAAGTGTGGTTTTACCCAGCCCGGGAAACCCGTGAAACAGGACATGATCCAGCGGCTCGCCGCGTTGCAGGGCTGCCTGGATGAACACGCGCAGGCTCTGCTTGACCTGCTCCTGGCCGATGTAGTCGTCCAGCATCCGGGGGCGGATTTCCGGGACCCAACCCAGGTCGTCCTGCTGCTCCCCGGCCGCCACCAGACGTTTGCCGCTCAGATTTTCCTCGTGGTTCATCGTTGCCTCTGCTCTCTCCTGCAACCTGCGTGGCCGCTATTTTCCGGCCAGGGCCTGCAAGGCCAGGCGGATCAGCTCCTCCACCCGCGGCGGAGCACCACCCTCGGCCTGTTGTTCGACCGCACGCAGGGCCTGCCAGGCCGTATTCTGCGGGTACCCGAGGTTGACCAGGGCCGAGGCCGCGTCCGCCATCACGCCTCCGTCCCCCAGGGCAGCGCTCCTCCCGCCATCCGTGCCAGCCGCCGGCCCGCCGCCGGCCAAATGTTCCACCTTCTCGCCCAGCTCCACGCAAAGCCGTTGCGCAGTCTTGCGCCCGATCCCGGGCAGGGTCGTCAACCGGGCCAGATCCTTGGCCGTGATCGCCCGGCACAGATCCTCGACCTCAATGGCGGACAAGATGGTCTGCGCCACCTTGGGGCCGATGCCGGACACGGTCACCAACAGTAAAAACAGCTCCTTTTCCTCCGCCCGGCTGAAACCATGCAGGATGATGGCGTCGGCCCGGACCACCGTCTCGACAAAGAGAAAGCAGTCCCCGCCCACCTCGGGCAACTCGTCATAGGTGCGCGCCGAGATGAACACCTCGTAGCCCACGCCGTGGACATCCAGAATCGTCCGGCCGGGGAGTTTCATCAGCACCCGGCCGGAAAGAGAAGCAATCATGTGCGCACAGTGAAAAGAAGGAAGCCCAGAGGGATGCGCCCTCTACACGCCGCATCTCCGATACAGGGCCGCATGATGGGCATGACACAGGGCCACGGCCAAGGCGTCGGCCGCATCCGGAGACGGGGTCGAATCCAGATCCAGCAGGGCCCGAACCATGTGCTGCACCTGGACCTTTTCAGCCTGTCCGTAGCCGGTGACCGCCTGCTTGACCTGTCGGGCCGGGTAATCGAAAAGATCCAGGCCGTGCTGCAAAACCGCGACCGCAGCCGCGCCGCGGGCCTGCCCCAACTTCAGGGCCGAACGCGGGTTGCGGGCGACAAAGACCTCCTCCATGGCGGCCACCGTCGGCTGGTGACGGAGAATCACTGCGCAAAGATCCTCGAAAATCGTATGCAACCGGCGGGAGAACACGGTTTCCGGTCCGGTCCGGATGGTGCCGCAGGCGACAAAACCGATTTCCCGTCCCCTGACCGCGACGACCCCGTAGCCGGTGACCCGCGCGCCGGGGTCAATCCCCAAAATACGCATCCGGATCCGGGCCGCTCAATCCAGCAGCTCCATCACCTCGTCGGGGATATCGAAGTTCGCATGCACCTTCTGCACGTCGTCATGGTCTTCCAGGCTCTCCATAAGACGCAACAACGAGCGGGCCGCTTTCTCGTCAAGCACCTCCACGGTATTTTGGGGAATCCGCGACAGTTCAGCCTCGCTGAAGCTCAGTTCGCTGTTTTCCAGACGCTCGACCACATCGTTGAAATCCTCGGGCGCGGTAATGATCTGAAACGTTTCGTCCTCGTCGATCATGTCCTCGGCCCCGGCCTCCAGGGCCAGATCCATCAGCGCGTCCTCGTCGATCTCGCCCTTCTCCACCGTTATCGTGCCTTTCTGATCGAACATCCAGGCCACACAGCCCGACTCGCCCAGATTGCCGCCGCTCTTGGCGAAAAAATGCCGGATATCGGCAACGGTCCGGTTCTTGTTGTCAGTCATGGTCTCGACCAGGACCGCCACACCCCCGGGCCCATACCCCTCGTACAGGATCTCTTCATACACCGCGCCGTCGAGATCGCCGGTCCCCTTCTTGATGGCCCGGTCGATGTTGTCTTTGGGCATGTTTTCGGCCTTGGCCGCAGTGATCGCGCTGCGCAGACGCGGGTTGCCCATGGGATCGCCACCGCCGGTCCTGGCAGCAATGGTGATTTCCCTGATCAGCTTGGTGAAAATTTTACCGCGCTTGGCGTCGTTGGCGCCCTTTTTGCGCTTGATGGTGCTCCATTTCGAATGTCCTGCCACTGTCTGGCTCCTTTTCTTATTGATCTGCCGTTATTGCCTGATTGGATATGCCCGGCGGAATCCCCGTCCCAAAACGAAGACCTCCCGGCTCTCCACACGTGAACTTTTGGGTTTGACGACCTTGAGGGTGGAAAACAGCGGCTTGCATTCCTGCAGGAAGGCGGGGAAATCCTCTCCCTGAAAAACCTTGCAATACAGCGTGCCGTTTTCGTGCAGAAACAGGGCGGCCAGATCAAGCACCTGTCGCGCCAGTCTGAGGGAATGCTGATGGTCGGCGTACCGGCTGCCCGTGGTCCGGGGAGCCATGTCGCTGAGCACCACATGAAATCCCGGCCAATGCTGCTTAAGACAGGCAATGAATTCCTCCGAATGGACATCATAACAAAGCCAATGAATTTCGGCATTGGGTTTTTGCACCGGGATATCGGTGGGCTGCAGGTCGACCGCCACCACCAGGCCCCGCTCGCCGACAACGCCCGAGGCATACAGGCTCCAGCTGCCCGGATGACACCCCAGGTCGAGCACCCGCTGCCCGCTCTTCAGAAACCCGTACTTCTTCTGGGCCTCCTCGAGTTTGTACACCGAACGGGCAGGATAGCCGTCTTTCTTGGCCTTTTTGAAATAATAATCCTGTTCCTTGCGCATAGCTGCTCCTCTTTGGCGACGCGAAGCTATCCGGTCCGGGCAAGGGCAAGCTCCCGGGCAAAGGCGAGCGCTGCTTCCCGATCCCGCACCCGTCCCTCCATCCGCGCCAGCTCCACCCCTTCCAGAATCACCTTGAACAGAGGCCCGGGCTCCAGCTGAAGCAGCGTGATCAGATCGCGTCCGGTCACCAGGGGCGGAGCCGTCTGCACCGGCTTGACATACTGCTGCCGGATTTCTTCGATCTGGTGGTACAGGTCGGCCAGTTCCGCCTCCATGCGTTCCCACCGTCCTTCGCCCTGCCCGGCGAGACTATCGGCCATGGCCAGACAGAACAGGCCCGGCAGATCCTCGCCCACCCAGCGAATCAGCCGAATGGCGGCCCGCAGGCTCAGCGGCGTCCTGCGGGCGCTGTTGACCAGATGGAAGGGGCGCATATGCCCTTCGATCAACAGGGCGACCGCCTCCCGGTCCTCGTTGCTCCAGCGCAGGTTACGGGCAAAGGCCCGCACCATATGCGCCCCGGCCCTATCATGATTGTAGAAGGTGATGCGGTCGTCCCGGTCGGCCCGCCGGGCAAAGGTTATTGGTTTGCCCAGATCGTGGAGCAGGGCGGCCCAGCGCAACTGTCGGGGTCGATGCTCCCGCGCAAGATAGGCGCAGACCTCTTCCCGGTTCGCCGGAAACCAGCGGCCGGGCTCCTCGATGATCCGGCCCATCCACAGCAGGGCCTCCAGGCTATGGTGAAAGACATCGAGATGATGGCTGGCTGGCTGCTCCATGCCCACCCCGGCAGCCAGCTCGGGCAGCACCACCCAGAGCAGGCCGGTTTCAGCCATGGCGGCAATCGCTCTGTGGGCCCCGGCAACCGCCATGATCAGGTCCAGCTCGTGGGCAATGCGCTCAGGAGAAGGACGGGCTAACAGCTCCCGATGGCGTTGAACCAGGGCCAGGGTTCCCTCGTCCACAGTCCAGTCCAGGGTTGCGGCAAAACGAAAAACCCGTAGCAACCTAAGGGGATCGTCAAGCAGGCTCTTCTCCGAGATCAGCCGGATCCGGCCCGCTTCCAGATCCCATCGACCACCGGTCGGGTCGAGCAGATCCACCGGGTCTGTTCCGGCAACCGTACCGGTCAGCAGGGCGTCCAGGGGAACGGCCAGGGCATTGACGGTCAGATCCCGCAGCCGCAAGTCGTCTAAAATCGTGGCCGCGCCTTCGCGGAAGGCCGCGATATCGACCACCAGTTGCCCGCACACCATCCGGGCCGCGTCTTCCTGCCGTCCCAGCGGCACGTACGCGCCGCCAAGCATCCGGGCCAGCGCAGCGGCCCAGCCGCGGGCATCATTGGCCACGGTCAGATCAACATCGCCGGGGGGCTGTCCACGCAGCAGGTCACGCACCGCGCCGCCGCTCAGATACAGCGGCCCGCCCCGGTCCCGGAGCAGCCGCACGAGCGCAGCACGCAGTCCGGACGGCAAGACCGCGCGCAGGCCGTTCCAGTCAAGTGCGTTCATGGCTCATATTCTCCACGCATCCATCTGTGCTTCGTCCACAGGTCCGGCAATCAGGCGCTGTTCGCCTACCCCCCAATCCACCAGCACCTCGGCCGGCGGACGTCCGCCCTCCTCTTTTTTGCCGTAGCGAACCACCAGTCCGGCCACCTGTCGCGCCAGCTCTTCACGCCGCTCCGCACTCAGCACCCCGAAGGGACGAACCAGGGCCGACGGGCCAGGTCGGGAAACCATCCGCACCAGCCAGTCGCCGGGCCGTCGCAGTGCCTCCAACCGGGCGTTTTCCCGTTCGTCCCGGCCGAGGATGCACCAGGTATCGTCGGCTGGCCGGAACTGCCGCCCCACGGTGAGCAGGCGGATATCCTCGATCCGGGGCAAACCGTCGGTAAAAAAACCACCCTCGTAGACCTGGCGAATCCGGGCCGACAGGTTGGGATCGGTGAGCATGCAGCCGCCCGCCGGGTTGGGATAGTCGCTGATGCCGAGTTCGGCTGCCAGGGCCAGCTGGTCCTTGCGGCCCCGGCCGGAAAAGGCGAGCAGCTGCTCGCGGTCGACCAGACCATCGAGTTCGACCCGGGAGGGCGGCAACAGCCGGGCGCAGAGTGGGCGCAGCAAGATCCCCTCGCAGCCGGAGTCGCGCTCGATGATGCGCATGGCGTCCCGGCGCTGCGACATCGGCCGCTGGCCAAGCACCTCGCCGGTAAAAAGAAAGGACGCGCCGTACTCGGCCATCAGTCCCCGGGCCGTGCGCAGCATCATGATCTTGCAGTCGATGCAGGGGTTGAAATACCTGCCGAAGCCATGGACCGGGGCTGCGAGCAGGTGCAGGGAGTCCGGACTGATATCGACCACCACGACCTCGATACCGTAGCGGCGGTGCATGGCCTGGCCATACTCTTGAGCGCGGGCGAGCAGATCGTAATCGAAAAACGGGGTGACGAATTTCAAGCCCACCACCCGGATGCCCTGGCGCAGCAGCACCCGGCAGGCGAGAATCGAATCCAGACCGCCGGAAAAGAGCCCCAGGCCGACCACCGGACCACTCATCGCCCGCCTCCGCCGCGCCGCGCGATCAGCTCTTCGGCAAAGGCAATGGTCTGCGCGGTGGGATGTTCGCCGCCGAGCATCCGGGCCAGCTCGGCCACCCGTTCCTTATGGTTCAGCAGGTTGATCACGGTGCGGGTCTGCCCGTCCTCGACCTGTTTTTCCACCCTGAAATGGACGTCGGCCCAGGCCGCGATCTGCGGCAGGTGGGTGATGCACAGCACCTGATGGTGCCCGGCCAGCTCGCCGATCTTGGCCGCCACCGCCTCGGCGGTCTGTCCGCCCAGACCGGCGTCCACCTCATCAAAGAGCACGGTATCGACCTGATCGCGCCGCGCCAACAGGCACTTCATGGCAAGCATCAATCGCGACAGCTCGCCGCCGGAAACGATGCGGGCCAGAGGTTTGGCCGGTTCACCGGGATTGGCGGAAAACAGAAACGACACCGCATCGCTGCCCGTGGCCTGCACGCCCTCGCAGGGATCCTCCGGAGTATCGACGGCAACCCGAAACACGGCCTGGGGAAAGTTGAGCGAGGCCAGCTCGCGCTCCATGCCGGTCTCCAGCCGGGCCGCTGCCTCACGCCGGGCCTGGGTCAGGGCGGTGGCGGCACTCCGGATCTCGGTCTCCAAACCGGCAAGTTCCGCTGCCGCCCGGCGAATCTCCCCGTCCAGATCATCCAGCCGGACCAAGGCAGCCTCGCTCTGCTCGGCAAAGGCCAGCACCTCCTCCAGGGTCGGTCCGTACTTGCGCTGCAACTGCGCAAGTTCCGCCAGACGCCCCAAGATCCACTCCAGACGGGCGCTATCCCGAGGGAGCTGGTCGAGGTAGTGGTGCAGGACAGACTGAATATCTTCGAGTTCAAAACCAGCCGAGGCGATGCGTTCGGCCGTGCCCGCCAGTTCCGGGTCCAGCTCGGCAGCCTGTTCCATGTTCCGGCGGATTTCACCCAGGCTCGGGGCCAGTACCCCGCCCAGATCGCGCACGCTCTCACCGAGCAGCCGCACCAAGGTCGCCGATGCCTTGAGCAGGTCACGTTCACGGCGCAAGGTTTCGTCCTCGCCCGCTACGGGGTTGCACCGACGGATCTCGTCCAGTTGGAAGGCGAGGAAATCGCGCTGCTGTTCCTTGTCCTGTTCCCGGTCGCGCAGGGCTTGCAGCGCCTCGTCCGCCTCGCGCCAGCGGTGAAACAGACGGCCAAAATCCTGCCGCTGCTCGCGCAGCTCGCCGAAGTCGTCCAGCATGTCCAGATGACTGCGGGGGTTGAGCAACTCCTGGTGATCGTGCTGGCTGGCGATATTGATCAGGCCGCTGGTCAGCTCGGCGGCGAACCGGGCCGTGACCGACTGATCGTTGACATACATCCGCGAGCGACCCTCACGGCTCAGAGTCCGGCGGATGATACAGAGCCCGTCCTCGGCCAGTCCGTGTTCATCCAGCAACCGGCGCACCCCGGCCTGTTCCGGACGCACGGTGAACACCGCCTCGATGCTGGCCTGTTCACGGTCGGCCCGGACCCAGGAGGCCGCACCCCGGCCGCCGGTCAACAGATTGACGGCCTGGAGGATGATCGACTTGCCCGCACCGGTCTCACCGGTCAACACCACCAGACCGCTCTCCCGGGCGGAGAGGTCAAGACGCAGGGCTTCGATCAATGCCAGATTATGGACCTGAAGTTCTTGCAGCATATTCGTTGCAGCATGTGTATAGGGCGCGAGGGCCTCGCCGGGGAGCGGACATTCCCCTTGACGCCTCCGCCATAACCCGGTATCAGGCTTGAAGATACGCGGCTTTTTCCTGTTCGCGGCCGGAAACATCCGTCGGGCCCGGCGCGGCGAACATATTAGCACACCCCGCCATCGGCGCAACGGATACCTCGTGTCCCCCGCGCCCCTCCCCTGGTGCTGTCATGCCTGTTTACGAGTTCACCGCCCTGACCGCTGCCGGGAAAAAACAAAAAGGCGTGATCGACGCCGACTCGCTGACCGCGGCCCGCCAGAAGATCCGCAGCCAGGGCAGCTATCCGGTGGAGATCCGGGAGACCACGACAACCCCGTCCTCCCGGCCCCTGCTCTCGCGGCAGTGGGGGCAACGGATCAGCCGGCAGGACATCCACGTCGCCACCCGCCAGCTGGCCACCCTGCTCGAAGCGGGCATCCCCCTGATTCCCTCGATAAGCGGTCTGATCGAGCAGACCGAAAACCATGCCCTGAAAACCATACTGACCCAGATCAAGGACGCGGTCAACGAGGGCAATACCCTGACCAGCGCCCTGGCCGAACACCCCGGCCTCTTCTCCAACATCTATATCAACATGGTGCAGGCCGGCGAGGCCTCGGGCTCTCTGGGCGTGGTCCTCGAACGGCTGGCCGAGTTCGGCGAAAACCAGCACGCCATCCACAACCGCATCAAGGCGGCCCTCCTCTACCCGCTGTTCATGGCCCTGGTAGGCACGGCCGTGCTCTTTATCCTGATCACCTTCATCGTGCCCAATATCGTCTCGGTCTTTGCGGACAGCCAACAGGCCCTGCCCCTGCCCACCATCCTCCTCATCGGCCTGAGCACGGTGCTCAAGCAGTTCTGGTGGGCAGTGGCCCTGGCCGTCTGCGGGCTCGTCGCCGGGTTCCGCTGGTTTCTCCGCACCCCCGGTGGCCGCCGTCGCTGGGACCGTTTCAAGCTGACCTGCCCCGGCATCCGCGATCTTGCGATCAAAACCGCAGCAGCCCGCTTCAGCCGAACCCTGGCCAGCCTGCTGAGTTCGGGCGTGCCGCTGATCACCTCGCTGCGGATTGTCAGTAACATCGTTGACAACGAGATCCTGCGCGAACAGATCGCCCAGGCCGAAGAGGAGCTGGAAAAGGGGATGGGGCTGGCCCAATTCTTCAGGGGAAGTCCGTGGTTTCCGCCCATGCTGGTGCAGATGATGGCGGTCGGCGAGCAGAGCGGCGCGCTGGACAGCATGCTGGACAAGGCGGCAACAAGCTACGAGAAGGAGGTGGAGGCGAAGATCCTGGCCCTGACCTCAATGATCGAGCCGGTGATGATTCTGGTCATGGGCGTGGCAGTCAGCTTCATCGTGATCTCGATTCTCTTGCCCATCTTCGAGATGAATCAGCTGATCAGGTAACCCGGAACACCTCTTCCAGCGAGGTCTCCCCGGCCAGCACCTTGCGCAGGCCGTCTTCGCGCAGGGTGCGCATGCCAAGCGTCTTGAGCGCCTTGTCCTTGATCTGCCCGGCCTCGGAGGTGGTGAGGATGAGGTTCTTCAGCTCGGTTGTCAGGGGCATCAGCTCAAAAATCCCGACCCGGCCCCGGTAACCGGTCTGGCCGCACTGCTCGCATCCTGTGCCCCGGTACAGCTCCCGGCCGTTGAACTCCGGCCCCAGCCCCAGCCTCTGCAACGAGGATTCCTCCGGCGTGTACGCCTCACGACAGTTCGGGCAGAGCCGGCGCACCAGGCGCTGGGCCATGATCGCACAGACCGAAGAGGAGACCAGAAAGGGTTCGACCCCCATGTCGATCAGACGGGTGACGGCGCTGGCGGCATCGTTGGTGTGCAGGGTGGAAAAGACCAGGTGCCCGGTCAGGGCCGACTGGATGGCGATTTCAGCGGTTTCGAGGTCGCGGATCTCGCCCACCAGGATCACGTCCGGGTCCTGGCGAACAATCGTCCGCAGACCGCTTGCAAAGGTCAGCCCAATCTTGGGGTTCACCTGCATCTGGCTGATCCCGTTCATCTGGTACTCGATCGGGTCTTCCACCGTGATGATGTTGATGTCCGGCTGGTTGAGGATGCTCAAGGCCGAATACAGGGTGGTGGTCTTGCCGCTGCCGGTGGGACCGGTGACCAGAATGATGCCGTGCGGGGTGCGAATCAGCTCCAGAAAACGGTCCAGATCTTCCCGGCCCATGCCCAGACTTTCCAGCGGGGCCAGGGAGCTCGACTTGTCCAAGAGCCGCATCACCACGCGCTCGCCGAAGCTGGTGGGCAAGGTCGAGACGCGGATATCGACGTTGCGCTCGGCAATGCGGATCTCGATCCGGCCGTCCTGCGGCAGCCGTTTTTCCGCAATGTCCATCCGCGCCATGATCTTGATCCGCGAGATCAGTTTGGCCTGCACGTGGCGGGGCGGCGTATACATGTCGTAGAGGATGCCGTCGACCCGTTTACGGATCTTGACCCGGTCCTTGTAGGATTCGATGTGGACGTCGCTGGCGTTGTCACGCACCGCCTGGGACAGAACCAGGTTGACCAGCTTGATCACCGGCGCGTCGCTGGTGTCATCCAGCAGGTCCGCGGTCTCCTCGATCTCGGAGAGGATGCTCTCCGGGTTGTCCTCGTCCATGTCCTGCATGACCCGGTCGGCAGCATCCTGACGCGAGACGTCGTAGGCCGCGTTGATCGCCACGAAAATCTCGCCGACCGGGGCCAAGACCAGCTCGATGCCTTCCCAGTCCAGCGCGCGTTGCAGGTCGTCGGTCTGCTGAAAACAGGCCGGATCAGCCAGGGCGATGTAGGCGCTCTCCGGCGTGGCCACCGGAACCATCCGGAACTTCTTCAAAAACGCGATCGGCACCCTGGAGACGAAAAAGGGGTCCGCCTCCGGCAGGCTGCGCACCATCCTCAGCCCGCATTGCACGCCGCGGGCCGCAAGAAGTTCCTCCTCCGAGATCCGGCGCAGCTGGACTAGGATCTCGCCCAGACGGCCGCCCTTCTCGCGCTGGACCGCCAAGGCGGCCTCCAGGCTCTCCTCGCTTATGCCGTAGTCTTCCCGCAGGATCTCGCCCAGACGTCGCACCGCTGTTCTCCCTCACCTAGCTGGCAGGCGGTCAGACCCGCCTCCGCCCCTCCAGGCGCTGCAAACCATCCCGCGCTGTCTTGCGCAGCGGATCATCCGCCCGCAGGCCGCTGCTGCCGCCCTTGGCAGGCTCGGGCAGGGCCAGCACCTTTTTGTACAGGCGGACAGCCTCCTCCTTTTTGCCCTCACGCTCATTGACCGTGGCCAGGTTGATCAAGGCCGCCGCATTCTTGGGATCATTCTTGATCGCCTGGTCGAAATACTCTCGGGCCCGGCGCAGGTCGCCCTCCTGCAGTTTGGCAAAGCCGATATCCGACAGGGCCGCACTGTGGCTGGGTTGCGGCTGGGGATGGAAAAACCGGTCGGCAATATCGCCCGGCTGCCGGTGCACAGCTTCCATGTCATCCCGCTTCTTGTAGTACATACTGGCGATTTCCGCCGGATTTTCCACGATATGCGGGGTGATGAAAATGTAGAGATTGGTCTTTTCCTGCTTGCTTCCGTGCGACTTGAACAGCCAGCCCAGCACCGGGATATCGCCCAGCAGCGGCACCTTGTATTCGGAGGTGTTGGTGTCCTGGCCGATCATGCCGCCGATGACCACGGTTTCGTTGTTGTGCACCACCACCGTGGTATCGGCGGTGCGGGTGAAGGTCGACGGCGTGTTGGTCGTTGCGGCAGCGTCCTTGAGCTTGACCACCTCCACCCCGATCTCCAGCCGCACCACCTCGGCCTGGTTCACCTGCGGGGTGATGGTCAGGCTGGTGGCCACGTCCTTGTAATCGTAGTTGGTGTAATCCTGCTGCGCATCGGTGGTGTTGCGGCTGGTGATGTAGGGCACGTTCTCGCCCACCTTGATGGTCGCCTTCTTGTTGTCCGTGGTCAGAATCTGCGGTGTGGCAATGACGTTGACGTCGCTGTCGCTCTTGTAGGCGTTGACCACCGCGCCGATGTTGGGAAAGATCACGTCGCCGATGCGGATGCCGTCGCCCAGAACGCCCATGGAAAACCCCGGAGGCAGGGTGCCCGGATTGGTCCGCATCGGTCCCAACCTGCCGTAGGGCGCGCCCCCTGAACCGCTGAAACCGGTGATCACCGAGCCATCGCCCGTGGCCCACTCCACCCCGATGTTGAAATCCTTGCTGATCTTGACCTCCATGATCAGGGCCTCCAGGTAGACCATGCGTCTTGGCACATCGAGCTGCTTGATCACCCCGGCCACCACCTCGTAGGATTCGCGCGACCCGGTGATGATCAACGCGTTGGTTTCCTTGTCGGCAACAATCTTCACATCGCTGGAGAGCGCCGGCGTCTGCGGCGCGCTGGTCGCCGAGTTGGCACCCCCACCCGGCGCGTTGTCCGGCAGGTTCATCAGCACCTTGACCAGCTCCTCGGCGTTGGCGTGTTGCAGGTAAATGACCCGCAGGTTGCCCTCCTGCCGGGGCACGTCGGCATCGAGCCGCTGCACCAGGGTACGGATCTGGGGCGCCATCTTCCTGGCGGCAAACACGATCAGGGTATTGGTACGCTCAAACGGAATCACCCTGACCGTGCTGATCCGTTTGCCCTGCTGTCCCCCTGTCGGCGCGAACAGCTGGCCAACGGTTTTGGCAACCCCCTCGGCCGAGGCGTTGTGCAGGGGCAAGATCAGCATCTCCTCGCGCTCCGAGGGGACATCCAGGGAGCGGATGATTTCCTGCAGGCGAACGATGTTGGAAGCGTAATCGGTGAGGATAACCAGGTTAGAGGCGGCATGGGCGATCAGAACGCTGCTCTTCGATACCAGCGGGGTGAGCAGGGTTTTCACCTCCGTGGCATCGGCATGTTTGAGCGAGATGATCTGGGTGACCACCCGGTCATCGTCGGGGCGCAGCGCGCCGTCGTGCAGGGTGGCCACGCTCTTGGAACGGGCCTGAACCGACGGCACGATCTTGGTCACCGAACCCGAAGGAACGGCGGCATAGCCGTGGACCTCCAGTACCGATTCAAACACCTTGTAGGCGTCGTCCACCGAGATCCGGTTGGGCGACAGCACGGTGACCGTCCCCTTGACGTCGCGGTCGACGATAAAGTTTTTCTTGGTTAACTCGCTGATATATTTGATAAACAGGCCGATGTCGACATCCCGGAGTTCAAGGGTGACATAGCGTTGTTGGCCTCCCTCCTCCTGCCCGACCCTGGAGTTGACCTCGGCCGCAGCCCCTTGCACAACCAAAAAAACGGCCAAAAACACCGCCAGAACGGCGGCCAGCACAGTCTTGTTCATCATCCCATCACAAATAGAACAGGTTTATATCGGAACCAGCCGATCCCGGCGTGCCGGATCGACTGCCCGGTTCATGCCCGAGCCGACCACCTCATTGCCCGGGTGGCAGCGCCTCCACGTCTTCCAGTTCCTCCGGCAAATCCTGCGGCAGTCCCTCCGTGGCGTCTTCCAGTTCCTCCGGCAGATCCTGCGGCAACGCCTCCATGTCTTCCGGCTCCTTCGGCGGCTTCTGCGGCGGCGGGTTATGCAGGGTGAACCGGCGACCCGGCACGGCTTCCGGCACTTTTTCCGGTTGGGGTTCCGGCTCAGGCGACCATTGCGCAGCTGTATCGCGCGGGGCCGGACGTCCCCTTGACGCCGTTGCATCCGGCTCCCTGATCACCAGAATTTCTTCCCGGTCCTGGATGCGCAGCACCACCTTGCCCTGGTTGATCCGGACGATTTCCGCGCCCTGCACAACGCCGCCCACTGCATACAGATTTTCCTGGCGCGTCTTCTCGTCACGGATGATGGCCCGCGCATCCTCCTGATTGCCGCTCACCGTGCCCAGCAGGGCAAGTTGCAACGAGGTTTCAGCCAGCTGCTCTTCCAGCTCGCCGTCCCCCGCTCCGCCGATCGTTCCGGGGGATGCCGCGGCAGTGCCGTCGGCCTGAAAAATATTCCGCTCGACAATGATTGCATAACCGGTAGCAGTCTCCTCCGGCTGGTCGCGGTCTTCGGGGGCAGGCGCAACCACCACCGCCTTCCCGGCCGGACCGCGCTCCTGCAACCCTCGCTCGATCCGCTCGTACCAGAAGCGGACCCCGACATAACACAGCAGGGTGATGATAAGCAGACGAAGGACAATGGACCGCACGCTCTTACCGCAGCTCCTCTTCCAGTATTCGCACCAGCGCCCCCAACGGGCCGAAGTGAACGCCCGGGCGGGACAGGGCGCCGGAAATCCGGAACGGCAGCCCCGCCTCGCCCATCCGGGCACGCAGGGCCCGAACCGCTGCCGCCTGTTCCCCGTTCTGAAAAAAACCGGTCCCAGGCTGCAACACACCCCGAAGATCGAGATCAGCCTCCAACAGCGACCCTTTCCCGCCGGTCAGCGCACCGGCAAACGAACAGGTGAAGCGTTCGCCCTCGATTACGCCGTCGACAATCTCCCAGCGCTTCCCCTGACCAAACACCTTGACCGTAGCCTGAGTGAAGGGGAAAAAACGATACCCCAACAGCCGCTGTTGCAGGCCGATCCGCCCCTGGACGATTCGCAGTTCAGCCGCCACATGATCGAGCCGACCATCTCCCGCGGCCCCGGCCAGGGTGCAGGTTCCCTCCACCCGGCCCTGCACCTCCCGCTCCAGCTCCCGGGAAAGCAGGGGCCAGCCTGCCAGATCCACCGCCTCGATCCGGCTGCGCACGATCCAGGCCACCGGACCGGTGCGATAGCGTTGCCAGGATCCGGTGCACTGTCCCTGTCCCAGCTCCAGCCGGAAACCGCCCTGAAGACAGCGGTTACGCCAGGAGGCGCGGAGATCCGGCCACAGGACGACCCGTTGCAAACGAACCAGCACCCGTTCCTCGCCGGGCAAAAGCCCCTCCACCGTCTCCACCCGCAACTCCAGGGGCAGGCCCGGTTCGACCGCGCCCACCCGCCAGGACAGGGCCGGATACCAGGCGGAGAGCTGGGCGCTCAGGGCCCGGCGCAGCTGTTCCCGGGGAAAGAGCACCCAGAGAAACAGCGCGGCCAGCACCAGCCCATAGGCCAGATAGCCGAGCCATCGCTGCCGGAACGGACGAAAAACAGCCTGCATAAGTCCCCCGTCATGGCGCCGGTGCGTCGGGAGCGGGCCGGTCAATGCCGACCATGAGCAGGGTGGCGTCGAGCAAGCCCGGATGCCGGGAACTGGTCTGGATGGCGATCTTGTCCACGCCCACCAGGTGTTCCGGCGACTCCACCCGCTCCAGCAGTCCCACCAGTTGCGAGAGCGACACCGCCTGAATCTTCATCTCCACCAGACTCTGGGACAAGGGGCCGTCAGCCGACGATGCCGAAGGCTTCATCGACACCACCTGTTCCTTTACCGCGCCGGCAGCCGCGGCCTGCTCCAGAAAGGAAAACAGACTGAAATCCTCCGCTCGGGACGCCAGCACCTCGGACAACCGCCCTGAATGCTGGTGCACCTGCCGGTGTCGCTCCTGCAGCAGCCGCATCTCGGCCACTGCCTTTTCCTTGTGAGCAACACGCCGCTCCAGACGCTCCTTGGTTGCCAGCGCCGGAAACAGGCCGAACTGGAGCAGGGCAAAACCTGCCAGCAGGGCCGTGCCGACAATGAGCGCCCGTCTGTCCCGCGCCGAAAGTTGCATCACCACTCTCCCAGCCGCATCTGGAGTTCAAACCGGATCATCCCTTCCTTCCCTCCTTCCGCACCCGCCGTGGCGGAAACGATCCGCACCTCCTGAAAACGGGGCGAGGCGGCAAGCAGGCTCTTGATGGTTTCCACGCCGTTGTAGGTGTCGGTTTCGCCTTTCATCACAAGGCCGCTCTGGTCGATACTCAGGCGGGAAACCTTCAGCGGCAGGGACGCGGGCAGCCTCCGGGAAATATCGGCAAGCAGCACCAGGGTCCGCTGTTCGCCCGCCAGAACCGGCAGGGGGGTCTCCCCGCCCTGGAGCGCCTTGAGCCGGGCCCGCATCTCCATGTACGGATCGCGGATCTGGCCCGCGTCGGGAAAGGTCTGCTTATAGATCGCGGTCATCTCCTGATCGAGGGACTGGCTTTGCTGATGCAGACGATAGATCCCGCCACCCAACCACAACGAGAACACCGCCAAAAGCGCCAGCCCCGCGGCCGCAGCAACAATGAGCTTGCGCCGCGTGGGCAGGCCGCGCTTTTTGGCAAAACCCTGGCGCCGGAAGTTGACGAGCGGCTCGTCCCAGCCGTGGAGGGCCAGGGCCAGGGCCCGGTCGAGCGCCCCGGGGCTCCATGCTGCCCGCTGCTCGGGCGTGCAAGCGACCCCGCTTTGCTCCAGCAGATCCAGCCGGGAGACGGCAAGGCCCGACTCCGCGCTGAACGCCTCGACCAGCCCGGCGGTTTCGCTCAGCGGACCGGTCAACACAAGGCGTTCCGGCACGGCTTGCACCCCGTGCTCCAGGGAGAAATAGGCCAGGGTCTGATCGAGGACGCGGGCACAGTGCTGCCCCAAGGCGGCCGCGTCTTCCGGATCCGTGCCGGCAGTATGCCGGTCCGGATAGATCAGGCGGCGCACCAGCACTGTTTTGCCCGCAAGCACCAGGGCCATGCTCCCTCCCTGCTCGCCCATGAAGACGACAAGGAGATTCGAGGTTCCGGCAGCCTTGACCACCTTTGCCGCATTGACCGCCAATGGCATGAGGCCGGGGAGGACCACGTCCGGATCGAGCCCCTGGCCCTGCGCTTCGGCCAAGGCTTCGGCCAGGGTGTCCCGGCCCACGGCAAGGGCAAGCATCAGGGTTCCGGACTCGAAACGGCCGCCGATGCAGGCATCGTGGACCAACTCGTCCAGCGAATCGATCAGCTGTTCTTCCAACTCAAAGGGCAGGACCTGAAGCAGGCGGCGACGCTCCTGAAACGGCAGCGCCAGATTGCGCACCGCAATCCGGTCCAGCGGCAGGCCGTACACCACGGCCCCCTCTTTCCAGGCCAGCGCCTCGCATACCTCCCCCAGAACCTCGTCCATCGCACCCGAGCAGGGGAATCGCCGCCAGTCGACCAGGGTGCACGCGCCCCGGCGCTGTTCCACGACCACGGCGGCAACATGATCGTCGCTGATATCGATCCCCAACGATTGCCGCGGCCCCAGGAGCCGAACCCGCCACCGGTGCAGCAATCCGGCCGGATCGGCAATCATGGCGTCGAAACGGCCGACTTGAGCGCGCTCCGGCAAGTGGAGCCGCTGCTTGCCCAAGTTGGCCAGGTCGGCGCGCCACGTGCGCAGCCGCCCGGCAAGGCGGGTTGCCACGGCCCGCAATCCGGTCATGATGCGGCCTTGATGTTCCATGAAAGTACACGCAATCCCCCGCCGGTTCGGTGCAGCACGCCCTGCCCGACCCGGCCGTACCGGTGCTTGACGGCCCGGATACGGGCCAGAAAATAGCTTCCCTTCACAGTGGGCAGGTCGTTCCCCAAATCCAGTGTCGCCGGCATGCCCTCAACCTCGCGGTACCAGTCGGCCTTGGCCAGGGCCTCCCTGTTGTCGGTGTCCGTGCGAAAATCGACCATGGCCCGGGCCAGCTCCGGCGTCATCTCCTCGTGCAGGGCCTCCAGCACCGCTGCCGGGGCCGTATTGAGGTTGATCCGGCCGTCGTCGCCCCGGATCGTGACATAGGGGAAAATACCCTCGCTCGCCTCGTCACCGTACACGATCTTCGCGGTCATGCCCCGCACCTCCAGCAGCTCCTCGGGAAAAAGCATGGGCCCGTTCCGACAGGCCCGCGATGGGCTCAACCCTTGATAATAGGGTGTTTCCGCACCCTGGGGCAACTCTTCCTCGTCCTGATCGATCCAGTCGGTCAGGGCGTCGAGCAGGGCATCGGCATGCTCTTCATCCCGGACCGCGAAACGGCCGGACAAAAGAAAACGTCGCCAGACCCGGCGGCAGGCCTCGGCATGCTCGCCCACCAGCGCGTTGATTTGCAAGCGCCCGGCCAGATCGACGACCTCGATCTCCAACGAGATATCGCCGCCGAGCGCGGCCAGCGCGTCCCGGTCAAAATCGGCCCAGGCATCGTGGGGGCCGTCCTCGGCATTGGTCCCGCGGTCGACGATGAGCGCCGCCTTGACCAGGTGTAGACCGCCCAGCACCATGGCGTCCAGCCGCACCTGCTCGGCTTGCAACGCTGCCCCGCTCATCTGCCGATCAACCACGGCCATGAGCTGCACGGTCAGGGTGACCAGAAAGGCGACCACCAAGAGGGTCAGAACCAGGGCCATGCCCGCCTGCCCGCCAAGCCGTTCAAGGCGCATCCCCGACCTCCACCAGCACCGGAACCCGGGTGCTGAAGGTGCGCACTCCGTCCCGCTCAGTACCCAACCAGAATTCAAGGATGCAATGCACCGCTGCCGGCGGCCCTATCGGTTGCCCTTCCTCGCCTGCCGCCAGTGCGCCGTCCCAGGCGTCGCTCTCCTGGCCTTCCCGGTCAAAATAGCTGAACCGAAGAGAGCGCAGGTTGTCGGCCAAAAGGAAGAACGGGGCCTGCTCTTCGTCGGCCTGCCCCACCGAAACGACGGTCAGCGGCGTGTCCGAACGCAGCAGCCGGAGCCGGTGCGGATCCTCGTCGTCGGGCTCCAGGCGGTACCGGACCGTTGCCGGGCCCGGACGCTGCACAGACGGATTCACAACCAGATGCGCCTGGGTGGTCAGGATCAGGGTATCGGCCCGCTGCTCGCCGATCACGTTGTTTTCGCCCGTGAACACTGCGCCGGAAAACCAGCACGCCCCGCCCAGATCCTCGCTGATCCGGCGCATCGCGGTCTGCGCCAGAAAGAAGACCTCCTCTTCTTCCCGAACCGCGGAGACGGTGCGCAACGAGCCGCCCAGGGAGATCGACAGCATGGCAGCCACCATGCCCAAAATCGCCACCGCGAGCATCACTTCCAAGAGGGTGAACCCCTGCTCAGGGCTGCGCATGGCCCCCCGCTCCCTGCGGCGACAGAGTGGCATCGGCCCCGGCAGACTCGGACGCTGCCTCGCCGGGTTCGTCCTCCTCGCCAGCGGCCTCCTCTTCCGGCTCCGGCGGCCTGGACACCAGGGTGCGCACGCTGTAGCGCATCTGGGGCTCCTCTTTAAGCGCCACCACCAGGTCCAGCTGTTTGAGCAGATCGTCACCTTCGTGCAGGCCGGTGTCGAAGCGATCAAGCTCGCGCACTGTCAGCTGCCAGACAAAATCGGGATGCAGCTCGCCAAACGACCCGTCCGCGTTCATCAGCCCCTCGTAGCCGCTCTGCATGAGATCGGTCAGCTTCCAGCGGGCCAGTAACGAGGCCATGGTTTCAAAGCGGGAAGACGTCGCCAACGATACGCTCCGGGACTGGGCTCCGATCAGGGTGACCAGGGTCAGGGCGATCACCGCCACCGCGATCATCACTTCCAGGAGAGTGAACCCCGCCGGACCAGCGAACTCAACGAGCAAAGAGCGTCTCATCCGGAACCACCCGGGCGGCCACCACCCGAACCTTGCCCACAAAGGGCGATACGATCAGCGACATCTCCCGGCCGCCGTCATCCCCCAGGGTGATCACCGCGGGTTCGACATACCCTTCGCCGCTGAAGCGCAGAACCCGCGCCTCGCCGTCGCGATCCCCGCCGTACCAACCCCAGAACTGCACGATTCGCACCGCCGTATCCAGGGGCAGGGACTCCCGCGGATACCCGCCCCCGACCATGGATTTTTTCTCCTGCTCGGGGACCAGGACAAACCGGTGGCCGACCTCGTCGTAACCAAGCAGGAAGGCCGCCTGCTCGCGCTGGGCCAGCAGCGCAGCCTGCTGGATCAACCCGCTCAGACGCCGGGCGCCGGTCTGGGCCTGGGTGGAAAACAAAAAGGCGGAAATCCGGGGCGCGGCCAGGGAAACGGTCAGCGCCAGCAGCGCCATAACCACGATCAGTTCAAGCAGGGTGAACCCCTGGTCGGGACGCCGTTCCCCAACCATGGACCCGTCGGTGACCATATCCCTCCTTACTGCGGCTCCCAGCTGGTGATGTCCGCATCCAAACCGTCGCCGCCGGCCTGACCATCCGGCCCGTAGGAAAGCAGGTCGTACTCACCGCGCAGACCGGGACAGAGGTAGACGAACTCGTTCCCCCACGGATCCTGGGGCACCTTGCCCTTTTCCAGATAGCCGCCCTGCCGCCATTTTTTGGCAAGACCGGGATCTGCGGGCGGTTCGACCAGGGCGCGCAGGCCCTGCTCCGTGGTCGGATACCGGCCGGTATCCAGCTTGTAGAGCTTCAGCGCCTGTTCGATGGACTGGATCTGCACAGCAGCCTTGGTGCGCCGCGCCTCTTCCGGCCGATCCATGATCCGGGGGACGATCATGCCCGCCAAAATACTGAGGATCACCATCACCACCATCAGCTCAATCAGGGTAAAGCCTCGCAGATCCCCGAAAACGGTCCTGCCCGCACCTCGTGCACTCATTGTTTTCTCCTTCAAACCCGAAACCATCGACTTCCATGCATAAAAAAAACGGATCACACCCGAACCTTCCACCCCCGCGGCGGACGGCGGTACAGCCAGAGCCCTGCCGATAGAACCCCACCGGCTAGCACCGGTCCGGCCCAACCGTGCAGCACCAGCCAGCAGCAGGCGATCACCGGCAAGAGGATGCCGCGCACCAGGGCCTGGAGAGCCGGATAGTGCTTGATCAGTTCGGCAAGAGGCGGCGCGGTTTGATAATAGGCGTCGACCAGGGCCCGGCCCGGCCCGGACGGCAGCAGATATCCGTCGCGGAACTCCCGCAGCACCTGCACGCCCGGATGGGTCAGGCCGCCGAAGGCGGCGCCGGCGACAAAACAGGCATCCGCGGTCCGGACACTGCGCTGATCGCCGTAGTATACCTCGTTGTTTGCGGTGACCGCATAGGCCCGAAGATAGTACAGGGTTCCGGGATACAAACGGTGCAGCACGGCACTGAACTCACCCGGTCCGCTGCCGTTATCGGTGGCGCCGCTGTCAAGCAGGGGAGCTGCTGCGTCGCGCTCGCCGGTTCCGCTCGTCCGCCCGGACGACGAATCCGCGCCGGACCAGATCGGAGCGGGGGTTCGAGCAAAGACCACGCCCCGCCGAATGACCCCTCCGGGAAAACCCGCGGCAATCGAGCCGCCGGTGGTCAGACTGCTCCGGGTCACCCCGGTGGCCGGCAGCGTGGTGATCGCGCCGCTGCGGAAGCCGGGCCGATCAACAACCCGGTCCAGCAGCTCTTCCGGAACAAGACGGGCCGCCACCATAAAACTGGAGCGGGAACCTTCGGCCGTGCCCACCACGACGAAATGGCCGTCCTGATCAAGGGCAATGCCGTAGCTGACCGCTTCTCCCTCGCTGAAGGCAACGGTGGTGAGCGCCTGGCCCTCTGACCCGGCGGCAGGTATCACGATCTCAGCGGGCGCGGACGGCAACGACACCTCCGGAGTACCTGCCAGGACCAGCGCCTCTTCATACGCCGAGGGTGGCAGGACAGGGGTCTCTTCCTGGAAAAACCAGGGAAACGGGTTCCCGGAGAGTTGCAGGCTGTGGACGACAATCTCGTTGCTCCACTCCTGCAGCCGCCGCATCTGCAGGCGCGTGCCGCCATTGAGCCAGACGTTCTGGACAGGGCCGATCTCTGGCTCCGGTCCGCTTTCCGGCCAGTCTTCCGAAGACGGTCCTCCCGCGGGCGCGCTACGGACGCCCCGACCGACAGGGGGGTAGGAGGCGAACAGGACGAGACGACGCTTGTCGCCGGTAGTAAATCCGGTGGCCGCGACCCCGCTCGAACCGATGGCCACGTCATAAAAAAGATCGTCTTCTTCGCTGGCGCGGACGACGAGCACACCGTTGCGGCCAAAGGAGGAATCGGGCGCGCCGTTGGCGGCACAGCGGAACAGGGCCGCGTCCCGGTTGCCCAGAGTGCCGACCGCGCCGGCCAGATAAATCCGGTCTTCACTGTCGATTGCCGCGCCATAGCCTTCGCTGTCGGGCACATCACCGGCAACCCGAACCACGCCCTGATCGCCGAAGTCGGGATTCATCGAGCCGTCGGAGCGCAAACCGAGCAGCATGGCCCGCGAATGGCCATTTTCCTCAAACGAGCCCGAAACCACCAGCGAACCGTCGCTGCGCTCAAGCACCCCTTCGGCGCGGGCATCGGTCCCCATGCCGATCAGGGTCACGCCCTGATCGCCGAAATCCGGATCCAGCCTGCCTGCCGCGGTATAGCGGGCCGCCACCAGTGCCCGGCCCACGGTTCCCTCGCTGGAACCGACCACCGTGATCTGGTCCGCGGCATTCACACTCAGACCGGTGATCTCCTCGTTGCCGCTACCGATGGAGGTCAGGACCGCGCCGGCAACGCCGAAATTTTCATCCAGGACCCCGTCGCTGCGATAGCAGGCCAGGGCAAAGTCGCGGTCGCGACCGTTGAAGCCGTACCCGCCCGCCACAATCCGCCCATCGGAAAGACGGCCCAGCACCAAGGCGCCGTTGTCGCCGGCCACCAGCGGCGTGATGACCGAGCCGGTGCCGTTGAAACTCTCGTCCAGGGAGCCGTCCTGGTTGAAACGCAGCAGCACAAAGGCCAGCGCGCCGCCGCGGTCGGATGTTGCCCCGGCAAGGACGACCTTGCCGTCCGGCTGCACCAGCACGGCATGGCCGTTGTTGCGCAGACCCGGCTCCACCGCCACCCGGCCGTCGAAGCCAAATCCCGGATCAAGCCGGGCCGCGGACCGGGCCGGTTCCGCGCCTCCGGCCCAGAGCGCCAGAAGCAGCAGCAGGTATCGTAGCAGCAGGTATCGTACATATCGGGTCATGTCGTCATAACCATTCGGGTTTATTCCGCCGGTGCGGTCCGCACGGACTGAAGAGAACTGATTTTATAGTCAAAACAACCAAAAAGTCTATCCCGGAATAGCCAAGACCGTGTTTTTTCGTCTACTCCGCCCCGATTGCCGACGCCGCGGCCACGATTTTTGTCTTACGCCTTGCCGAAACTGCACACCGGATACCGGCAGGTCTCGCAGTTCCGGCACAGACCGCCGTGGCCCAGGGCGGCCAGCTCCTCGCGGCCGATATGTTCACCGGTCAACACCCGGGGCAGCACCAGGTCCAGCACCGTGATCCGGAAAAACATGCCGCAGGCCGGAACGCCCAGCACCGGTACCTCGCCGATCCGGGCGGAAAGGAACATCGCGCCCGGCAGGACCGGGGTTCCGTAGGTCAGCCCGACAGCGCCGGCCCGATGGATTCCCATGCGGGTGACATCATCCGGGTCGACCGACATGCCCCCCGAAGTCACGATCAGCTCCGCGCCCCCGGCCAAACAGGCCCGGATCTCGGCGGCGATGACCTCGGGATCGTCCGGCGCGAACCGCACCATGGCCACCTCCGAACCCAAGGAGGCCAGCTTGTCCCGCAGCACCTGCTCAAATCGGTCCTCGATCCGCCCGTAAAACACCTCGTTGCCGGTGATCACCAGCCCGGCCCGTACCCGGGCCAGAGGCAACACCCGCACCACCGGCACGCCCGATGCGGCCTGGGAGGCGGCCCGTTCTACCAGGGCGCGCTCGCCCACCAGCGGAATCATCCGCAGCCCCGCCACCTGCTCGCCCGCCACGACCGGCGTGTTGTCCTGAAGCGTGGCGCACATCACCTCGCCCAGCAGGTTGAATTGCAACAGGGCCTCGCGGTGGATCTTGAGCAGTCCTCCCTGTTCGGCCTTCAGTCCGATCTTGCCTTCAACCACCTCCTGCGAGAAGATAACGCCCGGACCAGCCAAGGCGCGGGCCAAAACCAGGGCCGCCTCGTTTTCATGGATCTCGTCGGGGCCCAGCTCCAGCACGTAGATATGCTCCTTGCCCAAGCGAAGGAGATGCTCAACATCCTCGGGCCGGATCACATGCCCTTTTCTGAAGGCCGCTCCCTTGCTGACGCCGCGGATAATCTCGGTGATATCGTGGGGCAACACCATCCCGACCGCTTCAGCCACCGGCACCTTTTTCTTTATCGCACCTGTATGCATCGCTTTCCTCATCACACAGACATAATTCCACCCGCATCACGCCCCGGTTGTCTCGGGGGGAATGCGGCAAGCACAACAGTTTCCGCGCCCAAACACAAGCCCGGACAGGCCCGGACGCACAGACAACTTTACCCGCAGGCCCGAATACGGTACAATAGCAAAATTGGCCGCATGGCTGCAGCCTGAAAAATCAGAGCCGCACTCACATGCCGTTTCCCTTAAAAAAACAACAGGAAGACCCCATGCTCAGCAAGGAGCTGCTGGAAATTCTGGCCTGCCCGCAGTGCAAACAACCGGTCCAGCTGGATAGGGACGAGACCGGTCTTGTCTGCATGGCCTGCCGGTTGCGCTATCCGGTTCGTGACGATATCCCGATCATGCTGATCGACGAGGCCGTCCCCCTGGATGAATAGACCGGAAACCGAGCACGACCCTCCCTATTTTTCAACCCCATCGGAGCCGATATGACCACCGCCCAGACCATCGAAGCTATTTGCACCCGCTGCATCGTGCCCCAGACCCATGCCGCAAGCCAATATTTCGACGCCATCAAGGAGCTGGTCGCCGGACGCAATCAGGCGTCCGCACAGGACCGCGCCCTGTGGCAGGCGGCCATCGACCGGGTGTACGACCAGGTCCGTGACGAGATCCTCACCAACAGCGGTTCGCCCCGGCAGCCGGTTTCGTTCGGCACATCCGGCTGGCGCGGCATGCTGGGCAAGGATCTTTTTGTCCGCTCGGTCGCCGTGGTCACCGCCGCCATCCTCGGCCTGTACAAGGATGCGGACGACAACCCCGAACTCCGCCAGTTCCTGGGCGTGGAGAGCTTCGCCGAGATGCAGCGCCGGGGCTGCGTGGTCGGGTTCGACAACCGCTTCGGCGGCCCGCTTCTGGCCCTGGCCGCAGTGAACGTGCTGGCAACCAACGGCGTGCGCGTGTTCTATGCGGGCGAGTCCACCACCGGCGCGCTTTCGGCCTCGGTCCTGATCCGCAAGGCAGCCTTTTCCATCAACCTGACCCCAAGCCACAATCCCCTGGAGTATGGCGGCTTCAAGTACAATGCCGCCGACGCCGGACCGGCCGCCCCCCAGCTCACCGACACCATCACCCGCCATGCCCGGGAGTACATGGAGCTGGCCGAGGTGCCGTTTCTGCCCGCCGACATCGACCTGCAGCGTCCGCTGGACGCGCTTTCCGGCATTGAAAACGAAAACGCGCTTGCCAGCTGGCAACAACTGATACGCCAGGGCACGGCCCTGCACGGCATCGACTACGACGCCCTGACCGCCCGCTTTGCCGCGGACAGTGAAACCGTGGTCTGCGTGGACTCGGTTCACGGCGCGGCCCGCAACTTTATCGCCGACCTGCTTAACAACCCGCCCGCGGACCGGCTGATCCTGCTGCGCAACACCCCGGACCCCACCTTCGGCGGCATTGCGCCGGAACCTTCCTCGGCCAACATGCAGCCCACGATGCAGGCGCTTGCCGGGCGAAAAGAGCGATTCAAAATCGGTGCGGTCATCGACCCGGACGGCGACCGGATCCGCTTCACCGACGGCACGGTCGAAATCTCGATGAACCAGTTCGGCGCCATGGCCTACCACTTCCTCCACGAGATCAAGGGGAAACGGGGCATGGTCGCCAAGACCGTCGCCTCCAGCAACCTGGCCAATGCGCTGGCCGACAAGCTGGGCGAGGAGGTGTTCGAACCCAAGGTCGGCTTCAAGGAGTTCAAACCGGTCATCAACCGAGCCCTGGTCTATTTCGAGGAGTCGGACGGCATCTCGATCACCGGCCACACCCCGGAAAAAGACGCCTTCATCGGCCTGATCCTGGCCCTGGACATGGTTTTGACCCTGAAAAAAAATCTGGGCGACTACCTACAGGAAATCGAGGAGACCTTCGGCCACTACTATCCCGACCGCGACGGCGTGACCGTGGCCCAACAGGGCGCACCCCTGCTCCAGGCGCTGGACCAACTCTCCGTGTATGCGCCGGGCAGCACCGTGCAGGTGGGCGAACGCTCGAAAACCATCGCCCGGGTCATCGACATCGACGGTCGGAAAATGCTGCTTGACGACGGTTCCTGGATCATGATCCGGCCTTCCGGCACCGAACCCAAGGTCCGTTTTTATGTCGAGGCGCGCAGCGCAGACGAAACCGCGCTTCTGGTCCAAACCGCCAAATCCATGCTTGCCCAAATCGGCCTCCTGCCATAATGTAGGAACTTTCCGTCCCGACGGCCGCGTCGGGACGGACACACGATCATCAACAGCAGGAATGCGCCATGTGGGAATATACGGACAAGGTACGAGAACACTTCATCAATCCCAAAAACGTCGGCGAGATCGAGAATGCCGACGGGGTGGGCAACGTCGGCTCCATTGCCTGCGGCGACGCGCTGCGGCTGACGATCAGGGTCGATGAAAACCAGGTCATCACCGACGCCAAATTCAAAACCTTTGGCTGTGCGTCGGCGATTGCCTCCTCTTCCATGCTGACCGAGATGCTCAAGGGGATGCGGGTTGAGGACGCCAAAAAGCTGACCAACGACGATATTGCCCAGGCCCTCGGCGGTCTGCCCAAGGAAAAGATGCACTGCTCGGTCATGGGGCGGGAGGCGCTGGAGGCGGCGATCGCCGACTATACCGGCGCGGTGCTCCCCATGGCCCAGGGCGAGATCGTGTGCGAGTGTTTCGGCGTGACCGATCTGGAGATAATCCGGGCGGTCCGGGAAAATAACCTGTCCTCGGTGGAAGAGATCACTAACTTCACCAAGGCTGGCGGCGGCTGCGGCAAATGCGCGGACAAGCTGCAAGCCCTGCTGGTGGAGACCCGCGGGCAAGACTCCGGACAACCGATCACCATCAAAAAGAAAAAACGCATGACCACCCTGGAAAAGATCAAAAAGATCGAGGAGGTCATCGAACGCGAAATTCGGCCGACCCTGAAAAAGGACGGCGGAGACATTGAACTGGTCGACGTGAACGGCAATTTTGTCTCGGTATCGCTGCGCGGCGCCTGCTCCGGTTGCCAGTCGGCCCGGACCACGCTAAAAGGCTATGTGGAACGCAAGCTGCGCGAGCAGGTGGAAGGTTCCCTGATCGTCGAGGAGGAACGATAATGACCGCCTCGACCGAAAAAATCATCTACCTGGACAACAACGCCACCACCAGGATCGCTCCCGAAGTCATGGAGGCCATGCAGCCCTACCTGACCGACCTGTACGGCAACCCGTCGTCGATGTACGGTTTTGCCGGACAGGTCGGCCGGGCCATCCGGCAGGCCCGCCAGTCGGTGGCCGGGCTTCTGGGCGCCGCCGATCCGGGAGAGATCGTGTTCACCAGCTGCGGCACCGAGAGCGACTCCACTGCCATTCTCTCCGCCCTGCTGAGTTTTCCCGAAAAAAACCATATAGTCACGACCCGGGTCGAGCACCCGGCGGTCAAGAACCTGTGCGATAATCTGGAAACCCTGACCCGGCGCAAGTGCTCCGTCACCCGGCTTCCGGTCGCCTCCGACGGCACGCTCGACCTCCAGCAGTACAAGGACAGCCTCACCGACGACACCGCCATCGTCAGCGTGATGTGGGCCAATAACGAAACCGGTGTCCTCTTCCCGGTCGAGGAGATGGCGCGCATCGCCCAGGAACGCGGCATCCTGTTCCATACCGACGCGGTGCAGGCCGTGGGCAAGATTCCGATCGACCTCAAGAACACCGCGATCGACTTTCTCTCACTCTCCGGCCATAAACTGCACGCGCCCAAGGGGGTCGGCGTGCTCTATGTCCGAAAGGGAACACCCTTTGTCCCCTTCCTCAACGGCGGTCATCAGGAACAGGGACGCCGGGGCGGCACCGAAAATGTAGCCTCCATCATCGGGCTGGGCAAGGCGTGCGAACTGGCGATGGAGCGGATGGACGAAGAAAACACCCGGGTCCGCCGACTCCGCGACAAGCTGGAACAGGGACTTCTGACCAGCATCCCCCGATCGCTGCGCAACGGCACCCCCGACCACCGGCTGCCCAACACCACGAACATCAGCTTCGAGTTCATCGAGGGCGAAGCCATTTTGCTGCACATGGACCGGTACAATATCTGCGCCTCGTCCGGTTCGGCCTGCACCTCGGGGTCACTGGAGCCCTCCCATGTCCTGCGGGCCATGGGCGTGCCGTTCACCGCCGCGCACGGCTCCATCCGCTTCAGTCTCTCGGTCTACAACACCGAGGATGAAATCGATTTTGTCCTGGAAAAGATGCCGGACATCGTCAAGACGTTGCGTGCCCTCTCGCCTTTCTGGGAAGAAGGGCAGCACTAACCCCGAACAAACCCCGCATCCACGGACACCCCATGCGCATCATCTCTCCAAGCTGGAATATTCTCGACACGCTTGACCGGCAGTCCCTGCCGGTTCGCATCGAATACTGCGGCCGAATCTGCTACAAGAGCGAACACCGGATCACCGCCGACTCGGCGATTCCCTTTGTCCAGAAAATAGCAGCCAACCGCCATTTTTCGGTTCTGGAAATGGGGGTCACCACCCTGCGGGTCACCTGTCCGAACGAGGAGCCGATACGCGCCCTGCTGGCCCGGCACCCCAAGTATCTGCTGATCGACCAGCTGGACGGCCCGGTCCTGTCCATCACCGGCTCGGTCCGGGCCTTTCTGGAACTGGACCAGGCCCATCCCGGAGATGCGATCTGCAGGGCCATGGCCGCCCACATCCGGGGCCGGCATCCCTATTTTTTTACCGACACGCCGGAGAACGCGAAGAACGCGGCCCTGCCGGAGACCACGGCCACTGCTCTTAGCGCTATCAGCGTCGAGCCGGTCAGTCTGGCTGAAGTGGAACGGATGCCGCCCGAATTGTTGGCCCGGCACCGCCATCTGGCGGTCAAATTCATCGTCAACCGGGCCGTCACCCATGAACTGGTCCGGCATCGTCCCTGCGCCTTTCTCCAGGAAAGCCAGCGCTACTGCCGGTACTCTGCCGACACCTTCGGCAACGAGGTGACCTTCATCAAACCGGTTTTTTTCGACGAAGAGAGTCCGGAATTCGCCGTCTGGCTCCAGGCCATGGAAACAGCGGAAGCCCACTACTTCCGTCTGCTCCACACCTCGACCCCGCAGGCTGCCCGCACCGTGCTCCCCAACTCCTGCAAGACCGAAATCATTCTGTATACCAACCTCCTCGAATGGCGGCATATTTTCAGCCTGCGCACCTCCGGGGCAGCCGACCCCTCCATGCGCGAGGTCATGATCCCCCTGCACCAGGAAATGCAACGCCGTTTTCCCGGAATTTTCTGACCGATCCGTACCCTGTTCCGACCCGAATAACGACGCGCAGTGGCGTCGCTTCGTTTTTGACCGGCCCCGGCTTTTATTGTACACTAGCCCTACACCTACACTCCTTCTCCTCTCTTCCTCAAAGGACGTTCACAGCACATCATGGCCAGCGCACCGGGACATATTGCCACGGAACCGGCAAAGGGTTCCACCAAACGGACGATCAAGGATCAGTCCGGAGCCAGCAAACTCAAAATCGGCGAGCTGCTGAGCAAGGCCGGCTACATCACGGCTACGCAATTCGAGGAAGCCAAGGCCGTCCAGAAAAGAAGCGGTGAGCGCCTGAGCCGGATTCTGCTCGACAGCGGGGCCATCGAACGGGACACCATCGCCAAGTTTCTGAGCCGGATGCACAACTACCGGCTGGTGCAAATCGACGAAGAAGAGCCGAGCAAGGAGGCGCTGGCCCTTCTGCCCTACGAGACCGCCAAGGAATTCCTGGCCTTCCCCCTGCGCCTGACGGGCAACAATACCCTCCAGATCACCATGGCCGAGCCGACCGACTCGCTGGAGGTCGAACGGCTGCAGGACACCGTACAAAAAAGCCTTGCCATCGGCGTTTCCACCTTCAAAGACATCCTCGACGCCTACAAAAAATACTATAAAATCAGCGACGAGGAGTATCAGACCTTTTTCAAGGTCGAGCCCGAACCGGAAGAGGTTCCGCTGACCCAGATCGAGGACTTCGGCGCCTTGGTGGCCGATGCGGTCGAGGATTTCGAGATTGAAAGCACGGATCAGGAGGAATCGACCTACGAACAGTTTTCCGCCACGGACGCGCCCATCATCAAGCTGGTCAACGGCATCCTGGTCAAGGCTGTGCATGAAGGAGTCAGCGACATCCACATCGAGCCGTTTGAAAAGATCATGCAGGTTCGGTATCGCAAGGACGGCTCCCTGTTCAAATCGATGAATCTGCCGCTGACCATCAAAAACGCGATGGCCGCCCGGCTGAAGATTCTGGCCGGGCTCAACATCACCGAGCGCCGGGTGCCCCAGGACGGCCGCATCAAAATCAGGGTCGGCCGGAACAAGGCCGTCGATTTCCGCGTCTCCACCCTGCCCCTGCTCCACGGCGAGGGCATTGTTCTCCGTATTCTCGACAAGGCGTCGCTCAACGTCGACCTGACCAAGCTCGGCTTCACCACCGACACCTTCGCGGCACTTAGGCGCTGTCTGGCCCGCCCCCAGGGGCTCCTCCTGGTCACCGGACCGACCGGTTCGGGAAAAACTGTCACCCTGTATTCAGCGCTGAACTCGCTCAACACCGAGGATATCAAAATCCTCACTGCCGAAGACCCGGTGGAGTTCAACTTCAAGGGCATCAATCAGGTCAACGTCAACGCCGAGGTGGGGATGACCTTTGCCGCCGCGCTCAAGGCCTTTCTCCGTCAGGATCCGGACATCATCATGGTGGGCGAGATCCGCGACATCGAGACCGCCGAAATCGCGATGAAGGCCGCAATGACCGGGCACCTGGTGTTCTCCACCCTCCACACCAACGACTCACCCGCCACGGTGGGCCGCATGGTGGACATCGGTATCCCCCCGTACGTTCTGGCCTCGTCCCTGACCATGGTCTTGTCGCAACGGCTCGGACGGCGGCTGTGCCCCAAATGCAAGGTGCCGGCCGAATACGACCGGCAGACCCTGCTTGCCGCCGGATTCCAGGAAGACGAGCTGGACGAGCTGCGTCTGTTCACCGCCAAGGGGTGCCCGGAGTGCAACGGTCTGGGCTACCGGGGTCGGGTCGGTTTTTTTGAACTGATGGAGGTCACCGAGGCCGTGGCCGAGGCCATTCAGGCCGAGGTCTCCGAGGAACAGCTGCGCAAGGTCGCGGTCCAGGAGGGCATGTACACCCTGCGGGAGGCTGGGTTACAAAAAGCCCGTGAAGGCATAACCAGTCTGGAGGAGGTGCTCAAGCGCACCGTGGCTCACGAGGACAGCCTGCCGGCCTACCTGGTCAACCCGGACGTGGAGGAATACGAGGACGGGGATATGATCATACAGGAAGGCAACAAGGACAAGGATTTCTTCAAGCTCATCCGGGGCAAGGTCGCGGTGCTGCGCAGCGGTAAAAAAATCGCGGAGATCACCGAGCCGGGCGAATACTTCGGCGAGATGGCTGCCATCATCAACGAGGTGCGCTCCGCCTCCATCGTCTCGGTGGGCCGCTGCACGATCAAGCGTTTCCCCGGCGACAAACTCGGCGAGCTGATCGAAAAATATCCGGACGTGTCGCGGTATCTGTTCCGCACCCTGGTGGAGCGTCTGCACAAAACCGACCGCATCGTCGTCCAGCTCGCCAATGCCACCAAATCCCGTCCCCCCCACATGGTGCGTCAAGCATGAACAAGGTCTCGGTCTATATCATTGCCTACAACGAAGCCGACAAAATCCAGGCGGCGATCAACTCGGTGCTCTGGGCCGACGAAATAGTGGTTGTCGATTCCCACAGTCAGGACCAGACCGCCGCCCTGGCCGAGGAACTCGGGGCCAGAGTGGTGCAGATCCCGTTCCAAAGCTTCGGCGACCTGCGCAACCAGGCCATGGCCGCCTGCACCCACGACTGGATCTTCTCGCTCGACTCCGACGAACGCTGCACCCCGGAGGCGCGAGACGAAATCCTGGCCTGTCTTGCCGACCCGCGGGCCGACGCCTACTATGTGCCCCGCAAAAACTTTTTCATGGGCCAATGGATCCGGTATTCCGGTTACTTTCCCGACTACCGCCAACCCCAGCTCTTCAAAAAAGGGGCCCTGGTGTTCAAAGACGACCCCGTGCACGAGGCGTTTTCCATCGTCACCCGCCGACCGGTCGGCTACCTGCGGCATCCGATCTGGCAGTTCCCGTTCAAGGAACTCGCCGAAATGCAGGCCAAGGCCATCCGCTATTCCACCCTGGGGGCGGAAAAACTGGCCCTGCAAGACGGCCGGAGCCGATCCATGACCACCGCCCTGCTCCATGGCCTGTGGGCCTTCTTCCACACCTACCTCATCAAACGAGGCGTGCTCGATGGCTGGCCCGGATTCGTCATCGCCCTCTACAACTTCGAATCCACCTTCTACAAGTACGCGAAACTGCATGAACGGCAGTCAAGGTGGACGCCGCCCGCCTCGCCGCCGCTGCACCGTCCCTGAGCGCGCCCCCGAAAGCGCTTTGCGCCGCGGCCCATCGAACCGGCTCTCCCTGTCGAGGGCCGGGCCCTGTGCCGAAAGATCCGTCTCGCCTTCTCTTCCTGCTTGCAAGCAGCCCTCCCGCCTCGCTCGCCTAAACCGTTCCCGAATCGTGAGACTTTTTAAGGCAGGGCACTTTCGCGCTTCTCCGCACTATTTTCCTGCGCCATTTTTTTCTTTGCCCGTCGTGAAAAAAACATCCGCAGAAACTTGAGCGTCAGCACATAGGTGAGGATGCCGCCCACCGCACCGACAACCACACTGCCGACGATCAGGGGCAGCAGCACTTCTTTTCCGGTCTGAAAAACAATGAGAAGCTGGTCATGGATGTCCCAGAACTCCATTTTGGCCAGACTTGTCCCGATATCGATAAAACGTTTCGACACGGTGGCAACCGGCGGTCCGGAGCAAAAATGCAACCCTATCCAATAGTTGAATGTATAGACCGGAGCAAAGGTGAAAGGATTGGTGATCCAGACCGGGACAACAGCGGCGGGACGATTGAGATTGAGGAGCGTTGCCACGAACACAGAGAGAAAAATCTGAATGCCCATGGTCGGTGTCAGGGCGATGAAAAAGCCGACTCCCAGACCGCCGGCGATGGCCTCGGGCGAACTCCGCAACTTGAGCGTCCAGCGCAGGATAGGCCGCATTTTGAGAAGCAGGTTACGGCGAAAGCCGGAAAAAGAGAAGTTTGCCATACCAACTCATCTCTATGCATTAAGGAGCTGAGGAAAGCTCCTTCTCCAACCGCCGGACCATGCGCGACCCCAGGGCCGTCTCCGGCTGTCGGAACGTCGCTGTCCGTTCCAGCCCGGTTGCCAGGATGGCAACACGTTCGACACAGGACCGGGCAGGGACGGTTTCCGCACCGGATTTTCGGGCCTCACTGCCCGGACTGGCCCACCTCCTGCGACAGCTCCTCCACCGCACTTTCCACCCGGGCCACCGAAATGCCGCGCATGCAGTCCATGCGCTCGCAACTCCGCTTGCGACAGCGCAGACAGGGCAAACCTTCGGCCTGCATCACCCGGCTGCGCACGCCGTAGGGCCCGACCCGTTCGGGATGGGTTGGACCGAACAGGGCAACCACCGGCGTGCCAGCCATGGCCGCAATGTGCATGGGCCCGGTATCCAAACCGACATAGACGGCGGAGCGCTGAATCAGGGCCGCGGACTCCGTGAGTCGGAGCCGGCCGGCTGCCACGGTCGCCGGGGTGCGCATCCCGGCCGTGATCGTTTCAATATAGGGCAGATCGTCGGGCGCACCGCCGAAAATTACTCGCCGCCCTCTGGTCGCAAGCCGATCGGCCAGCTCGCTCCACCGCTTTGCCGGCCAGAACTTGGATTCCCAGCGCGCCGTCGGGTTGGCGTACACGACCGGATCGTCCCGGCCGATCCCGGATTCCTCCAGAAAACGCTTGACCCGCTCGGCATCCTCAGAAGCAACCGCAAGATAAAAATCCTCTGCTGCGGGCGTGCATCCCAAAAAACGACAGAATCGCAGGTTCTGCTCCACCGCATGTTCGTCCTCCTCGCCGCGCTCCACCAGTTGATGCTGGAAAAGCGGATTCAGTTCCCGGGCCCCGCTGAAACCGATCCGGACGCCGCCGGGATTCATCAGGCTAAGCACCCCACTGCGGAACGAGGCGTGCAGGTCCAGAACCACCTCATAGGGGGCGGCCCGAAAAGCGGCGCGCAGACGGCGCATCGTCCGGAACAGGGCGATACCAGCCCGTACATAGGCGGTCCGCCCGGCGCCGGGACTACTGGTTGAGGGGATATGGATGGGATAGACCTCGTCCACGGCCGGGTCGGCGGCAACCAGCGGTGCAAAGCCCTGCTCCACCACCCAGCCGATCCGGCACCTCGGCTGGCAACGCTTCAAGGCATGCACCACCGGCAAGGTGTGGATCACATCACCCAGCGAACTCTGTTTGATCAGCAAAAAACTTCGGCCCGGCCTCTCCATCATTTCCATCAGGCGCACCTCGCTTCCGGGCCGCTGGCAGCGCACAGGGCATTGTCATCCCGCATGACCAGCATGGCGCTGAAGAGCGAAAATAAAAATCCAGTATACAGGTTGAGATAGGATTCGGTCAGCATGATCGTCAGGAAAAAAACGGGAAAGGCCACCCGGATCCGCCGCCACGCATCCCGGCGACGCGCTGCCTCCCACAGCAGGACGGCAAACAGGCCGAGCAGCGCGGCCAGCCCCAGCACACCCAACTGGGCGGTGATGAAAACATACTGGTTGTGGGGATTGTTGGTCATGGGCACAACGGGAAGGAAACGGTTGTTGGCCTCGACATAGGCGCGGGTGAAATCGCCGGTCCCCACGCCCAGCCAGGGATGCTCGCGGATGAGCTCGGCGCAGACGCGCCAGTAATGCAGGCGCAGGCCAACGGAGGTCTCGGGGTTCGTCCGGTAGACCTTGAGGTCGCCAATCACCTCCTGGCACCGCTGCTGAAAAACCGGGCTGCCCAGATAGGCGCAGGCAAAGACCATTGGCGCCACCAGCGCGGGAATCAGGATAGCGCGCAGCAGGTGGGCACGAAAGTACTGGAACAGCCCCAGCGCCAGGAGCACGAAAAAAGCGAGATGCCCGGCCTGGCCATTGGTGAGAAACACGTTGATTGTCATCAGGACGGCCAACCCCGCAAGACAGAGCCGCCACCGGCGTCGCAGTCCGCCCCAGACCGCCTGATGCGCCACCAGGTACGTGGCAAAGGCCAGCATGGGGGTCAGCATCAGGTGGTTGTCGGCCAGGGTGTCGCAGATATGCGGCCGCTCCATGCCCAGCAACTGGAAGCACCCCAGCCGGTCCAGATCGATGAAAAGGATCGCGGCCACCACCCCGGCGATGAAGGCTGTGGCACAGAGCCAGCGTTGCCGCGGCTGGATGGAGGTAAGAAAGACCGGCAGGCAGAAGAGCTTCCACTGTTTACGGATCGCCTCCCAGCCGTCGCTCAGTGACTCGGTCCACAGCAGGCCAAGCAGCAACACCGCCAGATAGACGGCCAGGGCCCGGCACATCGGGGAACCGGCAATCTCGGTCAGCCGTTCACGCCACTGCCCGCCGACCAGCCAGCAGAGGATAACCACCACCGCGGCCACGCTCACCACCGAAGTGGACAGCGGCAGGGCAAAGGCCAAAACAAGCAAAAAGGCGAACTGCACCCGCCTTATCCATTCCTGATACCCACGCATAGGCGCTCCCTTCACGTCTCCTGAAATTGCAGATGATAGAGCTGGCTGTATTCTCCCTGCAAGGCCAAGAGCTCCTGATGGGTTCCGCTTTCCGCCACCCGTCCCTCCTTGAGCACGATAATCCGATCCGCGTTCTGGATGGTGGACAACCGATGGGCAATGATGATGGTGGTGCGGTTGTGCATCAGATTTTCCAGGGCCTTTTGTACTTCGCGCTCCGATTCGGCGTCCAGGGCCGAGGTAGCCTCGTCCAGAATCAGGATCGGCGCGTCCTTCAGCAGCGCACGGGCAATGGAGATCCGCTGTTGTTGCCCCCCGGACAGCCGCGCTCCGGACTCGCCGATCACGGTATCAAAGCCCTGGGGCAGCTCCCGGATGAAATCCAGGGCAAAGGCGGAACGCGCCGCCTCGATCACCTGCTCTTCCGGGCAATCCTCACGGCCATAGGCAATGTTGTTGCGCACGGTGTCGTTGAACAAAATGGTCTGCTGGGTCACCATGGCTATCTGCTGCCGGAGCGAGGCAAAGCGCACGGAGCGAATATCAACGCCGTCGATGCGAATCGCCCCCTCGCAGACCTCGTAGAATCGGGGAATCAGGTTGGCCAGCGTGCTCTTGCCGCTGCCGCTGGGACCGACCACGGCAAGCACCTCGCCCCGCTGGATGCGAAGATCGATATAGCGCAGCACGGGTTCGTCCTCTTCGTACCGGAAGCCGACACCGGCAAACTCCAGCTCGTGGCGGAAGGGCGGCAAGTCCACGGCGTCTTCCGCCTCCCGGATATCGGGCTGGACATCGAGGAGGGTGAAGATCCGGGCCGCAGCAGCCAGCCCCTGCTGGATGGTGGTATTGATCTTGCTTACCCCCTTGACCGGTTCATAGAGCATGAGCAGGGCCGCGAGGAAGGCCATGAATGCGCCCGGGGTCGAATGGCCGGCCAGCACCTGGGTGCCGCCGAACCAGATGATCAGGGCCATGCCCAGACCGGCCAGAAACTCAATCATCGGGTGCGAGAGGCAGCTGTACTTGGTTTCCATCAGCAGGGTATTCATAATCGACTGCATCTTCCCTGCAAACCGCTTCTTTTCATACTCTTCCATGCCAAAGGCCTTGACGATCCGCACCCCGGCGATGGTTTCGTGGAGTTGGCTGGTGGCATCGCCGAGCTTGTGCTGATAGGTGGTGCTGATCTGGCGGAATTTTTTGCCGAACACCACGATGGGCACGGCGGCCATGGGTAAAAAGAACATCGAGACCAGGGCCAAGCGCCAGTCCATGTAAAAGATGACGCCCACCAGGCCCACCACGGAGCAGAGATCGCGCAGCACCCGGATCAGGGCATGGGAGACCGCGCCCTGCAACATGGTGACGTCGTTCATGATCCGGGAAATCAGCTCACCGGTGGTGTGCCGATGAAAAAAGCTCAGCGACATGCTCTGCAAATGGGCGTAGATGCGGGTGCGCAGATCGCGGATCGCACTCTGGCCGACCATCTCCAGCAGGTATGAATACATGAAATAAAAGATGCCCTTGACCAGAAAGAGCGCCAGCAGTGCCAGGGGCAGGATGTGCAGCAACCGGGCGTCCTGCTTGAAAAAAATCTCGTCGAGCAGGGGCTTGACCATGTAGGCCTGCAAGGCGTTGAAACCGCCGACCACGACCATGCCGATCATGGCAAGCAGCAGCTTGACCCGATAGGGCCGCAGGACGAGGAGCAGTTTGGCGACAAGGGTTCGATTATCCATGGACACCAGAAATGACGGCAATGACGGGGCAAGGAGGCGAGACTGTCCGGAGGCCGCAAAAAACCGGGCAGGCCATACCCGGATTCACATCAGCGCGCCGGCATAGTTGCCGGAAAAAAACGGCGGCAAGGTGCCTCGGCCGCTGTACAGGGCCGCAATCTCGGCGCTGCTCTTCTTGAGGGGACAGCGACTGAGATCGACCAGGAAGTACTCGACCCCCAGCTCAGCCAGCTCGCCGGAAGCGTGCAGCAAGGAAAAGGGGTCGTGCGAAAACGCGTACAATGCGTTGGCGTCGCGGTCCAGATAGTAGCGCTCTCCCCGGGAACTGGCAAAGGTTCGCCGCCCCCGAAAATGGGGAGCGTCCAGCCGGGCGGTGAAGAGCGGCGGCCGACCGTAGACGTACATCCCCACCCGGCAGACAGGTTGTCCCGCTGCCCCGGCAGCGGCATGACGTGCCAGAGCCTGGGCCAGGGTCGCCCGGTCGGTCTCGATGGAAAAAAGCACCCCGCGCAGCCCCTGTTCCGCATACAGGCCGAGACTCTGGCTGTTGAGCGCGTTGCAGGCATAGCCGCCGTACAGCTCCGGCGCACCGTCTCCGGCTACTTCCCCATCGGCAAACAGGGCCTGCTGGCTGATATGGCCAAGCTGGAAACACCTCTCCCCTTCCCGGCGAAGTCGGCGCACCGCCTCCCGGTACCAGGGCAGCCGCTCCTTGCCGATCAGCTCGGGCAGGGCCCAGACCAGGGGCAGATCCCGGTAGCGGAAGCGCCCCTGGAGCAGCACCTCCATATTGTCCGGACGAACCTCCACCACCATCCGATGGATCGGAAACGGATAGCGTCGGCCGATCATGCCCAGCACAGGCACCTTGACCCACCATTCCGGGCCGCCGGCAGCAGCCCGCCGTGCATCCGCCCCCTGCCCGGCAACCGGTTCCGGCCAGCACTCCGCCAGCAACTGGGCCAACCGGCCCTCTTCGACCACGGGTTCATGGCGGCGGTCGCTCGTCTTCGCCGGACCGGAACGCTGCCCCGAGGCTCCGCGCCCCCGGACATCCACCCGGAACAGCACGCCCCGGCCCATGGCCTCCATACCGACTGCATCACGATCATCAATCAAGATGTCGACCTGCTGACCTGGACGGGCCTGATTGATGCGTCGGCCCCGGTACTCCATCCGGCGAAGGGAAAAACTCTTGCGCTCGCCGCTGCGTTCATCATAGAGCCGGAGCCGGTCGCCCACCTGCAAGGCTGTCTGGACACCGGCCTGCAAGGCAACGCCCCGCCCCTGTTTCTGCGCCTTGATCCGTAGGACCTTGCCCACCACCTCGCCGGTGCTGCCCGAGAGACGGGGCGTGATCAACCGGTCCTCGCGGCCCGGAATCAGGAAGCCGGTGGCGTACTTGCGGCCCATGGAGGCGTCAAGACAACGCCGCGCCGCATCCATCAGCCCCGGCCGCTGCTCCAGCGGGGCGTCCAGAGCCTGCAAGGCCAGACGATAGGCGCGCACGGTCTGACGGACATATTCCACCGACCGGAGGCGTCCCTCGATCTTGAGACTGATCACCCCTGCCGCCCTGACCTGCGCCAGCAGGTCGACGGCACAGAGATCATTCATGGAAAACAGGTAGCCGTCGCTCCGATTGCCGCCGCGCGCCTCTCTGGAAAGGGCATGCTTCCCTGAGGGCAGCCAGGCATAGCGGCGGCGGCAGGGTTGCACGCACTGACCGCGCAGGCTCGATTTACCGCCGTGCAGACTGGAAAACCGGCACAGCCCGGAATAACTGAAACACATCGCCCCATGAACAAAGATCTCCAGCCCCACATCGCAGTGCGCATGGATGTCCCGGATTTCCTCCAGGCTCAGTTCCCGTGCCAGCACCACCCGTTCACATCCCAGAGACTGCAAACAGGCGGCAGCCATGGCAGTCTGGGCGGTCATCAGGGTGGAGGCATGCAGCTTGATCCGGGGCGTGTAGCGCCGGGCAAGCCACAGCAAACCCAGATCCTGCACGATCAGCGCGTCCGGACCGATCTCCGCCAGCTTGAGCAACGTGGTCAGGGCAGCGGGGATCTCCTCCTCCTTCATCAGGCTGTTCATGGCCACATAGAATTTTTTCCCCTGGCCATGCGCGGCATCGGCCATGGCCGCCAACTCGGCAAAGGTGAAATCCCGGGCCAGGGCACGGGCGTTCAGCCCCGGCGCTCCCGCGTACACCGCGTCGGCGCCCTCTTGCAGGGCAGCCTCGAAGGCGGCCAGGCTGCCGGCAGGGGCAAGCAGCTCAAGAGAGGCGGATGCGGGAGAAGGAGGATTCATGCGGCACTCAACATGCTTGAAAAACGGGATGGACCAACAAGGCGGACAGCGACTAGATGCTGGACGGGGACGACGGCGGATCCAGGGGCGGCAGGGGGAGAATGAAGTAGAAATTGTTCCCTTCCGGGGTCGGTTCGAAGCCGACCAGGCCGCCGTGCATCTCGACGACCATGCGAATAAAGGAAAGGCCGTGGCCGGTGCCGGGCAGGCTCTGGTCTTGCTCACCGCGGACACCGTCCCGGAACAGACGGTTTCCCTCCTCCAGGGACATGCTGGGGCCGGTACTGAAGACATTGAATTTCACGCCCTTCTGCCCCGGTCGGATAAAATCTTCAACCAGCTCCCGCCCATAGGCAACTGCCTTGCGCGGCCGGCCGGCATGGTCGATGATCTCCTTGGTGTACTTGGCCGCGTTGGAAAAAAGGTTGGCATACACCTGCGCCAGCAGGCCGATGTCGACCATGAGGGGAAACTCCTCTTCGAGCATGTTGCGCGGCCGGTCCACGGTGATGTGCGCGGCCTTCAGCCGGCTGGCGTAGTGTTCCAGTTGCGGCAGGATCACCTCTTTCTCGACGAAGCAGCGTTTGGTGTGCAACACCAGGCGACCGCACTCGAAATGCTCGCGACGCAGCAGGCTTTCAATGAACAGGCTCATGATCGCATGGTGCTTGACGATCTCCTGATGATTGCGGAACAGATCATCCTGCAAGGTTTGCAAGCTGGCGACGCAACGGGCGGCACCCCGGGCGCCTTCACCCGCGGCCACCTCCTTTTCCAGCTCGTCCCGCACCTCCTCCACCGCAATGATCCGCCGCTTGAGCTGATTGAACAGATGGCGGAAATACATGTTCGGCACAATGATGTTGTGCTCGATATCGACGATCAGGCTATTGATGAATTTCAGCCGTTCGATGTTCTGTCGGGCGATGAGGCGGTTATCCAGGTTATACCCAATCCGGTTGGCGTATTTGCCGAGGAAGAACTTTTCGGTATCCGAGAGCCCCTCCTCGCAAGAGACCGCATACATGCCCAGGGTCCGACCGTTGAAACAAAGGTCGTGCAGGCCGCTCCAGACCCGGTTCTGTTCGCTTCGCCGCAGATTCTCCGCATCGTGAGCGCCCTCGTTCTGTTGACTGTAGGAGTATTTGCTGAAGATGGGCACGACATGAACGGCAGGGCCGATGTCGTAGGGGACGTCGCTGAGACGAATGGAGTCGGGAGCCGGTTCGGGTTCGGCCAGCATCCCCCGGTCGCTGGTGCAGACCAGCTGCAAACCGCCCTGGCGGCCGTCATACAAAAAAAGCGCACTGTGCAGTCCGGCCAGGGCAAGGGGAACGGACACGCAGATACGGTAGAAGTCTTCCAGGGTATCGTATTCCTGGGCCAGATCAAAAAACGCCTTGAGAAAATCGTTACGGCCCTGGGAAAAGTTATACCGTTCGTAGCTTGTCGCCTTTTCTTGGATCCGTTTGCACACCTTTTCCAGGTCCGGCGGTATGGGAAGCGGGCTGATGGACTCATCCATGATCGCAGCCTCCTCCACCATGACTCGAGATCATCGTGTCACGCAAATTCATATACTCCTTCTCAGCGCCGGGTCAGGACGACCGCATCCCTGTCGGCCTTGGGCTTCAGCAGCACATCCACCCGCTCATCGGGGGCCGGCGTGACGACCATGCCCGTGTAGTCGGGCTGAATCGGCAGTTCCCGGCCTCCCCGGTCCACCAATACCGCAAGCTGAATGGAAAGCGGCCGACCGTAATCCATGATCGCATCCATGGCCGCCCGGATCGTCCGACCGGTAAAGATCACATCATCGACCAGCACAACCCGTTTGTCTTCCAGTAAAAAACCGATATCCGACTTGCGGACAATGGGATTCTGGGACACAAGGCTCCAGTCGTCGCGGTACAGCGTAATATCGACGTTGCCGATCGGCAGGTCGCTCTCTTCCTGGAGATCGATCTTCTCCTTGATCCGCTGGGCAAGGAAAACCCCTCCGGTATGGATGCCGATAATCGACAGATCATCGACGCCGTAGTTGCGTTCCACGATTTCGAGGCAGATCCGATCGATGCTGCGATCAATGTCCTGGCTGACCATAATCGTCCGTGTCGTCATGCCTTCACCCTGTTCCAGTAGTAGTCAATCCCCCGGGCATCCACCAGATTGATCGCCTCGGGATAGGCTGTACACTCCATTGCAAACACCTTTGCCGCAATATCCTCGGGCGTGTCGTCGTCGTCCAGAGCGACGCAGCGTTGCAGCACAATGGGTCCGTTGTCGTAGATTGCATCGGCAAAGTGCACGGTGCAGCCACTGACCGTGCATCCCCGGGCCTTGACCGCCTCATGCACATGGTGGCCATAAAAACCACGTCCGCAGAACGAGGGAATCAGCGCGGGGTGAATATTGAGCACGGCCCGGCTCAGGGCGGGCGGCGGGGTGTACAGCCGCAGATATCCGGCCAGGACGATGAGGTCGATGGTATATTGGTCCAGCGCCCGGTTGATGGCCTCGTTGTCCGGCGCATACAGGGCCGGGTAGCCGTAGCGCCGGGCCTTTTCCAGCCCCAGGGCGTCCTTGACGTTCGAGATCACCACCACGATCCGGGCGTGCAGCGTGCCGTCTGCAATCCGCTCGTGGAAGTTGTCCAGGGTTCTCCCGCTGCCGGACAGCAGCACCGCCATGTTACGCATGATCACCTGCAGCGGCAAACGATGCTGTTGCCGGATCCACCTTGCTCAGCCAGGAGGTGATCGCGGCGTCATACTCGGCGGTCAGCGCAAACACCTTGCGAGCCAGACGAAAACGGGTTTCGATGGTGGTGTTGCCCTGGACGCGCAGCTCGGCAAGCACCAGCGGATAGTCGGCCGGATCAACGATCACGGTGACATCCGCAAAATTCTTGGCAGAAGCGCGCAACAGGGTCGGCCCGCCGATGTCGATCTGCTCCACCGCATCGGCCAAGGTGCAGTTCGGGTCGGCCACGGTTTTGCCAAAGGCGTAGAGGTTGACCGCAACGATATCGATCGGTCGGATGCCGTGCGCAGCGCATTGCCGCTGGTGCTCGGGGTTGGCGCGCTGGTTGAGGATGCCGCCATGGACCAGTGGGTGCAGGGTCTTGACCCGGCCGTCGAGCATCTCGGGAAAGCCGGTAAATTCCGCCACATCGACCACCGTGACCCCGCCAGCCCGCAAAGCCCTGGCCGTACCGCCGGTCGACAGGATCTCGATACCCATCCCGGCCAGTGCTGCGGCAAAGTCCTCACATCCGGTTTTGTCGGTCAGGCTGATCAAGGCCCGTTCCACTCGTTTCATGCGTCCGCACCTTTCATTCTTTTTTGAGGAACTGTCGGATCTTGCGTCGATCGCGCTTGTCCGGCCGTCGTTCGGGGGGCTGGCCCTGGAGCCTGAGCAGCCGCCGTTCTTCGAGCAGCTGCTCGCGCCGGGCCAGGGACTCCCCGGTTTCCGCATACAGGGTACGGGCGACCGGAGCCGGACCGCGCCGTTCGCTTAAGCCCAGGACCTCCACCGTGTACTCCAGAAAGTCCCGGCGAATCACCAGCATATCGCCGACCTGAACTTCCCGGGCTGGTTTGACCCGGTTACCGTTGACCGTGACATGCCCGCCGCTCACCGCCCGGGAGGCCAGGGAGCGGGTCTTGAAAAATCGGGCGGCCCACAGCCATTTGTCCACTCGTACCTTTTCCATGATGCCGTAGATGCCTTGCGCCTGGTTGCTCAACCGCCCCACGTTACCACAGTTTCCAGACCCAATCAAACAAGAAGCACTGTACTTGATAAAACCGAACAATGCGCCTGTGCGGACCCACCCCGCTCCGTTGCCCATCCGGAAAAAATCGGGTACAAGAGAGCTTTCGATTTTCTTCGGTGACCCTTCATGACCCTGCAATCCGTCGGCATCAGCGATTTCACCTGTCCCATCCAGCTTCCGGAAAAAGGAGGCGGCCGCCAGCAAACCGTGGCCACCGTCACCCTCGAAGCCAGGCTGCCGCAGGAACACGCCGCATCCAGCACCCGCACCATGATCCGGCTGCTGAACGCCTTCCTGCCCGACATCCATGCCACCGTCTTTCCCGCCCTGCTGACCCGCATCCGCGACCAGCTCCAGGCCAGTGAGGCGCGTCTGCACATCACCTTTCCCTACTTCATCGTCAAACGTGCGCCCGTCACCGGCACCGCCAGTTTGATGGAGTACCGCTGCGCCTTCACCGCCACCTCGGAAACCAGCGGCGAGCCCACGCTGACCGTGCATGTCCCGGTGACCACCCTGTGCCCCTGTTCCAAAGAGATCAGCGAGGCTGGCGCCCACAACCAGCGGGCCGAGGTCACGCTGACGGTCCGCCCCCTGGCCCTGATCTGGCTGGAAGACCTGATTGCCCTGGTTGAAGCCTGCGGCTCATCGGAAGTCTATGCCCTGCTCAAACGACCCGACGAAAAATTCGTCACCGAACAGGCCTACGCCCACCCGATGTTTGTCGAGGACGTGGTGCGCAAGGTGGCGCAGCAGGCCCTCGCTCACCCCGATATCACCTGGTTTTCAGTGGGTGCAGAGAGCTTTGAATCCATCCATAAACACAGCGCCTACGCCTTTGTCGACAGTCGGGATCTGGGCCGGGCTCCCTGAACGCCGACACTGTCCCCCGGCCGGGGTGAATCCTGCGCATGCCTTACAGCACCGATCTGCAGGGAATGCCACCGCAGAAGCAGCGAAAAAACGACCCGGCCCGCCCGACCCGCACTTTTTCCCGACAGAAGGCGAAAGAATGTATGCTATTATGAATCAAGTCGGCACGATACACCGGCACTGCACGTTTTTCACCTGACCCGTCTCACCCCGGAACACTACACGAGAGAGGCCATGCACATCGAAGAGCATCGAAGAGCCCCCCGTTTTCCCGACGCGCTACCCCTGGAAGTCAGTGTTGTTCGCCGCCGGGACAAGCACCTCCTGACCGGTCCCTTTACCGGAGAAATCCTCGACATTTCCCTGCATGGCGCCTGCCTGCTCATGAGCCGCCAGATCAGCGACACTCTGTACAGCCTTCACCGCCATCCCGATGGCGCGGAGCCCCTTGTCCTGCGGCTTGTCATCGACCTGCCCCCGGAGCTGCCCAACTTTGTCCTCTCCGCCACGCCGATCTGGATGGGACTGGTGCACCAGCAGACCGTTCCCTGCTGCAAACTCGGGGTCGAGTTCCTTGAACCCTCCGCCATCCAGGAAAAGCAGCGCCTGCTCGACATGCTCTCGCGCAAGCAGCCCCAGCGGCTCGTGCTCTGGCAGCGCAACGGCAGCACCCTGTCGCGCAACCAGTAAACAGGGAACAACGCATTCCCCGGGACTCGCGCTGGCATTTACCCGCGGTCAAGGTATAATCGGCCCATGTCTGTCTCAACACCGCCCCACAGGCCCCTGGCCGAACGCATGCGCCCGCTTGTGCTTGCGCACTTTGTCGGCCAGCGCCATCTGGTCGGCGAGGGAAAACTCCTCACCCAACTGCTCGACAGCGGCCATATACCCTCGCTGGTGCTCTGGGGCCCACCGGGCTCCGGCAAAACCACCCTGGCCACCATTCTTGCCCATGCGGTTGCCGCCCGCTTCATCTTTTTTTCAGCCGTGCTTGCCGGGGTCAAGGAGATCCGACAGATCGTCGAACAGGCCAAGATCGACCGCGAGCGCGACGGGGCCTCCACTATCCTGTTCGTCGATGAGATTCACCGCTTCAACAAGGGCCAGCAGGATGCCTTTCTCCCCCACGTTGAAAGCGGACTCTTGACCCTGATCGGCGCGACCACGGAAAACCCGTCGTTCCAGATCAATGCGCCGCTCCTTTCCCGCTGCCAGGTGGTGCTGCTCAACCCGCTGGATGCGGACGACATCCGCCAGGTACTTGAACGGGCCCTGACCGACGAAGAAAACGGACTGGGGCGCACAGGCCTGACCGCGGAAGAAGAGGCCCTGGTCCTGCTTGCCGAAGCGGCGGACGGTGACTGCCGTCGCGCCCTCAATTACCTGGAAATCGCGGCCACCCTGACACTGGAAGCGACGGATGGTTCAGGTGCGGCGGAGGCCCTGGAAACGACCGGACGCCGGATCACCGCCGAACGGGTTCGGGAAACCCTGCAACACAAGACCCTGCGCTACGACAGCCAGGGCGAGGAACACTACAACCTGATTTCCGCCCTGCACAAGAGTCTACGCGACAGCGATCCGGACGGTGGGGTCTACTGGCTGGGCCGCATGCTGCAAAGCGGAGAGGATCCCCTCTATATTGCCCGTCGCCTGATTCGTTTCGCCTCCGAAGATATAGGCAACGCCGATCCCCAGGCATTGCAGCTGGCACTCAACTGCCGGGAAGCCTACCACATGCTGGGTTCGCCCGAGGGAGAACTCGCCCTGTATCAGGCCGTGACCTACCTGGCCACCGCCCCGAAAAGTAACGCTGTCTACGCCTGTACCCACAAGGTGCGGGCCGATATCGAACGCACCGGCTCCCTGCCCGTACCGCTTCACATCCGCAACGCCCCGACCCGGCTGATGCGGCAGCTCGGGTACCATCGCGGCTACCAGTACGCGCACGATGATCCGGACGCCCTGGTCCTGCAGGAACACCTGCCGCCGGAACTCGCAGGCACGGTTTACTACGAACCGACCAATCGCGGTTACGAGGCGATCATCAAGGATCGGCTCACCAAATGGAAACAGATTCTCAAACAACGGGCCCAGCATGCACAGCAACAGCGCAAAAAATAACCGCCTTCTCTGCCAAACCCTGCTCTTCTGGCTGCTGATCACCCTCTGCGTCGGCCCCTCCCAGGCGGCGAACCTGCGCCTGCTCTACAACAACGATACCCGGGGCGAACTGGAAAGCTGCGGCTGAAAGGCCAGCCAGCTGGGCGGTCTGTCCGGCAGAGCCTTCCTGATACAGCAACTAAGCGGTGACCCGCACCGCCCGACCCTGATCGTTAACACGGGCAATCAGCTCTTCCCCCGGGCCGTGCTGCAACCGGCCGAACAGGCTGGGGCGCGGCTTCAGGCCCACACCGCGCAACTGGCCATTCAGAAAATGGGCGGCATTTTTTCCGGAATCGGCGGCAACGACCTGGCCGCAGGAGCTGCCTTTCTGCGCCGCTCACACCAACCGCCGGCCTTCAGCTGGATCGCGACCAACCTGGTTTCCCCGGAAACCGGAGAACCCCTGTTCACCCCCATCCTCCGACAGGAGGTCAACGGGGTGCGGATCGCCATCCTGGCGCTGACCGATCCCGGGGAGGTTGCCCCGCAACCCGGCCTGCGTGTCGTGCCCTGGCAGGATTGCCTGCCCGACGCCCTGAAACAGGCGCGGCAGGGGGCGGACTGCATCATCCTCCTCTCCAACCATGCCTTCAACGACAACGTGGCCATTGCCCGCCAACACGGCGACATCGACCTGATTTTCCAGGCAGGACACGCCATCGGCAACCGACCGCCGCAGGTCGTCCGCAACACCCTCATCCTCCAGACGCAAACCCGGGGGCAAACCCTGGGCGTTCTCGACATCGACTGGAAAAAGAACGGCACCTGGATGCAGGCGGGCAGCACCGGGGCAGCCGTATCTTCCACCTATCTCAACCGGTTCATCAATATCAGCCCGTCCATTCCCCGCGACCAGGAAATCGAGGCGCTTATCCGGGAAAATATGTCGGCGTTGCCGCCACCGTAAAATCACTGAGCACTGACACAACATAAAAAAAAGCCGCCCCTTGAGGGCGGCTTTTTGTGTCCGGTTAAAAACGGAAGAAATGGATCAGCAGCCAAAGGCCTTCTGCAGATTGGGAATGGTCTGCTTCTTCCGGCTCATCATGCCGTCAATCCACATGCAGTTGTTGGCCAGCTTGCCCTTGAACGCGCCTTCAATCAGGGCGGGATCGTCGGAGACGACCATCAGGTCAGTGCCTTCCTTGACCACGTCGGTGAGCATCAGCAGCACGGAGTGGCGCTCGCTGCCTTTTTGCTCCTGCATGGCCTTGTACAGGGCCTCGCGCATATCGGCAACCTGATCCAGGCTGGCAAGCTCGAGCTGGCCAACACCGACCTTTTTGCCGTTCATGTCGAAGTCCTTGTAGTCACGATTCAGCAGATCCTTGGCAGGCACGCCGGCAACCGCACTCTTGGCCTTGAGCATATCCATGAACAGACCGTCGGTGTCGGTCACACCAGCAATCGCGGCAAGCTCCTTGACCGCCTTTTTATCGGCATCCGTACAGGTCGGCGACTTGAAGTTCACGGTGTCGCTGAGGATGGCGGCCAGCATCAGCCCCGCCACCTTGGGATCGATCTTGACCTCGTTGAGGTCATAGAGAACTTTCAGTACGGTCCCGGTGCATCCGACCGGCATATTGCAGAACAGGATCGGCTGATTGGTGGTGACGTCGCCGATTTTGTGATGGTCGACAATGGCAACCACTTCGCCGGCGGACAGGTTGTCCGGAGCCTGGGCCAGATCGCTGTGATCGACCAGGGCAATCTTCTTACCCGTGGCGTCGGTCAGTTTTTCAGGCGCGGAAAAGCCGAAGCGCTGCAGCACCATTTCGGTCTCGGGATTGGGATCGCCCTGCATGGCAGGAATATAATCTTCGCCCTTGGCCTTCATCAGTGCAGCATAGGCAATAGCAGCGGTGACAGAATCGGTATCCGGACTTTTATGACCCACAACATATACAGACATACGCATTACCTCCCCAAGCAGAATAGATGATGGAAAACATCCCGTTTACATGCTTTCCTTGTCTCCGGAGCGAGCACTACCCGGAACAGTAAAATTGAAAAACTTTATAATGTTCATTGATAAGCGTCAAGCAGAAAAGCCTGACGTCCTATCCGGTACACAATAACGGGACTGGCAGGTGCCGGTCCCGGAAAGGTCGAAGAACAACGATCAGTCGCGGCCGCCGCCGAAAAAACGCAGCAGCATCAGGAAAAGGTTGATGAAATCGAGATAGAGGGCCAAGGCACCGAGGATCGCCCCCCTGCGGATGGCAGCCTCGCCCTGCTCCAGAATGCCCTGCTCGCCTATCTCCTTGACCTTCTGCACGTCATAGGCGGTCAGTCCGACAAAAACCACCACGCCGATCGCAGAGATCGCCCAATACAGCGACGCACTGTTCAAGAAAATATTGACTATCGAGGCCAGAAGAATACCGATCAGCCCCATGAACATGAACGAGCCCATGCCGGAGAGATCCCGCCGGGTCACCATGCCGTACACCGCCATGGCCGCGAACATTCCCGCCGCAATGACGAAGGTGCTGGCAATGGAGGCGCGGGTATAGGCCAGGAAGATGGAGGACAAGGTCACGCCGTTGAGCAATGAGTAGCCGAGGAAGAGAGCAGTGGCCGTTCCGGGCTGGATCTTCTCTATGCGAGCAGACAGATAAAAAACCAGTCCGAGTTCCCCCAGAATCAGGATAAAGAAAAGTGGACTGGCAACCAGTGCCGGCAGCAGGCCGGACTGGGCGAACATGTAGGCGGTCACACCGGTCAGGCCGAGTCCCATGGCCATCCAACTGAAGACCTTTGCCAGAAAAATCGATGACGCCTCCTGTTTGGCTTGCGCCAGGGTCAGTTCACGAGATTCAATCTGTGTCTGCATATGCTGCTCCCATACATAAAAGAGATGAAAAAGTGGCGTAGTTCTCTAAACGATAAACACTGTTGACGGAAAAGCAAGAAGATATCCGGTGGGAGGCGGGGCGGATGTTCGGGACGGGTTCTGGTGTGCAGAACAAAAAAAAATCGCGTATCATGGCGATCGTTGACCGGCCCTTATACCGACAAATGATACCGGCACAAACGACAAGACCGGCAAACATATTTCTCAGCAACGGAGTGAAACATGCCCAAAGTACAAGGCACCACGATCCTCATCGACCACCCTACCACCAGCCTGCGGGCCTTCCGACTGACAGATACCCGTCGCGCTCCGGGGGTGGTGCTGTTCATTGACGGCGGCAGGGGACAGCTCGTGCGCTTTCAGCCCGACGGCAAAGCGCCCACGCACGTCAAGTCGGCAAACATGGAGATCGAGATCGAACTCATCGGGCTTGACGAAATTCACGCGCACCTGCATCCCGACGATCACGATCACAGCTGAGCATCGAACAGGGAGGTTCTCGCGCGGCGCAAAACCGGCAAGCGGATGGACGGATACGGACAGGGACAGGGCAGAACGTGTCCTGCCTGCGGATGCGCTCCGGGCGGGACGCATCCCGCTACTGTTTCACGGAGGAATCCGCCAGCGAAATGTTGAGCTCCAACACCTCGCAGTCGTCCCGACGATCCAGCGAAAGCTTGATCTGATCTTCGTTGATCTGGATGTATTTCCGCACCACATCCAGGATATCGTTTTGCAGCTGAGGTAAAAAATCCGGGGTGTTTGCTGCACGCCGTTCATGGGCGACGATGATCTGGAGCCGCTCCTTGGCCACCGCCGCACTGCCCTGCTGCCTTCTGCTCCGAAAAAAATCGAAAAAACTCATGGCATCATCCCCCAAAGAGACGGGAGAGGAACCCTTTTTTCTGCACATCCAGGAACCGATGCGGCACATCCTCACCCAAAAAGCGGTCCACGATGTCGAAGTAGGCGTCACCGGCATCACAGGCCTCGGCCAGGGTGACCGGAATGCCCGAGTTGGATGCGGCAAGCACCAGTTCGGACTCGGGAACAACCCCCAAAAACGGGATGGCCAGCACCTCGCAGATATCATCCGCGCTGAGCATATCGCCCTTGTTCACCCGGGATGGATCGTACCGGGTCACCACAAGGTGCACATTGGCCGGTTCACGGTTCTCCTCCGCGCGCTGGGTCTTGCTCGCCAGCATGCCGATGATGCGATCCGAATCCCGCACCGACGAGATTTCGGGGTTGGTCACCACCAGGGCCTCGTCAGCATAGTACATGGCGGTCATCGCGCCCTTTTCGATTCCAGCGGGCGAGTCGCAGATGATGTATTCAAATCCCTTGCGCAGCTCGGCCATCACCTTGCCCACGCCTTCCTGGGTCAACGCGTCCTTGTCCCGGGTCTGTGAGGCGGGCAGAATATAGAGATTGCCCACCCGCTTGTCCTTGATCAGGGCCTGATTCAGGTTACCTTCGCCGTGAATGACATTGAGCAGATCGTAGACGACCCGCCGCTCGCAGCCCATGATCAGATCGAGATTGCGCAGACCGACATCGAAGTCGATCACCACGGTCTTGTATCCGCGCACCGCCAGCGCCGCCGCGAACGCCGCGCTGGTGGTGGTCTTCCCTACTCCGCCCTTGCCGGACGTGACAACAACCACTGTAGACAAGGCCTGTTCCTCCTTATGGATTCAAAAACAACGTATCGCCCCGATGCCTCCGTGCGGATACGTCAATGCGGTTTGAAGTCTCCGAGTATCTCGATGTGCAACGCGCCGTCCCGATAGGTCACCAGCACGCTCTTCCCCAGCATGCTGGTGTCCATCAGCTCGTTGACCACGTACTGATCTGCGATGGCCACCAGCTCGGGGTTGCATTGCAGACTGATGATCCGGGCGGAGGTGTCGCCGTACACACCGGCCATGGCCCGTCCCCGCAATGCGCCGTACACATGGATGTTGCCGGCGGCGATTACCTCGGCGCCGGGGTTGACCGAAGCCAGAACCACCAGGTCGCCGTCATAGGAAACGATCTGTTGGCCTGAACGGACCGGCTGATTCAACACCACGGTCGTCGTGCGACCCGGAGCGGCCGCCTCGACAGGCTGCGCCTCCGCTGCCGGGGGCGCCTTTTCCGGCGCAACCGGTTCGGGCTCAGGCTCAGGTTCCGGCTCGACCGCCTCCAGCTCTTCCAGCCTGGCGAGCAGCGTGTTTTTATCCGGCTTGACTACCGGCACCAGTCCCAGACCCGCAGCCAACGCACGGGATTCCAGTGGCTTGACCAGACCGCGCACGCCGACCGGCACCAGCCCCAGTTCACGGACAAAGGCCGCCAGGACCAAAAAATCCAGTCTCTTTTGCTGCTCTCCGTCCAGACTCTGCACATCCACCAATACCGGCGCATTGTTGAAAAAAGAACGGGCCGGCCCGAGTTTTTTCTTCATCATCGGGTACAGCAATGCGGACTCGCTGTTGCGGACATACAGCACCATCACGGTCAGCATGCTGCCCTTCAGCTCGAAGACGGAGTGGTCGGTGGGGGTGTCACGTGGCTTCATGCGATACGTATCTGCTCAAAAGAATTCGAACTTTGTTTTATACCGGCTCATGCGACAAATCTCAAGCGTACTCTGCGCCAAGCGCGTGAAAACAAACCACAGCGGCCCTGCCGGAAAATCTTCAAAACTCTATCCCCTGCTGGGCGCGCACACCGCTTTGCAACGGATGCTTGATTGCCCGCATCTCGGTGACCAGGTCGGCTGCGGCCATCAACTCCGGCGGGGCATGGCGGCCGGTGACCACCACGTGCAGATCGGGGCTGCGCCGCCGCAATACGTCCAGACACGATTCCAGCTCCAGCATGCCGTAATGCAGGAGATAGGTAAACTCATCCAGTACCACCAGATCGTAGCGGCCGGACTCCATGGCCCCACAGGCCAGTTCCCAACCCGCACGGGCCAGCCGGGCATCCGCCTCCCGATCCTGCGACTTCCAGGTGAAGCCCTGACCGGTCACATGGAGATCGATCAGGTCCTCGAAGCGCTTCAAGGCGTCCAGCTCCCCGTAATGCCAGCCCCCCTTGATGAACTGAACAAAACAGATCCGGCGGCCGTGACCGGCGGCACGCAGGGCCATACCTAGCGCCGAGGTGGTCTTGCCCTTGCCCTCGCCGGTCAACACGATCAACAGTCCCCTGCTCATACCGTCTCTCCGGTGCATGACGGGCCCGCGCGAAAAAGCCGCCGCCAGCCTCTCACTCAGCGCACGCCTGAAAAGGGCTGCATCTCGACATCACAGATCCCGCCCACCTGAACCGTTCCCGGCCGGGGGGCGTTCTGGCACTGTTCACCCTGATCAGCGACCCGGCAGGTCACGGCCAGCGGCGTTCCCTCGTTGACCCAGAAGGGGGTTTTCCGGTACCGGCCGATCTGCTCGAACCGACACCCCGGCCGCAGGCCATAGGCCGTGCACCGGGACGCCGGCAGCAGGGAAATCCGCCGGCCGTCCACCACAAAACCGGAATAGGTGTCCAGCGTTCGAATCACATCCCTGTCCGGCTCCTCCTGAATCTCAACGTCGCGGAACAGATAGCCGCCCGCTGTTTTCCGGCCCACCTCGATCCGGGTGTTGGCAATCAGGGCCACCTGATCGCCCCGGCGGGCAATGGCACCGGAGATGTATTCAATCCGGTCACGATGAGGAAAGCACTTCCCCATGGCCGGGGCATGGTAGTAGTGGCGCAGCTGTTTGAGCGCGGCCAGGGCATTGCCGGGAAAGAGGGACTGCAAGTCCCGATCGTCGCCGAAAAGGATGCGCTCCACGTCGCCCACGCTCTGGTTATACATGGCCTGGAGCCTGCGGGCCTGCCGGGTTGCATCAGTGTCGCCGACGACCAGATCGTCGCGGAGATAGCAGGAGGTCAGCCCGGAAATCTGGGTCAGGAAGGCATCCCAGATATTGTATTGCGAGACCGCGCTGGCCACGCCCTGAAAGTCTCCCTGGCTCCGGCATCCCTGCGCGGCGCGGCAGGCTTCGCGGGCGCGATTGCGGATGGACAGGGCGATGATGTTGCGCTCGCAGGCCCCGTACGCACTGCAGCCCCGCCCCAGATGTCCCTCGAACAGGGCCGTGCGCATCGTGTAATCCAGGTGCCGGGCCCGTTGCATCTCCCGCTCCGGCCACTGACCGGCATGATCGCGGATAAATCCGTCCCAGGCCCGATCCAGCTTGTGACGACGATCGAGCAAATCCTTGTTGACCATGGCGCAGGCAGGCGCATTATGGAAGGCGCGCACGATCTGATCCAGCCGTCCCACCGGCGGAGTCGCGGCCGAAGAAGTCCCGTTGCGGCGAGGCGGATCAAACGAGGGTGCCTTGTTCATTGCGTACAGATTGCGGACATCGAGCACATGGCGCACACCGGGACCGCACTGATGATCGCGCACCAAGAGCTCCTTGCGTTCGCGGACCAGCTGCTTGAACCGGGCGGTGGCCGCCGGGGTGGCGGTCCGGGAATCGACCACGACCTCAAAGCCCACATAGGGTACCCCATCGGCATCGGTCAACGGTGCTCCGCCGGACATCATCACGCAAGGAAGCACCGAGGTGCCCTGCGCCAGGCTGCCTGCCTGCGGCGCGGCCGTTCCCCGACGGCGGAAGGCATCCTTGTCGTAATAGGGAATATCGAGCGGGCCGTTGAACCGGTACAAAGTCATCACCGGTGTGGCCGGAATCCGATCCCCGGCATGTCCGGGCAGCGCGGCCAGAACCAGGATCGTCAGTAGAAGCAGTATTTTTTTCATGGCGGCATTCCAAAAAGAACGCCCGGCCCACGCATCCACGAAGGCCGCGGCAGGACAAACCGGAAGCAGTCTCGCCCCTGTCCAGCGCAAGACCGCTTCCGCTCACAACCCGCCCACTATACCATGCCCCTGCTGTTTGGCACGAAAGAAACGAGCACCCCCGACAATCCGATCCACCCGGCGGCTCCGGACACAGGCATTTTCCCGGCACACGGAACCGGCAAAAACGCATTTTGTCGTCGCGCGCCGCTCCAAGGCGGCGGCGTCAAAACCACCACCTTGGCGCTGCTGGCCTGCATCCTGTTCAGTCGCATCCGTCACCGGAAACGGGTCAACATGTTCAAAAAAAGCATCCCCGAGAGAACGGTGCAACGCACCACCGCGCTGATCACCCTCTCCACCTTCATCATCGGCCTGGTCGTGTTCATGCTCCTGCTCAGCGACTCGTTCATCGAGCCCGAGTCGGCCCAGACCCGGACCAATGCCTTGCAGTACCTGTTTGAAACCGTCTCGGCCTTTGCCACGGTCGGGCTGAGCATGGGTATCACCCCGTTCCTCACCACCTGGGACAAGAGCTGGATCATCCTGATGATGCTCGTCGGCCGGGTCGGAGTGCTGACCTTTTCCTACATAATCATCGGCCCGGGCACGCTGCGGGGCCGGGAATACTCCGAAGAAAACATGATGATCGGCTAAGGGGCCACGCCATGAAAAAATTCGCGGTTATCGGGTTGGGCAGGTTCGGGTTCCACGCGTCCAAGGCCCTGTTCGAAGAGGGCGACGAGGTGCTGGCCATCAAACAACCGCCGCTCACCGAGCCGCTTCTTGCACCGCCCGCCGACTATACGATTCAAAATGGGGATATCCTGATGCTGCTCGGCAAAACCAGGGCCGTGGAACAGGTTCTGCGCCTGGAGTAAGGCTGGGGGAGGCGCCCAAGACAACAAACGCGGGCGGAACCGTGCACAAAAAAGCCTCCCTGCGTGGCGGCATTGGGGGCCGACGCGGGGAGGCTCTGCCGATCTGCTCAACAACCGCCTCCTGAAACGCGAAAACAGCGTATCTTCAAAAACTCTGCAAGTGTTGCGATAAACCAAACGGCCCCGGCATAGCGGCTGGTTAACGGGCCACACCTATTGGCTTTTCAAGAAATGTCAGGGTAACGGCCAGCGACAGGGATTCCGTGCGCGTGACAGTGTATCCATGGCGCACATACAGGCGGAGATTGGCTTCGCTCCTGCAGCCTGTAAACAACTCGCAGCGCGAGACTGAGGCGGGAGCGCTTTTTTCAATTTCTCCAAGCAACATGGAACCAATGCCCTGACCTTGATACGCGGGGTGGACAAAGAGCCTGCCGATGACATACTTCCCATTCCGGACTTTGGCCCGTACTGAACCGACGATACGCCCGTCCTGTACAGCCTTGAGGATAACGTGACTCTCGAAATCCTCGAGAAGCGAGGCCACCGATTGGGTGAGCGGCGGTATGGACCAGTCATTATACAATCGTGCTTCGGACTCGTAGGCAATCTTTTGCAGCTCGAGTATGGTTTCGGCATCACTTCTTTCCGCTCTGCAAATACTGATCATGGGTCGACACCTCCTTGGCTAGCAGAATCGCAAACAATATACTTCCGCCCCCACACTATATCACCCAAATTCCATCAACCAACCAAAAACACTTTGCAACGCCCTTCGCTCACAAGCCGGGGAACAGGCTCTGCGCCCGGAGCAAGGCCGGAAAGAGCCGCCCAAGACAACAAACGCGGGCGGAACCGCGCATAAAAAAAGCCTCCCCGCGTGGCGGTGTGAGGCCAACGCAGGGAGGCTCTGTCGATCTGCCGAATAAGCGCCCCTGAAGCGCGAAAAGACGCGCATGTTCGAAAGGAATCAGCCGACGGCCACCTTTTTGAACACGATCAACGGACAGTTCTTGCAAATATCCCCACCGGGGAAGGGGTCACCGATCCGGGTGATGGAGGCGCCGCCATGCTCCCGAACCCGTTTTTCCAGCCGTTCCACCATGGCCGACAAATGCGCGCCGGGAATGGTGACGTTAATCTCTCCGCGTTCGGTTTTGCCGGCGTTGTAGCTGCCACTGCACGCCAGGCAGAGGTTGGCCTGTCCCGACAGAAGGGTGTAGACAGCGCCGCCACAGGACGCCGAGTTGACGGTCAAGGACGGCCGAAAGGGATGCACATTCTGGGTGACCATCCAGTCTCCCAGAAGATGGTAGGCCTGCATGTTGTCGCAGTAAAAATGCACCACATCCGGCGGTCCGGCTGTCTGGGCCAACGGACTGACTACCACCGCCTGCAAGGCATTGTCTTCCAGCCGGGGCTTGCTCTCCACCATGGTCCTGGCCTGCTCGGCATCGGCTGCATATTTCAGATGGCTTTTGATCTCGCCCTCGTCCATGGCCTTCCATCCGAACACACACTTAGCGTTGTTGCAGCCAATCTTCTCCGGCGTCATCAGCACGGTCAACCCTTGCATCCGGGCACCGATTTCCACCTGACAAAAGGTCACCGGCCTGACCGGTTCGTAATGGGCGCACTCGCTTCTGAAACGCTCCAGCTCCACCGCGTCGAACAGGTAACGGATACTGACCGGCACATGCATCAACCTGAGTTCACGCATCAGCACCTCTTGCAAACGCGCATATTCTTCCAACGGTATTGACTGTCCCATGATTACCTCCTTTCCGAAACTACAACAACCGGCACAATCGAGCACATTCACGCACCCGTCTTACCGGCTTTTCGCGGCGCTTGGGGCACCCCTCCGGCATGACATTCCATGCAGTTCTGCTGGGCGTTGATGCCCTCGTCGGTCACTGGCCGCCACTCACCGTACTCTTCGTATTCCTCGTCCTTCCACTCGTTGAGCAACTCCACCAGGTGGTAGGCCACGCTGGCCGCGGTTCGGGCGCAACGATCCTTTCGTTCCGGACTGCCCACGGGCTTTTCGGATACCGCCATCCACTTGCCCACGGAAACGTGACACAACGGTGATTCACTGATGGTGTGCGGAATGTCGGCCACCGGGATCTTCGGTTCTTTGGGGACAAAAACCGGCATGGCCGATGCGCTGTACCAGTCGAAGATATCGGAAGTCATCCGTTGTCCATTTCCGTCCTCGTCCAGTGATCTCGGGCCGAGAATCAGGTTGGCGACAATAGCCGCACCAGAGTTCGAACCGCAAACAGTGCCCCAGTTGGCCATACCGCCTTCCAGAAACATGAACGCATCAACCGGAAACGAACTGTACGGTTCGCCGATCTTTTCACTGAGCTGCGAAAAAATGGCGCTGATGACCGCCCCGCCGCAATAGAGGCGATACCACTCCCTGTAGGCTATTTCCGCCGTCACGGTCGGGTCCAGCTTGACGTAGGGCCAGGGCCACTGCATCATTGTCCTCTTGCCCGAATCTTTTTGGGGCCCCTCTGAGGCCCGAACCCCGGGCAGCAATCCACCCAGATGCGCGGTCGCCGCCGCAACCGCCACCACTCCCGTACCCTGCAACCACCGACGTCGGGAGACACCCTCCTGTTTTTGATCCTCACTTCGCATTGCACACTCTCCTTGTCCTGTTGCGCCGGGCAACACGACTAGTTGCTTTTCGGGTTATGACAGGTTCCACACTTGCCCAATACATCCCCGTTGTGCAGATGACAGGGCAGGCAATAATAATGACCGACCCGTTTGACGGTACCCAAATGCCACGGCATGTCATCGGCCTTGCTGTTGTGGCAGCTTTCGCACGACGGCACCTTCTCATCAAAATCGTGCGCAATGCGCTTGCCGCTCTCGTCGAAACTGTGATGACACACGTCGCATTCCAGCCACTGGTGCTCCTTGTGGGGAAAATACACCGGCCTGGGCACGGCCTCCGCGTCGATCACCGAACGCCAGACCACATGCTCCGGCCCTGTCGCGCCCTGGTCTGCGTTTTCAGCGTGCAACGTCAGGCCATACCCCATGAACAGCAGGCAGCACGCCAACACACCTGTTCGTTTTTTCCACTGTTGCATCGTCTTCTCCCTGGAACCATATTCGGGCGACCGACAGCGTTTCAGCTCGCCCAGCGCAGCACAACCTTTCGCTCGATATCTTTATTAAAAGATATCGGAAAAGACAAGCACATTCACATCGCATCCCAAAAGAAAGACGGAAAACGGACTGAGGGAAAAACGACGACAAAACGGGAATTGAAATCAAAAAGCCGCCTGCGCTGTTTTGCGCAGGCGGCTTTACAAGAAAACCGGATCTTCAAGCTGAAACGACAACCGGTAACGCTCAGACGCGAGCAGCGGGGATCAGCATCCTGATACCCGCTGCTCGCGAAAACTCCTCTACAACCCTCTTACCGACAGGAGCCCGAAAACACCTTCGTGACGATCAACCGCACCCGCCTTTACCTGGGAAAAAATAAAAAAAACCAAGCGGGACAATCGGGGCGAAGCGCCGACATCAGACCTTAAATCCGCTCACCACCTCGTGCAGCTTGCCGGCCAGTTCATCGAGCTGATGCGCACCGGAGCTGATGCTGACGCCTTCCTCGGCCGTGGACGAGGCCGCATTCTGCACCTCGAGAATATCCTGGGCAATGGAAAGCGAGACTGTCGAACTCTGCGAGATGTTTTCATTCATCTCCTGCAGCCCGTCCGAGGCCCGGGTCACATTGCGACTGATCTCCTCGGTGGTCACCGACTGTTCTTCCACTGCGGCGGCAATGGTCGTGACCACATCGTTGACTGTGCCGATGATCTCGCTCACCCCGGCTATCTCACTCACCGTTCCTGAAGTTGAATTTTGGATATCGGTGATTTTGGTTTTAATATCCTGCGTCGCCTGAGCGGTCTGGTTCGCCAGTTCCTTGATTTCATTGGCGACAACGGCAAAGCCCTTGCCGGCCTCTCCCGCCCGCGCCGCCTCAATGGTCGCATTCAGGGCCAGCAGGTTGGTCTGCTCGGAAATTTCCGTGATCGCCTCGGTCACCTTGCTGATCTCCCGGGCCGCATTGCCCAGGGCTTCCACCTTGCCGGAAACCTGCTCGGACATCCCCACAGCCCGGCTGACGATGTCGCGGGCCTCTTCGGACTTGATCGCAATTTCCCGCACCGTGGCCGCAAGCTGCTCGGCACCCGAAGCCACCACGTTCATGTTGGCCGCCCCTTCCTCGCTGGTCACGGACAGTGCGTTCATGTTGGCGCTCATCTCTTCAGTGGCGGTGGCCACGGTGTTGACGCGCTGCCGGGTATCTTCCATATGGGTCGCCATGCTGCCGGCGATCCCGGAAAAATTACCGGAAACTCCCCGCAGGGTTTGCACACCGTCGTTCATCAAGCCGACCATCTTCCGCAAATTGGCAATCATGGCCCGCAACGAAGATGCCAGCGCGCCGATCTCGTCGCCCTCCTGTTTGACGGATATTTCATGAGACAGATCACCGGTGCCAAATACCCGGGCATCCTCGGCCAGGGCATTGACAGGCGCAATAACCCGTCTACGGATAAACAGAAAGGCGACAATCCAGCTCGCCACCAGAACGGCAATACACAGGATGATAGCAGACAGAATCCTGTCTTCCTTAATGCGCAGCATTTTCACCTGGTTTTCGGTTCGCTGATCGAGCTTTACAAAAAACTGATCGACCGGGGCCATGATGTCGGCGACATAGGCATGATACTGCTGATTGAACATCAGATCCCGGGCCTCGGCCGTACTTGCACCCTGGGCGTCGACCAGTCCCATGGCCTTTGTTTCCGTGGCGACTAAGCCGTCCGATCGTTTGCCCGCCTCGTCGAGCAGGTCAAACTCCTCTGCGGTAAAACCAAGAGATTTCATGATCTCCCGCAGCGGGATGGTGCGCCCGTCGGGACGGGGCTTGATACCGTTACGGATATCCAGCACCTCTTGGTACTTTGCTTTATACTGCGGATCCGCCGTACTGACATACACCCGGGCAAAACTGGTCAGGTCCATCGAACTCTGCCGGAATTCATCGGCCACCAGGTAGGAAAGGTAGCGAATCTCCCTGCTTTCTCCCAAAAGATGGGAATTTTTCATCAGGGCATACGATAAATAGCCGATCGTCAGTAGGCCGGAGACAATCAGAAAAAATATAACACTAAACATTTTTTTAATAGACATGGTCAGCCTCAATAATAAATGAACTTCAACAATGAAATTGTATAAACCACAAGCATCTACTCCGGAAAATGATGCCTCTTTCAACAAAAATCATTGCAGCAATAACCGGCCGGCAACAAGGCATCAATGCCCAGGGGCCGTTTGCCATAGCCATCCACAAAAGAACACATGTTGCATACAAGACGATTTCGGCAAAAATATATGCATAAACGACGAGAAACAGACGGATTACAAAACACGCAGGCGCAGCCTGGCTACGCCCTGCTCGACCATGGACAGGCGCTTGGCCACGCCGTAACTCAGGTCCAGGTCACGCCCCTTGATGTAAGGACCGCGGTCGGTCACTGTGGCCATGGTCTTGTCACCTGTCGCAGGGTTTTCCAATTCCACCTTCACGCCGAGCGGCAGCTTGCGGTGGGCAACGGTGGCCGCGTGCATGTCGAACGGTTCGCCGTTGGCCATGAGACGCCCATGGTGCGGACGGCCGTACCAGCTGGCGATAACCTCGGGGGCAGGGCGTTTTACGGAAGCTTGTCTCTTGGAAGCGCCCTGGCCAGGGATACGGAGCTGGCTCCCGATGCGAAGCGATCCCGGATCGGTTATGCCGTTGTGCCGCATGAGGACATCCGGGTCCACATGGTAGGTTCGGCGTGCCAACTCCCAAATGGTATCGCCCCGTTTCACCGTGTGCAGCACCTCGTCCGGCGGCGGCTCGGCAGGTTCCGGCTGCCGCTCCCGCCGGACAGCAACGCTTTCCGCAAGAAAATCCTGAAAACTGGAACGAACCATGAGCCGGGAATCGATACGGAGCCGGGTGTCCCGCTCATGCTTTTCCTGGACGGCGGACGCGCCTCGCGAGGCGTTCGATAGTGGCCCCGCAGTCATCAAAGGAGAGCCGGGCGTGTAGTGCATTACAAACCTCTTGTTGTCCCATTCAGAGGAAAAACCAGTCCATGACCGATCTTTCCCCATTTTTTCCAATTCTTCGGTACAAAAATTATAGGAAATTTACCTTACACAATACAAATGAAATTTGACAGCGCGAGACGCGCCGAACCCGAAACAGAGAAATGCGGTTTCGGTCCCTCTAAAAAAAAGGATAAAAAAAAGCGGAGATTCGGCGGGCTACGATGCATCTCCAATGCAAACGAGGGAAAAAAAGAAAAGGGAGGGGAAGCGAAGAAAAGGTAAAAACAGCGGAAGGACGGGTTGCATCGACCCTGTTGATGGGTGCGCGGCGCACAGGATACAAGGCCAGCCCCGGCATCTGTTGCGATGCCTGCCCGAAATGCGCCCGCTGCCCTCTGCCCGTCGTCGGAACCAGCCAGAAAAACAGGGATTGCACCCCCCTGGGATGCAATCCCTCCCTGTCCAGCGTAACCGTTACGGCTCGATACGACTGCCCAGCACCTGTAAAAACTTGGCCAGCCAATCGGGATGAGCGGGCCAGGCCGGAGCGCTGACCAGATTACCGTCCACATGGGCCTGATCCACTGGCAACTCGACATAGGTGCCGCCAGCCGATTCGATTTCCGGAGCCACCGCCGGATACGCCGTGCAGCTCCGGCCCTGCAGCACCCCGGCCGCGGTCAGCACCTGCGGACCATGGCAGATGGCGGCAATGGGTTTGCCCGCCCCGGCGAAGTGCCGCACCATGGCCAACACCTCCTGATCGAGCCGGATATATTCCGGCGCACGCCCGCCCGGAATCACCAGGGCATCGTAGTCTTCGGCCCGCACCTCGGCAAAGGTCGCATTCAGGGCAAAGTTGTGACCCGGCTTCTCGCTGTAGGTCTGGTCGCCCTCGAAGTCATGGATCGCAGTCCGCACGCTCTCGCCCGCCTTCTTGCCGGGGCAGACCGCCTCCACCCTGTGCCCGACCATGAGCAGGGCCTGAAACGGCACCATCACCTCGTAGTCCTCGACAAAGTCGCCCACCAGCATCAAAATTCTTTTTCCGTTCGTGCTCATAGTACACCTCCTGGCACATACATTGTTGCAAGCCGCCATTGAACAGCCGACAGGTCTGGCCGGACAGGCGGTCGATCACCATTGATCCCTGCGAAGGATACCCGCACCGCTTCCAGGCCAGCAAGGGAAAAGCAGAGAACCGTCGGGCAAGGCCGCGACGGACCGGGTACGGTGCGCGCAGGAAAATGAAGAGATCAACGTCTGTCGTGTGCAGGAATCATCCGAAACAAAATGCCGCCGAACGACGAGTGCCGAGCAGCTCAATGGGTGTGATCAAGCACCCTGACCGCATCGCCCAGCTTGCGGACGACCGCGTCCTGAATCGCCGCAAAATGGGGGCAGGGAAAACCAATGGGATTGCCGTTTTTCATGCACGAGGCAAGGGCGACCACCTCCGCACCCCGATCCACCAGCATTTTCGCTCGCGTCACGGCCTTCTTGCCGGGACAGCCGCCGCAGGACAGAAAACCGACCACCTCCGAAGGGCCGACCTCCGCAAAGGCCAGCTTCCCCTCACTGGCAATCTTGAAATCCGTTGTGCCCGGACACATATCTTCTGTCTGCTGACAGCGGATAATGCCTACTTTCATATCTTTCCTCCTCTGAATGCATACGATCGTCCCGACCGGTTCATGATCGCCCCGCCGGATCCGCACCCAAAACTCCCGCCATGCATGGGCATGCGCGTCAAGCAACAAACATGTATCTCAGGCAAAAAAAATCATGGCGCTAGATCATCAGGGGTGAATTCAAGTTGCAGACCTGGCTGGGATGAACTTTGTATGCACTAGCCAGTTCCGCCAGTGTCCTGGAGCCTGACACGGCGGCCAAGGCGACCTTGGCTTTACATTCGGCGCTGTAACGGGTGCGGCGATTCATAGAACCTCTCCTTTCAAATGGATCGGCTCATTGCTTATGCCTATGTCTCAATTAACGCAACCACTTCACAACAGCAAGGTTCCGGCCTTGACGAAAAAGTACTGGGCCAGAACCAGCATCATCACGCCCAGCCCCTTTTTCACAAGGTTCATCCAAGCGCCCGAACGCGGCAACGCGGTCAGAAAGCCGGAAAAAACGCCCACTACCACCAGGAGCAGGCCCATTCCCAGCGAAAAAACAAACAACAGCAGCCCCCCCATGACCAGACTCTTGCTAGAGGCGTACACCAAGAGCGTCCCCAGCACGGGGGTGGTGCAGGGCCCGGCCACCAAGGCTGCCGACACCCCGGCCAAAAAGATGCCAGCCAGCCCCAGACGACGACCAAAGCCTTTCCCGGCCAGAACCGGCATGGGCAGCACGTCGAACATGACCAGGGCAAAGAGCAGCATCAGGTTGCCCACCGCCAGAGAACTCCAGGGGCTGGCGCCGACAGCGCCGAAAAAACCACCGGTGGCCGCGGCAAAGACGCCCAGCAGCGCATAGGTCAGGGCCATGCCCAGCACATAGAGCAGGGAGAGCCCCAACCCGCGCAACCGCGTGCCGCCGACATTGGCATGGCCGATCACCCCGGCGGTAATCGGCAGCATGGGGTAGACGCAGGGCGTCAGGCTGGCGAGAATGCCGCCGGCAAAGGACAACAGCAGCGCCAGGGGCGCGGAGGTTTGCAGGGCGTTATTCAACAGGCTGAAAAGTGCTTCCATATCACCGACATCTTTGTTTTTTACGTAAGAAACATTCCCAAGGATAAGCAGGATCAGCCGCAAGTAAAGCGAAAAAACACAGTCCGATCTGCACGTTCCAACCGGTAGCCCCCCTTTCCGGAATAGGTTTCGCGCCGCCACAAAAACCAGGTTTCAGGCCTCGTCCATGCCGATCAGGGCCGCGCCGATGGCGTTGCCCACCTCGCAGTGCTCGGGGAAGAGCACTGTTGTGCCCAGTCGCCGGGCCACGCCGGGGAGGAACGAGCGGGCCGCCGCACCAATGCCGATCAGCGGCATTTTCAAACGAAAGCTGAGTGAAAACAGATCGTTGTCGCGCCGATTCAACAGGGGCGCACTCTGCCCCTCCTTCCAGATGGAACGGCCCAGATAGGTGAGAATGATGTTTTCGATCGCCACCTCCGTTGCTGCAACCACCTTGCGGCATACATCCGCAGCCCTCAGGCCCATCCCGTCGGCGAGCACGGTCGCCGCCTTCCGGCTGGCCTCGGCGTTCCCCAGGGACAATTCGCCAAGAACGTGCAGAGCATCGGTGGGCGTAAACCCGGTCAGGATCACCTGCTGCCTGTACATCAGCTGTTCCAGCTGCTTTTCCAGGGACACACCGCCGATTCCGGTCTGTGCCGCGATGCGACTGGGCGCGGCCGGTCCGTGTTCAATCAGGAAACGCACAACTGGATCGCTAGCCGCCGTTTCCGGGTCCAACCCGGCTACCGGCATGGCCAGCACCGCGTCTTTCTCGCCGCGCAGCCAGTCGGCCGGGTCCGGCAGGTCGGGGGTCATGGCCAGCGGCTGCACCCGGACCGGGAGCAGCCGCACCCGGCCTGAAAGCGGATCGCAGGCCACATGGCTGTCGCCGCCCGCGCCCGCCGTATACATATCCACCGCCTCGACATGGGTCCGCCACGGCCCGATCACACAGCCGTCCCGATCCATTTGCGGTTTCCCGTCTCGGATCAGACAGACATCGGTGGTGGTGCCGCCCACATCCACCACCACGCCGTCAGTCACGCCGCTTTCCGCGCCGAAACGGGCAGTGGCTGCCGGGCCGCTGGCCATGGTGATTGCCGAACGTCCGGCAATCTGATCAAGCGCAGCACTTTCGCCATTGCCGCAGATGATGCTGACCGGGCAGGTCAGCTCGTGCTCCACCAACGAGCGGGTGATCGATTCCAGAAACCCGTTCATCAGCGGCATGAGCCGCGCGTGCAGACAGGCGGTGGCCGAACGCTCCAGCATGCCGGGATGGCTCGACACCTCGTGCGAACAGAAGACCGGCTTGCCCGGATCGAGCATGGTGATGGCCTCGCGGACCACCAGTTCATGGGTGGGGTTTTTGATCGACATGGCCCCGCAGACTGCGTAGCCGTCGACCTCCCGGGACAGCGGCGGCAGGCTATCGACCAGGGTTTCGAGGTCCAGCGGCTGTTCTTCCTCGCCGGTGATGGTGTGGCCGCCCCGGATGAAAATATTGGCCACCACAGGCAGCTTGAAATGGCGCACATATCCCAGAACAAACAGGGCGACCCGCGCGCCTCGGTTTTCAACCACGGCATTGGTCGCCAAGGTGGTGGACACGGCCAGGCGGATCACGTCCTGCGGGCGGACCTCAGGGCTCAGCAAACCGCGCAGGGCCCGACCAACGCCGAGGCTGAGATCGTGGGGGGTGGTGCGTTCCTTGTGCCGGGCCGCCACCCGGCCGGTGACGGTGTCGAGCAGCACGGCATCGGTATAGGTGCCGCCGGTATCAATGCCTATACAGTATGTGGTCATGGGATGATGGGGAAAAGGGGAAAAGGAAACCAGAGCGGTCCGCTCCGAAAATAATGATTCAGGGTCTGCATGGATACCACCGCGCAGGGGGAAAAGCAAGCATGCGCCCGGCCCGCTCCGGGCAAGTGCACCAGCGTGGCGGTCGATCAGCACCAATCCGTCCAAGTGCATCTTCCTGCACAATATGGTACTTTACGGTCCGTCTTCAGTTGGGCACACACTGCCCTCGCTGCAAGCCGCCCGTTCCACTCAACCACCACCGGGAGCAACCATGTTGCAAGAACCGATCAACGTGCCGCTGTTCCACCGTTTCGAACTGCGTGTCGACGGCGAGCTCGCCCTGCTCGAATACCGGCAACAGGGCGAAGACGTGCTGGTGTTCACCCACACCTTTGTTCCGGAGGCCCTGCGCGGCAGAAACCTGGCCGCCGTTCTCACCCGTTTCGCCCTTGAGGAGGCCCGCCGCCTGGGCAAAAAGGTAAAGCCGCAGTGCTCCTATGTGGATGCCTTTATGAAACGGCATCCCGAATACGCCGACCTGCGGGCATAAACGAACAATCCGCCCGGAAGAGCGCACCGATCGTGCGTAAACGCGCATATTTCCCTTGTCTTTTTCGATAAGCGCGGCATATTGTTCAAGTTTAACCATTCCCCGGCATAACCCGGTAAATTTTTCATCAATTCTCATCACGCCCCGTCCCTTTTCACTGCAACCGGGGAACCCGTATGCGCCAGTCCCCGAGTCATTTTTTTCAGCTTCAGCGAAAACTGCTGTGGAACCAGGCCCGCAATCCCAAATTCTGGATGGTGTTGGGGATGGACGCTCTTCTGGTGCTGCTGGCGCATTTTCTCGCTTATGCCATCCGGTTCGATCTGGCCCTGTCGGACGAGCTGTTGCAGCAGTGCACCAGCCTGTTCCCCCTGCTGCTGCTGATCAAGATGCCCATTTTGTATCTGTTCGGCGCCTACCGGGGCATATGGCGCTACACCAGCCTAGCCGACCTGTTTAATATTTTTCGCGCCTCCCTGTCCGGCACGGTGGTGCTGCTGATCTTTCTGCTCTTTGAAAACCGTTTTGTCGGCTTTTCCCGCTCGGTCTTCATTCTCGATGCCCTGCTGAGCTTTCTTCTGATCATCTCTTACCGGGTGGCCATCCGCTCCTGGTATCAGCGCTTCGGCGACTCCCAATCTACTCCAGCCGGAACCAGCCCGAGCACATCAACGCCTAAAAAACGGCTGTTGATGATCGGCTCGGGCGATGCCGCGGAAAAGGTGCTGCGCGAGCTGCACGATACCCAGCACCTGCCCTACGAGGCGGTAGGCCTGGTCACGGAAAACCCCAAAAAAATAGGCCTCAAACTGCACGGTGTGCCGGTGATCGGTTTAGTCCGCGATCTGGGGGTGCATGTCCGCCAAACAGGCGCCGAGGAAATCCTGATCGCGGTGGTGAACGCCAGCCGCGAACAGATGCGCCGCTTTGTGGAGCTGTGCCGGGAAACCCGGCTGCCCTACAAGGTGCTGCCCTCGATGAGCGAACTGATCGACGGCAAGCTCTCCATCCGGGCCATCCGTGAAATCTCGTATAAGGATCTGCTGGGGCGCGAGGAAGTCCGGCTCGACATGGACCGCATCGGCGGCTATCTGGCGGGGAAAACCGTACTGATTACCGGTGCGGGCGGCACCATCGGCTCCGAGCTCTGCCGCCAGCTGCTGCGTTTTGAACCCGGCCTGCTCCTGCTGCTGGACAGCTGCGAGGAACACCTCTACACCATCCAGACAGAGCTGCACTACGAACACGGCGCGCCCCGAGCGCAAGCCATTCTGGGCGAGGTACAGGATGTCCGCCTGCTTTGGCGGATTTTTCAGGACTACCTGCCCGAGGTCGTGTTCCACGCGGCTGCCTACAAGCACGTGCCGCTTGTGGAACACAACCCCTGGCAGGCAGTGCTCAACAATATTCTGGCTGCGCAACGGCTGATCGAGGCGGCCATTCTCCACCGGGTAGAACGCTTCGTACTGGTTTCGACCGACAAGGCGGTCCGGCCGACCAACGTCATGGGGGCCTCGAAACGGGTGACCGAACTGCTGATGCAGGCCTACGGCAGCCACTGCTGGGACGGGCATTTCAGTCCGGCCTGGGAAGCGATTCTCCGCGAACAGAGGGAAGACGGCCGCCAGTGGCACAAGCAGCCGCATAGCACCCTGTTCATGGGGGTTCGCTTCGGCAATGTACTGGGTTCGTCCGGCTCGGTGATTCCGCTGTTCAAACGCCAGATCGAACGGGGCGGACCGGTGACCGTGACCCATCCCAAGGTGGTGCGCTACTTCATGTCGGCCGAGGAGGCCGCCCAATTGATCCTGCAGAGCGGTTCCATGGGCGAGGGCGGGGAGATTTTCATCCTCCGGATGGGCGAGCCGGTCCGGATCGCCGACATGGCCCGCGAGCTGATCAAACTTACCGGCCACACGCCCGATGAGGAAATCGAGATCCGCTACATCGGCCTGCGCGCCGGGGAAAAGCTGTATGAAGAGCTGATTACCGAAGGCGAGGGCATCGTCGACACCTCTCACGAAAAGATCATGGTTCTGCGGGGCAAGGAACACCTTTCATGCACCCTTCTGGAGGCACAACTGGATCAACTGACCGACAAGGCGCGAAACGCGGACAGCCGGGGCATCAAGGAAATGCTGAATCGAATCGTGCCGGAGTACACGCCCGACTACAGGGCGTGACCGACCATAACGAGTTCATGTGCAAGGGTGGCAGCAGATGGAACTAGGCGTCCCTGAACAACCTTCAACCATTTGAAATTTTTTTGACAAAAAAACTAAAATGTAGCGCCGTAAATTTTTTCTATTGGAAAATTACTCGGATTTTGAGCACATCAACGTGGGCAGCGGAGTGGAACACACCATTATGGGCACTGCCCGCATGATAGCCTATGTGGTAGGCTTTGAAGGCAATATCGACACGGATCCCGCCAAGCTTGGCGGCACGCCGCGCAAACTTATGGACAGCAGCAAGATTTTCGGCATGGATTGGCAGCCCTTCGTAGATCTCAAAAAAGGCCTGGCAGCAAGTTACCAGTGGTTTTGCCGGGCGGGTGAACAAATATGAGCGAATCGCGCTCCATATTGCAAGCTCTGCGTACGTTGATGCCGCTGGTTCCCCCCACGGAAAAACGAAGGTTCTGGGGCCTCTTGTTCTTGACTGTGGTTATGGCCCTGATCGAGCTTGCTCTTACCGGCCTTGTGGCTTTGCTGGCGGCGGTTTTCGCTTCTCCGGAGGCGGTTCTCAACCACAATCCCTTACTCTGGGCGCGCACAGACCTTGGGTTTGATCTGGGCAACGATGTCCGCTACCTGGCCTTGGGCATCCTCTGTGCCATCTTGCTGACCATTGTCTGCAAAAATGCACTGACCGTGGTGCAGCAGTGGCATATGACGGTTTTTTCTGAAACCATCGGCAATGCGGCTCGCTCACATCTGCTCCGTTTTTTTCTGCGTGCGCCCTTTTTATGGGTATTGCGCGCAGGCACGTCCGAGATGCTGTTCGGATTTGGTGCCGGGGCACGACTTGGGGAAACCCTGCTGACAGTCCTACAAATATTCAGCAATACACTGATGATTTTAACGGTTTTTTTGGGATTGGTAGTCGCATCCCCAGTACCTGCACTAACATTTTTATGCGTGCTTGGCCTTGGCGGGCATCTGATTGTCAAGGCAACACGCAAGATGTTGAACGCCAGGGCCGCTGCGGTATACCGGGCGGACCTTGCCACGCACAACATCCAGCAAACCGTTGTGCATGGTTTGAAAGAGATGCGCCTGTACGGGCGGGAATCCGCAATTTTTTCTGTTTATACAGCAAAACTGCATAATGCACTGAACGCAAAAAAATGGTTTCAGGGGTTCAGCCATCTGCCTGTAGGCACTCTGGAGACTCTGGGGTTTGCATCGCTGGTCGGGGCTCTGCTGTTTTTGATTTTTGTACAGAATGCCGGCATAGCCACCATATCCGGCACCATGGGCTTCATGGCCGCTGCTGCCTGGCGCACCCTGCCTGTCGCCAACAGGCTTGTGATCGGCCTAACCCAATTACGTTCCTTGCTGCCCTATTTGAACAAGGTGGCGGACATACTCGTACTGGAAAAAGATCTGGAAGCAGATATGGTGGCATCTTTTGAAGCCGACACACCGCCCATAACCTTTGACAAATCCATCCAGCTTGATAAGGTTTGTTTTCGCTATCCGGGAGCCGACACTTCGGCTTTGCGTGATATTGCCTTTACCGTTAAAGCCGGCCAAATGTTCGGTCTGGTAGGTCTTTCCGGCGCGGGAAAAAGCACCCTGGTCAACATCCTGGCCGGACTTGTTCCTCCGGAATCCGGTCGCCTTCTGGTGGACGGCGTACCGATAACCAAGGACAATGCCCGGTCCTGGTTGCAACGCATCGGCTATGTGGCCCAGGCTCCTTATCTTCTGGATGCGTCATTGGCGGAAAATATAGCACTCTCCCGTTGGGGAGAAACCATCGACCGGGAGCGCGTGCTGGAGTGCTGCCGCATGGCGGCCCTTGATTTCATCAACGAGTTGGATAATGGTATTGATACCGTACTTGGAGAACGCGGCGTGCGCCTTTCAGGCGGACAGGCGCAGCGGGTGGCCATTGCCAGGGCGCTGTACAGCGAGCCGGATCTGCTCATTTTTGATGAAGCCACCAGCTCCCTTGATATGAAGAATGAAAAATCCATTCACGAAACCATTCTGTCCTTACGAGAAAAAGTGACCATGGTCATTATCGCACATCGGCTAAGTACCGTGGAAAACTGCGATTCCGTCATCTGGCTCGACAAAGGTCGCGTGCATATGAAGGGAAGCGTAGACCATGTTTTGCCGGAGTATACAGCGGCATTGCGCAGCAGCATGGAACAAGCATTACCCGGCAGCGTTGCCGGGGCAGAAACAGAACGCTATGTTTAACGATAAATGTGCGTGAAAAAGAGCGCCTGTACCGCGCCTTTCGTAGCGTGGATTATGTTATCCACGCCGCCGCGCTCAAGCAGGTTCCGGCTGCTGAATACAACCCTATCAGGCTGTTGAAAACCTCCTTCTGACGTTGTTGCTTCAAACAGTTCAAATACCCGTACCGGGCATACATACGCGTCGTCCTTGAACTTTTCTTGCGCCTAGTCAGAAGAATTTTTGAACAGCCCGCCCGTGAACTCATTTTTCAACAGGCTGCTATTCCGCACATAAATGTACAGGCACGCTTTTCCCTCCCCCCAGGCATGGACCCTTTCATTTTTTCGCAGTAACTTGCTGCCCATCTTGGATAACAGCCCGTTGAAAAACTCTTCCACTCTGGCATAATGGCTTGAATCTCTTTTCAAGGAGGACGTTATGAGTCTTGGCCGGAGCAAGGAACAGCAGCGCAGCATGTGGCTTTCGTACGATCAGCTTCCCCAAAGCAAGGGGCATGTTTTTTACGAACGGCTGCAGAAGCTCCTGCGCCAGGAGGGATTTGACGCCTTCCTCGAAGACCTGTGCGCTCCGTTTTACGCTGCAAGGCTCGGCCGCCGTTCCATCCCGCCGGGCCGCTATTTCCGCATGCTTTTGATCGGCTACTTTGAGGGCATCGACTCGGAACGAGGTATCTGTTGGCGCTGCAGCGATTCCCTGTCCCTGCGGGAGTTTCTCGGGCTTGCGCCCAGCGAAAGCGTGCCTGATCACTCCTCTTTGTGCCGTATCCGTCAGCGTCTGCCGCTGGAGGTGCACCACGAAACATTTGTTTTTGTGCTGCGCATCCTGGAACAGGCCAATCTGCTCCATGGAAAGTACCTGGGAATCGACGCTTCGACCATGGAGGCGAATGCAGCCATGAAGAGCATTGTGCGCAGGGACACGGGTGAGGGGTATGAGGCGATGCTTGTGCGTCTGGCCGAAGAGAGCGGTATCAAGACGCCGACCAGGGCGGAGTTGATCGCCTTTGACCGCAAGCGCAAGGGGAAGAAAACCTCCAACAAGGACTGGCAATCGACCACGGATGAGGAGTCTCGCATAGCCAGGCTCAAGGATGGCCGCACCCATATGGCCTACAAGCCCGAGCATGTGGTTGATCTGGAATCCGGGGCGATTGTTTCTGCTGTGATCCATCCTGCTGATCAGGGCGATCGCACGACCATTACCACCACCCTTGAAGATGCCCAGGCCAAGCTGTGTGCGGTTCGAGAGAAGGAAGAGGCACCCGGCATTGACGATCCCTTTGACCTGGTGGCGGACAAGGGCTATCACAGCCGGGAAGTCTTGAAGAGTTTGCCGGAATCCTGCTGCAGCCGGATCAGTGAACCAAAACGCAAGGGGCGTTTGCGCTGGCATGGCGATATTGAGGCGCGTGATGCGGTGTATACAAATCGCGCCCGGCTGAAGTCGTACAAGAGCAAGGTGCTTTTGCGTGTGCGGGCCGAGCGGGTGGAGCGCAGTTTTGCCCACTGCCTTGACCGTGGCGGTATGCGGCGCAGCTTTTTGCGGGGCCTCGAAAATATAGAGAAACGCTATATCATTCATCTTGCCGGGTTCAATCTGGGGATACTGTTGCGCGCCTTGTTCGGCTTCGGCACACCCAAGGGCCTGGCTGATGCCCGTGTAGGGCTGATTTTTGCCCAAATTGGGGAGATGCACCTGCTCATATTGGCTGTTTGGCTGCCGAATGAGGCTGAAACCCCTGATTTGACCATGATTGTCCTTTTGAGATGAACCCCTGAGACAGGTTGGCACAAACGGCCATCTTGCACCCTATGCGGAAAATCAGGATTCTTCAACGGGCTGATAACAGGTATGCCATCTGACAGATATTGGCGTAGTGATGAATTGGCTCTTCTTGAGCAGTGTGATTTTTTTGCCGGCGACAAAGGGGATTTTACGGCAAGCGTGCAAAACCCCTCATGCTTGTGGCAGGGTACGCATAGGCAACCGACTCCTTTTGTATCTGTGGTTATAACCACATACAAGAGGCCACAGTGGTTAAAAGTCGCTCTGGACAGCGTTCTTGCTCAAGAAGGTTTTGATGATTTTGAAATTGTGGTTGTGGATAATGAATGCGCCGAGAACCTTCAGGAAACTGAAACTTCTACATTAATACGTACATATCGTGATGAAAAGGTAATATATTATCGCAATAAGATAAGTGCAATAAGTAGAACAAATACTGCAGTTTCCTGTGCTAAAACCCCATATATTTGCGTGCTTCATGATGACGATTTTTTGGCCCCACAGCATTTGCGTGTCATGGTCGGGATACTCAAGGCGCATCCTGAAATTTCATACCTGTCTTGCAAGCGCCACGCATTTTTTTCTTCCAACTACGATAAAGTGCGTGCAGCTTGCGTATCATATCTTTCTGAAAATCTTAAACTGCGCCGCTATACGTGCGCCTCGGCAAGCATTGGGTGTTATCCAGACTGGTTGGGCGCATTGATCAACAAAGAAAAGTTTGTTAGCATAGGTGGTATGGCGGGAAAGATTGCTATAGAGACAAGTATTGGCGATGCGATAATGACGGTGCGCTACATGGACAGGTATACGGAAATTGTTCAGTGTGATGCAGGAATGCCCTTGTATTATTATAGACTTTCTGAAAAGCAAGACTCTGCGTTGGGTTGCATGCACTGGGCAAATGCCTACACCGTGCTCCTGATGCTGTACAAGTATATCAACAGGAAATATCATCCGCGTCTTTTGGCGCTCTGGAATTTTTTTTCAGAGGTTACAGTACTCGGTAATGCCAATGACCTGTCTCTTTACTTTGCCAATATCAGTAACTTTAATTTGGATACGTTTAGGAAAATGTCAAGCATAACGATTCGTGATGGAAATGCCTTTAGTTGCCGCATGGCGCGAAAAATTATTCAAATTTTGCACTGGTACTATAGCGAGGGCGCCATGTCCGCATTTTGCAAGAGTGTGCGGGCATTGTTGCGTCGTTGGTGCAGGTTGACTGGCCTTACGAGCAAAAATGCGCCTAGCGGAGAGTAGCTATGAAACGTGTCGAGCAAGCTGTAATACTCGCGGGTGGCTTGGGTACGCGTCTACGACCTTTTACCGACGGGAGTCCAAAGCCTTTATACCCTGTCGGGGGGCGGCCGTTTCTCGAGTATCTGTTGTACCAGATGCGAGACTGGGGTATAACAAGGGTGCTCTTGTTGCTGGGATATAAGGCGGAGCAGATTGTTGCCCATGTCCAGCAGTGTCCTGTGGAAGGGCTCTCTATTGAATTTGATGCGACGCCTCCGGAATATGACACGGCAGGCCGCTTGGCTCACGCTCGTCCACTGCTCGACTCGGCATTTTTGCTGAGCTATTGCGACAACTATTGCCCGATAAACTACGCTGCCCATGCTGCTGCTTTTTTGGCGGGGAACGAGTTGGTGCGTCTCTGTGCCTATGCTAACGCTGATGGCTATACAAAAAGCAATCTTCGTGTTGATATTGACGGCAAGGTGCTGGTGTACGACAAGCTTCGCCGTACTGCGGGGCTGGCCGGAGTAGATATCGGCTATGCTCTTATTCGCCGCGAGGCACTGGACTTGTTGCCGGCCGTAACCGCAGACCTAAATTTTGAGGCGGCGGTCTACCCCCGTGCCCTGGAGCTGGGGCGGCTCTATGCTTCCATGACGGAGCACCGCTATTACTCCGTGGGCGGGTGGGAGCGCATGCCGTTAACCGAACGTTTTTTTACCAATCCGCCGACAGTTTTTCTTGATCGTGACGGAACCCTGAATACGCGCCCGCCCAAGGCCTGCTATGTGGAAACGCCGGAGCAGTTCATCTGGCTGCCCGGAGCGCGTGAAGCGGTTGCTGCCTTAAAGCAACGCGGGTGGCGCGTGATTCTTGTGTCTAATCAACCCGGCATAGCACGCGGCAATTTTGATGTAACGACCCTCGATGCCATTCATGAAAAAATGCAGGCAGAATTGCGTCAGGTAGGTGCAGAAATTGACGCTATTTACTATTGTCCACACGGGTGGGACGATGGGTGCGCATGCCGCAAGCCTGCGCCTGGCATGCTTTACATGGCGCAAAAAGACTTTTGTCTTGATCTGACCAAGTGTGTTCTCATCGGAGATGACGAACGGGATATTAGTGCGGGGGAATCTGCCGGATGCCGTTGCATGCGTGTTGATGAAAGCTATTCACTCGCAGACGCGGTAGCAAACCTGCTCAAGGGGCATGATGCATGATAGTCGCTAAGACTCCTTTACGGATGTCATTTTTTGGCGGTGGCACGGATTTTTCTGCTTACTACGAACACGGTGCTCTCGGCTATGGCACAGTGCTCAGTACTACCATTAATATGTACACCTATATAATGGTCTGTCAGCGTTTTGATAACAAAATCCGCGTGTGCTACCGGGAGCAGGAACTTGTGGACTCTGTTGATGAGGTCAAGCATGACATCATACGTGAGGCCATGAAGATTACAGGTATTGTCGGCAGTATCGACGTCGTTTATTCAGCAGATATTCCCATCAGTACGGCGGGGGTTGGGCTTGCCTCGTCCAGTTCCATGGCGGTTGGTGTGCTGAATGCCTTCAGCGCATTTCAGGGGAGATACCTCACACCCAGCAGATTGGCTGAACTTGCGTGCGACATAGAAATCAACCGCCTTAAAAATCCTATCGGTATTCAAGATCAGTACGCTGTGGCCCATGGCGGGTTTCGTCAGTACAAGTTTCACCGTAACGGTTCGGTGACATTTGATATGGTGCCTTGCAGTCAGGTAACCCTTGAACAGCTTCGTTCGCGGCTGATGCTTTTTTATACGGGAACAATGCGCCGTGCCTCTGAAATATTATCGGAACAAAAAAGTAATATCTCGGATCGAATGGCTATTCTTGATGAAATGGCCGAGATGACGACTATTGCCTATACGGAGCTCAGCAATGGCAACTGTGACAACTGGGGGCATTTGCTGGATCATGCATGGCAACTGAAGCGTCGGTTGGCCAGCAAGATCAGTAATCCCGATCTTGACGCCATGTATGCTGCTGCACAACACGCCGGCGCCATCGGTGGAAAGATACTGGGCGCGGGCGGTGGCGGTTTTCTTATGCTGTACGTTCCTGAGACCAGGCAGGCAACGGTGCGCAGCGCCTTGCATGAATACCGTGAAATCGACTTTGCATTTGCACCTGTAGGCAGCCGCATCGTATTTTCTGAATAAGAGGGTACACATCAATGCCGCAAATCAGCGTTATTATGCTGACATATAACCGCAAAGCACTTGCCGCCGACATGATTGCAGATATCAGGGGGCAGAGCTGTGCGAATTTTGAATTTATTATCGTAGACAATGGCTCAAACGATGGTACTGCCGCCATGGTGGACAATCTGGCTGGCCAAGACACTCGCTTGAAAGTACTGCACCTGCCCAAGAGCAGCATCGGGCGCGGGCGTAATGCAGGCATTGCGGTTGCAAGCAGCGCGTATGTGACGTTTGTGGACGACGACGACCGTGTTGATGCGGATTATCTTGACTTTTTGCTGGCTCTGCTTGACGGCGGCAAGAATGATATTGCCATATGTGGAACGGATGAATCCTCTGATGGTGTCAACTTTGTGCCGCAGTGTGTCTTTGATGATCAGTTACTCCTCGGGGCAGAAGAGGGTGTGCGGCTTCTGCTTGAGCGCAAACTCATCAGAGCAGGTTTAGTTGGAAAATGCTTTAATATCGATCTGCTGCGGAGATATCCTTGCAAGGAAGACTGCATTCATGAGGATATCTTTACTATTTATAAATACCTTGCAGACGCCGGGCGCATTGCCTTGTGGGGTGTGCCGAAGTATCATTTTCTGAGGCATGGGAATAATTGTTCATATTACACGACGGATAGTACTCGCTGGACTCCCACGGAAATGAGTGAATATTTGGCAGCATTTCAGGAGCGTACGGTTTTTATCTCAAAACGATTTCCCACTCTAGCTGAGTTTGTCCGCTACAGTGAGTGGAGTTATATGTTGTCCATGCTCGAAAAAATTGAGCGTCTTGAACTGAAAGGCTTCGAAACACAACGCCGCCATATCCTCACAATGTTGAGGACAAATCGAGCCGAGTTTGCGGCGTCATGTTATCTTAAAGATTTTGAAAAAGAATGGCTCCAATTGATGGACTCGGTGAAAGAATGAAAAAAGTGCTTATTTTCGGTGCGGGACCATCAGGCAAGAGAGCTTTTGCAGCGAATAAAGGGCTTTGGTCTGTTATTGCTTTTTGTGATAACGATCCTGCCAAATGGGGGACCGTAATTGAAAATATTTCTGTATACCCCCCAAGCGAAATTCTTTCTTTAGACTACGATATTCTATTTATTGCTTCAATCCCTGGGAGAGAACAAATCAAGCAACAATTGCACGAATTGGGAGTGCACAAAAGTAAAATATACGTGTATAGGCATTGCGCCACTGGTTGCGAGTTGTTTATCAAAAATTTTGCTGAAGACGTTTACGAAAGCACGCTACCCGGATCTGTCGCAGAAGTCGGTGTTTTTCGCGGCGATGTTGCGGCCGTGATCAACGAATGCTTTCCAGATAGGCGGCTTTATCTCTTCGATACGTTTGAGGGTTTTTCCGTAGCTGATGTCGCCGTGGAGAAGGCGCATAATTTTTCCGAAGCAAAAGAAGGTGAATACCACGACACGTCTGAAAACATCGTCATGGAGAAGATGAAGTATAACAGCCCGTTGAAAAACTCTTCCACTCTGGCATAATGGCTTGAATCTCTTTTCAAGGAGGACGTTATGAGTCTTGGCCGGAGCAAGGAACAGCAGCGCAGCATGTGGCTTTCGTACGATCAGCTTCCCCAAAGCAAGGGGCATGTTTTTTACGAACGGCTGCAGAAGCTCCTGCGCCAGGAGGGATTTGACGCCTTCCTCGAAGACCTGTGCGCTCCGTTTTACGCTGCAAGGCTCGGCCGCCGTTCCATCCCGCCGGGCCGCTATTTCCGCATGCTTTTGATCGGCTACTTTGAGGGCATCGACTCGGAACGAGGTATCTGTTGGCGCTGCAGCGATTCCCTGTCCCTGCGGGAGTTTCTCGGGCTTGCGCCCAGCGAAAGCGTGCCTGATCACTCCTCTTTGTGCCGTATCCGTCAGCGTCTGCCGCTGGAGGTGCACCACGAAACATTTGTTTTTGTGCTGCGCATCCTGGAACAGGCCAATCTGCTCCATGGAAAGTACCTGGGAATCGACGCTTCGACCATGGAGGCGAATGCAGCCATGAAGAGCATTGTGCGCAGGGACACGGGTGAGGGGTATGAGGCGATGCTTGTGCGTCTGGCCGAAGAGAGCGGTATCAAGACGCCGACCAGGGCGGAGTTGATCGCCTTTGACCGCAAGCGCAAGGGGAAGAAAACCTCCAACAAGGACTGGCAATCGACCACGGATGAGGAGTCTCGCATAGCCAGGCTCAAGGATGGCCGCACCCATATGGCCTACAAGCCCGAGCATGTGGTTGATCTGGAATCCGGGGCGATTGTTTCTGCTGTGATCCATCCTGCTGATCAGGGCGATCGCACGACCATTACCACCACCCTTGAAGATGCCCAGGCCAAGCTGTGTGCGGTTCGAGAGAAGGAAGAGGCACCCGGCATTGACGATCCCTTTGACCTGGTGGCGGACAAGGGCTATCACAGCCGGGAAGTCTTGAAGAGTTTGCCGGAATCCTGCTGCAGCCGGATCAGTGAACCAAAACGCAAGGGGCGTTTGCGCTGGCATGGCGATATTGAGGCGCGTGATGCGGTGTATACAAATCGCGCCCGGCTGAAGTCGTACAAGAGCAAGGTGCTTTTGCGTGTGCGGGCCGAGCGGGTGGAGCGCAGTTTTGCCCACTGCCTTGACAGCCCGTTGAAAAACTCTTCCACTCTGGCATAATGGCTTGAATCTCTTTTCAAGGAGGACGTTATGAGTCTTGGCCGGAGCAAGGAACAGCAGCGCAGCATGTGGCTTTCGTACGATCAGCTTCCCCAAAGCAAGGGGCATGTTTTTTACGAACGGCTGCAGAAGCTCCTGCGCCAGGAGGGATTTGACGCCTTCCTCGAAGACCTGTGCGCTCCGTTTTACGCTGCAAGGCTCGGCCGCCGTTCCATCCCGCCGGGCCGCTATTTCCGCATGCTTTTGATCGGCTACTTTGAGGGCATCGACTCGGAACGAGGTATCTGTTGGCGCTGCAGCGATTCCCTGTCCCTGCGGGAGTTTCTCGGGCTTGCGCCCAGCGAAAGCGTGCCTGATCACTCCTCTTTGTGCCGTATCCGTCAGCGTCTGCCGCTGGAGGTGCACCACGAAACATTTGTTTTTGTGCTGCGCATCCTGGAACAGGCCAATCTGCTCCATGGAAAGTACCTGGGAATCGACGCTTCGACCATGGAGGCGAATGCAGCCATGAAGAGCATTGTGCGCAGGGACACGGGTGAGGGGTATGAGGCGATGCTTGTGCGTCTGGCCGAAGAGAGCGGTATCAAGACGCCGACCAGGGCGGAGTTGATCGCCTTTGACCGCAAGCGCAAGGGGAAGAAAACCTCCAACAAGGACTGGCAATCGACCACGGATGAGGAGTCTCGCATAGCCAGGCTCAAGGATGGCCGCACCCATATGGCCTACAAGCCCGAGCATGTGGTTGATCTGGAATCCGGGGCGATTGTTTCTGCTGTGATCCATCCTGCTGATCAGGGCGATCGCACGACCATTACCACCACCCTTGAAGATGCCCAGGCCAAGCTGTGTGCGGTTCGAGAGAAGGAAGAGGCACCCGGCATTGACGATCCCTTTGACCTGGTGGCGGACAAGGGCTATCACAGCCGGGAAGTCTTGAAGAGTTTGCCGGAATCCTGCTGCAGCCGGATCAGTGAACCAAAACGCAAGGGGCGTTTGCGCTGGCATGGCGATATTGAGGCGCGTGATGCGGTGTATACAAATCGCGCCCGGCTGAAGTCGTACAAGAGCAAGGTGCTTTTGCGTGTGCGGGCCGAGCGGGTGGAGCGCAGTTTTGCCCACTGCCTTGACCGTGGCGGTATGCGGCGCAGCTTTTTGCGGGGCCTCGAAAATATAGAGAAACGCTATATCATTCATCTTGCCGGGTTCAATCTGGGGATACTGTTGCGCGCCTTGTTCGGCTTCGGCACACCCAAGGGCCTGGCTGATGCCCGTGTAGGGCTGATTTTTGCCCAAATTGGGGAGATGCACCTGCTCATATTGGCTGTTTGGCTGCCGAATGAGGCTGAAACCCCTGATTTGACCATGATTGTCCTTTTGAGATGAACCCCTGAGACAGGTTGGCACAAACGGCCATCTTGCACCCTATGCGGAAAATCAGGATTCTTCAACGGGCTGATAAGAATAACGTTGTTATTCGGAGGGGAATTTTCCCGAACACCGCAAAGGATATAGATGATTCTTTTATTTTTGTACGCCTTGATCTCGATTTGTATCAACCCACACTGGAAGGGCTCAAGTTTTTCTACCCAAGGATGTGTAGAGGGGGCGTTATCCTGGTACACGATTACTACACCGAAAGTTACGCGGGCGTAAAACAGGCGGTCATTGATTTTTGGGGTTCCGATGGTGTCAAACATCTCCATAAACTTCCGGCCGGCGACTTGATGAGTCTGGCCATTGTTGGGTTTTGAGTGTGAGTAACGCAAAAGTTAAACCGTCTTTTGATGCAAACAGACAAGTACTGGGCACTGTATTGCCGTTGAGCGCTCCATTCACTTTGATTATAGACTCAGGCGATATCTGCAACTTTCGCTGTTCCTATTGCTTCAGAGGAAACCCTGCGGGTTTTGACTGTGGCCCCTTTAATAAGAATAGTCGTATGGGATGGGAGACTTTTCTGTGCGTGGCGGATCAAATTACAGGTTTTCCGCAACCGCCTAAAACCATTTCTCTTTCTTGTCATGGAGAGCCTTTGTGCAACCCGCTTTTGCCTAAAATGGTTGCTCACATTAAGAAGCTGGGCACTTCTGCCAAGACTTCAATCCATACCAACGCCTCGCTTTTAGACAAAAAGACGGCGCAGGCACTTGTTGATGCGGGGTTGGACCGAATGGTTGTTTCCCTGCAGGGTATGTGCGCTGAAGATTACCGTAAAACCTGCGGTGTTTCGCTGGATTATGAGCGTCTTCTTGAGCGTTTGCGCTACTTTTACACGATCAAAACAAATACGGAAGTTTGCATCAAAATTGTCGATGTGGCTTTGTCCAGGCCGGAGCAGGAGTTTTATGATGTTTTTTCTCAGGTCGCGGATCGGGTGTTTGTTGAAAAGGTGGTACCCATCTGGGAAGAGGTACATATTGAAGATGAGGCCGTTAATAAATACGGTGAAAAGTATAAGGTGATAGACTGCTGCCCTTTGCTGTTCCATACTCTTGTCGTTACATGCCCTGGAGATATTTTGCCGTGTACTCGATTAAATCCGCCGTTTACCATGGGGAGCATTTTTGAAACTACGCTGACGGACTCTTGGAGCGGGCACAAGCGAAATGAATTTTTAAAGAAAATGCTTGCATTGGGCCGGGCTGCCTGTGGTGTCTGTTCTGGTTGCTATATCCCACAAAACTCCGTTTACGGGCACGAAGACATTATTGATGACTATCGTGATGAGATACTGGAGAGACTGACGGTCAATGGAATCACATTGGATAAATGAGCTTTTTTCACAGACCAAAGTTTTTGACGACTTCAGGACTGAAGAGATTGCGTCTATGCAAAGCGATGAGGTCGTTATTTTTGGTGCCGGAGCTACGAGCACTCAGGTGCTTGAACAGCTTTTGGCGCTGGGAATCAACCCCGTTGCCTTTTGCGACAACAATCCACACAAGGCAGGCCAAAGCATAGACGGCTTGCCCATCATCTCCTTTACTCAACTTTGCTCAGCCCATCGACGTGCTTTCATCTATATTTCCGTGCAACTCTATTATCGGGAAATTTTGCAACAATTGCTATCGCATGGTTTTAATCGAAATAAAATTTCCAATCACGATATTATTATCCAATTGCCATGGGAGAAAGAGTTCGATAGTTATTTTATAAAAAATGCAGATGCTTTTAATGCGCTCTATACAGCCCTTGCCGATGAGGCATCGCAGGATGTTCTTAGAAGGCGGTGTGCGTTCCTTCTTTCCCGACGGCGGGATTTTTTGAGTGAGATACACCGACCTAACCAATATTTTGAACCGGATTTCATCAAAACTGGTTCGGATGAGGTTTTTGCGGATATCGGGACATTTACCGGTGATACAATTGAGGGATACATCGAATTCTGTAATGGCGTCTATGGTCATATTTATGGATTTGAACCCGAAGCGAAAATGTTTCAACAGGCTTCAAGTAATCTTGTCGGAGTTCCTAGATTGTCGCTTGTGCCGATGGGAACGGCAAGCTGCAATGCCGAGGTGCCTGTATCTTCTACTCTGGGTTTAATGCAGAGCATTGCAAAGGATACTTTTCATGGTGAGGCCGACGGCGTTTTTCAAGTGTGTCGCTTGGATGATTTTTTCAGCGATAAACCATCCCCGCCGACTTTTATGAAGATGGACATTGAGGGCGCGGAGCTGGATACTCTGAACGGAGCAGCCGGCCTGATTACGCAGAACTGCCCACAAATGGCTATTTGCGTATATCATAAACACGACGACCTTCTGGCAATAAGTGCTTATTTGCGCGAATGCTGCCCCGATTACAAATTATATTTACGGCATTACAGCGATAACTCAACGGAAACAGTGCTTTATGCCGTCTGATACAGAGAAAAATATGAGAGAAATTAAAAATTTTGCGTGGCCTGTTACCGACACATACAGTGATAACGTTGTTGCGCTCAAAGAGTGCTTGGCACAATATGCTCCTATCTTTCACGAGCGTGGAATAGCGCTCTTTGGTGCTGGAATTCATGGGAATGAATTTTTAAAGCTTCTGGAAATGGATGCGTATTCTGTTCTTGCATTCATCGATAATAATAAAGATAAACAGGGCGGGTGTATTAACCAATACCCTATTATTTCCCTTGAGCAGGCGCTGAGCCAAGAAAAGCTGCCAGCCATTATCGTTGCAGTAGAGAGTTACGGAGCTATCCGTGAGCAGTTGATTGCTGCCGGCCTACGGGAAAATGAAGATTTTTTCTGTGTTGAAAGTAATATCTATCCTAAATACATGGAAGAATTTTTGCGTCCTTATATACCCGAACTTCTTGCGTTGGGCGATTGTGCTTTGTCGGCGATTTCACTCACTGACACGAACAGCGACAGTTTGGCGGTTTTGCTGCAAAAAAAGCTGGGCAGAGCAGAAACAAAAATACTCCCAATGCATGGCATGGGCATGGGGGGATATTATCATATTCTTCGCATGCAAATAGCGTTAGGCATGCGCCCCAAACGGCTTTTGCTTGAAGTAAACATGGAAACCTTCATGCCCAAGCACCACCTGCTTCCACGTTCGCAACACGTGGGCCTGCTGGAAAAAATTTACGCAGTTCCCGGTTGCGCCGATAATGAATTCTTGAGCTTTATTGAGCAATCCAGAAAGCGTTCCGCTATATTCCAGACCGACTTTTTTTCAAGCGCTGCCAAAACGCACAAGAACCGCATTTCAGAGCACAGTGCCATGCTCTTCTTTAAAATGAATTATATGTATTCATTAGACACGGAGGTAGAAGGGTTTAGTTATTACTTGAAAATCCTTGATCTGCTCAAACGCGAAAGCATTGATGCCACAATTTTTGTTCCCCCTGTGAACTACCAGTATGCACGTAAACTTTTTGGTGATGAATTTACCACTGCGTATGAGGCTAATCTTGACGCCATACGGGCAAAAACTAGCGAGGCGGGCTTTACTCTTTTAGAATTGCACTACGCCCTTACGCCAGAAGAATTCTGCGCTGTGGATACTCCAACGGAAACCAGCAATTACGCAGGCAGAGAGAAGCTCTGCACATTGTTGACCAATGCTCTTCAGGCTGGAGAATAAATGTGTTTGCATATTCTTCATCACCAGACAATTACTTTGCGCAAATCCGCTCTTATCCGAATGTAATTTGCTTTGGAGCGGGCGCTAAGGCGCGTCAGTCCCTTCCATTGCTTCGCAAGCAGGGTATTGAGCCGGTAGCTTTTTGTGACAACAATTCCGCACTGTGGGGGACAGACTTTGTTGACGGTATCCCCATTTTATCACTGGAAGACGTGCGCAGAACGTACCCGAATCGCTGCTTTGTGTTGACCGTTGCATCTGGCAATGCGGTTCAAATACGCCAGGAGCTGCATGATCAGGGCGAAACCTGCGCCATATATCATGCAGCCAATCCTTTTAAGGTTGATGATGGCTTTTTGCCGTGGCAAACAGTAAAAACCTATGCGGATGAATTTGCATCAATAGGAACTGGTTTTGCTGATTCCTACTCGACTGAATTGTATGTAGAATTACTACAATACAAAATGACGGGGAATATTTTTCCAATACTTGATAAGTTTGGGGATGCGCAGCAGGTCAGTTTTTTTGATTCTTCGCTTATTCCCATGCAGAGCAATCACACATATGTGGATGTTGGGGCATATACGTGTGATACGATAATGCAGTTTTTGCTGTTTTCAGGTGGGCATTATAATAAGATTATCGGCTTTGAGCCTGATATTGGTAATTACGCAGCTGCAAAAGATTTTGTACGTTATTCACGAATGCCCAAAATAGAAATTCGTAATCTTGGGCTATGGTCATCGCCTGGTAGTCGAAAATTCTATACTGTCGCAAATAATAACAAGTATTGCTATGACAGCCCTAATTTTTATCGAAGTGTCTACCATGCAGTGGATAGCCAGACAAAGGCGATACTCGCTGCTGGAGGTGAGGATTGCGACGAAAAATATGTGTCTACACTTGATAATGAACTGGAGAACACTGCGCCAACGATTCTTAAGGTTAATGCTCTAGCTGCCGATATGGAAATTCTTAAAGGGGGAGAGCAAACCATACGCCGCCATCAGCCTGTAGTGATGCTTGAATACGGCAGTAAGCTTGAATACATTCTTGAAATACCACAATTGCTATCATCTTATGGAAAAAACTACAGACTATATTTGCGGCAGAAAAATATTTTTGGCGACAGTAAAACAATTTTTTACGCGATTCCTACCAGATAAAGTCGAAGATCACTATCATGACAGAAAAAATAATTGATTTGATTCTTGGTGTGAATGCTTTTGCAGAAGTTACTGTTGATACACGCCTAATTGAAGAAGGCGTTCTGGATTCTCTTGGTATTTTTTTACTCATGGAGAGTATAGAAAAAGAATTTATCGTCAAAATACCGGAAGATGAGATCAATCCAGAAAACTTTCTGACAGTGAATGCGCTATGTGACATGATAAGGAGAATTCATGAAGTATAAAACAGTGCAAGGTTATTATGAAAAATAGTGTATTAGAATATCTTTTTCAAAGTGCTGTAAATTTTCCTGATAAAATTGCGATCAAGGATGAATATGGTCAAGTTACTTTTAAAGAACTGCTTGATATAGTTCGTCGCATTGCTACACATATATGCATCACTGTTGGGTCTAACCAAAAAAAGCCCATTGCTGTGTACATGGAAAAACGCTGGGAGTGTGTAGCATGCTTTCTTGGGATAGCCTATTCCGGCAATATTTATTCTCCCATGGATGTTCATTCTCCGGCAGAGCGCATTGAACGGATTTTTAGCGTACTTTCCCCTAAGCTTGTGCTTTCAATGCGAGAAAAGCCATTTTGTGATGCTTCAAGACAGGTTTTCTTTTCTGACATAATGCAGGTAGATCCTGACGATAGTATTCTACAAAAATCTAGCCATAGCATCATTGACACAGATCCTCTTTATATTCTTTTTACTTCTGGATCTACTGGGTTGCCAAAAGGTGTTGTTATTAGCCATAGAGCGATCATAGACTATACAGAATGGTTGCATAACACATTTGCGTTTGATGAAAAAACTGTTTTTGGAGAGCAAGCTCCCTTTTATTTTGATAACTCAACGCTAGATATTTATTCCACGCTAAAAAATGCTGGGACCATGGTTATTATCCCTGAACGGAAATTTTTATTTGCAGGACAGTTACTTGCATATCTCAAAAATGAACATGTGAATACAATTTTTTGGGTTCCTTCTGCCCTTGTTGGTGTGGCTAACCAGTCACAAGTTCTGCAAAACGCCGAATTGCCGTCTTTGAAAAAGATTCTGTTTTGTGGAGAAGTTATGCCCAATAAACAGTTGAACCAATGGCGGGCGGCCTTTCCGGAAGCACTTTTTGCCAACTTGTATGGGCCCACTGAAATTACAGACGTCTGCGCTTATTACATTGTTGACAGACCTTTTGATGATGAAGAACCTCTGCCCATCGGTAGGCCTTGCCGCAATACAGAAATATTTGTGCTTGATGAAAATGACCTTCCTATCAGCATAGCGGGTAACATTGGCGAACTGTGTGTGCGTGGCACTTGTTTGTCGATGGGATATTATAAAGATCCTGAACGTACGGCCAAAGCTTTTGTACAAAATCCATTAAATTCAGCATACGAAGAAAAGATTTATCGTACCGGTGACTTGGTTCGCTATAATGAATTTGGCGAATTGGAGTATGTGTGCCGCAAAGACTTTCAGATCAAGCATCAGGGGCATCGCATCGAACTTGGAGAGGTGGAAACAGTCGCGAGTGCTTTTCCCGGTATATATCAATGCTGTGTCCTTTATGATGAAAAGCAAAAAAAGATAGTATTATTTTGCACTACTGATGGTTCAATAACTTCGAAGCAACTATTTTCGCAGCTCAAAGAGCGGCTTCCACGCTACATGCTGCCAGCTGCTATTAAATTTATTGATGTGATGCCGCTAAATCCAAACGGAAAAATTGACCGGGTTTATCTAAAAGGAAGAATTTAAGGATGCTTGGAGATTTGTCGCTGACGCCTGAGGTCCCGATCTGCATTTATGGTGCAGGAGAGGTAGGTCAGAAATTTGCTACACGCATACGTCAGCAAGGGTATAAGGCGATTGCTTTCTTTGATCGCAAGTTGGTTGGCAAGCACTGCAACGGATTACCGGTTTTAGACTACTTGTCTCCGCTTCCAGATAACTTGAGCAAATCGCAAGTTGTAACGGTTATTTGTCTTGCAGATGGAATGGAGCATATGGCCGTTGCCGATGCGCTGTATTCAGCAGGGTTTTCCTACATTGTTTTGCTTCCCATGGAGTTGCCCATTGCCAAAAATAGCATCTATGCGCTGACGCGATTGTATAATCAGGTGCTTGAGGTTCAAAACAATTTGACTGTCGCAGTGGCCGATTATGGCTCGCTACGAACTCCAGACCTTGATCCTGAACACGTAATCCTTCGCCGTGAAGGGGAACGTCTCACGGTGCTTATGGATGCCATCATTGTTTTTTCGGAAGATTATTCAGTCTGGAAGGGTGACATCACTAAGACACATGGAGATGCACGTTATTCTGACGTAAACATTATTATATGCGATTTTTGTTTTCCTCTTTTTGCGTATCTTTCTGGCGGTACAGCTAGTCACGAAAAATACCTTGCTGCATTTACAAATAATCTTGATAGATTACATCTGGACATCGTCAAACGCAACCAGCTCTACGACATCTATTGCAGGGAACTGGACAGAGGACTCGATTTTTTTATTGAATCTGCTGCCAGCGCGGAGTGGTCATCAAAAGGGTATTTCAACCTTGTGGGCGGGCACCACCGCACATCTTTTCTCGTATTTCGCGAGCATAAGCTGCTCCCTCTCCGCATTTCAGAAGTTGATTTTGCACGGTGGTGCAATCATTCATGCCTCAAAAAAATACGCGACGAGCTGAGTGCGAATTCCGTGCAAAGCCTGTATGCGCCGGTACCGCACCCGGCTTTTCAAACCTTTCCAGCATATCGAGAATCGCGTCTGCCTTCAATATATTCGGCCTTGTATCGCTATCTTGGCGTGGATGGCCTTGCTGGAAAAAGCGTTATCGACCTCTGCGACGACGAGGGCTATTTTGCTCGCCTTCTTTATCGCCTTAAAGCGGAAAAGGTTACAGCGTATGCGCCCAGTGCAGCAAAGGCCGAGCTTACAACTGCCCTCAATGAACTGCTCTACATGCCGCAGATTCATGTTGCAGTAGGTGATCCAACCCCCAATGACTCCTGCTCATTTTTAGTCGTGATGGACAGGGCTACGGGGTTAGCCGTTGATGAGCGCCTCGCGCTTATCAAGCAAGCCGATGCGCTATGCACAGGACGGATGTTGTGGGAATCGTACGCTGAAGATTTTGATGCGGACTGTCAGGCAATCTATGCGCACAGCGCGTTTAAGCATTGTGAGATTTTACTGCATGTGGTGCTTGACGGACGCCGCCGAACCGCAGCTGTTTTCAGCAAATAACCTATGATTATTACTCAGGAAACACATTTTTTTATTTATGGTGTCGGCGGTGACGGCATCCATACGTTGTGCATTCTCTCTGAGGCGGGAAAACATGTTGCTGGATTCATCGACCAGCGTGCGGCGGAAATTGGGAGCTTTCGTGATCAACCCGTGTTCACACCGCAAGAAGCCTATGCCGCAAATCCCCATGCAGTCGTTATTATCACCATTAAAAACGTTTTTACACACCAAGAGGTTGCCGGCTCGCTTCATGCGGTGGGATTTCGCCACATTATCTTCAAGCCCCTTGCAGCGCTGCGCGGCGCCGGCTCTGAAGCAGAGCGCCGGATAAGTGCCTTGCACGACACATTGATCGTGCAGCGCATATGTATCGAAAACGGGGCCATGTTGCCGCAGTCTCTCTCCAATGCCTCACGGATTTTTGAAGACAGGCTTGAGGTAAGCAAGAGTGAGGCAGATGTAAAAGCCTGGATTCCTTCAGAGCTCATTTTCAATTATACGCAGCAGAGTGTAGTGCTTTCGGAAATCAATATGCCGCTGTTTTTCCCCCTTGTGGGTATGTACCGCGGGTTGCTCGCAGATGACGCAGCTTCGAAAGATTGGCGTGAAGATTTTTTTGTCTACGCATCCGACTGGCTGGCAAAAAACGAAATACCTCTTACGCCAGGCCGGGCTGAGAGTCTGCTTCATTCCCGTATCGGCGTTTTTCATGAAATGAATCGCCTGTTTGAAGCGAACATTCCTTTTTTTATACGCAATGCGCCAAAAGTTAACATGCCGGCAAGGGGCCGGTTTACCATGGAGTCAAGCGGGCGCAATCGCGTGGCCTTTCTGATAGCGAAAAATTTTCGTTTTATTCCTCTTTCCATATCGTTGGAGGCGTATGAGGAATGGAATGCACCCGCCCATACAGCACCATTGATGGAATACTTACGCGTCCATCCCGCACGTCTTTTCGCACCTGTTCCGCATCCGCTTTTTGCTGATATTGCTGTGGATTTTCCCGAATATACGCGTCTGTTTCTGCTGAGAATTGCGGGAGACATGGTTCGTGATGCCTATAAGCAAAGTATTGTTTCTCACGGCAACCTACGAGTTTTTGACGATAAGGCTGCAAAGGATTCCATAAGGTCTACTGTTCTGAGTGTTCTGCTCCAGGACGGCGGCGCAGCCTCCCGTTACTTTACCTCGCTAGGATTTGCTTGTGCCCGCATTGTTGACCCCGCATGGGATAACGAGCAGATTCTGGCGCAGCATGTAGACCGCCTTTTTGCTTATTCTGTTGCCTCAACAGCGCAGCAAGCCCCATTTTTATTGCTTGATTCATCAGCTTCTCATGAAGTGGCTGAACCTCTGTTGGATAAGGCGCACACCGTATATTTTTTGCAAAGAAACGATCAGACGATTCCTGGCTGTTTGGAGAAAAATTTTTGTAAACAATGCACCCTGTTTGATACGTTTTGTCATAGCGGGCGCATTACAGCCGGCCGATTCGTCAGGCGGGAGCAGGCATGAACGAACGCATCGTGATTTTCGGAACCGGCGGCGTCGGCAGTGATGTAAAAAAGCTTCTTGAATCTCAAGGGGCGCAGGTGCTGGGCTTTGCGGATAATAATTCCGACAAGTGGGGAACGGTGAAAGACGGCCTGCCAGTTTGGCCGCCTCATGATCTGCCGGAATTGGATATTGATGTTGTGGCTATCGGCATATTCAAGGCTGCCCCATCTGTCCGTCGTCAACTGATGGAGATGGGCTTTGCCCATGACCGCATAATCACCCCTCTTGAGCCGGACAGGGTATTCGTCAACACCTGTTACGCGGATGACTCCGGCATTGCGCATCCGGAGTGCGAAGTCGATTCGCCAACCACGCGTGCCTTTCTGCGCCACCGTCACCCGCTGGACGATCAAAGCTTTTTGGACAAGCTTGAAGACTTGAAATCATGCTGCAGGGGCCACAATATTCCGCTGGCTGAAATTTGCATAGTCAGCGGGGGGGTGCTGCAAGCCTATGGGCTTCGCCGGTCCAAGCTGTTTGACGATGTGGACATAATCATGACAGAGCGTTTCCGCCGGCTGTATGGGCGGGGGCTGGTCATCGTGTCTGAAAGCGCAGAGATGCACCCACAGAATGAATTCGACATTGATGATCAGACCATCATTGCCGATCCGCAATGGCATTTTGTGTGGCAGGGGCTTAAGTTTATGCGTCTTTCTCTATTGTACCGTCAGCGAAAAGAAACGGAAGAAGGCCGCCTGATGGCGCCTTTGGTTAACGGTACGGATGATCCCGTATAGCAGGCTGATAGCACAAAATGTTCTAGCGGATTTTGTGGCCCCGGTCTGCTGCCGACTTTTTACTAACTGCTCTGTACGACTATCAAGCGATACCTTTTATCAGAACTCTTATGGGGGCTACATGTCTTGGCAAAATTATGTGACGACACTCTCCGACAGTCTGTGCGCGCTGGAAGCCAATGCAGCCGGAGGGCAGAGTATGGGTGTGGAGACGGCTTTTAAGCATTGGCATGCATTGGCTGAGAGTGTGCGCAAAGAGAATGGCGTTATTTATCTGATAGGAAACGGCGCGTCAGCTTCCATGGCATCGCATTTTGCTGCTGACCTTTTTAAAAATGGCGGCATTCGCACCCAGATATTTACAGACCCTGCCGGTATCACTGCCATCGGCAATGATGTCAGTTTTGATCAGGTATTTGCCCTGCCTCTTGAGCGTTGCGCCTGCCGTAAGGATGTGCTGGTTGCCATTTCATCATCCGGTCAGTCGGTTAACATTCTAAATGCTGTTCGGGCGGCAAAAAACAAACTGGCAACGGTGGTTACGCTGTCCAGCTTCCTGCCCGGCAATGCGTTGCGTCTACTGGGCGATATTAATTTTTATGTTCCTGCAACTACTTATGGAATTGCAGAAAGTAGTCATGCCGCTATTTTGCACGCCTGGATGGACAGCTTGCTGTGATTGCATACGGCTCAAGTTTCTGAGTTGTCCTAACTCCCCGTTGTTAGGTTTGTAATGCAGGCAACTCTCCTTCCAGATTTCAGCATATCAATGGCAAAACCCATGACTGCATCAACAATGGCAACGATTGCATTTTCGGCGATAATGCCTGCTGACCTGACCTTGTCCAATGCCAGGCTGAGTAGCCGCTCCATAGCCTCAGCGAGACTCAGATCCCGTTGTTCTTCGCTACAGGCGTAAAAGAGCGTGCCAAGAGTACGGGGATCATCATGACAGCGTTGCTCAAAAGCAAGGAAAACATAACGGCTCATGGTAACGGTGATATGGCCTATGATACCGTCAAAATCACGCAACTGTGTCTCCCTCTCCAGGTTGAGATAGTGCTTCAACATTTTGAAGAACACCTCAATGTCCCACCGTTTGCCGTAGATGCGGATGATCTCCTCGTCTGCAAGATCAATTTTGGTCGAGAGGATGGCCAACCACTTACGTTGGTGACGGTGGCGGACAAACACAATTTTGACCTTTTGTTCCTTTTTGGTTTCCACTACCACGCTGGCCAGAATCCTGGCCTTACCGCGCCGCTTCTTCAGCTTGGCGAAGAGTCGTCCCAGTCGCAGCCATTGTCCTTGATACCGGTAAAAGATATTTGGCATATCCTTGCCCATGCAGAGTACAGGCAGATGTTCGCCCAAGGTGGCGAGGAGGGAGGGAAAGGCAAACCAGCTGTCCATCAGGAGGTAGTCGGCTCGAATCCCCCGCGACAGCACCCGTTTCACCATGGATTCCAGATGCTCGGTGGATTTGTCCATGGCCTCCATTCTGCGTTTGTAGCCGCAGCAACGCTTATCCAGCTCTTTTCTGATGCCCTGCAACCGCTTGCTCGCCCTGGATGCGGAACAGAGGATGAAGTCAAGCGGCAGGAAGCTGACTCCATCCGACCAGCCCAAGGTCATGAGTTTGAATCCTTTCAGGCTTCGATTGGCGTTATGATCGTGTACCCAGGCGAGGAGTTCAACCACTTTGGATCGGGATCGGTCATAGGTGCTGTCATCGATGATCAACACCTTCTCACGCTGTTCGTCGGTCAGCACGTCCATGAACCGCACCACCACCGTCACCAGGCTCAACAAAAATTTCCGCCAGTTATACCGTGGATTTTTCAAGAACTCGTAAGCGGCATCCTTGCGGAATTGCAACCCGGGATTGTTGACGATTCCACGAGAAAAATTGACCCCGCAAAACGGCAAAGAAAAAATAGTCGCGAAGACTACCAGAGGTTTTGCCCCACGCACTTTACGGATGCCGCTGCCACTCAGCAGGGTGCCAACCTTGAAATCTTCCAGAAAGGAAGAAATCCGGTTCTGCAGTCGTTTTGCCTCTTGTTGCTCCTGGTAGTTTCGAGTATGGTCCATTTGAGCCTTTTCTTTTTGATATCATTAGGTATTTTCGTAAATCCAAATGTATCGGAAAGCAAAAGGCTTTTCACGTTAAAATGATAGTATTTCAAGAGGTTGGCTATCAAATCGCGCTTGCTAGTACCAACCCCGAAACTTGAGATACGGTAATGAGGGGTATCAATGCTGGACAAAAAAGAACTTAAAGTATACATAAAAAGTAAATATCCTTATATATTTGCGGTATTGAAGTTTGGAAATCGTATATGGACGCCGTGTTGGTATCAACTGCTCAAGATGAAAGCCGAAATTTTTAAGCTATATGTTTTTTTGTACATGCTGGTGAACAAAAAGCTTGTTGCAGAGTATACGTTAGGTAATAGAATACCCATGAAGTTTCGCTTGTTCGACAATAGGCAAAGTAAAAAAGTACATATTACTGAAGAAGTATATACAGATGTATTGCAGCGTATTGGCAATGGTAGCTTTGCCTACTACGGCGCCACCTACGATTTTTTGCAAAATGCCTTGAAAGAGCATCCTGTTCGGGGAAAATCCGTGCTCGTTTGCGGGCTTGAGTCATGTAACTGTGATATGATCAGTATCTATCATGGGGCTGATAAGGTATATGTGACGGATTATCAACCAGTGCTGCATGACCACCCCCAAGTTCAATCATATCATGTAGATGATTTTGCCAAATCCGGCATTAAGGTAGACATGATTATTTCCATATCCTCTTTTGAGCACGATGGTCTTGGTCGCTATGGCGACCCGTTGGTGCCGGAGGGCGATTTGAAGGCTATGGAAAATGTAAGGCGGCAGCTGAAGGATGATGGCCTACTGTTTCTTGCCGTGCCTGTGGGGCCGGACTGTATCTGTATTAATGCTGGGCGCATCTATGGACATGTTCGCCTCCCCTTGCTGTTAAAAGGATGGGAAGTTGTGGACTCTTATGGCTTTGAAAAATCGCTGTGCGATGGCGAGCCTTCCATTTACAGTCGGCGCCAGCCTGTATTTGTACTGCGCAAATGCGCATCGGAAGCAGTATAGCGCTATATGGAACATATAGTGTTGTCGGCGTCAGAATGTTTCTATTTGGAAGTCTGTACCTGCAAGTTTCATTCAAAGACAATAAAAACGGTCTTATCAAGAGATACCATTTGACCTAAGATATCACAGTATTATGTCGGAAAAAAGAGCTTGGAGGATTGATGAAAAGTTATATTAAGCGGTTTTATATGCAACGAAAGAAGTCCCCTTCGAGCAATCCCGTAGTGCATTTTTTTGAAAATCTACTTGTGAACTGCGTTGATTTGTATAGGTTTCGGTATTGGTACAAAATCTTTGCAGGCCTTCAGTTGATCAACAAGTTCAAAGTGAAAGGGCTTGGTACTGATAGTCGTACTTGGTTGATTTTGCCCTATTTGTCAAAACTTGGCATAAGAAAGAGATATGGCAGCCAGTGCTTTCAGGCAATGTTTGTTACTGAGCTCGTGCACGTCGATGTTACCGACGGTGTGTTTTTGGATGTCGGAGCCAACGATCCTGTTCATATCAATAATACATGGTATCTTGAGAGGTTGGGATGGACCGGTTTAGCTTTTGAGCCCATCCCTCGGCTCGCCCAAAAGTGGCCAGATTCTGGACGTAAAACGCCGTGTCTGCCGATCTGCCTTGGCCGCGAGAAGAGTACTGCACGGTTTTTGGAATATGAAAGAGATTTTATGAGCGGTATGGCAGACAAGGTTTGTCAGTCTGGCGGCGAAGTACTGCGCGGTTCGTATGACGTGCCTGTCCGCAGACTGGAGGACGTGTTGGAAGAGCACGACATAACGCATGTGCACTACATGTCGCTTGACGTTGAAGGCAGTGAACTTGATGTATTGGCTGGCGTCAATTTTGATAAAGTCACGTTTGACCTTATTTCCATTGAGAATGAGGGAAATTTTTGGCAGAAGTGGCCTATCAGAAAGTTTATGCTGAATGCAGGCTTTTACTATTGTGCCCGTCTGTGGCATGATGACGTATTCGTCTCTCGCGAAATTTTTGAGCGTCTGCAGTAGAACAGTAATTGCAAGGGAGAGGACTACAGGATATTTTTTTGTTCTGTTTTCCTGTGCAGGATTAAAATCTATTGTCCTTGTACAGTTATTTATATGCGTATTCCCATGGAGGGATATGGTATGTCTAATCGCGGACTTTGGCTGCATTTGGGGTGTGGAAAGAAGGTGTTGCCTGGTGCAGTGCATATTGACATAGGAGATTTTCCTCATCTGGATCATCGTCATGACTTTCGTAGTCTGCCAATGATAGCTTCTGGCTCATGTGACGGTGTATATGCTTCCCATTGTTTTGAGTATGTGGACGTTCCCGAGACTTTGACGGTACTGCGTGAATGGCGGCGGGTCCTGAGGCCTGGCGGCATACTGCGCTTGGCGGTGCCCGATTTTGCCGCACTCTGTGCCGTGTACACTGAAACTTGCGATATATCAAAAGTCTTTGGCCCTATTTTTGGGCGATGGGATCCGGATGCGGGCAGTTCGGCAGCAGGTGTGCAAAAAGTTGATCGCGTCGTGTTTCATAAAACTGTTTATGATGCTGCGTCGTTGACGAGATTGTTAATAGCAGCTGGTTTTCATGATGTACGTCCATGGGACTGGCGAAAAGTTTTTACAGGCGACTGGCAGGATTTTGACGACTTTTCCCAAGCGTACTATCCGCATATGGATAAGGAACATGGCCGGTTGATGAGCCTGAATCTGGAAGCGACCGCGTAGAGGGCGCCTGGAACGAATCGTTTTCTGGCTTGATATCTATAACAAGAAAAATACTAAGGGCATCTGTATGTTTTGTTGCGGTTTGTTCGATCTGTGCAGCAGCGCATGTGCGCGTTTTAGTATTGTCGGGACGTGCCATGCGTAATTTTTCCATACCTGATACACAGTGGAAGCGGCCTGGAGCCGAACTGGATGACCTGGGTGCCGCTTGCACATCGGGCGCCCCCATTCTCGTGGTGGGAAATCCTGACGAGATACGGTATTTTCGCCGAGATTTTGAAAATCTCCTGGATTGGCTGCGCGATGCAAATGCAACGTGGGAAGATGTCGCGCCTGAAAAGCTCGTACCGGGGGCGGTTCGGGTGATCTGCGTCAGTTCTGCGCGTACCGACTACGAGAAATGGCGCACCTACTGGGTGGAGCGGGGCTTTCAGGAAAACAAGGATTTTTTTCAAGCCGACATTTTTCGGCCGGTTTTCCATTTATATAAATACGGGCAAGTGCACATTGATCGTGTAGAAGTATTTATGACCTCACACTGCACGCTCAATTGCGAGAAGTGCATCGCGTATATTCCGTATTTTCAAAAAAAATTCCACTTGCCGTTGGGGCTTCTGACCCAGGATCTGGACATTCTTTTTTCCCAGGTCGACTTTGTGCGCAAGCTCAAGCTGCTGGGCGGCGAAGGATTGATGTATCCGTATTTGGCAGAGTACATAGAATATCTTTTCAGCCAGTATTCTTCTCAGGTTGGCACGGTTCGCATCGGCACCAACGGCACGTTGTTGCCTTCCCGGCTAATTCTGGACGTGTGCCGAAAGTACGGCGTCATTATGGACGTGAGTGACTATGCCATGGCCGTGCCGGGCAAATGTCGCATGGATGAACTCTTGGCATTGCTGCGCGATCAGGGCGTTGCATATGAAATTAAACGGACGGGCGAGCAGTGGCTGGATATCGGTTTTCCCGATAATCCTGCCCATTTTACCAAGGGGCAGGAAGCCATGAAGCATTTTCACAAGTGCGCCATGTTTTGCCGAGATTTTTGTGACGGCAAAATGTGGTTCTGCTGCAGTAATTTTGCGGCGGTGCGCGCTGGCCTCTACCCGGAAAATGACAATGATTTTCTTGATTTGCGCAAGCCGGTTTCCAAAAAAATGATTGTCGAGTATGAAATAGGCTTTAGCCATCTGGGGCATACTTCGTTTTGTTGTGTCTGTGGAGGCTGTTCAATTGAGGCCAATCCGCACGCTGTGCCTGTAGCCAAACAGCTTCCGCGCTAGTTGGCAGCTGCTTTTTGCACTACAGGTCCGGCGCATATTTTGTTCCCCCCTGCATGACGGATGTAAAATGCAAAAAATAAACCAGATGGAACCCTCGTTTGATGAATGTGAGCGAACCGCAGTTAATAACTATATGCAGCGGGGCGGCTGGCTGACAGAATTTCAGGAAACGCGCAATTTCGAGGCCGCAATAGCCGAATACACTGGCGCAAAATATTGTTCAGTTGTCAGCAACGGAACTGTTTCTCTGGTTATCGCTCTGCTTGCTGTAGGCGTGGGAAAAGACGACGAAGTGATCGTGCCCGACTACACCATGGCTGCTACAGCGACTGCTGCTCCGCTTATTGGCGCGCGCACGGTCTTTGCTGACATTGAGCGCCAGACCCTTGGTCTGGATTTTGCAGCCATGGTGCAGGCTGTTACGCCCAAAACCAAGGCCGTGATGCTGGTTTCGATAAACGGGCGTTATCCGCGAGACCTTGAGAAGATTGTTGCATTTTGTCATAAGCGGGGTATCCACCTTATTGAGGATGCTGCCCAGTCTCTTGGCAGCCGCTACAAGGGGCAACACCTTGGTACGTTTGGCGAAGTGGGCAGTTTTTCTTTCAGCGCACCCAAGATTATCACCACGGGGCAGGGCGGGGCCTTGGTCACCGATGCCCCAGAGCTCATGAGCCGCATCCAAAAGATTCGAGATTTCGGCCGCGACAAGGGCGGGAGCGACCACTACCTGACGCTAGGCTGGAATTTTAAATTTACAGATTTGCAGGCAGTTATTGGCCTGGAACAGATGAAAAAACTGCCGGCACGAGTGGAGCAAAAAAAGGCCATGGGCAGACTCTACGACAGCCTTTTGGCCGATATTCCCGGTGTGGAACTCCTGGCGACAGACTATGACCAAACTTCGCCATGGTTTTTTGATGCTCTTTGTGAAAATCGCGCAGCGTTACAAGGCTTTTTGCGTGAGCGCGGCATCGGTTCGCGCGAGTTTTACCCTGCCCTGCACGCAGAACCAGCCTTTAACCAGCCTTGCACGTGCCCTGTAGCGGAGGAGATATCTCAAAAGGGCCTTTGGTTGCCCTCTGCTGTGACTTTGAGCCAAGATGACATTCACCGAGTGTGCTCTGCCGTCCGCGAATTTTACAGTGGGAAACCTCTGTGATTATTCTTCGCGTCAGCCCCGGGCTGGCCAACTCCATGTATGAATTTGCTGCGGGCTATGCCTTGGCCAAGGTACGCAACGAGCCTCTGACCCTGGATATTGCTGCCTGCATTTCGAGTGCATGGTCCTTTCAGCTTGACCATTTCCGCATCCCGGATGTTGAAAAAATTGTTTATGCAATTTCTGGAGAGGATATCTCACATTCATCGGCGAACAATATTCCTCCCCAGTTGCTCGGTACAGGCAAGGCATTGTCGGATGTCAACCCAGATCTGCCATCCTATGACGGCCTGGAACAGGGCAAGGCTTTGCAGGGCGATCCCTTGATGCTCTGTGGGTATTTTTTCTCCAGGGAGAAATACTACGCCCCGTACTGGGACAAACTCCGTAACATCTTCTTGCCGCGCGAACCAAACGCCGTACTGGAATGCTTTGAGCAGTTGGCACAAGGATATGATACCGTGGGAGTGCATATTCGGCGCGGGGATTTTCTTGTGGCTGATTTTGCCTATCTCCCCACAGCCGATTATTTTCGGGCCGGCGTAGCATGGTATCGGAAACGCCTTGCCCGGCCTCGTTTCTTTATTTTTTCAGACGACATAGCATACGCCCGTGAAATTCTGGGTGTGGACAGCAGCTTTTTTTATGTGCACCCTCTCGGGATTGATACGGGGGCGTTCTCTGAATTTCTTTGTTTGTCCCGTTGCAGGCATAAAATTGTGTCTAATGACAGTACGTTTAGCCGTCTGGCTCACGAACTGAATACAGATCCGGGAAAAACCGTTTTGCACAGGGAGCGGGAGTCTTCCCCTGCCACGTTGCGCGACATGGTGGGCAAGGCGATACACAGGATCCGTAAACGTCTGGGCGAGTGGCGTCGTCAAGTTCAACAAGAACACCAGCGGGAATTTTATATGGATGCCGGGCAGGAAACAGCATGGAGTCGGCGGTTCGTTGTGGACGGCAAAAACTCCATTCCTCAATATGCTGCACAGGTGCGCAAAGCGGTGGTTTGCCAGGACGATGCCATGGCCTTGGCGACCATTGACTCGCTGTTCATGAATGTGGCTCATCTGTCGCCAGATGAGCAGACCGCTCTCGCCTGGCGGAAGCTGTGTGCCCATGCGGGCTTGGGCCAGCACGATCGTGTATTGGAGCTGGCCTATGAGCAATGGTTCGCCTTTGACGACAGGCCGGCATTCCATCGTCTGTATGCGGCGGCATTGCTGGGAGCAGGCTTTGCCGAGGAAGCAGCTGTTGAAATGTCTCGTTGCTTACAAATGGGAGAAATCTGCGGACAAGACGCTACCGGGCTGGCGGCGGTTTTTGCCGCGTGTGCCCAACAGCGTTTTTTAGTGTTGCCCAGATTAAAAGAGCTTGCAAGCACCAGACCAGGCAACAGGATGACTTCATTGGGTATCACCCTGCGCCGCTTGGGCCATGACATCACATTTCTGTTCCGTACCGGTGAAGGTGAGGATGAGGACACAGGTGAGAGTTGGTATATCGACAACAATGCTCTGCTGACAACGCGAACAGGCGTATGCATGGGGTGTACTCAATACCGATATGAAGATATAGCTCAACATCTTGGGATACAAAATTTTCTGGAGAAAGTACAGAAAGCCGCACCCGCTACTGTCATAGTGACTGATGATGTCGCCACGCGCGATCTTGCTCTGAGCTGTGGGCTACGCGTAGTTTTTTGCGGCGCAGCCACGGATTCAGAAGAGAGTGGTTTATTCTCCTTGGCTATAGAGTCTACTGACGCCCCTGGGTATGCTGTGCAGAGTGAGCGATGGAGTATGCGCCAAAATTACCGCTTGCGCAAGGCTCATATTCAGAGTGCCGGGCGTATCTGCCGTTGGCTCTCTGCGGACTCGTCTGTTCACGATAGTTGTCCTTCAGCAAATAAATAGTCGACACTGAAAAACTCTTTAAATGCTCTTGTCAGGCTCAGACGCGCACTGCCTGATCATATGTATCCACCATGAAAGTCCTGCACATATCTACCAACGAATCACTAGGAGGAGCTGCCACGGCCGCCAGAAGGCTGCATCTGGCTCTTCTTACCGCTGGCGTGGACTCGGCAATGGCCGTTTCGGTACGGCAAGGCGATACACCAAGCGTTTTTCTGGCTGGCAGCAAAGTATCGCGCCGTATTCTCCAGCCGGTACTGGAGCGCATGCAACAAAAACTGGTCAATCTTGTATATTCCCGCCCTCGGTTTCCGGCGTATACGAGTTTTTCCATCGTGCCTTCCATGCGGCACAAAGTAATCAATGCCGCTCCAAAAGATATCGTGCACCTGCATTGGGTCCACGAAGGTTTTTTTACCCCCTGGTCGCTGGAGAGGTTGCGCGGACCTATTGTGTGGACGATGCACGATACATGGCCTTTTACCGGTGGATGTCACTATACGGCCACAGGCTGCGAACGGTATTCTCAACGCTGCGGTTGCTGTCCCGAACTTTGCAGTAGCCGCGAACATGACCTTTCTCGACTCCACTGGGTCATGAAAAAAAGAGCGATTAATGCGATTTCTCCTGTTGTCGTCAGTCCAAGCAGGGAATATGCGCGGCGGGCGCAGCAAAGCGGCATGCTCGGCAACTGCCGTGTTGAAGTTATTCCCAACGGTTTGGATACGGATGTTTTCCGCCCCATTCCCCAAGGACAGGCCAGAGATCTCCTGCGTCTTCCGCGTGACGAAAAACTTATCCTTTTCGGAGCCGTATCCGCCACCACAGACCCCAACAAGGGGTTTGATTTGCTCCAGCAGTCATTGAGATATCTCCAAGAGAAAAAGAGCTTCCGTTTTTCCGCCGTTATTTTCGGCGCGGAAAATTCCGGGCAGCAACTTCCCTGTCCCGCATTTTTTTTGGGGAGGCTGCACGATCCCCTGACCCTGGCTCTAGCGTATTCCGCAGCGGATGTATTTGTATGCCCCTCCCGCCAGGAAAACCTGCCCAACACCATCATGGAGGCAATGGCCTGCGGAACACCTGCAGCGGCGTTTGCGGTCGGCGGCATCCCCGACTTGGTGGAAGACGGGGTAACCGGCCTGTTGGCTGAGCCGTATGACACGATTGCGCTTGCCCACGCGATTGATCGACTGCTTTGCGACCCTGACATGGCCATACGCATGGGAAGTGTCGCCCGGGAAAAGGCGATTCGAGAATACTCGCTGCCTGTGTTGGCTAAACGGTATGTAGAACTGTATGAAAGTATTTTAGTCGCCCCTGAACAACTCTCAACCCTTTGAAATTTCTGGATAAAGCTGCCAAGATGTAGCACTATGAATTGCTGGATGGCTCTTCACACAAATCTGTGCATGAGAGGTGGGTCTGGTAAGTTGCCCATGCAGTGGTAAAGGTTGCAGATGAAATGTTCAGCGGTTCTGAATCCATAAGCCCTGTGACTGACCACCTTGGCCTTGTTGTTGAGCCCTTCAACAGAGCCGTTACTGATGGGCATGTGGAACCATGTCAGGATATTTTCCTCATGGCGGCGAACCATCCAGGCAAACTTACGAATGGGCTCCAGGCGTGAATGCGTTGCCCACCAAAACCATTGCTTCAGGTATTTTTTGGCCCAGTGTCTTGTTTTGTAGGCCCATAGATCGCGAAAGCGCTCCTTGAGGAGATAGGCTCTGCTGATTTTAAGATTCAGATGTTCAAGGCTGCTGAGTCTGGCTCGTTGCTTCGGCGTCAGATTCCAGGGATTCTTGAGCCAGATATACCGGCTGCCTTGCATGAGATCCTTGTGCTCCTTGCCCTTCTCGCGGATCTCATCACGCCGAACCTGATCAACCGCCTCCATGAGGTGGCGAACAATGTGAAATTTGTCAAAAACAAGGGTTGCCTGCGGAGCACACTCTTTGATTACCTCGACATAGGGATTCCACATATCGCAACAAATCCCCTGGAGCTTGCTTGTCCTTTCCGGTCCGAGATACTTGAAAAAACTGCGCAAGGCGTCCCTGGTCCGTTCAACCCCACTCCAGATCAAGGTCTTTGAGCGGAGATCGTACACATTGGTGAGGTAGACGTGACCCTTTTTTCGCGAAATCTCGTCAATACCGATATGGGTAATGCCACTGAGGTCCCGGTGCTCCATGCCATACCTGACCACGCTCTTGACCGCTGTGGCAATCGTGCCCCAGGCGCAGCCAAACAGCTTAGCGACCGCATGCCAAGGCAACAATTCGGCCCATTGGGCCAGAAAACAACTGTAGGCACGAGTCAACCGCTGCTTGCCGCTCACCCAAGGAAGGTGCTCTGTGCGGACGCCGCCACATCGGGAGCAGCGCACCCGACGAGGTCGATAGCGGAACCACACCGGAATATTCCACAAAGGCACATGGCGAAAAAGGCGAGCATCCCGCATGTCCCGGTAGACGGCTGGGTGCCCACACGTTCCACAGCGTATTCGATACCGGGCATCAGGCCGAATTTCGACGATCAGACCGTCCGGGGCTTGAGTGAGCGTATGTACTCGAAAACCTTGCAAATCAACCGTTTGTTTGATTATCTGTTTTTCAAGCATGAGTTCCTCCCTGGATAGATTGTTGGCTGGTCGCCCTCTATCTATCTAAAAGAACTCATGCTTTTTACTTTGTTAAGCTGTTTTTACGCACCGTTTCGTGCGAAGAACCACAGTTAGCCCTTACGGCCTTTAAGTGCGCGTAATACACGTAATATACGTTGGCAAAAAGCCACTAAAGAGTAAAGGCCCAACCTCAACAACAATAGCCTGATTTTTGTTTTATATCCTACTGTTGCAAGTAGTGGCGTCTTGGTTAATTGAAAGACTCCAGATTCTGTTGGCGCCACGGTAATGGAAGAAGACATGGCTATTTTTCGCAAACACTTGCGTCGCGTTTTGATGGAGGAAATGCTGTCGACCTCAGCAGCATAGGCTGATATATTTTAACTAAGCTGACCGGGACGCCTGCGAAAGGCCCCCATATGCCAAGGCAACTGTATATACGGTGCATGCCGGGCCATGCGTCTCCATAAATCCCAATCTCCGGCCAAGCGCAGGTTGGAGTTTAATCCACCAGCTGCATCCCAAAGGCGCTTCCGCCAAAATGTTCCTTCTTGCTGGATATATGACCAATGTAACCCATCACATAAGCCACTCTGGATGAGTTGCTCGCTATAGCGTTCTGAATCGCCCATGTATAAAATATCCCCCCTCATGTTTATTGTAAGGGGCTTTCCTCCAACCCACTGTATTTGTGGTATATCCCTTACAACCCTGAACAGGTATGCAAGGCATCCCGCACAGAGCAGGTCATCAGAGTTAATCCAGCCCATAAATGCTTCTTGAGGGATATTGAGATGTTCAACTGCCATATTGATGGCGTGGTACATTCCTTTATCAGGGTGTGAACGCCAAGAAAAAATAAACTCGTTACCTATCTTAGCCTTTTTTTACCTCATCTGAGAAATTTTCTAGTTTTTTTTGTGTTCCATCAGAGGAGCCACCATCTTGAACATGATAATGCACAGAAAAATTACAGCGCTGATTAAAAACACTATATATAGTATGCTCAATTGTTTCAGAAGAATTAAGGCAAGGCGTTATGATATATATAGAGTTCACAATATATATTCCTATTTAGTTTTACATAATGAATGCCCCACCTAATAAAGCAGGTAGCATCGGTTAGCAGGTCATGCACTGGTAGATTCTCACTGCAAATGCACCACCGTGGAGGCGTGAAAAGTTAAAAGGACACAGCGGCATTCTGGTAGATTTGGAAGCGCCAACACCCAACCATCCAGAAGAAGTCCGCCATGTCCCACAGCCACCTTATACTGGAAGAACGCATTGTTATCGAATTATTTGTACATAGGGGCATGAGTTGCCGGAAAATCGCCACGCATCTCGGCCGACATCATACAACCGTTTCCAGGGAATTGCGCCGTAACAGCTCAAAAAAACGGCTATCGTCTCAAACCGCCGACCGATGTCCCCAAAAAAGACGCAAGATGCCGCGCCATTACCGCTGTCTAATCCGGACCGAGCTGGTCGCCCGCATCGATGAAAAGCTGCGCAGCGACTGGTCTCCCGAACAAATCGCAGGGGAGTTCGCTTGGATTATCCACGGAATCCGACCATGCGCATCAGCAGGTATCAAATTTAAGCATAAAGAAAGAGGGGATGATATTTAATTTTGAACGCGTCCGACATACAAGTTACCTATTGTAGGATTCTACACTATCAAAAAGAAAGAAACCGACAGGATCGATCTAAAAAATAAAAATATACCAACAATAAATAATATAAATATGCATAGATATTCCTTTGTTTTACCCACAAAAGATGTCCTCAAACGCTTGCTTGGCATACGTTTTGGGCGTTTATATCAATATGCTCCAAAACCACTTTCAGTTTCATCTATCAAAATAAAAAAGAACAATAACGATGATCTACCGAGCATTTTAATAGTTACGCCATCGTTCAATCAGGTACAGTTCGTTGCTGAAACAGTACAGAGTGTTCTGGAACAAACATATCCCGATTTAGAATATATCGTGCAAGATGCATGTTCTACGGACGGCACCGCAGATATCCTGCATACCTTCCTCGGCAAGGGGGTCGATATCCGGATAGAGCCGGATAAGGGCCAGACAGACGCCCTGAACAAAGGGTTTGCGCGGACAACCGGAGAAATCATGGGGTATCTGAATTCGGACGATCTGCTCTTGCCGGGAATACTGCATTTCGTCGGCCAGTACTTCCGGGATAATCCCGATGTCGACGTGATCTACGGCAACAGGCTGATTGTCGATGCATACGGTCGTGAGGTCGGTCGCTGGATTTTGCCGGGACACGACCAGCAACTTCTCCGCTATGTCGACTACGTGCCTCAGGAGTCCATGTTCTGGCGTCGTCGCATCTGGGACAGGATAGGAGGCTGTTTCGACGCCCGACTTCACTTTGCCATGGACTGGGATCTGATTGTACGTTTTCTGGATGCAGGCGCCGTCTTTCGGCACCTTCCCGAGCTGTTCGGCGTGTTCAGAGCCCATGGAACGCAAAAAACACAGGTTGACTTTGCTGCCCATGGGGCTAAAGAGATAGCCGACATACGAGAACGCTACCCGGAGCCGGGAATGAAACGCCTGGCCCGGCTGGTGCGCCACGGACAATATCTTCTGGCGCACCGGCGGGCCGACGCCGCCTTTGCGGCAACACTTTGCACAAGGAACAACACCTGATGAAAAAAGCACTTATCACCGGCATAACGGGCCAGGACGGCGCGTATCTCGCCGAGTTTCTCCTGGGTAAAGGTTACGAGGTTCACGGCATCAAGCGCCGCAGCTCGCTGTTCAATACCGACCGGATCGACCACCTCTATCAGGATCCGCACGTGCCCGATCGCCGCTTCATCCTCCATCACGGCGACCTCACGGATACCTCCAGCCTGATCCGGATCATTCAACAGGTACAGCCCGACGAGATCTACAACCTGGCGGCCCAGAGCCATGTTGCGGTGAGCTTCGAAGAGCCTGAATACACGGCAAACTCGGACGCCCTGGGCGCTTTGCGCATCCTCGAGGCCATTCGCACCACCGGCCTGGAGAAGAAGACCCGGTTCTATCAGGCTTCGACCTCGGAACTGTTCGGACTGGTGCAGGAGGTGCCGCAACGGGAAACCACGCCCTTCTATCCGCGCAGCCCTTATGCCTGCGCCAAGCTATACGCCTACTGGATCACGGTCAACTACCGCGAAGCCTACGGCATGTATGCCTGCAACGGCATCCTGTTCAATCACGAGTCGCCCATCCGGGGGGAAACCTTCGTCACCCGCAAAATAACCCGGGCCCTGGCCCGGATCAAACTCGGCCTGCAAGACTGCCTCTACCTCGGCAACCTCGACGCCAAACGCGACTGGGGCCATGCCCGCGACTATGTGGAAATGCAGTGGCTGATGCTGCAACAGGAGCACCCCGAAGACTTCGTCATTGCCACCGGCAAGCAGCATTCCGTGCGTGACTTCGTCGACCTTGCCGCCAAAGAACTGGACATGACGATTCGCTGGCAGGGGACTGGCGTGGACGAAAAAGGCTACGACGGCGACGGGCGCTGCATCGTGCAGGTCGATCCCCGTTATTTTCGTCCCAGCGAGGTGGAAAGCCTTCTGGGCGACCCGACCAAGGCCAGGGAAAAACTCGGCTGGACCCCCAAAACCTCCTTTGCCGAGCTTGTGGCCGAGATGGTGCGGGAAGACCTGCACATCGCCGAGCGGGATGAACTGATCAAAAAACACGGCTTCAAGGCGCTGAACCACCACGAATAAAGCGCTTCCCAGAGGCCTCTTTCCCCGGAGAACCCGCATCCATGCAGCTTGCAACACCCATCTATGTGGCCGGTCATCGCGGCCTTGTCGGCTCCGCCCTGGTGCGCGCCCTGCGCGCCGAAGGATACGACAACCTGCTTGCGCGCACGCACGCCGAGCTCGACCTGGTAAACCAGGCGGCAGTCGACGCCTTTTTCGCCGAACACCGCCCCGGGACAGTCTTTCTCGCCGCTGCCAGAGTCGGGGGAATTTTTGCCAACAACACCTATCCCGCCGACTTCATCCGCGACAACCTGCTGATCCAGACCAACATCGTCCACGCCGCCTGGCGCAACAAGGCCCGGCGGTTGCTGTTTCTGGGTTCGTCGTGCATCTATCCCAAGCTGGCCCCCCAGCCGATGCGGGAAGAATACCTGCTCACCGGTCCGCTCGAGCCGACCAACCGTGCCTATGCCCTGGCCAAGATAGCCGGGGTGGAGATGTGCTGGAGCTACAACCGGCAGCACGGCACGCGCTTTCTTGCCGTCATGCCGACCAACCTGTACGGCCCGGGCGACAACTACCACCCGCAGAATTCGCACGTCATTCCCGCGCTCATCCGTCGCTTTCATGAAGCCAAGCAAGACAAGGTCCCCGTTGTCACGGTGTGGGGCACGGGCACGCCGCGCCGCGAGTTTCTCTACAGCGACGACATGGCAGATGCCTGCCTGCATCTCATGTCGCTAGCCGACGAACGCTTCGATACCCTTTTGGGGAGCGACGAGGCGCGGACCGGCGAGTTCATGCCGCCCCTGGTGAACATCGGAACCGGCGAAGACCTGACCATCCGGGAGCTGGCGGAAACCGTACGCGAGATCGTCGGGTACCGAGGTGAGATCGTCTTCGATACTGGCAAGCCCGATGGCACGCCGCGCAAGCTGCTGGATGTGTCGCGGTTGCGCTCCTTGGGCTGGCAGGCAAAAACCGGCCTGCGCGAAGGTTTGCGCCGGGCCTACCAGGACTTTCTGACCACGGCAGAGAAGAAACCATGAGTACCGGCCCCCTGGTCACCGTCGCAGTGCCCTCCTATAATCAGGGGCGCTTCCTCAACGACGCGCTGGCTTCGATTTTCCGGCAGGATATTCCTGTCGAGGTCTTCGTGCTTGACGGCGGTTCCACGGACGACTCCTGCGAGGTCATCCGCCGCTGGGAAGAAAAACTGACCGGCTGGCGCAGTCATCGCGACGACGGGCAGGCCGCCGCAATCAACGAGGGCATAGCCTCCGGCAGGGCGCCGTACGTGTGTTGGCTGAACAGCGACGACTGGTTTCTGGAGGACGGGCTGAAAACACTGGTGCACGCCCTGCAACAGCATGCGGAGGTGCCCGCTGTTTACGGCCGCTGCTGGAATGTACAGGAGGGCAACGGCAAGCGCTACCCGGTGTGGGTCGAGCCCTTCAACCGGCGGCGACTGGCCCTGCGCTGCATCGTCTCCCAGCCCGGCACCCTGATCCGCCGCAGCGCCTGGGAGGCCGTGGACGGGCTCGATGGCAGCCTGCACATGGCCATGGACTACGACCTGTGGTGGCGGCTGTCTACATGTGCGCCGCTGCATTTCGTGGACGCGTATGTGGCCGTCAACCGCGTTCATGCGGAAACCAAGACCAACACGCAGCGACGCCGGCACTACCGCGAGGCCATGCACGTTGTTCGCACCCATTATGGTTCCGTCCCGCTGAAATGGTGGCTGGCACAACCCTATGCGGTCTGGTTCAAATCCATCAAACCTTTCTAAGCAGCATGAACGTCCTCCACCTCTACCGCACCTATTTCCCCGATCCGCCGGGAGGATTGCAGGAAGCCATTCGCCAGATCGCCCTGGCAACACGCCTACACGGCGCGAACGTGCGCATCTTCACGCTATCTCCCAACCCGCGGCCGGAGCGTCTGCACATCGACGACATAGAGGTTATCCGTGCCCGTTCCCTGGCAGCGCCCGGCTCCTGCGACCTTGGCGGCAGGGACGCCCTGCACCGCTTTCCAGAGCTAGCCGACTGGGCGGACATCATCCATTTCCATTTTCCCTGGCCGTTTGCCGATGTGCTGAACCTGGTGGCGCGCCCGGCCCGGCCCAAGGTGATGACCTACCATTCCGATATCGTTCGCCAGCGGTTTATGGGCGCGCTGTACCGGCCCTTGATGCAGCGAACGCTGAGCGACATGAACGCGGTGGTGGCGACCTCGCCGCCCTATATACCGACAAGCCCGGTCCTTTCCCGGCAAAGGCCGGGCAAGCGGCTACGAGTCATTCCGCTGGGCATTGAAGAGTCCACCTATCCCACGCAGTGCGACGACGCAATCCTGTCGCGGCTGGGTTTGGCGGAAAACGTCCCCTTTATTCTCTTCATCGGCGTGCTCCGCTACTACAAAGGGCTGCACACCCTGGTGCAGGCCGCCGCCGCTATCAAGGGCACGGTCGTCATTGCCGGGTCCGGTCCGGAAGCGGCCGCCATCCGCGAGCAGGCCAGGCGCCTCGGTGCGGATAACGTCGTCTTTGCCGGACAGGTGACCGACGCCGAAAAAATCGCCCTGCTCCGGGCCTGCCGGGCACTGGTCCTGCCTTCGCACCTGCGCTCCGAAGCCTATGGCATGGTACTGGTAGAGGCAAGCATGTTTGGCAAGCCCATGGTAAGCTGTGAGATCGGTACCGGCACCTCGTTTGTCAACCAACACGAGGAGACCGGATTCGTGACACCGCCCGAAGATGCCGACGCCCTTGCCCGAGCCATGAACCGCCTCTTGTCCGATGCCGAGCTGGCGCAACAGTTCGGCACGGCCGCGCGGGAGCGCTATGAGCACTTGTTTTCCGGTTCCGTCATGGGAGCGGCCTACACCAGCCTGTATAACGAATTGACGTGACAGCCGCGGCCCTGTCTCGGACAACAATAGATGATCCACCACCAACCCATGCGTACCCTTATCACCGGAGCAACCGGATTCATCGGCGGCCGTCTGGCCGCTGCCCTCACGGACCGGGATCGTTCACCCCGTCTTTTGACCCGACGTGGTAACGCCGCACCGCCCTGGTACAGCGGCGAGCTGACCGATCCGGAAAGCCTGACTGCCGCCTGCACAGGCATGCACCGGGTTTTCCATTGCGCAGGCTATGCCCACGCCTTTTCCGCGCTCTCCGATGCCCACCTGCACCGGACCGTCAACTTCAAAGGCACCCGCAATCTGGCCGAGGCCGCCGGGCAGGCCGGGGTGCGCAACTTTGTTTTCCTTTCAAGCGTCAAGGCCATGGCCGAGCCGGGAAGCCTCTGCGCAAATGAAGATTTTCCCGGCGAACCCGCCACTGCCTACGGCCGGGCGAAACGGGATGCGGAAGAGGCCATCCTGGACGCCGGACGCCGGTACGGTATGCGCGTAGTCAACCTGCGGCTGGCCATGGTCTACGGCGCGGGCGGCAAGGGCAACCTGGACCGCATGGCCCGGATGATACGACGCGGCATGTTTCCGCCCCTGCCCGAAACCGGCAATCACCGCTCCATGATCCATGTGGATGACGTGGTCGCGGCCATGCTGCTCGCCGCCGAAGATGAGCGGGCCCAGGGAACCTACATCATAACCGGTCCGGATGCGCCTTCCGGCCGCCAGCTCTACGACGCCCTGCGCGAGGCCCTGGGACAACCACCCCGCAGCTGGGCGATTCCCGCCTGGGCCCTGCAAACCGCGGCCCGGCTGGGCGACCGGCTGGAGCGGCTCTGTGGGCGGCGCTTGCCGCTTGACTCCGAAGCCCTGGACCGGCTGCTGGGCTCTGCCTGGTATTCATCGGAAAAGATTGAAAAAGAACTGGGCTGGCAGGCCAGCGTCGGCCTGCGCCAGGGACTTGCGGAAATGTTGCGCCCATGAAACGCTGTTTCGACCTTCTTCTGGCCCTGCTCGCCCTGCCGGTCTGCGCCCTGCCCATGCTGGCAGTGGCTCTGCTGGTTCGTCTGACCTCGCCGGGACCGGCGCTCTACTGGTCAGACCGAGTCGGCAAAAACAACATCCTTTTCCGCATGCCCAAGTTCCGCACCATGCGGGTCGGCACACCGGCGGTGGCCACCCACCTGCTCGCCGACCCCGCCGCCCACCTCACCCCCATCGGCTCCTTTCTTCGGCGCACGAGTCTGGACGAGCTGCCCCAGCTCTGGTCCATTTTCCGGGGCGATATGAGTTTTGTCGGCCCGCGTCCGGCCCTGTTCAATCAGGACGACCTCATCGCCCTGCGCACCGCCCAGGGCATACACCGGTTGACTCCAGGCCTGACCGGCTGGGCCCAGATCAACGGTCGCGACGACCTGCCCATTCCGGACAAGGTGGCGCTGGATGCGGAATACCTTCGCCGCAGCTCGCTCCGATTTGATTGCGTGATTCTCTGGCGCACCCTGACCAGGGTGGCCCGTCAGGACGGGGTTGCCCACTGAACACCGGGCAACGCTAGGCAGGAAAAACTCAAAAAATCTTACGTCAGCAGCACCAGCCCCCAAACCAGCAGGGCGTTGAGAATGGCCAGGGCAACCGCTGTCGAGCCCAGATCCTTGGCCAATCCGGACAGTTCGTGGCGGTCGGTGCTGATGCGGTTGACCACCACCTCGATCGAGGTGTTGAGGATCTCGACCAGCAACAGTAACAGCAGACTGGCAACGAGCAGGGCCCGTTCCACGTTGGAATCACCCAGCCAGCAGCCCAGAGGCAGCAGCACCAGACAGAGCAGCACTTCCTGACGGAAGGCCTCCTCGCTGCGAAACGCCGCGACAAACCCCGCATACGAGCAGGCCGTTGCCCGGAGCAACCGCGCCAAGCCGGTTCCGTTCGCTTTCCGCTGTGGATCATCCATAAAGATGGTTCCCGAAATTGCAGTTCCGGACAGACGGCCCCTCCGCCCATCCGCAAAGTCAAGTCCGTGCACAATACACTATACAACGCGGCTTGGCCAGGGCTTTTGCCCGCATCCGTTTTGCAGAGCTGCCGGCAAAGTCTCCCAAAAACAGCAAAATAAATTGCCGCCCTGCGCACAGTGTGGTATCTCTGCGCCACCTTCTTTCCTTTTCCGAGCAATACCATGAACCGTGCGACATTCTCCGCCCTGCGGGGGCGACTGGGTAAAACCCAAAAGGCCCTGGCCGGCCTCCTGGGCGTTTCTCTCAAGGCAGTCCAGAGCTACGAGCAGGGGTGGCGCGCCATCCCCATCCATGTCGAGCGCCAACTCTACTTTCTGGCGATCAACCAGCGGCGGAGCGTTCCGGACAAGCGGAAGGACTGCTGGTCCGTGAAGCGGTGCACCCGGAAAAAGGAATGCCCGGCCTGGGAGTTTCGCGCCGGGCACCTGTGCTGGTTCCTCAGTGACACCCGCTGCGCCTGCACCGCCACGATGAACTGGAAGGAAAAGATGGACGTCTGCCGCACCTGCGAAATCCTGACCTCCCTGCTGTGAGCACACCCCCTGACAACAACACGACAGCGCAGGACCGCGCCTCCGGCATCCGGACCGGTATCGCCCTGAGCGGCGGGGTGGATTCCGCGGTGGCCGCGGCCCTGCTGATCGAGGCGGGCCACCGGGTCGAGGGCTTTTTCCTGCGCCTGCCCGTGGCCCATGCTGCGGCCGACGAGGCAGCGGCCCGCCGGGTTGCCGAACAGCTGGGCATCACGCTCACCGTGATTGAGGCAGAGGAAGCGTTCCTTCGCGAGGTTGTCGACCCCTTCACCAACCTGTACCGCAAGGGGATGACCCCCAACCCCTGCGTGCGCTGCAACCAGAGGATCAAGCTCGGCCTGCTGGCGCGGGCCATGCGCGAAGCAGGCATGGAACGCATCGCCACCGGTCACTACGCCCGCCTGTATGGACTAGATGGGTTGCATGGGCTGCACGACCACCCGGTCATCGCCAGGGCCGCGGACCCGACCAGGGATCAATCGTATTTTCTTGCCCGCGTCGATCCCGGCCTGCTGCCCCGGCTACTCCTGCCGCTGGGCGAGTGGACCAAGACGCAGGTACGGGAACAGGCCAGGGCCCTGAACCTGCCGCATGTGGAACGGGAGAGTCAGGACGTCTGTTTTCTCGACCGCCCGCTTGCCGATTTCCTGCGCGCTCAGGGGCTGGCCGACCATCCCGGTCCGATCTGCGACACAACCGGCCACACCATCGGGGAACATCGCGGCCTGTGGCGCTACACCATCGGTCAGCGCCGCGGTCTGGGTCTGCCGGACGCCACCCCCTGGTATGTGGCGGCGCTCGACGTCGCAAGCAACCGACTGGTGGTCGGCAAGCGCGACGAGCTCCTTCGCGCCGGCTGCACCGTGCAGGAACCGCACTGGATGGTTCCGCCTCCGGCCCTGCCCCTGCAGGCCCTGGTCCAACTCCGTTCCCGGCACACCCCGAGCCCGGCCACGCTGCATGCGGACGGCCGCCTGCTGTTCAGCCATCCGCAACGGGCGGTCACGCCGGGACAGTTCGCCGTCTTCTACCAAGACGACCGCGTGATCGGCAGCGCGGTCATCGCCGCCGACCACAATCCAGCAGCCACAACATCGCCATGAAACGAATCGCTCTCACCACCCTGGGCTGCAAGGTCAACCAGTTTGAATCCGCCGCCTTGACCAACCAATTCGAGCAGCAGGGCTGCACCATCGTACCCTTCAGCGCCGAGGCCGACGTCTACGTGATCAACACCTGCGCGGTGACTGCCCGGGCGGCGCAACAGTCCCGCCAGATGATCCGCCGCGCCCTGGCCCATCCCGGCGCACGGGTGGTGGTGACCGGCTGTTACGCGCAGCTGGACCCCAAAACCGTGCTCGGTCTCACCCCGGAATCGCTTGTCATTGTCGGCAACGGCAACAAGCATCTGCTGGTACAGGCAGCCCTGAGCACGCAACCGGACGAGATGATCTTCCTCATGGGCCATATCCGCGGAAAGCGGGTGATCTCTCCGTTGCCGGTCAGCCGTTTTCCGGGACGCACCCGCGCCTACCTGCGCATCCAGGACGGCTGCGACAACTTCTGCTCGTACTGCATCGTGCCCTATACCAGGGGCCGCAGCCGGAGCCTGCCCATGGACGAGGTACTGGAGCAGGCCCGGATCTTTGCCCAAGGCGGCTACAGGGAGCTGGTCGTCACCGGGATCAACACCAGCCGCTACGGCCTCGACCTTGCCGAAGGGCTGACCTTGACCACCCTGCTTGACCGGCTCTGCCGCGACTTTCCCAAGATGCGCCTGCGCCTGAGTTCCATCGAACCCACCGGGATCGATGACGAGCTGCTCGACCTGGTGGCTCGCCACGCCAATTTCATGCCCCACTTCCATATTCCCCTGCAAAGCGGCGACGATAGCATACTTGCGCAGATGAACCGGCACTATACCGGGGCCGAATTCGCGGCGATCATCCACCGGATTCACCACCGCTTTCCCCGGTTGACCATCGGCTGCGACGTGCTGGCCGGGTTTCCCGGAGAAACGGATGCAGCCGCGGAAACGACCCATTGCCTGCTGGCCGACCTGCCGATCCACTACCTGCATGTCTTTCCCTACTCGCATCGGCCCGGCACCCTGGCCGCCTCCCTGCCCGGCCGGATTCCCGGCCCAGTCAAAGAAAAACGGGTGCAACGGCTGCGCGAGCTCGACGGGATCAAGCGCCGGGCATCGTACCAGGGCAATGTCGGCCGGACCCTGAATGTGCTCATGGAACGGGTTCAGGCCGGAACCGGCCTGTTGCAGGGGTTTTCCGAAAATTACCTGCCGGTTCTCACGCCGGGACCGACCTCGCTGCTTGGCCAGGTGGCGCCGGTGCGGATCACCGGCGTGGTAGCGGGGCAGCCCCGGGGCGAACGTGTCGGCGCACTTGAGGAAAAACAGCGAAACGGGTACACTGCGGCGCCAACGACAGGGGAGATATGATTGGAGAGATCATCGCCATCGGCGACGAACTGATTTCAGGCCGCATCGCCAACACCACCAGCAGCCCAGCGGCGCGGAAGCTGTTCATGCACGGCCAGACCATCCGCCGAATCCACACCATCGGCGATGATCCCGAGCAGATCACCCGCGTTCTCAACGAGGCGATCGCTCGCTCCGAATTTATCCTCACCACCGGCGGTCTGGGCATCACCACCGACGACCTGACCATCGCGGCGATAGCCAAGGCCCTGGGCCTGCCCCTGCGCCCCCATCCCGAACTTGTGGCCTGTCTGCAAGCCCGCATGGCCAGGGAACCGGAGCTGCTCAACGGGCTGCCGCTTGACCGGATGGCCCTCTTGCCCGAAGGAGCGGAACCGCTCGATCCCGAATGCCGCATGGCCGGTTACCGGCTTTGCCACCAAGGCGTTCTCATCTATCTGCTGCCCGGCATCCCGTCCCAGATGGAACAGCTTCTCCGGGAACAGGTGCTGCCGGGGCTCCGGGCCGCATGTGGAAACAGGCCCGCGCCCCCGGTCATGCAGCGGCTCTACCGCACCTGCGGCCTGTTTGAACACGAAATCAACCAGCGCCTGGCCGCGCTGGAGCAACCACCGGTCCAGATCGGCTACTACCCGGTGGGGGCCGAGGTGCACGTTGTCCTGACCATGAGTGGCCTGGAAAACGGGGCTGCGGATTCCCTGTTCCAGGCAACGGACGTGGCCATCCGCGAGGCCCTGGGCGAGGCACTCTACGGGCTGGACAACGAAACCCTGGCCTCGGTGACCGGCAGGCTCCTCAGCGAGCAGGGCTATATGCTCGGCGTTGCCGAATCCTGCACCGCCGGACTGATCGGCGCGACCATCACCGAAGTGCCGGGCAGCTCGCGCTGGTTCAAGGGCGGGTTGATCGTCTACGCCAACGAGGCCAAGGAAAGGCTGTTGGGCATCGACCCGGCCTTGCTCGCCCGCCATGGCGCGGTCAGCGCCGAAACCGCCCGGGCCATGGCCGAACAGACGGCGCGCCGTCTGGGCTGCGACATCGCGGTCGCGGCCACCGGTATCGCCGGACCCGGCGGCGGCTCCGCGGAAAAACCCGTGGGCACGGTCTATTTGGGCCTGTGGGACCGGGGCCGCCTCAGCCATCACCTGTGCCGCTTCGACGGCGGCCGCCGTCCGATTCAGGAACAAACCGCGCAAACCGCGCTGAATCTGGTGCGCCTGGCCCTGGTCCGGCACACCGGTCACGACCCAAGGAGACTCCATGGCAGCAAGCAATGACATCAACGAAGGCCGCCTGAAAAGCGTGGACAACGCCATCGTTCAAATCCAGCGCCAGTTCGGCAAGGGCGCCATCATGCGGCTGGGCTCGACCGAGCGGGAAAACATCCCGGTCATCCCCACCGGCATCCTCTCCGTGGACCTTGCCCTGGGCGTCGGCGGTCTGCCCCGGGGCCGGGTCACCGAGATCTACGGCCCGGAGGCCTCGGGCAAGACCACCCTGGCCCTGCACGTCATCGCCGAGGCCCAGCGACGCGGCGGCAATGCCGCCTTCATCGACGCCGAACACGCCCTGGACACCTCCTATGCCGAGCGGCTGGGGGTCGACATCGACAACCTGCTCATCTCCCAGCCCGACTTCGGCGAGCAGGCCCTGGAGATTGCCGAGATCCTGATCCGCAGCGGTGGCATCGACGTGGTGGTCGTGGACTCGGTGGCAGCGCTGGTGCCCCGGGCGGAGATCGACGGCAATGTCGGCGATCAGCACGTCGGTCTCCAGGCTAGGCTGATGTCGCACGCCATGCGCAAGTTCACTGGCGTGCTCAGCCGCACCAACACCGTGCTCATCTTCATCAACCAGATCCGGATGAAGATCGGGGTGATGTTCGGCAACCCCGAAACCACCACCGGCGGCAACGCGCTCAAGTTCTACAGCTCCATCCGCATCGATATCCGCAAGACCACCGCGATCAAGGAGGGGCAGGACACCATCGGCAACCAGACCAAGATCAAGGTGGTCAAAAACAAGGTGGCCCCGCCTTTCAAACAGGCCGAGGTGGATATCATTTACGGTGAGGGCATCTCGCGCACCGGGGATGTGCTCGACCTGGGCGTGGCCCAGGAGCTGATCGACAAAAGCGGGGCCTGGTACGCCTACCAGGATGAACGGATCGGGCAGGGCCGGGAAAACGCCAAGAAATACCTCAGGGAACATCCGGAGACCTTGGCCGAGATCGAGCGCAAGCTCCGACTCGGGTTCGGCATGCCGGTGGACCCGGAACCGGCCTCGCCAACGCCGCCCGAGGAGGCGTAAGACGGCACGAAAAACGCCCCTGTCCGGCAAACCGGGCGGGGGCGACGACTCCTTCCGGGATTATCCCCGGAAATCGGAATGCAGGTCGCGGGTGATCTTCGCGCGGGCGTGTTTGTCCCGGTTGCGGACCAGTTCGGGCAGGTTGCCGAACAGACCGATCTTCTTGCCCTTGACCGCAAGAATCCCGGCAATGCCCGGCAGTGTGCCGACATCGTTTAAGACCGGGTCCAGGTCCCGTTCGCTTCGAATCAGGTTGCACACCAGAGTAACCGCGGCATCGGCCAGAGCCGCGTCCGCAGACACCACGGTGGCCAGATCGCAGCGACCCAGGCTCAGGGAATGGCCCATGGCGCTGGATGACGAGCAAAGCGCCAGCGGCAGGGACGCGGGAACAAGGCGGAAGGCAAGGCGATCGGCCAAGGGGGTGGTACCGGCAAAAAGGCCCACCGTGACCGGGCGGGCCGAGTGAATAAACATATCGCCGCCGTTTTCGACAATCGCCTCGTCGTATCCGGCGGCCATGGCCGCCTCCGCGCCCATCTGGGCCAGGGCTCCGGCCACCGCGGCCATGGGCCCGACCCCGACCGTCCGGGCTGCGGCAGCCATCCGTCGTACCACTACGGGGGCATCCTCGGCCACGGCCACCGGAACCATTGCCCCGCGGAATTCGGGATCGCGGGCAAGGTAGCGTTCCAGGAGCCTCCGTTCCGCCATCACCGTCCGGGTAATCAGCTCAAAGGCCGCCTCTGTGGCGGCAATGCGCAGATTGGTCTCCTTCCAGGAAAAGGACCGATAGACCCGGCCCGGCTCCTCCTCCATGATGTCCCCGCGATCAAAAGGCCGAAGAACAGGCCCCGAACGGACAGGCCGTGATGCAGGCCAGGCATTCCACGCAGTTCTCCTCGCAGAAACCGATCGTGCGGGAAGCCTGATCGACAAACGACAGGGCCCGGGGCGGACAGTGCACCACGCAGGCCCCGCAGTGGGTACAGCGCTCGGCATCCCACAGCACGCTCTTGCGGCTGGTGTGGATCTGCACATCAAAGCTGTCCAGATAGGCAAAGGCGCGCTCGATGTTTTCCGGGGTTCCCGTGACCTCCAGGCTGAGATAGCCCTCCTCCTCGGAGGTGACCTTGGCGCGGAAGATGTTGACGATCAGGTCGTAATCCTTGACCAGCCGGTAGACAATCGGCTTCTCGGTCTCGCTTTTCGGAAAGTACAGGTAGATATTTTTGGTGGTCGTTGTCATCGCGCCGACTCCATGCTGTGCAGGCCCTGCATGCCCTGGTTGAGCGGCAGCCGCTGGCTGGGTTCGGAGAGCAGGAAGCGGCCGTCCTGGATCTCGGCCTTGAGCAGATCGCAAATCCGCAGCGCCTTGTGATAGGAAGACATCGAGGTGACCGGCACCTTCTTGCCCAGCAGCTCGACCTCGCCGCTGCGCAGCTGCTCATAGGTGAAACGGCCGAGGATCTTGCCGGTCTTCTGCGGGTAATCTTCGGCATAATCGGTCACACAGGCCCAGATATCGCGGTCGCGCACCGTGGTCCGCCGCAGGATCTCTTCGTTGAGGATCGGGATCGGCACGCCCACGCCCAGCGCCAGGGATACTCCGTAGCCGCGCAGGCTGGTACCGCGCACGAACTCGGGCAGCATCTCCTTCATGTTGCCGCTCAAGGCCAGGGTGCCCGCGCCCTCCACCGGCACGTCGTTCTCGCTCCGCTCCACCAGGGAACAGTGCTGGGTACCCTGGGCATAGACAATACCCCGGGCCCCGGCCAGCCAGACGCTGGTGCCGACGCCGATGGTTTGGTACAGCGGGTCGTTGAGCAGCGGGGACAACTGGCCGGACGAACTGTAGCTCATGTTGCGCATCCGGGCCTTGAGAATGCCCATGTAGGTGTAGATGCGCTTGTCCGAACAGTTGACCGCCACGTTGTAGTTCTGGTAGCAGTTGCGCGGGTTGACCATGATCGCCTGATTCAGGTCATTGATGTCGAACAGGGTGCGGATCTCCCGGCGGGGATACTCGTCGGTGCCGTAGGACAGGCCGAAGAGCTGAAGCTTCCTGCCCGCCACCAGTTCCTCCATGACATGCCCGCCGCCGTAGCGGAACTCGCCGGGATAATAGAGGTTGGCCGGGTCGTTGTGGCGCAGCTGGGTGGCGCCCAGGTAAACGTCCACCGCCGCTATGCCGCAGTAGACCGCGACATCGTTGATCCAGGCCTCGGTGATGCGTATCTTCGGGGTGCTGTGCCCGAAGTTGAGGAAACAGCCGGACGAGCACATCGACCCGAAGGTGGCGGTGGTGACCACGTCCACCTCTTTGGCGGCGGCCTCCAGACCGCGCCGGTCGACATACTCGATGATCTCTTCAGCGGTCAGGACCACGGCCTTGCCGGCCGCTATCCTGTCGTTGATTTCCGCATAGGTCTTGCTCATGGCAACGCGCTCTTGATGAAAGGTGCCGGGAAACACCGGAAAACGGTGTGAAGAAAAGCCTGCGTGAAAATCGCTACAATAGAACATCCCGAAAAAAACGGCAAGCAGGTGGAGAGCGGGGCAAGATGAAAAAGACCAGGCGCGCCCGCTTGCAGCCCTGCCGGAAACAGGGTATGTCTGCCGCACCGGACGCGGACGGTCCGCTTCCGTCCGAACCCAACACGCCGCTCTGACCCGCTATGACCAACTTATGGCCAGCATCGTCCTTGCCACCATCAACGCCCGCTACATCCACGCCAGCCTGGGCCTGCGCCTGTTGCACGCCAACCTCGGCGAGCTCCGGCATAGAGCCGTTATCCGGGAATTCTGCCTGACCGATCAGCCCGCCGACATGGCGGAACAGATCCTGGCGCAGAACCCCGCCCTTGTCGGCATCGGGGTCTATATCTGGAATGCGCTCGAGGTGCGGCGGCTTGTGCGCCTGATCAAGCGCGTCGCCCCGGAGCTGGTCATTGTTCTCGGCGGGCCGGAGGTCAGCCACGCGCCCCTGCGGGTCGATTTTGCCGAAGCCGATTACCTGATCCAGGGCGAGGGCGAACACGCCTTCCACCGGCTCTGTAGCGCCGTGCTTGCCGGACAGCCTCCCCCAACCGGCCCCATCCGGGCGAAACCGCCCCGGCCGGAAACCCTGGAGTCGCCCTACGGCCTGTACACCGACAAAGACCTCCGGCACCGGCTGATCTATGTCGAGGCTTCACGCGGCTGTCCGTTCACCTGCGAGTTCTGCCTCTCCTCCCAGGACAGCGAAGTCCGTCCCTTTCCGCTCCCGGCCTTTCTCGCCGAGCTGGAACAGCTGTGGCAACGGGGCGCGCGGACCTTCAAATTCGTGGACCGCACCTTCAACAGCAACCCAAGGGCAGCGGCACAGATTCTCGATTTTTTCCTGGAGCGGAAGCCGCCCTACCATGTCCACTTCGAGGTCATTCCCGATCATTTTCCAGCAAGCCTGCAGGAACGGTTACAGCGCTTTCCCGCCGGATCGCTCCAGCTGGAGATCGGCATCCAGACCCTGCACCCGCCCACCGCCGCCACGATCCGCCGCAGGCTGCACCTTGACCGCATCCGGGACAACCTCGCCTTTCTCGATCAGCACACCACGGCCCATCTCCACCTCGACCTGATCGTGGGCCTTCCCGGCGAATCCATCGAGCAGTTCGGCGCCAACCTCGACGCCCTGGTCGGTCTGTGCCGGGGCGAGATCCAGATCGGCATCCTCAAAAAACTCTCCGGCACCACCTTAAACCGCCACGACCGGGAACACGGCATGGTGTACGCCGCTGATCCGCCCTACGAAATCCTTGCCAACGACCTGATCCCCTTTGCCCGAATGCAGGAGATCAAGCGGCTGGCACGGTTCTGGGATCTGGTCTACAACAGCGGCAACTTCCCGCGCACCGCGCCGCTGCTCTGGCCGGACGGCCGGGTCTTCCACGGGTTCTCCGCCTTTGCCGCCTGGCTGTACGGACAGACCCGCGCCACCTGGCAGATCGCCCTGCCGCGTCTGGCCGAGCTGCTCTTCAATTATCTGGTAACCTGCCGGGGCATGGAGCCCTCCCAGGTGGCCGACAGCCTGGCTGCCGACATCCTGGTGATCAAGGGCCGGGTACTGCCGCCCGCCATCCTCGCCCATACCACCCGCCTGCCTGAAACGCGGCGCAGCCTGGGAGCGGGACTGACCCGACGGCAGGAGCGCAGCCGGGCCGCTGCCCCGAACGCGCTCCCAGAAAAGGGGTGACGCCGTCCCGGCAAAGGCGCGCCTGCCCGGCCTTGCGGTTTACCGGGCCTGCTGCTATAAGAAGGCCGACTTTCCCCGTCCCCGGACACCCTCCCAACCCGCAACCACCCCGTGAACAAAGTCCTTCTTATTCGCCACGAGGCCGCGACCATGCTGCGCATGGCCGGGCCGCTGATTCTGGCCCAGCTCTTCCAGACCGCCTCGGGCGTGGTCGACACCGTCATGGCCGGGCGCTTCAGCGCCATCGATCTGGCTGGGGTGGCAGTGGGTTCCTCCATCTTCTTTCCGATTTTTCTCTTGCAAATCGGGCTGTTGAGCGCGGTGACGCCCCTGGTGGCCCAGGCCCATGGCCGGGGACGTCCGGAGGAGATTCGGAGCGCGATCCGCCTGGGCATGCTGATCGGGGGAGTGAGTGGAACCCTGCTGATGGTGGTCCTGTGGCTGATCCGGCCGGTGCTTGGTTGGATGGGTATTGCGCCGGAGGTGATTCCCGTTGCCGACGGCTACCTCTTCGCCGTGTCCTGGGGGTTGCCGCTAGGGGGTCTCTTCTTTCCGCTGCGCAACGGCGGCGACGGTCTGGCCCGGCCCCGCCTGTCGATGCTCGCCGGGCTGGCGGGCCTCTTGTGCAACATCGCGGCAAACCGAGTACTGATTTACGGGGATTTCGGTCTGCCCTCCCTGGGTGGGGTCGGCTGCGGCTGGGCCACCTCGCTCTCGATTCTGGTGATGATGCTGGTCATGGCCTGGCTGCTGGCCCGCAGCAGGGAGCCGGGGGTACGACGCCTGTTTGTGCCGGGCCGGGTGGGCACCCTAGCCGAGGCGCTCGCGTTTCTCCGGTTGGGAACGCCGCTGGGCTGCTACCTGTTCATCGAATGCTCGATTTTCACGATCATCGCCCTGTGCATCGCCCGCATGGGGCCGGAAAGCGTGGCCGCGCACCAGATTGCGGCGAGCTGCATCTCGCTGCTGTACATGGTGCCCTACAGTCTGGGCATCGTGCTCACCGTGCGCGTCGGCTTCACCATCGGCAAGCGCCGTCCACACCGGTTGCACCGGATAGCCGGAACCGGCTTGGGCATGGCCCTGGGCTGCGCCCTGCTCACCGGCGCCTGTCTCCTGCTGTTCGCTAACCCCATCGCCTCGCTCTACACCACGGATGTGCCGGTCCGGACCCTGGCCGCCTCGCTGCTCTGGCTCGGGGCCTGCATTCAGATCCCGGACGCCCTGCAGATCTGCTTCGGCGGCATCCTCCGCGGCTGCAAGGACACCCGCGTCCCGCTTCTGCTGATGCTGGCGGCCTACTGGGGCGTGGGCGTGCCCCTGAGCAGCTGGCTGGGTTTCGCCCCTCCGGGCGGCTTGCAACCTGGACCACACGGCTTCTGGATCGGCATATTCTGCGCCCTGTCCACCCTGGCCCTGCTGCTGGGAGGGCGAGTGCGCCTCCTCCTGCGCCGTCTGACAGCGCCGCAACCCGGCCTTACAGCAGGCCGTCCATAACCTCCAGACACATATCCGCCCGGTTAAGGGTGTACAGATGGATACCGGGCGCGCCGCCGTCCAGCAACTCGCGGATCTGCCTGCGGGCATGGGCCACGCCGATCTCGTACACCGCTTCGGCCCCGCCGTTTTCATGGGCCTGCAGGATGTCGGCGAGCAGCTGTCCCGGCACCCGGGCGTTGCACAGCCTGAGGGTGAACCGCAGGGAGGCCAGGTTACGAATGGGCAGAATGCCGGGTATCACCGGGATCTCTCCGCCCAGGGCGCGCAACCGGTCGACATAGTCGAAATAGTCGCGGTTGTCGAAGTAGAGCTGGGTCACGGCAAAGTCGGCCCCGCACTCGATTTTATGGCGCATGACCTCCAGATCGGCAACAAAGGAGGGCGCTTCGGCATGGGCCTCGGGGAAGGCGGCCACGCCGATGGCCAGCTCCGGATGCTGGGCGCGGATATGGCGCACCAGATCCGACGCGTGGGGGAACACCGCAAACAACTCCTCATCCGATCCGGTGAAACCAGCGGGACGATCACCGCGCAGGGCCAGGACGTTGTCGATTCCCATGGTCCTGATCCGGGCAAGAAACGCGTCGATCCGGGCGGCATCGGCGGTGACCCCGGTCAGATGCGGCATGACCTCGTAGCCGCAGTCCCGGATCAGCTGTTCGCAGATCTCCAGGGTATTGGCCTGGGTGGAACCGCCCGCACCGTAGGTAACCGAGACGAACAGCGGCCGCAGCTGCCTCAGTGTTGCCGCGGTCTCGAAGAAGGCTGGCCACTCCTCCCGTTTTTTCGGGGGATAGAATTCAAGGGAGAGAAACGGGCCGCCATGCTTTGTGATCAGTTGGGGTATCTGCACCGAAATGCTCCTTATTCATAAGAGGATGTCCGCCGGTCCGCCTACGCGGCCAGCTGGCCATCGGTTTGCGGTCACGCGTTACCGTGCGCGGCTCACCGGTTCCGTTTTTTACCACCGCCCCAGAACGGATTGTCGGTGAAGCGGGCCTGCCACCATTCCTGGGGATCGAGCAGATCATGCTCGGCAGCGGCCATGACCTGATCCCGCCGCAGGGGAAAGCGGTAGGAGTGGCAGTAGCGCATCAGGGTTTCATAGGCAGCGTTGAGACGGTACATCTGCTCGCCGGCGCCTTCGGGGCTGTCCGCGGCATCCGGGTGGTAATGTTTGCTCAGGCGATGATAGGCCCGCTTCATCTCGCCCAGGGTGGCCCGTTCGCCCAGTTGCAGGATCTCGCGGGCCTGTTCCACGGCCTGCCATTCCCGAGCGTTCATGCTGTTTCTCCGCTCCGGTCCCGCTTCCAGGACTGTTCCTCGCCGCGCAGCAGACGACCGATGTTCTGCCGATGCTTGAACCAGATCATGACCACGACAAACGCGGCCAGGGCCAATTTCCAGCCCGGCTCATCCAGAAAAAAGAGCCACAGCACCATGGAGGCCGAGCCCAAAAGCGAACCCAGCGAGACAAAGCCGGACAGGCCCACTGCGACGAGAAAAACCGCCAGACACCCTACCACGGCCAGGGGGGCAAGGTAGAGGAACACGCCCAGGCCCGTGGCCACCCCCTTGCCGCCGCGAAAGCGCAGGTACACGGGAAACATATGCCCCAGAATCGCGGCAGCCCCGCACAGGGCCGCCACCGTGCCCACATCCGGGCTGTCGCGCAGCAGCCGACCAGCCAGACAGATCGGGACATAGCCCTTGCCCACGTCGAGCACAAGCGTCAGCACGCCCAGCTTCTTGCCCAGCACCCGGGTGACGTTGGTCGCGCCGATGTTGCGGCTGCCCCGGGTACGGATGTCCACTCCCCGCCGGTGGGCAAGCAACAGGCCGAAGGGAATGCCGCCCACCAGATAGGACAGACAGACAAGGAGGGCGGGAAAAAGGATTTCCATGAAACGGACTCCGGTTCGGGTCGGCGGGAACTCAGGCCTTGTTCCGCCGCAGGATCAGTTCAAGTTCGCAGGCCGCGGCATAGGTGGCGATATCGTCGCGCAGCACCTGGACATAGGGACAGTCGGTCACTGCCAGCAGGGCGCCGCGCAGATGGAACAGGTCGGACCGGTCCGGATCGGATTCCAGCAGGTAGGGAAAGATCTGGGGCATTCGGCAGACCTGGGGCCGATCCGCATAGATCCGGCAGCGGCCTTTCTGGTCCAGTTCCGGACAGCGCGCCTCTCTGGGCAAAATCAGGCTCCAGCCGCGCCGCCAGTGGATCAGGGCAGGGGCGGTCCGTTGGTAAAAGGGGTGATTCCCCACGCACAACGAGGGTTCATCGTCGGCCAGGGTCGCCCGCGAGGCAGCGGTGTCGATCCGCTCCACCGCGAACAGATCCGGCTCAGCGGCGGACAGGGGGATCTCGAAATAGTGCTGGGCCATGGCCGCGTCCGGGCCGATGCAGCAGAGCGTGCATCCGCAGGGCGCGCAGCACAGGCTGTTGATCGCGGTCAGCTCACGGGTGAGCACCGCCTGAGTGATCAGGGCCTGGCCCGCGCTCAACGCATCGATCGTGTTGCCCTTTTCGTCAAGCACCTGTTGCCGCGGTCCAACCCCGGCCTTCAGATCGGCAAGCGGCCGCAACAGATCGAGATAAGAATGTAGCATCCGGGCCGGATCGCGGTACAGGGCGGTGCGCGTCTCGATCTCGTCGGGCAGCTCGGCGAGCACCTCGTCCACGGCGGCGAAATCGCCGGTCAGATAGATGAAACTCACGATGGACACCAGCGGCAGCACGGGCTGTCGCAACCGTTCCCTTCCCTCTGTCAATGCCGCCTGTTCAACCATGACATCCCCCTTGAAAAGATCGGACAACCCTACACAAAAACACGTCGGAAAACAAGATTTGCCGCGCTCTTCCACATCCCGGCGCCACGGGCGTCTTTACATTCATCCGCAAACTGGGTACATATCCATCGTTTCCCTGTTCGTTCCGGTCTGTCGGACCATAACCCCCGTATCGCATGGCTATCCGAACAATCATCAGCTATCCGAACCCGATACTCAGGCAGGCGGCGGAGCCAATCACCGTCTTTGACGAAGAGCTCAGAACCCTGGTCCACGACATGGCCGAGACCATGTACGATGCCCCCGGCGTGGGCCTGGCCGCCAACCAGATCGGCATCGCCCGGCAGGTGGTGGTGGTGGACCCGTCCACCCCGGAAGAGAAAAAAGACTACCTGACCCTGATCAACCCGGTGATCAGCAACGGCGAGGGCAGCGTCGTCGGGGAAGAGGGCTGCCTGAGCGTGCTGGAATGCTACGACAAGGTCAAACGATTTTTCAGTATTCACGTCGCCGCCCTGGACATCGACGGCAACCCGCTGGAATTTGACGCCGAGGGCCGACTGGCCCGGATCATCCAGCACGAGGTCGACCATCTCCGGGGCGTTCTGTTCATCGACCACCTCAGCTCGCTCAAGCGGCTGCTCTACAAGAAAAAGCTGAAAAAAATTCTCCAGGAACAGCAATGAGCGATCCGCTGCGCATCGTCTTCATGGGCACCCCGGACTTTGCCGCGGCCTCGTTGCAGGCCCTGCTCGACGGCCCGGACCGGGTCGTGGCCGTGGTCTGTCAGCCCGACCGGCCGCGCGGTCGGAGCAGGACGCCCGCACCGCCGCCGGTCAAGACGCTTGCCGAGGCCCATGCCCTGCCCGTGCTCCAGCCCGAATCGGTGCGAACCACGGAGTTTCTCGACGCACTGCGCAGCCATGAACCGGATCTGCTGGCGGTTGCGGCCTACGGCCGCATCCTGCCGCCCCCACTTCTTTCCCTGGCCCCCTTGGGCGCGATCAACGTGCATGCCTCGCTGCTGCCCCGGCTGCGCGGCGCGGCCCCTATCCAGTGGGCGATCATCAATGGCGACAGCGAAACCGGCATCACCATCATGCAGATGAACGAGGGCATGGACACCGGCGACATCCTGCTGACCGAGACCGTCCCGATCGGTCCGGAAGAGACCGCGGGCGAACTGTTCGCCCGGCTGGCTCCCCTGGGCGGGGCGACCCTGCTCCGGGCGATCGACGGACTGAAAGCAGGACGGCTCGCGCCCCAGCCGCAGGACCACGGGGCCGCCACCATGGCCCCGATGCTGAACAAGGCCATGGGCCGAATCGACTGGAGTCTGCCCGCCGAGCGAATCCACTGTCTGATACGCGGGCTCGACCCCTGGCCCTCGGCCTACGGCTCGCTTGCCGGCAAACGCTGCCTCTTTTTCCGGCCCGAACTCGTGGCCCGCACCACCGACGCCCCACCGGGCACAATCTGTCAGGCCGATGCCCAGGGACTGCTGGTCGCCACGGGCAACGGCTGTCTGCGCATCCGCGAGATTCAGCCCGAAGGGAAAAAACGCATGCCCGTTGCCGACTGGCTGCGCGGCGCGCCACCGGTCGCGGGGACCGGCATCCAATGATCCGCCTGGCCTATCTCGACTGTTTTTCCGGTGTTGCCGGCGACATGCTGCTTGCCGCGCTGCTGGATGCGGGCGCCTCCGAAGAGGCGGTGCGCAAGGCGGTACAGGTCCTGCCCGGCCTGGAGCTGACGGTGCGCCGCGACACGGTCTGCGGTTTTGCCGCCACCCGGGTGCAGGTGCACGATCCGGCCGCCCGCAAGCACCATCACCACCATCACCGCGACCAGCAGCATGGCCAGCACCACGGCCATCATCCGCATCGTCATCTCTCGGACATCGCCCTCCTGCTTGCCCAGGCCGAGCTGAGCACGACGGTACGGACCAGAGCCCTGGCGGTGTTCACCCGCCTGGCCGAGGCCGAGGCAGCGGTCCACGGCACGGAGGTGGAGACGGTGCACTTCCACGAGGTCGGCGCGGTCGATGCCATTGCCGACATCGTCGGGGTTGTGGCGGCATGCGAGTCCTTGGCCATCGACCGGCTGGTGGTCTCGCCCCTGCCCATGCCCCGGGGCTGGGTGCGCTGCGACCACGGCGAGATTCCCCTGCCCGCGCCGGCGGTCTGCGCGCTCCTGCACGGGGTTCCGGTCGAGGGCGTGGACCTGCGCCAGGAGCTGGTCACCCCGACGGGCGCGGCCCTGGTGCGGGAGTTGGCCGACAGCTTCGGCCCCCTGCCCTCCATGACGCTTGAACACACCGGGTATGGCGCAGGCAGCAACGAACGCGCCGACGGCCGTCCCAACCTGCTGCGGGTGCTCATCGGCCGGGCCGAGGAAACGATCCGGGAATCCCAGGTCGTGACCGTGCTGGAAACGCATCTGGACGACTGGAACCCGGAGTTCTGGCCTCACCTGAGCAAGCGGCTGATGGCTGCCGGCGCCCTGGATGTCTGTCTGATTCCCATCCAGATGAAAAAGGGACGGCCCGGATTCCTCCTGCGGGTTCTGACCGACCCGGCCGACGAGAGCACAGTTGTCCCCATCGTCTTTGCTGAAACCACCACGTTGGGCCTGCGGCGACGGCTGGAACAGCGCATCACCCTGCCGCGTGCCGAGATCCGGGTCGACACCCCCTGGGGTGAGGTTCGGGCCAAGCGGGTCGGTGCGGCGGACAGCGGCACCATTGCCCCCGAGTATGAAGCCTGCCGCCAGCTGGCGCTTGACCACGGCGTGCCCCTGCGCGAGGTGTACGCCGCTGTTCGGGCCGGCCTTTCCCGCGCCGACGACAAGTGAGGAACAATGGACCGCGTACTGATATTCATCGCCACCGGGGCGGGAAGCGGCCACTTGCCCGTGGCCCCCGGCACCTGGGGATCGCTTGTGGGCGTGCTGCTCTGGCTGGGGCTGGGACACCTGGAGGCACCGGTCTACGGCGCGGTCGTGGCTGGATTGTTTGTTGCGGGCGTGTGGAGTGCCGGGGCTGCCGAGAAGATTTTGGACCGGGCCGATCCGGGCGTGGTGGTGATCGACGAGATCGTCGGCCAGCTCATCGCCCTCGCCCTGGCGCCGCAGAATCCCGTTGTCGCTCTGGCGGGTTTCTTGCTCTTCCGCCTGTTCGATATCGTCAAGCCGTTCCCGGTCGGCTGGGTCGACACGCACCTGCACGGTGGGCTGGGCATCATGCTTGACGATGTCGTCGCCGGAATTTACGCCCTGCTGGTCCTGCAGGGCGTCCTCTGGTTCATGCGCTGACAGGGCCGCTCCGCCGCCAAACTCCGTCGCCAAAGGAGGAACATATGGCTGGTTGCATCGATTTTCATACCCACGCCTTTGCCGATCCGGTCGCCCACAAGGCCATTCCTCTACTCGAACAACAGGGCGGCATCAAAGCCTATCTGGACGGCACCACCGCCTCCCTGCTCGCCTCCATGGACCGGCACGGTATTGACCGCTCCGTGGTCTGCTCCATCGCCACCCGGCCGGAACAGTTCGAACGGATCTTCAACTGGTCAAAAGCAATCCGTTCGGAGCGGCTGGAACCCTTTCCCTCGGTGCATCAGGACGACCCGCTCCTCCTTGAACGGGCCCAGCTGATTCACGACGAGGGGTTCAAGGGCATTAAAATGCATGCCTACTATCAGGATCACATGCTCGACGATCCCCGGCTGGACGACCTCTACGCCCTGATGAGCGAGCTGGGATTGATTCTGGTGATCCATGCGGGGTACGATATTGCCTATCCCCGGATCCAGCGGGCCGATCCCGCACGCATCCTGGCGCTCCATCGCCGCTTTCCCCGACTCAAACTGATCGCCACCCACTTGGGCGGCTGGGACGAATGGGAAGATGTACGCGCCCTGCTCACCGGCCAGCCCATTTACATGGAAATCTCCTTTGCCCTGGATTTTCTCGATCAGAAACGGCTCCGCGATATCCTGCTCTCCCACCACGCCGATTACCTGCTCTTCGGCACCGATTCGCCCTGGACGGATCAGGGCACCACCCTCAAAATGCTGGGCAAACTGGGCCTCCCCGATTCCCTGTTCGACAAAATCACGCGGGGCAACGCCCAGCGGCTTTTGGCGGAATAAAACCGGGAGGAATCCGTCCGGTGCGCCCAATACAATCGCGGCGCTCCTGACCGGCAAGAAAAAAGCGCATCCGCTCCGTCACCGGAGCAGATGCGCCTTGTGCCTTTCCAGCGCTCCAGCCTCGCTACTACCGCAAGGCCGTGCGCAAACGTTCCATGGCCCTGACCACATTGGCCTCCGAGTTGAAGGCCGAGATCCGGATATAACCCTGCCCGCACTTGCCGAATCCCGCTCCCGGAGTACAGACCACCCCGGCCTCGCGCAGCAGCAGATCGAAGAACTCCCAGGAATCGCGGCCGCCCCAAACCCAGATATACGGCGCATTGCCGCCGCCGACATATTGGTAGCCCAACTCGTCCATGGCCTTGCCGATAAGGGCGGCATTGGCCAGGTAGCCGTCGATCAGGGCCTTGCACTGCGCCTTGCCTTCCTCCGAGTACACGGCTTCGGCGGCCCGCTGGATCGGGTAGGATACGCCGTTGAACTTGGTGGTGTGCCGCCGGTTCCAAAGCGGGTGCAAGAGTTGCCTGTTCCCCTTGCTGTCCCAGGCCGCGCACTCCTTGGGCACCACGGTATAGGCGCAGCGGGTACCGGTGAACCCGGCGCTTTTGGAAAAGCTGCGGAACTCGACGGCCACCTCCCGCGCGCCCTCGATTTCATAGATCGAATGCGGCAATTCCGGATCGCGGATAAAGGCCTCGTAGGCCGCGTCGAACAGGATCAGGGCCTTGTGATCCCGGGCGAAGTCCACCCAGGTCTTGAGCTGGGCCTTGGTGATGGTGGAGCCGGTGGGATTGTTGGGAAAACAGAGATAGATCAGGTCCACCGGTTCCTTGGGCAGATCGGGGACAAAGCCGTTGTCGCTGGTGGAGTCGAGGTAGACCAGCCCCTCGTAGCGGCCGTCCCGGAATTCCCCCGTGCGACCGGCCATGACATTGGTATCGAGATACACCGGATAGACCGGGTCGGGAATGGCGACGCGGGCATCGAGGGCAAACAGCTCCTGAAAGTTGCCGGTATCGCACTTGGCGCCGTCGGAGACAAAGACCTCATCCGCCTCGACCTGCGCGCCCCGAGCCTGGAAATCATGCTCCACTATGGCCTGACGCAAAAAGTCGTAGCCCTGCTCCGGTCCATAGCCGCGGAATCCGGCCTCGGTCCCCATCTCGTCAACAGCCCGATGCAAGGCCTCGATACAGGCGGCAGGCAATGGGTTGGTCACATCACCAATCCCCAGACGAATAATCTCACGGTCCGGATGCTCGGCCTGAAAGGCGGCAACCCGCTTGTTGATGTCGGAAAAAAGATAGGAGGCCTGCAACTTCAGGTAATGTTCATTCACTTTCAGCATGGATCAATCCTTTCACTGGAAGATTTCGCCGACATGCGGCGAAGATTACAAATCGACCTTGACGCGCTGATCAAACCGGTATGCGCCCTTCTCCAGATCGTACCGCAGCTTCCCGGCCTTCAAGCGCAGATCCTTGGTCAGGATGGTGACCTCGCCCGGACTGACCAGAGCCCGGTCCTTGTCGTCGTACTCAAGCCGTTCCGAAAGCAGCACCTCATCCTTGGCCGGTTTGACCACACGCGCCTGACCGGTGAGAATCAGCCGTTTCTCGTCGAGCACATACAGGCCCTTGCGGCTGGTGATAGTCACCGGATCCTTGCCCTGCACAATGTAGCGGGCATCGACCTCCTCCAGCCGGATTCGGTCGTTTTTTTCGTCGCTGAAGGCCCGCTTGGCATGGATGCGCCACTCATCCCGGCCGTTGCTGGCCATGGTGATATCCACCTGCTCCATGCGAAAGTTCTCGACCGGGGACTCAGCGGGTCGGGCCTGGATCAGCTTGGGATTATAGCCGCCCCGGGGGGCAAGGAAGTCGCGCACCGACGGCCACCACAGGAAGCTGGTCGCAAAAAGCAGCAGCGGCGCCAGCCACATCAGATTGCGGGGATCCCGACGCATCGCAACATTACCGGTCGTAACGGCCGCAGGCCCGGGCCAAAAGCCCCTGGGCTTCAAGGATCAGGTCGCACACCTCGCGGACCGCTCCCTCTCCTCCCCGGCACTGGGCGACATAGTGCACCCGGCGGCGCACCTCGGGCACGGCATCGGCAGGGCTGGCGGCCAGACCGGCCCGGTTGAGGAGCGGCAGGTCGATCAGATCGTCGCCCATGTAGGCGGTCTGGGGTGGCCGCAGACCCGTCTGCCGCAGCAGGGCTTCATAGCTGGCCAGCTTGTCGCGCTCCCCCTGCACCAGATGCGCCAGTCGCAGCTCGCGGGCGCGCCGCTCCACCGCCTCGGAGGCCCGTGCGGTAATAATCCCCACCTCGATCCCGTTTTCCTGCAGCATGGCGATGCCCAGTCCGTCCCGGGTGTTGAATCGTTTGCATTCCAGACCGTCGTTGCCGTAAATAATGCCGCCGTCGGTGAGCACGCCGTCAACGTCGAGCAGGAGCAGGCGAACGCTCTTGGCCCGGGGCAAGGCCTCGCGCCAGGACGCGCTGCGCTCGATCGGCTGATTGCGGGCCAGGGCCCGGGCGCGCAGGGCCTCGGTCAGGGCGCAGTCACCGGGATAGGCGCAGTCCGGAAAAGTATCGTCGTCACGGTGCTGCATCCGCACCTCCTGCAACAGCCTGTCGGATGGCCAGTAGCTGGACCAACAGGGCCTCGACCTGATCCAGGGGCAGCGAATTGGGGCCGTCGCACAACGCCTTGGCAGGGTCGGGATGCACCTCGAGAAACAGGCCGTCGATGCCCACCGCCATGGCGGCCCGGGACAAGGCGGGGATGAACTCCCGCTGGCCGCCGGAGCTGCCGCCCGCGCCACCGGGCAGCTGCACCGAATGGGTGGCATCGTACACCACCGGGTAGCCGAAGGAGCGCATCACCTGGAGGGAGCGCATATCCACCACCAGGTTGTTGTAGCCGAAAAAGGTGCCCCGCTCGGTGAGCAAGATCCGCTCAGTGCCCGCTCCGCGCAGTTTATTGATCACATGTTCCATGTCCCAGGGAGAAAGGAACTGCCCCTTTTTGACATTGACGACCCGCCCGGTTCGGGCGGCCGCGACCAGAAGATCGGTCTGGCGACAGAGAAAGGCCGGAATCTGGATGATGTCCAGGCAATCGCCAGCCAGAGCGGCCTGGGCCGGTTCATGGATATCGGAGACAATCGGCACGCCGATCTCCTCGCGCAACCGGCCAAGGATGCGCAGACCCTTTTCCACCCCCGGGCCGCGAAACGAATCCAGGGAGGTGCGATTGGCCTTGTCAAACGACGCCTTGAACACGTAGGAGATGCCCAGGCGGCGGGTGACGGCTTGCAGCTCCTGCGCCACCTCCCGGGCCAGATCGCCGCTTTCCAGCACACAAGGACCAGCCATGAGCAGAAGCGGCGCGCCGGGTCCGACCGGAATCGGGCCGCTGGGAGTCGGCTGGATGATCACCGTGCGCATCTCTTACCCCCGATGCGTGCGCCTGCAGGCAATGGCCGCCTTGATGAAATCGCGGAACAGGGCATGCGGCTGCATGGGTTTGGACTGGAATTCCGGATGGAACTGACACCCCAGAAACCAGGGGTGATCGGGCAGTTCGATGATTTCCACCAGGGTGTTGTCGGGCGAAACGCCGCTGATGACCAGCCCGGCCTCTTCCAGCCGGGCGCGGTAATCGTTGTTGAATTCGTAGCGATGCCGATGCCGTTCGCTGATCTCCTCGACCCCGTAGGCAGCCGCAGCCAAGGTGCCGGGCCGCAACATGCAGGGATACGCACCCAGTCGCAGGGTACCGCCCCTGCCGGAATCCTGGTCACGATGTTCCGTCTTGCCGGTGCGGAAGTCGAACCATTCGGTCATCAAGTAGATCACCGGGTCGGCGGTACCGGGATCGAACTCCACCGAGTGCGCGCCGCTGATGCCAGCGATGTGCTGGGCAAATTCAACCACCGCCAGCTGCATCCCCAGACAGATGCCGAAAAACGGGATCTTCCTTTCCCGGGCATAGGTCACGGCCTGAATCTTGCCGACCATGCCCCGGCTGCCGAACCCGCCGGGGACCAGAATGCCGTCGCAGAGGGCCAGCTTGTCCTGTTCGCTGCCGTCTTCCAGGGCTTCGGCGCTGATATATTCCAGCTGCACCTTGGTGTCGTTGGCAATACCGCCATGCACCAGAGCCTCGTGCAGGCTCTTGTACGACTCGGTCAGGTCGACATACTTGCCGGTAATGCCGATGGTCACCGTTTCCCTGGGATTGTTGATTTTCCGGACCAGCCGTTGCCAGGGTTCCAGATTGGGTGCGCCGGTCCAGATACCCAGTTTCTCCAGGATGCGATCGTCGACCTCCTCTTCCCGCAGTTGGAGCGGCAGCTCGTAGATGGAGGCCACATCCACCACCGAGATGACCGCATTGGCGTCCACGTTGCAGAACAGGGCGATCTTTTTCTTCAGATCGTCGTTGATCGGCACCTCGCTCCGGCACATGAGGATATCGGGCTGAATGCCCGAAGCCAGCAGTTCCTTGACCGAATGTTGGGTCGGTTTCGTTTTCACCTCGCCCGAGGTCCGGATATAGGGCACCAGGGTGAGGTGGATGAACAGGGTGTACTCCCGGCCGAGATCGGTCCGCAACTGGCGGATGGCCTCGATGAAGGGCAGTCCCTCGATATCGCCCACGGTGCCGCCGATCTCGATGATGGCCACATCGGCCAAACCGTCGAGTTGCAGCACCGCCTCCTTGATCTCGTCGGTGATATGGGGAATCACCTGGACCGTGCCGCCCCGGTATTCGCCCCGACGTTCCTTCATGATTACCGAATAATAGATCCGGCCCGAGGTGTAATTGTTGTGCTTGCCCATCACCGCATTGGTGAACCGCTCGTAATGTCCCATGTCGAGGTCGGTTTCCGCACCGTCGCTGGTGACGTACACCTCGCCGTGCTGAAACGGGTTCATGGTGCCGGGATCGACATTGATGTAGGGGTCGAGCTTCTGGAAGGTGACGGTCAAACCTCGGGATTCGAGCAGGGAACCGATGGAGGCCGCGGACAACCCCTTGCCCAGAGACGAAAGCACCCCGCCGGTGATGAAGATGAATTTGGTCTTTTTACTCAGGGAGACTTTCATGGGGAACCTTTGGTTTGGCGCACAGGGCGGGGGACAGGGGCGGCAACCGGTAGCTGCCGCATAAAAAAACAAGCAAGATATACCCGATCGCCCACACCTTGACAAGCAGGACAACCGGATACGGGGTGCCAAGTTGCAGCGTGCCGATTCACGGAGTATCAGCACCCCACAGGGTTGCGGTCAGCTCGCGCAGGGTCCGCTGTTGTTCGGCATCAAGCGGGGTGAACGGTGAGTTGTCGTAGGTGGTCTCGCGATTTTCCACGATCAGCACCCGGCTGTCCGGGCTCAGGGTATGGGTATGCCAGACACCCTGATGGACATTGTAGACCTGTCCCGGCAGGAGATCGACGCCGTAGATCCTGCCCGCGCGCTCCTCTCCTTCGGCAACAAAAAGGATGCAGCGCCCCTCCAGAAGCACGAAGACCTCGTCGGTCTCGTTGTGACGCTGGACACGGGTGAGCCGCTCCGGCAGCAGGTCCGGACTGAAGCACAGGATCGCTACCCGCCAGTGGCCGAAATCGACCAACGGCCGATACCCCTGGTCGTGGTGCACATGCCGGGAAAGCAGATGAGGGGGTGGAACCTCGGGACGAGAGAAGAGGGACGAGGAAGATATGGGCATGTTAGCGCGGAAGGGCTGGGGCAGAGGGGGCCGCTGGTGCGGACGGCGGATCGTCCGATGCGCAAACAGGAGCGGGAATCCATTTTTCCCGGAGTTTCCGGTCGATCCCCTTGGCCTTGACTGCGGCAATACCCCGGTTGATCAGAGCCAGTTTTTCCCGGTTCTGATTCTTCTTTACCGCAACGCCATACAATTCCACAGCGTCATCGCCTTCAAGCAGGACGGCGATTTTCAAGGGAACATCTCCGGATTCCGCAACGTAGTGGGCGGCCACGGGATCGTCGCAGACCACGCCGCTGATTCGTCCCAGGCGCAGATCCGCGAAGGCCAAATCAATGGTCGCGTAAAAGGCCACCTGCACGTCAGGGACGCGTTTCACGGCGAAAAACCCGGTGGTGCCGTCCTGGCACCCTACCTGGCGTCCGGCCAGATGTTCGAGGCGCGTCGCCGGCGATCGCGCAGGAACCACCAGAGCCTGACAAATGGCGTAATAGGGGATGCTGAAATCCATGGCCCGTTTGCGGGCCGGGGTGATCGACACCGAACTGACGATGGCATCGTATTTGCCGCGTCCCAGTCCCACAAAAATCCCTTCCCAAGGCACCCGGTTAAAAACAGCGACAAAACCCGCCTCCTTGCCGGCGGCGGTCAGGTAATCGATGGCATACCCGCTGACTCGCCCGTCCTTGTCGATAAACTCCATCGGCGGCCAGGTCGCACTGGTGGCAAACACAATGGTCGTTTCCGCCCGGACAGGGCCGCACAGAGCAAAACAGAAGAATAGGGCTATGAGAATACGGGGAAACATTCCTTCGTCTATCGATCGAAAAAGATTAGTGCAGTTTTACCCCTCTTCTCCGTTCAAAGGCAAGGGAAAGATGTTTTTCTTTCGCGCTCATCTTCGGCTCACCGGAGGAACGGCGGCACAAATCAGGTTTCCCTTGACGGCAAACCGTCTTATAGGTATAGAATACAAGGATATTTTTCATCCTTCTCCTTTGCAGCGAGGTATCTGTATGCAAGCCTTTCCCCGTCTCTTCATTGCCGTCTCGCTGACCGCGTGCGTCGTGCTGGCCGGCGGTTGCGGTTCGAAAAAAGTGGCGCCCTATCCGGGCGGCGGCACGGCGGGACAAACCTCCGAGAACGGCCGGATGGGGAGTGTCACCGAAGAATTTCATGCCGGCGAACAACCTGGAATGGAATCGCTCGATGCGACGGGAGGAGTGGACGGCGGGTTGGACAGCAATGCGGACAACCAGAGTGACGCCTATAAACGAGCCCATGGCCGCTGCTCTCCGGGATTCGGGCCGATCTATTTCGCCTTCGACCAGTCGGTAATCAGTCAGGACCAGATCCCGACCATGGAGCAGAACGGCAAATATTTGTACGAGCACCCAACAAGCCGTGTTCTGATTGAAGGCAATACCGACTACCGGGGGACCAATGAATACAATCTAGCCCTGGGAGAACGTCGGGCCCTGAGCGCCAAAAACTACCTGATCCAGTTCGGAATCGAGGAACAGCGCATCCGCACCATCAGTTACGGTGAAGAGCGTCCGCTGTTCACCGGCTCCAGCGAAGAAGACCACGCCCACAACCGGCGTGCCGACTTCATCCTCGAATAATCCCCTGACTCCGCCGCACCGGCCGGTCGCTCCATGTATACAGGAGGGCCGGCCATTTTCTTTTTCTCCCAATGCGTTCTTTTTCCCGACCCAAGACAACTTTTTCTTGACTTGGAAATGATTATTAAATACATTTAGTATAAATTTTCAAACAGGGAAATGAAGCACTCGCTACGTATGACACATCAGCGCGATCTCATCCTCGATGAGTTGCGGCAAAGCCAGGAGCATCCCACGGCGGACGAGCTATACGAGAAGGTCAAAAAACGACTTCCCCGAATCAGCCTGGCCACGGTGTATCGCAACCTGGAAGTGCTTGCCGAGGTCGGGCTGATCAAAAAATTGGAAATCAGCGGTCGGCAGAAACGATTTGACGGCGATATCAGCGACCATGAGCACGTCTTTTGCAGCCAGTGCCACCGGATCGACAATATCCCCAAATCCGAAATCCCGCCGCGCCTGCTGGATGACATTCAGATTCCAGGCTACAGGATTACCGGGTATCGCATCGAATTTTCTGGTATCTGTCCTGCCTGCCGGGAAAAACAACACCTTCAATCTGTATCGGGAGAAACGGATATGGCATGTGGAAAAACATGTGGGACAGCAACACTCAGTGAAAAACAGCGGCAGGTCCTCGACGCCCTTAGTCGCAGTCCGACCGCTTGCGGCAGCAAGGAATTGGCGGCAGCAACAGGGCTTGAAACCAAGCAGGTCAGCTGCCAGGTCACGGCGCTCAAGAAAAAAGGGCTGATTCACAGTCCGGTCCGTTGCCGGTATGCATTGACCGATGAAGGCAAAAAACAGCTCGGATAAACGACGCATGCGGAAGACCATCGAGCGCCGTCTTGCCTCCGGTCAACACCGACCGATGAGGTACAACATCGAAACAGGTACACATCTCCCTTTCCCCGAACGACAACATTGAGTATGGTATGTGCGCCTCGTTGGGAAAGGGAAATGCCCGCAGGCTCAACCCGCCTGCACATTATTTCCATCAAAAAGGAGAATCAACATGGCAAAAAAGAACGAAGTGTATAAATGTTCCATCTGTGGCAACATCATTGAAGTGCTCCATGGCGGCGCAGGTGAGCTGGTCTGCTGCGGTAAGCCCATGGAGCTTATGAACGAAAACACCTTTGACGCAGCCAAGGAAAAGCACGTTCCGGTCCTCAGCAAAACCGACAATGGGTACAAGGTCGTGGTTGGTTCAACGGCTCATCCCATGGAAGAAAAACACTGGATCGAATTTATCGAACTGATTGCCGACGGCAAGGTCTACCGGCAGGATCTGAACCCCGGCGAGGCACCCGAAGCCTCCTTCTGTGTTCAGGCCGCCCAGGTTTCGACCCGTGCCTATTGTAACCTCCATGGCTTGTGGAAAGCCTGATTCCCCCCTTCCTCTCAGGAGAGACATCATGAAAAAGTACATTTGCGCTGTCTGTGGCTATGAATACGATCCCGCCGCCGGCGACCCCGACAACGGGGTGGCTCCCGGAACCGCCTTTGCAGATGTTCCGGAAGACTGGGTCTGTCCCCTGTGTGCCGCAGGCAAGGATCAGTTCGAAGAGGTCTGATGCACCACGCCTACCAGGCCCCCATTCGTCGCCGACGGATGGGGGCTTTTTTGTTGTTCACGCCACAAACAACAACGGGGCACCGCCAGTGCCCCGTTGTCGATACAATTCGGTGAAAAAACGGCCTTCTAGAGAAGAAAAGACAGAGAAGGCCGCAACCGGAGTCACGGCTGGCCGGGACAAGCCGTGACATCCAGCACATAGTGATAGACAATCCCGATGACTTCCTCCAGGGATTTATCGCTGGTGTCCACGACAACGGCCCGATCCGCAACCGTAAGCGGCGCCAGCGACCGTTCCTGGTCCGCCTTGTCCCGCTCGGCCAGCTCTTCCAGCACCTGCGCGTCGCTTACCTGCTCCCCCCGGGCCCGCAACTGGGCGGCCCGCCTCCCGGCCCGCACCTCCGGTGTGGCGTCGAGATACACCTTCCACGCCGCGTTGGGGAACACCACGCTGCCGGTGTCCCGGCCCTCCGCCACCACCCGGCCGGGCTTGCCGATCTTCTGCTGTAACCGGGTAAGCCGGTCGCGAACAACCGCCAGCTTCGAAAACTGCGAGGCCAGCAACCCCATTTCCCGGGTGCGCAGGGCAGGGCCCACCTCCTCGCCATTGATCCGGACCCGTACATCCTCCTCACCGGGTTGCAACGGCAGCAGCTGGATGCTCAGTTTCTCCAGCACCTGCTCCACCTGGGCCGTGTCGGCATCGGGCGCGATACCCTGCTGGGTGCAGACATGGGCCACCGCCCGGTACATGGCACCGGTATCGAGATAAGTGTAATACAACTTTCCGGCAACCGCCCGGGCAACCGAGGATTTTCCGGTACCGGACGGGCCATCGATGGTGAGAATACGATCATGAATGAATACGGCCATAACCCAACTCCTCAATGCATGCCGCCAGTGCGGCGACAAAACGCTGATTTTCTTCAGAGGTACCCACAGTGATCCGGATAAAGTTCGGAAAACCATAGGCACGCATGGAACGGACGATCACACCCTTGTACAGCATGGCCTCGTAGAGCCTGGTGGCATCCCCCCCGACATCGATCAGAAAAAAATTGGCGTGGGAGGGAAACGGACGACACCCGATTCGGCGCACCTCTTCGGTCAGCCAGGCCCGTCCTTCGGCCGTGCCTTGCAGGGTACGGTTATAGTGCTCCTGGTCCTCCAGGGCCGCAAGGGCGCCGACCTGCGCGGGCACACTGATGTTGAACGGCTGCCGGACCCGGTGCAGCAGCGAGGCGATATCCCGGTGCATGATCCCGAATCCCACCCGCAGTCCGGCCAGCCCAAAGGCCTTGGAAAAGGTTCGCAGGCTGACCACGGCTGGCAGGGCATCGGCCCGGCGGATACAGTCGAGCACGTCGATACGGCGCGCCGGCTCGACAAAATCGACATAGGCCTCATCCAGCACCACGATCACCGACTGCGGCAAGGCAGCGAGAAAACGCATGAACACATCGCGTTCGATCAGGGTGGCGGTGGGATTGTTCGGATTGTCGATGAAGATCAACCGGGTCCGTTCGTTGACCGCGGCTGTTATGCCCTCCAGATCATGCCGCATCTCCCGCAGGGGCACGACCACGTTTTCCCCGCCCCGCACCTGCACGAATTTCTGGTACATGAGGAAAGAGGGATGGCTGGTGATGACCTGATCACCGGTATCGACAAAGGCCTTCACCAGAAACTCGATGAGCTCGTTGGAGCCGTTGCCAAGCACGATCTCCTCGGGCGCGGCACCAATCCAGTCCGCCAGCGCACGGGTCAGGACATGGCTGGAACCGTCCGGATAGCGATGCAGGCTGGAGAGCGCATCGGCCACGGCGCGCACGGCCTTGGGCGACGGCCCCCAGGGATTCTCGTTGGAAGCCAGTTTGATGGCGTTTTTCACCCCGTATTCCCGTTCCAGCTCGTCAATGGGCTTACCGGGAGGATAGGGAACAATGGCCGCTATATGGGAAGGAACTGGAAAACGCATATCAACTCAGGGCCGGTTTCTTTCCTGCAACGCCGGCGCGTTGTTCAAGATTGTAGGCCGCGCGCAGCAAGGCGGTCTCGTTGAAGTGAGCGGCTTGCAGGTGCAGGCCGATGGGCAACCCCGCGGCACTGAATCCGCAGGGAACAGACAGGGCGGGCAAACCGGCAAGATTCGTCGAAATCGTTAAAATATCGGCAAGGTACATGGAAAGCGGGTCGTCTTTCAGCACACCGATCCGCGGCGCGGTGGAGGGCGCCACCGGCGAAACCAGCAGGTCGCACTGGGTGAAGGCCTGCTGAAAATCCTCGATGATCAGGGTCCGCACCTGTGACGCCTTTTTATAAAAGGCATCGTAGTAGCCCGAAGAAAGGGCATAGGTGCCGATCAGGATGCGCCGCTTGACCTCCTCGCCAAACCCCTGGGAACGGCTGCGCCGATACAGGTCGAGCAGTTCGGTGGCGTCCGGGTCGCGGTAGCCGTACCGGATGCCGTCAAAGCGGGCCAGGTTGGCGCTGGCCTCGGCCGGGGCGATCAGGTAATAGACGGCCACACAGTAGGCGGTGTGGGGCAGGCTGACCTCAACCACCTCGGCACCCGCATCCCGAAGCATATCCACCCCTTGCCGCACCGTCTGTTCCACCTCCGGATCGAGACCAGCGGTCTCGAAATACTCCCGCGGCATGCTGATCCTGAGACCGGACAAGCCATCCTGGAGTGCTGCGGAAAAATCGGGTACGGGCCGGTCGATGGAGGTGGAATCCAGCGGATCGTGCCCGCTGATGACCTGAAGCATCAGGGCGCAGTCGCGCACGTCCTTGGTCAGGGGGCCGACCTGGTCCAGCGAGGAGGCAAAGGCCACCGCGCCGTAGCGGGACACCCGGCCGTAGGTCGGCTTCATGCCGACCACCCCGCAGAACGAGGCCGGCTGGCGGATGGAACCGCCGGTATCGGTGCCCAGCGAGGCCAAGCATTCGTCCGCCGCTACGGCCGCGGACGAACCGCCGCTGGAACCGCCGGCAATATGCTCCAGATTCCACGGGTTGCGCGGCACCTGGAAAGCGCAATGCTCACTGGTCGAACCCATGGCGAACTCGTCCATGGCCAGCTTGCCCACCAGCACGGCCCCGGCCTCGTTCAGCCGCTCCACCACGGTGGCGTTGTAGGGCGACATGAAGCCTTCCAGCATCCGGGACCCGCAGGTGGTGGGCAAGGTGGTGGTGCAGAGCAGATCCTTGAGCGCCACGGGAATGCCGCACAGCGCCCCGCCCTGCCCGCTCTTGCGCCGCTGGTCCGCCTGGTCGGCCTGGCGCAGGGCCCCCTCCCGGTCCAGCGCCAGGAACGCTTGCACCCGGGGTTCCACGGCATCGATCCGTTCCAGTACCGATTCGGTGAGCTCAACCGCCCCTATTTCTCCCGCATCCATGCGCCGCAGCGCCTCGTGCAGGGTCAACTCGCAAAGTTTCATATATTCGTGTACCCGCTCCAGCGTACCTTGGGATGACGTCTCAACCGATGACCCGGGGAACGACAAAGGCCTCGCCGTTCTGCGCCGGACTGTTGGCCAGGGCCGTTTCCCTGGCGAGCGAGGGCCGCACCTCGTCCTCGCGAAAGGCGTTGACCAGGGGATGGGGATGGGTGGTCGCGGCCACGTCGGTGGTCTCCAGCTCGTTGAGTTTGGCCATGTAGCCCAGTATGGGGTCGAGCTGCGCGGTCATGCGCTCAACTTCCTCGTCGCTCAGTTCGAGCCGGGCCAGATCGGCAACGTGCCGTACTTCTTGCGGGGTAATATTCATAAGGACGCCAAAAACACAGGGAAAGGATGCGCCGTCACCGGCGGACAGGTTTTTCTTATACAGTGAACAGGCGGAAAGAACAACCCCAAGAAAGCGATGCTCCGGGCTTTTGCGTGAACAAGCAGACGGATCAACGGCCGGGACCGACGCGGCGGATACCCGGGGGGACAGGGACCGGACGGCCCGCGCATGCCGCAATATTCGGATTTTGTCACGATACCTTTTGGTTTTGCCCCACTCATGAAGACATAACCATCCGCTGACCACCCCGTAACAGGAGGCCGGTACAAGGGGGGCGTGTGCAGGCGGGAGATCCTGCCTGTTTCCGACCATCGCACCTGGAGCCTCCCATGCCCAAACTGCTTTTCATCGTCATCGACGGGTTGACCAGCGACACCCTGGCCTGCGCCCATGTTCCCTGTCTCGACGCCCTGGCCCGACGCGGGGTATCGACAACCGTGTACCCGCCCCCGGGCTCGCCCCAGCTGCTGCTCCCCCTCCTGACCAGCCTGTTTACCTCGCTGCCTCCGGAGGAACACGGTGTCCTGACCAACAGCGGCCTCGAACCGCTTACGTCCCATCCGCTTTCTCTCTTCTCCCTGTTGCAGTACCGCTGCCGCAGCGTCTCCGCGTTTTTTTCCAACGACCGGCTGGTTCGGCTCTTTCCTCCCGGCGCGCTGCACACCTCCCTGCTGATCAACTCACAGGGGCTGCGCAACGTGGACCGCGAGCTGACAAAACAGGCGGGCCGGCACCTGCAGCAACAGATGCCCGACTTCTGTCTGGTACACCTGGAGGGGGTCGGCATCGCTGCCGCCTGCTTCGGCCGAATCTCGGAACCCTGCATGGAGAGCATTGAACAGGCAGACCGGATGGTGGGGATTCTTTTGGAGGATCTTGCCGTGGTCGGCCTGGACGGGGAGTATGCAATCATGGTCATGGGCGGTCCGGGTCCGGCACGACAGCCGGGAGAAGAGACCAGAGAGGCGCACCGGCCCCTGTTCTTCGCCGCTCCGGAAACCGCCGACCAACAAGCCGAACCCGCGGGCATCGCCCTGCTGGATCTGGCCCCGACCATGGCGGCCCTTGCCGGGCTGTCCCCGCATCCCGACTGGCGCGGCCGGATCGAGACCAGACTGCTGCCGCCGCCTCCAGACCTGGACACGCTGACCACGCACCGGAGAAAAACAGCCGCCCCGGCCTGAACCTGCCATGGAGAAAACGATGATCACCGTTATGACCCTGAACACCACCGGCCGTTCACCGGCAAAAATGCGCGAACGACTCGCGCCCCTGCACCGGAAGGTCGATCTGTTGTGCTGCCGGTCCGACGCCCTTGCCCGCGAGGAACGAAGGAGCCGCGCCGCACGCTCCGCTCCGGCCGCGGCCGATGCCCTGGGTCTGGCATGCAGCTGCCTGGTGCCACTGCGGCCGCTGCGCCGGAACGAGCAAGCCGACCCCTCCGCGCCGGAGCAGGGACTGGCCATGTTTACCGGGCCCGAACTCTGGATGCTGAACAGCGGCAGCTTCACCGTTGCCGGATCGGGCGTGGTCCAGTTCGCGGTGCTCCGCAAACAGGGCCGCTCGCTCCTGGCCCTCAATGCGCATCTTGCCGGTTCCCGGCCACAGCAGCACAAGGAAATGCTTGCCGAACTGTTTCGTCACCCCCGAGTTCAGGAAACATACGGGGCCATGGTGCTTTGCATCGACAGCGTTCCGCAGCTGGACCGCGACCAGTGGCTGCGCCTGAGCGCATCCTCTCCCTACCGTCCGCACTCGGCTGTGCTCAGCTCGGTCGACGACGGCCTGCTTTGCCTCTATGCCCATAAAAATTGGGCGAGCCAGCTCGCGAAGCCGACCGTCCTGCAAGCCGCTCCCGCTCCGGCCCTGACGTTTGCGGCACACCGGGTGACCTCCTCCAGCAAACATCAACGAACCGTCTTTCCCCTCTCCTTTCGCGAACAATGGCTCGGCTACCGGGAACTCCGTCCCCAACCCTGAATCCGCACGGCCGGAAGCCGACCCCTTTTTACGAACTTGGGAGCTACCCATGTTTACCGTCGAAAAAATCCTGACCACCTACTACCCCGAACTGAGCAACCGCCCCCTGCTCACCCCGCCCCTTCGGGGCGTACTCCGCCGCCTGCTCCGGGAAAGCCGGTTCATCCGCTTTGCCGAGCAGTACCCCGACCTGGAGGGCATGGACTTCGTCGAGCAGGTGCTGGAATATTTCCAGTGCAGCTACTCGGTTTCCGACCGCGACCGGGAGAACATCCCGGTCACCGGCAGGGTGGTGATCGTGGCCAACCACCCCATCGGCAGCCTCGACGGTCTGGCCCTGCTCAAGATGATCCACGAGACCCGGCCTGATGTCCGCATCGTTGCCAACGACCTCCTGGAAAGCATCCAGCCGCTGCGGCCCTGCCTGCTTGCGGTCAAGGTGATGAACGGCATGACCATGAAACGGCGGATCGCCGCCATCGACCGGGCCCTGGCCGACGAGGAGGCGGTGATCTTCTTCCCCTCGGGCGAGGTCTCCCGCGCGGGCCTGCAAGGCATCCGCGACCGGCGCTGGCAAAAGGGGTTCCTCCGTCTGGCCTCCCGCGCCAAAGCGCCGATTCTGCCCGTCCACATTCACGCCCGCAACTCCTTCCCGTTTTACGCCACCTCGGCCGTCTTCAAGCCCCTCTCCACCCTGATGCTGGTCGGCGAGATGTTCCGCCATAGGCGAGCGCCGATCCGGATGACCGTGGGCGGACTGATACCGTTTTCCGCCTATCACGGACTGCCGCTCCGGGAAAAGGACAAGATCGCCCTGTTCCGCAAGCATCTCTACCGGATCGGGGCCCGAAAGAAGGGGGTTTTCCCCACCGAAACCGCCATTGCCCGGCCGGAACGACGGGTGGAGCTGAAAAAGGACATCCACAACGGCGAACGGCTGGGTCAGACCCCGGACGGCAAGGAAATCTACCTGTTTGACGGAAAAAGTTGCCCGACGGTACTGCGGGAGATCGCCCGGCTGCGGGAGATAACCTTCCGCGCGGTGGATGAAGGTTCGGGCAATCGCCGCGATCTGGACCGCTTTGACCGCTACTACCGTCACCTGGTGCTGTGGTCGCCGGAGGATCTGGAAATCGTCGGCGCGTACCGGCTGGCCGACGCGGCCCAGGTGGTACGGAACCACGGCTGCAAGGGGCTCTACACCCACAGCCTGTTCCGTTTCGACGAAGAGGACTTTCCCTACCTGCACCAGGGCCTGGAACTGGGCCGCAGCTTTGTCCAGCGCCGCTACTGGGGCAAGCGCAGTCTGGAGTATCTCTGGTACGGTCTGGGCTCGTTCCTCCGCAAAAATCCGCAGTACCGGCACCTGTTCGGCCCGGTGAGCATCAGTCGCAGCATGCCGCAGACCGCCAAGGAACTGCTGATCTTCTTCTACGGATTGTACTTTGCCGGGCCGGAGCATCCCCGTTTCGGCTCGCGCAATCCGTTCCGTTTCTCCCAGCCCGCGGCCGAGCTGGCCACAATCTTCACCGGTGCCGACTATCGGCGGGATCTGGTCCGTCTCAAGTTCATGCTGGGCGAGTTGGGCACCTCGATTCCGACCCTCTACAAACAGTACACCGAACTCTGCCTGCCCGGCGGGGCCTTCTTTCTTGGCTTCAACATCGACCACGACTTCAACGACTGCGTCGATGGCCTGGTAGTGGTCGATACCCACCGACTCAAGCCGGAAAAACGCAAACGCTACATCGAGGAACCGGTGCTGCTGGAGCACTGAACAGATAAAAATGGGACGACCCGGCCCCTTGTGCTGCGACCTAGAAGGCCGGGTTACCGAGAGACGGGATTCAGGCGGGGGATTCGCTTTTTTTCGGGCTCTTGATCTTGCGGGGCGAGCGGGCAGCGGCCCGGCGCCCCTCCCGAGCCCGCTTCTCCGCCAGATCGATCAGCTGCTGATGGATGCAGGCGTCGTTCTCCCGCCCCTTGGCCCGCCGCTGTACATAGCTGCCGTCTGGTTGCATATCCCAGGCGTTGCGTTTGTTGGCAAGCTGTAAATCCAGCACCTGGCGCAGCAGGTTACGCAGCCGGGGCGACTCCACCGGCACGCAGACCTCGACCCGGTCCTCCAGGTTGCGCTTCATCAGATCGGCAGAGCCGATGAAATACTCTTCCTCTCCCTGATTGCGGAAGTAAAAGACCCGCGCGTGTTCAAGAAAACGGCCGACAAGGGAAACAACCCGGATATGCTCAGACAGTCCCGGAATGCCCGGCCGCAGGCGGCAGGTATCGCGAATGATGAGGTCAACCAAGACGCCCGCCCGGGAGGCCCGGTACAGGGCGGCGACGATGTCCTTGTCTTCCAGGGCATTGGACTTGAGCTGGATCAGTCCCGGATGTTCCGCTGAATGTCCCTGGATTTCCCGCTCGATTTTAGCAAGCAGGGCCTTTTTCAGTTGCCGGGGCGAGGGCAGAATCTTCCGATAGCGGCGCATCGGTGTGTAGCCAGTGGTCAGATAGTTGAACAGGTCGGTCAGGTCGGCGCCGATATCCACATCGCAGGTAAGCAGACCGAAATCGCAGTAGCCCCGCGCGGTGCCGGAATGGTAGTTCCCGGTGCCGATATGGGCGTAGCGGCGCAGGCCGTCGTAATCCTTGCGGATCACGAAAATCAGCTTGCTGTGGGTTTTGAGACCGACCACACCGTAGGTGACGTGGATACCCGCCTCCTCCAGATACCTCGCCCAGTGGATGTTGGCCTGTTCATCGAAACGCGCCTTGAGTTCCAGCACCACCGCGACCTGCTTGCCGTTTCGGGCCGCGTCGATCAGGTATTCGATCACCCGCGACTTGCCCGCCGTGCGATACAGGGTCATCTTGATCGCCAGCACCTTGGGATCGATGCTGGCCTCGTGCAGATAGCGCTCCACTGAGGTTTCAAACGATTCGTACGGATGCTGGAGGAGGATGGAGCCTTGCTTGCGGATTATGTGGAAGATGTTGCTGCTTACGTCTAAAAGATCCTGGTTGTCCGCCGGTTTATGCACCGGATAATGCAGTTCCGGCCGATCCAGTCCGGCGATCTGCGCCAGATCGCGAGTGCCGACGATGCCGTTGACCACGAACACGTCGCTCTCCTCGTCCACGCCCAGTTCGGCGGCCAGCATGCCCCGGTGCACGGGGTCCATGCCCCGGCCGATTTCCAGACGCACAATTTCGGCAAACTTGCGCTCCCGCAGCGCCGACTCGATCATCAAAAGCAGGTCGTTGGCCTGCTCCTCGCTGGGCTCGGTGATGGCGTTGCGGGTGACCCGGAAGATTTCGCAACTCTCCACCACCATATCCGGGAAAAGCAGCTCCATATTATTGGCGATCAGGTCTTCCAGGGCAATGTAGTGCCCCTCTTCGCCAAAACTCAGGAAACGGGGCAGATCATTGCTGACCGGCACCTTGAGCCGGGTCATGTAGCTGTGTTCCTGCTCCGGATAGCGCACCGCGATCAGCAGGTTGACCGACAGGTTGGAGATGAAGGGAAAGGGGTGGGCCGGGTCCATGCCCTGGGGGGTCAACAACGGATAGACCTGGTCGCGAAAAAACTGCTCGGCCTCCACCTTCTCCGCAAGCGACAGGTCGGCATAGGGCACGATCCGGATATTGTGCCGCGACAGGAGCCGTTTCAGCTCGGTCTCCAGCTCTTCCTCATCGTGCAGGATCTCACGAACCACCGCCCGGCACTCGTCGATCTGCTCCTGCGGCCGACGACCGTCCACCGAAAGTTCGCGCACACCGGCACAGACCTGCTGCTTGAGACCACCGATCCGCTTCATGAAAAACTCGTCGAAATTGGAGCCGATGACCGAATAGAAAAACACCCGATCGAGCAGGGGTACCCGGTCGTCCTGCGCTTCGTGCAGCACCCGGCGGTTGAAGGCCAGCCAGGTCAGCTCCCGGTTCAGGTACCATTCCGGAGAATCGAGATCAAAGTCCGGGGCGGGTTGCGGGGCCCGGGCAGGGTCGGCTTGCGGGGAGGCGTCTTGCGGCGTGGACGGACTCATGGTCACACTCCCTTGAGTTTGAGGAAAGCGTAATTGTAGCGGAAAAATATTAGGATTGGATTACAAGATTATCAATCTCCGCTTCCGTCATGCAGACCATGCCTGGCCTGCCGCCGTGCCCGCCGTCGTTCCCGCGCCTTCTTCCCGCCGTAACGCGGACCACATCGTCTCCATACCGCAATCTGATGGGCCGCTGACCATGGGTTAACACAGCCATGGTTTGGTTGAACCGCTGCGGCAGGTCTTTCTTGCGCCCATTGCCGCGCCTTAACCCTTTCCCTTGACAAGGAAATGCCATGCACACCGCACCAAGATCAACCATACCGGCCCTTGCCCTCGCCCTTTTTTTTCACTTGTCCGGTCTCGGATGGGCCCATGACGCCACGAGCGCCGAAGCCGATATCCGCCGACAGGCCGAACAACGCATCCACTGGCGCGATGCCGGCCACAGCGGCGAACACGTTGCCGTGCAACTGCTGGCGATCAACGATTTTCACGGCCAGATCAGCGAAGCGCTGCCGGTTGCGGGCCGCCCGGCGGGCAGCGCGCCGGTTCTGGCCGCCTACCTGAACGAGGCCCAGGACCAGGCACCGGGCAGCACGTTCTTTCTCCATGTCGGCGATCATGTCGGCGCTTCGCAGCTGCAATCCGAGCTGCTGCAAGACGAACCCGCCGTCGTCTTTTTCAACATGCTGGGCAATCAGGATTGCAGGCCCGACGGCTACGGGCCAGAATGCAACCTGATCGGCGTTCCCGGTAACCACGAACTGGACGAAGGGGTTTTTGAACTGCTGCGTCTGATCCACGGCGGCAATCACGCCCTGGGCCCCTTTCTCCACGATCCCTACCCGGGGGCGGCCTTCCCCTGGCTGTGCGCCAATCTGGTGCGGGAATCCACCGGGCGGCCGCTGCTGCATCCCTCCATCGTCCGCGAGGTGGACGGTGTCCGAATCGGGTTCATCGGCGCGATTCTGCGGCAACTGCCTGGTTTCGTGCCGCCCGAGAAGCTGAAAGATCTGAAGGTGACCGACGAGGCCGACACCATCAATCTCCATGCGCGTCAACTGAAAGAGCAGGGGGTAGGAACCCTGGTGGTGATGATCCATCAGGGCGGCTTGCAAACCGGGCCCCAGGGTGATCCGACCGCCCCAACCGCCAAGCCGCTGCTGATCGGCGATATCGTCCCCATTCTCCAGCGCCTCGACCCGGCAATCGACGTGGTTCTTTGCGGCCACACCCACACCTATCACAACCTGCTGCTGCCCCGCCCCGGAGGACGCCCCCTGTTGGTGGCGCAGGCCTGGCCCAAGGGGACCGGCTATGCGGATATCAACCTGGAAATAAGCCGGGACAGCGGCGAGGTTGTGGCCCTGTCTTCCAGCATTATCACCACCTGGGCCGACGAGGGTCCGGGCCTGCGCCCCGATGCGCGGACGGCAAGGCTGGCCCGGCAGACGGACGAGCTGGGGCTGGCCATTGACCAACAGCTCATCGCCAGACCCGCCTACCCCGTCGCCGACGAAATAGGCAGGGCCAGTGCATCGGCCCCGGGTGACCTGTCAGCCGATTCCCGGAGCCTGGGGAGCCGGGTCATGGGGGCTATGCAGGCTCTCCATGCCCCAAGCGCGGATCTCGCCCTCATGCACCCGGAGGCGGCCAACACCGAGGCCGGGACGACCACTCGGCACGCGCTCCATACCGGGCAGACCGCCGACCTGCATCCGGTCCGGTGGGAATGAGCGGCGAAAAATCCGCGATCCGCCCAACCGGCAACAAGGCACAATGCGTGTTCCACCTTGATTTTCCACGGTGGACAATGCAATAATGACAACGTATCGTTTTCCCCTCCGCCCGCACGGGCGGTCCCTTTTTCCGGATTATTGTTATGCGTTGTCCCAAATGCGGCTACTTTTCCTTTGATGATCAGGAAACCTGCGTCAAATGTCAGAAACAGCTCACCGACCTGATCACGGAACTCAACGGCACCATGCATACAACCGTCGCGCCGGCCTTCCTGCGCATCCCCGACAGGGCGAAGGAAACGGAGATGGAGGCTGAACCCCACGACGACCTGTTCGCCAATCTGGACGAGCCGTCGGTCGAGCTGCCTGAAACCGGGGAAGAAGCACCGCGGGAGCTGGTGGTGCATTTGGATGATGATGAGGAGGAGGATACACCCTCCCTGGATGCGGTCCTGCTCGACCTTTCTCCCTCCACCGATTCCACCGATGCGGAGGAGTTTCCGGAGATGCCGCCGCTCGATTTCGGCGCGCTTGATATTTCCGACCTGGCACCTCCCGAAAAAGGAGGAGAAAAGGAAGAAGAAAACGCCCCCGCGGTGGAGTTGCCCGAAGAAGAACCCGCGCTTGCCGCAATGACGGCTCCAATGGAGGCTCCAATAGCGGCCCCGCCGGAGCGTGCCGAGAGCGCCATGACCGACGACGAGCTGCTCTTGCAGGAGCTGCACCTGGAGCCTCCGACCCCCCGTCCGGATGTAGCCGACGCTGTTTTGGCCGGGCTGGAAGATCTCAACATCGAAGGTCTGAACCTGGATGCCCCGGCGAGCAAACCGGGGAGAATCTACAGGCCATCGGTCAAAACCGGCACCGCCCTGGATCAGTTCGACATTGACTTGGGCGACCTTTTCCCCGAACAGAAAAACTAAAATTTTCTTGACAAGAATGGAACGTTTCTGTTAAAGGAACGATTCTTCAACCGCGCCGAGATAGCTCAGTCGGTAGAGCAACGGACTGAAAATCCGTGTGTCCCTGGTTCAATTCCTGGTCTCGGCACCAGCACAAACAAAAAGGGTTACAGCCTCTTGGCTGTAACCCTTTTTTTATCTCCAGCGATGCGCCAGACGGTTGCCCGCCGCCCGGAACCGGTCAGCATCCCCGTTGACGGTGCATGGGCAATGAGAATCTACCGGCTAGCATCGAGCGTGACAGAAAATAATCGGCTTAAACCGGTAAAGATCGTTTGATTTCGCACGAATATCCTTTTGTATGTTATGAAAGTTTTTAATCCGCGAGAGATGCACGTGGTGTCCTCCTGTTTCGCCTCCGGCAAGCGCGGTCGTAAAGCAAACCGCCTGTAGAGGCTTTGAGCATGAACGAAATGGAAGACCACTGGTTGCGATAACCGAGACCTGTAAGCACCTCGGGGCAGCAATGACACCGTGTACAAGTGGGGCGACAAACATGACATGCCTGCCCACCGCATGGGCCGCTTTTAGGAGTTCAATAAAGGCTGGATGGATGTCTGGGTCGAGTCCAGGGGCGCGACGGAAGCTGGACCGGGAAGAGGCAAAACACCATGAGCTACAACGAACAGGAAACCAGGTATTTTCTTATCGATCCGGTCTTGCATGCCAAGGGCTACGACGATCATCAGTGGATCAGGATGGAAACCCCTGCACCGGTGGAACCGACCGGCCCGAAAGGCCGCCGTCGTAAAGGAGCGGGCCGCACCGATTATTTACTTTGTGTGCAAGCGGGCGATATGCCGAAAGCCTTGCCCGTGGCTGTGCTCGAAGCCAAGAAAGAGACGGAAGATCCCTTAAAAGGCATGCAGCAGGCCAAGGGGTATGCCGATTGCCGACGCTTCGAGATAAAATATGTCTTTGCCACCAATGGCCATCTCTACGGCGAGTTTGATTTCTTTACCAATCTACAGTGCGGTCCGTTTCCTTTTGCCGACTTTCCGACTCACTCGGACCTCACCATCCGTTACGCCAAAGACACCGGCATCGACATCGCCAGTCCCGAGGCGGCCATGCTCTTTCAGGCCGACAGCCCGGCCTGGTCGCAGACCCGCTACTATCAGGACGCCGCCATTCGCGCCGCCTTTGAGAAGATCATCCGCTGCCGACAGCAAGGCGAACCGAGCAGGGTGCTGCTGAGCCTCGCCACAGGTTCAGGAAAAACCATCATCGCCACTAACCTGCTCTGGCGGCTCTCACAGGCCGGGCAATTGCCCAAACCGGCGCTTTTTCTCTGCGATCGCGATGAGCTGCGCGAGCAGGCCTACACCAAGCTCAAGGCAGCTTTCGGCGACAATGTTCGCATCGTCAAAACCGAAAAAGGCGGCAATGCCGCCGCCAACGCCCGCATCCATATCGCCACCTATCAGACCCTCGGGCTGGATGATCCTGGACCCGATCGCCCTGAGCCTGTCGAAGGGCAGTCAGGCTTGAGTTGCAATGGGCTTCGACAAGCTCAGCCCGAACGGGGAAATAACGGCTTTGCCAGCTTTCTCACCGAACATTACAGCGAGGATGCCTTTTCCGTCATCATTATCGACGAATGTCACCGCTCAGCCTGGGGCAAGTGGTCGGAAGTGCTCAAACGAAACCCGAACGCCATCCACATCGGCCTGACCGCCACACCCCGTAAACTGCAGGAATCGAAACACACCACGACCGAAGATCAGGAAATCACCGCCAACAACCACGAGTATTTTGGCGATCCGGTCTACGAATACACCCTCATTCAGGCCCAGGAAGACGGTTATCTGGCGGCCTGTGAAATCGTCAAACGCAAGGCCGACATCGGCAAGCGCGTCTTTACCAAAGAAGAGATCCTCAAGGCAGGCGTGAAGGATATCCGCACCGGCAGGCCGCTTGGCGAGGCCGACCTGACCAAGGACGAATACACCGGCAAGGATTTCGACGACGAACTTTTTATCGAATTGCGCACCCCCGCCATGTGCGAGGATCTGTTTCAGCTGCTCTGCGCGAACGGCGGCCCGGAACAGAAGGTGATCATCTTCTGTACTCGTGAAATCCACGCCGACCGGGTGGCCATGCAGATGAACAACCTGTATGTCCGCTGGTGCAAAGAGCACGGACAGACACCCAAGGATCACTATGCCTTCAAGTGCATGGGCGGACCGAACAACGGGGCCGACATGATCGAGCCCATGCGCGGCTCCGGCGAACGTGCCTTCATCGCCTGCACCGTCGATCTTTTGGAGGCGGGCGTCGATATCGAGCGCCTCAATGCCGTGGTCTTCTTCCGCTACCTGCAATCGGCCATCAAGTTCTACCAGATGGTAGGGCGCGGCACCCGCATTCACGAAGAGACCCAGAAATACAAGTTCTGGCTCTACGACTACACCGACGTCACCAACCTGTTCGGCACCGACTTCATCACCAAGCCGCCGCGTCCGGGTAGCGGCGGCAAAGGCGGCGGTGGAGAAGATGACGGCGGTACCGGCGGTGGCGACGACGACGCCCCTGGCGTGGGGGTGATCGGCGGCCATTCCGTCATCGTCACCCCTCGGGGCCGCTTCATTCTCGCCAGCAGGGACGGCCGCGACACACCGATACCGGTGGATGAATACCGCCGCGAGGTCATCCAGCGGGTGGTTGCCGAGGCCCACAACCTCGACGAATTTCGTCGACTCTGGATCGAGACGCAGAAACGTCGCAACCTGATCGATCACCTGCTGGGCGACAACTTCAGCCCCGAAGCGATCCGCGAGATCGACCAGATGACCGACTTCGACCTCTACGATTTTTTCGGCCACCACGGGTACAAGGCCCGCGCCCTCAAGCGCACCGAGCGCGGCAACCTGTATATCTCCGGCAATACGGGCTGGTTTGCCGGGATGGACACCCAGGCGGCCACCGTGCTCAAGGGGCTGGGCCACCAGTTCAGCCAGGGCGGCACCGAGGCCCTGGAGACCCCGAGTTTATGGGAGGTGCCGGAGATCAAGCAGGCCGGAGGGCTGGCGGCGCTGAAACGGATTGGGAAGCCGGTGGATGTAATACGCGAGGCCAAGGGGAGGTTGTTTGGGATATGAAGACTCAGAAACTATCCGAGTGCTGCTTCTTCTTTAGTGGGGGCACCCCAACAAAAGGAAAAGAGGAATTTTGGCGCGGTGATATTCCTTGGTTTTCGCCGAAAGATATTAAGAGCTTCGATCTAACGGCTTCACAAGACCGTATCAGCTATTCAGCGATAGAGAATTCAGCTACGCGCCTGATTGAATCAGGGACGATTCTTGTCGTTGGTCGGTCTGGTGTTCTGGCACACACGCTTCCGGTTGGTATTGTTCGTCAGCCATCGGCTTTCAACCAAGATATAAAGGCAGTCGTTCCATATGGTTCCTATGATCCAGAATTTATTGCCTTATCAGCCCGTTGAAGAATCCTGATTTTCCGCATAGGGTGCAAGATGGCCGTTTGTGCCAACCTGTCTCAGGGGTTCATCTCAAAAGGACAATCATGGTCAAATCAGGGGTTTCAGCCTCATTCGGCAGCCAAACAGCCAATATGAGCAGGTGCATCTCCCCAATTTGGGCAAAAATCAGCCCTACACGGGCATCAGCCAGGCCCTTGGGTGTGCCGAAGCCGAACAAGACGCGCAACAGTATCCCCAGATTGAACCCGGCAAGATGAATGATATAGCGTTTCTCTATATTTCCTGAATCCGTGAAGGCTTAGGTCAGTATGCTGCGATTCGGTATCAAACCGGTAAATTTCGAGCTACTTAAGTCATCCTGTGCCAGTTTACTCGAAAGCTACAGTAAAAATGCCTCATGTCCTTTGATTTTCTTTGAAGAGCAACCAAATCCTGACCGGCAGGCGCACTCCTCCTGTCATATTGCTCGCAGACCCCACAAAGCCGCGTCAGCGGGCTGGGACAAGTTGACCGTACACCTCCTTGAAAGCTGCAAAACCAGGACAGTGACGGCCAAAGCGCACAAGCAGCCGTCTGCCGCGACTCAGCAGACGGCCCGCCAGGTAGATCAACTCCTGCATCACCGTGCGGATGCGACGGCGTTTGGCTGGATGGCGAATCGGTGAAAACTCGCCCAGCAGCCCCATTTGTCCGATGGCACGCAGGATGTTATACGTCAAGCAACCCAGGGCCATGACCAGCGCATTGGTGGCAAATTTACCACTGGGCAGGCGCTCCAAATCAAGATCGGTCTTGAATTCGCTGTGGAATTGCTCCGAAGTGGCGTGATCCCGATACAGACCAATCACCTCATCGGGAGTCATTTCCAGATTGGTCCACCAGCCTTCCAGGGTGATCTGCGGCATGAGCAATATTTGCCCGTTGCGGTCGCTGCTGCGCTCCGTCACCTGCACGATCCGTTGACAGGGAGAGCTCCGGCCCTTGATCTCCACCGCTTCATCGATCACCAGGAGGCCGACCCGCTTGCCGGGCCGCGGCGTGCTGACCGCGCCTTCGCCAAACACACGCTCGCGCCAGGACAACACATTGCTGCCGCGCGGGTTCCACTTGATGATGAAGCGCACCTGTTCCGTTGCGGCGAGCAGCTTCCGGTTTTCTTCGGCATCGTGGGCCGAATCCAGCCGCACCAGACACTCCTGATTGGTGAGGCTGCGCGCCGCCTTGAGCGTCCGCTGAAGAAAGGGGACAAACTCGTGCTGAGCATGCTGACTGCCGGGCCGCAGTTCAACTTCCAGGCACCAGCCTTCCAGGCCCAGGTACGCGGCGATGGGGGCATAGCCATCGAAATTTTTATAGGTCCGGCTCACGCCTTCCTTGGTGGTGTTCGAATTATCCTGGGGGAACACGTCCACATCCAGGGGAACCAGCCCTTGAGCGCAAGCAGAAATTTTGACGCCAAGCTGTTTGAGCATGGTATGCGCTGCGCGAAAGACGTGTGGAATCAGGCCGGTTGCTCCTGCCGTATCCAGGCGTTGACGCAGGCTTTCGGCTGAGGGCAGGCGGTGAATGGCCAGGGCCTGTCTGAAATAGTCGTCGCCCTGCATGGCGGCAATTGCCTGAAAATCGCTTTTGCCCAGGGACAGTAAGCCCAGGTAACTGCGCAGGATATCGATGTCGCTGATCTGCTCGGTCCCCCGGCTCTGCCGGCTTGCACGCCGGCTCAAGTCGCTGTAGCGGTTGATGCACGCGCCGACCAGGGCCAGGCCGGAGTGGCTGGTGTAGAATTCGTCGCTGCTCTGCTCAAGAATCAATCGTTTCATCTTTTCACCTGCCTGGTGAGTTTTACGGACAGGTGGATATTGCAACTTTTTAACTGAAATTTCAACATGTTAGTTGCATGGGCAAACAACTTTTATTGATGAATGTTCACGGAAACAGGTATTTTCGAGGCCCCGCAAAAAGCTGCGCCGGTAGATTCTCATTGCAAATGCACCACCGTGGATGCGTGAAAAGTTAAAAGGACACAGCGGTATTCTGGTAGAGTTGGAAGCGCCAACAGCCAACCATCCAGAAGGAGTCCGCCATGTCCCACAGCCACCTTATACTGGAAGAACGCATTGTTATCGAACTGTTTGTGCATAGGGGCATGAGTTGCCGGGAAATCGCCACGCATCTTGGCCGAAGCCATACAACCATTTCCAGGGAATTACGCCGTAATAGCTCCAAAAGCGGCTATCGTGCTCAAATCGCCAACCGACGTGCCCAAAAAAGACGAGAGATGCCGCGTCATTACCGCTGCATGACCCGGTCCGAGCTGGTCGCCTACGTCGATGAAAAGTTGCGCAGCGACTGGTCTCCTGAGCAAATAGCAGGACGAATTCGCCTGGATTATCCACAGGATCCAACCATGCGCATCAGCACGGAAACCATCTATCGCTGGATCTATGCTGCCGCACAGGTTGGCGATACAAGCTACCGCCATTTGCGCCGCGGTCACAAACGACGCAAACGGCAAACCAGGTACGGCCAAGGCAGACGTATTTTCCCTGGCCGCATTGATATTGCCCAGCGTCCGCAGGTTGTTGCCGACAGATCCCGGTTTGGGGATTGGGAGGCGGATCTTGTCTACGCCTCCAAAGGCAAGGCAGCACTGGTGAGTTGTAACGAGCGTGCAAGCCGTTTTCTGGTGTTGGCCAAGGTCGAGAGCAAGACAGCCGCTGCCTTCAACGAGGCGCTTGTTCCCCGCCTGTGTGAGATTCCACCGGCCTTGAGGCAGACGTTGACGCTTGACAACGGCTCGGAGATGGCCCGGTTCAAAGAACTGGAGTCGGCCACCGGTATGTGCACGTACTTTTGCACGCCGCGTTCGCCGTGGCAGCGTGGCACGAACGAGAACGGCAATGGCCTGTTACGACAGTATTTTCCAAGAGGAATCAGCTTCCACAAGATCACGGAAGAGATGCTCTTGCAAGCAGCAAAGCGGCTGAATAACCGGCCCCGAAAATGTTTAAACTACCAGACCCCGGCTGAAGTTTTTAACCATGCCCTGCGTGGTGCACTTGCAATTTGAATTCACCGCCGCATACCGCCACGGTCAAGGCAGTGGGCAAAACTGCGCTCCACTCGCTCGGCCCGCACACGCAAAAGCACCTTGCTCTTGTACGACTTCAGCCGGGCGCGATTTGTATACACCGCATCACGCGCCTCAAGGTCGCCATGCCAGCGCAAACGCCCCTTGTGTTTCGGTTCACTGATCCGGCTGCAGCAGGATTCCGGCAAACTCTTCAAGACCTCCCGGCTGTGATAGCCCTTGTCCGCCACCAGGTCAAAGGGATCGTCAATACCGGGAGCGTCTTCCTTCTCTCGAATCGCGCACAGCTTGGCCTGGGCATCTTCAAGGGTGGTGGTAATTGTCGCGCGGTCGCCCTGATCAGCGGGATGGATCACAGCAGAAACAATCGCCCCGGATTCCAGATCAACCACATGCTCGGGCTTGTAGGCCATATGGGTGCGACCATCCTTGAGCCTGGTTATGCGGGATTCCTCATCCGTGGTCGATTGCCAGTCCTTGTTGGAGGTCTTCTTGCCCTTGCGCTTGCGGTCAAAGGCGATCAACTCCGCCCTGGTCGGCGTCTTGATACCGCTCTCTTCGGCCAGACGCACAAGCATTGCCTCATACCCCTCACCCGTGTCCCTGCGCACAATGCTCTTCATGGCTGCATTCGCCTCCATGGTCGAAGCGTCGATTCCCAGGTACCTTCCATGGAGCAGATTGGCCTGTTCCAGGATGCGCAGCACAAAAACAAATGTTTCGTGGTGCACCTCCAGCGGCAGACGCTGACGGATGCGGCACAAAGAGGAGTGATCAGGCACGGTTTCGCTGGGCGCAAGCCCGAGAAACTCCCGCAGGGACAGGGAATCGCTGCAGCGCCAACAGATACCTCGTTCCGAGTCGATGCCCTCAAAATAGCCGATCAAAAGCATGCGGAAGTAGCGTCCCGGCGGGATGGAGCGGCGGCCGAGCCTTTCGGCGTAAAACGGAGCGCACAGGTTTTCGAGGAAGGCGTCAAATCCCTCCTGGCGCAGGAGCTTTTGCAGCCGCTCATAAAAAACATGCCCCTTGCTTTGGGGAAGCTGATCGTACGAAAGCCACATGCTGCGCTGCTGTTCCTTGCTCCGGCCAAGACTCATAACGTCCTCCTTGAAAAGAGATTCAAGCCATTATGCCAAAGTGAAAGAGTTTTTCAACGGGCTGTTATATCTCAAAGCCAATCAGGACTTAATACTCAAGGACGGTGTCAAAAGAGGGCCGACCGTTCACAGCTTGATAGCGGATTTCATCGAAAATCTTGAAATCCCAAAAATTCCCATCGAAAAACAACGCCAAATCGCCGCCCGTCTGAAGGTCCAACTGGCCGAGGTAGACAAGGCCCGCCAGGCTGCGGAGGCGCAGTTGCGGGACATTAATCTCCTGCCCCAGAAGATTCTGGAGCAAGCATTTCAATCAACTCCAGAGTGAAGCATATGACGGCAAAGCATGTCACCGAAAAACACCATGCCACCTTTGACGGTATACGCCACCTCGACGAGGACGGCAACGAGTTCTGGTTGGCCCGGCAGTTGAACAGGATTCTTGAATATTCCGAATTCCGGCACGTTCTGCCGGTGGTCGAACGGGAGTTTTCAGATGTCTCTTCCGGTCGCCCTGAGCTTGTCGAAGGGCATTCCGAATTGGTGAACCATGGGCTTCGACTGTTCGACAAGCTCACTGCTCAGCCCGAACGGGTAATGCGCACATGAAACCGTTTTGGGTGTATATCCTTCGTTGCCGTGATGGAAGCTATTACATCGGACACACGGACGACCTTGAACGTCGTCTGGCACAGCACAAGTCCGGAGAAATTCCAAATTGTTACACTTTTTCACGCCGCCCGGTGCAACTTGTCTTTTCGCAATCCTTTACAACTCGTGAAGAGGCACTCGCCGCTGAACGGCAAATCAAGGGCTGGAGCCGAAAAAAGAAGGAGGCGATGATGCGCGGAGATTGGGAGGAAGTGTCAAGGTTGGCTCGATCCTCTTCAAATCGCCCTTCGACAAGCTCAGGGCGAACGGAGTGAAAGGTGAATTAGCCTTTTATCTCCTTCGCACCCTCCACAGTGAGCTTGTCGAACTGTGAACACAGAGTTGATTAAACGCACAAGATACAAGTCAAGGAATTGAGAAAGTGACACGAACATCAACCCGGAAAAAACAACCCAAGACCATCGCCTCCACCCAGTCGCTTTCCAGCTTTGTCAAATCGATCTGCGACATCATGCGCCGTTCAAACTGCGCCAGCGCCCTGCAATATGTACCGGAACTGACCTGGATTCTGTTCTTGCGCATCCTCGACGCCCAGGAGGAGAAGGCCAAGGACGAAGCAGAGGCCGTGGGCGCAACCTTCACCCCGGCGCTGGCGAGTCCTTTCCGCTGGCAGGATTGGGCTGCTCCCTATTCCGAAAAAGAGGATCATCCCACGACCAACGAAGGCAAGCCCCATGGCTGGAAACGGCAGGAGATGTTTGCCGCCGGTGACGGCAGGCTGTTCGACTTCATCAACAATGAGCTGCTGCCGCATCTGCACGGACTGGATATTGATGCCCGCACCGGGCTGCCCAACCCCTCGGCCTCGCGCAAGCAACGTATCATCGGCCGTATCATGACGGCAGTAGAAAAGGTGCGGGTGGATTCTGAGACCAACCTGCGCGATATCCTGGATAAGGTGCACGAAATTCACATCGACCATGTGGACGACACCCATTTTTTCACCCTGTCGCACGTGTATGAAGATCTGCTGCTCAAGATGGGGGAGAAAAACTCCGACGGCGGCCAGTTCTTCACTCCGCGCGAGGTGATCCGCGCCATGGTGCACACGATCGACCCCGATCCGGGTAAAACCATCTACGACCCTGCCTGCGGTACCGGCGGCTTTTTGGCCATCGCCTACGAGCACATCGCCCGCAAACTTGGACCGAACGCGACTAGCCTCGATATTGATACCCTCAAGCACGACACCTTTTTTGGCCGCGAGAAGGAAAACCTGGTCTTCCCCATCGCCCTGGCCAATTTGGTGCTGCATGAGATCGACCAGCCCAACCTCTGGCACGGCAATACGCTCACCGGTCGCGCTACCTATGCCGCGCTGTTTGAGCAGGCTCCGAAATTTTTCGACTACATCCTCACCAATCCGCCCTTCGGCGGCAAGGAGGGCAAGGACGCCCAGAAGAATTTCGCCTTCGAAACCAGTTCCACCCAGGTGCTGTTCGTGCAGAATATCCTGAACGAACTGGCTCCGAACGGCACCTGCGCCATTGTTCTCGACGAGGGGATGCTGTTCCGCACCAACGAGAGCGCCTTTGTCGAAACCAAACGCAAGCTGGTGGACGAGTGCGACTTGTGGGCCATCGTCAGTTTGCCCGGCGGGGTCTTCTCCACTGCCGGGGCCGGGGTGAAAACCAACCTGCTTTTTTTCACCAAGGGGAGGAAGACCGAAAAAATCTGGTACTATGACCTCTCTGAAGTCAAGGTCGGCAAGAAAACACCGCTGACTCTGGCCCATTTCGGTTTTGATAGAGATGGTTCGACGCTTCCCGAGTCCCAGCTACCGGCCAACCTCGTTGCCGATTGGAAAGAGGATGAAGCAAACGCCGGCAACCCCTTCCCGAGTTACGCCGGCCTGTTGCCCGAGCGTGGAACGGCGCGGGGCGAAAGCCGCTACTCCTGGACCGTTGACTTTGCAGCCCGTCGCGCCAAGGCCCGAGAAGAGATGCAGCCGCTCTTGGATGAGGCGGCCGTCATCAAAGCGGAGGTGGTGGACCTGAAGGAACAGCTCAAACGGTTGAAGAAGGAGAAAACCGATAAAGGACAGCTGAACGTGGTGGACGAGCAGATCCGGGAAAAGGAAAAAGCCGCCAAGGATCTGGAGACCAAGGCCGCCGACATCGACGCAGCCGTGTTCGACCTGAAAGCGGTCAACCCCAACGTCGTCATCAAGGTGGATGACCGTACTCCGCAGCAGATCATCGACAGCATCGAACAGCAGGGCCGCATCGTCTCCGAGGCACTGGATAGACTGACAACCTTGTTGGCTGTAGACTGAGTTGGAGGAGAAGTGCTCCCAAAAATTCGGACAGGTGTGCTCGCTACTCAACCACGAGGAGAACACACATGTCCAAACGAAAGAATCATGCCCCAGCGTTCAAGGCCAAGGTGACCCTGGCCGCCCTTGCCGGCGAAAAAACCATTGCTGAACTCAGTTCCGAGTTCGGCGTTCGCCAGACGCTCATCCAGAGATGGGTAAAACAGCTCAAAAAGTCGGCGGCAGGCGTCTTTTCCGGTGCAGTCAAAACAGAAGAAGCCAAAAGGGAAAAAGAGCTGCACGAACTCCACGCCCAAATCGGCCAACTCACAGTGGAACGCGATTTTTTAGCCAAAGCCTGGGGGAAGCGGTGAGCGTCTCCCGCAGGCAAAGCATGGTCGATTCCGGCCATGGGACGCTCAGCGTTGTCCGAAAGTGCGCCTTGCTCAAAATATCCCGTTCCAGCCTCTACTACAAAAGAACCGGTGAATCGGCCTTCAATCGTAGCTGATGCAGGAGCTTGATCGGGCTTTCACCGAGTGGCCGTTTCTGGGTGTGCGCCAGATGCGCCGCTCCATGGTGTCTTTGGGATACAATGTCGGCAAAAAGCGCATCCGTCGCCTGATGCGGCTGATGGGCCTCATGGCGGTGAACCAGAAACCGAAACCCCTGAAGCCGGAAACGACAAACAAATCGGTTTATCGCTTATTTTTCCCCTCAGGCTGTCTCACAAAAAAACGACCAGTTCACCCACCTCCCGAAAACACACATTTTCCCTAAAAACATGCTTGATGCCTCGCCTCGTTTCCGGACCAGGCAGCGGTCTGGGCATGCCCGGTTGTCCCTTCATTTTTGGGGTCGGTCCGGCGAATCGACAAGGAGGAAGACAAGGGAGATCGTGCACCCGAAAAAAGGCGGGCAGGCACGGGACCGTTCTGCCTGACAGGGTGTTGAAAAATGCTTCAACACCGTCACCCCCGCGAAGGGGGAGCCGGTTCTTCCCAACCTCTGGATTCCCGCCTGCGCGGCAAATCGTCACCATTTTGTCACGGAACCATCGTCAAATCCTGACATTCCCAGATTAAGTCTCCCGGCAATGACGCTTTCGTCGAAACACTGGTCTCATAAAAGGAGGTTTCTCATGCGGCAACGTTGTTCTTTCGTCACCACGGTCATGACCTTGGTATTCGTGTTTTTCTGCGGTTCCCAGCTTTTGGCCAAGGATCTTTCCGGTCAAAAGAATCCGCAAAACATCTGGAACGGCCCAAGGGCCAAGTATACTTTTTTCTTCATTGGTGACGGCATGGGCTTGCAGCAGGTCAGCTCGGCCGAGGCCTTTCTGGCTGCCCAGAAGAAGGAAACCAAGCCGGGCGTGGTCCGGCTGAGCTTTTCCCAATTCGCGGACCAGGGCCTGAGCACCACCTATTCCGCCAATTCCTTCATTACCGACTCGGCTCCGGCTGGCACGGCCCTGGCCACGGGCTACAAGACCGATAACGGTGTGATCGGCGTGGATCCGTCCAAAAAGTACAGCTTCGCCACCATCGCCGAGCTGGCGAAACAGGCTGGACAGCGTGTGGGCATCATTACCACCGTGTCGTTGAATCATGCCACGCCCGCGTCTTTTTATGCGCATATTCCGTCCCGCAACAGCTACTACGAAATCGGAGAGCAGCTCATTGCCAGCGGTTTCGACTATTTCGCCGGCGGAGGCATCCATAAGTTCGCCGACAAGGACAAGGCCGGCAGTCCGCGCGAGGATCTGTACCAGGTAGCGGAAAAAAAAGGTTTTACCGTAGTTCGGGACAGAGATTCCATCATGGAGCTCACTGCCTCGAAATTGCCGGTCATAGCGGTGAACGGTGTTCTTGATGCGTCCAACGCCATGCCCTACACCCTGGATCAGACCAGCAAGGATGTGACTCTGGCCGAATTCGTACAAAAAGGCATTGAACTGCTGAATAACGACAAGGGCTTTTTCATGTCCGTGGAAGGCGGCAAGATCGACTGGGCCTGTCATGCCAATGACGCGGCTTCCAGTATTCACGACACATTGGCCTTCAACGATGCCGTGGAGGTAGCCATAAAATTCGCGGCCGCCCATCCCGATGAGACTCTGATCGTCGTCACGGGAGATCACGAAACCGGCGGCATGAGCCTGGGCTTTTCCGGAACGGAATATGCCAGCTTCTTTGATAAAATTGGGCACCAAAAGGTGTCGTACATAGGTTTTGACAAGGAAATCGCTACTCTTCGTGAAGCAAAAGGTACGGCAGCCACCCTTGACGATATCAAGGGGTATGTCACTGAAAAGTTCGGCCTGACCTTCATGTCCACCGATGAGTACAACACCCTGGTGGCCCAGGCCAAGGAATCGAAAGACAAGAATATCTACCATAAGTTGGGCATGGCCCTGTCTCCCATGGAGCAGAAGGAGATCGCCGACGCCCTGGGCCTGAGCATGGCCGGAGAAAAGAACGACGTGCCGGGCACACAGGAGTTTCTGCTGTACGGCGGGTATGAGCCTCTGAGCATTCAGATCACGCATATCCTGAACAACAAGGCCGGCATCGGCTGGACCTCCTATGCCCACACCGGCATTCCCGTGCCTGTCTATGCATCCGGCGTGGGCAGCGGATTGTTTCGCGGTTATTATGACAACACGGACGTGGCCTGGAAAATTTTTAGCATCCTCGGCCTGGACGTTCCCCAGCCCGCGCAGTTTACAGCTCACGACATTCGCGGCCTGAATACTCCCCAGCAGACCGCGCAGCTCTCCTCCTCTTACAACTAACTTGCGGTACGGCTGTCCCGGATTTCCGTCAGGATTTCCGGGCGGCCTTCATTCATATCGCGGCTCACCTGCTTTGCGGCCCGCATCAACGAAGCAGCCGCACCGTACACACGGCATCAGTCTTTATCAGGAGAATGCATGCGCGATCATTTTTTCGGCCGAACGCCTCTTCGGCGCCGGAATATCGTTTTTACCGTGGTCGTTCTGGCGGCGACCATTCTTCTGGCCATGCAGCCCACCGGATTTGAACGGCCCATGTTCGGAGAAGCGGTCAGGGCCCGGGTTGTGGCGGCGGATAATACCGGCGTGCGCCAGCACGGCATCGTCCGCGTCGGAGATCAGCGTCTGACCGTGGAATTGCTGGATGGAGCCAATGCCGGGCAGACCGTGGAGGCCGTCAATCATCTGTTCGGAAAACTGGAACTGGATAAAATGTATGTCCCCGGAGACACGGCCATGGCTCTGGTGGACGCCGATTCCGGAGAAATCATCAAGGTCACCCTGCAGGATCACTACAGACTGCATGTGGAATTCATTCTTTTCGGCCTCTTTGCCGTGCTGATCGTGGGCTACGCAGGCCTTACCGGGATGAACAGTTTGCTGTCCTTTGTTTTTTCCGCCGTGGCCATCTGGAAAATACTTTTGCCCGGCCTGCTCAAGGGCTGGAATCCCATTCTGGCCTCCCTGGGCATCACCGCGCTGCTCTGTTTCGTCATCATCTTTCTGGTCAGCGGATTCGATAAAAAAGGAGTGGTGGCATTCTGCGGCGCCCTGGCCGGAATGCTGTTCACCTGTGCCCTGTCCCTGGGGTTCGGCAAGCTGTTTGCCATTCACGGCGCGGTCAAACCCTTTTCCGAGACCCTGCTGTACAGCGGCTTCGGCCATCTGGATCTGACCGGCTTTTTTCTGGGCGGTATTTTCCTGGCTTCATCCGGGGCGGTCATGGATTTGTCCATGGATATCGCGGCCGCCATGAATGAACTGAAAATCAAGCGGCCCGACATTTCCCGGCGTGAACTCATCCGTTCGGGCAACAATATCGGCCGCATGGTGGTCGGCACCATGACCACCACCCTGCTTCTGGCCTACACGGGCAGCTTCACGACCATGCTCATGGTTTTCATCGCCCAGGGAACCCCCGTGCCCACGATGCTCAACTTGCAATACGTGGCTGCGGAAATCCTGCATACCCTGGTCGGCAGTTTCGGTCTGGTCATGGTGGCCCCTTTGACCACACTTTTGGGCGGTCTGATTTTTGTGCCGTTCGGGAAGAAAGCGGCTCAGACCTCTCCCCCCCAACCACTTTCAAGGAGTGCTCTCTCATGAAAACAAATCGTAGAGAATTATTGAAATACACCGCTGTGGCCGTGTCCGGTATGATTTTGGCCAAGGCGGTCGATTTTGTCTCTGTGGCTGAAGCAGGCGAGGTCATTACCCTGGATCAATGCGTCAGCATGACACCCCAGGCTGTGGCCGAAAGTTCACCGCTGGTCAAAGCTTCATGGGACTATCTGAACAAGGAAATCGGCAAAATCAAGGACAGCGGCATCCGCTCGATTTTGAGCGCCATTTATGCGGACCCGAGCCCGCAACTGGCCGTGCGTCTGGATGCCGCCGACCGTAAGGAAGTCTGGACTCAGCTTCAGGCCAAAGGCTGGACCGAACAGAGCGAAGCGGATTTTCTGCCGCCTCTCCCGGCCAAGGATGCCTGTACAACCATGGTCGCGCCGGGCAGCGGCTACACAAGCCACCATTCCTATCCAGGCGGACTGATGACCCATGTGGCGACCAACGTGATCATTACTTCAGCCATTGTCGACGCTTATCGCTCGGTGTACGGCTATGACGTCAACCGCGACATCGCCATGGCGGCCCAGCTTCTGCACGACCTGCACAAACCCTATGTGTTCCAGTGGCAGGCGGACGGTTCTTCTCGCACGGAGCAGCCCCTGGCCGGAACCGGTGAGCACCATACCTTGTCCCTGGCGGAACTCTTGGTGCGCAAGGCTCCGGCGGAATTGGTCGTGGCCCAGGCCTGTGCCCACACCCATCCCGGCAATCCCGACGAAGAGAAAAAGGTGGTGGGCTGGCTGAGCGCCGCGGCCGTTATTGCCGGAGTTGATCCTGTAGCTTACGGGCTTTTGGACGAAACCGGTCAGACCCTGCCCCTGCCCCGCAGACAGGAAGGATTTCTCTGTCATCTGGGCGATCACGACTTTGTGCTGTCCGTGCCCGCTGTGCAATGGACCCTGCCGGTGATGAAGGAAATCGCTCAAAAGGACTACAAGCTGAGCGCCGCCGATTGTGAAGGTAAGCCGTTCAACAGCCTGCGCAATGTGGTGTATTCCCGAGTGAGCGCCATGCGCATGCATAACGTGTATGCGCACAAGGGAGTCGACGGCGTCAGAGAACTGATGCTCTCCGTGGTGCGGGCATAGTTTCACATTGAGGTCGGTCGTCAATAGTGGACACCAAATTGGTCGGTGATTTTCCCCTGTTCATAAAAGCATCGCTCAAAGGCAGCAGGTGAGAGATAGCCAAGTTTTTCCTGTCGCCGTTGTCGGTTGTAAAAGATTTCGATGTATTCCGTGATCTCTCGCATAGCCTGCTGCCGGGTTTCGTATTGCCGATGAAAAACAAGCTCGGTTTTGAGCGTGCCCCAAAAATTTTCCATTGGGGCGTTGTCGTAACAGTTGCCCTTGCCACTCATCGAGGTGCGCATCCCGAAGCGGTGATGCATGCGCGGTGCCATGGCATAGCCGACGATCTCCCGGGTATACAGATCCTTGTGCCCCGCGAGATAGAGCCAACCCTCTCCAGTCTGAATAGAAGTGATGTCGCTCAACCAGACCTCACCAGGCGCCTTTGCCTCGAATTGCTGAGCCAGGAGGTTCTCGGCCACCGGCAAGGTGTGCCCGGAGTTGGTCGTTGCCTTGAACCGCCGCTTTTGCCGGCAGCGTAAGCCGAGTTTGCGGCGCAGGCGCTTGATTCGATGCCGACCAACATGCACCCCGTGCACCGCCAGATCCCGCTGCAGCCGCTCCGGCCCGTACGTCTCTCCCGCGTACGGCGATGCGCGGCCTTGATTTCGATCTCCAGACGTGCCTCTTCCCTGGCTCGTCGCGACGGTGGACGCGTGCGCCAGGCGTAATAACCGCTGGGAGATACCCGGAGAACTCGGGCTCTTCGTCATTTTGTGTGGATTTGATCCTTAAAATCAAATCCACACAAAATCAAACAGTTGCTTGCATCAGCAGGCGTGATGGGCCTCCCGGGACGCTGTTATCTCGCTGGCCGCACGGAGCGAAAGAAGAAATCTTGCACTCAGAAAGAATCGATGATTCGGCAAGATGCGGATGGGGCTTCGGCCTGAATGGGGTGCCTGCCATCCCTGCTTCTTGTCTCTGTCATCCATAAGCTTTGTCCTGAAATCCACTTGAAACGTCGAGGAGCCAGAACTCGACATAACAACGAAACCGGAGACTCAGATCGCATAGTGTGTCTATCGCCGCGTACCGTGCAGCGACTCCCTGGCAAAATACACGGCGGCTTTTTTTAAAATGTCACGCTCCATCCTGGTGATGGCCAGTTCCTGTTTAACCTGGGCCAACTCGGCTTCCACCTCGGTCAGTGGCTGCCGGTTCTTACCGATGTCGCCAAGCTTTCCGGCCCTGGCTGCCCTCACCCAGTTCTCAAGGGTGGACTTTGGCAGGGACAGTCGGGCGGAAACCTCACCTGCCGATTGCCCGTCCTCGAGGACCATGCGGGCGGCCTCTTCCCGGAATTCTTTGGTGTATCGGCCATATGGGATTTTCTTCATCAATGACACCTCCATTTTGTTCCCTTATAAATTTGCAAAAATTTGGTGTCCATTTTTCCAGCCCACCTCAATTTCCCGGCAACTCATGCTCCTATGCACAAACAGTTCGATAACAATGCGTTCTTCCAGTATAAGGTGGCTGTGGGACATGGCGGACTCCTTCTGGATGGTTGGGTGTTGACGCTTCCAACTCTACCAGAATGCCGCCGTGTCCTTTTAACTTTTTACGCCTCCACGGTGGTGCATTTGCAATGAGAATCTACCGTCTCATATAATTTATTTACTATAGCATCAGAAATACAGCTAGCTCCAGATGCATCTATGCAATTTCCTTTCGGGGTTTCTGATAACTGTTCTACCGCCTTAATTATTTCTTGTTCTGGGATATCTAGCAACCTTCTTCCTAAAGCAGGATTTCTAGCCCATTCATTCAGGCCGAGGGTCCGAGCGATACCCGCGCGGCCAGCATGTACTGCCATACAAGCTTGATCAACTTCAGTCGGAATAATTAACTGGGGCGTACCGAATTCAGCAAAAGTGCCGACCGTCCCGATCCCGCCATGGTTTATCACTGCGGATACTTGTCCTGCGAGACTTGAGCTGGCAATAAACGACTGACATACTGTTGTTGGTTTACTGGGTCGTAAACCTGTGAAGCCACAGCTAACAATGACACTCGAGAATATTGCTTCAGTTATCCGCACAATTGGCTCAATGTTGCATGGGTTTCCAGAACCAAAAGTAATATAGCATGCATTTTTCAAATCTATTCCATCACCCTCTACGGGTGGACCAAATGAAGCTCGAATGAACGGAACTACGTTAAAATTAGGGAATCGGGGTAATGGCAGAAATAGTTGAGGAATAAAAATGGTCTCAGATCTTAGGTATTCATCATACGTAAGGCACACCAATTTTAGCGATTGAGATAAGTATTTATAAATATGGTTAACGCAATTATCAAAGCAACTTTTAGTAAATGATAATACGCTTGACTCAATTGGAGATTGATTATCCAGTGTAATGACTGGAGCTAAGTACGGCCCATGAAGAATGGATATGTGTTTAATGCCCAAGCTACGAGAAGCCTGTACGGAAAATATACCAGGACATCCAATGACTACTTCGGGCTGCTCTTTCTTTAATACTTGAATGACTTGCTCGTTGACCGTTGATACGCTGTCGCACATTGATTCAGAGGGTATGCCACTTGTCATACTATTGTGCGAGAAGGGCCAGACAATAGAATAATGTTTATACTTTACAGGCCACGACTCTAAGAGCCATTTTCCAGAATCTGAACAGGCTATTTCAATATCTACACCTCGCAGGTAAAGTTCATCAGCTATAGCAAGAGCCCGCACAAGATGACCAACAGTTTCCCCTATATGTACTACAAATAATGCACGCATAATATCATCTCTCTCATTAATGTTAAATGTAACTATTAAAACATGCCATCCTGGTTTAACTGAGGAGCTAATTCGTTAAAAATTTCAAAAATCCATCGATCAAACTCTGGCCCAATTTTTTCGATTACATTGTCCACCTCTATGAGGTTCGGGTGGGTACGCAAATAGTATTCAGTTTTACTTTTGAGCCTAAGAATAATATTGCGCAATATGCGCATACTTATCAAAGGAATTAGAGGAGATCCCACTTGCTCAGCAAAACGTATTGAAATCTTATCAATAAATTTTTCACAATCAATTAAATTTTTAGATTGCTCAACCCTGCATGAAATATTTTCCTGGTCAGTATCCGGAAACAATTTTTTTGTTCTACAACTCCCCTTCCAGAAACAAAAAAAGTAGTCCATGACTGCTTCTTTACGATTTCCCTCACCATTATCCAAAAGTAATGGGTGCTGCTGAATAACTGTGTGGTCAATCCGGGTCCAGAGGTCGGGTGGTTGCTTCATTCTTAACTCTTCAACCGGTTTGCTAGCGGCTAAGACGTACAGGATGCGTTCGTACGGCAGGGACATTCCAACTGGGTCATCTTTGTTTTTGAGAACAAGATTCTTTATGCCTGTCTCCATTATGCGAAGTAGTCCAGCTCGCAAATCTAAGGCTGCGTCATGATGAACTTCGTCAAGAAAGAGCATTAACAACGGATCTTTCTCATCTTCTTTCTCATCTTCTTTCTCATCTTCTTTCTTATTTTTTTTCTTATCTTTTTTATCTTTTGCATGCTCGTAAAGTTCTGCCGACAACGCCTTATATGTGCCTAATTCCGCCGCGGAGAGTTCTAAAATCTGTTCTGAATTTAAACGTAACGCACTGGCCAATAATTTCTGTAGAACTTCTTTGCCGGAACCTGGTGCAGCAGATATCAAAACAGCTTTTGCCGATTTATTGAGCCAAACATCAGCAAGTCTCTCAACTGCATGACGTACAGATGGGCTTACAACAAGAACATTTTCATTTGCAGGTGGCAAAATAATATGCTTTGTATGTTCTATATATGGCTTAATTTTTAACTTAAGTTCTTTTCGTCCTTCATCCCAGCTGTTTACTGTCACCTCTATATAAAGATCAAACCATCTCAGTGTATCCACAATATTTTCATTATTTTCCCCTCGCATGCTTTTTAGTATTGGCGCAAGAAAGAAAAGGGTATCAGCTATTCCTCGAATATCCTCTTCGGCATTATCGCCTTTATTAACTGGTGGAGTTGCTCTTCGGAAAAACGGCTCATGGAGAAGTTGTTTCTGATATGCCCCATTTTTTTCACCATCTAATTTTCCCTCCAACGTGTAGAAATAATAGTCACAACATGCTTTAATTCGAATCCAGAACGTCTTATTATTATTTTCTTCGTAATCATCCAATATAGACCGATAAAACTCACCCCAATACCATTGAACAGGCTGATCATTATAGTATTTTTCCGGGTTATTAAAAAAACTATCTAAGGTTTTATTTAAACTAATGGTATCTTGGTTATGAATTGTAGCAAACGCGCTCGAGATACTTGAAACAAAATCGTCCCTCGATCCCTGCATTTCTTTGAGTGCCTTCCAGAAACAGGTAGATTCATATTTTTGAAATGATCTTTTAATAGACAATTTGTCAATTGTTACAGTCTGCACAGTGCACACGTCGTTCACCTCAAAAAGCATGACTTTTTAGTCCCTATCTCTTTTAACATCCACGAGTTCCCTATATCACAGACAAGGACAAATTTGAGAAAAAATATTTAACTTCTTAAAAACATTTTGGATGCGGGGTGTGTAAAATAGAGTTTGCAATTTGGTTTCTTGTAGGCGGCCATCGATATCTTCTAACTCAAGTTTCTGAGTTGTCCTAACTCCCCGTTGTTAGGTTTGTAATGCAGGCAACTCTCCTTCCAGATTTCAGCATATCAATGGCAAAACCCATGACTGCATCAACAATGGCAACGATTGCATTTTCGGCGATAATGCCTGCTGACCTGACCTTGTCCAATGCCAGGCTGAGTAGCCGCTCCATAGCCTCAGCGAGACTCAGATCCCGTTGTTCTTCGCTACAGGCGTAAAAGAGCGTGCCAAGAGTACGGGGATCATCATGACAGCGTTGCTCAAAAGCAAGGAAAACATAACGGCTCATGGTAACGGTGATATGGCCTATGATACCGTCAAAATCACGCAACTGTGTCTCCCTCTCCAGGTTGAGATAGTGCTTCAACATTTTGAAGAACACCTCAATGTCCCACCGTTTGCCGTAGATGCGGATGATCTCCTCGTCTGCAAGATCAATTTTGGTCGAGAGGATGGCCAACCACTTACGTTGGTGACGGTGGCGGACAAACACAATTTTGACCTTTTGTTCCTTTTTGGTTTCCACTACCACGCTGGCCAGAATCCTGGCCTTACCGCGCCGCTTCTTCAGCTTGGCGAAGAGTCGTCCCAGTCGCAGCCATTGTCCTTGATACCGGTAAAAGATATTTGGCATATCCTTGCCCATGCAGAGTACAGGCAGATGTTCGCCCAAGGTGGCGAGGAGGGAGGGAAAGGCAAACCAGCTGTCCATCAGGAGGTAGTCGGCTCGAATCCCCCGCGACAGCACCCGTTTCACCATGGATTCCAGATGCTCGGTGGATTTGTCCATGGCCTCCATTCTGCGTTTGTAGCCGCAGCAACGCTTATCCAGCTCTTTTCTGATGCCCTGCAACCGCTTGCTCGCCCTGGATGCGGAACAGAGGATGAAGTCAAGCGGCAGGAAGCTGACTCCATCCGACCAGCCCAAGGTCATGAGTTTGAATCCTTTCAGGCTTCGATTGGCGTTATGATCGTGTACCCAGGCGAGGAGTTCAACCACTTTGGATCGGGATCGGTCATAGGTGCTGTCATCGATGATCAACACCTTCTCACGCTGTTCGTCGGTCAGCACGTCCATGAACCGCACCACCACCGTCACCAGGCTCAACAAAAATTTCCGCCAGTTATACCGTGGATTTTTCAAGAACTCGTAAGCGGCATCCTTGCGGAATTGCAACCCGGGATTGTTGACGATTCCACGAGAAAAATTGACCCCGCAAAACGGCAAAGAAAAAATAGTCGCGAAGACTACCAGAGGTTTTGCCCCACGCACTTTACGGATGCCGCTGCCACTCAGCAGGGTGCCAACCTTGAAATCTTCCAGAAAGGAAGAAATCCGGTTCTGCAGTCGTTTTGCCTCTTGTTGCTCCTGGTAGTTTCGAGTATGGTCCATTTGAGCCTTTTCTTTTTGATATCATTAGGTATTTTCGTAAATCCAAATGTATCGGAAAGCAAAAGGCTTTTCACGTTAAAATGATAGTATTTCAAGAGGTTGGCTATCAAATCGCGCTTGCTAGTACCAACCCCGAAACTTGAGTTCTAAGATGGTGTTGCTCGACAACACTATAACACTATAAGGAAGGAGACAGAACGATGAGCGAAGTTAATGATAGCGCGACCTACAAGAAATTACCACTTCATTTTATAGGCGATCCGAACCCATTATATTCGATGCTTCAGTGGTTAACGAATCGGATGATGGAGGTGGAATCTGAGTTGAAAGTGGGAGCGTCGAAGGGGAAGCATACATTGGATCGGAGGACGCATTTTTCGGGGACGCGAGGGTGAATTCAAATTGCAAGTGCACCACGCAGAGCATGGTTAAAAACTTCAGCCGGGGCCTGGTAGTTTAAGCATTTTCGAGGCCGGTTATTCAGCCGCTTTGCTGCTTTTACGAGCATCTCTTTCGTGATCTTGTGGAAGCTGATTCCCCTTGGAAAATATTGCCGCAACAGGCCATTGCCGTTCTCGTTCGTGCCACGCTGCCACGGCGAACGTGGAGTGCAAAAGTACGTGCACATGCCGGTTGCCGACTCCAGCTCTTTGAACCGGGCCATCTCCGAACCGTTGTCAAGCCAACGTCTGCCGCAGGGCCGATGGAATCGCACACAGGCGGGGAACAAGCGCCTCCTTGAGGGCAGCGTGTCCTGCTCGCTACCTTGGCCAACACCAGAAAACGGCTTTTGCGCTCGTTACAACTCACCAATGCCGCCTTGCCTTTGGAGGCGTAGACAAGATCGGCCTCCCAATCCCCAAACCGGGATCTGTCGGCAACAGACAAGGGAAAATCCAAGAGATGCCCGCCCTCTTCGTGGGGCAAAGGGAGAGGATTCCTGTGCCGGACCAGAGGCTGGGTCTGACTGCCACACGAGCGGCTCAACACGCCCGGCAGACGCCCACTTCGGCGCAGCGCGCACCGTTTTGCTTCTCTTCTTGACCGGCAATATCTTTTTATGTATACAGCGAAAATCGCCGTACCGGTGAACGCGACCGTCAGCAACGGATACACACCGAAGGTTTTTGGCTCTTCGTCATTTTGTGTGGATTTGATCCTTAAAATCAAATCCACACAAAATCAAACAGTTGCTTGCATCAGCAGGCGTGATGGGCCTCCCGGGACGCTGTTATCTCGCTGGCCGCACGGAGCGAAAGAAGAAATCTTGCACTCAGAAAGAATCGATGATTCGGCAAGATGCGGATGGGGCTTCGGCCTGAATGGGGTGCCTGCCATCCCTGCTTCTTGTCTCTGTCATCCATAAGCTTTGTCCTGAAATCCACTTGAAACGTCGAGGAGCCAGGTTTTTCTATGCCATCCCCCAAAACCGCGCCGGAAGCGCCCACACCGCCCTTTTCTCTCCTGGTGACCGGCAGAGTCAGCCGCCCCACCTCCTTTCCGCTTTCATCCCTGTACGCCATGGACCTGCTGGACCTGGACCCCGTTCCCGTAATCTGCGGCAGCGGCGAGCCCCTGGGCACAACCGGCCGGTTGCGGGGCCTGCTGCTGACCGATCTGATCAACCGGGTCGAGGTGATTGTCCGGGAACACAACGACACCAAGAAGATGTATGTGGTCGCCGCCTCGGACGATGGCTACAAGACCGTCTTTTCCTGGCAGGAAATATTCAACTCCGCCAACGGCGAGGGCATTCTGATTGTCCTTGAGCAGGACGGACAACCGGTCCATACGGACCCGCCGGGAGTGGATCTGATCTCGACGCGCGATTACCTGACCGGCCCGCGCCATGTTAGGCGATTGCAGACCATTGAAATCATCATGATTGCCTCATGATTGCGCGGGGATATTTTTTTGCCCCTTGTTATCTTTATAAAAACACAATGAAAACTCCCACCTCTCTCCCGAGTCCAGGCCACCGGGCCGACCTCTTCCTTTGGCATCTCTTTTTGCAAGGAACCGTGTCCGATGACAAGTAAACCGCCTGCTGAAAACGGGCCGCCTGTCGGCGACTGGAATCTCCTCTGGCAGGAGGCGCTCAGGAAAAAACGCTGGGATCGCAGCGACAAGGCGCACTGGAACCGCCGGGCCGCCTCGTTTGCCCAGCATTCCCGCAAAAACGGGTATGCCAGGGAGTTCCTTCACCTGATGCAACCGCAGCCGGATTGGAGCGTGCTCGATGTCGGCTGCGGAGCGGGCACCCTGGCGCTGCCCCTGTCTCCCCTGGTGCGGCGGATCACTGCCATCGATTTTTCCGAAAACATGATCGCCCTGCTGCGCGAGGCCTGTAGCGACCGCGGACTGGACAACATCCATACCGAGGTCGTCGGCTGGGAAGACGACTGGGACCAGGCGGGCATAGGCAAACACGACGTGGCCATTGCCTCGCGTTCCCTGGTGGTTCACGATCTGCGCGCGGCCCTGCTGAAGCTGGCCGACAAGGCGAATTTCCGGGTGTACATCTCCTCGCTGGTGGGGGACGGGCCCTTTGACCGCCGCCTTTTCGAGGCAGCGGGGCGCGAACTCGACCGGGGCCCGGATTATATCTACGTCTACAACCTGCTGTACCAGATGGGCATTCACGCCGAGGTTCGTTTTGTGCACGGCGACCCCACCGACAAGCCGTACCGGGACGTCGAAGACGCGCTGGAGCGATTTCAGTGGATGTTTAACGAACTTACCGACGAAGAGCGGGCCGGTTTGCGCGCCTATCTCAAGCACCACCTGATCCGCGCCAAAGAAGGCTGGACCCTGTCGTACCAGCACATCGTCCGCTGGGCGGTCATCTCCTGGGAGAAAGAGCCATGTCCCCCGCCCCGGCCTGCCTGAGCTTCCCGCCGATCAACCGGGCCACCATCACCACTATGCGGCCCCACGCACACCACACCCCGGTTGCCCCGCCTAGGCACCAGATTTTTTCCCTGTCGACCCAGCGGACCCATGCGGACGCGGCAACACGGCACGACCGCCCCGATGGTTTGACCGGACGACCACCAGCCTCACCAAGGAGAGCCATATGTTGAAAAAACAAAGGAAAACAATCTGGCTGGCCGCCTGCGCCCTGATTGCCGCCGGCAGCGCCCCGGCCCTGGCCGATTCGGGAACCGATGCCGGATCAGTCACCGGTACCGACGTCTTCACCCTGGGCCAGATCACGGTCACCGGGCAGCGGGAAGGCGAATCCCCCCTCGGCTATTCCAGCCTCAGCAGGGAAGAGCTCTACGATTTCAGCCGGGACGGTCTGCCGGAGGCGCTCAACCTCGTTCCCGGCATTGCCATGACCAGCGGCAGCGGCAACCGGAACGAATCGGTCCTGTCGCTGCGCGGGTTCAACCGCTGGCAGGTGCCGCTCACCATGGACGGCATCCGCCTGTATCTTCCGGCGGACAACCGGATCGACTTCGACCGCTTCCTGACCCCGGATCTCTCCGAGATTCAAGTCTCCAAGGGCTACGTTTCGGTGCTCAACGGGCCGGACGGGATGGGCGGCACCATCAACCTGGTGACCCGCAAACCGGTCAAACCGTTTGAGGCTGAACTTCGGGATACGATGTCTCTGGGCAACGACGGCAGGTACAGCGGCAACACCGTGTACGGCAATGTCGGCGGTCGTCTGGAAAAGTTCTACTATCAGGTCAGCCTGGAGGAGCGGAATATCAACCACTGGCGGATGTCCGACGATTTCGAGCGCACCAAGGCCGAGGACGGCGGCAACCGCGACCACACCGACAAGAAGGACTGGCGCACCAACATGAAGGTGGGCTTCACCCCCAACAGTACCGACGAGTATTCGCTCAACTTCATGAAACAGGCCGGGGAAAAGCACGGCATCGGCTCGGTGACCGGCGAGTCCACCATCAGCCTCTGGGACTGGCCCAAATGGGACGTCGTCAGTATCTACGGATTGGGGCATACCCAACTGGGCAACTCCAGCTACCTGAAGACCAAGATCTATTACAACGAGTTCAAAAACGACCTCACCGCCTATACCGATCTTGAACTGAGCAAACCGAACTGGACGAGCCACTACGACGACAACGCCTACGGGGCTTCCGTGGAACTGGGCACCACCCACTTCGAGCGCCACACCCTCAAGGGCGCCCTGCACTACCGTCGCGACAACCACACCGAGTGGCAGTACACCCATAAAACCCGGTTCACCGAACCCAAACAGGACACCGAAGAAGAAATATACTCGGTTGCCCTGGAAGACACCTTCCACCTGACCCCCAAACTGGACCTGATCGCCGGTATCAGTCAGGACGAACGCCGCACCATTACCGCCGAAGAGTACTCGAACAAGGATGGTTTCTTTCATCAGCCCACGTCGGATAACTCCGCCACCAATTACCAGGGCGGCCTGATCTACCGCTACCGGGAGCAGGGCAAGGCCCACCTAAGCGCATCGCACCGCACCCGGTTCCCCACCATGTTCGAGCGGTTCAGCTCCCGCTTCGGCGGCGCGCTCTCCAATCCGGGGCTCGATCCGGAACGCGCGCTCAACCTGGAGTTCGGTATTGCCGACACCCTGTTCTCCCGGCTGCATGTGGAGGTCAACCTCTTCCACAACACCATCGACGACGCTATCCAGCCGGTCGCCGTCTGGTACGAGGGCAAGTGGTACAACCAAAACCGGAATGTGGGCGAGTCAACCTTCCAGGGCGTGGAGCTGGCGTTTTCCGCCCTGGCGACCGATACCCTGGAACTGGGCGGCAACTACACCTACCTCGACACCGAAATCGAAAATCCCGACCGGCCCGGCAGCCGGCTTATCGGCATCCCGCGCCACAAAATTTTTCTGTACGGCAAATGGACGCCCCTGGAGCCCCTGCACATCATTCCCAGCATCGAATACGCAAGCCGCCGCTCGTCTTCTCCGTCCGACAACAGTCCCGGATATGTCGAGACAGGCGACCACACGCTGATCAACCTCAAGGTCGGCTATCAGTTGACTCCGCAGTGGGATTTTTCTGTGGCCGGACGCAACCTGCTTGATAAAAACTACGAACTTTCAGACGGATACCCGGAAGAAGGACGCAACTTCCTGCTCACCGCCCGCTATCAGTTCTAAACGGGCCCACCGAAACGCTCCCCTGTCGCCGTCATCCTCCACGGCGGCAGGGTGATTCCCCCATGAGGTACGCCATGCAACACCACCGGCTCCGCCGCATCTTCGACCGGGTCGACCGGGCAATGCTCGGGACGATGCTCCTGCTTCTTGTGCTCGCCCTGCCGGCTCAGGCCCGGGAAATCATTGACATGAGCGGACGCACCGTCACCGTTCCCGAGACCATCACCAAGGTGGTGGCGGTGTCGCCTCCCGGCACCTACCTGATCTATGCCATCGATCCCAACCTGTTGGCTGGACTCAATTTTCCTCTCTGGAACAGTGAAAAACGCTACACCGTTCCCGGCTACCACCGGCTGCCGGTGATCGGCGGCATGGCCGGGCAGGGCCGCACCCTCAACCGGGAGGTGCTGTTGCAGGTCAAGCCGGATTTGATTCTGTACTGGCCCTGGAAGTCGGACGCGGTCAACCAGCAGTTTCTGGACTCCATGGCCGCCCTTCCCTTCCCGGTGGTGGCGGTGCGGATGGATTCGGTGAGCGAGTACCCCAAGGCCCTGCGCTTCACCGCCGACCTGCTCGGCCGGGAAGAACGTGGCATAACCCTGAGCCGCTACGGCCAAAACAGCGTGGACGAGGCCCGGCGCATTGTCGACGCCATTCCCGAGGCCGAGAAAGTGCGAGTGTACTATGCCGAAGGCACCGACGGCCTGAGCACTGAACGGGCAAACTCGGTCCATGCCGAACTGATCCCCCTGGCAGGCGGGGTCAATGTGCATGACAGCGCGGAACTCGACCACTACGGCATGGAAAAGATCTCCATGGAACAGCTCCTGCTGTACGACCCGGAGGTCATTCTGGTCAAGGAGCCGAGCTTTTACAAGACGGTGTTCACCGACCCGCGCTGGAAGAACCTGCGGGCGGTCCGGCAGGGTCGGGTTCATCTGATTCCCTACGAGCCCTTCAACTGGTTCGACCGGCCGCCCTCGTTCATGCGGCTTTTGGGCATCAAGTGGCTGCTGCACCTGCTCCATCCGGATCGCTATCCGGTGGACATGGTGGCTGAGACGCAAAAATTCTACGCCCTGTTTCTGGGCGTAGATCTCAACAGGGAACAGGCCGAGGCAGTGCTTGCTCCATGAAACGGCTGATGCTGCCTTTGTCGGTGGTGCTGCTGGCGCTTCTGGTTCTGCTTTCGCTCTACCTGGGGAAATATCGGGTGCCGCTTGGCGACATCCTCACCTTCATCGGCTGGAAGCTGTTCGGACTCGGTACGCTTGCCCCGGAGCAAAGCGCCCTGCTGCACACGGTGCTCATCGACATCCGCCTGCCGCGCATCCTTGCCGCCATGCTCATCGGGTCGGCGCTGTCCGTCTCGGGCGCCTCGTTTCAGGCGCTGTTCATCAACCCCCTGGTCTCTCCGGGGTTGCTGGGCGTGCTGGCAGGGGCCTCCTTCGGCGCGGCCCTGGGCATGCTGGTGTTTTCAAGCTGGTTTGCCGTTCAATGCAGCACCCTGTTTTTCGGCGTGGTCGCGGTCGGCGTGGCCATGGTCATTGCCCGCACCTTTCCGGGAGCCTCGATCCTGATGCTGGTGCTGGGGGGCATCATCAGCGGCGCTTTTTTCACGGCAGCGCTCTCCATTGTCAAATATGCGGCCGATCCTGCCAACCAGCTGCCCGCCATCGTCTACTGGCTGATGGGCAACCTCTCGGCCGCCGATGTCCGCACCATCGGTCTGGTCGGCCTGCCCATGGTGGTGGGCATCCTGATTCTGATCATCAACGGCGGCCGTCTCAACGTGATGAGCATGGGAGAAGAAGAGGCCAAAGCCCTGGGCATTCATGTTCGCCGGGTACGGTGCACGGTGATTCTCACCGCCACCCTGATCAGCGCGCTTACCGTGGTCATCGGCGGTATCATCGGCTGGGTGGGGTTGATCATCCCCCATATCTGCCGGATGCTGATCGGTCCGGACAACCGGATTCTGCTTCCCACAACCGCTCTCATCGGAGCCATCTACCTGCTGGCGGTGGACAATGTTGCCCGGCTGCTCTTCACCTTCGAGATTCCGACCGGCATTCTCACCTCCCTGATCGGGATTCCCTTTTTCGTTCCGGTGCTGAAAAACGCCCGCAAGGGGTGGCGATGAATCCTTTACTTCAAGCCGTCAAAATCAGTTTTTCCTATCACAACCGCGCCATCCTGAGCAATGTCAGTCTGGATTTCCGCAACGGCGAGGTGGTGTCCCTGCTGGGGCCCAACGGCAGCGGCAAAACCACACTGCTGAAAAACCTGATCGGCCTGCTGGCCCCGCAACAGGGGCAGGTGCTTTTTGAGGGCCGACCGCTTCGGGACTATCCCCGCGGCGCGCTGGCCAAGCGCATCGCCTATGTGCCGCAGGTGCACCGCGAGGCCTTCGCCTACACCGTGGAAGACGTGGTGCTGATGGGCCGCATGCCCTACCACGGCCTGTTTTCCAACTATTCCCGCCGGGACAGGGAGATTGCAGCGGCGGCCATGCACCGCCTCAACATCCTGCATCTCAAGGATCAGGCCTACACCGAAATCAGCGGCGGCGAACGACAGTTGACCCTTATTGCCCGCTCGATCGCCCAGGGAGCAGGGGTCTTCATCATGGACGAACCGGTCAACGGCCTGGACTACGGCAACCAGATGCGGCTTCTGGCCGATATCAACCGGCTGGCCCAGGACGGGCTCACCTTCATCATGACCACCCATTTCCCCGATCACGCCCTGATGACCGCCGATCGGGTCGTTTTGCTCAATCACGGCAGGGTTGTCGCCGACGGCGCGCCCGCAGACGTAATTACCCGCAACAGCCTGCGCGATCTCTACCGGGTCGAGGTGGATGTTGCGACCATTCCCGGCGCGAACGGAAACAAACGAGTCTGCGTGCCCGCCGTATCCGGAAGGTGAGCGCCCCATGCGGCCCTTCCCGCACACCGATACTTGCTTCGTCCCCAACCGCGACTCGGCCCCGCTTCAGCACCGCGGCCCTGCCGACAGCGCCCCGTCTTCCACGCAATCCGCGCCGAGCCCTCACCGGCCGCTTACCGGTCAGGCGCATTCCGGAGAAGGCGGGCAAAGAACCGCCGGCCGCCTCCGGGCCGGGCCGTTTCTCTTCTCCTTGGTGCTGCACGGTACGGTGTTGCTCGCAGCCAGCCTGCTCGTGAACCGGATGGATTATCCGCCCAAACCGCTTCCCCCAGTGCTCAACATCTCCCTTGAGCTTGTCGATGACCATCCCGGAAAACCGGGTGAGGGGACGGGAACCAGACCGACCGGGCAGTCCTCTGTTCCGGCCGCTCCAAAAGCAGCTCCACCCCAACAGGCGAAGAGGCCTCCGAAAAAACCGGTCGCTGCGACAAGACAACCTGCGGCAAAACAGCCGGCCAGGAAAGTTTCCCGGCCCGTCGCCCTGAATCCGCCCCCCAAAAATCCCAAAAAGTCCGAGCTCCCCCAAACCCTTCCGCAAACACCATCCCGAAAACCAGTATCTTCCGGCCCGACCACCTCCGAAGGGAACCAGGAAACACCAACCGGTTCGGGAGCTCTCTCCGGCGCCACCGGCTCCACATCCACAGGTGGCGGTGTCGGCACAGACCGCACCGGCGGGAACGGCGCGAAAGCTGGTGGAGGCCGAAACGCAGGCGCAGGATACGATTTCAACGCTGTTCGCCAACGCATCCTCGACAACCTGCGCTTCCCGGCCGTTGCCCGTAAAATGGGGTTAACCGGAACCACTGTGGTTGCCTTTGTCCTTCTGCCCGACGGTCGGGTGGAACAGCCGACCATTGTCTCCAGCTCCGGCCATCCGATTCTGGACAAGGCCGTCATCAGCACGATCCAACGGATCAGCCCCTTCCCTCCCCCACCGGCGCGCACCCGCCTGGTGGTGCCGGTGGTCTTCACTCTGCAACGATAACGACACAACCAGCGGGAATCACCGAGCGCATCCGAAAACAGGTTTTTCCTCTTGCCGGAAAGTGAGGACAACTGTTGCAGTTTTTAATATTATATTTTTTTTAATGGTGTTACCTTGAGCCAACATACTCGCATATCCCTTCAATCCACTTCAACCTTGGAGGCACCCATGCATTCTCCGAATTTCACATCCCTGTCGTGTGCCGCAACCGGTATTCTTTTTGGGATAATGCTCATGCCGAGCGCAAGCCTGGCCCATTTCGGCGCAATTATTCCCTCCACCAATATCGTCGCCCAGCAGGACGACCGGACAATCACGCTCGCCGTCCAGTTCCTGCACCCCATGGAAGGGCACGGGATGAACATGGAAAAACCCAAACGTTTCGGTGTGTTCCACAACGAGACACAGAGCGACCTGCTGTCCACCCTGCAACCTGTCTCCACCAAGGGACTGGAACAACAGGATCTGCGCTCGTGGCAAACCAGCTACACAATCAAGCGACCCGGCGACTACACCTTTTATGTGGAGCCCGCGCCCTATTGGGAACCAGCCGAAAACACCTTCATCGTCCACTACACCAAGGTATGCGTCAATGCCCTGGGATTGGAGGAGGGGTGGGACAGCCCCATCGGTCTGGAAACGGAGATTGTCCCCCTGACCCGTCCCTATGGACTGTGGGCCGGTAACCTGTTCACCGGACAGGTGCTGGTCAACGGCAAGCCAGCCGCCCATACCGAGGTTGAGGTGGAATACCTCAACAGCTCCAGCCCCGGAGGCAAAACAGTGCAGCCGCCCAGCGATCCCTTTATCACCCAGATGGTCAAAACCGATGCCAACGGGGTGTTTTCCTACGCCATGCCCCGGGCAGGCTGGTGGGGATTCGCCGCGCTGACCACAGCGGAGCGCACCATCAAAAAAGACGGTGTCGAGCGCCCGATTGAGTTGGGCGCAGTGTACTGGGTACAGACCACGGCCATGCCGTGAATGGAGGATGTATGCAAAAACGCATCGCGCGAAACCGGCGACTTGCGATTTTGACCCTGCTGCTGGCCATGGGCCTGAGCGCAATCACGGCCGGGCCCGCCTGGGCGCACAAGGTCAATCTTTTTGCCTATGCTGAAAAGGGGATTGTGTACACGGAAAGTTATTTTGCCGATGGGCGAAAGGTGCAGGACGGACAGATTCAGGTTCGAGACGCCAAGGATGCCCTGGTCCTCACCGGTACAACCGATAGCCAGGGACTCTTCAGTTTTCCCGTTCCGGCGCAGAGCGGCGATCTGACCATTATTCTCGACGCCTCCATGGGCCACAAGACCCAATTTATCCTGAAACAGGAGGACCTGTAGGCCATGCGCGCCACCCGTTTTCTGATCGCGCTGGGACTGGTCATGTGCGTGTTCCACGGTCCCCTACCGGGCTCGGCGTTTTCGGTAGAATCGGTCGAATCGGGAACTGCCGCCGCCCCACCACCGGATACCAATCCCGTAGCCCTGGCCCGCACACTGAGTGAACAGAATCGGGAACTGCGCCAGATCAAGAGGGAACTCGCCCTGCTCAACCAGCAACTCGACAAAACGGACATCCGTGAAATCATTGCCGGAATCGGCTTTATTTTCGGTCTGTTCGGAGCCGGCGCTCTGGCCTCTGGTTGGCGACGGCAAGGATAACAGGAGCACCATGCATATTGCCGACGGTATCCTGCCCCTGTCCGTAAGTCTGAGCGGATATGCCCTGACCGCAGCGGGGCTGGCCTTCAGCCTGCGCAGGCTGGATGCCCGCACCATGCCCCAGCTCGCGGTGGTCACCTCCGGATTCTTTGTTGCCTCCCTGATCCATCTTCCCCTAGGGCCGACCAGTGTCCACCTGCTCCTGCCGGGGCTGGTCGGCGCCCTGCTCGGACGTTCGGCCTTTCTCTCCATCGTTATCGGCCTGTTTCTCCAGTCCATGCTCTTTCAGTTCGGCGGGCTGACCGCGCTGGGCGCCAACAGCCTGATGATGGGGCTTCCGGCGCTATTGTGCGGCTGGTTGTTCCAACGATTCCAGGGGCACACCCGAACCAGCCGCACCGTGGCCGGTACATTGGTCGGCGCGCTGGGCGTCCTGATGGCGGCCATCTTCCTCGCGTTTTTCCTGATGCTTTCCGGCGAGGCCTTCCACACCGTGGCCAAACTTGCACTGGCGGCCCATGTCCCGGTTATGGTTATCGAAGGGTTGGTCACCGGCAGTGCCATCGCCTTTTTACATCGGGTCAAACCGGAACTGCTGAACAACCCGTTCACCAAACCCGAAACAAAGGCGCCGTGAACGAAACCGCCCCCTGCCTGATAACCCTTTCCTGGGGGCCAAGTCTCCTGCTGGTTTGCGGACTCCTTGCCCCGCTGGCGCTGTCGGCACTCTGGGCAATACGACACTGGAAGCACCGGCCCGCCGCTGTACAGGGACTGCTTCCGGACTGGTCCGTTCCCACCATCGATCCCGATACCCATGAGGGGGACGGCCTCAGCCCGCTGCATACCTGGCATCCGGGCATGAAGATCGGTGTGCTGCTGGGCTGCTGTTTTCTGATTGCCGGACTGCGCAGCACCACCTGTTCGATCATAGCCCTGCTCTGTGCCCTGCTTCTGGTTCGACTGGCACGAATTTCCTGGCATCGTCCCTTAAATCGTCTGGCCGCGCTGACCGGTTTGCTCGGAATTTTGCTCATCATTCTTCCCGTTACCGCCCCACTCTTGCCCGGCGACACAGCCCTGATCCTGGTTTCGCCCGCATTGCCCACGGTGCGGGTTCAGGGACTTCAGCTCGCCCTGACCATTCTCTTCAAGTCCGCGGCCATCGCCCTGATGGTGGACCCGATGCTGGCCACAGCCCCCTTAAGCCGCACCATGCAGGGCTTCACCGCCCTTGGCGTGCCGCCTTCCCTGATGCAGATGATTTTACTCTGTCATCGCTATCTCTTCGTTTTTATTGATGAAGGCAGACAAATCCATCGGGCGATGCAGCTACGCGGCTTTCAGCCCCGCACCAATCTTGCGACCATGCGCATTGCCGGCTCCTGTGTGGGCATCCTCTGTATCCGCGCCTTTGAAAGGACACAACGCATTCACGAGGCCATGCTCTGCCGGGGATACCAAGGAAAACTACCGGCAACCGATCTCGCTCCCCTGCGCGCTGTCGATGGCTGGAAAGGCGCGTTCTTCCTGCTTCCGGTTCTGCTCCTGGTTCTCTGCGACCGGATCGTCCGGCCCTGGTAGGCGGCACAGCGCCATGCCCTGTGTGCCGATTCTACCGGAATCCTCTTCGCGGCAGGAAGTATCGCTGTTCTCCCTGCGGCAGTTGTCTTTCACCTACCCGGACGGCACCCCGGGTCTTTGCAATCTGGATATCGAAATCCAGCCCGGAGAGCGCATCGCCCTGATCGGCCGTAACGGGGCAGGGAAAACCACGCTGCTCCATCACCTTGTTGGGTTGTTGACCGCACAGCAAGGGTGTTTTCTGTACCGGGGTGCACCGGTTAAACAGGAGGACTGGTCCGCACTCCGGCAACAGGTCGGGTTGTTGGCACAGGATCCGGATGACGCCCTGTTCTGCACCACTTTGGACGACGACATCGCCTTTGGCCCGCGCAATCAGGGATGTTCGCCGGAAGAGGTCGAACATCGGGTACAAGACAGCCTGAAAGCCGTCGACCTGGAACATGTCCGCTACAAACCGGCCCACCGCCTCAGCCATGGCCAAAAAAAACGGGCGGCCTTGGCGGCCATCCTGGCCATGCGTCCCGATACTCTGCTCCTGGACGAACCTGCGACTGGGCTCGACCCGGCGCAAACAGAGCGCTGCAAAGTTCTCCTGTCCGGATTTGTCGGCACCCTGGTCGTGATTGAACACGATGTACGTTTTCTTCAAGGCATATGCGAACGGGCAGTGGTGCTCGATCAGGGCGAAGTCCACTTCGATGGCCCCCTGGACCAGCTCCTGCGCCGGGAAGACACCCTGCGTCACTATGGTCTTTACCGCTCTTTCCGCTTTGGCGACACCCCGGCATCCGCTTGTTCGCTGTTTCAACGCACCCCACCATCCGGTCCGCCCCTGCTCTCCATGCAGGGATACACCTTCAGTTATCCCGACGGGTCGCCGGGAATTGAGGATATCAACCTGGATCTGTTTCCCGGCGAAAACCTGGCCCTGATCGGCGAAAACGGCGCGGGGAAATCCACACTCGCCCTGTGCCTGCTAGGCATTCTCCGGGGAAAAGGTGTCGTGCGACTCGATGGTCTTGCAATGGAGCATCGGGCCCTGTTACAAGTCTGGAGACGGATCGGCATGGTCTTTCAGGACGCATCCAGCCAACTTGTCTGCTCGTCGTGTCGGGAGGAGGTCGCCTTTGGCCCGCGCCAACTGGGGCTGGATGCGGTCAGTGTCGACAGAAGGGTGCGAAACTGTCTGAACCTGGTGGGGTTAGACGGGTATGCCGACCGGGTGCCCCTGCATCTGAGCCACGGCGAGCGCAAACGACTGGTGCTGGCCAGCGTGCTGAGCCTTGAGACGGATATCCTGATTCTTGACGAACCCACCGCCGAGCTCGATCCGGAACAAACAGACCTGGTGATACACTTGCTGCGCAAATTGCCCATGGCCAAAATCCTGATCAGCCACGATCCGGATCTGGTGTACCGGGTCTGCGACAGGGTCGTGGTGCTGCACAAGGGTCGAATTATCTCCGAAGATGCAGACAGCTTTCCGACCGATTGTCTCGGACCGGACACCATCTGAGCGATGGAATGCACGGACATGAGGACAGAACAGTACATCCTGGGCCGTCCCTATCTGTCACGGTCCGGGGCAGACCGGATAGGTCGACCGGAAACGGATTGCCCTAGGATGTTCTTCCACCCCTCCCTTTTACCGGAGACGCCATGACCACAATCCCCTTTGATCCATTTCAGGACCGGTTGAGCCGGGATATCCGCAACCAGCTTTCAAGAGCACTGCTCCCCTGCATGCGAAGCGGCACAGTCGAACCGGCGCAGGAGGTTGCCCGCAACTTTCTTCTCCGCGATCCGGGGCCGGAACAGCGGGCCTATATCAAACGAAGACTGGAGCTGTTTGCCCGGTTTCTTGCCACCGTTGGCAAGGGGCCGACCGATGTGCTGTGGCAAGGGTTCCTGTTGTGGGATCTGGGACTGCACTTCGAGGTGCATGAGATTTTGGAACATGCGTGGAAGCAGGCAGATGGGCAGGAAAAACTCCTGCTGCAAGCCATGATTCGGGCCGCCGGTGTGTACATCAAGGCGGAGTATGGATACCTGGGGCCTGCCCGGAGCCTGGCGAGCAAGGCACTGCCGGTTTTGCAGGACAACCGGGAACGGCTGGCCGCCTATATCGATCCCGAACAGCTTTTTGCCGCCCTGCGTGCGCCCGAGCTTCCCCCGCCCCGGTTGCTCCGGGGGCTGGATCTGCCCCAGGAGCCCCTTTGAGCGCACTTGACGTTTGCGATGGTTGGTGTAAAATGGCGTCCGCCTGACGCACACCTACATGTCTACATGTGCCCACGCGCCGCAATCAGCACACGCATGCGCCTGTAGCTCAGCTGGATAGAGCATCGGCCTTCGAAGCCGGGAGTCGGGGGTTCGAATCCCTCCGGGCGCGCCATTTACCTCCCTAAAATCTCCCTGAGACGTACGCCTCAAGGAGATTTCCTTATTTTAGCCTGTTTCCGTGAACATTCATCAATAAAAGTTGTTTGCCCATGCAACTAACATGTTGAAATTTCAGTTAAAAAGTTGCAATATCCACCTGTCCGTAAAACTCACCAGGCAGGTGAAAAGATGAAACGATTGATTCTTGAGCAGAGCAGCGACGAATTCTACACCAGCCACTCCGGCCTGGCCCTGGTCGGCGCGTGCATCAACCGCTACAGCGACTTGAGCCGGCGTGCAAGCCGGCAGAGCCGGGGGACCGAGCAGATCAGCGACATCGATATCCTGCGCAGTTACCTGGGCTTACTGTCCCTGGGCAAAAGCGATTTTCAGGCAATTGCCGCCATGCAGGGCGACGACTATTTCAGACAGGCCCTGGCCATTCACCGCCTGCCCTCAGCCGAAAGCCTGCGTCAACGCCTGGATACGGCAGGAGCAACCGGCCTGATTCCACACGTCTTTCGCGCAGCGCATACCATGCTCAAACAGCTTGGCGTCAAAATTTCTGCTTGCGCTCAAGGGCTGGTTCCCCTGGATGTGGACGTGTTCCCCCAGGATAATTCGAACACCACCAAGGAAGGCGTGAGCCGGACCTATAAAAATTTCGATGGCTATGCCCCCATCGCCGCGTACCTGGGCCTGGAAGGCTGGTGCCTGGAAGTTGAACTGCGGCCCGGCAGTCAGCATGCTCAGCACGAGTTTGTCCCCTTTCTTCAGCGGACGCTCAAGGCGGCGCGCAGCCTCACCAATCAGGAGTGTCTGGTGCGGCTGGATTCGGCCCACGATGCCGAAGAAAACCGGAAGCTGCTCGCCGCAACGGAACAGGTGCGCTTCATCATCAAGTGGAACCCGCGCGGCAGCAATGTGTTGTCCTGGCGCGAGCGTGTGTTTGGCGAAGGCGCGGTCAGCACGCCGCGGCCCGGCAAGCGGGTCGGCCTCCTGGTGATCGATGAAGCGGTGGAGATCAAGGGCCGGAGCTCTCCCTGTCAACGGATCGTGCAGGTGACGGAGCGCAGCAGCGACCGCAACGGGCAAATATTGCTCATGCCGCAGATCACCCTGGAAGGCTGGTGGACCAATCTGGAAATGACTCCCGATGAGGTGATTGGTCTGTATCGGGATCACGCCACTTCGGAGCAATTCCACAGCGAATTCAAGACCGATCTTGATTTGGAGCGCCTGCCCAGTGGTAAATTTGCCACCAATGCGCTGGTCATGGCCCTGGGTTGCTTGACGTATAACATCCTGCGTGCCATCGGACAAATGGGGCTGCTGGGCGAGTTTTCACCGATTCGCCATCCAGCCAAACGCCGTCGCATCCGCACGGTGATGCAGGAGTTGATCTACCTGGCGGGCCGTCTGCTGAGTCGCGGCAGACGGCTGCTTGTGCGCTTTGGCCGTCACTGTCCTGGTTTTGCAGCTTTCAAGGAGGTGTACGGTCAACTTGTCCCAGCCCGCTGACGCGGCTTTGTGGGGTCTGCGAGCAATATGACAGGAGGAGTGCGCCTGCCGGTCAGGATTTGGTTGCTCTTCAAAGAAAATCAAAGGACATGAGGCATTTTTACTGTAGCTTTCGAGTAAACTGGCACAGGATGACTTAAGTAGCTCGAAATTTACCGGTTTGATACCGAATCGCAGCATACTGACCTAAGCCTTCACGGATTCAGGTTTAGCCCATCACAACAGCAATACAGACAGCGGAAAGGTCGTTATCAAGCTGGCTACAGCTGATTTTCACCGCCGGGCATGCCCCTTTACTCCATAAAATTGACATGCTATTGTTGTCCAAACGCCTCTGTTTTCAGATGGGAAGGCGAAGCCATACTACCAATCAATTAAAAAATTCAATTATATATTTTATGGCTATAAAAAGAACGATTACAGCCAGCATCCATTTGATAATTTTTGCCGGGATGAATTTTTGGCAACGAGCCCCAAGATACATGCCGAAAATTCCGCCTATTCCAAACAAAATTCCAAGAATCCAATCTGGAGATACGGGAACATTCGGAAAAAACCAGGAAAGGGATTGGTAAAAAACAACACCAGCCACAGATGTAACGAAAGTTGCCATGAGAGTTGCCCCGGCAACAGTGTACACAGGCAGCTTAAATACGGTCACAAAAAAAGGGGATAAAATTGCTCCCCCACCAATTCCGTAAATCCCCCCGATAATTCCCACAATAAAGCTGAGCATAAAAAGTCCGGAGACAGAAACATCAAAGGAGTCATCATAAAAAGTATAACCCAGCCGCTTCAGGTTGAAACGCGTGACCTGCACGGACTGTTTACTCTTGTCCCATTTGCCCAAAGCCCTTTGGCGAATTATTTCCTGAAATCGTTGTTCACCGCTGGATACGGTTCCTGCCTGTTTGTTCTTCTTTACAAGCCCAAGAACCATCTTGCCCCCCAGGTACAAAAGAACCGCTGCGGCAAAAAGTTTGAAATTTCGGGGATCCGGCAGATATATCACGCGCACTATGGCGCCTATCAGCACCCCCGGCAAGGTACCGACAATAACGATCAAGGTGAGTGGCCAGACCATCCGCCCCTCTTTCCAATATCGATAGACACCACTGGGAATAGCAACAATATTGAAGAGTTGATTGGTCGCGCTGACAGAAGGATTGGTATAGCCGAGGCATGTCATTTGAAAGGGCAGCAACAGAAAAGCTCCGGACACGCCACCCATGGAGCAGAAAAAGGAAATGGCAAAAGCAACCAAAGGGGGAAGCAAGGGATAAACCTGGATACCTGCGGTCTCAAACAGCATGGTTGCCTCCTTTTGGGTAAGGGGAAGGGTTTAATGACACGTAAGTTTACATTTTCATGTCAATTTAAAAAAATCGAAGACCCGCGTCAAGACTGATTCGTTGGGATTTACCGAAAAAATCAGGGTAATATGTTGGGGAAATTGTGTGGCGGAGAATGCAGAAACAAAACTTCGTTTGCGGAACATTCCGATGAAACAGCAGAAGAAGAAAACTACGGGGCTGGATCCGGTTTCTCAACTCCACAATACCCGGCACGGACAAATCGTTTCTCCGGCAGCGTCCGGGTGTTTGGACACCTTACAACTCGGCCAACTGGAAGACGCGTTCAGACAGTGGGCTGCCGATACTTCACGAGAAGACGTACGCCTGTCGCGTTGGCGCATCCTTCTTATTTTTCTGTTGATTCGATATACAGGGGCAAAGTTGAGCGAGGTCTTGTCGCTGGACCCTTTTCGCGACATAGATAGAAAGAATGCAACGGTTGTGTTCAGAAATGCGTCTTCTTCCAGGTCGGTACAGATTGCACAAACCCTTGTAGAGGAGATAGAAAAAGCGCTTGCCGAGGCGTCTTTCAAGAAATCAATGCAGAAAATGTTCAGGGTGGATCAAGCCTTTGTCCGTCGCAAATTTTATGAACGAACAGAAGCTTGTGGTTTGGACAAAAAACTTGGTGGTCCTGAAATGATTCGGAAGGCTCGCGCGGTTGAATTGATGCAATGCAACCTGCCGCTCCCCGTGGTGCAGACAATACTGGGGCACTCTACCCCAAATTTGACTTCATCCTATGTTCATTTTTCCGATGAAGAAATGCAGCATGTCGCCCGACTTTTCATGGAACATGAATCAACATATAAAACCAGTGCGCGCAATACGTTTTTCGGCAAGATTACAGCGATACATCAAGGAGATATACAATCTTTAGTGGAAACAATGACGGTAAGCGGACATGTCATTACAGCCGTCATCACGAACGATAGCTGTGTCCGTTTAGGCCTTCATAAAGGACGATTGGTTTCCACAGAAATAAAAGCGCCGTGGATCATTCTTCAAAAAGAAAATGATGAACAGCAGTGCAGTGCTGAAAACAGGATTCAAGGAACACTTGAACGAAAAAATCAGGGAAAAATACATACGGAATACGTTGTGGCCACCAATGAAGGGGTTTCTTTATGCGCCATCGCCTCAACAGAGCATGCACATCATTTCGCTGTAGGCGACCATGTCTGGGTCCTTTTCAATAGCTCTTCCGTAATATTGCATACAGGCTAAATTTTTCGATTTTGTCATAAAAAAAGGGCCGTGCATTTATATGCACGACCCTTTTTACTTCAGGTACAACTTAAAATTGTACTTGATCAGGCTGTTTTTTCAAAGATAGCCTTCTTTGCTCCACAGATAGGACACTTCTCTGGAGCGCTCCCCATTTCAATGTATCCGCAAACAGGGCACAGATAAAACTCGCTGACATCCAGATCGACACCCTTCTTTACCGCTTCCAGGGCTTTGGTATACAGCTTCGCGTGTACCTCTTCGGCCTCAACAGCAAATTTGAACATGGTCTTTGCTTTGTGTCCGTCTTTAATCGCTGTTTCCAACATCGGAGGATACATCTTTGTAAATTCAAACGTCTCGCCATCAATGGCGTCCTGCAGATTTTCTGCGGTGGAGCGAATCTGGTCCAGTGCTTTCAAATGACCCTCAGCGTGAATACGTTCGGCCTCTGCAGTGATGGTGAACAGTTTTGCAACATTTACAAAGCCATCTTTTTCGGCTTTCTTGGCATACGCACGATACTTTTGATTGGCCTGGCTCTCACCGGCAAATGCTTCGTTGAGATTGTCCTGAGTTGTGGGAGTTGTGGACATAGTGTTCCTCCAAAATTATCTTCATGGTCCATGGGTAGGATGCGGTCAATATGAGCGCATCACATCGGATATCCGGCACCTCTTTATTGGCCTGATATACTAGCTTGTTTTGTTCCAGTAATCAAGGATAAATAAGAACAAAAACTAAATAATATACTTTCTTAAAACATTCCGGACTTTCCTTGCTCATATTTCTGGTTTTAATTGACGTTGAAACAGCTCGTTGACAGCCTCCTCGCATTTTTTCCCGGAATAAAGAACCTGATACACCTGCTCCAAAATCGGCATTTCGATCTCCAGACGCTTGGCCAGGGCATGGCAGGACTCCGTGGTTTTCACGCCTTCGGCCACCATCTTCATTTCGCTCAAAGCCTGTTCCAGCGTTTTCCCGGAACCCAGTTTCAGGCCAACCGTACGGTTCCTGCTCAGATCGCCGGTACAGGTAAGAACCAGATCTCCCATTCCCCCCAATCCGGCAAAGGTGGCGGCTTGTCCGCCCATGGCCACCCCCATTCGGGTGATTTCCGCCAGTCCCCGGGTCATCAGAGCGGCCCGGGTATTGAGCCCGTAGTTGAGACCGTCGCAAATTCCAGCGGCAATGGCAATGACGTTTTTCATCGCCCCGCATATCTCCAGGCCGATGAGATCGTTTGACGAGTACACCCTGAACCAGTCCGTGGAAAACAGATGCTGGACCACCTCGGCCACCCGGGAATCGGCAAAGGCAACCGTCACCGCCGTAGGCTTCCCCTCGGCAACCTCCGCGGCGAAGCTGGGGCCGCTGAGAACACCGAAATGCACCTTCTTGCCGGGAGCACTCTCTTCCTCCATAATGCCGACCATGGTGGATCCGCTGGCGATTTCTATGCCTTTGACAGCGGAGACAACAAAGGTTCCTTCGGCCAGAGAGGGAAAGAGATCGCGGTAGACGGCGCGGTACCCATGGGAAGGCACAACCATGACCACACATTCCGCATCCCGCACCGCTTCGGCCAGGTCGGCGGTTGTCCGCAGTATATCGGGAAACCGGTGGCCCGGATGGTAGCGTTTGTTCTCCCGATCCTTGCCCACCTGTTCGATATGTTCCGTATTCTTGTCCCAAAGGGTGACGGGTTGTCCTTTGCGGGCAAGCAACAATGCCAGACTGGTTCCCCAGCTTCCGGCACCGATCACGGCGACATTACGCATCTTCATGGTTCTCATCCCCTTCATTTTCCAGTGTCTCGTCTTCGTCGACAACCTCTTCCCGGGCCAGTATGGAAATATCGACAACCTGTTCGTCCTCTTCCAGGTTGATCAGACGAACCCCTTGGGTGTTGCGGCCGATGATCCGCACCGAATCGACAGGAGTCCGGATGATTTTTCCGGAATTCGTCGCCAGCATGACCTCGTCGTCATCGGTCACCGGCAGAACACCCACCACCTTGCCGTTTCGATCCGTGGTTTTGATGTCGTACAGCCCCTTGCCGCCCCGGTTTTGTATTTTGTATTCGGAAAGGGCACTGCGCTTCCCGTAGCCGTTTTCCGTAACCGTCATGATCGAGGCATCGCCCTGCAACACCGCGACCCCGGCCACCTCATCCCCCTCGCCCAGGGTGATCCCCTTGACTCCGGCTGCCGTGCGGCCCATGAGACGGACGTCGGATTCGTGAAAATGAATCGACATCCCTTCCCGGGTGACCAGGAAAATCTCATCATTGCCCGTGGTGATGGCTGCGGAAAGAATCTCGTCGTCATCGCGGATGGTCAGGCCGAATTTTCCCCGGCGAAGCGGTCGTTTGTATTCGGAGATCGATGTCTTTTTTACCCGACCCTGTTTGGTGACCGTCAAGACCGATAAATTGTCATCCATGTTGGCCAGGTCGGCCACAGGCAGGATGGCGGCGACCTTTTCCTTTTCTTCCAACTCCAGCAGGTTGACCACGGCCTTGCCGCGGGCGGCTCGTCCGGCAAGAGGCAGTTCATACACCCGGCGCCAGTATACCCGGCCCTTGTTGGTGAAAAAAAGGAAGGTATCCAGGGACGAGGCATTATACAGGCCGGTGACGAAATCATCGTCCACCGTGGTCATGCCCACCACGCCTTTGCCGCCGCGATGCTGGGCTCGGTACAGGGCCAGCGGGTTTCGTTTTATGTAGCCCGAATGGGAAACCGTGACCACCATCTCTTCCGGAGGAATCAGGTCTTCCGGTAAAATTTCATCGGGAGCTTCAATGATCTCGGTGCGGCGGTTGTCACCGTATTCGGCACGAATCTGCTCAAACTCTTCACGAATGATTTTAATGACGAGCTGGTCATCAGCAAGTACCTGCTTGTACCAGGCTATTTTTTTAATGATTTCTTCATAATCGCTGATAATTTTATCGCGCTCAAGCCCGGTGAGCCGCTGCAGGCGCATATCTAAGATGGTCTGGGCCTGAATTTCGGAGAGTTCAAAACGCTCTATCAACCCAGCCTTGGCTTCAGCCGGGTTGGCGGAGGATTTGATCAGTTCCACCACCTCGTCGAGGTTAGTGATGGCTATCTTCAGCCCTTCAAGGATATGGGCCCGCTCCTCGGCCTTACGCAGATCAAACGCGGTACGCCGATAAACCACGTTTTTTCGGTGGATGATAAAGTACTGAAGAATCTCCTTGAGGTTGAGAATCTCCGGCTTGTTGTTGACGATGCAAAGAAGAATGATGCCAAAGCTCTTTTCCAGCGGCGTCATCTTGTACAACTGATTGATGACGATATCGGGAATCTCGTCTTTCCGCAAATCCAGAACAATGCGTACGCCATCCCTGTCTGATTCGTCACGGATTTCACTGATCGAGGTAATCTGTTTATCTTTCATCAGCTGGGCGATCTTTTCGACCAGCGAAGCCTTGTTCTGTTGATAGGGAATTTCGGTGATGACAATGGATTCGCCCTGATTGCCCCGTTGCTCGATATGCGTTCTCGAGCGCATCAGCACCACGCCCCTGCCGGTTTCGTAGGCCTCGCGAATTCCGGCCTGCCCGCAGATGAATCCTCCGGTGGGGAAATCGGGACCGGTCACTAGTTCCATCAACTCATGCACCGTTATTTCCGGCCTGTCCAGTAACGCGATCAGACCATCGATCACCTCGGTCAGGTTGTGGGGTGGAATTTTGGTCGCCATACCGACCGCGATCCCCTCGGATCCGTTAATCAGCAGGTTGGGAATCCTGGAGGGAAAAACAGAAGGTTCTTGCAGGGAATTGTCGTAGTTGGGCGAAAAATCAACGGTATCTTTGTCAAGATCGGCAACCAGCTCCTGATCGATCCGGGTCATCCTCGCCTCGGTGTACCGCATGGCGGCCGCCGAATCCCCATCCATGGAACCGAAGTTGCCCTGCCCATCGACCAGGGGATAGCGCATGGAAAAATCCTGCGCCATGCGTACCAGGGTATCATAGGCCGCAGTATCGCCATGGGGATGATATTTACCGATAACATCACCGACGATGCGCGCCGATTTAACATAGGGCCGATTGTAGGTGTTCCCCAGTTCACGCATGGCGAACAAGGTTCGACGATGGACCGGTTTCAAGCCATCACGCACATCCGGCAGAGCCCTGCCGATAATGACCGACATGGCATAATCCATGTACGATCTCCGCAACTCGCGGTCCAGGGTGACGGTGGGGGTTTGTTGTGAATCTTCTGATTCGTACTCTCTTGGCATACTTGTATCCTAAAAAAACGCAGGGACTTACAGCGGAGTGTCCGGAGCCGGTAGACGTCAGATGTCGAGGTCCGCGGCTTCAAGGGCATGGGTCTGGATAAAATCGCGCCTGGGCTCGACCTTATCTCCCATCAGTGTGGTGAAAATATCGTCGGTTACTTCAACATCGTCGATCCGCACCTGAATAAGGGAGCGGTTTTCCGGGTTCATCGTGGTTTCCCAAAGCTGTTCGGGATTCATCTCACCCAAACCCTTGTAGCGCTGAAGGTGCCAACCCTTGAAGGTTTCCTCCCTGATCAAGTCCAGCAAGCTGCGCCAATTTTCCACTTGAAGGGGACCGGTTCCCTGCCCGGAAGCATCTTTCTTTTCGATGGTAAATTTTGTGGACAGATACGGCTCGATGACTGGGTAGAGCTCCAGGGCATGCCTATACTCACTGAGCAGGGGAATATTGGGCCCCACGGTCAGCGGCAGATGGGTTTCTCCGGAAAAGGTCACATTGAATTCAAAACAGGCCGGTCGCCAGGTACATTGCCGCACCGTACCGACGTTGGCTTTGCTGTTTGCGGCCAGCTGATCGGCCAAGTGCCGGACAAAATCCTCGTCCGCAAATTGCGTGGCGGTGTGCACTTTGTTTTGCAGTAGAAAAAGAAGAAAACTTTCCTGAATATTCAATCGCTCAAGCAGTGTGGTAACCTTATTGAAGTTTGCAAGCTTTTGCAGCGTCTCTATCAGTACCTCGTCGACAAGCCTGTCTCCGGTTTCGGCAACAATCTCCATGGATAAACTGGCCTGACTGTAGAGATAGGTGTTGAGTTCGTTTTCGTTGAGAAAATATTGCTCCTTTTTCCCCTTGCCGAGACGAAATAACGGCGGCTGTCCTATGTAAATATGCCCGTTTTCAATTAAAGGTAGCATTTGCCTGTAGAAGAAGGTCAACAGCAGGGTGCGGATATGTGCTCCGTCCACATCGGCGTCGGTCATGATGATCACCTTGTGATACCGGAGTTTTTCCAGATCAAATTCTTCACTGCCGATCCCGGTTCCCAGCGAGGCAACCAGCTGTCTGATTTCCTCCGAGCCCAGAACTTTATCGAACCGGGCTTTTTCGACGTTCATTATTTTTCCCCGCAAGGGCAAAATGGCCTGAATCGTTCTGTCCCTGCCCTGTTTGGCGGAACCACCGGCCGAATCTCCCTCGACGATGAACAGCTCCCGTTCGGCCGGATCCTTGCTTTGACATTCGGCGAGTTTGCCGGCCATCATCACCGACATGCCTCCCTTTTTCCGGGAGAGATCCCGCGCTCTTCGAGCCGCTTCCCGGGCCCTGGCCGCATCCACCACCTTGCTGAGGATACTCTTGGCCACCCCGGGATTTTGTTCCAGGTACAGTCCCAATCGCTCGCCGCAGAGGGATTCGACTATGGATCTCACCTCGGAGTTGCCAAGTTTGGTTTTGGTCTGCCCTTCAAACTGCGGATTGGGCACACGTACGGAAAGAACACAGGTCAACCCTTCCCGAACATCCTCTCCCTCCATCTTTTCTTTCAGATTTTTGGGAACCATGTCGTCGTTGGCATAACGGTTGATGCACCTGGTCAGGGCTGTCCGAAAACCGGCTACATGGGTACCGCCTTCTTTGGTATTGATATTATTGACAAAGGAAAAAAGACGTTCCGCATATCCGTCAAAATACTGCAAACAGATATCAACTATAACATTGTCTTTTTCCCCGCTGATCAGGATAGGTTCCGGATGGATACAGGTGCGATTCCGGTTGAGATACGCAACATATGATCGAAGTCCGCCTTCAAAATGAAAAGTATCCTCAGCACCGTCCCGTTCGTCTTTAAGCTGGATACAAATATCTTTATTGAGAAAGGCAAGTTCCCGCATCCTGTTTTTGACGGTTTCATATTGAAAACATGTCGTTTCTTGAAAAATTTCAGGATCAGGTTTAAAAAATATAGAAGTTCCCGTATCAGTGCAGGTTCCTACTATATCAACATCACTTGTTCTTTTACCATAGGCATACGTTTGTCTATAAATTTTTCCGTTTCTTTTGACGGTAGCTACCATCTCTCTGCTCAGGGCATTCACCACGGAAACACCGACTCCGTGCAATCCTCCGGAAACTTTATAGGTAGAGTGATCAAACTTGCCACCTGCATGCAATGTAGTTAAAACAAGTTCAAGACCTGATATTTTTTCTGTCGGATGAATATCAACAGGTATGCCCCGACCATTATCTTCTATGAGAACAGAATTATCTTTATTGATTGTTATATGTATACTGTCACAATACCCTGCAAGCGCCTCGTCTATCGAGTTGTCAACTACTTCATAAATAAGATGGTGGAGTCCTCCTGATGCAGTATTACCTATGTACATAGATGGTCGAACACGAACAGCTTCCAGACCATCCAGAACTTTTAAATGTTCGACATCATACAAAGAAACATTTTTATCTTTCACTTTGCCCTTCTTTTATTGCAATTTCATAGGCATAATGACACCGAGAAAGCCAAAATCTTCTTCAGAAGTTACCATGCACGGGCTTTCCTGGCTTTTTATACTCAGGGTAATGGTATCACTTTCCATTGCTTGAATAGTATCAATAAAATACTGACAATTAAATCCAAGAGTTAACTGTTCTCCATGGTAATCTATTTCAAAGTCATCTTTGGCTGAACCATAATCTGAATTTTGTGAATTCAGGGTTATTTTGTTTTTTTCAATTTCTATTTTAATTGAATGAAACATATCCTCTGTAAAAAGATTGATTCTTTTAAGTCCTTCTAAAAATCGTATTCTGTCCACCTTGATAATATTATCACCGGATAAAGACTGTATGAGTCCTTCAAAATCGGGGAAATCTCCATCAACAAGACGAATAATCAATACATTATTTTCATTTTTCAAAACGACCTGTTTCTTTTCAGAACCAAATAAAATTTTCCCTTGGGATTCGCAAAATTTTCGTATTTCCTGAACACCTCTTCTGGAAATCAATTTTTTTTCATCTAGAGATATTCCTGAAAAATCATCGGCTAATTTTTTAGACATCACAGTAAGCCTGTGCCCATCTGAAGTTACCATTTTCAAAAACAAATCATTTTCTTTTTCTTCTTTTTGTAACATCGCTGCTGTTAAAGTAAACATGTTTTCCTTATCAAGAGCGATTGAAAAAAAAGTCTTGTCAATCAAGTCTGAAATAATATCAGCTTCTATTTCTCCCATATTTTCTTCATCGTATTCAGGGAATTGAGGGAATTCTTCAGCAGAAACCCCTGCTAATTTATAAATACTTGACCCTGATGTTATTTCAACCCAATTTTGTTCAAGTTCTTTAAAGGAAAGATGTAAAGAACCCGATTCTCTTGTTATTTCAAAAAGTTTTTTTGCCGGAAGAGTTATGATTCCATGTCCTGAAATTTCAGCATCTATTTTTTGGCGTAATCCTACTTCTAAATCTGTTCCTGTAATAACTATATGATTTTCCGATGTTTCAATCAAAACATTCGCTAAAATAGCCAATGTTCCCTTTTTATTCGTTATATTCTGCTGATTCGAGATTGATTTAAAAAAGTCATCCCGTTTCACGGAAAATTGAATTCCCATAATAGAAACCTTTATATATATTTTTTTTGTTGCTTTTTGGCATGTGGGGAAAAAGAAAAAACACGCTAACTCTTTCTTTTCCTTCTTTTTATTCTGTTAGGAAAGCGGTGTGATTCCTGTTTTCATACTTTTATTTTTTGTGAATTTTTCATTTTGTCCTCTGTCATCAACAGCCAGACTTCTTTTTTGCACCTGTTTTTACACAGAAAATGCTCATCAAAATTAATCGAAAAAAGTCAAAATATCAAACAAATTGTTTGATAAAAGAGAGGTATAAATTTTGGAAAAACAAAGAGATAGAGTTCTTTCTGCCGTGTGTGAACAGGCGCTTGCTCAAGGGGGGTTTTCCGCAGTGGGCGCTGGTGTCTCTTTGCCTGCCGCTGAGGATCATCCTCTCTCTTTTTTTTACGGGGGAAAAACCCGTGGCGATCCGACAGGGATTCCTGTTGATGAAAGCACCTTTTTTGATCTGGCGTCCTTGACCAAACCGTTATGCACGGCGCTGGTTGTGGGAACTCTTGTTGATGAGGGACTGATCAGCTGGGATACACCGTGTCTTCCCCTGCTCGGTGTGAAAACCGGTGATGAAAAAAAATATATAACCGTGCGCCACCTGCTCCAGCATGTTGCCGGATTTCCGGCGTACGTACCCTATTATCGTGGTTTTCCCGCTCTACCCGGAGCCGATGGATCCAAAAGCATCCTTCGGTTGATTCTCGATGAACCGCTCATCGCCTTCCCGGACACGGCATGTCTTTACAGTGATTTGGGATTCATCCTTCTTGGCGCCTGTATTGAAGCGGTCACCGGGAAAGGACTCGATACACTGTTTCGTGAGCGGATCACCGATCCCCTCGACCTGACCGGTCAGTTATTCTTCCTGTCCTCTAATTCTCGAAAAAAACCGGTCGACAACGTGGCGGCAACAGAAGACTGCCCATGGCGTGGTCGGGTCCTGCAGGGGGAAGTCCATGACGAACATTGTTGGCTGATGAATGGTGTCGCCGGTCATGCGGGCCTGTTCGGCACGGTGGGCGGCGTCCAGACCCTGTGTACATGGTTACTTGATAGGTGGCAGGGCAGGGTCGTTTGTCCTATTCTCTCCCGGGAGACGGTGTGCAGGATCCTGACGACCAGACATCCCCATGGAGCGTGGCGGCTTGGTTTCGACACCCCGACCCCACCGTCGAGCAGCGGACGGTATTTTTCACCCACAAGTGTAGGACATCTGGGGTTTACCGGTACATCCTTCTGGATCGATCCGGTTCACGATTGCTCGGTGGTCCTTCTGACCAACCGGATTCATCCTTCCCGGGACAATACCTTTCTCAAAGAATTTCGTCCCTTCTTTCATGATCGGTTGATGGAAAGAATTTGTACCAGCGATGAAAAGAAAAAGCCCCTGCCATAAATGACAGGGGCTTTTTTACCAGGTGAAAAAATTACCACCAGCAGACGGTCTTGTCGTTCGCAAAGATTTTTTCCACGAGAACATCGTAGTTCGGCTCGCCTTCATAGAGTTTGAACTCATCGGCAGTCCGGTCACGATTGAGGATTGCAACCAGTTTTTCGACATCCTCAGAGGGTTTTGATCTGTACACCTGCAATATTTTCATGGAGTGCTCCTTCAACCGCACGCAGGCGGCGGCTCGTTGGTCTGTTTGGGAAGACCATAGGGAATGATAAAATCAGCTTCCCTCATGCGCTCACCAAGTTCTTCCAGCGTGATATTGGTCATTTCAGTTCCTTCCGGCAAATCCGTGGGAGCATCGGCGCCGCAGCTGAACACCTCCCCTTCCATATCGGCAATCCAGGCGATATTTTCAGCCATGTAATCGGACATATGGGGAAATTCGCCATTCATAATAACCGGATAGGCATAATGATTTTCTACGGCAAGTCCCAAGCCGGAACGAATACCATCATTATAGACACGGTTGGCTATCAGTACATACACTTTCAATGATTCCATATCCGTTCTCCTTACATGACGATATATTTGCCGCATTCATCGAGAATGGCACCATGAAAAGCCTGGGTCCGCATCTGCTTTTCAGTCAATCCGTTGGGAATATCGGTGACGTTGTCAAATCCTTCGCAGACATAACTGTCGGCGCAAATGGCGATATCATCAGGATCGCACATTTTGGTCAGTTCGATGAATAAAGGATTTTTGGTGAGGTGAATTGCTTTATAGGTGAAGAAAATTTTCACTTTCTTCCCTGCTTTCACTGCAGCACGGGCTATACCCATAACATGCTGCATGTGTTGGGGAGAGGTAACGAAAATCCCGAGTTTATTCGGATCAGCAGCCATTGACTATTTCCTCCTGTAAAAGGATTGGAGCAAGAGAGGCCTCTTCAACCTTTCTTGACAAAGAAGCTGATGTAACCGGTTTCTTCCTTCTCGCCAAGATAGTCATGGCCGGAGCGCTCGCACCAACCCGGGATATCGTTCCTGGAGCCCGGATCGGTTCCCTGTACCTGGAGAATCTCACCGGTTTTGATTTTTCCAATTTCCTTCTTGGTGCGAAGAAGCGGCATGGGGCAGCTCAAACCGCGGGCATCGAGGATAGCGGCAACTTCCAGACCTTCAGGGGCAACTTTAACGTCACTCATGGTAGTATTCTCCTTGTGTTGATAGTGGACCGAAAAACGGTTTATACATGAAAAAAAGACAAGTTAGAGTGTATAGGGAAAAACCGGGGTTGTCAAGACGGAACCCGAGCGAAAAGGGCCCTTTTATGAAGGGGCGTTCATTTTTATAGCAACAAAAACAATGCATTATTTTGTCACCGGCAGATTTTTTCAACTTTTATTGACCTTTCGTTGACAAAAAGAAGAGCCACAGGTACTTTGCAAAAATCATCATAAAAACCACAGTTATAAGGCGTTAAGGGGCTGACCCGTCTTTTATACAACCACAGAAGAAAGGAGGGTTTTCAAGGTGGAAGGATTAAAGGTTTTTTGGCAAAAAATCAGACATTTATACAAGGTTCTCTGTCAGGATGAGTGGAACCCAACCATTGCTGGAATCATTGTCGCTCTTTTGACCATTCTGATCATGGCTTGGTGGCGACCATGGGGCGCTGTCGGCGCCATCCGCAACTGGGGCGACTGGATGCTCTTTCAAAGCGGCATCTTCAGCGGCGACACGCTTGCTGAATTGACGGGATTCATTGATGAAGACGGTGAGCGCATCCTGACCAAATCTATCTTCTACAATACCGGTTCGGTAATCGGTCTGGGCTTTATCTGCGGTGCCTTTATTTCCGCCTGCCTCGGCGGTCAGTTCGCCTTCAGGTTTCCCCCGGTCCGTGAGTACGTCAAGGCGATGATCGCCGGTGTTCTGATGGGTATCGGCTCGGCCCTGGCCGGCGGCTGCAACGTGGGCGGTGTGTACAACGCCATCGGTAACCTGGCTGCCAACGGCTTCACCATGTGGGTGGGCATGCTCGGCGGTGTTATCTTCGGTCTGTGGCTCCTGTACAAGGAGATGGAGCATATCAGCTGGGGCGACGGTGGTTCCTGGACGCTGGAAATTCCATACTTCATCCAGTGGATTTTCGGTATCGCCGCAGTGGTGGGCGTCTTCTGGGCAGTGAACAGTTATGTCAACTTCAGCGGCGACTACGAAGAGTACATCACCTCGCTTCCCGGCATCCTCTTGATCGCGGTTGGTCTGGGCTACACCATGCAGCGTGGCCGCTGGTGCATGGTCCAGGGTTTCAGGGAACCGCACATGACCGGCGACTGCAAGATGGCTAAATCCGTGGCCATGTCCATCCTCATCGTTGCCATCGGCGCAGCGGTGCTCAAGTACGGCGTGGGCATGCGTCTGGACGGCGATCCTGTTTTGCATCCGATGAACTATGTCCGCGGCACCTTCGGCTGGGGCGGCGTGGTCGGCGGGTTTATTTTCGGCGTTGGCGCGATGCTGGCCGGTGGCTGTGGTTCGGGAACGCTGTGGCGTGTCGGCGAAGGCCAGATCAAGCTGTGGGTGGTCGTTCCTTTCTTCGCGATTTCCAACTCGCTGATGGTCGCTTTGTTTGAAGCCTTCGATGTCGAGGGTAAAGGCTATCTGGGCAGCTATGTCTACCTTCCCGATGTAATGGGATACGGCTGGACCATGGCGCTTATCGTCGGTTTCCTCACCATCTGGTATCTGGTTGTCAGCTGGAACGAGGACACCAACAAGCTGATCCTGCCTATGTAAACGTACACTAAGCGTGTACCAAGCGTGTATGATTCCGGTTTGATAGCCGGGTTGTGAAGCGAACGGGGCGGTTTCCAAAGCGGGAGATCGCCCCGTTTTTTATTGTGGAGAGCGGCACAGGATGGATGAGGAATATACTGATGCTGACGCGCGTCGCCAGCTCCGGCGTCGATTTCTTGCCCTGCGCGACCGGATGCTGGCAGAGGAGAGGGACTTGGCCGGCCGGGAGATAACCCGGCATCTCCTTAGGTTTGAGGCGTTCGCCCGCACCGGAATGGTGCTGCTCTACTGCCATTACCGGAGCGAGGTGCCGACCCGCCTCCTCATCGACTCCTGTCTTCAGCGGAAGATGACGGTTTGCGTCCCGGTCACCCTGCCTCAGCCGGGACAGATGGTAGCGGCCCGGCTGGGGGATCCGGAACACGATCTGATCCCCGGATACAAGGGTATCCCGGAGCTTCGCCCGGAGCTGCTCGCCTCCCGGCAGGTGGACCCGGCCCTGCTGGAGGCGGTGGTGGTTCCCGGCGCGGTTTTTGACGGTGCGGGATACCGGTTGGGCTATGGCGGCGGCTACTACGACCGCTTTCTTGCCCATGCGGCCCCGCAGGCCCTGCGCATCGGTCTGGCCTTTTCAGTGCAGATGGTTAGGCGCCTGCCCGTGCTTTCCCACGACATCCCCATGGATTTCGTGGTGACCGAGCAGGGGATTGCTTCGGCTTCTCCCCGTAACCTCCCCGGCTTTAATGCACCACCGCTAGGTTGTTAAGGAACTGGCGGGTGCAGACCTGCCAGGAATACCCGGCGGCAAAGTCCCGGCAGGCGCTCCGGGAAACCGTCAGCGCCCGGAGACAGGCGGCGCGAAGATCCGTGTCAAGCGCGCCGTTTTCCCCCTCCCGAATCATGTAGCTGGGTCCGGTGACGGGAAAGGCGGCGACCGGTACCCCGCAGGCCAGGGCTTCCAGCAAGACCACGCCGAAGGTATCAGTCAGACTGGGGAAGACGAAAACATCCGCCGCTGCCAGATGGGTGGCGAGATCCTCGCCTTTTTTCACTCCCGGGAACCAGGTGTCCGGATATCGCGCACGCAGGGCGTCTAAGGAGGGGCCGCCTCCGATCACCCACTTTTTCCCGGGCAGATCGAGATCGAGGAAGGCAGGCAGATTTTTTTCCGGCGCCACCCTGCCCACATAGACGAACACTGGCTGGTCCGTCTTCCGTGTACCCGGAGGGTTCGGCTTGAACAGCTCGGTATCCACCCCGCGCGACCAGAGAACCAGATTGGGAAAATCTTTGGCCGTCAACTCTTCGATCATGGTCGGTGCAACCATGGTCTGCCGGGCGGGACGGTGAAATTTCCGGATCACCGCATAACTTATGCCCAAGGGAATAGGCGCCCGCATCCGTATATATTCGGGAAAGCGGGTGTGGTAGGAGGTGGTAAAGGGCAGGCCCAGGGTGCGGCAGGCATTGCGCGCGCTCCAGCCCAGCGGCCCTTCGGTCGCGATGTGGACGGCGTCCGGGGAAAATGCGGTCAGCTGTTTGCGGATGGGCGCCGGTGTGACCAGGGAGAGCCGTATTTCCGGATAGGTGGGGCAGGGAACGGCGGCAAAACGCTGCGGGGTCAGCAGCAGTACCTCGTGCCCCCAGGAACGCAGGATTTCGGCGGTTTGGCTCAGGGTGGTGACTACGCCGTTAATTAGGGGATGCCAGGCATCGGTTGCGATACAGATCTTCATAATATTGGTTGGCTATGGCCTTGCGTAGAGGTTGTTGCGTCTGCCAGTCGATAACGCCCAGGTGTCCGGACATGTTTTCGGCCAGCGCGGTGCAGCTTTCCACCCAATCGCCGGAGTTGGTGTACAAAACCTGTTCTATTTCCCGGACTCCGGCCCGGTGGATATGGCCGCAGATCAGGCCATCGACCTGATGCTCCTGCGCCGCCGCGGCCACGGCCTTTTCGAAGCGGCCGATATAGTTCACCACGATTTTCACCTGGTTCTTGGCGATGGACGATATGGAGCGGTATTCACGGTTCATGGCCCGGCGGCCGAGGTTGAACCACCGGTTGGTGAAAAGAAGCAGGTCGTAGGCAATGGAACCCAGGGTGGCCAGCCAGGGAATATTCTGCACGACCGGATCGAATTGATCGCCGTGCAGAACCAGGTAGCGTCGTCCGTCGACGGTCTCGTGAATCGCTCGTCTTTGGATGCGAATGTTGTTGAGGGTGCACCCGTCGAATTTGCGCAGCATGTGGTCGTGGTTGCCCGGAATGTAGATCACCTTGGTGCCGCCGGCGGCCTTGGCGAGCACGGTCTGTACGATCCGGTCGTTGGTGGGCGGCCAGTACCAGCGACGCTGCGCCTGGATCAGGTCGAGGATGTCGCCGACCAGGTAGAGGAACTCCGATTCGGTCTGCAACAGAAAATCGAGCAGCTTTTCGTTTTGCAGATTTCGGGTTCCCAGATGCACGTCGGAGATCCAGATGGAGCGGAAAGTGAGCGGTGCCATGGGTCCTCCCGTACTTGTTTGTACCGGTTGACGGGACCAAGCGACCACGGGACGCGGTCGTTCTCCAATGATCCCTGTTGCACGCCAACATAGACCGCCATTGTTACCCTTTGGTCACAGGGCGGTTTTTTTCCAATTCCGGAAACATTGCTGCCGCGTTTGCCGCGCAGCACGGCCGTGCGTCCGGCAAAGACTTGACGGACCCCCGCACCGTCCCCATTGTATAGGGGATTCCGGTGGGTTCCCTCGCCTGAGCGGACCACTCATCCGGTTGCATTCTTCAACCCAGGGAGTATCCAACATTATGCAAAGACGGTGCATTCCATCCAAACCGATCCTGTTGTTCCTCTGCCTTTTTTTCTGCGCACTGCTTGTACCGGGCGCACTTCCCGCGCACGCTGATGACGGCCAGTTGCAGCTGTTGGACCAGTCGGCCAAGGCCTTCTCCTCGGTGGTGAAAAAGGCTGGGCCCGCCGTGGTTCACGTCAAGGTGGAAAAGGAGAAGACCGCGCGATCAGGGCCCCAGTTTCCCCACGACCTGTTCAATGATCCCTTTTTCGAGCGCTTTTTCGGGCCCCAGTTCCGCGGACCAAGGCAGGACCGGGACCGGACCTATCGCCAGCGGGCGGCTGGTTCCGGTTTTCTGATTTCTAGTGACGGCTACATCATGACCAACAACCACGTGGTTGAGGATGCCGCGAATATCAAGGTGCTTCTGGCCGACAAGCGGGAACTTCCCGCCAGGGTGATCGGAACCGACCCGCAGTCGGACGTGGCACTCATTAAGGTCGACGCAAAAAATCTGCCCACGCTGGTTCTGGGCAACTCAGACGCGCTGGAAGTGGGCGAGTGGGTCATCGCCATCGGCAGCCCCTTTGACCTGAACCAGACCGTCACCGTGGGGGTGGTCAGCGCTAAGGGCCGGAACCGGGTCGGCATCACGGATTATGAAAACTTCATCCAGACCGACGCGGCGATCAATCCCGGCAACTCGGGCGGACCGCTGCTCAATATCCGGGGCGAGGTCGTCGGTATCAACACCGCTATCTTTTCCCGCAGCGGCGGCTACATGGGAATCGGCTTCGCCATTCCCGTCAACATGGCCAAAACCATTCAGCAACAGCTGCGCGAGAGCGGCAAGGTCAGCCGGGGCTGGCTGGGCGTGGTCATTCAGGATGTGAACGAAGATCTGGCCCAGTCGTTTGGCGGCAAGTCCGCGGGAGGCGCGCTGGTGGCCGAGGTGAGCCCCGATTCTCCGGCCGGGAAGGGCGGCCTGCAGCAGGGCGATATCATCACCCATATCAACGGCCAGCAGGTGACCGATGTGGCTGATCTCAGAAACCGCATCGCCATGACGCCCCCGAATACCCGGCTTGACCTGCGGGTCTTCCGCGACGGCAAAACCAGGGACATCTCCGTGCGGGTCGGCGAGCAGCCTGCGGATATGGCCGCCGGGATGAAGGGCGGGGGCGCGAGTTCGTTGTTGGGCGGGATGGGTCTGACCCTGCAGGATCTGACCGATGAGATTGCCGCGCAGTTCGGCTATGCCAAAAACCAGGGTGTGCTGATCAGCGATGTTGCCGCCGGTTCTCCCGCCGCCCAGGTCGGTTTGCAGACCGGGGCCCTGATCGAGGAGGTCAACCGCACCAGGGTACATAACCTGAAGGAGTTGCGGTCCGTGCTGAAACAGTCCGGGGGCAAGCGGGTGCTGTTGCGGGTCCGTTTCGGCCAGCACAGCCAGTATGTGGTGTTGCAGGAGAGGTGAATCCTGCACCGAGGTGAAAAACAGCCGGCATGGCAACGTGCCGGCTGTTCTGTTTTTTCAGGGGATGGAGACGGCGCCGCTTTTACTGGAGTGGCTGGCGTGGCTGGCGTGCCTGGTGTGACCGGTCTGCTGCTTGAAATACATCAGTTCGGTCAGCACGTCGCAGGTGGGGGTGGGGATGCCGTACCGTCGGCCCTGCCTTGCCACATAGCCCACCATGGCATCGACCTCGGTGGGCTTCCCGTTTTCCAGGTCTTGCAGCATCGAGGCGCGGTGGTCGCGGGTCGATGGAACAAGCTGGTGGTAAAAGACCTTCTGATACTCTGCCGCGTCGCGCCAGGGCGTTCTCCCGCCCATCGCCGCAATAACAGCAAAGGTCTCCTCGATGACCCTGTCCATCAGGGAACGGGTGGAGGCGTGCTCGGCCAGCGCGCCGTAGGGCACGCCCAGGATCGCGCCCAGGGGGTTGAGCGCGCAGTTGTAGAGCAGCTTGGCAAAGAGGGACTGAAAGATATCGTCTACCGCGACGGTGGGCAGACCGGCGCTGCTCAGAGCAGCAGCCAGCTTTTTGGCGCCCGGTGGCACCATGCCGCGCACGCAGCCGCCGATGTGGATCTGGTCGGCAGAAACCGTGATCCGCACCTGTCCCGGAGCCTTGATTTCAAAGCCGGTGATGACCCGACCGGCCAGACTGCGTTCGCGGCCCAGTCGCTCTTCGAGTTTTTCCAGGTTGCCGCAGCCGTTTTGCAGGGAGACCACCGGGCAATAACAGCGGCCCAGCGCCTCGATATCGGCTATGGCCCGGTCGGTGTCGTAGGTCTTGGTGGTCAGGAGGATGAAGTCGTACTTGTCGCCGATGCGTCCCCGCAGGTTGGAGAATAGGTTCAGGCGTTCTCCTGCAACATGGCGGGGGCCGAAAATGCCCTCGACCGACAGCCCGGAGGTCCGGATCGGTTCGATATAGCGCTCCCTGAGGAGCAGATCGATCTGGTGACCGTCGGCGGCCAGCATGCATCCCATGGCCTGACCCATGGCGCCCGCGCCGTAAATCAGAATATGCATCTTTTCCTCCCTGATTGCGGCCCGCTCTTGCCGGATTCCCGGACAGGGCGTATGGTGTTCCGGATGCAAGGCAGGCAGTGTAGAAAGACGGAGAATTCGGCGGAACCCATGGAACTGATCCTCATCGCCGCCGTGGCCGCCAATGGCGTGATCGGCTGCCATCATACCATTCCCTGGTCCATTCCGGAAGACCTGGCGCATTTTCGCCGCACCACCATGGGCTCTCCGGTGCTCATGGGGCGCGCAACCTGGGCCTCTCTTCCCGGCCCCTTGCCGGGTCGGCGGATGATCGTGGTGAGCACCAGCCAGGATCCGGCAACGGCGGGCTGTACCGTGGTTCCTTCCCTGAAGGCGGCCCTGGAACTGTGCCGGGAACGTGAAGATGAACGGGTTTTCGTCATCGGCGGTAGCCAGTTGTACCGGGCCGCCCTGCCCCTGGCCGATACCCTGATTCTGACTCGCATCGCCCGGAGCTATCCGGGAGATGTTTTTTTTCCGGATTTTTCCACCGAGCCCTTTGTCCTGATTTCCCGTTGCCCCCTGGCTTCGGCGATACCGGCGACGATCGAAACTTACCGGCGGAAAACCGCCTGAGCACAGCCGGGAAGATCGCGCGCCGGGCCGGTCTTTCCTCTCCAACAAGAATACTTTTTTGCCCGAATCACCCCTGCACGCCATGCGCCGATTTTTTCTTGCCGCCCAGCCCGACCCGGACCAAACCCTTGTGGTCACCGGGGCCGAGGCCCATCACATGGGAAGGGTTCTCCGGCTACGTCCCGGTCAGCGGGTGGAGTTTTTCGATGGCCAAGGCCATGTACACCAGGCGGTGATTCTGAGCGTGAGCCGGGAAGCGATCACCACCCGGGTCGAGCAGACCACCACCGACGATGCGCCCGCCCTGCCGCTTGTGCTCGGGCAATGCCTGCTCAAGGGTAAGAAGATGGATTTCGTGGTCCAGAAGGCCACCGAGCTGGGGGTGCACGAACTGCTGCCCCTGGTTTCGGAGTACTGCGAGAATCACGGCGACCGCGACCGCCTGGAGGAACGCTGGCGCCGGATCATGATCGAGGCGTGCAAGCAGTGCCGCCGGGCCGAGCCGATGCGCATCCATCCGGTCACCTTGCTGCGCGAGGCGGATTTCTCTTCCTGTGGTCACCGTCTGGTCGCCTGGGAGGGCGAACGCGCGGCCGCCCTAGCCACCGACTTCATCAACCAACCCGCCGCCGTTGCCCTGGTGATGGGCCCGGAAGGAGGATTGCATGATAACGATTTGCACTGGCTCGACCACTGGGGGTTTCAGCGATTTTCCCTGGGCCCCCGCATCCTGCGCGGCGAAACCGCGACCCTGGCTGCGGTCGCCATTCTCCAGTACCAGATCGGCGCGCTTCGGCCCGCTCCCGGTTCTGAAACAGATGACACGCTTTCCGGCTGATCCTGCCGGGGTTCGGCCATGAGGGCGGTGGTGCAGCGGGTTTCATCGGCTTCGGTGCGGGTGGATGATGAAACCGTGGGCGAGATTGGCACCGGGCTGGTGGTGCTCTTGGGGGTCCATCGCGACGACACGGAAACTGATGCGCGCTGGCTGGCCGACAAGATCCTTCACCTGCGCATCTTTGACGATGCCCGCGGGGTGATGAATTGTTCGCTGGACGAGGTCGGCGGCAGCCTGCTGGTGGTCTCCCAATTCACCCTGCACGGTGACTGCCGCAAGGGCCGTCGGCCCTCGTGGAACGAGGCCGCGCCGCCGGAGACGGCAAAACCGCTGTACGAGTACTTTGTCGGATTGTGCCAAGCAGGCAACCCCGATGTGCGCACCGGGGTGTTTCAGGCCGAGATGCAACTGAGCCTGACCAACGACGGTCCGGTGACCCTGTTGCTGGATTCCTTCAAAAACTTTTGAAATAACGGAGTGTTATGAGTTCGATGACGGTTGGATCGATCACCTGCGGCTTCTGCCTCGACCGGGTTGAGGAGATAGAGGAAATCCATTCCACGGTTTACCTGTTCACCCACCAGGTGCTGGGCTGCCGGGCCCTGGCCATCAAAAACCAGGACCCCAACAAGACCTTCTGCCTGGCCTTCAAGACCATCCCCCGGGACTCCACCGGCGTGGCCCATATCCTTGAGCATTCCGTGCTCATGGGGTCGAAAAAATATCCGGTCAAGGACGTGTTCGGCGAGATCCACAAGGGCGGGCTGATGACCTTTCTCAACGCCATGACCGGATCGGACACCACCTGGTATCCCTTTGCCACGCGCAACAGCAAGGAATACTTCAACATCATGGATGTGTACTGCGACGTGGCCTTTCATCCGCTGTTGCTCCGCTCCACCTTCGAGCAGGAGGGCTGGCACTACCACCAGGAAGACCCGGACCAGCCCCTCCAGTACATGGGCGTGGTCTTCAACGAGATGAAGGGCGCCTACTCCGACCCCATCCGCGCCCTCTTTCAGGACACCTTCGAGGGGCTCATGCCCGGTTCGACCTATGCCCACGAGTCGGGCGGCGACCCCCGCCGCATCCCGGAGCTGAGCTACGAACAGTTCGTCGAGTTCCACCGTACCCACTACCACCCCTCCAACTGCACCCTGTTTTTTTACGGCGACGCGCCGCTGGAAGAGGAACTGGCCTTCGTGCAGGAGCGATTTCTCGCCGCCTTTCCCGAGCCCGCCGAGCCCGCCCAGATCGAGGAGGGCGGGGTTCCCCAAGAGCGGCTCTTCATTGAAAACAGCTATCCGGTGCAGCCGGACAGCCCCACCACCGAGCGCACCTTTCTTGCCATCAGCTCCCTGGTGGGAACGGCCCAGGAACGGAAGCTGAACGAAAGTTTCCAGATCATCGCCAACATCCTGTTCAACTCCGACGGTTCCCCCCTGAAGAAGGCTATTGTCAACGCCATGCTCTGCAAGGATTTCGGCGGCGTGTTTTTGGCCAACTCCAGCCTGAAAACAGTGATAACCACCTACCTGGTGGGAACCGACCCGGAAAAGCGGGACCATTTCCTTGCCCTGTACAAGGCAACCCTGGGCCGCATGGCCGAACAGGGACTGGACCGGGATCTGGTCCTCTCCGAGCTCAACCGCCATGAGTTTTCCGTGCGTGAAGACATGAACAAGGCCCAGCGCGGTCTGGACCTGATCGGCAAGGCCCTGCCCGCGATGCGCTACGGAGTCGACCCGTTTACGGCCCTGCGCAGCGACGAGCTGCTTGCCGCCATCCGTAAGGAGGCCACCGAATCCGGCCTGTTTGAACAGCTGATCCGTACCTACCTGCTCGACAACCCGGCCACCGCGGTGGTCACCCTGCAACCCGACCCGGACAAGGCGGCGCGGATGGCCGAAGAGGAGCGGCAGCGCTTGGAGGCCCATGCCCGCACCCTGGACGAGGCGGGCCGTTCCCAACTGATCGCCCATACCCAGGAGCTGATGGCCCTGCAAGCCCGGCCCAGTTCGGTGGAGGATCTGCACCGTCTGCCCCGGCTGGGGCTGGAGGATCTGGACCGGCGGCCGCCCTTCCATGCGGTGCGGCCGGAGACGCTCGGCGGCTGCGAGTTGCTGGTCAACGATCTGCACACCAACGGCATCTGCTATCTGGACATCGGTTTCGACTGCTCCACCCTGCCAATGGAGCTGCTGCCCCTTCTTGATCTGTTTGCCACCATCCTCACCGAGATCGGCACCGAAACCAAGGACTACATGCAGTTCGCCAAGGCGGTCAACCTGTGCATGGGCGACTTTACCCACTCGTTCCAGACCTATACCACCGCCGGTTCATCCGAGGTGCGGCCGATCCTGTGGCTGCACGTCAAGGCGCTTTCCAGCTATCTCGATCAGGCAATCGCCCTGCTGATGGAGGTGCTGACCTCGGTGAGTTTTGCCGACGAGCACCGTATCGACGAGATCGTGCAGCGGGAATTCGCCTGGGCCGAGCACTCGGTGCAAAGCGAGGGCTATGCGCTTGCCGCGGCGCGGGTTTTCTCCCATATGGGCCTGGCCGGGGGCTACAACGAACAGGTGCGGGGCATGAGCGCCTACCTGCACTTGCAGGAGCTGGCGCGTAACTACACCGCGAGCGAGGCCGATTTCCACGCTGCCCTGCAAACCATGTGCACCACCCTGCTGCGTCGTCAGGGGCTGGTGCTGTCGGTGACCGCGGACAGCCGCGACATCGAGCGTTTCCGTACTCTGGGCGCGGGGTTGATTGGTGCCCTGCCCGGAGACGCGCTGCCCCGGATCGAGCCGGTTTTTCCGGACTATCCGGCCACGCAGGCCTTCACCACGGCCGCCGAGATCGTCTACAACGTGCAGGGCTGCGCGCTCTTTCCGGAACCCGGCCGCTACGGTGGCGCGTTCGAGGTGCTGCGCACCTGGCTCTCCCGCGATTACCTGTGGAACACGGTGCGGCAGATGGGCGGGGCCTACGGCTGCTTCATCCAGTTCAACCACCTGACCGGCAACTTCGGCATGATCAGCTATCGCGACCCGCAGGTGCGCAAGACCTATGCCGCCTACGAGGCCCTGCCGCAGGTAATCGCCGGGCTGGAGCTGTCCGGCGAGGCCCTGCAACAGCTGGTTGTCGGGGCCTATGGTGCGGCCACGCCCCATCAGGGGCCTGCGGCCATGGGGGCGACCGCGCGCAACGAATACCTGTGCGGCATTACCCCGGCCTTCCAGCAACAGCGCATCGAGGAGATCATCGGGACCGGCACGGCGGATCTTCGCGCCTTTGCGCCGCTGTTCGAGAGCTTGAGCAGCTCCCGTTTCCGGGCCACCATCGGCAACCGGGACAAGATCGAGCAGGATCGCGACCTGTTTGCCGGGGTCGTGAACCTGTAGGGGAGGGTTATTTGGATTTTTTAGACGAGTTTTCGGACGGTTGAGAGGCTGGAGCGGCCGGAGTGGACAGCCGGTCGACCACGTTCTCGAAGTAGGGGCTCCCCTCGCCGAGTTCGAGTCGACGGCCGGTCCGGATTTCCAGCCGGGTTTGCAGGCAGCTGATCCGGCGCAGCTGCCTGAGTTTTTCCTGGGAATCGGTGCAGGTGGCCAGCAGTTGTTCGGTGCGGACGATTTCCTTGCGCAGAGCGAGTTCTTCGGGAATATAGCCCGCGTTTTTGAGCAGCCGGTAGGCCATGCGCAGATCTTCAGGCACGTGCGACAGGTCTTCTTCCGGAAGCGGCTTGTTTTTCCAGTGGCTGAGATCGTGGAGGGTTCCCTCCGCCATGGCCTGCTGAATCTTGCGTTCGGCTATCTGCTGAATAATGGACAACATGGCACATCCTTCCCGTGGCTAAAATGCATTCCCGGCTCTATCCGGCCCGCACCGCTCACCTCTGCCGGATACGTGCCGGGGACTTCTGATGTGGCAATCACTCATAACTTTTCATGGTTAGTCTGCGATGCGCATCACTTCCCCTGTTGTAAGCCATTGTCGCAAGATTTCCCGCAAATTTTTTTTGTTTGGGCATAATCTTGGCGGATACCTTGACCCAAATAATACCTGGGTTCCCGGTTACAAAGCACCGGACAGTTCAAAGAATCGATAGAAAAACACAAAGAGTATCGATGCAAAAGAAACCACAACAAGACCAAAGCCAGATCAACTGGATTTCCGATTTCATCTGGAGGATCGCTGATGACCGTTTGAAAGATGTCTACGTGCGCAGCAAGTACCGCGACGTCATCCTGCCCTTCACCGTGCTGCGGAGGCTCGATGCCGTACTTGAAGCCACCAAGGATGCCGTGCTGGAGCGCAAGAAGTTTCTCGATACCCACAAGGTGGTCGAGCAGGACGGCGCGCTGCGCATGGCGGCAGGCCAGGCCTTCTACAATGTGTCGGAATTCACCCTGGCCAAGCTGAAGGGAAGTAGCCAGGGGCAGCGCCTGCGCGATGATTTTATTGCGTATCTGGACGGCTTTTCGCCCAATGTACAGGAAATCCTTACCAAGTTCAATTTCCGCAACCAGATCCAGAAGCTGGTGGATTCCCACGTCCTTGGCTACCTGATCGAAGATTTCCTTGATCCGGACATCAATCTGACAACCCTGCCGGTAGAGGATGACGATGGCCGTATCAAGCTGCCAGCACTGGATAACCACGGCATGGGCACGGTGTTTGAGGAGCTGATCCGCCGCTTCAACGAGGAAAATAACGAAGAGGCTGGCGAGCACTTCACCCCGCGCGACGTGGTGCAGCTCATGGCCAAGCTGCTGTTCTTGCCGGTGGCCGAGCGCATCGAATCCAGCACCTATTCACTCTATGACGGCTCCTGCGGCACCGGCGGCATGCTCACTGTGGCCGAGGAAGTGCTGTATGAGCTGGCCGAACAACACGGCAAGGAGGTGTCCATCCACCTGTTCGGGCAGGAAATCAATGACGAAACCTACGCCATCTGCAAGGCCGATCTGCTCCTGACGGGAGCGGGTACGGAGGCAGAGTGAGGTCGGTCGTCAATAGTGGACACCAAATTGGCCGGTGATTTTTCTCTGTTCATAAAAACATCGCTCAAAGGCAGCAGGTGAGAGATAGCCAAGTTTTCCCTGTCGCCGTTGCCGGTTGTAAAAGATTTCGATGTATTCCGTGATCTCCCGCATAGCCTGCTGCCGGGTTTCGTATTGCCGATGAAAAACAAGCTCGGTCTTGAGCGTGCCCCAAAAACTCTCCATCGGGGCGTTTGAGGTCGGTCGTCAATAGTGGACACCAAATTGGCCGGTGATTTTTCTCTGTTCATAAAAACATCGCTCAAAGGCAGCAGGTGAGAGATAGCCAAGTTTTCCCTGTCGCCGTTGCCGGTTGTAAAAGATTTCGATGTATTCCGTGATCTCCCGCATAGCCTGCTGCCGGGTTTCGTATTGCCGATGAAAAACAAGCTCGGTCTTGAGCGTGCCCCAAAAACTCTCCATCGGGGCGTTGTCGTAACAGTTGCCCTTGCCGCTCATCGAGGCGCGCATCCCAAAGCGGTTCAGCAACTCTCTGAACGTTCGGGCGCAGTACTGGCTGCCGCGGTCCGAATGATGCAACAGGCCGGGCTCCGGCCTCTTGGCCTCCACAGCGCGCAGCAGGGATTGGCCGACCAGATGCCTGGTCATGCGCGGTGCCATGGCGTAGCCGACGATCTCCCGGGTATACAGATCCTTGTGACCAGCGAGGTACAGCCACCCCTCCTGGGTCGGGATAGAGGTGATATCGCTCAACCAGACCTCACCAGGCGCCTTTGCCTCGAATTGCTGAGCCAGGAGGTTCTCGGCCACCGGCAAGGTGTGGCCGGAGTTGGTCGTTGCCTTGAACCGCCGCTTTTGCCGGCAGCGTAAGCCGAGTTTGCGGCGCAGGCGCTTGATTCGATGCCGACCAACATGCACCCCGTGCGCCGCCAGATCCCGCTGCAGCCGCTCCGGCCCGTACGTCTCCCGGGTACGGCGATGCGCGGCCTTGATTTCGATCTCCAGACGCGCCTCTTCCCTGGCTCGTCGGGACGGTGGGCGTTTGCGCCAGGCATGGTAACCGCTGGCGGAAACGGTCAAAACGCGGCACAAGAGCGGCAACGGATAGTGAAGTCGCAAGGTGTTGATCATCGCGTACCGTGCAGCGACTCCTTGGCAAAGTACGCGGCGGCTTTTTTTAAAATGTCACGCTCCATTCTGGTAACAGCCAACTCTCGCTTGACCCTGGCCAGCTCTATCTCGACCTCGGTCAGTGGCTTGCGGTTCTTGCCAACCTCTCCCAGTTTACCGGCCTTCGCGGCCCTCACCCAGTTCTCAAGGGTGGACTTGGGCAGGAACAGGCGGGCGGAAACCTCACCTGCCGATTGTCCGTCCTCAAGGACCAGGCGAGCGGCCTCTTCCCGGAATTCTTTGGTGTATCGGCCATATGGAATTTTCTTCATCAGTGACACCTCCATTTTGTTTCCTTATAAATTTGCAAAACTTTGGTGTCCATTTTTTTCAACCTACCTCAGTTGTCGTAACAGTTGCCCTTGCCGCTCATCGAGGCGCGCATCCCAAAGCGGTTCAGCAACTCTCTGAACGTTCGGGCGCAGTACTGGCTGCCGCGGTCCGAATGATGCAACAGGCCGGGCTCCGGCCTCTTGGCCTCCACAGCGCGCAGCAGGGATTGGCCGACCAGATGCCTGGTCATGCGCGGTGCCATGGCGTAGCCGACGATCTCCCGGGTATACAGATCCTTGTGACCAGCGAGGTACAGCCACCCCTCCTGGGTCGGGATAGAGGTGATATCGCTCAACCAGACCTCACCAGGCGCCTTTGCCTCGAATTGCTGAGCCAGGAGGTTCTCGGCCACCGGCAAGGTGTGGCCGGAGTTGGTCGTTGCCTTGAACCGCCGCTTTTGCCGGCAGCGTAAGCCGAGTTTGCGGCGCAGGCGCTTGATTCGATGCCGACCAACATGCACCCCGTGCGCCGCCAGATCCCGCTGCAGCCGCTCCGGCCCGTACGTCTCCCGGGTACGGCGATGCGCGGCCTTGATTTCGATCTCCAGACGCGCCTCTTCCCTGGCTCGTCGGGACGGTGGGCGTTTGCGCCAGGCATGGTAACCGCTGGCGGAAACGGTCAAAACGCGGCACAAGAGCGGCAACGGATAGTGAAGTCGCAAGGTGTTGATCATCGCGTACCGTGCAGCGACTCCTTGGCAAAGTACGCGGCGGCTTTTTTTAAAATGTCACGCTCCATTCTGGTAACAGCCAACTCTCGCTTGACCCTGGCCAGCTCTATCTCGACCTCGGTCAGTGGCTTGCGGTTCTTGCCAACCTCTCCCAGTTTACCGGCCTTCGCGGCCCTCACCCAGTTCTCAAGGGTGGACTTGGGCAGGAACAGGCGGGCGGAAACCTCACCTGCCGATTGTCCGTCCTCAAGGACCAGGCGAGCGGCCTCTTCCCGGAATTCTTTGGTGTATCGGCCATATGGAATTTTCTTCATCAGTGACACCTCCATTTTGTTTCCTTATAAATTTGCAAAACTTTGGTGTCCATTTTTTTCAACCTACCTCAGAGAACATTGTCGGCGGTGCGGACAAGTCCACCTTGTCCGCCGATCAGTTCCCCAGCCACGAATTCGATTTCATGATCTCCAACCCGCCCTACGGCAAGAGTTGGAAAACCGACCTGGAGCGCATGGGCGGCAAGAGAGCGTTCAACGACCCACGCTTTATCGTCAGCCATGCGGGCGAGCCCGAGTTCAAGCTCATCACCCGCTCCAGCGACGGGCAGCTCATGTTTCAGGTGAACAAGCTGCAAAAGATGAAGCGCAACACACCGTTGGGCAGCCGCATTGCGGTGGTGCACAACGGCTCGGCGCTGTTCACCGGCGACGCGGGCTCGGGCGAGAGCAATATCCGCCGCTGGGTGTTGGAGAATGACTGGCTGGAAGCCATCATCGCCCTGCCCCTCAACATCTTCTACAACACCGGCATCGCCACCTACATCTGGGTGCTGGCCAACAAGAAGGCCGCAGCGCGCCGTGGCAAGGTGCAGTTGATCGATGCATCGCAGTGGTTCCAGCCGCTGCGCCGCAACCTCGGCAAGAAGAACTGCGAACTGGGTGATGCCGACATGGCCCGCATCCTCGACCTGTATCTGGGCGAGGCGCAGGAAACCGACCAGTCCAAATGGTTTGATACCCAGGATTTCGGCTACTGGAAGATCACTGTCGAGCGTCCGCTGCGCCTGCAAAGCCAGCTCTCCGACGAGTGCATCGAGTCCCTGCGTTTTGCCTCCGGCGACGAGGCGCTACGCGCCGAGATCTACGTCATTTACGGGGAGGCGCTTTATACCGAGTTCGCCAAACTCAAGCCCGCCATCGAGGCCTGGCTGAAAGGCGAGGAGGAAAACGAGGACGACGGCGAGGACAGCGACGACGACATCGAGGCCCCTGTCGTCCGTAAAGCCGTGCCCGCCAAGCGCCGCAAGAAGCTGCTCGACGCATCGACATGGCTGCGCGACAAGGCACTGATGGAGACGGCGCAACGGGCGCAGCAGATATTGGGCAGCGCCGTGTTCGACGACCACAACGAGTTCCGCGCCCGCTTCGATGAGGCCCTGAAAGCGCAAGGTGAACGCTTGAGCGCGCCGGAGAAGAAGGCGATCTACAAGGCGGCGAGCTGGCGCACGGATACTGCGTCGCCGGTCATTGCTCGCCGCAGCAAGCTCAAGGCAGGGGAACACTTCGAACCCGGCTTTGATGGCGTGTACCTGGAGACCGTGGGCAAGGATCGTTTCAAGGTCGAGTACGAACCCGATAGCGAGCTGCGCGATACCGAGCAGGTGCCGTTGCAGGAACCGGGCGGCATCAACGCCTTCTTCGCTCGCGAAGTGCTGCCGCACGCGCCGGATGCCTGGATTGCCGCGGACAAGACCCAGATCGGCTACGAGATTTCCTTTGCCCGCTATTTCTACAAGCCTGCGCCGCTGCGCACGCTGGCGGAAATCCGGGCCGACATCCTCGCGCTGGAGCAGCAGAGCGAGGGCTTGTTACACAAGATTGTGGGGGACACGTGATGGTGATGGCGAGTGCGTATCCGAGCTATCGCGCGTCCGGATTGCCCTGGGTTCCTCGACTGCCGGAAGGTTGGCAGGTGCTGCGTAATGGTCGCCTTTTTGCCCATCGCGTCGAAACAGGCTTTCCCGGTCTGCCCATTCTAGAGGTGTCGCTGCGCACCGGTGTACGTGTGCGTGATATGGAAAACCTGAAGCGTAAACAGGTAATGAGCCAGAAGGAGAAGTATAAACGCGCAGCCAAGGGCGACATTGCCTACAATATGATGCGGATGTGGCAAGGCGCGGTCGGCACCGTACCAGTCGATGGATTGGTCAGCCCGGCCTATGTCGTGGTGAAGCCCCACGACGAGGCCAACAGCAGCTACTACAGCTACTTGTTTCGCACGGCGGTATACATGCAGGAGGTCAACAAGTTCTCGCGCGGTATCGTTGCCGACCGCAACCGGCTGTATTGGGAGTCCTTTAAGCAGATGCCCTCGCTCGTGCCCCCGCGCCCCGAGCAAGACCAGATCGTGGCCTACCTGCGCGCGCAGGACGCGCACATTGCCCGCTTCATCAAGCTCAAGCGCGAACTCATCAAGCTGCTCGACGAGCAGAAGCTGCGCATCATCGACCACGCCGTCACGTGCGGCCTGGATGCATCGGTGCCGTTGAAGCCTTCCGGCATCGAGTGGCTGGGCGAGGTGCCGGCGCATTGGGAGGTCGTGCATATCGGCTCTGCGGTTCAGATTGTCAACGGCTATCCGTTCGACAGTGGGTTTTTTGACGCGGCCGTTGGACATCCGTTAGTGCGTATTCGTGACCTAAATCGAACCCACACGGAAGTCCTGTTCAATGGTCCGGAAGTCCGAGAAGCGGTAATCAACACCGGCGACCTTATCGTAGGAATGGACGGTGATTTCAATGCGGCGCGTTGGCGTGGCGGGCGAGCCTTGTTAAACCAGCGGATGTGCTGCTTGCGCCCGCGTAAGCAAATCACTACGGAGTATTTGACGTTGGTCATCGCGAAAGCGCTCAAGTTTATCAATGATCTCACGCTATCCACGACGGTGAAACACCTTTCATCCGGTGACGTGAAGCGACTTCGCTTCCCTGTTCCTTGCGAAGCCGAGCAGTTGCAGATCGTGGCGCATGTTGAGGCTGAAACGGCTCCGATTAACGATGCCATCGCCCATACCGAAGAAGAGATCAAACTGATCCGCGAATACCGTGACCGCCTGATTGCCGATGTGGTCACCGGCCAGGTGGACGTGCGCGGCTGGCAACCCGGCCCGGACGACGTGGTGGACGAGGCGGAGCTGGCCGCGCTCGGTGATGACCCGGACGATGTGAACGAAGAGGAGGACGATGGTGAAGACTGACACCAGCGAACGTTGGTTCGAGGCGCGCGTGGTGCGCGGCCTGACCGGTGTGCCGCAGCCCGAGTACAGCCATGATCTGGCCCCTACGGATTTCGCCGCTACCCACAACGGCTATGTGCAGGGCAAGTCCACCGACTACAACCGCGACGTGGCGCTGGACACCGTGCAGTTGCTGGCCTTCTTACAGAGCACCAACCCTGAAGCGGTGGACACGCTGGAACTGACGACGGAGGGCATCAAGCGCACCCAATTCCTGCACCGCCTGCAGGGCGAGATCAGCAAGCGCGGGGTGGTCGATGTGTTGCGCAAGGGTGTGAGCCACGGGCCGGTACACGTCGACCTGTACAAGCTGCTGCCCACTCCGGGCAACGCCGCCGCAACGGACGCCTTTCACAAGAACATCTTCAGCGTGACCCGGCAGGTACGCTACAGTAATGATTCGGGCAACGCACTGGATTTGGTCATCTTCATCAACGGCCTGCCGGTGCTGACCTTCGAGCTGAAGAACTCGTTGACCAAGCAGACCCTGGCCGACGCCATCAATCAGTACCGGAACACGCGCAGTCCCCAGGAGCTGCTGTTCAAGCTGGGCCGTTGCGTGGCGCACTTCGCGGTGGATGACGTGGAGGCGGCGTTCTGCACCGAGTTGAAGGGCAAGGCATCGTGGTTCCTGCCGTTCAACCAGGGCTGGAACAGCGGCGCGGGCAACCCGCCCAACCCGAATGGCCTGAAAACCGACTACCTGTGGAAGCAGGTGCTGACCCGTGAGTCGCTGGCCAACATCATCGAGAGTTTCACGCAGCTGGTGGTGGAGGAAGAGGCAGGGGCCAGCAGCAAGAAACGCAAAAAACGCAAGCAGATCTTCCCGCGCTTCCACCAGTTGCGCACGGTACGCGCCCTGCTGCGTCGCACCCGTGCCGACGGTGTGGGCAAGCGCTATCTGATCCAGCATTCGGCAGGCAGCGGCAAGAGCAACACCATTGCCTGGCTGGCGCACCAGTTGGTGGAGCTGCATCGCAAGGATGACCCGCTGACGGCCCAGTTCGATTCCATCATCGTCATCACCGACCGGCGTACGCTGGACGCGCAGATTGCCCGCACCATCAAGGCGTACGATCACGTGGCGGCGATCTTCGGCCACTCCGACAGCGCGGATGAGTTGCGCGACTACCTGCGCCGGGGCAAGAAGATCATCGTCACTACAGAAGTGCTCCCCAAAATTTGGACAGGTGTTATAGCTACTCAACTACAGGAGGAGAACACCCATGTCCAAACGAAAGAATCATGCCCCAGCGTTTAAGGCCAAGGTGGCTTTGGCCGCCCTTTCCGGCGAAAAAACCATTGCTGAACTCAGCTCGGAGTTCGGCGTTCACCAGACGCTCATCCATAGATGGGTGAAGCAGCTCAAAGAGTCGGCGGCAGGCGTCTTTTCCGGTGCAGTCAAAACAGAAGAAGCCAAAAGAGAAAAGGAGCTGCACGAACTCCACGCCAAAATCGGACAGCTCACCATGGAACGCGATTTTTTAGCCAAAGCCTGGGGGAAGCGGTGAGCGTCTCCCGCAGGCAAAGCATGGTCGATTCAGGCCATGGGACGCTCAGCGTTGTCCGGCAATGTGCCTTGCTCAAAATATCCCGTTCCAGTTTCTATTACAAAAGAACCGGTGAATCGGCCTTCAATCTTACGCTGATGCAGGAAATTGATCGGGCTTTCATCCAATGGCCTTTTCTGGGTGTGCGCCAGATGCGTCGCTATATGGTATCGCTGGGATACCCCGTCGGCAGAAAGCGCATCCGTCGTCTGATGCGGCTGATGGGCCTCATGGCGGTGTACCAGAAGCCGAAAACCAGCGTGCCGAACCCGGAACACAAACGCTATCCCTACCTGTTGCGCGGCCTGACCATAGACCGGAGCAACCAGGTCTGGTGTGCGGATATCACCTACATTCCCATGCGCAAAGGCTTCCTGTATTTGGTCGCCATCATGGACTGGCATAGCCGCAAAGTGTTGGCCTGGCGGCTGTCGAATACCATGGACACGGATTTTTGCGTCTCGGCCCTGGAAGATGCCTTGGCGAAGTACGGCAAACCAGATATCTTCAACACCGACCAGGGCAGCCAGTTTACCAGCTTTGCCTTTGCCAACGTCCTGCGAGACAAGGGGATCCGCATCTCCATGGACGGTCGGGGCCGCTGGTTGGACAACGTATTTATCGAACGCCTCTGGCGCTCACTCAAATACGAAAACGTCTACCTGAACGCATACGAAACCGGCTCGGAAGCCCGCGCCGGCATCGGCAGATGGATCAACTTTTACAACCAGACCCGGCCTCACAGCAGTCTGGACGGGATAACCCCGGAGCGTTATTACCAAGAAGGACTCTTGAAGGCAGCCTGATGAGGAAAAAAACAAGCTAAAAAACCATTGTTCCCTGTCCAAACAATGGGGACCACCTCTGAGAAGTTGGCGATTTTCCTGAACTTCCTTATACCCAAGCTGCCCGCGCCCAAAGAGGAAGACCTCTCCAAGGGGGTGCTGGAGAGCATCGACATGGACAGCTACAGGGTTGAGGCCCAGGCGGCGCTGAAGATGGCAATGGAGGATGCAGACGCCGCGGTCGAGCCGCTGCCGCCGGGTGCCGGTGGTGGCAAGGGCGAGCCGGAAATCGACAAGCTCTCCGCGATTATCAAGGCTTTCAATGACCTGTTTGGCAACATCGAGTGGAAGGACGAAGACAAGATCCGCAAGGTCATTACCGAGGAGATCCCGGCGCGGGTGGCGCAGGACAAGGCGTACAAGAACGCGCAGGCGAACTCTGACAGGCAAAACGCCAAGCTGGAGCACGATAAGGCGCTTGACCGTGTGATGCTGGACTTGCTTTCCGACCACACCGAACTGTTCAAGCAGTTCAGTGATAACCCGAGCTTCAAGCGCTGGCTGACGGACACGGTGTTCGATGTGACCTACCACCCTGGCTCGGTGCCACGGCAGACTGGCGCATCGGAGTGATATTCGTTGAATAGGTAAGGGGGAAAAATGGGGGTTGGTGAAGATTTTGGAGCCTTCTGCAGCAATCTAGCCGTGACGAACCGTAGCGCCATTTCGGATCGATACGGACGGATTACGAGTAGGTTTAACCGTGAATTTTGGGGCATCGACTCGAAGGTGTATCACAGCATCTACGCAGGTTCTTATGGACGCAATACCGCCACTGGCGCGACGAGCGATGTGGATATGATCTTCTGGCTCCCTGTTGACTACTACAACAGGTATAACAGCTATGTCGGCAATGGTCAGTCTGCATTGCTGCAATTGTTTCGGAATGCGTTGCGAAAAACCTATCCGACCACCCAGATCGGCGCGGATGGGCAAGTGGTCGTGATGTCCTTTAAGGGTGACGTCACCTTCGAGGTACTGCCTGCTTTCGAGAACACCGATGGCAGCTTTACCCACCCGGACTCGAACAGCGGTGGAAGTTGGAAGAAAACCAATCCACGTCCTGAAATCGCCGAAATTAACCGTATGGACAAGGAATGTAATGGAAACCTCAAACGCCTGTGCAAGATGGCTCGTGCGTGGAAGAAGGAATGGAATGTTCCCATCAGCGGGCTACTGATTGATACGCTGGCCTATTATTTCATCCGCAACTACCAGTACCGGGGCAAGTCTTTCGTTTACTATGACTTTATGAGTCGCGACTTCTTTGAGTTCGTTGCTGGGCAGGACGAAAAGCAGAGGTACTGGCTTTCGCCCGGGGCGAACCAATATGTTTGGAGAACAGGTAGCTTCGAGTACAGGGCGCTTCGGTGCAAGAACATCGCCGTCGATGCGTGTAGTTATCAAGGCGATAAATACGGGTGGAGGGCTCGACAACTCTGGAGAAAAATCTATGGAACCAACTACCTTGGCTGACCCTGGAAGAACGGCCTTTGAATCACAGATACGCGAGTGCTTCGGACGTGTTGTCTACTCGACGAAGACCCACGAAAAATGTGCTGATCTGTGCATGGGTCGTCTCCAGTGGATCAAGATAGCGCAGATCGTTCTGTCCGCGATTACGACTGGCGGTCTCCTGACGGCGCTTCTTGGCGACCCCAAAGTTGCCCATGGGGCGACGGTCGTTTCGACTTTGTTCTCAACGCTCTTGCTTGTATTGACGACGTATATGAAAGATCTCGATCCCGGTCAGCAGGCGGAAAAACACAAGAAGACGGCGAGCGAACTGTGGGATATTAGGGAATCCTACTTCTCCATCCTGTCCGATTTACACGACAGAAATCTCGACATTGCGGCGAGCCGGGAAAAACGGGATCAGTTGCAAGCACGACTCGCCGCCATCTACTCTACTGCACCCAGAACCAATTCCAAGGCTTACGGTATTGCCAGTGACGGGTTAAAGGCTCAGGAGGAGATGACTTTCTCAGACGAGGAGATCGATAAGTTTTTGCCTGCTATTTTGCGGCGCGGAGCCTCCACCCCATGGCCGACAGAACAAGGAGAGGAGAATGGAGCAGCAACCGATCGTGTCACAACTTCTTACCAACCTCAAACGACCGGTGCCAGAAAATAAAAAACTGATGTTCTAGAGCCATTAGAAATACAACACTACTGAAAAAACCAAGGTGAGATGCGCGCACATCCCACCTTGGCTTGCACAGATCCTCAATGAATCCGGAGTCGCTTCCGGGCCATCGCGCCGGCTTCACCCAAACCACCTTGCCCCAACCGTCCCGGGCAATCAGTCGAGGTAGCGCACCTCTCCTTTTTTAACCCGCTCACCCAGGGAAAAGGGGTCGTTATCCGCCCCATGGCCGATCAGCACCGCGCACTGGGCAATATGATCTTCAGGAATCTCCGCGGCCCGGGCCAGGTCGTTGTTGGCCGGGTTGCTCAGCATGAAGGCCGGCGTGACGATGAAGCAGGAGGCAAGTCCTGCGGCCGTGGCCTCCAGAATCATGTTTTCCGCGGCAAGGGCGGCGTTGAGACCGGTATAGGGGCCCTTCGGGCCGGAGAGCAGCAGCACCACCGGTGCGCCGTACAGGGGCTGGTATCCGGCCAGGGAGGCCCGTTCCCGCAGGAAGGGGATGCCGGAGTCGAGCATGGCCTCCTTGGTGCGGGCGTCGATGCGTTGCCGCAGGGATTCGTTGCGGATGACCGTGATCAGGAAGGGACCGGCGTTCGGGGCCCATTGGCCCGCCTCGATGATGGTCTCCAGTACTTCGGGCGGAACCGGTTCGTCTCGGTAGCTCCGCACGCTTTTTCGTGTTCTGATGGCTTCATTGACCTGCATGATGCACCTCGCTTGCTGGGGGAATGGAATCAGGGGCCGTGCCGGGTGCGCTGGTGGGTGCACCTGGCGGCTTCCTGCACTCGATGACCAGATCGTCGTCCTGGACTCGCATGGAGCCGTTGATGGGCACAAGGGTACTGGACGCCCTCTCCTCGACGACGATGTACCCATGGGGACAGAGTTCGGCTGCCTTCTGGCGGCACAGCTCCATGGTGCGGCCCATGCCGCTGCACCGCATGAGGTAGATCCCGCTGCCCTCGGGGTAGGGTTTGGGGGTGATGGATGCGGCGCAGGCTGTCAGCCCCGCCAGGGAGAGGAGTGCCGCCGCTGTGATTGCCGCCTTACTGTGCATGCGCGCCTTGCCTCCGTCCTCAGTCGATTTTTTGCAGCACGGTATCCTTCAGGAAATCCTTATCATTTTTCTCTGTATAATCAAGGATGTAATGCAGCCCTCTCGATTCCTTCCGCTGGCTGGCGCTCTGCACGATCAAATCGGCGATCACCGCCAGGTTGCGCAGCTCCACCAGGTCCGGGGTGAGCAGGTAGTCAAAGAAGTGCTCCTTGATTTCCTGCCGCATCAGGTTGAGCCGGGTGCGGACCAGGTCCAGCCGCTTGGTCCGGCGGACAATGCCCACGTAGTCCCACATCATCTGCCGCACCTGGTCCCAGTTATGCTTGATCAGGATTGATTCGTCCATGCGTTCGGCCCCGCCGGTACGCCAGGGGGCAAGCTCGATCTGTTCCTGCTGGCGGATGGTATCGATGGTCTCCTGAACCAGCGTGGCCGCCCGGTGGGCAAAGACCACTGCCTCCAGCAGCGAGTTCGAGGCCAGCCGGTTCGCGCCGTGCAGCCCGGTGCAGGCGGTTTCGCCCAGGGCCATCAGGCCGCGCACCGAACTGCGGCCCCAGGTATCGACCTGTACGCCGCCGCACATGTAATGCGCTGCCGGCACCACGGGAATGGGCTGGGTGGTGAGGTCGACTCCGTACTCTTTACATGTCCGGTAGATATTGGGGAAACGCTGACGGAGGAAATCAGCGGGCTTGTGGGTGATGTCCAGATAGACACAGTCCGAACCGCTGGTCTTCATTTCTGCGTCGATGCCGCGGGCCACGGCGTCGCGGGTGGCCAGGTCTCCCCGTTCGTCGTATTTTTTCATGAAGGGCTCGCCCGCCTGGTTGATCAGGATGCCGCCTTCGCCGCGCACCGCCTCGGAGATAAGAAAGTTTTTGATGGCTGGATTATAGAAACAGGTGGGGTGGAACTGGATGAACTCCATGTTGGCGATGCGCGCGCCCGCCCGGTAGGCCATGGTGACGCCGTCGCCGGTGGCGATGTCCGGGTTGGTGGTGTAGCGGTACACCTTGCCGCATCCGCCGGTGCAGAGGACCGTGACCCCGGCGCGCAGGGTGTCCACCGTCCCGGTTTGCCGATCGAGGATGTAGGCACCCAGGCAGCGGTCGCCGTCCACCGGGGCCTGCCCCCTGGCCTTGCTTTCAATCAGCAGGTCGATGGCCAGGTGGTTTTCGAGTAGTTCGATGTTGTGGTTGCGGGCAACCTGTTCCAAAAGGGCCCGCTCGATCTCTTTCCCGGTCAGGTCGGAGGCATGGGCGACCCGCCGGGCCGAGTGTCCGCCTTCCATGCCCAGGTCGAATCCTTGTCCGTTTTCCCCCAGTTGGAAGCGAACCCCCAGCTCCATCAATTCGCGCACCCGGTCCGGCCCTTCGGTGGTGACGATGCGCACGGTCTCCAGGTTGCACAGGCCGTCCCCGGAGCGGAGGGTATCGGCGATGTGGGCCTCGATGGAGTCTTCCACCGAAAGTACGGCCGCCACGCCGCCCTGGGCCAGGTTGGTGGCCGTGTCAGTCTTGCTTTTCTTGGTAATCAGGGTGACTTTGGAGAATCGTGCGGTTTTCAGGGCAAAGGAGAGTCCGGAGACACCGCTGCCAATAACGAGGACATCGCTGTAAGGGGTCATGGGGGTTCCTGGTTGTGTGAGTGTTTCACGTGAAACACGGGAAAGGGGATCGGGTGAGAGAGAAATGTTCTCCATGATGGAAAAATGGAGTATACTCCCGAATCGGCTCTTACACAAAAGGTTACAGAGGGAAAAAGTGGATACACAAATTATTGCGGTGGCCAACCAGAAGGGCGGCGTGGGCAAGACGACAACGGCGCTCAATCTGGCGGCTGTTCTTGCGGACAGGGGAGAGAAGGTGCTGCTGGTCGATACCGACCCGCAGGCCAATGCCAGCAGCGGTGTGGGGGTACGACCGGGAGCAGGGGAGGCGGATCTCTATCGCTGTTATACCAGCCCCGAGGTATCCCTGGAGTCGTGCATTCGGCCGACCGGGCTGGAAAACCTGTTCCTCTTGCCCGCCTCCATCGACCTGGTGGGGGTGGAGGTGGAACTGGTGGGGGATGCTCATCGGGAAAAGCGGTTGAAGGATTTGCTCCGACCGCTGCGGGGGCAGTACCGGTATATTCTCATCGATTGCCCGCCCTCGTTGGGGCTTTTGACGATCAACGGTCTGGTGGCGGCGGATTCGGTGCTGATCCCGCTTCAGTGCGAATACTTCGCGCTGGAAGGGTTGGCCCAGCTGATTCAGACGATCCGGCGGGTGAAAAAAAACGTCAACCGCGAGCTTTTCATTGAGGGCATGTTGTTCACCATGTATGACGGGCGCAACCGGTTGACCCGCTCGGTGGCCGAGAATGTGCGCAAACATTTTGGCGACCAGGTCTATTCCACTGTGGTGCCGAGAAATGTGCGGCTTGGTGAGAGCCCCAGTCACGGTAAAACTATTATTGAATACGATCCGGCATGCACCGGCGCGCAGGCCTACAGACAGCTGGGCGTTGAGTTCGTGCAGCGGATTGAGGCGAGGATGTGAGTATGGCTGGGAAGGGGGATGTATTGGGCAGGGGGATGGATGCCCTGTTGCCCGATACGGATCAGGATGGTGAAGAAAAACTTTTCATGTGCGATGTGGACAAGATATCGCCCAACCCGAACCAGCCGCGCAGTTATTTCGATCCGGACAAGCTGAGCGAGCTGGCGGATTCCATACGGGAAAAAGGGGTGCTGCAACCCCTGCTGGTTGCCCGCGACGGCAGCCGCTACACCCTGATTGCCGGTGAACGGCGTCTGCGGGCCGCGAAAATGGCGGAGCTGGAAACCGTGCCGGTAATGCTGGTCGATGAGGCTGCGGGCAGCGAGAGTCTGGAACTGGCGCTGATCGAGAATATCCAGCGGCACGACCTGAACCCCATTGAAGAGGCCCTGGCCTATACCCGTTTGCTGGAAGAGTTCCATTGCACCCAGGAGGAGGTGGCGAAAAAGGTGGGGCGGCAGCGCTCCACGGTGGCCAATGTTCTGCGCCTGTTGCAGTTGCCCAAGAGCGTGCAGGACGATGTGGTGCAGGGCATGATCAGCGAGGGCCATGCCCGTGTTCTGCTGCGCTTCAAGGACGACCCGGACCGGCTCCTGGAGATCCGGAACCGGATTGTGGAAGAGGCGCTGTCGGTGCGGGAAACCGAACAGCTGTGCGCGAAACCGGCGGCAGCGGAAAAGGGTCCGGCACCGGAGCGGCGCGCGCCGTCTCGTCCCGTGGGTGAGTTGTCTCCGGAGTACTGCGCAAGCGTGGGCATCCGGCTGGGGAACTGGTTGCAGACCCGTGTGCGCGTGACCCAGCAGGGGGATCGGGGCAAGTTGGAAATCGAATACTCTTCCCGTGACGACCTGGACCGGCTGCTTGCCCTGTTGTCCCAATGCGGCCCGGACGGGGACGGCGGAGGGAACGGTTGATCCTGTGGCGGCGGGTGTGTCTGAGTGGACGGTCTGTATGGACCCGGGTGAGATCGTGCCCGGTCGGGGTCCGGACAGGGTGGGCAAGGATGGGCGGGACACGGGTCTCCATGATGTCCCGCACGTGGGGTGCGCCGACGGGTCATGCACGACAAAGCGGATCGGTTCCGCACAGGTCATGATTCCTGACAAGGAGCGCATCCGTCTGCGTTTCGAACAGGCGGCAGGGACCTATGAACAGGCAGCCGCCGTGCAGCACCGGGTTGCGGATCGTCTTCTGGCTCTGCTTGGACAGAGCGTGCCTGAAGCGCGCCCCCGGATGGTGCTGGAGATCGGCTGTTGCACCGGCTTGTTGACCGAGAAGCTGCTGGACCACTACCCCGGTATCGCCCATCTGACGGTGAGCGATCTGGTGGCCGCCTTCGAGCCGGATATCCGCCGCAAGATGCATGGCCGGAGCGGAACCGCGCTGACCTTTCTGGCGGGCGACATCGAAGCGGTGGCGCTGCCCGAACGGTATGACCTGATCATTTCATCCTCGACCCTGCACTGGGTGCACGATCTGCCAGCGCTGTGCGCCAAGCTGCACGATCACTTGGTTCCTGGGGGGATTCTGGCGCTGTCCCTCTATGGGGAGCGCAACCTGTGGGAGATTCGAGAGCTGACCGGGACAGGGTTGTCCTACCGGCCCTTGGCGGCCTTGCAGGCGATTGTGGGGGCGCGGTTTCAACTGCTGGCCGGGACCGAGTCGCTGGAACGAGAGTGGTTTCCCGATCCAATGGCGGTTCTTCAGCACCTGCGCGCCACCGGCGTCAACTCCATCGGCCGGAAGGCGTGCTGGACACGGCGACAACTGGCGAATTTTGTCCATGACTATGCGGACCGCTTCAGCGGAGAGCAGGGAGTCAGTCTGACCTACCACCCCCTCTTCCTCGTCGCGCGCGCCTAGCCTACTCGCGTCAGGCCGGGCGGGCTTTCCGGAACATTCTGTTAAGGAACCGAGCACCATGAGCAGAAAGCAGCACACCATCGTTATCAGCGGCATCGACACCGATGTCGGTAAATCATACGCCACCGGATTATTTGCCCGTCACCTGCTTCAGCTGGGGAGGAACGTGACCACCCTGAAACTGGTGCAGACCGGATGTGAAGGGCCTTCGGAAGATATCCAGCTGCACCGGCAACTGATGGGACAGTCCCTGGGTGAGTATGACCGCAACGGAACCACCTGTCCCTATACCTTCCCTTTCCCGGCCTCACCCGCTCTGTCCGCCCGGATGATGGGGGAGACAATCGACCCGGCAGTGCTGGACAAGGCCCTGTCCACCTTGCAGGCGCGGTTCGAGTGGGTGCTGGTGGAGGGGGCGGGCGGGCTGATGGTGCCGCTTACCGAAGAGATGGTGCTGCTCGACTATTTCGAGGAGAAGAAATATCCGCTGGTGTTGGTGTGCTCGCCGCGCCTTGGCTCGATCAACCATACCCGGCTCAGCCTGGAGGCCATCCGGGCCCGCGACATCCCCTTTCTGGGATTGGTGTACAACCTGTTCGGGCAGCATCCCAGGGAAATTGTGCAGGATACCCTGGCGGAATGCCACAAGGCGCTCGTGCACTACGGGTTTGCGGATACGGTGGTGATTGTGCCCGATGTCCGGGAAAGTTCAGCGGCCGCCTGGCAGACCCTGGTCGAGGCGTATGCGGCGATCGACAGCGATCAGCAAGGGTGAGCGCCGACGATCCACATCATCGGTTCATGAGGTTGAGCCCGGATCTCATACGCGGTCAAGTGTATCTGCGCATCATCATGTGCAACGCCACAGCCGAGGCAACGGGCACGATCATCCCGGAAAGTATCTTTTCTGTCAAACCTTCCCCCCCAGTCAAATTGTCCCCACCAGGCGGTGGGGACGCCGTGACGATTTCCGCAAAGACGATCTCAACCGCTCTGCTCATACCTGCCAGGCAAGCTCTCCGGGACCGTGATCCCGGAGAGCAGGTGCTCTGTTTCTGAACACGATCCCCAACACGGGGAGGGCACGGTGCAGATCAGTTGGTACGGGATCGATCACCGTCATCAGGGCGATTTTTTCGGCCTACTGAAAATTTCCAACAGTATCGGCGAGATGCGTGGGCCTGCTCGGCTCTGCATGTCGCCGTTTTTTTTTTGCTGGATGCGCGGAAACAGACAGCAGGTATGCGGGAGCCGTGCGGAGGAAAGAATAAATGCAGCGGTCGCTGTCGAATGGTGCAGTATCTTTTTGATGAAAAAAACAAGAGTTTCCAGTTGTTAATCGGGATGATCGTGTGAACAACTGAAGTAATCGTGTGAAACGTGCGACAATAGTGCATTTTCGTAACCACTGCTCTGACAAAATGATTGCGGAATACGGGAAAGCTCCGTATATCAATAAGTAATAGCTTGTGATGGAGTTGTACTATCAGTCTCTATTGTACGCATCTCTAGGTGTTTTTGGCTAACGGTGCGAGATGAATAGGGTATTTCCCTGTTATCAACGCCGTTGATAAACACCTGAAGTGGTCTTGATGGATGGTGCCCACATCCCGCGGTTGCTGCGCGGCGGTGTGTCACGGGAACGGGAAAGCGGTGCACGGCCGGCGGTCGGAACCGCATCCTCTGGAACGTTCAACATTGTGACGAAGGAGGACTATATGGCGAAAGTCGGAGTGTACGTCTGTCACTGCGGATCAAACATTGCCGGCGTCATCGACGTGGAGGCGGTGCGAGCTTTTGCGGAAACACTGCCCGGCGTTGTGCTGGCAAAGAGGGATCTCTTCATGTGTTCGGATTCCGGCCAGGAGATGATCAAACAAGACATTCGTGACGGGCTGGTCGACCGGGTGGTGGTGGCGGCATGCACCCCGCGCACCCATGAGCCGATCTTCCGCGCCGCGCTGGAAAAGGGAGGACTGAACAAATACCTGTTCGAAATGGCCAATATCCGCGACCAGAATAGCTGGGTGCACGGTCACGACCACGAAGGTGCCACGGCCAAGGCGAAGCAGGTGGTGGCCTCGGCCGTGGGCAAGGCGAGCCACCTGCAACCCCTGGAAGAAAAGTATGTTCCGGTCACGGATGCGGCCCTGGTCATCGGCGGCGGCATCGCCGGGATCAGTGCGGCCCTGGAGCTGGGCAACATGGGCCATAAAACCTACCTGGTGGAGAAGGAACCTTCCATCGGCGGGGTTATGGCGCAGCTGGACAAAACCTTCCCCACCAACGACTGTTCGGCCTGCATCCTCACCCCGATGATGGTCGAGGCCTACAATCATCCCAACATCGAAACCATGACCTACGCGGAAGTGGATGATGTGGAGGGGTATATCGGCAACTTCAAGGTCAAGGTGCGCCGTAAGCAGACCTATGTGGACTGGAACAAGTGCACCGGTTGCGGCGACTGCGCGAGCAAGTGTCCGTCAAAGACGCCGGACGCCTTCAACGCCGGGCTGTCCGACCGGCGGGCCGCCTACATCATGTTTCCGCAGGCAGTGCCGAAAAAGGCGGTGATCGACATCGAGCACTGCATCAACTGTGCGGGCCGGGAGATCGGCACCCAACCCAAAATCAACGAGAAAACCGGCAAGCCCGTTCTCGCGCCCTGCGAGCGCGCCTGTCCGGCCGATGCCATCGACCGTTCCATCGCCCATGACCCGAACGGATCGATCACTGAGATCGAGGTGGGGTCCATCGTGGTGGCCACCGGTTTTCAGGTCATGGATAAGGGTTGGTTCAAGGAGATGGCGCCCGAGTCGCCCAACGTCATTACCGCGCTGCAACTGGAGCGGCTCATTTCCGCCACCGGCCCCACCGGCGGCAAGTTGCTGCGGCCCTCGGACAACGAAAAGCCGCGCATCGTCACCTTCATTTCCTGCATGGGCTCGCGCGACGAGCATTTCCACACCTACTGTTCGCGGGTGTGCTGCATGTACATGATCAAGCAGGCCCGGCTGCTGAAGGAAAAGTATCCGGAGCTGAGCATCAACATGCACTTTATCGATATCCGCACCGCGGGCAAGGGGTACGACGAGTACTACACCGGCGCCCGGCAGATGGGGATCAATATCTTCAAGGGCAAGGTCGGCGGGCTGGGCATGGTGCCCGGCGACAAGCTGCGGGTGCTGACGCACGACATGGTTTCGGGGAGCAGTGTGGAGTACATCAGCGATCTGGTGGTGCTGGCCACGGCCATCGAGCTGCCGCCGGATGCCACGGCCCTGGCGCAGAAGCTGGGGTTGCAGTTCGACGGCTCCCGATTCTTCCGGGAACTCCACCCTAAGCTGGGCCCGGTCGAAACCGCGACCGAGGGCCTGTTTCTGGCCGGCTGCTGTCAGGGACCAAAGGACATCCCGGACACCGTGTCCCAGGCCAAGGGCGCGGCTGCCGCGGCCGCCGTTCCGTTGGCCCAGGGACGAGTCAAGATCGAGCCGACCATCTCCGAGGTTGTGACCGAGCAGTGCAGCGGTTGCGGCATCTGTGTTCCGCTCTGTCCCTATCATGCCATCAGTCTCAAATCCTACGCGGAGGAGCGCCCCCGGGCCGTGATCGAAATGTCGGCCTGCAAGGGATGCGGGGTGTGCACCTCGAGCTGTCCCTCCGGAGCGATTGTGCTGCATGGTTACGAAGACGACCAGATCTTCGCGCAGATCGAGGCCCTGACGGCCGCATAAGGAGAGCGATATGATCATAGATCAGGAAAAAATCAACGAGGCTGTGTCCACCATCATCGGCTATGGGGGAACCAATATCCTGAACTGCGTACAGTGCGGGGCCTGCTCCGCGGTGTGTCCCGGCATCCGGGCGGGTTTTCCCCTGCTTTGCCGGAGTCTGATCCGGCAGGTGCTCATCGGGCAGCTCGAAGAGAATATCGAGGAAGTGTCGACCTGGGGCTGCCAGTCCTGCAACCGCTGTGTCGAGGTGTGTCCGCGCGGGGTTCGGCCCCAGGAGGTGGTGTTCGCCTTCCGGCGCTACCAGGCCAATGAACTGGCCTTTTCAACCAGCTCGATCACCAGCCAGATGAACCTGTACGAAACCGGCCACGCGGTTTTCAGCGATCCCTCCGAACTCAGGCGCAAGGTGGGACTGCCGGATATGCCGCCGACCTCGGCCGGAAGCGAGCAGGCCAGAAGCGAGATTCAAACGCTGCTCAACAACAGCCCCATGGCTGAACTGGGCATTTTTTAAGGAGGGAACTGTATGGAAAAGATCGGTTTATACCTCGGGTGCAACATTCCACTCAAGCTGCCGGACATTGAACAATCCTTCCGCAAAGTCTTCCCGGTGCTGGGCGTCGAGTTGGTGGACCTGGAAGGGGCCACCTGCTGCCCGGCCTGGGGGACGGCTCCTTCGTTCGACATCGATACCTGGTGCGCGATTTCCTGCCGCAACCTGATCCTGGCCGAGGATTTGGGCCTGGATGTGATGACCGGGTGCAACTCCTGCTTCGGCCTGCTTTCCGAGGCCCGGCATTTCATGGATGATCCGGCGCTGCGGGCACGGGTCAATGCCCAGTTGGCGGCCATCAACCGCACATACAGGGGGACGGCCGAGGTCTACCATGTGCTGCACATACTCCACCACTTTATCGGTGTGGAAAAGATTCGCAAAAGCCTGAAATATTCGCTCGATGGGCTCAAGATCGCGGTGCAGACCGGTTGTCATGCCCTGTGGCCTTCGGACATGTGTGCGATCAAGGAAGAGAATCCCTTCTACCCCACCATGCTCAAGGAGCTGTGTGAGGCCACCGGCGCTTCGGCCCCGCATTATTCGCGGAAGGCGACCTGTTGCGGCATGGGCGGCATGCGCTCCACCAGCGTGGAAAAATCGCTGGGACTGTTCAAGGACAAGCTGCTGTCGATAAAAGAGGAGATCGACCCGGATCTGGTGGTCACCAGCTGTTCCTCCTGTCTGATGCAGTTCGACATGTCCCAGCCCGATCTCAGGGAGCGGGGTGAAATCGACTTCGAACCGATTCCGACCCTGTATTGCACCCAGCTGCTCGCGTTGGCCATGGGTTTCGATCCCGCCCAGGTGGCGTCGATTTCGCAGATCGATCGCAGTGGAATCATTGCCGAAATCCAAAGTGAAAAACGTTTGATCAAGGAGGTGGCCTGATGTCGTTCATGCCGAATATTGTTGGCTTCGCCTGTCAGTGGTGCACCTATGCCGGCGCGGATCTGGCCGGTAACCTGCGGGCCAAGTACCCGCCCTCGATCAAGCTCATCAAGGTACCCTGTTCGGGGCGGGTCGAGCCGGAATACGTGATGGAGGCCCTGGCCAACGGGGCCGACGGCGTGCTGGTCGGCGGTTGTCATTTCGGCGACTGCCACTACAAGACCGGCAACTACAAGACCGCGAACCGGATGAAGATTCTGAAAAAACTGCTGGAAGACAGCGGGTTTGATTCCCGGCGGTTCCGGCTGGAATGGATCTCCGGCGCCGAGGGATACCGCTTTGCCGAGGTGGTGGAAGAGTTCACCAAGGAACTGCAGGAGCTGGGCCCCAATCCACTCAAGGGAGGCAAGTGCAATGGCCGATAAAATAAAAACCGCTTTTCTGCTCGCCGGAGGGTGCGCAGGCTGTGAAATGAGCGTGGTGGACCTGTCCGAGGCCCTGGTGGATGCCCTGGATCATCTGGAGATCGTGTTCTGGGCCCCCACCGTGGTGGACGCCAAATACGAGGACCTGGAGGCCATGCCGGACAAATCCATCGACCTGGCCTTTGTCGACGGCATGATCCGCAACAGCGAAAACCTGCACACCGTGCAGGTGTTGCGGGCCAAAAGCAAGGTGCTGGTCGCCTTCGGCGCCTGCGCTTCCATGGGCGGCATTGCGGCCATGGGCGATCTGCACACCAAGGAAGAGTTGTTCGCCCAGGCCTATAAGGACACCTTTAGCACAGACAACCCGGAGGGCGTGTATCCCCAGCCGGAATATCTGCTTGACGGCAAATACAATCTGACCCTGCCCGCCATTCTCGATCAGTGTTTCACCCTCGACCAAGCCGTGGAGGTGGATTACTACGTCGGCGGCTGTCCGCCGAACTACGCCTTTGTCGGTAAGCTGGTGCAGGCCATTGTCGAGGGCAACCTGCCCCCGGCCGGTTCCTGGCTGACCAACGGCAAGGCGGTCTGCGACGCCTGTGCACGCAACCCCGCCCTCACAGGGCAGGAGCGGCTGCCCATCGGCGAGATCAAGCGGACCATCGACGGCACGCCGGACCCGAACATCTGTCTGTTGCAGCAGGGCTACATGTGCTTTGGCCCGGTCACCCAGGGCGATTGCGGCGGCTCCTGCCTGAACGTCAACATCCCCTGCCGGGGCTGCGGCGGGCCGATTCCCGGCATCAAGGATTTCGGTGCCCGCTGTGTTTCCATGCTGGCCTCCAGCATGGCCGATGAGGAGGTTGCCGCCCAGTTTATCGAAAAGTTCAATGATATGGCGAAACTGGTCTATCGGTACAGCCATACGAGCTCGAAGCTCAATCATTGTATTGCCGGACAGAAGGAGAAGGCAGCATGAAAAAAATTGAAATCAATCCGATTACCCGTCTGGAAGGGCACGGCAAGATCGCTCTCTTTCTCGATGAGCAGGGCAATGTCGACGATGCCTTTTTCCAGACCGTCGAGTTTCGCGGCTACGAAAAATTCCTCCAGGGCATGCCCATCGAGGAGGTGCCGCGCACGGTTTCCACCATCTGCGGCGTCTGCCGCGGGGCCCACTACATGGCCGCCACCAAGGCTTCGGACGTGGTTTTCGGCGTGACCCCGACGCCGGCTGCCCACAAGCTGCGGGAGCTGTTTTTCAACGCCCACTACGTGGAAGATCACACGGTCATCCTCTATGCCCTCGCCTTTCCGGACTTTGTCGTCGGCCCCGAGGCCAGTCCGGCGGAGCGCAACGTGATCGGCCTGATCAACGCGGTGGGGGTCGAGGTCGGCCGCGACGTCCTGCGGCGGCGGGGCCTGGCGGTCAAAATCTTCGAGCTGCTGGGCGGCAAGTCCAGCCATGCGGTTTCCTCGCTGCCGGGCGGCTGGTCCAAGTCGCTGGACGAGGAGGAGCGCAAGCAGATCGAGGAGTGGTCCAAGGAGCTGGTGGGCCTGGGCGAGATGACCCTGCAAATCTTCGACGACGTTGTCCTCAAAAACGATCAGTACATGAAGCTGGTCACCGGGGATATGTATCGGGTCGAGGTCGGCTACATGGGTTCGGTGAACGAGCAGGAGCAGGTCACCTTCTATGACGGCACCCAAAAGGTCATCGATAGCGCGGGCTCGGTGGTCGGCACGTTCCAGGGGAAGGAATACCTCGACTTCATCTCCGAGCGAGTCCAGCCCTGGACCTACCTCAAGTTTCCCTACCAGAAGAAGATCGGACCGTGGCAGGGGATCGTCGAGGGGCCGGGTACCAACATCTACAGTGTCGGCCCGCTGGCCCGGATCAATGTTGCCAAGGGCATGGATACACCGATTGCGCAGAAGCATTTCGAACGCTTCCACGCCACCTTCGGGGCCCGGCCGGTGCACAATGTGCTGGCCTATCACTGGGCACGGGCCATCGAGATGCTCAGCGCCGCGGAAAAATGCCTGCAACTGTCCCGCGATCCCGAGATCACCAGCAAGGATATCTGGAACAAGCCCACCTCGTGCACCGGCGAGGGTGTGGGCATTATCGAGGCCTCGCGCGGTACCCTGATCCACCACTATCTGACCGATGAAAAGGGCATTGTCACCGACGCCAACCTGATCGTGTCCACCACCCACAACAACGGGCCGATCAACCTGGCAGTCAAGAAGGCGGCCAAGCACTTCATCAAAAACGGCGACGTGTCGCCGTCCATGCTGAACTATGTCGAAATGGCGTTCCGGCCCTACGATCTCTGTCTGGCCTGCGCAACCCATGCCCTCACCGGCGGGCAGTCGCCACTGCTGATCGAGATTTTCGACAGCAACGGCAAGCTGTACAAAACCTGCAAAAACTTTTAACTGTTGATACGGGGCGTGTTTTCAACCGGAGGGGCGATGCGCCTCTCCGGTTTTTTTTATAGGGGGAGCGCCATGGAAAAGGAATGGATCATCATCGGGATCGGTAATCCGCACTTGCAGGATGACCGGGCCGGGGTGGTCGTCATTGAACGGCTGGAGGAGGAGGGGATCGGTTGCCGAACCGAAACCATCTGCACCGTGGGGCTGGAGGTCATGGACAAGGTGCAGGGCTACAGGAAGGCGATTATCGTTGATGCTTGCATGCTCGGTAATAAGCCGGGTTCGGTGCTGGAGCTGAGCCTGGATGAGATTTTCACCACGCCCAGCCTGGCCAACTCGCATGCCCTCACCCTGGGCACGACCCTGAAAACCGGCTATGTCTGTTTCCCGGAGGAGATGCCGTCGGAGTTGTACCTCATTCTGATCGAGGTCCGGTCGATTTCAGAGTTCACCCGGCAGATGTCGCCCGAGGTGGAGGCTGCGGTGGAGCGGGTGCGGGAGCGGATTTGGGCGTTGGTACGGGGCGCGTGAGATGCAGAACGTGGAACCGCTCGACATGCTCCGTCTTTTCCTGCCGGATCAGGCCATTTCCGGGCTGGTTCCCCTAGGGCTCGGCAATATCAACGAGACCTGGCGGGTGGATCTGGCCGACGGCAGCCAGCGGGTGCTGCAACGGCTGCGGCCCACGGTTTTCCCCGATCTGGGCGTTGTCATGGACAATGTCCGCCTGCTGACCCGCCACCTGAATCGGGCGCGGATACCTGGTCTCTGTTTTTTCACGCTCTGTCCCCTTGCAGACGGTCGGGACCATGTCTTCGATCAGGAAGGCCATTGCTGGAGGATGTTGACCTATATCCCGCACACGCGCACCCTGGCCCACCTGCGCACCACCACCCAGGCCCGGGAGATCGGGGCCTTGCTGGGGCGCTTCCATCTGCTGACCGCCGATCTCGATCCGGCGGGGCTGGGCGATCCGCTGCCCGGCTTTCATTGTACCTCGCAGTATCTGCGCCGCTTCGACGCCGTGGCCGGAAAGCGGGGGCCCGTCAGCGCGGCCGAGGAAGAGTGCCTGCGCATCATCGAGCAGGAGCGCTCCGGAGCCGATCTCTTGGAGGCAGGCCCGCCGGGGCTGAGCCGGCGTATCATTCACGGCGACCCCAAGGCCGCCAACTTTCTGTTTGCCGTGCGGGAAGATCGGGCGGTGAGCCTGATTGATTTTGATACCGTGCAGCCGGGGCCGGTCCTGCTCGATCTGGGTGACTGCCTCCGTTCCTGCTGCAACCCGGTGGGCGAGACGCCGCCGGACCCGGAAACGATTCGCTGCGATCCCACCCTGTTCGCGGCCCTGCTACAGGGCTATGGTCGGCACGGCGGAGCCTTGCTGACCCCCGACGACCGCGCCGCCCTGGTTTCCGCCGCAGCCCTGCTGTGCTTTGAACTGGGGTTGCGTTTTTTTGCCGATCACCTCGACGGCGACCAATATTTCAAAACCACCCGGCCGGGGCAGAATCTGCACCGGGCCCAGGTGCAGTTTCGCCTGCTCCGCTCCATCCACGAACAGCGCGATGTGCTTGCGCGCATGGTCAACGAGGCCCTGGGATAGCGGCAGGAGCGACCGGCAGCGACAACGCGGCGGAAACCAGGGAGCAAGCCGCTGTTGCGTTTCCGTGTCGGGCCCGGAACAGATCAGGGCGTATGGATTTCCCGGGTCGTGTTCTTGTGGTCCACCATGTACAAAATCGTGCAGTGCTCCGCCAGCCGCGCTTGCAAGGCGGTCAGCTGGCTGCGGTCAATGCTGTAGAGACGGATATACACATTGCGATACCCCTCCGGCACGTGTTCGTAGGAGGTGAGGATGCTGACGATCCTGCCGCCGAACTCGCGGATGATCCGGCTTACCTGCATGATCGAGCCTTCCCGGTCCTCGAGGCGAAGCGCGAACTGAATGCCCCGCTTGCCGATGCCGGTCAGGGAAATGATCAGTTTGAACAGGTCGGTATGGCTGATTACACCGATGACCCGGCCGTCATCATCCACCACCGGTACACCGGTGATCCTGTTGGCCAGCAGTATTTCGGCGGTTTCTTCCACCGTGAAATCGGCCGGAACAGTGATCGGGTTCGGCGTCATGATGTCTTTGACTTGCAAGGTGGAAAGCAGGTAGAGGAGTTCGTGAATCTCCAGGGTGGTTGCCTGGGAAGGCGAGGCTTTTTTCAGGTCCGCGTCGGTGACAACCCCCACCAAAAGTCCGCCATCCGGCACAGGGAGCATGGAAATGTTGTGTTTTTTCAATAAGCTGGTCGCTTCCTGCAAGGAGCTGTTCTTCTCTATGGTAATGGCTGGGCTGTTCATCCAGTTTTTGACGAGCATGGGGAACCTCTCGTGGTGTGGGAAGGCGCCAAAAGGTCGATCCCGGGCGCGATCTGTGCTCGGACAAGGTACCGTTACCCTATGCAAAAAGGCCAGAAAATAAAGTGCGGATGTTTGCGGGGCGACGGCCCGGAACAGGGCGGGAGCGCACGGAGGCGTCGTTGAAAAAGGACAAGAAAAACGATGTGAATTACGTTGAGCTGCTTTTGACCGTTCAAACGTGCCTGGAGCAGCGCACCAAAGAAAAACAAACATCAATCAGTGATCCTGAACCCCCTTTTGCCGGGTCCGGGTAAAAAGAAAGCGGTTGCACTTATCAGCTATTTGGCTTATACTGCCCGGATCATCTAAAAATAGAAGTACGGCAGGTGGCGATCTGATATGTGCTGAGAGTGGTTTCAGAATTCGATGCCGACAAGTACCGGATCTGGCATCCCCCAAAAAGAAATACCCGTTCAACTCAATTGGCAAAAAAGAAGGAAGGACCAAATACCGGCCGGAATCAGCAACCGAAGACATATGCCGCGGTTTAATCCCATAGGTTCTCACTCCATCCAGGATTGGGGCAGGAAGCTCCTCCATCCCTGTGTTAGACTCCTGACATCTCTGTCGATACAGCCTGCGACCATCACCATCACGGGTTTTATACTCTGTCTCATCGCCTCGATCATTGCCTGGGCAGGCCATTACTGGCAGGCGGGCCTGGTTTTCGCCATAGGCAGTCTTTTTGATGCATTGGACGGCGGCGTGGCCAGATTGAGTGGAACGGTCTCAAAGGCAGGCGCCGCCCTCGACTCCAGCCTTGACCGGGTCTCGGAGGCCGCTCTTTTCATTGCACTTCTGGCAGGAAAAGCAGGGACGGACCAGCCTGCCCTGCTTTATGCCGCGCCCTTGGCCTTAACCGGTTCCTTTATGGTGAGTTACGTCCGGGCACGGGCAGAGGGTTTGGGTATTGCCTGTGAAGTTGGTTTTTTTACCCGCGTGGAGCGACTTGTCGCCATGATTGCCGCTCTCTTTTTGGCAGATATGGCGGGCAGCATTGCGCTGGTCCTTGCCTGTGTGCTGGTTGCCCTGGGTGCCTGGGCAACGGCACTGCAACGTTTGCTCACTGTTTTAAAAGCAAAATAGTTCCGGTTTCGAGATCAAGGATGCTATCAGGGAGAAGAGGAGGAGGCAGGCGCGGGCGTGCTGTATTTCCCGCGTCGTTTCCATAGCCGATACCGATAGGGCTTGATATGGAATTGGAAATATAAAAGAACAAAGCAGGCTATGATGCCAAACGAAGGAGGTTTCACAGATGGCACGCACAGTACGAGTGGCGATCATCGGCGTGGGCAACTGTGCCAATTCCCTGATTCAGGGGGTCGAATACTACAAAAATGCCAAGGAGAATGACCACGTACCCGGTTTGATGCATGTCAACCTGGGTGGTTTGCATATCCGCGACGTCGAATTCTCCGCTGCCTTTGACATCAATGCCACCAAGGTGGGCAAGGATCTGGGCGAGGCCATTTTTGCAGAACCAAACTGTGCGATCAAATTTTGCGATGTACCGAAGCTGGGCGTGCCGGTACAGCGCGGCAAGACCCTCGACGGTATCGGTAAATACGTACAGCCTGTACTTCAGGAAGCACCGGGCGAGGCGGTTGACGTGGTTTCCATCCTTAAGGAGAGCAAAACCGATGTGGTGATCAATTACCTGCCCGTGGGGAGCGAGCAGGCCACCAAATGGTATGTGGAGCAGATCCTTGAGGCGGGTTGCGCCCTGGTCAACGCCATTCCGGTCTTCATCGCCCGTGAACCGTACTGGCAAAAACGTTTTCAGGACAAGGGTCTGCCCTGCCTAGGCGACGATATCAAGAGCCAGGTGGGGGCCACCATCCTGCACCGGGTCCTGGCCCGGCTCTTTGAAGACCGGGGAGTGCGCCTGGATCGTACCTATCAGCTCAATGTGGGCGGCAATACGGATTTTCTCAACATGCTGGAGCGAGAGCGTCTGGAGAGCAAAAAAATCTCCAAGACCGATGCGGTCACCAGTCAGATTACCGGCGGTATGAAACCGAAAAATGTGCATATCGGCCCATCCGACTACATCGAATGGCTGGACGACCGCAAGTGGTGTTATATCCGTATGGAGGGGACCACCTTTGGTGATGTTCCACTGCATTTTGAGGGCAAGCTCGAGGTGCACGATGGCCCCAACTCGGCCGGTGTCATCATCGATGCGGTCCGCTGCGCCAAGCTGGCCCTGGAAAACGGGCTTTCCGGGGCAATTACCGCCCCTTCGTCCTACTTTTTCAAATCACCGCCAGAGCAGTACTATGATGATGAATGCCGCCGGAAAACTGAAGCCTTCATCGAGCAGTACGGCAAAAAATAAAACGACCCCTAACGGTTTACCGCTCCCCTCCGCTCCCTGATTTCGGAGGGGATGCTGCCTCTTTGCAGCCGCCTTTCCTGTTGTTGATACGTCCCTTCCCCACCCAGTCCTGCAAGTGCACCACGTAGAGCAGGGTGAACAACTTCAGCAGGACTCTGGTGATCTCAACATTTGCGGGATCGGTTATTTTTTTGCCATCCACTCCCGCATTTTTCCCGCTATCCACTCCCTCATGCTCCAGTGCCTCGTGACCCATTTCCTCATCTCAATGAGCGCTTCTTGTTCAGTCACGTTGACGCTGTCCCATTTCAGGGTCTTTGTTTCCCGCACGCATCCCCTGCCGTTGGGCGAGATGGGCCTGTGCCCGAAAAGCGTTCCGGTCAACGACCCGGGGCTGCCTTCCTTGTAAGAAATGCCCTCATATTGGGGATCAAGGAATATGTGAGTACCCATATTTTTTCTCTCTTTTGCCCTTGATGATCGGAAAAGATTTTCCTGCGTACGGTGATCCTAAGCGAGAGGTTGTCTTTCGCCGATCACGCAGGTATTCGAAGGGACAATACGTTTCGCCTTGGAAGGTGTCAATGTTTCGGCAGGACGGAAAGGGACGAGCGCATGCCTGTTCATGGCTGCTTTGGGGAGCACGATACGTTATACTGTCCGCATCCCTGCTGCTTTGAGTACCAATCCAACATCAAGGAATGATGGCCGGAGGAAGACCCATGAGTACGCATAACATCAGACAGATTATTGATCAGATCATCAAGATCGAGGGCGATGGCAAATACACCAACGATCCCGCCGACAGCGGCGGGCCTACGCGCTGGGGGATAACTGAAAAAACAGCTAGGGCGCATGGGTATCGCGACGACATGCGGCTCCTGCCCCGGCAGGTGGCTGTGGATATATACGAAAAGAAATATTGGCGCGGACCGGGTTTTGACCTGGTGAATCAGATATTTTTCGAGCTGGCTTATCAGCTCGCGCAGTTCGGGGTGGTGGCGGGCCCCAAGACCGCGAGCCTGCAACTCCAGCGCTGCCTGAACGTCTTGAACGACAATGAACAAGACTACCCGGACCTGAAGGTCGATGGGGTGATCGGGAAGAAGACCCTTGCCGCATTGCAAGCGTTCCTTGCCAAGCGCGGGCATGAGGGCAGGCAAGTTTTGCTCGGCATGATCGTTGCGTTTCAGTCGGTGTATTTCACCAACCTGGCGGAACGGCGGCCCAAGGATGAAAAATACATCTACGGCTGGCAGCGGGTACGGGCGGCCATGCCTAAGCTGCAATTGCCAATCGCTTGAGGTTATGGCGTTACCGGGCTGAGCGCACTGGCCATTATTGATCCATTGCGCCCTTGGCGGGTTCACCTGCGGCAGCTTCGGCTGCCGCTTTTTATGGTTTCGCGCCAAGAGACGGCCATGGAAAAACAAAGGCTGGCGCGTATTACGTCTTGCGCCAGCCTGATGGGTCGGTACTTGTCGGGAATTTTCCTTGTCCCTGTTTTTGACGGGTTTTGTAACCCCTTGATTTTGCTGGTGCCGGAGGTCGGAATCGAACCGACATGGGGTCGCCCCCGCTGGATTTTGAGTCCAGTGCGTCTACCAGTTTCACCACTCCGGCACGAAGATACCGCCTGCCTTTATTACCTGGCCATGGTAGGGCTGTCAAGCGGAAACCGGGCGACAGCGTGCGCTCGCGCGCTGCGACCGCCTCATGCTGTCCGGAACGCGGCGGAGCCGGGAAAACCGTTGCAATCCGCTGGATTCATGGCAGAGTAGCGCCTGTCTGCCCGGCTACCGAACTTCCCCTTGCACGGATTCACCGTCATGGCCACACCCACCCCCACGCCCCGGAACATCGCCATCGAGGTGCTCTGTCTCTGGGCAACCACCCACCATACCATGGATGCGCTCTTTCAGCCCGCTGTTGCCCGGCTGCCCGCCATTGATCGCGGGTTGGCGAAAACCCTGGTCTACGGGGTGTTACGCTATAAGCAGTACCTGGATCATGTGCTGCGTTCTTTTTCCAAGCATCCGCTGCGCTCCATGAAGCCGCGCACCCTCATGACCTTGCGGGTGGGGATCTACCAGCTGCTTTTTCTACACCGCATCCCGGAGTCGGCGGCGGTCAACGCCACGGTCAACACCCTCAAGGAGGCCCGGCAACCCCGTTGGCTGATCGGTTTTGTTAACGGGGTACTCCGCGCGGTGGCCCGGCAGCGTGACCAGATTCCCGACGCCGAGAAGATGAGTCGGGCCGAGCCGCCGATCCTCAACCACCCCGACTGGCTGCTCGAACGCTGGCACGCCGAATTCGGGGAAGAGCGCACCCGGGCGATCTGCGCCTGCAACAACAGCGAGCCGCCATTGACCCTGCGGGTGAACACCCGCGCCATCAGTCCGGCGAGTCTGCGAAAAGCGCTGAAACTCTCCGGTATTCCCGTCGAACCCGGCCTGTTCAGTCCGCAGGCCCTGCGGATAGGCGAGCCTCTCGGCGCGGTTTCCACCCTGCCGGGGTATCGGGAGGGACATTTTCAGGTGCAGGACGAGGCCGCGCAACTGGCCTCGCTGCTGGCCGGACCCTTGCCCGCCCGCTGTCGCGTACTGGATGCCTGTGCCGGTTTGGGGGGTAAAACCTCGCACCTGGCCGAGCTGTTGCCACCCGACGGCGAGCTGATCGCCGTGGAACCGGATAAGCGACGGTGCAGCCTGCTGTGGGACAACCTGCGACGGCTGCACCTGGTCGAGCAGGTCGTTCCGGTGCGGATGACGCTTGATGATTTTGCCGCGGGCGCGCCCCGGCCCTTTGATCTGATCCTCGTCGATGCCCCCTGTTCGGGCACCGGCGTTATCCGCCGTCAACCCGATATCCGCTGGAACCGTCGGCCCGAGGATCTTGCGCCTCTGGCGACAACCCAGCTCGGCCTGCTCGACACCGCAGCCCACCTGCTCAAACCCGGCGGCGTGCTGCTCTACGCCACCTGTTCCCTGGAGCGCGAGGAAAACAGGGAGGTGGTCGAGCGTTTTCTGGCCGCCCATCCCGGCTATGCTGTGGAGTCAGCCGCCGGTTTTTTGCCGCTGCCAGCGCACAAGCTGGTTGGGGCCAGCGGCTTTTTTCAGCCTGTGCCCACAGATGGTCTGGACGGTTTTTTTGCCGCGCGGCTGCGTGCCCCTGCCGACTTGTAGTTTCCCCGAACTCTGTGGTATAGAGCGACAGCATTTATTTTCATTCAAGGAGAGGCCGATGGCAGAAATAAAATCAACCCTGGAGCTGGTCATGGAGCGCGCCGCACGCATGGGCGTGGCGACTCCGGACGAGATGCGCCACGAGGAAAACCTGAAGCAGGGCATGCAGCAAACCGCTGCCTATCTCAACGGCAACGCGCCTTCCCTGAAGGCCCTGCTCGACGAACAGGATGCCGGCCAGCGCGCAGCTGTGCGCAAGGGCATGCTGACCTCCCTGCTGCGCAACCTGTTTCTGCCCCGGGATGAAGAGGGCGTCGCGCGGCTGGACCGGGCCATCAAGGGGCTGGGCGAGCTCAATCCCGACACGCCCGACATACCGGCCCTGTGCCGGGAGCTGCGCACCGTCGCCACCCAGTACTCGCAGCACCGGGACCAGCTCTATGAACAACTCAAGGAGCAGGTGCGGCGGCAGCTCGAACAGATCCTGGCCAGCAAGGGGATGCACACCGACGGTATGAAGATCGACCCCTCCCAGGAGCCCCATTTCAAGGAGCAGTGGGCGCAGCTGGAAGCAGATCTCGACCACCAGTACAATAAGGCGCTCGAACAGTTCAAACAGCAGCTTGCCGCCCGGGTAGGGATCTGACCATGCGGGATGAAGCGCGACTGACCCGGCTGCGGACGGTGCTGCGGCGCAAGGGGATCGACGCCCTGCTGGTTTCCCAGCCCGACAACCGGCGCTACCTCAGCGGTTACAGCGCCGCGGATAACGGCATTCAGGAATCCAGTGGTTTTCTGCTCATTCCGGTGGAAGGGCGGCCCCGACTGCTGACCGATTCCCGCTACACCCTCCAGGCCGAGGAAGAGGCGCCGTTGTTTCAGGTGGAGCTCTACCCCAGGGGGCTGATGGCCCTGCTGCACACCTTGCTCCCCAAGCTGGGGGTGCGCACCCTGGCCTTCGAAAGCGGCTACCTGCTGCACGCCTCATTTATCCGTTTGACCGAGATGGCCGACAAGAAGGGCATTGCGCTGCGGCCGGAAAACGATCTGGTGGAAAAACTGCGGGTCGTCAAGGATGACCACGAACTCCAGCTGCTGCGCGAGTCCACCCGCCTCAACGAGACGGTGTTCCAGTCGGTCTACGCCTCCATGGAACCGGGTATGACCGAACGGGAAATCGCCCTGGCCCTGGAGCTGACCATGCGGGAGATGGGCGCGGAGCGGCCGAGCTTCGACACCATCGTCGCCTTCGGCACCAACGCGGCCCGGCCCCATGCCGTGCCCACCGACCGCGTTTTGCAGACCGGGGATATCGTGCTGATTGATATGGGGCTGGTCTACCAGGGCTACTGCTCCGACATGACCCGAACCTTTGTCATGGGGAGGCCCGATCCGCTCTATGTGGAGCGCCACCGGATCGTCCGCAGGGCCATGTTGGCCGGGATCGACGCCATCCGCGCCGGTATGATGTGCAGCGATGTGGACCGGGCTGCCCGCCGGGTGCTGGCAGACGCGGGCTACGGCGATGCCTTTGGTCATGCCCTGGGGCACGGGGTGGGAATCGCCATCCATGAAGATCCCCGGCTTTCCTCGCGGAGCCGCCGCCGCTTGCGGGCCGGTATGGTGGTTACGGTGGAGCCGGGGCTGTATCTGGCCGACTGGGGCGGCATCCGTCTGGAAAATATGGTTGCCGTCACCGAGACGGGCTGCGAGGTGTTCAACCGGGACACCACCGGCCTGGACCTGTAACTTCTGCTGAGCGCGCGTCCCCGGCTTGCAGGGACGCGCCGGAATACCACCATGCGCCATTTCATGATCGATGAACTTTCCTTTCTGGAGCGGGATAATCTGGACTCTTACCTGAAGCGGACCCTGAAGCCGGGCGCGCTGGACGGGGTTTTTTTCCTGGCGATTCCAGACGACCTGCTCGGTCCGGCCCAGCAAGGGCATGCGGACTGCGCGCCTTTCTATTGCGCGGTCGTCCTCGAACCGACCTCGATCCGCTTTGAACTGCTGGTGCGCAGCGCAAGCACCATGCACTGTTCCTGTATCGCCCAGGCTACCCCGGGCCAGCGCCAGTTTATTCTGGATTTCGCCGACCGGATGCTGGAAGAAGAGTTGATTCGCGCCTGACATGGCCTGTTGCCGGGTCAGAAAGGCGGATGCTTGCCGTCCCTGTTCCGGACCCGCGCCTCGGAGCCGTACCTATCCTATATAGAGGGAGGAAAAAACATGTTGATTGACCTGCTGCGTGCGCGCAGAAGCATTCGTCGTTTCACCAAACAGCCGGTGGAAAAAGAGAAAATCGATGTGCTGCTCGAGGCGGCCCTGCGTTCCCCCTCGTCCAAGGGCAACTCGCCCTGGGAGTTCATTGTGGTGACTGACCGGGAACGTCTGGAAAAGCTGTCGGTCTCCAAGGCCCACGGCGCCTCGTTTCTCAGCGGTGCTCCACTGGCCATCGTGGTGTGCGCCGATCCCGCCAAAAGCGATGTCTGGGTGGAAGACGCCTCCATTGCCGCGACCTTGATTCACCTGGAGGCCACGGATCTGGGGCTGGGCAGTTGCTGGGTCCAGATCCGTCTGCGTAAGCGCGCCGACCAGATCGATGCCCAGGCCTATCTGGGCGAACTGCTGAACCTGCCCGCGGGTATGATGGTGCTGGCGATCATCGGCATCGGCTACACCACGGAACGCAAGACCGGGCATCCCCGTTCTTCGCTGCGCTTCAATCAGGTCAGCTACGAACAGTATGACCAGCGGTTTTGATTGCCGCACAACGACGCGAACATCCTCATGGCTTCCGGCACGTCCGGAAGTCGCCCGCTGCACCCGTCATGCCATGAGAGGTGAGTATGCGGATGACCATTCGTCTTAAACTGTTTTTCAGTCATGTTCTGGCCGTGCTCCTTGTTTCCGGCAGTATCGGCACCTATTTCTACACCAGCGCCGCGAAGAACCTGCTCCAGGGGTTGCAGGAGCGACTCCAGTCCAGTGCCGCCCTGATCAGCCGCACCATCGACGCCGAGGATCTGCGTGAGGTGCGCACCGAGGCCGATGTTTCCCGGCCCGAGTATATCGCCACCTTGCAGAATCTGCGCAGTTTGCGCCGGATGAATCCGGACATTGCCTACATGTATGTCATGCGGCATGAGGGGGAAAAGGTCGTGTTCGTGGTCGATTCCGATGAAACCGCCGAGCAGGCCCAGCCCGGCGACGAGTACGAACAGCGTTTGCCCAGCCTGATCCGGGGGTTCAGCACCATGACCGTGGACGACAAACTGACCACGGATCGTTGGGGCTCCTTTCTTTCCGGATATGCCCCAATCAAAAACGGGGAGGGCATGTATCTGGTGGGGATCGACATGCGGGCCGACCACGTGAGCGCCAAACAGCGGGCCCTGCGCATTTCCGGGCTGTTGTCGTTGCTCTGCTCCATCGCCCTGGCCTTTCTTTTCGCGAGCTACCTGGCCCGCCGGTTCATGACCCCGATCCAGCTGGCCATTGACCGCTGTACCGGCATCGCCGCCGGCAGGTTCAATGAAACGATTCTCGTTCGTACCAATGACGAACTGGATGAGCTGCTCGATGCCTTCAACACCATGTCGGCCTCGTTGCTTCGGGCCGAGGAGAAGAAGCAGGAGGCCTTCGACGCCCTGCGCCGCGTCAACGACGAGCTGGAGATTCGGGTCCGGCAGCGCACGGCCGATCTGAAAGAGGTGAACGACAAACTGAGCCACGAAATCGCCCGGAGAATGGCGATGCAGACCGCCCTGGAAGAGGCGTCGACCATCGATCCGCTGACCCGGCTGCTCAATCGGCGGGCCATGCTGGAGCGCCTGGAGCACGAGGCCGCTCGCAGCAGCCGCAACGCTCAGCCCTTCATCATTTTGATGGTTGACCTGGATTACTTTAAGGGAATCAACGACACCTGGGGCCGTGAGGCGGGAGACAGCATTCTGGTCGAGTCCGGCGTCCGGATCAAGGGCATGCTGCGTCCCCAGGACTCGGTTGCCTGCTGGGGCGGAGAGCAATTCGTGATTTTGTTGCCCGAAACCACGCTGGAACACGGAATCCGGGTGGCCGAACAGGTTCGGAACCGTATCGCCGAGACCCCGTTTTATGCCGCCGGCGAGCCGATCAACCTGACGGTCAGCATCGGCGTTGCCATGTTCGCCGGCGGGCCGGAGTGCGACATCCAGCAGGTGCTCACATCCGCTGCCGACGCGCTCTATGCCGCCAAGCACTGGGGCCGCAACCGGGTGGAGAGCGATGGCGAGCCGGTGCGCTTGCTGATCAGCCAACAGCAGCAGTCGTGAGATCCCGGCCGGGAGTCTCGTGTTTCCGGCGCGTTTTTTCAGAGTGGATTTTTATGCGTGGATTTCCCCGTCTCCCGTAGTTTTTTCGGGACGACGGGGATTTTTTTGGATCAGGCGCTGGGGGTGTTGGTCTTTTTGAGGGCAGTCATGGCCGTGCCCACCATGGTGGCGACATCGCTCAGGTCGGCGGGCACGATCAGGGTATTGCCTTCCTTGGCTAGCTTGCCGAACTGTTCGAGGTATTTTTTGGCCACGTCCAGGTTGGCCGCCTCCTGTCCGCCCGGGGCCCGCAGGGCCTCGGCTACCTGACGGATACCCTCGGCGGTGGCCGTGGCTACCTTGAGGATTTCCTGGGCTTGGCCCTCGGCCTCGTTGATCCGGCGCATCTTTTCCCCCTCGGAGCGGGCAATGGCTTCGGCCCGCTCGCCTTCGGCCCGGTTGATCATCGCCTGCCGTTCCCCTTCCGACTTGGCAATCTCCGCCCGTTTTTCCCGTTCGGCCTTCATCTGTTTTTCCATGGCATCAAGCACGGTTCGGGGTGGCTGAATATCCTTTATCTCGTAGCGCAGCACCTTGACGCCCCAGTTGCGCGAGGCTTCGTCCAGGGCGGCGACCACCTGGTGGTTCAGGGATTCGCGGGCCTCGAAGGTGTTGTCGAGGGTGATCTTGCCGATGGCCGAGCGCAGACTGGTCTGCGCCAGCTGGGCCACGGCGTAGTGGTAGTTGTCGATGCCGTAGGCGGAAAGCCGGGAGTTGATCACCTGCATGTAGAGACAGCCGTCTATCTCCATGGTGACGTTGTCGGCGGTGATACAGGTTTGGGCGGGGATGTCGATCGACTCCTCCTTGAGGCTCCGCTTGTAGGCCACCTTGTCGAGAAAGGGGACGAGTAGGTGAAAACCGGCTTCCAGGGTGATGCGGTATTTGCCCAGCCGTTCGATGACGTACTCGTGCTGCTGGGCGACGACAACCGCTGTTTTAAACAAAATGATGATGACAAAGAAGACAAGCGCGATCATGCCGATCAGGATGTTGTCCATTACAGTTCTCCTTTGGATTTTATGGATTCAACGTGCAGTACGAGTTCGTGGCGCGCGATGATGCGCACAACCGCGCCTTCGGGTATGGGGGTTGTGGCGGATGCCTGCCAGAAGGTGCCGCCGCACTTGATCCGGCCGGTGGCTGGCGGCAGGATCGCCTCGACCACGATTCCAGACGAGTCGGGCAGGGTGTCCCGCATGCCGTCGCCTTCCTCGCTTCTTTGCCCGCGGAATACCTTTTTCAGGGCCGAGCGGAGCAGGACCAGCGAGAGCAGGCTGCTCACCAGAAAGATCAGGAGCTGGGTCGACAGGCTGATCGGGAACAGCAGAACGGCCAGGGCCGTGCACCAGGCGCCGAGCCCGAAAAAGAAAACGATCAGTCCGGGCAGGACCAGTTCAAGCAGCAAAAAGACGAGCCCGGTCAGAAACCAGAGCAGTCCCGGAGACAGGGGCAACAGGGTGGACATGCGTGACCTCGTGTGCCGAAAAGGAAGGGGCGCGCCGACAAAGACGGATAAAGACGCCATGCATCGAATTGTAGCGTACCCGAAGGAGAACACCAACCGCTTTTCATACGGCATGGGGGGCACGGAAAACAGCGTGCCGACTAGCGGGCGTTGCCCGGGACGATTCCATGCCGGCGGTAGGTCTCCAAAAGCAGGTGGACCATGGGGGACAGTCCGTACCGTTCGGCAGCGGTCCGGCTCTGTCCTTCCGTGTCCTCTCGGCTGATCGGGGTCAGCGATTCCAGGGCGCGGCAGGCGGCCTCCACGTCGTCGTAGTCCACCAGTCGGTAGTGTTCGAGCGGACGCAGGGCCTCCTCGGTGGAGGGGATGCGGCAGGCCAGCACCGGCAACCCGTTGATCAGGCTCTGCACCAGGGACTGGGAGATGCCTTCGGCCTTGTTGGAGGAGAAGAAGCAGAGGTCAAAGGCGCTGTAGAAGGCTTCGGGTTCTTCCTGGTGTCCGGCGAAGATGACCCGGTTGTCCACGCCCAGTTCCCGGGCCAGGGATTCCAGGGCCTGACGGTCTTCCCCGTCGCCCACCAGCATGAACCGGTAGCGGGCGGGCATGTGGACCGCGGTTTTGAGAATAAAGGGATGCCCCTTGTAGGAGCGGAGGAAACCAACGTTGCCCACCAGGATGGTGTCGTCGTTGATGTCGTAGCGTTGTCGAATCCGTTGCCGGTTTTCCGAGGAGAACCGGAACCGGGAAACATCGTTGCCTGTTGAGACCACCACGGTCTTCGAGGCAGGAATGCCGTCTTCGACCAGCTGCTGGGTAATGGCCCCGCTACAGGTGAGAATGAGGTGCGGGAACAGCAGGTAGCTCACCTTCGAGGAGATCGGGGACTGGACATGTCGGGTTCGGATGATCAGCGGCGTCCGGACCAGACGGGCCATGGCGCCGGCTACCCAGGAATCCTCGGAAGAGTGGGTGTTCACCACCGTGGGTCGGAGACGGCGCAGCAAATTCCACACTTCGAACCAGGAGGAAGGGTTCAGTTTGCTAAACGGGGCGACGGGATAGACGGGGATCGATTCGCGTGCGGCGCGCTGGACCAGCTCCGTACCGTGGGCGGCGACCAGGCCGACCCGGAACCCTTGGCGCTGCATTTCTCTGAGTTCGGTCAGGACGCGGATTTCCTGGCCGCCCCAGGAATGGCTGGCATCGGTGTGCAGGATGAGCGGAGAAGAGGAGGACGGTTCCATAGGCGCCTGTTCAGGGGACGGAAACTTTTTAGAGCACGGCGATTGCCGGTGTGCAGGATGAGCCCGTCTGAACTGAAAAAAGCCAAACACGTGAACGTGTTTGGCTTCTGATATGCGTGCTGGTCGGGGCGAGAGGATTCGAACCTCCGACCTCCTGCTCCCAAGGCAGGCGCGCTAACCAGGCTGCGCTACGCCCCGATACTGTTTCGTTTTGGTTGAAACCCTACTTTTTACTCAAAAAATAACGTGCCCGCAAGCCTTTTTCCTCTTGAGTCCCTTTCTTGTTTGCATTTGCGCAGCGGCGTCGCTACATTGCACCAGCTTAATCGGCTGGCCGAAACAGCGCCGGTCGAATTTTACAACGCCATCCACGTCCGGAAGCGCCACCTGCTTCCGGGACCTTTCAGACAGCGGCATCATCGACCGCATCGGAGTTTGCCTCCATGGATTTGTTTGCCTTCGTTCAGAGCGTCGTCCTCGGGCTTGTCGAGGGACTGACCGAGTTTTTGCCTATTTCCTCTACCGGACACCTGATCATCGCCCAGGAGTTGTTGAACTACACCGGCGAGCAGGCGAAAACGTTTTCCATCTGTATTCAGTTGGGCGCTATCTTGGCGGTCTGCTGGTATTATCGCGAACGGTTGCTGCGGGTGGTTTTCGGCCTGCAAACCGAGGCCTGGGCCCGACAGTTTGTCGTCAACCTGATCATCGCGGTGCTGCCGTCGGGGGTGTTCGGGCTTTTGCTCCATAAATTCATCAAAGCCTATTTGTTCAGTCCGTTGATTGTCGCGACTACCTTGGTCTTGGGCGGTCTGGTCATCTTTTGGGTGGAGCGGAAGGAACGTGCCCCGCGCATCACCGATGTGGACCAGATGACCTGGGTGGATGCACTGAAACTGGGTTTTGCCCAGGTGCTGTCGATGATTCCCGGCACCTCCCGCTCGGGTGCGACCATCATCGGCGGCATGCTGTTTGGCCTGTCGCGGAAGGCGGCCACGGAGTTTTCCTTTTTCCTCGCCATTCCCACCATGTTTCTTGCCACGGGCTATGATCTGTTCAAGTCGTGGGGCCACCTGTCCGGCGCGGACATTCCGTTTTTTGCGGTCGGCTTTATCACCGCCTTTTTCAGCGCCCTGCTGGCGATCAAGGGGCTTTTACATTATGTGGCCCACCATGATTTTCGTCTGTTCGCCTGGTACCGGGTTGTTTTCGGGCTCATCGTCCTGGTCTATTTCCTTCGCTGAGGTCCAACATGCTGACTGAACTGATCACCCGGATCGCCGTCGCCATCCTTGAAGGAACAACCTATGTCGGCGCCTTTATGCTCATGGCGCTGGAAAGCATGATCGCTCCCGTGCCCAGTGAGGCGGTCATGCCCTTTGTCGGATTTCTGGTTGCCGACGGCAAATGGAATCTCTGGGCAGCGGTGGCCGCCACCTCGCTGGGATCGCTGACCGGTTCGCTGCTCTCGTACTGGATGGGCTACTATGGCGGTAAGCCCGTGGTGCTCAAGGTGGGGAAGTATCTGCTGCTCAACCAGCGCGATTTGGAGATGACCGAGCGCTATTTCAACCGGAAGCGGGGCATTCTCACCATATTTCTTGCCCGTTTCATCCCGGTGGTCCGCCATTTCATCTCCATTCCCGCTGGAATGGGGCGGATGCCGCTTGTGCCGTTTATGCTGGTCAGCGTGCTCGGCGCCACCATGTGGAACGGATTTTTGCTCTATCTGGGGATGGTGCTGCGCAATCACTGGACCGTGGTCCAGAAATATTCCCACCAGGTGGATATCGGTATTGTCCTGCTGCTCGCCGTTGGTCTGGTCTGGTTTATCCGTTCCCGACTGCGGATGCGTCGCAGCGAGGCCCGGGAGGGATGAGCGCGGTTTTGATACATCCCGCCCGCTGCTGAAGGCAATAAAAAAGCCCCGCCACAGGAGGTGGTGGCGGGGCAACCAAAAAGGAGGACGCGATTTCTTTTGCTCGCATCTTCATTGTATGCCATGGAACGGGATTGTCAAAAGTTTCAGGTGTTTTTTTCGGCGCAGAACAGTTTTTTTGTTTGCATCGACTTTTTGATCGACGGCGGTGCGCGGCGTCGCCGTTCCCGGCCGCGGAGACAGCTCCCTATTCGCCCGCCCTGCAGGTCGAATAAGGTCGAAGAGCGTTTCCGGAGAAAAGCGATCCACACACCACAACAAGGTTGGGAGACCCATGCACATCCGCACAGGCACCACGGTGACGATCCACTACACATTGACCCTTGCCGACGGCGAGATCCTCGATACGACTACCAACAAGGAGCCGCTGGTCTACATTCAGGGGGAAGAGGGCCTGCTGTTTGATCTGGAGCAGGTCCTGGAAGGCCGGGTCGCCGGCGAGACAGTCGAGGTGACCGTGCCGCCCGAGGACGCCTACGGGGTCATCTCCGAGGATGCCCTGATCACCGTTCCTCTGGACCAACTTCCTGAGGAAGGCCGCCGGCTCGACGCGATGATCACTGCGGTCGGCCCCCAGGGACAGGAGCTGGAGGGCGTGGTGCGCTCGCTGGACAAGACCACGGCCCTGCTCGATTTCAATCATCCGCTTGCCGGTCAGGCGGTGCACTGTACGCTGACCGTGGTGAGGGTGGAGGAGCAGGCCGGGGCATGAGCGGCTCCGCCTTTGTCCTGCATTATCGTTCCTCGGAGTGCAGTGCCCGGTGCGGCGAACTGGCCACGCTGCACGGCGTTGTCCCGACCCCGATCTTCATGCCGGTGGGCACCCAGGCCACGGTCAAGGCGCTGACCCCGGAAAACCTGATCGAGGCCGGAGCCCGGATTATTCTCGGCAACACCTACCACCTGTATATCCGGCCCGGTCACGAGCTGATCCGCTCCTTCGGTGGGTTGCACGGATTCATGCACTGGGACCGCCCCATCCTCACCGATTCCGGCGGGTTTCAAATTTTCAGCCTCCAGGAGCTGGCCCGGATCACCGAGGAGGGTGCGGCTTTCCGTTCCCATCTCGACGGGGCCAGGCTGTTTCTGTCGCCCGAAGACGCCATCCATGTCCAGGAGGCCCTGGGCGCGGACATCATGATGGCGCTCGATACCTGCATTCCCTACCCGGCGAATCGCGATCAGGCCGCCCGGGCCACGGCGTTGACGGCCCGCTGGGCCCGGCGCTGCCGCGCGGTCCAAGGCGAGACCGGCCAGCTGCTCTTTGGTATTGTTCAGGGCGGCATGTTTCCCGATCTGCGGCTGGAGGCCATCGAAGAGCTGGTCGAGATAGGATTTGACGGCTATGCCCTGGGCGGGTTGTCCGTGGGCGAACCCAAGGAGCTGATGGAGGAAATTCTGGCTGCCTGTGCTGATCGATTGCCAGCGGATCAGGCCCGGTATCTGATGGGCGTGGGCACGCCGGAAGACCTGGTCGAGGGCGTTTATTATGGTGTAGACATGTTTGATTGCGTCATGCCGACCCGGAACGCCCGCAATGGAATGCTCTTTACTTCGCAGGGCAGAATTGTTATAAAAAACGCTCGTTACCAGCGCGATCCGCGTCCGCTGGACGAGCAGTGCGACTGCTACACCTGTCGGCATTATTCCCGCGCATATCTGCGTCATTTGTATCAGTGCCGTGAAATTCTGGCGTACCAGTTGAACAGCATTCACAACGTGCATTACTATTGTTCCTTGATGGCTGCGATGAGGAAGGCGATCGCGGAAGATCGTTTTCTTGCTTTCCGTCGAGGGTTTTATCAACAGCGCATCCCCCAGGGGGGCGCCGACTACTGATCTGCTGGAGGATTGTTCCATGTCTGGAATTGCCTGGGCTGCCGCCCCTGCCACCCCTGCCGCCGGCGGGGGAGCGTCCGCACTCGTTCAATTTGTACCGTTGATTCTGATCTTTGTGATTTTCTATTTTCTGTTGATCCGTCCGCAGCAGAAGAAGGCCAAAGAGCATCAACAGTATCTCGCCAACCTGAAAAAAGGTGACCGGGTTGTCACCGGCGGCGGCATCCACGGCCAGATTACGGGGTTGACCGACACCGTCGTGACCCTGGAGGTTGCCGAGAACGTCCGTATCAAGGTGACGAAGGCGGCTATCGCCGGTTCGGTGGCCGATGTCGAAAAGGCGACCGCGCCCAAGGGCGGCTGAAGGCTGCTGGGCTGTTGACCGATTTTCATCGTGCATGAAAAAGGAGCGTCGCCGGTCGCCGGATAAATGACTGCCGCTTGAGAGAAAACACAGGATAGGCCGGTTCGGATCTTCCGGGCCGGTATGGGGTCGACGAAGGTCGCGTGCGCAAGCATGCGACCTTTCGCTTTATGGGGGAATGCTTTTGAAAATGGCGATGCGGTCGCGGATCGTGTTTCAGGGAGCGGGAGAGGCCTGCCGGGTCGAGGTTGCCGACGAGGAAGGTCTGCGGGTTCTGCGCTTCGGCGGCGGCGAGCGCCAGAGCTGTCTGGACATGCGGTACCCACACCGCTTGCAGCTTGCCTATACTCAGTGGATGGCCACGGCCCTGCTGCTGCACCCCGATCCGAAACGGTTTCTGGTTTTGGGGCTGGGCGGCGGGGCCCTGCCCCATTTCCTGCTCCACCACCATCCCGATGCCCTGGTCGATGTGGTGGAAAAGGAGGCGATCATCCTGCAGGTGGCGCGTGATTTTTTTTCTCTGCCGCACAGTCCCCGCCTGCGCACCTTTCACCAGGATGCCTTAAGCTATGTGCGTGATACAACGGAAGGCGGGTATCAGGTGGCGTTTCTCGATATTTTCGGCGAGGACGGTATGGCGCCCGATCTCTACGAGGAGCGGCTCTATGCGGAGGTGCTGGCGCGGCTGAGTGCGGACGGGATTCTGGTCGTCAATGTATGGAACGGTGACCGGCAGCTGTACCGCAAGGCGGTGGAGGCCGCAGGCGCTGCCAGTGACGGTCGTCTCCTCTGTCTGCCGGTGCACAAGCGGGGCAATGAGCTGTTCTTTCTCTTTGCCGGCCCCATCCCTAAGAGCGGCATCAGGCAGGCGATTCGCCAAAGCAATGTCTTTTTTGAGCGCTACGGGATTGATTTTGCCCCCATGCTGAAGCGATTGCGCCGCAGCACGCAGGCCTGGCCGTGGCAACGGCTGCTGTTGTGGGAGCGGTAAATGTTGGGCGGAATGATGTGTCGGTAGCCGAAGTGCCCCGAATGAATTTACTCCACCGGGCCGAGCGGCTCGTAGTAGCGTGCACCGGCGCAGGCCTGACAGATGATCTCGCCGTCCTGAAGCTGGTCGCGATGGTCCTGCACCCAGTCGCCGCAACGCTGACACTGAACCCGCCGCGTGGGACGGCCGGGCATGTCGCAGTCACGCAGCGGCACCCGCACCGGCTGGAAGGTGAACAGTTCGTTTAGAGGCATCTGTTTGTATGCCTCCAGCTGGCGATCATACCGGTTTTCGATTTCAGGGCAGTAGGAGTCGGCCAGCTCTCGGGACTCCTCACGGGCCACGATCCGTACCGCCTTTCCGGTTTCCAGATTGACGAAGGTGGCGGCCATGATGCCGAAATCGAGCCAGCGGAGCGAGCGCTTACCCAGGCTGCAACCGGTGACCGATTGGATGGCGTCGGTGGCACAGCGGTCGATTTCGACCAGGACGTAGAGTTTTTTCCGGTCGGCCCCCTGGGGATCATGGATGCCGATCCATTCCAGACCGGCCATGGCCATCCGCACCCCCAAAACCTGGCCAGCACAGATGTGCCCGTGGATACGCGTCGCCTTTTCCAGCAGTTGTGCAAAGGATTCCATAGCTCTCCGCCAAGGTTGTCTGACCGGGATACGGCACGGCCGCAGCGCGGCCCGCACCGTTCTAGCGTTATAGTATGTGCAGGAGACCTTACCCTTGGCGACTGGAGCTGTCAACGACCGGAAGGCGATGGTTTTCAGGCAGGGAAGGGGCCGGGGGACGCCGCCGGGCGATGGAACCAAGCAGTTCCGCGCAGAAGCCGCACCGGTCGCAGCGCTTGTCGCACTGGGAGAGTATGTTGGCAAAATCAAAGGAGAGCTGGGTATTGTCCACGTACAGCCACCGGGTCATCCACTCCATGTTATCCAGTAAATCGAGCAGGTTGCCGTCATAGCGGCGGTTCCGGTAGGCGCTCATCGCACGGATCAGAAAGCCGGTATTCTGTGTGTGGCTGCACAGTTTGATTGTATCGATGTGATACAGGTAGAGGTCGACATCCTCGGGACGGATAAAGGGCGACTGAAGAATACGGTACGGTTGTTTGGCAAGGATGCGGCGACAGCCAAGATCGCGGTTTAGGGCCGGAAGCCGGTTGTCGCCCTCGATCCTGTCCAGGGCGGCATAGGCGTCGTGGGCGGGCTTGAACGGGCAGAAGGGCAGGCAGCCTTCGTTGGCCAGCGCCTCGATCCGCATGCCGGGAAAGAGCTGGTGCAGTTCCATTGCCAGTGTGGCCATGGTGTCCAGGTCGCGGTTGAGGGAGCGGTCCAGGGTGATTTTTTCCGGCGCCTGGAATCCGGTTTGCGCAATGGCGTCGATCTGCAGTTCGATTTTGAGCTGGGAGTCCAGCATCAAATCAACGCTGGGCACCGCCTCCAGCCGGGTCGCGATCTCCGGGGCCTGGTCGGCTATGCGGTGCAGCAGGTAGTGATCGGCATAGATCAGGCCGTCCACAACCTCGTGCTCCAGGGCCTCGCCGAGGAAGGCGATAAGCGGCGCAAGGCGTCCGGGCGTGGTCAGCAGCGCGGGATCATGGAAACGGTCGTTGAGCAGGGCGTATTTTTTGGGGCCGGGCAGGCGTTCCAGACCGGCCAGCAGATTGAGCTCGTCTGTGGATGCGTTGCGCCTGCTGCGGTAGTCTCCCCCGGACGCGGAAGGGATCGGGAACTGGAGGCAGTCCAGCTCGTCTTCACACTGGAGCAGAACATCGATATAGGACGGGTCAGGCAGAAAGGGGACGTTGAGATAAGGCGTCATGGAGTACCAAGCTGTTTGCGCAAGAGCGCGGACAGGGCAACCTGCCGCAACGGCGGTTCCGTCGTCAGCAGGATCAGGTTGCCGGGGTTGGCTCGCTGGATGGGGGCGCCATCCTGAGCATACATCGCTACAACCCGCACGGTCTCCGGTTCGATGGTGGATCCCAGGTATTCGATGCGATCACCGAGGCAGAGAACATGCCGGGTTTCGATCAACAGCGGCGCCGTGGAGCGGACCACGCCGACGGGAACGGCGCGTTGATCGAACCTCATTCTATCATAGAGCATGTCGTTGGATGAAGGGGGGGCAAGGAAAAAATTTTCACTGAGGCCGCGGGTGCCGATCTGCTCCAGTTCCCGCTGGAAAGCCTCGGGCAGGACCAGGGTGTCGGCAGGGGCCCCGGCCCGGAGCTGGTCGCCGATCCAGTCGAGGGCCAGTCGATAGAGCCGGACCACGGCCCCGACATAGCCCATCGATTTCATTCGACCCTCGATCTTGATTGCATCGATGCCCGCCTCGATCAGTTGCGGCAGTCGATGCAGCAGGCAGAGGTCGCGGCTGCTGAAAATGTAGCTGCCCCGCTCGTCCTCCTCCACGGGGAAGTATTGGCCCGGCCGTTTTTCCTCCATGACTGTATACCGATAGCGGCAGGGATGGGCGCAGTCGCCCTGGTTGGCGTTGCGTCCGGTCAGGTAGTGGCTTAACAGGCAGCGGCCCGAATAGGAGATGCACAGGGCCCCGTGGACGAAGACCTCCAGCTCGGCCTGGACGGTGTTGCGGATGGCGCGGATTTCCTCCAGTCCCAGCTCCCGGGCCAGGTTGAGGCGGCGCACCCCCTGGTCGGACCAGAAGCGGGCGCTGAGGGCATTGGTAACATTGGCCTGGGTGGAGAGGTGGAGCGGCATGTCGGGCACGGTGCGCCGGGCTGTTTCCAGGATCCCCGGATCGGTGACGATCAGGCCGTCGGCCCCGGCGTCCGCGAGCAGGCGCAGGTAGTCGCTCAGGCCGGTGAAATCGCGGTTATGGGCGAAGATATTGACCGTGACATAGACCCGGACCCGGCGGGCATGGGCCGTGGCAATGGCCTCGCGCAGCCCCTCTTCATCGAAGTTGGCGGAATGGGCGCGCAGGCTGAACCGCTTCCCCCCAAGGTAGACGGCGTCGGCCCCGTAGTGGATGGCGGCGTGCAGTTTTTCCAGGCTGCCGGCAGGGGCGAGCAGCTCGGGCAGTTTGAGCGGAGCGGAGGTGGAAGCGTGCATGGATATCCGGAAGGCTGCTGGGCGTTACGGCGACGGGGCATCCCGCCCCCCGCCGTCGGTGCGACAAGATAGTGCTTGCCGCACCGAGTTGCCTCATTTAAAATGCGGGGGATATATTCATAAAAAACGGAAGCATGGCCGTGTTGCGGCGGCGATGCGAGGAGATTCTATGCTGAAAAAAAGCTATTCCAAAACCGGCGCGGTTTGCCGGGTTACCTTCAAATACGAAAATACGGAGCAGGCGGCGAGCGCGGTCCTGGTCGGCGATTTCAACGACTGGTCGCAGGAGTCGACCCCGATGAAAAAGCTGAAAGACGGTAGTTTTTCGGTGACCATTTCCCTGGCCTCGGGCAACTCCTATGCCTTTCGCTACCTGCTCGACGGTGCCCTCTGGGTGAACGACAGCCAGGCAGACAGCTACGCCGCCAACGAGTACGGAGAGGACAACTCCATCCTGACCCTTTGAGAGTACCGGTTAGAACCGGTCTCCTATCCCCGCCTGACGGTACTGGTCTTTCAGGGCCGCATACCGTCGGGCCGAGTCGAGAAACCCCCGCACCTCATCATCACTGACTTCCCTGATCACTTTGGCTGGCGTGCCCATGAGCACCGAGCGGGGCGGAAACCGCTTACCGGGCGTAACGAGCGCCCCGGCCCCGACCAGTGACTCGTCGCCGATGACCGCGCCGTCGAGAATGATCGCGCCCATGCCGATCAGACAGCGGTCGCCCACGGTGCAGCCGTGGAGAATGACGCGGTGGCCGACGGTGACGTCGCTGCCGATGAGGGTGGGATGACCGTTCTGGTTGTCCCGCTCGGCGCCTTCGTGCTGGGTGATGTGGAGCAAGGACAGATCCTGGATGTTGGTGCGCGCGCCGATGCGGATGCGGTGGACATCGCCGCGAACGACGACCCCGAACCAGAGCGAGACATCCTCTTCCAGAATTGCGTCGCCGATCAGGGTGGCGGTGGGCGCCACCCAGCAGCCGGAGCCCAGCGCGGGCCGGTATTGCTGATAGGGCAGGATCATGGTTTCTCCTGAATGCGGGCGGCCGGCGGCGATGGGCGCGTTTCGGCCTGTTCCCTGGTGAAGTTGACGTGTTGGCGAAAGAACGGACGGTGTTCGTCCGAACGGTGGCTGACATAGAGGATGGTGGCCAGGTTTTCCTGGCCGACCTGTTCCAGAAAGTCGAGCAGGGCCAGACGGTTGTGTTCGTCCAGCCCCTGGGTGGCCTCGTCCAGGATCAGCAGTTCCGGTACCTTGATCAGCGCCCGGGCGACCAGAATCAGTCGCTGTTCGCCGAAACTGAGCTGACGGAAGGGGTGGGCAGCTCGCTGCACAAGCCCGAGGCGGGCAAGCCAGCGCCGGGCAAGCTGTTCCTGGGCCTGGGTCGGTCGGCTGTAGAGGCCGATGGAATCGAACAGGCCGGAGAGGACGATGGCCAGTGCACTGCCGCTGACCCGGTGATTACGGTGCAAATCGGCGCTGACGATGCCCATTCGCTTTTTGATGTCCCAGATCGATTCGCCGCTGCCTCGCTTTTGGCCAAACAGGCAAAGATCGTTGCGATAGCAGAGGGGATGGTCGCCGGTGATGATCTGGAGGAGCGTGGATTTGCCGCAGCCGTTGGGACCGGTGATCAGGGTGTGGTCGCCGCGGTTGACGGTCAGGTTCAGGTTGCGGAAAACCCGGACCTCGCCGTAGTCGGCAAAACCGTTCTGCAGCCGGATCAGTTCGTCGCCGGCCCCGGCCACCGGGCTGCAGCGCTCCTGCCGGACCTCCTCGATGGCGACCCGGAAGAGCGGTTTTTGCCCCTGAATCAGGTCGCGCACCTGGTTCCGTACTGTTTCGGCCTTTCCCTGTACGGTCAGGGCGCCGTCGCAAAAGGCCCCGATATGGGTACACCAGTCGGGGATGTCGTCCAGATTGTTGACCAGGTGCACAATCCCCACGCCGCGGTCGTGCAGACCGCTCAGCACCCGGTCCAGCTCTTCGCGGGAGGAGGCGTCCAGTCCTTCGCGGGGATTTTCCAGGATCAGGAAGGAACGGCCGCCGATAATCTCCTTAAGCAGGCAGAGTTTGCGGGTCTGGCCGGAACTCAACTGGCGGATGCCCTGGTCGAGCACGGCATCCAGCTTAAACAGCGCAACCAGTGAGCCATGGCGGTCCGGATCGCCGAGAAAGGTGCGCACCGTGGTGCCCGGATCGATCCGGTCGAGAAAATCGGTGTTGTCCTTGCGGAGCTCTTCTTCAAACAGCGCTTGCTGCTGCTGGAAGGAAACCAGGCCCAGGTTCGCGGGCCAATCGAAGCGGACGGCGCGGTAGTCGCGGTTCTCGCCGCTGAACAGACCACAGAGTTCCTGAATGCCGGAGGTGTTGCCGCCGATAAGACACCAGGCCTCGTGCGGCCGGATGTGCAGCTGATCGATGCGCAGGCCCTCAGCGGTCAGTTGATCGATGGTGATGGTATTTTCGGTTTGCATGCCTGTCCCCTGGCTGATCCCTTGCTGAAGAAATGGTCGCATCCGGCACGGACCCGGCACACCATATTCCTTCCCCGGTAAAAAGCCAAGCGGGACTGCACGCGGGGCGGTACAGGCCACCGCGCCGCGCATCCGTCTCCACAGCCAGGAAAACAGGTAAAATTGCCGGGATATGGTGGAACTTGTTGCAAGGGAACGCTGATTTTTGGCATATTTAGTACGTTTGGCATGTTCTTTTTTATACTACGATGCGGCGACGGGCCGTCGCTTAGCTGGACACGGATCAGGATGGATGCAGGGTGATATGACCGCTACAAATGATCGCAGCACGCCATTGGACCCAACCTCCGATACAGAGCGGGGATTGATCGTGGTGGTGGACGACAGTTCCACCATCCGGAGCATCCTTGCCAAGGAGCTGAGGGAGGCCGGTTACCAGGTTGAGACCTTCAACAACGGATCGGAGGCCCTGGCCGCCCTCTGCTGGATGCCCCGGCCTCCGGATCTGATCACCCTTGATATCGATATGCCCGGTATGGACGGGTTCGAGTGTTGCGAACAGTTGCGCAAACTGGAGGCTGATGGACGCATCGGCACGCCCGGCGCTGAAATTCCCGTCCTGTTCGTGTCCGGGAGAGACACCTTTGAAAACCGGGTCAAAGGTTTTCGCATGGGTAGTCTGGAATTTATTTCCAAACCGTTCCGGCGGGGAGACATCTCGGTTGCCGTCAACAGGGTGCTGCACTCCGATCTGGTCTTTGCCGGTATGACGGTCCTGGTCGTGGACGACAGCGTAAGCGTCCGCCGGATTGTTGCCGGTTGTCTGGAGCGGCTCGGACTGGAGATTCTCGAGGCGGCAGACGGACGGAATGCCTATGAGATACTGCGGGCCCGTCAATCCATGGTCGATATGATGATCGTCGACTACAATATGCCCGAGATGCACGGCGACGAGCTGGTTTTTCTGGTGCGCCAGATGCCCCGGGCGGCCCGTCTGCCCATTTTGTCGTTGAGCGGCGCTGGAGAGAGCGAATCGATTCTGAGCATGTTCCGGGCGGGCGCCAGCGACTACATCATCAAGCCGTTCATCGTTGAGGAGCTGTTGGCCCGGGTCCAGGTCCATTTGCAGCTGGCGCTCTACATGCGCTCGCTGGAAGATTCGAACCGGGAGCTGTTTGACCGGGCGGTCAACGACGCCCTGACCGGACTGCGCAACAAGCGCTACTTCCAGGAGTCGTTTGGCGAAATGTTCGCCCAGACCGTTCGTTCCAAGGGGGATCTCGGCTGTCTGTTCTTCGACCTCGACCACTTCAAGCAGGTCAACGACAACTGCGGTCACGCCTTTGGCGACTATGTTTTGCAAACCGTCGGCCGACTGGTGAAAAAAAATCTCCGTATGGGCGATCTGACCGCCCGTTTCGGCGGTGAGGAGTTTGTCGTCGCCCTGCCCAACACCAGCCTGGAGAATTCGCTGGTGGTGGCCGAAAAACTACGGGCCCTGGTGGAAGGGCACGACTTCACCCATCAGGGCACCTCGTGGAAGGTGACGATCAGCATCGGTGTGGCCTCGTTGCGCAGCGGGAATCCGGAAACAGCGGAGGCGTTTGTGGAGATGGCCGATCAGGCCCTGTACCGCGCCAAGCGGAAGGGGCGCAACCGGGTTGTGGGGTACGAGCCCTGATTTTTCGCCGGTTCCCGTCGTCGATGCGCCGCGCGTTATCATGGTTCCGGCAGGGCTGCCCGTCCTGCCGGAATGCGGTCGGGCAGTGGAAAAAGATGGCAGTGGAACCGAGTCTCCCGCACAACCCCGTCGTCGATGCGCCGGAACACCAAGACCCGCCAGATGAACAACTTACCTTCTTGAACATCCATCATGTCTCTTGCTCCTGAAAAACAACAGTACAGCACGGTCATTCGTCTCTTGCTGGATGCACAGCGGGTGAACGAGGCCCAGGTGCGGCACGCCGAGAGGGTTCGCTCCAAGCTGGTTTCGTACCAACCGCTGTTGAAAACCCTCAAGGATCTCAAATTCATCACTGACCAGGACGTCAAGGAGGTGCTGCGCAGCGCATCCTCGTCGATCCGGATCGGCGACCTGCTGGTCGAGCTGGGGCATATCGCTCCCGAGGATCTCGAATCGGCCATTCGCCTGCAAAAGGAGAGCGACATCAGGGAGAAGCTGGGTCAGGTGCTGATCCGCCACAACTTCGTCGAGGAGCAGACCTTCATCGAGGTGCTGTCGATCCAGATGGGCTATCCGTTCATCGAACCGGGGCTGGCCAACATCGATCGGGCTCGTTGCGAGAAGGCATCCAGACAGCAGATGCTCGCCTTGGGCTTTGTGCCGATCAAGAGCGAGGACGGGGCGCTGCGCGTGGCCTTTGTCGATCCGCTCGATCAGGACGCCCTGCAGGCGGCCCGGCGCGTCTTCGGCGACAAGATTATTCCGGCCATCGCGCAGAGCTCATCCATTCGCAAGACCCTTGAACTGCTGAGCGAAAGGAAGAGCGCTCCCGCCATGGCCACGGACTCCTCCACCGTGGTCGGCATCGTCAATGCCATCATCCTGGGGGCAATCAAGAACAACGCCAGCGACGTCCACATCGAACCCATGGAAGACCGGCTTCGGGTGCGGTTTCGCGAAGACGGCGTGCTCAACCATTTCAACGACTACCCCAAAGAGATCATCCCCGCCCTCACCAGCCGGATCAAGATTCTCTGTCGGGCCGACATCACCGAGAAGCGACGCCATCAGGACGGCCGGATCATGTTCGATTATGACGAAGGCCAGCTCGACCTGCGGGTATCGTTTTTCGTCACCATCCACGGCGAGAAGATCGTTTTCCGGCTGCTGAACCGCAAGCAGGAACTGTTCGATCTCCAGTCGATCGGCATGACCCCGCGCATGCTGAGCCGTTTTCTCGAAGACGCGGTCTATCATCCCAGCGGTGTGGTGCTGGTGACCGGTCCGACCGGGTCGGGCAAGACCTCCACCATCTACAGCTGTATTCACGCCCTGAAGAGCCCGCAGGTGAGCATCATCACTGCCGAGGAGCCGGTGGAGTACGTGATCGAGGGCGTGGCCCAGTGCTCGATCGATCCCAAGATCGACCTGACCTTCGAGGAGACTCTGCGCCATATCGTCCGCCAGGATCCGGACGTGATCGTCATCGGCGAGATCCGCGACACCTATTCCGCCGAGGTGGCGGTTCAGGCGGCCCTGACCGGCCACAAGGTGTTGTCCACCTTTCACACCGAAGACACCATCGGCGGCCTGATCCGGTTGCTCAATATGGATATCGCGCCCTTTCTGGTTTCATCCACCGTGGTCAGCGTGTTGGCCCAGCGGCTGCTGCGCCGGGTCTGTCCGCACTGCGCCGTCGAAATCACGCCCACACCGATCCAGCTGCAACGGTTGCGCTGCACCTTGGGCGATCTTGCCGGCGCGCAGTTCAAAAAGGGACGCGGCTGCAAGCTGTGCAAGCAGAGCGGCTACAAGGGGCGGATCGGCGTCTTCGAGTTGCTCGTGCTTGACGAGCGGGTGCGTACCGCCATTCTCGAACGGAAGACCAGTTTCGAGATTCGCAACATCAGCATCAACCATTCCGGGCTGGTCACCTTGCTGGAAGACGGCCTGTTCAAGGCGGGTACGGGCCAGACCACCATCGAAGAGCTGTTGCGCAGTCTGCCTATCTTTACCGCCCCCCGCCCCTTTATTGAACTTCGTCGTTTATCTGGTGATTGAAATGAGCGCCCCCCCTTCCCTGATCGATGTCATCAATCGTTTTATCGAGTCGGATTCGGTGGCCTTGCCGGTCTTGAATGCCGCGGCCTTCCGCATTCAGCAGGAGGTTGCCAAAAGCGAACCGGATATTCAGGTGATAGAACGGATCATCACCTCGGACCAGGCCCTGGCGTCCCATGTGCTGAAGATTGCCAACTCCTCGTTTTATCGCGGACTTTCCGAGGTGGGAACCGTGCGGACCGCGATTACCCGGCTGGGCATGCGGGAAATCGCCCAAGTGGTGTTGATGGCCAGCTCGCAGCGGCATTTTTCAAGCAAGGATGCGGCTATCGCGCTGGTGATGAAAAAATTGTGGCAGCATGCGGTGGGCTGCGCCTACGGTGCGGCCTGGCTGGCAAAGCGTCATCCGTACGGTGTGGAGCAGGGCCAGGCCTTTTTCGGCGGCTTGCTGCACGATGTCGGCAAGCTGATGGTGCTGGTGGTTGTCGAACACCTGAAAAAGAAGGACAAACAGATGCAGCTCACCGATGCCCTGTTGCTTGAGGCCATGGACCGGCTCCATGCCCGGGAAGGCGGCAAGCTGCTCGAACAGTGGAACCTGCCCGAGTATTTCTGCGCCATTGCCCGTGAACACCACAGTCAGGAGATCGATGAAAAAAATATCCTTCTGCTCTTGGTCCGCATGGCCAATCTGGTGTGCCGCAAGCTGGGCATAGGTCTTCGACACGAGCCGGATCTGGTCTTGCCCGCCACGCTGGAGGCCGATCTGCTCCATCTCAGCGAAATAGATCTGGCCGAGCTGGAAATCGTCCTTGAAGACAGTTCCGCCTTAAGCAGCTGATCCGCAACGCGCTCCGTGTTCAACCGGCGGTGTCTTTGAGCCGCTCCTTGTCGATGGGTTGTTCGATGGGCTGTTTTTTCCCTTCCGCGTCGATGGCCACGTAGGTGAAGGCCGCTTCGGTGACCTTGAAGGTGGTGAATTGCTCCTTGCCCGCATGCAGGATGGGACGCACCCAGACCTCCAGCATGATGGTCACCGAGGTGGTGCCGATCCGGAGCAGGCGACCGTAACAGCAGACCACGTCGCCGACCTTGACCGGCTTGATGAATTTCATGCTCTCCACAGCCACGGTGGCGGTGCGGGTCCGGGTGATCTCCTTGGCCAGCATGCTGCCGGCCAGATCCATCTGCGACATGATCCAGCCGCCGAAAATATCGCCGTTGAAGCTGGTGTCGGCGGGCATGGGCATGGTGCGGAGCAGGAGTTCGCCATGGGGCGCGTCGGAAGGGGGAGTGGGGGTCGGCATGGTGGGGCCTCCTGATGATGAAAAGTTGATGGTGGCGGATTGTATAGCGGTTTTGTGCGGGTTTGGAAACGGGGGAGAGCGCAAAAAAGACGGCTGGCAGGCTTGGTTCCGGCATCGCGGTGCGGCGATCGCTCTTTCCGCAACGTTGCGCATCTTCACACAACAGGGCGGCGCTGTCGCCAGGGAGGGTGTATGCAGGTGGACTGGATGTATACGAGGCAGAAGGGGTGCGTCTCCAGTGCCAGGGCGCAGGATGCACTTGCGGAGCGGGGGCTCGTGCCGCTGACGGTGACCGACGCGCGCAAGGAAAAGTTGGGCGGAGAGGCGGCCTGGGAGCTGCTCTCCTCGGCCCGGGAAATTCTGATCGCCTCGGGCAAGAAGGTGCTGCGCTTTGACCCGGCGCAGGACAACCGGGACGAGATTCTGGCCAAGGCCCTGGGCCGGACCGGCAACCTACGCGCCCCGGTGTTGCGGGTGGGCGACCGGCTGCTGGTCGGTTTCAATGAGCAGCTCTATCAACAGGAACTCTTCGATGCACCCGTACCTTGAAGAGCAGCTGCGCGTCATCCGGGACGAGGGGCGGCTGCGGTTCTTGGTCGATGTTGTCCATCTTGAGAACGGCGGTATCGAGATAGATGGCCGCACCTTCCTGAACCTGTCGGGCAACGATTATCTCGGCATTGCCACCAACCGGGCGCTGGCTGCCGAGTTTTTCGCCGGTCGAACGGAAGCCAACGCACTGGCCGCCTATGGGCTGGGCAGCACCGGTTCCCGGATGATGACCGGCAACACCCACCCGTACGCCCTGCTGGAAGAGCGGCTGCGCGCCCTGTATCGCGGCCGGAGCGTTTTAGTGTTCAACTCCGGCTATCATGCCAATGTCGGCCTGCTGCCCGGCTTGGCCGGCAAGGCGGATCTGATCCTTGCGGACAAGCTCTGCCATGCCAGCATGATCGACGGCATGCGCCTGGCTCGAGCCCGGGTGATTCGCTATCCCCACCTCGACTATCAGACTTTGGAACGGCTGCTGGCCCGGCATCGCGACGGGTACCGCCAGGTGTTCATCGTGACCGAGTCGATTTTCAGCATGGACGGCGATATTGCCGATCTGGCGGAGCTGGTGCGGATCAAGGAGCGCTGGAACGCGGCGCTCTATGTGGACGAGGCGCACGGCGTTGGCGCACGGGGCGCGACCGGATGCGGTTTGGCCGAAGAGCAGGGTGTGCTTGATCGGGTCGATATTCTGGTGGGCACCTTCGGCAAGGCCTACGGCGGGCAGGGGGCCTTTGTCGTCGGCTCCGATCTCTTGATCCAGACCGTACTCAACACGGCCCGGCCCCAGATCTTTTCCACCGGGCTGCCGCCCATCTCCGTGCATTGGCTCTGTTTTGTCCTCGACCGGATTGTGACGATGGACGAGGAACGGCACTACCTTGCCGATCTTGCCGCCCGTTTCCGCCGGGCCCTGCGCGAGGCCGGGCTCGGCACCGGCGGGGAGAGCAATATCATCCCGGTGATGATCGGCGACGCCGTCCGGGCCGTGGCCGTGGCCGAGGCGGTCCGCGAACAGGGCTATTGGGTCACCGCGGTACGCCCACCCACGGTCCCGGCGGGCACCTCCCGGCTGCGCCTTTCGCTGAATGCGGCCATGCGCTGGGAACAGTTGGAACCACTGCCCGCCCTGATCGCCGCTGCAATGGAGTAAGAAATGGAACTGCACTGGTTGCGGCGGGACGGCTGCCCGGAATGCCTGGTCTTTTTCAGTGGCTGGGGAATGGACCCCGCGCCCTTCGTCCCTCTGGAACTGCCGGAGTGCGACCTGCTTTTTATTTGCGATTACCGCACGTTGCAGCCTTTCTCCCCGCAGCTTCTCAGCGGGTACCGACGCTGCCGCCTGTTGGCCTGGTCCATGGGGGTCTGGGTGGCGGCGCATCTGCTGGCCGATCGGGCGGACCTCTTTTCTGCCCGGACCGCCCTGGGGGGTACCTTGCAACCACTGGATGCGAGGCTCGGCCTGCCGCCAGCAGCCTATGAGGCGATGCTTGCCGACTTCGGCCCGCCGGTGCTGGACGCGTTTTACCGCTCGATGTTCGACAGTGAAACCGAGCTGGCCACCTTCCTTGCCCATCGGCCCGGCCGGTCGATGGAGGCGCTGCGCGACGAGATGCTCGCCTTCCGAAACGCGGTGCGGAGCCAGCCGCCGCCTGCCGACTGCTATACCCGCCACCTGGTCACCAGCCGCGATCAGGTCTTCCCCGGCCGCAACCAGATCCGCGCCTGGGGGAAGGAGCGCTGCACCCTGGTGCGCTGGCCCCACTTCCCCTTTTACCAGTGCGGCGGCTGGCCGGGCCTGTCGACGGAAACGGCATGAACAGGTTTGCGCTATACAGTTCAGGCGTTCCGTTTTGGTTCTCAAGCATAGCGATATGAGGTAGATTGAAAAAATGGACACCCATGTTTTGGTCGATAACCAGAAGGAGGTGTCCATTATGGAGAAGATTCCGCAGGGTCGATACACGAGAGAATTTCGCGAGGAGGCCGCCCGCCTGTCCCTGCCAAAGTCCACCTTGGAGAACTGGGGCCGGGCCGTGAGGTGGACTGGAAAGGGGCGGCCTTTGGCTCGGTGTTCAATACCGCGCTGGCCTACCTGGTGGCGGTGACGATTTTTCAGGTCGGCAAGGCCCTGTTGTAAATCCGGGGCGGGCGCGGCTCATCCGGCCGCCGCGCCCCTCTTCCTTGCCGGGTGGTTCCGGACATTTTTTGACGGGTGACGGTGTTAGTCGTCACCCGTTTTTTTTGAAGGTCTCGCTTCCGAGGTTTCCCGCGTGCCACGGGAGCGATGCGGGCTAAAACCGGTAGGTCATTTTCAGGCGGAATGTTCTGTCGTCCTGTTCGGTCTGCACGGGCGGGGAACCGGCCGGATCCCGATAGGAGTGGTCAAAGAGGTTGTACACGCTCAGGGCAAGATCCAGCTGTTCACCCAGGGGGCGGCCGAACAGGGTGGCGTTGACAAGCCAGTACTCGTCCACCGTGTTGTTGAGGCAGTCGCGCCGGGGGCTGACGTACTGGGCCTCCAGACCCAGGGTATAGCGCTCGGAGCCCAGGGGCGTGATCAGGTTGGCCTTGATCAGGTGGTGGGGGGAGTTTTCGACGAAGAGTTCGCTTCCGCGCGCCTCGGCATCCGCATAGGCATAGCTGAGCCGCCCGCGGATGCCCTGCTGCTTGCCGAACCCGATGGTCGCTTCCACGCCGTTGACCACGGTCTTGCCCGTGTTGACGTAGGCGTAGGTGGTGATGGTGTCGATTCCGGGCAAGACATTGATGATGTCGTCGATCTCGTTGCGATAGATCGAAAGCGAGGTGTGCAGGGAGGGCGAGAGGCGCTGCTCCCAGATGCCCTCGTAGGTGGTGATGGTCTCCGCGTCCAGGTAGGGATTGATGGAGTGCGGGTCGCCGGGAACCTGATAAAACATTTCACTGATCGTCGGCGCCCGGAAGGCCCGGCCGTACAGGAGCTTGAAGGTGGTGTCGCCCTGCGGCGAAAAGATCAGGCCCAGGCGCGGGTTGACGGTGTCACCGAAGGTTTCGTAGTGGTCGAGCCTGAGGCCCGCGTTGAGGATGAGCGTGTCGGCAAGACGGATTTCATCCTGCAGAAAGAAGGCGTAGGTGGTGAAGTGCTGCTCGTCCTTGTAGCGGTCGACGAGGAAGGCCCCGTTCGTTTCTTCAAAATGCAGACGGCCCTCGACGTCGTACAGGGACTGGTACTCGCCGCCGGCCGTGATCCGGTGCCGCTGGCCAAAGGTGCGGCTGGCCTGGAGTTCGCCGTTCAGCCAATGGACCTCGATGCGGGTTTTGTAGTTGATGGGCGCCCCCCAGGGCGCCTGAAGGGGGATGTTGCCTTCGTAGAGGTAGTGGTTCAGCGAGCCGCGCGCCAGCAGTTCCCACTGCGACGGCAGCTTGTCGGCGTATTCAACCGTCGCGTAGGTGCGTTCTTCTTCGTTGACGTTGTTGGGATCGCCGAAGATCGCACTGAATCGCCCCGAAGGAATCTGTTTGTCCCGCTGGCCATGACCGGCCATGAAGGTCAACCCCTTGTAGCTGAAACGGCCGAACAACGTGCCCGCGTGGTCGGAGTCGATGTTGCGGGCATGGCCGTCCATGCCGAGTGCGGGAACGTCGAATTCGGGGAAATAGAGGTCGCGGTCGCCGCTGCTGCCGTAGAGGGTGCCGGAGAGGAGCACTTCGGCCCCGCCCTTGGTTTGGGTGCCATAGGTGAGACGGCCACTGTTGGTGCTCCGGCTGCCGGTTGCAAGCGCGGCTTCAAGCCCGTCGACATCCTTGCCCCGGCGGGTGATCACGTTGACGGTGCCGAAGAAGGCGTTGCTGCCGTGGAGCGACGAGCCGGGCCCGCGCACGATCTCCACCCGGTCGATCAGGTCGAGATCCAGGGGAAAGTCTTGCAGGGTGGGCATCGAGCCGTATACCGGCTCGGTCAGCCGGTTGCCGTCCAGCTGCAAGAGGAAGCGGGCCCCGTAATCGGTGGTCCGGTTCAGGCCGCGCGTACCGACAAATCCGCTGGAGCCCCGGTTCTGCACGAAATAGAATCCCGGCACGGAGCGCAGCAGCTCGCCCAGGTTCCGGTAGCCGTAGCGGCGGATTTCATCCGCATGGATGATGGTGACCGACGAGGGTGCCTCCTGCACGCTTTGCTGATGTTTGGAGGCGGCATAGACCGGAATGCCCATCAACTGTTCCAGGCCCATTTGCAGATACTTCTCTTTGTTGACCGGGACAGCGGCATGTGCGGCAAGACTGGTGGCAAGGAGCAGGGCGATGCCGCAGCCTGGCAGGAGCAGAGACGGAAGCCTCGTGCGTCGAGTGGTGTGGGTCGTCATGGGATTTCCTCTGTCGCCGTTATGACCGCGAGGTTGAGCATTTGGGCGCTTAGGAAGAGTGAAGCCCTTTTGGCTGCGTCGGGGTTGGCCTCGAAGCGGATGGTTGCCCCTTGGGCAAACAGGTTGAGCATGCCGTTCTGGCTGCAAAAACCCGGACTGTCGGCCATGGTCAGCACGGGCTGGTCGACCAGGGTGGGGGCGATTTTCCGCCAGTGGCGGCGCATCGGTTCGGTGACGAACAGCGCCTGGGGCATTCTGCCTGTGTTCTGCCATGCCTCCAGGGTGGGCTGAATGGTGACGCGGACGGTCTGCCTGTTGACGCGCTGCCCATTCAGGCTTTCCCTGATCATCCGGGCCAGGGGGACATCTCCGAGCACCACCAGGTGGAGGTATTGACCGGCGCTGTGCAGGACCGGCGTCGGCCATTCCGTAAACCGCATGAAGTTGAGCAGAAAGGAGGCCTTGACCAAAAGTTCGGGGGAGGGCTCTTCCTCCCGCGCCGGACAGAGACAGGCGTACAGCAGAACCAGGGTGAAGAGCAGGACGGCAAAGGGATTGGTCCGGCAGCGGGCACGGGTGGCGGTGATCTGTTTTCCGGCTTGATAGCCGCGGCTGTCAAGCCTGCTTTTTTCCCGTGTCATCACGCTTTGAAAAAGGCCAGCAGCGCGTGGAGAGCGGTCATCGGGTGGGGTGGACAGCCGGGAATGTACAGATCCACCGGCAGGATGCTGTCCAACCCGCCGTCCGCAACCTCGCCGGAGCCGTAAAACGGGCCGCCCGAGATCGCGCAGCAGCCGTTGGCAATCACGACCTTGGGTTCGGGCACGGCCTCGTAGGTGGTCAGCAGGGCGGCTCGCATGTTGCGGCTGATCGGGCCGGTGACCAGGATGCCGTCCGCATGCCGGGGAGAGGCGACGAAGTCGATCCCGAAGCGGGCGAGGTCGAAAAAAGGTGTGCCCAGGACGTTGATGTCCGCCTCGCAGGCGTTGCAGCCAGCTGCCGAGACCTGGCGCAGCTGGAGAGAACGGCCGAAGAGTTTTTTGAAGTGTCCTTTGGCGTGGGCTGCCAGGTCGGGCAGGGAGCCGTCGGTGATCAGGTCGTCCCGCCGGGCCGCGCCCAGTTCGAAGCGTTGGCTGAAACGGACAAAGGCCCCGTCCGCCACCTGGGCGCAGAGGCCGCAGAAGGTGCAGCGGCCCAGGTCGATCTTGCGCGCCTCGACCAGAATGGCCTCCTGCGGGCAGAGCTCCGCGCATTGCCGGATAATGGCCGGATCACAGTCCGGATTGATCTCCGGCAGGCCCCGGTAGCGTTCGTTCAGCTCTACCGGCTTCTTGGGGTAGGGAGTGGTGCGACAGCCCTGTTCCAGTCTGTTACGGATCACCTTGTACATATCGGTTCCTGTTACCGGTTTCGGGGTTAGAGGTCAAAACCGCAATAGCTGAGGTTGAAGCTCTTGTTGCAGAGCGGAAAGTCGGAGATCTCCTGGTTGCGCAGGGCCATGGCCAAGCCCGGCCAGTTGTGGAAGGAGGGGTCTTTGATCTTGTAGCGCTCGATGCGGCCGTCCGCGTCGGTCAGCACGCAGTGGGAGACCTCTCCCCGCCAGCCCTCGTTGAGGGTGACGACAAAGCTGGCCGGCACAAGGCGCAGGTTGGTCGCGGGAACGGGCACCACCGGGCTCGGAGTCTCGGATTCGGCCAGCAGCAGTTCGATCAGATCCATGGAGTGGAGAATCTCTTCGTAGCGCACCATGGCCCGGCTGTAGACATCGCCCTGCACAACCTGGTTGGTGATGCCGGGCAGATCGGCGTAGCGTTCGGTGGGGAAAAACTCGCGCACATCGTACTCCAGGCCCGAGGCCCGGCCACAGTAGCCCACCAGGCCCAGTTCCTCGGCGATCTTGCGGCTCACCGTGCCGGTTCTTTCAAAACGGGCCAGCACCGTGTGCGCGGAAAACAGCAGGTCAGCGACATGGCGGATTTCCGGCCGCAGTTCACGGAGCTTGTCGCTCAGAATCCGCCGCTGTTCCGGGCCCATGGCCTGGGTGACCCCACCGGGCCGCACCAGACTTTTGCCGAAACGGTTGCCGCAAAGTACCAGCAGCAGGTTGAGGAATTCGCCCCGGATGCGGCCGAAGTAGGAGGCCGGCGGGGTGAAGGCCACGTCGCCGCTCAATGCGCCCAGATCGCCGATATGGTTGGAGAGGCGCTCCAGTTCAAGGGCGATCGTGCGCACGGTGCGGGCCTCGTGGCTGACATCGAGTGCGGCCAAGGCTTCAAGCGCCTGGCAACAGCATAGATTGTGGCCGATGGTGGTGTCGCCGGCAACTGCCTCGCAGAGGACGGGCAGCCGTTTCAGCGGCACCTCGGTCAGGAGCTGCTCCACGCCCCGGTGCTGGTAGCCCAGCTGAATTTCCAGGTGCAGCACCTCTTCGCCCGCGCACTGGAACCGGAAGTGTCCCGGCTCGATGATGCCGGCATGGACAGGGCCCACCGCCACCTCGTGAATCGCTTCCCCCTGGATCTGGAAATAGGGATAGTTGCCCGGAATGTCCTGGCTGTAGTCGTTGTCGAAGACATCGGGTTTGTCCACCACGTTGGGGTGGTAGCGCACCATTTTCATCCAGGGATGTCCGGCGAGGCGCAGGCCGTACTGCTCGGCGATCTCCCGTTCGAACAGGTTGAACTTGGCCCCGATGTTCCCGGTAAGCGAGAGGACTTCCCGGGTCGCCCTGGTTTCCAGAACAAAGAGATCGCTGCTGCGCAGCACCGCGAGCAGCACCAGCTTGTCGTCTTCCGGGTAGCCGAAGTACTGGGTGACAGCGCCGCCGTCCCGGATGAACCGGCTCAGGGTGCGGTAAAAGACCTCGTAGGTCACCCGGGGGATGTTTTCGCGGGCGATGGGCCGACCGTTTTCGATCTGCAGGGGTTTATCCGGCTTATCCGGTTTGTCCGTATCCGGTTTGTTCGGTTTATCCATGGAATACACCTCCGATCAGGGTGATGGTGTCGGCGATCACCTGCTGCAGGGGTGCGGGGATCCAGACACAGAGCAGGATGGAGGCTGCCAGCAGGACGAGCGGCGGCAGGATGCGTCCGCTCCGCTCGGGTTGCAGGATCTCGACATGTTCGGCCCGGCCTCCCAGAATGAGGCGCAGCACGCCCTGGGCGAGTCCGGCGGTGGCCAGAACCAGGGTGAGAATGAACAGGGCCGCAACGATGGGATGCCCCATCTGGAAGGCGCCGAGGATGATGAGCAGTTCGCTGAGAAACATGCCGAACGGTGGGAGTCCGACGATGCCGATGGAGCCGGCGAGGAAACAGAGCGAGGTACGGGGCAGCAGCCGGGCCGCGCTGTTGCACTGGGCGATCAACTTGGTGCCCAGGCCGAGCATGAGGTTGCCGGCCGAAAGAAAGAGAGAGGACTTGAGCAGGGAATGGTGAATCAGGTGCAGCATGGCGCCGTACAGGGCCAGCCCGCCGATCCCGGTGCCGAGGGCGATTATCCCCATGTTCTCGATGCTGGAGTAGGCAAGCATCCGCTTGTAATCCGGTTGCTGGAGGATGAAGATGCCTGCGACCAGGATGGAGAAGAGGCCGAACCCGATCAGCAGCGTGCTGGAGAATTCGCCCAGTCCGGCAAGAACCATGATCGTATGCACCCGGTAAATGCCGAGGAAGGCGCAGTTGAGCAAGGCTCCGGAGAGCAGGCCCGAGGCCGGACTCGGCGCCTCGCTGTGGGCGTCGGGCAGCCAGGTATGCATTGGCGCAAGCCCCATCTTGGTGCCGAAGCCGATCAGCACGAAGATGCATCCGGTCTTCAGCCAGAGTGGATCGAGCTGGGCTGCAACGGTGTTGAATTGGGAAAAGGTCAATGCCAGGTCGAGACCGGCCCGTTCCATGGAAAAGGTGATGAAAAAGATGCCGAGCAGGGCCAGGGCGATGCCCACCGAGCAGATCAGCACGTATTTCCAGGTGGCCTCCAGGGCCTTGGCCGAGCGGTTGATGAAGATCAGCGGCGCGCTGGCCAGGGTGGTGGCCTCGATGGCGATCCAGAACATGATCGCGTGTTCGGCCAGGGCCGCCATGCTCATGGTGCCGAGGAAGAGCAGCATGCAACCGATGAAGATCGGCTCGCTGCGCATCTCCTGTTCGCGCATGTAGGGCACGGCATAGGGCGCGGCGCAGGCGAAGATGAACGAGGTGACCAGCAGGACCAGCAGGCCGGGCGAGGTCACGCCGAAGAAATTGGCTGAAAACGACGGCTGTGGCCGGTCGCACCAGAGCAGGACGGTGAGGGCCAGGTGGGCCGCTCCCGTGGCGATCAGGACGACCCTGCCCGCCCGAACCGGAAGAAAGAGGGCGAGCAGTCCGGCGCAAATCGGCAGGATGAAAACGGTTTCCAGCATGGTCAATCCTTCAGTTGTTCAAGGTACGTGGTGTCCATATCATCGAAGGCCCGACTGATGTTGTTGAGGATGATCCCCATGATCATCACGCCCACCAGCAGGTCCAGCAGGACGCCGAACTCGATCAGATACAGGCTGCGTGTCTGGCGGGCCGCCAGGGCGGTGCCCATCAGGTAGATGCCGTTTTCCAGCATCAGGTAGCCGATGACCTGGGAAATGGCCTTGGTTCGGCTCATCATCAGAAACAGGCCGCCGCCCAGGGTGGTGATGGCGGTGATCAGCACCATGGAGGGGATGTCCTGGGCCAGGCTTTCGAGCGCCTGGGCAATGAAGCCCGCGGCCAGGATCAGGCACAGCCCGGCGGCCACGGAGGCGTGGTAGCCGATCAGTGGTTCAATTTCCCGTTTGATGGCGATCCGGGTCAGGGCGAACCAGAGCAGGGTCGGAATGACCACGGCCTTGACCACCAGGGTGCTCAGAAACAGGAACAACCCTTCGTTGCTGAGCATGGCCTCGGTTCCCAGGAAAACCGGAGTCAGGGAAACCAGGGCTCCCTGAATGGCCATCAGTTTGATCAGGGTCATCAGCCGGCTGGAGCTCAGCGAGAAGAGCACGGACAGCAGGATGATTGCCAGGAAGATCTCGAGCACGCCTGTCATGGGATCATCTCCATGGAAGAGAGAATGATGGAGAAAAAGACCAGAGCAAAGGAGGTCAGAATGTATTTGGGTACCATCGGCATCTTCAACCGGGCGGTGATCGACTCGGTGATGCCGATGGCTATGTAGACCAGCACGAGCAGGCCGTAAAAGAGCAGGACACCGGCAAGCGCACCGGTGAACTCCAGGGGCGGTGCAAGCAGCCCGGCCAGCATCGAGGCATAGAACAGCAGCTTGACGTAGGCCCCGAACTCGATCAGGGCCAGATCCGGGCCGCTGTGGTCAAGGATCATGGCTTCGTGGATCATGGTCAGTTCGAGGTGGGTGGCCGGGTCGTCGACCGGCACCCGCGAGTTCTCGGTCAACAGCACCATGAACAGGCCCACCAGCACCAGGACCACTACCCCGTCCCGCGGATTGATCAGGGAGATGGGGTGTGTGCCGCCGAAGCAGTCGGCCAGGCTGAAGGACCCGTTGGTCCGGAAAAAAAGGATGAGAATGACAAAGAGGGCCACCTCGGCCAGGGCCGCGAAGAATGCCTCACGCGCAGCGCCCATGCCCTCGAAGGGCGAGGCCGTGTCCAGGGCCGCGGCAATGATGAAGAAGCGTCCCAGTCCCAGCAGGTAGAAGACCACGATCACGTCGCCGGGAAAGGAGACGAGCGGCGCGGCTCCGGGAAAGGGGAAGAAACAGAGCGCCATCAGCGCGGTGGCGCAGGAGATCAGCGGCCCCAGACGAAAGACAAAGCTGGTGCTGGTGCTGTAGACCGAGCCCTTGCGACAGAGTTTGATCAGGGTGTAGTAGCGGATCAGCAGGGGCGGTCCCTTTTTTCCGGTGAGCAGGGCCTTGACCTTGAGGATGATGCCGGGCAGCAGGGGCGCCAGCAGCAACGCGAAGACGAGGGAGAGGATGGATGCCATGAGTGCCATGAGAAAAGACCTCGAAAACCCCGGTTTAGACCGTGAGCAGCAGGAGAATGATGGTCAGGACGATATAGGCGATATAGAGCTGGATGCGGCCGTGCTGAATCCAGCGCAGTTTTTCGCTCAGGCGCAGGACCGGCGCGACCAGCCAGCGTTCCAGGCCGATTTCAGCCACATCCCGGATGAGCCCCCCGTACTCGGTTTCGCCGGGAAAAATTTTGCTGATCCCGCTGTATTGGGTGCGCAACTGCACCGAGGGGCGGAAGAAGGAGACGATGCTCAAGGCATAGGAGGCCCCGGTGTACTGAATCCGGCTGTTGGGCTGGGTGAAGCCGCAACCCCAGGTCGCGCCGGTTTGGATCGGCTTGCCCCGATAGAGCCGGCGGCGCAGAACCACCAGGACCGCGACCACGGCGAAAAAGAGCCAGGAGGCCAGGGTCAGGTTGCGGGGAATGGGCCCCAGCAGTTCGGTGGGAACCATGTTGGCGAAGGGTGCGAGGTCACGCAGGGCCGCGCAGGCGCCGATTAGGAAGGGGGCGGGGAAAAAACCGATCAGCAGACAGAGCGCGGCGATAACCAGCATGGCCGCGCGCATGGAGCGGCCCGGCTCGACGGCTGACTGGGCCTGCTCGGTACGCGGTTCGCCGAGGAAGACTATGCCCACCACCTTGGTGAAACAGGCCGAGGCCAGTCCGCCGATCAGGGCCAGCGACAGGATGGCGCCCACCGGCCACAGCGCCTCTGCGCCGGGGATGCGCAGACCTAAAAATCCGGCATAATAGATGCAAAATTCGCCGACAAAACCGTTGAGCGGCGGCAGGCCCGAAATGGCGGTCGAGCCGACAAGAAAGCTTCTGCCGGTGACCGGCATCCGTCGCATCAGGCCGCCCAGGGCGTCGATGTTGCGCGTGCCGGTGGCATTGAGTACCGCGCCCGCGCCCATGAACAGCAGCGACTTGAACAGGGAGTGATTGAGGACATGGAGGATGGCGCCGGCAAAGCCGAAGACCGCCATCAGCGGCAGGTCCATGGCCAGGCCCATCATGCCCAGGCCGCAGCCGATGAGGATGATGCCGACGTTTTCGATGCTGGAGTAGGCCAACAGGCGCTTGAGGTCGTTTTTGCCCAGGGCGTAGGCTATGCCCAGGACGCCGGAGAGCATGCCAAGGCCGAGCACGATGCGGGCAAAGATCAGTGACGGGTCATCGAGCAGGAAATAGAGACGCAGCAGGCCGTACACCCCCATCTTGATCATGACCCCGGACATCAGCGCCGAAACGTGGCTGGGCGCGGCCGGGTGGGCGTGGGGCAGCCAGACATGCACGGGCATGACGCCCGCCTTGGAGCCGAAGCAGAGCAGGGCCAGAAGAAAGGCCGTGAGCTTGATGCCGTGAGGCAGGGCGGCCAGCGAGTCGAAGTCGACGGAGCCGGAGGCCGAGTAGAGCAGACCGAAGGTGGCGAACAGGCAGAGCGCGCCGGTTTGGGTGAAGAGCAGGTAGATATAGGCTGCCTTGCGCGTCGGCTGCTGGTCCCAGTCGTACAGGACCAGGGCGAACGAGGCCAGGGACATCAGCTCCCAGGCCAGAACAAAGGTGATCATGTTGTCGGCCAGAACCACCAGGGCCATGGCAACGATCAGCAGGCTGAGCATCAGGCCGCTTATCGCGGTCCGCACCGGATGCACGGCCGCATTCAGATAGTGGTGACCGTACAGGGCGATCAGCGGGGCGAGCAGGAAGATCGGGAGCAGGAAGGCGGCGGAGAGCGAATCCGTGGCAAGCGTCAGGGTGAACGTCTGCCAGGTGCAGGAGTACGTGGCGGCGGCTGCACCCCGCCAGATCGAGAACAGTCCGGCCAGGCCGCATAGACTGCCCGCGGCGAGCAGCGCGACATGCAGGGGTCGGGCGGCATGAAGCCGGTGGATGCACAGCAGCGGAACCATTCCGCCCGCGAGAATCAGCAATAATCCCAAAACAAGAACATGCATGGTGTTTCGCTCACAGTGTTCGAATAAACAGCACGGCAACCATCCGTCCTGTGCAAAGGGTCAAGGGGCGCTGTCGGACACCTCCGGAGCGGGCGGCTTCGGGTGGACGCAGAATGCCCGGTGGATTGGAGGGTCCGTTTGTTTTTGAGGAAAAAATCGTGTCGGGCTTCGGGTCGTATCCGGTCCGTGGTGGACGCACCTGTTTTCTGCAAACCTTCCCGCCGGGCCCGGGCCTCCTCACTGGAAGGAACCGGCCGTGCCGAGGGTGGCGGCGAGCATGCCCGTAAAATGACGAATTTTTTCCTGCTTCCGGTGCAAAGCGCCGACAACCACCATGTCGCGCCTCCCCCGCATACGTCAACCTCGCAACTTATACCCGGTTCAGGAAAGGACGCAACCAGAAAAACACCATATCTCAAATGGTTTCGCCTTCCTGCCGGCTTGGCCGGTGGAAACAGGTGCGCGCGGTGGCGGCCGGCGTTATAGTGATATAATTTCTGATCGCATTCGCTCTGACAGCGGCTGATTCGGCCGTTGTTTCTGGAACCGTCAAGGAGGTGTTGTATGTTAATGATCGGCATCAACGGCAGTCCCCGGAAAAACTGGAATACCGGAACCCTGGTGCAAAAAGCACTTGATGGCGCGGCCGCGGCTGGTTGGCAAACCGAGCTGGTCCATCTGTATGATCTTGCGTATCAGGGCTGCCGCAGCTGTTTTTCCTGCAAGATGAAGGACGGCGCGGGGCTGGGCCGCTGCGCGGTGAACGATGCCTTGCAGCCGGTGCTGCAACGCATCCTCGAACAGGCGGACGCCCTGGTGGTGGGCTCGCCCATCTATTTCGGCCAGATGTCGGGGGCAACCCGTTCGTTCATCGAGCGGTTGCTTTTTCCCTCCCTGGTGTACAGCAACCCGGTCAGCACGATGCTGCCCCGCACCATCAAAACCGGCCTGATCCTGACCATGGGCGCGCCCGAGGCCGCCGCGATGCAGATGGGGTACGACCGGATGTTCGAGGTCGCCACCTGGTCGTTTACCACGATTTGCGGTCATTGCGAACTGTTGTGCAGCTACGATACCTACCAGTTCCCGGATTACGACAAGGTGGTGATGGAGTATGCCGATCCGGTCAAGAAGGCGGAGCGCAGGGCCACAGTTTTTCCCGAGGACTGCGAGCAGGCCGTTGCCTTGGGGCGTCGTCTGGCGGGCTGATTCCGCTGTGCGGCTGGGTCGGCCTGCTCCGGGGCGGCGGGGCTTACTCCTCGACTTTTTGCCGTATTGGTTTAGTATTGCCCTGCTGTCGAGGCGGCGCATTGTTTTTGAAGCGCCGAAGATGGAGTTTTATCACGGGAGTTGTCATGCCCAAGGTGCGCAAAGACACAGATCAGAACGCCATGGCTTCCGGCCCGTTGAACCGGGGAATCCAGGTCAAGGGACGGTTATGGATTGAGAAAGACGGCCGAACCTACCTTTCCTGGGGGCGAATCGTGCTGTTGGAACGGGTGCACGAGCATGGTTCGGTCGCGGCTGCGGCCAAATCCATGAATATGAGTTTCAGCCATGCCTGGCGACTGATCGAGGACATGAACACGCTTGCGCCGGAGCTCCTGGTCGAAAAGCAGACCGGCGGCGTTCGCGGCGGCGGCTCCTGGCTGACCGAGGCGGGGAAGAGGGCGATCGTGGATTTCTGGCAGATGGTGGATCGTTTTCAGGTCTGGATCGAGGACGAGCAGCTCTGAGCGGCTGGTCGGGAGAAGGCGTGATGGAACTGCAGGGTGCCTATTTGGTGGCAGCGTATGTGGCGGCGGTGTTGATGATGGGGATCGGCTTTGCTGGCACCCTGGTGCCGGTCCTGCCCGGCTTGCCGCTGATGTATGCGGGCATGCTGCTGGCCGCCTGGGTGGATCAGTTTCAGCGGGTCGGCACGGTGAGCCTGGTGGGACTGGGTTTGTTGACCGTCTTGTCGCTGGTGGTCGATTACTGGGCTTCGGCCCTGGGGGCCAAGCGGGTGGGCGCAAGTCGACTGGCGATCTATGGGGCGATGATCGGAACCGTGGCCGGTCTGTTTTTTGTCCCTTGGGGCCTGCTTTTCGGGCCGTTTATCGGCGCGGCCGCTGGAGAACTGATCCACCGCAAGCCGTTGCAGCAGGCCGCGCGGGTCGGGGTCGGCACCTGGGTCGGCATTCTGCTGGGCGCGGTGGTGAAGGTGGCCATGGCCTGTACCATGGCGGGCTGGTTTGCCCTCGCCTGGTTTGTCTGATCTGGTCGGACGACGGCTCCGGACAGGGGGGGAAGAGGATGGAGGATGCCGCGAAAAGTGGGAGCGAGCTCATCGCCCGGATCGACGAGATGCTGGATGCGATTGAGCGCGACGGCTTCGAGGCCATGGAGGAACACCGCTCCACCCTGGTCATGATGTATGTGCAGGCCATGGTCGAGGAGTGGTTCGATGCGGACCGGGTCGACTGGCTCAACGAGTTGCTGGCAGCGGTGCAGGAAAACGATCTGGCGGGTTGCCGCCGTGTTCTTGCCCGTGGCGACGATCCAGACGTTGTTTTTGCCGCTGCCGGGCTGGCCGCGATGGTGGCCGGATTTTTCCACCACGACGAATGCATGACCGTGGTTCAGGGGGTCGGTCTCCAGGCCCTGCTTCGTCGGGACGCCTCCGGATAAGTGGCGGATTGCTGTTTGTCGGCGTGCGCCCGGAACGGGCGTTTTACTGTGGCGGTTGGGCTTTGTCCACGAAGCTCCGCGCTTAGGCACGGTCGGCGGGATCGTCGGCATTGTCCGCATCAGTGGCATCGGCTGCGAGCGCGCGGGGGTAGGGATGGAAGAGCATCTGCTCAGCCGGTGCGCACAGATTGGCGTTGCGGGCCGCTGCTTCAAGCAGGCGTCCGGGAGTGTGCAGACTGGTCCGGCCGCTGCGGTAGCTGTCGATGGCCTGACGGATGGCGAGTGAACTTTGGGCGTCGAGGCGCCGGGTCAGCGGGGCCAGACAGTGCAGCAGGGCGGCCGCGATCCCGGGGCGGTGGGGTGGCGCGGCCAACAGCCTGCCCAGTTCGTCGCGGTAGCTGACCAGTCTCTCGCCGGCGAGCTTCTGTTGATCGGTGGTGAAGGTAGCGGCGCGGTGGCAGCGGGCTGGGTTCCAGGCCGCAAGCAGCAGGTGGTGGGTCGCGTGAAAGGCGTGTGCCGCCGAGTCCGGGTTTTCTTGTCGGGTGGCCAGGCGGAAGCGGGCCAGGGTGAAGAGTCGAAGCAGGAAGTGCTCCCGCACCACCGGGTCGAGCAGGCGGGCTTCGTCCTCGATGGCCTGGTCGGGAAAGCGGTGCAGCAGCTGCTGGCCGAAGAGACCTGCCCCCCTGGTCGTCGCCTCTTCGAGATCCAGCCCGGAATAGATCTTGGTGTCGTAAAGGCCACAGCTGGGCGAACGGCTTTTGAGAATGGCCCCGTCGATATCGGGATGGGCCGCGAGGATGGCGTCGATGGCCTGTTGCAGCTGGTCGGTGAGGTCGCGCCCGGTCTCCGGTTGGTAGATCACCATCTTCTTGCCCACCTGGCAGCACCAGATCGGCGGTCGGGGCGTGGGCAGACCGCAGGCGGTTTCCGGGCAGACCGGCAGCAGCCGGACATGGGGGCGGAGGCCGGCCACCAGGGCATTGTCCTGGAATTGGCCGTCATACCGACAGGTATCCAGGCCAAGACAGCGGCTGACTAGGAGATCGGGACAGGGAAACAGTGGGGGATCGGCGGAAGCGGGCATGGTTGTTCTCCGGTGGTGCGAACCGGCAGCCTACCATGGACCGTGTTTGCCTGCCAGAGGATTGACGAACCGGAGGGATGATGTCGATAGGGAAGGAACGGATGGAGATTGCAGCGCAACGTCTGTACAAAACCGGTGAGCTGCAGGCGCGGGCACTGGACGCCCAGGCGCGGCTTGCCCGCTGCACGCTTTGCCCCCGTGCGTGCCGGGTCGATCGGCTGGCGGGAGAAACCGGATTTTGCGGCGTCGGCGCATTGGCCCACGTGGCCAGTTATGGCCCGCATTTCGGCGAGGAGGCGCCCTTGTCCGGAACCGACGGGTCGGGCACGATCTTTTTTTCCGGTTGCAACCTGGGCTGTTGTTTCTGTCAGAACTGGGAGATCAGCTGGGACGGGGATTCGGGCCGAGAGGTGGATGCGACCGATCTGGCTGGGATCATGCTTGAGCTGCAAAACCGTGGCTGTCACAACATCAATCTGGTGACGCCTTCGCACGTGGTCCCGCAGATTTTGGCCGCCCTGGTCGTGGCCGTCGAGGCGGGACTGCGTCTTCCCGTGGTTTTCAACTGCGGCGGCTACGAGTCTTCAGCCACACTGACGCAGCTGGCGGGCGTGGTTGACATCTATCTGGCAGACATCAAGTTCTGGCGGTCTGCCACGGCGAAGCGGTACGCACAGGCCCCCGGCTACCCCGGCCGGGCCCGGGCCTCGCTGGTGCGCATGCACCGTCAGGTGGGGACTCTGGTACTGGACGACCGGAGACTTGCCCGTTCGGGATTGATGATCCGTCACCTGCTGATGCCCGGCCTTGCCGAGGAAACCGCCGGAATCCTGAACTTTATCGCCGCCGCGTTGCCGCGCGACACCTTCGTCAACCTGATGCCCCAGTACCGGCCCTGCGGCCGGGCTGATGATTTTCCGGAGCTGCGGGAAGCGATTTCCGGGGACGACTACCGAAAGGCTTTGACCTTGGCCGAGTCTCTTGGCCTGACGCGCCTGGATCTGCCCGATCTGGGCCGGTTGCTGCGGCTGCCGACAAAATGATTTGGCTCCAGACCATCAGGGATGTACCTGATAGGCTAGAAAGATGTTTAAAAACAGCAAGTTGAGTCGATACAAAATCGAAAAAAATAATTGAATGCTTTTGTATCGATATCGACGCGACCAAAACCGCCTTGCTTCTGAAGTTGAACAGAAAGACTATAAACAGGTATTTTTTAGGTTTCAGGCGGCTGATGTATCTTCACCAAGTCTCTAAAAAAGAACGGATTTTTGGTGTGGTTGAGGTTGATGAGAGTTTCTTCGGCCCTGCTCGGGTGCGCGGGAGACCCGGCCCCCGTAAAAGGGGACGGGGCACACTGGAGCTTTACAAAACATCGCTTGGCAAAGTTCAATGGTGTGAAGCGGAATTTTGAACTCCACCTGAAGGAGCGCGAATGGCGTTCCAATCGACCCTTGTCACAACTTCAAACCGAACTCAAACGACTGGCGGCAAAAAACAAAGACCTGACGGTCTAGAGCCCTCATTTTTTACCGGAAACGACTATGAACAAAAGACATCTGTTTTTCTGGCTGATCTTTTTCCTGCTCCTGCCCTGTGCGGTCCTGGCCATGAACCGGGTTGAAGTCGGCGGGCCGCTCATTCCCTTCAAGGGCAGTGGGCTTGACGGCGAATCCATCGATCTGGCCGCCAGCATCGGCAACAAGCCGGTGATGCTGGTGTTCTGGGCCTCTTGGTGCTCGGCTTGCAAGAGCGAAATGCCCAAGATCAACAAACTGGTCGATCTGTACGGCGAGCGCGGGATGGAGTTTGTCTCCATCAACGTGGGCCACAACGACTCCGTGCGGCGGGCCCGGGCCTTTGCCCGTAAGACCGGGATGCAGTATCCCACGCTGTTTGACGAGCGGGGCGTGGTGAGCGAGCAGTATCAACTGCGGGGTGTGCCGACGATCATCATTGCCGACAAGAGGGGTGTGATCCAGTTCCAGAATCACTGGGTGCCGGAGATTCCGGAGCAGATTTTCGAGCGGCTTTCCGCCGACTGATCAGGGCTCGGTGTCCGGCAGCGGGTAGGCACTTCGCACTTCGGGCGGAATGGCCACGGGCCTGCGCGAATCGATCGCGCAAAAGATGAAAACCGTCTCCGCCGTGGCCAGAACTGTTTTGTCTGTGGGCCGCAAAAATTTGTATTTGCGCAGTGAGCGGATCTTCTGGAAGGAGGCGACCCAGGTGTACACCTGAATCCGGTCTCCGGCAAAGGCGGAGTGGAGGTAGGTGATGGCGTGCGAGTGGATGACCCAGGTGTGGCCCAGGGCCAGGAAACGCTCCGTGGGCCAGCCCAGGGAGGCGGAGTGGGCGATGGCCGCATCCTGCATCCATTGCACGTACTGCACGTTGTTGACGTGCCCGTTGAGGTCGATGGCGCTTGCGGGCACCACCAGTTCAAGCAGGCCGATCGCGCTCATGGTTGCTCCTCCGGTGTTCCCGGCGGCAGGTTGCGACCGATGGCCGCCAGCAGCCGCTGGTGCTGGAGTCGGCGGGAGGCCAGGGCCTGCGCCAGCCGGGCGTGGGTGGCCACCAGATCGCGCTGCGCCTCGTTGAGCCGGACCAGCGAATCCTCGCCCGCGGCATAGGCATTTTTCGCCAGATCCCGATTTTCTTCCACCAGTTGCACGGTTTCCCGTTGCAGCCGTACCTGTTCTTCAGCCGCGGCCAGCCGGGCCAAGTGGCCGCGCACCTCGGCGGCCACCTCGTTTTGCTGCCCAGCCAACAGGTATCCCGCCTCCCGGCGGGCCTGCTCGGCCTCGATAATCCTCGCCCGATCCGCACCGCCCGCATACAGGTTCCACCGCATCTCCATGCCCACCGTGCGGGAGATATGCTCGTCCCTGATGCCCGGATCATTTTCCCGATTGCCTTCGATCGAACCCGCCACCCGCACCGCGGGGTAGAGAGGCGCTTTGGCCATGCCGACGCTGGCCTCGCGCAGACGAACCTGGGTCTTCAGCGCCTGGAGATCGGGCCGCTGGCGCGCCGCCTCAGCCAGCAGCTCATCCGTGTTTTCCTGCACCCGGATCGCGCTGTCGGGAAGCTGGTCAAGGGTCTGCAGGCGCACCTGTTCCGGCAGGGTGGCCGCTGGCAGGCCCATGAGCGCGGCCAAGCCGTAGCTTGCTGCCTCGTATTCCCGGTGCGCACGGATGAACTCGGTGGCAGCGGCGTTGATCTGGACCTTGATGTTGAGAATATCGTTCCAGGGGCCTGCGCCCACGTCGAAGCGGTTTTGCGCGTCGTGCAGTTCCTGGATGTAAAAGGTTTGATTCGCCCGGGCGATATCGGCATTGGCCTGGGCCAGCTGGGCGTTGAGAAAGGCCTCGGCCACGGCGCCGGCCAGCAGTCGGTGGCTGTTGCGCAGTGCGGCCTGGGCTGTCTGTTCCTCGTAGCGGCTTCGCTGTTCGTTGAAGCTGCGGTAGAAGCCGTCAAATAAGGTCCAGGTCGCCTCCAGCCCGGCACTGTATTCCTCGCCGGTCTGTTCGGCGGATTTGCCGAGCAGGGTGGCGATGTGCTTGAAGTCGCGGTAACTGGTGTCGGAAAGGCGCTGTCGGACGCCGGAGGTCGTCAGATCAATCCGGGGATGCCAGGCGGCCACAGCCTGGCGTATCCTGCTGCGGGCCTGGTCGATCCGCATCCGGGCCGCATTGATGTCCGGGTTATGTGCCAGGGCGATGGACTGGGCTGTTTCCAGATCAAGCACCTTGATCCGGCGCAGCGAGCACTCCGCCGCCGGTTGGGTCGGCGGCGGAGCAGCGGAAGACGCGGAGGACAACACCGGCAGGGCGCTCAGCAGAGCGCACAGGATCAGGATTCTGCCGGTGGTTGATCGAGGCACGGGAGGATCGGGCAGTGTGTCAGGTTATGGTTGCTCAATAGAGGTCCAGTTTCTTCAGCAGACGAAGCGACAGATAAAAGGCCGCTCCCAGCACAGCAACCCAGCCGATCAGCAGTACAGTGCTCATGATGGTCATAGTAAGGCTCCTTGAAAACGGCCGGGAGCGGAAGACCGTTCCCGGCGAAAAAGAGAATCAGTAGGCACCGTGATCCGTGGTGTCTTCAATCGTGATTTTACGACGGTTCATGGCCCACCACACATAGGTGATATAGCCGAGCACCAGCGGAATGCCCAGTGCCACATAGGTCATCACCCGCAGTGTGTACGGACTGGACGAGGCGTTGTAAATGGTCAGACTCATCTGCGGATCGATCAGGGACGGATAGAAGGGGGTGTTGTTCAGCGCTGGCAGCAGCAGCACTGTCAGCCCGATCAGCACCGTGCCCGGACCAGCGAACCAGATGCCGCTTGTTGCCGAGCTCTTGGCGGTTTTCATTGCTCCGTAAATCAACAGACCCAGACCAGCGAGGAGCAGAACCAGCAGCCAGGGTTGGGCAATCAGGTTGCGCAGAAACTTGAAGCTCTGGGGGGCGATGGTGCCCTGGTCATCGACGATGGCATAGCCCGGTAAAAACAGCAGGGAGAGCACGATCAACCCGCACAGGGGGAGCGAGATGAGGAAATTTTGCCAGCAGGCTGCGCGCAGTCGCTGTTCCAGCTCCGGAACCGGCCCGAACTCGATGTTGTTGACCAGGTACATGGCCCCCAGGGTTCGGGCGTTGAAGACCAGAAACAACCCCAGGGCGAGGTTGAAGACCGAGAAGTAGGACGGGGTCAGGGCGGCCTCCAGACCCCGGAACGGGTGGGCCCAGGTGACGAAGTTGTTGCTGTCGAGGGTGAAGTTGGCGCCGGTGTAAAAGGTGCCGACTGCCACGCCGATCAGCAGCGGACCGAACACGCCGTTGATGAACAGCAGGCCCTCGTAACCCCGGCTGCCGAGGATATTCCAGGGTTTGCTCCGGTACTCATAGCTGACCGCCTGCACGACAAAGGTGAGCAGGATCAGGATCCACACCCAGTAGGCGCCGCCGAAGGAGGTGGAGTAAAATTTGGGGAACGAGGCGAACAGGGCCCCACCGAACAGGACCAGCGTGGTGAAGGTGAGTTCCCATTTCCGCCCCAGGCTGTTGATGATCAGGTCCCGTTCCGTCTCCGTCTTGCCGACCTGCCACAGCAGGCTCTGGCCTCCCTGGACAAAGTTGAGGAAGAGAAACAGGGCGCCGACGATCGAACAGAGCAGCCACCAGAGGTGTTGCAGGGTTGTATAATCAAGTTGCTCAATCATGGTCAGTTTTCCTCCGGTCCGATTTGGATCTGTTTGGTCATGATGGCGATCTCAGCGATAAGCAGGACTGTGAACAGCGCCAGAAAGATGAAAAAGGTGGTTTGCACCGTGTCCGCGGTGAGATTGGTCCGGGCCACGGTGACCGGCAGGAGTCCCTGGATCGACCAGGGTTGGCGACCGACCTCGGCCACGACCCAGCCGGCCTGTGAGGCGATCATGCCCAGCACATAGGTGATGGTGCCCAGCCCCAGCAGCCATCGCTTGCCTTCCAGCGTCTTTTTGTAGGAAAAGTACAGATAGCCGAGGAAGATCAGCGGAAACAGGCTGCCCAGGGTCACCATGATGTGGAAGGCGTAAAAGGACAGGGGCACGGGCGGAACCGCCTCTTCCGGACGGGTCAGATACCCGTAGCCGAGAAATTCCTTGTACTGGTTGAAGGCTTCGAGGTGCGTGGCCGCGGCCTGCTCGTCACCGGCCTTGCGCGCCTGCTTGTAGGCGGCCAGGGTGGCCACGGCCTTCTTGCCGCGCTCCATTTTCTGGGCCGCGCCGAGGATGTTGTGTTCGCTGTTGCCGTAGACCAGATCCTTCATGCCGGGCACATAGGAGTTGAAGGAGCGGTTGGCCAGTAGGGAAAGCACGTAGGGGATACGCAGGTGCGGGCCGATGAAGACATCCCGGGTGTCGAAGACCTGCTTGTCCGGATTGACGATGCCGACGGCGACGAGCCCTGCCTTGGTCTCGCCTTCGTACAGGGCCTCGATGGCGGCCAGTTTCATCGGCTGGACCTGAGCAAGTTCATAGGCGCTTTCATCGCCGTTGATGACCGTGAAAACCGAGGCCAGCAGCCCCAGACAGGCGGCAACCACGATCGAGCGCTTGGCCAGAATCACGTGCCGTCCGCGGAGCAGGTACCAGGACGAGATGGAGATGACGAACAGGGCCGCCATCAGCATCGAGGAAGTGGTGGCGTGGATGAACTTGTTGACCGCGAAGGGTGAAAGGGCGACCTCGGCGAAGTTCTGCATCTCGAAGCGGGCGGTGTCCGGATTGAACGCCTGACCGACCGGGTGCTGCATCCAGGCGTTGGCGACCAGAATCCAGACCGCCGACAGGTTGCTGCCCAGGGCCACCATCCAGGTCGAGAAGAGGTGAAAGCCCTTGGAAACCCGGTTCCAGCCGAAAAACATCACGGCAAAAAAGGTGGCCTCCAGGAAAAAGGCGAAGATGCCCTCTATGGCCAGGGGGGCACCGAAGATGTCGCCCACCATCCACGAGTAGTTGGCCCAGTTGGTGCCGAATTCGAACTCCAGAATGATGCCGGTGGCCACACCGACGGCAAAGTTGATGCCGAACAGCTTCATCCAGAAGCGGGTCAGACGTCGCCACTCGTCGTTGCCGGTTCTGTAGTAGATGGTGTGGTAGAAGGCGATGATCCAGGTGATCCCGAGTGTGAGCGGGACAAAAAGCCAGTGGTACATGGCGGTCAGGGCGAATTGCGCCCGGGACCAGTTGACCAGGCTGAGGTCTAAATTCTCAATCATTGTTTTCTCCTGTGGAATGAGAGGAATTTTGAGCGGATTGTGTCAACTGGTGCAGTACATAATCAGCCCGTTCCGTGTCCGTTGCAAAGTTTGTCTGTAAGAAGTTCGGGAAAAAAAAGAGTTTCAAAACCGCAAACAGAACAAACAGCTTGATGAAGATGATTTTCCACAACGTGCGCCCAATGGTCATGTTGCGGAATCCGTCGCGATAAAACCGGTACAGACGAAGCAGTGGCGATAGGGCGGGGTGGAAATGGGTCATTGCTCTTGCCCCCCGGGAGAAGGTCGTGATTCGAGCGACGCGTTGTGCAGGGCATCGTACAGGAGCGCGCAGGAGGTGTCGTTGGCCAGGTCTTCAAAGCTGATCGCCCCCAGGTTGGCGCGCAACTGATCGCGGGCGTTTTTCCAGATTTGATGGATCGCGCAGTACGGACTGCCGGTACAGCTGTCCGGGCGGAGGACGCAGTCGTTTAAGCCGATCTCGCCGATCATGGCCTCGACCACGGTCAAAAGCGAGATCGAGGCCGGAGAGCGACAGAGACAAAACCCGCCGCGGGCTCCCAGGCGGATCTCGATCAGTCCGGCCCGGGCCAGATCCTGGGCGATTTTGGCCAGGAAGTGGGGCGGAATATCGGCCTGGCTGGCAATTTTCTGCCGACTGGTCAGCACCCCCTCGCCCTGTCGGGCAAGGTAGAGGATGCAGCGGACAGCATATTCGGCGGCACGGGTCAGGCGCATGAGAACAGAATGTCAAATCAGGATAATTTTTGTCCTCTTTATCTTGCTCGTGTGGCCGTGTCAACGGGAAAACCCGGTTGACAGCTTTTGAGCCCGTTTTTTGATGAGCTTCTCCCTCTTTTTCCCCAGGGCTTCCATATCGGCAAGGTAGGTTTCTGCCGTGCCGAGATAAAACGAGAGGCCCTGCGCGAAGTTGCGGCCCACCAGACCGTCGACGAAAACCTGACTGATCTCCCGGTCGCGCCGGAGTACCAGCTGGGAGCGGTAGAAAATCAGCCACTCCTCATCGGACATATGCACCACCAGATCTTGTAGGGTTTTTCGCGCCCTGGGCTGGTACATCCAGAAATACATCAGGTCCAGGGCATTGACGATGAAAATCTTTTTCAGTTCTTCGGCCTCCTCGCCCATGGCGACAAATGCCTTTTCCGGCGCCTGGAGCATGTCGAGGACATCCTCTTCCGGGAAAAGGACGTCCAGCCGGGCGAAAACCGAGAAGAGCTGGGCGATTTTGGCCTGGTAGTCGAGACGCCGGAGGAGGATATTGTTCTGCCGGTCAGCCAGCCCTTCGATGACCGCGGCGACACAGTCCGAGGCCAGCTTGGAGATGATGGCCGCCCACTTTTGCAGTGTTGCCTCCACACCCGGTACCATGGCCAGATGGAGGAGACCGGCGAACAGGCTGTTGAACAGCAGCGCCAGAGGGATGGACAGGGCCGAGCGGAACAGGTTACCGATGGCGGCGCTGCGCGGTAGTCCCCTGAGGGTGTTGTGGGTGAAAATATAGAGACCGTTGGTCAGTCCCATGGCCGCGTAGAGGATGAGCGGATTGGTGGCGGTGGTGATCCCCAGGGACTGGTCGAGCAGCAGGGTTTTGACCAAGTAGTCGAGCAGGGGCACGGAAAATCCGGTGAAGAACAGGGAGTCGGCGATCCGGCTCCAGCTGACCAGCGAGTTCCAGCGGAGCAGGGGGGAGCGTTTCACCCCGCCGCCGCCGAGGATCGATTGGATGATGTTGCGCGCCCCGGTGATGCCGAACCAGATGAATGCGCCGCCGTAGGCCAGAAGCCACCAGTCCTTGGTCAGGAAAAAGGTGAGAAAGGCGGGGATGAACCCGGCCAGTACCTTGAGGGCGTTGGTCAGGTGGGAATTGAGATAGTGCAGTGAGCGGGACCCCGAGGAGGTGGGCGGGTCGGTAGTGCACCGGGCTTCCCTCGACTGACGGAGCCCACCCAGGATCACCAGGTTGCCGCTGGTGCCGGGATGGGGTTCGAGGCGGTCCAGGGTCCAGTCGTACCACTGGCGGCGCGGCTCGGACCAGCGGCGACCGGGAAATCGTCGCAACAGGCGGCGCAGCGGGCCGGACGGACCGCTGCGGTGGCGGTGGCTGATCATCCGCGCCGTCACCGGAATCAGTTTGCTGTTCCCCTCCTGCTGCTGTTGCAACACGGTGGCAACAGCCCTTCGCGGCAGGGTGTCGAGCACCGCCAGGCCCATGCCGTACTGATGCGATGACTGTCCGGTGGAGCCGGAGCCGATGCGGGAACCCAGGTAGCGTTTGCGGTACAGCGCGTGGAACGAGCCAAGATCGAGCAGAATGTTGATCAGGGCATCCTTGCGCTCGTTCATCGCCTCCAGTGTTGCCCTGCTTTCGGGCGACTCGCCTTCCGGGGTTTGCTGTTCCTGTTCGCATTGCTGCTCGGCGATGAGCCGCATCCGCTCGAAATCCCAGATAATGGCGCGGATGACCCTTTTCAGGATGATGACGTTGTCGGCGTTGAGCGCCTGCTGCAACTTGTTGATCAACCGGCGATCATGGTCCGGATCACGGCGATCCATGGCGGAGCTGACCAGACCGCTGTCCCGGGCCTGCGCCATGGCGGCCTGATCGTAGCTGTAGCTTTTGAGACTGAACACTTCAAGGTGGGTGATCTTGCCCCGACAGATATAGAGCAGCTCCAGCGCATCCTGCACCGAAAGCCCGTCAAGGCCCAGAGTAAAACGGGAGGCTGCATGGAGGGCGGCGAGACGGTCGAGGAGTTCCGGCAGGGAGAGATGGAGCAGGGCTGGTCGGGGATGGGTGCTGTTCGCCGCGTTGGGGTTCGGCAGGTGCGGGTTGCGGTCTGGTTGAAGAAAACGGTCGATGAGGTGGTCGACATTTAGTTGGCAGAGTTTCTCCAGGCCGGTCGGTTCCTGATCGGTTCGCTCATCTGTTTCCTCCGCTTCCGTTTTCGGGCTTGCGGATGCTGCCGTCCGGAACAGGTCGTGGTACTGCTGGAGGAGGCAGGCAGCCAGATGCAGCAGCGAGGGCTGTCCCGCACCGACGAAACTGAGAAAGGCGCTTCGCTCCAGCGGTGGACTCTGTACGCCGAGTTCCGCATCGAGCACCTGCCGATGGGTGTGGTTGAAGGCGTCGAGCGCGCCGAACACGTATTCCTGCTGGTACAGGGAAACAAGACGACCCTGACGCATCAGGGCGACAACAGCTTCCTTTTTGAGAAAATCGAGCAGGCTGGTGTTGTCGAAAAAACCGTCCAGCTCCCAGACGACACGGATAAATTTTTCCCGGAAGCAGGCTGAATACTCGATGCCGATTCGGGCATGAATGCCGAGAATGGCCGCGCCTTCCAGAAGCTCCCAGGCCGCCTCGGGCTCGACATAGTTATAGTAGATCACGGTCAGCTTGCGGATGCCCTTGATCCAGGCGTCCATCAGCAGATGCGTCGGCGATTTGCGGCCCTTGGTGTTGGCGTCGTGGACCCGGTCGTCAAAGGCGTACTGGTTCCACTCCTCGGGCATTTCCAGGAGGTGATAGTGGGCGAGTTGACGGCGCACCAGGCCGAGTTTGCCTGCAAACACCCGGCGAAAATCGTGGGCCAGTTCCAGCTGGCGCAGTTCGTCGTCCCGGCTCCGAACCAGCTCCTTGACGATCTGCAACAGCACCCGGGCGGTGTTGTTGTGGAAGAAGGTGGCGTCCGAGGCCAGCACCTCTTCATACAGGGTACGCAGGGTGGTCAGCCGGTCCGCCCCCTGACCCGCCTCCAGGGATTCCAGCATCCGGGCGATGGCGTAGGCGATTCGCAACCCGGCGGGCGCGGCCATCTCCTTGATGCCGCGCGGGTGCATGTAGGGCGCCATCAACGAGCGCAGCGTGGGACTGTGCTGCTGTACGACCTCGTTCACGATGGCAAGCAGGGCGTGGTCGTTCGTGTCGAAGAAGAGGCGCGAGGGCGGGTGCTTCATGGCTTTGTCAAGTACAGGTGGTCGGGCGGGAGTGGCGCGAACACGTTGCGCCGTCCCTGCCGCGGGTCATGGGCGTATCCCGGAAGAGGAAGGCGACCGCCGGGCTTCTGCCTCGCGGATGACGGCGCGCCGTTCCTGTTCAAGGAAAAGCAGGATTTCTTCTCCGGGAACGGGACGGGAGAACAGGTATCCCTGCACCTCGTTGCATCCCATGGAGGCCAGGGCGTGCAGTTGCGCTTCGGTCTCCACGCCTTCGGCCACCACATTGAGGTTCATCTGCTGGGAAATGGCGATGATGGTGGCGATGATTCCGCTGTTGGTGTCGAGATCGTCGATGAACTGCTTGTCGATCTTGAGGGTGCTGACAGGCATCTGGGCCAGATAGGCCAGGGAAGAGTAGCCGGTGCCGAAGTCGTCGATGGAGAAGTTGATGCCCAGTTCCTGCAAGCGCAGCATGACGGCCAGGGTGTGTTCCACGTTTTCCATGGCCGTGGTTTCGGTGATTTCAAACTCCAGAAAATGCGGGGCGACCTGGTAGCGTTGCAGCATGTCCTCGATCCGGTCGACAAAACGCCGGTCGCTGAACTGGCGCGGCGAGATATTGACGCTGACCGGGACTTTCACGCCGTTTTGATCCATATCGGTAAAAAAGGCACAGGTTTTTTCCAGAACAACCAGGCAGAGTTCGTCGATCAGTCCCGATTCCTCGGCAACAGGGATGAACTGGCCGGGCGGCAGCAGGGTGTCGCCGCGCTTCCAGCGGATCAGTGCTTCCAGCGAGCTGGTCTGCCGGGAGGCGATCACCACCTTGGGCTGATAGAACACGGTGAATTCCCGGTTCGCCAGACCTGTGCGGATATCGTTTTCGATCTGGAACTGGGAGGACAGCGTCCGGTGCATCTCTCTGGAGAAGAGGACATGCTTGTTGCCCCCCTCCTGTTTTGCCCTGTGCATGGCCGTGTCCGCCCCGCGAATCAGTTCCATGGAGGAGGCGCCGTCCGTCGGGTAGATGGAGATGCCGACACAGGTGTCGATGTACACGGTTTGGCGGTCGATCTGAAACGGCTCTTTGAGCGTGGCGTGGATGCGGTTGGCCATCAGGTGGACGGAGGCCTCGTTGTCGACCTGTTCCATGAGCAGGATGAACTCATCGCTGCCCTGGCGGTAGAGCGAGTCGTGTTCGCCGAGGATGGCGGAGAAACGCCGGCTCACCTGGATGAGGAGGAGGTCCCCTTGCTGGTGGCCGAACACGTCGTTGATGTTTTTGAACCGGTCAAGATCGATGAAGAGCACGCCCACGAACTGGCGTGCCGTCTCGGCGTGTTTGAGGGCCTGGTCCATGCGGAGTTCGAGGATGGTCCGGTTGGGCAGACGGGTTAAGGGGTCGTGGTGGGCCGGGATGTCGCCTTGCTGGTTTGGGGCCTGCGGTTTTTCCTTCACGCTGAACAGCGCGAGATAGCATACGGGTTCGCCGCCATTGCGGATCGCGTGGATGACCAGACGGAAGGTACGCGCGCTGCCGTCTTTGCTCCGGCCCGGGGCCTCACCCTCCCACAGGCTGCGCTCAGTCAGGGCGTTTTTCAGGGTGTGCAAAAACTCGTCGGTGTCCTGTTGATCCGGCTCAAGCAGCCAGGCTGTCCGTCCCAGGGATTCGGCGGCGGTGTAGCCGGTGAGACGGGTAAAGGCGGCGTTGATCGACAGGATGCGGAAGTGGGGGTCCATGATGCAAAAGCCTTCTTCCGCACTGTTGATGATCTTTTTATAGGCGCCGAGGAAACGTTCCGCACTCTCCAGACGCGTCCGTTCCCGGGTCGGAAATGCGTCGGGTGAGGGGTGTTCTTCCCCGTTGGGGATATGGGCGCTCTGTGGGGAGGATGTTTTTACCAGGCTGTTTTCCCCGGCACCACCAGTTGCTGCGGCCTGTGGGGAGAGCGGAATCTGCGTTGACGGCCGGAGACGCTGCGCCAGCAAGGCCATGGCCGCTCCGGTCACCAGCGTCAGCCCGACCAGCAGGAGCAGGGTGGTGCGGCGCGCCTCGAAGAAGGCGGCATGGACCTGCTCTTTGGGGACGCTCAGGCCGATGGTTATTGCATAACGGGGGAGGGCATAGCGCCAGAGGAGGTGTTCCTCGGTGCCGGACGTACCCTCGCCTGGTTGCGCGGCAAGGGCAGTGGGCTCCGCGTCGGCGCCCGTCTCCGGCGCGGGATCGAGCAGGATGAGCGTGCCGGGTTTATCCGCATACTGCGCGTTGATCTTGCGGAGACTGTCGACCAGGGCGATGTTGTGCGCGAGTTTGTCGGGCGGACAGCTGGCGCTGATGACCCAGTTCCACGGGGGGAAAAAGGCCAGGTACGCGCTTCGGGGCGGGGTCTGCCCCGGGTTGGTCAGGGAGGGGATGCTGTCGACGTTGCCGGTTTTCTGGCTGATCTGTTGCTGCACCGCGGGCCAGGCATGACTGTAGCGGGCCTCCTGCAAGAGGTTTTTGCCTTCCACGGCGGGGTTGCTGTGCAACAGGATAACGCCTTTGGTATCGAGGATGTGGAAGGAAATCGCCTCGGTGTTTTGGGTGTGCCGAAGCTGATCCAGTGCGGTTTTTTGCGCCGTCTCCATGTCCCAGTCGTTATCCAAGGCGTCTTTATAGATCCCGAACACTTGAGCTTGGGCATGGTCAGCCGCGGTTTTCAGCTCCTCGGCAAGCGCCGCTTGCAAGGCGTGCTCCAGGGCGTGAACCCGCAGTTGTCCGTCGGCCTGTATCTGTTGTTCTTCGGCGTGCCGGATCCGGTGCAGGCTCTTCTGGAGGATGAAGGCGCAACCGGTTGCCAGGACAAGAAGCGGGAGCAGGGCGGCGATCAGAATCCTGCTGCCGCCCGTCCGGGCAGAGGAGATGAACGTGTGGAGCGGGGTCGTCATACGGCGCGAATTCCTGCGTGAAAAGGAAACGGATTCGGGATGAAGGCGCCCTGTGCGGCATTACTGCCCAGTGTAGCGTACCGGAACGAGAGGGGAAAGAGCTATTTACCCGCCGCCGCGCCGGGCGACAACAGAAAGGCTGAGCAGGAACCAGCCGCAGGCAACGAGGATGATGGTGGCGCCGGTGGCGGTCCGGGCCCAGGGTTGGGCTGAGAGAATCAGCCCGGCCACGGCGGAGCTGGTGCCGATTGTCAGTGCCCACCAGAACATGGCCCCGGCCGAGCGGGCCAGGTTGCGGGCCGCGGCGGCAGGCACGATCAGCAGGGCGGTGACCAGCAGAACACCGATGGCGCGGACCGAAAACATCACCAGCAGGGCGAGCAGGGCGGCAAAGATGTACTGGTAGCAGGCGGTTCGGACCCGGTGCGCCCTGGCCAGTCCAGGATGGAGGCCGATGTAGAGCAGATGGTTGTAGGCGATGTAGAGAAAGGTGGCAAGGCAGACAAAGAGCGCGCTCAGCGCCACAAGCTGCGAGTCGTTGATGGTGAGGATATCGCCGTAGAGAAAGATTTGCATGTCCCTGGCCAGCGAGGGAGAGCGGCTGACCATGGCCAGACCGAAGGCGACTATGGCCGAGAAAAAGACGCCGATTACCGTGTCGCGGGAAAGACGGGAGTGGCGTTGCAGGACAACGATGCCCAACCCGGCGAGCACGCCGAAGACCGGCATGGTCCAGTTCGGATCAAGGGAAAGGCAGAGCCCCAGGGCGACGCCGGCAAAGGCGGAGTGGCTGATGGCATCGGCAAAGAAGGCCATGCGGAAGTTGATCACCATGATGCCCATCACCGCTGCCATGGGGGCCATGAGCAACAGGCCGACAAGCGCTTGTTGCATGAAGCGGGGCTGGAGACAGTCCAGTGGCGCGAGCTGGCCGATCAGGGCGTACAGGGAGCTCGGGTCAATCATTTGCATTGCGGTTGCGCGCTGGCATCGTGTCGGCAGAGCAGGCAGCTGTTTGGGTCGGGAAACTGGGGAACACCCATGTGCAGACCGAAAAGCGCCATGAGATTGGCGCTGGTCAGGGTCTGGCTGGGCGGCCCCTCCGCCACGGTTCGCCGGTTGAGACAGATTACGTGGGTGGCGTGATGGGTGACCGTGCCCAAGTCGTGGCTGACCATCAGCAGGGTGAAGCGGTGGAGTCGCCGCAGCCGCTCCAGGAGTTCACAAAACAGCAGTTCGCCCTGAAAGTCGACTCCGGCCGCGGGTTCGTCCAGCACCAGCAGTTCCGGCTGCTGCATCAGGGCCAGGGCCAGCAGCACCCGTTGCAGCTCCCCGCCGGAGAGAGCGCCCAGGGGCCTGGGGGCAAGGTCTTCGGCCGCGACCTGGGCCAGGGCCTCGTTGAGTCTGGCGCGCAGTCCGCGTTGAATGCCGAACCAGAGCGGACTCCGCTGGAAGCCCAGGGCCAGAAATTCGGCCACGGTCAGCGGCAGGTTGCGGTCGAAGGCGAAACGCTGCGGCACGTAGCCGATGCGCGGTCGTCGCCCGCCGGTCTCCGGGAAGCGGATCGCGCCCTGGTAGCCGGTTTCTCCCAGCAGCGCCAGCAGCAGGGTGGTTTTTCCCGCCCCGTTGGGACCGATGATCGCGGTGAAACCGGCCTGGGGCACGGTGGCGCAGACCTGGTCGAGGATGGAGACGTCCCCCCGGACGACGCTCACGCCGTCGAAGCGAACAGCGGGCTGCGGAGCCGGGTCGGGTGGGACGATTGTCGTTGTTTCAGCGCAGGCCAAGGGTCTGGGTCAGGACTTGGAGGTTGTTGGTCATGGTGCGTTCGTAGTAGTCGAGCGGGGCCTGATCCGGGCCGCTGGCGACCGGATCGAGCTGGATCACGGGAACATCGGCCTCCCGGGCGAGGATCTGCCCCAGGGCTTCGGGATACTGGGGTTCGGTGCACAATGCGCCGACCTTGTGTTTTCGAATGGTGATCACCAGGCTCATGATTTCCGCTGCGGATGGATTTTTTCCGTCATGGGCCTGCATCACCGCTGTCACTTCAAGCGCGGCGTCACGGGCCAGGTAGTCGAACACCCCGTGCTGGGTGACGATTCGGGGATTGCGCACACGTTCGCCCAAGCCGGCGAAGTCGTCGGCCAATCGGTTCAGGCGCTGGACATAGGCGGTTCCGTTGGCCTGATAGGCGTCGCCGTGTTCCGGCTGGATCCGGGCCAGCTCACGGGCGATATATTCCGTCAGCAGGGCGGCCATGCGTGGGCTGGCGAACAGATGGGGATTGACGGCATCATCGCGCTGATCTTCCTCGTCCTTTTCCTGGCGGAGTAGCAGCTCGGCCGGGACGCCCTGGGAGCTGTCAATGATCTGCGGTGCGCCCGGGCCGGTCAGGGCCGGGATGTCGAGAAAAGGCTCCATGCCCAGGCCGTTGATGATCAGGATCTGGGCCTGGGCGAGCCGGGTCATGTCCTGCGGGGTCAGCACGTAATTATGCGGGCAACCGAGCTGGGCCGGCAGCATCAGCCGGACCTCCGCGCCCTCGATGTCCCGGACGATGTTCCGGGTGAGCTGGTAGAGGGGAAAGGTACTGGTCAGGATGATTGTGTTCGCCGCGGCCCGAACCGTGGGCGCGCGGAACAGGCACAGCGCGCACCAGCAGGCGAGCAGCAGGGCGATGGATTTTTTCATAACGGTTCTCCTGGAAAGGGATGAATATGGGCGGGGCTTTGTGCCCGGCGCGGAGAGGAGGCTTCGGGGCACGCTCGTCGGGGAGCGGGGCCGGTCGGTCCGCAGCCGGGCAAGGCGGTGTTCATAACGCGGTGTTCACAATGGATTAGGCTCGTCTCCGGTGACCGGTGGAATAGGCTGATAGTCCTGTCGGCTTTGCACCACCGAGATGTCGGTTGTTGTCTCCGGCTCTGTTTGCAGGCCGGGTTTCTGCTGATCCGCCGACAGCGCCGCAACCAATGGCCTTGGTCGGGCGTCAAGCGCCCTGAGAACGGCCTGGTCGCGATCGTACAGGTCGTTTTTGAACATCAGCTGGTTGTTCTTCACCTTGGTGGTCAGGTACAGCAGGTACACGGGCAGCGGCTGCTTGAGAATCACGGTGGTGGTTTCGCCCGAGGCGATGACCTGATCCATCTTCTTGGGCGTGGTCGGGTTGCCGGGATCGTTGGCCAAAAGCAAGCGCCCCATCTCCAGCGGATTCTGGACCCGGATGCACCCGTGACTGAAGGCGCGCTTGCTGCGACCGAACAGCCCCTTGCTCGGCGTGTCGTGCAGGTACACGTGGTAGCGATTCGGGAACAAAAACTTGATCTGGCCGAGGGCATTGTCCTTGCCCGGGCTCTGGCGGAGCATATAGGGCAGGTACTTGCCCAGGTATTGGTTCCAGGGGATCGTGTTCGGGTCGATTTCCATGCCGTTGCTGTCGATGACCTTCAGGCGCTCCCTGGCCAGATATCCCGGATCCGCGGCGATTTTCGGCACGGTCTCGTTCTTGACGATCTTCGGCGGGATGGTCCAGGTGGGGTTGAGCACGATATAGGTGATGGCGGAGCGGAAGACCGGGGTCTGGTGGAAGGGCTTGCCCACCACGACCCGTGTCGTCCAGACCTGCTCGTTGTTGTGATAATACTCCAGCATGAAGCCGGCGATGTCGATCAGGAGGCCGGAGCTGGGCATGTCGTGGATGAGCCAGCGGGCCCGTTCCATGTTGACCCGGATCTGGCCGACCCGTTCGGCGGCGGAGACGTTCATGGCGCTCAGGGTGCCCTTGCCGATCACCCCGTCCGGGTCCAGATGGTGTCGCTGTTGAAAGACCTTGACCGCCTGCACCAATTTCCGGTCATAGAAATTGGAGGCCCCGGCAGGAGGATGGTAGCCGTCGGTGATGGCCAGCCGCTGCCGGATCGTGGTGATGCGGCGGTCGGAAGCGCCCGGCGCGATACTTGGTCCGGCCGGGATCTGCGGCCAGCCACCGTTGGCGAGAATGCGCTGATAGCGGGCAAGGCCCTTTTTGAGTTTGGCGTAGGTCTGGTGGTTGGGAGAAAGTCGGTCCAGCGTGTCCCGGATCCGGCCGTCCCGGATGGCCCGAAGGTAAGTGTCCAGCTGCGAGAGCGGCGAGGCGGGCATTTCCAGGTTCTGCTTTTCATCGACCTGGAGCGAATCGACCTTGCCGTGGCGTTTATGTTGGGCCAGCAGGACGAAGGCGTCCGAGAGCAGCAGTTCGTATTGCGCCTCTTTGGCCGGGGATTCGTTGGGTGTTCTGCCAAGGTTCAGGAGGGCCGTGCGGTGGTAATCATCGGGAACAAGGCCCTCCTCGGCACTGTCTTCAATGGCGTTGAGCAGTTGCCCGATGCTGTCCGGGTCGGTCCAGAGCGGCTGAAACTGGTTGCGCCGGTACAGGTCAAACAGGTAGGCGACCGTGTACAGAGGCTCGCCGTCGAGGCTGTCCTGGCCATCGTAGTAGAGTTGTTCCAGATACTGTTGCAAGAGCAGCGGCAACCCGATCTCCGTCGCCTGTCGCTGTTTTGGTGCGTCGTCATGGTTGACGGTGACCGGAACGATTTCCTGCGTTCCGTCGGGGACGAGGGGGACGCTTGCCCGGACCGGGCTGGATGCGATGGACAGAAGCAGGACAAAGAGCAGCAGGAGGCCCGAAGGAAAACCAGGGACGATGCGAAAGCAGTACGGCATGAAAACGGTCCGGAATGAGCCTGAGTGTGTGCAGCCGCCCAGGCGGATGGTGAAGGTACGGGTTCCGGCCTCTCCGGTACCCGGTACAACCTGCGCGTTGGTTTCATCATCTTTTGTAAGGAGAAAAGCGACCGATGGCAAGGCGTACAACCTACTTTACCGGAAATTTCCATGTAAAACCAGAGGATGGAGCATTGGGCGCATGGGTGCGCAGTCCACCCGCCTGCAAAACAGGGGAGCCACAGGTCGGGGCGTCCCGCTGCTGTCCCGGTCCGAATGAAAACCCGTGCGCGGCGCGGACCCGCCGCCGACCGTATGCCGCGATGTGGACAGGACCGGACAGGGGACGACAGTCGTCCGTGACCTGTCCGGTCGATCGCCGGGCGGTTATCCCTTCCTGTGCTCCAGATAGTCGACCCCGGCCTTTTCCAGGGTCGCGAGCTTTTCTTCGATGCTTTCGCACAGGATCCTGATCACCTTGATCCGGGCCCAGTTCTTGTCGTTGGCCTCCACCAGGTGCCAGGGGGCTTCCATGGTGGAGGTCCGGTTCACCATATCGCAGACCGCCTGTTCGTATTGCTCCCATTTTTCCCGGTTGCGCCAGTCTTCCTCGGTGATTTTGTACTGTTTGAACGCGGTCTGCTCGCGCTCCTTGAAGCGGCGCAGCTGTTCGTCCTTGGTGATGGCGAGCCAGTACTTGACCACCAGCAGGTTGTGGCGGGTCATCTGCGATTCGAAGTCGTTGATTTCGTTGTAGGCCCGCACCCAGTCCACTTCGGCGCAGAAGCCCTCGACCCGTTCCACCAGCACCCGGCCGTACCACGAGCGGTCGAAGATGGTGACCCGGCCCTTGCGGGGCAGGTGCCGCCAGAACCTCCAGAGATAGGGTTGGGCCCGTTCCTCCTCGGTGGGGGCCGCGATGGGAATGACCTGGTAGCGGCGTGCGTCCATGGCTCGGGTGATCCGGCGGATGCTGCCGCCCTTGCCTGCGGCGTCGTTACCCTCGAAGACCGCGATCACCGACATGTACTTGAACTTGGGGTGCCGCATGAGCAGGTTCAGCTTGGCCTGGTAGCGTTCCAGCTCCTTCTTGGCGTCGTTTTTCTCCAGGCGCAGGTTCGGGTCCAGGGTCTGGAGGAGGTGGAGATTGTCCACCGGCGGCAGCAGGGACACAGTGGGCACCGGTGAGGGGCGCTGCCTGTCCTCGTTATCGAGCCGGTCACGAATGGCGGTGAGCAGGGTCTTGCCCACGGTCAGGTTGCGGTAGTATTCGTCCGACCCCTCGATGATCAGCCACGGGGCCTCGGGGGTACTGGTGTGACGGATGACCATCTCGTGCACCGGCCGGAAGGTGTCGTAGGCCTTGTAACATTTCCAGTCCCGGTCCGAGACGCGCCAGCGGGTCACCGGATTTTTTTCCATCTCCTTGAGACGTTGTTTCTGGTGTTTTTTGGACAGGTGCAGCCAGAACTTGACCACCAGCGCGCCCTCGGCGACCAGCATGCTTTCCATGCGCCTGGCCCGTTTCAGGCTTTGCAGGAAGGCGTTGTCGTCGGTCCTTCCCTGGGCGCGGTTGAGAATGGGCCAGGTGTACCACGAACCGAGGAAGACCCCGATCTTGCCCTTGGGCGGCAGGGACCGCCAGAACCGCCACATCATGGGGCGGTCGAGTTCCTCGTCGGTGGGTTCGCCCATGCCGTGGACCTGGACATGGCGCGGGTCCATCCATTCGCTGAGCAGGTTGATGGTCGAGCCCCGTCCGGCACCCTCCAGTCCGCCGAGGAGGATGATGACCTGGAAGTCACCCTTGGCAACCATTTCCAGCTGAGCCTGGAGCAGGGCAACGCGCACTTCGGGGGCCTTTTTTTTTGTAAACGGATTTTTCAACGGCATGACCCAGTTCCGCGGATTCAAACATGATGATTCTCCTTGTTCAGACAAAAAACGATCCTGATGCGAGAAGATCGGGATAACGGAAAGTATTCCGTAAAAAAACAGAAAACGAACAGGAAAGAAACAAAATTTGATCGCAGTTCGCTGTGATTGTGCGTTTTCTTCTACAGAATTGCACCGTTGGCGCACAGCGGGCGGGCGCCTGTGCCGCGCGTGCAGGGGAGTGGAGGGGCGTGGAGAGAAAACGCGGCGTAGGGCGCGGTATTGTGGCTAGAGGCCGTATTTTTCGTCGTACCCCCGGGGGGTGATCATCCGGCCGCGCCAGCAGAAGGTCTGAGAGTTGCCGATGATGACCGTGGTCTGCATGCCGATTTCCTCGTCGAGCATGGCGGCAAGCGTGCTCAGGCGCACAGACTCGTGCTCGCGGGATGCGCCGTTGACGATCCCCACCGGGGTTTCGACGCTGCGGTAACTCAACAGGATGTCGCGGGCGCGGACGATCTGGTCGGTCCGCTTTTTGGATTTCGGGTTGTAGAGCACCACCACGAAGTCGGCGGCAGCCACCGCGCTCAGTCGGCGCTCGATCAGATCCCAGGGGGTCATCAGGTCTGAGAGGCTGATGGCGGCGAAGTCGTGCATCAGCGGCGCGCCCAGAACCGCGGCGCAGGCGTTGAGTGCCGCGATGCCTGGAAGGATCTCGATGGTGACGGTACTGTCTTCGGCGCGCGCCAGCTCAAAAACCAGTCCGGCCATGGCGTAGATGCCCGGATCCCCGCCGCAGACCAGCGCCACCCGGCGGCCCTGCGCGGCCAGGGAAAGCGCCTGGCGGCAACGGTCGATCTCCTGCATCATGGCCGAGGAGATCACCTCGCTCTGCGGATTGAGGCAGTCGCGGACCAGGTCGAGGTAGGTCCGGTAGCCGATCACCACATCGGCCTGTTCCAGGGCCTTGAGGGAGCGGGGGGTGAGCAGATCAATCGCGCCGGGGCCAAGGCCCACGACCTGGACTATTCCGGAGGTGCTGTTGGGTGTCATGGTTCTGTTTGTTGTGGGGGTTGCAGGGGGTGGACGGCCTCGGCTAGAGCTGTGGTCACGTCCGTCCATTTCATCTTGGGGCAAAGCAGCGTCGCGCCGGGGCCCGCGGCAAGCAGGGCCGCCGGTTCAGCCACGGCCCGCGCGCCGGTGACCCGCTCTACCACGGCCGAAGCGTCGACGCCCTCGACCTCGTTGAGCTGGTCCTTGTTATAAAAAACCAGCGGCAGGCCCCGGTCACGGGCAAATTCGAGCAGGCCGGGTTCATCGGCCTTGAGATCGATGGAGGCCAGCCGGGCGATGGACGCCTGGGCCAGAGCGTGCTGGGCGCAGGTGGCCTCGACTGCCCGGGCGATGGCCGCAGCCGAGGTGCCCCGGTTGCATCCCACGCCCAGGGCCAGGTTTTTCGGGTGGAGCAGGGTTGCGCCGGTTGGGGCGGTGGTCTGGTTGTCGATGACCAGATCGGCCTGGTCCGCCGTGGCAACGGCACAGAGGTCAGGCGGCAGTTCGGGCAGGGGTAGACGGCTCCAGATCGTCAGACGGCCCTGGTCCACCAGTTGGGCCATGGCCCGGGTGAAGGCGGATTTGCTCGCCGGAACCAGTCCCTGATCCCGGCACCAGAGGTCAAGCGCGGTTCGGCCCAGGGTATCCGAGGCAGTGGTGAGCACCGCCTGGCCGCCGGTGCACAGCGCCACTCGTTGGGCCAGGGCATTGGCCCCGCCTAGATGGCCGGAGAGCAGCGAGACAGCGAATCGGCCCGCTACGTCGCAGACGACAACGGCCGGGTCGTGCTGTTTGTCGCGCAGCAGCGGGGCAATGGAGCGCACCACGATGCCGGCGGCCATTACGCAGACGATCTCCCGGTAGCCGTGCCAGACCGTGTGCATGACCTCGGGCAACCGGCCTGTGCACGGGAAAAAATCACCGGGCAGCGACTGCGCCAGCCGGCGGCCCAGAGCGGTTCCAGCCTGTCCCAGGGCCAGCACCGCACAGCCGTTCCTGGGCGGGTTGGTGGAAGCCATCAGCGGTATTCGTGGGAAAAGTCCGCGTCGTACAGCCGGGAAACCACGGTACTGTCGTCGCCTAAGGCCGCGCCCACCACGATCATCGCGGTCTTGCGGATGCCCGAATCCGCCACCAGTGCCGCTATCCCGGCCAGATCGCCCCGCAGAACGCGCTCGTCCGGCCAGCTGGCGCGTTCCACCACCGCCACCGGCGTGTCGGGTGGATAACCGCCGGCAAGCAGATCGCTCACCACCTGCGGCATCAGGGAAACGCTGAGGAAGATGCACATGGTGGCCTGGGCGCGGGCCAGATTGACCAGCCGTTCCGGTTCCGGCACCGGGGTGCGTCCGGCCTGACGGGTGAAGATCACGGTCTGGGTGACCTCGGGCGCGGTGAGTTCCCGGCGCAGGGTCGCGGCCGCGGCAAAGGCCGAGCTGACGCCCGGCACCACCTCGTAGGGGATGTGGTTGCGGTCGAGCCACTGCATCTGCTCGCGGATAGCGCCGTAGATGGCCGGGTCGCCGGTGTGCAGGCGTACCACCCGCTTGCCCGCCCGATACCCTTCGGCAAGCAGGGTCATGATCGCCTCCAGATCCAGGGAGGCGCTGTCGTGGCAGATAGCCGCGATGCCGTCGAGCAGGGCGACATTGACCAGACTGCCCGCGTACACCACCACATCGGCCTGGTCGAGCAGGCGGCGGCCCTTGAGGGTGATCAGCTCGGGGTCGCCGGGGCCCGCGCCGAGGAAGACCACGGGAAAGCGCGTGTGTTCAGAGGGTGTCGGTTGCATGGGAGATCCGTACCTTTTTCTTGCGGATGATCATGGTGGAAAAGTAGTGGAGTTGCCGGCCCCTGGCCTCGCGAATGTCGGTGTAGATCCGCTCGCCGGGCAGGCCGGAGCGTTCGGTGAGTACGGCGTGGGGCAACAGGTCCAGCTCGGTGATCAGGTCGATCAGGGCGTCGATCCGGCGGTGCACCTTCATCAGCACCACTGAGTCGAGGGTGGCCAGGATCGTGCGCAGCCGCTCGTCCTCGAAGGCGGCGGGCACCACGGCAAGCACGTCGTCGCCCTGGGCCAGCGGCCTGCCCAGGGAGGCGGCGCAGGCGGCCATGGCCGTGATGCCCGGCACCACGGTCACCTGCACATCGGGCCGCAACTCCTGGAGTGTGGGCAGCAGATAGAAGGCGGTGGAGTAGAGGGTGCTGTCGCCCAGGGTGGGGAAGGCCACGTCCTCGCCGCGGTCGAGGTGGTGGAGCACCTCCTGCGCCGACTTGCGCCAGGCCGCAAGCAGGTGGGCGTCTGTTTCCTGGTCGAGAAAGACCTTTTTCATGGGAAAGTTGAGGGAGAGGATGGTCCGGCCGTTGTCCGGAACCATCTGTTCGGCAATCTGCCGGGCGCTGCTGAAGCCGTTGTCCTGGGCAGTGGGCACGGCCCAGACCCTGGCCCGGGTGAGGATGCGCACCGCCTTGTAGGTGATGAGTTCGGGGTCGCCCGGACCGACGCCAACCAGGAAGAGGTGGCCGGTGCGCGCGGAGGATGTCTCGATGCTCATGGTTCGCCTGTGATAAGGGTTATGGGGTTGAGGGTGCGGGGTGTTCCATCCGCGCTAGGATTCCGGGTCACGCTCAGGGTGGTGCTCGCCACCCGCAGGCCCAGCTGTTCTAGGGTGTGCAGGGCTGTGGTCGTGCTTTCGGCGAGCACGGTATTGACCACGATGCGGCCGCCTGGCTGCAGTCGGGGCACGGCCGCCCTCAGAATCGCCTCCAGCGTCTTGCCGCCGCCGCCGACAAAGATCCGGTCCGGCGCGGGCAGTTGGTCCAGGGCCCCGGGGGCCTCGCCACGAATCAGCTGGATGGAGTAGGCCCCGAAGCGGCGGATATTGGCAAGGATATTGTCCTGCTCCTCCGCCTTCTTTTCGATCGTGAAAATCGCCAGTTCCGGACAGAGGCGGGAGGCCTCCAGCGACACGCTGCCCGAACCGCCGCCGATATCCCAGAGCACGCCGGTTTCGGGCAGGCGCAGCTGGTGGAGGGTCACCGCCCGGATCTCGTCCTTGGTGATCAGCCCCCGGGAGTGGCGGATGTCGTTTTCGCACAGCCCCAGGCGGCAGCCGTCGGGCAAGGGCGGCTGTTCGACCAGCACCATGTTGAGCGGCGCGAACCGGGCCCGTGCGATTTCGGCAAGCGTGCCTTGGGTGATCCGCTCATCATCCAGTCCCAGGTTCTCGGCCACCCGCAGCCGGATTCGGCTGATCCGTTCGTTGTCGCCACAGTCTTCCAGGGTGGCCAGCAGGTCCGCAGCCAGCCGGTCCGGGCTGTGCCGGCTGTCGGTGAACAGCAGGGAGCGCTGGTGGCGCAGGATCAGCCCGGCGGGGTGGACCACGCTCCGGCCGTGCAGGCTGATCAGGGGCAGGTCGTCCCAGGGGACCTTGAAGCGGCCGCAGGCCAGCTGGACCGCGGACAGGGCCGGATGCACCACCAGCCGTTCCGGACCGAAGCGCTCAATCAGGGTGCGGCCGATGCCGTAGAACAGTGGATCGCCGCTGGCCAGCACCGCCACAGGGCCGCGTTCCAGCACGCCTTCGATTCGCTGGAGCATGGCCTCCAGCGGGGTGATGTCGATAAGCTCCGCCGGGCACGGTTCGACCAGGGGACGATGCCTGCGGGAGGCGACAACAGCCACGCAGTTCCGGAGCAGTTGCCGCTGCTCGGCGCTCAGCTCCGGGGCGTCGATGCCGATCAGTTCAATGCGTGACATACACCACCCCCTCCTCCGAGGTGACCAGGTAGACGCGCACCGGCAGCCCGGACCACTGCTCGGCCTGGCGTGCGGCCCGCTGGCAGACGGCAGCGATCAGCGCGTCATGGCCGCTTTCACGCAGGCGCAGGTAGATTTCCCGGGCCGTATTGGCCCGGCGCAGGCTGTGGGCGGTTTGCTCATCCAGTCCCAGTTCGGCCAGCAGATCCCCGGCCTGACGGGTTTCCAGAACCCCGTTGCGGACATGGGTCTGGGGCACGGCCAGGGCCGCCTTGATTAGCTTGGCCCACATGCCGGCAAGGTGGATGCGGGCAAATCCGTGGCGGTTTGCGGCCTCCAGGGCATAGAGCAGGTAATCGCCCATCATCACCTGGGCCTCTTCGGGCAGACCGAGCAGGCTCTGGACCGCGGCCTCGGAGGTGCGGCCGGTGGAGAGCAGCGCCTCGTCCAGACCGGCGGCCCGGGCCACCCGCATCGAAGCCTCGATGGTATCGGTCCACGCCTTGGCCGAGATCGGCCGGACAATGCCGGTGGTGCCCAGAACCGACAGGCCGCCGACCACCCCGAGCCGGGGGTTGAGGGTCTGTTGGGCCAGGGCCTCGCCGTCGCGGATAAAGATGCTGATTTCCACCGGCATGTCGGCCCGGTCGGCCTCGATCAGGGCCTCGCGCACTGCCGCGCGGATCATGGATTGGGGCACGGGGTTGATGGCAGGGCTGCCCACGGCCACCGGCAGGCCGGGCTTGGTGGCCGTGCCCACGCCCTCACCACCGCGCAGCACGATCTGTTCCGGGGCGGATGCGTCGCCCGGACGGGCCTCCGCCCCGATCTCCGCCCCGTTGGTCACGTCCGGATCATCGCCCGCATCCTTGACCACGCTGGCTAGAGCGGTGAGAGTGGTCAGGGCGGTGGCCTCAGCCGGAACAAGGCGGCACAGTTCGAAGCTATGGCGCGAGCCGTCGGGAAAGGGGATGGTCACCGTGTCCGCAGCTGGCAGCCCAAGCAGGGCACGGACCGCGGCCTTGGCCGCGGCAGCCGCACAGGCGCCGGTGGTGTAGCCGCTGCGCAGCGGACGTTTTCCGGTTCTCGCCATGGTCTCAGGCCAACCGGAGCAGGGCGTTGACCGCCGCCACCGCCACCGGGGTGCCGCCCTTGCGGCCCAGGGCGGTGATGAACGGATAGTTTTTCCCGGCCAGCAGCTCTTTGGATTCGGCGGCATTGACAAAGCCCACCGGCACGCCGATCACCAGATCAGGGTCGAACCGACCCTGGTCGATCAGCTCCATGACCCGCAGCAGGGCAGTGGGCGCGTTGCCGATGGCGACGATGCCGATGCGCTCGTCCAGGCTGCGGAGCATGGCCGCCTCCGAGCGGGTCAGTACCTGCTCGCGGGCCAGGGCCGCGGTTTCGGGCTCAGCCACCTTGCAGATCACCCGGCTGCCGAAGCGCGCTGCCAGAGCGGCGGAGACGCCCGCGGCCGCCATGTTGACGTCGACCAGAATATGCTTGCCTGCCTGCAATGCCGCGATCCCGGCCTGAACGGCTCCGGGATGGAAGCGCAGGGTCTCGGCGAAGCTGAAGTCACCGGTGGCGTGGATGATCCGGCGGACCAGCGCGAACTCTTCGGGGCTGAACCGGGTGGGGCCCAGTTCGCGTTCGATGATCCGGAAGCTTTCGGCTTCGATCTCTCCGGGAGCGATCTGTTGCAGCTTAACCATGGAAGGACCTTGTGCGGGTGCGGCAGGCGTGCACCAGCCGGGTCGCCACCTCGGGGGTGCGGCCCCAGTGCAGATGCAGGTAGCCTGCCAGGGTTTGGTGGATGTGGTAGCCTTCGTCCCGTTCGTTGTCCAGGTGGAAGACCGTGGCTACTTCGGGATGGCTGTCGATGGCCGAGTAGTGGAACTCGTGGCCGTAGAGGGTGGCCCCGGAGGGAGCCAGCAGGCAGTCGGCGTCCACCCGGACCTGTCGATAGCCCAGGCTGCGCAGCCGGGGCTGCATCGCCGCCCGGAAGGGATAGACACCGACCATGGGGTGGACGGTTCCCTCCTGGTCGGTCAGCGAGGCGCACAGGTACATGAAGCCCCCGCATTCGGCGTAGATGGGCAGGCCCTGGGCGGCCAGGGCTGCGATGCGGGCGCGCATGGAATGGTTGGCGCTCAGCCCGCGGGCATGCAGCTCCGGATAGCCGCCGCCCAGGTAGAGGCCGTCCAGATCCGGCGGCAGCACGTCGTCGTGCAGCGGACTGAACATCACCAGCTCCGCCCCGGCCTGGCGCAGGAGGTCGAGGTTGTCTTGGTAATAAAAACAGAAGGCCGCATCCCGGGCAACGCCCAGCCGCACCACGGGCGGGGGGACCGGTGTTTCCGGCTCCTCCGGACGGGGTGCTGCGGTGGCGGCGATGCGCAGCAGCAGTTCCATGTCGAGATGGGTCTCGATCAGATCGGCCAGGCGATCCAGCTCGGCCGCTCCGAGCGGCGCTTCCCCGCCCATGTGCAGGCCGAGATGACGGGAGGGGATGGCAATGGCCTCGTCCCGGGGCAGGCAGCCCAGCACCGGCACGGAACAGGTCGCGTTGACGGCGGTCTCGATCATGGCGCGGTGCTTGTCCGAACCGCATCGGTTACAGATGATGCCGGCCACACGCAGATCGGGATCCAGGGTGGCGAAGCCGTGAACAACCGCGGCCGCGCTTTCCGCCATGGAACGGACGTCGAGCACCAGCACCACCGGCAGGTCCAGGGTCTTGGCCAGGGTAGCGGCCGAGCCGTCCCCGCCGTCAAACAGTCCCATGACGCCCTCGATCACCGAGCAGTCTCCGGCCAAGCTGTGGCGGGCGAAGCTGCGGCGGACAAAGTCGGCCCCGCACATCCGGACATCGAGGTTGCGCGACACCCGGCCGGTCACCATCTGGTGCAGGCTGGGGTCGATGAAGTCCGGCCCGCATTTGAACGGCTGCACCGCAAGCCCCCGGCGGACCAGGGCCGCCATGATGCCCAGGGTGAGCGTGGTCTTGCCGCAGCCGGAGTGCACACCGGCAACAACGAGGGCCGGGCGGTTCATAACCGGTTCTCCTCTGCCTGACCGTAGTCCGGATAGAGCAGCGATTTGACGAACCTGATGCCGGTGAGCAGTTGCATGGTCGGCCGCGAGACCAGGGCCTCGTCCACCAGAAAAATCTGGTCCTGGCGTACTGCCTTGATCACGGAAAATCCCGGTTCGGTGCGGATGTCCCGCACGCTGACCGGGTTCATACGCCCGTGTTGGGCCAGATAGACGTCGATCTCGTCCGCCTTGGCCAGGAGGCGTTCCTTGCCGTAGGCCGCGATATTGGTGGTGCGCACCTGTATGGCGTCGGCCGCCACGTTGATGCCGCCCGCCGCCTCCAGCACAAAGATGGCCATGGAGTTGGGGGCAAAGGTCTTCATCTGGCTGTGGATGGATTCAAAATAGACCCGCTTCTGTTGTTCCGGGGGCAGGTGGCGAAGCGAGGCGCGGATATCGGCCAGTTGCTTCTTGAAGTCGGCGATCATGGCCGCGGCCTGTTGCTCGCGGCCGGTGAGGATGCCGAGGTCGCGCCAGTAGGCGAACATCTCGTCGACCGTGGTTGGCTGGAGGGAAACCACCCGGACCTTGTTCTGTTCCAGAATACGGACCAGGTGCGGGTAGCCCCGGCTGATCATCGGCCGGATCAGGACCAGATCAGGCTTGAGGGCAAGAAGCCGTTCGGGGTCGTCCTGAAAATGGACGGTCGGTCGATCGGGCAGCTGGGTGTCGCTGGCGCCGCAGGCGATGATCTCCTGATCAAGACCGAGCCCCAGCAGGTTGGTGGTGTGGGCCGGATACAGGGAGATGATCCGTTTGTAGGGGCGGACCACGGTCAGGGTACGCTGGTCGCTGTCAACGATGGTGGCGGCCCGGAGAACCGGGACAACGAAAACAGAGAGGCAGAGCAGCACAACAAGTGCGAAAAAGCGGGATGAACGGTGCATGGGCACAGACAGGCAGAGGTTCATGGGCGGTCGGGCAGCCTGAAGCTGACCTGGCTCCGGTTGGTGAAGGGATCGAGGCGGACCGCAGCCTCGACCCCGTAGACCTGGGCAATGGTTTCCGGATTGAGGACTTCGGCGGTCGGTCCCTGGCAGGCGATACTCCCCCTGTACAAAAAGATCAGCCAGTCGCAGAAAAAGGCGGCCTGATTGAGATCGTGCATGACTGCCACCACCTGCATGCCCCGGGTGGTGAACCGCTCGCGGAGCAGGTGAAGGATCTCCAGGCTGTGGCGGATATCGAGGTTTGAGGTGGCCTCGTCCAGAATCAGCACCTCGGGTTGCTGCACCAGGGCCCGGGCCACGGCGACCCGCTGTTTTTCACCGCCGGAGAGCCGGGTGACCGGCCGGTCGGCCAGGGCGGCGATCCCGGTGGCGGCAAGCGCTTCGTCCACCAGGGCGTGGTCGGCTTCGTCGAGCGCGGCAAAGCGGCGCAGGTGCGGGTGCAGGCCCATGGTCACGATCTCGCGCACGGAAAAGCCGAAGCGAACCATGAAATCCTGCGGCACCAGGGCCATCTGCCGGGCCAGGGCCTTGCGCGGCCACCGGCTCAGGGGACGGTCCTTGAAGCGAATCTCGCCCCGGCGCGGTTGCCGTTGCCCCTGGAGCAGGTCGAGCAGGGTAGTTTTGCCGCAGCCGTTGGGCCCGAGGATGCCGCAGCAGCGACCGGCGCGCAGTTCGAGGTCGATTCCCGCGAGCACCGGCGCACCGGCATAGTCGAAATCCACGCCGGTCAGCGACCAGAGCGTTTCGCCGCTGTCAGAAATCTGTTCCGCCATGGCGTTGTCGTCTCTTGAACAGGATGCAGAAGAAGGGGCCGCCCAGCAGCGCGGTGAGCACGCCGATGGGCACCTCGGCGGGCAGGATCGCCCGGGTCAGGGTATCGGCGAACAGCAGCAGCAGGCCGCCCATGAAAAAGGAAAAGGGAATCAGCACCCGGTTGTCCGGGCCGATGCCGTGGCGGATCATGTGGGGGATGATCAGGCCGACAAAGCCGATGATGCCGGACACCGAAACAGCCAGGGCGGTCATGAGGGTGCAGAGGCAGAGCAAAAGCACGCGCAGGCGCACGGTGTTGACGCCCAGCGAGACAGCAGCGCGCTCGCCCGTGGCCATGATGTTGAGATCGCGGCTGTAGGCCATGGCCATGAGTGTGCCGGCCAGGGCGACCGGGGTCAGCAGCAGGATATTGTCCCAGGAGGCCCCGGCAAGGCTGCCCATGAGCCAGAAGATGATCAGCCCCACCTGTTCGTCGGCCAGAAATTTGAGAAACCCGATGGCTGCCGACAAAATGGCGGCCACGATCACCCCGGCCAGGATCAGGCTGGTCGAGGACAGGCTGCGGTCGCCCGAGGCGAGAAAGAGCACCACCACCAGGGTGGCCACGCCGCCGAAAAAGGCGAAGATCGGCACGGTCGCCCCGGCGGGCAGGGTTATGCCGAAAACCTGGAGCACGATCACCAGCGAGGCGCCGAAGGCCGAGCCGGTGGAAATGCCCAGGGTGTAGGAGTCGGCCAGCGGGTTGAGCAGGATGCCCTGAAAGACCGCGCCGCTGACCGCCAGCAGGCCGCCGACCAGCACCGCGGTGATGATGCGGGGCAGGCGGACGTCCGCCACCACCGTGGCCTCCATGGGGTCGATCCCGACGGGCGGGGCGATGAGCCCAATCTTGGCGCAGACAATGGCGAACACGTCGGCAACCGAAATCTGCATGAAGCCCAGGGTGGCTGAAAAAGCCATGGCCAGCGCCAGCAGTGCGGTCAGGACCGGAATCGAAACAGCCAACCGGGTCAGCATGGCCGCAACTCCACCCCGGCATCGGCCGCAGCGTCGGCGGCATGGGCGACAAAGAGCCGCACCACCTCCGGTTGCGCGCTCAGGCTGTCGGCGGCCACGATGACCTCAAAACCGTCGCGGACCAGGCGCGAGCGCCAGGAATCTTCGTGTTCACCGGCCATATCCTCAAGGGCATGCTTGCCCGCGACCACGAGAAAAGGCTTGAGCAGCACCCGGCGGGCTCCGTTGCGCCGCAGGTCGGCGCTGATGGTCTCTAGGGAAGGAAAACCCTCCATCGCGCCGATCAGGGTAAGGGTTTCCGGGTAGAGCTGCCGCATGCGTTCGGCACATTCCAGGTAGAGTCCGCCGTTGGGGAAAGCGGGATTGCCGTGGCCCATGTAGACCAGGGCCGCCTTGTGGGAGCGGGCCAGGGCCGCGTCGTCGCGCAGGGCCAGTGCCACGGCGAGGATGTCGTCGCTGTAGGGATGGCGCGAGTCGTACGCGCCCAACAGGGGACGTCCCAGGGCCAGGGTGTGGAAGGGGCGGCGGCGCGGTTGCATGGTGCGGATCGAGGCCAGGGCCCGGACATGGGCGGCCAGATCGTGGAACTCTTCGGCCGGGACGATCTGCGCCGGCTGGATGATCTGCACCCCGTAGCCCTGTTCCTGGAGCGTGGCAATGGCTGCGAGGACGCCTTGAATCCGGAAGATTTCCCCGCTGATGCCGGGATGCGCTGCCCGGTAGGCAGGGTCGCCCGCGCGCTGATGCCAGGTGCGCCGGATCTGGCTGGAGGTGAAAGCCAGCCGGACCGGGACCTGCGGATAGGCCGCTTCCATTGCGGCCCTGATGCCGACTATGTCCTCCAGGGCGGTTTCCGCTGTGGTGCCGAAGGCGGCCAGGACAATGGCTTGCTGCTGGTGCACGGTTCCCCCATGACGGCGAGGGTTCGGGTTGGTTTGCAGGCAAAAACACACAAAAAAACCTGGATCAGTTCATGCCTGATCCAGGTGCCCTTGTATATCCGCTGGAACGCTTGCCCTCTTCTCGCCGGAGAAGATGTGGCGTGTGTTCAGGCAGGTCTTCTGACTTCCGGATCATCCGTTGCTCCGCGCCTTCCCATCTCACACAAGAAACAGTGGCAATCGTGCGGACATCGTCCCCGGGTACAGCGGCGGGCCCGTTCCGGTCTTCAACCGGATTCCCTTTTCATCCGTATGCACGGACACCTGAACCTATGAATACGGGAATCCTACTTGGCGCACCCGGTGAAGTCAAGGCGCAAACGCCGGTTTGCCTGGTGCGTGGTTGTGGCGCGGGGCCCAGTCCGGCCGGTTGTTTTTGCTGTTGCGCTTCCCGCGCCGAGTACATACCGGTCTGTGGACGGCGCGGCTATGCGGATGCCGTCGTTAGGCAGGGTGACCCGGTCAAGGGAGGGGCGGCGTCGAGATCACGCAAGGATCATGCAATCAAGAAGAGGAAAACCACAATGACAAACAAGACAGGTTCGTTGGCGTCGTCCGTCCCCACCCCGTTGGCCGGTCTGGCCCTGGGGGTGGCAGGTCTGGGCGCGGGACTCGATCAGGCGCTCTCGCTGCCGCATCATTTCGGGCAATACACGGGCGGGCTGCTTGCCCTGATCATGCTGCTTCCGGTGCTGGTGAAATTTTTTGCCCGCCCGGCGCTGCTACTGGAGGAGCTGCGCCATCCCGTGCTGGGCAGTATCCTGCCGGCCGCCACGATGACCTTGATGTTGCTGGCGAAAACCCTTGGCATGGTCAGCCCGCGGGCCGGGGAGGCGTTGTGGGTTGTGGCGGTGCTGCTCCATGTCGTGTTGTTGTGTCTGTTTGTTTTTTTCAGGGCCCGGTCGTTTTCCTTGGGACAGTTGCTGCCCATCTGGATGCTGCCTGTGGTCGGCCTTGGGGTTGCGACCATCACCGTGCCTGATGCCCGCTACCAGGTTCTGGCCTATGGGATCATGCTCTTCGCCACCTTCGGCTACCTGGTAATGCTGCCCTTTGTCATGTACCGGCTGGCAGCCATGCCGCCGATGCCGGACCCGGTCCAGCCGACCATCGCCATTCTGGCCGCGCCGGCCAGCCTGGTGCTGGTGGCCTATCTGGCGGTTGAGCCCAACCCCTCCCAGCTGCTTGTCTCCCTGATACTCGGGCTGGCCGTGTTCATGACCGCGCTGGTCTACGGCGCTCTGTACAGGCAGAGGCGCTTGCCCTTCACGCCGGCCTTCGCCTCCTACACCTTTCCCCTGGTGATAAGCGCCTCCGCTCTGTATGCGCTTTTGCACCAACAGGCCGAAACCCCGCTCGTTCTTGCCTACGGCACGCCGCTCCGGGTTCTTGCCGGGTTTGAGATGGGTGTTGCCGCCGTGGTGGTTGGGTATGTGTGCGTGCGCTATATCCTGCACTACACGGCCGCCCGGTAGAGGGCCTGCCGGGCACGGTTCCTGAGAAGGGATTGGGTACCCGGTATCAGTTCCGTTTGGTGCCCTTGTAGGTGAAGGCCTTGCCGATCATCTTGTAAAACGGGCCCTTATCGATGCCGATGACCTTGCCGCAGGGGCAGTGAACGCGGTTGTTGCGAATCCGGGCGTGGTAGGTTCGCTGGATGCGGGCCTTGTGGCAGCGCAGCACCTCGCCGGGGCCGATCTTGTCGTAGCGCCACAGTTTTTTCCTGCAGGCCGCGCAGTGGATGGTCAGCATGGGGGTACCTATATTTTCGGCCATTCCCGCGTCAGTTCCTCGGGATCGGCGAATTTGATCAGACGCACCTTTCTGCTGCGCGGAAACTCCCTCTTGATCATGGTCTTGAGTTCCCGGGGCAGCTTTTCCGGGGCGAATTCCAGCACCTGTTGCACATAGCCGTCTTCACGCACCTCCAAGAGCTCCTCCTCTTTTTTGAGAATGGCGATGCTGCGGTTGCGTTTATAGGAAAGCAGGAGAATGCCGCCCGGAGGGTCGGTTTTTTTCAGCAGTTGCAGGGTTTCGGCATGCACCGTGTCGATGTTGACAAGAGCCATGTCGTGTTCATCCGTCTATTGCGGCGCGGGCTGGGCGATTTGCTCCGGAGGGCGTGTCGCTTCGGATGGGGCGCTTTGTGTTATCCTGGTTATCCCGCCAAGTGGCGCACCTGGTCCGCCGTCCATTCCGCCTGGCCCGACAGGGTGGCCGCGTTGATGGTGTTGAGGGCCCGGGCGATTTCCTCGTCGCTTTTGTTGTTGCGCCGACACCGCAGAATCGAGCCTGTCAGCTGTTCACGCGAGAAGACCTTTTTTGCCGGAACAGCGGCGGCCTCCGGGAAGAACAGCTCGTCAGGCAGATGCACCACCTGAAACAGGTCGGGGTCCGGGCCGGTGTAGGGGCGGGGAACGTCTGCCTCCTGCGGCGGGAGAGGGTTATCCTGCTCCTCCGCCGGGTCGTGCCGGGGCTTGTATTCCAGTTGCAGGCCCACCATCAGCCGCATGAGATCGTCGATCTGCCGGTCGCGGCGGGCCAGTTGTTCGCGCATGTCTTCGATCTGGTCGCGAAGCAGCTCGATCTGCTCCCGGTAGGCGAGCAGCAGCTCGTTGAGCAGCGCGTTGTCCGGCTGCGCGGAACCGGTACCCGATTCCGGAACCGCAGGGGCCTCTTCCCGGGCATAGGTGGCCAGCAGTTGACGGCCCTCGTCCCAGCGTTCGAGATCGACGCGGCGAAAGCGCACCTCCTGCTTGCCGGTGGCCGGGTTGAGGATGAGCCGGTACGGCAGGCCGCGCTTGCGGTAGCGGCTGATGGTTTTGGTGGAAACCTGCAGGAAGTCGGCCGCCTCTTTCTGGCCGATGCTGTACTCGTTGTCGCTCATGCCTGTTGCGCTTCCGGGGTCGCCTTGTGCGGGGTGCGTTCGGCCAGCAGCTCCCTGCCGGTGTCGATGACCTGGCCAAGGAAGGCGTCGATCTGCGGTTTGTGGATGCTGGTATTGGTGATCAGCAGGCGCACCACCAACTCGCCGTTGACAAATCCCGTGCCGACCAGGAAGCGGCTGGTGCGGTGCAGGCGTTCGCGCAGGCGTGTGTTGAAGGGCGCGGCCGGGACTCCGGCGGGCGTTCGGAAGCGAAAACAGATGTTGAACGACTCGCGGGGCGCCACCAGTTCCAGTTCCGGGGCCTGAAGGATGCGTTCTTCGGCATAGGCGCAGAGTTCCAGGTAGCGTTCGACCCGCTCGGCCAAGCCCTGCTTGCCGTAGAACTTCCAGTCGAGAAACCACTTGAGGCTGTCGACGCGGCGACCGCATTGCAGGGACTGGGCCCCCAGGTCGCGGAGCTCGCCGTCGCGGCCCAAGTGGAAGATGTAGCTCTCGTCGCCGGCGCTGCACACCTGGCGGAGAATGTCCGGCCGCTGATTGAAGAGCAGCACGTTGCACATCAGGGCCGTGCCCGGCATTTTATGAAAATCCAGGGTGAAGGAATCCGCCTCTTCCAGATGGGGCAGGAACTGGTTGCGTAGCTGTTCACTGAAGATCACCGGACCGCCCCAGGCGCCGTCGACATGGAGCCAGAAGCCGTACTGCCGCCGGAGTTCCAGCAGGGGCTCGATCTGGTCGTAGGCGCCCCGCACCGTGGTTCCCGCGGTGGCGGCGACAAAAAACGGCACGCCGCCCTGTTTGCGAACCTCGGCAAGGCTGCTTTCCAGCGCCGCGGGCCGCATCCGGCCATGCTCGTCGACCGGCACCTTGATCAGGTGGTTCACGCCCAGCCCCAGAATATTCATGGCCCGGTCCATGGAGTAGTGGGCGTCGGTATTGACAAAGGCGAACAGTTCGGGCCCGTGGGCCAGTCCGTGCTGCTTGATTTCAGGGCGGGTACTGTTGCGGGCCGCCATGATCGCTATCATGTTGGCGTTGCTGGAGCCGGTGGTCATCTGGCCGGTCCCGTTTTTGAAGCCGACCAGATCCAGCATGGTCCGCAGCATGTACTGTTCCATCAGGGTGGAGACCGGCGCGGTCTCGTAGGTGCAGGCCGAGGTGTTGGTCACGGCGGTCACGATTTCGCCGATCACCGAAGGCAGATTGGCCCCTGCCCACATCCGGTTGAGATAGCCGGGATTGCCGGTTTTGACCGCATAGCGCAGATACTGTTCCACCCAGAGGAACACTTCGTCCCAGTCCTGGTTGCCGCCGGGTCGGTCCAGATCCAGCCGACGCAGCAGGGCGCCGGGATCGAGGTATTCCACGAAGGGCCCCTCGCGCAGATGCTGCTGGTACGAGACGAGAAGATTCGACAGCCGTTCGAAAATTTTTTCCTGCTCCTTTTCCTGCTCCATAACTGGTGTGAAGGCTCCCCTGATCGATCCGGAAGGGCGGGGCGACAACCGTGCTCGCGTCCCGATTCCACCGCGCCTCGGGATGGCGGATGCGGTTTTGGCCCCGTGGCGGATGCAAAAATTGTCCCCTCTATACTACAGGGCCGGCGGATAATCGAACAGAAAGTGGGACGGATCGGCCACATCGGCCAGATAAAGGCCCCGGCGGGCGGCCGGGGCTCTTCTGTCCGGGAAAACTGTCCGGGAAAATGCCAGGCCGCTGGTTACGGCTTTGCGCCTGCCTGCGCCGGGTCGATCCGGGTGATGCTCTCCGGCGCCTTGGTCAGCGCTTCCGCGCCGTCTTCCCGGAGCACATAGGTGTTTTCCGTGCCTATGGCGCCGTCGGCGAAAACGAACTTGGGTTCCAGAGCAAAGGTCATGCCTGCTGCCAGCGGCGCCTTGACGCCCCGGGCGAAGATGGGGAACTCGTCGAGCTCCAGGCCGACGCCGTGGCCGATGAAGCGGACCTGCTCCGCGCCCAGGCCCATGAAGTGCTCGCTCAGGCCCCACTGCTCGGCCAGGGCCAGCGCCCGGGTGTAGACATCCTCGCAGATTACGCCGGGGCGGAGCATGGCGACCAGCTCCTTTTCAATGGCGAGCGACGCCTCGTGGGCCCGGCGCAACTCGTCGGAAAGCTCGCCAATCACGAACATCCGCGCGCCGTCGGCGGTGTAGCCGTTGATGACGCAGGTGTAGTCGATATAGACGATCTCGTTGGCAGCGATGGTTTTCCAGCCCGCGCCATGGGGATTGTTGGCCGGAGTCAGGCCGCAGCCGCCCACCGGGCCGTCGAAGTAGGTGGGCGCCGCGCCGCTGGCCCCGGAAACCACGTTGCCGAGGAAAAAGTCCTGGTTGAAGGCGCGCATCTTGCTGCAACCGCCGTACCCGCGCCGCCGCATCCCGGCTTCAAACAGGCTGGCCAGCTCGATTTCGCTCATGCCGGTGCGGAGCATGGCGGGCACCTCGGCAAACACCTGGTCGAGTACGGCGCAGGCCTCCTGGAGCAGGCCGATTTCATAGGCCGATTTACACGACCTGATCCGGCGGATGGGCATGGAAATGTCGGTGAAGGTCGTGTCGTTAAAGACCTTGTTGTACATGGCCCAGGTGTTGTAGGGGATGACGTCCAGCTCCAGTCCCACCTGGCCGATGGCATGGCCCCTGTCGCTCAGCAGATCCGGAATGGCCTTGATACTCTTGACGTCGAGGATCTCGTTGATGGCGGATTCCTGGCGGGCCCGCTGCGCGCTCTTGCGGATCATCAGCACCGGTTCGCCGCTGCGGGGAATGAACAGGTGACCGCCCTGCGAGGTGCCGCTGAGATAGAACAGGTTGGTATGGTGGATGATCAGGGCGCCGTCGAGTTCCTGCCGGTTCAGTACCTCCTGCACGGCCCGGACGCGGGCGTCGATTTCGCTTTTCGGGGTGTAGCGCATCTCTGTCATGGGGTCCTCCCTGGGTGCGCGTGGATGTTGTCTGCATGGCTGCCGTGACGATCGAGGCCGCAGGATACGCAACCAGCGGCATGCTGTCAATGACTTGCGGTGGTGCGCTGTGCAGACGGGACGCGGCGCGCGGACGCTGCCGGGCGGAAGAAGCTTGCTTCCCGCCGCCCTGCCGAAGCGAGCTTTTCCGCCGGAAACAGCACCACCCCACGGTGGTGGGGAAAATGAAAAAGCGCTGCAACGATTATCTGCAGCCCATGGAAACACCCCCACGGTGGTGGGGAAGGTTGCGGCAGAAGCTTCGCAAACATGAAGTAAAAAGAAACACCCCCACGCGGGTGGGGAAGACCACGGGTTTCCCGGTTCGCACCTGCCCGTATTCGGAAACACCCCCACGCGGGTGGGGAAGACGCCTGCGAAGACGCCATCCGGATCATCGATTGGGAAACACCCCCACGCGGGTGGGGAAGACCGGCTAGAGGTAGAATTTCACCATAGAAAGATTGGAAACACCCCCACGCGGGTGGGGAAGACCTGCATGGCGTCGGTACTCTCCAGCTCCTGTAGGAAACACCCCCACGCGGGTGGGGAAGACCGGCTCCCACCTGTATCCAGTGATCCGGTCGTAGAAACACCCCCACGCGGGTGGGGAAGACCGGCTAGAGGTAGAATTTCACCATAGAAAGATTGGAAACACCCCCACGCGGGTGGGGAAGACTTTGGCTCCTCAAACGGCAAATTTGCATAATAAAGAAACACCCCCACGCGGGTGGGGAAGACACGGTCTCGGTGACCGGCACACTCAAGGCCCGAGAAACACCCCCACGCGGGTGGGGAAGACTCAAGACGGGTTTGCGAGGGTCGCAAGAGAATAGAAACACCCCCACGCGGGTGGGGAAGACACATCATGTCCGGGCATGATGATCGGCTGGCTAGAAACACCCCCACGCGGGTGGGGAAGACGTTTTATCTGATCCTCATACAAAGAAAAATCCAGAAACACCCCCACGCGGGTGGGGAAGACATGACATGAAAGAGCGTTTAATTTATGAGGATGGAAACACCCCCACGCGGGTGGGGAAGACACCAGCATTTTGTGGTGTGTGCACAAGGGTCTCGCCCCTTATAGTGTATTCATCGGCATCAAGCCCTCAGAAAGCGTTTTTCTCAAGAATGAGTTGCAACCCGGTTATCGTGATAATCTGCCGTTTTGGGTCGCCGATTCCTCGAATTTCATACCACGGCGGTTTGTTGATTCTCCGGAAGACCAGCAAGCCGCACTCCGCAGGACAATACCGGAATAGGTAATCAACCACGGCGTTGCCGATAGCGTCTTGTGCGCCGGAAACAAATACGTTCGGCTTCGGCTCCACAAACCAGAGTTTCATTCTGCCGCGCACAGCGGGAGGTAGGTGATCAGCGACGACGACCAGCATTGTTTCCTCCAAGCACTTCTTCGATGTCATTGTTTACACGGGCTAGCAGGTCCATTTCCAGAACCCGAAGGCGGAAGGATTCCATCATTTGATACTTGTTGTATCGGCCTGCCATTTGCAATGTCAGGGCAAAGGCCAGGTCGATACACAGCTGCTCCTTGTACAGATCCGCCAGGTCGTACACGAACGGCAAAGGACTGCCGGAGTGGATAAAACCGATATGGGGCGAGTATCCCATGCTCTGCACCATTGCAGTCAAAATGCCGTACAGGGCGGCATTGGCAGCTGTCAGTAGCTGGTTGGTCAGGTCGCTGAGTTCAAACTTCCCGGGTACGAATTCGCGACCCTTCCAGCCCACGTTATACTGCTGGGCTTTTTGCGCATACAGACTGCGCACCCGATACCCTTCCATGCCCATCATTTCTTTTAGTGTTTTGTCGGCCAGTTCCGCTTTTGGAAAACGCCTGGCAAACATCCGTCGCGCAACTTCGAGGGCCTGGCGTTTGTCGGCGGCCAAAATCATTTGCCTCTTGAAGTTGCGGGTGTCGGCGGTGGGGGTTTGGCCGGCCGCGTAAAAGAGCAGGCTGTCTTCACCTACCCAGCAGACCGTGCAGTTGGCAGCGGCCATGACTTTGATTGCCTCATGGGTTACGCTGACTCCCGGGCCAAGTAGAAGACAGTTCACTGTGGCAATCGGCAGGCGGACGACATTGGCCTCACAGTCTATCCATTTCACGCTGCTGTCGTCTATCTCCAGGCGGCCCCGTTCCAGGTAGAGAAATGGATATTTGTTTTTGACCTGCGGCAATGTGTCGCGAGTGACTTTGATGAGCAAACGATTGGCTGCTGCTTTTTCGTGCATGGCGCATCTTCCTTGCCGTTCGGGCGCGGGTTCAGGGGGGAGTACTGTGCGGGTGCGCGACCATGACGGTGACCTGACGGTCACCATAGCGCTTGTGGTCGCCGAACTGAATCGGCACATCCATAAGGGTCAGCTGCTCACCGATATGGGCACCGTCCAACACCCTGAACTCCTCCACCATGTTTTTGTCTTGCGCCACAGCTTCAGCCCCCTTTACCGCGTCTTCGGCTTCCGGATAGATCCCGCGGTAGATAAAATCGGTGGGCGCGCAGTGCTTGCGCCCCAGGTAGAGGTCCCAAACCGGGTATTGCAGCGCCTCGGTGATGCTCCGGCTCCGTGTTGCCGGTATCTGGAGCAGGACGGCAAAACAGGCGTCTTGCAGGTAGTAGCGATAGGTCATTTTGGTGCCGCCGCCCACCGCCTTGCCCCCGTCGCTTTTTTTAGGGATCAGTAACGATGTCCAGGGGTCGGTATCGTCATACCCGCTGCCGACCATGTGGAAATCCCGCAGCAGTGGCGCTTTCGGTCGTTTTTTCCGGACCTCTCCCCGTTTGTCCGTGTAGGCGTAGGAGATGACTGTTTGCGGCAAGGCAGCGAAATCCGCCAGGAATTCCCGCTGCGGTCCACCCGCGCCCAAGGCCGCGCACAAGAGACCCAGTACCCCGGACTTGGTTGGAAAGGCCAGGGTGTCCCGGCGGCCGAATTTGGAATCATAGCCCCAGGATTGTAATGGGCCCTCAAGCCATAACACTATCCAAGGATCATGCATGGCCTTGTACCGTGGCATGTCGTCTCAACGCTGCGATCAGGTCGTCGATCGAAAAGTTTTCGTCCTCGCCCCAGGTGAATTCCTCGATCTTGCCGAACAGAGAACCGAACATTTTTTCCTTGGCGGCCAGATAGCTGGTCAAGGCGTCTTTGCTGGGCTGCAGGAACCCGCCATCCCTGGCTTGAACTGCCGTTTCAAAGGGTACTTGCAGGCGTTGCCCTCGGCGCACCAGAATTTTGGCGAATTCCCAGGGAGACGCGCCGGACTGGGTGGCTTGGCGTGCCGTGGGCTGGGCCAGAAACAGGGCCTTGGTGAAGTTTTCCACCGCATCGGGCAGGCTGTATCCGACCAATGTGTGCCACAGTTGACCCAGGTTAAGGCTGACATAGCGATAGTACGTGGCCGAGTTGAACTCCAGGCTGTTCATGTGAGCTGCTCCCGGGGCGTCTTGCAGGTCGTCCAGGGCGGTGAAAAAGTCTATCTCGTTGCTGATTTTGTGGGTGGATATGGCATGGGCAAAGCTGGCGGCGGATTCGATATTCAGCTCGGTTGCCATGGCAACCATGCGACCAAAAAGCGCAATATCGACGGCATCGGTGGTTTGAGGAGAAGAGCCCAACAGTTTGCCGATTTCCCTGAGCTGATCTTTGGCCGCTTTTTTGGTGATCACCTTTTCGGGCTGAAACCCCTGTGCCTGAAAGGCGTCGGCAATACGGGCCGTCTCTCCGGGGCTGAAGAAGAGGAGGGTGTCGCTTTTGTCCTGACTGGAATCATCCTCGTCGGGAACGGAATCTTCGTTCCCTTTTTTCGTTTTCCTGCCTTCTTTTTTCTTGATGAATGCCTGTTCGAATTTGTCCCCGCACGCCTTTGCCTGTTCTTCCGTGGCGCCCCGTTCCTTGCAGGCCTCCGCAATGAGCAGGGCAAGCAGCCTGGTTCTTTTGCCGTGCGGCACGCCGAATTCGTGCATGAGCAGGCGGACCGGTCGTTTCCAACATTGTGAACTGACCCTTGCCCTGGTGCTGCCGCCGACGATCGCGGTTTTCGGAGCGCCGACATCGTCCCGGTTGAGGCAGGTCACTGGAAACGATTGGAGGATGTGATACTCGATAATGATGCCTGCAAAGGGGTTTTCGTGCGGATTTGTTTGGGTCATGGCGAGTCCTTTTTTATGGAGGAATGAAAAAGGGATCAGAGCGGAACGATTTGCAGCAAACCGAAACCAAATGCCCGGCCACGGCCGATGCCGCGGCAGAAGCTTTCCTGGAAACGTTGCTGGTCCAGTACCTTCAGCACACCTTGCACAACGGCGCTTCCGTGCGTGAGCGTATGGTTGCCCTTGTTGAAACTCTGCACGGTCAGTCTGTCTACCTGGAGCCTCTGGTCGTCTACCTGAAACCCCCAGGACACGGGCGCTCGTTCGGCAAACCAGGCGGCAATGGCTTCGCGGTTGCGTACCGGCACCAGCTTGCCGCTGCGGTGATCGCGACGGGTCGGGTTGATGATGACTTCAAACGCATACTGTTGGTGGAGGAGAAAATGCGGGGGGATGGGTTTGTATTCCACCGTACCGTGCGGCGGTGCAAGGTTGGGCAGGCGGTTTGCCAACAGCAGGATTTTGCGAGAACGGAAATCGCCGCCCTTGTCGGCATAGAGAATACCGCTGGGATGGCTGGCCCGCTTTTGCTCTTCGTCGCGGGTATCGGTAAACAGGCTGTACACCACCCGGTGCACCGAATAGGCGTCGGTGATACGTAAGGCCTTGATGTCATGGCGAGACAAACGCAGGACTGCTGCGTAGAGCACGGGATCGGAGGTCATGGCGTGTCCTCCTGCGAAAAATCCCCATAAAAGTCTTTGGCCCAGCGAGCTTTTATCTGTTGGGCATCGTTATTGAAAAAAAGCAGGTCCTTGAGCAGTCGGGCGTAATTCAGCCGCACCCCGGCCCTGGAGTCAATCAGGCTCAAAAGGGGGCGCAGGATTCGACAGGCCTCCTCGGTCTGGTTACAGGCAAGCAGACGGCGCAGCTTGGTTCGGGCCTGATCGTTTCGCGAGCCGTCTTCGTAGCAGCGCGCAATGGCCCGGCCTATGGTGACAGGCCCGTTTTGCGTTGCCTTGGCTCTGGCTATGGCCGCGGCAATGGTTGCATAGGGTATGCGCTGGGCGGGTTGTTCCAGATCGACAAAGGCCGTCAGGTAGTACCAGCTTTGGTAGGCCGTGTTGGGGTTGTCCGCCCGGCGTAACGCCGAAGCCAGGGCACTGTCCTGTTGGCAACGCTGCATGGTGTATGCAACAAAACGCTCGGTTTTGTCCTTTTTTTCAAGGGGTTGAGTCATGCGCGCTCTCCTTGGGATGTATTTGTTTTTTGCGATAGATGGCGAGGTGAGACTGATTTTTTGCCCATGCCTCCAGTTGTCTGGCGGTTCCATGGGGGCAAAAATGGTTATAGCATTGCTCCGCAAAAGACATAAATGTCCGTCGCAGTTGGTTTATTTGGTCTGCTTTGTCGCAGTTTTGGATCAGGTGTTGAAATTTTGATTCGCATAGCTGCCAGAATAGATTTGTTGCCTGTTTCGCCTGTTTTTTATTGTCTGTTTTTAATGTTTTTCCATAATTGACGACGCATTTGTATAGAGATTTCGATAAAGCATCGAGTCCATCCATCTCTTTTTTCAGATGAGCAAACCACACCTCGCCCAATGTGTTCAGATCCAGCAGGACTGTCGATTCAACAAAATCATTGTATCCGGAAACAAACTGCTCGCCTGCATTGCTGCTGACCCGCAATCCGCCCGACCAAATACCTACCGACCCAATACCTCGTTTGGGCATGTGCTGCCGGGCTCTGGGCAGGCCGCTGCGCAGATACAGGCAATCGAAACCGCCGGACGAATCTTGTTCAATAAAGCTCAGCATCGCGGTTAGGAATCTCCACGGTCGTTTTTCCGGATCCACCCATAATGCTTTGGGCTCTTTCCCCGATACATCGATTGATATCGAGGGGTCGATCATCCCTTCCTTGTAGCCCGGATGGGCAATGCCTTCCGAATAATGCAAGCCCTCGTCTGTCAGCAGGCAGAAACGCGACAACGGCAGCAGGCGGCCCATCAGGCTGTTTTGTAATGTCTTGGCCTGGTCGCAGGCCTCGTCGTTCGGCATCTTTTCCCATGGGGGTTGTCCCAGGCCTGCACTCAGAACGCGCAGGCCGTTGATGTGTTCATGGGTCAACAGGTTGAGCCACAGGGTTTCCAGAATTGAGGAACCCAGCAAGAAGCTGTGCAGCAAACCGAAAAGGCCTAACGACGGGCCCGGTTTGGCGCTGGCGCTTTTTCCGGTGTAATCGGCGGTGAGCACCACCTGGTTGTCGGCTTTTTTGCCGCCCAGGGCAAAGCCCATCAGGCAGACCAACAGCACGGCCTGCTCGGCCGGTGACAGTGGTTTTTCGACGCTGATTTGGGTCAGCACAGTGGTGTTGCCTGTTGCCTTTTCGGGCGATACCGCGCCGTAGGATTGTTTTTTTGCCCGGACAACTTCCGGCATTTGCAAAAACGGCTGCGTGCCACCGTAAAGCCAGAAGCGGTCGTAGTGCTGATCCAGATAGTCCAGGCAGCTTCGCGCCATTCCTGCCGTTCCCATTTTGGCCCATGCAGCCTCGTCTGTCGGCGTGTCGGCAGCCTGGGCAAGAGCCAGCAGCAATTTGGTCATGGCGATTTTCTCTACCGGATTGCCGCCCAGGGTTCGGTATTCCGGGTGGCTGAATAGTTGTTTCAGACTGACTCGTCCGGTCCCGGTTACAGGCACCCAGGGTTCGTCGATCAGGTTGAAATGCTGTGTTTGCGTCTGCGTCATATATTCCTCTTCGCCGGTCTTATGTTGTCTTCTCCGCACGATACCCCAGGTGGTCGTACCTCAGTGTGTATCGGGCTGCGGCCGGGCCGCCGTCCAGCGACGTCAGGAGGCCGCTGTCGGTCAGTTTGACAACGCGCGGTTGAAGTTCATCCCGAACTTTGCGACCCACATGGAGATAATCTTCCAGGTAGCTCAGGGTTGCCTTTGCCGCCGGAGCAGGGGCCAGCTTCTCGGGCACCCGTACGGTATGCAGCAGCAGCTCGGTGGCCCGTTTTCGTCGTTGTGCCTTGGAGAGTTTTCCGCCTTGCTTGGGGAGGGAAAATTCATCGCCGTTCGGCAGGCGAATTCTGGCGTTTCCGGAAGAGGGTTCAATGCAGAACTCGCGAACCAGCAGAACTTCGACATGGTCCTGGTCGGCATGTCGAGTGGCGGCCTTGTGTTCCGGTTGCACCTGCATCGTATCGGATACTCCCAGCAGCGCCAGGCGACGGAGGGTTTCTCTTTCCCGTTCCAGCTGGTGCAGCATTGCCAGCCACTCGTCCTTTTCTTCACGGGAAGAGTAGGTTTGTTCGATCAACGGCCGGATGTGTCCCGGCAGGGAGATGGTGTTGGTCTTCATCCAGATTTCCAGGCTGCGGCACAGTACATAGGGACTGTAGATGACAGCTGTTGTCCCGAACGCTTTCCCTTGGCTGAGCAGGGCGTTTTCCCATGCCGGGGCCAGCAACCAGGCCTCGCGCCGGGCTGTGGCGGGCCTTGGGGTTTCGGCATGCCGCCACAAACGCCCGATGCGTTGTAACAGCATGTCGGTGGGGGCAAACCGGCTGATTAAAAAATCGGCATCGATATCGAGAGATTGCTCCAGTACCTGCGTCCCGACAAGAATGCGACCTCGCTGTTGACGAGAGGCGTACCCTTCCTTGCCGAAATAGTGTGTCCAGACGGTTTCATTCTCTTGGCGGTCCTGTTTGCTGTAGCGAGAATGGAGCAATCCGCACTCTACATTGAGGGCACCGGCCCTGGACGCCAAACGGATAAAGATGTTTTGGGCTTCGGCGACGGTATTTTCGATCCAGAGTACATGCTGGCCTGTTTCAGCCCGCTGGAGGACGGACTCGACGGCTTGTTCCTCCTGAGAAAAATGCAGATGCACCGTGGCCTTTTCCGTGGCTTCTGCCTTGTGCTCCTGAAAGATCCCATTATGCGGCAGAGAAGAGATCAATGGATATGCCGTTGCGCAAACCGGATGGCCGGTCAAGGCGGCACGATGCTGTCGGGTCAGTGTGGCGCTGAGGATGATCACCGTGCAGTGGAGTTGGAGCAGGGTTTTGACCAATTCTTCTACTATCGTGCCGGTATAGCTATCGTAGGAGTGAACCTCGTCCAGGATGACGACTTTACCGGCAAGGCCGAAGGTGCGAACAAAACCATGCTTGACGCGCATCACCGCCATGAGCGCCTGGTCGATGGTGCCGACGGCAAAGAAGACGAGGGTGCCGCGTTTGCTCGAATCGAACCATGCACCGCCCGGACAGCCCTCGCCCCCGAGTTCGAACGATTTCATCCAGGCATTGCTGTGGAGCAGGAGCGGGACGGTGTGGGGACTGTCGGGGGCAAGGATTTGTTGCAGGAAACGGGTTGTCCGTGCATGGATTTTGTCCGACGTGAGCTGGGTCGGCAGAGCAAAATACAGACCGGTTGCCTGGCCGCTCTGCAAAAGCTGGTAGGCCGCGTAGAGCGCCGCCTCGGTTTTTCCAATACCCATCGGCGCTTCCAGAATGTACAGGCCGGGTTGGCGTGCTTCCTCGATGAAGCGTTGTTGGCTCTTTCGCGGGTGCTTACCACCGAAAATATCGGAAAAACTCAAACCCGGGCGAATACTCGGCCGGACAAAGCCTGCGGCATCCAGAGCTTCATCAATGCGGGGTTGCCAGTGGCTGTCCGGGTCATCGAAAAGGGGGCCTGAACCGATCCAGTCGGCAACTGTCGTCAGCCCGGCGAGCAGTCGTGCCTGTAAAGGCGTGATTGAGACCGGATACGAGGTTTGCAGGGCCGAGCGCAACGCCTGTTCCAGCTCGGCCCGCCGTTGTTGCCACGGCTGGCCGCCCAAAACAGCATCGTTGGCATCGTATGACGCAACCGGCGGCGGATACCCATGATGCCCGCCGATGATTTCAGGGATAAGTTCTGTTAGGTTCAGGTCGCGGGCGGTGAGCTGGCTTGCGCCAGCATGGCCGCCCCATAAATGCTCCAGAGCGGGGTCAGCGCCCACTAATTCCGGCAGGGAATGAGGCGTGCCGGAAATGGTCCGATATATTTTTTCCTGAAACGTTGGACAGCATTTGCCGATGTCGTGGAGGGCGGCGATAAGATCGGAACCTTCCGGGAAAAGCTCTCTCAACCATTTGGGCATTCGCTGGAGCAGTCCACGGGCCACTGCGGCGACGATGAGGCAATGACTGAGCACGGTGCGGCCGGGAACGACCCTGCCGCACTTTTGGGTTCGTGTTTTTGCAAGACAACATTCCAGCGGTAACGCGCAAGGCGTCTTGTTTTCTGAAGCTGTGCTGTCTTGTAATTGTGCCCGTCTCTGCAGCATAATGTCTGTCCGGTTTGGTGACAAAGATGCTCTTTCCCGCACGGGAAGGTTCGGGTTTTACGTAAAAAGCCGTGTAACGAGTTGGGCCTAGCCTTCGTTGTGGTCGTTCAAGAGTCGGTCTCCCGTTGCTCCGGTCTGCCCGGATACTCAAGCGGACGGTTTGTCGTCGATCTCACCGTCATTAGGTGTTTGTTCGGGCAGGGCGCGAGGTGTGGCGAAGATGGCCCGATGAAAGGCTGGGTGGTATTTGCCGATGTCGTGGAAGAAGGTCACCCACTCGGTTGCATTCAAATTTATCAGGTTTTCCTCAAGGTTCTTTCCTTTCACGATGTTCTCCTCGTTGCAGTGTGATATCGGTCGCCCTAAAAGCCCCTTGGACATGTTGTGCATCCGATTTGATCACGTAGATATCGTCTTTTGTGCGCACCCGCAATAGTTTTTTAAACTTTTACTTTATATTTAAAGAGTGAGTTCCTGCGGGGGAACGGAGCAATCAGCTCGCGCAAGGATCAGGCGTAATCGAATACGACGGCTCATGCGTAAGACAGGGCTGATGACGGTCTGCCAGAGACCGAAGACAAGTCAACCGCATCCGCAGCGCAAGACGTATCCGTGCCTGCTACGGGCAAGACAATTACAATTCCGAATCAGGGGTGGTGCGGCGACATCACATACATCCCGATGCAGCACGATGTGATGGCGCGGTGTATCCGCAGGCCAGCGGGGGGCGGCGCACGGAAAAAGGCATCGCGCACCGGTTTGGTTGTACCGTGGCCGCAGGGGGCTTGGTTGTGGGGAAAGTGCGGCCGGTGCGGGCCCGGCGGCTCAGTTGCGTGCGCGGCGGCGCGGCGGATCGGGAAGGGCCTGGAGGGCTTGATAGATTTCCCGGCCGATCCAGGCGTCGGTGGCGGCATAGTCGATCTGCCCGGGAGTGAGTTCCGGGGCTGCCCAGTTGGAGGTCTGGGCCGACTTGCTGATCCGAACCCCGAGCAGCAGCGCGGCCAGTGGGCGCAAGCCCTGATTGCGCAGGCCCTTGCGCCGGGCCATGGGGGCGAGGTCGACAAAACCTCCGGGAGTGAACGGGGCGAGTTCGCACAGACCGGCGAGATCGTTACGCAGGGCCACGCCGACCTTGAGCACTGCGGGGTCGGCCAACAGGGCCAGCAGTCCGGGCGGCAATCCGGTCCGGCTCAGCTGGAACAGCACCACCTCATCCGGGGCGGCCAGCTGGACGAGACTGGGAAGGAAGGACTGGCCCCGGCGGAAGGCGGGTCGGGTTTCCGTGTCAAAGCCCAAAAGCGTCTCCCGGTGCAGGCGTTTTATGGCCTGCTCGGCCTCGTCGCTGGACTCGGGCAGGCAGACCGGCCCGGTCCACCGGGCCTGGGGCAAGAGGTTGATGGCCTCTTTGTCGATCCGCTTCGGCAAGTCCGCAGCAACTGCGGGGCGGGGTGCGGTGCTCATGCTGGTTGGCTTTCAGCCCCGGGGATGAAAGCGGCGATGGATCGCCTTGAACCGCTCGCTGTCCACGTGGGTATAGATCTGGGAGGTGGCGATGTCGCTGTGGCCCAGCATCATCTGGACCGAGCGAAGATCCGCGCCGCCTGCCAGCAGGTGGGTGGCAAAGGAGTGGCGCAGGGTATGGGGGCTGATCGGCCTGGTAATGCCCGCGGCCCGCGCGGTTTCCCGGATGATCTGCCAGAAGCGGGTCCGGCTCATGGCCGTGCCCCGGTTGGAGCAGAACAGAAGGTCGCTGGGACGGCCCTTGAGCAGGCGGGGCCGGGCCTGGTCCAGATAGGTTTGAATGGCCTCGGCAGCAGTCGCGGAAAAGGGGACGAGGCGCTCCTTGTTGCCCTTGCCGAGGACGCGGACATGGCCGCTGTGCAGGCGACATGCGGCAATCGGCAGATTGACCAGCTCGGAAACCCGCAGGCCCGAGGCATACAGCAGGTGCAACATGGCGTGATTGCGCAGGGCCAGAGGGGTCGGCGGTTGCGGCGGCTGGAGCAGGCGATTCACCTCGGCGATGCTGAGTACCCGAGGCAGGCTGCGCCCGGTTTTCGGGGTATCGAACTCGATGAGCGGGTTGTCGCTGATCAGGCCCCGTTCCAGCAGAAAGGCGAAAAAACAGCGCAGTGCCGCCAGGCGCCGGGCATTGGAGCGGGTGCTGATTCCGCGCTCGCGACAGGCGCGGAAGAAGTGTTGCACCATGAGCCGGTCTATGGGTTCCGTCTTTTCAGGATTATGTTCGTCCAGATAACTGAAAAACAGTTCCAGATCGGCCCGGTAGGCGGCGATGGTGTTGGCGGCAAGACGCCGTTGCAGCAGCAGGAACTGAAGAAAGGAGGCGAGGTGGGCCCTGTATTGGGGCTGGCTCGTTACGGGGGCGGAGGCAGACACAGGAAAAACGCCCCGGCGAAATCCGCTAGGGCGCGCAATTCAAGCCCGATTCTTGATCCGGTTGAATTTCCGAAGTTTACGCAGGGCTTCCGCAGCTTTGCGGCGTTTTTTGACGCTGGGCTTTTCGTAGTACTCACGCCGTTTCAGCTCACGTTTGATACCGTCGATCTGCAACTTTTTCTTCAGCTGGCGGATCGCGTATTCAAGGTCACCTCTGACATCGACTTCGATCATATTGCATCACATCCTTGGTGTTTGGCCTTTGGCTCAAGGCCGTTAATAAGAAAAAAGAAAATTCAGAATTATTTATTATAACGCCACGCATGGGCAGGTCAAGCAAATAATTGAATATCAGCCCTTTTCCCGGTTCTTTCCTGCTGAACCGGCGGATGGCGTGCCGCATCGTCCGGCCCTCGTTGGCCCGGAAAGGCCCTGCTGTTTTGGTTGTTTTTCTGCGATGGAATGGTACGATGGCGCGGATTGGATATCTTGTATGCCCATCCACCAGGAGGTTGCCATGGGAAAACTGCGGCTGGCCCTGATTGCCGGCGGAACATCGGCTGAGCGGGACGTCTCGCTGCGCGGCGCTGAAGGCGTGGCCCGGACACTGGACCCGGAGCGGTACGAGGTGGTCCGCTACGATCCGGCCGTGGATCTGGCCCGCATCGCAAGCGATGCCGGACGTATCGATGTTGCCTTCATTTTGTTGCACGGCATCCACGGCGAGGATGGCACCATTCAGGGCTTCCTGGACCTGCTCGGCATCCCGTACCAGGGGGCCGGGGTTTTGGGCAGCGCCCTGGCCATGGACAAGAACCTGGCCAAGGTGCTCTACCGGCTCGAGGGCCTGCCAATTGCCCGCTGGACCATGGTCGCGCCGGAAGATGTGCGCGATCCCAAGCGGGTACTTCGGAACGTCGGCCTGCCCTGCGTGGTCAAGCCGGTGCGCCAGGGGTCGTCCATCGGCATGTCGATTGTCCGCGAGGCCGGGGAACTGGCCCCGGCGCTGGAGCTGGCCCTGCGCCACGACAACCAGGTCATGGTCGAGGCCTATATCAGGGGACGGGAGCTCACTGTCGGCGTCTTGGGCAACAGCGAGCCCCAGGCCCTGCCGCTGGTCGAGATCATTCCGGACGACCGGTTTGCCTTTTTCGATTACGAGGCCAAGTATCAGCCGGGAGCGAGCCGGGAGATCTGCCCGGCCGAGGTGGACGATGCCGTGCGTCGTACGGCCCAGGACTATGCGGTGCGGGCCCATCGTTGCCTGCAACTGCGGGGATACAGCCGCACCGACATGATTCTGGCCGATGACGGTCTCTATCTGCTGGAAACCAACACCATTCCCGGCATGACCCCCACCAGCCTCCTGCCGCAAGCCGCGGCAGCCACGGGCCTCTCCTTTGCCGGGCTGCTGGACCGGCTGATCGAGCTGGCCCTGGAGCGCCCGGCATGAGCGGTATGGGCGAACGCGGCCCGGAACCGGTTGGCGGCGTCCTAGAACCGGTTGTTGAAGTAGGGTTCCAGCACCGCGGGCAGCCGGACCGAGCCGTCGGCCTGCTGGTAGTTCTCTAAAATGGCCACCAGGGTTCGGCCCACGGCCAGCCCCGACCCGTTGAGGGTGTGGACCAGGCTGCTTTTCTTCTCACCCCCGTGACGGTAGCGGATGCCCGCCCGTCGGGCCTGGAAGTCGAGGAAGTTGGAGCAGGAGGATATCTCGCGGTAGCGGTTCTGGCCCGGCAGCCACACTTCGATGTCGTAGGTCTTGGCCGCGGAGAAGCCCAGGTCGGCGGTACACAGATCGATCACCCGGTAGGGAAGTTCCAGAAGCTGAAGCACCTCTTCGGCGTCGGCCACTAGGCTGTCCAGTTCCTCCCAGGAGGTTTCCGGGGTGGTGAACTTGACCAGCTCGACCTTTTCGAACTGATGCTGGCGGATCAGGCCGCGGGTGTCCTTGCCGTAGGAGCCCGCCTCCGAGCGGAAGCAGGGGGTGTAGGCCGCGTACTTCAGGGGCAGGTCCGCGCCGTCGAGGGTGGTTCCGGCATGGATGTTGGTCACCGGCACCTCGGCGGTGGGGATCAGCCACAGGTCCCACCCTTCGATGCGGAACAGGTCCTCCTTGAATTTGGGCAACTGGCCGGTGCCGGTCATGGTCGCGGAGTTGACCAGAAAGGGCGGTAAGAGTTCGGTGTAGCCGTGGCGCTGGGTGTGCAGGTCGAGGAAAAAGTTGATCAGGGCCCGGGAGAGCCGGGCGCCGAACCCCCGGAGCAGGGCGAACCGCGCGCCTGCAAGCCGGGCAGCGGTATCGAAATCGAGGATGCCCATGCGTTCCCCGATATCCCAGTGGGCAAGAGGGGGGAAGTCGAACTCGGGCAGCGCGCCCCAGCGGCGCACCTCGACATTGTCCTCTTCTCCGTCGCCCTGCGGGGTGGAGTCGGCGCAGAGGTTGGGAATGGAGAGGATCAGCTCGCCGACCTCTGCCTCGATCTCGGTCAGGGCCGCGTCCAGCTCCTTGATCCGTTCGGAAACCTCACGCATCTCGCGAATCAGCGGTTCGGCCTCGTCGTGCCTGCCGCCCTGCTTGAGCGTGGCAATGGTTTTGGAGACCGTGTTGCGCCGGTTTTTCAGGGCCTCGGCCTCGGACAGGGTGTCCAGGCGGCGCTGGTCGGTGGCGGCGAAGCGGTCGATCAGTTCCGGATCGGTTTTTCTGAGCAGACATTTTTCCCGGACCAGGTCCAGGTGTTCCCTGACAAAGCGTAATTCAAGCATGGTCTAGAGCGGTGTGGGATGAGCGAAGATGCGCCGCCGGGTCGGGGCGCGATTGGGATCCGGCCGCGCTGTTGCGGCGGACTTTCCGGCTTGTAGCACGGGTTCCCGGGAAACGCAACGGCTATTCAATTGCTTTTCCTCCGGTGTTTTGCTAATTTTCTCCCTCGCGCAATCATCTCCCGGTCCCTCCCCTTTGTCCGCACTCCATGGAAGAACGTCTCCGGCCCCTGGCAATTTTTGTCTTGCAGCTCCGCGCCACCCTGAAATGGCTGATCCTCTCAATCGTGGCGCTGACGGCGGTGCTGTTTGTGTGCTCCAGCGACATCCTGACGGTCATGCAGGGGCATCTGGGCGAGGAACTGTATTTTTTTTCCGTGGCCGGACCCTTTCTCGCCCATGTGAAGCTCGCCTTCTTTGCCGCCCTCTACCTGCTGGCGCCCCTGTGCATGTACGTGTTCTGGAAGGCTGCGGGCAAGCCCTTCGGCGTGACCGGTTCCCGGCTGTTCTGGTATGTGCTGTCGACCTGCCTCCTGTTTTACGCGGGCACGATCTTTTGTTATCTGGTGACCCTGCCCTTTGGCATCCGTTTTTTGCTCGGGTTTCAGACCCAGGATGTGCAGGCCATGATCTCGGTGACTAGGTTCGTCAACTTCACCACCCTGTTTGTGCTCGCCTTCGGTCTGATCTTCGAGTTACCGGTTTTCATGATCTTTAGCGTCCAGACCGGGCTGGTGTCGAGGGAGCTTTTTATCCGGAACCGGCGGTATGCGGTGTTGGTGATCGCGATTCTCGCAGCCCTTTTGACCCCGACTCCGGACGTGGTCAACATGGCGCTGATGGGCTGTCCGCTGTATCTGTTATATGAGGCGGGTATTCTTTTGACCGGTTTTATCCGGACCGAGCGCCGGCCGGAAGCTCCGGCCAGGACTGGCGACAAGGCCGGCGACAAGACCGGCACGATAAGGGATGCGGCTACAGGCTCCGAAACGGAGCGTACCGACAGGGAGTGAACCATGGATGCGACACGAAAACAGCGTGATCGGCAGCGCGAAAAGAAGCTGCTGTGGACCGCCGGGGTGGTGCTCGCCGTTTTGGTGACGGCGTGGGTCCTGTTCGCCCCGAACCGGGGGCTGATGGAGTACAGGGCCCTGCGCCAGGAGATTGCCGCCCTGAAAGAGGAGAACAGCAGGCTGGCCAGGGAAAACGAGCGGATAGGGCAGGATGTCAAGCGGTTGCGCTCCGATGACGCCTACTTGGAAGAGGTGGCGCGGAAGACGCACGGGTTGCTGAAAAAAGACGAGATGGTTTTTGACTTCGACCGGGGCCGGAAGGAGGAAAAGAAGTGAGCGTCCGCACTGTCCGCACCGGCGAGGGGCTGGCCGCGGATACTTCCCGCGGGGAACGGCGGGCGGTCTCGCTGGAGGCGCTTGCAGAGCTGGCACTGCGGCTCCGTGACCTGGTCCGGGTCCATCAGGCCCTGGGCATCAGCCATTATCCCGGATGTCCGGACCTGCACCGATGGGGCGAGCGGTTCGGGGGGGCTGCCGCGCAGGCTTCCTTGCACGATCCGACCGATGTTTCGGCTCCGTCCGCCGCGCCGTCGCCGTCTGAGGCTGTACCCGGACGGGTAGATGTCGCCTTGCAGCCGGAGGAACTGGAGCGCGCTGTTGCCGGTTGTACCCGGTGTCCGCTGGCGGCCGCTGCCTTGGCCCGTTGCGCGGGGAGCGGCCCTTTGGGCGCGGCGTTGATGGTGGTCGGCGACTGGGCCCGGCAGGTCGGGGCAAAACCGGTTCTTTTCGGCCCTGAAGAGGATGTGTTGCTCTGGAACATGATGCGCGCCATCGGCCTGGGGCCGGAGACGGTGTATGTGAGCAACCTGTGCAAGTGCATCCCGGCCGATGTCGCCGTCCCGCCGGATATCGGCTGCGGGCGCGCATGTCTGGAGCACCTGCTGCAGGAGATCGCGCTGGTGCGGCCGAAGGCGCTTCTGCTCATGGGTGAGCTGGCGGGCCGGGTGGTGCTGGCCTCAAGGGAACCGGTTTCCCGGCTCCGGGGCAGGTTGTGTTGTCCGCTGCCGCGCCCGCTGAACCACCTGCCGGTCATGACGACCTATCACCCGCGCTTCCTCCTCCGCCGGGAGGCGATGAAGAGGGCGGCCTGGCAGGACTTGCAGGAGCTGCAACGCTGCCTGTCCCGACCCGGCCCGCATCCGGCGACCGATCGTTAGTTCTTGACCCTGCCGGTCATGAACAGTTCGAACAACCGCTCAAACAGGCTGGGAATGGCCGAAGCCTGGGCATTGGTGGAGCCCGCATAGGCCCGGGTCAGTTCAAAGGCGCGTTCAAAGGCCTCGCTGTATTCGGCGTTGCCGTCCTGTGTGGTGGTGATGTTGACCAGGGCTGCGGCGAGAAGATCGTCCATGGGGTTTTCCTTGCGGCTGTGCCCTGCCTCGACCGGCCAAACGGGATTTTGTCGGGGGCGGGCGGAAACGGTTCGGCCATGATAGGCGGGAACCGCTGCCGGGCCAAGCGCTTTTTCGTCGCTGCCGGGCGGCGGCCGCTTCCGGGGAATCGTCTTGACTGGACTTGAGGCTCTTTGTATCTTGGCTGTGATTGGTTGTTTTTCCGCAAGCATTCGTCCCCTGTTCCGACTTTTCACGCCTGTTCTATGAGCGATCATCGATCACCCACCTTTGTCCGCCGCTGCGTCAGCGAACTGCTGGCCGGATTGAGCGATGGCCTGACCCATTTTTCCGGGCGGAGCAGGGCGGCCCTCGTCTTTGCCCTGCGGCCGGACTCACCCCTGTTGCTCTGCGATCCCCAGAATCTGCTTCGGGGACACGAGCCGATTTTCAGGAAGCTGTTTCTGGAAGATACCTCCTGGCGGCAAGGCGCTGCGTCCATTGGTCCGCACGCCTTCACCACGCTGTCGCCCACGCGGGATCCGGGGTTGACCGGACTACTTTCCTACGGCGGTTGTTCGGGAGCGGTTTTTTTCCAGCAGTGGTTCACCGAGCAGCATCCTGATCTCTGTTCCCGGGGGCCGACCCTGTGCTGGCTCGAACACGCGGCCTGGCTGTTCGCCCAGGACATTGCCAACGGCGAGAGCCTGTACACCGGCATTTCCGGACGTTTCCTCAAGGAGTACGGCCTGCATGCGGTGCGCGACTACATCATCGACCAGATGAATGTCTTGCTGGGCTGGGACAGTCCGGTGCGCATCTACCCGGTGCTCGAAGCGATGCTGCTGATTTCCGAAACCAGGGAGGAGAGGGCCTGGGCCAAGGGCAAGCTGCTGGTGATCGATCCGTCGCAACAAGACCAGCTCGATTTTCTCGTCCACTTCCGCGATCAGGAACAACCCCGGCTGGCGCACATCAAGCATGTCCGCAAGCTGTTGCAGACCGTGGAGCAGTCCAGCCGCTACCTGGTGAGCGACGGCCGCGTCATTTTAGGGATCTGTAGCGACCGCCGCCTGCCCCGGTTTTCCCTGTGCGCCGAATTTGCCGGACAGTACGGTTTCCTCAGCATCAACCGGCGGAAGATTTGCAGTTTCACGGACGGACGGTTCGGATCGACCACCTACCAGGCCAATCTGGTCCATCTTGAAGAGTTGTTGCTGGAAATCGACCTGGATGAGAACGTGCGCCACTATCTGTTTAAGATCGTCAGCAGCCTGGTGCACCATGTCCGCACTCGCAAGTATGGGGCCACGATTGTGGTGGACTGCAACCCGACCCCGCTCCGGCTCTCCGGCCAGGTGCTGTCGCCGCCGATCAATTTGCTCCTGCCGCACATGCTGAATCTGACCAAATCACTGACCAGGGTGGACGGCGCCCTCCATATCGGTGCGGACCTGCACCTGCACGGCTTTGCCTGTCTGCTCGACGGCCGTTCGTTCAGCGGCGAGGATTTGGCCCGCGGCGCGCGCTACAACTCGGGCCTGCGTTTCACCGCCGAGCACGAGCATATCATCGTGATCGTCAGTTCCGTGGACAATCCGGTCTCGGTGATGTACCGGGGCATGGATCTGCTGGGCTCCTCCGAGGTGACCCGGCCCCCGGGCTGCGTGTACGGGGTGCACCGGCTCCAAGACTGGGTGCAGGGGGGTTAACCGGTTTTCAGCTGTCCGTAGGTCCGGACATCCGGTTCGCCCTGCGCCGCGTACACCTTGTCGAGCAGGCGGGTCAGGGCGCTCTTGCAGGTTTTCAGCGGCGGCAGGTCGGAAATGTCGGGCAGCAGGTTGTGGGCCTCCGGGGGCGGTTCAAGGCGCATTTTATCTTCGAGCTCGCCGCCGGATCCGAGGGGCGTGGCCCCTCCGGCAATGTGGCCCGGCTGCGCGTCGCCGTCTATCCGCCGCATGAGCCCCATCATCGAGCCAAGATCGTGTTTGCGTCGGAAGACCTCGATCTCTTCGGCAATATCGCGTCTCTCGCCGGCGAGACGGTCCAGCTCCGCGCGATACTGCGCAAGTTCCTCCTGCAAACGATTGTAGATGGTGAAAAACAGGTTGTGGAAGCGCCCGCGCTGGGTGAAACCGTGGCTGGACTGGTTCTTAAACAGCCGGGAACGGATTGTCGGCGAGCGGAGCAGGTGGGGGTCGAGGAAGTAGCTGTCGCGCAGCCCGGTTATGCGGGCAAACTCGCGGGCCGCCTCCTCCGTGCCCAGAAGGATGTAAAGCCGAACCAGGTCGAAACCGACCTTGCTTTCCAGTTGCCGAAGCGCCTCGATGATCTGTTCGTTATAGTACTGGCCGTCCTCCTCGATCATTTTTCGGAAGCCGAAGTAGCTGTCAGCCAGTTCTTTTTTTATTTCCAGGGCCAGAATCGCATCCAAATTGTTCATTGTGCGCACCTCATGGGTGGGGGAAGCGGGACATGTTGGCGGATGGGCATGTGCTTGCATGCTATCTTGTACGAAAAATGGAAAAAAACAATGAGAAAACGTCTTGCCGACAGGGGCGGGACAGGCTGGAGAAGGCATGAGTATTTTGCTTTCCCGTGATGAGGCCAAGGAGCGGATTCGGGAGGCCGCGGATATCGCGCAGGTCATCGGCGAGTGTGTGCAGCTGCGGCGGACGGGCAGCCGCTTGACCGGACTCTGTCCCTTTCACTCGGAAAAGACGCCCTCGTTTTCGGTCAATCCGCAGGGGCGTTTTTTTCACTGCTTCGGGTGCGGCGAACATGGGGATGTCTTTGCCTTTGTGATGAAGTACCATCACATGGAGTTTCCCGAGGCCCTGCAATTTCTGGCCAAACGCACCGGGATCGCCCTGCCGGAACGACAGCTGAGCGAGAAGGAGCGCGAGCAGCTGCGGCGGCGGGAACTGCTGTACGAGGCCGGAGAAATGGCGACCCGCCTGTTCCAGGAATGTTTGCATCATCCCCGGCAGGGGCAGGTCGCCCGCCGCTACCTGGAGGGGCGCGGTGTGCCCCGGACGGCTGTCGACCGGTATCGGCTGGGCTGCGCGCCGTCGCCCGAGCAGGCGGGCTGGAGCTGGCTGACCGATCAGCTGTTGGCGGCCGGAATGCCTTCGGATGTGCTGCTGACCGTGGGCCTGACCGGGCGCAACGATCGGGGCGGCCTCTATGACCGTTTCCGTTCCCGCATTATGTTTCCGCTTCTCGATCTGACCGGTCGGGTGGCCGGCTTTGGCGGTCGCATTCTCGATGACGGCAAGCCCAAGTACATGAATTCGCCGGAGAGCCCGATCTTCGACAAGAGTCGGCTGCTGTTCGGCCTGCATCCGCACCGGGAGGCGATCCGCAAGGCCCGGCGCGTTCTGGTGGTCGAGGGCAATTTCGACCTTCTGCTCCTGGCGGTGCACGGGGTGGACAACGTGGTCGCGCCGCTGGGCACCGCGCTCACCCGTCGGCATATCCAGTCCCTGCGCGGTTTCTGCGACGAGGCAGTTGTGCTGTTCGATGCCGACACAGCGGGCCGGAAGGCGGCCATGCGCAGCGTGCCCTTTTTCTTGGCCGAGCAGATGGAGGCCCGGGTGGCCCTGCTCCCCGAAGGGCACGATCCCGACAGTTTTGTGCGGGCCGAGGGCGCGGAGGGCGTTCAGGGCCTGGTTGAACGGGCCCGTCCCCTGGCCGAGTTTCTGTTTGACAGCCTGGTCCGGGAACATGGGCTCACCCTGGCGGGCAAGAATCGGATCGTGGGCGAGCTCAAACCCCTTTTGGACGCGGCAGCGGATGCGGAGCAGCGGGCCCTGATGGCATCCCATTTCGGTGCCAAACTGGGCCTTGGGCCGGACTATTTCCGCAGCCGCCCCCGGCGCGTGCGGCGGGAATCTCCGGTTGTTCCCGCTGTTGCTCCGGAAGCCGAGATGTCGCGGCAGGAAAAAACAGTGCTCGATTTTCTGTTTTTGTATCCGGAATACCATGCCGTGCTCAGCGATGCCGGTCTGCGGGAGGTGCTCCGGCACCCGGCGGCGCTGCGCCTGCTCGATCAGGTGGAGCCCTTTATTGAGGGCGCGGACAGCCCGGAAGCGCTTCTCGACCGGCTGGACGACGAGGAGGCGCAGGCCTACATCGTGGGCCTGTTGACCCGGGGCCGGACCTTGGTGCAGATACCGGATCCCGAAGGTGCGCGCCGGATGAGCGAGACCCTGGCCGCCTGGCTGCGGCGCGAGGTGCTGCGCCGGCAAAGCGCGGCCCTGCAGGAGCAGATTGTGCTGGCGGAGCGGGAGGGCGATTTCGACCGGGTCACGGATTTGCTCAGGCAGAAGATGGATTTGCAGGGAAAAAAACGGAGCCCTTGATTTAACTTGTTGAAAAAAGATGGAAAAATTGTAACTTTTTTGCCGAGGTATGTCGATTGGGTCAAGAAACGTCTCATTTTTTGTCTGGACACAACCGATACGAAGAGAGAGCCGTATTGTTTCCGTTGACAATTTTTGGTCGGTCTTGTTCGAGGAGGAGAGATGGTTGCTGCGTACGATGATGAATTCCTGCGCGATGATGATATGGAGGAAAGCGGCTACCGGGGCGCTCGAAAATCGTCGGAATGGAACGACAATCCTTACGGCGAGGACGAGGAGGACTGGGCGATTCGCAACAACATAGAGCGCCGTTCCTCCCAGGACCGCCGCATAGGCATGGACCGGCGGAGCGGTGATCGTCGCGGGACCGGCTCCAGCGATGATCCGATGAATCTCTACCTCCGGGAGATGGGCAACCAGCAGCTTTTGAAGCATGAGGAAGAGATCGAGCTGGCCAGGATGATGGAGGAGGGGGAAACCCGGATTCAGACCGCCATACTCCGTCTGACCCTGGGTGTGACCGCGCTGAACGACCTTGCCGAGAACCTGCTGCGCGGCTCCGTGCGTCTTGGTTCGGTGATCCGCGGACTGTCCGACGACGAGAAGGAGATTGCCCGGGTGCGCGACAATCTTCTTGATCATATCGAAAAGGCCAACGCGCTGGACGACCAGCGGCGGCAGCTGTTCGAGGAACTCAAGGGATGCGCCGGCGACACGGCGCGGGAACAGGAGCTGGTGGCCGACATTCTGGCGGTGGGGCGGGAGATTGCCGACCTGTTCCGGGAGTATCGTCTCTGTTCCAAGGGGATCATGTCGGTTGCCGACGCGGTCAAGGAGCTGGCGCAGAAATTCAACAAGGTGCGGGTGGTCGCCCGGCAGCAGGAACTGTTGTATGCGGCCCGGCAGCATCAGGGCGAGGGTGAGTCGCCCAGCGAGGTCGAGCGTCGGGTCACCCTGGAGCTGGCCGAGACCATCGGCATCTCGTGGCCGGCCTTTGTCGAGCTCCAGCAAGAGATCGAGATGGGTCGGGAAACCACCCGTCAGGCCAAGGAAACCCTGGTGCGCTCCAACCTGCGGCTGGTGATTTCCGTGGCCAAAAAGTTTTTGAACCGCGGCATGCAACTGCCCGACCTGATTCAGGAAGGCAATATCGGGCTGATGAAGGCCGTGGAAAAGTATGATTACAAGCGGGGCTACAAGTTTTCCACCTATGCGACCTGGTGGATTCGCCAGGCCGTGACCCGGGGGATTGCCGATCAGGGCCGCACCATTCGCCTGCCGGTGCACATGATCGAGACCATCAACCGGATGCTCCGCTTCTCCAAGGATTTCCAGCGCATTGAAAGTCGGGAACCAACGCCGGAAGAGATGGCCGAGCAGCTGGAAACCGATGTGGAGAAGGTGGAGATCGCGCTGAAGACCGCCAAGGACGCGATTTCGCTCGATTCCCCGGTCAACGAGGAGGAAGATACCCTGCTGAGCGACTTTATCGAAAACAACACCCATCCCGACCCGCAGGACTATTCGGTGACGGAAAGCCTCAAGCGCTGCCTGTGCAAGGTCATGGGGTCGTTGACCCCGCGTGAGGAAAAGGTGTTGCGGATGCGCTACGGCATCGAGATCGGCTGCGATCACACCCTGGAAGAGGTGGGCCAATGCTTCTCCGTGACCCGGGAGCGGATTCGCCAGATCGAGGCCCAGGCCCTGAAAAAGCTGCGTCACCCGGCACGGAGCCAGGAATTGCAGGCCTTTATCGAGGAATGACGCCTCCGCCCTCCTGTGCGCCGGATGCCGAGGACTGGCTGACTCTCTCCTTCCTGCCGGGACTGGGGTGCATCCTGCTGAACCGTCTGGTTCAGGCGGCCGGTTCTCCCGGCGCGGTGCTGCGACCGGGCGGAATTCCGGAGGTCGCGGGCATCGGTCCCCGCCTGATGGCGATCCTGTCCGACCGGCACCGGATTGACCACGCCCGGCAGCGGGCCGTCTCCGAACTGGAGCGGCTGGAGCAGCTGGGCGGTTTTCTCCTGACCCTGTCCGATCCGGACTATCCCTTCCTCTTGCGCCATATCCCGGACCCGCCGGTCACACTGTTCGGTCGCGGCGATTGCTCGCTGCTGGCGCGGCCTGGCGTGGCGGTTGTCGGTTCCCGGGCTGCTTCCGAATATGGCCGCCGATGCGCCTTCCGGCTGGCCGCGGATCTGGCGGCCGAGGGCGTGGTCGTTGTTTCCGGCGCGGCCTACGGCATCGATGCCGAGGCCCATCGGGGCGCGCTCGATGCCAAGGGTGCGACCGTGGCGGTTTTGGGGTGCGGGGTGGATGTGGTCTATCCGCGCAGCCACGAGGCACTGTTCCGGACGCTTGCGGAGCGCGGTCTGCTGCTCTCCGAATATCCACTGGGCACCTCGCCCGAACCGTTTCGTTTTCCGGCTCGCAACCGGATCATCAGCGGCCTGTGCGCCGGGGTGGTGGTGGTTGAGGCGAGCGTCCGCTCGGGCTCGCTGATCACCGCCCGGCTGGCCCTGGACCAGGGCCGGGAGATCTGCGCCGTGCCCGGCCGCGTCGACTCGCCCAAAAGTGGCGGAACGCACCGCCTGATTCAACTGGGCGCGCACCTGGTACAATCAGCCGCCGAGGTGCTTGACGCGCTTTCGTGGGAAGGACGCCTCCCGACCAGCGCGCCCGAGACGACCGCTCCTCCGGCCGAGACCTTGCCGGAGCAGGAGCGGCAACTGCTCGAATGCCTTGATATCTATCCCGCCGACATCGACGCCCTGTCCCGCGCAAGCGGACTGGCGCCGGCCGAGCTCCATCCCCTGCTCCTGCAACTGGAACTGCGCGGGCTGGTCCGCCAACTGCCGGGCCAGCTCTACGAGCGCTGCTTGCCGACCTGATTCTTCGCGCCTCCCTTCCTGAAAAAAGTTTTTTTCCCGTCTCTTCCGGTATATAGTGCAGGCTGGTTTTTGACAGCGGCCCCGCGTGTTTTCCTGCTTTTTCTGCTTTTCTGCCAACAAGGAGATGGTTGCCATGCGCTCCCTGCTGATCGCGCCCTCTATCCTGTCCGCCGATTTTTCCCGTCTGGGGGAAGAGGTGCGGGCTGTGGAAGCCGCGGGCGCGGACGTGATTCACGTTGATGTCATGGATGGGCATTTTGTCCCCAATATCACCATCGGCCCCCTGATCGTGCGGGCGGTACGCCGGGTGACCCGGCTGCCCATCGATGTCCACCTGATGATCAGCGAGCCTGACCGCTACCTGCAGGAATTCATCGATGCCGGGGCCGACTGGGTGAGCGTCCATGTCGAAGCCTGCACCCATCTGCATCGCACCCTGAGTTATATCAGGGCGCAGGGGAAAAAGGCCGGCGCGGTCCTCAATCCGGCCACCTCGCTCTCCACCCTGGACCATATTCTTGCCGAGGTGGATTGGGTGATGCTGATGAGCGTCAACCCCGGATTCGGCGGGCAGTCGTTCATCGAGTCTTCCGTCGAGAAGGTGCGCAGGTTGCGACGATTGCTCGATGCCGTTAACCCGGCGGCGGGTATCGAGGTCGACGGCGGCATTGGGCCGGACACCATCGCCCGGGTAGCCGAGGCCGGGGCCAATATTTTCGTGGCGGGTTCCGCGATTTACGGACAGCACGAGTATCAACCCGTCATCCGCGCCCTGCGTGAGCGGGCCGCGGTATATTCGGTTTAACTACAAGGAGGTGACCATGCAGCTCCAGGATTTTACGACCCATAAGGCAGTGGAGCGGCTCACGGAGCTGGCTCGTGCACCGCATGATTTGACCGCGCCGGACGGCTTGACCAAAGAGCGACTGGCCGCGTATCAGACCTCGTCTTGCGGTTTTGACCTGCTGTACGGTACGCAGCGAATCACAGACGAGGTGCTGGACGCCTTGCAGCAACTGGCCGACGAGGCGCTTTTGGTCGACGCCTTTATCGCCATGAAGGAAGGGGCGGTGTTGAACCGGATCGAAGGCTTTGCCAGCGAAAATCGGCAGGTGCTACATACCGCCTGCCGTGATGTTTTTACGGAATCGCCCCGTGAGCCGGAGATTGCCGGTCGCTCCAGGGCCCAGCTTGAAAAGCTGCGGACGTTTCTTGCCGATCTGGACGACGGCAAGATCGTGAACGCCCAGGGCCAGCCCTTTACCACCATGGTCCAGGTGGGGATCGGCGGTTCTGATCTGGGGCCGCGGGCCCTGTATCTTGCCCTGGAGCGGTACTGCCGTCCGGGACGTTCGGCCCGGTTCATCGCCAACGTCGACCCGGACGATACTGCCGCCGTGCTGCGGTATCTCGATCTGTCGCGCACCCTGTTCAATATCGTGTCCAAGAGCGGCACAACCCTGGAGACCCTGACCAACGAGGAGCTGGTTCGCAGTTCCCTGCGCCAGGCCGGGCTTGATCCGGCCCGGCACCTGGTCGCCGTGACCGGGGAGGGGAGCCCGATGGATGACCAGTCCCGCTACCTGGCCTCGTTTTACATGTACGATTCCATCGGCGGCCGTTACTCGGCAACCTCCATGGTGGGGCTGGTGACGCTGGGGTTTGCCCTGGGGTATCCGGCGATCATGGAGCTGCTGGCCGGGGCGCACGAGGTCGATGTGGCGGCCGAGGAACGTTCGATTCGCGCCAACATCCCGCTGCTGCTCGCCCTGTTGGGCATCTGGAACCATAACTTTCTCGGCTGCGCCACCCAGGCGGTACTGCCGTACAGTCAGGCGCTGTCCCGCTTTCCCGCCCATCTGCAACAGTGTGACATGGAAAGCAACGGCAAGTCGGTCACCCGGCAGGGCCGGCCGGTCGGCTGGCAAACCGGTCCGATCGTCTGGGGCGAGCCCGGCACCAATGGGCAGCATGCCTTCTATCAGCTCATCCATCAGGGCACCGAGATCGTTCCGGTGGAATTCATCGGTTTCCGCCGGAGCCAGTACGAACGCGACCTGGTCGTGCAGGGGACCACGTCCCAGCAGAAGCTGGTCGCCAACATGCTGGCCCAGTCCCTGGCCCTGGCCCAGGGCAAGGAGGATGAGAATCCGGGCCGCCGTTTTGCCGGGAACCGGCCCAGCTCGGTGCTCTTGGCCGAGCGCCTGACTGCCAGAACCATGGGCGCGCTGTTGGCGATCTACGAGCACCGAATTGCGTTTCAGGGGTTCTGTTGGAATATCAACTCGTTTGACCAGGAAGGCGTGCAGTTGGGCAAGGTGTTGGCCTCGCGATTGCTTGATCTTCTTGCGGCCGGCAAGGCGGATGCAGGCCTGGAAGGGCTCGAGCAGGTCCTGCTGCAGAAGGCCGGGATGCTGTGAGGGCGGGAAGCAGTGTGCCGTTTTTTCGCGGCCATACGGGGTTATGAATTTTTGTTGACAAAGGATGTGGGGACGTTTATGCTCCAGTTTCTGAATGAGCATTCATAGTTATGGTGCACGTTCACGCCTGTCTTGATGCTTGATCCTGTTCAGGCTAGTCCCTAGTGCAGTTTTTAACCACATGATTTCTAGGAGGAATACTGATGGCAAAGCATGAAACGCCTCTCTTGGACGAACTAGAAAAAGGTCCATGGCCGAGTTTCGTCACTGACCTCAAGAGACAAGCAGAGACCAAGCCTGAATGTTGGGATATTCTGGGTCAGCTTGAGCTTTCCTATGAGGACAAGATCACCCACTGGAAGCATGGCGGTATCGTCGGCGTATTCGGTTACGGCGGCGGTATCGTCGGTCGTTATTCCGACGTACCCGAGCGGTTCCCGGGCGTTGAGCACTTCCATACGCTTCGTATCGCGCAGCCCTCCGGTATGTACTATTCCACCGAGAATCTCCGCGCCCTGATGGCCCTGTGGGAAAAGTACGGTTCGGGCATGACCAATATGCACGGCTCCACCGGCGACATGATTTTCCTCGGCACCCGGACGGAAAACCTGGAACCGTTGTTCTGGGATCTGACCCATGATCTGGGCCAGGATCTGGGCGGCTCCGGCTCCAACCTGCGGACCCCTTCCTGCTGTCTGGGCGAGTCCCGCTGCCAATGGTCCTGCTATGATACGCAGGAGGCCTGTAACTTCCTGACCCAGCACTATCAGGATGAGATCCATCGTCCGGCCTTCCCGTACAAATTCAAATTCAAATTCTCCGGCTGCCCGAATGACTGTGTTGCCGCTATTGCCCGTTCCGACTTTGCCGTTATCGGCACCTGGAAGGACAATATCCGCATCGATCAGGACGCGGTGAAGAAATACATCGCCGGCGATCCGGACTATCCGGTCAACGCCGGTGGCCATGCCGGACGCGACTGGGGCAAGTTCGACATCAAGAAGGAAGTTCTCGATCTCTGCCCGACCAAGTGCATGTGGATGGAAGGGGACACCCTGAAGATCGATGATTCCGAGTGTACCCGTTGCATGCATTGCATCAACGTCATGCCGCGCGCCCTGCGTCCCGGTGTGGAAAAAGGCGCCTCCGTTTGTGTCGGCGCGAAGGCCCCGATTCTCGACGGCGCTCAGTTCGCCACCCTGGTCATTCCCTTCGTCACCGTCAGCAAGGATGACGAGTTCGGTACTCTGATCGATCTGATCGAGAAGATATGGGATTGGTGGATGGAAGTCGGCAAGAACCGTGAGCGTGTCGGTGAGACCATGCAGCGTGTCGGTCTGCCCACGTTCCTGAGCATCATGGAAGTTGAGCCCATGCCGCAGCACGTGAGAGAGCCGCGCTCCAATCCGTACGTCTTCTGGAAGGAAGAGGAAGTTCCCGGTGGCTGGGATCGCGACATCGTTGAGTTCAGAAAGCGGCATGCTGCCTGATAACCGGTGTATCGGAATATACTCTAACGGAATTATTGACTAAGGAGATAGAGAATGGGTTACGATCCTAAAAATCCTATGGAAGGTCGGATCACCGACCTGGGGCCGCATTACTATGGGGATTTCCTGCCGCCTGTTATCAAGAAAAACAAGGGCAAGTGGCTGTACCACCAGATCCTTGAGCCCGGTGTTCTGGTTCATGTTGCTGAAAGCGGCGCCAAGGTATTCACCGTGCGTTGCGGTACTCCGCGACTGATGAGCGTCAGCTACGTCCGGGATGCCTGCGATATCGCTGACAAGCATTGTGATGGGTTCCTTCGTTTTACGACCCGGAACAACATTGAATTCATGGTTGACAGCGAGGACAAGGTTGGACCGCTGAAAGAGACCATAAAGTCCTACGGCAACCTGTTCCCCATCGGTGGAACCGGTGCCTGTGTGACCAACATCGTTCATACCCAGGGCTGGATCCACTGCCACACCCCGGCGACGGACGCCTCCGGTCCGGTCAAGGCCGTCATGGACGATCTGTTCGAGTACTTCGGCTCCATGAAACTGCCCGCACAGGTGCGCATTGCTCTGGCCTGCTGCCTGAACATGTGCGGTGCCGTTCACGCGTCCGATATCGCGATTCTTGGTATTCACCGGAAACCGCCGATGATCGATAACGAACGTATCACCGGCGTGTGCGAGATCCCGCTGGCCATTGCCTCGTGTCCGTTGGGTGCTGTCCGGCCCGACAAGGCCATGGTGGATGGTCAAGAAGTCAAGACGGTCAAGGTCGTTGCCGAGCGGTGTATGTTCTGCGGTAACTGCTACACCATGTGTCCGGCGATGCCGCTGGCCGACCCGGAAGGTGACGGTATTGCGATCCTGGTTGGCGGTAAGGTTTCCAACAGCAGGAGTGCGCCGAAATTCTCGAAGTTGGTTGTGCCGTTCTTGCCGAACAACACGCCGCGCTGGCCGGAAACTGTCAAGTGCGTACGCGACATCCTCGAAGCATACGCTAAAGATGCTTACAAGTATGAGCGTGTGGGCGAGTGGGCAGAGCGGATCGGTTGGGAGAAGTTCTTTGAGAAAACCGGTCTGCCCTTTACCGAGAAGTCGATCGACGACTATCGGTTGGCCTATGACACGTGGCGGACGACGACACAATTTAAGTACACGAGCCACACGGCCGCTTATACCAAGTAAAATAAGGGAAAGGCATATGTGGCCAGCTCAAGGCGGGCTGGCCACATGCTTTTCGGATACCAGTCTGAGGAGTTCATTATGGCATTGAGCGTAGAAGAACTGAAAAAAGCGATCATTGAGAAGGCAAAGACCTCTCCCAAACCCCAGTTGTATATCAAAGATTTTTATACCTGTGATCCTGATGCCAAGCCACGTGACATCAAAAAAGTTGCCAACGCGTTGGTAACGGAAGGCGAGTTGATGTTCTGGTCTTCCGGCTCGACGACCATGTATGCACGCCCGGATCGTATCCAGAACGAAGAGAAGTAATTCCCAACCGCCGTTGTTGCAAAGACAGGCTTTTGAGAAAGCAGAGACTCCGAATGAGTCTCTGCTTTCTTTTTTGGAGCGATAGGTGCGAAACGTGGTGATTTCTCTTGCCCGGACAGAATCGACCAACCAGGTGGCCCGGCACATGGCCTTGGCGGGCAAACCTGCAGGAACGATCATCCGGGCGGAACAGCAGAGCGGCGGCAAAGGACAGCGCGGCAGGAGTTTTGCGTCGCCGCCCGGCGGGCTGTACTGTTCACTGATTCTTCAGCCGGATATGCCCCTTGATCGTTTGCCGACCGTGACGCTGGCCGTGGGCCTGGCCTGCCGGAAGACGCTGGCAGATCTGTACGCGCTTGCCCCTCAGATTAAATGGCCCAATGACCTGTACCTTGACACCAAGAAGGTTGCCGGCATCCTCTGTGAAGGGTTGGTGCCGGAGCAGCGGATGGCCAGTGGGCCGATTGTGATTGCCGGGGTCGGCATCAATGTCAACAGCACGGTGACGGACTTCCCTGAAGAAATACAGGGACTGGTCACAACGCTTTACGATAGTCTGGGGACACGGTGTGATCTGGATGTCCTGCTGGAGGAGCTTGCTCTCGCCATTGACGAGGCTGTTGCTCTCTTGCAGCGTGCACCCGAGGAGTTGCTGCGCCAGTGGCAGATCCATGACTATCTGCAGGGCAAAGAGCTGCTGTACACTTCCGAGACAGTTGTGCTGGAGGGGATTGGTCTGGGGGTGTCCGAACAGGGATTGTACCGGATTCGTGATCGTGAAGGCCGGGAACATGCGGTCATCGGCGGCCGTCTCCGTCCCCGGAATGAAGTCCCCGATGAAAAAGAGACCGCTCGTGCATAGAGCGGAGATCCGCTTGCGCGTGTCGGAAATTTGGGGTATGGGCTCTCGGGGTGTGCCTCGTGCCGGAGACCGGCCCTGGATGCGGGGAGGAACCCGCCACAAGGTCGGCAGAGAAAAGAAGGAGCGTGTGGTGAGTTTGACTTTGGCAAAAGAAGTGCTGACCGTGGAGGCCGAAGGGCTCTTTGCCGTGCGGGACCGGTTGGGCCCCGAGTTTGAGCACGCGGTGGACCTGATCATGGCCTGTCCAGGCCGTCTGGTCATCACCGGCATCGGAAAATCCGGATTGGTCGGTCAGAAAATAGCCGCAACCCTCAATTCGACCGGAACCCCTTCACAGTTCATGCACCCGGTTGAGGCCCTGCACGGCGACCTGGGCATGGTCGCGCCGTCGGATGTCATCCTTGCCATCTCCTATTCCGGTGAAACCGCGGAACTCAACCGGCTATTGGGCAGTCTGGAGGAACGACAGGTGCCGATCATCGCCATGACCGGGAACGCCGATTCGACCTTGGCGCGGCGGGCCACCGTGACCCTGCACATCGCCATTCATCGCGAAGCCTGCCCGCTGGGACTGGCGCCGACCACCTCGACCACGGCCACCCTGGCTCTGGGCGATGCCCTGGCCGTAGTGTTGATTAAGCGGAAGCATTTTCAGGCGGAGGATTTTCGCCGCAACCATCCGGGCGGCAGTCTGGGAGAGCGGTTGAAGGTTGCCGTGCGCGAGGTGATGCTGGTCGGGGCGGCGATACCGGTGGTCGGTCTTCAGGCGACGGTTCCGGAAGCGATTGCCGAACTGAACCGGAAAAATCTCGGCGCGGTCTTTGTGCGTGACGAGGCCGGGCTTTTGTGCGGCATTGTCACCGATGGCGATATTCGTCGCACCGTGTCGGCCGGAAAAACACTTTCCACCCTGTCCCTGGCCGAGATTATGACGCACGATCCGGTGGTCATTACCGGAGACGTCATGGCCGCCGACGCGCTCAGCCTGATGCAGCAACGGGAAATTACCGTGCTGGCCGTGGTGGACGAGCAGCGTCGGCTGGTGGGCTATCTCCACCTGCACAATCTGCTGGGCCAGGGAGAGTTCAGGTTTCTGATTTGATCGATCTCGCTGGTTATTTCTGAAAGACGCTCCAGGTATTCGTTGCCGGATCGAATTGATAGCGGAGTTCGATCCGACTGCTCCTGCCGCCGCTGTGTTCGGTGCAGGAAAGGCTGTAAACGGCCTTGCCCTTGTGGGTGGTCAGCAGGCGAACCTGGGGTTCGGAGAGGGTCGAACCTTTATAGGTCGGGTAGTGGGTGCGGAAAATCCGCTGAAAGTTTTTCGTGAGCCACTGCTCCTGCTGTTCACGCTGGACCCGGCTTTCCAGGGCAGTGAGCTGCGCGGTTATATCGGCGAGAAGCGCGGTAATTTCAGGGTCGTCCGCATGGCGACCGGTACGCAACAGTCGTTGCAGTTCCCTGCCCCGGCTGAGCATGGCGGCGGTTTTGCCTTCGCGCTCCGCGATGTGCATCTGTTCTTGCAGCCGGGTCACCTGGATCATGAGCAAGGTCTGTTCAATCTGCTCAACCGATTTCGTCTGCATGGTTTGCGCGCCTGATGGCGGCGACAAGAGTTTGAGCGCCTCTTGGTAGGCATCGATCGCCGCATCCCAGTCTTTGCGCTGATAGGCGGCGCGGGCATTGGCGAGCAGGGCCGAGAGTCGGGCATTGAGCAGGAGCGCGTCCAGGTCGTGGCGCTCCTGTTCCGTGACCACATCCGGATTGGCGGCGATAGTGGCCTGCGCCTGTTCCAGCAGGCGAATGGTTTCCCCCCACTGCGATTGCTGGAAGGTCTTCTTGGCTTGGTCCAGGTCGCGGCGGAAGGAAGCGGCCGTCATCCGGCTGGTGATCTCCGCGGTGGCGGCTGTCTTCTCGCTGTCTCCGGACAGGGAGAGCGCCCTGTGGTAGGCAGCGGCCGCTTTTTCCCAGTCCTTGTCTCGATCGGCCTGCTCTGCCTGGGCAAGGCTGTCCCGAATTTCCAGAGATTGTACCGTTTCCCGCAAGGTCTGTTGTTCCTTGAGGTCTTGATGAGCATCGGCAAGGGCCAATGCCTGCCGGTAGAGGGCAAGGGCCTCGGAAAGCTGGTTGCGATCAAGGCTCTTTTGTCCTTGTTCGACGAGTCGATCAATCTCCCGCAGGGCCTTGGCGCGGTCAACCTCGATATAGGTCCCCCGGTACAGGGCCCGGCCCTGTAATCCTTCTTGCAGGGCTTTGGAAGCAAGTACCTGGTCAAGATCCGCTACCAGCTCGTTTTGGCGAAAGCGGAGCAGGGTCAGGGTCTGTGATTTTCCACGGGCGCTTTGCAACAGCGACTGCGCCTTCGTAAACTCCATCTGTTCGATCAGGTCCCGGCCTTGCGCCTGCATGGTCCGAATCTGATTAATGGCGCGCTGGTCTCGCACAGAGAGGAGGGCGGTGGCGATGCCCAATCCAAGGACAAGAGCGATGGCCAGCGCGACTGCTCGCCGTCTGCTGCGCCGTGGCACGGTGGTGGGGACGGCGGGGGCTGCCTCTGCTTCGGAGTCGGGCGCCGGGTCAGCGACGGGTGGCTCGGCGGGTGGTGGTGCCTCGGACGGGGAGGGCGCCTCGTCGTGAGTCGCCGAAGCGGTCTCGGCGGGAAGTGGTGCCTCCGAAAACCGGCGACTGGCGTTGTGGATCTGGGTGCGCAGGTTGGGAAGTTCGGGATCGTCGGCAACGGTATCCACCAGGATTTCGACGATCTCGAAGGCCTCTTCGTACTGGTCCATCTCCATGAGCTGATGGGCGAGCTGGTGGAGCTGCTGCGCCTTGGCCAGTGCCTGCTCGACCTGGGGGGTCAGGTAGCGTAGTTCGATCTGCAGATCCGGGGAGGAGGAAAGAGAGCTGATGAGTTCCCGGGCCGCGAACATGGCGCGGTCATCGAGTAGTCGCCGCAGCGTGTCGAGTTGCTGCCGGCTGGAATCCTGCGATGCAGGGGGCGCCGCTTGTTCCTCTCTATCCAGCTCGATCATTTCCAGATCCAGCGAGGCCAGAGCGTCGTCGACGAGTTTTTTCTCAGGCCCGTCGGCTGGCTCTTCAATGCTCGCGATGGTCAGGATGTCCAGCGGCAGTTCCTGTTCATGTTGCCGATACCACTGCGCCGCTTCGGCATCCAGCGCCTTGTCCCGGCTGTAGCGCGCACCGCACAGCATTTCTCCGATATGCAGCACCAGTTCGACGAGTGAAGGCTTTGCGCGCCACTGCGCATCGATTCCGAGCCCGTCCGGCCCGGCGTCCGGATGGAAGACCGGGGTCAGTGGCCGGGCAACAGGCACGGTCTGGGGACTGGTGTCCGGCAGGTCGATCTGTACGAGATGGCGGGAGGCTATCTGAACCTGCCCGTTCTCATCCCGGCTGTAGCCGCGCAGATCGTATGCAATGCGGTAGGAACGGATCGGATGCTCTTGATACTCAAGAAGAGAGATCGCCGGATACAGTTCAAGGATTTCCTGAAGCTGTTGATATTCGTCATCCAAGGGTTGCGAATCTGTCTGCATAACGGATTGAGCGTGAAGGAGCGTGAAGAGGGACTGCCGGTTTCAGCTGGTGCGTGCTTGTCGTGTGGATGCGCGGACGCGGTCATACAGCCGTGAGCTTGCGCTGCTACAGCTCTTGAAAGTGTAAACGATTCCCTGGGGCGGGACAAGGCGATGTTCGCCGGCAGGGCGCGTGGAGCCGGACCGAAGGGGTGAGCGGAATGCGGGTTATGCCGTCAGTTCCTGAAAGGGTGGGAGCGAGATGATGGCCCGGAAGTTGTCGACATGATAGCGGGCCGTGAGCGCCGGATTTTTGAAGGCGATAAAATCGACCCCCACCTGGGCGCAGTGTTCCTGATCGATAATGGAGTCACCGATATAGATGGCCTCCGCGGGGGTGAGCCGGAAATGGTCGAGCAGCATCCAGAGTCCGTCGGGGGCCGGTTTGGGTCGTGGCGCCGTTGCCGCGGTCACCACCATGTCGAACCAGGGGCGCAGGGCAAAGGAATCGAGCAGCAGATCCATGGTGTCGGTCCGGTTGGTGGAAATGGCAGTGGCGTAACGCGGCTTGATCAGGCGAAGAAAGTCGAGCAAGCCCGGCTCCATGATCATGTGGCGCAGGAAGGGGACATAGTCCAGTTCTTGTCGATAGCGCTCAATCTCCCGTGGATCGATGTGAGGAGCGTTGCGGAAGATGTGCCGGACCGCATCGGCGACGTTGTGGATATGCACGTACGCCAGTTCTTCCTCGTCCATGGGGGGGAGGGCGAAGGCGGCGCGCAGGTGGTTGTAGTAGGCCCGGTTGGTTTCCAGGGAACTGAACAGGACGCCGTCGCAGTCGAAAATCACCAGTTTCAGCATGGGGTTTCGGGGGTGGTGGGGGCAGGGAAGAGACAGCGTGTTTCCCTGGTCAGTTGGGCAAAGAACCGTTCCATGAACTCGTGGCGCTCCTCGGCCATCTGCCGTCCCAGGGTGGTCAGCATCTGGTCGCGCACCCGCGACATCTTGACCCGGAATTCACGGTAGGCGGTATCCTCCAGGGAATACGGCGCGGTACGGGCCGGGTCCAGATCCGGATTATGCAGTCGGGCGCCGATCTGACCGGCAAAAAGAAAGGCCCTGCCGATGCCGATGGCGCCGATGGAGTCCAGCTTGTCGGCATCGAAGAGGATCCGCGCCTCCAGGGTCGCAGGTTCCTCGCCCCGACGAAAACGATGACTACGGATACAGTGGCAGATGGCTAGAATATCTTCTTCCACGTAGCCAAGCGAATGCAGGAGCGGGGCGGCCAGTTCCGCCCCCCGTTGTGCGTGGCAGATTTTGCCCTTGCTCTCGCTTTCCTCGCGGCGGCCGATGTCGTGGAGCAGGGCTGCCGGGGCGAGCAGGTCGAGCCGGGCGTGCATCTTCCGGCCCAGAAGGGTTGCGGTGTACAGCACCCGCTCGCTGTGGTCGGGGCCGTGCGATCCCCCTTCGGCAAGACAGAAACTGCGGCTGATCGCCCGTAACCGCGCAAGCAGGCGGGCATCGATGGGGAGTTCTGTGGACAGCGCCGGGAGCGGCCCGGCTGCGGAATCATTCACCAAACAAAACCTCACGCAGCCAACAGATCGCCAGCAGCAGGAGTTCTTCGTCGTCACCGGTCAGGCCCTTGAGTTGGGCCGGGCTCAGGGGACGGTTGAGGACGATACGCCCCTCATTCATATCGCGGCGGAACCGGTCCAGGTCGTAGAGGGCGAGCATGTACTGATCGAGCTGACTCCGTGACGGCTTGAATGCGCCGCTTTGCACGAGCGGATGCTGGAGCAGCGGCAGCAGGGCGTCGTTATAGCGGTTGTACGGCTCCAGTTCCTGCGTGGCCAGGTACTGCTGCACGGTTACCAGGGGGGACGATTCGGCAAAACCGCGGCAGTGAGGTTCGCGCAGCAGAACCAGCGACTCGCGGACCGTGTTGTCGTCCCTGTTCCAGCTCGCTCCCCGCCCGACCGGGTAGGTGCGGCAACTGCTCGGCCGGTCGGTATAGACCGTGCACCCCTGCTTGGCGACAAAGACGCACGAGGCCCGGTCGTCATCGACCATGGTCAGATAACAGAGAGGAAAGACCTGGCCCGATATCAGCTCGATAATGACGTAGTCTTCGAGAAAACGGGTAGAGCTGATGCCCAACCGGCGTTTTAGGCGCAGGACATCATAGGGGGTCAGGGCCAGATCCAGCTCCCGGCAACACTCGGTGAAACAGGGGACACCGGCATGACAGGCAAAACGCAATGGGCTGTCGGCCGTAGTCGGCTGAAAGTATTCGGGAAGATCGGTGTTCATCGGTTCTGTTTGAAGCATTTCAGGGTCAGAAGCGGGCTGGCGACAAAGACGGACGAGTAGAAGGCGACGAACATGCCCACCAGCAGGGTGAAGGAGAAGTCGCGCAGGGTGGCGCTGCCGAAGAAAAAGAGCGTGGTCAGACAGAACAGAACGCAGATACCGGTCATCGCGGAGCGTGCCAGCACCTGGTTGATGCTGGTGTTGATCAACGCGAACATCTGTGGGCCCTTTTCATCGCCCTGCATGTTTTCCCGGATACGGTCGAAGATAACGACCGTGTCGTTGAGCGAGTAGCCGGTCAGGGTCAGCAGGGCGCTGACGATCAGCAGGTCGAACTCCTTGTTTGTAAGCCAGCATATTCCCAGCACCGCGAGTACGTCGTGGATGGTGGCCAGGGTGGCGGCGATGCCGAAACGGAAATCGAAGCGGAAGGCCAGGTAGAGAATGATCCCGAGAATGGAGAGCAGCGCCGAGGTGATGGCCTTGTTGCGGAGATCGGCGGAGACCGACGCGCCAATCTCCGATTTGCTTTCCAGCATCATGCCGGAGTCGCCCATTTGGGTGGCAAGCAGCTTGGAGATCTGGTCGCTCTGGTCGCCGATGGTCTCCTCATCCTGCTTGATTTTGATGATCAGGCGGTTCTCGTTGGTGACCTGTTGCAGGTCGGCACCGTCGATGCCGTTTTCCTGCAAGAGCGTACGGACCTGTTCCAGGGCAAAGGGCTCCTGGGCCTTGTATTGCAACAGGGTGCCGCCGGTGAAATCCACGCCCAGGTTGGCGCGGCCCAAAATGATCGAGACAAAGGCAACCAGGCCCAGGGTCACCAGAAGGCCGGAGAAGGAGAAGGTGATTTTACGAAGCCCCATGAAGTCGAAATTCGTTTTTCCGATGAGCTTCATGAATTTGATTTTCTTCAACAATTTCCGACTGAGCAGGGTATCGAAGATCAGCCGGGAGAAGAAGAGCACCGCCACCAGGTTGAAAATGATGCCCAGGGTCAGGGTCACGGCAAAGCCCTTGATGGGCCCGGTGCCGAACAGGAACAGAACCAGGGCGGTGATCAGGGTGGTGATCTGGCCGTCGACGATACTCCAGAATGCCTTGTCAAAACCGCCGTCCACCCCGGCACGCAGAGACTTGCCCAGGGCGAATTCATCGCGCATGCGTTCGTAAATGAGGATGTTGGCGTCGACGCTCATGCCAACAGACAAAATGATACCCGCGATGCCGGGCAGGGTCAGGGTCGCGCCGATCATGGCCAGACCGACAAAGAGCAGGAGGATATTGAAGGCCAGCGCGACGTTGGCGATGACGCCGGAGAGTCGATAAAAAATGATCATGAAGGCCAACACCAGCATGGCCCCGGCCAGTCCGGCGTACAGACTGTCGGTGATGGAGTCGTGCCCCAGGCTGGCCCCGACGGTCAGGTTCTGGATGACATCGACCGGAGCGGGCAGGGCGCCGACGCGCAGGACGATTGCCAGGTCGCTGGCCTCTTCATGGGTGAAGTTGCCGGAGATCTGGGCACTGCCGCCGAGGATTTTTTCCCGGATGACCGGCGCCGAACGAACGACGTCGTCGAGGATGATGGCCAGCCGCCGACCAACGTTTTTTTCCGTGATCTGGCCGAACACCTGGCCGCCGTGACCGGTGAGATCCAGGCTGACGTACGGCTCGTTGAAGGTGCCGCCCACCCTGACCTGCGCGTTTTTGACCATCTCTCCGGTCATCAGTACCGGGCTCTGGAGCAGGATCGGTACCCTGGATTCGGCCTTGGTGGTCGGGTCGACTATTTTTTCGAAGTAGATTTCCGTGCCCTGGGGCAGGCGGCTTTGCAGGGCAAGCTGCAGCTGCTTGCGGGAGTCGCCCTCTCGCCATTGGCCGGCCGCAACCACCTCGCTAATGGCCTGTCCCAGATCAAAGCCCGGAGAGTCGGCTGCCAGTTTGAATTCCAGCTGGGCGGTCTGGCCGATCAGCCCCATGGCCCGGTCCGGATCCTTGACCCCGGGCAGCTGCACCACGATCTGGTCTTCGCCCTGCCGCAACACCACGGGCTCGGCCACGCCGAATTGGTCGATGCGGTTACGGATGATCTCCAGGGACTGGTTGGTCGCGTTTTTCCGGATATAGCTGATTTCGTCTGCTTTGAGTTGCAGCGTAATGCGGGGGAAGGTGCCGGCTTCAGCCTCGACCTTACTGGTCAGGTTGGGAAAGTTGTCCTTGAGGATCTGCTTGACGGTGTCGATGGCGCTGATGTTGGGCAGGGTGAACAGCACGGTGTTCGGGTCGGCCGATTTCATCCGGACCGCGTTGATCTGCTTTGCCGCCAGGGCCGATTTGAAGTCGGAGGCGGCCAAATCAAGGGAGTTTTCCGCAGCCTTGTCCAGATCGACCTGCAAGACAATGTGCATGCCGCCTTGCAGGTCCAGCCCGAGTTTCAGACCGCCCGGAGACAGATATTTTTTCCACCAGTCCGGCAGGTCGGTATAGAACGTGGGGAGCAGGGCCAGGCCGGAAAAGAAGAGCAGGAAAATCACAAGCCCGATTCGAAGCTTTAAACTGGTGTTCATGAAGGTATCCTGGAAGCAAAAGGAAGAAAAACGCTGAGTTATTCTAAATCAGACGAATATACGCCGATAACCGGCACGATGCAACAACCAGCCGTGTTTTTCCCGGCAAAAGAGGGGCGGAGGCGGGTCAGGGGGCGCGGTTGATTGCCGCGGCCATGCAGGCTGCCCCGAATCCGTTGTCGATATTGACCACCGCCAGACCTGGGGCACAGCTGTTGAGCATGCCCAAAAGGGCCGCATAGCCGCCAACACCGGTTCCGTACCCCACGCTGGTGGGAACAGCGATCACTGGAGCTGCGGTGATGCCGGCCACCACCGACGGCAACGCGCCCTCCATGCCGGCGACGACGATCACCGCCGTGCTTTGCTGCAGGTCGGCGGCATGGTTGAGGATGCGGTGGATGCCGGCGACCCCCATATCGTACAGCGCGTGCAGCCGGTGCCCCAAAAATCGCAGCGTGATTGCAGCCTCCTCGGCGACCGGGATATCCGAGGTGCCGGCGGAAACAATGGTGATGATGCCCCGGCCCCCCTGTTTTGGAATATGGTGCTCGTTGCCGGTGAGCATGCGCGCCGCCGGATGATGGCTCAGTCCGGGAACCCGTTCTTGCACGAGCCGGGCTTGCTCCGGGGAGACCCGGGTGGCCAGAACCACATCGGAACCGCTCAGCAGGGCGGTTAGAATCTCGACCAGCTGGTCGACGGTCTTGCCTTCGGCGAACACCGCTTCCGGTATGCCGGTACGCAGGGTCCGGTGGAGATCCAGCTGTGCAGAGGGCAGATCCTGTACCGGCGGGAGGCGGAGCTGTTCCACGGCCTGCTCGATGTCGAGCGTACCGGAGCGGATCTGGCGAAGAAGTTGGCGCAGGCGTGTTTCTGTCATGGAGGCAGCCAGGGAGAGGGAATGCGGAAAGCCGTACATGTACCATGGGAGGGAAACCGCGTAAACAGTTTACGCCACAGGGCGGCTCTGGTAGACTGGTGCGGTCGTTCTGGTCACCCAAGCCACAATGCCGCAAAGGAGCCGTCCTCATGAGCCATGCAACCTTGCCTGCGTTTGTTCAGGCCCTGCTCAAGCCCGATTGTTATAACCATCCGGCGCCCGATATTCAGTTGGTGCAGACCCATATTTCCCTGGTCCTGCTTGCCGGAGATTTCGTCTACAAGTTCAAGAAACCGGTGAATTTCGGTTTTCTCGATTTTTCCGACCTGGAAAAGCGTTTGGCGTGCTGCAACCAGGAACTTCTGCTGAACCGGCGACTGTGTCCGGACATCTACCTTGATCTGGTGACCGTGACCAGGGAGGCGGACGGTTCTTTTGCCCTGAACGGGGCTGGTGAGGTTGTGGAATACGGGGTGCGCATGGTGCGCATGCCGGAAGAGCGAATGATGGTGCACTTGATCCGCGCGGGTCAGCTTGAGGCCGCGCATATCGACGCCCTGGTCGAGGTGCTGGCCGAATTTTATCGCCGGGCCGAGCGTAACGCCATTATCGACGGTTTCGGGACGGCGGCGGCTGTGGCTGTGAATGTGCTGGAGAATTTCGAGCAAACACGGGACTTTATCGGCCAGGGGGCGCTGGGCCAGGAACAGTTCGAGCGCATCAGCGAATTTTCCCGCCGCTTTCTCGAACAGGAAGACATTTTCCAGCGACGGATCGAGGGCGGGTATATCCGCGACTGCCACGGCGATCTGTATTCCGCCAACATCTGTCTGGCGGACAAGGTGTACATCTACGATTGTATCGAGTTCAACGAACGCTTCCGCTACAGCGATGTGGCCGCTGATGTGGCCTTTTTGGCCATGGATCTGGATTTTCACGGTCTGGAGGCGTTTTCCAAGCGGTTAATCGCCGGATTCACGGCAGCCAGCGCTGATACCGGGCTTGTGGAGGTGCTTGATTTCTACAAATGCTACCGCGCCTATGTGCGGGGCAAGATCGGCCTTTTTACCGCGGGAGATCCGGCGGTGGCACCAGAGGAGCGAGCCGCCTGCATCGAGAACGCGTCCCGTTATTTTCGTCTGGCCGAACGATATGCGACCCGTTGACTCGCCCTCCGCGAAGGAGGCGGATGCCGCCGCGCCCGCCCTGGTCGTGTTCTGCGGGATGACAGCCTCGGGCAAGTCCACGCTGGCTGCTGCCTGGGCGGCACAGGCTGGAGCGCCCCATTGGAACACGGACCGGGTTCGGAAAGAGCTGGTGGGACTGCGAGCCACTGACCGGCGGCCCGATGCGGTCGGCCAGGGGATTTATACGGCGAGCTTAAGCGAGCTCACCTACCGGACCATGTTGGAACGGGCCCGGGAAGACCTGGACCGGGGCGAGTCCCTGGTGCTGCTGGACGGCTCGTACGCCCGGAGGCAGGACAGGGACGCTGTCCGGGCTCTGGCGCGGCAGATCGGGGCGCGTTGCGGGATAGTGTTCTGCACCTGTTCGGAAGAGGAGACGCGCCGTCGATTCGACCTCCGCCTGCGCGATGCGGCAGCGGTTTCGGATGGCCGTTGGGAGATCTACCAGCATCAGCTGCGCACCTTCGAGCGACCAGACCCGGAAGTCGAGCCGGACTGCCTGTTGCTTGATACCACCGGAAAAACGGTTGAAGAGATGCTGGCTTGGCTCAAGACGCAATCCTGGACCAGGGTCTGAGTGCACGGATCTCGCAAACAGGCGACAAGAAGGTGACAAGAACAAAAAGCCCCGGAAGATTACTGCTTCCGGGGCCTTGTCTTGCTTTGTTTCGTTTTTTACTGCTTTTTTACTGCGTCTCTTGGGCGGCCTTGGCCGCCTCCTTGGCAGCCTCTTTTTCCGCCATCCGATCTTCCGGCGCCTTGATCATAAATTCCGGCAACCATTTGCCCAGGCCCCATGAGGGAGGATTGCCCGCTTCGAGGGCGTTCAGCAGCGCCTTGGCCTGGGGTGCCAGGGTGGAGTCGGGGTACACGGCTAAAAGATGGCGCAAACGATGCTTGGCTTCGTCGTAACGCTCTGTCCGAACGTAAAAAACGGCGACCATGTACTCGTGATTGACGAGAAATTCCTTGCTCTCCTCAAGCTTGGTCTTCGCGTCCTTGGCGTAGGGCGAGTCGGGATAGGCGTTGAGCAGGCGTGTAAACGATTTGATCGCTTCTTTCGGCGCCGAGGCGTCGCGGTCGATGCGGTCGGCCCGTCGGTAATCGCACATCCCGATCTGGAACAGAACGTAGGGGATGGCTTCGTTGGTGGGATAATGTTCCTCGAAGCTCTTGTAGAGCACTTTGGCTTCGGGGTACTGCTTGTCGTAGTAGTGGGCGTCGGCCGACTTCAACTCCGCCAGCATTGCCTCCCGGCTGAAGGGATACTCATCGAGGATGATTTTGAAATTTTTGATGGCTTTTGCATACTTGGCCACATTGTAGGCGTCCATGCCCTCGACGAGCAGGGCATCCGGGCCGGTTTTTTCTTCCTCTTGTTCCTCTTCGCCGATGGTGAACTTGCTGAACATGCCTTTGAAGGTCGAACAGCCGCTCAGGGGCAGTGTGAGCAGCAAGAGAAGAATCAACAGAAGAACGCGGGGGGGGACGACAGACCGGGGCGTGAGCATGATCGGGTTTCCTCGTCGGCTGCGATGTGCGATTAGGGGGATGCGGCCGGAGAGGGGATCTGGCCGCTGAGATAGCGTTCGGCGGACAGCTCGGCAACGGCGCCTTCGCCCGCGGCATTGATGATTTGCCGGGTGTGTTTGCTGCGGATATCGCCGGCTGCGAACACTCCCGGAATCGAGGTGGCCATTTCTTCATCGGTCACCAGAAAACCGTTGGCATCCATCTTGAGCGAGCTGGAGGCAAACAGGGCATTGTTGGGCGCGATGCCGATGAAAACAAACACGCCGCTGACCATGAGGCTGGATTCTTTGCCGTCAACGTTTTCCAGCCGCAGTTCTTCAACCCCGGTGTCGCGCGTTCCTTTGATCTGGGTCACCTGCGTATTCCATAGAAAGTTGATTTTCGGCTCGGCAAGCGCCTTCTCTTGCAGGATTTTTGCGGCCCGCAGTTCGTCGCGACGGTGAATGATGGTGACCTTGTCGGCGAATTTGGTCAGATGCAGGGCTTCCTGGAGCGCGGTATTGCCGCCGCCGATCACCGCCACCTCCTGACCCCGGTAGAACGGGCCGTCGCAGGTGGCGCAGTAGGCAACGCCCCGGCCGGTAAATTCGTACTCGCCCGGAATGTTGAGCAGCTGCGGCTTGGCCCCGGTGCAGAGGATGATTGTGTCGGCGGTAAGGATGCTCCCGTCTTCCAGGATGACCTTTTTGATAGGTTCTTCCAGCTCCAGGGCTTGGACGGATGCGTTTTTTTTGGGAAGACCGAACCGGTCGGCGTGGGAGGCCATTTTGTCCATCAGGTCGAACCCGCCGATCCCCTCGACAAAACCGGGGTAGTTGTCGACCCAGTCGGTCGTGATCACCTGCCCGCCGGTTGCGCCCTTTTCAACGAGGAGAACATGTAAACGTCCACGAGAGGCGTACAGACCGGCGGTCAGTCCCGCTGGTCCGCCTCCGATGATGATCAGCTGGTAGTGCGCCTGCTGCATGGGAGTATCCGCCATCCAACACGATTCCTCGCCGGGGCGGAGAATCGTGCCGGAAATAAAGGAATCAGAGGGCCTTGTTGACCAGCTCTTCCAGCTGGGCCTTGCCCGCCGCACCGGTGATCTGGTCGACGACCTCTCCATTCTTGAACAGGATCAGGGTGGGGATGGCCCGGATGCCGAATTTGCCCGGCGTGGACGGATTGTCGTCGACATTCATCTTGGCGATGACGGCCTTGCCGGCAAAAATTTCAGCCAGCTCCTCGATGACCGGGCCGATGGCTTTGCAGGGACCGCACCAGGGAGCCCAGAAGTCGACCAGGCAGGGAAGGGAGCCGCCGATAACATCTTCGAAGTCACTGTCGCTAATATGCAGAACCTTGTCAGCTGCCATCTGTTTTCTCCTTGTGGCTAAAGTCAGGGGGAAACCTGTTGAACTCTCTAGATTATGGGAATATGGAACAGTCACTCTACCGTGCCTGTTCGGTAGTGACAATAAAAATATGAGTCCGGCTCTTTTTGTCAACCTTGCGCGTACGGTTTTTTTGCTTTTGACATCTTCCAGATCGCCTACTATATAGGGTTTTACTGCCGGGTGCGGATGCCTGTGTCCGTACCCGGAGCAGGAGATGAGGGAGCAAGCAATGAAAAATAACCGGTCTGCCGAACTGTTCGCCCGTGCGCAAACGCTGATCCCCGGAGGGGTGAATTCCCCGGTCCGGGCGTGCCGGGCCGTCGGCTGCGATCCGTTGTTCGTCGAGCGGGCGGCGGGATGCCGGCTCACCGATGTCGACGGCAACGAGTTCATCGATTTTGTCGGTTCCTGGGGGCCGATGATTCTGGGACACGCCCACCCTGAAGTGGTGGAAGCGGTCCGCCGCGTGACGGACAAGGGCACCAGCTTCGGTGCGCCTTCGCCGCTGGAGGTCGAGCTTGCCGAGGTGATCTGCGCTTCCGTGCCCTCGGTCGAACAGGTCCGCTTTGTCAACTCGGGAACGGAAGCGACGATGAGCGCCGTTCGTCTGGCCCGCGGTTTTACCGGTCGCAAGATGGTGGTCAAGTTCGACGGCTGCTACCACGGGCACGCGGACTCCTTTCTGGTCAAGGCGGGTTCCGGGATCATCACGCTGGGGATTCCCGGCAGTCCGGGCGTACCCGATGAGATTGTCCGCAACACCCTGTCCATCCCCTATAACGACGAGGAGGAGCTGGAACGCACCTTGCGCGCGGGTCAGCAGGATATTGCCTGCGTCATTGTCGAACCGGTGGCGGGCAACATGGGCGTGGTGGAACCCGGGCCCGGGTTCTTGCGGAAACTGCGTGAATTGACCCGCGAGCTGGGAATTGTGCTGATTTTCGACGAGGTGATCACCGGGTTCCGGCTCGCCCTGGGCGGGGCCCAGGAACGGTTCGGTATTACACCGGATCTGACCTGTCTGGGCAAGATTATCGGCGGCGGCCTGCCCGTGGGCGCCTATGGCGGCAAGCGCGAGCTGATGGCCATGATCGCTCCGGAGGGGCCCGTGTACCAGGCAGGCACCCTGTCCGGCAATCCGCTGGCCATGGCGGCGGGCCTGGCCACGTTGAACATTTTGCGTCGCCCCGGATTTTATGAGGAGCTGGAGGCTAAAAGCAACTGGTTCGGCGATGCCCTGGCAGAGGTGCTGGCCAAGGCCCCGGTACCGATAACCTTAAACCGGATCGGCTCCTTGTCGACCTGCTTCTTCACCGATGGACCGGTCACGGATTTCCATTCGGCAATGCAGGCCGATACCGATCTGTACGGACGGTATTACAGGAACATGCTGAGCGAGGGCATCTGGCTGGCGCCCTCCCAGTTCGAGGCCGCCTTTCTTTCCGCCGCCCATGAGCGGGCGGATCTGGAGCGGATGGTGCGAGCGGCCGAGTCGTCATTGAAAAAGCTGATGGCTTGAATAAAGAAAATTATTGCTTTTGCGCAAGGCGCATGCTACCTGTGCGGGACATGCCCCAAGTCGGGGTGCATGTGGGGGCCGCATGAAGAATGAACGCCGGGAAATAATCAGACAACTGGCGCTCTACAGTCAGGCCGGGATGACCTTCGTCTTTTCCATCCTGATCGGATTCGGTATCGGATGGGCGCTGGACAACAAGGTACTGGACGGACGCACGACCCCGTATCTGACCTTTATTTTTCTCGGTGTCGGGATTCTCGCCGGTTTCAGGGGGTTGTGGAATCTCACCCGGACCATACAAGATGACTGATCCCGCTTCCGGAGAAAAGACGCTGCGCCGGGCGGAGGACGATGGCTCCGCCGTGATCGGCCGGGTTGCGAGGATCGGTGTGGCATTGATGCTCGTCTTTGCCGCCGGTGGATGGTTCCTCCGGGGGCAAGACTTCGCCCTTTCGGTATTGCTGGGCGGAGCGCTGATCAATATCAGTTTTTTTTTGCTGAGCCGGGATGTCCGCCGGCTCATGCAGCAGGTGAGCGCGGAAGGGGAGGCGGCCGCCTCGTCCATGGGGATCGCGAAAATGCGGTTTGTTCTCCGGTCGATGGCGCGGTTTGTGGTTCTTTTCCTGTTATTGGGCGCGCTCGCCCTGCATATGACCATTGATGTAATCGGTTTGACATTGGGGCTCACCACGGTGGCTGCTGGTGTGGTGATTACAGGGTTGGGCGCAAGGCGTGGCCGCCTGCCGAACAAAGCTTGAGGGAGTGTGGAGATCATGGAACATCCAATACTGTTTATTTCACTGATACTTGAAGGCATGGGGCTGCCGGTCCCGCATACCCCGCTCGGGAGCACCTTCATCGAAAAGCTTTGCGCACCCTACATGACCTATACCTGGTTGGTGATGGCCTTTTTGATCATCGTGCCGCGGCTGACCATGGGCAAGATGGAGATGGTTCCCGGTAGCGGCCAGAATTTCTGGGAGGTCATGATCGGTGGCCTGATGGACTTCAGCATCGAGAACCTGGGAGAAAAGGGTGCGAAGATGCTCTTTCCGATGATGGCGACCTTCTTTCTGTACATCATCATCTCCAACCTGATGGGATTGCTGCCTGGCTTCATGTCGCCGACCTCGAACCTGAATATTACCCTGGCAATGACCCTGATTGTGTGGCTAACGCACCATTTCCTTGGTTTCCGGTATCACGGCATCAGGTATTTCAAGCATTTCATGGGGCCGAGCAAGGTCTTGGCGCCGTTCATGTTTCTTCTTGAAACCGTCAGTAACTTCGCCCGGCTGATCTCCCTCTCCATGCGTCTTTTCGGGAATATCCTGGCCAAAGAGGTTCTGTTGGGCGTTCTGTTCATGCTGGCGGGCGCATATTTCGCACCGCTGCCCATCCTCTGTCTGGGTGTGCTGGTCGCGGTGATTCAGGCGGTGGTTTTTGTTCTCCTGTCGATGCTGTACTGCGCAGGGGCCATGGAAGAACCCGCCCATTGATTGGTGTATAACGGTTCCGTTTGACGGAAGAAGAAGGCCAAACCCATATACTTTTTACGGAGGAAAACAATGGTACAACTTAGTCTTGCCCTGATTTGCATTGGCGCTGGTCTCAGTGTTGGTCTGGCTGGTTTCGGCGCCGGTATCGGCATGGGAAACGGTCTGCGCGGCGCGTGTGAAGGTGTTGCCCGCAATCCGGAAGCCAGGGGTCCGATTACCACCACCATGATTCTTGGTATGGCCCTGTGCGAGTCCATCGCCATCTATGGTCTGGTTATCGCCTTTATTCTGCTGTACGCTAATCCGTTCAAGGCTGCCCTCGGTATGTAAGCCCGTCCAAGCCTGTCTTGGTAGATGTGGTAAAAAAGGCTGCGGATGTTCCGCAGCCTTTTTTGTTGTCCTGATGCGCTTATCGGAGTGTATAGTCAACCCTGTTCGCGGTCCGCGGGATCCCCGGGTACCGGATGTGGGCATCCTGGCGGTGAACCCTGCGGACTGTACGAGCTTTCCTGGCCTGGCCCGGGAATACCGGCTTCGCTCTTCTTCCTCCCTGTTTCACGCCGGACTCTATATCGGGGAACAGGTGTTTCTTGCCGGTCCTGCCGTGGGTGCGCCCATGGCTGCCCTGTGTCTGGAAAAGCTGATCGCCCTGGGAGCGCGTCGGGTCGTCCTTTACGGATGGTGCGGCTCGTTGGTGCCCGATCTGCCTCTTCGGGCGCTGTTTGCGCCCAACGGTGGAGTGAGCGAGGAGGGAACAAGCCCGCATTACCCGCACTCTCCCGGAGATCCCGCAGATGAGGGCTGGAGGCAGACGGTCTGCGCCCTGTTGCGTACGCGGGGGTTTTCTGTGGAGGATGGGTTGATCTGGACGACCGATGCCCCGTACCGCGAAACCAGGGTCAAGGTCGCGCGGTATGCGGCCGCGGGCATCAGGGCGGTGGATATGGAATACATGGCCCTGAGGGCGGTAGCGGCTTTTCGCGGCATTCAGCTGGCCGCGATTCTGAAGGTGTCCGATGAACTGTTTCATGCGGACTGGGCCCCTGGTTTGCACACCAACACATTTCGCAAGGAGTCGAGAAAGATGCTGTCCGCCCTCTGCGCGCTGTTTCATGTCGGTGCGCTGTCATGATGAAAACAGTCTGCATCGTCAGCCTGGGTTGTCCCAAGAATCTGGTTGATTCCGAGATCATGATCGCCGCCTTGGAACGGGCCGGCTATGTGTCGACAATGGAACCGGAATCAGCCTCGCTGGTGCTGGTCAACACCTGCGGCTTTATCCGTCCGGCGGTCGAGGAGGCGATCGACACCATCCTTGAAATGGCGCGCTACAAGGAAGAGCATCCCAGTCAGCAGCTCGTGGTGGCCGGTTGCATGGTCCAGCGGTATGGCGCGGAGCTTGTGGCGGAGTTGCCCGAGGTCGACCTGTTCATAGGGCTCGACGACGTGGCGCGGATCGATACCCTGCTGGCGGAACAGGCAGGGGGCCCCCGTTTGCCCAGCCGTCCGGGACCGGCCTCCTATCTGATGGACAAGAGCGTGCCCCGGCGGATAACCACCCCCTGGTTTCGTTCGTATCTGAAAATCACCGAAGGCTGTGACAATTGCTGCGCCTACTGCATGATTCCCTCTATCCGCGGGCCCTTGCGGAGTCGGCCGGTGCCCGACCTGGTTGCCGAAGCCCGGACGCTTGAGGCAGGGGGCGTGCGCGAACTCTCCCTGATCGCCCAGGATCTGACCGCCTATGGTCGCGATCTGGCCGGGCAAACCAACCTGGTGCGCTTGCTTGAAGCCCTGCTCCAGCAGACATCCATCCCCTGGTTTCGGCTCCTGTATGCGTATCCATCCAGTCTGAGTGACGAGTTGCTGACCCTGATGGCCGGTCAACCGCGTATCCTGCCCTACCTGGATATCCCGTTCCAGCATGTCACGGACGCGGTTTTGCACCGCATGCATCGCCATTACCGGCAGGAAACGCTGGAGCGCCTGGTGGCGCAAATTCGCCGATTTCTTCCGGACTGCGCCCTGCGCACCACCCTGCTTGTGGGGTTTCCCGGAGAGACCGAGTCCGATGTGGACCTGCTGGTCGATGCCCTGAATCGGTGGCAGCTGGATCATGTGGGCGTGTTTCGATATGAGGACGAAGAGGGAGCCCCTGCCTTTCTTTTGCCCGACAAGGTGAGCGAGGAACGCAAACAGGAGCGCTATGAACGGGTCATGGCCGCGCAGATGGCGGTGAGCGAACAGCGTTTGCGACGTTTTGTCGGGCGGATCGAACCGGTGCTGATCGAGGGGGTCAGCAGCGAGAGTGAATTACTGCTGGAGGGGAGGAGCCGCTATCAGGCTCCGGATGTTGATGGCTGTGTGTATATAACCGCGGGTCAGGTCAATGCGGGGGATATCGTGCCGGTCCGGATTACCGAAACCCATGTCTATGATCTTGTGGGGGAGGTTGTCGAAGAGGAGGAAGGGGGACAGGGTTAGAGTTCTTCTTTGCCGCCGCGGTTGACCTGTTCGCGCAGATCCTTGCCCACCTTGAAAAAAGGCAGCTTTTTCGGCGCGACCAGAATCTGTTCGCCGGTTTTGGGATTGCGCCCGGTATAGGAGGCGTACTCCTTGACCACAAAGCTGCCGAATCCCCGAATTTCGATCGACTCGCCCCGCGCCAGCGCCTCACTCATGGTCTCGATGATTGTGTTGACGATCGCGGCAGCTTCACGAACCGGAAGTTGCATCTTCTCGCTCAAGGCTTCGATGAGTTCGGACTTGTTCATACCTGCGTTCTCCCCTGCTTGCTTGCGGCTGATGGCCGCTTTGAGCGAAGCCATGCATAACGGATTGATTTTGTGACACTGTTGGATTTAAGCAAGTATGTCTTTGATTGTAAAGGGTATTTTTTTAGGGAAAATTTTTTTTAGATCGCTGCGGTCAAGCTGCCGCCAAGCGCCGGACGACAAGTCGTCCAGTCGCAGGTTGCCGTAGGCGGTCCGTTTCAGGTGAAGGACCTGGTGGCCGATTGCCTGGAACATCTTTTTGACCTGTCGTTTGCGGCCCTCGTGGATGGTGATTTGCACCAGGGTGTTGCCCTTGATGCGCCGGATGGTGTGCAGCGAGGCCGGGGCGGTCATGCCGTCTTCCAGCCGAATGCCCCGCGCCAGACGTTGCAGGGACGCACCGTCGGGGGAGCCGGTCACCAGGGCCTCATAGGTCTTGTCCACCTCGAAACTCGGATGGAGAATGGCCTGACTGAGCTTGCCGTCATTGGTCATCAGCAGGGCGCCCTCGGTATCGAGGTCCAGACGACCGACGGGGAAGAGACGCTGGGAAATGCCGACGAGCAGGTCGCTGACCACCGGACGTCCCTGGGGATCGGACAGGGTGGTGACATAACCGGCGGGTTTGTTGAGCAGGACGTACAGCTTTTCTTCATAGACCACCGGTTTGCCGTCGCAGGTGATGGTGTCCCGGAGCGGATCGGCCTTGGAGCCCATGGCGGTGACGATCTGCCCGTTAACCGCGACTCGCCCTGCCCGGATAATGGCCTCGGCTCCACGGCGGGAGCTGATGCCCGCCCGGGCCAGGATCTTTTGCAGCCGTTCTTCCATGTGCGGGTCACCTACGCCTTGTCAGAAACGCGTTTTCCCCGGTGCCGGAGCGCATCTCAGCCAACCAGTGTCTGCACGAATTGTTCAACCTGCTGATGGACGGCCGGGTCCATCCGCTCCGGTGTCCTGCACCGGCCGACGAACAGTTCGCCGCCATGAGTTGTCTGCATGTAGGGCATCATGCGCTGAAAGGCAACCAGGGCGCCTTCGGCGTTCTCTTCCTGGGGACCGCCCCCGGTCATCACCAGTGCCAGTTTCTTGCCAGCCAGAAGCGAGCTGTGCTCGGGGCGGTGTGGTAGATCGGTGTAGAGGCAGAACATCCGGTCGATCACGGTCTTCAGCTGGGCGTTGACCCCCCAGAAGTAGAGTGGTGAGGAAAAGATGACCCCGTCGGCGGCGATCATCTTTTCGAGGATGGGGATGACCTCGTCCTCCTGGACGCAGCCTAAAGTGGTCGTGTGTTTTTTACAGGCGCCGCAGCCCATGCAGCCGTGCAGATTCTTGTCGTGCAGGTAGATGGTCTCCACCGTATGGGTGCGGTCCAGCAGTTGCTGTTCGATCAGGGCGAGCACGTGGGCGGTATTGCCTTTTTTCCGGGCCCCGCCCTGCAGGATGAGGATGTGCATGGTTCGTGTTCTGAAAGTTTGATGGTGGTCGACGGCCTCTTCAGCAGTACTGTGCTGGCAGAATCTGGCCGATTTTCTCATCCACCAGTTTTTTCGTTGCCGGGTCAACCTCCAGTACCTCGGTGTACCAGGGCTTCATCCGGCAGTCGAAGACAATGGGCGGCTCCAGCCCGACGTGAAAGCGCCGCACCAGCTGTTTGCGGCCATGGATATCGGCGGCGGGTTCAAAGCGGGTGAACACCGTCCACAAAAATTCCTGCAGGGAGCAGGTCGCCTCGTCGGTCGAGTCGACCAGGATCAGAACCGGCCAGGAGGCAACGCCGGGATGGGCGGCCAGGAGGGGGGCCAGATCGGGGGCCTCGGTATAGGGCACCCCCTGCACCACCAGAGTTCCGGGCAGATAGGGCTCGGGTCGACTGCATCCTTCGGGCAGGGAGCCGCCGGCAAAGGACTGGGGTAATTGCCGCCGTTGCTCCCGGCCCAGACCGAACAGGATCGCCTTGGATCCCCTGTTGACCTTCGGCCCGGTATAGTCGAGGGTGTCCTGGGAAACATGGTCAAAGATGTAGAGATCGCGTTCCCACTCGATCCGCTCCAGAATATGCTGCCACAGGCGGGGAAAATCAGCCACATCCAGACTGCCGTCCGTGGCGAGCAGGCACTTGGTCAGCGAAAGTTGTCCCTCCCCGAGAATCCGCAGGGCCGCGGCAAAGGCTTCGCGCGGGTAGCGGTCCTGAACCCGGGCCGCGGCCAGGGTGTGGAAACCGGCCTCCCCAAAGGTCTTGAGCTGGATCACGCCCTTCATCACCAGAGGGAAGAGGGGCGAGAGCAGGTCTTGCAGGAAGTCGCCGATGAAGTAATCTTCCTGTTTGGGGTGCCCGACTACGGTGGCCGGGTAGATCGCATCCTTGCGATAGTACATGTGGGTGGCCTGGAATACCGGATAGTCGTGTTGCAGGGAGTTGTAGCCGTAGTGGTCGCCGAAGGGCCCTTCCGGTCGCCGGAGATGGGGCGGCACGCTGCCCTTGATGGCGAAATCCGCCTCCGCTACCAGCGGATGGCCTCCCTGTGGGTCGCGGACCAGATTGAGCTTGCGCCCCTGCAGCAGCGAGGCCAGCAACAGTTCCGGCAGGTTTTCGGGTAGCGGCGCGATGGCCGCCAGAATCAGGGCAGGCGGCCCACCGATGAAGAGCGTCAGGGGCAGGGCCTGGTTTTGCTGTTCAGCAGCGGCATAATGATACCCGCCGCCCTTGTGGATCTGCCAGTGGATGCCGGTGGTGGTCTCGTCGAAGCGCTGCGTCCGGTACATACCCAGGTTATGGCCTGTCCCGTCGGGATGTTCGGTGTAGACCAGCGGCAGGGTGACGAAGGGCCCGCCATCGGTATGCCATGAGGTGAGCATGGGCAGGGCCGAGAGCCGGGGCGGTTTAACGCGGCAGTCCAGAATGGGCCCCTTGCTGACGTGGCGCAGGCCGACCCGCATCCCCTGGGCCAGAAGGCCCCGGTGGCGCCACACGTCGACCGGCCGGGGCGGGGTGGCCTGTTCCACCAGCTCCACCAGGGTGCGGACAAAGGCGCGCGGCCGTCCACCAAAGGCCAGCTCCAGACGGAGTCCGGTGCCGAACAGGTTGGTCACTACCGGAAACGACGAACCCTTGACCTTGGTGAACAGCAGGGCCGGTCCGCCCCGGGCAATGACCCGGCGGTGGATTTCGGCGATTTCCAGGTAGGGGTCGACTTCGGCCTCCACGGTGTGGAGCTGGTTGTTGGCGCGAAGCACCGAGAGATACTCACGAAGGTTGAGAAGGGGGCGCATGCTGGTCCTGCCGGTCAAGGGGAAGGGGTGGGCTTCAGTGCTGGTGGTGCTCGTCTCCGAGGAAGAGGCTGTGATATTCGTCGTCGCTGAGGTGGCGCCGCATCAGGCCGGTGAGGTGATCGACCAGCTGGTCGATTTCCTCACCGGTCATCCTGGGCACCAGAACACTGGTCAATCGTTCGCTACTGAAAAGACGGAGATAGGAGCACAACGACTGTTCGTCGGTCGTGCGATCAAGGCCGAAAAACATGGCGATACCTCGTGGGTGCGCAGGCCTCAGCCCGCGATGATTTTCCACCACAGCCTGCGATCGCGCGGGCCGTCGAACTCGCAGAAAAAAAGACGCTGCCAGGTGCCGAGCCGCAGGCGGCCGTGCTGGATGTGGATGGTGACCGAGGAACCGGTTAGGGCGGCCATGATATGGGCCGGTGAATTGCCCTCGGCATGGCGGTATGGATGGTCGGTGGGCACGATCCGGTCCAGCGCGGACAGGATGTCGCGCTGCACGTCCGGATCGGCCCCTTCATTGATGCATACCCCTGCCGTGGTGTGCGGATTGTACACCGAGAGCAGACCGTCACTGATGCCGGTTTCAGCCACGACCCGACTCAGCTGGTCGGTCAGGTCGAGCATTTGCCGCCTGGATCTGGTGGGAACGGGCAGTTCGCCGCTGGGCATGGCCGGTTGACCGCTTACGGTTGCAGTTCCCAGGCGCCGTAGGCGTTGCGGCAGGCGGTGCTGTGGGTGGTTTGCGGTCGGCCGTCGATCACGGCATTGATGGATGCCCGGCGGCAGACCTGGTTGTTGGTCTGGTAGGCAGGCTGCGGTGTGATGGAGTACTGGTTGCCGGTATCCGGGTTCACCCAGGACGAGGGCTGGTAGGAGACGCCCCGCTCGTAGGCGTGGTTGAGCTGCTCCCGGTCGTACTTGTCCATCTCGTTGCCCACGATGTAGCCCAGAAGGCCGCCGACCGCCGCTCCGATCAGGGTGGCACCGGTATCGTGACCGATGGCCTGACCGAGGACCGCGCCGGCTGCCGCGCCGGTGACCGAGCCGGTTTGGCCTTTAGTTGCGCAGGAAGAGAGGGTCAAGAGACAAATCAACGCCATGACAAGGTGCATGGATTTCATGTGGAATCTCCTGGTCGGGAAGTATCGGATTGGAGGGAATCGGGCAGGGCTCTGGTCGGTTGCACGCCGAGTTGTTTCAGCGCCTCTGTTCTGGCGATCAGGTTGCCCTGTCCGGTCGACAGACGGTTGCGGGCGGTATGCCACGCTTGGCTCGTCTGGTTGATGCGGAGGCCGATCTCTTCGAAGGCCTCGGTAAAACCAACGAACTTATCATAAAGATTCCCTGCCTGTTTGGCAATCACTAAACTGTTTCGGTTCTGCTCATCGACCCGCCAGAGGTGGTGGATGGTGCGCAGAATGGCCAGAAGCGTGGAGGGGCCGGCAAGGGCGACCTGTTTGTGCAAGGCGCTGGTCAGCAGTTCCGGATCCTGTTCGACAGCCAGTTGAAAGGCCCCCTCGATGGGCAGAAACAGGATGACGAAGTCGAGCGCGCCGGGCCCGCTCAGCCGGTGATACTTCTTGCCGGAGAGCAGCGCGATCTGGCGGCGGACCGATTCGAGGTGGAGCCGGATCTGTTTGTTCCGGGTTTCTTCGTCCGGGGCGGCCGCCGCGGCGACAAAGGCTTGCAGGGACACCTTGGCATCGATGATGACAGATCGCTCTTCCGGCAGATGCACCACGACATCGGGACGCAGGGTCGCGCCTGCCTCGTTGGTGTGGGTCGGCTGGACCTCGTATTCCCTTCCTTCCCGCAGGCCAGAGGCCTCCAGCACCCGGACAAGGACCATCTCGCCCCAGATACCCTGGGTTTTGACCCCGCCCCGCAACGCCTCGCTGAGCTGGTTGGCCTCGGTGCTGATTCGTATGTTGAGCTGCCGGAGGTGTTCGATCTCCTTGAGCAGGGAAACCCGGTCGCGGGTATCGTGGTCGTGGATCGCCTCGATCTTGCCTTTGAAGGCGGCGAGTTGTTCCTGTAGGGGCCTAAGCAGCAGGGTCAGCGAGTCGGCATGCTGCCGACCCAGCTGCTCGCCGCGCTCGTTGATGGCCTCGGCTGCCAGGTGTTGAAACTGCTGCTCGATCTGGCGTGTGGTCGCAGCAAGAAGGGCCTCCCGTTCCATCAGCTGTTGGCGCATGGTCTGGCAGGCCGTGCGCAGTGCCGCGTTGTCGCTTTCCATCCGTCGACCTTCCCGGTCGAGCTGTTCCTGCCGGTGGCCGAGTCGTTGCAGCTCGTCTTCCCGTTGGCGCACGATTTCCTGGAGGTGCTCGGTCTGGAGCGCGAGGAGCGCCTGTCGGCGCTCGGCCCGGTGCAGCAGGATCAGAAGAAGAAAGAGCGCGGCCACGCCGCAGACAAGGATGCCCAGCGCCAGGGAGAACGGGTCGATCCGTTCAAGGTGCGGAGCAAGCGCCGCCGGGAAGGAGGAAGGCGGCACGGTCAGCGTCGCCTGGCGAACCGACGCAGCTCTTCGAGTTCTTCGAGCAGATCCAGCGCCAGGGCGCAGCCCGGCATGTTGACGCGCAGATCCCGATGCAGACGAAGCACAGTCCGCACCCGTTTCACGGCAACAAAGGGAAAGCTCCATTCCCCTGGGGAACGGCCCTCCGGCGAGAGGATGCCCTCGTCGATCATGCTGTGGATCAGTTCCGCATCGACCCCGCAGAGTCGGCAGAGATCGGCCATGGTGCAGCGGGTCTCCTCGTTGCAGACCATGCCCTGAATGTAGATGGTTTGTTGCGTCATGTCAGTGTTCCATTCCGGCGCGCGGGTTGAACGTCATTTTTTCGGCCATGGTTCTGTACAGCTGGCGCTGTTCCTCGGTCTGCGGTATCGGTGCGATGATGCGCAGGGTCACGATCTGATCACCCTGTCGATCGGCTGTGGAGAGCCCCTTGCCCCTGAGTCGTAATTTGCCGCCGCTCTGCGAGCCGGGCGGGATGGTCATCTGCACCGGGCCGCCCAGGGTCGGGGCGGTCACGGTCGCGCCCAGCGCCGCTTCCCAGGGAGCGACAGGCAGGGTCATGTGGATGTCCCGTTTTTCGGCGTGAAAGAGCGGGTCGTCCTCAAACAGGATTTCCAGAAACAGGTCGCCCGCGGCCTCGCCGCCGTATCCGGGCAGTCCCTGCCCCTCCAGGCGGATGTGCTGCCCCTCGATCAGGCCCTTGGGGATGGAGACGTGCAGGGTCTGCGGCTGGGTGTGGACACGGCCGGTCTGCTCGTCCAGGACCTGTCGCGCGAGATTGATGGTCTTTTGGGCCCCATGATAGGAGTCGGCCAGATCGATGCGAATCTTGGCGTACTGGTCCTCGCCACGCATCCGAAACGATGACCGTGATGACCGGTCGTGGCCGCCGGTTCGGCTTCGGCCGAACAGGGACTCGAAGAAGTCGCTGAACTGGCCGGCGTCGTCACCGCTGTACTCGCCGCTGTAGAAGGAGTAATTCTGCTGGTAGCCGGGCGGCGGCTCAAAGGGTTGCCCTTCCCGCCAGTTGGCACCGAACTGGTCGTACGCAGCGCGTTTTTCCGGATCTTTCAGAACCTCGTAGGCCTCGCCCGCATCCTTGAACCTGGCTTCGGCATCGGCCTCCTTGCTCACGTCGGGATGGTATTTGCGGGCCGCCTTGCGGTAAGCCTGTTTGATCTGTTCCGGAGTGGCCGTGCGTTCGAGGCCGAGAATTTTGTAGTAGTCTTTATATTCCATGCTCATTGTTGTGTGCGTGCCGTCTCTGTCTCCAGTGTTTTTTGTAGGACCTACAGAAAGATAAGAACGTTTCCCGGGAAAGAAAAGAGGGAAAGAGAGTCCTTCATGGCCCTGTTTCTGCTTGATGAGCGGGCTTGATTTCTTTTATGGTGGGGAGCAGGATACTCTGGCTATGAAAAAGGACAATATCATATTGACCGGGTTTCGCGCCACCGGCAAGACTTCGGTGGGCCGGATGGTGGCCGCCGACCTGGGATACCGCTTCGAGGATACCGATCACCTGCTGTGCCAGCGGTGGGGATGCTCCATTGCCGAGGTGGTTGACCGTCACGGCTGGCCCTTTTTCCGTCGGGCGGAGGCAGCGCTGTTGCGCGAGCTGTCCGGCGAGCGGGAGCTGGTGCTGGCCACGGGCGGCGGTGCGATCCTCCACCAGGAGGAGTGGAAGCTGCTGCGTCGGGGCGGCATGGTGGTCTGGCTGGATGCCGACCCCGCCGTTATCGCCCGCCGCATCGCAGTCGATCCGGCCTCGTCCGGACAGCGGCCCGCGCTGGATTCCAGCCCCTCCGACGAGGCGTCCATCGTGCGCCTGCTGGCGGAACGCCGTCCTCTGTATGCCGCGGGCGCCGATGCGCAGCTGGATACCACGGGCGATCCGGTCGAACGGGTGGCGGCCCATATTCACACACTGTACCGGGACTGGATTGCGGCGACGCGTTGATCGATCCGGTTTATATACACATGGGAGCATGACAGGGATGCAGCAGGAGACGATTCGTTCCATCTGGCTGGTCAGCCGTGAATACGAGGGCATTGCCGGAGCGGGCGGGGTAAAGGATGTCTGCCGCCAGCTGGCCGAAGCGCTGGCTGCCCGCGGCGAGTACGAGGTGTCGGTGGTCCTGCCGCGCTACGGCTTCATCGAGACTGACCGGCTTGGTTTCGAGCCGACCGATATCGGCAATCACGAAGGCCGTATCTGGGGACGCCGCTTCTCCCGGGTGTTCGAGGTCGATATGAACTATACTGCCGAAGAGCGCCGGGAAACCGTGGCGATCTGGCGGCGGGTCTGGAACGGGGTGACGATTTTTCTCGTCGAGGCGGACAGGTTCGCGGTCAAGCGCGGGGTCTATACCTATACCGAGGAGGACGAGCAGGATGTGGCCTGGCAACGCAAGGGCGGCGGTCATTTCGACTACTTTGCCATGAACGTGCTCCTGCAGAAGGCGGCACTGGATCTGATGATCCTGCTCGGCGAACGTCCCGATGTGGTGCACTGTCAGGACGGCCATGCGGCGATCCTGCCGGCGATGATGCACGAGAACAGCGGCTATCGCCACTATTTCCGCCACACCGGTGCGCTGGTCACCATTCATAACGCCGGTCAGGGCTACCATCAGGAGGTCAGCGATCTGGCCTTTGCCCGGGCGGTCACGGGCTTGCCCCTGCGGGTCGTGGTCAAAAGCCGGCTGGGCGGCAGTTTCGACCCCTTCATCGCTGCGGCGGACTATGCGGTGCTGAACACGGTAAGCGAGAATTATGCCCGCGAATTGCAGCAGACACCGGAGGACGCCCGGACCGGCTGGCTGGGACATGCCCTGCTGGAGCGGGGCGTGCATCTGGCCGGTGTCACCAACGGGATTGATCCCGCTGCCTTTGACGCCTCGCGTCCGGAGGAGCTGGGACTGGCCGCTGGATTCAATATCGCGGCAGGCGACCTTGACGGCAAGCAGGCCTGCAAGCAGACCCTGCTTGCGCAGGTGGCGGGCCGGGTCCAATGGGATCAGGTCCGGCAGTTCGGCGTCCTGGCCGATGCGCCGGACGTGCCGCTGGGCACCTTTATCGGGCGGTTGACCACGCAGAAAGGAGTCGATATCCTGATCAACGCCCTGGGCCGGATGCTGAAAGCGCCGGAGCCCTGGCAGTTTTTGTTCTTCGGCTCGGGCGCTGCGGAATTCGAGCACCAGCTGGAAGATCTGGCCGAAGGAGAGGGTGCGGGCCGAGTCTGCTTTTTACAAGGATACAACCCCCGTGTCGCCAACCAGGTGTATGCGGCGGGCGATTTTTTCCTGATCCCCTCACGCTACGAACCCTGCGGGCTGACCGACTATATTGCCCAGCTTTTCGGCAACCTGCCCATCGTGCACGGCGTGGGCGGACTGGTCAAGGTCATTGACGGCGAAACCGGGTATGTCTACAGTGTAAACACTCCCTTTGTTCTGGAAGAAACAATGCGCCGCGCGCTGCAGGTCTACCAGGAACAGCCCGAGACCATCGCTTCCATGCAGCGGGCGGCGGTGGAGCGTATCGCGCAGTGTCATACCTGGGACAAGGTGGTGGAGTCCTATCTTGCCCTGTACCGGCAGGCCCTTGCACGCCGTGTCGGGGCGGCGTGACGGGTCGACTGACAGGTTCGGCCCCCGCTGGAAAAGGGCGTTTCATTTTTGAGCGCCGCGTTCGGGACAGGCCCGGAAGCGGTTGAACTCGAGTCTGTCTCCATGGATGTGGAGCGAGGAGTGAATATGTCGATTAAAGTGGGAATCAATGGTTTCGGCCGGATCGGCCGCAATATTTTTCGGGCCCTGGAGAAGGACCCGCTCTTTGCCGATATTGAAATCGTCGGCATCAACGACCTGACCGATGTCAAGACCCTGGCGCATCTGATGCGGTACGATTCCATCATGGGCCGCTCCACGCAGGACATTACCGTGGGCGAGGATTGCGTGCTGGTGGAGGGGAAAAAGATTCCGGTCAGCAGCTATCGCAAGCCCAACGAGATTCCGTGGGGTGAGCTGGGCGCCGAATACGTGCTGGAGTGCACCGGCCTGTTCGTCAGCATGGAAAACGCCAAGGGGCATATCGACGCGGGCGCATCCAAGGTGGTCATCTCGGCCCCGGCCAAGGGCGAGGTGAAAACCATCGTCATGGGCGTGAACGAACACGAGTACGACCCGACCGAGCACCATGTGGTGTCCAATGCCTCGTGCACGACCAACTGCCTGGCTCCGGTCGCCCAGGTGATTCTGGACAACTTCGGGATCAAGCGAGGATTGATGACCACGATTCACGCCTATACCGGTGATCAGCGCCTGCTCGACTTCCCCCATTCGGACCTGCGCCGGGCTCGGGCCGCGGCCCTGTCCATGGTGCCGACCAAGACCGGCGCGGCCGCCGCGGTTTCCCTGGTTATCCCCGAGCTGAAGGGCAAGTTCGACGGGCTGGCGGTCCGGGTTCCGACCCCGGATGTCTCGCTGGTGGATGTGGTGATCGAGGTCGAGCGGGCAACCACGGTGCCCGAGGTCAACAAGGCGCTGGCCGCCGCTGCCAACCGGTATCTCGGTTATACCGAAGAGCCGCTGGTCTCGATCGATTTCCAGGGGGATCCCCGTTCTTCCATTGTCGACGGCCTGAGCACCAAGGCGTTGAGCGACACCATGATCAAGGTCATGAGCTGGTATGATAACGAGTGGGGATATTCCAACCGGATGCTGGATCTGGTGCTGCACATGGAGTCCCGCAAACTGGTCTGAGTCCGGTTCGCCCGTTCGCTGTTGACGGCTGGTTGATAGCTGTAGTGACGGGCATTGATCCGGGCCACAGCCGTGGCACATTGTGAACCCCCTTGTCGGCCTATCGATCCCTTGGCCCGGCAAGGGGGGGTTTAAGTTGGCTCCCGACCATCAGGAGGTACCTGATGGCCGGGAGCCTTGCGTTTTTGGGGTGGTGCGAGGGGCTTGTGCAAGTGGCCGGGCGGCTGATGTTCATCCTTTCCTGCCGGTGACGATCGCCGACATGCTGGGAACGTCCACGGCAAGGCGCACGTCCGTAAATCCGGCCCGTTCCAGATCGTTTCGGGTCTCCTCGAAGGTGTAGACCTGTCCGTGGGCTGTGTTGACGAGCATGTTGACGCCGAAGAGTGTACCAGCCGGCGGACTGGTCCGGTCCGGGCTCATGAAGTAGTCGCGGATCACCGCCAGGCCGCCGTCCACCAGGGCCTGATGGACGTTTTGATAGAGGCGGACGCACTCCTCGCTTCCCAGCGAGTGGATAATGGCGCTCACCCAGGCAAGGTTATGGCCCTTGGGCAGCGCGTCGCGCAGGTAATCGCCCTCGACAAGCTCGACCCGGTCGGCAAAGGCGCTGTCTGCAAACCGTGTGCGGGCCTGACGAATGCCGACCGGCAGATCGAAGATGGTGACATGCGATCCGGGCACAGCCTCGAGTAAGGCCAGGGCATAGGTGCCGGATGCGCCGCCCACATCGAGGATGCGCGGTTGCGGCACGTCAAAGGAGAGGATGCCCGCCTGGTGCAGGGAGGCCATGGTTGGGCCGACCAGGCGCAGGGCCACGGCGTGCATCGCCTGAATGAAGGAGACGCGGTCTTCCTCTGCCCCCAGGATGCTGGGCGGGCGGGGTTGCGGTTCGCCGTCCCGGACCGACCAGCTCAGCTGCGTCCAGGAGCGCTGGCAGCAGGCCATGTGGCGCAGCATGGGGACAAAGGTGTCCGGATGGCGGCTGTGCAGCAGCTCAAGGTAGGGCTCGGGCACGGAGTAGCGCGCTGCGTCGCCGATCCCTTTTTTTATAAGAAAGCCGTGGGCTGCCAGGGCGTCCAGCAGGACCCCGGTTCCCCGCGGGTCGAGTTGCAAGGCATGGGCCATGGTCGGGATATCGGCACTGTTGCCCTGGTCGATGATCCAGGTGAAACAGTCTAGTTCCGCTGCCGCGCCCAGCACGCTGGAGAGCATGTAGCCCGTGATGGCGGTGTGCAGCGTTTCGTAAGGGGTGGGTTGTACCATGTGTTCTGCTCCCTGGTCGCAATGGACCGTGTATGTATTTCGGGTGGATGGCCGCCGTCAAACACAAGGCCAAACAAAACGCCCGGCCGGGCACAGGGCTGGGCCGGGCACGGCAAAGAGGCTGGTTGCCGGTCGATCAGAACGCACCTTCCAGTCCCTGCTCCCGCAGGGCCGCGTCGCAGCTGCCCAGGTGATACAGAAGATGCGAGGCCAGAAGGCCCAGAACCGCGCCGTTGGTCATGTCCTTGCCCAGGGCGCTGGAAACGGTCGCGTTTTTCTTGTTTAGATCCGCATCGCTCAGACCGGCAAACAAGGCCTGCATGGTCGCCTTGAGGTCGGCCAGGTAGGCCGCGGCCTGTGCCTTGGCGGGAAGCGCGCCCGGCTCCCTGGTGGTCAGGTTGCCGGATTCGGGACAGGGATTGTCCGGCAGTTCCTTGACCAGATCGCCGACAAAAAACGGAACAGTGCTCAGGCCGTGGTAGAACTGGTGGGCCACCGGCCAGCCGCCGAATATTGTGTTCCATATCTCGTCCGGACAGATGCTCAGGAATTTTTCAGCCAGGGCAAAGGCAAAATCACAACCGGATTGCAGATCAGCGACAAAGGTGTTGGCCATGGGGATCTCCTTGGAAGTACTTGGGGCGGGAAACATCGTTTGCACAGCATACTCAAAGATCTGCGATTCTGTAAATCCCGGAATGGTGCCGATGGTTCAGGCGCTTCCGCGTCCCGGATCGAAGCGAACCGGTGGTCAAGGCAAGGCTTTGGTGCGCCGCGATTGCCCGCCGAGCGCCCACCCTTTGGCATTGACATCCGCCCCGGGAACGGATTAAAAAGGGTGCGCGCAGAAGCCGGGTGCTTTCCATCGCACAGACCCCCGCTGGGCAGACCCGCGGGGGTATTTTTGTCTGCATCATTCCTGTACTGTTCCTGTCATCCCGCCGGACGGGGCCGTTCATCCCCGTCTCGTCCACCCAAGAGGCATGGCCGAAGCGCTAGATCGACCGGATCGACCGGCGCGGCTGCGACTTTGGCAGAGGTATCCCGTGAATACGAATCAGCGTCTTATGGAAATACAAAAAAGGCGAACCTTTGGCATCATCAGCCACCCGGACGCCGGCAAGACCACCCTGACCGAAAAGCTGCTGCTGTTCGGCGGAGCCATTCAGATGGCGGGCGCGGTCAAGTCGCGTAAGACCGCGGTCCACGCCACCAGCGACTGGATGGCGATCGAGAAGGAACGCGGCATCTCGGTGACCACCTCGGTGATGAAGTTCCACTACCGCGACTACGAGGTCAACCTGCTCGACACGCCCGGCCACCAGGACTTCTCCGAAGACACCTACCGGGTGCTCACGGCCGTGGACTCGGCCCTGATGGTGATCGACAGCGGCCGGGGCGTGGAGACCCAGACCACCAAGCTGATGGAGGTCTGCCGGATGCGCAATACCCCGATCATCACCTTTATCAACAAGCTCGACCGTGACGGTCTGGAACCCCTGGCCCTGCTTGATGATATCGAAGAGAAGTTGCAGATCGAATGCGTGCCGCTCTCCTGGCCCATCGGCATGGGCAAGGAGTTCAAGGGCGTGTACGACCTGCTGCGCCGCCAGATCACCCTGTTCACCCCCAGCCAGGACACCCGGCCCGAGGATGTGGTCGTGGTTCGCGATCTGGCCGATCCGCAGCTGGACGTCCTGATCGGCGGCTATGCCGCGGACAGGCTGCGCGAGGACATCGAACTGCTCGAAGGCGCGGCCAATCCCTTTTCCCATGCCGACTACCTCAAGGCCGGGCAGACGCCGGTCTTTTTCGGCAGCGCGATCAACAACTTCGGGGTGCGGGAACTGCTCGACGCCTTTGTTGAGCTGGCCCCGCCGCCCGGCCCGCGGGCGACCCAGACCCGGATGGTCGATCCCGCCGAGGAGGCGTTCAGCGGATTTACCTTCAAGATCCAGGCGAACATGGACCCGGCGCACCGCGACCGGATCGCCTTCTTCCGCATCTGCTCCGGGGTGTTCACCCGGGGCATGAAGGTCATGCACCACCGTCTGGGCAAGGAAATCAACCTCAGCAACGCCACGGTGTTCATGGCCCAGGAGCGCTCCCACGTCGATCAGGCCTATCCCGGCGACATCATCGGCATCCATAACCACGGCACCATCAAGATCGGCGACACCTTTTCCGATCGGGAAGAACTCAGATTCACCGGCATTCCCAACTTCGCCCCCGAACATTTCCAGCGGGTGATCCTGCGCAACCCGCTGCGGATGAAGCAGCTGCAAAAGGGCCTGCTCCAGTTGGCCGAGGAGGGCGCGATTCAGGTATTTCGTCCCCTGGTCGGCAACGAGTATATTCTGGGCGCGGTCGGGGTACTGCAGTTCGAGGTCACCATGACCCGGCTCAAGGAAGAGTACGGCGTGGATGCGAGCTACGAGCCCATGGCCTACACCCTGGCCCGCTGGGTGAGCAGCGACGACCGCGGACAGATGGCCCTGTTCGAGAAGAAATACCAGTTCAATCTGGCCCGGGACAGCGAAGACTACCTCACCTATCTGGCGGAGGGCAACTGGCAGCTGGCCCATACCCAGGAACTCTTCCCCGAAATCGTTTTTCACAAGACCCGCGAATCCGAGTGAGCGCGGACGGGTTCCGGAGCGCGCCGTGATTCTGCTCGTGCATCCGCCCGTGGCCAAGCCGGGCGAACCGCCGGCCGGCATCGCGGCCCTGGCCGGGGCCCTGCACCGACGCGGCCTGCCGCACGCCCTGCTCGACGCCAACCTGGAGGCGTTGTTCTTTCTGCTTAACCGGGCCGAAGGCGGCAACGACACCTGGTCGGTCCGGGCCCTGAAACATCGGCACGCACACCTGGCAGCCCTGCGCGATCCGGCGACCTATCAGAGCCCGGACCGCTACCGGCGGGCCGTGCTGGACTGCAACCGGGTGCTGGCATGCGCGGCCCGAAAGTTTCCGCACATAAGCCTTGGCCTGGCCAACTATCAGGACCAGTGCGCCAGCCCGCTGCGCAGCGCCGACCTGCTGCGGGCCGCCAAAGAGCATCGCTCCCACCTGCTCTTTCCCTGGTTCAGCAAGCGGCTCTCTCGCCTTCTGGCCGAGATCAACCCGGATACCGTGGGCATCTCGCTCTGTTTTCTCAGTCAGGCCCTGTGCACCTTTGCCCTGCTCGGTTTTCTCCGCGCCACAGCTCCCGGCCTGCGCCTGATTCTGGGCGGAGGGCTGATCACCTCGTGGATGGCTGATCCGTCCTGGCGCAACCCCTTTGCCGGGCTGGTGGACCACTGCATTGCCGGGCCGGGCGAGCAGGCCCTGCCCGAACTGCTGGGCAGCCGGGCCGTGGTGGACGATGACGCCCTGCCGCGCTATGTCGATCTGGAGATGGATCGCTATCTCGCACCCGGACCGATCACGCCCTATGCGGCCTCGCGGGGCTGCGCCTGGAACCGCTGTACCTTCTGTCCCGAGCCTGCGGAGCAGAGCCGCTACCTGCCGGTTCCTCCGGATACCGCTGCCGGACATCTGCGGGAGCTGGTCGTCCAGACCCGGCCGCTCCTGCTGCATCTTCTCGACAATGCCCTCAGCCCGGCCCTGATGCGCGCCCTGATCGACCGGCCACCGGGCGCTCCCTGGTACGGGTTTGTCCGGGCCGGTGAAGAGCTGGCTGACCCGGACTTCTGTCGCTGTCTGCGTCTGTCCGGCTGTGTCCTGCTCAAGCTCGGCTTCGAGTCGGGAAGTCAGGCCGTGCTCGACGCCATGGGCAAGGGCATCCGACTCTCGCTCATGGAACGGGTGCTGGCGGCGCTGCACCAGGTGGGCATTGCCACCTATATCTATCTGCTCTTCGGCACCCCGGCGGAATCGCCGGCCGAGGCCCGGGCCACGTTGGACTTCACGGTCCGCCACCATCAGGAGATCGGCTTCCTCAACCTGGCGATCTTCAACATGCCTCGTTTCGGGGTCGAGGCGGCCCGGCTGGGCAGCCGGCCCTTCTCCCATGGCGATCTGTCCCTGTACACCGACTTCATTCACCCCCGCGGCTGGAACCGTCGGCAGGTGCGCGCCTTCCTCGACCGGGAGTTTCGTCGTCATCCCGCCATCCAGCCGATTCTCCGCCGCGATCCACCCCTGTTCACCTCCAACCACGCCGCGCTGTTCACCCCCGGAATGTTTTTCTGAGCCGCTGCGTGCGCTGGAAAAACAGCCTGCATCGCACTTTGCTGCGGAAAAAAAAGCACGGGAGTGCTAGGTTCAGGCAGCATTTCCCCGGAAGGTCGGCGCGACCGCCTTTGAAGATCGGCGCTCCCGCCTTTTCCAGTTTCGTTTTTCCTTTACTTGCAAGGACATACCATGGCCTCATCGCACCTTCTTCGCTTGCATCGCCAGGTCGACGCGCACCTGGCCTACTGTTTCGTCGTTTCCTCAAGCCGAATCCTGACCGGCGAAGAGGTGGACCGGCTGCGCCTGATCCTGGCCGACGGTTTCCTTGCCGACACCGTGACCCTCGACCCCCCGCTGGTCGGCGAACGGGTGGTCGAGGTCGGCCCCCGGCTCAACTTTGCCACGGCCTGGTCCTCGAACCTGGTGTCGATCTGTGCGGCCGTCGGGCTTGACTGCATCGACCGGGTCGAGCGCTTTCGCCGCTATCTCGTCCCGGAAAACGAGGATATGCAGGCCTATGCCGATGCCCGCCACGACCGGATGACCGAATGCGTGTATCCAGAACCGCTCACCTCCCTGAGCACCGGCATCGAGCCCGAGCCGGTCTACGAGGTCGATCTGATGGGCAAGGGCCCGGACGCACTGCTGGAGCTCCCCGGTCTGTCCATGGACGACTGGGACCGGGAATTCTATTATCGCTACTTTGTCGAGCGCTGCGGCCGCAATCCCACCATCGTTGAGATCATGGATCTCAACAACGCCAACTCCGAACACTCCCGCCACGGTTTTTTCCGGGGGCAGCAGGTGATCGACGGGAAGGCCTACGAGAAGACCCTGTTCCAGGTGGTCACCTCCACCCTGAAGGCCAACCCCAAGGGCAGCAAGGTCGCCTTCAAGGACAACTCCAGCGTGATCGAGGGCGGCAACCTGACCACCCTGCTTCCAGAAACACCGGGCGCGCCCTCGCCCCTGCGTCCGGCCACGGTCTGCTATCATCCGCTGCTCACCGCTGAAACCCATAACTTCCCCACCGGTGTGGCGCCCTTTCCCGGCGCGGAGACCGGGACCGGCGGCCGGATTCGCGACGTGCAGGGCACCGGCCGGGGCGCGTTCTTCATGGCGGGCACAGCCGGTTACTGCGTCGGTAACCTGCATGTGCCGGAGTATCCGCTGCCATGGGAAGAGCAACTGCCCTGTCCGAACAACCTGGCCACGGGCCTGGAGATTGCAATCGAGGCCAGCAACGGGGCCTCGGACTACGGCAACAAGTTCGGCGAGCCGCTGATCGCCGGGTTCACCCGTTCGTTTGACCTGCGTCTGGAAGACGGCGAACGCTGGGGCTTCCTCAAGCCGATCATGTTCACCAGCGGCATCGGCCAGATCGACGACCACCACCTTGAAAAGAAGGAGCCGACCCCCGGCATGCTGATCGTGCAGATCGGCGGCCCGGCCTATCGGGTCGGCTTCGGCGGCGGCGCGGCCTCGTCCATGCTCCAGGGCGAGAACACCTCTGAGCTTGACTTCGACGCGGTGCAGCGCGGCGACGCCGAGATGGAGCAGAAGCTGAACCGGGTGATTCGCGCCTGCAACGAGATGGGCGGCAAAACCCTGATCGACGTCATCCACGATCAGGGCGCGGGTGGTCCGGCCAATGTGCTCAAGGAGCTGGTGGAGACGGCCGGCGGCCGGATCGATATCCGTAAGATCCGGGTGGGCGACCCCACCATGTCGGTGCTGGAAATCTATGTGGCCGAATACCAGGAGCGGGTCGGCCTGCTGATCGACCCTGCCAATATCGACCAGTTTCAGCAGATCTGCGATCGGGAAAAGGTGGCCTGCGAGGTGCTGGGCGAGGTGACCGGCGACCTGCGGTTTGTGGTCGTGGACAGCCGCGACGGTTCGACCCCGGTGGATATCGAGATTCCCGAGTTGCTGGGCAGCATCCCGCAGAAGACCTTCACCGACAGCCGCCGTGTCCGCGAGCTGTCGCCCTTTGTCTCCCCGGCCCGGCTCGGGGTGCGCGACGCCCTGCACCGGGTGCTGCGCCTGGTTTCCGTGGGCTCGAAGGGCTTTCTCACCAACAAGGTGGACCGCTCCGTGACCGGGCTGATCGCCCAGCAGCAGTGCTGTGGCCCCTTGCAGCTCACCGTTGCTGACGTGGCGGTGGTGGCACAGAGTCATTTTGGCTTGACCGGCATTGCCACGGCCATGGGTGAACAGCCGATCAAGATGTTGGTGGATCCGGCCGCCGGGGCCCGCATGGCGGTGGGCGAGGCCCTGACCAACCTGGTCTGGGCCCGGATTCGTGATCTGGATCAGGTGAAGTGCTCTGCCAACTGGATGTGGGCGCCCAAGCTGGAGGGCGAGGGCGCGGCCCTGCGCGAGGCGGCCGAGGCCATGGCCGAGGCCATGATTGCCGTGGGGGTGGCGGTGGACGGCGGTAAGGACAGCCTGTCCATGGCGACCATGGTGGGAGACGAGGTGGTCAAGTCGCCCCGCGCGCTGGTGGTTTCGCTCTATGCGGCCATGGAGGATATTCGCGCCAAGGTGACGCCGGACCTGAAGGAGAACGATTCGGTGCTGATCGGCATTGACCTGGGCGGCGGCAGGCATCGGCTCGGGGGCAGCGCCCTGGCCCAGACCTTCGGGGCGATCGGCAACGAGGTTCCGGATATGGACGATCCGGCCCTGCTCAGGCAGACCTTTTTCGCCATTCAGGATCTGATCGGCCAGGGCCTGATTCTTTCCGGCCACGACCGCAGCGACGGCGGCCTGATCGTCACCTTGCTGGAGATGGCCTTTGCCGGAAACCGCGGGCTCAATCTGGCGCTCAGCGGCGAGGCCGGGGTGCTGGAGGCGCTGTTTGCCGAGGAGCTGGGACTGGTGATCGAGTGCCGCTGGGCCACGCTGGGTGCGGTCAAGTCGCGGCTTTCCAGAGCAAAGGTTCCCTTTCAGGTTCTGGGCACAACCACCGAACGCCGGGCCGTTGTCCTGCAATACAACGGCGAGCTGATCCTCGATGATTCCATGCCCGTGCTCCGCCAATGGTGGGAGGAGACCAGCTACCGGCTGGAGCGGCTCCAGACCGACCCGGACTGCGCGGACGAGGAGTACCGGAACGGTCTGGACCGCACGGGTCCGACCTACCATCTGCCCTTCACCCCCCGGGCTACGCCTGCGGAGGTGCTGAACCGGGCCGACAAGCCTAGGGTGGCTGTGCTTCGCGACGAGGGCGCCAATTCAGACCGCGAGATGGCCGCGGCCCTGTACAGTGCCGGTTTTGAGCCCTGGGATGTGACCATGACCGACCTGCTCGACGGCCGGATCAGTCTGGAGAGTTTCCGCGGACTGACCGCGGTGGGCGGGTTTCCCTATGCCGATGTCCCGGAAAGCGGCAAGGGGCAGGCCGCGACCATCCTCTTCAACGAGCGACTGCACAGCCAGTTTCGTGCCTTCTACAACCGGCCGGATACCTTTTCCCTGGGGGTCTGCAACGGCTGCCAGCTCTTCGCCCTGCTGGGCTGGGTGCCCTGGCTCGATATCGAACCCGAACGCCAGCCCCGTTTTATCGACAACCGTTCCGGCCGCTTCGAGTCCCGGTGGGCCACGGTGCGCGTCCTGCCCAATCGGTCGATCATGCTGCAGGATATGGAGGGACTGGTTTTCGGTATCCACATAGCTCACGGGGAGGGATACCTGTATTTCCCGGATCAGGAGATCCGGCAACAGGTTTGGGACGGGCAGATGGCGGCAATGGCCTTTGTCGACGACGAGGGCAATCCCACCGAGGCCTATCCCTTCAACCCCAACGGTTCACCCGACGGCCTGACCGCCCTCTGCTCGGCCGACGGCCGTCATCTGGCGCTGATGCCGCATCCGGAGCGGATGTTTTTGACCTGGCAGGCCCATTGGCTGCCGGAGTCGATGCGCACGCTTGAGGTCAGTCCCTGGCTGCGCATGTTCCAGAACGCCCATGCCTGGTGCCAGAGGTAATGGGAGGGGCCATGGTGACGACAGCGGTTTTTCTCCACGGTCTGGACTCATCCATCCAGGGGACCAAGGCCCGGTGGCTGCGCGAACGCTTTCCAGAGGTGCGCATGCGTGATTATGACGGCGATCTGGCCCAGCGGCTTGCGCAGCTCGAAGAGCATGTGGCCGGGTTGGACCATCTTGTTCTGGTGGGGTCGAGTTTCGGCGGGTTGATGGCCGCCTGTTTCGCGGCCCGGCATCCGGAGCGATGTCGGCGGCTGGTTCTGCTTGCCCCGGCGCTCAACTTCAGGGACTACCAGCCGCCGCCGGAACCACTCACCATGCCAGTACTCTTGGTGATCGGCGATGCGGACACGGTCTGTCCGCCGGACCGGGTACTGCCCCTGGCCCGGCGGACCTTTGCCAATCTGACGGTGCAGCTGGAGGCGGATGATCACCTCCTGCACCACACCTTTCCCGCTCTGGACTGGCCGACCCTGCTGGCCTAGACTCCGGCGGAGCGGTTTGTCGGTGGTGCCAGGTCGATGATTTCGATCTTGTGGGGGCGCAGCGGGGTGGACGGAGAGGGACCTTCGGTCTGGAGCATGCTGCGGCCCGTCAGTTCGTAGCGGACAGCATACTGCCGGGCCAGTGGGCCCCAGTCCAGCGGGTGCTCGTACTCGTGGATCGGGTACACGCCGTAGGAAAAGAGCAGCTCCCGGCAGGTGCGCTGACTGGGGGTGGCGGCCAGAATCCAGACCGGCAGCTTGTAGCGGGACAGCCGCCGGGCGGTCTGACCGCTATGGGTGGGCGCGAGGATGGCGGCGATTTCGTCGCCCTTGTTGTTGAGCACGATGTTGGAAACGCTGGAGGCGATATAATCGACCTCGCCTGTTTGGTGACCGCTGATCCGGCGGTCGATCTGACGTTTGCGGTGCGGTTCGACCGCGCTGGCGATCCGCACCAGCATCCTGAGGGCGTCGAGCGGGTAGCTGCCCATGGCCGACTCTTCGGAGAGCATCACGCAGTCGGTGCCGTCGAGGATGGCGTTGGCCACATCCGTGGCCTCGGCCCGGGTCGGCCTGCGATTGTTGACCATCGATTCGAGCATCTGGGTGGCGGTGATCACCGGCTTGCCGCAGCGGTTGGCATGGAGGGTGATCTTCTTCTGCACCAGCGCGATGCGCTCGATGGGAATCTCCACGCCCAGGTCGCCCCGGGCGATCATCACCCCGTCCGCCACCGGCAGGATGCTGTCGAGCTTGTCCAGAATCGACGAGCGTTCGACCTTGGCGATGATGAACGGGTCAAACCCCATTTCCCTGGCCGCTTCCCGCACCGCGAGAATATCGGCGGCATCGTCGACAAAGGACTGGCTGACCGCGTCCACGCCGTTTTCCAGGGCAAAGCGCATGCACTCGCGGTCGTGTTCGGTAAAGGCCGAGATGCCCAGGTCGATGCCCGGAAGGTTCAGACCCTTGCGGGAGCGCAGGGTGCCGCCGGTCAGGACCCGGCAGTGCACCTGTTCGCCCTCGATCCGTTCCACCTCGATCTCGATCAGCCCGTCGTTGATGAACAGCACGTTGCCCGGACGGACGGCCCGGGGCAGCTCTTTGAGAGTGACGGCAACGATGGACGCGTTACCGATGACGGTTTCATCGGTGGTCAGGGTGATCTCGTCGCCGCGCGCTAGCTCGATCGGTTCGGATTCGAGGTTGCCGAGGCGGATTTTCGGGCCGGGCAGGTCGGCCATGATGGCCACCGGCTTGCCCGTGGCTGCCGAGGCCTCCCGGATTCGCTGGATGGTGTGGCCGTGGGCCTCGAACGAACCGTGGGAAAAGTTCAGCCGGGCGATGTTCATGCCGGCGTCGAGCATGGCCCGCAGCATCTCCGGTGTGTCGGAGGCCGGGCCGATGGTACAGATGATCTTGGTTTTGTTGCCGGGTAGGGCATGTGTGGTTGTAGACATGAAATCTCCTGAAAGGAAGGGAGTTCGGGTCAGGCCCGTTGCGGAAGCGGCTCGCCCAGAGGGCATCCCGTGGCAACGCATGGGTCCATGGGCGTTGGTCGGCCCTGCTCGTCGATCTTGACGTAGATGATCTGGGTCGAGCAGACCAGTTCCCAGATGCCGTTGACAAAGTCGAATCGTTGGGCTTCGACGTTGACGGTTATCGAGGTGCGGCCCAGGGCGTGGACCTTGGCATGAATATGGATATGGTCGCTGATTTTGACCGGTTTCTGAAAATGGACCTCGTTCATCTTCAGGGTGACCAGGTTGGGCGTGCGGCAGATATAACCGGCAAAGGCCGCTCCGGCCTCGTCCAGCCAGGACAGCATGGTGCCGCCGAACAGGTTGCCGTTGTAGCCGATCTCGCTGGCCCGGCAGATTTTGCTTGTTACGTGGTGCATGGGTGTCTCCTGTGGCCACAGTTCTCTCGTTTCCGGACCGTGGCTTCTGATGGTATCGGGAAGAGATGATGGTTGCATGAGTGGAAGATGATGGTTGCGTGAGTGGAAGCGGGAGCGTTGACGTGAAGAGCGGTGCACCTGCTCCGGTCTGATTCCACTCAGGAAATGGTAAGCGGTTTCCCGGAAAATTCCAGGGAAAAGAAATGGACGCCGTCGCACCCGACGGGTCCGCGGGGAGGGAGCATGCCGCCGGGCAAGAAGGAAGAAACACGATTTGTCTGCGCGCAGTGCGGGTTTGAGAGTCGTAAGTGGCTGGGCCGCTGTCCCGACTGTGGGGCCTGGAACAGTCTGGCCGAGGAGCGCCGGAGGCCAAGCGTTGTCGTCGACCGGGAGCCGGAACCGGTTCAGCTGCTTGCTGATGCCGACAGCGAGGACTGCGCCCGGCTGTCCACTGGCATGACCGAGATGGACCGGGTGCTCGGCGGCGGCATTGTACCTGGCTCGCTGGTCCTGATCGGCGGTGATCCCGGAATCGGCAAATCGACCCTGCTGCTCCAGATCCTGGCGACGCTCGGCGCCGGGCCGGGCGCGGTGCTGTATGTGACCGGCGAAGAGTCGGTCCGCCAGATCCGGATGCGGGCGGACCGGCTGGGTGTGGCGGCTGATGCGCTGTATGTTTCCACGGAAAACCGGGTGGAGGCGATCATTGATCTGGCCCGTCGGCTCAAGCCGGTGCTGCTGGCCGTGGATTCGATCCAGACCGTGGTCAGTACCGAGATCGGTTCAGCCGCTGGTTCAGTGACCCAGGTGCGCGAGTCGGCGGCACGGTTGCTTGAGTTGGCCAAAACCAGCCATCTTCCGGTCTTTCTGATCGGCCATGTCACCAAGGACGGGGCCATTGCCGGGCCCCGGATGCTGGAACACATGGTGGATACCGTGCTCTACTTCGAGGGCGACCGGGGCCAGATGTTCCGCATCCTGCGGGCGGTCAAGAACCGGTTCGGCTCCACCAACGAGATCGGGGTGTTCGAGATGGGCGAGCGCGGCCTGATGGGGGTGGACAACCCCTCGGCCCTGTTTCTGGCAGAACGGCCGGTCAACGTACCGGGCTCGGTGGTGCTGCCCTGCGTGGAGGGAACCCGACCGATCCTGGTCGAGGTTCAGGCCCTGGTCAGCCGCTCCCATCCCGGATCGGCCCGGCGCACCGCCATCGGCGCGGACCCGCAGCGTCTGGCCCTGCTCACCGCGGTGCTTGAAAAGAAACTCGGGGTCAGCCTGATCGATCACGACATCTTTCTCAATATCGCCGGCGGCATCCGCGTCGATGAACCGGCCCTGGATCTGGGCGTGGTCGCGGCCCTGCTCTCCAGTTTTTTCGAACGTCCCATCGATCCGGGCACCGTGGTCTGCGGTGAGATCGGTCTGGCCGGCGAGATCCGGGCCGTGGGCCAGATGGAGCTGCGGCTGCGCGAGGCCGGACGTCTCGGGTTCCAGAGCTTCCTGTTGCCCGAGTCCTCGCGCCGTCAGTTGCGCGACGAAAAATGCGGGGGCATGCGCGTGGTTGCCGTGCGTACCGTGGCCGAGGCTGCTCAGGCCCTGTTCGGCTCCCCTGAAACCTGAACCGGGCGGGCGCATAAAAAAGCCCCTCTCCGCTGGCGGAGAGGGGCGTGTTTGCGCCTGTGTTCGCGCGTTGTGCAGGGGCGATCAGAAGATCGGCTTCATGGCGCTCATGTGGGAACGCAGCTCCTCGCCGACCTGCTCGACCAGGGTGTAGCGGATGGCGGCGTTGACGTCGATCAGCTCGATGTTGTCCACCGAGTTGTCGGCCAGATCCAGACCCCGGCCGATGGAATCCGCGCCAACGGTCTTCATGAAGTCGGCCAGCAGCGGCACGGCCTGGTGCGCGAACAGGTAGTTGCCGTACTCGGCGGTGTCGGAGATGACCACGTTCATTTCATAGAGCTTCTTGCGGGCGATGGTGTTGGCGATCAGCGGCACCTCGTGCAGGCTCTCGTAGTAGGCCGATTCCTCCTTGATCCCGGCGGCAACCATGGTGTCGAACGCCAGCTCGACCCCGGCCCTGACCATGGCCACCATCAGGATGCCGTGGTCGAAGTACTCCTGCTCGCTGATCTCGATGTCGGCGGCAGCTGTCTTCTCAAAGCCGGTCTCGGCGGTCTGGGCGCGCCAAGTCAGCAGGTTCTTGTCGTCGTTGGCCCAGTCCTCCATCATGGTCCGCGAGAACTCGCCAGACATGATGTCATCCATGTGCTTTTCAAACAGCGGCGTCAGGATGGTCCTGATCTCCTCGGAGAGCAGGAAGGCGCGGATCTTGGCCGGGTTGGAAAGCCGGTCCATCATGTTGGTGATGCCGCCGTGCTTGAGGGCCTCGGTGATGGTTTCCCAGCCGAACTGGATCAGCTTGACGGCGTAGCCGGGATCGACGCCCTCAGCCACCATCTTGTCGTAGCAGAGCAGGGAGCCGGTCTGGAGCATACCGCAGAGGATGGTCTGCTCGCCCATGAGATCGGACTTGACCTCGGCGATGAACGAGGACTCCAGCACACCGGCCCGGTCGCCGCCGGTGCCGCAGGCATAGGCCTTGGCAATGTCCCAGCCTTCGCCATTGGGGTCGTTTTCGCGGTGGACCGCGATCAGGGTCGGCACGCCGAAGCCCCGCTTGTACTCTTCACGCACCTCGGTTCCGGGCGATTTGGGCGCAACCATGATCACGGTCAGATCCTTGCGCACCTGCATGCCCTCTTCCACGATGTTGAAGCCGTGCGAATAGGAGAGGCAGGCGCCGGTTTTCATCAGCGGCATGACCGCTTCCACCACCTTGGTGTGCTGCTTGTCCGGGGTCAGATTGATGACCAGATCGGCGGTGGGGATCATCTCTTCATAGGTGCCCACGGCAAAGCCGTTGCTGGTCGCGTTTTTCCAGGACTGGCGCTGCTCCCGGATGGCAGACTCGCGCAGGGCATAGGAAACGTCGAGCCCGGAGTCGCGCAGGTTCAGTCCCTGATGCAGGCCCTGGGAACCGCACCCGACAATCACGATCTTTTTGCCCTTGAGTTTTTCGACTCCTTCAAACTCCGAATTCTCCATGAACCGGCATTTGCCCAGTTCCTCCAGCTGCAAGCGCAACGGCAAGGTGTTGAAATAATTTCCCATACTGATTTCCTCGTGTCGTGTGATTGAAACGGCGCGAAACCAGGTTCCGCGCCGGAGATATTGCAGGCAGCCCCGCACTGTCCGGCTGCGCCGGTTCGCCAACCATACCACAACCCCCCTCTTTTTACCGTCTTTTTATATGGACGGAAGATCGTTTGGCTGCGCTGCGCGCTCCGAGGGAAGCTTGCGCTGCCCATGGATGCGCTCCGGCACGGAAAAGACCGTCCTGGACAGTGTGTTCCCCGCAGCACGAGTCGATCATGGTCAACTTCCGTCGTTTCGGATGAACGAGCGGGTACCCGCAGAAAAAGCAAAATGGCGAGGCGAGGATCTTTTCTTGACTTTTTATCTTAGTTGTAGCTAAAGAGATCCACGGAGAACAAGAGAATGAGGAGGGAGATATGGACCTCGATCTGCTTTTGACCCTGGCCATCGTCCTTGTCGCGGGAGTCTATCTGTGGCGACGTTTCACCCGAAAAAGCGGCGGATGCGGTTGCAGTTGCAGCAGCGGTTGCAGCGGTGACGCGCCCCGGGGACTTGTCGGCACCTCGCCCTGTTCGCCCCGCAGCGGCGACCCGTCCGCGGGCGATACCAATGGCAGCGCTCCCGGTCGGTAAGACTGACGTGCGCGGAGGAATGTTTGTATGTTGTGTCTTGTGTTTCACGCATCTGCGGAGAACGTCTTATGAAAGCGCTTTGTCTTCGGGAAATGCAGCTTGACCAGTCCGGCACAATTCTCTCGGTCAATGCCTCCGGCGAGCTTGGCCGTCGTATTCGCGACATGGGCCTTGTGCCCGGCACCGAGGTCACGGTGGTCGGCCGCGCCCCCCTCCGCGACCCGGTGGCCCTGCGTCTGCGCAACTTCACCCTGGTTTTGCGCAACAGCGAGGCCGACCTGATCCAGGTTGGTGTCGGAGAAGACGCTGAATGAACACCGTCACCATGGCGCTGCTCGGCAATCCCAATGCCGGCAAGACAACGCTCTTCAACTGCCTGACCGGATCCCGCCAGCATGTCGGCAACTATCCCGGGGTCACCGTGGAGAAGCGTGAAGGCTACCTGGTGGCGGGGGATCTGCAGCTGACCGTGGTGGACCTTCCCGGCACCTATTCACTGACCGCCTTCTCCCAGGACGAGCTGGTTGCCCGTGATTTCCTGGTCGATGCCAGTCCCGACGTCGTGGTTGCGGTGCTGGACGCCACCAATATCGAGCGCTCCCTGTACCTGGTCATACAGATTCTGGAGATGGGCAAGCCGGTTATCGTGGTCCTGAACATGATGGACGAGGTGCGCCGTTCAGGGGTGGTGATTGATATTGAGCGTCTCTCCGAACTGTTGGACATGCCTGTAGTTGGTATGGTGGCCCGCTCGGGTGAGGGTAAGGAAGAGTTGTTGCAGGCGATTGGCCGGGCCGCGAACGAGAAAAGAGAGATTGTGCCCCTGCGTATCGCCTACGGCAACGATCTGGATGCAACCCTGCTGGAAATGGAAGAGCTGATCGAGTCCTCCGGTTTTCTGAACAAGCGGTATCCGGCGCGGTGGATCGGCATCAAGTATCTGGAGCGTGATCGGGAAGTGATGGCGCGGGGGCGGCAGTGGCCGGAGGTGCATGAGCGGCTTGTGGCCATGACGGACAAGGTATCCGACCATTGTCGCAAGACCTTGAACCTCGAACCGGAGGCCCTGATTGCGGATCACCGGTTCGGCTATATCTCCTCCCTGCTGAAGGGCGGCGTGATCACTCGTCCCTCCGGCATCGATCGGATCAGCCTGACCGACAAGCTGGACCTGGTGCTTACCAACCGCCTCTTTGGTCCCATCATCATGCTGGGCATCATCTACATGATGTTCGAGCTGACCTTTGCGGTGGGCGAGGTGCCCATGGGCTGGGTGGAATCGCTGTTCGGCTGGCTGGCTGGTGTGGTGACCGCGCTCACCCCGGACGGGCTGCTGCGCTCGATGCTGGTGAACGGCGTGATCGGCGGCGTGGGCGGCGTGCTCGGCTTCACCCCGCTGATCATGATCATGTTCCTGTTCATCGCCTTTCTGGAAGACTCCGGCTACATGGCCCGCATGGCCTACATGCTGGACCGGGTTTTCCGAGGATTCGGCCTGCATGGCTGCTCGGTGGTGCCGTTCATCATTGCTGGCGGCATTCCCGGCGGTTGCGCGGTGCCCGGGATCCTGGCTACCCGCACCCTGCGCAGCCCCAAGGAGAAGATCGCCACGGTGCTGACCGCGCCCTTTCTCAGTTGCGGGGCCAAGGTGCCGGTCTTTCTGCTGATGTCCGCCGCCTTTTTTCCCGACTCCGGCGGCGTGGCCCTGTTCTGGATCACCCTGTCCGGGTGGGTGGTCGCCCTGCTTGTCTCCCGGCTGCTCCGGTCAACGGTTATTCGCGGCCGGGCCACGCCCTTTGTCATGGAGCTGCCGCCCTACCGCCTGCCCACGGTGCGCGGTTTGCTCACCCATACCTGGGAGCGGGTCTGGCAGTATGTCAAGAAGGCAGGCACCGTGATTTTGGCCATCTCCATCCTGTTGTGGGCGGCCATGACCTTTCCCGGACTGTCGGAGGAGCAGGCCGCGCCCTTTGCCGCTCAGCGCGCCCGGATCGAGGCGAAGGTCTGGGACACGGAAGAAGACAAGCAGCAGGCCCTGCTTGCGGTTGACCATGCCGAGGCGGAAAAGGCGCTGGAGCATTCCGCGGCGGGCCGGCTCGGCGTTGCCATCGGCCCGGTCATGGGGCTGGCTGGTTTTGACTGGCGGACCAATATCGCCCTGATCGGCGGTTTCGCAGCCAAGGAGGTCGTGGTGTCCACCCTGGGCACGGCCTATGCCATGGGGGCGGTGGATGCCGACGACAGTGCCGGTCTGTCCCAGCGTCTGGCCCGGGATGCCGCCTGGACGCCGTTGGCGGCAATTTCCTTCATCGCCTTTGTCTTGCTCTATGCGCCGTGTTTTGTCACCGTGGTGGTGACGGGCCGCGAGGTGGGCTGGAAATGGGCGGCCTTTGGCCTGGTGTTCAATACCGCGCTGGCCTACCTGGTGGCGGTGACGATTTTCCAGGTCGGCAAGGCCCTGTTGTAAATCCGGGAACAAGGCGCGGGTGCACGGCATGGGAGGTGGCGGGCATTGTTGCTGAAGACGACCCGAAAATTCCATATGGCCGATACACCAAAGAATTCCGGGAAGAGGCCGCTCGCCTGGTCCTCGAGACGGGCAAGATCATACATCGAAATTTTTTACAATCGGCAACGGCGTCAGAAGCAACTCGGCTCCCAGGTCCCGGCTGTCTTTGAACGGCAATTGTATGAACTGCGGCTTGCTGCATGAATGTTTTGGTGTCCACTCTTGACGACCGACCTCAAATTCGCCGGGAGATATATTTATGAACACAAAAATATTTATCTATTTTTATTTATTCTTCTTTTTTTGTACTTTAAATGCTCAAGCGCAAAATGTCATACTCAATGCTTCTGCCGATTTAGATGGCAACGGCAAGCAAGACACGATTTATCTGTCCATAGATTCCAAAGGCAAATATAATATAAAAATAAATGATGTGTCTAAAAAAGGGGAACTTCCAGACCCAGACTCTCTTTGCGATAAAGCCAAATTTCAAATGGATATTATTGACATAGACAAATCAGACAAGCATAAGGAGGTCATGATTTGTATGTACTCGGATATTGATTCGTGCATGGATTATACCTATCATCTTTTTTGGTATTCAGGAACTTCCATTAGTCTAATATGGAAACTTTCGTCTGAAACGCCGGCATTCTCGGGAAATGGCATTGCCTTGGTCAGTACGTGGCTCAACTTCTGGAATAAAACAGATAAATATGTTCTTAATCCAAAAACGAAAACTATGGTGCACGTGCCGCAAGCTTTTTACTATGTCGGTGTGGAAGTAAAAGTGAATCAAAGCATACCTATTTTCCAAAGCACCACTGACAAAAAAATTGTAGCTCATTTGCAAAAAGACAGCATATGCTCAATTCTGCTGTATGATGCTCCCTCCGGATTCTATTTGATCAAATCAAGTACTGGCCTGATAGGATGGAGCAAAGAGACAGAGAAGCTGGCATTGCCGTCAGCTGGTTGAAGAATTGAGATAAATAATCGCCAAGTTTCTTATAAGACGGTGGGAAAATGAATGGATTGCAGATATGAAGAACCAGACCAGCCCCTTTGAAACTCATGCCGCCAAATACGATCAGTGGTTTGATTCCCAATGTGGGGCTCGGATTTTTTCGCTGGAGTTGGATTGCTTGCGACGGGCCGTCGATACAGCAAATGGCCACTGGCTCGAGGTTGGGGTCGGCTCCGGCCGTTTCGCAAACGCTCTGGGTGTTCGAGTGGGGGTCGACCCTTCCCAGGAAATGGCCAGCATCTCTTCTGAGCGAGGCATCGAAGTCCATTTGGCCCCAGGCGAGCGACTCCCGTTTGAAGATTCTTTATTTGATGGGTGAATTCAAATTGCAAGTGCACCACGCAGGGCATGGTTAAAAACTTCAGCCGGGGTCTGGTAGTTTAAACATTTTCGGGGCCGGTTATTCAGCCGCTTTGCTGCTTGCAAGAGCATCTCTTCCGTGATCTTGTGGAAGCTGATTCCTCTTGGAAAATACTGTCGTAACAGGCCATTGCCGTTCTCGTTCGTGCCACGCTGCCACGGCGAACGCGGCGTGCAAAAGTACGTGCACATACCGGTGGCCGACTCCAGTTCTTTGAACCGGGCCATCTCCGAGCCGTTGTCAAGCGTCAACGTCTGCCTCAAGGCCGGTGGAATCTCACACAGGCGGGGAACAAGCGCCTCGTTGAAGGCAGCGGCTGTCTTGCTCTCGACCTTGGCCAACACCAGAAAACGGCTTGCACGCTCGTTACAACTCACCAGTGCTGCCTTGCCTTTGGAGGCGTAGACAAGATCCGCCTCCCAATCCCCAAACCGGGATCTGTCGGCAACAACCTGCGGACGCTGGGCAATATCAATGCGGCCAGGGAAAATACGTCTGCCTTGGCCGTACCTGGTTTGCCGTTTGCGTCGTTTGTGACCGCGGCGCAAATGGCGGTAGCTTGTATCGCCAACCTGTGCGGCAGCATAGATCCAGCGATAGATGGTTTCCGTGCTGATGCGCATGGTTGGATCCTGTGGATAATCCAGGCGAATTCGTCCTGCTATTTGCTCAGGAGACCAGTCGCTGCGCAACTTTTCATCGACGTAGGCGACCAGCTCGGACCGGGTCATGCAGCGGTAATGACGCGGCATCTCTCGTCTTTTTTGGGCACGTCGGTTGGCGATTTGAGCACGATAGCCGCTTTTGGAGCTATTACGGCGTAATTCCCTGGAAATGGTTGTATGGCTTCGGCCAAGATGCGTGGCGATTTCCCGGCAACTCATGCCCCTATGCACAAACAGTTCGATAACAATGCGTTCTTCCAGTATAAGGTGGCTGTGGGACATGGCGGACTCCTTCTGGATGGTTGGCTGTTGGCGCTTCCAACTCTACCAGAATACCGCTGTGTCCTTTTAACTTTTCACGCATCCACGGTGGTGCATTTGCAATGAGAATCTACCATGGCGTTCTGCTGGTCTGTACTATCTGTTTTCTGGATGACCCCAGAAAAACGCTCAGAGAATGTCGTCGTGTCTTGAATGATGGCGGGCGTCTGGTCATCGGTTTCGTCCCATCGGATAGTCCGTGGGGTATCTACCATTCCACACGAGGAAAGCGGGGCCACACCTTTTACTCCTCCGCTCATTTTTATACTTCGGATGAGATCAAAGCGTTGGCGGAAAGAGCCGGTTTTACCTGTCAGGCCGAACACGGTTGCGCTCTGCCGATTCCAGATGAATCACTTGGAAATGATGACATAAGTGGACAGCGCCTCAGAGATGAGAGTTTTGTCGTGCTTTCTTTCTTTAGGAAAAATAAGATGCCGGGGTGAGGAGCAAGAGCAAACCCTGCAATATTTCAACAAGTCGGGTATGTCCGGCAAAACACGTGGAGGCAAGACTATGCAAGTAACCATGATCGCGACCCAAGCGGTGCCGGAGGTGCTGTGGAACTGCTTCCGCCTCGCTAATATGATGCTTGAAGGCATGGATGATGTCACCATCTTCCTGAACGGCCCTTCTGTTGACTATGAATCTTTTGATTCTCCCCGGTTTCCCTTAACAGCCCGTTGAAGAATCCTGGATTTTTCGCATGGGGTGCAAGGTAGCCGATTGTTCCAACTTGTCTCAGGGGTTCCATCTCAAAAAGACAATCATGGCCAAATCAGGAGCTTCAGCCGCATGCGGCAGCCAAACAGCCAATATGAGCAGGTGCATCTCCCCAATTCGGGCAAAAATCAGCCCTGCACGGGCATCAGCCAAGCCCTTGGGTGTGCCGAAGCCAAACAATGCGCGCAGCAGTATCCCCAGATTGAACCCGGCAAGATGAATGATGTAGCGCTTCTCAATATTTTCGAGGCCCCGCAAAAAGCTGCGCCGCATACCGCCACGGTCAAGGCAGTGGGCAAAACTGCGCTCCACTCGCTCGGCCCGCACACGCAAAAGCACCTTGCTCTTGTACGACTTCAGCCGGGCGCGATTTGTATACACCGCATCACGCGCCTCAAGGTCGCCATGCCAGCGCAAACGCCCCTTGTGTTTCGGTTCACTGATCCGGCTGCAGCAGGATTCCGGCAAACTCTTCAAGACCTCCCGGCTGTGATAGCCCTTGTCCGCCACCAGGTCAAAGGGATCGTCAATACCGGGAGCGTCTTCCTTCTCTCGAATCGCGCACAGCTTGGCCTGGGCATCTTCAAGGGTGGTGGTAATTGTCGCGCGGTCGCCCTGATCAGCGGGATGGATCACAGCAGAAACAATCGCCCCGGATTCCAGATCAACCACATGCTCGGGCTTGTAGGCCATATGGGTGCGACCATCCTTGAGCCTGGTTATGCGGGATTCCTCATCCGTGGTCGATTGCCAGTCCTTGTTGGAGGTTTTCTTCCCCTTGCGCTTGCGGTCAAAGGCGATCAACTCCGCCCTGGTCGGCGTCTTGATACCGCTCTCTTCGGCCAGACGCACAAGCATTGCCTCATACCCCTCACCCGTGTCCCTGCGCACAATGCTCTTCATGGCTGCATTCGCCTCCATGGTCGAAGCGTCGATTCCCAGGTACCTTCCATGGAGCAGATTGGCCTGTTCCAGGATGCGCAGCACAAAAACAAATGTTTCGTGGTGCACCTCCAGCGGCAGACGCTGACGGATGCGGCACAAAGAGGAGTGATCAGGCACGGTTTCGCTGGGCGCAAGCCCGAGAAACTCCCGCAGGGACAGGGAATCGCTGCAGCGCCAACAGATACCTCGTTCCGAGTCGATGCCCTCAAAATAGCCGATCAAAAGCATGCGGAAGTAGCGTCCCGGCGGGATGGAGCGGCGGCCGAGCCTTTCGGCGTAAAACGGAGCGCACAGGTTTTCGAGGAAGGCGTCAAATCCCTCCTGGCGCAGGAGCTTTTGCAGCCGCTCATAAAAAACATGCCCCTTGCTTTGGGGAAGCTGATCGTACGAAAGCCACATGCTGCGCTGCTGTTCCTTGCTCCGGCCAAGACTCATGACGCCCTCCTTGGAAGTAGGTTCAAGCCATTATGCCAGAATGGAAGAGTTTTTCAACGGGCTGTTAAGGAGAGGTGGTCCCCATTGTTTGGACAGGGAACAATGGTTTTTTAGCTTGTTTTTTTCCTCATCAGGCTGCCTTCAAGAGTCCTTCTTGGTAATAACGCTCCGGGGTTATCCCGTCCAGACTGCTGTGAGGCCGGGTCTGGTTGTAAAAGTTGATCCATCTGCCGATGCCGGCGCGGGCTTCCGAGCCGGTTTCGTATGCGTTCAGGTAGACGTTTTCGTATTTGAGTGAGCGCCAGAGGCGTTCGATAAATACGTTGTCCAACCAGCGGCCCCGACCGTCCATGGAGATGCGGATCCCCTTGTCTCGCAGGACGTTGGCAAAGGCAAAGCTGGTAAACTGGCTGCCCTGGTCGGTGTTGAAGATATCTGGTTTGCCGTACTTCGCCAAGGCATCTTCCAGGGCCGAGACGCAAAAATCCGTGTCCATGGTATTCGACAGCCGCCAGGCCAACACTTTGCGGCTATGCCAGTCCATGATGGCGACCAAATACAGGAAGCCTTTGCGCATGGGAATGTAGGTGATATCCGCACACCAGACCTGGTTGCTCCGGTCTATGGTCAGGCCGCGCAACAGGTAGGGATAGCGTTTGTGTTCCGGGTTCGGCACGCTGGTTTTCGGCTTCTGGTACACCGCCATGAGGCCCATCAGCCGCATCAGACGACGGATGCGCTTTCTGCCGACGGGGTATCCCAGCGATACCATATAGCGACGCATCTGGCGCACACCCAGAAAAGGCCATTGGATGAAAGCCCGATCAATTTCCTGCATCAGCGTAAGATTGAAGGCCGATTCACCGGTTCTTTTGTAATAGAAACTGGAACGGGATATTTTGAGCAAGGCACATTGCCGGACAACGCTGAGCGTCCCATGGCCTGAATCGACCATGCTTTGCCTGCGGGAGACGCTCACCGCTTCCCCCAGGCTTTGGCTAAAAAATCGCGTTCCATGGTGAGCTGTCCGATTTTGGCGTGGAGTTCGTGCAGCTCCTTTTCTCTTTTGGCTTCTTCTGTTTTGACTGCACCGGAAAAGACGCCTGCCGCCGACTCTTTGAGCTGCTTCACCCATCTATGGATGAGCGTCTGGTGAACGCCGAACTCCGAGCTGAGTTCAGCAATGGTTTTTTCGCCGGAAAGGGCGGCCAAAGCCACCTTGGCCTTAAACGCTGGGGCATGATTCTTTCGTTTGGACATGGGTGTTCTCCTCCTGTAGTTGAGTAGCTATAACACCTGTCCAAATTTTGGGGAGCACTTCTCACCAACGCGGCACCCAGAAACTGCTCTATGATCTTATCAAGGCAAGCGATAAAGTCCTTACTTTCTGAAATAACGACAAAGCGGCCATCGCCGCCGAGCACCAGACTAAGGTTGGTTGTCAATATTGGACACCAACTTGAACAGTGATTTTCCTCTGCCCATGAAAAAACGGCCCGGAGGTGAACCTCTGGGCCGTTTCTTACCACCTGATGATGCCTGTGCGGCCCCCAAAATGCCGCCGACACGATGGAGTTTGAGCAGGAACTACCAGGCCTCCACATAGGCCACGTCGGTATAGGCCTGCTCCAGCTTCACCTTGTGGCCGCGTTCCATCTCGGCCAGCTCCGTAAAGATCTTTTTGATCTTTTCCGAAGAGGAATCCTTGGCCAGGTTCAGATACATGTTCATGGCCCGCTCTTCCCGCTTCATGGCCACGGCAAAGATATCGGCCATGCTGACCTTCCCCGACATATCCGGGGCGGGTATGGTTTCTGACAGCTTGTAATCCTGAGTTTTTTTGAAGCTCAGGGCTGCCTCGCCACCGGCGAGGATATTGGTCAACAGTTGCTCATGTTTGAGGCTCTTCACACAAATCTGTGCATGAGAGGTGGGTCTGGTAAGTTGCCCATGCAGTGGTAAAGGTTGCAGATGAAATGTTCAGCGGTTCTGAATCCATAAGCCCTGTGACTGACCACCTTGGCCTTGTTGTTGAGCCCTTCAACAGAGCCGTTACTGATGGGCATGTGGAACCATGTCAGGATATTTTCCTCATGGCGGCGAACCATCCAGGCAAACTTACGAATGGGCTCCAGGCGTGAATGTGTTGCCCACCAAAACCATTGCTTCAGGTATTTTTTGGCCCAGTGTCTTGTTTTGTAGGCCCATAGATCGCGAAAGCGCTCCTTGAGGAGATAGGCTCTGTTGATTTTCAGATTCAGATGTTCAAGGCTGCTGAGTCTGGCTCGTTGCTTCGGCGTCAGATTCCAGGGATTCTTGAGCCAGATATACCGGCTGCCTTGCATGAGATCCTTGTGCTCCTTGCCCTTCTCGCGGATCTCATCACGCCGAACCTGATCAACCGCCTCCATGAGGTGGCGAACAATGTGAAATTTGTCAAAAACAAGGGTTGCCTGCGGAGCACACTCTTTGATCACCTCGACATAGGGATTCCACATATCGCAACAAATCCCCTGGAGCTTGCTTGTCCTTTCCGGTCCGAGATAATTGAAAAAACCGCGCAAGGCGTCCTTGGTCCGTTCAACCCCACTCCAGATCAAGGTCTTTGAGCGGAGATCGTACACATTGGTGAGGTAGACGTGACCCTTTTTTCGCGAAATCTCGTCAATACCGATATGGGTAATGCCACTGAGGTCCCGGTGCTCCATGCCATACCTGACCACGCTCTTGACCGCTGTGGCAATCGTGCCCCAGGCGCAGCCAAACAGCTTGGCGACCGCATGCCAAGGCAACAATTCGGCCCATTGGGCCAGAAAATAACTGTAGGCACGAGTCAACCGCTGCTTGCCGCTCACCCAGGGAAGGCGCTCTGTGCGGACGCCGCCACATCGGGAGCAGCGCACCCGACGAGGTCGATAGCGGAACCACACTGGAATATTCCACAAAGGCACATGGCGAAAAAGGCGAGCATCCCGCATGTCCCGGTAGACGGCTGGGTGCCCACACGTTCCACAGCGTATCCGATACCGGGCATCAGGCCGAATTTCGACGATCAGGCCGTCCGGGGCTTAAGTGAGCGTATGTACTCGAAAACCTTGCAAATCAACCGTTTGTTTGATTATCTGTTTTCCAAGCATGAGTTCCTCCCTGGATAGATTGTTGGCTGGTCGCCCTCTATCTATCTAAAAGAACTCATGCTTTTTACTTTGTTAAGCTGTTTTTACGCACCGTTTCGTGCGAAGAACCATGTTTGATCTCTTCCTCGGCGAATTCAAGAAAGAGCTTTTTCACCATTTCATTGCCGGTTTTGGCGGCAACGCCCTGATAGTACTCCTTGGCCTCCACTTCACTGCGGATGGCAAACTCCAGTATTTCCCGAAAATCATCCATAACACTCCTCCATGTGCGTTCATCGGGCCCCGTGACCAGGTTCCATAGGAGAACGGTGTTGTCTGCGGCATCAAGGAGGTGCGCCGGGCGGATTGTTTCGGCCCCACCCGGCGCTTTCCTTGGCCCGGTCAGGGCCTTGCCTGCCTCCGTATCTGCGCATCCCAGGGCTGGCCATCGCCGATCTTTTCAATCCTGACGGCAGACACCTTGTACTCGGCCGTTTCCGTCACCGGGTCAAAGGCGTTGTTGGTCAGGACATTGCCGCAGGCGTTCTCGAAATGGAAGCTGCACCAGCAGACCCCGCGCGGCGAGCGATCCGTCACCCAGGCCTTCGCCTCGATGCTGCCGCGGCGGCTGGTGACCCGCACCATATCGCCGGATCCGACCCCCAGTTCCCGGGCATCATCCGGATTGATCTCGAGCAGCTCTTCCGGGAAGACGGTATCCAGTCCAACGGCATTTCCCGTCTGGGTACGGGAGTGATAATGCCACAGACGGCGACCAGTACTGAGGACAAAGGGATATTCTTCGTCCGCCCACTCTGCCGGCGGAATCCATTCCGTCGCATGGAAAAGACCCTTGCCGCGGGAAAAACGACCTTGGACATGCAGAAACGGCGTGCCCGGATGTTCCAGGGTCGGGCAGGGCCACTGCAGGCCGTATTGATCGATGCGCTCCCAGGTGATGCCGGCAAAACCGGTGGAGGTCGAGCGCATATCCTCCCAGACGGCATGGGACGAGGTAAAGCCCAGATCCTTGCCCAACCGCTTGCCCAGCTCCTGCAACACCCACCAGTGCGAACGCGCTTCGCCCGGCGGATGCAGCACCTTGCGAACCCGCTGCACGCGGCGCTCGGTGTTGGTGAAGGTGCCGTCCTCTTCCGCCCAGGAGGTGTCCGGGAAGATGACATGGGCATACGGGGTGGTGATATTGGGAAAGATATCACAGACAATAAACAGCTCAAGCGCCTGCACGGCGCGGATGGTATGCGCCATGTTCGGATCGGTCTGCACCGCGTTGTCGCCCACGCAGTAGAGAATCTTGGTGCCGCCGTCCAGGGCCTTGTCGATGATGGTCGGCTTCTTGTAGCCGGGCTTCATGGACAGCTTGTCCACGCCCCAGGCCTTGGCCATCTTGGCCGATGCCTCGGGACTGGTCACGGGCTGATAGTTGTGGAACACATCCGGCAGCACGCCCATGTCGCAGGCCCCCTGCACGTTGTTCTGGCCGCGCAGCGGGTTCAGGCCCGCGGAGCGCTTGCCGATATTGCCCAGCACCATCTGCAGGTTGGCCAGGGTTTTGACATTGTCCGTGCCGCAGATATGCTCGGTGATGCCCAGGGTATAGCAGACGCTGACCGACTCGGCCTCGCCCAGAATCCGGGCCACCTCTTGCATCTGTTCCACCGGCACGCCGCAGATCGCGGAGGCGCGCTCCAACGGATAGGCAGCCGCCGTTTCCCGGATAACCTCCGGGTTTTCCGTGCACTCGCGCAGATAGTCTTCACGAGCCCAACCCTTGGCAAAGATCTCGTGCATCAGGCCGTTCAGATACGCCACGTCCGTACCCACCTTGTGCTGCACGTGCATGGTGGCCCAATTGACCAGATCGATACGGCGCGGATCGTTGACGATCAGGGTCGCTCCCTTTTTCACCGCCCGTTTTACATAGTAGGAAATGACCGGGTGTGCCTCGGTCATGTTGGAACCAATGACAAAGATAACCTTGGCGTCTTCCAGCTCTTCAATGGAGTTGGTCATCGCCCCGCTACCGAACGCTGCGGCCAGACCGGCCACCGTGGGAGCGTGTCAGGTTCGGGCGCAATGATCGACATTGTTGGTGCCGATCACCGCGCGGGTGAATTTTTGGATGGCATAGTTGTTTTCATTGGTGATGCGGCCGGAGCCAAAGGCGCTGAACACATCCGGCCCGTCCCGGTCGACGATCTCCTTGATGCGCCTGGCGGTGTAGTCGAGCGCTTCCTCCCAGCTCACCTGCTCAAGCTTCCCGTTTTTACGGATCATGGGATGGGTGAGACGCTTGGGGCTTGAGGGAAAGTCGTAGCCGTAGCGCCCCTTCACGCAGAGCATGCCCTGATTGGGCGACACTTCCCGGCCGGTCACCCGCACAATGCGGTTCCTGGCCCGGTCGACATGCAGGGTCACCTGGCAGCCGACCCCGCAGTAGGGGCAGGTGGTGTTCACCTTGTCCAGTTCCCAGCTGCGACCAAGTCCCAGGGCCTTCTTGTCGCTCAGCGCGCCGGTGGGGCAGAGCTGCACGCATTCCCCGCACTGCACGCACGACGAGGAACCAATGGGCAGTTCATAGTCGAAACTCACCCGGGTAGCGTCGCCCCGATGGGCAAAGTCCAGGGTCTCGTTGACCACCGTGCAGTTGTCCCCCAGAATGCATCGACCGCATCTGATGCATTTGGAGCCGTCGAACACGATGAACTCGGCGCTCTCGTCCTTCTCCACCCGTTCCGGCTGGGGAAAGGACGGATGCTCGATCCCCAGAAAATAGGCAACCTCCTGCAACTCGCACGCGCCGCACTTGGGACAGGAAAGACAGTCGTGGTGGCCGGAGGAAAGCAGCAGGTCCACGATCATCCGCTGGTGCTCGCGCAGCGCGGGTGAATTGGTCACCACCTTCATATCCGGCGCAGCCTGCACCGTGCACGAGGTCACTGTGCCGCGCATGCCCTCGATCTCCACCACGCACACCCGGCATTTGCCCACACCGCCCGTCTTGGCGTGGTAGCAGAGCGTGGGAATGTACACGCCGTTGGCCCGGGCCGCTTCGAGCACGGTCTGCCCGGACTCGGCCTCATAGGGTTTTCCATCAAAAAATATCTGCATACGTATCTCCTTGCATGGACAATGTCCGTCAACCTGAACGAGGATGCCGAACAGTTACACTTTCTCAACCGCGCCGAATTTACAGGAACTCATACATTTCCCGCATTTGATGCACAGGTTTTGATCGATTCGATGCCGCTCCTTCTTCTCGCCGCTGATGGCATTTGCCGGACATTTCCGCGCACACAGACCGCAGCCCGTACAGTTGTCGTTGATGGTGTACACCAACAGGGCGGTGCAGACATGGGCGCGGCACTTCTTCTCCGTGATGTGTTCCAGATACTCGTCGCGGAAGTGCATCAGGGTGGAAAGGACCGGATTGGGCGCGGTCTGGCCCAGGCCGCACAGCGAGGTGGCCTTGATGGTTTTGGCCAGGCTTTCCAAAAGCGCCAAATCTTCCAGCTCGCCTTCGCCGGCGCAGATTTTCTCCAGCAGCGCCTTCATCCGCTTGGTTCCCTCCCGGCAGGGCACGCACTTGCCGCAGGATTCATCCTGGGTGAACTCCAGGAAGAACCGGGCCACATCCACCATGCAGGAACTCTCGTCCATGACGATCAATCCGCCGGAGCCCATGATCGCGCCCAGGGATTGCAGGGTTTCATAGTCCAGTTCGACATCCACCCGCGCCGCCGGAATACAGCCGCCGGACGGCCCGCCCATCTGGGCGGCCTTGAACTTGCGGCCCGCGGGGATGCCTTCGCCGATGGTATAGATGATTTCCTCAAGCGGCGTGCCGACGGGAACCTCTACCAGACCGCTGACATTGATGGACCCGGCCAGGGCAAAAATCTTGGTGCCCTTGCTCTGTTCCGCGCCGTACTCTGCGTACCATGCGCCGCCGTTCAGGATAATGGCGGCAACGTTGGCAAAGGTTTCGACGTTGTTCAGACAGGACGGCTGCTGCCAGAGTCCCTTGACCGCCGGAAACGGCGGACGGGGACGCGGCTCGCCCCGCTTGCCTTCAATCGAGTTGATCAGGGCTGTTTCCTCGCCGCACACGAACGCGCCGCTGCCCTTGCGGATCTCCAGGTCAAAGGAAAATCCGGAGCCGAGGATATTCTCGCCGAGCAGGCCGAGTCGCCGCGCATCCTCGATCGCCTTCTGCAACCGTTCAATGGCCAGCGGGTATTCGGCGCGCACGTACACATAGCCCCTGCTCGAATCGATGGCATAGGCGGCCAGCGCCATGCCCTCGATCACGCTGTGCGGGTCGCCTTCGAGCACGCTGCGGTCCATATAGGCGCCGGGGTCGCCTTCGTCGGCATTGCACAGGATGTATTTGGGAAAATCCTTGGCCTGACGGGTAAAGGTCCATTTCATGTGGGTGGGAAAACCCGCTCCGCCCCGCCCGCGCAGGCCCGCGATGCGCACCTCGTCGATCACCTGTTCCGGCACCATGGTGGTCAGCGCCTTGGCCAGCGCAGCATAGCCGTCGTTGCCGATAAACGCCTCGATGCTCTCCGGGTTGATACGGCCGCAGTTGCGCAACACGATCTTGGTCTGGCGCTTGAAAAAGTCGATGTCGGTCATCACCGGCACCGGCTTCTGCTCGGCGTCCTTCCAGGTCAGTCGCTCGACGATCTGCCCGCCCTGAAGGTGGCCGCTGACGATCTCTGCGGCATCTTCCGGTTTGAGCCCCTGATAAAAGGTCTTGTCCCGGCCGATGACCAGAACCGGACCGCGGGAACAGGGCCCCAGACAGCCGGTTTCCACAATGACGATCCGATCATCGAGTCCGGCTGCCGTCAGTTCATGGGCCAGCGCCTCCTTGAAGGCGTACGCGCCCGAGGCGATACAGCCGCCGCCCGCGCACAGCAGCAGTTTTTCAGGGGCGTCGGGCCGCGCATTTTCTTGCCGCCATGCATCCCGGATCTGGGCCAGCTCCTGCGCGGAAGTGATTGTTGTCGTGGTTGTCATGCGCCACCTCCTGACTCTACGGCTTGCGCTACCTTTTCCCGATAGCTGGCAAGAATGCCCGGCACATCTTCCGGCCGCACCCGCTGATGCACGTCATCGTTCACCATGATGACCGGGGCCAGACCGCAGGCGCCGAAGCAGCGCCCCGCCTCCAGCGAAAAAACCCGGTCTTCGGTGGTCCCGCCCACCTCGATGCCCAGGTGTTCGCGAAAGGCGTCCAGCACCGCCTGTGCGCCCAGCACATAGCAGGCCGTACCCAGACAGATACGCACCGTGTAGAGCCCGCGCGGCACCAGGGAGAAGAAGTGATAGAAAGTCACCACGCCATAGACGGTGGACATGGGAATACGGAGTCGTTCACCGATGCGTTCCAAGGCGAACTGCGGCACATAGCCGAATAGCTGCTGCGCCATTTGCAGTGCGGGAATCAGCCCTCCCTCCTCTTTGGATGTGGTGGCCAGCATTGCATCGAGGCTGCCGAGTAACTTCAGCTCCTCGGCGCTTGCCTCCTGTCCATATAAAGCCATAGGTTCCTCCTTGTATTGAATGCACGGCTGTGCAACAAAGGGCTATTGAGCCGTTATTCCGCCTTTTTCGAACTTCTTGTTATTCAGCATCAGGGAAAGGACAAAACCGACCACCAGCAGGCCCGCGCCTATGCAGAAGGTATAGGTGGGCACTTTCTCCGGCGAGGCCGCGAACATATCCTTGATGATGGCGACCAGCTGCGGTCCGGCAATGCCGGCGAACGACCAGGCGGTGAGAATCGTCCCGTAGACTACGGGCATCAGTTTGGCGCCGAAGACATCCAGGACAAAGGACGGCATGGAACCAAAACCGCCGCCGTAGCACAGCAAGACATAGCAGACAAGAATGCCGAATATGATGGGCTGTTTCGTGAACAGCAGAGCGATGAACACAAAAATCTGCGAACCGAGGATCAGACGGAAGGCCTGAATCCGGCCGATTCTATCGGACAGGCCGCCCCAGAAAAAGCGGCCGACCCCGTTGAACAGGGAGCTGATGGCGATCAGGGTGGCGCCTGCGGCGGCAAGGGCCTCGGTCGTCATTTCGGGCGACCTGATTTTCAACAGATCCTGCAACATGGGCGACTGAAAGCCGATGAACATGATGCCCGCGGTAATGTTGCAAAAGAAAATCAGCCACATCAGGGCAAAACGCGGCGACATCAGGCAGTCGCCCACGCTCAGGCCCGCGCCTTGGCCGGCGGCCTTCTGGGTGGTGGAAGGTTCGGGCGCTGCGGGCGGCGTATACCCTTCCGGAACAAACCCCTCGGGCGGATTCCGCAAGAACAATCCCGCGACAACGCCGCACACAAGCAGGATCACGCCGACGGCATAGAACATTTTGATTAGCCCCGGCCCGGTCATGCCGAATGCGGCGACCAAAATCGGCGCGATGATCTTGGACAGCACCAAGGCACCGAAACCAAAGCCCATGACGACCATGCCGGTGACAAACCCCTTTTTATCGGGAAACCACTTCGCTACCGTGGCAACCGGCGTTACATAGCCCAGCCCCAGACCGATACCGCCGATAACCCCGTACCCGAGGTACAATAAGACAAGATTGTGCTGACTTAAAGCGATGCCGCCCAGCAGCCAGCCGGAACCATAGAGCGCCGCGCCTATCATGGCCAGCTTTCTGGGACCGTATTTGGGAAGGTACATGCCGCCCCAGGCGGCAGCGAAACCAAGAAAGAAGATTGCAAGCGAGAAGGCCCATGCAGCCTGCGTGTTGGACCAGTTGAAGGCCGTGACGAGCGGTTTTTGAAAAAAACTCCACGCGTAAACCGTACCCAGACACACCTGCAACAGCGTTCCCATGATAGCGATGAGCCAACGGTTTGCTCCAGCGGTATTTGTCTTCATTTAATCCCCCGTTTTGTAAATGAAAACCATATGGCGAAACGTCGATCCCGTGGTGTGTGGGCCTGCCTCCTTTCAGGCCTGTATGTGCGAATGAGAAGTTGTGCTACCTCCTGCCGTTCGGCGAGCCATATTCTCGAAAAGATCCCGAAAAGGGAAAATTCGTTTTCCCAAAAACAGTGCGTCTACCCCAACCGCTTGTTCTCGCTGTTGCACTGGATTTCCTTTGCAATTTTATGAGACAGCAGTGTTTCCTCTCCACATATGCCCATGCGCAACAACCCACCTCTCTGCATACAGTCATCAACTCTGTTCTCAAATACTAGCGAAGAAGAACAAACAAAGCGGGAGATAGCCCGCACTATGGCGGGAAGGAGCCCCAAGCGTCGAGTCCGGATGCTCAACAATGTCGGCAGGCAAGAGACGCGCCGTGGGCGGCAGCCCCGAGCAGCGCGGTGTGGGGGGCAAGAATCAACCGGATCGGCACCTGGGCCAATTGGTCCTGATACGCGCCGCGCACAAAGATGCGCATGAAGCGCTCGGTATCCAGCAGGGGCAGCAGGCGAGGGGGCAGGCCGCCGCCGAGGAACAGGCCGCCGAAGGCCAGGGTCTTCAAGGTCAGGTTGGCGGCCTCGGCAGCCACCAGATCCCAGAACAGCTCTAGTGAACGCAGCGCGACCTCGCAAGGCTCTTCCCCCGCAGCAGCCCGCAGCGCGGCCTCGACAATGATCGGGGTCTGAACTGTTGCGGCGGCAAGGCTCCCTTCCAGCCAATCGGGCACGGGAAAGCGCGTGGAACAAAAGGCAAACAGGGTCGGAATGGCCAACCCGGAACAGACCTGCTCCACCGAGACATGCGGCTGGGTGCGCCAGAGAAAACGCAGCAGCGCCGCCTGCTCTTCGTTTCGGGGCGCGAAATCAACATGCCCGCCTTCCGAAGGGCAGGGGATCCAGCCGCCGTCATCGGCGGGGACAAGAAAGGCCTCGCCCAGACCGCTGCCCGGCGCCAGCACGGCCAGGGCCGCGCCTTCCCGGCGGGTTCCCGGATTGAGCGGGTACAGCGCTGTCTCCGGCAGGGTCAGCGCGCCCAGAGCGGTGGCAACCAGATCGTTGATCAGGCGCACCTGTTGCCAGCCGAAGGTCTGTTGCAGCGCCTCCGCCTCGATGGTCCAATCCAGATTGGTCATGCAGACCCGGCCGTCCAGCACAGGTCCGGCCACGCCGAAACAGGCCCAGGCCGGAGCCGGATCGGTCTTGGCGAGAAACCGGTGCAGCAGGGCCTCGAAGCTGGGAAAGTCGGCGTTGAGCAGGGTCTGCCGAAAGAGCGGCGTCCCCGGACTGTCGCAGGCAAACAGGGCCAGATCCGTCTTGGTCGCGCCGATATCCCCGGCCAGCAGCACCTCGCGCGCCATACCGGTCAGGCCTCCTTGAGCACCCGGATGTCCCAGGCCTCGGAGCGGTTACTGTTGCCCGGATTCTCCACGATGCGAAATTCGAAGATCCGGTGGGGGTCCAGGAAAAAATGGTCGGAAGGCAGGGTCGATTTCGAGAGGTGGAAAAAAATCGTTTCCGGCAGGAGCTGGTGGTCCACCAGGCGGTAGTAGCGGAAGAAGCCGAAGCCGCGATCCTGGTTGTAGTTGGCCACCGTGCCGCGTTGCCAGTGCTCGGTATTGTCGCTGTGCGGTCCGGTAATCGGCAGAAGCCCCGGTACCAGGAAGCCGGAAATGTACGCGTCGGCAACCTCGCGCAGCTCCTTGTTGACGTTGTGGAAGCCGATCACCTCGACACGACAGCCCATGTTCTGCAGGGCGATGACCAGGCGGATGAAGTCGCCGTCCCCGGTCAGCAGCAGAATCCGGTCCAGGTTGCGCGCCTGGAGGAGGGCGTCAATGGCCAGGTCCATATCGGCGTTGGCCTTGGTGGTGATGTTGCCGTCCTCGTCCCGAAAACGGCGCACATACTTTTTGATAATCCGGAAACCGCACTGACGCAGAATGTTGTGATACGAATAGACCTTCTGTCGGTATTCCGGATCCTTCTGGGTGCGTTCATGATCCTCGGCCAAATAGCAGTTGGCCCGCAGCATCACTGAATTTGCGTTGTTGGCTAGCTCGACAAGCACATCGTAGCGCATGCCGTAGCCGCCGCTCATCTTGATGTTTTCCGCGTCAACGTAAATAGCTGTTTTGAGCATAGACAAAAAATCTTTATCAATTCTGCCGCCATACGCCTCACTCCCATTCGATGGTTGCCGGCGGCTTGGAGGAAATGTCGTACACCACTCGGTTGACCCCGCGCACCTCGTTGATGATCCGGTTGGAGATGCGGCCCAGCAGGTCGTAGGGCAGACGGGACCAGTCCGCGGTCATCGCGTCCCGGCTGTCCACCGCGCGCAGGGCGATGACGTTTTCGTAGGTACGGCCGTCGCCCATGACGCCGACCGTCCGGATGGGCAAGAGCACCGCGAACGACTGCCAGACCTTGCGGTACCAGCCCGAGTTCTTCATCTCTTCAAGGACAATGACATCGGCCCGACGCAGGATATCGAGCCGCGCCGCCGTAACCTCGCCCATCACCCGGATGCCCAGTCCCGGTCCGGGGAACGGCTGGCGATAAATAGCCTCTTCGGGCAGACCGAGTTCGAGCCCCAGCTCGCGCACCTCGTCCTTGAACAGTTCACGCAGCGGTTCGATCAAGTCCAGATGCATGCGTTCCGGCAGACCGCCGACGTTGTGGTGGGATTTGATCGGGGCCTTGCCGCGAAACACCACCGATTCGATCACATCCGGATACAGGGTGCCCTGGGCCAGATAACCGACCGAGCCCAGCTTTTTGGCCTCGGCCTCGAAAATCTCGATGAAGCCGCGACCGATCCGCTTGCGCTTCTCTTCCGGGTCAACCACGCCAGCAAGCGCGTTCAGGAAGAAATCCGTGGCGTCGATGTCGATTACCTGCAAGTCGGTGCGCTCCCGGAAAAAACGGAGCACGCTGTCCGACTCGCCGGTACGCATCATGCCGTTGTTGACATGGATGCAGGTCAGCTGGTCGCCGATGGCCCGATGGACGATGGCCGCCACCACCGAGGAATCGACCCCGCCGGACAGGGCGCAGATCACCCGGCCCTTGCCGACCCTGGCGCGGATATCGGCCACGGCGCTCTCGATGAACGATCGCATGGTCCAGTCCGGGCGGCAAGCGCATATGCCGAAGATGAAGTTGCGCAGCACCCCGGTCCCGATCTGGGTATGGGCCACCTCGGGGTGAAACTGCACCGCAGTGAAGGGCCGCTCTTGGTGACGAAGGGCGGCGTAGGGCGAGTGAGGGCTTGTGGCCGTGGCAACGAATCCGGGCGCGGGCTCCTCGATGCGGTCGCCATGACTCATCCACACCTGCACCGGTTCCCGTCCCAGGCCCGCAAACAGCCCGTCCTCTTCGGTCATGGTCAGTTCGGCCGGGCCGAACTCGCGCTTCTCTGCCTGCGCCACCCGGCCGCCGAGTTGCTTCATCATCAGCTGGGCCCCGTAGCAAATGCCCAGAACCGGCACGCCCAGATCGAACAGGCCGGGATCGCTGATCGGTGCGTCGTCGTCATAAACGCTGGCCGGCCCACCCGAAAGGATGATGCCAGCAGGGTGCAGGGAGCGCAGCGTCTCCAGCGGCAGGGTGTAGGGATGAATTTCGCTGTACACCTGCTGCTCGCGGATGCGCCGGGCGATCAGCTGGGTGGTTTGCGAGCCGAAATCGAGGATAACGATCTTCTGCATGGGCATATCCATAATGTCCGGAAAGAGGACGAAATTACAGGCCTTCGGTCCGGTAGTTCGGCGCTTCCTTGGTGATGATAACGTCGTGGACGTGCGACTCGCGCAAACCCGCCGGAGAGATTTGCACAAACTTCGCCTTCCGCTGCAATTCGGGAATGGTTGCCGCGCCGGTGTAGCCCATGCCGGAACGCAGACCGCCCAGCAACTGGTAGATCATCTCCGAAATCGGCCCCCGGTAGGGCACCTTGCCCTCGATCCCCTCGGGCACCAGCTTGCTGCCGGCGTTCTCCTGGAAATACCGGTCGCTCGAACCGTCGCGCATCGCGCCGATGGAGCCCATGCCCCGGTAGCCCTTGTACTTGCGGCCCTGGTACAAAAAGGTTTCGCCCGGCGTTTCATCGGTGCCTGCAAACAGGGAGCCGATCATCACCGTGTCCGCGCCGATACCGATCGCCTTGCAGATATCGCCGGAAAACTTGATGCCGCCATCGGCGATGATCGGGATACCCTTGGAGGCGGCAGCCTCGGCACAGCACTTGAGCGCAGTAAGCTGCGGCACGCCGACCCCGGCAACGATACGGGTGGTGCAGATCGAACCGGGCCCGACCCCCACCTTGACGGCATTGGCCCCGGCCTTGATCAGGGCCAAGGTACCCTCGGCCGTGGCGACATTACCGGCAATGACCGGCAGTTCGGGGAAATGCGCCTTCAGTTCTTCCACGGCCCGCAGGATCCCCGCCGAATGACCGTGCGCCGAATCCAGCACCACCACGTCGATCTTGGCCTTGACCAGGGCCTCGGTGCGCGGCAGCATCTCCGGGCCGACTCCGATTGCCGCGCCGGCGAGTAGGCGTCCCATGGAATCCTTGGCAGCGTGGGGATACTGGCGGATCTTCTCGATATCCTTGATCGTGATCAGCCCCTTGAGCCGACCGTTGTCATCGACGATCAGCAACTTTTCGATCCGGTGCTCATGGAGCAGGGCCTTGCTGTGGGCCAGGTCGATGCCCTCCGGCGCGGTCACCAGGTTCTTGCTGGTCATGACGTCGTTGACCCGCAAGCCGTCATCGGAAACAAACCGCAGATCCCGGTTGGTGACGATGCCCACCAGCTTGCCGTTGTCGATCACCGGCAACCCGGAGATGCGATAGTTCCCCATGATCTGCTGGACCTCGGCCACGCTCTGGTACGGCGAGACAGTGATCGGATCGGCGATCATGCCGGATTCCGATTTTTTGACCCGCTCCACCTCACGGGCCTGTTCGTCAATCCCCATGTTCTTGTGGATGATGCCTATCCCCCCTTCCCGGGCCATGGCAATGGCGGTCTGGTGTTCGGTGACGGTGTCCATGGCCGCACTCAGCAGCGGCGCTTGCAGGGTGATGGAGTCGGTGAGCCGGGTCTCCAGCGACACCTCTGACGGGAGAACCTCCGAGGCCCCGGGAACCAGCAGCACATCGTCAAAGGTCAGCGCTGAAGGTATATCTTGATGAAACATGTACTCTCCTCTTCTATGGAGTAACAACAGCAGAAGCGCGACCGAAGCGCAGCACGCCGGTCACACGGGACACCGTCCAGAAACGGCGGAAGAACACGGAAGACAGGCGTGTGCCGCTGTGGGTGGTGCGGAGCGGAAAGGTATTTTTTATCACGTTCGCAGACAAAAAGAAATACGAGAGGTCGAAAAAACGGCACAGGAAGACGTTCATCTTGCTTAACCACCAAAAACTGCGTACCTTTCTCTATTGGCTTGCCTACCGGCGGCTCCGCAACCGGCCCCGAACCCTTCCCCACTTCCCGACACGTTCCATGGCGAAAATTCTGACGATCAATCCGGAAACCCTCCAGCCCCGCCTGATTGCCCAGGTCGTCGACCTGCTCCGCCGCGGCGGCGTGATCGGGTATCCCACCGACACAATGTACGGCATCGGCTGCGACATCTTCAACCAAAAGGCGGTCAAACGCATCCACCAGATCAAACGACGCCCCAGGGACAAGCCGTTCAGCTTCATGTGCGATTCGCTGACCAATATCAGCCAATACGGCCATGTCGGCAACACCGCCTACCGGCTGATGAAAAAAAACCTGCCCGGCCCGTACACCTTTGTCCTTTCAGGCACCAAGCTTGTGCCCAAGATCATGCTGACCCGCCAGAAAACCGTGGGTATCCGCGTCCCCGAACACCCGGTCTGTCTGGCCATAATCAGGGAACTCGGCAACCCGGTGCTCAACACCAGCGCGACAACGGAAGACGATGATACCGTCGTCCGCATCGCGGCCGATGTGGACAGACTGTTCGGCAAACAGATCGACCTGATCATCGACAGCGGCGAGATCCTGCCCGAACCGTCGTCCGTCATTTCCCTGCTGACTGATCCGCCCGAGATCCTGCGCGAGGGCAAGGGAGATATCAGCGCCTTTCTATGAGCATAAACGGCTTCGCCCGCCTCCCGAAGTCTGCATTCGGCAAATAAAAAAGACCGCTTCCTGAAGGAAGCGGTCCTGGGACAAGGGGACGAGATCCCTACTCTTCTTCTCCGTCGATCAGTACTTCCTTCAACGACTTGCTCATCGTAAAGTGGAGCGTTTTCCGGGCGGGAATATGCATCATCTTCCCGGTTTTCGGATTTTTCGTCGTGCGGGGCTTACGGGTCCGCACCGAAAAACTGCCGAATCCCCGGATCTCGACTCGCCGCTCTTCGGCAAGCGCCTGTGATATTTCCTCGAGAATTATTTCAACGGCCTGGGCAATATCCTGTTTGTAATATCCCCCGAGCTGCTCGGAAACCTGATTGACCAGTTCACGTTTCAGCATGGTTTGTTCCTTTTTGACAACTGCACGATAGAGCGGCCATGGCACACGCCTATCCATCGAGAACCAGAGGCAAGGAAGCGCACCGTCGCCAACGCCTCGGTGCGCTTTTCCGGGTTCAGCAGAAAGCGGCGGATATCACTTGTTGCTCTCTTCCCCTGCCACTGCGGCCTTCAACAGATCGCCGATGGTGGAGGGGCTCGGTGTCTGCGTTTTCTGCAAATACTCTTCCGGAACCTCCCCGTTGTTTTCGTCTTTTTCTTGCAGGGCCTTGATCGACAAGCCAATTTTCCGATCATCGGCCGAAACATTGATCACCATGGCCTGCAGCGTCTCACCGACGGTGAACATCCCCACCGGAGTTTTTACTTTTTCTCTTGAAATTTCCGAGACATGAACCAACCCCTCGATACCTTCCTCCAGCTGCACAAAGACCCCGAAGTCGGTCACGTTGGTGATGGCGCCTTCAACGGTCGAACCAATCGGGTAGGTACTCGAAGCGGCCTGCCACGGATCCGGCTCGAGCTGCTTGACGCCCAGCGAGAAGCGTTCGTTCTCCTTGTCGATCTTCAGCACCACCGCCTGAATCGTCTCGCCCTTGGTGTATTTCTCGGACGGATGCTTGATCCGTTCGGTCCAGGACAGGTCGGAGACATGGATGAGGCCGTCGATTCCCTCCTCGATCCCGATAAAGATACCGAAGTCGGTGATATTCTTGATCTTTCCTTCAATGACCGAGCCCACGGGATAGTTTTCCTCAACCACATCCCACGGGTTGGGCAGTAGCTGCTTCATACCCAGGGAAATCCGCTTGGTTTCCGCCTCGACCTTGAGCACCTGCACCTCGATCTCGTCGCCGACGCTCACGATCTTGGAAGGATGACGCGGCTTTTTCGACCAGCTCATCTCCGAGATGTGCACCAGACCTTCCACACCTTCCTCGAGCTCGACAAACACACCGTAATCGGTGATGGAGACAACCTTGCCCCCGACCCGTGCGCCGGGCGCATACAGCTCGGGCACCTTTTCCCACGGATCGGCCTTGAGTTGCTTCACGCCCAGGGAAACCCGGTCGGAGGATCTGTCGTACTTGAGGATCTTGACCTCGATCTCCTCGCCGACATTGTACAACTTGGAAGGATGCGACACCCGGCCCCAGGAAAGATCGGTGATATGGCAGAGTCCGTCCATGCCGCCCAAATCGATGAACAGGCCGTAATCGGTGATATTCGTGATCGCGCCCCGGATAATCTGCCCCTCTTCGAGGGTGTTGCGCATCTGCTCGCGCAGGGCGCTCCGCTGCTCTTCAAGAATGGCGCGCCGCGAGATGACCACATTGTTGCGCTTGCGGTTGAACTTGAGAATTTTGAACTCATACTCCTGGCCGACAAGCGCATCCAGATCCTTCACCGGGCGCAGATCGATCTGGGAATAGGGAAGAAACGCCGGCACACCGATATCGACCGACATACCCCCCTTGACCCTGTTTTCAATACGGCCCTCAATCGTCCCGTCTTCTTCCTGAATCCGGGCTATCTGTTCCCAGACCTTGATGGCGATGGCTTTTTCACGGGAAAGCAGCAGACCGCCCTCGTCCTTCCTCTTTTCGATGAAGACTTCGAACTGATCGCCGATCTCGATTTCACGATCCTGATCCTCGTGGCGGAACTCGGCAAGCGGGATAAAACTTTCCGCCTTGTCGCCGACATCGATCAGGACCGCGTCATTACTCAGACCGACGACGGTTCCGATGGCGACCTCACCGACGTTAATGACGGTGTTGTGATCCTCCTGCTCGAACAGTTCCGCAAAGCTCACATCTTCAAAGCTGTCATCTGCCGCAAAAGCGGGTTGAGTTCCGTTTTTTGTCATGAAAGAATTCCTGTGGTGACCAATCTTTGGCCGTTAGTAAGAAAAAAGCGGACGGACGCCCTGTCCGTCTCGCGCATGGAAACAGAGATATTTACCAGACTCCATTCAGGAAAACAACTGTTTCGTATTGAAAAAAGGTATTTTTCGCCGGACCGGAGCGTGGCGGATCTCGCCTGTTTCTTCCCCTCTTTTGCGGGAGGGGAGTCAACAGGGAGACAGGGCGGCCCTTACCGTTTTCCCTGGACGCGGAGTTCTTCCAGGAAGGGGCCGAACAGCTCTTCGTAGGCGGGAATGGCCTTGCGGAGCACGATGTCGAGGTGCTCCAGATCGGCCGAGTTGACGACCAGGTTGGCGCTGCACGCCAGGGCTTCGAGATCGTACAGGGTGTGCCTCTGCTCATCGAGCAGGATATAGAACATGTAGCGCCTGCGCTCCATGGGCAGGGCGCGCATGGCGGCGTGAAACTCCGACTGTTCGAGCCCTCCGTCAAGGGATGCCTGAAACACGACGCAGGAAAACCGGACAAAACGCATCCGCTCCAGGGCATCCTCCACGGAGTCGGTCAGCACAACCTGGTAGCCGATGCTTTCCATGGCCTCTTCAATCCGGTCCCGCTCCGCTCCGGCCGCATGCAGCACCAGGGCCGTGGGTACATCCGCGACCTTGCCGCTCTCGGGAAACAGGCCGGATTGCAACCACTCCAGATTCGGGGGAGGAGGGGGCGCAACGGCCGCCTCCTGTCCGGCGGCAACAGGAGGCGGCTGCCCGCTTTTATCCAGCGCGATGGGCTGTCGGCAATGTGGGCATTTGATACCCAGCTGCTTGTCGGAGGCGAGCTGACTCAGGGCATGCTGAACCCTGCGAACCTGTTCGGCGCTGAACTGCAGGGGCTGCAGGCAATGCGGGCATTGATTCAACACGAAATTTCTCCTTGGATGAGGGAACAACAAAGGCACGCGCATCCTGTGTCGACAGCGCATCGGGAGCAGGTGCGATCCCCTTGCGACACGTTCTGCACCGACGGAGCGCCGTTATTCCATACCGTATTGTTGGTTAACTGTTTCATTGTGCATTGTAAAAGGATGCCCTCGGCAAAGGCGACAATCGACGGGATGATCGTCCAGCAGAACACAACGTGCAATCGGCACAAAATTTCTCATCCGCTTTTTTACATTCCCTCCGCAACCCATCAGCGGCGGGAGTAGGGATCCTCTTCTTCCTGCTCCATGCTCAACGAGCCCAGGGAGGAGGTTTCCTCGCCCCTGGCCGCCCGGATCGCATCCATACCCCGCTTGACCTCGCTGCGATGCGAACTGTACATCAGGGCCGATTCCTCGGTAATCAGTCCTTCCTGGAACAGTTCCAGCAGGTGCTGATCAAAGGTCCGCATGTCGTTGGCGGATCCGTCGCGGACCACGTTGTAGAAGGTCTTTTCCTCGGTCTCGCCGTTGACGATCAGATCGCGAATCCGCAGGCTGGTGCACAGGACCTCCAGCACCGCCACCCGACCGCCGCCCACCCGCGGCGCCAGGCGCTGGCTGACGATCCAGCGAATGGTATCGGCAAGGCGGTTGCGGATCTGCGGCCGCTCGTCCTGTTCGAACATGCCCAGTATCCGGTTGATGGTCTGCCCGGTGTCGATGGTGTGCAGGGTCGAGAAGACCAGGTGGCCGGTTTCCGCGGCGCTCAGGGCGATTTCCATGGTCTCGCGATCGCGGATCTCGCCGACCAGGATGATCTTCGGCGCCTGGCGGAGTGCTGCACGCAATCCATTGGCAAAGGTATCGAAATCGTCGCCCAGCTCGCGCTGGTTGAAGGTCGCCTTCTTGTGCGGATGCACATACTCGATGGGATCCTCCAGGGTCACCACGTGGACGGCCCGTTCCTGGTTGATCCGGTTAAGGATCGCCGCCATGGAGGTAGTCTTGCCTGTGCCGGTCGCGCCGGTAAACAGAATGAGGCCGTTGAGCTCCCTGGCCATTTTGCCGAAGGACTCGGGGAAATTGTATTTACTGATCGAGGGGATTTTTGTCTCCAATTTCCGCAAGACCGATGTATAATGGCCTCTTTGTGAAAAAATATTGACCCGGAAGCGGACATTTTCATCCAGGGCATAGGAAAGATCACACGACCCCTTGCCGACCAGATCGCGCAGAAGCCGGACATTGCCCCCGATCAGGTTGAGGGCGAACACCTCGGTCTGAAAGGGGGTCAGCTCCGCCACCTGTGGTTCGACATCGACGGGGACCAGCGCCCCGTCACTCTCCACCTGAAGGGGCCGACCGGCGGTCAGGTTCAGATCGGAGACCCCCGGATACTTGTTGAGCATCGCGGTGATCCAATAGTTAATTTCCTGTTGTTTCATGACTCCCACCGGGTACAAGTTGCAAAAAGGCTCTGTATAGTTCTATCGTTCCAACGATAAAATACAAAGAAAAATTTCCGGCAGTTGAGGTGCGAAAATGGGATACACACTGCGCAGTGCAACAACAACGCAAGGCAGAAGAATGGCGGGCGCCCGTGCCCTGTGGCGGGCCAACGGCATGCGCGAGGAACAGATCGGCAAACCAGTCATCGCGGTGGTCAACTCGTTCACCCAGTTCGTGCCCGGCCACGTCCACCTGCATGAGATCGGACAGCGTGTCAAACAAAAAATCGAGGCGCTGGGCTGCTTTGCCGCTGAATTCAACACCATCGCCATTGACGACGGCATCGCCATGGGCCATGACGGCATGCTCTACTCGCTGCCCTCGCGCGACCTGATCGCCGACTCCGTGGAATACATGTGCAATGCCCACAAGGCCGATGCCATGGTCTGCATCTCCAACTGCGACAAAATCACCCCGGGCATGCTCATGGCAGCCATGCGCCTCAACATCCCCGCCATTTTCGTTTCCGGCGGTCCCATGGAGTCCGGAAACCACGACGGCCGCAAACTCGACCTGATCGACGCCATGGTCATGGCTGCCGATGAAACAGTCGACGACGACACCGTGGCAGCCACGGAACGCCTGGCCTGCCCCACCTGCGGTTCCTGCTCGGGCATGTTCACCGCCAACTCCATGAACTGCCTCACCGAGGCCCTGGGGCTTTCCCTGCCGGGCAACGGAACCGTGGTGGCCACGCACGCAGAGCGGCTCTCGCTGTTTGACCAGGCCGCCGAGCGGATCGTCGCCCTCTGCGAGGCCTGGTACGGGCGGGGAGACGACTCGGTCCTGCCCCGCTCCATCGCCAACCTCTCCGCCTTCCAAAACGCCATGGCCCTGGACATCGCCATGGGCGGCTCGACCAACACTGTTCTCCATATTCTGGCGGTGGCCCACGAGGCCGGGGTGCCGTTCACCATGCAGGATATCGACGCCTTGTCGCGCAAGGTTCCCAACCTGTGCAAGGTCGCGCCCAGCTCCGCCTACCATGTGGAGGACGTCAACCGGGCCGGCGGCATTCTCGGAATCCTGGCCGAACTGGATCGGGGCGGCCTGCTGCACACCGATGTCCTGCGGGTGGATGGCCTGACCCTGGCCCAGGCTATCCACCAATACGATATCATGCGCGACGAGGTGAGCGAAGCGGCGCAAACCCTGTACCGCGCCGCGCCGGGCGGCGGCCGCAACCTGGTTATGGGCTCGCAGGCAACCCTCTATCCGGAGCTGGATCGTGACCGGCAGACGGGCTGCATTCGCGACCTGGCCCACGCCTACTCCGCCGACGGCGGTCTGGCCGTTCTCTACGGCAATATCGCGGAAAAAGGCTGCATCGTGAAAACAGCGGGCGTGGACGCCTCGATCCTCCATTTCACGGGAACGGCCAGGGTGTTCCATTCCCAGGAAGAGGCCTGCGAGGGCATTCTCGACGGCCGGGTTCAGGCCGGAGACGTGGTGTGCATCCTCTACGAAGGTCCCAGGGGGGGGCCGGGCATGCAAGAGATGCTCTACCCCACCTCCTACCTGAAATCCCGGCACCTAGGCAAGGAGTGCGCCCTGGTCACCGACGGCCGCTTCTCCGGCGGCACCTCGGGCCTGTCCATCGGCCACGTCTCACCGGAAGCAGCCAGCGGCGGCGCCATCGCCCTGGTCCACGAAGGCGACCGCATCGACATCAATATCCCCAAGCGCACCATCACCCTGCTTGTCAGCGAAGAAGAACTCGGCGCCCGTCGGCTCGAAGAAGCGGCCCGGGGGAAAAAGGCATTCACTCCCCAGCGGGACCGGATCATTTCCAAAGCGCTGCAAATCTATGCCCGTTTTGCCGCCTCGGCCGATCAGGGGGCGGTACGGGTGCTGGACTAATCCCGCCGCCGATACCCGGCGCACCGCATAAAAAAAAGCCCGCTTCTTTCCCAGGAAAGAAGCGGGCTTGCCGACAGACAAATATGACGATCAAAGTTTAACGACTTTCTCCGCAGCCGGCCCCTTGGCTCCGCTCACAACCTCGAACTGAACCCGGTCACCCTCTTTCAGCGACTTGAAGCCCTGCCCCTGGATAGCGGAGTAGTGCACGAACACATCGTTGCCGCCGTCCTGCTGAATAAAACCGAACCCTTTGGAATCATTGAACCATTTAACCGTTCCCTCTGCCATGGTGCCGTTCCTCCTTGTGTCAACGACATTACCAATCAGGCCCCAAACGAGCCTGTCCTTGAATGGGCCTTATACATAGATACACCCTTGCCCCTCGCTATCGGGGAAACGGAAGAGATCGATTGTACAATACCCTACACTCACATACATGTATTGCTCCATCTGGACAAAAGATGGATTCGTACCGCAATTTTCCCTGCCACTCACCGTTGCAATCGCGCGACGCATACAAACAGCAAGGCGCGATCCACCCTGCAGCAAGGCGCTCTTCCGTCTAGAACGGAAAATCCGCAACCAGCCGCAAAAAACAAGAAAAGGAAAAGATACCGGAAGGCGATCGGGAACAACGACAAAAGGCGAAAAAGAACGAAGCGTGCACGACATTACCAAGCTCTACCCCCCGGCAAGCTTCCCGAAACACTATCCGCAACGAGAGTCCCGGCCATGCATCGCTTAAGCGAAGCGGACAGGGCAGCCTGCACAAGACGGGCACCAACAGATCGATGCGAACGGGAAAAAGAAGAGGAGGGGGGCAACAAGCGCTGCACGGAAACCGGAAAAGATGGACGCCGAAGGCGAGCATAGTCCAACAACGGGAGACGACTGCGCACCAAGCGTTCTCCGGAGTCTTTTTTTGCCAAATTCAGGAATCCGCTGTGCGCCCTACAAACGCAACAGCGGAAAAGACAAAAACAAATGGACAAGACGCACACACTGCATACTGGCAAACAGCTTTTCCGCAAAACGGAAAAACAAAAATACAAATCCTGATCAAAAATTGTCTACTTTATATTTAAGCGAAACGCCAGTAGTTTTTTTGTTCAAATTTCTCTTTTTCCCTCACCTCATCCCGCCGATACCGGCGTTTTGAGCAGGGGGTGGCCCATGGCCTCGCGCTGGGCGACATACTGTTGGGCAACCCGGCGGGCGATGTTGCGTATTCTCCCGATATATCGGGTCCGCTCGGCAACGCTAACCGCCTTGCGCGCATCGAGCAGATTGAAGGTGTGGGAACATTTCAGGCAGTAATCATAGGCGGGCAGCACCAATCCTTTCTCCGCCAGCTTCAAGCCCTCCCTTTCCCAGGTGTCAAAAGCCGTGGTCAGGTCGGGCACGCAGGCCTCTTCAAAGTTGAAGGTGGAAAACTCCCGTTCGGCCTGGTGAAAAATCTCGCCGTAGCTCACCTCGGCATTCCAGGCGATGTCGTAGACCGAATCCACCCGCTGCAGATACATGGCGATCCGCTCCAGCCCGTAGGTGATCTCCACCGTCACTGGTTTGAGATCCAGGGAACCGGCCTGCTGAAAATAGGTGAACTGGGTGATCTCCATGCCGTCCAGCCATACCTCCCAGCCCAGGCCCCAGGCCCCCAGAGTGGGCGATTCCCAGTCGTCCTCAACAAAACGGATATCGTGCTCCAGCAGATCAAGACCAAAGCGCTCCAGGCTCCGCAGATACAGGTCCTGAATATCGGGCGGTGATGGCTTGATAACCACCTGGTATTGATAATAATGTTGCAGCCGGTTGGGATTTTCACCGTATCGACCGTCGGTCGGCCGCCGGGACGGCTGCACATAGGCGGCCTTCCACGGCTCCGGCCCCAGGGCCCTGAGCAACGTGGCAGGGTGGAAGGTACCCGCGCCGACCTCCATGTCGTAGGGCTGCACATTGACACAGCCCACGGAGGCCCAGTAGGCGTTCAAGCTGGCGATGATCTCCTGAAAATACATGATGCAATCTTTCCGGTATTGATTGTTGCCGAATTGTCACTACAGTAAAAAAGCCTTTTACCATAGCCGGGAATCCCGGTAAACGAATTTGTCTGTCCGTGCGCCGACATCCGGCAGAGCCCGGACAAAGCAGCGCCCCTCCGCCGACGCGCTCCACCTCGGAACCCGGCACGTCGCGCCTTCCCCGCATACATCGAGTCAATGGAACCACAATTTCTGCGCATCCGCGGCGCGCGCATGCACAACCTGAACGACATCTCGGTTGATCTGCCGCGCAACAAACTCATCGTCTTCACCGGCCTGTCCGGCTCGGGCAAATCCACGCTGGCCTTCGACACCCTCTATGCCGAAGGCCAACGCCGCTACGTGGAATCGCTCTCCACCTATGCCCGCCAGTTTCTGGGACAGATGGACAAACCGGACGTCGCCCTGCTGGAGGGGCTTTCGCCGGCGGTCTCCATCGAACAAAAAACCACCAGTCGCAATCCCCGCTCGACCGTGGGCACGGTCACCGAGATTTACGATCACCTCCGGCTGCTGTTCGCCCGCGCCGGTCAGGCGCACTGCCCGCAATGCGGCGAGCCGATCCGTCCCCAGTCGATCCACGACATGATCGAGTCGCTGCTCGGTCGTCAGGAAGGGGAAAAGGTCATCCTGATGGCGCCGCTGGTCCAGCGCAAGAAGGGACAGCACGAGCAGGTTGTGCAGCGGCTGCGCAAGGACGGTTTTGTCCGGGTGCGCATCGACGGTGAGATCCGTCCGCTGGCCGACGAGATACGCCTCGCCAAAAACCAGTACCACACCATCGAGGCGGTGGTGGACCGGCTGGTCATCAAGCCAACGATCCGCCGGCGGCTGGACGAATCGGTCAGTACCTGCGTGCAGCTGGGCAACGGCCTGATGCTGGCCCTGTTCCCGGACACCGGCGAAGAGGTGCTGTTCAGCGAGCATGCCTCCTGCCACAGCTGCGGCATCTCGGTGCCCGAACTCTCGCCCCAGCTCTTCTCCTTCAACAATCCGCAGGGCGCCTGCCCCGAGTGCAGCGGCCTGGGCATCAACCTGATCATCGACGAAGACCTGGTCGTCCCCGACCCCACCCTTTCCCTGGTTGAGGGGGCTGTCGTGCCCTGGCGGCACCCCTTCTTTGCCCGGCAGTCCGAACACTGGATCAACGCCTTTGCCAAGCACTTCCGGTTCGACCCGGAGCTCCCCTTCGCCGAACTTCCCGCCAAGGCGCGGGAAGGGCTGTTTCACGGAACAGGCAAGGAAAAGCTGGAATTCCTGCACGTTCGCGGCAAGCGGGCCCTGGTGACCCAGACCGCGTTTGAGGGGATCATCCCCCGGCTGAACCGGCTGTTTCGGGAAACCTCGTCTCCCCGGCTGCGCGACGAGGTGCAGCGCTTCATGAGCGAGCGCGACTGTCCCAGCTGTCGCGGCGCCCGGCTCAATCCCGAGGCCCTTGCGGTGCGGGTGGGCCGCTGGTCGATCCTGGAGCTGACCCGCCTGGCCATCGAACAGCTGAGCCAAGAACTCGACGCCCTGGAACTCGGCCCGCGCCACGCCTTCATTGCCCGGCCCATCCTCAAGGAGATCCGCGAGCGCCTGCTTTTCCTGCAGGATGTGGGGCTGGGCTACCTCACCCTGGACCGCAAGGCCGGCTCCCTGTCCGGCGGCGAGGCCCAGCGGATCCGTCTGGCCTCGCAGATCGGCTCGGGCTTGGCCGGAGTCCTGTACATTCTGGATGAACCCAGCATCGGCCTGCACCAGCGCGACAACCATAAACTGATCAAGACCCTGCTCCACCTGCGCGATCTGGGCAATACCGTGATCGTAGTCGAACACGACTCCGACACCATTGCCAGCGCCGATCACGTACTCGATATCGGCCCCGGCGCGGGGGTCCACGGCGGCAATATCCTCTATTCCGGTCCGGTTCCCGGCCTGCTCGACTGCGAGGCCTCGCTCACCGGCGGCTATCTTTCAGGACGGCTCAAAATCGAGATCCCCCGACAGCGGCGGCCGGTGCGGCCCGGTTCCGCCCACGGCATCGAGGTGCGCGGGGCCTCTGTCAACAATCTGAAAAACCTCTCGGTCCGTTTCCCCCTGGGCGTGATGACCTGCGTCACCGGGGTTTCCGGTTCGGGCAAGAGTTCGCTGGTCATGGAAACCCTGCTCCGCGAGGCGCAGCGCTACCTTGTCGACAAACACGGCCGGGGAACGCCCCCCCTGGCCGGGCTCGAAAACCTGGACAAGGTGATCGACATCGACCAGAGCCCCATCGGTCGCACCCCGCGCTCCAACCCGGCCACCTACACCGGCGTCATGACCCCGATCCGCGAGCTCTTGGCCCAGTTGCCGGAGGCGCGGGCCCGCGGATACAAGGCCGGTCGGTTCAGCTTCAACATCAAGGGCGGCCGCTGCGAAACCTGCGAGGGCGACGGCGTTCTCAGGATCGCCATGCACTTTTTGCCCGACGTCTACGTGACCTGCGAGGCCTGCCAGGGCAAACGCTACAATCAGGAAACCCTGGATATCCGCTACAAGGGCAAAACCATAGCCGATATCCTTGCCATGACCGTGGAAGAGGCCCTGGAATTCTTCCAGCCTGTTCCCCAGATTGCCAATCGCCTGCAAACCATTGCCGACGTCGGGCTGGGATACCTTTCCCTGGGCCAGTCCTCGGTCACACTTTCCGGCGGCGAGGCCCAGCGGGTCAAGCTGGCCAAGGAGCTGAGCCGCCGTTCCACCGGCACAACCCTCTACATCCTCGACGAGCCCACCACCGGCCTGCATCCGGCCGATATCCAGTACCTGCTCCAGGTGCTCGGCCGCCTGGTCGACGCGGGCAACACCGTGGTCGTCATCGAACACAATCTGGATGTGATCAAGACCGCCGATTACATTATCGACATCGGCCCGGAGGGCGGCGACGCTGGCGGCGAGGTGGTCGCGGCGGGAACGCCGGAAGAGGTGGCCATGGTCCCGGCCTCGTACACGGGCCGGTTCCTCAAACAGCTCCTGGACAACGAGTGACCGGTTTTTCATTGTGCATCGGAACCGTTCCCGGTACCATGGGGTTTGATGCACACACCAACCAGGCCGAAACGGCCGGTTTTCCTTGCAAACAACAGAGGATGAATGATGGCTGAACAGAAGACGGAGCAGGATGCCCTGCCGATTTTTCGCATGCAGAAGATGTACATCAAGGATTTTTCCTTTGAGAGCCCCAACGCGCCCGGCGTGTTTCTGGAGCGCAATCTCAACCCCAAGGTGGACTTCAACCTGCAACTGAAAAACCAGAAACTGGACGACGAACACCACGAGGTCTCGATGGCGATCACCGCCAAGGTGATGGATGCCAACCATGAGAATTCGGTGATGTTTATCGTGGAGATTGAGCATGCAGCGGTCTTCATGATGAAAAACATCCCGGAGGAACACCACGCCCGGGTTCTGGCGGTGGACTGCCCCCTGATGCTGTTCCCCTTCACCCGGCAGATCGTCTGCCAGGCGGCGGTGGACGGCGGCTTCATGCCGTTTCTGATGGAGCCAATCAACTTCATCGCCCTGTACGACAACGCCCAGCGGAAGGAGAAAGACGCCTGACCAGGCGCTCCACCCAAGGCCGGCAGCCCCGGCCCGCAGCTCAAAAAACGGCCGCCGATCCTCCCGGACCGGCGGCCGTTTCCGCATATATCAAGCAGACTGGTTGGGCTACACGATCAGACCGCCCGGAAAATCAGACAGGCATTGGCACCGCCAAAGCCGTAGCTGCTGCTCATCACCGTGGTCAGCCGGGCCTCACGGTTCGTACGGACGATCTTCATATCCGCAGCCGCCGGGTCCAGCTCCTCGATGTTGGCCGAACCGCAGATAAACCCGTGGTTCAGCATCAAGAGTGAATAGATCGCCTCATGGACGCCGGAAGCGCCCAGGGAATGGCCGGAGAGCGACTTGGTGGAGCTGAGCGGCGGATGTTCGTCGCCGAAGATGGCGCGGATCACGTCCAGCTCCACCAGATCGCCGATGGGGGTCGAGGTGCCGTGGGTGTTAATATAGTCCACCGTTCCCCCCGCCATGGTCAGGGCCATGCGCATACAGCGCTCGCCGCCCTCGCCGGACGGGGTCACCATCTCCGCCCCGTCCGCCGTGGCTCCGTAGCCGACAACCTCGCCGTAGATCTTCGCCCCGCGCTTCCGGGCCCGTTCATACTCCTCCAGCACCACGATGCCGCCGCCATTGGCGACCACGAACCCGTCCCGGTCGCGGTCATAGGGGCGGGAGGCCTGTTCGGGCGTGTCGTTGAACCGGGTGGACAGGGCGCCCATGGCATCAAACATCGCGGTCTGGGTCCAGTGTTCCTCGTCGGAACCTCCGGCAAACATCACATCCTGCTTGCCCATGCAGATCTGCTCCATGGCAGCACCAATGCAGTGCGCCCCGGTGGAACAGGCAGAGGACAAGGCGTAGCACACGCCCCGGATCCCGCAGGTGCTGGTCAAGCAGGCGGCCACCGTGCTGCTCATGGTGCGGGGCACCATGAACGGACTGAGCCGTTTCAGTCCCCTGCTCCGCATGATATCGGCCGTGGCGACCACGTTCTCGGCCGAAGTGCCGCCCGAACCGATGATCAGGCCGGTGCGGGGATCGCTCACCTCGTCTTCTTGCAGACCGGCATCGGCAATGGCCTGCTGCATGGCAAGGGTGGCATAGGCGGCGGCATGCCCCATGAAGCGCAGATTTTTTTTGTCGATCCGCTCGCGGGGATTCACCCGGGTAAATCCGCCCACCTGGGAACGGAGCCCTATCTCCTGATAGGGCGGATGGAACCGGATCCCGGACCGGCTGTTTTGCAGGGCATCGAGGACCTCGGCTACGCTATCGCCCAGAGAGGACACAAGCCCCATGCCGGTGATCACCACCCGTCGTCCGTTCGCGCTCACTGTGCCGCCTCCCTGTGGACCGCCAGGGGGCCGCATCCCTGGCACACCGGCATGACCTCGACGGAACAGATATTGACATGCGGCGGCACGGTGGTCACCCAGTGGGCGATCTCGGCGATATCCTCCGGGGTCAGGGGTGCGGTACCCCGATAGACCGCGTCGGCCCGCTTTTGGTCGCCATGGAAACGAACGAGGGAAAACTCGCTCTCCGCAAGTCCGGGTTCGATGTTGGTCACCCGGATCCCAGTGTGGATCAGGTCGGCGATCAGGTTGCGGGAAAACTGGCGAACAAAGGCCTTGCTCGCTCCGTAGACGTTGGAACCCGGATAGGGATAGGTTCCGGCCACCGAACCCATGTTGATGATATGCCCTCGATTCCGCGCCACCATGCCCGGCAGCAGGCAGCGGGTCAGCACGCACAGCCCCCGGATATTGGTATCGATCATGGTTTCCCAATCGTCGAGGTCGGCCTCGGCGGCACACTCCAGCCCCAGGGCGAGCCCGGCGTTGTTGACCAGGACATCGATGGCGGAAAACTCTTCGGGCAAGTCACGGACCATGGCCTCCACCTCGGCCCGGTTGCGGACATCGAGCTGAACCGCATGCACGGACGCCGGAGCGCAGTCGCGGGCAATCTTTTCCAGACGATCGGCCCGCCGGCCCACCAGCACCAGCCGCCGGCCCTCGGCCGCGAAACGCAGGGCGCAGGCCCGACCGAAGCCCGAGGTCGCGCCGGTAATACAGATTGTTTGTGGCATGAAAGAACCTCCTGTACACGCATTTGAAAAGGGTTAACCTACCCAAAAAAACAACATTTATCCAGAAGAGTCTGGAATTTACGCTGCCTGTGCTTATAGTGCCTCTACCTGCCAAGGGGCAGGACATCCTATTCCACATCACCACGGAGGAAATATGCCCAAGAAAAAAATGATCAAGGCCTTAAACGAACAAGTCAACGCGGAAATGTATGCTGCCTACCTGTATCTGGCCATGGACGCCTATTTTCAGTCGCTCGGTCTCACGGGATTTGCCAAGTGGATGCGGGCGCAGGTTCAGGAAGAGCTGATGCACGCCATGAAGATCTACGATTACATCTACGAGCGGGGCGGAACCGTCACCCTGGAGGCCATCGCCAAACCCGAGGTCTCCTGGAACTCGCCGTTGGAGGCCTTCGAGGCTGCCTTGAAACACGAGGAGCACGTCACCGAGCTGATCAACAAGCTGGTCGATCTGGCGATCGAGGAAAAAGACCACGCCACCAACGCCTTTCTGCAGTGGTTCGTCACCGAGCAGGTCGAGGAAGAAGCCTCGGTGGGCGAAATCGTCGATCGCCTCCGCCTGGTCAAGGATGCCCCGTCGGCCATGTTCATGATGGATAACAATCTGGGCGCCCGCACCTTCACCATGCCCGCACCCGCAGCGGACTGAGGCACGCCATGACGACGCGGAAGATCAAGCACCAAGTCCTGGAGCTGTTTACGGAACACGACCTGGAAACGATCCGGGCGGAGCTGGACAACCTGCCGCCCAAGGCGGTGGTCAACGCCCTGTTCCCGCTGATCTGCCGTGACGACCCGGCCCTGCGCTGGCCCGCCATAATCTGCATGGGCGAGGCCATAACCCGCCTGGCCGAGCAGGATCTGGAGGAAGCGCGCATCATTATGCGCCGCTTCCTCTGGAGCCTCAACGATGAATCCGGCGGCATCGGCTGGGGTGCGCCTGAATCCATGGCCGAGACCATGTGCCGCCAACCCCGGATGGCGACCGAATATATCCACATGCTGGTTTCGTATCTGCGCGAGGACGGCGATGAACTCTACCAGGACGGCAACTACCTTGAACACCCCCTGCTCCAGCGCGGTCTGCTCTGGGGCGTGGCCAGGGTTGCCGAATGCAGGCCCGATCTCCTCCACGACCAGCAGGCCGGACCGGATATCCTGCCCTATCTGGAGGCCCCGGATCCCGAAATCCAGGCGCTGGCGGCCCTGGCCGCCGGTCGTCTCGGTCTGGATGCGGCGCGGCCCGCGCTTCTTCGTCTGTGCGACGACAACACAACCGTTTCCCTCTACCTGCGCGAGGCCATGACCGCAACCACTGTCGCCGCCGTGGCCCGGACCGCGCTGGAGGCGCTTGCCCCGTGAACGCATCCGGTCTTTTCCCTGCCGTGGGCTGTGTCCAGTTTCCCATCGCCCTGGGCGATGTGGAGCAGAACCTGTCGCAGGTGGAACGGTTGATCCGGCACCACGCCCCGGCCCCGCAGACCCTGCTGGTGCTTCCCGAGCTCTGGGCCACGGGCTTCGACTACCCCCGCACGCAGGAACTGGTCCGCAAGACCCCCGAGATTCTGGCCTTCATGCAGAACATCGCGGACCGGTACCAGGTCCTGCTTGCCGGCTCCCTTGCCGAGGCCGGTCCCACGGAGACCCGGCCCCGCAACACCCTCTTTCTGGTGGATCATCGGGGCGTGGTGGCCTCTCGGCCCAAGCAGCAGATGTTTACCTTCTGGCAGGAAGACCAGTTCTATCAGGAGGGGGCCGACCCCGGCCCGCTCGCCACCCCGTACGGGCCGGTGGCCGCGCTGGTCTGCTACGACCTGCGCTTTCCGGAGATCGCCCGCCGACAGGTCTTTGCCGGCAGCCGTCTGCTGCTGGTCGCTGCCGAATGGCCCCTGAGTCGGCTCGATCACTGGCAAAGCCTGCTGCGAGCCCGGGCCATCGAAAACCAGGTCGTCGTCGCCGCGACCAACGGATGTGGCACGACCGGCGAGATGGTCATGGCCGGGCATTCGATGATTATCGGCCCGGACGGCACAACGCTTGCCGAGGCAGGGGAGGAGGCGACCGTCATCACCGCGACGCTTGATCCCGGCATGGTCGAAACCCAGCGTCGCCGTTTTTTCCCTGCCGGAACCCGGCGCTGGAGCGGAGATGACTGCAATAAAATCCAGCCGCTGGACAGCCTTGTCCCGATCATCGACCGGCTTCGACGCCAGGGCAGCCGGATCGCCTTTACCAACGGCTGTTTCGACCTGCTCCATGCCGGGCATACCAGCTACCTGGAAGCCGCCCGCAGAACCGCGGACTTTCTGGTCGTCGGCCTGAACAGCGACGCCTCGGTGCGGCGACTCAAGGGCGCGACACGCCCCTATACCCCGCAAGAACAGCGCGCCCGGGTACTGGCGGCCCTGGGCTGCGTGGACGCGGTGGTGCTCTTTGATGAGGACACGCCGCTTGCTCTGATCACAACCCTCCAGCCCGACGTGCTGATCAAGGGGGACGATTACGAGGAAAAGGATATCGTGGGCGCAGCCGAGGTGAGGGCCGCGGGCGGGCGGGTGGAGCGCATCCCCTTCCTCTACGACTGTTCCACCACCGCAACAGCGGACGCCATCAGAAAAAGCGGCTGAAGGCCGGAGCCCGCCTATTCACGCAGCGCGATCCGCAGCTGCCCCTCCCGAACCTCGATCGACGCCACGCCTTCGGCAAAACCCTGCCAGAACCCCGGCTCGCCGCCAAAGGTCTGGACCAGGTCGATATTCTTGATCCCGCCCAGCCAGGCATTGGGGATCGGCACGCCCATCAGGGAGATGCCCCGGAGGATGACCACCGGCCGACCGTCGCGAAAGGCCAGCTCAGCCCCGCCCCGAACCCGCAGCACCTTGCCGCCGAAGATCGGAAAATCGGGATCGAGCGGCACCCGCAACTTGACGCTGACCAGGTCGTCGTCCAGGTCCACGGCAACCCGCTGGGCCAGGTCCGCATTGGCCGCGATCAGGGCGTTGATTTCCCGCTCGGTGAACCGCAGATCCCGCGAGTCCGCGTCTTCGGCATAGGGTTCCGGCCGGAGGTCCTCGGCTATCTCCGCAGCCTCCTGAGCTGTCCTGCCGGTCCTGTCAGTCCGGGCGGCCGCGCCGGAGCGAGAGCCTGTCGTGCCGATCCGCTCGAAACGATCCAGCTTTCGTTCCAGCTGCTGCTGCTCGCCCCGGTCCAGGACCACGGGCTGAAAGGGTTGGGGGAAAAGCCAGAAGCGAACCACCAGCAGGGTTCCCGCCATGGTCAGGAGCATGCACACGAGCACCAGCCCGATCACCTTGCCGGTCGAAAGCCCTGTCCGTACGGGCGGCGGCACCTGTTCCAGCCTCTTTTCCGGTTCCTTGTCCAGCATCATGCCAACCTCCTCCATATACAAGCCGCAAGCCGCAAGCCGGGGACGCGAGCCGTACCGACCCGCGCCCGCAAAAACGCATCAGCGACGCATCATACCACAAAGCAGGACAGGCGGCGGCAAAAAACGCCGCTCTTGCAAAACGCAAACCGTGCACGAAACACTTGCGCTGCCCGCCCTTCTCCGGTAAGAGCGGTGCACGGTTTTTCCATGCACCGCTCTTACCGCATGTTCCCCCCATGTTCCAGGCGTCCATCCTCTTTTTCCTGCCCGTACAGAGACCGCTTTTCCGGAGGACCGTCATGACTGAACAGGCGATCGACAGCCGACTGCACGCAGCCTGGCTTGCCCAGTTGGGCCGCGAACACAGCCTGATCTGCGCCCAGTACCGGATCGCGCTCCAGCCGCCGGTCCTGGCCATCAGCCGGTCCCGCACCCGACTGGGCAGCTGGAGCCCAGCCGAACGCCTGCTCTGCCTCAGCCACTTCCTTATCGCCGAGCATCCCTGGTCCCTGACCCTGCAGGTGCTCAAGCATGAAATGGCCCACCAGATGTGCAGCGAGATCTACCACCAGAACCGGGCCGGGCACGACGAGCTGTTCATCCGGGCCTGCATCCAGCTGGGACTGGAACCGGAATTCCGCCGCGCCGGGGCCGATCTGCGCGCCGGGCTGCCCACCCTTGCGGCTGGCGGTGAACCCGCCCTGGAGGCGGGCCGCAAGATTCTTGACCGGGTGCGCAAGCTCCTGGCCCTGGGCGAATCGAGCAACGAGTACGAGGCAGCCCTTGCCATCGAACGGGCCCACTCCCTGCTGCGCCGCCACAAAATAGACATCGAGTCGCTTGATGAACAGGAACGGATGGTCCAACGCACCATCGACACTGGCAGCCGCATCCTGCCCAGCTACCGCAAACGGATTTGCGCCCTGCTGAACACCTGTTTCGGCATCCGGGTCGTCTGCGCCTCCCTCTATCATCCCCGGACCGACCGCGTTCACAAAACCATCGAACTGCTGGGCCGGGCCGACGCGGTGGCCGTGGCCGAGCATTGCTACCACTTTCTTGAAAACCGGCTCGATGTGCTCTGGCAGGGCTATCGGGGCTCGACAGCCGGTAACCGCCGGACCGAGAAAAACAGCTACTTCCTCGGCCTGGTGGACGGATTTTACGAAAGCCTGCGTCCGCTCGGGACAAAGGCAGCGGAACCGACGCGGTCAGGGCCCAAAGAAAACCAGGCACACGGCGACTCCCCGCTTCCGGTCCCGACCGAAGAGCGCCAGCTTGACGACTTTGTCGCCACCCGCTTTCCCCGCCTGCGCACCCTGCGCGGCCGGAGCCAGCGCGTGGTCGCTAACACCTACGAGTCGGCCAGGGCCGAAGGACGAAATCTGGTCCTCAACCCGGTGGTGGCCTCCGGAACGAACCGACGCGTCCTGCCCACAACCGGCGGCAATTGTCAGGATTGTAACAGGAAACGCCGATCTCCTTGACGCGGCGAACTCCCATTTATTAAAGAGAATGTTCATTTTGAAAGGAGACGAGGCGTGAACTATCCCATGGAACGCTGGAACGCCAGCAAATCGGCAGAGCTGTACGGGGTCAACGAATGGGCAAGCGGGTTTTTCTATGTTGCGGAAAACGGCGACATGATGGTCATGCCCGAACCCCACGCAACGGAGCGGGCGGTCAGCATCCCGGCCATTGCCCGGGGCATCCACGAGCGCGGCTTCGACATGCCGGTGCTGTTGCGCATCGAAAATATCCTCGATGCCAAGATCAAGGATCTCAACGAAACCTTTCAGGCCGCCATGACCGAGCTGGGCTACCAGGGCTCCTTCCTGGGGGCCTACCCGATCAAGGTCAACCAGCAGCAGCAGGTCGTGGAACAGATCACCCAGTTCGGCTCGCGCTATCACCACGGACTGGAGGCGGGTTCCAAGGCCGAACTCATCGCTGCCATGGGCATGATGCAGGACCGCAAGGCCGTGCTGATCTGCAACGGATACAAGGACGAGGAGTTCATCGATCTGGGGCTGTACGCCACCAAGCTGGGCTTCACCTGCATCCTGGTGATCGAGATGCCCGACGAGCTGCCCCTGATCCTGGAACGCTCCAAGCAGCTCCAGGCCAAGCCCATCCTCGGCATCCGCATCAAACTATCGTCGCTGGCAGCCGGACACTGGGCGGAATCGGGTGGTGAGCGCTCGCTTTTCGGGCTCAACACCAGCCAGATCATCCAGGCCCTGGACCTGCTCCGCGACGCGGACATGCTCGACTGCCTGAAGCTGGTCCACTACCACCTGGGCTCGCAGATTTCCAATATCCGCGAGATCCGCTCCGCGGTGAGCGAGGCCTGCCAGGTGTTCGCCGGCATCGTCCAGGAGGGCGCGCCGGTGACCTACCTCGACCTGGGCGGCGGACTGGCCGTCGACTACGACGGTTCGCAGTCCAACTATCTTTCCAGCCGCAACTATACCCTCAAGGAATACTGCACCGACATCGTCGAAGAGGTGATGACCTCACTGGAGGACACCGGCATCCCCCACCCGATCATCATCACCGAATCGGGCCGGGCCCTGGTGGCCTACTATTCCATTCTGCTCGTCAATGTTCTCGACGCCACCCTGTACACCCCGGAGCCGCTGCCCGAACAACTGCCCGAAGACAGTCCGCCGCCCCTGGCCTACATGTTCGAGGCCATCACCAGCCTGAGTGTGCGCAACATTCAGGAGGTGTTCAACGATGTCATCTACTATCGCGACGAAAACCGACGGCTGTTCCAGAACGGCGAAATCACCCTGCGCCAGCGGGCCCTGGCCGAGCAACTCTTCTGGACCGCCATCAACGAGATCAACCGGCTGACCGGCGAGCTGAAAAACCCCGGGCCGGAACTGCTCGAACTGGAACGGGTGCTCTCCGATATCTATTACTGTAACTTCAGCGTGTTCCAGTCGCTACCCGATGCCTGGGCCATCGGCCAGCTCTTCCCGGTGATGCCCGTCCACCGCCTGGACGAGGAACCGGGCCGCCGGGGCATTCTGGCCGACATCACCTGCGACTGCGACGGCAAGATCGACCAGTTCATTGATCAGCGCGGGGTCCGGCGCTATCTGCCGCTGCATGAACTCCGGCCCTACGAGGACTACCTGCTCGGCGTGTTCCTGGTCGGGGCCTACCAGGAAACCCTGGGCGATCTGCACAACCTGCTGGGCGACACCAACGTGGTCACCATCCGCATTCTGGAGAACGGCGAATACGAATTCGTCAGCGAACAGGAAGGCGATACCGTGGCCGAAGTGCTGTCCTACGTGCAGTACGACCCCAAACGACTCTTTATCCGCTTCCGCACGGTTGCGGAACAGGCGGTCCAGAGCGGACGGATCACCGCACAGGAACGCCGTGAAATTGTCGAGGCCTACGAGGCCGGTCTGCGCGGCTACACCTATTTCGAACGCTAAGTCAATCGCTCAATCGAACGGTACGGGAGCGTGTCCGCCCCTGTACCGGCCCCCCTTTCCTTTCATGTTGACAAGGTCACAAGGAGGTTTGTCATGTCCCATGTACTGATCATCGGCGCGGGCGGCGTCGGCAGCGTCGTTGTCCACAAGTGCGCCCAGCTCAAGACAGTGTTTGAGCGCATCACCCTGGCCAGCCGCACCCTGGCCAAGTGCGAGGCCATTGCCCAATCGGTTCAGGAACGCACCGGCGTGACTGTTGCCACCGCCCAACTGGATGCCGACAACGTGGCCGAAACCGTGGCCCTGATTCAGCGCATCAAACCCGATTTGGTCCTCAACGTGGCCCTGCCCTACCAGGATCTGCCGATCATGGACGCCTGCCTGGAAACCGGGGTCGATTACCTGGACACCGCCAACTACGAGCCGCCGGACGTGGCCAAATTCGAATACAAGTGGCAGTGGGCCTACCGGGAACGCTTCGAGCGCAAGGGCATCATGGCCCTGCTCGGCTCAGGATTCGACCCGGGTGTGACCAACGTGTTCACCGCCTGGGCTGCCAAGCATCACTTCGACGAGATCCACCAGCTCGACATCATCGACTGCAATGCCGGCGACCACGGCCAGCACTTTGCCACCAACTTCAACCCGGAGATCAATATCCGCGAAATCACCCAGCGCGGCCGCTACTTCGAGCATGGCGAGTGGGTGGAAACCGACCCGCTCTCCTGGTCCATGACCTACGACTTCCCGGAAGGCATTGGTCCGAAAAAATGCTACCTCATGTTCCACGAGGAGCTGGAGTCGCTGGCACTCAATATCAAGGGGCTCAAACGGGCCCGCTTCTGGATGACCTTTTCCGAGCAGTACCTCACCCACCTGCGGGTGCTGGAAAACGTGGGCATGACCCGGATCGACCCGGTGAAGTATCAGGGACAGGACATCATCCCCATCCGGTTCCTCAAGGCGGTACTGCCCGAACCGGCCTCGCTGGGACCGTTGACCAAGGGCCGCACCTGCATCGGCTGCGTGATGAAGGGCATCCAGAACGGCAAGAAGAAACAGCTCTACATCTACAATATCTGCAGCCACGAGGAAGCCTTCCGCGAGGTGGGCTCGCAGGCCATCAGCTACACCACCGGAGTGCCCGCGATGATCGGCGCAAAAATGATGCTCGAAGGCAAGTGGAAGCGTCCGGGCGTGTGGAACATGGAGGAGTTTGATCCCGATCCCTTCATGGACGACCTGAACCGGTACGGTCTGCCCTGGACGGTGGTAGAGCTTTGAGCGCCCGCTACAACGGACGGCTGGCCTGCCGCTTTGATCCCCGGCAGGCCGCCACACCCGCCTTTGTGGTGGACGAGGGGCTGTTGCGCGATAACCTGGCGATTCTGGCCCGCGTGAAAGAGGCCACGGGCTGCAAGATTCTGCTCGCCCTGAAGTGCTTTGCCATGTTCCGCGTCTTTCCGCTTTTGGCCACGGTGCTGGACGGCGTGTGTTGCAGCTCGCCGCACGAGGCACGGCTGGGACGGGAGGAATTCGGCCGCGAGGTGCACAGCTTTGCCGCAGCCTTTTCCGAGGCCGATATCGTCGAGCTGGCGCAAACCAGCGATCATCTGGTCTTCAACTCCTTTGCCCAGCTGGAGCGCCTGGGGCCGCTGGCGCGCAGCCAGGCACTGGCTGCCGAACGGGAGCTGGCCTTTGGCCTGCGCATCAACCCCGAACACTCCGAGGGCACGGTCCCCATGTACGACCCCTGCGCGCCGGGCTCCCGCCTGGGCATTCGCCGGGCCGAGTTCCGCCCCGACCAGCTGGAGGATGTCACCGGCCTGCACTGGCACAACCTCTGCGAGCAGAACGCGGACAGCCTGGAGCGCACCGTGGCCGCAGTGGAACGCGCCTTTGCCGACATTCTTCCCCGCATGCACTATGTGAACTTCGGCGGCGGCCATCATATCACCCGGCCGGACTATGACCCGGAGCGGTTGATCCGGATCATCAACCGCTTTCAGGAGCGCTGGGACGTGCAGGTCTACCTGGAGCCGGGCGAGGCGGTGGCGCTGAACGCAGGTTATCTGGTGGCCACGGTGCTGGACGTGGTGCAGGCCGACATGCCGATCGCCATCATCGACGCCTCGGTTCCGGCCCACATGCCCGATGTTCTGGAGATGCCCTACCGGCCGCATATCATCGGTTCGGGCGAAGCAGGGGAAAAGGCCTGGACCTGCCGCGTCGGCGGGCTCTCCTGTCTGGCCGGCGACGTGGCGGGCGAATACTCCTTTGACGCGCCGCTGAGTGTGGGCGACAGGCTGGTCTTCACCGACATGGCCATCTACACCATGGTCAAAACCAACACCTTCAACGGCGTGCAACTGCCGTCGATCATCCTCTTTCATCCAGAGACCGGCGAACTGGAAACCGTGCGCCGCTTCGGCTACGAAGACTTCAAAACCCGGCTGTCCTGAGCAACACGGCTCCCCGGGAACCAGCCGATTCCTGCCAAACCTCGTCCCCCAAAAAACAAAGCCGGGTCTGCACACAGACCCGGCTTCATGGATCAAACCTGAACACAGGCGAACCGCCTTCCGCCATCCCCGCCCGGAGAGCAACGAAACGCCCGGTCTCGCCCCTCCTCTTTTTAAATGGGAAAAACAGCCTCAGGCAATGCCGATCAGTTTCCAGTAGGGCAGCGCGATGCCCAGAATAAACGGCGCGCCCAGAAGCATTCGGGCAAAGAGCAGCAGCACGCAGTGATTCATACGAAGATGCCCGGTGCTGGTGAAGAGCAGCAACAGGGGAAACTCGTAGGCAAAAACATACTGGTCCGCGCCGAGCAGGAAGGAGTAGGCCAGCGGGTAGGGCTCCATGCCGATGCTGAGCGCCAGCTCGGTGAAGGGGGCGATCATCAGACTCTGCGCGGCCAGCTGGGTGAGCACAAAGTTCATCCCCACCGCCGACCCGTAGGCAAACAGACTCAGCCCGCCCACGCTGTCGAGCTTCTGGGCAATGGGCAGCATCGCTTCCGCCATCCAGGCCGCCACCCCGACCTTGTTGGCCACCGCGCCGATGGTGAGGGTGCCGGCAATGAAAAAGACCATGGGCCAGGCGATCTTGCCCAGATCCGAACTGTCGAGAATCCGCAGACCGGGCAGAAAGGCCAGGGCCGCGACCACGACGAAAAGATGCATGCCGGAACGGGCATTGACCGCGGCCAGGGCCACGGCAGCCACGGCCAGTACACCGGCGATGATTTCCTCTCGGCTGATCGGCCCCATTTCCTTGTACTGCCGCGCCAGCGCCTCCTTATCCAGCCGTCCCCGGCTCCGAACCATCAACAGGGCCAGGCCCATGCTCATCGCCGAATAAAGCATGGCAGGCACGAACATGTGCCGGGCGTAGTCCAGGTAGGAGACCTGAATGTCGCTGACCAGGGCCATCTGACTGGTGATGATCATGTTCTCCAGGGTGCCGGTGAGGATGCCGAAGCGCGGCGCGGTGATCGCCAGAAAGGCGGCGACCATCACCACCGAGGCGTCACGGCTGCCTTTTTCCAGTCCCAGGGCCTCGCAGGCCCCCACTCCCAGGGCGAGCATGATGGCAACCTTGGCCGTGGCCGAGGGCACCAGCGGGGTCAGGATCAGGCCGCTGAGAAAAAGGGCGAAAAAAAAGCCCGGATAGGTCGAGCCGGTCAGCATGATGCACCGGAGCACGATTCGCCGGGCCAGCCCGGTTTTCTGTGTGATGAGCCCGATGAGCAGCGCACCGATCACCGCCCAGGGAATCACCGTGGCAAAGGGCGAGGCCAGGGCCACCCGGGCCGCCTCCTGCTCGGGCAGAATGCCGGAGGAAAAATAGAAGATCGGCAGCATGACCGCCACCAGCGGCGGCGGCAGGATCTCGGTGGCCCAACAGGTAATGGCCCAGATGGTCAGCGCGAAGAAACCGGCCATCTCCGGGGTGAGCCCTCCGGTGCCGCGCAAGGAGAAAAACAGCAATACCGGCAGCAGGATGGAGAGAATCCAGCCCGTCTTGTGCAGCGGGGTCAGGGCCGGGGACTGTGGCGTGGACATAATGACGACCTCCTTCGAACAAAAGTTGGCATGACGCTTTATAGCCAACGCTTTGTAGTCGCCATCGCTCCGATGCGCCAGGGAAAAAAGCACTCGAGCACCTCGGGACTGGTTCCCGAACAACATTCAACCATCTGAAAATGCTGGATAAAATTGCTGAAATAGAGCACTGTGCATTGCAGGATATTGGCCCGTGCCCCTTCCCGGCATATTCATCCACTCCAGGCGAAATCGGCCCGGCCTGAGATCAGGCGGATTTTTGTTGATCGCGGTACCGTGGCCACAAGCTGAAAGCGCCGCAGTGTTATTTTTTCGCTGCCTTTCCTTGTTCCGCCCCCCTGCAGCCCGCCAGTTTCCAGAGTGGGGTGCCGATGGGAAGCCGGCGGGCATGCTCGGCCTGCGTACCGTACCAATCTGCCGGCCCCAGCCCCTCTATGAGGAGGTATTGCGGCGCAGGCGGATCAGGATCGGTCGTGCGCAAGTCTTTATCGAAAAAATGAACATTGTGGTGTGCACAGTCCTCGCCCGACACTTGCTGTCGCAGATAGGGCTGCGCATTCCCCATCGCGTAGCCGAGATCGAACCTGAAGACCACCCCCCGCTCTGGATGGGTAATGGTCGCGGAGTAGACTACCTCGGCTGCGTTGCCCGTTGGTGGTGCGAATTCAAGCCGAAAGTCGCTGCCGTCCAGATCCTCATATATGGCGCGTTCCAACGGACAGGTGTCATCAACCGCCACGCACGGCAGGGGGAGCAAAAGAAGCCAGAGAAAGAGAGCGAACCGATTCATAGTTTCGAATTCCTTGCCCAAGGGGTTGCCGGCAGGCAATATGCATCCAACATTTGCCACAAGACAACCACAAAAGGTCCCTGGTTTGCGCCGTTATTGAGCGATACCACAGGAAAAATCCATATCAAAACTGACGTCGAGATCCACTGTTTTGCCGGTGAGTTCCCCCATGGTCGTGATCTCCTCAAGATCCCGGCCTTCCATGGTCCCGATCATCCGCCGCGCATTGGGGGTGGCATCGTGGGTGGTGAGGGTGATCGTCCCGGGGTTTTTGAATCTCCTGTAGGCGGTCTTGTCGCCGTCGATTTTGGAAAAGGCCGCTTCCACCCACTCCAGCTTGAAAGTGCCGGTTTCGGCGGTCCCAATGGGCCCCTTGCTGTAGATGGTGACCGTGACCTTGTCCCAGGCCTCTCCGCCAGGAACAACAATTCCGAAATTGGCAAAACTGGTGGGGTTACAGAGCCCGACCAAATAGGTGCCTTCTTCCCCCTTGGCTCCAGAAAACTCCCCGGTCACATCCCCGCTGGTCTTGACGATGACAGATCGCACCACATGGGCCATGTCGCCCAGTTTTGGACCATAGGGGCCCAGCGTCGGCTCATCAGCCGATTTTTTCGATGCCGCAGACTCTTCGTTACCGCATGCCGCAACCAGCAACAGCATAATGCCCAGAAAAATGCCGAAACGAGTCAATACGTTGATGCGCATGATCAAACCTCCTCAAGTTTTGGATATTCATCCAATCATTGTAGCGCCGGGCGATGGTGGTTGGCCGTGCCCCCAATCCGCCCCGGTTGTCACTGTTTGACAAGCTCCACCCTGCGATTGAACCCACGGCCCTCATCGGTCTCGTTGGACGCCTTGGGCGCCAGCATCCCCACGCCGTGGGCGCCGAGCCGCGTGGCATCCACGCCATGGTGTTGCACCAGGGCGTCCGCCACCGCCTGGGCCCGCTTTCGCGAGAGGCTCAGATTGTAGTCAAAACCGCCGACGTTGTCGGTATGGCCCACGATGTACAATTTGATCTTCGGGTTTTGGCGAAGCAACTTTTCAATCTCCACAAGGCTTTCCCTGGATTCCGGCTTGATCACGCTGCTATCCGTGTCGAAATAGATCCCATACAGCGAAAAAGAGCCTTTGGCGTTCAACTCTTCAGCCATCTTTTCCGCCGGAACCACCACCATCTTCTCTTCCATGGCTTCCGGCTCGATCACATCCAGCAAAACCAGGACGCGGGAGGCGGTTTCCTTGAAATGGGTGAAGGTTTCCTGGGCCACGAAGATGGAGAAATAGGCCTCCTTGGGGCTGCTGATTTTGGCGGCCAAATACCGCATGTCAACCGGAAAGGAGAAGGCATGGCTTGTCACCTGGTTGATATTTTTCAATCTTCCTTCCGCTGGATAAAGAATTTTTTGAATCAGCACCTGCCCCTCTTTTTTGCCGCAGGTGTCTTTCTCGCAGGAAAAAAGAATTTCAGCGTTGTTTGCCGCAAGTTCATTCTGATAGTTGCGAAATACCTCCAGGGTCGATCGGTTTTCCGGGGCCAGATAGATGATGCGGGTATGTTTTCCTTCCACCCGCGTTTTCTGCTCCAGTTCCGGCTCAAAGGTTTGGGGCGCGGACAGCGGCAACACAAAATCGTCATACGCCTTGTGCGCATACCCGATGATGAACGAGCCCTCGTAGCGGCCAAGAAGAGGACTGTCCTGGCTGCCGTCCACATCGCGGCTCACGGTTGCGGCCATCACCGGCGTCGATGCCATGAAAAGGAGTCCGGCCACACATGCCGCTCCCAACAAACGCACGATGAAATTCCAAGCATATCCATCAGTACGGCTCATTTTCCACCTCCATCTTTGATGTGTTGATGTTTCATTTCAATCGGGATTTCCAGGGTGCGCCCGGCTCACCGCTTCATGGCGCATGGAATACAGCTTCCCATAGAATTTAATAATTGCATAGTGGAAAATACTGAGGTCCGGTTGCTGCAAAAGCGTGACACCATGGGGAAGCACTTCTGCCGAGGGCGTCTCCGGCAAGCTGTCCAAGCAAGCAGCCCCGGGCACGATTAACCTGCATACGACACCCCCAGAACCTGTAAAAGTTGTTTTCGGATTTCCTTTGCCGTCGCTCCCAGATCAACGGTGGCAAATCGAATTGCATGGTTTTGGATCACGACGACCTCGTTCATCATTTCACCCACCGAGGGATGAAGGAGCAGCCCCGAGGCGTTTTCCGCAAGGGGATCACCACTGCCTTCCTGCGACCTCAAATAGGCGTAAATCTGATAGATGTATCCGCTGCGCAGCGTTTCTTTCCGATGCCAACCTTGTGTCACAATGGAGTTGAACTTCGTGTCGATGACGATACGGCGTCCCGCGCCCGAGTGGTCGAGAATGATGTCAGTTCGCATCGAGGGGAGAATTTTGTCTATGCCAGACGTTTTATCCTCAATCTGCCAATCAAGCATCTTACCCGCATCGACGCGCCATCCTTTTTTTGCAAGCACGACATCATAGAAACCGGCAATCCCTTTCTCGTAAAGCTTTCGAATCCAGGTGATTTCTCTATCCGGCAACGACAGCAGCTTTGCGCCAGCGGCCTCTGTGGGCAGGGCAAGATTGAAGGCCAGATGGGCCACTGCAACCATGGGCCGATCATCTGCATCGTGTCTTCCAAAGCGGTCGATGGAGACCTCGCCACGATGCGGACGTTCCCCGGTTACGCCCATGCGTTTCAGGCTTGTCGCCAACGACCGACATCGGTGTGCCAGCCCGCCACGGTGAACGATTTGGGAGAGTTCCTCCAGGGCCGCCCGCACATAACGGTTTCGGGCTGTATCGATGGTCAGCTCATGGAATCGACAGGCAACCTTTCCACGATCCAGCAAGCGATGCCGCTCAGTGTGCAAGAGGTCGATGCGCCCGCGTACGCGGTCAAGAACAGCCTCACGCGATTGGTAGCCATAACTCAGGTTGCGCTGAATACGACGCTCGACGCGTTGACACAGAATTTCTGCGACCAGGTCGGGTATCTCATCAGGGCTCTCCTCCACGGCGATCTTCGCCTTTTCAAGCTCCCTGAACAGGTCAGACGCGTACAGCATGAGCAACCAAAGGTTGCGCACCGGGATGCGGCCTATTCGGCCGATCCCTTCATGGGCTTCTGATATCTGGTCGGCGGCGGCACCTGTCACGATCAGAATCCCTCCAACAGGCGTTCTTTCGCCTTTTGGGATTTATCGAGCGCATCGAACCAGTATTCATCGAGCAACGGACCGATCTCCGTCTCGACCACCTGTCGGAACCATGCTCGGCCATCGCTGATGGGAATACCAAAGGGTGGCGTGACATAGCTGTGCCCTACCCGGAACTGCGGCCCAAGACTGGTGTCGGCTGAAATTTCATTGTTCAGGGCAATGAGACGCTTCTCGATTTCGACAAGGATTGCTGAATCAATACCGCACTGGGTCTGAACCCAATCGCGCCAGGGCTTGCCGAACGTGGGCTCCAAATCAATGAAGGCAAAACGGCGACGCAGTGCCAGATCGACCAGGGCGAGGGAGCGGTCGGCAATATTCATCGTACCGAGGACATAGAGGTTGTCCGGGATGAAGACACGTTCGCCATTGAACCGTTTATAGGAAAGCTCCAGGGCCTCATCCGGTGTTCGTTTGTCGGCCTCAAGAAGTGTCAGCATCTCGCCGAAAATCTGTGCGGGATTCCCGCGATTGATCTCTTCAATGACGATGACATGCCTTGACGTTGGATCTTTTGCAGCGGCATGGATCATCTCCATGAAAGGCCCGTCTGCCAGCGCAAGCTTGCCGTCCCCCACTGGTCGCCAGCCACGAATGAAATCCTCGTAGGAAAGGTTCGGGTGAAACTGTACTGCCCGGACTTTGCTGTCGTCACGTTGCCCGATCAAAGCAAAAGCCAGGCGCTTGGCCAACCAGGTTTTGCCCGTACCCGGCGGCCCCTGGAGGATCAGATTTTTCTTGGTCCGAAGGCGCTCAAGAATCTTTTCGAGTTTTTCCCGGGCGATAAAACATCCATCCGTCAGAATGTCATCAACGGAGTACGGCTTGATAGGTGCTGCCATGACCTCTGCCTCGGGTGGGTCATCCGTTTCGTCATCCGGTGTGTCGGTATCTGTGGTATGCAGGTAGGTGGATGTTCCACTATCCTTGAAAAACCATGCGGCAAGCGATAGCTCCGGAAATGAGTGGACGGGATACGCATCTTCCTGAAAACGAGCCTCCAGAGTGTCCAGTACCGCCAGATAGTCAGTGGCGTTGCAACATCCCTTGGGGCCGTTCATACCGATCGGAATGTTGAGCTTCTTGCTGATGTAACGCTGGGACTGACCATCAAGGGTCGGGAAATTCCAGGGACGAATCCAGTACAGTCCCATGGTCAGGTTCCACCTCACACCATGAATCTGCATCGCTTTGTCGTAGGCTGAGGCAAATGCCGACCGGGTCTCTTCGTCATCCGATTCAGCAAAAGCAATCGCCTGGGCGAAAACCTCCCAGAGGGTGTCAATGTCATCTGGTTGGCGATCTTTCTCGAAGCCGAAAAACCATGATTTCAGATTGTTGAGAATGGGAACCCCATCAAAGGAATCAGGAACAGGCCCGGACACTTCAAGCAGATCGGCAAGCTCGCTTGCAATAGCTCTGCGCTTTGTAGTCGTGCCCTCGGATTCTATCCCCCGGTTGAATATGCCCATAGCCGTAAAGGGGCAGATGTCCTTCAGGGGGCCAGAGGTGCCATCCTTGAATTGATCCTGCAGGTAGGAGAGATCCATCTTCGAGGCAATAACGTGGATTCCAGCGACCAGTTCATCTTGCCGATTCCGAAAGGTAAGGAGTTTGTCGGCTACTGCCTCGTAAAAGCTGGTCCATTTGAAGCGGAGCATGTCGGCAGTAATATCCCCGAAACGTTCACGCCAGTAAGGAGCATTGCGGAATCGGTTGATGTCTTGTGCCTTTTCCTCGAAGGTGAATCCGATCAATGCATCTGTGGTCCAGTCCCCAGGTAAGACCCGCCAGACCGTGCTTCGATTGGTGTAGAAGTACCACTCACGCGGAGGATCGAAAGGTGTCCAGTCAACCTTCAAGGTGCGGCCGTCACCGAGGTTCTCTTTTACCGTGCCAATGGCTTTGATCGCCATGACGGAAACGGTTTGGCCTCGGTTATCAAAGGGGAGATCGTGCTTTCGCGTATAGGACGACTTAATCGCAATGCGGTCCTCCGCCTGGATAGACTTCACTGTGTCGAGGTATTTGTCCTGATGCCCATTTTCCCAAATGCCTTCCTGTAGAAAGCGGGGAGTCTGATCATCAGTTCCGTCGTATGTGGCTCCGACAAACCAACAGGGTCGGGCTCCGGCCCCTTCAGGTTTTGCATTCATATAGAGGTCTCCATTATTATTTCCCTTCCCCAGCTACCAAAGCGTCCTCATTGGTCTCGAACAGATCGGGCGTGAGCCATGGACGCCGATACCGTGTTCCATCAGCAGCATCACGAGTTATTTGATCTTGCTCGTTCTGCGTGGACGCGCAGTTCAGCACTTTTGTGGACTCAAACGCCATGGACTGATATGGCCATTTGCACTATGGCGGCGGGTACGGCTGGAGTCAACTTCAATATATTCGAACGCGGTAACGACCGTGTGCTATCCAGCTACTTGCTGGAGACCGCCGGACAGTCTCCGTTTCGTCGGATACGTCTCCGGATACAGCAGGAATGTCCCGGCCGCCACACAGCAACAAAAAACCCGCAGACCTTGGCAGGCTGCGGGTTTATCTATCGCACCAGAAGTTTCTGGATGGAATCTGGCGGAGAGAGAGGGATTCGAACCCTCGGTGGAGTATAACCCCCACACTCGCTTAGCAGGCGAGCACCATCGGCCAGCTCGGTCATCTCTCCGAAAAAGGCGGGTATCCTGGCGGAGGGAGTAGGATTCGAACCCACGGTGCTTGCGCACAACGGTTTTCAAGACCGCCGCCTTCAACCACTCGGCCATCCCTCCATAACGTGGCACCCTTACCATTTCACGGCAACAGTGTCAACACGCCTCTTTCCTGATTGCCGAAATAGAGAAGAGCTGGATCATCCCAGACCGCAGGTCGGCGCTTTTTTTGTTGCCGGAGCGGGCGCGTCGATGGTTTTGCCTGAATCTTCCGGAGATCGCACGTTCCCGAACTATCCGGGAACAACGCCCGGTTTCCGGCCGTGGTGGTTGAAAAATCCGGTCATGGTTTTATTATGGCAAACGCATGCCAAACGCCGCCGGACGGTTCCGGTCCGTGTCGGCATATCCGGGACGTCAGCAAGGTCTGTGCGGCGTCATCACGTTCAACCCTCACAAGGCCGATCGATGCGGATTTTGCTCCATCTCTGCTGCGGTCCCTGCGCCGTGTATCCGGTGGCGCGTCTGCGCGCCCAGGGCCACGAGGTGTACGGTCTGTTCTTCAACCCCAACATTCACCCGTACCAGGAGTTTCGCCGCCGCATCCAGGCGGTTCGGCAATTCGCCGACATCGCCGCCCTGCCGGTGGAGATCGACACGCATTACGGACTGACCGACTACCTGCGCCGGGTCGTGTTCCACGAAAAGGAGCGCTGTCCGCTCTGTTACGCCATGCGGCTGGAGCACGTCGCGGCCCAGGCCCAGGCGGGCGGCTTCGACGCCTTCACCACCACCCTGCTGTACTCCCGATACCAGCGGCACGACGAAATCGTCCGTCAGTGCGAGGCCCTGGCCAAGGCCCATGAGATCGGCTTCTATTACGAAGACTTCCGCGTCGGCTGGCAGGAGGGCATCGACGAGTCCATTCGTCTGGAGCTGTACCGGCAGCCGTACTGCGGTTGTGTCTACAGCGAGCAGGAACGCTACGACAAGCAGTTGCGCAAGAAGCGCTCATCCCGCCATCCCCAGCCCGGTCCCGAACCCGGGGCCGGTTGACGCACACGAGGAAAACCCATGAACCATATTATTGTCCTGGCAACGAACAACGCGAACAAGGTGAAGGAAATCAAGGGATTGCTCCAGAATTTTCAGGTCGAGGTCAAGGCCCTGTCCGACTTCGGCCCCATGCCCGAACCGGTGGAGGACGGCGCCACCTTTGACGATAACGCCTACAAAAAGGCGCTCCATTATGCCCGGGTTCTGGGACTGCCCTGTCTGGCCGATGATTCGGGTCTGGTGGTCGATGCCCTGGACGGTCGACCGGGCGTCTTTTCGGCGCGTTATTCCGGGCCGGATGCCACGGATTGGGACAACTGCGAAAAGCTGCTGACCGAGATGGCTGAACAGACCAACCGCGCGGCCCGCTTTGTCTGCGTGCTTTCCCTGGCCACGCCGGGCGGCCCGGCCCTGACCTGGGAGGCCGAGTGCGAAGGCGAGATCACCCGCGAACGCCGGGGAGAATCCGGCTTCGGCTATGATCCGGTCTTCTTTTTTCCGGCCTTCGGCAAGACCTTTGCCGAGGTGAGCATGGAGGAAAAGAGCCGGGTCAGCCACCGGGGCAAGGCCCTGGCCGAATTTGCCGCCGAATTTCCCAAGGTGCAGATTTGGCTGCGCCAGCGAATGAGCGAGATCAAGCCGCCGAAACCCGACCACCACCAGTTTGAAGACAACGACTGGTCACAGGAGATGGATAAATAGCGCATGGATAACACAGATTCCCGGCGCATCACCGGTGTTGTGGTCGATCTGTTCAACCGCGTCCTGATTCCGGGCGAGGTGGTGATGGAAGACGGCCGCATCGCCCGGATCATCCCCGGAAAAAATATTGGCGGCCCGTTCATCCTGCCGGGCCTGGTCGACGCCCATGTCCACGTGGAAAGCTCGCTGCTGTCTCCGGCGCGGTTCGCGGAGGCTTCGGTGCGCGGGGGAACCGTGGCGGTGGTGGCTGATCCGCACGAGGTGGCCAATGTGGCCGGACCGGACGGCATGATCGCCCTGATGGAACATGCCGCGGCCCTGCCGTTTCATTTCTGTTTCGGTGCGCCCTCCTGCGTGCCCGCCTCGGACCAGGACGCCTGTCATCAACCCTTTGATCCGCCGCTCATCGAGCATCTGCTTGCCCGCGAGGATATCTTTTTCCTCGGCGAAATGATGAATTTTCCCGGCGTGTTGCGCGGAGACGCCGCCGTCTCGGCCGTTCTTGCCGCGGCGCGGGCCCTGGGCAAGCCGGTGGACGGCCATGCCCCCGGACTGCGCGGAGCAGAGGGGGCGCGCTATTTCCGGGCCGGTATCGACACCGATCACGAGTGCATCTCCCTGGACGAGGCCCGGGAAAAGATCGGCTACGGCGTGAAAATCCTGATTCGCGAGGGCAGCGCGGCCCGCAACTATCGCAGCCTCGCCCCCCTGATTGCCGAGCATCCCGATCAGGTGATGTGGTGCACGGACGACTGCCACCCGGACGAGCTGTTGCAGGGGCCGATCATCAGCCTGGTGCGGCGGGCCGTGGCCGACGGCTATGATCTGTTTGATGTGCTGCGAGCCGCCTCCCTGAACCCGGTCGCGCATTACGGCTTGAAAACAGGCTTGCTGCGGCCGGGTGACAGCGCGGACTGCATTGTGGTCGACAACCTGCGCGACTTCACGGTACAGGCAACCTTCATCCGGGGCAGGCAGGTCTATGACGGCCGCACCACGGTTTTTTCCGGTCTGTCAGGGACGCTCGACGCGGTCTATCCGTTTCGTACCGCCCGGGATGCGGATCTGCGCGTCCGGCGGGGGCAGGGCCGGGTGCGGGTGATCGGCGTGCTGCCGGGCGAGATCGTCACCGAATCCCGGCTTCTGCCGCTCTGGGGGGAAGGCACGTTGCTTGAGAGCGACCCGGCGCGCGACATCGCCAAGATCGTCCTCTTGAACCGCTACCAGGATGACCCGCCGGTCATCGCCTTCATTCAGGGGCTGGGACTGCGAAAGGGCGCTTTCGGCGCAAGTATTGCCCACGACAGCCACCATATTCTGGCGGCCGGGGTGGAGGATGAGGCGATTGGGGCCTGTCTGCGCTTCATCGTCGAACACCGGGGCGGGTTGTGTGTTGCTGAGGGTGGCGAGACAAGCGGTCTGGCCCTGCCGCTCTTCGGGCTGATGACGGATGCCCCGGCCGAAGAGGCGGCGGCCAGCTACGGACGGCTCAACAGCCGGGTGCAGGCCCTGGGTTCGCCGCTGGACGCGCCGTTCATGACCCTGTCGTTCATGGCGCTTTCCGTTATTCCCGCACTCAAACTCAACCACCGGGGCCTGTTCGACGTCGACCGCTTTTGCTCGACCGCTCTGTTTGCGGCGGAGTGAACCGGAAACATCGCGGCCGTGGTTCGGCCATTTTTGACAATTTTTTGACAAAGGAGGCGCCATGCGTCTTGCAAACAGGATCGTTCTGGTCACCGGAGCCAACCGCGGCATCGGTCAGGCCCTGCTGCGGGCCCTGGACAAGCGGCAGGCTGGCAGGATTTACGCGGCAGCCCGCCGGGCGGAGGAGATTGTGCTCGATGGTCTGGACGCGCCCGAGCGGGTGGTGCCGCTGGCGCTCGACATCACCGATGCCGGGCAGGTCGAGCAGGCGGCCCGGCAGTGCGCGGACGTGGATGTTGTGATCAATAACGCGGGCATCAATCGCAACCTCTGGTTCCTTGCCCCCGACGGATTCGACGCGGCCCGGGCGGAGATGGAGATCAACTTTTTCGGTACCTTGCGGATGTGCCGGGCCTTTGCCCCGCTCCTGCGTCGCCGCCCCGGATCGGCGCTGGTCAACCTGTGCTCGGTCCTGGCCCTGGCCGCCATGCCGGTCAACGGCACCTACTCCGCCTCCAAGGCGGCGGTGTTGTCCCTGATCCAGAGCCTGCGCGGCGAGCTGGCCGCCGACGGCGTGCGGGTGGTCGGGGTCTATCCCGGACCGGTGGACACCCGGCTGACCGCCGGGCTGGAGATGCCCAAGGCCACGCCCGAGTCCGTGGCTGCGGCCATCATTGATGGTATCGAAGCGGGCGAGGACGATATCTTTCCCGATGCCTATGCCCGGCAGATCAGCGCACAGTGGCGCACCGCGCCCGAGGCGGTGATTGCCGATTTTGCCGGGGCCCTGCCGGGCAAGGCGGGATAATCCGTTTTCGGAGGCGTCGGACGGGGGCGGCCGCACAAGTGCGGTCAGCCCCGGAGCACCTGCTCCAGCTCCTCGGCCTTCATGGAAAAGCTGTGGGCCTCGGTGGGAAAGGTCCGGTTTTCCACCTCGGTTTTATACTGCGCCATCGCCGCCTTGATCGGTTCGATCATCTTGGCGTACTGTTTGACGAACTTGGGCGTGAACCGGTCGTAGAGGCCGATCAGGTCGTGAACGACCAGAACTTGGCCGTCGCAGTGCGGACCCGCGCCGATGCCGATGGTGGGAATGGAGAGGCTGGCGGTGATGTGCTCGGCCAGCGGCGCGGGAATGGCTTCGAGCACAAGGGAAAAACAGCCTGCCGCCTCAAACGCCTTGGCGTCCTCGACCAGTTGCCGGGCTGCCTGGGCGCTCTTGCCCTGCACCTTGAACCCGCCCAGGCTGGTGGCGGTCTGCGGGGTCAGGCCGATGTGCCCCTGCACCGGAATGCCTGCCTCGACAATGGCCTTGACGGTTTTGGCCATGACCACCCCGCCCTCGATCTTGACCGCGTCGGCCCGGCCTTCCTTGAGAATCCGGTTGGCATTGTTGATTGCCGCAGGAATCGAGCTGTTGCAGGAGCCGAAGGGCATGTCGGTGACCACTAGGGCGTGCGTCGTCCCGCGCACCACCGCCTTGGTGTGGTGGATCATCTCGTCCATGGTCACCGAGACCGTGTCCGGATAGCCCAGCACCACCATGCCCAGACTGTCGCCCACCAGCAGAATGTCGATCCCGGCCTCGTCCGCGGCCTTGGCAAAGGGATAATCGTAGGCGGTCAGCTCGGCGATGGGCGGGCCGTTTTTGCGGTGCTTGAAATCCGGAATGGTCAGCTTGTTGTGTGACATGGCATCTCCTCGGCTGATGGTTGGACCCGTTGGGAGGCCGTGGCTTCCAGGGCCTTGACGAGCTGGGTCAGCAGCAGGTTGACTGGAGTGGCGACGCCGGTCTCCTGTCCCCTGGCGACGACGGCGCCGTTGATGACGTCGATTTCGGTGGGCGCGCCCCGCAGGATATCCTGGAGCATCGACGCCCGGTTAGCGGCGGTGGCCGCGCAGACCGCACGCACCCGGTCGAGCTGGGCCGGATAGTCCAGATCGATGCGCAGGGCCTGGGCCACGGCCACGGCTTCGGCCACGGCTTGGCTCAGCAGCAGATCGCACTCGGGAACAGCGGCAAGCGCGCCGTTGGGCGTTCGGAGCAGGGCGGCCAGGGCGTTGATGCCGACGTTGACGATGAGCTTGGACCAGAGCAGGGCCTGCACGTCTTCGTGAAGTTGGGTGGGAATGGCGGCCCGGTTGAAGAGTTCGGCCACGGCCGCAGCACGCTCTCTTTGGCCGGGTGCGGGTCCGAGCAGGGTCGGGCCTGTCCCGGCGTGGCGAACCCGTCCGGGTCCGAGCAGGGTGGCGGCCTGGGCGGTGGTTCCGGCCATGACCCGGTCGGTGCCGAACACGGCCTGCAGGCATTCCAGGTTGGCCAGACCGTTTTGCAGGGTCAGGGCGAGCCCGTCTGGTGCGAGCAGCGGCCGGGCCAGCTCCCCGGCTTGGGCGGTGGCGTGCGCCTTGACGCAGAAAAGGAGCAGGTCGGCGCTTTCGGCTGCGCGGTCAAGATCGGTCAGTACAACGGGTGCGGTACGGCGCAGCTTGCCGTCCGCTCCGGTCAACAGGAGGCCGTTTTCGCTGATCGCCCTGGCGTGGGCGGTGTTGGTCGTATACAACGAGACATTCGCCACCGGTGCGAGCAGGCCCGCGAACAGACCGCCCAGCGCGCCGGCGCCGATGATCAGAATATGCATTCCTCCTCCCGGACGGGATGACGGCCGGATCTTCGGACCGCCACGGGAAAACGCCGGTCCTTTTTATACCCCATCGACCGGAAAGGTCAACGCCGAACCTTTTCCGTGTCCCCGCCGCGTATGGCAAGCTCCATGACAATCATTTTCGGCGCTTTTTCGGAGGTGAGCGATGCACCTGTTTGTCTGGCGTCACAGCAAGCGGTTTTCCAGCTGGTCCATGCTCGATGAACCGCACATTCACAAGGACAACTACGAGCAGGCCGACGTGGTGGTGCTGGCCGCCGACCGGGAGGCGGCGCTTGGGCTGCTTGCCCGGCAGGGCGACTGGAACATCGAGGAGCTGCGCCGGATCGAACCGGAGGTCATCCCCCTGGATGCGCCCCGGATCGTGATCAGTCATCTGGCGTTTCGTTGAGCTGAACCAGTGAAATAAACTAGCGGCTGCGCGTATTTCCCTGTTTGTTTTTCGTGCGTTAACGGATTATTTGGGGTTTATTGTTCCGGCAGCGTTGTTGCCGATTTTCCAGGAAAAATCACGGCACCCTGAACTTCAGGAGTCGTGGACAAAGCTGCAGGGCCCTTTTTCGTCGCATGGTGTGTCGTGTCCTGCGGGGGCGGTCCGGCCCGGATCGGATTCATCTTTTTGGAATGGCTGGTGGGGCTTATGATACGGATGGTGCATCCTGAACGAAATGGAGCGGAGTTGACCGAACTGGTCCGTCTGATCTGGGCGGCCCGGCAGGTCGGGGCCCTGACCGGGGCTGGTATCTCGGTGGCCAGCGGCATTGCCGATTTCCGCAGCTCCGGTGGCTTGTGGTCGGTTTTTTCGCCGGAGGAGTATGCCACCCTGGAGGTCTTCGAGCGTAATCCAGCCAAGTCCTGGAAGCTGTTTCGCTGTATGGGGAGGGAACTGCTGGGCAAAGAGCCCAACCCCGCCCATCTGGCCCTGGTCGAGCTGGAGCGGATGGGGCTGTTGCACGGGATTGTGACCCAGAATATCGATACCCTGCACCAACAGGCGGGCAGCAGCTATGTTTTCGAGATCCATGGGGAGTTCGCCCATGTGCACTGTCCGGCCTGCGGCCTGCTCCGGGACCTCGAAGCAGGCGACTGGCTGGAAGACGGCCCGGTTCCGCTTTGTGCGCAATGCGGATCGCCGCTCAAGCCCAATGTGGTTTTGTTCGGCGAGTCGGTGCGGATGCTCGAGGAGATTTGGACCTTTATCGCCCACTGCGACCTGTTGCTGGTGATCGGCACCTCGGCGCAGGTCTATCCGGCGGCGGCCCTGCCCGACCGGGTTTGGCGGAACGGTGGTTGGGTGATCGAATGCAATCGGGAGCAGGCCCTGCGTGACGGCAGCGTCCGGGACAGACATTTTTTTGTTCCGGGCGATGTGGCGCGCACCCTGCCCCTTTTGGTTGATGCCTGCCGGTCGCACCGGCGGTTCTGAAGGCGCTGGACGACGGACGGGGTGTCGTCCGGTCATGACAGAGCGTGACCAGACCATGACAAAGGAGGGGGCATGGATCTGTACATTGCCAGACAGCCGGTGCTGGATCGGCGGGAGCGTCTTTTCGCCTATGAGATGCTCTACCGGACGGACGAGAAGAACAGGTTTCCCGACGGTACCGACGACAATACGGCGACGCAGAGCGTGCTTTCGCATCTCTTGCTCAATGTCGGCCTGGACACGCTGGTCGGCAGGGCCCGCGCCCTGATCAACTTCACCGGCAATCAGTTGCTGGAGGGGCTTCCCAGCCAGCTGCCGCCGGACCGGTGTATCGTGGAGCTGTTGGAAAGTGTTGTACCCTCCCGCGAGGTGGTCGAGGCCTGCGCCGGCCTGCACCGGATGGGCTATCGTCTGGCCCTGGACGATGTCGATTTCAAGACGGCGGACTGGCAGGCCCTGTTGCCCTATGCCAGTATCGTCAAGGTCGATTTCCGGGCCGCGGATCAGGACCAGCTGGCGGAGAACCTGGCGCGAATCCGGCTGTATCCGAATCTGCGCCTGCTGGCGGAAAAGGTCGAGACCCATGAGGAGTTTCGGCTGGCGACTTCCCTTGGTTTCCATTATTTCCAGGGCTATTTTTTCAGTCGGCCCGAGATGCTCAAATATCGCCGACTCGACACGGCAAAGGTGGTGTTGCTCAACCTGCTGATCGAGATCTGTCGACCGGAGATCGATCTGGAGCGTATCGAGCGGATTATCGCGCCGGATGCCTCGCTCTCCTACAAGTTGCTGCGCTATATCAATTCCGTGTATTATTCGCTGATCAGCGAGGTTGTCTCCATTCGCCACGCCCTGACCTATCTGGGGATCAGTGGCGTCCGTCAGTTCATCTCGCTGGTGGCGACCACGGAGATGACCACGGGCAAGCCCTCCGAACTCATGCGGCTGGCCATGGTGCGGGCGGAGCTGTGCCATAGCCTGGCCCTGTTCCGCATGGAGCGGAACGAGGCATCGCAGCTGTTCCTGCTGGGCCTGTTTTCTCTTCTGGACGCCATGCTCGACATGCCCATGCACGAGGTGACCGCGTCGCTGCCCCTGTCCTCGGCTCTGAAAAGCGGTCTCAATGAAGAGGACGGACCGTTTTTCCCCTATCTCCAGGCGGTGCTTTTGTACGAACGGGGGGAGTTTCAGGCCTGTACCACCATATTGACCCAGCTGGACATCTCCCCGGAATACATGATCCAGAGTTACATCAATGCCCTGTCCCGGGCCAATCTTTTTGAGCGTATTTTCCAGACCAATCCTGCCGACAAACAAGACGGCATCGATTGATTTTTTCCGCCAGATGCTCGAAGAGCAGCCGCATGGAAAAATGATGGATGCGGCGGAGCGCTGCCTTGCTCTACGCACAGGACTGTAACCGTCTCTTCGCCGGAGGATCGACGCTGTAACCCCACCCGGCCTGTGCCGCATCATTTCCCTCCAACTTCCAAGCCCTCCTCGCCCTTCGGCCGTCCCTTGCCGCATCTCCTCTTCAGGGGTTGCGCAACGTGCCGGCAGCCAGTTCCTCGCCCAGTTGTCGGGCTTTGGCACAGTCATCGGCAAAATGCGCATCCCGATAGGCCTGCTTTTCCTCGCCCGTAGTATTGGCCTCATACAGGCTGTAGTCGTTGTACTGGGTGGTGTTGTTTGCCAAAACCATGGTACAGGAACCGAATTCCCGCGCCAGGGTATCGCGCGTGCGGCCAAAGTTGACGTCGTAGCCCATACGGGTAAACATTTCGCTGGGTATGTTCATGGTGTAGATGAGCCCCACGGGAATGCGCCGGGGAAAGTGGCTCTTGGTGTAGTCCGCATAGTTGAGATAGGGAAAACAGAGGCGCTCGATCAGGGCGCGGCAGGCAGCGCTTTCGCAGCCGTAGTAGACAGGTGTGGCAATGATAAGCGCATCGATGTCGCGCACCTGCTCCAAAACAGGCTGCAGATCGTCTTTGATCGCGCAGACGATGGGCCGCTTTGTGTCCAGACGCTTGCAGGAAAAACAGCTGATGCAGCCGGAAAACTGCATTGTGTACAGGTTAAACAACTCCACCTCGGCTCCCTTTGCGTGTGCGCCGTCAATGGCGTGTTCAAGCATGGTGGCCGAATTGCCCTTCAGACGTGGACTGCCGTTGAATGCAAGAATTTTCATGTTGTTCCTCCTTGTAGAGATGAATTGGTAATCCGGAAGGTCGAATGACGATGGATTTGACGCATTGGACGCGCGACCAGGGCCCATACGCGGGCAAGCTGTCTCCGGATGACGCAGAGTACCAAAATTTTCTCGGCTCGTCGAATACTCGCCTCGTACGCACAAGGCGCCCTGCGCCACACCTTTGTGCGTTGCAGAACCAGATGGATAAAAGATGTGCTTACGGGCAGTCGCCGGATTTTGCTGAAGAATTGCGGAAAACTTCAATCCGCAGCGGCGGGAGCACGAGCGATGAGAGGAGGGCCTATGATCGTCCCTATGGCCGATGCATCTCCGGATAACGTCTCCTCTCTCAAAGAGGAACGGCAGCAGATAGGGAAACAGCCGAACAAGGTGTGACAGATGCCTTGACCAGTGAAAGAACCCTGGCTTCAGTTGGCCCTTGGGTGAAGATGAGGAAGGCCATGGCTACCGGAACCAGGAGCTCTTCAGGCTCGAAATCCCGGGAATGCACCAGGCAGAGAAAGAACATCATAAAAGAAGGCGCCCCGACTGCTTGTCGGAGCGCCTTGCAATTCTTTGGGAAGCCGAGTTTTCGTTACACCTTGAATTGCCCAACCAAAGCCTTCAGTTGTTCGGCCAGTTTGGAGAGTTCCTCGGCGCTGGTCTGGACCTGTTCACCACCGATACGGATGTCGTCAGTGATGCCGCTTACGGCTTCGACCTCGCGGGCGGTATCACTGGCGACCGTCGACATCTCTGTCGATCGCCGGCTGGCTTCCTGTACGTCGTGGGTGGCCTGGGCGATATTCTCGGCCGCCTCGCGGGTCGCGGCGGACTGCTCTTCGATGGCTGTGGCGATTGTCGCGACGATGGTGTTGACCTCAAGGATGACCTGTACAATCTGCTCGATATCATTCACGGCGCCGCCCGTGGCAGACTGGATCCCGTCTATACGATCGCTGATGTCTTTGGTGGCCTCCGTCGTTCTCTGGGCCAATTCCTTGATCTCGTTCGCCACCACGGCAAACCCTCGGCCGGCTTCACCCGCCCTGGCTGCCTCGATGGTTGCGTTGAGCGCCAGGAGATTTGTCTGGGAGGAGATCTCAGTGATGGTCTCCGTCACCTTGTCGATCTCCTGGGCTGCTCCGCCCAGCTCCCGCAGCACAGCCGCGAAATTGTCGACCTGTTGCGCCGCATTGTCCGTGGTGGAGCGAGCGCGCTCGGCGTTACCGGCGATATCGGCAATGGTTGAGGTCATTTCCTCGGTGGCAGCGGCAACGGCGGAAAGGTTGGATGTGGCGTCTTGCATGCCTGAGGCCACGGAAGCGATGTTGGCGCTCATCTCTTCAGCTGCCGCTGCGACAGTCGATGTCTTGGCGGAAAGGTCACGTACGCTCTCTGCTGACTGGCCGCTTACGGCCGAGAGTTCCGTGGCCGAGGATGCCACGGTCTGAGTGTTGCCGGTGATATCGGCGATGACGCGCTGCAGTGTTTCTATGAGGGTGTTGAAGTATTTGGCCAGATCCCCGATCTCGTCCTTGGTCTCCACCGGCAGACGCTTGGTCAGGTCGCCTTCCCCTGCGGAGATGCCTCGGATCAGGTCTTGGATCGTGCGTACGCAGTCTTTGATCGGCAGCAGGACCATGCGGCTGATGAACAGGGCGGCGACGATGCCCACGGCGAAGAAGACAAAAGAGGCCAGGGTAATCATCCGGCGCATCTGGTAGACGGGAGCGAATACATCGTCCTGGATGGCGCCCACGGCAATGGACCAGCCCGTGCCTTCGACGGGGGCGAATCCAAAGAATCGATCCTGACCCATGAACGGGTACTGGTCGAATCCGGATTCGCCTCGAATCATGCGCTGCAGCGTGGCCGAAACATTTTTGAAGTCGGGATTGGTTTTGCCTTCTTCGAGGAAATTCTTCTGATCGAGGACAAACTGCCGGTTTGCGTGGGCAATGAGCACGCCCTTGTCGTCGACCATGTAGGAATACCCATTCTGGCCGTACTTGATGGTGTCCGTAATTGCGCTCAGACGCGTGGCGTCGACCCTGGCAAGGAGCACACCCAGGATCCGGCCGTCGTTACCCTTGATGGGAGTGGCGACAATAACGACCGGCGTGTTGGTCACTCTGCTGATAATGACAGTGGAGAAGGCCGGTTCCCCGGCCATGGCTTTTTTGAAGTAGTCCCTGTCCCCGAGGTCTGCAGTGGATCCGTCGGGATATTTGGCCTGTCCATCGGGCATGGCGATGCCTATGCCCAGGTACTGCATCCGGGCCGCATCTTCTTCGAGAACTGCCTTTTGTTCATCCCAATTCATGGAACGAATTCGAGCACGATCGGCAATACCTTGTACGGCAACGATATGATAATCGAGCCGGCTCCTGACCAGGTTCGCCCCGCTTTCGGCCATCTGGACGATGTTCTCTTGTACTTGGCTGAGGGCGGCGTTTTGGGCCCGATTGTAGGCAATGTAGCCCAAACCGGTACAGACGAACATGAGTAGAATCAGAAAACCGCCGATGAGTTTTACGCGAATAGAAATACTTTTCATTACCTCCTCCGGGTTGTGGATACATCCAGTTGGAATCGTTCAGACCTGTTGTTTGCGGTCGGTGAGCACTTGTGACAACGGTTGAAGGTGGGGTTCAAAATTCTGTTTCACACTATTTATTAAACGTTGCCAGGTGGCGGTTTGTAAAGTTTTAAAATGTTTCGATGAATTTTTCAGCAAAGCGTCTGGATGAGTGATGTGGAAATATTTGTCGCATCCACGAGCCCGCCGTCGCCCTTCCGGCCGTGGGAATGGACAATGCGCCCAGGAGAAATCGTGCCATGGCTTGAAACGTCTTGGCCGAAGTCCGTGACCAGCTCGGTATAGACTGTGCCGTTACGCTTACGGATGCAGAAAATGGGCTCTCTGTGTGCCCTGTCCCCTTTTGCGGGACCGGGCCGCCCGTGCGCCCGAACAGGGCCGAAGAAACTCGCATCAACTTCAACTACACCGGGAATTGGTTCTTTTTGAGAGAGTTGGGAGCGATACATCAGCCGCCTGAAGGCTCAACAATACCTGGTTCCGATCTTTCTGTTCAATTTCAGGAGCAAAGCGGTTTGGGTCGCGATGAAAACCGAGACCGGCACAACATCCGTTGAAGCGCGGGTTGCCCTCGAATGGTGCTGACCAGCAAGAGAGCACATGGGCTGTTAGGATGGGCTAAATTTTATTGTACGTTTATCTTGTTGATTTTGTGTTTTATTTTTTTATTTTTCCGTTTTTCTATGCAAACTTTGCTTGACAAGGAGCGACAACTTATTTAAACAGCCGTTGATTTTATTGCATTTTTTCAGATTTTTTCAGACTCTTCCCTGTACGGACAGCCCACTTGCTCTCCTTACGAAACAAGACCAACTGATAGAATGGATATCGATACAAACGTGCTCGCCCCGTTTTCCCGTCGTTCCTTTCTGGCCCGGGCGGGTCAGGTATTGGCGGGACTGGCGATTGTATCCGTTCCAGGCATTGCCACAGCAGCCAAGGCTCAGGGGAAACGAACCCTTTCTTTGTATCATACGCATACCCAAAAAGAACTGACCCTGACCTATGCCTGGGGGCGAACATATAGCACCAAGGCCATGGCCCGGATCCAGCAGTTTCTGCGGGATCCCAAGACCGGACAAAGTCACCCCATCGACCCGCACCTCCTGGATATTTTGTGGAAGCTGGAACAGGAGATGGGACGACGCGGCACCTACGAGGTGCTTTCCGGCTTTCGTTCACCCGCGACCAACAAGCGCCTGCGGCGAAACTCCCGCGGGGTTGCCAAGCGGAGTCTGCACATGGAGGGTCGGGCGATCGACATCCGGTTTCCCGGAGTCGATCTGGACCAGATCCGGGAATGTGCCATCGAGATGCGGACCGGCGGGGTCGGCTACTATGCCCGCTCCCAGTTTGTCCACCTTGATACCGGCGACTTTCGCACCTGGTAGCCTGCCGCCCTTTCCTTCGTTTTCCCTTTTTGCGACTTTATCCCTGCTGCCTGGTTGCGGCCTGATTGTCTGGGCCGATCCCGGAGGGGAGCGGTGCGTCCGCTGAACCGGGCCGGACGCCGTGGCCGGTTGTCTGTGCCCCCGGGCCAAGGCTGCGCGCCAGGGTGAACACCTCGATGCGCGCGGCGCCCGCCTGGCGGAGAACCATGGCGCATTCCCGTACCGTGCTGCCGGTGGTGAAGACGTCGTCGACCAGAAGCAGGCGTTTGCCGCGCACGGTTTCTGCGCCGGAGTTGCACAGAAGAAAGGCATTGCGCAGGTTGCGCCGTCGCTGCTCGCCGGTCAGTTGGGACTGGGCCGTGGTGTCGCGGATTCGGCGCAGCAGTTCTGGCCTGATGCGCGTTCGCCACTGCGGCAGGCAGGCCCGCGCCAGAACGACGCTCTGGTTGAAGCCTCTGCGGCGAAGACGGCGGGGATGCAGGGGGACGGGTACAATGAGGTCGGGGCAGGTCAGCTCGTGCAGGGCGGGCGTGTCGCCGACCAGGGCGGTGATGGTGTCCAGCCCGCTCAGGTCGCCGCCGAATTTCAGGGACAGAATCAGCCCGGCCACGGGGCGGGTATAGAGAAAGGCGGAACGGGCCAGATCAAACGACAGCGGGCTGCGCAGGCATTCCTCGCAGAGGTGATCCACGCCGCAGGAGAAGGGGAGACCACAGCAGCGGCAGAGCGGACTGGTGATGGCTACCGGTCCTCCCAGGCAGTCCGAACAGAAAAGCGGCGGCCGGGAGTGCTCCAGCCGCCGCCCGCAATCCAGACAGCAAGGGGGGAAAAGCAGATCCTTGAGCGCCTCCAAAAGCGAGCGCGCAAGCCGCATCGTGCGCTACATGTTGGTGATGATGGCGCTACCGAAGGCGGAGCAGGAAAGCTCGGTGGCGCCTTCCATCTGCCGGGCCAGATCGTAGGTGACCGTCTTTTTGGAGATGGTCGTTTCCAGGGCGGTTTCGATCAGCTTGGCCGCCTCGGTCCAGCCGATATACTCCAACAGCATGACGCCGGACAAAAGCAGCGAGCCGGGGTTTACCTTGTCGAGCCCCGCGTATTTGGGCGCTGTTCCGTGGGTGGCCTCGAACAGGGCCACGCCGTCGCCGATGTTGGCCCCCGGAGCCATGCCCAGACCGCCGACCTGGGCCGCCAGTGCATCCGAAATGTAGTCGCCGTTCAGGTTGGGCGTTGCCAGAACCGAGTATTCGTTGGGCCGGAGAATGATTTGCTGGAACATCGCGTCGGCGATCCGGTCCTTGATCACGATGCGCCCTTCGGGACGCACGCCGTTATGTTTCTTCCACAGGTCGTCCTCGGTGATGGTGACGTCGCCGAATTCCTCGGCGGCCAGTTCGTAGCCCCAGGCGCGGAAGGCACCCTCGGTGAACTTCATGATATTGCCCTTGTGGACGATCGTGACCGAGTCCCGGTTTTTGTCCAGGGCATGCTGGATGGCCTTGCGCACCAGGCGCTTGGCCCCGAATTCCGAGATGGGCTTGACCCCGATTCCGGAGTTGTCCCGGATGGAAGCGCCCATTTCGTTGCGAAGGAATTCGATGACCCGGTTGGCCTTTTCCGTGCCGGCCTGCCATTCGATTCCGGCATAGACATCCTCGGTGTTTTCACGAAAAATCACCATGTCCACCAGCTCGGGATTCTTGACCGGCGAAACCACGCCCCGGTAATAGCGCACCGGGCGGACGCAGGCGTAGAGATCCAGCACCTGACGCAGGGTGACATTGAGGCTGCGCATGCCCTCGCCGACCGGCGTGGTGAGCGGCCCCTTGATGCTGACCACATATTTTTTCAGGGCGTCGATGGTCTCGCGGGGCAGCCACTCGCCCGTCTGGTTGTAGGCCTTTTCACCGGCCAGAATTTCCAGCCATTCGATCCGGCGTGTTTTATTGTAGCTGCGGTCGACCGCCGCGTCGAGAACCTTGCGGGCCGCGGCCCAGATATCGGGACCGGTGCCGTCGCCTTCGATAAAGGGAATGATGGGCTGGTCCGGCACACGGAGTGCTCCATCGTTTTCTAGTGTAATGGTTTCTGCCGCCAAAATACGACTCCTTGGGGAAGTCCCCGTCGCTTCGCATTGATGAAGCGGAAATGATCAAAGAAGACAGAAAAGATGTAAAAAAGAGAAAGGAACTATAGTCGATAGCGTAACTCCCGTCAATCTTTGCACCTGTTTTGTCGCTGGTTCATCCGCAAAAAACAACGGGAAAAACTTGCTCTTCCTGCCGGAGGTTGCTAAGAGAAATCACGTAGGTGCCGCACGCTTTGCTGCCCTATGAGAGCGGATGCCTCTTTTTTCGTTTTTTCACCACTGGTTCGTCATGTCCCTGTTGCAACTGCTGCGCGGTCTGTGCACGCTTTTGATCGCCTTTCCCCTGACCTTGCTGGTTTCCGCCCTGGCCATGGTCGATCTGAAATGGATCCGCCGCTCCGAGCTCAAGGCACAGGAGTGGCCCCGGTTCTGGGGACGTGTCCTCTGTCGGCTGGCCGGGGTACGGGTCCGCGTGGAGGGCCTCGAGCATCTCGAGCCGGGGCAGACCTATGTTTTCGCCGGCAACCACAGCAGTCAGTACGATATTTTTGCCTTTCAGGGCTATTTTCCCTATGATTTTCGCTGGTTGGCCAAGAAGGAACTGTTCAGGATCCCCCTGTTCGGCCGGGCCATGCACATGATCGGCTATATCGCCATTGATCGGGGCCACGGTCGTCAGGCCCTCAAGAGCCTGGATGCCGCGGCTCGCCGGATCGCCATGGGCAACTCCGTGCTCGTTTTCCCCGAAGGCACGCGCAGCGCGGACGGGCGGGTGCAGCCGTTCAAGGCGGGCGCTGTTTTGCTGGCGCTCAAGGCGCAGACGCCGCTTGTCCCTTTGGGGTTCAACGGCACGCACGAGGTACTGCCCCGGGGAGCCTGGATTCCCCGCGGGGGCGAGATCGTGATCCGCATCGGCGAGCCTGTGCCGACGACGCAGTACACCGGCGCGCATAAACAGGAACTGGCTGCCCGGCTCCAGTCCGCTGTTGAGGCATTACTTGAGCCCCGTTATGTATCGAGCTGATTGTGCATTTGTTTTTTCGTTTTCTACTCCGAGCGGGCCGCGTGGTCGCCGCAACCGGTGCGACGGAGAAAGTCCCTGCGCCCCTGGACAAGAGAAATCCTTGCAAAATCAAGTAAACATGTCATAATGTCCGGTTTAATTTATGCAATGATCCTAGGCGGCTCTCATCGCCGCCCATGACAGCCTCTATCCTTTCCGACCGGCAGGACCGCGCCTTTGCGATTTTCCGGTTCGGGAACAAACCCGATAGGAAACTTCCCATGCAGCCGATATCCCCTCTCCGGCCCCCCCGTTCCCTTGCAGCGCTCACTCTGCACATCCTGGTTTTGACTCTTCTTGTCTTCTCTCCGGGACTGCTGCTGGCGGCGAGCCAGAACACGGTCTTTTTACCGCTCAAGATCAACACCCCCGGTGCCGCTGGTGTTGCCGGTTCCGCGGACGCGGCCCTGACCCGCGCCGCCGCGGCCAAGGGCATGCGGATGCTGCCCCGGAAGCAGGCGGAACAGCTGGTGAATTATGCGGGCGCATGGCCGCCGCCCGCCTCCGTGCTCGCCAAGGCGGCCTCATCCGTCGGCGCGAGGTATATCGCGGTGGGCAGTCTCAACAAGCTGGGTAGCCGGATCAGCGTCGACGGCGCTCTGATCGACGCGCTCTCGCCCCAAACGTCGCATACCGCCTTTCGGGAAACGGATTCCCTGGCCGGTTTGAATCAGGTGACCGAAGAGATGGTCGGCGCCCTTTTGGCCTTCACCAACCGGAGCGGCATGGTGGCTTCGGTTATTCCCCAAGGGAACAACCGCATCGATTCCGGCGCGATTCTCCAGAAGATCGCCACCAAGCCTGGCGACCCCTACGATCCCGCGGCATTGCGTGAAGATCTGAAATCCGTGTTCAGCATGGGCTACTTTGACTCGGTCGAGATCGAGGCAAAGGACAGCGACGCGGGTAAGCAGATCATTTTCCACGTCTCGGAAAAACCATTGATCGGCAAGGTGGTGATCAACGGCGCCGACGCGGTGTCCGAGGAAGACATCCGGGAGGCGGCCGGTATCAGCGCCAACTCCATTCTCAACCCCAACAAGGTGAATGAGGCGGTGCAGAAAATCAAGGATCTGTACCGCTCCAAGGGGTATTACAACACCGTGGTCACCGCCGATATCGGTGTGCCGGACGAGAGTGGAACCGAGGTCACCTTCGAGATTACCGAAGGGAGCAAAAGCGCGATCCGCAAGATCCTGTTCACCGGCAACAAAACCTTCAGCGAGGGCGAGCTCAAGGATGTTATCCAGACCGGAACCCACAAGTGGTGGATCTCCTGGCTGACCGACGCCGGTGTGCTGAAGCAGGATGTGCTGCGCCAGGATGCGGAGCGTCTCAATGCCTTCTACCAGAACAAGGGCTTTCTGGAGGCCAGGGTCGGCGAACCGGTGGTCACCCAGGACGGCGAGGACTTGACCGTGACCTTCCCGGTGGACGAGGGCAAACGCTACCTGGTCGGCACGGTGGATATCCAGGGTGATCTGATCAAGGAGAAGGGCGCTCTGCTCGAAACCCTGAAAATTCGTGAGGAAGAGTACCTGAACCGGCAGGTTCTGCGCGATGACGTCACCCGGTTGGCCGACGTGTACTCGGAGCAGGGCTATGCCTTTGCCAATATCACCCCCCAGATCAAGCGTTCCGAAACCGGCGCGGCCCGGGCCGATATCGTGCTCAACGTCGAGCAGGGCAAGGTCGCCTATGTGAATCGGGTTGAAATTCAGGGGAATACCCGAACCCGCGACAACGTGATCCGGCGGGATCTCAAGATCAAGGAAGGCGGTCGGTTCGACTCCAAGGCAATCCGCACATCGACGCAAAAGCTGCGGCGCTTGGACTTCTTCGAGGAGGTCAACATCAATCCGGTTCCCACCATGGAAGACGACCGGATGGATGTGATCGTCGACGTCAAGGAGAAGGCGACCGGACAGTTCAGCATCGGCGCCGGATACTCGTCGTCCGAACACCTGATGTTCATGGGCGAAATCTCCGAAAACAACTTCCTCGGCACCGGCAACCGGATGTCGCTTGCCGCCGGGACCAGCAGCGAGAGCACCCGCTACAATCTGAACTTTACCAACCCGCGTCTGTACGACACCCAGGTCTCGGGAAGCGTTGACCTGTTCGACTGGGAACGCGAGTACGACGACTTCACCAAGGATTCCACGGGCGGCGGCATCCGCTTCGGTCATCCCCTGTTTGAGCGGTGGCGGATCTACTACGGCTACAGCATCTCCGATACCGATATCACCGATATCAACGAGGCGACTACCGCCGACGCCATTCTGCGTTCCCGGGATATCAATGTGAAGAGTGCCGTGGATCTTGCGTTTGTGCGCGATACCCGGGACAAGATTTTCTCGCCGACCTCCGGATCCCGCAATACCCTCAGCGTCGAGTACGCTGGCGGCCCCTTTGGCGGTGATGCCGAATTCACCAAGCTCGAGGGTTCGAGCTCCTGGTACTTCCCCGTGTTCTGGGATCTGGTCTTCCATGTTCGCGGCGCGGCGGGACAGGCCTTTGAAAAGGACGACAAACTGCCGGTGTACGAGCACTTCTTTTTGGGCGGCATGAACTCGATTCGCGGTTTCGATTCCGCATCGATCAGCCCGCGGGATCGCAAGACCGGCGACCGCATCGGCGGCGACAAGATGTGGTACGGTACCGTCTCGATTATCTTCCCCATTGTCAAAGACATGGGGCTTGACGGCGAGATCTTCCACGATTTCGGTAACGTCTACGATGTGGACGAGGACTGGGATTTCAGCGAATACAAGAAGACCGCGGGTGTCGGCGTCCTCTGGGCCTCTCCCTTGGGACCGTTGCGTCTGGCCTGGGGATTCAATCTCGACAAGAAGGACGGCGAGGACAGCTCCAGCTGGGATTTCAGCATGGGCGGCACGTTCTGATGTTCCCGGTTTTCTCCTGATCGCCGATTCATGCAGCAGATTCTGGCGCGCCTGCGCCAAGGCGGTCCCCAGCCTCCCGACATCACGGGACTTCACGGTTCCTCCACGGCCCTGCTTCTGGCACGGGCCGTGGAGGCTTTGCAACGACCGCTCTGCTGCATCCTGCCTTCCGATGATCGACTCGAGATCCTGACCCAGGATTTCGCCTTTTTTTCCGACGTTCGGGTTCTGCTCTACCCGAGTTACGAAATCCCCCCCTATACCCCCCTCTCACCGGACCCGGCCACCGTCTGTCAGCGCCTGGCCACGCTCTACCAGCTGCGCGGGCTTGCCGGTCCCTGCCTGGTGCTGACCTCGGTGGAAGCCATGCTGCGGCGGGTCTTGCCGATCCGGATCCTCGATCGCCATGCGGAGCTGGTGATTGCGGGCGAGAGCATGGACCGGGACGGGTTGATCGGCGCGCTGACAGCCTCGGGCTACCAGGTGTGCGACATGGTGCGCCAGGAAGGGGATCTGGCCCTGCGCGGCGGTATTGTCGATGTTTTTCCACCTGCCCTGGATCCGGACCACGCAGGCCCCTTGCGCCTTGATTTTTTTGGCGACACCATCGAGTCGATCCGGATCTTCGACCCGCTGACCCAGCGTTCCCGCGACCTGCTCGACGAGGCGGTGTTGCTGCCGGCATCGGACCTGCTTTTTCCCGGCGAGGGGGATCGGGCCGATCTGCTCGCCCGCCTGGGAGAGACCGCCGACCACCTGGCCTGGCCTGTGGCCGAGACCCGACGCCTGCGCGAAGCCCTGACTGGCGGCCGACGCCTGCCGGGCATGGAATTTCTGCTGCCGCTTCTGTACGAGGCTCCGGACGCGGTCCAGACCCTGTTCGACTACCTGCCTGCTGAAACCGGGATCATGCTGCTCGATCCACTGGCCATCCGCCAGCGTCTTCGCCTGTTGTACGATCGGATCGAGGCCAACCATGCCGAGGCAGTGGAGCGGCAGGCAGCGGCCCTGCCGCCGGACTCGCTGTTTCTCACCGAGGACGAGTGGGACGATTGGGGGCATGGGCGTCTTCTGGCGCGCATCACCCCGTTGCCGGACCCGGATCGGGAGGGCGAACTGCTGGTTGCCGGAACCGGTGATCATACCCTGCTTGCCCAGGAGATCGAGTTGCAGCGGAAAAAGCGCGGCCTGCTGGCCCCGCTGGCCGACCGGATCCTGAGCTGGCAGGAGAATCGGGAGGCCATCGTCCTCTCCTGTCGTTCCCGGCGACAAACCGAACACTTAAGCGAGCTGTTCGCCGGGTACCAGCTGCGCACCACCTATCTGCACGCCCCCTGCGATCCTGCGGCCCTGTCGGCGGCAGAGGGCCTGATCTGTTGCTACGATCAGCCGCTCTCCCGCGGTTTTGATCTGCTGGAGGAGCGCGTCCATTTTCTTTCCGCCCTGGAGCTGTTCGGTGAAAAACGACTGCGCACAGGCCGGGGCCGCCGTTCTCGTGACGAGGGACAGCCGGTTCAGATCGATCAGCTCAACGCAGGCGATGTGGTGGTGCACCGCGAACACGGAATCGGCCAGTTCGAGGGCTTGGTCAACCTGGAATTTTCCGGTCAGCGCGGCGATTTTCTCCAGATAGCCTTTCGCGACGACGATAAACTCTATGTCCCGGTGGACCGGCTGCACTGGGTCAGTCGCTACCAGGGACTCACCGACAAGGAACCCCGGCTCGACAGTTTGGGCTCGCAACGCTGGCAGGCGACCAAGAAAAAGGTCAGCGAAGCGGTCTGGAAAGTGGCCCAGGAGCTGCTCGAAATCTACGCCCAGCGGGCCGTGCGCCAGGGGCACCGTTTTCAGCCGCCGGGCGATCTGTATCGCCAATTGGAAGAATCCTTCCCCTACGATGAAACCAGTGGTCAGGCCAAGGCCATTGACGACGTGCTCGACGACCTGACTAGCGAGCAGCCCATGGACCGGCTCATCTGCGGCGACGTGGGCTACGGCAAGACCGAGGTCGCGGCCCGGGCCGCGTTCAAGGTGATCGAGGACGGGTACCAGGTGGTCATGCTGGTGCCGACCACGGTGCTGGCCGAGCAGCACGCCTCCACCTTTCGCGAACGTTTTGCCTCGTTTCCCGTGCAGGTGGCCTGTCTCAACCGGTTTCGGAGCGCGCGCCGGCAAAAGGAGATCGGTGCCGGTCTCGCCTCCGGCAGCATCGACCTGGTGGTGGGTACCCACCGTCTGCTCTCCAAGGATGTCCGGTTTCATCGGCTCGGCCTGCTGATCATCGACGAAGAACACCGGTTTGGCGTGGCGCATAAGGAAAAGATCAAGAAATTCAAGGCCACGGTCGATGTCCTGACCCTGACCGCCACCCCGATTCCGCGTACCCTGCAAATGTCGCTCCTCGGTATCCGCGACCTGTCCGTTATCTCCACTCCGCCCCGGCAGCGGCGCTCGGTGAAGACCTTTCTTGCCCGGTACGATCAGCTGGTGATCCGTGAAGCGGTTCTGCGGGAACTGGAGCGCGGTGGCCAGCTTTTTTTCGTCCACAACCGGGTGCAATCCATCCACCGGATGGCTGCGACCGTGGGCGCGCTGGTGCCGCAGGCGCGCATCGCCGTGGCGCATGGCCAGATGCCCGCCCGGGAGCTGGAAGAGGTCATGGTCCGTTTCATCAACCACGAGATCGACCTGCTCGTCTGCACGACCATCGTCGAGTCCGGGCTGGACATCCCCAACGCCAACACCATCGTCATCAACCGGGCCGATCATCTGGGGCTGGCCGATATTTACCAGTTGCGCGGGCGGGTGGGGCGTTCGGCCCGCCAGGCCTACGCCTACCTGCTGGTGGCCTCGCTGGACCATCTGACCGCCGACGCCCAACAGCGACTGCGCGCCCTGATGGACTGCTCCGAGCTGGGCGGCGGGTTCAAGTTGGCGATGAATGACTTGCAGATCCGCGGCGGCGGCAACCTGCTCGGGGTTTCTCAGTCGGGCCATATTGCCGCGGTCGGCTACGACCTGTACCTGGAGTTGCTGCAATCGACCGTGGCGGAGCTGAAGCGGGCGGCGAGCGAGGGGGAGAAGGCTGGCGCGCTCCCGGAATTCGATCCGGAAATCAAGCTCAAGGTGGCGGCCTATCTTCCTGATTTTTATATTCAGGAGACCAGCCAACGCTATCATGCCTACCGTCGGCTTTCGATCGCGGGCAACGGTGGTGCGGACGAACTGGCCGAGGTCGAGGCGGAGCTGATCGACCGATATGGGCCGCTTCCGCCGGAGGCGGCAGCACTTCTCGGCATCATCGGCCTGAAGCAGCGGCTGCGGCGGTTGGGCATTGCCAAGCTTGAACAGGGACCGGGAGTGCTGGTGTTCTCCTTCATCCCCGAGACGCCGGTGGAGCCGGACCGGATTCTGGAGCTGATTCGCCAGACGGCGACCCGGAAAAAACAGGGGACAGCCATCCGTTTGACCCCGGATCAGCGCCTGATCGTGCCCTTGGCGGTCAATGAAGACCTCTGGCAGCGGATCGACGCCCTGCTGCGCGCTTTGGGAGACGGGGAGGGGACGTGAAAGCCGGACACCCACCGCGTCGGGAGGCGGTTCCCTGGGAGCGGATCGACACCGTGCTGTTTGACATGGACGGCACCCTGCTCGACCGTCACTTCGACGATTACTTCTGGGAGCAGTATCTTCCCGAACACTACAGCTTAAGCCACGATCTGCCGATCGCCGAGGCGCGCATCCGGCTTCTTGCCCGGTACCGGAGCGTTCGGGACACCCTGGCCTGGGCGGATCTCGATTTCTGGTCCCGGGAACTGGAGCTGGACCTGCCGGAGCTGAAGCAGCGCATCGCCTCGCTGATCGCGGTGCGGCCCGGTGTTCCCGCCCTGCTTGCCCACTGTAGGGATGCGGGCAAGCGTCTTTTTTTGGTGACCAACGCCCACCACCGGAGCCTGGCCCTCAAGTTGCGGCAGACCGCCCTGGCGCCCTGGTTCGACCGCATCGTCTGCGCCCAGGAGGTGGGCGTGGCCAAGGAAGAGCCTGTGTTCTGGCCCCGTTTACAGACCATGCTGGCCTATGATCCCCGGCAGACCCTTCTGGTAGACGACTCCGAACAGGTGCTGCGTTCGGCCTGCCGAGGCGGTCCGGCCTATCTGCTTTTTGTGGCCAAGCCCAGCAGCCGTCGGCCTGCCCGCCATTCCACCCTCTTTCCTTCCATCGAGTCCTTCCGGGAAATCCTGCCCTGAACCGATAGCCCGCCCATGCGGCCTCTGGCGGGTTTTCCGCAACAGCACCTCTCACAAAAAAACGGCCACCCCGCCTGTGGGCGGGATGGCCTGAAAATCGTGTGCTCCTGATATTGAATCAGGTCGTGGGTTTTTTGCGGGTTCTGGGTTTGGCCGTGGAACGGGGTGCGGGTTTCTTTTTGCTCTCTTCCAGTTCCTTTTGCAGGGCGGCAACGGATTCGGCACTCTTTTCCACTTCCTGTTGCAGGGCGGCGACGGACTCGGTCAGCGCTGCGGGGGCGAAATCTGCGCCCTGTTCTTCAAGCTTGCCGATACGCTCGGGCAGATCGCCAAGCATTTTTTCCGGGGTCATGGCCCCGATCTGCTGCACCGTATCCTGAACCTTGCCGCTCAGGTTCGCGGCCTGGGTTTGCACATCGGCAAGGGCCTTGCGGAACGAGGCCAGCTCGTCGTTGACGCTGTCCAGCTGCGCGGCTGCCGCGAACTCGGCGCCTTTGGCTTCCAGGGCATGCAGCTTGTCTTGCAGGGCTGCCAGCTGCGCGCTTTGCTGTGCCGCCTGCTGATTGATCTGTTCCTGCTGCTGTCGGGTGATTTTTGCCAGCTCATCGGTCAGGAGCTTGCGCAGCGCCTCCTTTTTTTCCGCCTCGGGATCGACCGCGCCAGCGACCGGCGCCTCGTCGCTCGCCGCCACGCTCCGGGAACAGCAGGGGAGGCAGGAAAGGAACGAGAGCGATTCTTTCTGCTCCTGGAGGGACTGCCGCAACGAGGCATACAGCGGGATCACCGACGTGCGATCCGCCAACCAGGCGGCCAGGAAAAAAATGCCGATGAGAAAGGCAAGACACAGGACGATCGAGATGCTCATCCCGATCAAAAACCAGATCAGCTGGAAACAGCCGACGATAAGAATGCCCAGCGATTTGAAGACGCTTCCTTCGGCTGAAGTGCCGGTCAGGTAGGCCAGCAGAACAAAGACAAGAAGAATCGCGCCGGCCTGAATGAGCGGGATGCGCGTTGAGTCGGATTTTTTCATGCTTTTCCTCCATGCGGCAAGGGTAAGGTCTGGTAGTGTTGCATGCGAAGCCCCTATGCGTCATGCAGGGGCCTGCACCTATCGATCGAGTTTATGGTCAGTTGTAGTGTATTTGATTTTGTTGAGCAAGGGAAAATCAGAGCCCGTTCTGAAACTCTGGGGGAAGCAGCGCGGCCTCTTCCCGCTCCGGTTCGGGCAGACGGCGATGAATTTCGGCAAAGCTGTTCTGATTGCGAAGCAGGGCCGCAACCAGGGCGGGATCGAATTCCGCCCCGGTCTCGGCGGTAATGGCGGCCACGGCCTGGGCATGGGTCAGCCGCCGGGCCGGGTCTACAGGAACGGTCATCTCCTCGTAGGCGTCGGCAATCCGCAGGATACGGGCCTCAAGCGGAATATGCTCTTCCCGCAGGCCCTTCGGATAGCCCTGCCCATCCCAGCGCTCATGGTGGAAGTAGGCAATATTGCGGGCCAGGGAGAGAAAGCTCGATCCTTTGGCCTCCTGTTCCATTTCCTTGATGATGTCGCCGCCGCGCAGGGTGTGCTGCTGCAGCAGGGCGGTCTCGTGTTCATTGAGTGGTCCGGGGTTGTTGAGGATTTCGTCGGGGACCGAGACCTTGCCGATATCGTGCAGGATCGAGCCCTGATAGAGGTTCTGGATGAAGAGGGGGGTGATGGTGGCGCTGTAGCCGGGCTGGCTGGTCAGGTCGCTGGCCAGCTGGCGGCAGTACTCGCGGATGCGCTCCAGATGGTTACCCGGGGTGATGTCCCGGTATTCCGAGAGTTTGGCCAGGGCCAGGATCGCCGCGCTTTCGGTCTGGCGCATCTTCTTGAGCGAGGTGAGCAGATCCTGTTCGAGCTGCTTGCGGATGCCGGTGTCGCGCAGCATCAGTTGCAGGCCCAGTTTTTTGTCGCCCCGATGGAGCAGCGAGCCGCTTATTTCCACCTCCATGGGTTCACCGTGCGGAGGATGCAGGGTCAGATCCCAGGCAACGATGGATTCTCCCTGGTCAAGCAGTGTCAAGAGTTCGCTTTGTACCCGGTCGCGATCTTCTTCGGCGACCACGTCGAGCAGCGAGGCTGTCGGGGTGAGCCGGCCGCCGTGGAAGCGATCGAGGTAGGAGGTATTGGCCTGGAGGAGTCGGCCTTCGCTGTCGACCAGCAGCACGTCATCGGCCAGGGACTCGAAAAGAACCTGGTAGCGCTGTTCGGAGAGCCGCTGACGGCCGGCCTGGTGGGCAGCCTCCTTTTCCAGTCTGGCCGCCTGCTGGGCAAGACGGGCGGAGGCCTCGTTCTCGGCCTGGCGCAGTCGGTATTCCACCAGCCGCGCTGTTGTGGCGGCTCCGCTTTGAGTCGCCGAAATCAGGACAAAGGCGGTGATGAAGAACAGGTGGGTGAACAGGGTAATGAGCTGCTGACTGACCAGCGGTTCGCTCAGCAGGGCCATGGCGGCATAGGCAATGGTGAGCAGCAGTCCGGCAAACAGGCTCTGGATGGCGCTTATCGGCGCCAGGGTCATATAGACGGCCATGGTCACCAGGAGGGCCACATAATGCGGCGAGATCAGTGTTGTGTGTTCCTTCAAGACAAGCAGGGAGGTAATGCCGCACCAGAGATAGCCGGCAAAGCCGATCAGCCCGGCCAGGCGCCCCCTCCGGTCCAGACCGTTGGCAGCCAGCAGAAGGGAGAGGACGAAGACGGTGGCGACCCGGTAATTGATGGGTATCCGGTTTTGTTCGAGATGGAGTCGGGCATCAAGCAGGGCGAACAGGAGGGTGAGCACCAGATACACCGAGAGGATCATATAGACCCGGTGGTGGTGGAGCAGGCGCGACTCCTGTTGGAAAAGTTTCGGGGTTTTCATGTGCCTTAAGTGTGGTGCGGCAGTCCCTGGCTCCGGGCCTGCTCATAGGTGTCCCGGAATTCCTGCTCCCGTTCCCGGAAGGCGGCCACGATCTCGGGATCAAAGCGTTGTCCGCTCTCCGCCAGGATGATCTCCCTTGCCTCGTCGTGGCTGAAGGCGCGTTTGTAAGGACGGCTGGAGGTCAGGGCGTCATAGACGTCGGCCAGGGCGACGATGCGTGCCGACAACGGAATGTCTGTGCCGCGCAACCCGCGGGGATAACCCTGTCCGTTCCAGTGTTCGTGATGGCAGTAGGCGATTTCCTGTCCCAGACGGAGGAAGGTGGGACTGTTCGATGCTTTTTCGGCGGAGGCGAGGGCGTTGTAGCCGTATTCGCAGTGCAGTTGCATGATGGAGAACTCCCGGGCGCTGAGCTTCTGCGGCTTGAGCAGGATCGAATCGGGAATACCGATTTTGCCGATATCGTGCAAGACGGAGGAGACGCAGAGATCTTCGATGAACTGCCGGGTGATGGGAGGGGTTCGGTTCGGCTGTCGGGCAAGGGCGGTGGCCAGAATCCGGGTATAGGCCTGAATGCGCATGAGATGGGCCCCGGTGGCGTCATCCCGGCATTCGGTCAGGCGCGCCAGTCCGAAAATGGCGGCCTGACGTGAACCGTCGCGCAACTGCTGCGATTCCAGCATCTTCCGCTCCATGGCCTTGGTGGCGGTGATGTCGCGGAGGATCAGCTGAAACCCCGGGGCTTCTTCCGGCATCAGGACCGGGTTGCCGTTGATTTCGACCTCCACCAGCTGGCCGGAATAGGTGAGCAGTTGGAGCTGGACGCCGCGGACCGTTCCCTGGCGGTGCAGGGGTTGCAGCACTTCGCGGTGGAACAGGTCGTGCGCCCTGGGTGGCATGAAGTCGGTGAGGGGACGGCCTTCCAGTTCCCGTCGAGGCTGTTCCAGAAGCACGGCGCCGTGGCGGTTGATCATGAGAATCCGGCCCGCTGTATCGACCATGACGACAAGATCGAGGATATTGTTATACAGATCGCGGAATTTGATGTTGGATTCTTCGAGCTTTTCCAGGCGCTGCTGGACCAGCGTCTCCAGGTTGCCGGTGTAGTGGCGGAGTTCGTTGTTGATTGTTCGCAGGTTGTGTTTCGCCTTGAGGGAACGCAAAAGGATGTGCAATTCGTCGTAGCTCTGGACCGCGGTGATGCCGATGACGATGAAAAAGAAAAAACTGTTCAGAAACGGGTCGACCATGCCATCCTGGATATTGGGCATGTCGAATGCGGTTTCGTACAGGAGCGTTATCAGGTACACGAGATAGATGGCTGTGCCGAGCAGCAGGCTTTGCAGGGCGCTGAGCGGCAGCACCGCCCCTCCTCCGGCAATGATCAGGAGGATGCCCACATAGTATCCCGAGGTGAATCCGCCCATGGCCCGGGCCATCAGCGCGATGACCAATGCCCCCAACAACATGGCACTGAACATGATCAGGCGGCTGTAGCGTTTGATCATGTCAAAACGCAGCAGATAGAGCGCGATCAGAAGATAACCGGCAAAAATCAGGCGGTAGGCGAGAAACTGCTGAAAGTGGGGCCGGCAGCTCACGAAGTCGAGCAGCGCGAAGATCAGAAAGAATATCGCTCCCAGCCACAGACCGAGTCTGGTCCGTTGGTAGAAAATCCCATCCAGCTCCTGCTGGATGGGGGAGGCGAATGTCCCGGCTTTCATGGGTCGTACCGGGGGTCAGTCCTTGGTGGCGATTGCGTACAGGTTGACCCCGGAGGGTTCGCAGACGACCTCTATCCGGTCGCCGAACGGTGTCGGCGCGAACAGCTCGCGCAGGTCTTCCTCGGTGCGGTAAATCAGCTCCCACTTGAGCAGCTTGTCGAGGAACAGGGAGTCCGGATAGAAGGTGAAGTTGCCCAGCATCAGGGTGCCGCCGGGGTTGAGGTGGTTGTGGCACTGGGTGATCAGGGCCCGGAACAGGCGGGTGTCGAGGTAATCGCACAGGCCGGAGCTGTAGATGATGTCCTGCAGGGGAATTCGCTGTTTGGTCCGGCCCAGCGACCATTTGATCACGTTTTCAGTCATCAGCCGGATGGAGGCCCGGTGCGGGAAGATGTTGACGTGCTGGTTGGTGTATTGCAGGGCTTCGGAGTCGATATCGACGCACAGGGCCTCGATGGTTTCGCTGTACTCGCATTCCGACAGAAAATCGAAGAGTTCCCGGTTGGGTCCGCAGGCAAGGTTCATGATGCGGGTCGGTTCACCGCGGGCGGCACGGGGTGCGCTGCGCTGCAGCAGTTGTTCCTTGAGGAGGATGCGGCGGCCCCGGATCGCCTGCGAACCCGGACGGCCCAGGCAGAATTCGTCGATGATCTCGCCGATCTTGCCCTCGCCCTGGGGGGTGTCGGCATAGATGTGTTCCATCATCAGAAAGTCGCCGGCGTAGCCCTTGGGTTTGAAGTAGGCCCGTTCGGCGAACCGGCTGCGCATGAAGTAGGGAAAGATTTCCTTGAACACATACCCCCACATGACTTCTTCGTAGCCGGTGCCGGTCATGGCCTGTTTGAATTCGGGCAGGGCCGTGTTCAGCTCGTCCAGCACCGTGTGGCAGCGTTCTTCAAGCTCCACCTCGCGGAGTCCCGCGGCCTCGATTTTTTGCAGGCGATGGGAAAGGTTGAACAGCTCCGACTTGAAGGCCTCCATCCGGCGGTTGACCTGATGCCACTGCGAGGAACGTATCAGGACTGCGGGCAACGGCTTGGATTCGGTGTAGCGACTGGAATGCTTGGTGGAAAGTGACTGGGCATAGCCGACCATGGGTTCGTTATCCCCGACTATGCGACGAAATTTTCCGCAGATTTTACGGGTGAGCAGCAGGATGAAGCGGGTGAACAGCTCGGGTTGGGCCTCCTGCATCCGCTCCATGTCGGTACGATGAAAGATGGCGACTTCGGCATCGTTGATGGTTTGAATGTCGCGCACCCGATCTTCCTGGTCAAAAAAACCGATTTCCCCGAAAAATTCACCGCTGCCGATCAGACCGACCGTGATGCGGGTATCGGAGCTGTCGGTGTAGCTGACCTCGACCAGGCCGTTGATCAGATAGTAAAAGGCATCGGTCTTGGTGTTGGGCGAGAGGATGGGCTCGCCTGCGCCGAAACTCCGGACATCGGCAAAGGCCAGCACTTGCTGCAGGCGGGTGATATCCTCGATTTCCGGTGCGACCACCGGCATGGAGAGTTGTGTTGTCATGGTTATCTCCTTTCTCGACCGGATCAGAAGGTGGTGATCAGGCCGATGGTCACGGCGTGGGCGCCGCCGTCGTTGAAGGCGCCGTCAATGCCGTTGGCGTTGGTGACGGACTGGCTGCGGGTATGGTGGTACATGTAGGAGATGCCGAACTCCAGGTCGTTTGTGGTCCGGTAGCGCACTCCGGCGCAATAGACCAGGGCGTCGGCATCGGGCAGCTCAAAGCCCAGGGTGTCGGTGGGGACCGGGGTTTCGTCGTAGGAAAAGCCCAGGGTGGTGGTCCAGTGGTCGTCCCAGACGTAGGTCAGCCCGATCCGGTAGGCATCGGCGTTGTTCCAGTTTTTGACGAGCGGCTGGTCGAATCCGGCATAATGGGGGAAACCGGCTATGCCCGCACCGAAGTTGAGGTCGATGGTGTCGAGTGCCGACCAGTAGGTGCGGTCCCAGACCAGTTCGACGGTCAGTTTGCCCACGGTGTACGAGGTCGCCAGCACCAGAACCGCCGGCAGGGTCAGATCGAGCCCGGCCGGACCGCTGTATCCGGGCAGGGAACCGGGACCGGCCTGTCCGGAGAGATTGCCATGGCCGGAGAGATTCAGGCTGACCTCGGACCGGTAGGTCGCGGCGATGGTCCAGGCCTCGGTGGGGCGGACCGACAGGGCCAGATTGTAGCCCAAGCTGGTGTCCGAGGCGTCGGAGTCGTTGCGGAGGCTGGTCTGGGGCGGGAGTTGAGCAAAGGGCGGATTGGTCAGGGTGTTTTTGACCTCGCCCTTGCCGTACACCATCCGGACGCCACCGCCCACACTCAGCCAGTCGGCGACCTGCCAGGAGAGTGTGGGATTGGCCTCGACGGTGGTCAGGGAAAATTCTTCAGCCGCCCCGCGGGGCCATGGCTGGCTCCACTGCTTGGCAAGCCCGAAGGGATAGGTCAGGGAAAAGCCGAGGCGCAGCCCGTTGTAGTCGGGCGAGGCGATATGCAACAGCGGCATGAGAAACAGTTCCGAGTCGGAACCGCCGTTGAAGGCGGGGTTCCGGTGGTCGTCATAGGCGATGGAGGGCAGGTGCAGCATGGTCAGGCTGGTTTCAACCTGCCACCGGTCGGGCAGGCCGCCCATGTTGGCCGGATTGTAGTAGCTGGCATCTGGTCCGGGGGTGTGGGCGACGCGGGCGGCGGAAAGTCCTATGGCGGCCAGCGACTGATTTTCGATCCGGAAACCAGCGGCGGTTGCGGTATCGGGCAGGGTGGCGGCGGCAAATGCGGCGGCGATGACCAGTGCCGCGATTTTTTCCTGATACGATCGGGAACGGACCAGCATCCCTTGTGACCTCATTGCTTCTCCCTTGCGTACAAGCTGCATATTTTATTTATTCCACGATAAAAAGCGAGTATAGCAGTGATTGGGAAAAAGAAAATAAAATTTATCCTGTTTTGCGGAATAATGGGCAGGATGTTGCTTTTTTGAGACAATGCCATGCAAACTGTCCACAAGGCGATCCCGGTTGCCCTATCCGTGACGAGGAGAATATGATCCGTTCCCGTGCACGCCGCACTGTTGTTGTGTCGCTGCTGATCGTCCTTGTGACCGCGTCCCTGTCCGGTCCGCGCTCCCTGGGCGCGGCCGAAGCGTCCACTTCCTCCACCGCCTATGCCCGGGAGCTGCTGGAGCTGATCAACCGCTACCGGAAGGACAACGGCCTGAGGAAGCTGTATGCCCACGCCGGACTGACCCGACTGGCCCGGGAACACAGCGGGGATATGGCCCAGCGCCGCCGTTTGGGGCATCAGGGGTTCAAGGAGCGTTTTCAGCGATCGGGACGCAGTCCCTGCACCGAGAATGTGGGCTGGAACCATGCCACGCCCCAGGCCCAGTTCGAGGGGTGGCGGCGTTCGGCCGGGCACGATCGCAACATGCTGCATCCGCAAATCCGCTGGGCAGGCATTGCCGAACAGAACGGCTACGTGACCTTCTTTGCCTGCCGGTAGCGGTTTCCCCTGGTACTTGCCTCTATCTTTTTGAGAAGGCATCCTGTATATCTCCGGGTGTTTGAACAGGGTATTCGGGGCCTGGACCCGAGCTCGCCTATAAGCCTATAGTCTGTGCCGGAACGATCGTTTTGGCGCGGACTGTCCGGGGTGCGTACTTACCGGAATTGGCGTCGGAATCAGCGCTGCCGGTACCGGTTGACGTACCCTTTTTCATTAAGGAACACGGATGGGACGTATTGTTTTTGTCACCGGCGGGGCCCGGAGCGGTAAAAGCAGCCATGCCGAGCAACTGGCCGCTGCCCTGGGTTCGGAGATCGTCTATATTGCCACGGCCCGGGCCGGGGATTCGGAAATGGCGGAGCGCATCGCCCGGCACCGTTTGCAGCGGCCTGCTGCGTGGAAGACCGTGGAAGAGCCGCTTTGCCCTTCCGCCGTGGTCGAGCGGGAGGGGGGGCGCTGCACGGCGCTGCTCCTCGACTGCCTGACCGTGCTGATCACCAACCGGATGCTGGCCCTGTCCGTGGACTGGGACAATGCCGACAGCGCCACGCTCAACGCGGTCGAGGAGCACGTGCTTGTCGAGATCAAGGCCCTGATCCGGGCGGCAACCGCCGCGTCCGCGGATCTGATCGCGGTGGGCAACGAGGTCGGCTGCGGCATCGTGCCGGTCTCGCCCCTGTCCCGGCTGTTTCGGGACTGCGCCGGCCGGGTCAACCAGCAGGTGGCCGCAGCCGCCGCCGAGGTCTGGCTGGTGGCGGCCGGGATTCCCCTGCGCATCAAGGGATAGTGGGAAGAGTGCGATGCGGCCGCTCATCCTCATGATTCAGTTCATGACCCGCTACCCGATCCCGATGCAGATCGAGTTCACGGCCGAGCATTTTGTTCGGGGCATGAAGTGGATGCCGGTGGTAGGGTTGCTCTGCGCCCTGCCGGCGGCCCTCGGCTTCGCCGTGGCTGATCACTGGCTGGGGCGGGACTGCGCGGCCGTCACCACCCTGATTTTGTGGATCACGGTGACCGGCGCGTTGCATCTGGACGGCATCGCCGATACGGCCGATGGACTGTTCAGTTACCGTTCGCGTGAACGGATGCTGGAGATCATGCGCGATTCCGCCCTGGGGGTCAACGGGGTGACCACGCTGGCGCTCGCCATCCTGGTCAAATTCGTTTTACTGCGCAACCTGCCGGATTCCTGCGCAGTGGCTGCGGTGCTCACCGCTCCGGTGCTGGGGCGGATGGCCCTGACCTGGCATGCGGCCGGGGCCAGTTATGCCCGCAACTCCCACGGTCTGGGCGATTTCGTCAACCGGTGCGGGCTGCCCCAGGCCCTGGGTGCAACCCTGATCTCCTGCCTGCTGGTCGTCCCCATTCTGGCCGTGTTCGGGGTAGGGGGCGCCTGGCTTCCGCTTTGCGCGCTGCTCCTTCACCTGGTTCCGATTGCTCTGGCCCTGCTCTTTGCCCGCTACCTCAAGGCCCGGCTGGGCGGAATCACCGGCGACACCATCGGCGCGAGCATCGAGCTGAGCGAGATGGTGACCTTGCTGCTTTTTGTTCTTCTCTGGAAATGGATGCCATGACGACAACAACCCTGTACCTTATTCGCCACGGCGAGACCGACGACAACCGCAACGGCCTGTTGGCGGGCCGCACCGACTCACCGCTCAACGAGCATGGCCGGGCGCAGGCGCGCCGGCTGGGTGAGCGTTTTGCCGAAGAGCGGCCCCAGGTGGACCATATCGTTGTCAGTCCGCTGCAACGGACCATGGAAACGGCCCGGCTCGTGTTCGGCGACAGCGCGGTGTTTTCGCTTGATCCGGATCTGCGCGAGATGGATTTCGGTATCTGGGAAAACCTGCACTATGCGGACATCGCCCGCCGCTATCCCGAGCTGTGGCAGACCTGGGCCCAGGACTGGGCGCACACGCCCATTCCCGAGGCGGAAACCTTCGGCGCCTTTATCCGCCGGGTCACCGAAGCGGTGGAGCGGCTGGTGGCCGACCGGCCGGGAGAGAAGATCGCCCTGGTCACCCACGGCGGCTGTGTCCGGGTCATTTTGGCCCAGTACCTCTGCGGGTCGGCCGATGACCATTACTGGCGCTTCCGGGCCGACAACGCGACCCTGACCGCCCTTGACTGGACCCGGGGGGGCGCGGTGCTGACCCGGTTCAACCATAGATAGAGGGAGAGCATGGAACTGTTGCGCACGACCATGGCCGCGATCGGTCCCACCGACCGGGAGGCAGCCGCCGAGGCCCAGCGAGCGATGGATTATTGCCTGAAGCCTCCGGGCAGCCTTGGTCGTCTGGAGGATATCGCCCGCCAGATCGCCGCTATTCGGGGGCAGGTGCACAATACCATCAGCAAGAAGGCCATTGTGGTGATGATGGCCGACAACGGCGTCGTTGCCGAAGGCGTGTCCATGTATCCGCAGGACATCACCCGGATCGGGGCCGACTTCCTGACCTCGGGACGGATGGGCGTGTGCTTTCTTGCCCGGTATGCCGGGGCCGACATCATTGCCGTTGATATCGGCATCCGGGGCGATGTGGATCTGCCCCGGGTGATCAACCGCAAGATCCGCTCCGGCACGGCAAACTTCTTGAAAGAGCCGGCCATGACCCGCGACGAGGCGATCCGTGCCATCGAGGTCGGGATCGAGGTGACCAACGAGGCGCTTGACCAGGGCTACGACCTGATCGGGACCGGCGAGATCGGTATCGGCAACACCACGGCAAGCAGTGCTGTGCTCTATGCCTTCACCAGCGCGCCGCTGGAGCGGGTGGTGGGCCGGGGCGCGGGCCTGACCGATGAGGCGTTCGAACAGAAAAAAGCCGTGGTCCGGCAGGCGGTCGAACTGCACCGGCCCGACCCCCAGGACCCGCTCGATGTGCTGGCCAAGGTGGGCAGCCTGGACATGGCCGGGATGGTCGGCACCTATCTGGCCTGTGCTGCCCGGCGGACACCGGTGGTCACCGACGGCCTGATCTCCAACGTCGCTGCCCTGGCGGCCATGCGCCTTGTGCCGGAATCGGTCGAATATATGATTCCTTCCCATCTCTCGTATGAGCCGGGCACCATGCTGTTGCGCGAGGTCACCGGGCTGGAGCCCATGCTCGATATGCGGATGCGGCTGGGCGAGGGCACGGGATGTGCCCTGATGTTTCCGGTGATCGAGGCGTCGCTGCGGATGATTGAAGAGATGGGCACCTTTGCCGTACTGGGGAAAACGCGGGATGAAATTGGGAACCACCTCGTGGCTTACCGGGGAAAATTTCCTCGATAACGCCCGTCTGGTTGAAGGACAGGTTGATTTCGTCGAGCTGCTGGTCTATACCTGGAACCCGGAGATGCGGCGAAAGGTGGCGTCCTGGCTCGATGGTCTGGCCGCCCTGGCCCTGGAGTACACCGTGCATCTGCCCACCGACACCGCGGCCAATGCCCTGGCTGCGGCCCGGTTCTTTGTGGAGAGCGGCTTTCCGCTGGGCAACATGACTCTGCACCCGCTGCCCGGCTGGCGCGAGATGGACTGGCCCGCCCTTGTTGCCGTGGAAAACCTGACCGATCAGGTGGTATATCATCCCCGGATCACCTTCGATTTGACCCATAGCCTGCTGGGAACGCCCTTTCCCTGGGCCTTTGCCCCGTATGTCGTGGAGCTGCACCTGTCCGGAACCGACGGGGAAACCGATCATCTGCCGCTGGATCCGAACACCCTGGCCCAGGCCCGGCCCTGGCTGCGGGAGGGACTGTGGGTATGCATGGAGATCTTCGATCCCGATGCCGCGCTCGACGCGGTGGCGCAGGTGCGCGGGCTGGGGAGCGTTCAGGGGGAAGACGCGGTTTCCGGGAGCTGACTTTGGAGGAAGGTGGTCGCAGCGCGGTCGAGCAGCCAGCCTTTTTTACCGTGCACCAGGCGCTCGACAAAGCCCAGGTGTCCACCAAAGGACAGAAGGGCCAAGTGGACACCCGGTCCGACCTGGTCCGGACGGGGCAGGGCGTCCGGAGGCAGGAACGGGTCGTCGATACTGTGCAGGATCAGGGTGGGCGTGGTGATGCCACCGAGCACGGGAAAGCAGCTGCTGCGCCGGTAGTAGTCGTCAGCGTCGGCAAAACCGTTGAGCGGCGCGGTGATCTGTTGATCGTAGTCCCACAGGGTGCGGATCCGGTCAAGCTCAACGGGTGGCGGCACGGGTCCGGTGCCCTTGGCGCTTTTGGCGCGGTAGGCGTGTCGCAGCCGCCTCAGCAGGTAGGCTTTATAGATCCGTGCCGCGCTGCGCTCCAGGTAGCGCGAGGCCCGATCGAGCATAAACGGGACCGAAACCGCGACCGCGGCCCGCAGCCGGGCCGATCGTCCGGCCAGACCAAGATAGCGGAGCAGGACATTGCCGCCCAGTGAGACGCCGATGGCGGCATCAATGGGACGGCCCTGGACATGCAGATACTCCAGAACCCCGGCAAGGTCGTCGCAGGCCCCGGCGTGGTGGGTGCAAGGCAGCCTGTTGGGCGTGCCGCTGGTGCCGCGCGGATACATGAAGACCGGGTGGAATCCGGCCGCAAGCAGCGAGGCCATCAGCGGCAGGGCGTAATGGGAGCGGAGGTCGCCTCCCAAACCGGGCAGCAGCAGGACCCGGGGTCCCTGTCCCGTTGTCCAGCTCAGGTCGATGAAGTCACCGTCGGGAAGTTCGACCCGTTCCGGACACAGGGACAGACGGGGACGGGGACGGAACAGCTTGGGATAGATGGTTTGCAGGTGCGGGTTGCGCAGCCACGGCGCGGGCTGGAAGTGAACGGAAAACATGGAACCTACCCCGGCAGGGTCGGAGTCTGCACCCCTGCCGTTTGTCTTCGGCATGGCATCCGTCCCGGAGCGTCCGGGCGGATGCGTTTGCCTTATCTGTGGAGTTATCTCTGACAAGGAGGTGCGCGATGGCACGGTTTCTTTTTGTGTTGCGGGACAATAACTATGAAAAGGCGACCCGGTGTTTTCAATTCGCCAAGATTGCCCATGAAAAGGGGCACCAGGTCAACCTGTTTTTCATCGACAGCGGCGTGGACTGGGCCATGCGGGATCGGGACGGCAGTCGTAAAACCGATACCGGCGACTGTGTCGACGATTACCTGCCCTATCTGGTCGAGCATCAGGTCGAGGTGGGCGTCTGTACCCCTTGCGCGAAAAATCGCAAGCTCGACGAGGCTGGTTTTCACCCCAACATGGCCCTGGACGGCGGTCCTCATCTGATTGATATGGCTGCGGAAGCCAAGATTTTCAATTTCTAGATGCCGGTCGTCTTGTGCGCGAATTGTCCGAATCCGCAAGATAACTTGTTGGAAGAATGACCAAATTCGTGTAAAAAGATCAAATGTTTTTTCTGCGGGATGCCCGTCCCGTTTCGTGGGAGACAACGGGCGGACGCTTCTTTTGAAATTTTAACCTGTTGTTACAGTGACGTTGTTGCGTGGGCGTGCCATTTCCGGATTCCCGCGCCGCGACATCTGACCAAGAACGGGAATCTGCCGGCCTCCTTTTCCGGAGCGCCAGCAGATTCCGCCACCAGACGATGGAACCTATGGATACCGAATATCAGGCAACATTGGAAACATTGGAGCGGTTGCGGGCGCAATCCGTTGCCGCCGGCGGCGCGCAGCAGCTCGACAAGCAGCACGGCAAGGGCAAGCTGAGTGCCCGCGAGCGGCTCAACCTGCTTTTGGACGACGCCACCTTCGAGGAGTTCGATGTGCTCAAGAAGGGCCGTGGCGACAACTTGGGCATGCAAAAAACCTTCCTCGGCGACGGTGTCGTCACCGGACACGGTTCCATCGACGGTCGTGAGGTTTTTGTTTTCAGCCAGGATTTTACCGTGCTCGGCGGTTCGCTGGGTGAGGCCCATGCCCAGAAGATCTGCAAGATCATGGACCTGGCCGTCAAGGTCGGCGCGCCGATCATCGGCCTGAACGATTCGGGCGGGGCCCGGATCCAGGAAGGGGTGGACGCCCTGGCCGCCTACGGTGAAATTTTTCACCGGAACGTCCGGGCCAGCGGCGTGGTGCCGCAGATTTCGGTGATCATGGGCCCCTGCGCGGGTGGCGCGGTGTACAGTCCCTCGATCACGGATCTGGTGTTCATGGTCGAGGATTCCTCCAACATGTTCGTCACCGGCCCCTCCGTGGTCAAAACCGTCACCCATCAGGACATCACCTCCGAGGAGCTGGGCGGTGCCAAGGTGCATGCCCAGAAGAGCGGCGTGGCACACTTCACCGTGGCCAACGATGTTCTGGCCCTGCGCGAGGTGCGGCGGCTGATCAGCTACCTGCCCTCCAACAACAAGCTGCGCCCCCCGATTCTTGATCTCAGCGATGCCCCGGATCGTACCGATCCGGCCCTGGACCTGCTGATTCCCACCGATTCCAGCCAGGGCTACGACATGAACGTGCTCATCCACAGCATTCTGGACGGCGCGGAGTTCATGGAGGTGCATGCCGGTTTTGCCCGCAACATCATCTGCGGTTTCGGCCGTTTGGGCGGAAAGACCGTGGGGCTCGTCGCCAACCAGCCGGCGGTGCTGGCCGGCGTCCTCGACAGCGACGCCTCGTTCAAGGCCGGTCGCTTCGTTCGCTTCTGCGACGCGTTCAACATCCCGCTGATCACCCTGGTCGATGTGCCCGGCTTCATGCCCGGCCCGGACCAGGAGCACGGCGGCATCATCCGTCACGGCGCCAAGCTGCTCTACGCCTTCACCGAGGCCACGGTGCCGCGCATCTCGGTGATCGTGCGCAAGGCCTACGGCGGGGCGTACCTGGTCATGAACTCCAAACACATCCATTGCGACGTCAACATGGCCTGGCCGACCGCCGAAATCGCGGTTATGGGGCCCAAGGGCGCCGCCGAGGTCATCCATCGCAAGGAGATCTACTCGTCCCCGGACCCGGAGGCTGTCCTCAACCAGAAGATGGACGAATACCGGCGCACGTTCGCCAATCCTTTCCTGGCCGCTCAACGGGGCTACATCGACGATGTTATCTTTCCGCGGGATACCCGGATGCATCTCATCCGCACGCTGCAGATGCTTGACAGCAAGATGGTCGAGGGCCCGGATCGCAAACACGGAAACATTCCCCTGTGAGGCACGCTATGTTCGATAAAATCCTGATCGCCAACCGTGGCGAAATCGCTATCCGGATCATCCGTACCTGCAACCGGCTCGGGATCAAGACCGTGGCTGTCTACTCCGACGCCGACAGCCGCAGCCTGCACCGACAGATGGCCGACGAGGCCGTGCATATCGGCGAATCCGCGTCCCAGAAATCCTATCTCGATATCAACAAGATCATCAACGCCGCCAAGTCGACCGGTTGCCAGGCCGTGCATCCGGGCTACGGCTTCCTCTCGGAAAACGCCGAGTTCGCCAAGGCCGTGGCCGAGGCGGGCATGGCCTTTATCGGCCCGTCGGCCGAGGCGGTCAGCATGATGGGCGACAAGATCACCTCCAAGGAGCTGGCCAAGAATGCCGGGGTGCCGGTTATTCCCGGTCATATCGAGGCGGTGAAGAGCGACGCCGAGGCCATTTCCCTGGCCGAGGAGGTCGGCTATCCGATTCTGCTCAAGCCCGCGGCCGGCGGCGGCGGCAAGGGCATGCGGATTGTCCGCAAACCCGAGGAGATGAAGGACGCCCTGGAGGCCAGCCGCAAGGAGACGCAGAAGGCCTTCAACGACACCCGGGTGTTTGTCGAGCGCTACATCGAGAATCCCCGCCACATCGAGATTCAGATTCTGGCCGACAGCCAGGGGAATGTGGTGCACCTGGGCGAGCGCGAATGCTCGATCCAGCGGCGCTATCAGAAGGTCATCGAGGAGTCGCCTTCGCCGGCGGTTTCCCCCGAGCTGCGCGAGCGGATGGGCAAGGCCGCCTGCGACTTGGCTCGCCGGGCCGATTACGTCAACGCGGGCACCGTGGAATTCGTCATGGACAGCCAGCAAAACTTCTACTTCCTGGAGATGAATACCCGGCTTCAGGTCGAGCATCCGGTCACCGAGTTCGTCACCGGTCTGGATCTGGTGGAATGGCAGTTGCGCATCGCCAGCGGCGAGCCGCTCTCCTTCACCCAGGAAGACGTGACCTTCGACGGTTGGGCGATCGAGGCCCGGATCTGCGCCGAAGACCCAAGCCGCGGCTTCATTCCCTCCACCGGCATGATCACCCGCTATGCCGCGCCCCGGGGCAAGGGCATCCGCCTGGACAGCGGGGTCAATATCGGCGGCAAGATCGATGTCTACTACGATTCCATGCTCGCCAAGCTGATTTGCCACGGCAAGAGCAGGGAAGAGGCCCGGCTGGGGCTGATCGAGGCCCTGAACGGCTACCATATCGAGGGCGTATCCACCAACGTCGACTTCGTCAGCAGCGTGCTCTGCCTGCCGGAGTTCGTCGAGGGGAACCTGAGTACCGATTTCATTGCCGAACACTTCGACGGCGGGGTCCCGAAACGGCCGCCGGCGCGTCAGTATCTGCAACTGGCCGCCCTGGCCGCGACCCTGATCTACCACACCCGGACCGTGGCGGTGCGTGAATCGTTGCGCCCCATGGTGTCCAGCGTCGGTGGCCCGCGTCAGCTGGGCAAACGTCATCAGTACAAGGTCCGCTCCAAGGAGGATGTTTTCGACGTTGTGCTGGACGGCACCCCGGTCAGCGGCGAGGTGTGCACCATCCGGGTGGACGGCGGCACCTATCAGGTGGCCATCCCGGTCTTCGAGTTCTTCCGTCGGCGGCTCAAGCTCAACATCAACGGCCAGAACTACCGGTTCCGGATTCGGTTCGAGGATTCGTTCATGTTCCTGAGCTTCAACGGCCTCTCCCAGCTGTTCGAGATCTATACGCCGCAGGAATGGAAGGTGATGCAGTACATGCCCGTGAAACAGGACGCGGCCTTCAGCAATACCCTGCTGTGCCCGATGCCGGGTTTGGTGGTGGACGTGCTGGTGCAGAAGGGCGAGCGCGTCTTCCGTGGCCAGAGCCTGTTGATCCTCGAATCCATGAAGATGGAAAGCGGCGTGCCTTCACCGGTGGACGGCGTGATTGCCGAGGTGCTGGTGACGAACGGGCAGGCTGTGGAGGCCGACGAGGTCCTGGTCAAGTTCGAGGCCGACCCCAAGTGAGTCCCGCGAAGCGGCGGAGACCTCTCCGTCGCTTCTTTCTCTTTTCTCTGTTTTCCGGCCCGGGCGTTGCTGTCTCGTTCTGCGAGAGAGGGCGCTTGGGCCTTTTTTCTATCCGGATGTTTTCCGCTGTGCCGCGGGGGGCCCTATGATGCAACTGACGCGACTCGATGGATCGGTGTTCTATCTGAATCCCGAGCTGATCAAAACCGTCGAGACAACCCCCGACACCCTCATTACCCTGGTCCAGGACGATCGTTTGCTGGTCCGCGAAACCGCGGACGAGGTGATAGCCCGTTTTACGGCCCACCGTGTGGAGTTGCTCCGCCGGGGCTGTCCGGCCCTAGCTGTTGCCGTATCGCCCCCGGAGAGAAAAGAACGGTAACCTCTCGGGGCTGCTCTTTTTTTTTCTTTGTCTCCGCTCCCTTTCCCTTACAATAAAAGACGAGCGTTGGCTTCGGCCGCGATCGGATTTTTCTCTCTGTATTTTTGTATTGAGGTGGGAGCAAGATGGATCTCGCAACAATTATCGGGCTACTCTTGGGGTTCGGCGCCGTTCTGGGCGGGGCCGTTCTCGAAGGGATACACATTCAGGCCCTGCTTCAGCCGACCTCAGCCCTGATTGTTCTGGGCGGCACCTTTGGCGCGGCCTTCATCAGTTATCCCATGGAAACCGCTGTGGGAGCGGTGAAGGATGTGAAAAAACTGTTCATACCCTCACCCAAACATGACGATCTGATCACAGAACTCTGCCAATATGCGGCCAAGGCGCGCAAGAACGGCATCATCGCGCTTGAACAGGATGGCCAGAGCCATCCCGATCCGTTTATGAGAAAGGCGATTGCCCTGTCGGTTGACGGTACCGAGCCTGCGGAAATTCGTGACATCATGGAGATCGATCTGGCCGCCGCCGAGGAGCACTCCAAAATGAGCGCTGAATTTTTCGAGGCGGCCGGCGGCTATGCCCCCACCATCGGCATCATCGGTGCGGTGCTGGGCCTGATCCATGTCATGGGCAACCTGTCGGATACCTCCAAACTGGGCGCGGGCATTGCCGTAGCCTTTGTGGCCACCATCTACGGACTGTTCGTCGCCAACATCATCTGTCTGCCCGCTGCAACGAAGATCAAGATCCGGATCAAGGACGAGGTCGTGCGCAAAGAAATGATCATTGCCGGGTTGGTGGCTATTCAAACCGGGGAAAATCCCCGGTTCATCGAGGAACGGCTCCGATCCTATCTGAGCGGCAAATCATCAAAGGGCGGCGACGCCGCCGAGGAGGGCAAGTAGGAACATGGCCAGAAAACAGCAGCCGGAAAAACCGGCAAATCACGAACGTTGGCTGGTTTCCTACGGTGACCTGCTCACCCTGCTCTTTGCCGTGTTCGTGACCATGTATGCGATGTCGCAGACCGACAAGCAAAAGATCGAGGAGGTGGCGGCCTCCTATCGCGCCGCCTTCGGGCTGAACAGCGGCAACGGGGCGCGGCAACCGGCCTTTCTCCCGGGCGCAGGCCCGCAGGTCATCATGCCTCTGAATCCCGCGCCGCCTGCAACCGGCGGCAAAAAGAGCGCTTCCGATCGGCATGCCGCCACCCGGCAGGATCTGCGCGACATGGTGGTGGCTTTCGGGCAGATGTTTCCCGTCGGCGAGACCGGCCCCCTGGCCAACGTGGTTGTCAATGACCGGGGACTGGTGATCAGCCTGAAAGAGGCCGGCTGTTTCGCTTCGGGCAGCGCGGAGCTCGAGTCCGAGGCGCTCGGCACCCTGAAAAAAATAGGCGAGATCCTCCGTCCGTTCAACAATCGCCTCAGTTTTGAAGGTCATACCGATGATCTACCGATCCGCTCCCCGCTTTTCCCCTCGAACTGGGAGCTTTCCACGGCCCGTGCCACCAGCCTGGCCCGTCACTTCATCGAGGTGCAGCAATTCATGCCGCAGACCATCTCGGTCACCGGGTACGGCCAGTATCGTCCCCTGACCAGCAATGCCACGGAAGAGGGACGACAGATGAACCGGCGGGTGGATATCGTGTTTCTGCTGGAAGAAGATCCGGTGATCAAGGCAAAGGAACAGCCTCCGTTACCCTTCTGATACCCTGCGGGTTCCTCCCGCGGCTCCCCCAGCGTGGCCGCGATGCCGTCATACGGCCATTTTCCCTCCCTGTTTTGCCTTTGGCCCGCTCTTTTCTTGTCCTCATGGCACGCATTCAGTACAATGCGTGCCTTATGCACAGGCTTCAGCGGGAAGACCCCTGTCCGCTGCGGCTGGGGTGCGCGCTGTACGGACGGGTGATTTCCCAAATATCGGGCATGGGCCCGTGATTGCAGACAGACCGGTTCAGGGAAGGCGGCTATGGATCTTGTTATGACGCATCGGAATATGGATTTTGACGCGCTGGCCTCGTGCCTGGCCGCGACCCTGCTGTATCCCGGTGCGACGGCGGTCTGCCCGTCGAGCGCAAACCCCAATGTCGCGCGTTTTTTGACCCTGCACCGAAGCGCCTTTCAGCTCCTGCCCGCGCGCGAGGTGCGACCGGAGGAGGTCAGGCGGCTGATCGTCACCGATACCAACCAGTGGCAACGGCTCGACCACGGCAAACAGCTGCAAGCGCGCGACGACCTTGAGGTGCTGCTCTGGGATCACCACCCGGATGACGGCGATATTCAGCCATCATGGCGCCGGGTCGAACAGGTGGGCGCCACCATCACCCTGCTGGCGCAGGTCATGGAGGAACGGCAGCTTGGCCTGACGCCCTTGCAAGCAACCCTGTTTCTCCTGGGCCTGTACGAGGACACCGGTCATCTCACGTTTGATTCCACCACCCCCGCCGATGCCCGGGCCGCCGCCTTCTTGCTGGAACAGGGGGCGGATCTGAATATCGCCGCCGGTTTCCTCGACACCGCCTATGACGAGGTTCAAAAAGACGTGCTGTTCCGGCTGATCCGCGACGCCGAGCAACATACGATCAACGGCAACCGGGTCGATATCGCCGTGCTGAACCTCTCCCGGTATGCCGAACTCTCTCAGGTGGTGCAGCTGTACCGGAAAATCGTTCGCGCGGATGCGGTGTTTGTGATCTTTGTCGATGATGCAGGCGTGTTGTTCATCATCGGCCGCAGCTCGGCGCCGGAGATCCATGTCGGCGACCTGCTGCGGCCGTTCGGCGGCGGCGGTCATGCCGGGGCCGGATCCGCCACGGTTTCGGAAGGCTCCCTGGACGGCGACGAAATCCGCGAGCAGTTGCTGGCTGCTCTGGATGACGTGGCCGAGACCGGGGTTCGGGTGGGAGAGATGATGTCCTATCCGGTGACCATGATACCCGGAAGCACCCCCATGTACGAGGTGCGGCAGATCATGGAGGACAGGAAAATCCGGGGACTGGTGGTCGAGGAAGAGGGGGCCCTTGCCGGGATCGTGGTGCTGTGGGACCTGAAAAAATTGCGTTTGCGGCAACAGTGGCGCAGCCCGGTCAAGGCGTTCATGAATCGGGAGGTGACCACCATCGGGCCGGACGCGCTGGCCCGGGAGGCGGCGGATCTGATGGTGCGCGAGGACATCGGCCACTTGCCGGTGGTGCACGATCGCAAGGTGATCGGCATCGTGACCCGGACCGATATCGTCAACTATCTGTACGGCATGCTGCCGGAGTGAAGGCCGGGACACAAGCGTTGTGTGCACGTTGCCTGCAAAAAGGGAACGGGTTGTATTTTTGTAATTCTTGCATTTTTCGTTGGAAATCTTTCAGGGTCTGGTAGAAAGGAACAGCCACCCCTGTCGACGGCATGTCCCTTGCGAATCGGCAGACGGTTCGCTCGTCATTTTGGACGCCAACCTGATCCGGCGGCCGACCACAATACATCAAGTGCATATTTGTCGGTCGGAATCCGACCGGCTCCGGACAGGCGGACAGTTCTTTTTTTACCGAAATCGACCGGGGTAGAGACGGTAAGAGTGCCTGGAGGTTTTGAATATGTGCGCGACGCCTCTCCGGCCTGAAGGCGCGGTTTGTACACGAACGCATCGTCGTTCCGGGAAACGGGTTCTGCGCACTCGTCTCGCCCTGCTGGCCGCGGCAACGGTGATCGGAATGCTGCCATGTTGGCCCACCGGCGCGTCGGCTAAGCAAGAGTACAACGAGTATCTGGAGCTGGGGCTGACCCAGCTGATGGACGTGATAGTGACCACGGTTTCCAAGTCGGAGCAGTCGCTTGTCGAAACTCCGGCCGCGGTGTTTGTCATTACCCCGGAAGACATCCGCCGCTCCGGGGCGACCACCATTGCCGATACCCTGGCCATGGTGCCGGGCGTCCACGTGGGCCGGGCCACCGGCTCGCTCTGGTCGGTCTCGGCGCGCGGCTTCGGCGGATACACCGCCAACAAGGTTTTGGCCCTGATCGACGGCCGCAGCCTGTATTCAACGAGCTACAGCGGGGTCTGGTGGGACGCGCAGCACGTCATGCTGGAAGATATCGAGCGGATCGAGGTGGTGCGCGGTCCGGGCGGCTCCCTGTGGGGGGCGAACGCGGTCAACGGGGTGGTCAACGTCATCACCAAGAAGGCCCAAGACACGCAGGGCACGCTTGTCCGTGTCGGCGGAGGCAACCAGCAGCCCCTCACCGCCGCTGCCCGGCATGGCGGCAAGATCGGCGATGCCGCGTATCTTCGCCTGTACGCCGCGCGTGACGGGTTCGCGGCCAATACCCTGCCGGACGGCACGGACGCCAACGACAACTGGTATTCGCACCAGGGCGGGTTCCGGATGGATGGCGTGGTCGGCGATAGCAACAAGTGGACCCTGCAGGGCGATATCTATCAGGACCGGAAAGAGCAGCTGATCTATCCACTCTGGACCCAAGACCCTCCCTACCAGGGCTATCAGGAGAGCGAGATCGAAGTAGAGGGCCACAACCTGCTGGGCCGGTTGCGCCGGGATCTGTCCAAAGGCCGCGCCCTGACCGTGCAGGCCTATTATGACTACGTCCATCGAATCGAGCACTCTTCCGGCATGAAATTCAGAACGCTTGATCTGGACGTACAGTACGAGACGCCACTGGGCGATCGGCACGGCCTGGTCATGGGCATGGGCTACCGGAACACCGACACCGAGTTCGGAGAAACCCGCTACACGGCGCCGGCTGAACAGACCAACAACCTGTGGAGCGGCTTTCTTCAGGACGAGATCACCCTGCTTGCCGATACCCTCTGGCTGACCCTGGGCACCAAGTATGAATATAACGGCTTTACCGGCAGCGAGTGGCAGCCCAATGCCCGGCTCATGTGGAAACCGGCGGACAGGCATTTTCTCTGGACATCGGTGGCCCGGGCCGTGCGCACCCCCAGTCTGATCGAGCGGGAGGGCAGGATGGTGGTCGGCGAGGGGAGTCCGGCACCGGGCATGCCGGTTTTTCCCTTTGCCCTCAAGGGAAATCACGCGTTCGACTCCGAGAGCGTGATCGCCTACGAGGCAGGATACCGTTGGCATCCCCGGTCCAATTTCTCCCTGGATCTGAGCCTTTTTTACAATGTGTATGACAATCTCTACGATTTCCAGCCCAAGCTGGCTGTGGATGGAATCGATCTGGTGATGACGAACCAGGTGGAGGGCTCGGTTCACGGACTGGAGCTGGCCGCGGACTGGCGGCCGACGCCCTGGCTGTCGTTTGCCGCAGCCTACTCCTATCTGGAAAAGGCATTGAAGGTCAACGAAGGCACGGCGATGCCTGTCGGGCATTTCCACGACTCCGCTGCCCGTCACCATCTGTCGCTGCGCTCGTCCATCGAGTTGCACGATGACTGGCTGCTGAATATATGGGCCCGCGCGAGCAGCGGCCTTGAGTGCGTCTCGACGGCCACGCTGCCTGTGCGCATGGAAAAGATCGATGGCTATGTCAGTCTGGACGCCAACCTGATCTGGACACCCACCCCGAATCTTGAACTCATGCTGGGTGGCCGCAATCTGTTTGATTCCGGGCGCAAGGAGTATGCGTACGAGTTGTATCTGCCGCCGGTTGAAATACGGAGAAGCGTGTTCGGCAAGCTGACCTGGAAATTTTGAGGCGGTGGAATGGATAAAAACGTCGCAAGAGGATGCGGCGCGTGCTGTTGGGATAAATGATGAGGAGACAGGTGAAGTCTTCCGGACGCAGACCGGGAAGACGGCCATGCCACGGGCGGGCATGGATGCTGGGAGCGGCGCTTTTGTGTATGCCCCTGTTGTGCGCCCCGAAAGGCTGGAGCGCTGCGCGTAACGAATATCTGGATCTGGGGCTGACCCAGCTGATGGATGTGATGGTGACCACGGTTTCCAAGTCGGAGCAGTCGCTTGCCGAAACCCCGGCCGCGGTGTTTGTCATTACTCCGGAAGACATCCGCCGCTCCGGGGCGAGCACCATTGCCGACACCTTGGCCATGGCACCGGGCATACACGTGGGCCGGGCCACCGGCTCGGTCTGGTCGGTCTCGGCGCGCGGCTTCGGCGGGTACAGTGCCAACAAGCTTCTGGCCCTGATCGACGGGCGCAGCGTGTATTCTCCAGGTTACAGCGGGGTCTGGTGGGATGCGCAGCACGTCATGCTGGAAGATATTGAGCGGATCGAGGTGGTGCGCGGTCCGGGCGGTACCCTGTGGGGGGCGAATGCGGTCAATGGGGTGATCAACGTCATCACCAAGAAGGCCGAAGACACGCAGGGCACGCTTGTTCGTGTCGGCGGAGGCAACCAGCAGCCCCTCACCGCTGCTGCCCGGCATGGTGGCAAGATCGGCGATACCGCGTATCTTCGCCTGTATGCTGCGCGTGACGGGTTCGCGGCCAATACCTTGCCGGACGGTACGGACGCCAACGACAACTGGTATTCGCATCAGGGCGGGTTCCGGATGGATGGTACGGTCGGCGACAGCAGCGAGTGGACCCTGCAGGGCGATATCTATCAGGACCGCAAGGAGCAGATGATCTTTCCGCTCTGGCTCGAGGATCCCCCCTATCAGAGCTATCAGGAGAGCGAGGTCGAAATGGAGGGGCACAACCTGTTGGGCCGGTTGCGCCGGGATCTGTCCGCAGGACACGCTTTGACTGTGCAGGCCTACTATGACTACGTCCATCGGATCGAGCATTATTCCGACATGAAATTCACAACGCTCGATCTGGACGTGCAGTACGAGACGCCACTGGGTGATCGCCAGGCCCTGGTCATGGGCATGGGCTACCGGAACATCGACAGCCGGTTCAGCCCAACCCGCTGCATGGCGCCGGTTGAACAGACCGATAACCTATGGAGCGCCTTTCTTCAGGACGAGATCACCCTGCTTGCCGATACCCTCTGGCTGACCCTGGGCACCAAGTATGAATATAACGGCTTTACCGGCAGCGAGTGGCAGCCCAATGCCCGGCTGCTGTGGAAACCGGCGGACAGGCATTTTTTCTGGACATCGGTGGCCCGGGCTGTGCGCACTCCCAGTCTGATCGAGCGGGAGGGCAGGATGACAGTCGGCGAGGGAAGCCCGGCGCCGGGCATGCAGGTTCTTCCCTTTGCCCTCAAGGGGCACCGCGGGTTCGACTCCGAGAGCGTGATCGCCTACGAGGCAGGATACCGTTGGTATTCCCGGTCCAATTTCTCCCTGGATCTGAGCCTTTTTTACAATGTGTATGACAATTTCTACGATTTCCAGCCCCATCTGGTTGGGGATGGAATCGATCTGGTGATGACCAACCAGGGGAAGGGCACGATTCACGGACTGGAGCTGGCCGTGGACTGGCGGGCAACGCCCTGGCTGTCGTTTGCCGCAGCCTACTCCTATCAGGAAAAGGCATTGAAGGTTGTTGAAAATTCGGCGATGCCCGTCGGTTTTTTCCACGACTCCGCTGTCCGACACCAGCTGTCGCTGCGGTCGTCCATCGAGCTGCACGATGACTGGCTGCTGAATATATGGGGCCGCGCGGACAGCGGCCTTGAGTGCGTCTCGGCGTCTATACTGCCCGTGCCCATGGAAAAGATCGATGACCATGTCACTCTGGACGCCAACCTGATCTGGACGCCCACCCCGAACCTTGAAGTCATGCTGGGTGGCCGCAATCTGTTTGATTCCGGGCGCAAGGAGTATGTGTTCGAGTTGTATCTGCCGCCGACCGAAATACGGAGAAGCGTGTACGGCAAGGTGACCTGGAAATTCTGAGGCGGTAAAACGGATAAAAACGCTGGCAAGAAGATACGGCGATATGGGCGGTTGGAGTTATGACAAGGAAGCAGGCGATATCTTCCGGACGCAGACCGGCAAGATGGTCATGCCGCGGGCGGACATGGGGGGTGGCGCTTTTGTGCCTGGCCCTGCTGTGCGTCCCGGAAGGCTGGAGTGCCGGGCGCAACGAATACCTGGACATGGATTTGTCGGAGCTGCTGGACGTGGTGGTGCTCACGGTGGCTAAGAAAAAGGGAACGCTTGCCGAAATTCCGTCCGCGGTGTTTGTCATCACCCAGGACGACATCAAGCGTTCCGGCGCCACGAGCATTCCGGATGCCCTGGCCCTGGCGCCCGGCATACATGTGGGCCGGGGCACCAGCTCGTTTCGGTCGGTCTCGGCACGTGGCTTCGGCGGCTACAGTTCCAATAAAGTGCTGGTGATGATCGACGGCCGCACCGTGTTTTCACCGGGGCACAATGGCGTGCAGTGGGAGGCTCAGCACGTCATGCTGGAGGATGTCGAGCGGATCGAGGTGGTGCGCGGTCCGGGCGGCACCCTGTGGGGGGCGAACGCGGTCAACGGGGTGATCAACGTCATCACCAAAAAGGCCAAAGACACGCAGGGCACGCTCGTTCGCATCGGCACGGGCAACCAGCATCCTCTTTCCACTGCGGTGCGGCAGGGCGGGCAGATAAACGACACCACCTTCCTTCGGGCCTACGGCATGCACGACCACTTCGCGGCCAACACCCTGAAAGACGGCGGCCTCGACGCCAACGACAACTGGTATTTCTCCCAGGGCGGATTCCGAATGGACGGCCACCCCAACAACGACCAGGAGTGGACCCTGCAGGGTGACGCCTACCGGGTGAACAAGGAATACCTGTTCATGCCCATGCCCGGCTGGTGCGCTGAAAATTCGAGTAAGCTGGAAGGCGCTGACCTGCTGGGCCGTTTCCGGCAGGAGTTCTCCGGCCGTCGCGCCCTGATCGCGCAGGCGTTTTACGATTACCGCGATTGGCGGGAGCAGGATGATATCCATGTCTCCACCTATATGTTCGATTTCGACCTGCAATATGAAACGCCCCTGGGCGACCGGCATTCGCTGGTCATGGGAACCGGCTACCGGCATATCGATTCCCGGTACGGACCCAGCCAGGCATGGATACGGGGCGACGAGAAAGAGCGGCTGTACAGCGCCTTTCTTCAGGACGAGATCACCCTGCTGGCCGATACCCTGTGGCTGACCCTGGGCACCAAGTATGAACACAACGATCGTACCGGCAGCGAGTGGCAGCCCAATGTCCGCCTGCTCTGGAAGGCGGCCGAGGGACACACGTTCTGGGGGGCGGTGAGCCGGACCGTGCACACGCCCACCGCGATGGAACAGGATCCGGAAGCCAGCATTCTGGTCGGCCTATTGCCCACCACCTCCTCTGGTGTGCTGCCCACCCGGCTGGTGGGCAACGCCGCCTTTGATTCCGACACCGTGTTGACCTACGAGGCCGGCTACCGGTGGATGCCCGATGCGAACCTGTTTGTGGATCTCAGCCTCTTTTACAGCGAGTACGACAAGCTCTATGATTTTCGCACCGACATCACGCCGACCGGCGTGGACCTGGTATTCATCAACGGTGTGCAAGGGGAGAGCTACGGTCTGGAGCTGGCCGTCAACTGGAAGGCCCGGCCATGGTTGTCGTTTGCCCTGGCCTACTCCTATATGCAGAAGGATCTCTGGTCCGACCATCCGGACAAGACGCCGTTGCCTCCCGGCTATCTGCATGCCTCCTCCCCCGCCCATATCCTGTCGCTGCGTTCATCCATCGACCTGAGCGATGCCTGGCAGCTGAATTTCTGGGTGCGCGCCGTGGACTCTTTTGAGTGCCTCATTACTTCTCCCCAGCCGCCGTCCACGACCAAGGTCGACGAATACATCACCATGGATGCCAATCTGCTCTGGAAACCGGTGGATGGTGTCGAAGTTACACTGGGCGCCCGGAACCTGACCGGCGGCAGTGAACTGGAATATGTTTCCGAACTGGCGCTGCCGCCGACCGGCATTGACCGGAGCGTCTACGCCAAACTGTTGTGGAGGTTTTGATCATGCGAACCTCCCGACGACACAACCTGCGAATCAGACATATCATCGCTGTGCTGCTGGCACTGTACTGTCTTGACCTGGGAACGGCGCATCGCGCCTGCGGCAGCGATGGGGAAGTGGAATACAAAGTCAAGGCAGCCTTTCTCTACAACTTCAGCCGTTTTATTACCTGGCCGAAGACCGTGTGGCCAAACCCGCAGACCCCCTTTGCGATATGCGTGGCTGGCACGGATCCTTTCGGTCCCTATCTGCTGGCGGTCGAGGAAAAAAAGATCGGTAATCGTCCGGTCAAGGTGAAGACCGGGGTCAACCCCAGGGATCTGGGGGGACAGTGCCAGCTGGTTTTTGTCTCTGCCGCGGATGCGGAACAGGCGCACGGGCTGATCAAAAACCTGGAGGGAACTCCCGTGGTTACGGTCAGCGACATGAAAGGCTTTGCCGGTGCGGGCGGCATCTTTGAGTTCACCACCCGTGGCGGACGGCTTGCCTTTATCATCAACAATACCAAGGCGCGGAAGCAGGGCGTGCAGATAAGCGCGTCCCTGTTGAGTCTGGCAACCGAGGTGCTGTAACCCGGCATCGCATCCATGGGAAACGGTATGCGGACACAGATGCGAAATCGGCTTTTTTGCGGCGTGCTGGCCCTGGGGCTGGTCGCGGCCCCGTACGGAGATCTGTGGGCAGAGGATCGCAACGAATACCTGGACATGGGGCTCGCCCAGCTGCTGGACGTGGTGGTGACCACGGTTGCCAAGAGCGAGCAGTCCCTGGCCTCGACCCCGGCCGCGGTCTTTGTCATCACCCAGGAAGATATCCGGCGTTCCGGGGCAACCGTTGTTCCCGAGCTGCTGGCCATGGCCCCGGGCATCCAGGCGGCACAGATTACCGGTTCGAAGTGGTCGGTGTCGTCGCGCGGGTTCTCCGGCTACAGCTCCAACAAACTCCTGGTGCTGATCGACGGGCGCAGCGTGTATTCACCGGCGTACAACGGGGTGTACTGGGATGCGCAGCGCGTTTTGCTCGAAGACATCGAACGGATCGAGGTGGTGCGCGGTCCGGGTGGCGCCCTGTGGGGGGCGAACGCGGTCAACGGGGTGATCAACATCATCACCAAGAAGGCCCAGGATACCCAGGGCGGTCTGGTGCGGACCAGCATGGGCGATCAGGACTCCTTTTCCGCGGCGACCCGCTACGGCGTCCGGCTGGGCGAATCGACCTGGGGCCGGGCCTATGCGGCCCATGAGATCCGCGCCGCCAACATTGTGCGTGGATCGGGCGCGGACGCCCAGGACGACTGGCGCGACGTGTACGGCGGTTTCCGCTTCGACGGCATGCCGGCCGCGAACAGGGAGTGGACGCTTCAGGGTGATGCGTACAAGGGCAGCGCCAATCAGATGCTGGAGCCACACTGGCTGCCCCAGTCGCCTTATATGACGACCAAGGTTGATGACATTGACCTTACCGGTTGGAACCTCCTGGGGCGCTATCGGACCGGGCTGGGGAATCAGCGGGTCCTGACTGTGCAGGGATATTACGATCACTACGAACGTAGCGACAGCTATAGCGGTCTTCAGTACGACACCCTGGATCTGGATCTGCAGTACGAGACGCCCCTGGGCAACCGGCATCAGCTGACCATGGGCGCGGGCTACCGCATGGTGCGGGGCGACTTTGATCCGACCTTCCACGTCGTCTTTCCAGACAGTACGAAAAACCTGTGGAGCGCCTTCCTGCAAGACGAGATCACCCTGCTGGACGACGCCCTGTGGCTGACCCTGGGCGCCAAGTTCGAGCATAACGAGTATACGCAGGGCGAATGGCAGCCCAGCGCCCGGTTGCTGTGGCGGCCTGCCGACAATCATTCCCTCTGGTTTTCGGTGGCCCGGGCCGTGCGCACCCCGAGTTTGACCGAACGGGAAGGTTTGGTTTTGTTCGGCGTTGCCCCCGATCCGGGGACCGGCTCGCCGTACAAGGTGGGGCTTGTGGGCAATCCGGAGTACGAGAGCGAAGAGATGGTGTCGTACGAGGCTGGATACCGCTGGCAGGTGACCGGGACGCTGAGCTTTGATCTGGCCCTGTTTCACAGCGAGTACGAGGAGATACTGCTCATCGGCCCATCTTCTCCGCTCAGGGCGCAGCAACTTTCCGCGCTGGGCGGCATGCCCTGGGGGATGTTGTTGCAGTTGGAAAACAGGTTCAGTGGATCGGGTCAAGGCGTCGAGCTGGCCGCGGACTGGCAGCCTGCCTCCTGGCTGTCGTTCAAGCTGGCCTATTCGTACCTGGAGGTGGATTTGAGCGGGAACGTCGGCGGCGTTGTCCAGGAAGACCTGGTGCGCAACAACACCAGCCCCAAGCACCAGGTTTCGCTGCGCTCGTCCATGCAGCTGGCCGAAGACTGGCGGCTGAACCTGTGGGCCCGCTACACGGACGCGACCAAGGGGATAAGCAACCTTACTGCGTCGAATCCCGAGCCCATGGAGATTGCACCGGCAGTGACCCTGGACGCGAACCTTGTCTGGACGCCGACGGATCGGCTGGAGGTTATGCTGGCCGGACGAAACCTGACCAACCGCAGCCGGTTTGAGTACCTGTCTGAATACGCCATTCCTCCCACCGAGATAGAGCGCAGCGTGTACGGCAAGATCACCTGGCGTTTCTAGCGCCGCGGGATGCGGGGTTTCCGGAAAAGGACTCGGCAGGACCGGGTCGGGACGCCGGTGCGCGCCGACCGATTTTTCTGGAAAAGGCGAGCGATCTTCCAGTATCATCAAAAGATGGAGACTAAACGGGTGCGGTGCGCCGATGCTGCGTCCGACGAGTTTTGTTGTGAGAGTAGGTATGAAAGAGTGGTTTCTGCGGCTTCCGATCCGCCATAAATTACATGTCATCGTCTTGCTTGCCAGTGCGTGCGCGCTGGTGGTGGTCATGACTGTTTCTTTTCTCAGTCAGCGGTTTCTGGTACGGCAGCAGCTTGCCGACGAGGTCCGAACCCTTGCCATGGTGATTGCCGACAACAGCAGCGCAGGCATCACCTTTGAAGACCGGACGGTTTTGAATAGCATCCTCCAGTCCTTGCAGGCCAAGTCCAACGTGATGATCGGGCGGGTGCTCAATGAAAAAGGCGAGGTGTACGCAGAGTACGAGAGCCGTCAGTCTCTGCTTGCCGCCTTCGACAAGCACGACAAGCAAACGCCCCCTGACCTGGCAATGGGGGAATTTCGTTTTTCCGGCCCGTATGCCGAGGTGTTGCAGCCGGTTATTCTGGGACAGGAAACCATCGGCGCGGTGTTCATGCGCCTGAGTTTGCAGGAAATCAATCACACCCTTTCGCGGTTGGCCGGGGTGATGGTGGTGATCCTGTTCATTGGTCTGGGGCTGGCCATGATCTTGTCGCGGAAATTGCTGGTCGTGATCATCAGGCCGATCGCCACGCTGTCCGATGTCATGGATTCCATTTCCCGGGACAGGGATTATACCGTGCGTTCGCCGGTCAGCAGCAAGGATGAGCTGGGCCTGCTTTCCAACGGCTTCAACACCATGATTGCGCAGATTCAACAGCGGGATCTCTACCTTGAAGAACAGGTGGAAGAGCGCACCCACGACCTGCTGCTGGCCAAGGAAGCCGCGGAGGAGGCCAACCGGGCCAAGAGTTTGTTTTTGGCCAATATGAGCCACGAGATCCGGACCCCGATGAATGCCATCATCGGCATGACCCGTCTGGCGCTGGACGCCGCCGCTGATCCTGCTCAGCAGAAGTTGCTGAAAACGGTCAAGAACTCCGCCGACAGTCTGTTGGGCATCCTGAACGATATCCTGGATTTTTCGAAGATCGAGGCCGGTCAGTTCATTCTCATTCCCAAACCCTTTGTCCTGCGTCAGCTGCTGGAGCGGATTGTTTCCACCTTGAATGTTCCGGCCAGCGAAAAGGGGCTGACCCTGAAATATGTCGGGGATGACGATATTCCCGAGATCCTGGTGGGCGATGACCTGCGGCTCGGCCAGATTCTGTTCAATCTGGTGGGCAATGCCATCAAGTTCACGGAAAAGGGCGGGGTCATCGTCAGCATATACCGGGAACGGGCCGATTCGGAGAAGCAATGCCTGCTGCATTGCAGCGTCAGCGATACCGGCATCGGTATTGAACCGGACAAGCAGGAACGTATTTTCAACACCTTTGAGCAGGCGGACGGCTCCTATGTGCGTCAGTACGGCGGCGCCGGGCTGGGGCTGGCCATCAGTCGGCAGCTGGCCGAGATGATGGGCGGGACGATGTGGGTGGAGAGCGTCCCCGGTGTCGGCAGCACCTTCCACTTCACGGTTCTGCTGGAAAAGGGCGATGCAAGCCTGCTCCAGGATTCGGCGGATTATCCGGAGACGCAGACCGAGCAGGCGATCAGCGGCCTGCGCATCCTGATCGTCGATGACAACGAGGTCAACCGCGATCTGGCCCGGATGGTGCTGGAGCGGGAGCATACCGTCTTCACGGCGGACCAGGGGAAGGTTGCCCTGCAGATTCTGGCGGAAAACGAGGAGATCGATACGGTGCTGATGGACGTGCAGATGCCTGTCATGGACGGCCTGACCACCACCCGGATCATCCGGGCGCTGGAGCTGGGACAGTCCGTGCCCGAAGAGCTTCCCGAACCGCTCCGCAGCCGGTTGGAAACCCGCCTGGTGGGCAGACATTTGCCGATCATCGCCATGACAGCCCATGCCATGGGCGGTGATCGGGAGATGTGTCTGAACGCCGGGATGGATGACTATATCACCAAACCCTTCCGGCCGGAACAGCTGACCGCGGTCCTGGGGGCCATCAGGGGACGGAGGAAAGAGTTGATGCGGGGGAACGGGTCTACCTCCGCGTTTTCCGCGCCTCCTCCCGAGAAAAAAACGCCTGCATCCGTCGGGGACGAGGAGGTGAGCGTTGCCCGTGTGCGGCGATTTTTCCGGGAGTCGTCCGGCGTGAGCGCCGAACAGAGCGAGCATTTACTTGCCATCTCCCGCAAAAGCGTCACTTCCCTGTTGGCCCGGATCGACCAGAGTTGCGCCGAGAACGATCGGGAAGATCTGGCTGCTGCGGCGCATGCGCTGAAGGGAACCCTGTTGCAGTGCGGGATTGAGGTTTGGGGCGGACGTGTTCAGGAGCTGTACAACCAGGTCAGAACAGGGACTGGCGAACTGCAAGCCCTTGTCCCGCAGATTCAGGCCATCCGCGCTGCCCTTGCCCCGTTGCTCGAGGAAGAAAACGCTGTCGACGCACCGGCGGCGGAACCCCCTGTTTCGCGTCCGGCGGCTCCGGCTCCCCGGACGCGTGGCGATGGTGAGTCGATACGGGTTCTGGTCATGGATGACGAGGAGATCATCCGCGACGTGGCCAAGGGCATTCTCGATTACCTGGGCTGCACCTGCTCGCTTGCGGCGACCGGCGAGGCGGCAAAGGAGCTGTACCAGGAAGCGCTGGCCGAGCAGCGCCCCTATGACCTGGTGATAGCGGACTTGCAGGTTCGCGGCGGCATGGGCGGCGCGGATCTGGCGCAGGAACTGCTTGCCCTGGATCCGGACGCCTGTCTGCTGGTGTCCAGCGGCGATCCCCAGGACCCGGTGATGCAGCGCTACATGGACTATGGTTTCAAGGGCAAGATTGAAAAGCCCTATTCGGTTGCCGGTCTGTCCGATGTGCTGCAACGCATGACCGGTTGAGTGCGGCGGACGGCTCCATCCGCCGCGCGGCGGGGCAGTACCCTCAGCCCGGAGGCCAGCCCAGAAAACGGCCGCCGAGGATGTGCATGTGGAGGTGGAAAACCGTTTGTCCGGCCTCTGACCCGTTGTTGAAAACCAGCCGATAATGAGGGATGCCCTCTTTGTCGGCTATTTCTTTTGCCAGCCGCACCATTTTGCCCACCACGCGTTCATCCTCTTCTTTGACCGCCTCCGGACCATGCAGGTGTTTTTTGGGAATCACCAGGATATGGATCGGTGCTTGCGGGGCGATATCGTGGAACGCGTAGATATCGTCGTCTTCGTATACCTTGGTCGAGGGAATCTCTCCCTGAATGATCTTGCAGAACAGGCAGTCCATGGGTCCTCCTTGAGGTCTGTCCGGGGTCAGTCGGCTCGTTGTGATGCACCGACTTTCGGCAGCAAAAAGAGCGTCAGCGCGTTGTTGGTCGTCGTCATCCCGACCGGCTCCAGGGTCACCGGAATGATTCGTGTGCCGTTTTTCAGTTCAATGTCGCCCAGTGCGTCGAGATCGATCTGATACTGGTGTCCGGCCAAGGCGTCCAGCAGGGGGGCCAGGGCGTCCTGGCCGGCGGCTGCGGCGGATTGCACGGTGGTATCGGCAAAGCGGGGGGTGACCAGCAGTTTGCGGCGGGCCTGATCAAGCTGCACCTGCAAGTTGCAGAGCACCGGCAGGCGAACCTCTCCCAGCCGCAACTGGATATCCTGCCCGACCAGACGGGTGTTTACCAGCAGGTTTTTCCCGCTCAGCAGGCCCTGCACCGTGATCACGTTGTCCTTGATTTCCAGGCGGTCGAGGGTGTGCAGGGTCAGGTCGCCCTGGAGCTGTTTGCTCCGGGACGGGATGTCCAGGGGCAGCATCTGTTGCAGCGAGCTGTGCACGGTTGCCGCGGGCAAGCTGATCGTGATGGGCGTGGAGCCGGACGGGGCGGCGATTGCCGAGGTGGCTGGAATGGCCGGGATGACCGGGATTGCCGACAGCAGGCCGAGGAAGAGCAGAACGGAATGGAGCCGCTTGAATGTGCGCATCGGATCGGGTAGGAAAAGATGAATTGGGACGCGGACCGGTCGTCGCCGTGACGGACGTACGGGCCGCGGGCCTGAAGCTGCGGCCCGTGCCGCAATGGCTGCAAAATGCTTTATTTTCCCGGACCTGTCAAGCGCAGGCCGTGAAAAAACCGAGAGCAGAAAAGAGATGTCTGAAACACCCGTTGCCCCGTCTTCCCCGTCCGGCTCCTGTCGATTGACAGTGGGCCGCGAATGTGTGCTGACCGGGGCCTCCAGCGCCCTGCTGGCCGCGCTGCGCGCCGAGCTGACCATCGACAACCCGCAGTATCTGGCCGCGAAACAGTTTGGTCGCTGGATCGGCAAACGGCTCAAGCCCCGGCTGTTTTTTTTCCGCGAAGAGGACGACGGCTTCTGTTTTCCACGGGGTTTTGGCAACGAGGCGGTCCGGCTCTGCCGCCGGGCAATGGGGCTCGATCCGGTGCTGATCGACCAAAGGCGTTTACTGCCCGAGATCGACCTGAGCTTTCAGGGCACGCTCCGGCCCTATCAGAAAAAGGCGGTGCAGGCGGTGTCGCGTCGGTCTTTCGGGGTGCTGGAGGCCGGTACCGGTTCGGGCAAGACGGTCATGGCCCTGGCCGTTCTCGCCCGCCGTCGGCAGCCCACCCTGGTTCTGGTGCACTCAAAAGAGCTGCTGTACCAGTGGCGGGAGCGAATCCGGCAGTTTCTGGGCATCGATGCCGGACTGGCCGGCGACGGGAAGTGGGATATCCGACCGATCACCGTGGCCATTGTCAACACCGCCCGCAAACATCTGGACACCCTGCCCGCCCTGTTCGGCCAGATCGTGGTCGACGAGTGCCACCGGGTTCCGGCCTCGCTGTTCACCGGAGTGGTGGCTGCCTTTGACTGTCACTACATGCTGGGCCTTTCCGCCACCGCCTTTCGCCGTGAGGACGGGATGACCCGGCTGATCTACCTGTACATGGGCGAGCTGGCGCACAGCGTCGACGCACGGATGCTGGCGGAGAGCGGGGCTGTGTTGCGGCCCGAATTCCGGCAGCATCCAACAGCCTTTCGTTACGGGTACCAGGGCAACTACGCACGTCTGATCAAGGCGTTGACCAGGGACGAGCGCCGCAACAAACAGATCGCGGCCGATATCGGCGCCCTGCTCGACCAGGAACGGCCGGGCACGATCCTGATCGTCTCCGACCGGGTGGAACACTGTTTGACCCTGGCCCGGTTGCTTGCGGAGGACGGCCGGGAGGTCTCGGTGTTGACCGGTCAGTCGCCGGCCGAGGAGCGGGCCGCCATTGTCGAGCAGGCCCGGGAAGGTCGGCTCACGGTGCTGATCGCCACGGTGCAGTTGATCGGCGAGGGGTTTGACTGCGCGGGCCTGGCCACCCTGGTTTTGGCAACGCCGATCAAGTTCGAGGGCCGACTGTTGCAGGTGGTGGGTCGGATCATGCGGCCTGCCGCCGGCAAGCGGGCCCTGGTGCTCGATTACATCGATGTGGAGGTTCCGGTGTTGCGGCGTTCGGCAGAGGCCAGGAGCCGGGTTTTTTCCCGAATTTGACTGGTTCGCCTCTGCAATCTCCTTGTCGCGCCCTCTGTGCCGCGGTACAATTATTCTTTTTTTGCCGCCCTCGGAATCGATGCGCATCGCATCGTCTTTGCCGCTCTTGTTTCAACCGCGCCGGAGCCCTCCGGTTCGCACCTTCCGGGAACAAATCATCGCAACCTTCAACACCCCGCAAGGGATCGGGAGTTATATGGATCAGCAGTATATCCGGAATGTCGCCATCATCGCCCATGTCGATCACGGGAAAACCACCATGGTCGATCAGCTGTTTCGCCAAAGCGGGATGTTCCGCGCAAACCAGCAGGTGGCGGAACGGATGATGGATTCCATGGAACTGGAACGCGAGCGCGGCATCACCATTGCCGCCAAGAGCGGCTCGTACCTGTACGGGGACTATCGCATCAATATCATCGATACCCCCGGCCATGCCGATTTCGGCGGCCAGGTCGAACGGGTCCTGCGCATGGCTGATGGCGCGATGCTGTTGGTCGACGCCCAGGAAGGGCCCATGCCACAGACCTTTTTCGTGGTCAAGAAGGCGCTGGCAGAGCGGTTGCCCATTGTGGTGGTGATCAACAAGATCGACAAGCCGGCAGCGCGCTGCGACTGGGCCGTGGATCAGGTGTTTGATCTGTTCGACCGGCTGGGCGCGCCGGACGAGGTGCTGGATTTTCCGGTGCTCTACGCTTCAGCCAAGTCCGGCTACGCGCTGCGGGAGCCCGACGACCCGGTGGCTCCGGAACAGGGCATGGAGCTGGTCTCCGAGATGATCGTCCGGCACGTTCCGCCACCTGGCGGCAGTGCCGAGGCGCCGTTGCAGCTCCAGATCACCACCATCGAGTATTCGCCGTACCTGGGACGGCTGGGCATCGGCAAGATCGTCAACGGTTGGCTGGACATGCGCACCAGCCTTGCGGCAGCCTACCCCGACGGCCGGGTTGCGCCGGTGCGGATCAACAAAATCTTCCGCTATGAGGGGAGCCGGATGGTTGCCGCCGAGCGCGCGGGCGTGGGCGAAATCGTGGCCCTTGCCGGCGTGGAGGATGTCACCATCGGGCTGACCTTCACGGACCCGGTCGATCCCCGGCCCCTGCCGTTGATCGAGATCGATCCGCCGACCATCTCCATGAACTTTATCCCCAACGACTCGCCCTTTGCCGGACAGGAGGGCAAATACGTCACCTCAAGGCACCTGGAAGAGCGCCTGCGCCGGGAGACCCTGGCCGATGTCGCCCTTCAGGTCGAACCCCTTGTCGAGGGCATCGGCTATCGGGTTTCAGGTCGCGGCGAGCTGCATCTTTCCATTCTGATTGAAAAGATGCGCCGGGAAGAGTATGAATTTCAGGTAACCCGGCCCGAGGTCATCATGCGGGAGATCGACGGGGAACTGCACGAGCCCTACGAGGACCTTTCGGTGGATGTGGACGAGCAGTTCCAGGGCGTGGTGATCGAAAAGCTGGGCAGGCTCAAGGGCATTTTGCTGGATATGCGTGTTGAGCAGGGCATGAGCCGCATGCGCTTTCGTATCCCCACCCGCGGTCTTTTGGGCTACCGTTCGGTTTTCATGACCGATACCCGGGGCATGGGGGTGATGAACTATGTCTTCGCCGACTGGGGCCCCTATGCCGGTGAGATTCAGAACCGGGTCAACGGGGTGCTGGTGGTCAAGGAGTCATGCACCACCGTGGCCTACGCCCTGTTCAACCTGCAGGAGCGCGGGCGGCTTTTCCTGGGGCCGGGCGTGCCGGTCTATCCCGGCATGATCATCGGCGAACACAGCCGCCCGGCGGATCTGGTGGTCAACCCGGCCAAGGGGAAAAAACTCACCAATATACGGGCCGCTGGTTCAGACGAGGCCGTGGTGTTGACCCCGCCGGTGGCGATGACTCTTGAGGACTGCATCGCCTACATCAACGATGACGAACTGGTCGAGATAACCCCCACGGCAATCCGCCTGCGCAAGCGCAAGGATGCCCGGGTGCGGGGGTGAGGACCGGGGAGGGCGCATGAAGGAATTGCTGACAGTCGGCGCGGCCGTGCTGGTCGGTCTTGTGGTTGCCGTGGTTGTTTTCCGAAAGACAGGAGGCGACTGCACGCCCTGAGTGTTGCTGTACAGCGCCGCAGGTGCGGGGCTGGCGGTCTATGCGCTTTTGCAAATCTTCTGGTGAGGGTCGTATCATGTCCGGGAACGCAATGTCCCCTGCATCCCCCGCGGATGGCCCCCCTGCCGACCTGGTTCGCGCCCGAATCCGGGAGCGGCGGATTCTGGAGGCCCGTTTTTTATGCCGTCAACTGGCAGACCGCCTGGAAGAAGAGGAGCGGGCGGCGCTGGAGCAGGAGGTGGCCGAGTTGCTGGCCCAGGCGGAGGATATACGTTTGCAGGCCCGGCACCACATGGCGGCCGGGAGATATCGCGAGGCGATGCAGCTGTACGACGAGCTGGAAGCGGTGGCTGTGGACATGCCGGGAGTTGCCGAGGAACGCAAGTCCCTGGACGCCGCCGAATCCCTGGCTGTCCGCATGGCCGCGGGTTCCGCTGCGACTCCTGCTTCGCCGACAGCGGAGGAACCAGCAGCTGCGGAACCGGCACCCTTGTCGCCGGAGCAGGGTTTGGTGCAGGAAACGGAACCCTGGGACGAACCTGTGCTTGAACCTGTTTTCGAGCCGGTCGAGCCTTTTGAGCCGATTGATGAGTCCGGCACCGGGCAGGCCGCCTCTGCTGCGGAAGTGCCCCGGCGCAGGCGACGTTTCGCCCTCTTTCCCCATGGCGTGCTGGCGCTCTTGCTGGTGGCGGTTGTGGTGGGATCCCTGCTGGTCTGGCGCGGCGCCCGCCGCTATTTTTCTCCTGAAAGCAGTCCCCTGATCCCGCAGGTTCGGCAGGAAATCCGCATCCAGCCGCAGATTCTTTCCCCTGGTGCCCCCGATTCGGCAATTTCGGCTGCTGAAGAGGCTACTTCACCTCCTGCCGACCCTGTTCCCACTCCGACGATTCCGGATGGGGAGACTACGACTGTTTCTCCTGCCGATTCTTCTCCGCCCGCCCCGGCTGAGGAGGCCGCCTCACCTCCTGTCGACCCGGTTCCCACTCCGGCGATTCCAGATGGGGAGACAGCACCTGCTGCCCCTGTCGTTTCTTCTCCGCCCGCCCCGACTGAGGAGGTTGCCTCACCTCCTGCCGCTCCTGCAGGCGCCCTGCGCGTCGGTGAGCTGCAAATCCAATAACCGGCCTGTGCGCCGGTGTTGTTACAGGGTGGGTAGCTCTCCCGTTTCCTTATAGGTGAAATAGTCGTTGAGGATGCGTGCGTGGTCAAAGACCAGCGGGGGCAGGTTCTCCTTGGTGAAGAGCCCGGCATTCTTGGCGTCGTCCGCGGCCACCGGCGCCTGATCGGCTGTGGCGATATACACGGTGGAGGCGGTGTGCTGGCGGCTGTCCCGCTTCGGGTCCGAGTAGGTGTGCAGTTGCCGGATCAGCAGGACCTTAAGCCCGGTCTCCTCGGCCGCCTCCCGCCGGGCGGCCGTTTCAAAGGATTCGCCGTAGTCGACAAAACCGCCGGGCAGCGCCCAGCCGTGCGGTGGATTCTTTCGTTCGATCAGGACGATCTTTTCTCCAACTTCAATGATGATGTCAACCGTGGGTACCGGGTTGCGGAAGGGGACGGACGGGTTGGACGGATGCATGGGCGGCCTCGTGGAGGGGGTCAGGGGAAGCAGAGGGCGTGGATATCCTGCCAGCTGCGCACCGCCGGCAGGTTGTGGCGACCGCGATTCCAGGGCTGGTCGAAAACAATGGCCCGGATCCCGGCCTGATCCATCTGTCGACAGGTTTCAGCCCGGTCATCGACAAAGGTGGTCAGGCCCAGCTCCCGGACATGGCGGACCTTGTCGTCATGATCGCCCATGGCCACCAGGTGCACACGTCGCCAAACCGGCTCGGGAAAGAAGGCGCGCAGCCATTCCCGGACCGGCAGGGGTTCCGGACGGGCCGTGACGATGGTGATCCGGGCGCGTTTGCTCAGGGCGCTGATGACCTCGACCGCGCCGGGCATGGGCAACAGACCGGTGCCCACCGAATCGTGCAGGATCCGGTTAAAGATCGATTCGATCAGGGCCGCGTTCATGTCCACCGACTCTTCGACGGAAAAGCTGGTGATGTCCTCCGGCCGCAGGTCGCAGATGGCGTGCTGGACGCAGGCGATGCGCAGGAACGCCTCGACGGTGTCGGCGACGACGCCGTCGAAGTCAAAGCCGATCTCCGCCGGATCAATTGCGGGTTGATGGATCGGCATCACTCTTTGATTGTGGCGTCCTCGATCAGCACCGCATAGGTGTAGCCGGCGCCGAAGTCGCGGTCGGCGGCGAGAACGCCTTCCACGGTGACCACGCTGCCCTCTTTGGGTTCAGCCAGGGTGGTGACCACCAGATCGTGCTGGTTTGCCTTGGCATCGCCCGTGCCGTCCTGGATGTGGACCCAGTTCTTACCCATGATCATCCGGGAAATTTTCATGACCTTGCCCCGAACCAGCACGGTTTTGCCGTTCAGCTCCTTGGCCTTGGCAAAGCACTCTTCCACTGCATATCCGTTCGGGCCTTCGGCCTTGTCGATGCTGATGGCCGCTGCCGGGACGACGGCGCCGCTGCTGCCGGGAGAGCGACCGTCACCGGGCAGGATATCGGCTATGCCATGGCCGTGCCTTTCGGCGCTCAGGGCGGCGTCGAAGCTGGTGGGGGTCGCGGGCTCCGCTGTCGGCGGCACGGCGGTCGTATCGCCGTCGCCCGGCTTTGTGCCCTCCAGGCCCGGGGAGAAGATGATCGACGGGAAGGTGCGCTCCAGGGTTTTGGAGGAAAAGTCGGTCATGGTGATGCCGGGCTGGAGCGCAACCGTCTGGCCGAGCTCAACCCGGGTTTCGGGAATAGCCGCCCAGGTTTGTCCCTGCGCGGTGTCCAGCAGCAAGTAGGTGTAGCCGGCGCTGTTCATGGTTTCGGCGATCTTGCCTTGCAGGATCGGCACTTGCAAAGAGGTTGCCGCCGGGGTCAGGGGCGAGGCGGTGGGCTGCTCGGCGGCCAGGGCCGTTATCGGGGCGAGCAGGGCGAGGGACAGCGTGGTATGGGTCAGAAAAGTGCGCAGTGAAGCCATGATGGGGTCTCCTGCAAAAAAGAGGAAAGGGTTGCCGAAACAATCCAGACGCTGCGGCAACCCGGAGGATCGGATACGTACCTGTACATAAGAAGGGATTCGGTGGCTGTCAACCGGGATTGCCGGTGATGGATTGCTCCTGAAGACAGCGGCGGATCTCGTCGGCCCAGACCTGGTAGCCCCAGAGACTGAGGTGGACCTGGTCGGCAAGAAAGCCCGAGGGATTGGGCGGCAGACATTTTTGGGAAAAGGGCAGAGCCAGATCGAGGAAGGTGCAGCGCTCGATGGCCGCCGTTGCCTGGGCCAGCTCCTGATTGACCTCGGCGATCTTCGTCGCGTTGACGATGGACATGGGCAGCAGGGAACAGACGATGATCGGCGGTGCGGGCAGGGTGAAGCGGATCCGTTCCAGCATGGTGGCCATGATGGCGGGGAAAAACACGTAGCCCATGAGCAGGTTGTTGGTGCCGGATTGAACCAGCACGGCATCCGGGTCCGGGCAGTCGTCCAGCTCGTCGTGGAGCCGGGCGGCAAGCTCTTCGGTCATTTCTCCGGCCCGTCCACGGTTGGTGACCCGTATTTCGGGTAGCAACCGCTCCCAGTGGCCCCATTCCACCAGGGAATCTCCCAGCATCAGCAGGTGTGTCATTTTTTTCCTCCTCCTTGTGATTGCAGGACAACGCAACCCATGGGGGCCACGTTCAGGCTCTGCCCTCCGCTCACGGAAGGGGCCTGTTTGAGGTCAACCACGTCGTTGGGCGCGGCGCGGCCGGTGTCGATAATCCGAAACCAGGTCCGCTTTTTCGGGGGTGGGGGCACGGTAAAGCGGGCCGGCCTCTGGGCATGGCCGTTGAGCATGATGAAGAAATCGTCATCCGGCTCTTCGGCGCTGTCGCCGTCAATGAGCATGGCCAGTGTATGGCATTGATCCGACCAGTCCTGAACACCGGGCTTCAGCGACTGCCAGGTGATGCTGGCACGACCCGATTCCGCGGAGGGGAAAAAGGTTTCCCGGCGGAACACCGGGTGGGCGCTCCTCAACTGGATCAGCTTGCGGAAAAAGCGGAGCTGGTAGCGGTTTTCCGTGGTCAGCGACCAGTCGAGCCAGCTGATCTCGTTGTCCTGGCACCAGGCGTTGTTGTTGCCCCGCTGAGTGCGGCCGAATTCATCGCCCGCGACCAGCATGGGCACGCCCTGCGAGAGGAAGAGGACACAGGCCATGGTCCGGATGCGTCGGGCCCGGAGGATCTGCACCTCCCGTTTTTCGCTGGGGCCTTCTTCGCCGCTGTTCCAGCTGCGGTTGGCGTTGTCGCCGTCCCGGTTATCCTCCCCGTTTTCCAGGTTGTGTTTGTGGTTGTAGCTGACAAGATCGGTCAGGGTGAAACCGTCGTGGCTGGTGATGAAGTTGATCGAGTTGCAGGGCCCCCGGTCATGGGAGTGGTACAGGTCCGAGCTGCCCGCCATCCGGGTGGCCAGAACGGGGACCATGCCGGGTTCGCCGCGGAGAAAATCCCGGACATCGTCGCGGAAGCGGCCGTTCCACTCCGCCCAGCGGCTGTTGGACGAGAAGTTGCCCACCTGGTACAGGCCTGCCGCGTCCCAGGCCTCGGCAATGATTTTGGTGCTGGCCAGGATGGGATCTTCGGCAATGCTCTCCACCACCGGCGGGTTGGCCAGTACCTGGCCTGTGGAGTCGCGCCCCAAAATCGAGGCGAGATCGAAGCGGAAACCATCGACATGCATTTCCACCACCCACCAGCGCAGGGCGTCCATGATCAGCTGACGGACGATGGGGTGGTTGCAGTTGCAGGTGTTGCCGCAGCCGGAGAAGTTGAGATAGGCTTTGGTCTGGCTGTCGAGCAGATAGTAGATGCTGTTGTCGATCCCGCGGAAGCTGGTGGTGGGGCCATCCAGCCCGCCTTCGCCGGTATGGTTGTAGACGATATCGAGGATGACCTCGATACCGGCACGGTGCAGGGCCTTGACCATGTCCCGGAACTCGGTGAGCGGCGCGGCGGGATTGCTGCTGTAGGCGCCTTTGGGCGCGAAGAAGGAGAGGGGGCTGTAGCCCCAGAAATTCTTGAGCGGCTCGCCGGTGTGCGGATTGTTGAACAGTCCGTCGTTTTCGTCGAAGTCGGTCACCGGAAGCAGTTCAACAGCCGTGATGCCCAGCTCTTTGAGGTAGGGAATCTGTTCGATGACCCCCCGATAGGTGCCCGGATGCCGGACCCCGGAGGACGGGTGCCGGGTGAAGCCCCGGACGTGCAGCTCGTAGATGATGGTGTCTTTGAGCGGGATGTTGAGCGGCCGGTCGCCTTCCCAGTCATAGGGTTCGTGGTCGAGCAGGCAGCAGGGGTGCTCGCCGATGCCGGGGCGCGGCACACCCCAGGCGGAGTCACGGATGATCCGGGCATAGGGGTCCAGCAGGATGCGGCTTGCATCAAAGGCATGGCCCTCACCGTGCGGGTCCGAAGGGCCGGTGATGCGGTACCCGTACACCAGGTCGACCGGAGCGTCGGCCACAAGCGCGTGCCAGACGTCGCCGGTCCGGTGTATCGTTGGATCCAGGGGAATGTTGATCCAGGAGTGGGGCTTGTCCCGGGGCGCAATGGTCAGGGTCACGGTTTCCGCATGACGGGAGAACAGGGCAAAGTTGACCCCTGTCGGGGTCAGTGTACTGCCGCGCGGCATGGGTGAGCCGGGGAGAATACGCAGGGGGGAAGACGTCTTTTTTTTCATATCGCAAACTGGACACACGGTATATGGTGCATAAAATTCAGGATAACGGCACCATACACCATACTTGGTCGGTTGTATTTTGAAAACCATTGTGGAGGCGTTTATGGCACTGTTCGACAAATTGGATGTGACGGGTAGGCCCGTGGTGGACTGGGAAATGACCCCGGAGTATACCTTCGGCACCTTCGAGAGTTGGGGCGGCAAGGAACGGGTACGCAGCAAGACGGAGCGCATCTACTATTTCTTCATCGACGGTTGGGATGAAGAGCCCCGGCTCTGTCTGATGGAGCGGGGCATCAAGTACGCCCGGGTGGTGGCGGAGATCGACGCGCCGGTCGAGATGGTGCAACGCTGCGTCGACAGCCAGGGCAAGGTGGCCCTGTTCGAGCGGACGTATCCGATCAATGACGAGATTAAACAGTGGCTGTTGGTCAATGTGATGGAGTCGGAAGATGACAGCAAGGTCATTGCGCTCAACGAGCCGAAGGGCAAGAGAGGGCTGGGGCCCTCCGGGCTGCCGTCGCTGCACGAGGCGATCGCTCCGGTGGACAGAATCGTTTTGCCCGGCGGCCCGGCCGAACTCTCCGAGGAGGATGTGGTCGCCCTGGTGCAGAAGTATAATTTTATTGACCAGGATCGCAACCCCGGCGGCAACTTTGCCGGCAGTCTGGTGGACAACGGCGATGAGCTTACGGTGACCGACCGGGTAACCGGGCTGATGTGGCAACGGGGCGGTCTGGATATCATGAGTAGGCGTTTGCTGCTGCGCGAGATCGAGCAGTTGAACGGTTCGGGATTTGCCGGATACAGCGATTGGCGCCTGCCATCCATGGCCGAGGCGCTTTCCCTGCTTACACCGGAAAAAATGGCGCATGACCAGTTTTTACCGCAGTGTTTTTCCGGGGAGTATGCCTTTGTGTTCGTCGATGCGGTCCGCAGGCCGGGCGGCCAATGGTTCGTTGATTTCAAACAGGGCCGGGCATACTGGGCCTCGGCAACCATTCCGGGCGGTTTTGGTCGTCTGTGCCGGAACGTGAGTTCGTGAAAAAATCTGTTGAATGCCCCGGAGGGAGCCGGTAGTATAAAACATTGGTCAAATAGAATCGTAGAAGAAGGGGGCTGATGTTCCGTGAAACGGATTCTGGTGGTTGACGACGAGGCGCAGATTCGCACCATGCTCACCCAGATGCTCGAGCATGAGGGGTATACGGTTCATACTGCGGAAAATGGCGAGGAGGGGCTTGTTCAGGTCGGGCGGTTCGCCTTTGATCTGGTGATCACCGATATGATCATGCCGGTGAAAGATGGGCTGAAGTTCATCATGGAGCTGGTACGTGACTACCCGGAGCTGAAAATTTTGGCAATCTCCGGAGGCGGGGCGATCAAGGCCGAACGGTATCTGACCATGGCTGGCTATCTTGGCGACATCGCGACTCTGGAGAAGCCTTTCAAACGGGAAGCCCTGCTTGCCATTGTGCGTCAGCAGATAGGCGCTTAGCGAACCCTGTTTTGTTTTTCCCATAAAAAAGCCTGCCATTCGGCAGGCTTTTTTTGTGTTTTTTACGGGAAAGACGGATGCGGTCAGTTCACCGACACCGTTTGCGCGGAACGGGAAGAGGTACGGGCAACCTGTTCCCGCTTTTTCTTCTGGAACCCGTAGTTCACCAGTTTTTCCAGGTCGGCCCACATCGATTCGCTGCCCATGATCGCCACCACGATGGTTTGCCCGTTACGGGTGAACTGGCCGACATAGGTCTGCCGGGCAGCCTGGGTGTATCCGGTCTTGCCGCCGTCCGCTCCATCCAGCCGCCAGAGCGCCTTGTTGTGGTTGCGCAGGGTCGTGCCGTACGATGTCTGGATGGTGCGCTTGCCCATTCTTTTGGCGAACTCGTCATGGCGCATGGCAAAGCGAAACAGGGTGGCCAGGTCGCGGGCGGTGGAGTGCTGGCCTGCGGCGGTCAGGCCCGAAGCGGTCCGGCAGACGGTGTTTTGGGCCCCCCACATCTTGGCGCTGAGGGTCATCAGGTTGGCGAAGCGTTTTTCGGAACCGGCGATCTTTTCGGCGAGCGCGACACTGGCGTCATTGGCCGACTCGAGCAGCACCGCGTTGACCAGGTCGTTGGCCCGGTAGGTTTTTGTCGGTTTGAGATAAATCTTGGACCGGGGCATGTTGGCGGCATGTTGACTGACCTGCACCTTGTCGTTGTGGCCCAGAGATTTGAAGGCGATCATCGCGGTCACGATCTTGATGGTCGAGGCGGGCTGACGGGGCGTGTCCGGCATCTTTTCAAAAAGAGGTGTACCGGTCTTCGCATCCATGATCATGGCGCTGCGCGCGCTGATCTGCTTGTTGAGTTGAGCTGAAGTCGCCGCAGTGCGGGTGCTTTTACTTTTTTGTGCCGGAGACGCGCTCTTGGCGGCCACAGCCTGGTTGCGGGGTCGGGAGGTTTTGGAACGCGCCGTCTGTTTGGGCTGGGTTGTTTTTTTTCTGCTCGTGATGCGTTTGGTCTGTTTGTTCGCCTGCTTGGCCGTCTTGCCTTGCACGGCCGGTTTGCTCCGGGTCACGACCCGCGCTTCGGGAGCGCTTTTTTTCTTGACGCTCTGGACGTTTTTTTTGGAAGCGATAGCGGGAACAGGAGGCGCGCCCAGCGCCGGAGCGGCGAAAGGTGCAATGAGAAGGATGCTCAAGACAAACGGGAAAAGAAGCGAAAAATATCGTTGCATGGCTTTAACTTGGTGAGATGACGGCAAGTTACCGGATCACCAATACTTTAATATTGATTTTTTGGCTGTGTCAAGCGAATTGACCCTTTTCGTTGAAGCGCACCTGCTGTTATGGTAAGCAACTTTTTCAACCCCATGCAGGTATTCGTATCGGACGAGAGAGACTATGCAGACAGCACCAGACCAAAACCTTCCCGCCAGGCAGGACTCGCCGGGTGAGGCCCGGGCCGCCAATGATCATTTGCCGGTCATCCAGGAAAACGCGGCAACCCTGAACGATCTGATCGATATCAGTTGCCGTAAGTACAGGGACCTTCCTGCCGTGGGCATGGCTCTGCAAGAGCCGCTCTCCTACAAGGCCCTGCACGAACGCATCCTTGCCCTGGCCGCCCTGCTGCGGGAATCCGGGGTCAAGCAGCATGATCGGGTTGCGATTCTCGGTGAGAATTCGCCGAACTGGGTCATCGCCTATCTGGCGGTGTTGCGCCTGGGCGCGGTGACCGTCCCTATTTTTCCTGATTCACCCGATGCCGATGTGCAGCATATCCTCCGGGAAATGGACTGTGATTTTCTCTTTTCAACGCAGCGGCAGATCGAGAAGGTCTATGAGCTGAAGCAGCAACTCCGCCAGGTGATCACGCTGGATGACTACGAAGACCAAACCGGTCTGGTCCAGTCGCACACGTTTTCCTCCCTGCTGGACCGGGCCATGGAGCAGTTTGGCGAAAAGGCCGGGAACGAGACACTGTCCTTCCCCAGGGTGGAGCGAACCGACCTGGCGGCCATCCTGTATACCTCCGGAACCTCGGGATTTTCCAAGGCCGTTTTGCTGTGCCACAGCAATCTCTGCGCCAATGCCTATTCCGCCAACAGCCTGATTGATATCCAACCGGGCTGGGTGTTCCTGTCGGTTTTGCCGCTTGCCCATACCTACGAATTTACGGTGGGCTTTCTTTTGCCCATGGTCAGCGGCAGCCGGGTTGTCTATGCGGGCAAAGCGCCCACGCCGGCCGTGTTGCAGCGGATCTGCGCGAAAGAGCAGCCGCATGCCATGCTGATCGTGCCGCTGGTGATGGAGAAGATCTACAAGAAGCGGATTGTGCCCGCGATCGAGAAAAGTCGTGTTCTGCATTTTTTCTGCAAGTTCGGTCTGGGGCGCAAGCTGATTCACCGCAAGATCGGGGCGCGGCTTCTGGATTTTTTCGGGAACCGGTTGGTGGTGGTGGGGATCGGCGGTGCTGCCCTGAACCCCGAAGTGGAGCTGTTCCTGCGCGATGCCGAGTTCCCCTTTATCGTGGGCTACGGCCTGACTGAGGCCGCGCCGCTTCTGACCGGCGGCCCCTATGGAGACACCACGATCAGTCAGGGCTCCACGGGCAAGCCCGTGCCCAATGTCCGGATCAGGATTGCAGACCCGGACCCGGAAACCGGTATCGGCGAGATCGAGGCCGATGGGCCGAACATTATGGAGGGCTACCTCAACGACCCCGAAGGCACCCGCGAGGTGTTCAGCGAGGATGGTTGGCTGAAAACAGGCGACCTCGGCTGTTTCGACGACCAGGGGAACCTGCATATCCGGGGACGTTCCAAATCGGTCATCGTCTTGTCGCACGGTGAAAATGTCTATCCGGAAGCCATCGAGCACAAGATCAACGCCTATCCTTTCATTGTGGAATCACTGGTCGTGGAGCATCAGGGGCAACTTGTGGTCTGGGTCTATCCGGACTACGAGTTCATCGACAGCCAGACCGTGGGGCAAAGCCGGGTGCAGCGCTACCGCTATCTCGCGGACTTGCTGGAAGAGATGCGCACGACGGTCAACTCCCAGTTGCCGGTGACGTCCCGGCTGACGCGGATTCTCGAACGCCGCGAACCTTTTGTGAAAACCGCGACCCATAAAATCAAACGCTATCTGTATTCCGCCGACACAATCACCGGGTAGTACGCCGTGTTTTTTGTCGGAAAGGAGTTTGTATGCATTGCGCCATCCGCCCTGCCGCTCTCGCCACGGTTGTGCTGCTGTCCACTGTTCCGGCTTTTGCCTCCGGGTATCGTATCCCCGAGCAGTCGGTGAATTCTGTGGCTCGTGCCGGGGGCTACGTAGCCCATACGCCCGGTGTCGACAGCGCGTCGTATAACCCGGCCAACATGGGCCAGCTGTCCGACCAGTGGCATGTCGAAGGGAATGCGACCTGGATTCATCTTCCCGCCGTCACGCATAAAGACTGGCGTTCGGGCCACCGTGAAGACTCAAAAGAAGAGCATTTCCTGATGCCGACCCTGTTCCTGGTTTCGCCGGAATGGAGTGGTTGGCGGGCCGGTTTTTCCCTGACCGCACCGGGTGGTTTGTCCAAACGCTGGCGCGGACCATTGGGCCGGGCTTCGGCGGAGGAGTTTACCCTCAAGATTTTTGAGGCCAATCCTGTGCTGTCCTACCGGATTTCCGACCGGATTGCCGTCGGCGCGGGAGTACGGTTCGTCTATACGGACGGGCTTGTCACCAGCAATGCGAACAACGTGTTGACCCGGCACATGGAAGGAGACAGCCTGGACATGGGCTACAACCTGGCCCTGACCGTACGGCCGCTGGAAACGGTGGCCTGTTCGGTGACCTACCGCTCCAGGGTCGATCTCGGACTCGAGGGTGACGCGCGGCTCACCGGCCCGGGCGGCGCTGCCTACACGGGTCCGGCAAATATTGAAATACCGCTGCCCGCGGTTTTGTCGGTTGGCGCGGCCTGGACGGTTTATGATCCCCTGACCGTGGAGATCAGCTATGACCGCACCTACTGGTCCGACTACAAGTCCCTGGATTTCAACTACCCGGCTCCGCTGCGCAACCCCTTTCTGTACAATTTTTTCGATCGACCGATCCTGCGGGAGTGGACGGATACCGATGCCTGGCGCATCAGTATGGAGTATCGATGGGATGACCGGCTGACCCTGATGGCAGGATTCGCCTGGGACGAGAGCCCGGCGAGCGAGGAGCGTCTGGGCTTTGAGCTGCCGGACTCCGATGCCCTGATCTATTCGCTGGGGTTTCGTTACCGGATGAACGAGCGCTGGGAGATGGGTCTGGCCTATCTCTATGATGACAAGAAGACCCGCAATGTCACCAATGAAACAATCGAGGGCTCGTTTTCGGATAGCGGCGCCCACCTGGTGACGTTCGGCCTGACCTGCCACCTGTAAAGTTCCGCAGTTCTGCGTGCGCGCAAAAAGGGCCTGCCAGGCATATGGCAGGCCCTTTTTTTATCTCCGGACGATCTTGCCATTGATTTTTTGCTTGTATTGAACGGCCGCGGGCCGGGCTCTTTCTCAAGGGCCCAGAAGCAGGGTGTTGGAGAACTGAATGATCGGCATGATCACCTTGCTGATGAGGCCGAGGTAAAACAGCAGCAACAGGATGAAAAATCCGTAGGGTTCCAGCTTGGCGAATTGCCGTGCGCTTTCGGGCGGGAGCAGTCCCATCAGTACCTTTGAGCCGTCCAGCGGGGGGATGGGCAGACAGTTGAAGACCGCCAGGGCGATATTGATCCAGACGCTGGCAGCGAGCATGGCCACCAGCGGCTGAAGGAGGGCAATCGGCGCGGGAATGTTCACGAAAAGATGGGCCAGGGCCGCGCTGGCTACTGCCAGCACCACGTTGGACGCGGGTCCGGCCAGGGCCACCTTCAGCATGTCCTGCCGGGGGTGTCGGAAATTCCAGGGGTTGACGGGCACGGGCTTGGCCCAGCCGATTTTCATGATGATGAAGGCGAGCACGCCCAGCGGATCCAGATGCTTGAGCGGGTTCAAGGTCAGGCGCCCGGCGTTTTTTGCGGTGGGGTCGCCCAGGCGGTAGGCGACGTACCCGTGCGCCACTTCGTGCACGGTCAGCGCGAAGAGCAGGGGCGGGCCCAGGATAATCAGATTGATCAGGATGGTGTTGAGATCAAAAGACATTGCCGGTTCTCCTTGAGAAGGGCGGAAGAGCTGCGCCCGGACAGGGCGGGGGATACGAGCATATCTATAAGGCGGATGACGGATTTGTCAGCGTCAATTGGGGAGAATGTGTCGATCAGGACTGCCGGGCGCGGGAGAGCGGGGCAAAATGCTCGCGCACAAAGGCGCGGGCCTCGTCCTGATTGGTGACTGCGCCGTCGAGTCGGCGTTGCAGCAGCTGGTTGAGGATGGTTTTGAACTGCGGCCCTGGCGTATAGCCCATGGCCTTGAGGTCGGCGCCGTCCAGCAGCGGGGTCGTGGTGCGTAACGAGGTCACAAACAGGGCGGCGGCCTGCTGGATGGAGCGTCGCCGGGCAATGGCCATGAGGTAGAGGATGCCCTCGATATCCAGCGGCAGAAGGAGCTGGTGGATTTCGCTGGGCCGCTGGGGCGGGCGGGCATAGAGTGTCGCAGCGATTGCTTCGGCGCTTTTTTTCTGTCGATGCAGTTTCCTGCGCTGTCTGGGGGACAGGGAAAAGCGGTCGCAGAAGCTCAGAAACTCGTCGGCCGTGGCCCGATGCATCAGGGCGAGCAGGTAGACCATCCAGGTTTCCGGCTTATCCGGCAGCTCCAGTTGCCGGAACCAGGAGATGGCCTTGTGTGCCTGCTGCAAGGTGTGGAAAAGGCGACGGTCTTGCTTCAGGCCGGACCAGAGCACGGGCAGCAGGTCGAAGGCGGCCATGCGGCGCAGGGCGGGCAGGGGATTGTCCTCGGAAAGGATCAGCTTGAGTTCGCGGAAACAGCGGACAGCGTCCACCCGGTCGAGCAGCTGTATGCGCACGGCGTTGCGGATCAGCTTGGCGGTATGGCTGCTGATGACGAAATCGAGTCGGGCCTCGAAGCGGATTGCCCGGAAGATCCGGGTCGGATCTTCCACCAGACTCAGGTTGTGCAGCACGTGGATGCGCCGGTCCAGCAGATCGTTCTGGCCGCCGAAATAGTCCACCAGCTCGCCGAATTTATCCGGGTTGAGGTGGACTGCCATGGCATTGATCGTGAAGTCGCGCCGATAGAGGTCCAGTTTGATCGAGCTGTGTTCCACCTCGGGCAGGGCAGCCGGGCGGTCGTAAAATTCGAGCCGGGCGGTGGCCACGTCGACCTTGGTCTGGTCGGGGAAACTGACCGTGGCTGTGCCGAATTTTTCGTGCGGATGCACGATGCCCCGGTGGCTCTTGGCCAGGGCCTCGGCAAAGGCGATGCCGTCGCCCTCGATCACGATGTCGATATCGTTGTTGGCAATCTGAAGCAGCAGGTCGCGGACAAAGCCGCCGGCAACATAGGCGTTGCAGCCTAAGTCCGCGGCCGTCTCGCCGATCTCGCGCAGGAGGATGGTGCTCTTCCGGGGCAGTACCTTGGCGATCTGTCCAGCCAGATTGCGCGTCTGTTCGGTGGAAGGAAGCTCGTCGCCGCCGAGCAGGTCGAGCGAGAGATGCCCCGGATCCTTGCTCAGCAGCCTCAGCAGGTCGGTGCGGGTGAGCACCCCGACGATGGCCTTGCCCCGAACAATGGGGATCAGACGTTGTCGTCGCTCCACGATCAGCCGCTGGATATCGGCCAGGGTGGCGCTTTCCGGCAGGGTGGCGATTTCGGTGGTCATGTATTCGGCGACCGGCAGGTGTCCCAACTGATGAAAGATCGCCTTCTCCGCCACGGTGCGCGAGAGCATGCCCAGGAGTTCTTCCGGTTGCGAAGCGCCGTCGACGGTGCTGATCGTTTTTGCGACCGGCAGCACCGTGATGTTGTACCGGGTCATCAGCTGGTTGGCTTCCCTGATCTGCACGTTGCCTGTCACCGCGATCACGGGCGAACTCATCAGCCCGGCGGCGGTGGTCTTGGGGCGGACGTGCCGGTGGAGCAGGTTGACCAGCTCCTCTTCGGCCTCGGCGATGGTCAGGTCGTAGATCGTGGCCGAGGCGGCCGAAGCATGCCCGCCGCCGCCCAGCTCCCGGGCAACGACCCCCGCGTTGACTTCCGGGATGCGGCTGCGAGCGATAAGGGAGATGCGCTCGCCCAAGCAGATCAGGGCGAAGAGCGCGTCGATATTATCCGTGACCATCAGTTGCTGCGCGATCAGCGAGAAGTCGTGCATATAGTTCGGATCAGTCAGGGCGCTGATCACCACGGCCACGTCGTGAATGACATAGGAGCGCGCCTCGCGCTGGAGGAGGGTGAGCAGATCCAGCTGTTCGCTGGTCAGGTTGCGCGAGGCAAACTGGGCAGCCACGTCCAGACTGGCGCCCCGTTGCAGGAGCCAGGCCGCGGCAAGCAGGTCGTCGGGACTGGTGGAGGCGTGGAGGAAACCGCCCGTGCCCTCGTAGATGCCCAGCATCATCAGCGAGGCCTCGTCGGGGTCGGGGATGATGCCGCGTTTACGGAGGATGTCGGCGAGCATGGCGGTGGTCGACCCGGTCGAGTGGATTTCTTCCAGGTTGCCGCGCAGACCGCCGGAGGTGAAGCGGTGGTGGTCGTAGATGTGCAGCTCGATGTTCGGATTCCGCAGACAGGCGGCGAGAACGCCGAGGTGTTCGGCCTGACGGGTGTCGACCAGGATGAGCCGCCGAACACGGGACGGGATGATGTGATGGGGCTGCTTGATCCCGTAGATGTGGCGGAATTCCTGGGCCAGATAGGTACGGACTCCAGGTTGCGGTTCCCCGTTGAGGACCAGTTCGGCCTCGGGATACAATTTTTTGGCGGCAATCATGGAGGCCAGGCCGTCGAAATCCGCGCCCGCCCGGGTGACGATGAGATCCATGCGCCCGACTATACCCAGTCTTTGGCGGCCCTGCACGCCTTATCCGGATTGCGGCGGTTTCCAGGCCGGAAAAGTGGGGTTGCGGTTTTCTTGTGCTTGACAAGGCGAATCCGATACTCTATGTTGGTGAACTTCCTAGGGATCGAAAGAGCGGGTGTAGCTCAGTTGGCAGAGCACAAGCTTCCCAAGCTTGGGGTCGCGGGTTCGAACCCCGTTGCCCGCTCCACAGTTGGTCTCGCTGGTTGGAACGGTTGTTGGTTGGGTGTGAAAGTGGGCTCTGCCCGCTTTTTTTATTGCCTTTTTCCGGGCCTGATCTTCATTGAACCCTACACGAGGAGGAGCTGTGCGCATGCAGGCGGAAAGAGAAGAAGCCCGCCGCGGGCCCGGTTCCGCAGAGCGGACCTTGGCGATTCTCCAGGACTTTGTCGACCCCCTGTTGACGGATCTGGGTATGGAACTGGTCGAACTCCAGTTCCGGCGTGAAGGGCAGGGGTGGGTGCTGCGGCTCTTTATCGACAAGGAGGGCGGGGTCACGATCGACGACTGCGCTACCGTCAGCCGCGAGGTGGGTGCGTACCTGGATGTCGAGGATCTGATCGAACATGCCTACCACCTGGAGGTTTCCTCGCCGGGCCTGGAGCGCCCGTTGAAAAAGGCGGGTGATTACGAACGGTTCGCCGGCCGGCTCGCGCGCTTCAAGCTGCGGGAGCCGCTGGCGGGCACCAAGGTGGTGATCGGTGTGCTGCGGGGACTGGATGGCGGGGCGGTGTTGGTGGAGGTGGACGGGCAAGTGGTCCGCATTGAACGGGAAATGATTTCGAGAGCGCGGTTGACGCTGTAGCCCGGACGTTGTCGACGGATGAGAACAGGATAGAGGGAGTCAGAGCGGGAGTGCATCATGGTGGGAACGGAAAGTCTCAAACGAATTGTTGACCAAATCTGCCGGGACAAGGGGATCGAGCGCGATCTGCTGATCGATGCCATTGAGGAAGCGGTGCGTTCGGCAGTACGCAAGCGCTACGGCGCCCGCCGGGAGATAGAGGTGCAGTTCAACGAGGAAACGGGCGAGGTTGATGTGTTCGAGTACCGGACCGTGGTGGACGAGGTGCTGGACGAGGAGACCGAGATATCCCTGGAGGATGCCCGCCGGCTCCACCCCGAGGCTGAACTGGACGATGATCTGGGAAAAAAGCTGGACACCATCAGCGATCTGGGCCGGATCGCCGCCCAGTCGGCCAAGCAGGTGATCATCCACCGGATGCGCGATGCCGAACGCGAGGTGATCTACGAGATGTTCCGCGACCGGGAGGGAAGCATCGTCAATGGTATCGTGCAGCGATTCGAGCGGGGTGATATGATTGTCAACCTGGGGCGAACCGATGCCCTGCTGCCGCGGGACGCTCAGATTCCAAAGCGCTCGTTTAAGCAAGGCGACCGGATCCGCGCCTATCTCCAGGAGGTGCGGCGCGAATCCCGCGAGGGTCGGCACCGCGATGCCCAGCTGATTCTCAGCCGGACCTGCAACGAATTTCTGATCAAGCTGTTCGAGATGGAGGTGCCCGAGATCGCCGAGGGCATCGTCAAGATCATGGGCGCCAGCCGGGAGCCCGGTTTTCGGGCCAAGATCGCGGTCTCATCCACCGAGTCGGACGTCGATCCGGTGGGCGCCTGCGTCGGCCTCAAGGGGTCGCGGGTGCAAAACGTGGTGCAGGAGCTGCAAGGCGAACGGATCGATATCGTGCCCTGGAGTCCGGATCCTGCCAAGTACGTCTGCAATGCCCTGGCCCCGGCAGAGGCCAGCATGGTGGTGGTGAACGACGAGCGAAAATCACTCTTGGTGGTCGTGCCCGACGACCAGCTGTCGCTGGCCATCGGCCGCCAGGGTCAGAATGTCCGTCTGGCCTCGCGCCTGCTGGGCTGGAAGATCGATGTCAAGAGCCAGCAACGCTACGACAATCTGAACGATCAGGGCTATCGTGCCCTGCTGGTTCTGGAAGGCATGGACGAAAACATCGCCGATCGTCTGTTTGTCGCCGGTTGCACGACGCCGGAACTGGTGAGCGAGCTGAGCGTCGAACAACTGGCCGAGATGGCGCGCATCGCCCCGGATCAGGCCGAGGCGATCCTGCGGGAGCTCCACGAGGAAAAACCGGTGATTGAAGAGACTGAAGAGAGGGAAATCGTCCCGGTTCCGGATGCGGCGGAAGAGGGGACGACCGACCAGGGCTGATGCGACGGGGGCATGTGGCGATCCGCACCTGCCGGGGATGCGGGAGGAAGGCGGCCCGGTCTGAACTGAAGCGTCTGGTGCTGGTCGACGACCGGTTGACCGAAGACGCGCGAGGGGATGCGCCTGGTCGGGGGATATACTGCTGCAAGGACGACGGCTGCCGTCAGCGGTTGATGAAGAGCAAGAAGATCCGGAAGCGGCGGACGAAACCTGCGTGAACCTGCATTGGGGCAGGAGCAGAGGAAGGGAGAGGTGAATGAGTAAGGTTCGTGTGTATAATCTCGCAAAAGAATTGGGCTGGAAAAGCAGTAAGGAACTGGCGGAGACCCTGATCAAGATGGGCTATCCCATTGTGAATCACAGTTCGAGTGTTGACAAAGATATGGCAGCAGATATCCGGAAGAAGTTGCAGGGACAGGCTGGGGCCGTCGTGGGCGGGGGACGGATCGAGCTCAAGGTGTCGCGTCCGGAAGCGGAGGACGAGGCGAAACCCGTGATTCGGCGCAGAACCAAGGCCGACAAGGAAAAGGCCATCCGCAAGCAGGAAGAGGAAGAGGCCCGGGCCCTGCAGGCGGAGGTGGCCGCGCTTGAAGAGCGGCTGCGCCGGCAGGATGCGGAAGAAGAGGGGACGGAGGCGGTCCCGGAGGATCGGGAAGAGAGGGAAGAGACAGTTGCCGTTGCCGCCGAGCCGGAGGTCTTGGCTGCGGAGAGCGAACCTGTCGCCGAGCCGGAGGCGGTCGGAGACGTGTCCGAAGATGCCGGAGAGAGCCCGGCTGCGGAGGTAAGGCCGGTGGAAGAGGAAGAGGTTCCGGACGAGGCTGTTGCCCAGGGCCCTGCGGACGAGGATGCGGCAATCGGGGAGGAGGCGCTGGAGGAGGACGAAACCGAGGAACTGGACGCGGAGGCGGAGGAGAAAGCGGACGGAGAGGAGAGTGCGCCGGTGTACAAGGCCAAACCTCTGGCCAGGATCGTTGGCCGTGTGGTGATTCCCGTGCCGGAAAAGAAAGGCAAACCGGCGGGTGCCTCTCGGGCGACGGCCCGTCCGGAGCGTCCTGCTGTTGCTGCCGCCGCTTCTCCCGGAGAGGATGCAGGCGCTGATGTCGGCCGGGCGGTGGGTGCCAAGGGGCGGAAGCGGGGCAAGCGCTCCGGAGTCGGGGCGCCGGAAGAGGAGGAGCTGGTCAAGAAGAGCGCCAAGGGCGTGAAGAAGGGACGGACAACCTCCCGGGTCGAACTGTCAGGCGATGGCGAGATCGATGACGTCTTTCGTCCGCGCAGGGGTCGGCGCAAGAAGGATGCCCGGCGGGAACAGGCAGCGCAGGTCAATGTTCCAGAGACCAGGGCCATCAAGAAACGAATCAAGGTCGTGGCCACGATCACGGTGGGCGATCTGGCCAAACGCATGGGCGTCAAGGCCAGCGAGGTTATCGCGATGCTGATGCGGCTGGGAGTTATGGCGACCCTGAACCAGGCCCTGGATGTTGATACCGCAACCCTGGTCGCCTCCGACTTCGGCTATGAGGTCGAGCAGGCCATGACCGAAGAGCTTGAGGTCGAAGCCCTGGATGTGCAGGAGACGGAACAGGGCGGCGAGGCCCTGCCCCGGCCGCCGGTGGTCACGGTCATGGGCCATGTCGATCATGGGAAAACCTCGATTCTCGACGCGATCCGGAAAACCGACGTGGCTGCGGGCGAGGCGGGCGGCATCACCCAGCATATCGGCGCCTACCACGTTCAGGCCCCCTCCGGCGATCTGACCTTTGTCGATACCCCCGGTCATGCCGCCTTTACCGAGATGCGTTCCCGGGGCGCCAAGGTGACCGATATCGTGGTGTTGGTGGTGGCTGCCGACGACGGGGTCATGGACCAGACCAAGGAGGCAATCGCGCACTCCAAGGCCGCTGACGTACCCATCGTGGTGGCGGTCAATAAAATAGACAAGGACGGCGCCGATCCGGAGCGGGTCAAGCGCGAACTCAGCGACTTCGGGCTCATCCCCGAGGCCTGGGGCGGGCAGACCATCTTTTGCGAAACCTCGGCGAAGAAAGGCATCGGCATTGCCGAACTGCTTGAGTCGGTGCAGTTGCAGGCGGAGATCCTCGAGTTGCGCGCCGACCCGAGCCGAAAGGCCAAGGGAACGGTTATCGAAGCCCAGCTCCACAAGGGCCGCGGCGCCCTGGCCACGGTGCTGGTTCAGGAGGGCACCCTGCGCTCCGGCGATCATTTTGTCGCCGGTATGTACAGCGGCAAGGTGCGGATGCTGACCAACGAGCGCGGCGAGCAGGTCGAGGAGGCCGGGCCGTCCATTCCGGTGGAGATTCAGGGCCTGTCCGGGGTGCCCCAGGCCGGCGACGAATTCATCGTCCTGCCCGACGAAAAGATGGCCAAGTCCTTGGCCAGCGCCCGGCAGCTCAAGGCCCGGGAAACCGAACTCGCCGCCGTCTCCAAGGTTTCTTTGGACAACCTGTTCGAGAAGATTGCCGATCAGGAAGTCAAGGAGCTGCGGGTCATCCTGCGCGCCGACGTGCAGGGCACCTTGCAGGCCTTTGGTCAGGCCGCGGAGAACCTGTCCACCGATGTCATCCGGGTGCGCTCGTTGCACGAGGGCACCGGCTCGATCACCGAAAGCGACATCCATCTCGCGGCCGCCTCGGATGCGGTCATCCTCGGCTTCAATGTGCGCCCCACGGTCAAGGTCAAGGAGTTGGCCGAGCATGAGGGCGTCGAGGTTCGCTCCTACGACGTCATCTACCATGCCCTGGAAGACATCGAAAAGGCCATGAAGGGCTTGCTGGAGCCGACCTTCGAGGAACGGGTCATCGGCACGGCCGAGGTTCGCGACACCTTCCAGGTGCCCAGGGTGGGGACGGTTGCCGGTTGCGCGGTCATCGACGGCAAGATCGAGCGGAACGCGAGGGTGCGGGTTCTGCGCGACGGCGTGGTCACCTATACCGGCAAGATCGGCTCGCTCCGCCGGTTCAAGGACGATGTCAAGGAAGTCTTGACCGGGTTTGAGTGCGGTATTAGTGTTGAGCACTTCAATGATATCAAGATTGGAGACAACCTGGAGGCATTTGTCCTCGATGAGGTCGAGGCCACCCTGTAACCCGCAGTCCAGGGGGATCGCCTATGGATTTTGATTTTACCCTGCCCGGTCTGGGACGGCCGGCAAGCAGCCGACCCAAACGGGTGGCGGAAGCTGTCCGCCATGAGTTGACCTTGCAGTTGCGTTATACAGCCGGAGACCCGCGCCTTGCCGGGGTGGTGATTTCCCAGGTGACGGTGACCGCCGACCTCAAGCTGGCCAAGGTCTTTTTTACGGTGCCCGCCGGTCAGGACCATGCCCCCGCCCTGGCAGGCATGCGCCGGGCCAAGGGATTTTTTCGCAGCCATCTCGCCAAGACGCTGAACCTTCGGTACACGCCGGACTTGCTCTTCTATTTCGACAGTCTCAACGAGGAGGCGGAGCGGATCGATGCGCTGTTCCGCCGGATCGAGGAGGATCGCAAGCATGAGCTCCCCTGAGCAGGCGATCTGTGGACAGATCCAGGCCAAGGGCCATATTCTGCTGGTCACCCACTTCAATCCCGACGGCGATGCCCTGGGATCACAACTGGGACTGGCCGATATCCTGGAAGGCATGGGCAAGCAGGTACTGTGTTATCTGGAAGAACCTGTGTCGCCGATGTACCGGTTCCTTCCCGGATGCAGCCGGGTGCAGACCGATATCGACCGGGTGCTGGAGTTCGTCACCGGGGCTGGCGACGATTTTCTCATGATCTGCCTCGATTGCGGCGAGCCCAGACGCCTGGGCCGCACCAGCGATACCTTGAGTTCTTTTCATCCCATGGTGGTGATCGACCACCATCGCGGCAACAGCGGTTTTGGCGAGGCCTCCTGGATCGAGCCGCATCGTTCCTCCACCGGCGAGATGATTTACGACCTTGCCGGTATGCTGGGCGCCGAGATCTCGGTTCGGGCCGCCGAATGTCTGTACACCGCGATCATGACCGATACCGGGTCGTTCCGCTACGAGTCCACCAGCCCCCATACCTTTGCCGTTGCCGGCGATCTGGTCGACAAGGGGGTCCGGCCGGAGCGAATCGCCAGCCTGATGTACGATAACTACACCCTGGGCCGCCTGCGTCTGATGCAGGAGATACTTGCCACGCTGGAGATGCATGCCCGCGACCGGATCGCCGTGATTCGGGTGACCCAGAAAATGCTGGAACGCACCTTCACCACCATGGAGGATACCGAGCACTGCGTTGATCTGCCCCGGGCCGTGACCTCGGTGCGGGTCGCCGTCTTCCTGAAAGAGATCGCGCCGCAGCATATTTCCGTGAGCCTGCGGGCCAAGGGGGCCTGCGATGTTTCGGTCATTGCCCGGCAGTTCGGCGGTGGCGGTCATCGCAATGCCAGCGGCTACCGGGTCAAGGGCCAGGGGATGGACGAGGCGCTCGCCACGCTGCTGGAGATCCTCAAGCCGGCGGTTACCAAAAAGTCCGACCGATGACGGCCGGGGCCCCGGTTGCCGGTTCCTTGGGATGGGATGAGGGGGTTTTTCTGGTCGACAAGCCGGTCGGCCGCACCTCCTTTGCCATGGTCCGGCGAATCCGTTGGCTGTTGCGGATCAGGAAGGTCGGTCATGCCGGCACGCTCGATCCCTTTGCCACGGGCCTGCTCATCGTCTGCGCGGGGCGGCCCGCCACCCGCCACATCGAACGCTTCATGGACGGCCGCAAGGTCTATCAGGCCCGTCTGCAACTCGGAGTGGAAACCCTGACCCAGGATTCGGAAGGTCCGGTGGTTCGAACCGCTCCGGTGCCTGCCCTGGACGAGACGGCAATCAGCGCGGTGCTGCGCGCTCACCAGGGCCCTCAGCTCCAGGTTCCCCCCGCGTATTCGGCAGTCAAGCATCAGGGGCGTCCTCTGTACTCGTATGCCCGGCAAGGCGTTTATATCCGCAAGGAGGCCCGCGAAATCGAGATCGGGGCCATCCGGTTCGACGGCTATGACGACAAGCTCCACCAGCTCGACCTGACCGTGACCTGCGGCAAGGGCACCTATGTGCGGGTGCTGGCCGCGGATATCGGCGCGTCCCTGGGCTGCGGCGCCCATCTGATCGGCCTGCGGCGCATCGCCAGCGGACCCTTTCGGGTGGAAGAGGCGCTTGCCGGTGAGGAGCTGTTGACTGATCGGGGACTGGAGCTGTTGCTTCGATACCGGCGCGGCATTACCGAGACGCTCGCCCTGCTCGATCCGGCGGCTCTTTGATCTTGCCAGGGTTGCTTGGCGTCGAGTATAGAGCGTTGTTGTGTTCCCCCGGATCGTCCCTCTGATCCGGGATGGGGAACAAGTGTATCCAGACTCCGGGAAGGCTGAGGGAACTGCTTTCCCGGGAGCAGAAGGAACTTTCAGGAGGTGCGCCGTGGCGCAGACAACGGAACGGAAAAAGGAAATTATCGAGCAATTCAAGACGCATGAAACCGATACCGGATCCTGTGAGGTGCAGATTGCCCTGCTGACCGAACGGATCTTGTATCTGACCGAACATTTCAAAACCCACGCCAAGGATCACCACTCCCGGCGCGGTCTGCTGCGTCTGGTTGGACAGCGCCGCAACCTGCTGCGCTACTTGCAGAAGAAGGATATCACCAAGTATCGGACACTCATCCAGCAGTTGGGTATCCGGAAGTAATCAGGCCAAGTCACGCGGGCGGCGGAATCCCGCCGTCCGCTTCCCCCGCGTTGCGGCTGTTTGGATGTGGCCGGAGTTCATCATAAAGACACAAAGGATGGCAAGGAAGGCTGTTTGTCGGTCTTCCTTGGTGCATCCTTTGTGCCTTTGTGCAGGCCCGACCGGACAGCCCTTCGTATCCTTTCGTCTTTCCGGATCGTGTCCGGAACAGGAGCATTATGATACACACAGTTGAAACAGCCGTCGGCAACCAGACCATTACCTTTGAAACCGGAAAAATGGCCAGGCAGGCCAATGGGTCGGTGCTGGTTTCCAGTGGCGACACCAAGGTGCTGGTGACTGTTGTCGCGGAAAGCGGGTCCAGGGACATGGGCTTCTTGCCGCTCACCATTGAATACCAGGAGCGGATGTATGCTGCGGGCCGGATTCCAGGCAGCTACTTTCGCCGGGAAATCGGCCGTCCCAGCGAGAAGGAGGTGTTGACCTGCCGTCTGATCGACCGGCCCCTGCGTCCGCTTTTCCCGGCCGGATACGACTCGGAGACCCAGCTGATCGCCATGGTCTTTTCCGCGAACCAGGACTTCGATCCGGACATCCTGGCCATGAACGGGGCCTCCATGGCGCTGATGCTCTCCGATATTCCCTTTGACGGGCCGGTGGCTTCCGCCCGTGTCGGGTACGTCAACGGCCAGTACATCCTCAATCCCGACAAGAAACAGCTTGAAAAATCCCAGATCAACCTGGTGGTTGCCGGGACACGTTCGGCCGTGGTCATGGTCGAGGGCAAGGCCGCTGCCATGCCCGAGGAAACGGTGCTGGAGGCGATCTTTTTTGCCCATGCCGGAATACAGCCGCTGATCGACATGCAGGAGGCGTTGCGGGCCCAGGCCGGCAAGGCCAAGCGAACCGTTGTTCCGCCTGCCGTCGATCCGGTCCTGAAAGAGCAGGTCGAGGCCGCGGCTGCCGCCGGTATGGAGGAGGTGGTCACCATTGCCGAAAAGATGGCCCGGGGCGAGCGCTATGCCCGGCTCAAGGACGAGGTGCTGGCCCAGCTCGATCCCCAGTACCGCGAAGAACCCCAGCAGGTCGGCGAGCTGCTGGGCGAATACCGGAAGAGGGTGATGCGTGAGCGGATCGTCCGCAAGGGCGTTCGGATCGATGGCCGCTCCTTCGAAGAGGTCCGTCCCATCAGTTGCGAGGTCGGTGTCCTGCCGCGTGCCCATGGCTCGGCCCTGTTCACCCGGGGCGAAACGCAGGCCATGGTGATCTGCACCCTGGGCAGCGAGCGGGACGAGCAGCATCTGGAGGGCCTGGGCGGCGACGTGTACCGTCGGTTCATGCTCCATTACAACTTCCCGCCCTTCTGCGTGGGCGAGGTTCGACCGCTGCGCGGGCCGAGCCGTCGCGATATCGGCCACGGCACCCTGGCCCGGCGCGGTCTGGAAAACGTGCTGCCCGCGCCGGAAACCTTTCCCTACACCGTGCGGGTGGTTTCCGAGGTTCTGGAGTCCAACGGCTCCTCGTCGATGGCCACGGTCTGCGGCGGCAGTCTCGCCCTGATGGATGCGGGCGTGCCGGTGAGCGCGCCGGTTTCCGGCGTGGCCATGGGGCTGATCAAGGAGGGAGACGAGGTTGTGGTGCTGACCGATATCCTGGGCGATGAAGACCACCTGGGCGACATGGATTTCAAGGTGGTGGGCACCAGCGAAGGCATCACAGGCTTGCAGATGGACATCAAGATCGACGGCGTCGACCGCGAGATCATGGGCCGGGCGCTTGCCCAGGCCCGCAAGGGACGTCTGCACATTCTGGAGAAGATGGAGCAGGCGATCAGCGCGCCGCGTGACGGCGTCTCCGATTATGCGCCCAAGTACCTCACCCTGACCATCCATCCCGACAAGATCCGCGACATCATCGGCCCCGGCGGCAAGGTGATCCGCGAAATGACGACCGAGTTCGACTCCAAGATCGATGTGGAAGACGACGGCACGGTCAAGATCTTCAGCAACAACAGCGACTCGGCCCGGGCCCTGGTCAAGCGGATCAAACAGCTGACCGCCGTGCCCGAGGTCGGCCAGATTTATGAGGGCGAGGTTCGGACTATCAAGGATTTCGGCGCCTTTGTCCAGATCCTTCCCGGCACCGACGGCATGGTGCATATTTCCGAGCTGGCCAACGAACGGGTCAAGAAGGTCACCGACGTGGTCAAGGAAGGCGATGTGATCAAGGTCAAGGTGATCGATATCGACAACCGGGGCCGCATCCGTCTGAGTCGGAAGGCCGTGCTCGAGGACGAGGCGTAAAACCCGGCCCGTCTTATCGATGTTCCAAAAACCGGTTGCCGCACGAGCGGAAGCCGGTTTTTTGTTTGGCCGCGCATCGAGCCGGATCGAGCCGGGCACGATTGCAGGCCCGATGGCGGCGTGGGGCTCTTTGTTTTGCCAATCAGGAAGGAGGAGCAATGAACAGAGCTGTTGAGGTGGCGTGTACCTGGCTCGACCCGGAGAAGAACGGGGATCTGCCGCTGCCCGCCTATGCGACGGAGCTGGCCGCGGGCATGGATATTTGCGCCGCGAACCCGGAACCGCTGGTCCTGGAGCCGGGGGCGATCGTGCTGGTTCCCTCCGGCCTTGCGGTCGCCCTGCCTCCGGGCTATGAGTTGCAGGTTCGGCCGCGTTCCGGTCTGGCGGTGCGGCATGGGGTGACCGTGATCAACGCGCCGGGCACCATTGATGCGGATTACCGGGGCGAGGTCAAGATCGCCCTGGTCAACCTGGGGCGCGAACCGTTCACGATCCAGCGGGGTGACCGCATCGCCCAGTTGGTTTTGGCCCCGGTGGTCAGGGCGCGCTGGCAGCGCACCGATACCCTGCCGGAAACGGTTCGCGGCGCAGGCGGCTTCGGTCATACCGGCCTGGCCGCGCTTGGGGAAGGGGAAAGGCGATGATCCGGTTCTCCGTTCTCGGCAGCGGCAGCAAGGGCAACGCCACCCTGGTGGTCTCGGAGTCGGCCCGGATCCTGATCGACAACGGTTTCTCGGGAAAAGAGTTGGTCAGTCGCCTGAAGAGCCTGGGGATTGCTGCGGAGAGCCTGACCGCCCTGGTCCTCACCCATGAACATACCGACCATGTCAGGGGCGCGGGGGTGCTGGCCCGGCGACTCAAGCTCCCGATCTATGCTAATGCCGGCACCTATCGCGGCGCGGAAGGCTCGCTGGGAAGGATTCCGGAGCACCGCGAATTCGGGACCGGCGAGCCGTTTGCCATCAACGGGCTTATGCTGCATCCTTTTGCCGTGGTCCACGACGCCGCCGACCCGGTCGGTTTCGTGGTGAGCGACGGCGAACTCTCTCTGGGCCACTGCACCGATACCGGTCGGATCACCCGGGTTATCCGCCACCACCTGCAACGCTGCCAGGCCCTGGTTCTGGAGGCCAATCACGACGTGCAGCTGCTGCGAAACGGGCCCTATCCGCCGGAACTCAAACGACGGGTGCTGTCCAGCCATGGCCATCTCGCCAATCCCGATTCCGTGGAGCTGGCTGATGCGCTGGTTCGCGACCGCCTGCGCTGCCTGGTGTTCGCGCATCTCAGTGAGGTCAATAACCGGCCTGAACTGGTGAGCCGTGAAATCCGCCGGGGACTGACGTCTCCGGCGGGGCTGCGGGTGGAGCTGGCCAGTCAGTGGCGGGTCGGGCCGCTGCTTGCGGTCGGCGGGACGGGTGAGGCGGCAGCCGCTCCCAGCCCGCCCGCCGGGGACGAGCCTGTGCTTACAGGAACAGGAATGTGGCCAGCAGACCGGTAAGCGACATGGTGATGGTGTAGGGCAGGGCCAGGAGCACCATCCGGCCGTAGGAAAGACGGATAACCGGGGCCAGGGCCGAGGTCAGCAGAAAGAGAAACGCTGCCTGACCGTTGGGGGTCGCCACGCTGGGGATATTGGTGCCCACGTTGATCGCCACCGCCAGTTTGTCGAAGTGGTGGACCAGCGCGCCAGCCTGGGACGCGGCCGCCGGGGGCAGGGTCGCCAGCACTTCCGCCCGGTCAAGACGGGTATCGGTCAGCTTGTCCAGCAGTTCCTGCCCACTCATGCCGATATCCGGAATCGCGTTCATCATCTGGACGAAATGCGCCTTGGTTTCGGAGACATAGACCGTGGCGACGAAGACGTTGTCCGAGATGGCGGAGAGCAGGCCGTTGGCGATGTAGTAGGCGGCCAGCTGCGTCTGGCCCTGAAGGGCGAGTACATAGTTGATGACGGGCTTGAACAGGTGCTGGTCGTGGATGACCGCGACAATGGCGAAGAAGACCACCAGCAGCGCGGTGAAGGGCAGGGCCTCCTCGAAGGCGTGGCCGATCTGGCCCTCGCTGGTGATGCCGTTGCAGGCGGTCAGCAGGATGATCACCGAAAGCCCGATCAGGCCGACCGCGGCCAGGTGAAAGGCCAGGGCAATGATCAGCCAGAGACCGGCAAGCGCTTGGGTCACCAGTTTCATTTTTTCGGCCTGGCTGCGCCTCGCGTCTTCCTTGGCGGCTGTTTCCATGAGATGGGAACGGATGTTGCCGGGTAGCTGCTTGCCGTAGGTGAACCATTTCTTTTTCTCCACCATGTAGCAGGTGGCCAGACCCACTGCCAGTACGGGCAGGGAAACCGGGGCGACGTTCCGGAAAAAGTCCATGAAGTGCCAGCCCGCCAGGTTGCCGATCAGCAGGTTCTGCGGTTCGCCCACCAGGGTGCACACCCCGCCGAGCGCGGTGCCCACGGCCCCGTGCATCATCAGGTTGCGGAGAAAACCCCTGAACTCCCTGAGTTCGGCCTGCTCGGTTTCCTTGAGCGCCAGGTCGCTCTTCAGGTCATGGGTGCCGTGGCCGGCCGCTCCGGAGATATAGCGGTGATAGAGGTTGTAGAAGCCATAGGCCACGGCAATGATCACCGCTGTGACGGTGAGGGCGTCGAGAAAGGCGGAAAGAAAGGCGGCCATACCGCAGAACAGCAGGGAGAGCCGGATTTTGGACTGGACCCGAACCAGGATGCGGGTGAAGGTGAAGCTGAGGAAATCCTTCATGAAATAGATGCCCGCGACCATGAACATCAGCAGCAGGATGACATCGAAATTGTTCAGGGTTTCGTCATAGATCGTCTCGGCCGAGGTCATGCCGATGAACGCGGCCTCGATGGCCAGCAGGCCGCCGGCAGGCAGCGGGTAGCACTTCAGGGCCATGGCCAGGGTGAAGATGAATTCGCCGATCAGGACCCAGCCGGCGACAAACGGGCCGCAGTAGTGCAGCAGCAGGGGATTGGCGACCAGAAAGAGCAGAATGGTTGCCTTGTACCAGTTCGGCGTATTGCCGAGAAAGTTGCGGACAAAGACCGCGGGGTAGGACCGGGCCATGGTGGCGTATCCTCCAGGATAAATGGTTGAACCTGCCGGTTGGGACAGGGCGGTAAGGGGTGATGGTGCAATGCAAAGCGGTTGGCAGGTACGGGATGGTGGAGGCGAGGTGTCAGCGCATGCGGCTGGAATTCGGCCTGCTCCAATGGAAGATCATCCGGCCCGGACTGCTTCGATTGCAACAAGGGAACATCTTAGGTTAGCATTTCCGGGGCGCGAGGGCAAATATAGTTGGTTCAATCATTGCCCTTTTCAACCTGCCAGCGCAGGGTGGTTCCGGTCAGGAAAGGGCGGATACCCGCATAGTCTTCCGGAACCCTCCAGGGATGAGGGGTCAGGCGCGTGGCCCGGGCGGGCGGAGTGAGGCGGTAAAAGCGACGGGCATGGGCGGAGACAAAACCGGGCAGCCGCTCCAGGCAGCCGGCCTCCTCGAACAGTTGCGCCAGGGCGGGCAGGGCCACCGGCGCCGAGAAGACGCCGGCCGCACACCCATAGCACTCCTTTTTATGGCGCGGATGCGGGGCCGAGTCCGAACCGAAGAACAGGCGTGGATGACCGGTGAGCACGGCCCGGCGCAGGGCCTCCCTGTCGCGGGGGGTCTTGGCAATGGGCTTGCAGAACAGATCGGGCCGGAGCAGGCCGCCGGCAACGTCATCTAGGGTAATGAGCAGATGGTGCAGGGTCACGGTGGCCGCCACATTGGGGTAGGCGTCGAGCACCTCCAGGGTTTCGGCGGTGGTGATATGTTCCATCACCAGACGCAGCCGGGGAAAGCTAGTGGCCATGCGGCAGTAGAGCGGCAGAAATTCGCGCTCCCGCTCCATGACAAAACCGTTTGTTTCGCCGTGGACCAGCAGGGGAATGTCCAGCTCCTCGAGCAGGGCCAGTGTGGGCTCTATCCGGTCGAAATCCCGCACGCCGGCTTCGCTTTGGGTGGTGATGCCGGCTGGATAGAGCTTGATGCCGATGATTTCCGGCCGCGCCGCCAAAAGCTCCTCGCGGCTGTAGGCACGGAAAAAGAGGGTCATGTACGGGGTGAAGTTCGCTGGAGCGCAGGCCTCGGCAATGTCGGCGCGGTAGCGGCGCAGCCGCTCCAGACTGTCCACCGGCTGGATCAGGTTGGGCATGATGACCGCACCGGCGAACTGGGCCGCGCTGAACGGGGCCACCAGGCGCAGCATCTCCTGCTCGCGCAGGTGCAGGTGCATGTCAAGGGGCGCTTCGAGACGAATCTGCATGGGATGACCGGGGTGCGGGAAAGCGCGCCTAGCTCAGGCGGGCGCCCACCTTTTTTTCGACACTGTCGATCTTGTCTGCCATGCGTTGCTCGCGGTCGGTGCGGGTGCCCAGCTTGATGGTGGTGGTGATGCGCGGTGCGCCCATCTCGTGCACCCGTTCATGGCAGCGCTTGACCGCGGCCATGACCTCGTCCCACTCGCCTTCGATGTTGGTGCCGTAGGCGTGCAGTCTGGAAGACAGACCCGCCTCTTCCAGAACCCGGTGGCACTCGGCAACGTACTGCGAGACCGAAACCCCCACACCCAGGGGCACAAGACAAAGATCAAGAATCACATGCATGGCAACCTCCCTGTGTCCGGTCAAACCGGACGTTTATGATGGATATTTATGACGAATGCGGCCCGAACCTTCGGACGCGCCAATTTACTGACAGTTCACTGACAGTTCATTGACAGCGCAGCAGCAGCAGCTGGATGGTCAGCGGTGTATCGAAGCGGCTCTGGGCATTGCCCCATTCGCCGTAGCCCAGGGGAATCCATGGGCCCTGTTTCTCCCAGATTTCGTACCCGAATTTCCAGCTGCCGCACTGTTCGGTGCACAGGTAGGGATAGACCGGGCCGAAGTACATGAAGCGGGTCGACTTGCCCTCCCCCACTCTGGCACGTCCAACCAAAATCCCGTCCGCGCCGCGCTGACCGGCTTCGGCAAGAAGGGTGGTTGCGACCTCCTGTCCGGACAGTCCGGACGGCAGGAAGGCCAGGGCCTGGGCAAAGACCCGGCAGGCGCTGTCGACCTGGGCGGGCTGAAAGGCGACCTCCGTGGTGTGGGTGGCCGGATAAACAGGCCCGCTGTAGGCGGTTGTGTCGTCCAGACCCACCAGATCCCGGACACCTTCCTTGATGCCGCATCCCGCAAGCAGGGCCGCAATCGCGGCGCTGGCGATACACTGTGCGATACGCATGGTTTTCCTCCGCAGAAAGAAAGGGGCTGTATCTGGCCGCGGACTCGGCGGAGTCGGCAGACTTGAGCCGCGGCCGGTGAAGGTTCCAGCAAATCCGGGAATTGGTCGGATTGCAAGGAGAAAACGCACGGACACCCGCCTGTTGCTGTCGAGTCATTGCCTGTTTGCCCGCTTGCGGGTAAGATGGCCGAACGTGTCGAGTCCGGCGGTCGGCCCGGTAGCCCCTGGCCTCCGTCCCCCCTTAATCAGGCAGATCAGGCAGATCAGGAAGGGAACATGGCGGTTGAAGCGAACAAGGTCATCTATTCGATGATCAAGGTCAGCAAGAAATACAATCAGAAGCAGATCCTCAAGGATATTTCTCTCTCCTACTTCTACGGGGCCAAGATCGGCGTGCTGGGCCTGAACGGTTCGGGCAAGAGCACCCTGCTCCGTATTCTGGCGGGCATCGATACCGAGTACGAGGGCCGAACCATTTTATCCGAAGGCTACACCATTGATTACCTGCCCCAGGAGCCGCAGCTCGATCCGGAAAAGACCGTGCGTGAAATCGTGGAGGAGGGCGCCCAGGCCACGGTGGATCTGCTCAACGAGTTCAACGCCATCAACGAGCAGTTCGCCGAGCCCATGGACGACGACGCCATGCAGGCCCTGCTCGATCGCCAGGCCGCAGTACAGGACCGGCTCGACGCCACCGATGCCTGGAATCTCGATTCCCGCCTGGAAATGGCCATGGACGCCCTGCGGTGCCCGCCGCCGGAGACCCGGACCGGCGTGCTTTCGGGTGGTGAGAAGCGGCGGGTGGCCCTGTGTCGGATTCTCCTCAAAAATCCGGACATCCTGCTTCTGGACGAACCCACGAACCACCTGGACGCGGAATCGGTGTCCTGGCTGGAGCAGCACCTGCACCAGTATCCCGGCACGGTCATTGCCGTGACCCATGACCGCTACTTCCTCGACAACGTGGCCGGCTGGATTCTGGAGCTCGACCGGGGCCACGGCATTCCCTGGAAGGGCAACTATTCGTCCTGGCTGGAGCAGAAGCAGCAGCGCCTGGCCCGGGAGGAAAAGAAGGAGAGCGATCGGCAGCGCACCCTCCAGCGCGAGCTGGAATGGATCAGGATGTCGCCCAAGGGCCGCCGCACCAAATCCAAGGCCCGCATCACAGCCTACGAGAACCTGCTTAACCAGCAGAGCGAGAAGGCTGCAAGCGATATGGAGATCTACATTCCGCCCGGCCCGCGCCTGGGCAAGGTGGTGATCGAGGCCAGGGGCCTGGGCAAGGCCTACGATGACCGGATCCTCATGGAAAATTTCGACTTTTCCCTGCCGCCCGGCGGCATTGTCGGCGTGGTCGGTCCCAACGGCGCGGGCAAAACCACCCTGTTTCGGATGATTACCGGCCAGGAACAGCCGGACAGCGGCGAGATCCGCGTCGGCGAGACCGTGAAGCTGGCCTATGTCGATCAGAGCCGCGACAGCCTCGATCCCAACAAGACCATCTGGGAGGTCATCTCCGAGGGACAGGAAACGATCTGGCTGGGTACCCGCGAGGTCAACTCCCGCGCCTATGTGGCCCGTTTCAACTTCAGCGGCGCGGATCAGCAGCAGAAGGTGGGCGAGATTTCCGGCGGTCAGCGCAACCGGGTCCACCTGGCCCGGATGCTCAAGGAGGGCGCCAATGTGCTCCTGCTCGACGAGCCGACCAACGATCTGGACGTCAACACCATGCGCGCCCTGGAGGAGGCCCTGGAAAATTTCGCCGGCTGCGCGGTGGTCATCAGCCACGACCGCTGGTTCCTTGACCGGATCGCCACCCATATCCTGGCCTTTGAGGGGAATTCCGAGCTGGTCTGGTTCGAGGGCGACTACTCCTCCTATGAACAGGATTACCGGCGGCGCAAGGGCGCGGACGCCGACCAGCCCCACCGGATCCGCTACCGTCAGCTCACCCGAAGCTGACAGGCAGCCGCGCGTTTCACAGCGTTTTGAATAAAAGCGGCCTCGATATGGACAGCGCAGCCCCCACCACCACGCCCCGCCTGCTGGTGGAGCGCCGGTACTTCACCTTTGCCGAACCGCCCGACGCCATGCAACTGGAATGCGGGGCCTCCCTGGGGCCGATCACCCTGGCCTACGAGACCTTGGGCGAACTCAATGCCGACCGCTCCAACGCCATCCTCATCCTCCATGCCTGTTCCGGGGACTCGCACGTGGCCGGGTACCTGCACGAGAGCGACACCCGGCCCGGCTGGTGGGACAACATGGTCGGGCCGGGCAAGGCCGTGGATACCAACCGGTACTTTGTCATCTGCTCCAATATCCTGGGCGGCTGTGCCGGTTCCACCGGGCCCTCGTCGATCAACCCGGCCACCGGCAAACCCTACGGCACAACCTTTCCGATGGTCACCATTCGCGACATGGTGCAGGCCCAGCGCGAGCTGGTTCGCCATCATCTGGGCATTCCCCGTCTGCTCTCGCTGATCGGCGGTTCGGTGGGCGGCATGCAGGTGCTGCGCTGGTGCGTCGACTATCCGGAGATGGTGGTTTCCGCCGTGCCCCTGGCCACCACCTCGCGCCACTCGGCCCAGGCCATTGCCTTCAACGAGGTGGCCCGGCAGGCGATCATGGCGGACCCTGCCTGGAACAACGGCGACTACTATGACCAGCCCGGCCCGGCCCACGGCCTGGCCGTGGCCCGGATGATCGGCCATGTCACCTATCTTTCCGACGAGTCCATGCGCGAGAAGTTTGGCCGCCACCTGCACCGGGACGCGCTGTCCTTCGATTTTACCGGAGATTTTCAGGTCGAGAGTTACCTGCACCACCAGGGGCGGAAGTTCGTCGACCGGTTCGACGCCAACTCGCTGCTCTATATCACCAAGGCCGCCGATTACTTCGACCTGGAACGAAAGGGCGGCAACCTGCTGGTCAACGAGGCGCTGGCCGGTATCCGTTTCCTCGTGATTTCCTTTACCTCGGACTGGCTCTACCCCACCTATCAGTCCAGACATATTGTCTCGGCCCTGAAAAAAAACGGCTGCGACATCAGTTTCTGCGAGATCGAGGCCCGCTGGGGCCACGACGCCTTTCTTCTGCCCAATGACCGGCTCGACGGCCTGGTCAGAGGCTTTCTTGACCGGATCTCCCATGCCCACTAGCGCGCATCCGGAAACCATGCGTTTTGACCTGAAGATCATTGCCTCGTGGATCGAGCCGGGCTGGCGGGTGCTGGACCTGGGCTGCGGCAACGGCGATCTGCTGGCCTATCTGCAGGCTGAAAAACAGATCCGGGGCACCGGCATCGAGCAGGCCGAAACCAAGGTGGTGCAGTGCATTGCCCGGGGCCTGACCGTGCTCCAGGGCGACTTTCGTTTCGAGGTGCTCGACTATCCGGATCACTGTTTTGATGTGGTGATTCTCAGCCAGACCCTGCAACAGATTTACGACCCGCAACAACTCCTGGTCGATCTGTTGCGGATCAGCCGCCGGGTGATTGTCAGCTTCCCCAATTTCAGTCACTGGAAGGCCCGGTTGCAGGTGCTGGTGACCGGGCGCGCGCCCATCACCGACCAGTTGCCCTATCAGTGGTACGACACGCCCAATATCCGCATCATTTCCATCAAGGATTTCAAGCGCTTCCTCTATGCCTCCGGCATGCGCACGGTGAAGGAGGCGGCCATCGACGTGCCCCACCACGGCGCCCACGGCCGCATTGTCCACCTGGCCGCCAACCTGCGCGCCACCTATGGGGTGATGATGCTGGAGCGGGATGCGTGAGCAGGCGATCGAGGCGGGATTGGGTGGAAAATGGGCGGAATTCCGGCGGGATGCGCCTGCATGCAGCCTTGCCCGGCCTGCCAGCTTGGGCCCTGAAGAACGAAATGGTAAGTTCGTCTTCCCATTTAATTACATAAATGAAATCTGGCGGGGCCGGCTTCTTTTTCCCTGTTTTTTTCCCTGTCATATGGCGGGGTTAGAGAAAGGGCAAAATAATTTTCATTGGCACGAAACCTGCTTTATTTGAGGGCAAAGGCCGAAGGCCGGCTGGCGGCGAGCAAAAAAAGGGAACAAAAAAAAGCTTATCCCTTTCCGCCTTCCAGCCGACAAGAGTCCTGGAGCCCGGGCACATGCGCTGCCCAGGAGCCGGAGAGCGGAAAAAACAGGGAAAAACAAAAAAAGCTTATCCCTTTCCGCCCTCCAGCCGACAAGAGTCCTGGAGCCTGGGCACATGCGCTGCCCAGGAGCCGGCGAGCGGAAAACAGGGAACAAAAAAAGCTCATCCCTTTCCGCCCTCCGGCCGCCAGGAACCGGATCGGGCGGATGCGCTGTGCAGAGTCCCGGTCATCTACCGTATCGACCCATTGGGGGTCAGTCTCTCAACATCAGGAGGAACCAAGGATGGCAATGAAAACACGGCAGTACAAAAAAGGTATGTGGAACAAATGGGTTATGGGCGCGGCACTCTGCGGGTTGGTGCTGACCCCCGCGGCGAATGCCCTGGCCGGCGATGTGGATGTGCCGATTGAAGTGACCGTGCAGACGAGTTTGGTTGAGGAGGCCGAAACTCTGAACTTCGGCACCATCCCCTTGAGTCCGCTCGGCGACACAATCACCCTCAACGCCACGACTGGCGCTGGCGCCGAGGCGTCATCGGATGTAGGCGTTGTCATTTCCGACAGTGCCCCGGGCGTCATCACGGCGACAGCCGCTGGTCCCTTCAAAGTGACCGCGGCCTACGCGGGCACCGGCGGGCAGGCAACGCTGGAGGGCTCGGGCGACGCCACAGGCAACACGCTGACCGTGACGGGTATCACGGCCAACTCCCAGGGGAGCACGGCGATTACTGCCACGGATGCTGATAATGATGGCACGTTTGAGGCAGTCATTTACGTTGGTGGCGTGCTCGAATTGGCTTCGGATACAGTGGCGGGTCCGTACGCAGGTGCAGTCACGGCAACCCTGACCTATGAATGAGCCCTGATGCTCATGTTGCGGTCTGGGCGGGCAGCCATCGCCGCTCTCGCACTTGTGCTTGCAGCCGCCTCCCTGGCAGGGGCCGGGGAGGCGGCGCTGGTCCGTGCGCTTGATTTCGGCAGCATCGGCCTGAGCCCGGTCGGCGATGCGATCGTCATCGATGCCGGCAAGGGCGCGGCCCAGCCCGTGGCCGGGCGTTCGGTGGTGCGGGGCGGCGGGAGCGGCCAGATCAATGTCTTCTCCGCTGACCCGGTCCATGTGCGCATCACCTACCCGGACCGGGTCGAGCTTAACTGTAACGGCCGCACCCGGTACCTGGTGGATATGCGCTCGCATTCCCAGTACGGCCAGACCGGTTTCGACCTGCTGGCCAATGAGACCCGCACCGTGCAGTTCGGCGGCCGTCTGGTCCTTCCGCCCGGCGAATCCTCGGCCACCTGCCGCGGCGCCGTGCGGATCGTGGTTGATTTCGATTACTGATTGTTATCCCCCTTATCCCTCTTTCCCGGAGAAATCCATGTTCCTGTCCGTTGTGCAACGCTCGCTGCGTCTTGTCTGTGGCTCCTGTCTTGGTGCGGCCGCCGTGTTCGGCACGCTGCTTGCGGCGGATGCCGCCCTGGCCGCCATGAAAACCAGAACCCTGATGATCACCCCCATGCAGATCATCTTTCCCGACCGCCAGCGGAACGTGGATGTCTATGTGTACAATCCCACCCAGGAGGAGATTTCGTACAGGATCGACACCGTGACCCTGCGCACCGGGCCGGATGGCCGGATGCAGGAGCTTGCGCCCGAGCAGGAGAGTGCCGAGGAACAGAGGGTGCGCAAGATGATCCGGTACGCGCCCCGCCGGGCCACCATTGCCCCGGGCGGCCGTCAGGTGCTGAAGTTCATGGTGAACAAACCCGCCAACCTGGCCCCCGGCGAGTATAGAACCCGGATGATCCTGCGGCCCCAGCCCTCCGCGGCCAAGGCTGCCGCGGCGCGGCAACAGGGGGCGGGGGACAAGAGCGTGTCCATGGATATTGAGCTTTTGGTGAACTCCAGTTTCCCCATCTGGATTCAGCACGGGGTCCGTGGCGTGGTCGAGCCCGTGGGGGTGCGGCTCGTCCCGGCCCCGAAAGCAGCCAGCGGTCTGGCAGCCGAGGTGGTCTTGCACCGTGAGGGCGGTGGTTCCGGTTTCGGCAACCTGAGCCTGCACTATGTGCCCACCAACGACCCCGGGGCCTCCCGCGAGGTCGGCTATCTGCCGGGCGTGACCGTGCAAATGCCCCTGAAGGAAAAGAAGGTTCAGCTCAATCTGAAAGACATTTCCCGCCAGGAGTTGAGTGGCGGCATGCTGCGGGCCACGTTTCGGCCCAGCACAGGCACCAATCAGCGGGTCAACCTGGGCGAGCCCACCAGCCGCGACTTTCCTGTCCGCTGAGGCGGCCCTGCCCGGCAGGGACGGTGGGTTGGAGCCGTTGCGGTGACAAGGCGGTTCTCCGGAGGCGGAGAACGAAACGGGAGGATGGAAGTGCGACAGGGGAGGGGGGTATCGAGGATTTTATGCTGCAAACGGGCCGGCTGGCTGCTCGCTTGCGGCGCTCTTGGCGCTCTTTTCCTGGCCGTGACCCGCGCCCTGGCCGGCGATGTGGAGGTGCCCATCAACGCCCAGGTGGTCAACACCCTGGAGGAAGAGAGCAGCGCCTCGATGAGCCTGGGCACCATCCCGTTGAACCCCCTTGGTGACAGCGTTACCATGAATGCCCGACAGGGGGGGACGGGGGCCCAGCCGCTTTCGGCCAAAGGGGTGCCCATTGCGGGGGGCAGCGTGGGCGCGGTCACCATAACGGCAAGTGGCCCCTTTGCCGTTACGGCCTCCATGCCCGATACCGCGATCATGACCGGCACGATTGATCCCACGGCCACGATAACCCTGACCGATATTCAGGACAATTCCCTGCATGATATCCTTGTTCCGTCCACGGGTACTGGTGAGGGATCCGACACCCACTCGGTGACCATCGCTATCGGCGGCAAGCTCGACCTGCCCGTGGGAACCAAGTCCGATACCTATACCGGTTTGGTACCCGTTCTGTTGGAGTATTCCGAACCACCGTGACGATCGCGCCGGATGACTGGCGCTTATGCGATTTCCACGCCGTGACCGCTCGGTCCCGGCTTCTTTTTTTGGTGGGCTGTGCGCCCTCTGTGATGCGGCCGTGTGGCGGCCCATTTGCGCCGGCTTGACCATCTCCTTCTGATCTTGTTGCCGCGCAAGGCGTGGCGCCCCGGTTTGTGTCTCGTCATTCCCGCGCAGGCGGGAATCCAGTGATTTTTGAAGAACTGGCCCCCGCCTTCGCGGGGGGTGACAGTGTTGGAGATTTTTTGCACAGCCTGCCGTGACGCATTTCGCAACAGCCTGGTGGGCCGTGCCTGCGGCGGGCATCTTCCCTGGCCTGTCTTTTCCTTTCAGATGCGGCCCTGCATGGCTGCCTGCTTCCGGGCAATGCGTCTCCGGGCAATGAGCCGGGTCGGCTGTGCAGCGGCTGCGTGGGTGCTGCCGTGCGCTGCCGTGATTGCCGTATCTGCTGGGAGCGGCGCGCCGGGTTGCCCAGGCAGGACCTCTTGTCCGTGCGTCTGAACCTGGCGGGTGAACTGCTTGGCCCGGGCCCTGGCCTGTTTTTCCTTTCAGATGCGGCCCTGCATGGCCGCATACTTCTGGGCAATGAGCCGGGCTGCGGGGCGGGTCGGCTGCAGCGGCTGCGTGGGTGCTGCCGTGATTGCCGTATCTGCTGGCAGCAGCGCGCTGGGTTGCACAGGCAGGGTCAGGGCCTCCTGTCCGCGCGCCCGAACCTGGCGGGTAAACTGCTCGGCCCGGGCCCGGTCGGCATGCCTTCCGTAAACGACCCGGTAAAAGATGCCCCGCTCACCCAGGTCGGCCCGGACGATCTGGAAATCTTCAGCAACAACGATCCCCTTGAGCCGCCCCGCCAGGATGCGGAGACCGGCCTGTGCCTGTTCCGGCGAGGTGTACGAGGCCAGTTGGGTTGCGTAAAACCGCGATGCGGGTTCCGGCTGTGCCGGCGCGGAGGCCGGCGGCGCAACCGGACGGGGAGTCGGTTCTGTAGCCTGTTTCGTAGCCTGCTGCGGCATTGGTTCGTTTTCGCGCACGCTCAGCGGGTGGATGGTAAAGGTGGCGGCTGCCCGGGGAGCTGGGGCAGGCGCCGGGGAATCGACTGGCTTGGCGGCCGGACCGGGTTCGACCGGGCGGGCCGGTTCCGGGATGGGCGCGTCGGACGTGTCCTGGGGCTTGACCGGGACCGGTTCTTCGCTTTCCTCTGGAGCTGGAACGGGTTCGACCGGGGGGGCCGGTTCCGGGATGGGCGCGGGCTCGGCCGGGATTGGTTCTTCGCTTTCCGCTGGAGCCGGAACGGATTCGAGCGGATCGGGAGGGAGCGGGGTCTGCGGCGGCATGGTGGGAGAGAGCACCACATCGTTCCCGCGGGCGATGGTGCCGTCCAGGCCGATGTGCACCGGCTTGCTCCATCCCTCTGCCATGGCCTGAATCTTGGGATCAGTGCTTGCGATGTGCAGGGTATAGTCGCCCGGCCGGACCTTGGAAAAAAGGAAGAAGCCGTCGTATTCGGAGCGGGTGGTGTGCACGGTTTCCCCGTTTTCGTCCCGAAGCTCCAGGCGCACATTGATCAGCGGTTCCAGGGTGCCGTCTCCCGGCGACAGGAGCAGGCTGCCGTCCACCTCGCCCGTGGTCACCACCGGAAAGAGCAGGGGCTGCACCACACCGGGCCGGGGCTGGATCGAGCGGCCCGGCGTGGTGGGCGCCCAGAAGGGGTCGGCCAGGGAGTCCGGGTCGATTTCCACATCCACCGGCCGGTTTGTCGCAAGGCTGGTGAACTGGACGCGGCCGTCCTCGTCGGTGCGGGCGTTCTGTCGGCTTTGGCGGACGACCACCTTGGCATCGGGAATGGGCGTGTCGTCCTGATCGAACACCTGGTTGTTGTTGGCATCGTGGTAGACAAGGGCGGTGGCCGCGCCCTGGCCGGAGCGTCGCTCCGAACGCATCTCCAGATCGCCGCTGGTCGGGTCCTTGCCCAGGGAAAAGGAGAGCCCGGCAAAGGCGCGAAATGCGCCTTCCGAGTCATAGGACAGGCTGGGCGAAAACATGACCTTGCCCAGATCGAAATCGAGCCCGACCTCGCCTTCGGTTTTCCTGTTGCCGTATTCGGTGTCGTGAAAGAGGCTGGCCCGGGCCCGGATATCGCCGGTCAGCGGCATGCTGCCGTCCAGCTGGTAGCGGGTGATGCCGCCGCTGCCGTCGATGTCGTACTCTATTCCCGCGACGATTCGGCTGCTGCCCAGAGAGCCGCTGGCCCGAAATTCACCGTCGTGCTGATCCCGGGATATCGACTGGTTATCCCGCCAGTAGAGCTGGTTGGCGAGGTGGACCCCTTTGATCGATGTCGAAAGCCGGAGGCCGGTTTGCCCGGATGTGCCGCCATCGGCTTTGCTGCTTTCACTGCGCGACAGGCTGTAGGAGAGGGCCGGCAGGCCCAGGATTTTTTTCGTTCGCCCGCTGAGCGCCAGGGTGGTGCGTTCTTCCAGAGTGGAGGTTGGGTTGGCCTCCTCGATGAAATCCGAAAAGATTTCGTGTTTGCCGCTGAGGTTGAACGCGCCGACACGGCCCTGGGCCTGGAGCGAGAGGGCGGAGCCGCCCGTGCTGTCGCTGACGACATTGGCGCTGGTATAGAGCGACGACAGGCTGTGGTTGAGCCCGGCCTGCAGGTAGTTGTGGCGTTCACCTTCGAACTCCACCGATGCGGCGCCTGCCGTGGCGGACAGCCGGTTGCTGAGTCCATAGGCGACCTGCCCGCTGAGCCGGGGGCCGGTTCCCGTGGATCGCGCGATCTGTTGCTCGCCAACCAGGGAGGTCTGGCGCTGGGTGGCGGAAAGGGCGTATTCCATCTCGCCCTTTTTCAGCATCTCGGAGCCGATGTTGAGATTGCGGGTGTCCAGCACCCGGCGCTGGCCCTGGGGGCCGTGGGCCACGATTTCGAACCGGTTGGGTCCAAAATAGACCGGGATGTTCTCGAACAGGTAGCGGCCGTCGCCGCCAATCCGCGTCGACTGGAGCAGGCTGTTGTTGCGGTAGAGCTCCACATCCCAGCCGGGTTGCGCATTGCCTTCGAACCGGGTGGTGTCAAAATCCTGACGATTCTGCAGGCTCTGATTGGAAACCATCACCCCGCGTTCCCGGGAGGATGTGCCGAGAACGGGCAATCTCACCGGCGAGACATCGCCCAGCTCAAGCGTCCGGGCCTTCATGGCGCCGAGCAGGCCCGCCCCGGGATCGGTGCGCTTCAGAGTCAGGCGGATGTTGTCCAGCGGGTCGTCCTCCTGGCCCGCGACAAACAGGTTCGATCCCATGTAGGCCAGATCGCCCTGGGCCAGCACCGAATACGAGCTGTGCAGGGTGCTTTTTCCGGCTGCCGATTTGTTGACCCGCGAGTTCAGGTTCACATCCATGACCGGAAAGGAGGCCGCCCTGAAGGGAGGCGTTTCCACCGGATACCGCGGTTCCATGTTTTCCCGGTCCATGGAAAGCCCCTTGCGTCGCTGTTCGCGCTCCAGTTGGGCCTGCAGGGGCAGTATCTCCCGGGGGTGCAGGGCCAGGCTCATTTCGCCGGGATCTGTCGCCAGATCCAGGGGGAGCATGCGGCTCAAGAGGCGGGAGTCGACATAGATGTCGTCTTCCCCCACGGCAATGAGGCTGTCGTCCCAGGGGATGGTTGTGCCGTCGACCCTGATCGTTTTCCGGGCCGCATCCACGCTGATGGTCCGGTTCTCGCTGATGAACCAGCCCTGGGCCGTCCCCTTGGCCGGATCGACTTCGATGGGGAAATCCAGGGCCTGGGCAAAGCCGCCCAGGGGGAGCAGGGTGCGCTGACCGTCGCTGTAGCCGAGAACGTCTTGTCGCAGACCGATCTGCGGACAGGAGGCCCCGAGGATGAGCACGTTGTCTTCGTGGAGCAGTTCCCTGGCCGGACCGGAAGGCGCGTTCGGCTCGTCGGTGCTGTCGGGCTCGGCCGCTGCCTCATTGCTGTCGATATCCGCGGATGGAGGTTCGGCAGCGGAGGGGGCAGGGGCAGCCGGCGGCGGGCCCGCTGCTGGCGGCGGCAGCAACGGGAGTTCGAGCTGGACAGGGGCGGAAGACGATGTTTTGGCAGGGGCGAGCTGGCGGGAGGTGGGCAGCATGATGCCGTTGCCGAGGATTTCGCGGGTCAGGCGGTCGAATTCACGCCAATTCGGTGACTTGTCGCGTTGCAGCTTGTGCAGAAGCTGGTTCCGTTCCACGACCAGCCTGGCAATAGTCAAGGATTTGGCGGCATCTTTTTGGCGAATGTGTCGCCACAGACCATACTGGTGAGTCGACCGGAGCAGGGTGTCTGCCTGCTCCAGAATGAGCGACGCGTCAAAACCGCTCGCTCCCGCCCCGGCAGAGGGGGCAGGAGTGGCGGGAGTGGTCTGAACGCGTGATGAGCGGTCGACAGGCAGGGTCACGGTACCTCGGGTTGTTTTTTGGGCAGACAGATGACTGCGTACAGGGGACAGTAAGACTAATGCATTTATTGTGCCGGGTGGTTTTTTTTACAAGGGCGGCGGAGCTCAGGCGGCGCGTTCGTCCATCAGGCGCATGCCCTCCATGACCAGGGCCATGAAGCCGCCGAGCGGCGGTCGGGCCTGATCTTCCTCGTTGATGCCGGTGGTGTAGGTGAATTCCCCTTTGCCGCGGCCCAGGATGGCGAACAGGGCGTCTTTGTCGACCAGGTTGCGATACCCGGCCCGCACCACTTCACCTTCATGAAAGATCACCTGGGCCTTGCCGTCGTCAAAGGAGAGGCTGATGGTTCCCGATTTCTGGCCGGAATTGAGCATTTGAAACAACTCGACCGGGTTGACCTCTTCCAGTCTGCCGCTCATACCGGAGCTGATGGTGCCTGCGCGCAGGCTGTTGGCCTGGGAGCGTTCCACCAGCAGGCGGTAGAGGTACACCTGCAAGACCGGGAATCGGGCGAGGATATGTTTGAAGTTCTTGCTGGACAAGGTGGCGAGAACGGAACGATCGCGTGAGTAGATGGAGGTGGCCACGCTTTCTCCGGAGAGCAGGCTCATTTCGCCGAAGATGTCGCCGGGGCCCATCTCGGCCAGGACCTTGTGATTGGCGCCGACCACCGCCACCCGGCCGCTGAGGATGATGTACAGGCGCGTGCCCGGATCGCCCTGGTTGAGGATAACCTTGTTGGCCGGATAATGTTTGACCTCGAGCTGGCGGGACAGCTCGTAGAGATTACTGTCGGAAAGCGGCTCGAACAGTTCCATCTGCCGAAGAACGGGATGGAACTTGTCCAGTTCCCGCAACTGGGCGCGCTGTTCGGCGTCGGCCAGCATCTTCATCTGCAAGGTGCTGAAGGTTTTGTCTTTTTTATGGGCAAACCGGAGAACCCCGCTGTCGCAGCCGCCGCACTCGAACTTGGCCTTGGGCGCGCCGATGGGAGACAGGTGTTCCATCTTCTGTTCCCCGGTCGCCAGGTTGATCAGCTCCCGGGTGAGGGTCAGGCAGGTTTCCTTGCCTTCGGGCAGGGTCAGGATGCCGCCGGCAATATTGAACTCCTCGTCGACATTGTAAAGCGGACAGTCCTCTTCCTCCAGCACGATAAAAATCGAATCCCGGAAGGAGGGGTTCTCGTTCGGACTGCTTTTGTTCGTATTTTTCGGGGGAAAGGGCAGCATGGCGATATCAGCTCATTCGGAACGGCCCATCAGCAGGAAGACGATGGCTGCCAGGGCGCCGACGCCGCCCAGAATCACCGGAAGGACCTTGTTGAGTTGCAGTTCGTCGCCGATCACCAGGGTTTGCATGTAATCCGTGCCCGTGGCATACCAGACCATGCCGAGTATGGCCATGATCAACAGATCGTGGATCGCCTTCTTGTACAGCATATAGCCGACGAGGCCGATGAAGGGAATCAGGAACCAGGGGTTGGAAAAGAGTCCGGCCGCATCAACCTGCTGAATCTGTTCCGGCAGACCGGTACTGTCCAGCAGTGCGCCGATTTTTCCGGCCAGGGCACCGCATTTTGCCAGGATGGAATCGAAGAGGGCTCCGACGTTCATGGATGTCTCCTTTGTGTTTTCCGGTTCGTATCGTGGGTGCGGGGATTGCCGGAACCGGGGTCTTGACGGGTTTGCTGACGGTCTCCACCAGGGTTTTCAGGAGACCGCTCTCTGTATGCTAGCAGCGGTGGCGGGGTTCGTCAAAACGAAAACATGCCCCGGTTTTCTTTCTATCCGGGCGGATTTCCGATGAAGAAGGCGGGCCGGCGTATCCGGATGACGCGCCGGTCCGTTTAGGGATGCCGGGTGCGGCGTTCGGCCAGGGCTGCGCTGATTTCCTGTTGCAGGAGTTCGACCGTGGCGAGTGGGTCGGCGGCGGTGCTGATCGGTCGACCGATGACCACATGATCCGCCCCGTTGAGGATGGCCTGGCGGGCGGTGGCGATACGTTTCTGGTCGTCGTGTCGGATGATGTCCTGATTGATGCCGGGACGGATGCCGGGGGTCACCACCAGAAAGCTGCGGCGGATATCGGCACGCAGGACACCGGCCTCCCGCGCCGAGGAGACCACGCCGTCGCATCCCAGTTCGATGGCCTTCCGGGCCCGCAGCAAGACCAGGTCCTCGACCGTGCCGGCAAGGCCCATGGCGTGCAGGTCGGACTGGTCAAAACTGGTCAGCACCGTGACGGCAAGCAGTTGCAGATCTTTTTTATGCTGGACCGCTGCCCGGATAATGGGGTCGTTGCCATGGATGGTGGCAAAGGTGACGTTCCGGTTGTGCAGTTGCTGCACGGCCAGGCCAACGGTCTCGGGGATATCGAAAAACTTGAGATCCACCATGACCTTGTTGCCCCGGTTGGCGATGAATTCGATGACCGGCCACCATCCGGCAAGAAACAGCTGGAGACCGACCTTGAAAAACCGGATCTTGTTGTCCAGTTTTTTTACCCACTGTTGTGCTGTCGCGGGGTCGGAGAAATCAAGGGCGAAAATAATGCGTTCATCAAGCGGAGGCGTGTGCATGGGAGGCCTGTGTGCAAGGTGAGAGATGGATTGGACGCAGAGCTGCAAACGAAAAAAGCCTGGTGCAGGCAGGCCTTCTGTGATCCGGCCGATTTTGGGACGTGTTCACCCTGTCCGCCTCCTTGTCGCGGTTGACGGCGGAGCGGGAAAAAGACAAGCGCGGCCGGCACTTTTTTTCTCCCGGGTTTGACAGAATCCTCCCCGGGCGTACAATAGAGATACGCTCCCTTGCGACAGAGCGCTTCTCCTTTTCTCCTTGATCAAGCCCCGCCCCTTCTTCGGCGGGGCTTCCTTTTTGGGGCTCCGACTGTCCGGGTTGCGCTGCCGGCTGCTTTTCGCTTGCCTGTCGACCGTCGGGAACGGCGGCTCAGTAGTACTCGTAAATCTTGTAGGTGGTCGGCGACCCGAGCATGGCGTCGATCTTGCCTTCCAGTTCGGCGCGTCGCTCATTGGCAAACCAGTTCTCCCAGGCCTCGAAGGACAGCCAGGTACTGATGACGACATACTCTTCAGGTGAGTAGACGTTGCGCAGGGTCTCGCCGGAAATATATCCCGGCTGACGGTTGGCCATGCTGCGCAGTTCGATGAGCATTTCCGAGAGGATCGGCAAAAGCGACGTGTCCAGGGTGCGACCCCTTCGGGCAATCTGTCTGGTCATGATTACACGTACAATCATCATCGGTCTCCTTCTTGCGAGAGTATCCATGATTCCGGGACCAGCCAGGCCGGGCCCGGAATCGTTCAGTACACCCTGCTCATCCTCCGAACCCCTTGAGGGTGAGCAGGACGCCGGCCGCGACCGCCGAACCGATCACGCCCGAGACGTTGGGGCCCATGGCGTGCATGAGCAGCATGTTGCTCGGATCGGCCTCCATGCCTTCCTTGTGGCTGACCCGGGCCGCCATGGGGACGGCGGAAACACCGGCGGACCCGATCAGCGGGTTGATCTTCGCGCCGGGGAACAGATTCATGAGCTTGGCCATGAGCACGCCGGAGGCGGTACCGATACCGAAGGCGATGACCCCCAGGAAAAGGATGCCGAGCGTCTCGGCCGACAGAAACTGTTTGGCCGACATCTGCGCGCCCACGCCCAGACCGAGAAAGATGGTGACGATGTTGAGCAGGGCGTTCTGGGCCGTATCGGATAACCGGTTCACCACCCCGCATTCCCGCATCAGGTTGCCGAACATGAAAAAGCCGATGAGCGGCGCGGCCGAAGGCAGGAGGGCGGCGCAAAGGGCCACCACCACCAGGGGAAAGACGATTTTTTCGGCCTTGCCCACTTGGCGCATCTGCTCCATGCGGATGCAGCGTTCCGCTTTGGTGGTCAGCGCCCGCATGATGGGCGGCTGAATGAGGGGGACCAGCGCCATGTAGGAGTAGGCCGCCACCGCGATCGACCCGAGGAGGTGCGGGGCGAGCTGGCTGGAAAGGAAAATGGCTGTGGGCCCGTCCGCGCCGCCGATGATGCCGATGGCGGCCGCCTCCCTCAGGTCGAAGTTGATGCCGGGCACAAAATGGGAGAGCGCAAGGGCGCCCAGCAGGGTGGAAAAGATGCCGAACTGGGCGGCCCCGCCCAGAAGGGCGGTTTTCGGGTTGGCGAGCATGGGGCCGAAATCGGTCATTGCGCCAATCCCCATGAAGATGATGAGCGGAAAGGCCCCGGACTTGATTCCCACCGCATAGATATGGTGGAGGATGCCGCCCGGATCGTTCATTCCGGCAAGGGGGATGTTGGTGAGAATCGTGCCGAAGCCGATGGGGATCAGCAAGAGCGGTTCAAAGTCGTGGACAATGGCCAGGTAGATCAGCACCAGGCCGACGCCGATCATGAGCAGGCGGCCGATACCGTCGGTCCACTCGCCGCCGGGCGGAAAGAGCACGTGCATGAGGCCGGTGGAGTCGATGCAGCTGCGGAATATTTCGGCCATCGGCGGTATGGTCGTCAAGTCGTTGGCGGGAACGCCCGCAAAAGCCATGCCGCCTGTGAGCAGTCCCAGAGCCGTCAGGACGGGCACGAGGAGAAAGAGGGCAAACAGGGATTTCTTCATTGCAAGCCTCGTCGGGGACACTCAGATCAGGTAGGCCAAAAGTTGACCGGACTTGACGACATCCCCCTTCTTGACTTCCACGCTCTCCACCACTCCGGATGTCGGTGCGTAGACCGGCGACTGCATCTTCATTGCTTCTATCAGCATCAGGGTGTCGCCCTGCTGCACCTCGTCGCCGGGTTGGCAGGTCACATCGAACACGTTGCCGGGAAGGTGCGTGCGCACCTCGATCCGTTCCCGGGCGACCTGCGGTTGCTCCGCATCGGAGGCCTCAGGGGTCTCGGGGGAGACCCGTTGCACCTCGGTCACTTCACTGCTCTCGTCTTCCACACTCACCCGATAGGTGATGCCATCAACCTGAACTTTGTAGCGGGAAATTTTCCCCATGATCATACTCCTGTTGTTACTGGATAACGAACTGTTTATGCCGTACGGCGTTCTGCTGCCTTCCTGGCCCGATGCGCGGCAATGGCTGCCGCCATCACCGCGATCAGGCGCTGACGCTCTTCTGTGCCGGATTTGCTTTTCAGGTTCATGGCCCGGAGCCGTTTTTCTTCCAGACGCTTTTCATCGAGCTCTATCTCCCTCTTGGTGAAGCCGCTCAACACAATGCTGTTCAGTTGGATGACGAGCACCATGAACACCAAAAAAACAAACACCACTGCCATGCCCAGAACCATCAATTTTACGCCTTCACCAATCATACTGCCTAGACCTTTGGTTGAATTGTTGGAACGGAAGAGGAAGGAGGAGCCGCTTTGACGCGGATGGATTGCCTCAGTCGAGATGCAGCGGCAAGGAGAGGGCCGGCACTCTGTATCCAGCCTTCCTGAATCAGGAAGCACGGCGACCGATGCGCACAATACGTCTCGTTGCACGGGACATGTCCCGGACTGGTCCCAGGGGCCGCAGAGCTATGAAAGTTCACTGTATGCATGCCTTCACGCCTCGTCAACCGCTTTCCTTTTGTTGCCCTGTGATCGGACCCGTACAGTACGCAGGCGCTCATGGCTTGTCGTGATGCAGTAGTCCTCATGCTTTTCTGACAAAATCCTCCAGCTTCGGCTGGATCATGGGGCAGCCGCCCATGCAGTCGCCTATGGCGTTGATTTCCGCCTCCTCCAGATCGATCAGGGCGGCGATTACATCTTCCTCGGTTGTGCCGACAAAGACGCCCTCCCCACTGTGCCAGCCGACGCCTTCCTGCAAGTGGAAGCGACGGCGTACCTCGTGGCGCTGTTCTGCTGCGGACAGGGTGCTGAAAAGACGTTGCATGGGATTCTCTCCTTCATGGCGATGGGCATGATGTTGCCCGGTTCACAGGTAGGAATGCAGTTGCTTCAGCAGTTCCTGAATATCGATGGGTTTGCCGATATGGCCGTTCATGCCGGCCAGCAGGCATCGGTCGATGTCCGCCCGGAACACGTTGGCGGTCATGGCGATGATCGGAACGCTGCGTGCTGTGGGCAAGGACAGGGCGCGAATATTTTTTGCCGCGGTCAGGCCGTCCATCTCCGGCATCTGGATATCCATCAGGATCAGGTCGATGGTGTCGGCGTGCATGGCAAATTGCTCTATCGCCTCGATCCCGTTTTCCGCACAGAGAATGGTCAGGTTGGTCGGTTCAAGAAGCGTGAGGATGATCTCCCGGTTGATCTCCAGATCCTCGACCAGGAGAACCTGGCGGCCGCTGAAGTCGTACTGCTGTTCCGGTGGGGTTGGTTGCAGGGGAGTCGGTTCTTCGGCGCTGAAAAAGTGGGCAATGCAGTCTTCCACATCGAGCGGGAAGACGGGTTTCAGGAGGAATCGCTTGATGCCCGCGTCCTTGGCCTCTTGCTCGATGGTGGACCACTCCGTTGCCGTTGTCATGATGACGACCGGTTTCTCCGGTATCTCCTTGTTGAGGTGATGCGCCAGCTCGAGGCCGCCCATGTCCGGCATGTTCCAGTCAAGAAAACAGATGTCGTATTCCCGGCCCTGCCGGACATGTTCGAGCGCCTCTTTGCCGCTGGTCACTGGATCGCAGGAAAAACCGAACCGTTTTGCCAGGGCGGTAAAGGAGTGCAGGATATCGGGGGCGTCACTCACCAGCAGCGCGTGGATCTGGCCCCAGGGCACCTTGCCGGTGACCTTGTGTTCCGGAGTTTCCGCCCGTTTGACATGGATGGTGAAGGTAAAGGTCGCCCCCTGTCCCAGTTCCGAATCGATCCAGATCCGGCCGTTGAACATCTCGACGATGTTTTTTGAGATGATGAGCCCCAGGCCGGTACCGCCGAATTTGCGCGTGATCTGCGAGTCGGCCTGCTCAAAGGAGCTGAAGAGACGGCTCTGCTGCTCGGCTGTGATGCCGATACCGGTGTCACGCACCGAGATTTGCAGTTCACAGTCATTGCCTTGTTCGTTCAACAGCCTGGTGTCGAGTTCGATCCGGCCACCTTCAGCGGTAAACTTGACCGCATTGGACAGCAGGTTGGCGATCACCTGGGCAATGCGTTGATCGTCGCCGTGGAGCATGCGCGGAATCCGTTCATCCACGTGGACAAGAAATTGCTGGTGCTTCTCTTCGACGCGGAAACTGATGACATTGACCACGCGTTGCAGCATTTTTTCAAAATGAAAGTCAACCGGCGACAGGTCGAACTTTTGCGCCTCGATTTTCGACATGTCGAGCACATCGTTGATAACGCCCAAAAGATGGGTGGAGGCGTCCTCTATGCGATGGAGACAGTAATCCTTGCGCTCGATATCGTCTGATTTCTTGCCGATGGTGGTCATGCCGATGATGGCGTTCATCGGCGTGCGCATCTCATGGCTCATGTTGGAAAGGAAGTCGCTTTTCGCCCGATTGGCCTGCTCGGCCTTGTTGCGCGCCTCCTGTATCTCCGTCACATCCGTGCTGAAGACGATATATCCGCATCTGTCATTCTCCTGATTGTACAGATATTGGGCGCTGCCTTTCAGGTACATGTTCCGGTCTTCAAGATAATAGACCGCAGCCTCGGTTCCGGAATCCAGTGCCATGATCGGGCAGTATATGGATTTTTCCGGATAGACACTGACATGTTCGTATTTCAGTCCGATAATGGCCTCGAGAGATTCCGACTTCGTGAACTCGAGACCGATCTCGTTCATGTAGATAATCTTGTGATCAAGGTCGATGATACAAAGAGGTCCGTCGATACTCTTGTCGATGCTGTCCGCCATGTCGTCGAAGGAGTCGGCCAGACTGCTGAATTCGTCCCGACCGGGCGCGTTGAAGCGAAACTGCCGTTCGCCGGCCCGGAACCGGGCCACTCCGTTGTTGAGCCAGGTGATGTTGCGGGACATGTAGGAGGCGATTATGATGGCAGCGACGATCACCAGGGCAATGATGACCAGGGTCGTGATGCCCATGCCGGTCAGGGTGGTGGTCAGGCCGTCCCGGATGGTGGCCAGCAGGTTGGCCTCGGTTTTTTTGGCGGGCAGGGTGAAGTCGTCGAGTCCTGCGCCGATGGCGACAAAGCCGAAGCCGCGCCGGGAAAATCCGTTTTCCTCGCTGGGCGCGTACTGCCCGGTGTAGTACGGAATGGCCGAGGCAGTGGTGAGCTTGTACAGGCCGCTCCATAGGATATAGAACGAGCCGGAGCCGCCGTCTTTGGTCAGATCCATCCAGCCCGTGCATTGCGGCGCGTTATTCAGATAGCGGCCGTCCAGCCCGACCAGCCCGGCCCTGGTCAGGTCCGGTGCGGGTTTTTTGGCCCGGGACTGCTCATGGAACAGGGGGTAATCCTTGACGTAGTCGGTCCATTTTTTCAGGCCGCTTGCCTGCCAGCCCTTGTAGATTTCGGTTTCGAGCCAGGGGATTTGCGGCTCGCCGGTGGCGGGATCGTAGCCGACAATGGAGTTGTGGCGCGGGTGGCAGATGCTCCGGCAGCGGTAGTCCCAGATAAAGGCGTAGTTGCCCTCGTAGGCGCTGGGGAGCTGGGTGTAGCGCTCCTGCATCGGGGTGATATGATCGACCAGCTCCATGAGGTGATCATGGTTGAGGGCAAAGGAGACATAGCCGATCACCTCGCCGTCTTCGCCGGTGACGGGCGTGGCCCAGCGGACGATTCCCTCGAAACGCTGACCATTGGGGTTTTCACGACCGGCATAGGCCTGGGTTTCGGGCAGGTAGGGGATCTCGTAACCGCGTTCCCGTGCGGCCGCGGCCACGTTGCCCGGGGTATACATGCCGATGTAGTTTGCGCCGACATAGGCGCCGATCACATCGGAGACATAGATATCGCCCGGCTTCAACTGCTTAAGCTGGTCGAAATATCGTTCCGCCTTGACGTAGGTATTGGCGCTGTCCGCGATGTTGCGGTGCTCGCGGCTCAGCGGATAATGGATTTTGGTCGAGTTGGGGCTGACGTATTTGACCCGCTCCATCCCGCTCGGGTCGATGAAGGTGATCTCGTCGTAGAGCGGAATGTCGTGGTAGGCGAAGGCTTCCGGCGGACGATAGTGGAAGCCGTCCATGTCGTCGTTTTCGCTGTTGGTGGAGACGTTGGTTCGCTTCTGCTGCTCTGCGGCATCGACGCAGATCCATTTTGTCTGATCTTCGCTCAGACGCCAGGTGCCTTTTTGCACGATCCGTCCGGTTTTGTGTTCGGCAAAGCCGGCAAAGGTTGCCCTGGTCATCGGCAGGGCGGCCAGGGCGCGGATATCGGCGTCCCGGGCATAGAGAAACGCTGCCACCCGGTTGGCGGTGTTGGTCGAGAGCTGTTCGATATTGGCGATCGCACTGTCGTTGAGGGCTGCGGTGGAATCGCGCACCGCCATGTTCCGCATGGTGTTGCCCAAGTCCATGAACTGATAAAATGCGGTTCCGACCAGGATGAAGAGCGGCACGATCATGGAAACAAGCAGGATAATAATCAGTTTGGTTCTGATGCTCATGCCTGTTTTGTTGGTTTTTTTCATAATTGCTATGGTTTATAAAATATAGGAAACGATATATTTTATATGAGCAAATAATACTATATATTGATTTTAATTTTTATTAAATTTCAATACCTTCTTCTATTTCTTTGAGTGCAAGTCGTAGCTCGTTCAAAAAAATTTCCAGATTGGGCTGGATTTCTTCGAAGGGGACCGAATTTTTGCAAAGCTGTTCCATGTTTTGACATTCTTTTTGCAAGTATTCTGCTCCTGCATTACCGGCAAGCCCTTTCAGTGTATGGAGCTGAAAAAAGGCTTTCTCATAATTTCCTTTTCGCAGCATATCGGTAAGTTGTGTATCGAGATCATGGTATCTCTCAAGCATGGTGGAGAGTAATTTTTCATATAACGTCGTGTTGTTCATCAGTCGGTTGAGTGCGCCCTGCACATTGAACCTTGAGGTCGGTGTCATGTTTTTGCTTTGCTCCTTTGGACTTGTGCCTATGGCAATGCCGGTTGGTTTCTGCTCGTCGGCCTGTTGTCTATGGTGGTGATGTCAAAATCGTGCGCTTTACGATGCGCTTTCCGCCTTGCAAGAGCGGCCCTGCAAGAGCCTGTCATTGCTCTCGTGTTCTTCTTTTGTCCAGAACCCGGTCAACGGCCGCGCGAATGTCGGTCAGGTCGATGGGTTTGGCAATATGGGCGTCCATGCCGCTCTGGGCGCTGATTTCCCTGTCTTCCTCCATGGCGTTTGCCGTCATGGCGATAATGGGCGTGTGTTCGCCGGTCCCGCGTGCCGTTTCGATGCTTCGGATTTTTTTTGTTGCTTCCAGTCCATCCATGACGGGCATGCAGATATCCATGAAGACAAGGTCGTAGGCGTGGGCGCGGTACAGCTCCACCGCAACCGCACCGTTTCCCGCAACATCGACGCTGATGCCGAGGTGCTTCAGCATGGCTATTGCAATTTCCCGGTTGAATTCCACATCTTCGGCCAGAAGCGCCCGAAGCCCCTGGTAGCGGCTGTCCCCCTGCTCATCATGGTGCTCCCCGGGGACGATTTCCTGTTCCGCGCACTCTTCCAGCAGGACCGAGAAGGAGAAGGTGCTTCCCTTGCGCGGTTGACTGTGCACGGTAATCGTGCCGCCCATCATCTCGATGAATGCCTTGGTGATCGCAAGGCCGAGCCCGGTGCCGCCATACCGGCGGGCAATGGAGCTGTCGGCCTGGGTGAACGGTGTGAAGAGGGCGGCAAGCTGTTTTTCGTCCATGCCGATACCCGTATCGGCAACCGAACAGTCCAGGCGGTAGAAGTTTTTGTCCGTTGCGGCAGCGTGGAGGGTCAGGGTTATCCCGCCCGTATCGGTGAATTTGACGGCATTGCCCAGCAGATTCAGCAGGATTTGTGAGAATTTCAGGGAATCGCCCATGACCATGGGCGGCACCTCGTCTCCCACGACGATCTGGAGCGTCAGCTGTTTTTCCGCGGCATCGGGCTTGATCAGTTGCAACACATCGTCAATGACCCGGCGCGGTTCAAAGGGATGCCGGGCCAGTTCCATCCTGTTGGCTTCTATTTTGGAGAAGTCCAGAATATCGTTGATGATTCCCAAAAGCAGCGTGGCGGACGACCGGATCTTTTTCAGATAGTCCAGGCGCTGGGCATCGGATCCGGCCTGCATGGCCAGGGTGGTCATGCCGAGCACGCCGTTCATGGGGGTGCGCAGCTCATGGCTCATGCGGGAGAGGAAGTCGCGCTGGGCGCGGTTGGCGGCTTCGGCCAGCAAAAGCGCCTCGTGTTCTCTGGCGTTTTTTTCGATATGCTCCGCCATGTCGTTGATGTTGTCAGCCACGTCTTTCAGCTCTCCGTCAACATCGACGATGCGGGTGGAGAGGTCTGCCTGCATTTTTTTGACCCCGCTGATGATGGCGTCCATATCGCGGGTCATGCGGTGGGAGAAATACAGGGCAACGGCAATGGTAGCGAGGAAAAATCCGGAAAGAAACAGGAGGATGCGACGGGTGAACGCCTTGTATTCTTTCTCGATTTCAGATGTCAGTTCATTGGCCCAGGCATAGCCGATCACGCTTCCGTTGCGCATGATCGGATGCATGGCGTTCATGATCTTGCCGCGAACCATGGAGCCGATCTTGACCTGCGCGGCATTGGTGGCCATGACGATGCGGCCGGGGTGATCGGGCCCGATGGAGGTGCCGATCGTGTGAGCGTAGGCGTCGGATGGTCCGTAGGTCAAAATGGCGTCGAGCTCCCGTGCGTAATAGCCGACTCCCAGTCCGGGAAAGATGCGGGCGATCTCGTCCGTGCGCTCCTGGAGGAGACGGGAGAGGATCACGATTTGTTCCTCCCTGGACATATTTTGGGCATGCTCGCGGCGCAGCAGGTCGTCATAGGAGGTTTCGCCCAGTTTTGTATCGAGGAAACACGCGACGGCAAGCAGTTTCCGCTGCTTTTCCTCCTTGATCGCCTGCTGTGAAATGTGCATAAGGGAGTAGAGGGATGTTCCCAGAACAACCGCGGAGAAGACGAAGAAGATGCACATAATACGACTGCGGATCGTCTTGAATGGAGAATGAAACATGTGTGCGGCTCCGTGAGGATGCAGGGGATGACGTTTTTTGCGCAGTCGGTCGTTTCGCCGCAACACTTGGCTGGTGCGGCTGAAGCGGGCGTGAGTGTTCGGCCTCGTGCCGGTTTCCGGAACAGGAGGCGGATCAGTTCTTATAATAGCATATGTGACCGCAAGCAAAAGAGAGGAAAAACAGATTGATCCTTCTGCCTGGTGCGCCCCTGTCCGGCATCTGCGGCTTTTTCTTCAGGGGACGGCATTCCAGATCAAGGGCCCGGGCAAGGCGCTAGGGCCTGGCCTGAGGCAGTATAGGCCAGTATAGGCATGAGGCGAAGGCATTGGGCCTTGCCGCCGAAGCGCTGTTTGCAGCGCCGCTGCCATCAAAAAGTTGTATGTTTTTTGGGCCGGATCGGCCTGATGTGCACGTCTGCAAGGGGTTTTTTCTTCTGGCGTGGAAACATGTTTCCAAATATGCCCCTGGCTGTCAACGGATTCCCCCGAACTGTGCAGGGCAAGAAAAAACCCGCCAACCTCGTCGGGCTGCGGGTTTTTGTATCGTGTCTTTTGATGGGATGTGGCGGAGAAGCAGGGATTCGAACCCTGGGTGGAGTTACCCCCACAACGGTTTTCGAGACCGTCCCGTTCAACCACTCCGGCACTTCTCCGCAAACCTTTGAATTCGCCATAAATACTGCGTTCGTTCGGAAACGTCAATAGCTCCATCGACCTGTTGACTTTGTTTCGGAGCGGGATTAAGAATGGGCATCTTATTTTCACCAAGGAGTCGTCATGTTTTTTTCGGGATCTTCGGCTCGGTGGGCGGCGGGACTGTTCGTGTGCTGCCTGCTGCTCTGTCTTGCCGGATGCACGCAACTGTACGGACTGCGCGAAGAGCCTAAAATATCGGTGGCCGACATCCGGGTCCAGGAAGTCAAGGCCATGGAGGGCGTGTTCCTGATCAAACTCCGGGTGCTCAATCCCAACGAGGTCGCGCTCGACCTGCACGGCGTTGATTGCGATCTTGAAATCAACAACCGCCATTTTGCCAGCGGGATCAGCGCGGTCAGCCAGAGCGTTCCTGCCATGGGAACCGTGGTGGTTCCGGTTCAGGTCTATGCCTCGGTCCTCGATATGATCGCCTCGGTCGCGGATCTGATGCGGACCGTCGGCCGTCGGCCTTCGGATGACAACCCGGTGCCGTACAAGCTGCACGGCACGGTCAAGATCGGGGCCGGTGGATTCAAGAAGGATATCGGTTTCCAGTCCGACGGGGAAATTTCCTTCAAGGGATTGTTGCAAGGTCGATCGTAACAGGATGGCAGCGTCGCGATGTCCGGAGAGGTGGAACAGGTGCGAGCGTCCCCCGACGAAACAGTACTGACCAGGGAGCAGGGTGAGGTGCTGGTCCGGCTGGCCCGGCAGGAAATCGCCCGGGCGCTGCGCTGTCCGGTGGATTGTCCGGTCAGTGAGGCGGAAGAGGCGGGCGCGGTGTTCTCCCGTAAACAGGGGCTCTTTGTCACACTGCTGTCCCGGGGTACGCTTCGGGGCTGCATCGGCAGCCTGTCCGGCACGGAGCCCTTGCGCGACGGGGTTCGCCGTCATGCCCTGAACGCAGCCTTTCATGATCAGCGTTTTGCGCCGCTCGATGCTGCGGAACTTGCCGGGGTACATATCGAGGTTTCGGTGCTGACCACGCCGGAGCCCCTGACCTATGCGGACAGCGACGAGCTGATCCGCCGGTTGCGCCCCGATGTGGATGGGGTGATCCTGATCGGTCCCGGCGAAAAGAGCGCGACCTTTCTGCCCCAGGTCTGGCGGCAGCTCCCCGAGCCGGAACAGTTTCTGGAGCATCTCTGCCGGAAGGCCGGTCTGGCTCCGGATGCCTGGCGTTCCGGTCAGCTGCGGGTGCTGACCTACCAGGTGCAGAGCTTCGAGGAAGTGCCAAGGGGCGGTTCGACCAATGCCTGAGCTGATTCTGTCCCCCGCGCTCTCGTCCGAGCTCCGGGCACTCTATGCCGACATGGAGACCAGCTACGATCAGGTGGCCGCCGCCCTCGGTCATACCTGCACCGGATGTCCGGACAACTGCTGCGACTCGTTTTTCCTGCACTACACCTACTGTGAATGGGCCTGTCTCTGGGAAGGTTTGCGTCAACTCGATGCCGCGTCCCTGGAGCGGGTTCTCGGACGGGCCCGGGACTATGTTCGCGAAAGCCGAATGATTCTGGCGCGTTCCGAGCGGCCGCAACTGATGTGTCCGCTCAACGATGCAGGTCGTTGCAGCCTGTATCCGTACCGGTTGATGATTTGCCGGACCCATGGTGTCCCTGCCGTGCTTGTCCTGCCGAACGGCAAATCCCAGCGTTTTCCCGGCTGTTTTCGTTGTCAGGAGCTGGTCGTCGGTCGTGCCGAGGCCGATATCCCGGCCATGGACCGGACCGAGCTGTATCACCGCCTGGCCCGGATAGAGGCGCGTTTTTTGGGAGAGCAGCGGCGTGCATTGCCGAGAATCAGACTGACCATTGCCGAAATGATCGCAGGCGGTCCCCCCGCCGCGTGACACAAATCAAACCCATTTTTTTACGCTTATGCAGACACTTTCAGTGGAGCAGGCCCTTCGGGTCGTGCTTGCCGGCGGCCGGATCGACCGACCGACTGCCCTGGGCCTGCTGACCGCCGACCGGCAGGAGCTGTACGCGGCGGCCAACGAGATTCGCCGCCATTTTCTGGGCGATGCCTTCGACCTCTGTTCGATCATCAACGCCAAAAGCGGCAACTGTACCGAAAATTGCCGCTTTTGCGCCCAGTCCGCCCGGCACCACACCGGGATCGATACCTACAAGATCATCGACAAGGACGAAGCCCTGGCCCAGGCCAAGGATAACGACGCCCACGGCGTGCACCGGTTGTCCCTGGTCACCAGCGGACGCAGCCTTTCCCCGGAAACCCTCGCCGCGATGCAGGACTTGTACGCTGCCATGGCCGACTGCACGCATCTTGCCTTTTGTGCCTCGGCGGGCTTTCTTGACGAGACCATCGTCAAGGCCCTGTATGAAGCCGGAGTGCGCCGGTATCACTGCAATCTGGAGGCGTGTCGTTCGTATTTCCCCCAGGTTTGCACGACCCACACCTGGGAGGAAAAAGTCGCCACCCTGCGCCTGGCGCGTCGGGCAGGCATGTCGCTCTGTTCCGGCGGCATCATCGGGATGGGTGAATCCATGGAAGACCGTCTGGAGATGGCCTTCGAGTTGCAGGATTTAGCGGTGGAATCCATCCCCATCAATATCCTGACTCCCATTGCCGGTACGCCGCTTGGCGAACTGCGGCCCCTGTCCCTGGACGAGGTGCTGACCACGGTGGCCCTGTTCCGTTTCATCAATCCCCGGGCTGCAATCCGCATGGCCGGCGGCCGTCAGCAGTTGGGCGAGGACCAGTACCGTTGTTTTGCCGCCGGGGCCAATGGCGCCATTGTCGGCAACTATCTGACGACCACCGGCTCGGGGATCGCGGAGGATGTCCGCCGTCTTGCGGCCATGGGGTTTCTCTTTACCAGGGAAGGGCATGAAGCAGGACGCGCTGTTACAGTTTGATCGGGACCACCTCTGGCACCCCTACACCTCGACCACGAACCCCCTGCCGGTCTATCCGGTGGCCTCGGCCTCCGGGGTGCGCATCCGTCTGGCTGACGGCCGGGAGCTGATCGACGGCATGTCTTCGTGGTGGTGCGCTGTGCACGGGTACAATCATCCCGTGCTCAATCGGGCTCTGATCGAACAGAGCGAGAGGATGTCGCATGTGATGTTCGGCGGCTTCACCCATGAACCGGCCGTGGAGCTGGGGCGCTTGCTGGTCGCATACAGTCCGGCGCCGCTGGACAAGGTGTTTCTCGCCGATTCGGGGTCGGTCAGTGTGGAGGTGGCCCTGAAGATGGCCCTTCAGTACCAGCAGGCCATGGGTCGACCGGAGAAGCACAGAATAGCCACCATCCGCGGCGGCTACCATGGCGATACCTTTCACGCCATGTCGGTCTGCGACCCGGTGACCGGTATGCATACCCTGTTTGCGGCCTCCCTGCCGCAGCAGCTCTTTGCGCCCCGGCCCGAGTGTCGTTTCGGCGACGAATGGGACCCCGGCGATCTGGAACCGATGGAGCAATTGCTGGAGGAGCACCACCAAAGCGTGGCCGCGGTGATTGTCGAACCGATCGTGCAGGGAGCGGGCGGGATGTGGTTTTACCACCCCGAATATCTGCGCGGGCTGCGGCGGCTGTGCGACCAGTATGATCTGCTGTTGATTTTCGATGAAATCGCCACCGGCTTCGGTCGGACCGGCAGGCTTTTTGCGGCAGAGCATGCCGGAGTGAGTCCGGACATCATGTGTGTGGGCAAGGCCATTACCGGCGGCACCATGACTCTGGCGGCCACCCTGGCGACCACGGCGGTGGCGACCGCCATCTCCGAGGCGCCTCCGGGCGTGTTCATGCACGGACCGACCTTTATGGGGAATCCCTTGAGCTGCCATGTGGCCTGCGCCGCGATCCGGCTGCTGGTGGATGGTCCGTGGCAGGAGCGGGTGGCGGCCATTGCCGATCAGCTTGTCCGGGAACTGGCCCCGGCGCGCGATCTGGCCACTGTGGCCGATGTCCGGGTTCTGGGCGCCATCGGCGTGATCGAGACCGAAAAGCCGGTGGACATGGCGGTGTTGCAACGTTTTTTTGTTGAGGAAGGGGTCTGGGTGCGTCCCTTTGGCCGGCTGATTTACCTGATGCCGCCGTTCATCATCACCGCTTCCGACCTTGCACGGCTGACGAGCGCGGCGGTGCGGGCCGCAAGTCTGGTGGTGTAGAGCAAACGTGCTGGAAGAACAGAGGCGCATGCAACAACAGCAACTGATCAACAAGACGATTCTGCTGGTTCTGGTTGGGCTCATTTCCTGCCTGTTTCTGGCCATGATCTGGTCTTTCCTGATGCCGATTTTCATGGCCAGTCTTTTCGCCGCCATGCTCAAACCTGCCCATCGATGGGCAAGCGACCGGTTGGGCGGTCGAGAGTACCTTGCCTCGGGACTGGTGCTCATTGCCATTGTGCTGCTGGTTTTGGGCCCGCTGGGCTTGCTGATCGGTATTGTGGTCGGCCAGGCAATCAGCGTCAGCCAGGCGATCACGCCCTGGGTTCAGGGCTTTATTGCGGAGCCTTCCGCCATCAGCGCCTATCTGGAGAAACTGCCGTACTTCGACGTCGTCTACGAACATGTTTTGCCCTACCACACCCAGCTTATCGAGAAGACCGGGCAGTTGGTCGGCAGCGTCTCGACTTTTCTGATCGACAGCCTATCTTCGGTCACCATGTTGACGATCAACGCCGTAGTCAGCAGCGTGATCATGTTGTACGTGATGTTTTACTTTTTCATCATAGGCGACGCCTTGCTGGTGAAGATTCTTTATTTTCTCCCCCTGCGCGATGAGGATGAACGCCGGCTGTTGCAGCGCTTAACCTCGGTCACCAAGGCCACCCTCAAGGGCACCCTGATTATCGGAGCGCTTCAGGGAATGATCTGCGGCCTGGCCTTTGCCCTGGCCGGTATCTACGCTCCGGTGTTCTGGGGCACGCTGATGGCCGTGGCCTCGGTTATTCCGGCGGTGGGCACGGCCCTGATCTGGATACCGGCCTTGATTGTCCTGCTGGTGCAGGGCAAATTTTGGGGCGTCGCCATTCTGGTGGTGTTGTGCGGACTGGTGGCAGGTAATCTGGACAACCTGCTGCGCCCGCGTCTGGTGGGCAAGGATACCCAGATGCACGAACTGTTCGTCCTGTTCGGCACGCTTGGCGGCATCAGCATGTTCGGCATTTTGGGCATCATCATCGGTCCGATTATCGCTGCCCTGTTCATCACCGCCTGGGACCTGTACGGCAATGCCTTTGCCGCCTACCTGCCCGCCGTGGGTCCGTCTTTTACCGAGCATGTCGAGCCCGCCGCCGCGGAGCCGGAGGTTGCGGAAAACCCGGACGCGGCAATGCCAGCCGCTGGCGAAAGCCCTGAACTTCCCGATCCCGGAGAGGAGGGAATTCGTCGCGGTGATTAGCCCCCTTGCGCATGCAGGGCGATTCCGACCGTCCGTCGTTTCCGTGTTTCCTGAAAAAATCAGCTGGCCCGCCACGATTCGGGTTTTCCGGTTGTGCCGATCACCTTCCGGGATGGATCCAGGGGACAACGGGCTTGAGTTTATTTCCAAGGAGCTGGGCCTATGAGAACGGCGTGACGCTTGACTTTTCCAGGCCTGGAAAACCCTACTCACAAAAGAGGAAAAGGGGATATAAACAACCAGTTTCCAAGTTTGATGCATTAAAGCTCGCTCAACACTAAAGGGAACCCGCCATGACCAAAGAATTGCCTTTAGATTTAGTCAGTAAAAATTTTTCTTTTGCGAAGTCGGCTGCATTGCTATTGGTACTTCTCGGCCACTTCGACAAACTGGAAAATTTATTCGGGCATTTTATCAACGAGGGTTCCTGGATTCTGGTGACGTTCGGCCTCTGTGTTTTTGGATTTTCCTCGGCCTATTTCACAGGGAAAAAATATAGTAATGGAAATTTTACAGGATACTGGAAGAACAAGTTTACCAGGCTCTTTGTGCGCGTTATAGTTATTCAAATATTTTTATTCATATTTTTATTTTTCTCTAGAGGGGATAGTGTTTTTTGTTGGCACTCTCTGGTCCACTTTTTCGGCGGCACAGGATTTCTCAACTGGTTTCATATTAAAGACCAGAGTCCCATGGGGAATGGTCTTTGGTTTTTTACTTTATTACTCATTTTTTACGCATTGTATCCTTTTCTGATATCCATTCATGAGAAATATTATTCGATCTGGATATACATGCTTTTGTATATACTGACCTTTTTGCTTCAGTCATTTTTTCCCATGGGGCATATGCTTTGGCTGACCGCGTTCGCTTTTTTATCCGGTATTTTTTTTGCCAAAACGCACAACGTACTGTTTGTTAAGCTGCTCATGGCATTATCGTTATTGTGCATGCCGACCTTCCTCGCATTAAATTTTCTCCAGATAAAATCGTTTAATTTTATCATCATATCGATAATATCAATAGGGTGTTGTTTATATTGCATATATTTTTATTTTTCGTTCGAGCGTTTTTTCAGAAATGCTGTTTCGTTTATAAACAAACATATGCTTGAGATATATTTCATACATAGTTATTTGTATATTTATTTCTTCGGCAATGATTTTATAAATATATTCTCTTCATTCCTTCTGTTTGCATCTACTGCATGGATTTTGTCAAAAATATCCTCATTTTTTCAAAATATAATTGAAAAAAAGATTCGAAACGCTCCCTGTATCAGAGCATAGACTAGCAACATAGACTCGGCCACGTCTTTCAATCTGCCGACTCTCTCTCGACAATAAAATTCGCTTTGCAAAAGAAAGCGGAAAGTAACAGACTGGGCAACTGTCCCGGTGCACTTGCAAGTTGAATTCACCCTTGATAAACATTTTTGATCTTGACAAGGAGGCAATGATCAGGTCTGTTGCGAACATGGTTTCAGGTTCCGCAAGGAACAAGAGGGAACTCCGTGCAAGTCGGAGACGGGCCCGCCGCTGTAACCGGGGACGAACGCCGCGAAGAGCCACTGACCGCAGGGTTGGGAAGGTGCGGCGCGAGGATGATCCGGGAGTCAGAAGACCTGCCTGAAAACCCCCACGCGCTTTCTGTGGACAAGAAGGCGCACGAGACGCGGATAAAAAGGGCATCCCGGATCATGTAGATGGTCCGGGATTTTTTATTGTCGTTCCCGGACCCGCGAGGGAATCCGACCGGTCGGCCGAGCCGGTCGATGGTGGAGGGGTGTTTTTCCGTCCACGTCCCGGGCGGACGGACGCCGCGTCAGTTTGTTTGCCCTGTCCGGTTGTTCGCGACCGTTATGTGCCGATGATGTGCCGCATACCGCCCTGCTCGTTCGCGAAAACATTTCCCTCAAATTTCCTCCGGAAGAGTGCACGCTCTCCGGGCAACGGCCGCTGTGTGGCGCCGGTTGAACAAGCAATCGGCGTATCCTTTTCCCAGATCAAGGAGGTTGGTATGATGCGTCGTCTGTACACGCTGTTGTTCTGCGCTGTGTTCACCCTGTTTGTTTCCTCGTCCGCCTGGGCCGGGGAGAGCCCGACTCCTCCGGGACACGGGAAACAAAAGGACAAGACTCCGGCCCTTCTGCTCGTGACCTTCGGCACCAGTGTGCCCAGCGCGCAGAAGGCCTTTGCCAACATTGAAAAAGAGGTGCGCAAGGCCTATCCGCAACAGGAGGTTCGCTGGGCGTACACTTCGTCGGTCATCCGCGCCAAGCTGGCGAAAGAGGGCAAGATGATCGATTCGCCGGAAATGGCCCTGGCGCGTTTGATGGAAGACGGCTATGGTCGGGTTGCGGTGCAGTCGCTGCACATGATCGCCGGACAGGAGTTTGAGGATCTGGCCCGTAACGCCAAACAGTTCCGCAATATGGTGGATGGTTTCGACCGGGTTATAGTCGGTTACCCCCTGTTGGCCAGTGACGCAGCCCTGGACAGGGTCTTGGAGATTGTCGCCACCGAGTTCGTCCCCAAAGAGCGCAAGGCTGACGAGGCGGTGGTACTGATGGGCCATGGTACGCATCATCCGATGGATGCCGTGTATTCGGCCCTGATGTGGAAGGCGCAGCAGAAGGATCCCAACATGTTCATCGGCACGGTCGAGGGACGGCCTTCTTTTGATGAGGTCAAGGCACTGCTGGTCAAGAAAGGGATCAAGAAAGCCTATCTTGTTCCCCTGATGACGGTGGCGGGCGACCATGTCGTCAATGACATGGCCGGTGACGATTCCGATTCCTGGAAGAGTCAGTTGACCGCAGCAGGGATCGAAAGTGTGCCCGTGCTCAAGGGATTGGCCGAATCTGAAGCGATTGTCGGCCTGTGGTTGGAGAATCTGAAGGTGGTCATGGCGCATATGCAGTGAGCCTGCCACAACAAACCGGTTGCATTGAACAAGGCCATTCCGCCTGCGCGGGATGGCCTTGTTTGCGTTGGGGGGACTATGGTGGCGATGATTTCAGTTGCCGATGAGCCCCTTGCGTTTCAGAAAAGCGAAATACTGCTCGGGTGTGGGCAGGGCGCCGAGCAGGGCCGTGATGGCGGTCAGCTCGGTGGAACCCAGGAAAACGCGGGTGTTGTCGCCCAAGCGGTTGTCAAAGTTGCGGGTCGAGGTCGACATCACCGTGACTCCGGGGCGGGTGCGGGCCTGGTTGCCCATGCACAGGCTGCATCCGGGAATTTCCACCCTGGCGCCGACCTGGGCAAAAACGCTCAACCCCCCTTCCTGCTGAATGGCGTCGCGGTCCATGCGGGTCGAGGGGGCGATCCACAGGCGTGCGGCTGCGTACGGTTCGCCTGCCAACAGGAGCGAGGCATTTTGGAGGTGGGAAAGATGCGTCATGCAGGAGCCGATGAAGGCTTCCTCGACCGGGGTGCCCGCCACCTCGCTCAAGAGACGCACATCGTCCGGATCGTTGGGACAGGCCAGGATGGGCTCGGTCAATGTGTCCAGGTCGATATCGAGCACGGCCTTGTAGGTTGCATGTTGGTCGGCCTGGAGCAGGGCGGGGCGGGCGAGCCATTTTTCCATGGCGGCAATGCGGCGTTCAAGCGCATCCCGGTCCTGATAGCCGTCTGCGACCAGTTCCCTGAGCAGGGCAACATTGCGTTCGACATCGGCGACGACTGCCGGCAGGGCCAGCTTGAGCGTGCAGGCGGCGGCGCTGCGCTCTGCCGAGGCGTCGCTCAGCTCGAAGGCCTCCTCGACCCGCAAGTCTTCAATACCCTCGATTTCCAGGATAGCCCCGGCAAAGACGTTTTTTTTGCCCTTTTTGGCCACGGTCAGCAGGCCCTGCTGGAGAGCGGCATAGGGAATGGCGTTGACCATGTCCCGAACCGTGATGCCCGGCCTGCGCCGACCATGGAAGCGAACCAGCACGGATTCCGGCATCTCCAGCGGCATGAAGCCCAAAGCTCCGGCAAAGGCGACCAGGCCCGATCCGGCGGGGAAGGAGATGCCCAGGGGGAAACGGGTGTGGGAATCGGCGCCGGTTCCGACCGTATCCGGCAGGAGCATTTTGTTGATCCAGGAGTGGATGACCCCGTCGCCGGGACGCAGGGCGACCCCGCCGCAGGCGGTTACGGTTTCGGTCATGGTGCGCCAGCGGCCCAGATCCGAGGCCTTGGGATAGGCGGCGGTATGGCAGAAAGACTGCATGAACAGGTCGGACTTGAAGCGCAAGCAGGCAAGTTCGGCGATTTCCTGAACGGTCATCGGGCCGGTGGTGTCCTGAGAGCCGACCGTGGTCATGTGCGGTTCGCAGACCGCTCCCGGCAAGACGCCCTGTTGTCCGCAGGCCCGGCCCACCAGTTTTTGCGCCAGGGTGAATCCCTGGTCGGCTGCGGGTTGGGGGTTGTCGGTCTGTTTGAAGATTGAGGGAACGGGCTGGCCGAGGGCGTCGCAGGCCGACTGGGTGAGCTTGCGGCCGATGATCAGGTTGAGGCGACCTCCGGCCCGGTATTCGTCGAGCAGGGTGGCCGGGGCCGGTTTGAGCGGAATCTGCTTGCCGTGTTGATCGGTCAGGGTCCAGTGGACCAGGTCAAGGGTGATGCTGTCACCGGTTTGCAGAGAGGTCACGTCGCATTCAATGGCCAGAACCCCGGCATCGCGGGCGGTCGCATAAAAGATTGGGGCGATGATGCCGCCAAGAACCACCCCGCCCCGTCGTTTGTTGGGGACATGGGGGATATCGTCGCCCAGGTGCCAGCTGATCGAGTTGATGGCGGATTTCCGTGATGAACCTGTCCCGACCACATCGCCGGCAAAGGCGACGGTTGCACCTTGTGCCCGAAAATCGGCAATGGTCTGAATGCCGTCAGGAAAACGGCTGAGACCGAAGCATGCGGCGTGCAGGGGGATGTCGGCTCGTGATTGGGCCTGGTTGCCGGGTGAAAAATCATCGGTGTTGATTTCACCCTCCACTTTGTACACCGTGCACGTCAGTGTTTCCGGCAGCTCCGGGCTGGTAGTGAACCATTCGGCTGCGGCCCAGGATGCGAGAATTTCCCTGGCAACGGGTAATTCCCCGGCCAGGGCGACGACCTGATCAAAGGCCTCGTAGACCTTGGTGAGTCCTTTGAGGGCCTGGGCGGCCGCCGGTGCAAGGGCGGGGATGCGCAACAGTTCCAAAAGTACGGTGGTGTTGTATCCGCCCCCCATTTGCGCAAGCAGCTCGATCGCCTCAGCAGGCGTGCACCCCTGGACTGCGCATGTCCCCCGCGCCACCTGCGCCAGCCAGTCGGCCTTGACCCGGGCGCTCTTGCTGACGCCGGGTTCAACCCGGTCGGCAAGCAGCTTCAGCAGCTCGGCCTGATTTTCGTGTCCGTGTGTCAGCAGTTGGGTGAGGGTGGATGTTTGTTCCTCGGTCAGGGGAAGGGGCGGGACGCCGAGGGCGGCACGGTCGAGTTCTTCTTTCCGGTACTGTTGCAGCATGTTCAATCCTTTTACCTGAGGTGTCTATGTAGGTATGGAGGCGGGCATCGGTTTGTCGAAATCCGGCAGAGGCGCGGCACTTCCCGGCAGTTGCGGATGGTTCGGCCTGGTTGCCGCGGCGTGTGTGCAGAGGACGCTCGTCCTTGTCGCAGTCCCGGGCATTCCCGTGCCGCGCTGGTGCCTTGAAGCGGAACGACAAGGACGGCCGGGGGGCGGTGCGGCCCATCGCGGCAGATGTATGCGGCTGACGTCTTTATGGAGAGCGTGCGTCGGGTGCCAGCTCCGTCTTCGTTTATACCGGCGAGGCCGATTTTTCTTCGGTGGAAAAGGAGTCTGTCGGGCATCCAATCCCCTTGATTCATGGCGATAACCATACCATCGGCCAGGGAATCCGCACCAGAAATTTTGTCTTGGATTCAGGATCATAAAGGTGATATTTTCCCCCGGCTACGCATGGTCCGGCTCGTTTCGCCCCCTCTCCCGCCTTGCTTGACTTCACAATTCGAGGCGTTCATAATAACGATACATCCCGTTCAACTCCTCCATATTGATGAGCCATTATGCCGATCTTCCAGAATAAATATTATCCGGTTCGGAAAATCCTTTTTTTTATCGGCGAAGGAATACTGATTTTTTCCAGCGTCTTTGCCATCCTCGCTTTTTTTGCGGGATGGAAAATGTTTCTCATCGCCTATCCGGAGTATGCTGTCCGGGCCTGTGCCGTGACCGCAGTTTTCCAGTTGGCTCTGTATTTTTATGATTTATACGATTTACGTAAACCCGGATCCGCTGCGAATACGTTTCTCCGGATGATGCAGGCATTCGGTGTCGGCTGCATGGCGCTGGGGGGATTGTATGTACTGTTTCCCTCCATCATTATATCCACGACCGTTTTTTGGAGAAGCTATCTGGTCATTTGCATCAGCTTGCTGATATGGCGTTCCCTGTATCATCTGGTGCTGGAACGGAAACTGTTTGCAAAGGAGATTGCTCTGGTCGGGACTGGAAAAATGGCAGGGCGCATTCTCCAGGAAATAAAAAATAACCAGGAGACAGGATTCACCATCAGGGCACTGATCGGATCCTCTTCCGGTGATCTCGACGATGATATCCCCCTGTATCCCAGTTTGCAGGATCTGGCCGATGATCCTGCTGTTGACGATATCAACCATATTGTCGTCGCGCTTGATGATCGCCGGGGAAACATGCCCATTGCAGAGTTGTTACAGAACAAGGTGCGCGGGTGCCTTATTGACGACGGGATAACTTTTTATGAAGCGATTTCCGGCAGGATCCTGGTTGAAAAACTCAATCCGGCCTGGTTGATTTTTTCAGATGGTTTCAACTCCGGCAGAACGAGTTACCTGATCAAGCGCTTTCTGGATATTGTGCTGGCATTACTGGGACTTGTGCTCAGCCTTCCCATTACCTTGCTCACCGCATTGCTGATTCGTCTTGAATCGCCCGGCCCTGTTTTTTACCGGCAGGAGCGGGTCGGAGAGCGGGGCAAGCCGTTTTCTATCATTAAATTTCGCAGTATGCGGCAGGATGCGGAAAAGGACGGCGCTGTTTGGGCCATGAAGAATGACAGCCGGGTTACCCGGGTGGGCGGTTTTATCAGGAAGGTTCGGATCGACGAGATTCCCCAGATGTGGAACGTGATTCTGGGGCAAATGAGTTTTGTTGGTCCACGACCGGAACGTCCGATCTTTGTCGATCAGTTGGTGCAGAAACTGCCGTACTATTCGTTACGCCACACCACCAAGCCCGGCATTACAGGCTGGGCCCAGGTGTGCTACCCTTATGGGGCCTCGGAAGAGGATGCCCTCCGTAAGCTGGAGTACGATTTGTACTACATCAAAAATCAGTCCTTTTTGCTGGATGCGCTGATTATTTTCCGGACGGTCAAGACGGTGCTGTTCCAGAAAGGATCGCGATAAGACTGTCCCTGTTTGCGGGGGGTTATCGTCCGTCTTTATGCCAGAAATCTTTGCTTGTGCTCAACGAGAAGACAACCTGATGTTCGGTGTATTGATCTGCCTGTAGATCGCCATCAACAATCGAATAGACGTATCGGGTATTTATCGCCCAATCCCGTATGAATTCGTATCGCCAGCCAATGCCGAATTCATATTCTTCCTTATCGTAGGTGGAGTCTCCCGTCTTGCCCGCCGTAGGGCGGAGCGTTTCAGCGGCAATGCGATAGATGCCCTGCGGTTCTATTTCAGAATCCTTGTTGTACCTGCTGAAGAGTTCCAGACTCGTTCGGGGACTGTATTGGTAGGAGAATTGAACTCGGGCCGATTTTTTATCCTTGACGCCGGACTCATCCGTTCCTGTGAAGTTTTCCGCTTCGAACTTCTTTTCGAGCTGGAGGGACAGGCTGGCGTGCTGGTATTTCCGCACAAAGGTGAGATAACCGTTGTAACCCCAGTCTCCCTCCTGTCCTTCTGTTTTTGAATAGGACGGCCCCGCGCCGACGGCTAGCCGTGTTCTGGGGCTCCATGCATGGTCCCACCCGGCAGACCAGCCATGGGTCTGGGTGCCTTTTCGCCTCGTGTCGTCGTAGGAGGTTTCCGAGTAATTGTATCGGAGCGGGAAGGAGTCGCGAACGCTGCGGATATAGTCGATGCCAAGGTTGCCCCCGTACTGTTTCAGATCCTTGGAGCCGTAGGTGTCCTGTTTCGCGCTGTCGTCGTAGAGTCCCAAAATATACGACAGGCCGAGACTGGTCCGCCAGGAAGCGTTGAGGCTGTGGCTCATGTTGGCGGAAAAATAGTGTTTGTCATACTCGTCGTATCCGGTGCCGCCCTGGTCGTTGCGCAACACCTCAAAGCCGTACCCGCCGCTGAGCATCGTGTGTTGTCCCGTCGCATAGGATGTCTGGAAACCAACGGTATTTTTCCAGTATCGATGCCTGGTGGGCAGGTCATCGGAGAGCGGGTCGGATACCGGCTGCTCCGATGGAACAAAAGGATCGAACTGTTCCGCCGGTTTTATTCCCGAGAATCGTTCTTCCTTGTCCGGATCATCCGTGTAGATAAAATCCTCGGACAGGGTCAGTGTCCATTTTTGCGAAAGAAAACGATCATTTCGGATATGCAGCCGGTGATCGACTTCGGTAGTCGATTCGACAAAATTGTAATTCGGGGAGAAGACGTAGAACGCCTCCAGCGTGTCGCGCACGCCTTTGGAGGTGATGGTTATTTTCGGAGAGATGTAGATTTCCTGATCATCTCCGGCATCGCCTTGTCGGGCAGCCTGTTCGTCGGAATCGTACGTGCGTTCGGTTGTGTTGTAGCCCATCTCCGCCGAACCGGTGATGGTCGTTTCTCTGGCCTGAACCGGCAAGGCTACCGGCAGGGCGAGCAGGGGCACACAACAGACGAACAGGAACGGCCGGTGCAACAGTTGCATGAAACGCCTCGCTTAGTGGGCAACGATGGTGTCACCAGGCTCGATCTCGATATTCTTTTGGGGATCTTTCCCCTTGAGAAAATCGTCGTAATTAAAGGTAAACTGCTGTGCTTTCGGGGATGTCGCGGCTGTGTTTTTGCCGGGTGCCACCGGTTTGGCCGGTGCCGTACTGTGGCCATTGCCTGTTCGGATAATGGTGACCTTGGAGTTTGCCCATTCGGTAAAGCCGCCGGCCTTGGCAATTGCGCTCACAAGAAGGGTCGGAGAGTCCAGCGGATAGAGGCCGGGGGTCCGTATCTGTCCCATAACGGTGTACTGGCGGCTGTTGCTCTGCACCAGGGAGGTGATCACATTGGGACCGTCGAAGACCTCGCTATAGAGTTTTTTCAGATAGTCGGCCAGTTGGGTCAGGGTCATGCCCACGACGTAGACATCTCCAATGTGTCGCAGCGAGATACGGCCATCCATCCCGACGTCGGCTCCCCGGGTTCCTTTGCCCGATGACGGCGGTGCCGACAAGTCCGCCATGGTTTCTCCCATCATCGGCGGAGTGGCCGGGTTATCCGGGCCCACAGCCATTGGTCCTTCGCCGTAAATTTCCACATAAAGGACGTCCCGGTAGCCGATCACATACTCCTCGTCCGTAGGTTTCAGCCCTTTTGCCCCCAGAATGGCCTTGCGATGCTGTTCTTTCTGGGCAGGAGATACCGCGACGTCATCGCTTGATTCAGCGGCCCAAGCAGGGTGGGCAATCCACAGACAACACCAGAAAACGACCAGAACGATGGCCCTGACGGCCATGGAAACAGTGTGCATGCTCATCTCCCCCAAGAATACGGAAAAAACATTTGACAGTGTCCCTTAAGCATAAAAAAAATAATGGAAAAGAAAAAGCCTAAATATAGGTCGAGCCAAGAAGGCATGCTGCTTGTGATATTTTCTTTCGAGGCCGTTCCTGTTCCCGGATGAGTCTCCCGTTGCCCCTGCCCGCAAAAAGCATTACCATTCTATGGAGTACTATTAATTGGGTATCATAATCTGTACCTGCTTTTTTCTCCCTGGTCCCGTGTTCCCGGGGCATTCCTTCCCGGACAAGGACTACCCTCTCGTCAATGGAGTTATTATGCAAGGAAAAAGAATATACTCATTTTCTTTGGTCTGGCTGTTCGCTCTCCTCTTCTTGGCAGTTGCCCCCGGCTGTTCCAGTCAGGAGAAAAACAAGGAGACCCATTACAAGAAAGCAATGGTCTACCTGGAGGAGCAGAAAGACAAGGAAGCGATCATCGAGCTGCGCAACGCCATTCAGATCGATCCCAAATATGCGGACGCCCGGTATCAGCTGGGCCTTTTGCTTTTGAAAAGCGGAGAACCGCGCCAAGCGTTTGAGCAGTTGCAGCGTGCTTCGACCCTTGATCCCGATAATATTGATGCCAAGTTGAAAACAGCGGAGTTTTACGTGTTGGCGCAAAAGCGCGCCGAGGCAAGAAAAAACGTTGAAGAGATTCTCGTTCGGGAGCCGGAGCACGTGGATGCGCTCGTCCTGCTGGCCAATCTCGAATTTTCCGACGACAAACCCGACAGTGCCTTGGCCACCCTTGACAAGGCGTTGCAAAAAGAGCCCGACAGTGCCCGGCTCCATCTGATCAAGGGTCGCCTGTTTGCCGCCAAGGAGCAGCCTGCGGAGGCTGAGCGGTCTTTCCGCAAGGCGGTGGAGCTGGACGACAAGACCATGGCCAATCACGCTGCGCTGGCCGCCTTTTACGTTGACCAAAAGGCCTATGACAAGGCCCGGGATGTGTTGGGAAAGATGGCGGCCGTCTTCCCGGATTCGCCGCAACCCTATCTCCAGTTGGCCTCCATCGATCTGATCAACAAGGATTCCGGGGCTGCTAAGAAAAATCTGGACCAGGCGATCAAGGTCGCTCCCAAGGACGGTCGCCTCAAGGTTGCCGTTGCCGAGTACTATACCAAGATAGGCAGTCTGGCCGATGCGGAAAACCTGTACAAAGAGGCCATCGGGCTGTCCGACGATCCTGTGGACGTTGAAGCGAAGCTTGCCAATTTTTATTTCGACATCGGCAAGTTCGATCAGGCCAAGACGACAATGGACACTGTGTTGGCAAAAAATGCCGGCAATGCCACCGCCAAGCTGGTGTCCATCAAGTTTTTGCTCAAGGATGGGAAAAATCAGGAGGTTCTTGACGCAATTTCACCGATGATCCGCGATTATCCCCGGTGGAGCGAGTTGTACCTGGTGCAGGCGGTGGCCCAGAGCAGCATGAACAATATCGGCCTGGCCAAAAAATCGCTCAGTGAGGCGATCAAGCTTGCCCCCGGCTCAAATCGCGCCCATGCGCTGCTCGGTCTGCTGGCCCTGCAGGAGGGTGATTTCGATACCGCCAAGCGCGAATCCGCCATTGCCTTGCAAATTTCGCCTCGAGATGTGCAGGCGGCGGTCACACTTGCCAAAAGCGCGTTGTATTCCAAGGAGTACGAACCTGCTGAAAAGATGTTTTCCGAACTGAAGAACACCTTCCCAAGCAATGTCGAGATCCTGGGCAACCTTGGTCTGGCACAGTTGGGGCTGAACAAGGAGGAGCAGGCGAAAAAGAATTTTGAACGGATTCTGACCTTGCAGCCCGACAATTCCAGGGCCTTTGCCCTGCTGCTTCAGCTGGCGCAGAAAAAAGGCGCCTCCACGGAACAACTGATCACGATGACACAGGAGCAAATCGCCAAGGCGCCGAAGAGCGGATCGCTTCAGCTTGTGTTGGCCACCCTCCAGGTTCGGGCGGGTCAGCTTGATCAGGCATTGGACAGTTGCAAGAAGGCGCAGGAACTGGATCCCGAAATTTCACAGGCCTACAGCCTGAGCGCCCTGATTCTGACCCATCAGGGAAAGACCGAGCAGGCAATCGGTGAATACAAGGAGCTGATTGCCAAACATCCCGACAATCTGGGGGCCTACATGGGGCTGGGAAGTTTATATGACCATATCGGTCAGAAGGATCAGGCTCGCCAGACTTATGAAAAAGCGCTGCAGATCAAGGCCGATTTCGCACCGGCAGCCAACAATCTGGCATGGTTGATTGCGGAAAGTGACAATCCCGATCTTGGTGAGGCCCTGCGCCTGGCCATGCTCGCCAAGCAGCAGAAGCCGGACGATGTGCATATCATCGATACCCTGGGTTGGGTCCATTACAAGCGAGGGTCGTTTCGTCTGGCGCGGAGCGAGTTCGAACTGGCCCTGCAGAAGCAGGACGATATGCCGGTTATCCGGTATCACCTGGCCCTGGCCCTGTACGGCGATGGCGACAAGCAGGCGGCGATTGCAGAGTTGACCAAGGCGTTGGCGCAAAAAGAGGACTTTGCGGAAAAAGAGGAGGCGGCATCGCTTCTGAAAAAATGGCAGAGTGAGTAATAGAATGGCATAAGGAGGCGTGGCACATGGCCAACCCCGGCAGTTTGCAACCCGCTTCGGAGCCGATTCTCAGCACCCGGGCCATTCAGGACCGGGTGCTGTCGCTGGCCCGACGGATCACCGAGGATTATCGGGACGGAAGCCTGGTTCTTTTGCCCGTCCTGAATGGGGCCTTTATCTTTGCCGCCGACCTGTGTCGGGCGATTGCGCTGGATCTGGAAATCGACTTCATCAAGGTGGCAAGTTACGGGAACTCCACCGAGTCGTCCGGCACGATTCGGCTGCTCAAGGAGCCGGGCATAGACCTGGCCGGAAAAGATATCCTGATTGTTGAGGATATTGTCGATACCGGCCGGACCATGGCCTGGCTCTGCGATCATTTCAACAACAGCGGCGCCCGATCGGTCAGAGTCTGTGCCCTGATCGACAAGAGCGAGCGCCGTTTGGTTCCAGTCCAGGTCGATTATGTTGGTTTTGCGCTCGACCATGGCTTTCTTGTCGGGTATGGTTTGGACTGTGCGGGGAGGTATCGACATCTCTCGGCGGTCCATGTTATGCTGTAGCGATTCGACCGGCCTGCTGTCCGCAGAGCGCACAAGATTTATTTTGAACTTGCCGTAGGGGAGGTTTTTCCGATGGAAAAGAAAAATTTTGCAGTCATTCTCTCTGGGTGTGGTCACCAGGATGGTGCGGAAATTCATGAGGCAACGCTCACCCTGTGGGCCATTCACAAAAACGGAGCGGATTTCCAATGCTATGCTCCGGATATCAAGCAGCACCATGTGCTGGATCATATTACCGGGCAGGAAATGAACGAGCAGCGCAATGTGCTGATCGAGTCGGCCCGCATTGCCCGGGGCAAGATCGCCTCGCTTGCGACCTTTGTTCCTGGTTCGGCCGACGGACTGATCTTGCCCGGCGGATTTGGCGCAGCCAAAAATTTGAGCACCTACGCCTTTGACGGCGCAAAGTGCACGGTCAACGAAGGGGTGGCCAAGGCGGTCAAGGCCATGCATGCTGCAGGCAAGCCCATTGGCGCGCTGTGCATCGCTCCGGTCATTTTGGCGCGCGTCCTCGGCGACGTCACCCTGACCATCGGGCAGGATCAGAATACCGCCGACAACCTTGCCGCCATGGGCGCCAAGCATCAGCCGGCCATGCATGGCGAGATTTGTGTGGATTCGGCCAACAAGATCGTTACCACGCCCTGTTACATGCTGACATCCCGGATCGATCAGGTCGGTGAGGGAGTCGATAAGCTGGTGCAGGCGATGCTTTCCCTGATGTCCTGACCTTTTTTCCTGTGCATGTTTCCCATCCCGCCAGCGGCCCGGCCCCCTGGCGGGTTTTTTGTTACGGATCCTGCTTGACGATTTCCGACTCTGGTCTATTTTTTATAGTCATGGGCTTTTCAGCGGTCGCCTCCAGCGTCGCTGGCCTTCATTTTTTTCTCAATGCGTGAGGATCGGATGAACAATACCTTGAAAACCTTCCTGCTCATGGCTGCGCTCACGGCCCTGTTCATGGTAGTGGGGCAGATGCTGGGCGGTCAACAGGGCATGCTGATTGCCCTGTTGATGGCCGTCGCGCTCAATTTTTTTGCGTACTGGAATTCGGACAAGATGGCCTTGTCCATGAATCATGCGCGGGAGGTCTCCCAGGCCGAGGCCCCAGATCTCCATGCCCTGGTGGGATCGCTGGCGGCCCGGGCCGGATTGCCCATGCCCCGGGTGTATGTGGTGGAGAACGCGACGCCGAATGCCTTTGCCACCGGCCGGAATCCTGATCACGCGGCCGTGGCTGTCACCACCGGTTTGCTCCAGGTGCTGGATCGCCAGGAGCTGGAAGGGGTCATTGCCCATGAGTTGGCCCATATAAAAAATTACGATATTCTTATCAGTTCGATTGCGGCGGTCATGGCCGGTGCCTTGTCGTATCTGACGACCATGGCGCAGTGGGGCATGTTGTTTGGCGGGGGTCGAAGCGAGGAGGAGGGCGGGAGCGGAAATATGCTTGTCACCCTGGTGACGATTATCGTGGCTCCGCTTGCGGCCCTGTTGATTCAGATGGCCCTGTCCCGCAGCCGGGAGTACCTTGCTGATGCAACGGGCGCGGAGATATGCGGCCGTCCGAGGCAGCTGGCCAGCGCTCTGGAGAAACTTGCCGACCACAATGCACAGCGGCCCATGGACGTGAATCCGGCCTCGGCGCAGATGTATATCGTCAACCCGCTCAAGAGCAGCTCTCTTGCCGGGCTCTTTTCCACCCATCCGCCGATGGAAGAGCGCATCAGCCGGTTGCGGGCCATGGAGCGGTGAGGAAGGCGCTCGGAGCGGAACACGCTGTTTTTTGAATGTTCCGAACAGGCACTGATGTTCTTTTATGGCTCCAGCCTATCAGGTACCTTCCTGATAGGCTGGAGCCTTTTTATTTTCAGCGGGGATCCGCGAGCTGTTCCAGGAGCACCTCCTGGAGCCGTCGTGTATCCCCTCCTGTAATATGGATGATTTTTTTACGGCTTTGGTGTCCCTGATGAATCCGGAACGCAGACTTGGGCAGACGGAACAGCTTGGCCAGGAAGTCGATCACCGCCTTGTTGGCCTTGCCGTCGACGGGCGGGGTGGTCAAGCGAAGTTTGAGCAGGCCGTCGCCCTGGAGTCCGGCCAGGGCGTTGGCGGCTGCTCGAGGCTGCACGTGCAGATACAGAAGCGCGGAGCCGTCCTCTCGCGGCTCCAGACAGGGCAACGACTGCGGGCAGGGTCCCACGGAAGCACGTCCGTCGTTATCGCAGGCCCATGGCCATCTGATTGAGGGTGGGCACAAGAAAGCTCTGCAGAAAGATAATGATCAGGATCAGGACGACCGGGCTCAGATCCATGCCGCCCACCACCGGCAGGTGGCGCCGAATCTTGTTGAGTAAAGGATCGGTCGCCTGCTGAAGAAAACGGACGATGGGGTTGTACGGATCGGCGTTGACCCAGCTGATGACCGCCCGGGCAATGACGATCCAGATGTAGGCGCCAAGCACGAAGTTGATCAGTTTGGCGACCGCAAGAAGAAAATTACCCAGCATGAACATAGGCGTATACCTGTACGGAAAGGGGATGGAAACGGCGCGAAGCCGCGTTGCTTCAGGCGATCCTGCTCCCTGCGGCAACGGGGCCGTCGACCGTGATCAGGGTCAGTTTTTCCGAACCGTCGGGTCCTGCCTCCTTGGCTGCCAGCACCATGCCCTGGGAGAGGATGCCCATGAGTTTGGCCGGCTTGAGATTGGCGACAAGAACGACCCGTTTGCCGACCAGGGCTTCCGGCGCATAGTGCTGCGCGATACCGGCGATAACGGTCCGTTCTTCCGGAACCTTGACGGTCAACTTCAGAAGGCGGTCCGATTTGGCGACCTTCTCTGCCGCGATGATTTCCGCGATCCGTAATTCCAGCGTCTTGAACTGATCAAAACTGATCAACCCTTCGTCCCGATCTGCTGCCTTGGTCGGCTCTTTTTTCTTTTCCACGCTCGCTGCGGGAGACGCTGCTGTTTCCACGCGGGGAAACAGGTGCACGTTTCGTGCGATTCGCTCGCCTGCGGGCATGGCGCCCCAGGGCAGGAGATCGTCGAGCCGCGTCTGTTCGAAGTGCTCCTGCATGCCCAGGGCCGCTGCCATCTTCGCGGCGGTCTGCGGCATGACGGGCCGCAGAACAACCGCGATCTTCCACAACGACTCGCCCAGCAGGGAGAGCACGACACGCAGGCGCTGCGCGCCGTCTTCGCTCTTGGCCAGCTCCCAGGGCGCGTTGGTCACGATGTAGCGGTTGAGCTGTCCGATCACCTCCCAGACCGCCTGGAGCCCCCGATGGAAGGCAAAGCCGTTCATCTGCTCCCGATACTGCGCGATCATGGCGGGCAGGGCGGCCATCAGTTCCCGGTCATCGTTGGTCAAGGGGACGGCCGGATCGTACGGCGGTATCTTGCCGTCGGCGTACTTGCCGATCATGGTCAGGGAGCGGGAAAACAGGTTGCCCAGATCATTGGCCAAATCGGCATTGTGTCGGGCCAGAACGGCGTCGTCGGAGAAGGAGGAGTCCAGCCCGAAATGCATCTCCCGCAGGAGGAAATAGCGGACCGTGTCGGTGCCGTAGGTGTCCACCAGCTCCTTGGGCCGGATTACGTTCCCCAGGGATTTGGACATTTTGGCGGCATTCACGTTCCAGTAGCCATGCACGTGCAGTCGCCGGTACGGTTCGATTCCCATGGCGCGCAGCATGGTGGGCCAGTAAATGGCGTGCGGCTTGAGGATATCCTTGGCGATGACATGCTCGGCCACTGGCCAGAACGTGGAAAACTCCGGAGCATCCGGGTAACCGATCCCGGTGAGATAGTTGATCAGGGCGTCGAACCAGACATAGGTCACGAAGCGGTCGTCAAAGGGCAGGGGAATGCCCCAGGTCAGCCGGGAGGTCGGCCGGGAGATGCACAGATCCTCCAGCGGCTCGCTGAGAAAGGACAGGGCCTCGTTCCGATACCGCTCCGGGGTGATGAACTCCGGGTGCGTTGTGATGTGGTCGATCAGCCAGTCCTGGTAGCGGGACATCCGGAAAAAATAGTTCTGCTCGGTGATCGGCGTGGGTGCGGTTTGGTGGTCGGGACACTGTCCGTCCACCAGCTCTTTTTCGGTCAGGAAACGCTCGCACCCCTTGCAGTACAGTCCCGAATATGCACTGAAATAGATGTCGCCCTGATCGTGGACCTTTTGGAGGATTTCCTGAACGGTACGGACATGGTCGGCATCGGTGGTCCGGATGATGCGGTCCGGCTGAACATCGAGCAGCGGCCAGGTCGCGCGGAAGGTTTCCGCGATGCGGTCGGCATACTCCCGGGGCGTTTTCCCGGCCTTGGCGGCGGCATCGGCAATCTTCTCGCCATGCTCGTCGGTGCCCGTCTGAAAGCGGACCGTATCGCCTTCCAGACGGCGGAATCGGCTGTAGGCGTCGGTGATGATCGTGGTGTAGGCATGTCCCAGGTGGGGCATGGCATTGACATAGTAAATGGGTGTCGTCACATAGGTGGGCATACCGAACCTGCCAAAGGTTGTGGATCGGTCCGGCGGGAGGCCGGTTCCGGTTCCGGATTAGTCGTTTTGCCTATCGTCCTGCACGGTTTTGGGCTGGGACCCACGGTGCGGGCGGGATGTCTTTTCACCGCTTTTTTTGCGTGGCGTCGGCTTGGGCATCGCCTCGGCACCGCGCCATTCGTCCTCGGTCAGCAGGCGCTCCACGCCATCGCCGGAAATCACCGCCACCTGCCCTTGCAGCGGGATTTGCCGGACGACCTGATAGGCGCGGCCGTCAACCAGGATCTGCCGTCCTACCCTGGGCATCCCTTTTTTCATGGTCCTGTAGGTTTCGTATTCGTAGGTCAGGCAGCACAACAGCCGGTTGCAGAGGCCGGAAATTTTTGCGGGATTGAGGGGCAGGTCCTGCGCCTTGGCCATCTTGATGGACACGGAGTCAAAGGTATTGAGGAACGAGGAGCAGCACAGTTCGCGGCCGCAGATGCCCAGCCCTCCCGTCATCTTGGTTTCGTGACGGACGCCGATCTGCCGCATCTCGATCCGGGTCCGGAACTCCTGGGCCAAAACCTTGACCAGTTCGCGGAAATCGACCCGGCTTTCTGCCGTGAAGTAAAAGATAAGCCTGGCCCCGCTGAAAAAACGCTCGACCCGGACCAGGTGCATGGGTAACCCCATCCTGTCGATATGCCGGCGGCACAGACGAAAGGCGTTGCGTTCCAGCTCGGGCAGTCGTTCGTACTGGTCGCGCTCGTCGTTTTCAAGGAGGCGCTGAATCCGGTAGTGCAGGGGACGCTGGAGGATGTCAGAAATGGGTCGGCCGATCCGGTTGAGCACGACAGCCGGTTCGGGGCCGTGGTCTGTCCGAACCATGACCTGATCGCCGGGAACCAGATTTTCCAGATGCGCTCCGGCCGTGTGCTCCTGTCCCTGTTCCCGGAAACGGACGGTGTACAGCCGGGTGAGGTTCTCTTCGTCCTCGCGCTCTTCGGGCGGCAAATGATTGTCGGGTTCCTGTCCGCTGTGCGGGAGTGTCATGGCAGTGGGGGATGCGAGGCGCTGCAGTCGAAGAGATCCAGAAGGAGGACTTCGCTGGTCAACCCTCGGTTGCAGTTTCTGGAAAGGGCGTGTTCCGCCAAGTCAAGACTAAGTAGCTTAGCAGAAACCTGTTGAAAGTTCCAGCGTTCTTTCGCCCGCTTCGCTTCGGGCAAGACGGCGTACCCGGAGCCGAGGGCGTGTGCCGCCAGGGTGTCTTTGAGCAGGATGCGCAAGAGGGACAGGAACAGCTCCATGTCCTGGGACGGCGCTGCCAGCTCGATTGCCAGGGCCAGGGCGGTCTCGACCCGCTCCGCCCGGGTTTTGGGCAGATGGTCCAGTGCGTGGACAACCCGCCTGTACAGGGCCAGCACCCCGTCCGCCTCCAGCGCCAGGGCCTGACCGGGACAGCCGTCGGTCAGCGCTGCCAGGGCCTGGGCGTCTGCTGTGCCGCACTCCGGCCGATGTCGCAGGATGACTTCTGTGGCCAGGGCCAGGGGCAGGGGGACGAAGGGAATGACCTGACAGCGCGAGACAATGGTTTCCGGCAGGCTTCCCAGCGCATTGCCCACGAGCAGCAGGATGTTCCCGGCGGGCGGTTCTTCCAATAGCTTGAGCAGGCTGTTGGCCGCTTCCCGTCGCATGGTGTGGATATCCTCGAGGAGGACGACGCGCCATCGGGCCTCGAAGGGCGGAAAAGCGACGGCTTTTTTCAACTCCCGGATCTGGTCGATCTTGATTGCCGTGCCGTCCGGCCGGATATGGAGCAGGTCGGGATGGTTGTCCGATGCCAGTTTGCGGCAACCGGGACAGTGGCCGCAGGCCCGGCTTTCCTTGGGATCCCGGCACAGTAAAACGCCTGCCATGGCCAGGGCCGTGGTGGTTTTGCCGACACCGTCCGGTCCGGCAAAGAGGTAGGCGTGGGCCAGGCGTTCGCTGTGCAGGGCCCGCTCCAGCAGGGTCAGGGCCTTGGTTTGTCCGAGAACCGGGGAAAAGGTCATGGTTGGGAAGCTCAGAACAGGGATTGCTGCCGGGAGTCGGGCTTGGGCGGCGGAGGTGCGGGCTCCGGCTCCTCTTCTTCGGAGGATGGCCATTCCCCGTCGACGGTATCCGGCGGCAGGGTGTTTTCAGGAGGTCCGCCCGCCCGCAGGTACAGATAGCGTTCGAGATGGCGCTGGTAATCGGTCCACTGCCATCCTGTTCCGCCCATTTTGCTCCGAATCTCCTCCATGAAGTGCATCTTGGCGTCCAGATCATCCAGATGGTGCAGGGCGATGGCCTCGGGGGTCATGGGAAGAACCGGGGCGCCATAGGCGTACTGGCCGTGATGACTGAGCACCATGTGGACCAGCCGGTCGAGCTGATCGGGCGGAAAGCCGTCAACCTGGGCGGCGGCCCGGGTCACCATCTCCGCGCCCAGCACCAGGTGACCGACCAGGCGGCCGCGAGTGGTGTAGGAGAAGGGCGGCCGGGCAAAGGAAAATTCCTCGATCTTGGCCAGGTCGTGCAGCAGTGCGCCGGCAACGAGCATGTCCCGTTCAACCAGCGGATACTGGGCGGCGGTGCGGTGTGCCATGGCTGCCACGGACAGGCTGTGTTCCGCCAGACCGCCGATGTAGGCGTGATGGAGTTTTTTGGCCGCCGGAGCGCGGAGAAAGAGGTGCAGGGTTTCTCCCTGGAAAAGGGTGCGCAACAGGGTCTGAAGCGGCGGGTCGCCGATGCCGGCCAGAGTCGCTTCCAGTTCGGCGGCCATTTCCTCCGGAGAACGGGTGCCGGCAGGCATGAAGTCGGCCGGGTCGACATGCTGGTCAGCCACCGGCTGCAGGCCGGCGATCCCCAGCTGCATCTGCTCCCGGAACGGTCGAACCACGCCCTGGACCAGAATGTACTGCCCCTCGTCCGCCAGGGCCGCCAGGGCCACGGCATTGTCCCAGGCCCGGGCCTCGATCTCGCCGGTCCGATCCATCAGGGTCAGGGCCAGGTAAGGGCGTCCCGCCTTGGTTTCGGCCAGGGTTTTCCTTGCCACCAGAAAAATGTCCCGCACCTGCTGCCCCGCGCTCAGGTTGGCGACAAAAATATGTTTGACGACCGCTGTCATCGGAGCTCCTCCTTCATTGCGACAGGGGGTGTTTTTGCGGCATCACGGTTAGACATTGCCTTAGACATTGAAACGAAACAGGATGCAGTCGCCGTCCGCCACCACATACTCCTTGCCCTCCGAGCGCATGAGTCCCCGGTCGCGGGCCGCGGCCTCGGAGCCGCAGGCGATGTAATCGTCGTAGGCGATCACCTCGGCCCGGATGAACCCGCGCTCGAAATCAGAATGAATCTTGCCTGCCGCACCGGGGGCCTTCGTGCCCTTTTTGATGGTCCAGGCCTTGGTCTCTTTCTCGCCCACGGTGAAAAAGGTGATGAGCCCGAGGAGTTCGTATCCTGCCCGAATCAGCCGGTGCAGTCCCGGTTCGTTCATGCCCATGTCAGCCAGGAACTCGCCTTGTTCCTCCGCGCTCAGCCGGCTCAGCTCCTGTTCGATCGCCCCGGAGATCATCACCAGCCCAGACCCCTCCTCCGCAGCGACCCGGCCCAGCTGCTCGACGTAGCGGTTGCCGGCGGCCAGGTCCGCCTCGCTGACGTTGGCCACGTAGAGCACGGGTTTGTCGGTGAGCAGACAGAGTTCGCGCAGCAGCTCCCGTTGCAGGGGGGGGGCATCCGCTGCCAGGGCGCGAACCGGCCGTCCCTGATCCAGCTGTTCGCGCACAGTACTCAAAAATTCGACCTCGGCCAGAAGTCGCTTGTCTCCGGACTTGGCCTGGTTGCGGGTTTTGGCCAGCCGCTTGTCGACGGTGTCAAGGTCGGCGAGCATCAACTCCATGTTGATCACTTCGCGGTCGCGCAGGGGAGCGACAGAGCCGTCGACATGGACCACCTTGTCGTCGTCGAAGCAGCGCACCACATGGACAATCGCGTCGACCTGGCGAATATGGCCGAGAAACTGGTTGCCCAGCCCTTCCCCCTGGCTGGCGCCTTTGACCAGTCCGGCGATGTCGACGAATTCCATCTGGGTGGCGACCCTGTTTCGGGAGTGAGCCAGCGCGGCCAGACGGTCCAGGCGTTCGTCGGGAACCGGCACGATACCGATATTGGGTTCGATGGTGCAAAACGGATAGTTTTCCGCAGCAATCGCAGCCGCGGTCAATGCGTTGAAAATGGTGGACTTGCCCACATTGGGCAGGCCGACAATGCCGCAACGAAATCCCATGCCGGTCTCCTCGTGCCGTCGCCGGGGCGGACTGTGTTTTCCTGTTGTTTTGCTTGCCCTTGCCGCATAAAGGCGGCGGGAAAGTATAAGGCCCTTGTGATACACTATCCCGCATCGCTTGCGCAAGGTGTTCCCGAACAGGGGCGCGGGAAACCGGGCGGTGCTTCGGGCCACTGGCGGGCATGCGGGGTTTGGTGGGGATCGCGTAAAAAAATATTGACCTGGATAGCCTCGTATATTATAAAAAACGGATTTATCAAACTTTGCTGTAGGCAATCCTTTTCGTGGCGATATACGCAGGTTTGCCGGTCATTCCCTTGGGAGGGTGAGGAGACCGGGGTCTGTTTGCTTCGACTCCGGGGCAGTACCGTTATCGTATTGCGCATGGAGTTGCAGGATATGCTGTAGCTCCATTTTTATTTTGTCTGTTTGCCGGGCCTTCCGGCTCGGCTGCCTGTCGGAGTGACGGGATGCGATGTGACAGAAAGCGGGAACTAAGGAACGCGTTATGAAAAAAAATTTGGCCAACGTACGCAACATCGGGATCAGTGCCCATATCGATTCGGGCAAAACCACCCTGACCGAACGAATTCTGTTTTTCACCCAGCGCATTCACGCTGTGCATGAGGTGCGGGGCAAGGACGGCGTCGGCGCGACTATGGACTCCATGGATCTGGAGCGGGAGCGCGGCATCACCATCCAGTCGGCGGCAACCTACTGCTCCTGGAAGGATTACGATATCAATATCATCGACACACCCGGTCACGTGGACTTCACCATCGAGGTCGAGCGGGCCCTGCGCGTGCTTGACGGTGCAGTGCTGATCCTGTGTTCGGTCGGCGGGGTACAGTCCCAGTCGATTACGGTCAATCGACAGATGACCCGCTACAAGGTGCCCCGGATCGCCTTTATCAACAAGTGCGACAGGACAGGAGCCAATCCTTTCCGCGTTACCCAGCAGCTCCGCGACAAGCTCGATCTGAATGCGGTTATGCTGCAACTGCCCATCGGGCTGGAGAGCGACCTGGAGGGCATGATTGACCTGATCGGCATGAAGGCGGTGTATTTTGACGGTGATCAGGGGCAGCAGGTCCGCTACGAGGAGATTCCCGAACAGCTGAAAGATGAGGCCGAGATCAAGCGGGAAGAACTTCTGGACGCGGTGTCCATGTTTTCCGACGAACTGATGGAGGCGATGCTCGAGGAGAAGGAGATTCCCGAAGCGTTGATCCACGATGCGATCCGGCGCGGTACCCTGAGCCTGGAGCTGACCCCTGTGATGATCGGCTCCGCCTACAAGTACAAGGGCATCCAGTTACTGCTTGATGCGGTCAACAGCTACCTGCCCTCGCCCACCGATATTGAAAATATCGCGCTTGATCTGGATAATGACGAGGCTGAAATCAAGGTCAGCAACGACCCAACCGACCCGCTGGCCGCCCTGGCCTTCAAGCTGGAGGACGGCCGCTATGGACAGATCACCTATATTCGCACCTATCAGGGGATGATCAAAAAGGGCGACACCATCATCAATACCCGGACCGGGAAAAAGACCAAGGTCGGCCGGCTGGTGCGCATGCACGCCAACGATATGGAGGACATCGAGGAAGCCGGTGCCGGCGATATCGTGGCCCTGTTCGGCATCGACTGCGCCTCCGGCGACACCTTCTGCAGTCCCGGACTGAACTGGTCCATGAGTTCCATGCATGTGCCCGCCCCGGTTATTTCCCTGGCGATCAGGCCCATGGACAACAAGGCGCAGATCAACATGTCCAAGGCGCTCAACCGTTTCACCAAGGAAGACCCCACCTTCAAAACCTATGTCGACGCGGAGACCAATGAAACCATCATCTCCGGCATGGGTGAGCTGCATCTTGAAGTGTACATCGAACGGATGAGGCGGGAATACAAGGCCGAGGTCGAGATTGGCGCGCCGCAGGTCGCCTACCGGGAGACCATCACCCAGCAGGCTGCTTTCGATTACACCCACAAGAAACAAACCGGCGGTTCCGGTCAGTATGGGCGGGTCGCGGGCTTCCTTGAGCCGTTTGCGGAAGGTCCCTATGAGTTTGTCGATCAGATCGTCGGCGGCGTCATTCCGCGGGAATTTATCGGCTCCTGCGACAAGGGGTTCCAGAAAGCGATGGAAAAGGGTACGTTGATCGGCGCCCCGATCACAGGTATCCGGGTGGCGATCAACGACGGCAGTTACCACGCGGTCGACTCTTCGGACGTCGCCTTCCAGCTCGCCGCCCTGAGCGCATTTCGTCAGGGATACGGCAAGGCGTCCCCGGTCATCATGGAGCCGATCATGAAGGTTGCGGTCGAGGGGCCGTCCGAATTCCAGGGAGCGGTCATGGGCAGCCTGAACCAGCGGCGCGGGGTGATCATCGGCACCTTCGAGGAAGGGAACTATACCGTGGTTGAAGCGGAGATGCCGCTGGCGGAAATGTTTGGGTATTCGACGACGCTCCGTTCCCTGACGCAGGGCAAGGCGGAGTTTACCATGGAGTTCGCGACCTACAAGCAGGTTCCCAAGGGGGTCGCCGACGAACTGATCAAGGCCTTCGAGGCCAAGAAAAAGGAAGCCTGATCCGGCACTGTCTGACAGGAACAGTCAATGCGGTTGAATCGTCAAGAGGTGGAAATTATGGGATACGAACCACTGGTGCAGCAAAACCCGCTCCGGGTTTTGGACATGAACGGAGCAAACAATCAGATGGGGTTGATCATGGCCCGTGCGGGCTTGGGAAAAACAGCTCTTCTGGTTCAGATTGCCCTGGATGCAATCCTGCGCGGCAAGCAGGTTATTCATGTCAGTATCGGCGAGTCCATCGAAAAGACCAAGACCTGGTACAGTGATATTCTGAGCCTGATTGTCCAGGACTACAGCAACAGCCAGCAACAGGAGCTGACCGACCTGGTGGCCCGTAACCGCATGATCATGACCTTCAACGTCTCGGCGTTCAGCCGGACTCGCCTGGAGGAACGGCTCAACGATCTGGTTTTGCAGGATATTTTTCGTCCGAACTGCCTGATCATCGATGGCTTCAACTTCGTGGAGACCGATCGGGAAGCCTTGGAAGACCTGAAGAATCTGATGGAAACCATGGGGATGCAGACCTGGTTTTCGGCTATCAGTCATCGTGGCGACGCGCGGGTTTCTCCGACCGGGGTACCGGCGCCCTGTCATGAGATCGATGATCTTTTTGATACCATCATCCTGCTCAGGCCCGAGGCCGATTCCACCATCCAGCTCGACATCATCCGCAACGACGGCGAGCTGGTTCAGGGAGGCAGGGGACTGCGGCTGGATCCCACCACCATGATGGTCAAGGAAATGTGACCGGATTCCCCGATGATCCGGGGCTGCGGGCGCGTGCCGGCAGCCCCTTTTCATTTTTGAGAGACGCCATGCGTTTTCGACCGTGCATCGATCTGCATGAGGGGCAGGTCAAGCAAATCGTTGGTTCGACGCTGACCGAGGACGGCGCCCGGCTGCAAACCAACTTTTCCTCCACCTTGCCGCCCGAATACTACGCCGAACTGTACCGGGGCGACGGGCTTGTCGGCGGTCATGTGATCATGCTCGGTCCCGGCAATGAGAAGGCCGCCGCACGGGCGCTGGCCGCCTGGCCCGGCGGGCTCCAGGTCGGCGGCGGTATCACCGGAGACAATGCCGCAACCTGGCTTGACCGGGGGGCCTCCCACGTCATCGTCACCTCCTGGGTCTTCCATGACGGTATGCTTGATTTCGACCGCCTGGAGCAACTCCGGCAACGGATCGGGGCAAAGCGGCTGGTGCTGGATCTCAGTTGCCGCCGGCGCGGTGACGGGCACTACTATGTCGTGACCGACCGGTGGCAGAAGTTCACCGATCTTGCCGTCAATAGCGATACGTTGGGGCGTCTGGCCGCGTTCTGCGACGAGTTCCTCGTCCATGCCGTTGATGTGGAGGGGCAGTGCTGTGGCATCGACAGTCGCCTGCTGGCCGTGCTGGCCGCGTCCACACCGTTGCCTACCACCTATGCCGGCGGGGTTCGCTCCTTTGCCGATCTTGAAGAAATTCGGACCAGCGGCGGAGGGAAGATCGACGTCACCGTTGGGTCCGCGCTGGACATTTTCGGGGGGACGGACCTGCGCTATCAGGATGTGGTGGCCTATCATGCCCGGCTCTGATCAGGCTGTGTCTTCCGGAGGCGGAGACGCCGATCTGGTGGCATTGAAACTTCTGGTGCCTCCCGATCTGTACCGGGCCTTTCAGCGTTGTGTCTGGATTCAGATTCACGAGACCGACCGGACCCAGCTGGATCTGATGGAAGAGATGGTGCGTGATTTTTTGGTGAAACACACCTGTTGACGGGCCGGATGCACCCCTCCTCTTGACCTCCCCACCCGCTTCATTTAAGATGATCGGCCACAGTGTTTCGACCTTTTATCGATTTTGTCCGTTCGGGACGTGGCGCAATGGATCACCAACAGAAACAACTTGAGCGCATCCGCGCTGTCGTCGATAAGCTTCCCAGTCTGTCCACCGCTGTCGCCAAGGTCCTGGAAATCTGTAGTCAGCCCGATCCGCCCGCCAATGATCTCAACAGGGTGATCTCGCTGGACCCGGTCCTGACCGGTCAGGTTCTCAAGCTGATCAATTCCGCTTACTATTCTCTGGCGAACAAGGTCACCTCGCTGACCCGGGCAATTATCATGCTCGGGCTCAATACCGTGAAGAATCTGGCCCTGTCGAGTACCATCGTCCAGACCGTGAACCGCAGCGACCGGTCCAAAATGTTGCCGATCAAAAATTTTTGGACCCATTCCATCGGCGTTGGGGTGTTGGCCAAGCTGCTGGCCGGGGAATGCGGATTGCCGGCCGCCGAGCGGGAAGAGTTTTTTGTTGCCGGTCTGCTTCATGATCTGGGAAAAATCCCGCTGGGTAACACCTATAATGAGGTGATCCGCCAGGCATCGGCCACGCAGAGCCCGCTGTCTTCCCTTGAAAATGAACTGCTGGGCATCGATCATGCGGTCGTCGGCGGCGAGATTGCCGTGCGCTGGAAGTTGAACGCGGCCATCACCGCGGTCATGCAGCACCATCACGCCCCTGCGGAGGCCGATCCGGAATATCGTCGCCTGGTCGCCATCGTGGCCCTGGCCGATTTCTATGTCTGTCTTTTTGATATCGGCTATTCCGGCAATCGTTTTCCGGATGCGACACAGCTGCCCTTGTTGCTGGAGTGGTGTGGACTGGAGTGGGAGACTCTGGTGCGACTACAGGAAACCGTTGACGAGGAAATCACCAAGGCGGAAATTTTTCTTCAAATCTGAGCGGCAGGTGTCGGTTTTGTCTGCGCCTGCGGGGTCGCCATATGATGCATGTCAAATTCTGGGGGGTGCGGGGCTCCATCCCGTGCCCCGGTCCGCACACGATGAAGTATGGAGGCAATACCGCCTGCATAGAGCTGCGTTTTCCCGAAGTCAACCGGCACATCATCATCGATGCGGGTTCGGGGATCCGGGAACTGGGCAACTTCATGATGGCCCACGATCTGCCCAGGGGCCCGCTGCGCACCTCCATCTATCTGAGTCACACCCATTGGGACCACATCATGGGGTTTCCCTTTTTTGTGCCCGCCTATATCCCCGGCGCGCAGATTCAGGTTTTCGGGCCGGTGACCTATGAGGACGAGCCGCTGGAGGCCGTGGTCGGCGGCCAGATGAAGTACCGGTATTTCCCCGTCGATATGGGCGAGCTCAGCGGAACGATTACGTACCAGCGTCTCAAGGAAGATCCCTTCATCGATCTGGGGGACGGCATCGTCCTGTCCACGACCATCATCAATCACCCGATTACCACGCTCGGCTATCGGTTCACCTATCGCGGCGCGGTGTTTTGCACTGCTTACGATACGGAACCGTTTCGCAACCTGTTCATCTCCGACCCCCAGGACCCCAACTATGACGAGTTGATGGCCCAGGAAGGAGAAGAGGCGGCGCGGGAGCAAAATCTGCTGCTGGAGCAGTTTTTTCAGGGGGCGGACCTGCTGGTGCACGACGCCCAGTACACCCGGGCCGAATACGAGAAGGGCAAGATCGGCTGGGGACATACCCCGATTGAGGACGCAATCGCCGCCGCCGGCCGCGCCGGGGTCAAGCAGCTCGCCCTGTTTCACCATGATCCGGTCCGCAGCGACGACGAACTGGACGCCATGACGGCTACCTACTGCAATCCGGCTGACTGGGGCGGCATGCATGTTTTCTTTGCCCGCGAACAGCAGGAGATTGTTCTGTAAGCTGTTTTTCCCGAGCGAGCGCGCCATGTCCATCCTTCTCGATTGCACCGACCTTCCCTGTCCTCAACCTGTGTTGCGCACCAAAGAGGCGCTTGATCAGGGAGCTACGTCCCTTGAAGTGCTTGTTGACAACGAGGCGGCGCAAAACAATATCCTTCGTTTTGCCGCAACCCAGGGGTGTCATGCCGATTGTGAAACGCTGCCGGGTGGGAAGACGGTCCGCATTCACATCCGCGCCGGCGAGCAGGCGGCTCCCGGGGCTTTTACCGCTGCCGACTTTACCTGTGCGCTTGATGCCGCGGCGAAAATGATCTATGTCATTTCCTCCGATACCATGGGACGGGGGAGTGAAGAGTTGGGCTGGGCCCTGATGCAAACCTATGTCCAGACCATCAAGGATGTCGAGCCCCTGCCCCGGAAAATTGTCCTGTACAACGGCGGAGTGAAGCTGGTGACCACCGAGTCCGGCGCACTCGATGCTCTCAAGGCCCTCCAGGAGCGGGGTGTCGAGATTCTTGCCTGCGGCGCCTGTCTCGACTTTTTCCAGCTCAAGTCAGCCATTCAGGTCGGACAGATTTCCAATATGCACGAAATTATGAGCACCATGGCCGGAGCGGACAAGATCGTCAGTCCTTTTTGACCCGGTCCGGCGCATGGTCGTTCCTGACCTTTCATCTCCCCTCTTTTGCGGACTTTCGGATCCGACGCCATGACATTCCATCACCATCCCGCCTCTTTTCGCCGTCTGCCCGTCTGGGCCGCAGTCCTGCTCTTTTTTCTGCTGCTGACGCCGACAGGTGCGCTCGCCAAAAAGGCGGTGTCGCAACCGTTCGACAAGGAACGCAACCAGATGATCGCCCTGATCCTCAGTCAGCAGCTTCCCGCACAGCATTTCAGTCACCAGCCGCTGGACGACGCCCTGTCGCGCAAGGCATTCACGCTGTATCTCAAGCAGCTTGATCCGAGGAAACGGTTCCTGCTGCAATCCGATATCGACCAGCTCAACGCCTTTGCAACCCATGTGGACGATGAGTTGAGTCAGGGACGGGTGCTTCTGCCCGATGCGGGCATGCAGATACTCAATGAGCGAATCCGCCAGGTCGATGCGATGATCGATTCGATCCTTCAGGGCCGGATCGACCCCGGGAAGGAGGAATACCTCGAAATCAAGCCGGACAAGCTCGCTTTTGCCGCCGATATGCAGGCGCTGCGGGAACGCTGGCGGCTGATGCTGAAAATGCAGGTGCTTGAAACCTACTTCGACAGTCTTGAAGAGAAAGGGAAAAAAGGAGCGGAGAAGAACCTGAAAGAACCCCTTGCACGCAAGGATATCGATCCAAAACGGCATCCGGCCGAACTGAAGGGCGCGATCGACAAGGTGCGCGAACGGACGCATCGTGCACTCAATCGCCTGCTTCAGCAGTCCCGCCAGGACCATTACGACCGGTATTTCGATGCCGTTGCCCGCGCCTTTGATCCGCATAGCAACTACATGGCTCCGTCCTCGAAGGAAGATTTCGATATTCAGATGAGCGGCTCTCTGGAAGGGATCGGCGCGATGTTACGGGAGGATGACGGCCGCATCAAGGTCATCCGCATCATTCCTGGCAGCGCAGCGGAAAAACAGGGACAGCTTCAGGTGGGAGATACCATTCTTGCCGTTGGCGAGCGGCGCGGCGAGCCGGTGGAGATTTCGGAAATGCGTATCCGCGAGGCTGTCGATTATATTCGCGGCCCTAAGGGGAGCGAGGTGCGGCTGACCGTTCAGAAACCGGACGGGACCAGGCTGGTGATCCCGATTATTCGCGATGTGGTGCGGATTGAGGAAACCTACGCCAAGTCCACGGTGGTCCCGGTTGATTCGGGCATGATCGGATACCTGCGCATTCCCAGTTTTTACCGGGATTTCTCGGCTCAGAGCGCAGGAGAGGAGGTCCGCAACGTTACCGACGACACCGTTGCCGAGCTCAAAAAACTCCGGCAGCAGAAGATCAGGGGGCTCATTCTCGATCTTCGCAACAATGGCGGCGGCGCTCTGGCCGACGCCGTGCAGATTTCCGGTCTTTTTTTGCCCGGAGGTCCGGTGGTCCAGGTCAAGGATGCGCAGAATACCTTGCGCATCCTGGAGGACGACGACCCCAGCGTACTGTACGACGGCCCGCTGATTGTTCTGGTTAACCAGTTCAGTGCCTCGGCCTCGGAGATCTTGGCGGCGGCCCTGCAAGATTATGGTCGCGGTTTTGTGATCGGCGGCGACCACACCCATGGCAAGGGGACGGTGCAGGCGATGATGGATCTGAACAGCAACCTGCCGCTGTGGCACCTGCAACGTCACGACGACCTGGGCGCCTTGAAGTTGACCATCCAGAAGTTCTACCGTATCAACGGCGGTTCGACCCAATACAAGGGGGTTGAGCCCGATCTGGTGGTTCCCTCGGTGTTCAACTACTTGGAATCAGGAGAGAAATATATGGACTACTCGCTTCCCTGGGATCAGGTGCAGGCTGTGCGCTACTCCCCGTGGAAGGGGTATCGCATACCTGTCGACCAGGCGCAGCGAGCCGGACACCGGTGGGTTGAGAGCAGCAGCGCCTTTCAGAAGATCGCCCGGGAGACTGAAAAGGCCAAAATACGATCCGAGCAGACCAATATCACCGTATCGCTCGACGCGATGTGGCAGGAACGGCAGGAGACCGCGAACGCCCGAAAAGAGGCCATGGCCGCGGGACTGTTGCAGGAAGACGAGGAGGATGAAGAGGCTCCGCCGCGCGAGAAAAAGCTGGAAGAGCTCGTGAAAACAGATCCCTACATTCAGGTTGCGCTTTTCTTGCTGGAGAAAGAAACCAGCCGGGATGGCTCGCGCGCGACTCCTCGATAAATTTTTATTGAAACAAATCAGCAATCATGCTAGACCAAATTCGTCTGAATACCCATTCATTCTCGGTAGAGGGCGAGCTTGTTGATATATTGGAATAATTATCCATGGATGCCTGAGTGCCGAGCAGACAAAACAGAAGCGGTGACATGGACCTGAATGCAGCTTTGACGCAAAAGCAGGAAGAAATCGTGGCGCTCTGGATCGAGCGCACCTTGGACAGCTACGCCGCGCCCGGCTTTTTTAAACAGTCGAAGGATCCGTTTGCCAATCCGGTCGGCAGCACGATTTCGTCAGGGCTCAGGCAGCTTTTTGAGCTTGTGCGCACCGGGGCGGAGAACGACATGTTTGTCCGGCCGCTGGATCAGGTTATTCGTATCAGGGCGGTGCAGGAATTTACCGCCGCTCAGGCGGTTGCGCCGTTTCTTGAACTCAAATGGATTGTCCGGCAGGTTTTCTCCGGCGACAAGGCGACTTTGCCGCTTGCCTCCGCCATGGACGAGCTGGATCTGGTGATTGAACGAATGGCGCTGTTGGCCTTCGATATCTATTCCCAGTGCAGGGAGCAACTGTATCGTAACCGCATTCGGGAATTGAAAAGCGGCAATTATATTCTGACCGATGGGGGATGCCCTTCGGCGCGGTTCCGGCAGACAGCCGAGGAGACCGCTTCTCGTAAACAGTGAGCGTGACCGGCCGGAGCTTCAAAACCGGGAGTATTTGAAGCGTATTTCCGGCCTTTATCGTAACTTGGCTCGAAGTTACAGTTCAACGAACGCGAAGGAGTGACCAATGAAGTACGCCTTCCCTTTTGCGGCAGTAATTGCCCTGATGTTGATTCCGCTGATCCTCGTGCAGATACCGGGAATGCAATATCTGTTTGGCGTTGTGATTCCCTATTTAGCCTTGGCCCTGTTTTTGGGGGGCTTCTGCTATCGGGTTATCCAGTGGGCCAAGTCGCCGGTGCCGTTCCGGATTCCGACGACCTGCGGTCAGGGATACTCGTTGCCTTGGATCAAGCAGGACAAGCTGGAGGCTCCGTCGACGACGGGACAGGTCATCGGAAGAATGATTCTGGAAATTTTCTTTTTTCGTTCTCTGTGGCGTAACACCAAGTCGACCGTTTATGACGGCCCCAAGGTGACCTACGAATCCAGCAAATGGCTCTGGTTGTTCGGCATTGTTTTTCACTACAGTTTTCTGGTGATCATTATTCGCCACATGCGGCTGTTTTTGGACCCTGTGCCCGGCTGTGTCGCTTTTGTCGAGACCGTTGACTCCCTTCTGGAGATCGGCTCTCCGTTGATGTACATCACCGATGTGACGTTGGTGCTGGCCTTGCTCTGCCTTTTTGGGCGACGTCTGATCAACCCCCAGGTCCGGTATGTTTCCCTGGCGAATGACTATTTCCCGCTGTTTCTTATCTTGGGTATTGCCTTTACCGGCATCCTGATGCGGTATTTCGTTCGTACCGATATCGATATCAATGTCATCAAACAGCTGGCGTTTGGCTTGACGACCTTCCGTCCGACGATAGCGGGCGAGATTGGTACCCTGTTCTATATCCATATTTTCTTGGTCTGTGTTTTGATGGTCTATTTTCCTTTCAGCAAGCTCATGCATTTGGGCGGCGTTTTCCTCAGCCCGACCCGAAACATGATCAACGACTCACGCATGAAGCGCCATATCAATCCATGGAATCCGGATATCGAGCCGCATTCTTATGCAAGCTATGAGGACGAGTTCCGTGAAGATATGATAGAGCAGGGAATTCCTGTAGAGAAAGGGTTGCCAACCACGGCAAACGACTAATGCTGGATAACTCAAGAGTATAAGGATAGAGCAATGGCAGTCGTAAAGGTAGATAAGCTGGCAAGAAGTGTTGCCGAGGGACCTTCGCTGATGACAGGCTCCATTCCAACCAAAGACTGGATGGATGTGCCTACCGTATTTAAGCCTGGGAATTACGCCTATCCCACGAAGCCTGAGATTCTCGGGTATTTGGACAGCCAGAAAGGCGTAAGCTTTCCCAATGCCCGCGAGTGGTCCCCTGAAGATGATGACTGGAAACTTCCGGAGAACTGGAAGGAGATCATCCTGCAGGGACTGGCGGATCGGCTGGACCGTTTTCGTTCCCTGAAGATTTTTATGGACTGTTGTGTCCGGTGCGGGGCCTGTGCCGACAAGTGCCACTTCTTTCTGGGTACCGGTGATCCCAAAAACATGCCCGTGCTGCGTGCAGAGTTGCTTCGCTCCATCTATCGCGGCAACTTTACCAAGGCCGGCAAGATTCTGGGGCGTCTGGCCGGTGGTCGCGAGTTGACCATCGAGGTCATCAAAGAATGGTTCATGTACGCCTACCAGTGCACGGAATGTCGGCGATGTTCTGTTTTCTGTCCCTACGGTATCGATACCGCAGAGATCACGATGATGTTGCGGGAACTCCTGCACCTGCTCGGGTTGGGGATCAACTGGGCCATGGAACCGGTTGCCAATTCCAACCGGACCGGCAACCATATGGGCCTGACCCCTCAGGCCTTCAAGGGTAACGTCGAGTTTCTCTGCGATGATGTCGAAAGCCTGACCGGAATCAAGGTCAATCCCACTTTCAACAGGAAAGGGGCCGAGGTCCTGTTCATCACCCCCTCTGCCGACGTCTTTGCCGAACCGGGTATTTTTACCTGTATGGGCTATCTGATTTTGTTCGAGGCCATCGGCCTGGACTACACCTGGTCGACCTATGCCTCGGAAGGCGGCAACTTCGGGTTGTTCACATCCAACGAGATGATGAAGAAACTCAACGGCAAGATGTATGCCGAAGCCAAACGTCTCGGTGTCCGCTGGATTCTCGGCGGCGAGTGCGGCCACATGTGGCGCGTCATTCACCAGTACATGGATACCATGAACGGCCCGGCCGATTTTCTTGAGGTGCCGCGCTCACCGATGACCGGTACGGTTTTTGAGAATGCGGCATCCACCAAGATGGTACACATCTCGGAATTCACTGCCGATCTGATCAAAAACAACAAGCTGAAGCTTGACAAAAGCCGGAACGCCCATGTCGTGGCGACCTTCCACGATTCCTGCAACCCTGCCCGGGCCATGGGGCTTCTGGATGAACCCCGGTATATCCTCGACCATGTGGTGGAAAAGTGGTACGAGATGCCGGAAAACACGATCCGCGAGAAAACATTCTGCTGCGGTTCCGGTACGGCGCTCAATACCGACGAAATCATGGAACTGCGCATGCGTTCCGGCCTGCCCCGGGCTAATGCCGTCAAGTATGTCCATGAAAAACATGGCGTCAACACGCTGGGTTGCGTCTGCGCCATTGATCGGGCAACACTCACAACGCTCATGGACTACTGGGTGCCGGAGGTGCAGGTTGCCGGATTGAGTGAACTCGTCGGCAATGCCTTGGTGATCGATGGTGAGCAACGACAAGACCTGACCGAAGGGCTCAGGACCTTGGTTTAACAGACCGGCAGGAATGGAGGAAGAGCGATGTATGATAGCGGTAAGATAATCGTGGGACTGCTTGTATTCGTCCTATTTGTCACGATACCCGTTTGGTACAACCGCGGCTCTGCCGGGTCGGTGCCACAGCCTGTATTGCCGAAAGATGCCCAGAATTGCGTGCTGCCGGTTGAGGAAATTCGGGCGAAGCACATGCAATTGCTCAACACGTGGCGTGACGATATGCTGCGTGATGAGGATCGGGCGACCTTCGAGCTTGACGGAAAACACTATCAGAAAAGTCTGATGCTGACCTGTATGAAATGTCATACCAGTAAGACGCTGTTTTGTGACCCCTGCCATACTTATGCATCAGTTGACCCGTATTGCTGGGATTGCCACCTGGCGCCGGTTGAGTAAAGGCCAAGGAGGAGATAAACAGAATGGATACGAATAGAAGAAATTTCCTCAAGGTAGCGGGCATCTCCACGTTGGTCGGACTGGGAGGGACCGCCGTAGCCGACCGGCTTGTCGCCGGTTCGGGATTTGCGCACGCATCGACCAGTCCTGAACAGAACGCGCCTGTCCCCGGGACGGGCTCGCAGGCCGACCCGACGGCCAAACGTTACGGCATGCTCATTGACTGCCGGAAATTCAACCAGGATCCCAGTCTGGGAGAAAAAATCGTTCAAGCCTGCCACCAATTCCACAATGTTCCCGCCTTTCCCGATAAGCGGGATGAAATCAAGTGGGTCTGGATGACGGGGTACGACAATGCATTTCCGGAAAGCCCGACCCGGTTCCGCGACGAGGTAACGGCAACGCATCAGCTGCCCATCATGTGCAACCACTGCGATGAAGCGCCCTGTGTACGTGTCTGTCCGACCAAGGCCACCTTCCGTGACAAGGATGGGTTGGTCATCATGGATTACCATCGCTGCATTGGTTGCCGGTTTTGCATGGCAGGCTGTCCGTACGGTAGCCGCAGCTTCAACTGGCGCGATCCGCGCCCGTTTATCACCGATTTGAACAGAGACTTTCCTACCAGAATGCGCGGTGTAGTGGAAAAATGTAATTTCTGCGCCGAACGTATCAATATCGGTCAGCAGCCGGCTTGTGTCGAGGCTTGCGGAGAAAGCAAGGCTATGGTCTTTGGTGACCTCAATGATCCCAACTCTGAAATCCGGAAGATGCTGAAGGAAAATCATACCGTTCAGCGGAACCCGTCTCTTGGGACTCTTCCCTCTGTCTTTTATATTGTGTGAGGTCCCCATGTTTGAAAAAGCTCTCAAAGGAAATAAGTACTACTGGATGTGGTTGGCCTTCCTCGGCTTTATTATCGCGGTGGGCGTTCTCTGCTATCTACGACAGTATTTTCACGGCCTGACACTGACCGGGATGACCCGTGACGTCTCGTGGGGACTGTACATCTCGCAGTTTACCTTCCTTGTGGGTGTCGCGGCCGGAGGGGTTATGCTGGTCCTCCCCTACTACGTCCACAATTTCAAGGCATTTGGCCGCATTACCATTCTGGGGGAATTCCTGGCCATTGCGGCATTGCTGATGTGCATGATGTTTATCATGGCCGACTTGGGGCAGCCTTTGCGTGCCCTGAACGTCATGTTGCATCCCACGCCCCACTCGATGCTGTTCTGGGATATGTGCGTTTTGTGCGGCTACCTGTTTTTGAATATCCTCTGTGGTTGGGTCATCCTGACGGCGGAACGGAAACAGGTACCGCCGCCGAAATGGATTTATCTGTTCATCTATATTTCCATTCCGTTTGCGATTTCGATCCACACGGTTACCGCTATGCTGTATTGCGGTCTGCCCGGTCGGCACTTCTGGCTGTCGGCTATCATCGCCCCCCGGTTTTTGGCATCGGCTTTTGCGGCAGGTCCGGCTTTAATCGTCATCCTGGCGCTGATTCTGAAGCGGGTTGCCAATTTTGATGCCGGCAAGGTGGCTATCGACAAGATCGTCACTATCGTCATCTATGCTGCACTGTTGAATATGTTTTTCCTCAGCCTTGAGTTTTTTGTCGGCTACTATTCAAACATCCCGGGGCATACGCATACCTTGCAGTATCTATTTTCGGGCTTGACGCATCATGGACATGAATACAACAGGCTTGTTCCGTTCATGTGGGGCTTCCTGGTCCTTTTCTGTGTCGGAATTTGTCTGCTGGCACATCCATACACCAGGCGAGAGAGTGAATTGTGGCTCGGGATCGGTTGCGGCTGCATCTTCACTTCGTTCTGGCTGGACAAGGGCATCGGCTTTGTTCTGGGCGGCTTTGTTCCGACCCCTATCCACGAGATCGTGGAATACTATCCCACGCTGAACGAATTGTTGATCACGGCCGGTATTTGGGCCACGGGCTTCTTTGTTCTTACAATTCTCTACAAGATCGCCATTGGCGTTACCCACGAAATCGAAGCCTGACGTTCTCTTGTGCATACGTTTTTTTTACCCCCGCTTCGGCGGGGGTTTTTTTGTTCATGCAAAGAAAATGCTGCGCCGGCACCTTGCGATTCATCCATCAGCTTTCGGACGGAGTCGCTGTGTGAATACGGCGGGTATGTTTTTGCAAACAAATCCAAGCTGTTTTTTCATCACACCATTGCGTGCTCATCCGAGCAGTTGCAGATAGGCGTGCCAGCCAGCCATGATATGCTCATGCAAAAACAGATAGGAGAGGGCGCCGAAGGCGAGAAAGGGACCGAATGGAATGCGGGTCTGTTTGCCTTGGCCTCGCTTGAGTATCACAATCACCCCGACAAGACTGCCGAGTATCGAGCTTGAGAACACGACATAGAGCAGGCTCTTCCATCCTAAAAATGCGCCGATCATGGCCAGAAGCTTGATGTCGCCGCCGCCCATTCCCTCGCGTTTGGTGAGCATGTAATGGATCAGGGCAATAGCGTACAGGACGCCGCCGCCCAGCAAAAGTCCGATCAGGGACTGCTGCCAAGTCAGGGTGTCGATAAAAAACGATCCTGCAAATCCAAAGGCGATTCCGGGCAGGCTGATACTGTCCGGAATTATTTGATGTCGGATATCGATAAATATGATAACCACAAGGGCGGCGGTGAAGAGGAAATAGTAGCCCATCTCCAGGCTGATGCCGAACTGTCTGTAGAGACAGATGGATAGAATGGCCATCGCCGATTCGACCAGCGGATATTGCCAGGATATGGGGCTGCGGCAGTAACGGCATTTCCCGGCAAGCAAGATGAAGCTGAGGATCGGCACGTTGTCGTACCAGGCCAGCGGATGATCGCATTGCGGACAGTGGGAGCCGGGAAAGACGATGGAGGCATCCTTGGTGGGCAAACGCAGGATAACCACGTTGAGAAACGAACCGATTGCCGCACCGACAAGCCCCACAAACAGCAACAGAAAAGACTCCATCTTTGCTCTCCCTTTTACGAAGACCTTTTATTAAGGTGTTGTATCGTTTTCCATGCCCAAGTACCAGGAAATTTCCACTGTTCTCATCCGGCGGCAACTGGCGCCCTCCTTCTTTCTGTTGACGCTGCATGCGCCGAAGATTGCCGCCTGCGCCGCCCCTGGCCAGTTTGTCATGGCAGCTGTCAGCTCCAATCAGGATCCGTTTTTGCGTCGCCCCATTTCACTGTATGACTGCAACAGGGAAGATGGCGCCGTCCAGCTGCTGATCAAGCCTGTTGGGCGAGGCACCTCGGCGCTTGTCAAAAGTGAGCCGGGGCAGCATATCGACCTGCTGGGTCCATTGGGGCAGGGGTTTCAGGTGGTTTCCGGCGGGCCTGTCGCGCTCGTTGGCGGCGGCGTCGGCATTGCCCCGTTGTATCTGCTTGCCCGGGTCCTGATCGAGTCCGGAACCGCGCCGGAACAATGTCTTGTCCTGCTCGGTGCGCAAACAGGGGCGGATCTGCATTCCCTTGCCAGCTCGTTTCAGGCCCTGGGATGTCCGACCAGGATCGCGACGGATGATGGCTCGGCAGGATACCATGGCAGGGTCGGCGAGCTGTTGCCCAAGCATTTGCGCGAGGTGCGCCAGGTATATGCCTGTGGCCCGTGGCCCATGATGGCGGATATTGCCTTGCAGTGCGCCGATGCCGCGACTCCATGCCAGGTTTCCCTGGAAACGCATATGGGGTGCGGGATTGGCGCATGTCTCGGCTGCACGGTGCATGATTCCGGCGGCGGGTACCTGCATGTGTGCAAGACAGGGCCGGTGGTTGATGCAACCAAAGTGAGGTGGCAGCCATGAGCACATCCCTGTCCTGCCCGGATCTGCAGGTTGCAATCGGTTCGCTCGCCCTTGCCAATCCGGTGATGACCGCCTCCGGCACCTTTGGGTATGCGGAAGAGTTTGAACCGTTTGTCGATCTGCATCGGCTGGGCGCGGTCATTGTCAAGGGAATCTCCCTGGAGCCCCGAGCCGGCAATCCGCCTCCGCGCATTGTCGAAACCGCGTGCGGCATGCTCAATGCCATTGGTTTGGAAAATGTCGGCATCGAGCGTTTCATCAGGGACAAGATGCCCTTTTTGCGCAGCCGCGCCTGCCGGGTCATCGTCAATATCCTGGGCGATTCGATTGACGAATACGCCCGGCTTGCCGAACGGCTGGATGCGATTGAAGGCGTCGACGCCCTGGAAGTCAATATTTCCTGTCCCAATGTCAAGAAAGGCGGGGTGGCCTTTGGCACGGTTCCGGAAATGGCAGCCTCAGTAACCCGAGCGGTGAAGGGGGCGACCAGTCTGCCGGTCATTGTCAAGCTTTCTCCCAATGTCACGGATATCGTGGCCATGGCCAGGGCGGTGGAGGAGAGCGGCGCCGACGGACTCTCCCTGATCAATACCTTAATCGGCATGGCCATCGATGCCCGAACCCGTCGGCCCAAGCTGGCCAATGTCGTGGGCGGACTTTCCGGGCCGGCGATCAAACCTGTGGCCCTGCGCATGGTCTGGCAGACCGCCGCCGCAGTTTCTATCCCGGTGATCGGCATCGGCGGGATCACCACGGCCGAGGATGCCGTTGAATTTTTATTGGCCGGAGCCACGGCAATTCAGATCGGCGTGGCCAATTTCCGTAATCCGGCGGCAAGCGAGCTAATCGTGGACGGCATTGCCGACTACCTGCGGCAGCAGGGCGAGTCTTCTGTCCGCGACATCATCGGGCGGTTGCGGGTATGAATGTCGGCGGTCCCGGCATCGGACGTATTTGTGTTTCCATTGCCGCGCCCCATGGTACCGCCCTTCTTGCCGCAGCTGCGCCGATCATTGACCTGGTCGATGTGGTGGAAATACGCCTTGACGCCCTGGTCGATCCGGATATCGGTGCATGCATCGCCGCCCTGGCCAAACCGGTACTGGTCACCAACCGCCCGATCTGGGAAGGGGGGCAGTGGCAGGGCAGCGAAGAGGGGCGCATCGCCCTTCTTGAGCAGTGTCTGCTGTGGGGTGCGCATTGGGTGGACATCGAGCTGCGGACTGAGCCGGAACTGCTCCAACGTGTGCGGCGCCTTGCCCACCAGCGCGATGCGCAACTGATTGTGTCGTCGCATGATTTTAAAGCTACCCCTGATTCGGGACAGCTCCATGGCCTTGTCGAATCCATCCGACAGGCCGGGGCCGATATCGGCAAGATTGTGACCACGGCAGCCTCGTCCCTGGATGCCTTGCGCGTGTTGCATCTCCAGGAACAGGCGGCAGAGTCGGGTCTGCCTCTGATCGCCTTTGCCATGGGCAAGCTCGGGGCCATCACCCGGCTCTCCACCCTCTATCTGGGCGGCTATATGACCTATGTCGCCCTTTCCCGTGAACAGGCCACAGCGCCCGGCCAGCTGACTTTGCGTGAGATGCATGGGTTGATTGAACGCCTGACGGAGGCGACATGATCAGGGGAGACACCCAACTTTACGGAATCATCGGTAACCCGGTGCGCCATTCCTTCAGCCCCGCCATGCACAATGCGGCCTTTGCCGCTCTTGGTTTCAACGGCGTGTACCTCCCCATGCAGCCCGACAACCTGGCGGATGCCGTTCGGGGCTTGGGAGCGCTGGGCTTCATCGGGGTTTCCGTAACCGTTCCTTTCAAGGTAGCTGTCATGGAGCTGCTGGATAGCGTTGATCCGGTGGCCCGGAAAATCGGCGCGGTCAATACGCTGCATTTCACCCGCACCGGCCGGGAGCTTTGCTGCACCGGCTCCAATACCGACTGGCTTGGCTCCAACCGAGCTTTAGGAGAAGAACTCGATCTTGCCTCCAGCACGGTTCTGCTCATCGGCGCGGGTGGCGCGGCCCGGGCCGTGGGTTTTGGGCTGATCGAAGCAGGAGCGCGCGTGGTGGTGACCAACCGCACACCTGCCAAAGGGGAGCAGTTGGCCGGTCAGCTGGGCTGTCCGTTCGTGCCCCGGGAAAATCTGCGACATGTTCAGGCCGATGCCCTGGTCAACACGACCTCGGTCGGCATGGAACCCCATGAGGATGCCATCCCTTGCGATTCCGCGCTGTTGGAGCGCTTTGCCGTGGTTATGGATATTGTGTATGCGCCCCTTGAAACCAGGCTCTTGCGGGAGGCCGTCGCCCGCGGATGCCGAGTCATCGACGGCCTGAAGATGTTGCAGTATCAGGGAGAGGCGCAGTTTCGGCTTTGGACTGGCCATGAACCGCCCGAGGGCGTGATGCGCCGGGCCCTGCTCGACGCCTGTGGCCAAAGCCCGTTGAATATTGACCAGGGTATGCCGTCATGATTGTTCTTTCGCCGATTCAAACCCTCGATGCGATTGTCGCTGTTCCCGGCTCCAAGAGCCTGACCCAGCGGGCTCTGATCGCTGCCGCCCTGGCGGAGGGCGAGTCTGAACTCGTGGGACCGCTGGCCAGCGAGGATACCCGCTTCACCATCGAGGCGCTTCGTGCCATGGGCATTGCCTGTGACGATCAGGATTCTGATCGTTGGCGCATTGAGGGAAGCGGGGGGCGAATCGTGCCGCCGTCCGGGGATATTTTTCTGGGCAATAATGGGACCGCCACCCGCTTCCTGACCTCTGTGGCGGCCCTGGGACAGGGGACGTTCCACATCACCGGCGATGCGCGCATGGCCGAACGGCCCATCGACCCGCTCATGCAGGCGCTGCGTGGTTGGGGCGTGCGCATTAACAGCGATCGGGGGACGGGTTGTCCGCCCCTCACCATTCAGGCAGACGGCCTTGCCGGAGGCATGACTGTCCTGCCGGAAAGTCAATCAAGCCAGTATCTGTCCTCCCTGTTGCTGGTTGCTCCGTATGCCCGAAACCTCGCCGAGTTGGAATCGCGCGGGCCACTGCTTTCCCGTCCCTATGTGGAGATGACCCTGGCTGTTATGGCGGATTTCGGCATTCGGGTCGCTGTCACACCGAGATTCGATCGTTTCCGCATTCCCCAGGGCTGTTATCAAGGGCGCGTGTATGCTATTGAGGGGGATGCTTCCAGCGCTTCCTATTTTTGGGCGGCCGCTGCGGTCACCGGAGGCCGGGTCATTGTGCGCAATGTTCCTGTTCCGTCGTTACAAGGTGATGCCATGCTTCTTCCCTACCTGGGGCGCATGGGCTGCTGGATTCAGCAAACCGATGCCGGTATCCAGATCTCCGGTCCGGAACGGCTCCAGGGGATTGAGCTGGATATGGGCGACATGCCCGATGTGGCACCCACCCTGGCCGTTGTTGCCGCCTTTGCCGAAGGAACGACGACTATCAACAATATCGCTCATCTGCGTATCAAGGAGTGTGACCGGATTACCGCCGTGGTCACGGAATTGCGCAAACTGGGCGTCGAGGTCGAAGAAGAGCCCTCCCGGATGATCATCCATGGACGCGGTGGAAGCGATCTGCACGGGGCGACCATCGCCACCTACAACGATCATCGTATAGCAATGAGCTTTGCGGTGGCTGGACTGCGCATCCCCGGCGTCATCATCAGCAAACCGGAATGTGTGGCCAAATCCTTTCCCGATTTCTGGACCGTTTTCCGCCAACTCTCCTGACAAACGGTGGTTTGGGGAACCGGTGAGGCGCACGCCTCGCCAGTAGAGCCGTTCCAGCCACCCATCGTTTTGCCCCTCCTTTTTGTAACATTTTCACCTACCTGCAAAGATCGGCGGCAAACAGCCCTCTCGGTCTTTTTATTTTGACCCGCCCAGTCCAGCCTTGTACGATACAAGTGGTCCCTGTGAAAAGAGACGATCCCTGCCTTCGGTGGTAGGGTTTGCGTTTTTTGGGGCACAGGCAACGTGGTTTTCAATGGGACAGGGGCTTGAACCGTCGACCTGCGGGGTCTGTCCCTGTAATCTTCGAGCATGATTTTGGCTGCGCACGGCGAGGTGTGAGGGAAAAGGCATGGAGCATGTTTCCGGCGATCGATCCAGGGAGATTTCATGGAGCAGAGTCCTGCTGGTTGTCCTGCTGCTAGTGGGAACATGGTGGCTTGTGCAAGGGGCTTCCGGCACGCATCCTACCCCTATCCTTCGACCGCTTAACACCTTCCCGCAGTCCCTGGGAGATTGGCGTGCCCAATCGCAACGGCAGTCATCGGAAGCCATCATTCAGAAGCTCGGGGTGGATGATTATATCGAATACAATTATGTCGGTCCTTCCGGGCAGGGCGTCAATTTTTATGCGGCATTTTACGAATCCGTGGGCACGACCGGAGGGTACCATTCACCTAAAAACTGTATCCCGGGGGGCGGCTGGGGGATTGATGCCGCCAAAACCGTTGTCGTCCAGTCGGCCAAACGGGGACCGGTGACGGTCAGTCAGATGTTGATCCGCAATGGCAACCAGTATCAGGTGGTGCTGTATTGGTATCAGAACCGGGGACGGATTATCGCATCGGAATATTGGGAGAAGGTGTATCTTGTGCTGGATGCAATTCTGAAGAAACGACGAGATGGTACATTTGTTCGTGTAACGGCTCAAGCGTTGAACGGCGATATTCATCAGGCGGAAAAAGATGTACAGGCGATAGCAGGTCTGGCTATTGATGAATTAGATACTTATCTTCCTGGAAAATAAATATGGATCAGTCTCGTTCGAGTTTTTTTGCAAAAAACAGATGGCATGCACTGCTGCCGCACCTGATATTGGCGGTATCATTCGTATTTCTTTATTACCCGGTATTAATCGGGTTATTTGAAGATTGGAAAATTAACGAGAATTATTCGCATGGTTTTTTTATCCCGATAGTCAGCGGCTATATGCTCTTTTTGCTCAAGGATGACCTGCGCACAGTCGCCATCTCTCCATCCTTGTTCGGTTTGCCTATCCTTTTGATCGGGCTTGCGCAGCTGTATGTCGGTTTTGTTGGATCTGAGTATTTCCTGCAAAGGACTTCTTTGGTTATTGTTATTATCGGTATTGTCCTTTTTATTTTTGGCTGGAAATTTTTAAGAAAAATCCTGTTTCCTGTCGGGTATTTACTCTTCATGATCCCTTTTCCTGCCATAATCTGGAATAAAATTGCCTTCCCCATGCAGATTTTTTCCAGCTTTGTGACAGAGCATGTAATACGAATTTTGGGAATTCCTATTTTCAGGGAAGGCAATATATTGCACCTGGCCCAGACCACCCTGGAGGTTGTGGATGCCTGCTCCGGACTTCGCTCCCTGATGACTCTCTTTGCTCTTGCTGCGGCCCTTTCCTGGTTCAGCGGGCTCTCTGTCGCGAGGAAATGGATTTTATTTTTGGTGGCAGCGCCTATTGCCGTCCTGGTCAATATCGTCCGCCTGACAGCAACCGCCGGTCTGGCCAGTGTGTATGGTGAGCAGGTAGCCCAGGGTTTTCTGCATGAATTCTCGGGGTTGTTCACCTTTGTGTTTGGGTTGGGGCTTCTCGTGCTTGCCGGGCGAATTTTGCGGGGCAGGAAATAGGATGATTTTCTGTTCACCCGGTCTTTGCGGGTGCTGGTCAGTGCGGTCCTTGTTGGTCTGGAGCCGGTGCTTTGTCAGGCTGTTTAAGCGCTTTTTCGATTCCTATGCAAACGATTCAAAACTATCTGACCATTGATGTAGAAGATTATTTCCAGGTATCCGCTTTCGAGGATGTTATTGCGCCGCATGACTGGGCCTCGATGGAACATCGGGTTGTTGCCAATACTGAGCGGGTTCTTGAAGTTTTGGCCATGCATCAGGTCAAGGCCACTTTTTTTGTGGTTGGCTGGATTGCCGATACATATCCGAATCTGGTTCGCTCTATTTGTGATCAGGGGCACGCGATCGGCTGCCACAGTTACTGGCATCGCAAGGTCTATGATTTGGGGCCGGACGAGTTTAAAGCCGATACGCGAAAGGCGAAAGAACTTCTTGAAGACATTACCGGCGCAGCTGTCTTGGGGTATCGTGCGCCGAGCTATTCCATCACGAGCAAATCCTTGTGGGCGATCGATATTCTTCGGGAACTCGGCTTTCTCTACGATTCTTCTATTTTCCCGATTTATCATGACACCTACGGTATTCCGGATGCTCCGAGGTTTCCGTATCGGCATCCCAACGGGCTTGTCGAGTATCCGATGTCGACCGCATTGGTGTTTGGGCGCAAGGTTCCGGTATCGGGTGGCGGATATTTTCGCCTGTTTCCGTACGCGTTGACCAGGCAGGCGCTCCGGCGAGTCAATGTCAACGAGCGCAAGGCATTTGTCTTTTATTTGCACCCCTGGGAGCTTGATCCGGAGCAACCCAGAGTCCGCAATGCCAGGTTTTTATCAAAATTTCGTCATTACAATAATCTCAACAGGACTGAACCCCGCTTGCATCGTCTCTTGTCTGATTTTTCATTCATGCCGTTGCCAGGCAGCTTTGAATAACTTTGTGAGGAATTGTTGTATGAAATTAATGTCTATTGCCGGGGCTCGGCCAAACTTTATGAAGCTGGCTGCCATTGCCAAGGCTGTTGATGCATATAATCAGAACGCTTCTTTTGAACAGAAACGCATTGAGCATATCATTGTGCATACCGGTCAGCATTATGATCAAAAAATGTCAGAAAGCTTCTTTGATGATCTTGAAATTCCTAAACCAAGCATCAATCTTGATGTCGGTTCCGGTTCGCATGCCGTGCAGACAGCCGAGATTATGAAGCGTTTTGAACCGGTGCTTCAGAGAGAACGTCCCGATGTGCTGCTTGTGGTTGGGGATGTCAATTCCACCATTGCCTGTACTTTGGTGGCGTCAAAAATTGTCTATGAAAAGACCAGCGATGGCCAGGTGCCAGCGCGTCGCCGCCCGATCATTGTGCACGTTGAGGCGGGTTTGCGTTCGTTTGACAGAGATATGCCCGAAGAGATCAATCGTGTCTTGACCGATGCGATCAGCGATCTGCTTTTTGTGACCGAACAGAGCGGGGAGGATAACCTGCGCAAGGAGGGGGTCGATCCGGGCAAGATTCATTTTGTGGGCAATGTCATGATCGACACGCTCCACCAGCATCTGGCAAAGGCGAGCAGGTCAACGATCAGGCAACAGCTGAATATCGGAGAGGCATATGGGCTGGTCACTTTGCATCGTCCTTCCAATGTGGACAAGGCGGAGACCTTGCAGCCGTTGTTGCAATGCCTGCATGATATTTCGCAGAAATTGCCGCTGGTCTTCCCTGTTCATCCCCGAACTCGCAACAATATGGAGCGGTTCGGGCTGCTGGAGGAGATGGCCCGTAATCCACGGATAACCCTGGCAGAGCCTTTGGGCTACCTCGATTTCCTCAACCTCATTCAGGGGGCGGCCCTGGTTATCACCGACTCGGGAGGGATTCAGGAGGAAACCACCGTGCTGCATGTACCCTGTGTAACCCTGCGGGAAAATACTGAGCGCCCTGTAACCGTGACGGAAGGTTCAAATTATTTAATAGGTACGGATACGGAAAAGATTATCCGAACAGTGCGGGATATTTTGGATGGCCGAGGCAAGCAGGGGGCGGTTCCCCGGTTGTGGGATGGGCAGGCTGCTCAACGGATCATTGCAATTCTTGCTCAATGTGCATGAGGCGTGGAGCGGGGAAATGGTTTGAGCCATTGGAGCGTGATAAACCGAAGATGCGAAGGGATAGAGAATGTCTGAAATAGTCACCAACTTAACCGATGAATACGCTGCACCCTGGGATGCGTATGTTCATCAGCACCCTGAGGGGAGTTTATTTCATACCCTTCGTTGGAAGGAGGCGATTTTTCGCGCTTTTGGGCACCGTGCATATTATTTCCTGATTGATGACAATGGAAAAATTAAAGGGGTCTTGCCGATTATTCAGCTGAAGAGCCGTCTTTTTGGAAACATCCTTTCTTCTGTTCCATTTGCTGCATATGGGGGAGTGCTTGCCGATGATGAGCGTGCCTTCAATACCCTTTTGGAGCATGGAAAAAAAATTACCGCTGATTTGAATGGCGACTATCTTGACCTGAAATTTCAATATCCCAAGAATACGGGTTTGCCGGGAACCGATTTGTACTGGACCTTTATCAAGGAGTTGTCACCTGACCATGACGCCAATATGAAGGCCATTCCCCGCAAGCAGCGAGCCATGGTTCGAAAAGGTATCGGTTCCGGATTGCAAGCCCGATATTCTCCCGAATATTTACCTCAATTTTACGAAATTTATGCCGAGAATGTTCAGCGCATGGGAACGCCTGTTTATTCGAAAAAATGGTTTGCTACACTGCTGGATGTTTTTGGTGACGACGCCGAATTGATGGTTGTTGAATATAAGGGTCGTATTGTCTCCGGTGTTTTGAGTTTTTATTATAAAAATACAGTCTTGCCTTATTATGCCGCTTCCAGGATGGAAGACAGGCAATATGCTCCGAACGATTTTCAATATTGGGCATTGATGTGCCATGCTGTCGACCGGGGATGCACACATTTTGATTATGGGCGGAGTAAATCGGAAACCGGTCATTTTCATTTTAAAAAACATTGGGGGTTTGAGCCCTCTCCCCTGCATTATCAGTATTATCTGCACCGCTTAAAGGAAAAGCCGGAACTGAACCCCACCAATCCCAAGTATCGCTTCAAAATAGAGGCCTGGAAACGTTTACCTGCATGGGCAGCCAAGCTCCTCGGCCCTCCTATCGTCAAGAATATTCCATGAATATCCTTTACATAGCCCATCGCATCCCCTACCCGCCGAATAAGGGAGATAAAATCAGGGCATTTCATGAAGTGCAGGCATTGGCCCAGGGGAACAATCTTTTTCTTTGCGCGTTGGTCGACGACCCTGCTGACTGGCCGCACGAGAAACGACTTCGTGAACTGTGTACGGATGTCTTTCTGGTGGGTTTGCATCCCAGGCGCAAAAAAATTCTTTCCCTCCTCGGGCTTTTGACTGGTATGCCCATGTCGGTTTTTTATTTCCACGAGAAAAAACTTCAGAAGGCTGTTGATGCTTTGCTGGCGACCCACGATTTTGATGCGGTGGTGTGTTTTTCCGGAACAAGTGCTGAATATATTTTTCGTTCACCGCTCATGGAGTGCTGTGGGAAGAATCTTTGTTCGCGGCCCCGCTTGCTGATGGATTTCTGTGATGTGGATTCCGCGAAATGGAAGGAATACGCGCATCGTGCCTCTTTTCCGCTCTCGTTACTGTACCGGCTTGAAGGATGGTTGCTTGCTCGATACGAAAGACGGGTGGCACATTTTTTTGATCACTCCATCCTGATTTCCGCGCAGGAACAACAGCTTTTTGCACGCACTGTCTGTAACCCGGGGACACTGGCAGTTATAGGCAACGGCGTGGATCTTGATTATTTCTCTCCATCACCCGCAGAAGAAAATGTCGACCGGGAAGCTCCGGAACTACTTTTTGTTGGCGCCATGGACTATCAGGCCAACGTGGACGGAATCTGTTGGTTTGTAGAGACGGTTTGGCCCGGAATAGGTGAGCGTTTTCCGAATGCGGTGCTGACTATTGTCGGTAGAAATCCATCCAGAGAGGTTGTGGCGCTTCAAAAAGGAAGAAATATTCGGGTAACCGGGACGGTCGAGGATGTTCGGCCCTTTTATCGCCGGGCTGCTCTGGTTGTTGTTCCGCTGCGTGTTGCCCGCGGCATTCAGAATAAAGTACTGGAGGCCATGGCCATGGCCAAGCCGACCGTTGTTTCCCGGAATGCCTTCATCGGCATAGAGGCAGAGCCGGGGCAGGATCTTCTCGTTGCCGATTCAGCGGAAGATTTTTTGGCTCATACGATACATGTGCTTGAAGATTGTGCGTATGGGGCTCGCCTGGCCCGGAATGCGCGCAGGCGCATGGAAGAGCGGTATGCCTGGTCCGGTGCGATGGTCGCTTTACGAGACATGGCGGCGGGGCGTGAAGGATGATCCGGGTTGTCAGGAAGAATCTGCTGATCCAGTATGAAGCCGATGGAATTCTCTATGGGTCGGAGGATCATTTGGTATGGCAAAGCACGGACCAGGGCAAAACGTGGCAAGAGATTTTTCGACTGCCCAGTGCGCGACCGGGGATGCTGGGATTGATGAAAGATCGATTGCTCCGGTCCGCATTGGTTCGGCAGTGGCGGCGAAATATTGGGATCGGAAGCGTGGTCGCTTTACCATCCGGTACCGTGATTGCTCTGTACGATAAGATATACAGGTGGGAAAGGGGGGGTAAGGGCCGAGAAGGGAGCGTGGTTTTTGACTTGGGGCGTGAGCGTGTTGCGGGGCCGTTGCGGGGAATGTGTTTTGATGTCCGGACCAATGCATTGTATTTCGGCGAATATATATGCGCTCGTCCCCGGGCAATTCGCATTATGCGCGGGATAAACGACGGCCGGGACTGGCAAGTTTGCTATACTTTTCCTTTGGGGAGAATTCGCCATGTTCACTCCATTGTTGCCGATTCGTTTCGCAGTCGTTTATGGATCTGCACAGGAGATGCAGATGGGGAGAGCGCTCTTTTCTATAGTGATGACGGCTGTGCGACCGTGCACTGGTTTGCTGGTGGAGACCAGAGCTGGCGGATGATTGGGCTGTTGCCTTTGGAGAATGGTTTGCTCTGGGGATCGGATGCGGGAGGAGACGCCCCTCCGAATACAAAAAACCATGTCTACTTTTTGGATTGGCGCACAGGAAAAAGGGATCGGATATTGGAAGTTGACAACCCTTTTTATTATTCCATGCAAACTCCCTCCGGTTACTACATGGCAACAACCTATGAACCGCATAAACAGGGTTGTTCGTCATCTTTTGCCGAGCTATGGTTTTCTTCTGATGGAATGTCGTGGCAAGTTCTTACCAAATTTCCCTATCGATTGAATAAAAGTCACGGAACTTCCTATGCTACTATTTTTTTCCCGCAGGGGCAAACAAGTCATTGTCTTTTTACTCCCGTCAATACCGAGCGATTTCATTTTACAACAATAACCCTGAGTGAGCGATTGTAATGGCTGGGCTAGGAAGTGAACTGGGGAGATTGTTCAAGCATTCCGCTGTATATGGACTTTCCAATGTTCTTGGCAAGGCCATAGGTTTTTTACTTATCCCGTTATACACACATTACATCTCTCCGGCAGACTATGGTGTGCTGGAGTTGCTGGACCTTTCGGTCAATGTCATTGGCATGTTTGTCGGTATGGGGCTGACTAGTGCGGTGGCTCGTTTTTATTATGAGTACAAAGATGAGGGAGAGAGGAAAAGGGTTGTCGGCACGGCCTTGCTGACATTAATTGCCTTGGCTGCGGGCATGGTTCTGATTTGCTGGCCTTTTTCGAAGCTCCTTGCCGGTTCGGTGCTGGGCGATAGTGCACTGGATTATTATGTTCAGTTGAGCTTGGTAACCTTTGCCTTGAATGCGGTACTGGAAATTCCGCTTACATACATACGTATACGAGAGCGATCGGTATTATATAGCATAGTGGCTCTTTCGCGTTTGGCCTGCGGATTGTCTCTAAATATATATTTTATTGTGGTGCTTGAGCTTGGTATCCTTGGAATTTTATATAGTGGTCTCATTACCTCTGTAATTTTTTCTGTATTCATGCTCGTATGGTGTATTAAAGAGGTTGGGATCTGCTTCGATCGTCATTTGTGTACCGCTATGATTTTTTTCGGGGCACCATTGATTTTAAACAGTTTTGGCATGTTTGTGATTAATTTTGGGGATAGATTTCTTCTTAAACAAACATGGAGCATTGAAAGTGTAGGGGTATATTCACTCGGATATAAAATAGGAATGGGGCTTATTTCATTTTTGATTGGTCAACCCTTTTTTATGATATGGTCGGTTCGTCGTTATGGATTGGTTAAAGAAGAAGGGGGGATGGAAAAATACGGTCAGATTTTTTTGCTATATTCGTTACTTCTCCTTTCTCTTTGCTTGCTTCTCACTATTTTTAGTAGAGAAATGATCTTTTTACTCGCTCCTCCTGAATATAGCCGCGCTTGTTATATTGTTCCTCTTGTGGCTTTCGGATATTTTTTTAGAGAAATTTCTGATTTTTTCAGAGGGGCGTTTATGATTGTCAATAGAACTTCCTTGTCAGGCGCTATTATATTAGTAGTTATGGTGTATTGTGTTATAAACTATGCTATTTTTATACCAATGTATGGCGATATTGGCGCTGCTTTCGCAACAATATCAACATTTATTTTTATGGCTTTTATTCATTGGTATTATGCCCAGAAAATAATGCCTGTGAATTACAGATTTGATAAGGTTGTTTATATACTTTTGTTTTTTATGATGTTGGGGGGAGGGGCTTTCTTCATTGGTGATGGTTCGATTTCTGTCTTGTCCTTATCTGTAAAATTCCTTGTTCTTGTTTTCGGGATTGTTGCTTCTTTTTTCATCGCCTTTTCTAAGAGTGAGAGAGAGTTTATATGGTCTTTCATTTCTCCATATTTTTCTTCAAAAGATAGAATTGATTCATGAGGAATTCATTTCCTAAATATGTGCAAAGAAATTTGTATTATAATTTCTTTGACGTTTTCTTCCTGTTTATAAAACTTTTTCTTTCTGGACAGATTGTTCACGGTAAACAAACAGCCAGTTTTTGTACATTCCTGCAAGAAAAATATCGGTGCATAGTTTTGCCCACAGGGAGCGGGCGGCTGGCAATCACTCTTTTTCTGCGGGCTATGCAAAAGAGAGGGGAATGCAATAATGTGCTGCTACCATTTTACATTTGTCCTTCTGTGCCCGATGCGGTTGTTGCTGCCGGATTTCGTCCAGTATTTTTGCCGATCCGCAACGATCTGACCTTGGATCCTGATTCGATTACTGAAGACGCATGTGCACGTGCCGCAGCGATTATCATTCCGCATCCGTACGGCTATCCGGCTTCAATCGATATCCTGGTGGAGCGAATCCGTTCGTTTAATCCTGATATAGCTATATTGGATGATGCTGCTGCCGGTTACAATGTTTCTTATCGAGGGCAACTTCTAGGAACATTCGGTGATGCCGGAGTTCTCAGTTTTTCGCAAGGAAAGTTGCTCAATGCAACAGGAGGAGGTGCGCTGCTTCTCTTCAATCAATCCATGAAGGCGGATGTTGTTCGTCAGTATGAGCAATTACCCTCAATAAGCGCGCGAGATAAGACGAGAGAGTTTTTTCGAGTGCTCTGGCGCTTCGGCTGCCATCGTTTTTCTGATCCTTTGATGTACTGGTTTGGTAAAGTATATCCGCATAAAGACTCATTTTCCATGCCGCTCGGTAAAATGAGCAACCTGGATGCTGCTGTGGCGATGGCAAGTTTGCCGAAGCTTGCTTCTGTGCATGCGCGCCGGTCTGCTATTATTCGTCGTTATGTTGCGGCATTTTCCGGTCGGCAGGATATCGTTTTGCCCCAGGAGCTCATCGACGGGATTCCCCCGGTGAATCGTTTTTACATTTCCATTCCCAGTTGTCGGCTTGTTCTTGGCGAGCATGCCAATATCGTTCAGCATAATCCGCTTTATCTTTTTCTGCGCCAACAAGGGGTCAAGGCGTATTATCCGTATCTCCCGGTCAAGAGATTTGTTTCTGATTATGGCCAATATTGGAATGAAGCTTCTTGGCTCTACTCATTGGTCGGGCTTCCCGTCGATTTTAAGCGTGCTCCCCATCAGCACGACTATGTTATCGAGCAGGTTCTTTCTTTTGTCGAGAGGTTGTGATGCCTTCTGACATATCTTTAGCCCCTTCCGCTTTAGTCATTGGGTTAGGTACAAACGGACTTGCTGTTGTCCGCTCTCTTGCTCGTTATGGGGTTTCTGTGCTTGTTTTGTTGGGTCAACAGGATCAGGAGACTCCGGAGTTTTGTACCAGGTATGGGAAAAAGATAGTTCTTCCTGTGTTGGACTGGCCTTCAGTTATGGATTTTTTGCAGAAACTGGATGCACATACAATCATTTTTCCGACCTTGGAAGCTATAGTGACCCAACTCGCGCATAACAGGCACTGTATACCCGACCGTCACACCGTAATTTTGCCCGATGCAGCTGTTGTCCGCCTGTTACAGGACAAGGTGTTGTTCGATTCCTTTGCTCGTGAGCAAGGGCTTGTTCTTCCCGAATCAAGGGAGTTGGAGTCGTCTGCTGATGTTGCACGTATCGCCGCAGCGCTCAGGTTTCCTTTGATTGTCAAGCCGGTAAAAAAAATACACGGTTCAGGGTTGGCCAAAGCCTACATTGTCCAGAATCTGGAAGAGTTGCAAAGAATAGCGGATCGCGTTCTGGCTGAAATCGATTCATGTATCGTTCAGGAATTTATCCCGGGTGACGATCATCATATATATTTCTGCCTGCAATATATTTCCCAAAATGGTGAATTGTTGGCCTCCTTCACTGGGCGAAAAATTCGTCAATGGCCGCCCTTGTCGGGAGGAACGGCTTCTTGTGAACCCGTATATGCCCCGGAGCTTCATGAAATGACCCATTCGTTTTTTGCGAGTGCCGGATTTTGGGGCATCGGATCAATGGAGTACAAGAAGGATCCTCGTGACGGCCGGTATGTTGTTATTGAACCGACGGTGGGGCGAACGGATTTTCAGGAAGGGGTGGCCATTGCCAATGGCGTTAACATTCCCTATACGGCCTATAGAGATATCCTTGGTGAATCCGTACGACCGATCATTGGCAATGATGGCAACAAGGCGTGGATGCATTTTACCAATGACCGGCTGGCGGCGGGCCGAGCAAGAGAGAGCGGTGAGTTGACCATGGCCGCCTGGCTGTATTCTTTGCGCCATGTTCGTTGTTTTAATTTTTTCAGTCTTTCCGATCCGGGACCGTCTTTTGCTTTTTGTAAAACGGTTCTGAAAAATCGGCTTTTCCCTACAGGCAAGTAGGCCGAGAGCGCAAACGATATGCGCGGAAGTTTGGCGCATATCTTGGGTGGGTGGCATTTGTGGGCTTGTCGATTGCTTAGGCGGTCTCTGTCGATCCAAAAAATTCCGTCTTTTATTGAATTGAGCTGATTCGTGACCGGGCGTGGAACTATCTTCGTTATTGGATAATTTATGAGGCAGCACTGATGCTCAATGTTTTCTTTACTGTTGACACAGAAGTGTGGTGTGGTGGATGGAGTAATATAGATGAAGTTTTTGCTGACATGTTTAAGAGGTATATTTATGGCCCAACTAAGTATGGAGAGTATGGCTTGCCTTTTCAGTTGAAACTGCTTGAAGACTATGGACTGAAGGCAGTTTTTTTTGTTGAGCCTCTGTTTTCTTGTAGGTTCGGGGGTGAGTATTTAGATGAAATTATTAGACTGATTACAGATTTTGGACAGGAGGTGCAGCTGCATATTCACCCAGAATGGATAGACGAATTTGATTCTTCATTACTGGAGAAATCATATTCTAAAAAATCCTGTATGTATGAATTTTCTTATGGCGAACAGGTGCAGATAATAAAATTGGGGAAAAAATTAATTGAATCGTCTGGGGGTGGAGAGGTAACGGCATTTAGGGCGGGGAATTTTGGCTATAATGCCAAAACCCTTTTGGCTCTTAAAGAGTGCGGTATCTATATTGATAGTTGCTATAATGCATCTTTTGATATTGTAGGGAATAGAGAGATTCTATCTGATGGATACGCTTTTGATCCTTTTTGTTTTAACGGTGTATGGGAATACCCCATGACGGTCTTTCGAGATGGAAGAAAAAAGATGAGGCATGCTCAGCTGGGTGCCTGTTCATATCGTGAAATGGAGACACTTTTATGGAAAGCTTTGGAAGAGCAGCGAGAGGCTTTTGTGATTCTTTCGCACAATTTTGAATTATTAAACCAAAGAAAAGATCGACCAGATAGGGTGGTTGTCCGTCGAATGCAAAAGCTCTGTCAATTTTTCGATAAAAATCGGGACTCGTTTTGTTTGCGAGGATTTCGCGGGTTGTCGACGGAGTGTGCGGGTGTTCAGCGTCCACCGCTTCAGGTTCCCGCCTGGCAAACCTTTTTGAGGGTTGCTGAGCAAATCTATAGAAGGAGGTATCATTGACATGCGTCCTGTTATCTTAGCGCCTTTTGGGCCGCCTGCTTTGGCGTGCATTAGAAGTTGGGGGGAGCAGGGTTGGGAGCCAGGGTTTATATGCATTCAATCCTCTTTTTCTTCCGCTCCCAGCTCCCGGTATTTGGTTGATTGGGTTAGGTTGCCGAGAGAGGATCTTTTTAAAGAGAGCGGTATAGAGGTAATTGTTAAATTTCTAACTTCCTTTCATGCTGATGGGATTTGTTGCATTAACGAAGATGTTTCCATATGGTTGAATGAAAATAAAAACAAATTTCCGGATAATGTATCATGTTGGACCGTTGAAAGTGACATTTTGCTAGAAATTTCTTCTAAAAAGAAGCAGATAGAGGTTGCGAAATCCGTAGGGTTCTCGGTTTTGCCGACCTATTACCTGGGGGCTGGTGTCCGTGACGATATACCTGAGGAAAATTTTCCTTTATGTCTTCGTCCGACTCTTCCGGAGAGTATTAAACCTGATTTTAAGGTTCGGGTCGTTTACTCTGATGATGAAATAAATAAAATGCTATCTTCTGCTGAGTATATAAAAAGTCCAATTGTTGCTCAGCCATTTATGGATTTGCCGAACATCGTTGTCCATGGTTCAAGGGATATTCATGGTTCTGTCCTGTTTCTTCAGGCTTTTATTGTCGATAGAAAATTTGAAGGCTTTGCTTTAACTGTATCTCCTGTTGATATTGATAAAAAATTAAAAGAAAATTGTGCTAAATTTGCTGATTTTTATAAGATAATAGGGGTGTTTCATTTTGATATAATGTACGATCATATAAATAATGAGTTTTATTTTCTTGAATTAAATCCTCGTTTTGGTGGAACAACGGCGAAGGTTTACAGGTGTGGGTATGACGAGCCTGCAATGATGTTATGTGCTTATGGTAAGGACATTAATATTGATAGAAAAATAGAAAAATACACTGTTGGTAGTCATTTTGCTCTGATAAAGTATTTGTTGTATTGTTTTTTAAATAAAAGGAACATTGTTGATTATCCAAGATCGGAAAAAAATATAGATAGAATATTGTTTGTTCTTAAAAGATTTTTCTTTATAAAAGATGATATATTTATATTTTCCGATATAAAAGGGTCTTTTTCTTTGTATAAAGAAAATATTTTTGTCAAGCTCCGAGGTTTTTTGAGGAGATTCTGTTCGTTTTAGAAAGGTTCAATGCACCGGGACGGGTGTTTGGCGCATATCTTGAGAAGAGGTAGGACGATGTGCGGTATTTGTGGGATTGTTGATTATTCCGGCAGGTCGATTGATCGTGAGCTGTTGCAGAAAATGGCATCCACCTTGGCTCATCGCGGTCCTGACGCGCATGGTTTTTATTACAACCATGCAGGGGCTGGAGCGGCTGTCGGCTTGGCGCATAGGCGACTTTCGATCATTGATGTCGCCACCGGGCAGCAACCTTTGACCAATGAAGACGAAACCATCTGGATTGTCTTCAATGGCGAGATATACAATTATCCGGATATCCGTCATGCACTTGTACAAAAAGGACATGTGTTTACAACGCGCAGTGATACGGAAACAATTGTTCACGCCTATGAAGAGTGGGGTGAATCCTGCGTGGAGCGACTGCGGGGCATGTTTGCCTTCGCCATTTGGGACGTAAAGCAGCAACGTGTTTTTCTGGCCCGTGATCGTCTGGGAATCAAGCCGCTTTATTATTATTGGGATGGCGCGCTGTTGATTTTTGGCTCCGAGCTGAAGTCCATTGTTGCGCATCCGGCTGTGACGAAAAAACTGCATCTCGAAGCTGTCCGCGACTATTTCACCCTGCTTTATGTGCCTGCCCCGAAATCCATCTTTCAAAATATTTACAAGTTGGAGGCCGGGCATTTCCTGACCTTGGGGAGTACCGCCTCTGTTCGTCTGCAAAAGTATTGGGATCTGCAGTTTCACCCCGATCAGCATGTTGCCGAACATGTTTGGCAGGAGCGGATTCTTGCCAAGCTGGAAGAGTCTGTTCGTATTCGTCTGATAAGCGAGGTGCCCCTGGGTGCTTTTCTTAGCGGCGGTGTGGATTCGAGTGCGGTGGTGGCCCTGATGTCCGGTTTGATGGATGAACCGGTGAAAACCTCCGCAATAGGTTTTGAGGAACAGCAATTCAATGAGTTGCCCTATGCCCGCCAGGTTGCCGCGCAGTTTGCAACAGACCACCATGAACGGGTGGTCCGGGCCGATTCGCTGGCCGTGCTGGATCGTCTTCTTTGGCATTTTGATGAACCCTTTGCCGACTCCTCCGCTGTGCCGACCTACTATGTATCGCAAGCCGCAAAAGAAAAGGTCACGGTTTGTCTGTCCGGGGACGGAGGGGATGAAAATTTTGCCGGATACCGACGATACTATTTTGATCGTCTGGAAAACACCGTGCGCGGCATGATTCCGGCGTGGATTCGACACCAACTGATCAGGCCGTTGGCAAAGTGGTATCCAAAACTGGATTGGGCTCCGCAAATATTTCGTGCCAAAACGTTGTTGACGAACCTGACCCTGGACCCGGCATCAGGATTTTTCAACACTATGTCCTGGTTTCAGGGGAACCGTGCCGGGCTTTTGCATCCCGATGTAGAGCGGGAGCTGGCCGGTTATTCCAGTCTTTCCTTGTTTCAACGTCACTTCGCCAACGCGCCGCAGCACGACCCGCTTTCCGCTATTCAGTATGTCGATATGAAGACATACCTGGTCGACGATATTCTGACCAAAGTGGATAGGGCCAGCATGGCCCATTCGCTTGAAGTGCGGGTGCCCCTGCTTGATCATGAATTCATGGAGATGGTCGCCACCATTCCTTCCGGTCTCAAATTGAAGGGAAAAGAAGGGAAATATATCTTTAAGAAATCCCTGGAGACAAAATTGCCCAACGACATCCTGTATCGGAAAAAGCAGGGCTTCTCAATTCCGCTGGCGCAATGGTTCCGGGGAGAGTTAAAACCGGTTTTTGAAGAGACGGTGCTGCAATCTTCCGGTTCCGATCCGGGTGTCTTGAATAGGAAGACGGTTGAAACGCTTTGGCGCGAACATCAGTCCGGAAAACGAGAGCGGAGTACCGAGCTTTGGGCGATCCTTTTTTTCCAGCGATGGCTGCATGAATGGATGTGACTGATTGCGGGAAAAGTGGAGCCATTTTTTAAGCTTGCTGCTTTTTGTTGTTTCTGAAAATTTTATTGGTTCAAAATGGTATTGAGGGGAAAAGTGAAAGTCGTACATATATTGGATCATAGTCTTCCTCTGCATAGCGGCTATACCTTCAGAAGTGACAATATCATACGCTGCCAGCAGGATGCAGGGCTTTTTCCGGTGGCAATCACCTCGCCCAAGCACGAACAGTCCTGGAAAAAGCAGTCGGAGCCCTTGGAGGAAATCAACGGCATCCGCTATTACCGGTCCGGGGTTTCTACGGGACCGCAACTGCCCTTCATTGCCGAGTTGGCGCTTGTGCGTCAGCTGGCCGCTCGTCTTCAGGAGGTTGTTGATCGGGAGCGTCCCGATATTCTGCATGCCCATAGCCCTGTCCTGAACGCCATGGCAGGCTATCAGGTTGCGCGGAAAAACAAGCTGCCTCTTGCCTACGAAATTCGTGCATTCTGGGAAGATGCCGCTGTCGATCACGGCTCATACAAGGAGTTCGGCCCGAAGTATCGTCTCGTTCGTTTCCTGGAAACACAGGCCTGCTCCCGGGTCGATCAGGTCTTCACTATCTGCGCCGGGTTGCGGGAAGACTTGATTACCCGTGGACTTCCTGGTGATAAGGTTGAAATCATTCCCAATGCAATCGACGCCAAGGGATTTGTACGCGTCGAGCGCGATCCGGACCTGGCTGCCCATTGGGGGACCCAGGGAAGCTTTGTTCTTGGTTTTATTGGTTCGTTTTATCACTATGAGGGGCTTGATGTCCTGCTGCGTGCTGTTGCGCAATTGCAGACCGATTTGCCGCAGATCAAACTGCTTTTGGTGGGCGGCGGCCCGATGGAGCAGGAGTTGCGCGCTCTTGTGGAGCATCTGCGCATTGCAGACCGGGTTGTGTTCACAGGGCGTCTGCCGCATGAACAGATGCCGGCCATGTATGCGCTGCTCGATGTGCTGGTTCTGCCCAGGAAATCCATGCGCCTGACCGAGCTGGTCACCCCGTTGAAGCCGCTGGAAGCCATGGCCATGCGCAAGGCGGTTTTGGCAAGTGATGTGGGCGGTCATCGCGAGTTGATTCGAGATGGCGAAACCGGCTTTCTGTTTCAGGCCGATAGCGCCGGTGCCCTAGAGCGGGCTATCAGGCGTTTACATGCGGAGCCGGAACATGTGGCACGGTGCGTGGACAACGCGTACGCCTGGGTGACCGACACGCGTACCTGGCAGGCGAACAGCCGACTGTATCAGCAGGTGTATGCCCGCATGCTTGGGTAAACAACAGGCTGGATGAAAACGGATGAAAAAAATAGTCCACATCATATACCGCCTTGATGTCGGCGGCCTGGAAAGCGTTTTGGTGGCGTTAATCAACAGGCTGCCTTGTGAGCAATATGAGCACACCGTTATCTGCCTGACATCCTACACTTCGTTTAAAGATCGAATTCGCAATCCGCAGGTTCGTCTTGTTGCAATGAACAAGAGGCCCGGTAAGGATCTCCTGCTTTTTTTTCGCCTTCTCGCCTTGCTGGTCAAGTTGAGGCCGGATGTTGTGCATACGTATAACATTGCTACTCTGGAATACCAGGCAGCAGCCTTGCTCGCCGGAGCACGGTTGCGGGTACATGCGGAACATGGCCGTGATTTCAGCGACTTGAAAGGAGAGAACCGGAAATACAATGCGCTGCGCAAGCTCATGAATCCGTTGCTCCATTACTGGGTTCCCGTTTCGCAGGACTTGGCGCAGTGGCTGCACCGAAAAGTCGGCATTTCGGAGAAGAAAATCCGGTTGATTTATAATGGGGTGGACACTGCCTCCTTTGCGCCGGCCTCGCCTCCTGTTCAAGAAGAGACGGGTTCGTCGATGCGGATCATCACTGTTGGCCGGCTTGATCCTGTGAAGGATCAGGCAACGCTGGTGCACGCTTTCCGGATACTTTGCAAGCGCATTTCTTCAGTAGAAGGCTGTTCCGTACAGCTTTGGATTGTCGGGGCCGGACCGGAGCGGGAAGCCTTGCAAGGGATTATTGAGCAGGAAGGGCTTGAAGATCGGGTTCTTTTGCTGGGGGAACGGCATGATATAGCGGAATTGCTTCGACAATCGGATATTTTTGTTCTTTCTTCATTGGCCGAAGGAATCCCCATGACCATTCTGGAGGCAGCCGCAACCGGGTTGCCTGTTGTCGCAACCGATGTCGGCGGTATTGCCGAAATTGTTCGGGATGGTGAAACCGGATATCTTGTTTCGTCTGGCTCGCTCCAGGAGCTTGCAGATGCCATTTGGCGATATTGGGAACAGCCGCATCTGCGCCTTGCCCATGGTCGGGCAGGCTGTCGACGTATTGCCGATAAGTTCAGTCTGGATGCCATGGCGCGTCAATATGCCCAGTTGTATGAGCAGGAACCCAATGGGAAATAAGATCAAACTGCTGACTTTTTCGTCACTGTACCCCAATCCGGTTCAACCCCGTCATGGCGTCTTTGTTGAAAACCGGCTGCGCCACCTGCTCACTTCAGGGGAGGCTGAAAGCAAGGTCATGGCCCCTGTGCCATGGTTTCCCTTTTCCGGCTCTCTATTTGGCTCGTATGGCAAGTTTGCCCGAGTGCCTGCGGCAACCTGTCGGCACGGTATTGATATTCTCTATCCCCGGTATCCTGTTCTTCCCAAAATAGGCATGAGCGTAGCGCCGTTTTTAATGGCGAGCGCTTTACTGCCTGCCATAAGGAAACAGAAGCGCGCCTATCCTTTTGAGGTGATTGATGCGCACTATTTTTATCCGGATGGGGTTGCCGCTGTTGCTTTGGGAAAAGTGTTGCACAGACCGGTTGTGGTAACGGCACGCGGTACGGACATTAATCTGATTACCCAGTATACCTTACCCCGAAAAATGATTTTGTGGGCAGCTGCCAATGCAAGCGCGGTTATTACTGTCAGTCGGACGTTAAAAGAAAAGTTGCTGCATCTTGGTGCGCGAGAGGACAAGATAACTGTTTTGCGAAACGGGGTTGATTTGGATGTTTTTCAGCCGCCTGGAGACCGGACTGTGTTGAGAAGCCAGCTGGGAATCCAGGGAAAAACCATTCTTTCCGTTGGAAATCTTGTTGAGAATAAAGGGCACGATCTGGCAATAAAGGCGCTGTCTGTTTGTCCGGACATGTCTTTGCTCATTGCCGGAGATGGCCCCGAAGAAAGCGCGCTCAAGGATCTTGTCGTTCAACTGAGCCTTGGCAACCGGGTACGTTTTTTAGGCTCTGTGCCACACGAACAACTGTGTTCTTACTATGGCGCGGCAGACTTGTTGGTGCTTGCGTCAAGCCGTGAAGGGTGGCCCAATGTTCTGCTGGAGGCAATGGCCTGTGGAACGCCGGTTGTTGCAACCCGCGTTGGCGGCATCCCGGAGGTAGTTGGTTCGCCGGTGGCTGGTCTTTTGGTGGATGAGCGAAATGATGCGGCATTTGCCGAAGCTTTTCGCCGGATTTTTGCGCATCTTCCACAGCGAGAAGAAACGCGACGTTATGCGGAGAACTTCAGCTGGGCGGAAACAACACAGGGGCAGCTGGATATTTTCAATGCCATCCTGAAAAGATAATTATTATTTTTATGGTATGGTTGCTATGAATTTTTTTGTGCTATCGCAGAAGAGCAACGGAAAGACGGTTTTTGATGCTATATCAGAAAGTGTCGAAGAAAAATTTATAAAAAAACAGCATATACATGATGCGAAAAAGATAGACACCAATTCTCTTTTCACCTTGTATTGCAATTCAGGGCATGGGAGAAATTGCGATTTCTTCCACGATCCTGTTTCAGGTAGCTGTATTCTTGTGTTTGGAACGTGGATTTATGGGAATACTTCTGGGGATGGAGATGGGAAATATTTATTGCGCCAGTTTTCTTCCCATGGAGTAGAGAGGTTTGCAAAAAATCTCGATGGTTTCTTTGTTGTTGTTGTTTGGGATGACCAGTTAAAGGAGATGCATGTCATAACGGACAGAATCGGAAGTTGTTTTTGTTTTTTAAGAAAGATAAATGACGAAATTGTCCTATCAAACTCTTCCTATTTTCTGGCAACGATTGCTGAGACTTCCCCCGATTATTCTTCTGCCCAGGAATTTTTTCATTTGGGGATTATTTACGGAAACAAGACTTTTTTTAAAGAAATAGAGAGGTTGGACCGGGCTTCGATCACAACTGTTAAAGATGGGAAAATTTCTTCACGGAGATATTGGGATATTTCTCGTCTTGAAATGAATTCGGTCGGTATGGATGAGGCTGTCGATCTCTACAGAAAATGTCTGTACGATTCTGTTGAGTGTGTATGTTCATCTGAAAAAAAATATATAGCCGATTTGACGGCCGGGCTTGATTCCAGAGTCCTTGTGACGGGCTTGCTGCATAATAAAATAAATTTTTCTACCAATGTTGTTGGTAAGCAAGATGGAAAAGATGTTGTAATCAGTGGAGAACTTGCACGGTTATATAATATTGAGCATGAGTGGCTATGCGTTGATGAGCATGTAGGTGAGGATAACCTTGAACGTTTGCTGTTTTTGACTGACGGGGAATTGGATTTATTTGAATACTCAAAAATTCATCAGGTGCATGTGCAGCTTTCTTCCAGATTCGCCATGGGGCTGAATGGTTCTTTTGGTGAACTTGCCCGAGGGTACTGGTGGGAATTGCTGGTACCCCATGTCGGCCGGCGTGAAAAAATAGACAGTATGCATTTATGCCGGAAAAGATTCGGTGCGCAATATGGACCAATGGAGCTGAGTGGATACAGTCGGGAGGAAATGCTTGCCCGGCTGGCGCTTGAGGTTGATTCGATCGTGGAGCCGCTTGCCGGGTCGCAGAATACGTTTCAAATGGATTGCAATTACCTGTTCATGCGTATGCGGTGCTGGCAGGGGCGTATCGCTTCAGCAACAAACAGGATATGGCCCTGCTTCTCTCCGCTTATGCTTGCGCCGATGCTGGAATTGCTTTTGTGTTTGCCGCCCGAAGTGAAGCGCAGCGATCGCTTGTACAAGCATTTCCTTGTACGTGAAAATCCGCGTTGGGCAAGGCACCGTACAGAGTATGGGTATCCTCCCCAGCCGTTGACGCTTGCAAATTTTCCACAGTTCTGGCCGATTCCTGTTCTTCTGGGAAAGAAAATAGGCAAGAAGATCGTGGGGCGGCTTGGGCTTCGCCATGAGGTTCCGTCCCCCGATGAATTTATCCTGCGCGATAATTTTTATCGCCAGACGAAATTTTTCAATGGTGAGGAGATAGATGGTTTGGTCTCCAGTGATTTTTTTGATCGTGATCAGCTGAAGCAGTTTATCAAGGCGTCCCTGTCTCCGGAGTTTTCTTATCAGATTTTTTGGAGACGCTTGGTCTCATATGAAATCGCCATGCAGTCGTTACCCTCGCTATCACATTATAATTGATATATTTTGTGGTTACAGTTCATGGCCAACAAGAAAGTTTTATTCATTACGTACTATGCCCCTCCGGTTGCTGCAAGCGGCACCTTCCGAACGGTTGGCTTTATCCGAAATTTATCGCAGATCGGTTGGGATGTTGAGGTGCTGACGGTTCTTCCCGATGGCAGGCACCAGGTAAACAGGGAGTTACTGAAGAAAATTCCAGCAGGCGTTTCTGTGCATCAGGTGCGGGACGTTGATCTGTTTTCATTTGTTGAGAGAAGTCGAAAAAGTCCGGCTGTTTCAGCGCAACCTTCGGCAGAGGGGGACGGGACGAACCTGATGAAAACTCGTTCTGGAATATGGCGTAGTCTTTTGCATCGTGTGAAAGAGAGCGTCTCCTCGTTTTTGAAGACCCCGGATTTCCAGATCGGTTGGTATGTCCCGGCGTTGTTTCGATGTATTTTTTCTCTCAAGAAGCCGGCTGTTCTGTATTCCAGTGCCCCCCCGTATACGGGCCACCTTATCGGTCTTGCCTGCCGGTTTTTCTGGCGGGTTCCATTGGTGTGCGATTTTCGCGATCCCTGGCTTGACAATCCGTTTCGCTTTGAGCGGACAGGGTGGGTGGGTCGTTGGGATGCATGGTTGGAAAAACAGGTTTTTTCGCGGGCTGATTTGCTTATTGCCAACACCGCCAAGTCTGCCGCTCTCTTTCGGTCGCGTTTTCCTCGATCAGCCCACAAGGTCGAGGTGATAGCGAATGGTTTTGATCCGGAAGACTATGACTCCCTTGTGCCGAAACGTGACTATCCGGAAGATGTCTGTGTTTTGATGCACACGGGTTTTCTATACGGAGAAAGAGACCCGACGAATTTTTTGCGCGCCGTGCAGATGCTAGTGGAGGAAAAGAGTTGTCCGCATTTGCGGATAGCCCTTGTTGGTTCAGCATCGGTGCTTGACCAAAATGGAGACGACCTCATATCGCGCATGGGGCTTGAGTCGGTTGTGGCATGCCTGCCGCCGGTCCCGCATGATGTTGCCCTTTCCCTTATGAAAGGTGCGGATGCACTGCTGCTTCTTGCGGTTGGTACTGTGCTGCAAATTCCTGCCAAACTGTACGAATATCTTGGTGTTGCAAAACCGATTCTTTCTGTGGCTGAACCTGCAAGCGCGACTGCCGAGCTGACGGAAACGCTTTCGGGATTAGCCTATTGTGCATCCAATGATACGCTGAAAATCAAGGATGCGCTGCTGCGTTTGTATGCGGATTGGCAAGCCGATCCGCATTTCCAGAGAGGGGCGAATTTGGGTGCGAGTGTGGAAGCGATTCTGGCCTCCTTGACCCGCAGGCAGCAGGCAAGAGTGTTGTCGGATTCTTTTGAGCGGCTTGTAAGCGGGAAGAGATAATGCCTAAGTACCCTGTTTTTTTTCTTCTGGCCTCAACCCTTGGTTTTGCGCTTGGTTTGGCGCGAGGCCCTGTTTATGGGCTGATGGCCTATGTTTTTGTTTATTTCAATATCCCAAGCAACCAGTGGTGGGGAGGGTATTTGCCGGATCTTCGCTGGAGCTTTCTCTCTGCGGGATTTCTGACTTTTTTGATGATTTTGCATTCCGGTAAATTGAGAAAGGTTTCATTGAGTCTTTCTCGCCCAGCTCTCTATCTTGTTCTTCTCTTGCTTTGGATGTGCATTGTTGTTCCCTTCTCATATTCTCCGGAAGATGCCTGGGGGCGCATATACGATTTTTTCAGATATGTGTATATCTATATTCTCATAATCATGATCTTGTCGGACCTAACAAGATATCGTCTTTTTCTGTATTCGCTGATTTTTAATTTTTTTTATCTGTCCTATCTTGCCCATTCTTCTTTCGGTGGTGGGCGGCTTGACGGCGTTGGTTTAGCCGATGCAAATGATGCCAATATGTTTGCCGCCCTACTCCTGCTCATTATCCCCTTTTTGCTTCAGTTTCTCCTCAATGGCTCGCGACGGGAGCGGATTGTTTCCGCTGTTACTTTCGTCATGGTAGTCAATGCATTTATGATGTGCGGCAGTCGAGGCGGTTTTGTCGGGCTTTTTGTAGAAATGCTGGTCTTTGCTTTGTTGACAATAAACAGGAAAAATTTCGTGAAATTTACTGCGCTGATGTGCGCTGTGCTTGCGTGCCTGTTCGTGCTTATTGATCCTGATTATAAGGCACGGTTGCTGTCGTTAGGGGAGGCTACTCAGGAGGGAACAGCAACGGAGCTTTCATCCGGGCGTGCAGACATTTGGAAAAGCGGAATCAAGATGCTGCACGATTATCCGATGGGTACCGGGGGAGGGGGGTTCATGGCGTTGAGCCCGTACTATCTGGAGGAAGGCTTGATTGAACAGAGCGTTGGTCGGCGAGCAAGCCATAATACCTATCTGCTTATTCTGGTGGAAGAGGGCTATGTTGGAATGATGATTTATTTATGCTTTCTTCTTGTTTCTTGCAAAGCGCTTTTGGATATCCGTAGGGAGATTAAAAGAAAACAGGAGAACGAACTGAGTAAGGAACAGATATTTATCCATGCCCAAGCTGTTGCCTTGCTCAGTTCGTTGGTCGGGTTTATGGGATCCTCGTTTTTCATCGACAGGATCTATTTTGAGTGTATCTATATCTTTGCAGCACTTGCTGAAGTTATTTTCTTCCTGCATCGACAGTCTGTCGAGCATAAACCCTGCTGAAATTGTAATGCCCTATTGTATATTAATGATATAGGGGGCATTGATAATATCTCCCTTTGGAATCAGTGCTCCCCACTGCGGCTTCATTCTGTAGATCTCGGGTTTGGCATTGCTGCGAACAAACTCATAAGCATCTGAGCCCCCTGGCAGGTGGGTCAACTGTGCAAGCGCTGCCTGTGCAATGTACAGATACGATTCCGGATCATTTTTACGAGCTTCCGGGAAGCTTATATGATCAGCGCTTACCTGGAAATGACTTGGTTTAGTGGTTGAGAGTTCGACACAAACATTCCAGAAATCACGCCATGTTTCACCTACAAAATAGGTTCCATCTTTCCTGTTGTTTAGTGGCAAGTAATAGGTAGCTCCATCCCATTTGTTATAATCGGGATGGTTGGTGAATCGACCAACCGTAAAACTTCCAAGGCGGTCAAACAGGCGCTTGAACTCCGCGTAATTCTCAATAGCGTCTTTTTTCCTCGCCATGTCGCTCAACACGACAATGGCAAAGTCATGTTGCCAAGGGGCTTCTCCTGAAAAATCTCCTGGCACCATTGCTTCTCGCGAAACCCTGATGAAATGCAATCCGTGCGACGTTTCGCTGTTGCCAAGATAGAGCCACAGTAAATTGTTGTTCAGCTTCTCTTTGAAGTAGCTGATAGCTGCGCTTTCTGAATCAGCAATGATGTTTGCCGCATCAGATATGTTGCGCAGGCTCCAAATAACGCCTCTTAATTCATCGTGTATTATGCCCGCAGCGGTTCCTTGTGGAAAATGGGAAGAAAATTTTTGAACCTGACCATTACCGTTTCGAGCATATAGGGTGTAACCCAAGTCAAAACTGGCCCAAAACATCATCTCTTCCATGTAATAATGCTCGCCGGTAAGCAGATAGGGAATATAGGCCAGTGATGGTTGGTGCGCCCGGTCAGGGTTCCAATTATTGGGATCGTTTGGAATGTCTCCTAGCGGCGCGGGCATGTCGTCTTTGGGGTACCAGAGCTGAACCTTCGGTCGGGCATCGATGGAGACAACAGGCTTGCCGTAAAATGGTTTTGTCGGGTCGCCTTCCCTGTAGTGCATGGAACCAATTTGACCAGCAATATCCCCGTTTTTCAAGGTCAGCTCCCGGAGCTTGCTTGAATAGTCGAGAAGGTACATGGCAGTCCATGTTGGCATGAGGCCGATTTCATCGCGACCGCCGACCATGGTCATGCCTCGGTATATGTTGCCGGCCCCATCAATGTCATCACCACCCCGCACGCCCAATGGGCTGCTTGAAGAAACGCCATCCTTGGTTTTCAGTGTTGTGTGGAGTTTGTCAATCTCTGCGGTTGGAATCGACACATTTGTATCCATATTGGGGATCATCATTGTTGATGCCAGATATTGCGTGTCGTAGTGGAGTTCCACCTCAGGCGGAACCTGTCCCAGCCAGAAGGTTTTTCGCCATCTCGAACCGTAGGAATGGCTGTGTCCCTGGAATTGATAGACTTGTTTAGGATTGTTCGCCCCCTGGGTAATGGCAACATCATAGGTGGTCATGCCCAGGGCAGAGAGGTTTGTTTGTTCAACAATGTTGGAGATGCGAACGTAGTTCGTCCCCGGATACAGCCTGACTTCCCAGCGGGCATGGAGGTTGCCGTTTGGTGTTATTTGGGCGTCTGCAAGAACTTCCGTGCAGATTGGCCCCTGCATCCAGTATTGCAATGGTTTTGAGGTGAGAGCGGTGCGCAGGGATGCGGACGCAGAGGCGGGGTTGCCTGAACCGCTCATATTGGTCATGGCAATAACACTTTCAACATCCCGTTCAAGTATCTGTTGTACCGTCAGGGATCCCTCATTACTGTTCGTTGTTCCCGTTTCAATGGTCAGGGTTTCGGTGGCATTCGCCCGGACCGGGATGACGACGGAAACAATCCCGTGCTTGATCGAGCCGTCGTTCCATTTCCTTTTGATGTCGAACTGAGCTGGAATAACAGCGCCCTTATGCTTGACGATAACTCCCTCCTTTACCTTCCCTTCCGGGAAGGGAAGGGCAAAGGTTAAGGGATATTTTTCCGTTGTTTTGCCTTCTTTTTCGTATATTGCCATGGAGGTTATAATCTCGGCATGCCCGAGCGACGGCAAAAGAACAAGCGTGCACAGGAAGAAAGGCAGGTATGTGTTTCTCATAGTGGTTTCTTTGATAGTGTTGATAATCGATAGTTGATTGGTCAGATGTTCTGCATACTTACTGTTGCTGTATTTTAATCCAGCACAGTCGTGTCGGTGGATTCAATGAACCGGTGAAGGTCATTGTTACCCTGCCGTCGTTGACCGTAACCGGGATGCTTTTTTCGATCCAGGGGTTGGTCCTGGAAAGTGCCTCGCCAGTCATCACGGTAACCCCTTCCACTTGAATCTCCGGCGTACTGGTGGGCCAGGAAGCATCGCCTGCGCAGACCGTAACCAAATAGTTTCCTGCCGGTACCTCGGCCTCCCATTTAGCGGTCGGAGCCACATGAATCATGGTATCGTAGGCCTGGTCGGGAGAGGCCGCGCTGTTCCGGTCACGAGCCCCCATGCTGCCCGTTGGGATTGTCCAGCCATATCCCTTCGCCGCATCGAACGCGAGACCGCCGTCGGCCACATACCCTGCGGGAATATCTGCATCAAGGGGCTGGAAATTGACGGCCAGGCTGAAAGGCTTCTGGAAGAGTACCTGGGCTTGGGTAATGGCCACGCCTCGCTGGTTATCGATGACGGTCAACGTGACCGGCACGGCTGTTTTCTCGCTATAGACATGCTGTATCCGCGCTCCGCTTCCGGTATTGCCGTCGCCAAAATCCCACTGATATTGACTGATTGTACCGTCCGGATCGGAGGAGGAGGAGGCGTCGAAGGTAACGGTCGTGTCCTCTATTGTATAGGTGAAGGAGGCCACCGGGGCCTTGTTGTCGGCCCCGGCGTCGATAATGCTCACCCCGGTCAGCTTGCCGGAAAAATCGTTTGCTCCGGCTGTGGCGGGAATGAAGGGCAAGCTCAGAAGGGCGGCCATGGTAACGCCCTGCAGGGCGAGGGTTTTGAACTGTTTTTTCATTGTTGGTTCTCCTGGAGAGGTAACTTTTTATTAGGGTAGTCGTTCTTGTTGTATCTGCCAAGTCAAGAATATTACGGCCGATAGGTCATGGTGTTGGAAGCATTGCCGATGCCTGTTCCTGCGAGATCAATGGCCTGGACCGAGAAGCCGGTGGCACTGGTCGGCCGGAGAATCGTGCATTCCATGGAGCGGGCCTTCGGGTCGCTGGTGCTGCAAACGGGGGTACCGTTGGCCAGAATCTGGAATCCGCTGATGTCGCCTTCCTTTTCCGTTTCAAACTCCCAGGTAAAGGTCGACAGAACGCTGTTCTCGTCCTTCTGGCTGAGCATCAGATACCCGACGGTTTCAGCCGAATGGCTGGTTTCCTGGTCGCGGGATTGCTCTTCCTCCACCTTTACCTCGAATCCGCTGGGGCTGACCTGCTGGATGCGCAGAGCTGCCGTGTCATTGTCGTTTCGGGTTTGCAGGTCGGCCAGAACCATCGGCATGCTGCCGGCCTTTGTTGTAAAGTTCGTTTTGAACCATGCATGGGTTACCTCGTTGGGTGTGGTTCCGGCTTCGAACTGAAGCGAACCAACGGTTCCCTGTCCCGGTTCCCAGGCGATGAAGTGGATGGTTTCGTTAGCATGAGTGCCTTTGTTTTTCTCCTGTTCGCGGAACAGGTAGGTGAAGCCGGTATCGGTTACCTTGTCGACACGACCGCTGATAGCTCGGGTTGTGTTATTTGAGGCGACGGTGGTCAGAACGACCGGGGCGGTAGCAAATTTTTTGCTGAACGCCACGGGGGCCAGCTGGGTGCTTCCCGAGAAGCTGCCTGCCTCGACCACTGAACCGTTAGGCAATACCGCTCGGCCCTTGTTCATGACCAGATAGCGAACCGTTTCCGCAGGGTGCTGCTGGTCCAGATAATCCCATTCCCCGAATTTGATGTCGAATCCCGTTCGGGTCACATTGCGCACCCGGATGACGCCCGGTTCTGCGTCATTGTACGTGGCCGGACCGGCAACGACGATCGGATTGTCAAAAGGCGTGCTCAGTGACACCCGCACCCAGTCTCCGGTCACCGCGATCTCGCCGGCTTCAATGTTCAGTGCGCTTTCCTGCGTTGCCTGGGGGGCAACGGTGATGGTCGCAACGGCACTTCCTTCGGCGCCCAGGTTGTCTTTAACCTGAAGTGTGGCGGTAAAGGACGCGGCGGTTGTGTAGGTGTGGGTCACCTTCGGTCCGGTGGCTGTACTGCCGTCGCCGAAGTTCCAGGTATAGGCGGCGATGGATCCGTCGCTGTCCGTTGAGCCGGAGGCATCGAAGGTGACGGTCAGGGGAGCTGTACCGCTGTTTGGCGTGACGTTGATTCGTGCGGTCGGAGCGGCATTGTCAGCGCTGGTTGCGGCGGTGACTACGACCGGCGTGCTGGTCGTGCTTTTTGCGCCGTTGCTATCCGTTACGGTGACCGTGGTCGTATAGGTGCCGGGGCTGGTAAAGGCATGCACTACGGAAGAGCCGGTTGCGCTTGCGCCGTCGCCAAAGCTCCAGGAATAGTTTGTAATGGTTGCCTTGTCCGCTGCGGTGGAGCCGGAGGCGTCGAAGGTAACGGCAAGCGGAGCCGGTCCAGCCGCTGTCGAGGTGGCCAGGACAACCGTGGGCGGAGTTGCGGTTGCCGAGATTCCGGCGACCGTTACCTGGGTGGTGGCGCTGTCGCTTTGGCCGTAGCTGTTGGTGACGGTCAGTTTGGCTGTATAGACACCGGCGCTGGCATAGCTATGGTTGACCTTGGAGCCGGTGGCTGTGGAACCGTCGCCGAAATCCCAATGGATAGACGTGGGAGAACCGGTGGAGCCGGTGGCGTCGAAGGCAACGGCAAGCGGGGCCGGTCCGTTGGGCGGTGTTGCCGCGATGATTGCCTTGAGTAGACCGGGCTCTGTCGGACTGCTTGCGCCGGGAGCGGTGTTATAGGTGATCAGGTTGGAAAGGCTGGTTGCCGTCCCGTCCGGATTGATGGCGCTGATGGCGTAGGTTGCCGGGATATTGATAAGATCGACCGTGCAGGTCAACTGCCGCGCCGCAGGATCGGTGGTTGTGCAGACCTCGCGGCCGTTCTGATGGATCCGGAAGCCGCTGATATTTGCGGGGCCGGTATAATCCCAGGTAAAGTGCATATCCTTGGCCGTGTACAGTTCCGGATGTGCGGTCGGGTCGAATACCAGCAGATTGGATGGCGTGCTTTCATTCCCGTCCGTGTCGACCTGCGTCAGGCTGAAGGTCATGACTTCATGCAGAAGATCGGCCCGACAGGAGAGCGAACGCGCACCGGGAATGGCTGTTTCGCAGAGCTGGCTACCGTTTAAGTATACCTTGTATCCCTTCAGGGTTGTCGGGTCGGCACTAGGCTCCCAGGAAAAAGTAAAGAGCTTGCTCCCGGTCGCGTTTGCCTCCGGTGGAGTGCTCACGTCGGGAACCGGCGTCGTTGGCGTTGTCTCTACCGGCTCTTGCTCTTGCCCCGGATCCGTCTCCTGGTCGCTTGGCGCTGTTGCCGTGTCGGCTTCGGTGTTGAAGGCGACCGGTGCGGAGTGCGGACTTTCCGTGCCGTTATCGAAGGTGGCGGTCAGGGTAAATGTGCTGATGGATGTCAAGGTGACCTGACAATCCATGGCATGCGCCTGAGGATTGTTTGTCTGGCACACGGGAATGCCCTCTTGATACAGCTTGAATCCTGTTACCGCTGGAGTGTTGGGTGGGGTGTATCCCCATTCGACATGAATGGATCGGGTTTCGGCCAAGGCTGCGGCAGGTAGCCAGCAGCAAAAAATGACCAGTAAGAAAAGGATTGAACGTTGCATGGTTTTCCCCAAAGAAGAATTGCGTGGTGCATAATGTCACTGTTGTGTCTGCTATGCATGCGCCGTGCCGCAATTGCGAAGTATTTTTTGTGTGCAATTGCGGCACGTTGTCTTTCTTCGGCGGGAAAAAGGAAAAACCTTAATTACTTTTTTGTAAATCGTGCGGATCGTGTGTAACCCGCGTTACCGTTGTTGTGATAAAGCCCATTGTGTCCACTCGTACTGGGCTGACGAGAGATCGTTTTTTTTGTTCTCAAGGAACTGCGCCAAGTCGGCTTTCGAGTCAAACGAAATGGAATAATAGCCGCTGGCGTAGGCGCCGTGTCCAAGCAGAGTGGCCTTGCCGGTGCGATCAATTCCGATCATAAGGTCGTGATTTTTATAAATAACCGCGGTTTCGGTCTGGCTTGTGGCTCCGTACTTGGCGTTGACATAGGCTTTGTAACTGAAAACAGCGACCAGGCAGACCATAATCAACGCCAGGGTTGAGGCGATTTTGGCGTAACGGGTATAGCTTTGCGGGTTGAAAATGTCGCTGGCCGACAGCCTGGTGTGTCGTTTGATTGCCCGGTGAATGTCGGCCTGCCGGGCCAGACAGGGTTGAACGGCCTTGCCGGTGAACGACTCGATGTCGGCAATGGCGGCGCTGTCCGAAGGGTCGGCCATGGCCACCCTGAGGACGTTGTCGTTGTTGATGTCAAGCGGCAGAACTTCGTATTTGCAGCAAAGATAGCGCGGAAGGATGCCTTGGGCCGAAGGGGAATATTCCTCTTCCGGGTCGATGATGGGCAACTGGAACTGGGATGAAAGAACCTCCAGCAGTTGGTCGCTGGTGATGAGATTCATTTGCACCAGAATTTTACCGATCCGGCGATTGCCGCCGACCTGCATGCGCAGTGCTTTGCTCAGGTTTTCGTCCGAGATCAGCCCTGCGTCGAGCAACAGTTCGCCCAGACGTTTTTTTTCCACCATGATGCTACTCCTCGTGTCGAAGGGGATAGGGATTAACAGTGTATTTTTGTTGGATAAACAAGTTGAATTATACGAAATCGTCCCAAGAGATGGCAAGCAGGAAAGGGACGACGCTCCCGATGCGAACGGGATAGAGAGGAAAAGCGGGAAGGGTGCGCGGACCGGAATGCGTTACGGGGTGGGACGTACGCTCAGGGGCGCATGGCCCTCTGAGCGTACCGGTAAGAAAGGGGCCGAGAGGATTGGGCGGCCCGGAAGCAAGGGTCTCAGTCTCCGATGGTTATGTTGTCTTTATTTTTTTCCAGAATCTTGTCGCCAATCCCCTTGACTTTGGTAAGCTCATCAACTGTTTTGAATGCACCGTTGGCGTCCCGATGTGCCACGATGGCTTCCGCCTTGACCGGGCCTATTCCGGACAGGGTTGCCAGTTCGTCGGCAGTGGCGGTGTTGATGTTTACCTTGGCAAAGGCCGAGGTGAACAGAAAGAGGACGAGGATGAGGGCAAGATACAGTTTTTTCATGATACCTCCTTGTGATGTGAAGAGGAGAAGAGCGCTCGGGCATTCCCGTTTGCTCGGTGGCTGTATGTATGATAGGAAGCGATGAAGAAAACTGTCAAATCGAATTTGTTTATCGTGTTGCACTTGCACGGGAAAAAGAAAAGGCGCGGGCAAACACTGTGAAGTATTCTGTGCGCTATGCCCACCTGTGGGTTCTTTTGCTTGCGGTGTTTCCCCTGTTCTTTGTTGCCGGACCCGGCTATTATTCCTCCCGTTCTTTCGTGGCATTCTGGGATTTGGGTCACGTCTTTTTTTTCGCGGTGTTTTCCGTCTGGGTAACCGCGATTGTGCCGCGGCGGGCGCTTGAGCGTCCGTGGCGTTTGCTGGCCGTGCTGTTCCTGGTGGTGCTGGCTGCCGGCTGCGTGGTGGAAGGGTTGCAAAAATTTGCCACCGGCCGCTTGCCCGATCCCGGCGACCTGTTGCGGAATCAGTTGGGCTGCGTGACCGCCTTTGTCTGGGTGTTCAGGGCGCATTTTGCGCAGCGGAGAAGGCTGCGTCTTGTTCAGGTGGTTGTGGTCGTGCTGCTTCTCTGGGCGTTTTGGCCCCTGACCCGGGCGCTGACCGATGAATCGCTGGCGCTGCGTTCTTTCCCGGTACTGTCGAATTTTGAGACCCCATTCGAACGATACCGCTGGAAAGACCCGAGGCAGACGCGACGTGAGCGCAACATTGTCCGCGAAGGGCGTTTTTCCATGCAGGTGCGCCTTTCCACCAACAAATATTCAGGAACATCCCTGTTTTATTTTCCGAAAGACTGGCGCAGCTACCGGAGGTTGCATTTCAGCGTCTACAATCCAAAAAATTCTCCCCTGGAGCTTCATTGTCGTATCCATGACCAGGAGCACAGGAAATATGGTTCTGCTTTTTCCGATCGGTACAATGAACGATTTGCTGTGCATCATGGCTGGAACGATCTGGTTATTGATCTGGACAAGGTCCGCAAGGCTCCGAAAGGACGGATGATGGATATGGAACGTATCCAGGGATTCGGACTGTTTGTTGTTAATCTTCCCGAACCCCAGTCTCTATATCTTGATGCCCTTTATCTCTCCCGGTGATCCGCTGTGCGTCGACTGTACCGCCCTCAATCTTTTTTTTCCCTGTTGCTGACCAGCTTCTTTTTTGTCGCTCTTCCCCTTGTCGTTGCCCTGGTCAGTTCCATGCATATCCTGGAGAGCGTCACCCAGCAGGGTACTGATACCGTGATCCGTTCCGTTGCCCGTCATGGGAATTGCAAAAAAATTGCGGAATTATTACAGGAGCAAGAACGTTCCGCCCGGCTGTATGCCGTTCTGGATGATAACATGTTGTTGCACGAGGTGGAGAAGAATCAGCAGGAACTTGCCGTGGTGGTACGGCAGTCCTTGCCTTTGAATGTCGGCAATACGGTTCTGGATGAACTGATGCGCTCCTTGCTCGAGCAGGATGGTCTTCTGGTGGAGCGCTTGCGTGCCGTTGTCGACCTTCCTGCCGGGGATGCGCGTGAACAGCAGGTTGCCTTGGCACTGGCCGGATATGAACGATTGACCGCACTGGTCAGGAAGCTGGAGAAAGAAAGCAATGCGCAGATAGAACAAGAGGTGGAGCAGATGAAGAAGTCTGCCTCGCGTAGCACCCGCGCCCTGATGTGGCTGGTATCGGGATTGCTTTTGTTCAGTGTGGTCTTGGCGATGCTGTTCGTCTCGCTGATTCTCAAGCCTGTGCATCAACTGGACCAGGGGATCGAGCGTCTGGGTGAAGGCAACTTCGTTACTCCCATCGAGGTGGCAGGTCCGCGCGACCTCGAAGCCATAGGTGAAAAGCTTGACTGGCTGCGTAAACGACTTGCCACCCTGGACCGGGAAAAAATCAGGATGGTGGCCCATATTTCCCATGAACTGAAAACACCGCTCGCCTCTATCCGGGAGGGAGTTGGACTGCTCAAAGAGGAGGTTGTCGGGCCGTTGACCCTCCAGCAGGTCGAGGTGGTCACCATTCTTGATGGGAGTTGCGATAAATTGCAGACCCTGATTCAGGCTATTTTAGACTTCAACATGGTCCGGGCCCGTTCCGTTCCCGAGGAGGTGCGCACAGTCCCGCTGGCGCCCCTGGTGGCCGGTGTTGCCGAGGAGCATAGTAACAGTCTGAAGGCACGTAATATTGCCTTCAATATCGAAGTGGAAAATGCGACGGTCCTTGGTGATGAGAAGCAGCTTCGGGTGGTCGTCGACAACCTGCTCGGCAATGCTGCCAAATACACTCCGGATGACGGCGTAATTGGTATTTCGTTGAAAAAAAAGAACAATCAGGTCACTATCCTGGTGACCGACAGCGGTCCCGGAGTGCCTCCGGAAGAGCGGGCGCACATTTTCGCGCCTTTTTTTCAGGGACGCCAAAGGAGCATGTCTGCGGTCAGGGGATCTGGTCTGGGATTGGCAATCAGTAAGGAGTATGTCGAAAATGCAGGCGGCGCTTTGCGGCTTCTGCCCGGTATCCCGGGCCAGGGCGCCCGTTTTTTGGTCACCTTGCCGGCAGGGCCGGAGCGTGTAGAGGACGAACTCGGATGAAAAAATATACTGGTTGGTTTGGGGTGATTGTGTCTGCATGTGTGCTGTACGGCTGTGCCGGCGGCCAGGAGAAGGCGAAGGCTCCTGAGCCTGTGGTTGCCCCTCCCTTGGAGGCAGAGGCTATTCTGACCTGTTATGCCGATCAGCCCAAAATGACTCGCAAGGAATTCGGGAAGGCCTATCGCGCAGCGGCAAAGCGGTATTCCACCGAGGCAACGGTGGAAAATGCCCGCAGTCTGATCTGCTTGAGCCTGCACCCCTATGCGACGACCAAACAGCTTACCGACGGGATAGAACAGATCTCGTTGCATGCCAAACAGCATCCGGAAAGTAACGACGGCCTGCGTGGCCTGAAAAAAATGATGGAGCGGATCAACAAGGAACGTTCCACCCGTTGGGCCTTGAGTACCCGTACCGCCGAGAAGAAGGCCAATTTTGCGGACGAGAACCGGAGTCTTCAGGAACAGAATGCCCAACTGCTCCAGGCGGCCGAACAGGATCAGGAAAAAATTATTGAATTACAGCTCCAGATAGAACAGCTGAAGAATATTGAAAATATCATCAAGAGCAGGGAGCATTGATATGGGAGAAAAGCGTGCCAAGGTGCTGCTGGTCGATGATGAAGTCGATCTGTTGAGCCTGTGGCGGCTTCGTCTGGAGAGCGGCGGCTATGAGGTCGCCGTGGCCGGCAGTGGAGAAGAGGCCCTGGCCCTGTTTCCCGTTTTTCAGCCGCATGTCGTGCTGACCGATCTTCGGATGCCCGGCATGGACGGGCTGGTGCTGTACCAGACGATCCGGCAGCAGCACCGGGCAGTGCCCGTTATCATCATTACTGCTCACGGCTCTATCCCCGAGGCGGTGGAGGCGACCCGCCAGGGCGTCTTTTCCTTTCTGACCAAACCGATTAACGGCTCGGATCTGCTTGCCGAGGTGGAGAAGGCGCTGGCCCTGAGCGGCGCTCAGGCGATTGGCGAGGAACGGGAGGGCTGGCGGCAGGATGTGGTGTGCCAGAGTGCCGTCATGAACGACCTGCTTGCCCGCACCAAGCTGGTTGCCGAAACCGACTCCGCGGTGCTGATCCGGGGCGAGAGTGGAACCGGGAAGGAGGTGCTGGCCATAGCCCTGCACCGGGCCAGTCCATACCGGAACGGACCGTTTGTACCGGTTAACAGTTCTGCCGTCCCGGAAAAGCTACTGGAGGCGGAGTTGTTCGGCCACCTCAAGGAACCGTGGGGCGGCGAGACGAAAAGTCATATCGGTCTGTTTCAATTTGCCCGGGACGGATCGATTTTTCTTGATGAAATCAGCGAGATGCCGCTGCAAATCCAGGTCAAGTTACTGCGGGTACTGGAGGATCGCCAGATTCGACCTGTGGGCAGTGATCAGCCCGTGCCCATCAATGTGCGGGTTATCTCTTCGACCAGCCAGGATCTGGATGCCTTGGTACGGGACAAGAAATTCCGGGAAGATTTGCTGTATCGGCTGAATGTGGTGACTCTGGAACTGCCGCCCCTGCGCGAACGGCGGGAAGACATTCCCCTGCTGGCCGAGCATTTTCTGGCGCAGCTCGCGGACGAGGAAGAGGGGCGGGAGAAGCGGTTTACCCGGGAGGCGATGCAGGCCCTGGTGCAGGCCCCTTGGCCGGGGAATGTGCGTCAGCTATGCAATGTTGTTGAAAATGCGGTTATTTTGTCGTCCACTGCACCCCTTATCTCCGAGGATCTGATCCACGACGCGCTCAAGCAGCAGCAGAGCCGGATTCTGCCGCTTGCCGAGGCCAGGCGACAGTTTGAACAGCAATATCTCATCCAGCTCCTGCAAACCACGCAGGGAAATGTATCGCTTGCAGCCCGTTTGGCCCAGCGGAACCGGACCGATTTCTACAAGTTGCTCAACCGGCACCATATCGTGCCTGCCCAGTACAAGGAAAAAGAAGAGTGAGGCTGAAGGCTCGCTGATGCCGAGAGGGTCTGTTCAGGGCGCCTGTTGGCAGACCGGGCAATGGTAGGTTGCCCGACCGCTGAGGACGGTTTTTATCAGAGCCGTGCTACACTCGGGGCAGGGCTCGCCGGTCCGGCCATAGGCCTTGAGCTGCAACTGAAAATAGCCCGGCTGGCCGGATGTCCCCAGAAAATCGGAGATGCTGCTGCCGCCCGCCTCAATGGCCTGATGCAGAATGCGACGGGTTTCCTCGACGATGCGGTGCCAGTGGTGCGGGGTCAGCCCGGAGGCGGGGTGCAGTGGGTTGATTTGACAGGCAAAGAGAATTTCATTGGCGTAAATGTTGCCTATCCCCGCAATGATGCGGCTATTCATCAGAAAGGTTTTGATCGGTATCGTCCGCTTGCCTGCCAGGGCCAGCAGACGTTCAGGCGAAAAATCTTCGCCGAGAGGCTCGATTCCCTCCTTGTTCGAGAAACTTTCCTCCAGCTGAAGCGCTTGCGCCGGGGGCCAGAGTGCAACCGAGCCGAAGCGCCTGCTGTCATTGAAGCGAAATTCCATATCGTTATCAAGCAACAGAAACAGGTGGTCGTGCTTGTGCCGGAGTGTTGTTTCGGGCAGGACAGCGCATCTGCCGGTCATACCCAGGTGCAGGACCAATACGGCGCCGTCCTCCATCCGGATCAGCAGATATTTGGCGCGGCGGTCGATGGTGCGAATTCGTCCGTCCGTGAGATGTCGGCGTAGCAGGGTGCGCGGCAGGGCGGTGCGGAGCCGTTTGCCGCTCCAGCCCACCTGCAGGATCGTCCGGCCGGAAAGCCGGTGCAGCAGGCCCCGGCGGGTGACTTCGACTTCCGGCAGCTCAGGCATGGGAGGACTCCGTTATGCAGGCCAGGCAGTGATCGGAAAACGTGGTGAGGCGGACCAGGGCTCTGGTTGTTTCCCGGACCGTGCACCGGGCGCTCCACAGCGGTGCCCGACAATCGAGCGGCTCGATCGAATGCAGCTGGATCGCCCCGAAAAAGGAGGGTTGATCGGCAAGATAGGCCTTTTTCGCAGCCTCCTTGGCTGCCCAGAGCAGTCCCAGTCCAAGGAGCGGATCGGGGATGCTCTCTTTGAGCAAGCGCACTTCCCGGTCGGTTGCAAAGTATCGGCGAACTTTGAGCAAACGCGGAGTGACGTGTTGGATGTCGATACCACAGGGATCGTCATAGGTGGCTAGGGCCGCGGCATAGTCACGGCTGTGGCTTAGGGAGAGTCGAAGGCTATGCTCCGCCCCGTCCGGCAGGAGAGGGCGGGGACGACCGTGGGTATCGGGCAAAAGAGCGTATCGGGGGAAGCATTCCGGAACGTCGCGACGATTTAAGAGGGTGCACAGGGCCTGTTTGCCCGCCAATCTGCCGCCGAGCCACTCCCGTTTTCGTTTGGGGTGGGCAAGGGCGGTCCATATCCGGGCCTCATCGGCGGCAAGCAGGGGCATGAACACATCGTCTGCCGTCTCCGGCCGGATCAGTCGACGCAAATCAACTAGGGACAGGGCAGCTGTTTTGGGCACAAGCGGGGAGAGGGGGTGTTCCTGCGTATTCAGGCATCGACGCAGGGCAAGGAGGGTTTCCGGCGGAATGGATGGACAATCTATTGTCATGACTCCTGAATTCGGTATAATCGGGCAACCTGCGGCCCCGGGACGGCGAGGCGCTTTCCGGATCGGAACCCGCGAGGTTTTCTTTCCTTGTGCAGAGTCATTATGCTAACCCTGAGCGACCTGACCTATCTTGATCTTCTTGTTGGCGGACTGTTTCTTGTATTTGTTGTGCGGGGCGTCTGGCTCGGGTGCGTGCGCCAACTGGCCGCATTGTTCGGCCTGCTTGCCGGCTATGGACTTGCAGGGCGATATGCCGCGGAAATTCTACCGTTTGTGGAACAGTTTGTCGACAATCCGAAATTGACTTTTCTGGCGAGCTTTGCCATCATTTTCTTTGTGGTTGCCTTGGGTTGCGCTCTGCTGGGCAAGGTGATCCGCATCTTCTTGCGGATCACCCTCATGGGCTGGCTGGATCGTCTCGGCGGTGCGGCGATCGGCTGTCTCAAGGCAGCGGTACTGGCGTCGCTTCTTTACATGGTGTTGGCCTCAACTCTGTCGGCGACCAACGACTTGTTGCGCCGGTCATACACCGCTCCCTATTTACAGCAAGGTTCCGAACTGTTGCGAGCCCTGATTGCCGATCCGCAGTTGCGCGCCTATTTCAAGCAAAAGGAACCTGCGATTCCTCCCGAGAGGCGGCCCGCCGCAGACAGCGCGGCTCGTTAATGGCAGGTAACGGCAGATTGCCGGAGATCGGCAGCCTCTTTCCCGTATGCATTGGAGCATTCCGGTATGATTTCTCCCCCATGGCGTTGCGTGACCGCCTATGATGTGCGTGGGCGTATTCCCGAAGAGTTTGACGACCAGGTCGCGGTGCGGTTGGCCGTGGCCTTTGCCTGCCGGTTTCAGGTACGCAAGCTGGTACTGGGGCGCGATATGCGCCTGACCAGCGAGGGGTTGGCCGAGGCTGTCACCGCTGCCCTGCTTGCCCGGGGTGTGGATGTGATTGATTTGGGCCTGTGCGGCACGGAAGAGGTCTATTATGCTGTGTTCAGCGGCGTTGGCGACGGCGTCGACGGCGGGATCATGATCACGGCCAGTCACAATCCCGCCGCCTATAACGGCATGAAGATTGTCCAGCGCGAGGCGCGACCGGTGTTTCGCGGCAACGGACTGGAAGAGATCGTGCGCATGGCCGAAAACGAGAGCTGGTACCAGGAGCAGCTGCTCCATGTGCCCGAGAGACCGGGACGTCTCCTGCGCCGCCTCGACAAGCAGGGCTATATCGATCACCTCTTCCGGATTGTTGATTGCAGCGTCATGCGGCCGCTCAAGCTGGTCGTCAATGCGGGCAACGGCTGTGCCGGCCCGGTGGTGGACCTGCTGGCGCCGCACCTTCCCTTCACCCTGATCTGGATGCACCATGAACCGGACGGTCGTTTTCCCAATGGCGTGCCCAATCCCTTGCTTCCGGAGAAGCGAGAGGCCACTGCCCGTGCGGTGCGCGAGCACGGGGCGGATCTCGGCATTGCCTGGGACGGCGATTTTGACCGGTGCTTTTTTTATGACGAGCAGGGCCGTTTCATCGAGGGCTACTATATTGTCGGCCTGCTGGCTGCGGCCATGTTACAGCAGTATCCCGGTTCGACCATCCTCCACGATCCGCGACTGGTCTGGAACACGCAGGAGGTGGTGGCCGCGGCGGGTGGACGGGCCCAGGTGACGCGCACCGGACATGCCTTTATCAAGGCGAATATGCGCGAGCAGGACGCCGTCTATGGGGGCGAGATGTCGGCCCACCATTATTTTCGTGACTTCGGCTACTGCGATTCAGGCATGCTTCCCTGGCTTTTTGTATGCCGGTTGATGAGCGTGAGCGGCAAACCGCTGTCGGCACTCTGTGACGAACGGATGGCCGCATACCCGGTGAGCGGAGAAATCAACTCGACCGTGGCCGATCCGGACGCGGTGATCGCCCGGATCGAACAGCAGTATACGGGCGGAGTCCGGGAAACCATCGACGGACTGTCCCTGGAATTTCCGGACTACCGGTTCAATCTCCGCAAATCCAATACCGAGCCGGTACTGCGGCTCAACGTGGAGACCCGTGGAGACGCCGCCTTGTTGAAGCGACGGACCGAGGAGTTGCTGTCCTTGATCCGCGCCTGATCGCTGATTGATGAGCTCTTCTTCCTTCTTTTTCAGGAGGTGTTGTTTTGAGTTTGCAACCTGTTATCCTGGCCGGCGGCACGGGCTCCCGGCTATGGCCGCTGTCGCGGGAACTGTACCCGAAGCAGGTTATTCCCCTGACCGGAAACTTGTCTCTTTTGCAAAATACCGTGCAACGGCTCACGGCCCTGGATGATGTTGCCTTGCCCATCATTGTCGTTGGCGAAGAACAGCGTTTTCTGGTCCAGAATCAGCTCGATGAGCTGGGGTTGGGCGTCGATGTCCCCATTCTGCTGGAATCGGTCGGTAAAAACACGGCTCCGGCGATATGCGGCGCTGCGGCCTATCTCAGTCGTCTGGGGCGGGAAGGGGATGTTTTGCTGGTCCTGCCGGCCGATCACCTGATCGGTGATGCTGCTGCTTTTGCCGGGGCGGTCGCCAAGGCGGCGAGCCTGGCCCGTCAGGGGTGGCTGGTGACGTTCGGCGTGGTGCCCGATCATCCGGAAACCGGCTACGGCTACATCAAGCAGGGCGCGGACGGCCGGGTGGAGCGTTTCGTGGAAAAGCCGGATCTGGCGGCAGCGGAGCAGTATCTGGACGAGGGTGGCTATCTGTGGAACAGCGGCATGTTCGCGTTTACCGTTGAAACATTGCTGGCGGAGATGCGCACGCACGCGCCGGAGATTGCCGCCATCATGGTTCGGGCCGTGGAGGAGGGAAGCTCGGATGGTCAGTTTTTCCGCTTCGCCCCTTCGGTCATGGCCGAGTCTCCGGCAGACTCCATCGATTATGCCCTGATGGAAAAAACGACCCATGCCTCCGTGGTCGAGGCGGATATCGGCTGGACTGATATCGGTTCGTGGCGGGCCCTGTGGGAGATCTCCGACAAGGATGCCCAGGGCAACGTGGTTTCGGGTGATGTCGTGCTTGACGATGTCAGCAATTCCCTGGTGCGTGCCGAACATACCCTGGTGACGGCGCTGGGATTGCGCAACACCCTGGTGGTGGAAACAGCCGATGCCATTCTGGTGGCGCCGCTGGACCGCTCCCAGGAGGTCAAAAACATTGTCGGCCAACTGAAGAAGGCGCAGCGGTCGGAATATCATGCGCACCGGACCGTCTATCGGCCATGGGGCAGTTATACGACCCTGGAACAGCAGGAGCGGTTTCAGATCAAGCGGATTACGGTCAAGCCCGGTGGGAGGCTCTCGTTACAGATGCACCATCACCGGTACGAACATTGGGTGGTGGTATCCGGGACAGCCAAGGTATGGAAGGGCGACCAGGTCGTGCTGCTCAATGAGAATGAAGCCGTCTATATTCCGAGCTGCACCGTCCATCGCCTGGAAAATCCAGGGGTGATTCCCCTGGAGTTGATCGAGGTGCAGATCGGCAGCTATCTGGGAGAAGACGACATCGTTCGTTTGGATGACGTGTACGGCCGGGCTTCGGCACGGGACGACGACGCGGACGAATGAGGAAAATGGCGGCGTTCCGGAGGTCAGTCGGGACTGTGCGGCGGGGGAAAGACAACGCCGCTGGCAGGATAGCGGGTATGAAAGGCCGCCATATAGGCGTCAAGAATGCTTCGGTCGGTTTCCGACAGCCGGGAAAAGGCAATCCCGTTCTGGTAGCGTCCGGCAGTGTACTTTGTGTGGACAATACGCCCCAGCACGTCGATCAGTTGGTCTTTCAGACCCAGGGTGATGATGACCTGCTGTCCCTTTTCAAGCGGGATGTGCGTTTCCATCAGCAGGCCCTCTTCGGTGACGTTCAATGTTCTTCCCATGGAGTACGCGCCTTGTCGTCCCTGTTCGTCGACAATGACATAATCAAGCAGGTTCAGCGCTTCTTGCCGGGGGTGTCGTCTACGCTCTGTAATCATAATGGGTATGCGGCTCGTCGGGGGAAGTGGTCTGCTGCGCAACCTCGCTGCATGGTCTGAGCAGTTCGGCGCATTGAGGGTCTTGCCAAGTGTACCGGCTGACAAATCCTTTGTCAAACGACGTATGGTGCTCGGCGGTTCTGAGGCCAGTCCTTGAGACTATCCCGTTCGTCGATGCCGGGCGGCGAAGGTCTTGACTTGCCGGTTGCGGAAAAACCTATACGGGTAGGGATCGGGGTCGAAAGGGCTGTGCGCCGGAATTTGGGAGAAATCAGCGCAGTGAAGGAGATGCGATATGACACGCGATGATATAATGCGGATTATCAAAGAGAAAAAAGTGAATTTTTTCCGCATGCAGTTTGTTGATATTTTCGGATCCTTGAAGAATATCGCCATCCCTCTCAGTCAGATCGAGAAGGCTCTGGACGGTAAAATAATGTTCGACGGTTCTTCGATTGAAGGATTTGTTCGGATCAATGAATCTGATATGTATCTCAAGCCGGACTTCAATACCTTTGTCGTGCTTCCCTGGCGGGCAAAGGATGGCAACAATTCGGCCCGGATTATTTGTGATGTGTATCGGGCCGACGGCACGCCGTTTGTCGGTTGCCCGCGCCACAACCTTCGTCTTGTTCTCGAGAAGGCCCGGAATATGGGTTTTACGATGAACGTGGGAACGGAGTGCGAATTTTTCCTGTTCCGGCGGGACGAGGAAGGGCGGCCGACCACGATTACCAACGACGCGACCGGCTATTTCGATACAGAGCCCGATGACGTCGGAATCGACTGCCGACGCAAGATCATCACCACCCTGGAGGCCATGGGCTTTGAGATCGAGGCCTCCCACCACGAGGTGGCCGAAGGCCAGCACGAGATCAACTTCAAGTATGCCGATGCCCTGACCGCCGCCGACAACACCGTTACCTTCAAATGGGTCGTCCGTTCGATTGCCTCCGAATTCGGCCTGCATGCCACCTTCATGCCCAAGCCGGTGTTCGGCGCCGCGGGTTCCGGGATGCACACCAACCAGTCCCTGTTCACTCTCGATGGGGAAAATGCCTTTTTTGATGCGCAGGATGCGCGGCAACTCAGCCCGGTGGCCTATATGTACATTGCCGGGCTTTTGAAGCATGCCCGGGGTTTTTGTGCGATCACCAATCCGCTGGTGAACTCGTACAAGCGTCTGGTTGCCGGCTATGAGGCCCCGGTCTACGTGGCCTGGTCGGCCTCCAACCGTTCGGTGCTGGTCCGGATTCCCGCATCTCGCGGGGTCAGCACCCGGACGGAGCTGCGCAGTCCGGATCCCACCTGCAACCCCTATCTGGCGTTTGCGATGATGCTGGAGGCCGGGCTGGACGGGATTGCCAACCACGATGAGCCGGCTTCGCCCATTCAGGCCGATATTTTCGAGATGACCGCCGCTGAAAAAGCGGAGCACGGCATCATCAGTCTGCCGGTCAACCTGCATGAGGCGATCGAGGAACTCAAGGCGAGCCCGATAGCGCGCCGCGCCCTGGGCGACCATATTTTCGAGAAGTATATCGAAGGCAAGGAAAAGGAATGGGACGCCTACCGGTTAGCGGTGACGGACTGGGAATTGAATACCTATTTACGGCGCTATTAACCACGCGCCGGCTTTGGGGCTCGGGGCTTTTGGGGGGCGCATAGACAAGGCGTCCGGAACGGGGAGGTCGGCAGGCGCGTCGGCAACGGTGGCCTGCCGCACATGAGAGGCGATTGCAGCCGTAGGGATTGATGAACTTTGGTAGCAGTGTTGCCATAGACGGCGAGAAAATCCGCATCATCCGGGAACAGAAAGGGCTGACGCAGCTGTACCTGGCGACAGTGGTGGGGGTCACGACCGACACCATTTCGCGCTGGGAAAACCGCCGCTACCCTTCCGTCAAGCTGGAGAATGCAAAAAAACTCGCAGAAGCCCTGGAGGTTTCTCTGGAAGAGCTCCTGGACCCGGATCCGGAACCGGCGCGGCAGGATGCGGAGGAGCCCGGCCGCGATTTGAGGCGTTCTTCCCAGCGGCAATCCGGTTTCCGGTGGTTTCGTCATCCGTACGTCCTGGCGGCATTGGGGTGCGGACTGCTGGCGGTCGTCGTCTTGGCCTATGCGCTGTGGCCGAGGCAGCCGTCCAGCCTGCGGGCGGTTCGCATTGTGCCCGAGCATACCGCCCCCAACCTCGCCTTTCCGGTTTTGATCCGGATTGTGGGCGAGGATGCGGGCAACACGCTGATTGTGCGGGAAACCTTGCAGGGGAACTGCGCGGCGGTGTCTGGAAGGGAGTCGGGTGCCGCGTCTGCCAGGTCGTTTGGCAAGAATCCCCGCTGGATCGGCAAGCTTGTTCAGGGCAAGGCCGTGTTTTTTTACATGGTCAAACCGGACAGGAGGGCAGAGATCGGCGATCGCATTCTGTTTTCAGGGGATATCCTCTCCCGGGAGGAGCGGCGCTCCGGCAGAAAGGTGGATGGCGGCGCCAAGGTAGTCATTACCCCCTACCACTGGGCGGATATCGACCAAAACGACAGTATCAGCGACGACGAGATTCTGAAGGCCCACGAGCTGTACTCCATTCCCGGCGATCAGGGGATGAAGTTTATCGAGCTTGAAGAGTTGTGGCTGGCGGGGCGGCATACCTGGAACAAGAAAACGCAGACCTTTGTGCCGGTTACGGCAAAAGGCGATAAGGAATAGGAGGAAAGATACATGCGGTCCGTTCTGTTGCCCGTTCTGTTCTGGCTGCTGCTGACGCCTGCGATGACCATGGCCGGGGAAGGCGGTGTGGTGGGGCATTATGTGACGGATTCCGACCCCAACACGGTTCGTTTGCTTTTGAACGTTCAGGAACCGGTGCCCACGGCATTCATCGTCTGGCAGCGGATTCCCGATGAGATGTGGCTTGTCGACGCCGTTCCTCCGCCTTCCGGCTTCCGGAAGAAAAACGGCGGTAAGGCGGCAGTCAAATGGTTGTTCAGGTATCCGCAACCCGGCCCCATGGAGGTGCGCCTGCGTTTTTCTCATCAGGTGGCACTGGAACAGCTGGAAGGCGCGGTCACCTTCCGTCGGCCGGACGGTCAAACGCTCGTGGTCAGGAAATTCACCCGATAACGCGGTTGCCCGACCAATACGCGGCCTGCTCATCAGGCATGTATTCTGTTAAGCTCCGCTTTTGGGGGTAGTATCGACCAGGGAGCGGGAACATGCATCCTCCATCATTTGAGCGCTTGGGGAAACGCCATGCCCGGGACAGTGACCCTGCTTACCGAGCATATCCATGATCCGCTTGTCCTTCTCCTTTGGGTCTGTAAAAAAACGTTGATGACCCTTGCCGGAGCTTCTTCCCGGAATGCTTGGTGGTGTGGCCATTATCGGGCGGGGAGGGAAACTGCGATGGTTCCGGAGGGGCGTTATGGATATCGGTTTTGGCTGATATGTTGAGCGATACAAGGTGAACGCAAGGACAAGGGCCGCAACAAGAAAGCCTCCCGGAACGTTCGTTCCGGGAGGCTTTAAATGCACTGCTTTTGTATATCTGGCGTCCCCAACCGGATTTGAACCGGTGTTGCCGGCGTGAAAGGCCGATGGTATTATTGTTGCCCTGTACGTACAGTGAATCATGAATCCTATCGGATCCAAAGCACACTATGATATCTAATACAAATATCTTTTTTTTCAAAGAGAAAGATATAACCCTTAACATTTTTATTAAAAAGGGGGATGATCGTGACAAAACGATATGTTGTTCAAGATGCATGGGAATTGTATCGAGTTGCAGTGCTGGCTTCGGTTAAAAAAAAGCCAAGTTATAGAATTTGGTAGGTGGGTAAATTATATAAAGCCTGTACTTGGAGATAAATCGATTAATGAAATAACAAAATTTGATTACTTGTTGCTTAGAAGACATTTGGAAAGTAATGGTTTAAGTCCACAAACAGTATATCATTGTTTATCGCTTCTGAGAAGAGTGCTTAACAGGGCTTGTGAATGGAAAGGTGATGATTTTTCAATTCCAAACTTTAAAAATATTATGCCTAAGTTTGATAATAGAAGGCAGAGGTACTTAGATAATGAAGAGGTAAAAATTATTTTTGATAGTATTAAAAAAATAGATAATTCTGGAAATTGGTATGATATTTCTCTTTTTGCTATCAATACGGGATTGAGACGTGGAGAAATATTTAACATTGTTTTAACGAATGTTAATTTTAGCGATAAAACGGTGATGGTAGTTGATACAAAATCGAACAGGAATCGTATTGTCCCGTTGAATGATATCGCTTATAGCATCTTATCTAAAAAAAGGGATACCTTGAAAAGTAAGTATAGCAATATTTTTTGTGATAAAAATCCACGTTTATTCAGAAAGGCCATAGAAAATAGCGGGGTAAATAATGGGGTTGTTGATTTGCGAGACAAGGTCGTATTTCATACATTCAGGCATACTTTTGCAAGCTGGTTAGTTCAGGGAGGAGTTCCCCTGGCATTAGTTGGTCAATTGCTTGGTCATAGCAGTATTTATGTAACTATGAGATATGCCCATCTTTCCATTTCTCAAGCTATTGAAGCTGTTGATTTAATAAATTGTCGAATAAAGCACATATATTGATTTTTATTTTTTCAACGCATTGATTTGTAATCATAGGAATCGTGCCGATTTCGAGAAAACAGTATCTTTAACGATAATTTTATAACTTCAGTTAGTATACATGTAGCTTTAACAAGAAAGTTATAGTTATTAGTTGAAAACGGTATCCTTAAATAGAACCAAGTATCTTTACTTACCACAAGCTACTTTAATCTATTAAAGCTGCTTGGCAGGATAGAGGAAGTAGGCCCACCGGCCTCTTCCTGTCCTGCTCTGCGAGGCTGCTTATTCGCCTTCGGCTCAACGCTACCATTCACGGGAGATAAAATGATGCCCAGCCCGAATCGAAAAGCCGTCAAGTCCTATCTGACGGCGGAAGAGTATGATCAGGTCAAGGCGCTAGCCAGCCAGGCAGGGTTGTCCGTTTCGACATATATGAAGCGTGTTTCTTTGGGGCAGCAGGTGAAATCGCTGACTGATCAGCGGGCGCTGTTAGCAGTGATGAAGGCTAACGCCGATCTGGGCCGCTTGGGTGGGCTTTTGAAACTCGCGCTCACGGATCGGGAGCGGGGCGGGCACGTCGATTATCGCCGGACTTTGCGGCAGATCGAGAAGAGTCAAGCGGAGGTCGTTGCTGCCTGCCGGGAAGTGGTGGAGGGGATGACACAGATACGGCAATGAAAGTCTGTGAATGAAATCTTGATCCAGCCTGCTGCCGGGATTGGTTATCAATATCGAACACTAGCTTGACCAGTGATTTTTCTCTGTTCATAAAAAACATCGTTCCAAGGCAGCAGATGAGTGATAGCTAAGTTTCTCCTTGCATCTTTGACAGTTCGTTGTCGTAACAGTTTAATTCTTCCCGTTGTTGAGGGACATCCTGTTAAGCGAGTATATTTTCTTAATGGAGGTCTTTGATGACAACGAAAACCCAATCAGGTAAGACCAGGTAACGGTATCCCCAGCAGTACAAGGCAGAGTCACTGGCCCTGGCGGAAAAGATCGGAGTATCGGCAGCAGCCAGACAATTGGGTCTTCATGCAAGCCAGCTGTACAACTGGCGGAGCAAGGCTCGCCTTTCACAAGACAAAAGCGTCGTGGATGAGCGGCTTCTGTTGGAAAATGCCCGTCTCAATCGCCGGTTGGAAGAGCAGTCCGAGGAGTTGGCCACCGTAAAAAAAGGCCATAGCGTACTTCGGCAAAAGCCTGAAGTGAAGCACGCCTTTATGCAGATCCATGCCGGCGAATTCAAGATCACGACCATGAGCCGTGTACTGGATTCTCTCGCGGCGGATTTTACCGTTTTCGACAGCGAGCAGGACAGCCGACGAAACGGCAGCAAAACGCATGGTTCTTGACAAACTGGCTGCCGATGCCTTTGCTGCCCGGAAGATGCGGGCAGGCTCACCTCGCCCGGTTCTTGATCTGTGTGATCAAGGATACAGGTATGACCGCAAAACAGTGGCAGCCAGTATGCAGCGGCAAAATTTACGGGCCAAAGCAGCAAGGAAATACAAGGGCACAACCAACTCGAAGCACGACAATGAAGGCTGGCTGTACCTGGCCGTGATTATCGACCTGTTTTCACGGTTGCTTGTTGGCTGGGCAATGGCCGAGCGCGTGACAGCTGGGCTTGTGTGGGAGGCCTTGCAGATGGCGCTTTGGCGGCGCAACATGCCCAAAGGGGTCATCCTGCATTCAGATAGCGGTAGCCGGTACTGCTTGAGCGCATATCAAAATCTCATGGCAAAACACCAGTTACCTGCAGCATGAGTGGCAAGGGGAACTGCACCGACAATGCCTGCGCTGAAAGCTTCTTTTACAGCTTGAAGGTCAAGGACGTCCACGGTGAGCGCTTTGCCACTCGTGAAAATATGCGTCGGATCGTGTTCGAATACATTCAAGTTGACTCCAATCGTACCCGCCGCCATAGTGTCAATGCCTTTATCAGCCCCATGGCGTTTGAGGCTCTCAAAAGTGCTTAACTCGGTGTCCACTCGGAACGGGCAGGATCAAAATGGAAAACGGAATACAGACTAAGCTCGAAGCGACGCTGGAACGGACGGTCTATGCCATTGACCTGTTCTGCGGGGTGGGTGGCTTGACACATGGTCTCGCAAAGGCAGGTGTCGATGTCCGCTTGGGCGTTGACATTGATCCGGCTTGCGAACACCCCTATGTTACAAACAACAACGCCAGTTTTTTGCTCAAATCGGTGGAAGAGCTGGAAGGCAGCGAACTGGAGCCTCACTACAGAAAGAATGGGATCAAACTCCTAGCCGGTTGCGCTCCATGCCAGACCTTTTCCACCTATAACCAGAAGGCGACGGAATCCGACAAACGCTGGTGGCTCCTACTGCAGTTTTCGAGACTCGTAAACGAACTGTCACCGGATCTGGTGACCATGGAGAATGTTCCGCGGCTGATTGAGCAGAATGTTTTCGACGAATTCGTGGGCAACCTCGAAGGTAATGGGTACTCGGTCGCATACCGGGTGGTCAATTGCGCCGAATACGGCGTTCCCCAACAGCGCAACCGTCTGGTGTTGCTGGCGTCCAAGCTCGGATCAATTTCACTCCTAGCTCCCGAGCAGTTCGGCAAGAGACCAAGAACCGTCAGGGAGGCCATTGGCAGCTTGCCTCCTCTGGAGGCCGGAACCAGCCATCCGAAAGACCCTTTGCATCAGTGCTCCGCCCTTTCCGATATCAATATGCGCCGCATAAAGGTATCCAGGCCCGGGGGGACATGGCGCGACTGGCCCAAGGAGCTGGTGGCCGACTGTCACAAGAAATCTTCCGGGAAAACCTACCCCAGCGTCTATGGCCGCATGTCTTGGGACGATCCCGCCCCAACGATGACGACTCAATTTTTCGGATTCGGTAACGGCCGTTTCGGTCACCCGGAGCAAAACAGGGCAATTTCACTCAGAGAAGGTGCGATCTTGCAGAGTTTTCCTCCGGATTACGAGTTCACCCGGCCAGGAGAGCGAGTCAACCGAAAGACTGTTGGCAGGCTGATCGGCAATGCCGTTCCCGTCATTCTCGGGGAGCTCATTGGAACCAGCTTGCTGTCACACGTATCCAAAGCGACCCAAAAAACATACTGATAAAGACGGAGGGGCCGATCACAATGACAAACGTAAGTTCGGCGGACGGTGTCATTCGTTTCGGTGCCATTCCCGAACCTGGCCAACTCGTCGAAGTCCGACGTCGTCAATGGGTGGTCACCGATGTTTCCAGTGGATCCTTGCCACCGGCAAACAACGGCGCCCAATACCTCGTCGGCCTATCATCCTTGGACGAAGATTCCATGGGCGAGGAGAGCCAAGTCGTCTGGCAGATAGAGGCCGGAGCCCAGATCTTGGAAAAGGCCGGTCTGCCGTCGATCACCGGCTGGGACAGCAACGAACGTTTGGAAGCCTTTCTCGACGCCGTTCGCTGGGGAGCCGTCACCAACGCGGATCGCTCTTTTCTGCAAGCGCCTTTCCGGAGCGGGATAACCATTGAGGACTACCAGCTCGAGCCCTTGGTTCGAGCCATCGATATGTCCCGCGTCAATCTCCTCATTGCGGACGATGTTGGTTTGGGAAAAACGATCGAGGCAGGGCTGGTTATCCAGGAGCTGCTCATTCGTCATCGTGCTCGGACCGTGTTCGTCGTTTGCCCCGCCAGTTTGCAGATTAAATGGCAAATCGAGATGCAGGAAAAATTTGGCCTCGAATTTCGCATCGTCGATACCGAGTACATCAAGCGCCTCCGTCGTGAACGTGGTATCCACGTAAATCCCTGGACGTCTTATCCACGTCTCGTTGCTTCGATGGACTGGATGAAGAGCGGCGAAGGTTTTCGGTTGCTGAAAGATGTCCTCCCTCCCCACATTACCTATCCGAGAAAATTCGACATTTTGGTCGTCGACGAGGCGCACAACGTCGCGCCAGCGTCGGCATCCATGTATGCCCTGGAAAGCCAGAGAACGCGGCTGATCCGCTCAATTGCTCCGCACTTCACCCATCGACTGTTTTTGAGCGCTACACCCCATAACGGACATCAAGAGTCGTTTACTTCGTTACTGGAGCTGCTGGACGATCAGCGCTTCGCCAGGACGGTGATGCCGGACGAGAAACAACTTCATCGCGTCATGGTTCGTCGACTGAAGAGTGATATCGTCGATGCGAACGGCAAACCGGTGTTTCCGGTACGCAAGCTCGAAGGTCTCGAAATCGACTACTCCGAAGAAGAGCGGCAAATTCATGCCTTGCTCGGGGAGTACACGGCCGACCGTTTGAAAAGTGTCAAGGGCACGCGCTTCGAATATGGAACCGATTTCGTTCATATGCTTCTCAAGAAGCGTCTCTTTTCCTCGCCCATGGCTTTCGCGCTCACGCTGGTGAAACATCGGGAAACTCTCGAATGTGGCAGGCCAAAAGGCGATCACAATACCATGGACGATCGCATTCTGCGCAAGGCAATCTTGAAAACCGAAGAGGAGTACTCGGACGACTCACTGGTCGAAGAAGCCCAACACGAAGCGGTCGAGGTGGCTGGCGAGCTCGCACCTCCGTTGTCAAGAGAGCAGAGAGACATGCTCGACCGCCTCTCCACATGGGCGGAGCAAGCGCGCAACCGCACCGACTCGAAAGCCAAGGCCATTCTCGACTGGCTAGAGAGCCATCTGAAAACCGATGGCCGTTGGAACGAAAAACGCGTGATTCTGTTTACCGAATACCGAGCCACCCATTCATGGCTTCATCAGATTCTCGCTGCCAACGGCTACGGCGGCGATCGCTTGATGTATCTTCATGGAAGCATGTTGCCGGATGAGCGCGAGGCCGTCAAAGCGGCATTTCAGGCGCATCCGGACGATTCACCGGTGCGCATCCTGCTCGCGACCGATGCGGCTTCGGAAGGTATCGACCTCCAGAACCACTGCAACTACCTCATCCATGTCGAAATTCCGTGGAACCCGAATGTCATGGAGCAACGCAACGGCCGTATCGACCGCCACGGACAGAAGGAAGATGCCGTCTTCATCTGGCATCCGGTGGGAAAAGGTTTCTCCGTGGGAACAGCCGACAGATCCCTCAAGCCCGGCGATATCGCGGGCGATCACGAGTATTTGATGCGTGCCGTCATCAAGATCGATACCATCCGTGAGGATCTCGGCAGCGTCGGATCGGTCATTGCCAGACAGATCGAAGAAGCCATGCTCGGCAGACGTAGCGGCCTGGATACCGCCGCAGCGGAAGCCAAGGCAGCCAAGGCGCGGAAGTTCGTCACAGCGGAAAAGCGTCTTCAAGAGCGCATCGCCCGCCTGCACGAGAAACTCATGGAAGCGAAAAGCGATTTTCATCTCTCGCCCGAACGCATATCTCGTGCGGTCGAGGTCGCGCTGAATCTGGCGGAAAAGCCTTCGCTCAAGCCCACCGGCTCTACCAAGGGCGTAAAGGGGAGCGTTTTCGAAGTGCCCGTCCTGCCCGGCTCCTGGGGTAGAGCCACCGTCGGACTGGAACATCCCCATACCGGCGTTCGCCGGCCGATCACCTTCGATCACGATGTCGCCAAAGGCAGAGACAATGTCGTCCTGGCTCATCTCAATCACCGGTTGGTGCAGATGTGTCTGCGCCTGCTTCGCGAGGAAATATGGAAGTTTGACGATGTCAAGAGACTTCACCGTGTGGCGGTCCGAACCGTACCCGACAGTGAATTGCGAGTCCCGGCAGTGGCGGTTTGGTCACGCCTGGTGATTACCGGCGGAAACCACCATCGCCTTCACGAAGAGCTGACCCTCGCCGGTGGCGAACTCGAACACAAACGGTTCGCCCGCATCACCCAGGTCGGCAAATTGGAAACTCTGGTTACACAAGGAATTCCAATCGAACCCGACCAGGTGTTGTTCGACATTTTGAAGAATAGGTTCGAGCGCCACGAAGACGCTCTCATGGCCGCCGTTGAAGCGAGATCCAGGGACCGCTTGAAGTTTCTCGAAAACACCCTCGACAGGCGCATGAAAAGCGAAATTGCCGACGTCCGAACCGTTCTGGACGAACTTGAGGCCAGTATCGAGAAAGAATTGGGACAAGATGGCAAACCGCATCAGCTTTCCTTGTTCAGTGACGAGGAACTGGGGCAGATAAAAAAGGATGTTCATGCCCTCGAAGCCCGTTTGGCTCGGATTCCGGAAGAGCGAGAAAAAGAAAAGGCATTGATTGAAAAACACTACGCCGACCCGGTGGATCGAACGTTCCCCGTTGCTGTCATATTTTTGATTCCTGATTCGATAGCAAAGAACATTGGGGAGATGGCATGAACAATGGGTATCATGCCTCTGTTGCCAAATTTATCGCAGACGATGTGGATAGGGTGGTCGGCCTACTCGCACGTGCGGTGGCCGATACCGGCATCCTTTCCCAGTACAGTCGACAAATCACTGTGTGGAAGGAGCAAACCATTCTACTGCATCGCCATCTGCAGCGCTTGTCAGCAAAATCGGTCGGGGCAATCGACAACTGGCACATTGCGTTAGAGTACGAACTTCCGCGACGACAAAAACGCCCTGACGCCATTATCCTTGCCAACGATCGCATCTTAGTCGTCGAATTCAAATTCGGCATGGAGCGATATGAGGCCGCGGCGAAATGGCAGACCGACGACTATGCGCTCAATCTCCGAGACTTCCATGCCGCAAGTCATGAGCGTTATATTGTACCCATCTTGTGCGTTGTCGACGCCACTGTCCACCCAGCAGCCGTTTCGTCGACCAACAACAATATGGTAGCAGCGACGCAGCTCGCCAACGGGGACAATCTTTGGAAGGTGCTGCAACGATCCTGCGAGAACGGGCTACCGCCAAAAGCCCTCTCGCACTCCATTGACCCTCTCGCCTGGCTCGCCTCGCCCTATCGCCCGACATTGACGATCATTGAGGCGGCAGAGCGCCTTTACGGTAAGCACAGTGTCCGGGAAATCTCGCACAATTACGCGGCGAATCTCGACAAGACGACGGATATGCTCGCCGATGTTATCCTTGACGCCAAACGGAAAAAAAAACGCTGCATATGCTTTGTCACCGGTGTACCTGGAGCGGGCAAGACACTGACTGGCCTCAATGTCGTGCACGATCCCGCAATTCGATCCAAGCAAGGCCCCTCGGATATTTCTTTCAGGAAATGGTCCGTTGGTCAAAATAGTACGCAAGGCTTTGGTCATCAACCAGCAACGTGCCGGTCGGCGACGCAAGGATGCCGAGCACGAGGTCTCGACCTTCATACAAAACGTGCACCAATTTCTACGCTACCATCGCGAGCACCCGGCCGCCATACCTCATGAGCATGTCGTCGTGTTCGATGAAGCCCAGCGAGCCTGGAATCGTGAGCAGATGCGGCGTAAGCACGGCGTCGATCGCTCCGAATCAGCTGAACTTTTGGAAGTTATGGAGCGGCCAGTCGATTGGGCTGTCATTGTGGCTCTTGTTGGAGGTGGTCAAGAAATCTTTCTCGGCGAGGCAGGGCTGGAAGCCTGGGGAGACGCTGTGGTGGAGGCCAGGGAACATTGGACCGTCGTCGTCTCACCGGAAGTTGTCCAAGGTGGAGAGAGTGTGGCTGGCCACCGCTTGTTCTCAAAAGCTCCGCCAGTCAATGTCGACATTCGCTACGAACCCTCGGCTCATCTTTCTGTAAGCGTTCGCAGCCATCGAGCCCAGCAGATCGCGCAGTGGGCCAACGAACTCCTAGAACCTGACGCAAAGAAGGCCCGAAAGTATTTTCCCGACTCTCGGGAGTTTCCTCTGGTCATGTCCCGTAACCTCGAAACGGCTAGGGGGTGGCTGCGTGCCAGAGTTGATGACGATCCGGTCAATCGGTGCGGGCTGATTGCTACCTCGGAAGACCAACGATTCAGGGCACACGGCCTAGAAAATTCGACAGGGTTTCGATCTGGCTTTTCTTTTGAAAACTGGTTTCTCGCAGCTCCTGACGATGTTCGTTCCAGCTTCATGCTTGAAGTGCCTGCAACGGAATTTGAATGCCAGGGGCTGGAATTGGATTGGGTCGGTGTTTGTTGGGGTGGCGATTTGACTCCAAATGCTGACGGTTCAGATTGGGAGTATCGGAAATTTAGAGGATCCGATTGGCAGAACTGTCGCTCCGAGATTGAACAAGCATACATCCGAAACAGATATCGGGTTTTACTGACCAGATCCCGGGCCGGCATGGTGATTTGGGTGCCTCCGGGTTCACTAACCGATCCTACCAGAGACCCCGCTCGATTCGATCGTGTATATCAGCTATTGAAGAAGGCTGGCGTACCCGACCTGGAAGAGACGGAGGGACAGAAATGAATTTCGGTAAGCTTTCCAAACACGCCGAATGGCTCTCCCTGATCGAGATATCCGGTCCTTTTCTCACCGTGCCCATATTGGACAAGGTATTCCCGCAAGGGTTGGAAGCGGTGGAAACTCCGCGACGCCGGAAGCTCGGGGCCGCCTACGAGGAATGGCGCGAGGCGGTGGACCAGGAAGACAAATTGTTGCCGGAATTGCACCGGGAATGGGTCCGTCTGGTGCTGACGGAACTGCTGGAGTACGATCGGGAATCCCTCGTTCATGCAGATGATTGGCCGAACGAACTCTTGAACGCTTCGTCGCAGGAACATGCCGGGTCGTTCAAACCCGACTGGATCGTTCGCCCGCCCGGAGACGGAAATCCACGCCTGTTCATCGCCGTCCTGCCGCCGGACACGGATCTTGAATCCGTCCAGAGAGGTGACGGCCGGCCGGTTTCTCTCCAGGAGCGCATGATCCTGCTCTGCCGTGCTCATGGTGTGCGCCTGGGGCTTTTGACCAATGGGGAACGTTGGATGCTGGTCAACGCCCCGGTTGACTCTACTTCCAGCCAGGCATCCTGGTACGCCCGCCTCTGGTTCCAGGAGCCGATCACCCTGAAGGCCTTCCAGTCGTTGCTTGGTGTCCGACGCTGTTTCGGCCCGGCTGAAGACACCCTGGAAGCTTTGCTCACAAAGTCCCTCGAGCATCAGGAGGAGGTCACCGACACCCTTGGCGAGCAGGTCCGTCGTGCGGTCGAGGTACTCGTGCAATGCCTCGACAAGGCGGACGAAGACCGCAACCGGGAACTCCTCCGCGACGTGAAACCCACCGAGCTCTACGAGGCCGGACTGACCGTGATGATGCGGCTGGTGTTCATTCTCTGTGCCGAAGAGCGCGGGCTGCTTCTTCTTGGCGACCCGGTCTATGATCAATGCTACGCCGTTTCCACCCTGCGCGGACAATTGGCGGAAGAAGCCGATCGCCACGGTCCCGAAGTGCTTGACCGCCGTCACGATGCCTGGGCGAGATTGCTCGCCGTTTTTCGGGCCGTTTATGGCGGCATCGAGCATGAAAGCTTACGGATGCCGGCCTTGGGCGGTTCGTTGTTCGATCCCGATCGTTTCCCTTTTTTGGAAGGCAGAGCCAGGGGCACCTGTTGGCAGGACACCCTGGCCGCGCCGTTGCCCATCGACAACCGTACCGTGCTGCTGCTTCTGAACTCGTTGCAGATCCTGGAACAATCAGGCGGTGCGTTGCTGCTGTCCTACCGTGCGCTTGATGTCGAGCAGATCGGGCATGTCTATGAAGGCCTCCTTGAGCACACCGTGGCTCGCGTTCCCCACGTGACCTTGGGCCTGCAAGGAACCCAGAAGGCGAAGAACCCGAACGTGGAGCTCGCGGAACTGGAATCGGCGCGACTGGACGGCGAGGCGGTACTCGTCAAATTGATTGTGGACGTAACCGGACGAAGCAAATCGGCCATAAAGAACGGACTTGTCAAACCCGCCGACGACATTGTTTTCAGCCGGGTGTTGGGTGTCTGCGGCGGGGATGCCGCATTGGCCGAACGTATCCGGCCCTTCACGAATCTGCTCCGCACCGACGCTTGGGACGATCCGATCGTCTATCGTGACAATTCATTCATGGTCACCCTTGGGGCCGACCGGCGCGAGACCGGCACCCATTATACCCCGAAATCCCTGACCGAAAGCATCGTCACCACCACGCTGGAACCGGTGGTGTATGTCGGCCCGGCCGAAGGCAAACCCCGCGAGGAATGGGCGCTCAAGTCGTCGCGGGAGATTCTCGACCTCAAGGTCTGCGACCCGGCCATGGGTTCGGGGGCCTTCCTCGTTCAGGCCTGCCGCTATCTTGGTGAGAAGCTGGTGGAGGCCTGGCTCCACGAAGAGGCGGCCGGAAAGGCCATCACCGTCGACGGCGTAGCGCTTGACCAGCTCGAAGCAGAGGAGCCCCTGCCGTCCCAGCTTGACGAAAGACTGACCATCGCCCGCCGTCTGGTGGCCGAGCGCTGCTTGTATGGCGTGGATATCAACCCGCTGGCCGTGGAACTGGCCAAGCTCTCCATTTGGCTGGTGACCCTGGCCAAGGGCAGACCGCTCGGCTTTCTTGATCACAATCTCCGCTCCGGCGACAGCCTGTTGGGCATTCACCGGTTGGAACAGCTCACTCGGTTGCGCATGGATACGAAATCCGGCCGACAGTACCAACTCCGCATCTTCGGTCAGAAGGTCGAGGCGGCGGTCAACGAGGCCATTGAACTGCGCAAGCGGCTCCGAGCCACGACTATTCGGGACATAAAGGATGTGGAGGCCATGGCCAGACTTGACCGCGAGGCGCGGCAAAAACTTGAACCCGTCGAACTGATCGCCGACGCCATGATCGGCGAGGCTCTTCAATGTGCCGGCAATGTTCAAGCACTTGATGCCGCGCTGGACACGCTTGCGACCATGGCGGACAATTTCCTGAGCGGTAACCAGAAGGTGGGCGAGCAGATCACTCGTCAAGCAAAAACAACATTGTCTGTTGATTTGCCGAAAGATGAAGCACCCAGAAGGACGTTTCACTGGGTACTGGAGTTCCCAGAAGTTTTTCAACTTGGTGGATTCGATGGAATAGTTGGGAATCCACCCTTTCTTGGTGGAAAGCGAATCAGTACGGTGCTGGGCACGACATACAATGCTTTTCTTGCCGCTCTACACCCGCCTGCGAGCAAAAACACTGATCTCGTCGCACATTTTTTTCGGAGAGCGTTCGCTCTGCTCCGCAATGGCGGTGGCTTCGGGTTGCTAGCCGTCAACACCATCGCCGAAGGCGATACCCGACAGGGCGGCTTGGAATGGATGACGAAAAACGGTGCGACCATATATAAAGCATATCCGAGTGAACCTTGGCCGGGCAAGGCCGCAGTGGTTACCAGCCGTGTCAATGTCCACAAAGGTGAGTGGGAGGGAACGCGAAATCTGTCAGGGAAGTCAGTCCAATTCATTTCTGCCTTCCTGTCGGATCAGGAGGAATGGAGTCCCAAATGCCTAAGGGCAAACGAAAACATAGCATTTCAGGGCTCAATTGTCCTTGGGATGGGCTTCGTTCTTTCGCACGACGAAGCCCAGCGGATGCTTGATGCCGAACCGCGCAACGCAGAGGTAATTTTCCCGTACCTAAACGGTGAAGATCTGAATTCCGATCCCGAACAACGCGCAAGCCGTTGGGTTATCAACTTTTGGGACTGGTCGGAGGATAAGGCCTCAATCTATCGCGAGCCCTATAGGTGGATCAAGGAACGTGTCTTCCCTGAGCGGCTGGAGAAGAGCAAGCAAAAGTCCTACCGGAACATAATGTCCATGTGGTGGCAGCACTGGAATGTTCGTCCTGGACTTTATCATGCTATTGGTAAGGGAGGGATGTTCTGCCAGCATCCAGCCCGTTGGAATCCGTTGGAAAAGTCGATAGCTCAAGTATTGGTTGTGGCAAGGGTCAGTAAGACTTTAGCATTTGCACTTGTTGATCCTAGTGCTGTATTCGCAGATCAGATCGTAGTGTTTGCCTTCAATAGTTCCGCGCACTTTGCCTTGCTTCAATCCAATATTCACGGTGTATTCGCGTGGCAGCATTCGTCAAAGCTGAAGAGCGATCTTCGATACAGCCCCTCCGATGCGTTTGAGACGTTTCCGTTGCCAGAAAGACGCGTACTTTCCAGTTCTTCCTCACTGGAGACGCTTGGAGAGACTTACCATGAACTCAGGGCCGAAATCATGCATCTATATGACATTGGATTGACTCGACTCTATAGACGTTTTCACGATCCAGATGAAACTGATCAACGTATCCATGAGCTTCGGACGCTTCATGCTCGGATCGACAGAATAATCGCTTTTGCTTATGGTTGGAACGGCATTGATCTAGGTCACGGTTTTCATGAGGTTCCTTACCTGCCCGAAAACGATCGTGTACGTTTCACCATTTCCGAACCGACACGTATTGAAGTGTTGCGCCGCCTGTCGGAGCTGAACCGGCAACGCTATGAGGAAGAGGTTGCGCAAGGGCTGCACGGCAAAGGCTCGTCCCGCACTTCTACCCGCGCTCCACGCGCCGGTCGCACCGCAAGCGCAACGACGGTTCAACCCTCGCTCGACATCTACACCATTCCCGTCAATGAGAACCAATACCTCAAAGCCGCCGAACCCCGCGCCGAGTATCGAGCCGGGCCAATCCATGCCATCGTCGAATATCTGAGCATCCATCCCGGCTGGCACGCCAAGGCCGACATCCTCGTTGCCATCGGCATCACCGATGACCAATGGAATGCCGCCATCGCCGAGCTGGTTTCCACAGGCCGTGTCGAGCGCCAAGGTGAGCGGCGCGGAACGCGTTATCGCTTCGTCGGCGGTGACGGTTGATGACCGGTCAGCACTATCCGGAGGATCTGGTCATATCGGCTCAAGACTTTGCCGACTCGGGCTGGAAGGAGGCGATCGCCCTGGCGTCCCGCGAAGGGTACCCTGCGATGTGGCAGGCACTCTCGGCAGCCGCACGAAATGCGATTGAGCAGGGCCGCAATGAACACGGAAAGGCGCTCTGGTTGCTTGCCAACGCCTGCTCAATGATGCTTTCTCCGTCGAGTCCAAACGAACCCTTCAGGCCGCTTGCCGTATTCCATGATCGCCGGTCGGTGATCCCGGATGACCTGTCCGACGGAGACATCACGTTTTTCGCGCAGATTGTCGATGCAGTGGACGACCCTTTGGCTGCGGTCTCGTTCGCTAGTGTCTACCGCATTCGCGCCAAGCTTGAGGAAACGGCATTCTTCTTCGACGGCGTCCTCCCCGTGAATGGCAATAAGACTTTGACCAATCTCGGTATGACACACCCGAATCCAAGGCAGCCATGTTGCGGCTAGAGTGGCCGGTATTCGAGGCAGCGCTGAAGACGGCTTGCGGCATCGCCTTCGATGTTCTGTCTGTACTGGGAGGCACTTCCGCCGTGGAACAAGACTACGTGCGGAAACTTCTCCGATTGCCTGTCATCGACGACCTACTCGCCTTCGGTCATGTCGAGCGCCAAGGTGAACGGTGTGGCACGCGTTATCGCTATTCAGCAGGGAAAGGAAATGAGAGAGAAAAAGTATCAAATCAACGTTGACCCTCGCATCTTGGAGTTGTTAGGTCCAAGTCTCTATACCAACATCTACTACGTGTTGGCGGAGCTAATAGCCAATGCCTATGACGCAGATGCCAAAAATGTCTATATCATTTCAAACAAAGATGATATTCGCGTAGAAGATGACGGACATGGGATGTCTTACAATGCGGGTGACATCACCAAATATCTGAACGTTGCGAGAGTGTCTAGAACGACGGACGCGGAATCGTTTACTAAATCTGGTGCTCGCCGCAAGATGGGGCGCAAGGGTGTCGGCAAACTTGCGGCGCTTTCGGTTTCGGAAAATGTTGATGTCCTAACGATTGCTGATGGAGAGAAGTCGGGATTCGTGCTGACCCGTCATCCCGAAAAAAGCAACGAACTCGAAGCCATCCCAGACGAAAAAATCGTTTTTGACCGTATCACAGATGATGGAACCGCTATCATTATGCGCCGTCCGCAGTATCGGCTGCATAAAACATTGGATGCCGTAAAGCGGAATCTTCTCAAGATATTCCCTCTGGTCAATTCGAATTTTCGGATACATGTCATTCGTGGCAAGGAAAGTGTGACAATTGATGATTTCGACCGCAGTATCATGGGCGAGCTATGTACGCTGATCACGCTGGGCGATAAATTTGCATCGCTGTGCGATCTTGTTCCAGATAGCTATCCACAACGTCGCAATGATCTCGTCTCGGCGCAAAGCTCGAAAATTCTTCCTATCACCATGAGGGCCAACGATGGAGAGGAACACGAATACTCGCTCGAAGTCTTGGGCTGGATCGGAACTTACAAGACCACACGTGGTCGAAAAGCCGAGCTGACCGACTTTCCAGACAATTTCATTTCATTGTTCTCTAATGAAAAGCTGGGTGAATTCAACATCCTTCCTACCGTTGGCCAGAACAAGCTGAATGAAGTCTATGTTGTTGGGCAGTTGCACGTCGATCTGTTCGAGTTGAGCGAGTTGCCGGACATGGCATTGAGCAACCGTCAGGGCTACAAGTCCGACGACCCACGTTATGAGGCAGTGCGAGGATACGTGAGAAATGAATTGCTCACCGAGATTCTTAAACGGCGTGAAACATACACGGACCTCGTAAACGCCGAAAAGAAAAAAAGGAAGGAGGAATCTCAAAGAAACGATGAGACAAAGTTGCGAGCGGCAATGGATGCTTTCCGCAAGAAGGCTAGTGAAGCGGCGGCGAGCGAATTGGAAAAAATGGGGGCGAAGCTTTCACGCGAAGCGGTGGAGAAGGCCATATCTGAATCAATCAGTGCGAATAGCCCCGACCTCGGACTCAAAGCGGTAGTCGACTCTCAGAAGAAAAAAATCCTTATCAGTCAAACATACCCAGACAAGCCCTTTGCCGACATTATTTATCAGATGTTGGTATTTAACAACGTTCCCCCCGATGACATTCTGTACACTAACTGCGACGATGAGGTATGTCGTGTTCCGGAGGGACGCGCCGTATATGACTATCTTCGCGAGTTTTTCGTCGAAAGCTACTCGACGCAGAAGATATTCGTTCTCTTCGTGACCAGCGAAAACACGAAACTCTCATGGGGTGCTATCACAGAAGTCGGAGCTTCGTGGATCACTAAGGTTGATCACAAGGTTTTCAATATCTACCCATTCCGGCCAGAACACCCTCTTAACGATGAGATGCAATGGCAAAGTACGAATCGGGACAATCGAAATGGTGAACTCTGGATGGTTCGGCTCAATGCTGACATATTTTGCCAGAAGATTGAAGCGGTTTGTGACGCGTTGGATTACAAGAAAAAGAACCGTACACAGAACATGACGTACTTGGGCACGCTGGTTCAAATTCGGGAAAACTGAGGTGATGCGAATGACGGATCACGGTAACGCCTGGCTCATCCGTCTCGGTGACGGAGCACGGAACCGACGTTTTTCAGTAACCGTCAACCAGGACTTTTCGCTCTTCCTGGGTGTCAAGGAAGGGGACGGTGTACTCATCGCCGGCGGTGACCCGCCGGCTGCGGTCTCGTTTGCCCGCATTTACCGCATTCGCGTCAAGCTCAAGGAAACGACTTTTTTCTTTGATGGCGTTCTTCCCGTGAGCGGCAGCAAGACTTTGACCGATCTCGGTGTGACTGTACCCGAATCCAAGGCGGTCATGGTGCGACTGGAGTGGCCGGTATTCGAGGCGGTACTGAAGGCCGCCTGCGGCATCGCCTTCAATGCTCTGCCCGTACTGAAAGGCGATTCCGTCAAGGAACAGGACTATGTGCGGGAACTTCTCCGGTCGGCCGTCATTGACGACCTGCTCGGTCCGGCGGACGGGCCGGTCGAAGAGATTGTGGGCATGAGTGTTCGCGATCGTTACCTGGTCGGCAAACTGGCTCCGATGAACACGCTTCCGGATGCAGCGGAGATGGACACCTTCGGCGAATCGGGCTGTCCGGATTCCGAGGAGCAAGACGAGGAAGTCGACACCTCATCTCACCGTTCCCTGGTTCCATCGTCCATGGGATTCACTTTTTGTGTCGACGGCGAACTGGAAAACGTTCAACTATTCGCCAACTGGGGGCGCTACGAACGAACGCAGAGCGAGCTGGAGAACGAAGGGACGGGTAAATCCCCTCGTTGCTGGAAGCGCATACCCTCGGGCGGCTCCGCCGTAGTCTCCCTGAAGACGCGGATCATTGAACCGATTCAGATCGACGTAGACTGCCCTTCGGTCGTGGTGCAGGGTTCGGTCAGTGCCCCGCTGGAAAATGGCGACAGGCTGGTGACGCTGTTTCTGGTCAACACCCAGACCATGCCCAAACAAAACCAGGATCAGGCCTGGATCTTTCAGCCTGAACTGATCGTCCGCGACATGAAAGGGCGTGCGGTGTTTCGGCGTCGCCCGATTTTACGGGCCGACGAATTCGACGAGGAACGGGAAGCGCTGGAAATGATCTATCGGGATCAGGTCGAGTTCGCTGTCGGACACGGTATTTCCGTTCACGCGATCGCCTCGGAGGAGCATCGCGAGCGGGCTACGGAGGTCAGGACAGCCGTGCTGCCCGAGTACGAGATCCAGATGACCGAAACGCCCGGCCTCGAACCGGAAGATCGTCCGGCCATGCGTCGGATGATTGGGGACGGACTGCTCGACATGGAGCGACTCGCCGAGCTCGCCACACCCGAAAAATGCGACGAACTGGTCGCCGGGCTAAAAGTGCTGACGGACGACTACGCGGAATGGATCGCCGAAAATCGGAATGCCATTGGTAGCGAGATCATCGGATACGATATCCCGGCCACCGAGGCGATGGATCGTTGCAGCCTGATACTGGAAAGGCTCAGAGAGGGCATTGAGGTTCTGGCAGGAGATGACCGGGCGCTGGCCGCCTTCCGTTTTGCCAACCGGGCCATGGCCTTACAACGTATTCACGGCATCTACGCGCTTGCCAAGCGCCGTGGAGACGAGGTGACACTCGATGCGTTGAATGTCCGCAAGAACCGCTCATGGCGGCCGTTCCAATTGGCGTTCATGCTGCTTTCGATTCCGGCGCTTGCCGATCCGACACATCGCGACCGCACACAACCACTGGAAGCTTTCGCCGACCTGCTCTGGTTCCCCACCGGCGGCGGTAAGACCGAAGCCTATCTGGGTGTCGCGGCTTTCGCCATGGGTGTTCGTCGTCTTCAGGGCAATATGGGCGATCTCGATGGCGGGCGGGGCCTGGCCGTGATCATGCGCTACACCTTGCGACTCTTGACCCTGCAACAGTTTCAACGCGCCACGACCCTGATCTGCGCCATGGAAGTGTTGCGCCGGGCCGAACCGACGATCTGGGGCGACGCACCGTTCACCATTGGCCTCTGGGTCGGTCAGCGGGTCACGCCCAACAACACCGAAGATAGCCACGCGGCGATCGAAAAGGAACGGGACGGAAAGTACGGTACGGGATCGACTCCTGCCCAGTTGACCAGTTGCCCGTGGTGCGGTGCCGAGATCTCCGCCGGGAGGGATATAAGAGTCGACCGGAATCTCGGCCGAACCTTCATCTATTGCGGCGACAAGTACGGCCGGTGTGAGTTCAGTGTGGCAAAAGCGAAAGATTTTGGGCTTCCGGTCTTGGTGGTAGACGACGAAATCTACCGTCATCCGCCCTCGATGCTGATTGCTACCGTGGACAAATTCGCCATGATGGCTTGGCGTGGTCAGGTGCGCACGCTTTTCGGCAAAGTGAATCGCGAATGTCCGCGCCACGGGTTGCTTTGGCCGGAGGCCGACTGCACCGGCAATCACAAGAAGAAAGGGTCACTGGAAGCGGTCAAGGTCAAAGAGATCATTCCCATACGCCCCCCGGATCTGATCATCCAGGACGAATTCCATCTGATCAGCGGACCGCTGGGGACCATGGTCGGCCTGTACGAAACCACCGTGGACGAACTTTCGACCTGGACGTTCGACGGCAAGAAGATCCGTCCCAAGGTCGTCGCCTCTACGGCGACGGTACGCAAGGCCGAAGAACAGGTGAACAACGTCTTCTTGCGCAGGGTTTCGGTGTTTCCGCCCCATGGCCTTGACGTTGAGGACAACTTCTTTTCGGTACAACGTTCTGTGGAAGACAAGCCCGGGCGTCTTTATATGGGGATTTGTTCGCCGGGCAGTTCCCGTCCCGCCGTTTTGATCCGGGTCTATGTCGCCCTATTGACAGCCGCCCAGTCATTGTTCCAGCACTTCGGCGCGTCGGCCGATCCGTACATGACCATAATTGGGTACTTCAACTCCCTGCGCGAGTTGGGTGGCATGCGGCGGTTGGCCGAGGATGACGTGCAGACCCGTGCCTATCGCGTTCAGATGAGCGACGTGAGGCGACCAGGGCTTAGCCAGCGTTCAGTCCGCATCGTGGACGAGTTGACATCGCGGGTTTCGAACAAGGAGATTCCCAAAAAGCTCGACCAACTGGAGGTCAAGTTCAAGTCCACCTGGGAAAAGGGCGAGACACGGGCCGTCGACATCATGCTGGCAACCAACATGTTGTCGGTGGGTGTCGACGTCAATCGTCTCGGCCTGATGGTCGTCAACGGTCAACCAAAAAGCACGGCGGAATATATTCAAGCCACGAGCCGCGTCGGCCGCTCCTTTCCGGGCCTCGTCTGTACCGTGCTCACCTGGTCGCGACCTCGCGATCTGTCCCATTACGAAACATTCGAGCATTATCACGCGACGTTCTATAAACATGTCGAGGCCCAGTCCGTCACGCCGTTCGCGGCGAGAGCGCTGGATCGTGGACTGACCGGGGCGATGGTGAGTCTTCTCCGGCTCGAAAACGATTCCATGAATCCGAATCCCGGGGCGCAATCTCTCAATAGTTCCGGCATGACGGAAGCCGTGAGGGCACGGGAGGTGCTGTCCGAGCGTGCCTGGAAGGTGAAGGACAAGGCGGCGAGAACCATCACCGATACCATGACCGCCGATCGGATCGACCGGTGGGTGAAGGAGGCGGTGAAACCCGGGCGCAGGCTGGGTTACGAGACGGCACGTGGGCAAGGAGACCTCGCCGCCCTCCTGAAAAAACCCGGAGCGTTGGCGTGGGACGAGTTCACGGTCCCCATGTCGATGCGTGAAGTGGAACCCGGAGTTCAACTGATCATGGATGCCTCGAAGCTCTCTACCGAATCTCCGTCTTGGAAACTGAAACTTGAGAAAGCGAACGGAGGTGAGGTATGAGTTCCTATCTCGTCGGACAAGTTCGTCCCAGTCAATTGCTCTGGACCTACGGTCCCGGAGCCCTGATCGACCTGCCGAATCTTTCGGTCTTGACCATGGGTCTCGATCGTTGGAATCCGGATCGGTGTTCTCCTATCGAGGAGGCACGCCTGCTTGCCGCGGTTCGCAAGGTGCTTGGCCCTCAAGTGGAGCGGTTGCGGATGCCTCCTTTTCTGAAGGAAGACGGTACCGACCCCATGTCTGCCGAAGGCAAGATTGGTGTGCCGGTCCGACCCTTTCCGCGTTGGTTGAGATGCGTCAAGTGCGGCTTGTTGGCCGAATACGACTCAGGTCTATTCTCCATCAAGGCCAACCCGTACCGTCCGGAACAAACCCATTTCGTGCATTCGAACTGCGAGAAGGGCAAGAACGCCGACGCGGTTCCCGCCCGTTTTCTGCTCGCGTGTAGGAACGGTCATCTCGACGATTTTCCGTGGCATTGGTTTGTCCATAGCGGTCCCTCCGGGTGCAAGGGAACGCTGCGTTTCTTCGAGCGAGGCGCGTCCCTGCAGACCGAAAACCTTTGGGTCAAATGTGACACTTGCGATGTCGCACGCTCGCTGGTTCATGCTTTCGGGAGGGAGGCGCAGGCAAACCTTCCCGCCTGTCGAGGACGACATCCCCATCTCAACCAGTACGAAGAATGCAGTGAGGATCCCAGAACCATCCTCCTGGGAGCGACCAACGGGTGGTTCCCAATCACGCTGTCCGTGCTCGCGATTCCTCTTGAACGCGACCAGCTCGGTCAATTGATTCTGGATGGGTGGGGATACTTCTCGGATGCGGAATCGGCCGACGAGATCAAGGTGATCGTGAAGACACTGGTCAAGAGCGGCGGCCTGCCCGGAATCGACAAATGGGATCATAGGGACATCTGGCAGGCCGTCGAAGACCGAAAGGAAGGCAGGTCGGGCACCACGATCATATCCGAGGGTGACATCAAGAGTCCAGAATGGGATGTCTTGACTTCGGACGATCCGCCGACGGACTGGCCGCATTTCCTGAGCAGCAAAACCGAAACACCGGAGGGCTATCGAGACCGTCTGGCCAGCGTGTTGCTCCTGGAACGTCTCCGAGAAGTGAACGCTCTGATCGGCTACACTCGGGTGGAGCCTCCCGAGGAATCGACCGATCCGGACGAGCGACCGCCGATGGCCGACCTCAGTCGGAACAAGCCCGATTGGATTCCCGCCAGCGAGGTACATGGCGAAGGGATTTTCATCAGCTTCGACGAGGATGCCGTGGCCGAGTGGGAAAAGCGAAAAGCCGTTCAGGTCAGGAGCCAAAAACTGGAGGCCGGCCACCGGGGCTGGCGGAACGCACGTGGGCTGAACCCCGACGAGGGGTATCCGGGAATAAGATACGCTATGCTGCACACGTTTGCCCATCTTCTCATTCGGGAGTTGGCTCTCGAATGTGGCTACAACGCGGCGAGTATCCGGGAGCGCATCTACGCAAAGAGCGACAGCGAATCACCCATGGCGGGGGTATTGCTTTATACGGCGGCCGCCGACTCCGATGGAACCCTCGGTGGACTCGTCGAGCTCGGCAAACCCAAGAATCTTGGACGATTGATCGAACAGGCACTGGATCGCGCCACCGTCTGCTCTTCCGATCCGCTTTGCTCGGAACACAATCCCGGTGTCGATCGTTCGTTGCATTCCGCTGCCTGCCATGCCTGCACCTTTGTTGCCGAAACATCCTGTGAACGTGGAAACCGTTATCTCGACAGAGCTCTGCTCGTAAAAACATTCGAGGCCTCCGACACCGCTTTCTTCGCCGAGAACAGAGGCTCGAATGGATGACTTCCTGGCAGTGATCGCCGAACTCGGCCTGGAGTTGCATCCGGATCGTATCGCCATCGTTGCATCGAAGATCCAGACGCTGGGCTCTGTTGAGCAGTTCGCCTTGATCCGTTCTAGTTTCGGCCCCAACGCCGACAAGGATCTAGTTGAACGCTTGGGTCGGGCGTGGCGTAACAGTAGGGACACCTCTCCAAGTGATGTGGCATCCGCTCTCCGGGGAGCGTCTGCGGCGGCGGTACTGAGAGAAAATCGCGGAGCCGTGGAATTGGTATGGACAGGCCCTTCGACGGGTCAGGTTCCGGTCAGGCACACCGAACAGGTTCTCTGCGAAGTTATCGAAGCTGCGAAGAGACGGTTGTTTCTCGTCAGTTTCGTCGCCTACGAGGTCGATTCGATAATCCAGGCGCTCCGTGGAGCGATTGGACGCCAGGTTCTGATCGGTGTGTTGCTCGAGTCGTCCAGCGAACACGGTGGGAAAGTCAGCCACGACTCGGTCGAGGCCATGCGAAAAATATTTCCCTCCATCGACATTTTCATATGGTCCCCCGAAAAGAAAAAACATCCAGGTCAATTTCCAGGTTCCATACACGCCAAGTGCGCCGTGGCGGATGGTGAGTTGGCCTTCATTACCAGTGCAAATTTGACATCAGCCGCAATGGAGCGCAACATGGAACTCGGTGTTCTCGTAAAGGGGGGAGTGCTACCCTTCGAACTTCATCGTCATCTGGAAGCGCTGATTTCCACAAAGGTTGTCGAAAGGGTGAATGAGGATAACGGCCAATGAACGAGGAGGTCGCGATGGGCGGCATGGCGGACAACATCCAATACAGGATGACTGTAGATTTGAACGTTCCGGATCATCTCGGAAATCAATCTCTACAGCAACATAGCTACAGTATTGACCGAGGCTGCGGCGAACGCATGGGATCCTGACGCGGAAAACGTCGAGATCAGTATAGATCTGGACAAAAAAATCATTGAGATCAAGGACGACACTTCCCCGAACATTGAGGTGATTTTCATTCTCGGCAAGCCCATCGACGAGGAAAGGAGCAACCAGGAGAGATTGAAATCATCCATGACAGCAATTTCTCCGGGTAGCAGAATCGTTCACTACGATTCTCTCAGTAGAGGAGCGCAGGAGGCCTATTCCGAGTTCCTGGAAAAAAGTGAACAGTTCGACAAGCTGGAAAGAATCGTCGACGGGATATGAGCAGTAGTGGATACTGTGGACAAAACGACACGTTCGAGAATCATGTCCAAGGTCGGTCAAAAGAACACCGGTCCGGAGATGAAGCTTCGAAGGTCGCTGCACAAAATCGGATTGCGATATCGGCTTCACGACAAGAGATTGCCTGGTTCACCGGATATCGTCTTCCCCAGATTCAAGGCGGTTTTGTTTGTCCATGGTTGTTTCTGGCATCGCCACGGTTGCAAGGCGACCACGACGCCCGGAACCAACGTGGATTTTTGGTGCAAGAAATTCGCTGAAAATATAGCCAGAGACCGCCGACATATCGAAACTCTTCAGGAATCGGGTTGGAGAGTGGCGGTGGTGTGGGAGTGTGCCCTCAAAGGCAAGAAGGACTCCGATGTAGAGATAATAGCACTGAATGTGAGAGAATGGTTAGCCAACTCATCTATGCAGGAAGTAATAACCTTCCCACATTTTGCAGCGAAGACTCAATTATAGAACATCCGATAAGGCAGGCTAACTGGATATTCCTACCCCTACCGAGGAGCACTCACCTGGCTGATGGTGAAAGTCCTCACGCCAAAGTCCTTTTCCAGATAACCTTCCAGCATGAGTGGTCCTTTCCGATGCAGGAGGTGACAATACCTCTGGTATTCCCGAGAAAACAAGGTGCACTCCAGGATATCGGTTTCATCTTCGAAACTCAAAAACTCCATGGCTTCACCTTTTTTGGTACCCACAATCTTGCCGGTGATGAGCCAGCCCAGGAACTTGAACCTGCGGCGCTGCTGCATGGTTTGCTCCGGAAGATGGAGGAGTTGATGCGCGGTGAATGCGCCAGCCTTGCGGCGGATGGTGGTGAACAGGGTAATGGGGTGCTGTTTGCAGAGGAAGCCCAGCACCCGGTATTCATTGCGCAGCCGCTGCAACCGGTCTTCAGCAGGAAGCGGTGGAGTGCTTGGATCAATGGGGAAAAGCGAGCCTTTCTGCCTACTGCTCTTCTTCCAGGCAGCCAGGAGCCAGATCAGGATTCCCCGGTTCGTTGCCGCAGCCTTATGCAGGCTATCGAGTGCACCGGCATGGATCAGGGCTTGGGCCTCATCGTTTGAAGGCTGTACACGGTCCAAAAAGTCAAACACCGAACCGAAGGGCCGATTTTTTGCTTCTACAACAATACGCTCGCAGGTGGCGCTGCTGAGCCCGGCAATCGCCATCAGGCCAACGCGAAGCTGCTTGGCCTTCCCCTGCCAGGGCATCCTGCTGCAGTTGACATCGGGGTTCAGTATGGCAAGACCCAGGCGGCGTGCTTCCGACACATAGGCAAAACTCGAATAGAATCCGCCCTGGTTGGAGAGCACGCTCGCCATGAACTCTGCTGGAAAATGGGCCTTGAGATAGGCTGCCTGAAAAGAGACCCGAGCATAGCTGGCAGAATGCGGTTTGCAGAAGGAGTAGCCGCTAAAACTCATCATCATGGCCCAGATGCGTTCAGTTGTGGCATCATCCACTCCGCGCTCGGCAGCAGCCTGGAAAAACTTCTCCCGGTAGTCCTTCAACTGTAGTTCCTTATCCTTCTTGGACATGATCTTGCGCAGCCGGTCGGCATCGGCATGGGAAAAGCCGAACTGTACGGCAACCCTTGAGACATCCTCCTGATAGACCATGATGCCGTAGGTCTCGTCGAGCACCCCACCAACCAGGGGATGGAGCGCTTGCCAGGGGCCGCCATGCACACGGCGCAGGTATTCGCGGATGAACTCGTTTGCCGCAGGACGGATGATGGAGGAGTGGATGACCAGGTGGGCAAAATCTCCCCGCTGGGAACGCTGCTGCAGAAGGCGGGTCGCCGGGCTCTCGATGTAGAAGCAGCCCATGGTCTTGCCTTGGGCGAGCATGACCTGGGTTGCGGGGTCATCCTCGGGCAGCCATTGGTTCTCATCCAAGGCATGGCCGTTTTTCTTGAGCTGATGGACCGCATCCCGGATCACCCCAAGGCTGCGGTTCCCCAACAGATCGATCTTGACCAGGCCTGCCTCTTCAGCCCCGTCCTTTTCCCACTGGATGACCGGAACCCCCTTGGCGGCCCGTTCCACCGGCACATACCAGCTCACCGGTTCCGGAGTGATGATGACCCCGCCGGGATGCAGTGAGAGATGACGGGGCATGCCGCTTATCTGCAGGGCCAGGCGCAGGATCTCCGGCCATGGGCCGGACAGATCGGCCCCGCGCAACTGGGGCAGGCGCTGCAACTGCCCGAGATAGTCCCCTTCTGCACGGCTGCCCTCGTCTTCAAACATTGCTCGCCAGATCCAGGGTAGTTTTTTGCTGATCCGACTGATCTCGACACCGGGAAGGCCGAAGACCTTGGCCACTTCCCGAATGGCCATTCTGGGCTGCAGGGCCACATGGTTGGCCACCATCGCGCTATGGCAGCCGAAACGGTCAAGCACCGAGGCAAGGATACGGTCGCGTTCGTCCCAGGCAAAATCGATGTCGATATCCGGCGGGTCGAGACGGCCAGGGTTGAGAAAGCGCTCAAAATAGAGGTTGTGGCGGATGGGGCAGACATTGGTGATGCCCAGGCAATAGGCCACGAGCGAAGCTGCGCCGGACCCCCGGCCACAGGTACGGGCCACGGGACCCACGATCTCATGCACCACCAGGAAGTAGGAAGAAAAACGCATGGTCGCGATGATCGCAAGCTCATGTTCGAGCCGGGTAACCACCTCCTGGGGCAGGGGCTCTCGGTAGCGCAGGACAGCTCCGGCAAAGGCCAGGCTGCGAAGCTGTTTGTCCGGGTCCTTCACGCCACAGGGGGGCATGATCCGGCCGGTATAGGGGCTGGCCAGGCTGCATTTCTCGGCAATATCTGCGGCAGCACGCAGGCTCTCGGGCCACAGGGCAAAACGCCGCTCCCACTCGATGCTGTTGGGCAGCATGCCGTTCCTGTCTACAGCATTTTCAGGCAGGCGGGAGAGCGAGGTGTTGGCGGCAATGGCGCGGATCAGCCGCTGCAAGGGGATGTCTTGCGCTGAGAGGAACGAGCTGTCCTGCACGGCCACCACAGGCAGGCCCAGCTTGGCGGCGAGATGGAGCAGGCCGCTATTCTCTTGGTTGGGCTCGCTGGTCAGGGCGGCATAGCTGTCCGCACCAAGACGCTTACAGAGCCTCAAGGTTTTCTGCTCGGCAGCGAGGAGAACAAGCCCTTGATGCCAGGCCTCCAGGCAGGCGTTGAGATCAAAGCAGGGGTCACAGTGCAGGGCGCTCAGCAGGCGGCAGAGATTGCGGTATCCTTCCAGATCCTTTGCCAGGGCAAAGAGCCGCTGCACTCCTGTTTTGATCTCCGCGCCAATGATCGGCCTCAGTCCTGTCTCCTTGCAGGCAGCAAGAAAGGACCACAGGCCATAGAGGTTGTTGGTATCGGTCAGGGCCAGGGTCGTATAACCTTTCGCTGCGGCATCCCGACACAAAGCCCTGGGGGAGGCAGTTGCCTGCATCAGGGAAAAGTGGGAATGGAGCCCCAGGGCAATCACAGGGCAGCCCTCTGAGAGCGGGCCAGGTGCTGGGAACCCAGCAGGATTTTGGCCGTACCGCAGCGGCTGCGGATGGTGTCCATGGCCTCGCTGAGCCGTTTATTCTTCTGCTGTTGGGGATCGATTGCGCTCAAAAGAGAGAGTTGCTGCACCGGATGCTGGAGCAGGGAGCAGGCAATACCGATTTTGCGCAGGCGGATACGGCGCTTCCAGGCCCGATAGAGCACCGTGAAGGCAAGGTGGCCGAGTGCGCTGTCATCATCGAGGGGTGCCTTGCTCCTTGCCTGCCGGGTTACCACGACCCCATCGCTATAGGTCAAGGTGAGGGCAAGACAGCGGGCTCCCAGCCCCTCCTGCCGCAGACTATGGCCTACTTGCTGCACAAGCGTGGTGAGAACGGCCCGAACCATCCTCTCTTCATTGGTGTCCGGCACAAAGAGGTGCTGATGCGTGTATTTCGCGCTCGCAGGGCCGGAGGGCTGCACCGGGCTCGGGTCGATCCCGCGCGCGCACTGGTAGAGGTGCTGGGCACGCCGACCGCAGAGTATGGCCAGTTCCTGTACCGACAGGGCGCTCAGTTGATGGACCCGCCGGATATTGACGTGTTGCAGCTGCACCAGGTCGTGCGGGAGAATGCCCGGAAGCAGGTTGAGGGGCAGTGGAGCGAGAAAGGGGATCTCTTCACCGCCGCCGACAATGTACTCGCCGCGCGGCTTGACCAGGCGGCTGGCCACCTTGGCGATCAGTTTATTCGAGCCCACCGACCAGATGGGATCGAGCCCCAGATCCCGGCGCAGGGTGTTGCGCAGCCGCCAGCCTATATCCGGGGCTGGTCCAAACAGGCGGTGGGTGCCGGTGACATCGAGATAGAGATGCCCATGCCCGCTCGACTGTTCCACCAGGGGGCTATAGCGGGCCGCATGTTCCAGGCAGCGTTGCAGGGCCTTGTGGTACTGCTCGGGCCGGGGCGGTAGCACTAAGGCAGTCCTGCAGCGTTGCAGGGCTGTACTGAGGAGCATGCCTTTGTGCACGCCCTCGGCATAGGCCTCGTCGCTCATGTCCTCGACCACGGCACGCGGTGCGGGATGGGCGATGATCAGTGCCTTGCTCTTGAGGCTGGGATCGAGGAGACGTTCCACCGCCACACTGAAATCCGCAATGTTGAGGTGGATGATGCGACGTTCCATGAGAAGACACGGCAGAGTCAGGCAAGCAGCTTGGCCATGGCCTGGGCATTACGCACGGCCTGACCAGCCACATGGTTATTGAACAGGATGACCCCGGTCTTGCAGGCAGAACGCATAGCAGGGATACCTTTCTCGCTCCACTGCCGCAGTTCTTCCTGGGTATAGTTGTAGTCGAATTGCCGCTGCTTGGATCCTGAACGCCAACCCAGGGTGTTACGGCCGTGCAGGCGCAGATAGAAAAGGTCTGGATTGGTCACTATTGCCAGCGGCGGAAACAGATCCGGCAGCGGGGGCGCATCAACGCTTACCAGGGTAATGCGGCGTTGCTCCAGGCCCTTGAACACAGAGTCCCGGTCCCAGGATCGATGGCGGAACTCCACGGCCAGAGGCAAGGTCTCGAGGGCTTCGAAGAGGCGGGCCAGGTAGAGGCGGTTCTCTCTGGTTCGGCGAAAGGACAGAGGAAACTGCACCAGCACGCTCAAAAGGCGGTCGCTTTGCAGCAGCGGCTGAATGCCCTGGCAGTAGAGCCGGGTTTGCACCAGCCAGTCGGCATCGATCTCATGGGTCATGGTACGGGTGAGCTTGGCGCAGTAGAAAAGGTGACCGCCGGTAGCGAGCATCCGCCCCAGACTCTCTTGCCGTACCATCTGGTACCAGGTGTAGTTGAGCTCCACCACGGGAAAGAGGCGGCAATAGAGGCCAAGCATCTCTGCGGACTTGGTGCCTGGCGGATAGATGCCCGCATCGATCCACTCGGGATAGGAGAATCCGCTGGTGCCGATATAGATAGGGGAGTTGGCAGCCATGGCGCGTGCTCACAGGGTGGCCAATTGATCCGGGCCGCGTTGAATGCCGATGACCTTGCCCTGGATGAGTACCTCACCGAGCCCGTAGCGCATGGCGGTAAAATCCGGGTTCTCGGGCTTGAGTTCGATATGGTCGCCCCGATAGAAGAAGCGCTTGACAGTGGCCTCTTCATTGTTGAGCAGGGCCACCACGATCTCGCCGTCTTGGGCAAACTGCCGGGCTTCGCAGATGGCCAGATCGCCGTCAAGGATGCCGACATCCTTCATCGAGTCGCCCTGCACTCGCAGGGCAAAGAGTTGTTCCCCACGAAAGATTGCGCTATCGACGAGCACAGTCCCTGCCCATTCCTGCTGGGCATAGAGCGGCAGGCCTGCGGCAACCCGGCCAATAATCGGCACAACCCGGCTTGGTGAGAAGGACTCTGCCGATTGTGTACCCTGGAGCACAATGCTGCGGCTGTAGCGGCCTTCCCGCCGCAATACCCCCTTGTCCTCCAGGGCTCGGAACAGGCTGGCAACGGCAGTGTGACTGACGCCCTGTTCCTTGGCCGCCTCGCGCAGACTGGGCATGCCTTTGCCCTGTCGCATCCGATTGTGGAGATAGCTCAGGAACTCATGCTGACGCGGGGTCAAATCGTCCGGATAGTGCATATGTCACCTTACATTCTTAAATTTCCCTGAATGTAATATTACATTCAGGGAAATGTCAAGGTGGTAGTAGCGGCTATGCAGAGGAATGTTGCCCAGGAGAAGTTTTCGCGGAGCAGGGAAATGGAAGGGAAGTAATCGTCCCTGAAAAGAGCCTTTTCAACGTGCTGCTTGGTTCAAGCCGTCATTATTGAGGTTGACCAGGGCTGCCAGCTGGCACAACTCATGGTTCTGGTTGAGGATTTTCAGGGACAACGAATGAGCCGCGCTATGGGCGGTGAAATCAAGTTGCAAGTGCACCACGCAGAGCATGGTTAAAAACTTCAGCCGGAGTCGGTTATTCAGCCGCTTTGCTCCTTTCAAGAGCATCTCTTCCGTGATCTGGTGCAAGCTGATTCCCCTTGGAAAATATGGTTCATCCGGCAAACGCGTACCTGGAGTTGTGCAGGTTATAGAGCCTGAGCTTGAAATATTCCATGTCTCGGAAGCCGTATGCCTGGCGCTTCATGGTTTTTATTTTGTTGTTGAGGCCTTCCAAAGGCCCGTTGGTGATCTTGTGGGGATAGTAACCGAGCAGTCCCTGCATGCCGGCGAGTATCGTTGAACCGACCGCGCAGAGTTGTTTGATGCCCGAGGCCAAGGCATCGAAACACCAGTTGAGGAGAAAGGCTTTGGCGCGCTCTGCCGTGCCCTGACTCCAAAACAAGCGGAACTGCTCCTTCATGGCGTGCATGGTGAACAGGGGCTGGTTGGCCGTCAACAGGTCATCCAGACGCCCCTTTTTGTCGTCGGACAATTCGTGGTAGTTGCCAAGCAAAAGGAACCGACTTCCTTTCAAGGTCCTGGTTTCCTGCGCATTGAGGGTCTGCTGTTGTTCACGGCGCAGGGCATCGATCTGCCTATTGATCAGGGCCATGACATGGTAACGGTCAAAAACGATGGGCACATCCGGGAGATGCTCCCTGGCCGCATGGGTGAAGCTGGGGCTCATATCCATGGCGACCGCCTTGAGCTTTTTCGCCTTTTTTGCCACCGTCCGGAGAAAAGGCGAGATCGCCTCCTTGCTCGTGCCCTCGACGGCATGGAGGATTCGGCCGGATTGGAGATCAACGAAGATGGTCATGGAGGTGTGGCGCTTTTTCAAGCTGAACTCGTCGATACCAAGATAACGAACCTCGCTCAGCTTGATGCTCCGGTGTTTCACGGCGAGCCAGGCTTTGTGAATCTCCTTGACCAGATCCCAACTCACGCGGAGATACTTGGCTACGGCCCGAATCGTGCCGAATTGCAGCAGATCGAGCACGGTCAGGGCAAACGCCCGTGTGTAGCGGGCATTTCCTTTGGCAAACGGGAGGCGCGGCCACCAAAGGCACCGACACTGAGCGCATTGCAACCGATGCATGATCACCTGGAGCAAAGCTTGTTTGCGACCAACCGGCGGCATCCAGAACCATCGAACGGCCTGTCCTTTGAACTGGCAATACCGATGTCCGCAGGATGGGCAGGCAACAGAGCGGTTTGTCGTTTCAACAGAGAAGACAAGGGCATTGCCAAGGACTCGAGTGCTGCGATAAGAGACGCCTTTGATGCCAAAGGCATGATATAAAAGTGATTGTGACATGGCTGAGCCTCCTTTTTTGTCGGGTTTCGTCGCCAGACAGCATCGCTCATGTCATGTCACTTTTCCACTCCTTCCTCCTGCTCAGGTACGCGTTTGCCGGCTGAACCCGAAAAATTTGAATTTTCCCGGATCCGACAGGTAATTGACGCGAATGATCGCCCCTGCAATCACTCCGGGCAGAGTGCCCAGCACCACGACCCAGGTCAGGGGCCAGACCATGCGATTTCCCTTGTAGTAGCGGTAAATTCCGCTGGGAATGGCCACGATATTGAACACCTGATTGGTGGCGCTGACCGAAGGCGTGGTGTAGCCGAGAAAGGAGACCTGAAAGGGCAGCAGCAGAAAGGCTCCGGACACGCCGTCCACGGAAGTCAAAAAGGAAGTCATGGACGCGACCAACGGTAGAATCCAGATGGCGACTTCGATATCTGCTGTGGGAAAGTACATGGGATCTCCTTGAGATATCCGGAATCAATGCGCATGAATTAAAATAAAATCGTGTCTATCGGATGCGCATTTTTGGATCCCCGTCAAGATGATTTTTGGCTCGACAGGCTGTTCGGTCGTGGGGCTATTTTTTAAAGTTTGAAAACTACACAATTAGGTATTGACCTAATCAAAATAATTTGGCATTGATTTGATTAGTTGCACGCCTAATTAAAACCATAGGGGGATTCTCATGGACAAGAAAGAAGTACTGAAGGCTATCGCTGACGAAACTCGCATGAATATTCTGACCCTGCTTCTGCGGCACAATTATTGTGTCCGGGCGCTGGCAAACGAACTCAAGCTGACCGAAGCAACCATATCCCAACATCTGAAAGTGTTACGGGAAGCTGGTTTGCTTGTGGGGGAAAAACGCGGATATTTCATGCACTATGCCGTGGAGCGGACGGTATTGCACGAACTGGCAAAGGAGATCAGCTCCCTGGCAGCTATTGAACAGAAAGTCTGCCTGCCGGATATCCGTAAGGATTGCCCCGCCGTTGAAAAACAGGATTGTCACAAGAAAGGCGAATGTGACGATGAGGTCAAGGAGTTCTGTCACGGTATAGATCATGACAAGGGGGGCAAAAATCATGGGAATGGTCAATGTCGTCAATCTTAAAAAGACATATGGCAGCTTTACCGCCGTGGACGATATCTCTTTTGAAATTCAGAAGGGCGAAATATTCGGATTTTTAGGCCCCAATGGAGCGGGAAAAACATCCACCATCAACATGATCATCGGCCTGTCCCGGCCGACTGCCGGAGAAATTACGGTTGACGGTATAGATGTGGGGAAAGAGACGAAAAAAGCGCAGGCTATCATGGGGATCGTTGCGGATGAGAGCAATCTGTACAACGAAATGGACGGGTTTGATAACCTGTGTTTTTGCGCCGCCCTCTATGGAATGCGCAAGGAAGAACGAGAACCGAAAGCCCGCCGGCTTTTGGAGCAGTTCAAGCTGAAAGATGCAGGCAAACGGCCGTTCAAAGCCTATTCCAAAGGGATGCGCCGTAAGCTGACCATTGCGGCGGCGCTTATCCACTCTCCGCAAATTTTATTTCTGGATGAACCGACAACGGGGATCGACGTAGAGAGTTCCCGGCAAATTCGAGAAATGATAGTGGGGATGAAGCAGCACGGCACCACTATTTTCATAACCACTCACTATATTGAGGAAGCCGAGCGCATCTGCGATCGCATCGCCTTTATAGCGAAGGGTCAGATTGTGGCATCAGGCACCGTCCCCGAATTGATGGAAAGTGTTTCCCATGGTCATGCCATCCGCTTTGTTACAAACAAAAACGCCGAAAGTCTTGCCGTCGAACTAGAAGCCCGGTTTATGGGAAGCAAGGTCACAATCCGGCCTGACCATTCCCTAGAAATGGTATCGGAACAGCGTATTCCCTTACTCCCTGTCATGGAATTTTTTCACCATGAGGGGATTGACGTATATGAAGCAAGAGAACTGCGCCCCTCTTTGGAGGATGTGTTCGTCAAGCTGACCGGCATCGAGTCTTCCATGCTGAAAAAAGACAAGGAAAAAGGGGGCCGTCAATGAAAAGCTGGGTTGCGTTTTGGAATATTCTGAAAAAAGATGTAGAGAATTATTATATAAAACCGCCGAACATCAGCTGGGGTATTATCTTCCCCCTTTCATGGACACTCATGCAGCTCATCCGCTCTCCCGAGGGGAATATTCTGGAGTTGCTTCCCGGTCTGATTTCCATGAGCGTCTTGTTCGGCACAACCTCCATGCTCGCTGTCACCATCACCTTTGAACGAAGCGGCAGATCCTTTGAACGCCTGCTGCTGGCACCTATCAGCCTGAATACAATGGTGCTGGCAAAAATCACGGGAACTATCCTGTTCGGCATTTTCAACGCGTTTGTCCCGGTCATCCTTGCAAGCTTCTTTGTCGATTTGCATGCAGTGAGTTGGGGAATAGTGTTGCCCGCTGTTTTGCTGATTGCTCTGACCTCGGCGTTAATGGGACTTCTGATTGCGGTATCGGCTGAGCAGGTGTTTGAAGCGCAGACTCTTTCCAACTTCTTCCGCTTTCCGATGCTGTTTCTTTGCGGACTGTTTATACCGATTTCAAGTCTGCCGGTATTATTGCGCCCTGTTTCCTATTGCCTGCCGCTCACCTACGGAACCGATATCCTGAACGGCGCAATCACGGGTACGGATACCCTTTCTCCGGTCCTGTGCTTCGGGATGCTCCTGGCTTTTTCGGCGGCACTCTTTCTGATTTGCCGACATAATATTAATCGGAAGTGGATTTTGTAACAGGCTGTTGACGTGTGCCCTTTAGGATACGTGTGCCCGGTACGGGTAAAATCTCCTTCTGACGTTGTTGCTGTAAAAAGTTCAAATACCCGTAAATCTGGTCATCCTTGCCTTGTTTTGTGCCGGTTTGTTACATAGTGAGCCTCCGTAATATCAGGAGGCGCTGGATTGTCTGATTGCCCGGACAGCGATGAGTTTCTGCTGCAAGCCGTTGGTCGAGGCGACATGGCGGCCTTTTCACGTATCGTGGAACGCCATCAAACCTGGGCTTGGCGGGTCGCCTATCGCTTTACTGGAAATGAGGAAGACGCTTCGGACATCGTCCAGGAGGCTTTTCTGCGCCTTCTGGACGCGTCTGGACGCTATCGGCCCACAGCGAAACTCCGGACCTATTTCTATCAGATCGTCTCCCGTCTTTGTCTGGACCAGGCGAAAAAAAAACACCCATTGCTTCTCGAAACGGTCCCGGACGCCCCTGATTCCTCCCCCGATATCACGGACGCGATGATGCGGCGGGAAAACGCCATCGCGGTTCGTGCCGCCCTTGACGCTCTGCCCCCGAATCAACGTTTGGCCATTGTGCTCCGCTACGATGAGAACCTGGGTTACGAGGAGATCGCCTCGGCCCTGGAGACAACAACCAAGGCCGTCGAACGGCTGCTGGCTCGTGGCCGGGAGCGGTTAAGATTCTTGCTTAACAGGGGAGGAACTTTTCTCTCTTTCTAAACAGGATGGGGTATTTGAAAGATACTCTTTTTTCCATCTCCATATTTCTTTGAATAAGAAGGACGAAAACAAAAAGAGAATAATAATTGAGATACACCAAAACACTGGTTCTGAAAGGAGATGTACCTCTTGCCCCTGCCCATGTCCATGGCCTCGTCCATGAAAATGCACTATGAAAATAGACTCAGGCATAAAGCCATCTGTTGCAATTTTATCCTTAAGATTTTTGAACGCGACCTGAGTATGTGTAACCCAATGAGAAAATTTTTTTAAGGACAATATAACATGCAGTCCCGTAAGAGCTGTAATGATCGGCAATGTAATTTTTTTTAATATATCAGAAATGCTCAGCGAAGAGCTAAAAATTTTCCCGATCAACACCATGGAGAACCAAAACACTACGGGTATTACAATCACTGCCCATATTGCTTCAATCCATCCTGCTAGCGCCTTAACCCCTACCATTTTTTTTACTATGTCCGGGAAGTATTCGTAATAGTGGTGTCCAGCTTGCCAATCGTGAAACAAATGCTCAATGACAAATCCCGAAAGAAAAAAGCCGAGAATTGTGATTCCCCACCCGTAATTTTTCCAATTATCATCCGGAACAGAAGGCATCGCGCGAAAATTAACGGAAATGGATTCGTTGGATTTTATGCAATGACCGCATAAGATACATGGTGATGCATCGTTCAGTTTTTTCGTATTCAAATAACTTGGACAATTATCTTTGGATGCGGTCGTGTTCACTATGGCATTCTTCGGCAATTCATGGTGTATTCTGAGCATTCCCCTTCTCCCCAATCCTCTGAGCAACATGTCTGCCGGACAAAAATATTTGCAAAAAATCCGATTCCCGAAAAATATTCCTGAAACAAGCGAGAAAAATGCCAAAACAATCAGTAATGTTGAAGTGTTTCCAGGCACCTGCGGAAACCTTGTTGCAATCAGCATAAAGAGTAAAAACGAATAGATTAACACTCCGTTGATGGAGTTGCGAAAAAATTTAGGTAGACGTAGTTTAATGCCGAAAACCTTTCTTCCTATGAAATTTCCAACTTGCTGTATGAGCTCCAAGGGACAAACTGAGCACCATATCCGCCCTAAAAATGCAGTCAGAATTATCAGCAGAGGTAACCAGATACCCCATACAATCAAAGAGCTCATGGTGTTTTGTGCGTACCGTTTGGGAGGTACGCCATCAGGAACAGCGACACCTAAAGCAAACCAGATTAATCCTAAATAAATTATGAGTCCTGCAACCTGAAAAAAGACAGGGTATAAAGGGCTCCGAAAAATTGTAGTCAACGCTTTGCTGATTCTGTTGAATGCCGTCAACTTTAAGGTCTTGACTGTTTTCATATCTTCTCAGTCTCCTTCCTAAAAATTGTATACTATTTTTGTGACGAATCTGTAGTCCTCAGAAAGGCCATACTGGCTTTTCCAATCAGGAGTCCTAGATTTTCCATTTATATCGCGGTAAATAACAATCGGAACACCCATTGACAAATGCAGTTCTCGATTAATTTTCCAATGCATACCTGGTGTGAGATAAATAGTATGTCCGCCAGTGTCCACAGTAGATTTGTTATCATGGCGGTGTGCTTTCTGGTATACACTGTTCAGTTCAAGCTCAACGTCAAAGTGTTTATTCAGCGCATAGCCGTAGCCGAGATCACATTTGAACGTATCGCCTTTTCGAGACCCGTGAGATCCTTTCGTGCCTATGGTGTACATGGTGTGAAAATCATATCGGGAAGGACCGGAGAACTTAGTTATACCCAACTCAAAAATCGGATCCCATGATCCCGTACCTAGTTGAAATCCTGGCCCCATATATTCATAATTGGTAGAAAAAGGCGCTACGTTCTTTTTATCCGTGTCTCCTGTAGGCAGCTTTACGCCTCCTCCTATTGCCATGCTTAGCCAGTCTCCTTTGCGCTCGCTCAATAGCGAATAACGGCCTATCACCTTAATATCTCCCAATCCGGAATTGTCGGTGATATTGGTGTTCTCAGGAGGATTTCCGCTTTTTCGTTTTAGTTCTCTATTAATAAATGGAACGATGAGTCTCGTCTCGAAATTCTCAAAAAGTCCGAGTTTGAATATTAAATTTGCAACGTGGTCAACCTGATCGTATTTCCCGACGTAATTGCCTGTTTTTTTATCACGCCCTTTATACAGATCATCTTTGTGTGCATAGTTATATTGTAAACAAAGTTGATACTTTCCCTTAGGGATTACAAGTCCGTGCGACATATTAACAGGCCCAACACACCTGATTTCATCACTCCGAATATTTTTTTTGAAGGCCTTTTTCGTTTTAACTTCATCTGCACTTGCTGTTGTTCCACCAAAAAATACAGCCAGGAATAATACGAATAGAAATTTCTTCACTTAATTCTCCTTTCTTTTATGCAGGCTCTTTTTCCAAATACAGCACTTTGAACTCAAAGTGCTGTGTGCCCTCATATTAACTGTAGAATGCTTTAGCTGCGTCTGGAGGCTTCCAATAATATCTTCCGGGTGGTCTGCTCCATACCCAGCTATCGCCCTTACAGAAATATGTTATCGCTATCTAATTTATTCCAGGCAGTCAAGTATATTTTGATTCGAATAACATATTTAGGCATTTAAAACATATGGCAGGAATGTTGACGGTCTCGTATGGCCGGAACGATGATCAAGGTCTATATTGTTGATCCCAATCAACGGTTGGCCATTGTGCTCCGCTATTATGAAAACCTGGGTTACGAGGAGATCGCCTCGGCCCTGGAGACGACCACCAAGGCCGTCGAACGGCTGCTGGCTCGTGGCCGGGAGCGGTTGCGGGACATGCTCGGCCGCCCGGAAAATTTTTTTGATTACGGACCGGGGGTTTTCCTGCCTTCGTTCGTTTAAGTAGTTAACGAGGTGAGTAGCTATGTGGTCATGCGCAAAAAACAGAATACACTTGAACGCTTACCTTGACGGCGAGCTGCCGGAGCGGAAACGCCGCGAGGTCGAACGTCATTTGGCTGGGTGCCCGGCTTGTCATCTTGAGTTTGACGGGTTGCGCGGGCTTGCGCCGCTTCTACAGAACGACGAAGTCCCACCGGTTCCCGTCGGATTGTCGGCCCGGATAGTGACCGAAGCGGCGGTCCGGCAGAGGCGAAAAGAGGCCGAGAAAATGTCCGGCTGGCAGTGGTATGAGCTCCTGTTCCAACCCTGGCTGGTCAGAGGGGCGACCACCGCCGCATTGGTCGTTGGACTGACTTTTGGAGCCTTGATGGGTTGGACAAGCTACCTGCGCCCGGACTCGACGCAGTGGATAGCAACCAATGAGAGTGTGGCAAGGAATATGTATGCCTTTGATGTCATGGACGCGGAACCGCGAGGCTCCATTGAGGCAGCGACTCTGGCGCTTCTGGATGACGGAAGATGAGGAAAACTATGTGGAACAGCCTGCGTAAACCGCTGTTGGCCCTCTCCGTGGGGTTGAACCTGGCGTTTATCGCCATGTGGCTGGTTTCCTCGCTCTCGGCGCATGGAGGCGCGGGAGGTTTTTCCCGTACGGAATTTGATAGCTTGGTTCCTTCAAGGCTCCATCGTGAAATCGGCGTGACGGAAGAACAGTGGCAAAAAATCGGACCTTTGGTTCTGGACTTCCGGGAAAAGGCCGGAAAACAACGCCAAGAGATAAGCGCTCTCCGGGGCCAATTGATGGAATTGTTGACCATGCCCGAGGTGAACGAGGCCACCATACGGAAAACGCAGGAAGAGATTCTGGCGGGGCAGCGCCGGATGCAGAATCTGGTCATCGGCCATCTGCTCAAGGAAAAAGAGTTCCTCTCTCCGGAACAAGGGAAGAGGCTTATGCAGTCTCTCTGCGAGCAATGTCGACATGATAGCGGAATGGTTTCCGGAAAAGGTTTCGGCCGGGTGCTCGATGAAAAAACGGGTTTCATGTCGGACAAGGAGAAGACAGATTCACCATGAAGATAGTACCGCTTTTGCTGATTGTGGGATTGCTTGGGGGATGTGCCTCCATGCGTCCGACAGATCCCTACGCGCAGGTCAATATGCACGGCGTTTCCTCCGCAGGGTTTGCCATGGCCCATCAAGCACCCGCGATCCCCGAAGTTCCTTTGACGTTACAACATGCCATCGAAACGGCGCTTGCCAACAATCCGGAGGTTGCGGCGCAAGGATGGGACACGTCGGCGGCGCAGGCCAGGCGTGATCAGGCTTTTGGAGCACGGCTTCCCCGGGTCGGAATCGTGGCTGGATACGCGCATAGTCTTGATGAACAGCGTCTTATTGCTGCCAGCAGGGACGGCGAGTCCGGGCTTTTCAGCCGTGATATCGTCTCAAGCGATCTTGTTGTCTCCATGCCGATCTTCTCGGGCGGACGACTGGTCAACCAGATAAATGCGATGGAGCTGCTTCGGCAGGCTGCTGAACAGCGCCTGGTCCACAGTCGGAGAGAACTTGTCTTCAATGTCTCCAGCGTATTCAATAGCATCCTCGCACAGGAACATGTCCTTGAATCGCTGGAGTTCTCGAAAAAAACCCTTACAGAGCACGTCAATCGGATTGATGCCCTCATAACGGCGCAAAAAGCCGCCAGGGTTGATCGCATGCGCACGGAGGTGCGTCTGGCGGATATCGAACAGCAGTTGGTCAGGGAGAAAAACCTGCAATTGATTCAGTATCGCACTCTGACCAATCTTCTTGGGTTAAGAGCTTCCGAGAAACAACTGCCCCTGCGAGGGGAGTTGGCGGTGCAGGGAAACATGATCCTCCCTGAGTTGGAAGAGGCTCTTTCGCTGGCAAGGAAAGACCGGGCCGACTATCTGGCCGCCCGATCCTCCCTTGAGGCGCAGGCCAAAAACGTGGATATCGCCAAGTCTGGACATCTGCCGACACTTTCCGTGCAGGGCGCTTACGGTGGTCGCTGGGCAGCCGGATCAACCATCGGGTCCGGCGATGAGCAAGGAGATGTCGGCCGCATCGGCCTGGTCCTGGAAGTACCGATTTTTGAGGGCGGACAGGTAGATGCGGACATCCGAGAACAGAAGGCAAATTTCGCCGCCTCCCTGGAACGCCTTCGCCAGCTTGAACTCCAAGTGCGGCTCGAAGTTGAGACCGCCCTCTCCAATGTAGAGTCCTCCGGAGAACGTGCGTCTGCGATCCGAAAATCGATTGACCAGGCCAAGGAGAGCCTGCGCATAGAACAACAGAAATACAATCTCGGTAAGGGGGCCATCGTGGATGTACTCGACGCACAGGCCGCTCTTCTCGAATCTGAAACGACATACTACCGGGTCCTGGCGGAGTACCACACAGCGGTTGCGCAACTGAAATTAGCGATGGGGGCGGAATGAAAAAAAAGATCATCTTATTCACGGTTTTGATCGCCGGAGCGCTTGCGACCGCCGGAATCACATTCTTCCATGGAGTTCCTGCCGGAAAGACGGAAACGAAACAGCCCGGCAAGCAGAAACAGTCTCCCCAAGTACGCGTTATTCCCGCAACCAGGTCAAGCATCTCTAAAACCTTGGAGTTGACCGGGTCTGCTACACCCTATCGAGTCGCCCAATTGGCTTCTCCCGCCGAAGGCCCGGTGGTTGATGTTCGTGTCAGGGAGGCTGACCGGGTTACAAAGAACGAATCGCTGCTTTCCATAGGAAGGAAAAGGGGTGTTGACGCATTGATCGTTTCTCTTCGGGAAGAGCTGAAAAAGGAAGCGGACAACCTACGCCGAACCCGGCAGCTCGTTGAAAGCCAGGCGTTGCCCGGCGAACAACTCGACCAGGCCAGGGCTGCATACGAGAAGGTCCGCGCCCTGTTGATCAAAGCCGAGGAGACGGCCCTGGATTACATCATCAAAGCCCCTTGGGCCGGGGTGGTATCTCAGGTGAAGGTGAAGGAAGGTGAGTTCGTCGCGCCACGTGCGGTGCTACTGGAAATGTACGACCCGGCCAGTTTGGTTATTCGCGCCTCGATTCCCGAGAGACACGCGGCGGAGATCCCCACCGGAATGCATGTCGATGTGCGCTTGGACGCATACCCTGACAAAGTCATCCCGGGTCGGATCGAGCGTGTTTACCCTTATCTGGATTCCCGATTCCGTACCCGGACCGTGGAAATCGCTTTAGACAAATCCATCAATCTGCTCCCCGGTATGTTCGCCAGGCTGACATTGTCGCTCGAACGTGCGGAAGATGTCGTCGTTGTGCCTTTGGAGGCACTGGCCAGCACGCCGAAGGGCCAGGTGGTTTTTGTGTTCGAGGAAGGAATGGCCACGGCTCGAACAGTGAAAACCGGCATTGAAGCTGACAACCGTATTGAAATCATTTCCGGGATTCAGCCCGGTGACAAGGTCATCATTGCCGGAAACGAAAAACTCAAAAATGGCGCTGAGGTGCGACTTGTGGGAGACGGCAAATCGGGCAACAGCAAAAATAAGATGATGGCCGAACCTACCGCCGGGCGGCCTGGAAAGAGCGGAGATGGTCAATGAAAACGACCGATTATGCCGTTCGACGGAGGCTGGCCACCAGTGCAATTGTCCTGGCGCTGGTCGTTCTCGGTCTTTATGGCCTGTGGCGTTTGCCGGTGGATTATCTGCCCAACATCACCTACCCGCTGATAAAAATTCAAATCAAATGGCCAGGGGCCACACCGGAGGAAATCGACACGGACATCGCCGATCCTGTCGAGCGCCTCATGTCCACGGTGGATCGCTTGGACCATCTTGAATCGTCATCCGTCGAAGGGCTCTACAACCTGAACGTCCATTTTGAATATGGCGCAGATATCGATGTCGCCTTTCAGGACGCTCTGGCCGCCCTGACACGTGCTCAACACCAGTTGCCCAAGGATATCGAAACGCCCTATGTCTTCAAGGCTGACCCCTCGCAGCTCCCGGTCATGCAGTTGACCGTCAGCTCCAACCGCTGGAATCTGGTGGAATTGAGGGATTGGGCAGAAAACCGGCTTCAGGATCGCATCCTGGCTGTCCGGGGCGTGGCAGGGACCGAAGTTATCGGCGGACTCGAACGTGAAATCCGCATTCTGCTTGATCCTGTCGCCATGGAAAAACACCGGCTCTCCCTTGATACAGTGATCAAGAAAGTCGCCGCCGAAAATGTCGAGCAGACCAGTGGTCGGGTCACTGTCGGCGCAAAAGAAATCATCGCCCGAACCATGGGCGAGTATTCGAACCTTGAAGACATCCGCACGGTCGTTGTGGCCGGGGAAGGACATCAGAAGCTCTATTTACGTGATATCGCCGAGGTCGTGGACGGCCACAAGGAAGCGCGGTTGATTACCCGGTTCAACGGGCAGGACAGTGTCAAGGTTTCGGTCCTCAAGGAAGCCGAGGCCAATACCGTGAGGACCGCCGAGGCGGTGGCCCGACTTTTGAGCGATCTGAAGGCGGAGCTACCCGCAGGCCTACAACTGGACTACGTGGAAGATCAGGCGGTGTACATCAAACAGGCGTTGAGCGGCGTCCGTAACGCCGCAATGGCGGCGGCGGTATTGTTGATTATTGTCGTCTATCTGTTTTTAGGGAGCGTTCGGCAGGTGATGGTTATGGTCATCGCTCTGCCGCTGACACTGGTTCTCAACTTTGGCCTGATGAAACTGGCAGGCTTTTCGCTCAATATCTTTTCCCTCGGGGGGTTGGTCGTTGCAATCGGCGTGGTGCTGGATAATTCCATCGTTGTGGTGGAGAATATTTCCAGGTTGCGGAAGGAAAGACCGGATCAGGACACGGCCCTGCATGCCGTCGATGCAACCACCGAAGTCGGACCGGCGCTGGTGGCCGCCACCCTCTCATTTCTTGCCCTGTTTGTACCGTTTCTGATCGTCCCCGGGCTAACCAGCCTGCTTTTTCGTGAACTAATTCTGGTCATTGCGGGCAACGTTATCATTAGTCTGGTCGTGGCCATAACGGTCACGCCCATGATCACCGCCACTCTTTTTGGTGGCAGCCAAAAGACGGGTCAAGCGGGACGGTTCGAACGGATATTTGATCAAATCACCCTCGGTTACGGGTGGCTACTCGACCGGGTTATCGGTCTTCGATGGATCGTTGTGCCAGTTTTCCTGCTGCTGGTTGCGGGAGCTGTCACACTGTCGGGGCGACTTGGGGGTGAGTTCCTGCCGCTCATTGACGACGGTCGAATCATGGTCAAGGTCAAAATGCCGACGGGAGCTTCTGTCGTCGAAACCGACAGGGTTCTCCGTAAAATTGAGGGGCAAATCAAAAATGATCCCCTAGTTCAGAGCGCTTTCGCCCTTGCCGGGGGCTATGTGAGGGGTCAGACCACTTATGAGGTCGCCAATGAGGGCGAGGTAAATATTCAGCTCATTCCCAAGGCCATGCGAGATGTCAGTACCGAAGATTACGTCGCCGGCCTGCGCAAGATCGTCGGCAGGCTTCAACCCCCTGGCGGGAAAGCGATGGTAAAACAGATGCCCATCAAGGGAATCTCCGGTGGCATGGGCAGCTCAGATATAGTCGTGAAGATTCGCGGCCAGGACATGGAAACCCTTGCCGGGTTGGCAAGCAGGGCAGCAAAAACTATCAGCTCCCTGGATCGGTTCCAGAATGTGTTCGTCTCCATGGATCTGACCAAGCCGGAATATCAGGTTCGGGTGGACCGCATCAAAGCCGCTGAACTCGGCGTGTCGATTTCGGATGTAGCGACCTCTTTGCGCTCACTGATCACCGGTACGGTGACAACGCGCTATCGTGACGGAGGCGAATATTACGACATTCGACTGATTGTCCCGGAGCAGCGTTTGACCTCCAGGCAGGATATTGAAAATCTGTCACTTACCTGTGCCCAGGGAGACGTTCTCAGGTTGCGGGACATCGCGACTGTAGTTCCCGGCACAGGACCGGTGGAAATCATCAGGGAGAACCAGATCAAGCAGATTACTGTCGAGGCGGATATCTCCGGGGGAAATCTTGCCGGTGCGGTGGATCAGTTGCAAAACGCTTTGACCGAACTCGAACGGCCAGCGGGCTATGTATTCGATTTCGGCGGGCGGGCGGAAATGATGAGCGATATGAAGGAAACGGTCCTTGCGGTGCTCGCCTTTGCGCTCTTCTTTTCCTTTATTGTTCTGACCGTACAGTTCAACAGCCTCAAGCTGCCGGGACTGATTTTGGGGAGTGTTCCGGTCTGTCTGGCCGGAGCGGTTTTTTTGATGTACCTCGCCCATATACCCTTGGGAGCCACGGTCATTATCGGCGTACTGGTTGTGATAGCGGCAACGGTCAACGATGGCGTGTTGCTGTTGACCTATGCGAGAGATTTGCAAGAACAGAATGCCCGGGCAGCGAGACAGGCGATTCTGGACGCGGCTAAGATACGGCTGCGTCCTCGTGTCATGACCACCGTGACGACCATGATCGGATTTCTGCCTCTGGCGCTGAACCTGGAAGAAGGTGGTGACATGCTGCAACCCATGGCTGTGGCCGCTATCGGCGGATTGGCCATGGAACTGCTTGTGGCCCTTATTCTGATGCCTTGTATGTACGTAATGGCAGCAAAACGGCCATAGTTAAAGAGTGATATATGGTCTTTATTGAACATATTTGGTTTATTCATCCTCACGCCATCGCTTAAAGAGGTGAACTCACCTCTACCGGGGATCAGGAGTTCTTCAAACTCAGGATTCTTGGATTTACTAGGCAGAGCAGGTTTTGACCGGATGAACCGTTTTTTTAGCCGAAGAAGCGGTGAGCATTCATGCTCACTCTTCTCCAAGGATAAACTCTCCATCGCAGATCGTTATTTTTGTCTTTTCCTCATCGCTCCACGTGAGACTGTGCATGATCTGACAGAAGCACCGGGCATCGTTTTCTCCGATCCGAAACCACAGGGAGTTGGGACACCGGGCGCAGGCCGTATCTGGCGGATTTTTTAAGGATGCCAAGGTGGGGCTGATGGATTTGTTTTTGTCGGTCATTGTTTTTTTCGATTGAATTACCCTTCATCTTGAAGGACTTGCCGAACTTGGCCAGCGCGTACAGACTGACCGCCTTTCTGGTTTTTTCATCTTTGGAGAAAAAGATTTTCGTTCCGGCGTCACGGATCAGGCCGCCGCCGGGTAGGGTGAAGATCACAATGCCCTGGTGGTCGATGCGTTGTCTGAACCCCGCGAATAATGGGGCGGCGCTGGATGCAGCCAGGCGCTTCATCCGGTCGGCGGCTGAATAGCGCCGCCAGCTTTGCGCATGGGGCGATTTTGATTCCAGCCAACGATCGAGCTTGTCCAGGTCCGCGCCCTTTGGCGCATACCAGGCCAGTCCTTTCCTGTCCCATTTCGCGCCAGCAGCCTTTGCCGCGTCTTTTTCTGCAAAAGGCACGATCAGCCAGGTTTTTTCCAGCGCCGGGTTGGTGATCGCAGCCTTTCGCCGATCTTCAGCCTCTATTGACCGCAGCGTGCACAGTGCTCCCAGATCGCCGCCCAGGGCCTTTTGCTCCAGAAAGCTGTGCCAGTTATGGAACGGAAATTTTTCTTTTGCTGCCGTCATGCGGCGGCGGCTCTCTTCCTTCGCCTTTGCCACCTCGCGCCGGTGCATCTCCAGCATGAGGCGCATCCGTGCGGCCCTCGTTTGCCTCGATGCTGATTCCAGATACAGCTGTTTTTTTGCCCGCGCCCAGCGTGCTTTCAGGCCGTCAAAGACCTCCCGTCGGCGGGCCTTTTCCGCCTCGATCAAGGTGGTCCGCTCCGCCTTCATAGAGCAAAATTCCTGATACAGCGCATCCCGGACCGGATTCTTCGGCTGGAGCGGGGTACGAGTGTATTTCTCTTCCGCCGATGGTCGATCACCGTCCGCCAGTTTTTGGAATGGCCCCAGGCGGGCCTCCAGTTTTTTCTTGGATAAAGACCGGTCCAGGGAGCTGGCTTTCAGTGCCTCCTTACCGTCGGAATTTTTGATGGAAAAACCATTGCCGTGGGGTGTGATTTCCATGCCGTACCGAGCGAAAACCCTGTGCGCGTCCTGCCAGCTCGTCGCATCTATCATTGCCGCGACAATTGCGCTTTTCCTCTCAAGGGCAAATGATTGAAACGACTGCTCGCCCGAATGTGCTTCCATGGCATTCGCTCGTTGGGCGATGCGCCTTTTCGGTTCGTCCGGCTCCGGCCCGGGATCAGTCACCAAGCCAAATCTCGTTTCCAGTTCCCGGCACGTTTGCGCCAGTTTGAAAAAATCCTGGAAAGGTTCGTGTATGGTGAGTCGTTCGGGATGGATGAGGTTGTAGGCGACATGCATGTGCATGTTGTGGGTATTTTGGTGCACACCGCACAGGCGCTGATGATCCGCCAGGCCCAGGGCAGCAGCGAACTGCCGTTCAATGTCCCGAAAAATTTCCGGGGTCAGCTTTGCTTCATCCTCGGGATGGAAGCTGATGATGAGATGGTAGGTCTTGTCCTTGCGCGTCCGGGTGTTCATGCTTTGGACAGCCTTGATTTCCGCCAGGGCCAGGTCGGTTTCTTCGCAGTAGCATCCAGCTTGCCAGCTCATCAGGCATTTCTCGCCCTGGTGGCTGGCATCGAGGATGTAGTTCCCCAGTTTTGCGTAATCACGCGGGACGATCCGGCCCTTCTCGTCTTTCGTCCCGGCTTCAATCTTTTTGGCGATCATGCTGCTACCACAATTTTTCAAATCGGGTCGGGTTGGCGGCCGTATACAGTACCGTGTGCTGGATGCTGCGGTGTCCAAGATAATCCTGAATCAGCCGGGTGTCCGCGCCCTGATCCGCCAGGGCGAAACCGCAGGCATGACGCAGCATGTGCGGGTGTACGTCGATTCCAAGGCCCGCCTTTTTGCCGTATGTGCGGATCAGGGCCCACACGGTGCGGCGGTTGAGCGGTTGGCGGCGTTCGCTCAAAAACAAATATTCGCTGTTGACCGTCATTGCTTCACGGCGGTTCAGCCAGGCCTTCAGAGCACGCAGTTCCTCTGGTCGGAGTGGATGGGTGGTGGATAGCCCGCGTTTCAGCCGAGCCACATGCAGAACCCTGCTTTCCAGGTCGACCTGTGCAAGGCACATGGCGCAGGCCTCTGAAACCCTGAGTCCATGCCGGAACATGAGGAGTAAAAGACAGCGATCACGGGCCTCGTTGCGCGATCCTTTCGTGGCCTCGATGAGTCGTTTCACTTCCGTTCGGGTCAAATGCTTTCTGGACTGTAACATTTTGTCCAATGTTGTCTCCAAAAAGAAAAAGTAACTAGCTGATATTCCGTGTTCAGTTTTTGAGGCAACCCGGGACATTGGACAGAATAATGTATTCTGTCCAATGTCCCCTCTTGGCAAAACGTGATGTTTACCTGCTCGGCCTCATTGCCGCGCAGTTCTGGGCACTCGGTGGCCATGACCCGATAATCCGGACCTAGAAAAGATAGGATTTTTTTGACTTTCCCAGGTGACTCGACGATGAAAAGTTGCATATCGGCTTCTTCTGCCCTTGGGTTATACTGAAAACGTATTATACTGGCAGCATGATCAAATCCTTCGCTGACAAGCATACCGAGGCCCTGTTTCACGGCTTTCAGGTTGCCCGTTTTCCACATGACATCTTGCGTGCAGCACAACGGAAGCTGAAGATGATTCATTACGCCTTTGATTTGCAGGATTTGCGAGTACCACCGGCCAACAGGCTGGAAGCCTTGAAAGGCGACAGGCTGGGACAATACAGCATCCGCGTGAACAGACAGTGGCGCATCTGCTTTACTTGGCGGGATGGACATGCTTTTGACGTAGAACTGGTGGATTACCATTGAGGTGCCCTATGGAGAAAAAAACTGAAGAGCGCATGCCGCCGGTACATCCTGGTGAAATTCTTCTGGAAGAATTTATGAAGCCATTGGAGTTGAGCCAAAACCGTTTGGCTCGCGACACGGGTATGCCTCAAACCCGTATACAGGCCATTATCAGCGGCAACAGGGGGATCAGCTCGGACACGGCTATACGGCTTGCCGCTTATTTCGGCACAACCCCTGAATTTTGGCTCCATGCACAAGCAGGGTATGAGTTAGAGGCTGCGGAACGATCCGGCAAAAGACAAATGATTGAGCAGCGGATTCGTTTGAAGAGATCGGCCGGCCAGTGCATTCTCTGAATAAAGTTCGTTCATGTTTCTCACCTGTTCATCCGCCGGACAAAGGTCAGTCCGGATTCTTCGCTTTCCATCGCTGGTTGCCGGGTAAATACGGTCCGATCCGATCCGCGATAGACCACCAGGGCGGGGGGAGTTACTTCGGCAGTTAGTTCTTTCGGTTCGGATCTTCCCGGTCTGGAAACGACCGCTTCAGTGGGCATTTTCTTGTCCAGCGCGGCCTTGACCAGTGCGACATATCGGTTCCCGCGTTCAGGGTTGGGGGAGTGGTATCGGGCAACCGCCTGCCATCCCGGCCCGTGCCGTTGAATTTCCTGCTGGAGTATCCTCGATCCCAGGTAAATATTGGCCTCTGGGTCCAGGGCGGCATCGAGTGGGATATTAAAACGGTCCAGCCACTGGCTGTTTACCTGCATGACGCCGGAATCAAAACTTTTCCCGGTGGCCTGTGCCCGATGGGCGGCAGCAAGCGCCGCCGCCTTGTCGGGGAAAGAATAGCCTTTACCCTCGATGTTCAGTGTCCAGGGCGATGCGCCGGACTCCACATGCGCAATCGCCCCAACTATCGGGGCGGGAACGTCCAGCTCCGCAGCGGTGGTCCGGATCAGCCCCTGAATATCGTTGGCCAGCGCAAACGAACTCCAAAAAGAGAGGATCACAGGCACAAGCAGCCACCTCATCGCTCTACCTCTTCGCTCCTTGCTTTCTCTTGCATAATTGCCCCCCTAACTGCATCGAGGCCTCGCACTTGGTGCAGGTCGTTGAAGTCGGTCAAGCCGCGTGATTTCTCATCTTGCGAGAAGTCGGCCACGACAACCTTTGCACCGGGGACGACGGCCGCCGCCTCCTTGGCCCGCATGACCCCGATGTTTGTTCCATCGGGCCGGGGCGGATCGTTATCCGCGCAAATCGTGAGCCGTGCGTTGGGCAACTTCTGTTTGATTGCCAGGGCCGCGTCCTTGATGTTGCCCGCATCAAAGGCCACGGCCACCGGCAGGCCCGTTGCCTGGTGAACACTGACGCCGGTGGCGTAGCCTTCCACCATCAGGACCACTTCAGCGTCTTTCAGGGCGGGCTGGTCGGGCAGAACGCACATCGCGCCTTTTTTGGGGCAGCCTTTCTCGAACCATTTCCCACCGGTGGGGCTGATGTACTCCAGGGTCTGGAGACACCCGGTTTCCAGATCATAGCCGGGCACCACCAGGTTGCCATGGCTGTCCTGCCGCACCGCCAGCCCCTCGATGCCTTTTTTCTCCAGGTATGGATGATTCTCGACCGCCGCCGCGTTCATCCAGCGGGCATAGGCCCGCTTCTTGGCTTTTTCCTGATCCGCCTGGCGCTCTGTTTCGGCGGCCTCACGCTGCTCTGCCGATTCCTCACGCAGCGAGGTTTTTGCCGTTTCGGTCAACGAGTGGCCAGTGGCCATCCATTTGCCTTGTTGGCCGGACTTGTGATTCTGCCACCAACCGTTGGGCCTGCCATCTTCATAGCCGCAATATGCGCCGTCCTTTGCGCCGGGTCTGCCACCTGTGACCGGCACCCGATGAATCTTGCCATCCATGACCGGCAAGCCCTCGATGACAAATCCGGCGGCCTGTAATTCTTGCCCAAACTCTTCTCGGGGGTCCATGACCGGCACATCTTCGGTCTGGTGTTCCTGCTCTTTGTTCGGTAGCCATGTTGCGAGCTGGTTCAGATCCGCGCCCTTGGGCGCGTACCAGCTTTTCGCGCGGGCATCCCATTTTGCGCCTGCCGCCTTTGCCGCGTCTTTTTCTTTGTACGGTACATTCAGATATGTTTTTTCTTGGGCAGGCTGGCGTTCTCCCTGACGTTTCATTATCCCGGTGGTCGTAGCCATTGATAGCTGGCGATCGTCAGACACGTGTGGAGCCAGCTGATCGAGAACTTTTTCCGCCTCTTCCGGCGTCGATAAATTGCTGGCTTTCGGTTTCTCCCGGGTGTCGATTTTCTCCCAGGTCTTTGCACCGTCCTGGTTGGTGCCTCCCCGTGTTATCAGGCATTCCCCTTCTTCACTGACCGCGAGGACTGCCGGTTCCCAGTTTTTGGGTTCGGACAATTCGGACGACCAGCCGCAGACTTTCCCGTACTTGATCGTGACATATCCGCCCCGGCCGGTATATCCTTTGTCATCCCGCCATTTTTCCGCCAGGGTGATAGCATCATCCAGCCCCGGATCGGCTGGCAAATCGTGATCCTTTTCCCGTTCGAGTTCCATGATATATTCCCTAATTTTTTCCGCGTCGCGTGCGGCCCGGATAATCTCTAGCGGGTCATCCTGCAGGGCCTCGATCCAACTGCTGATATAGGCGTGATGCTGCCCCGGATCGTGTCCTATGTCCAGATCAGAGCCGAGCATGTAGCTTGCCAGTTCAGCTCGCAGCTCTTCGCGGGCATAGTCTTGACTGCCAAACGTATTCGCCAGGTCCCGGTCGAGCCGGGTTTTATGCCCGGTCCAGTGCCCAAGCTCATGCAGCGCCGTGGCATAATAGCCGTCCGGTGTGGGAAACTGGCCCCGCTCTGGCAGGTGAATTTCATCGGTGCTAAGACGATAAAAAGCCCGGTTTGCCTGATCATGGAATATGGCCGCACCGGAGGCATTCAGCAGGCGTTCCGCCTGCTGGTGGCGTTCCCATTCCGAAAGGGGTTCTCGTGGCGGCAGGGGCGGCATGTTCTCGATCTGCGAAGCGTGAAAAACCGTGGCGTAAAAAACTCGGGGCCGCTCCAGCTCCATGACCGTATATTTTTTGCGGCCCTGTTCATCCAGCACAGGGTTTCCGTCCGCATCCCGCAACAGGTGTTCTTCCCGGAATTTCCAATATTGGACCGTCGTACCATGCTGGCCTTTGCGCACCTGTGCGCCTAACTCCAGAGCCTGCTTATAGGTGCACCATCGAGGGTCACTATGCCCGGCCATGCCGAGAAACATACGATTGATACCCCGATAGGGCTTACCAGTGACCGCGTTGATCGGCCCGGTCGGGATTTGTCCCGGCTTCCAGGGTTTGATCCAGGGCGCGGTGCCCGCTTCCAGCGCCGCTATCACCTGCTCGGCCACTCGCTCATGATACGGTTTTTTGTCGGCGGCCATTATTCTTCCTCCAGGCTGGCCCCGTCCTGAATATCCGCAAGGCTCATTGAGTCGTCTTCAAATGCCCCCATGTGTTCGGCTACGTCCGGATCGACCGGAACACCCACGCCGGGCATGGCTTCGGCTTGACGGGAAACAATCGCAGCGGCCGCGTCGAGATATTCTTTCTCTTTGGTGTTCATGGTGCCTCCTTTATGGTGAAAACCGGCCGGATCAGGTGTAGGTCCGCCAATCGGACCAGCCCAAAATATCGACCGTCAAAACTGCCGGGATGGTGCAGGGAGAGCATGAGCGCTTGGCCAGGCGGGATGATCCCTGGTCGCAGCTGAGATCGGGGCATAGCCCGGCCCCGACTGTCGCACACCTTGGCCGCGCTGCCGGGGAGGATCTGGTCGTTGATGCTGATTGAGCCGTCCGTCTCGATGCCGACCAGATCGCCAGGCAGTCCGGCGATTGTTTTGCCCAGGGCACGCAGGCCACCGGGACAGGTGCCAGGGCCGACGTACCCGCGTTCTGTGGCCAAACCACGAAACTCCGACTCCAAACAGAAAAAGGCCATGTCGCCCCGAGATGGAACCTCATCCGTGATCCGGTACAGGCCCAGGGGCAGGCTGGCGGTCAGGTTCACCCGGAAACCGAAAATTTCTGCAAAAATCAGCAGGATGAGAAATTGTATAATAGTTAAATAAAACAATAGGATACCTATTGATTTGTGACTAAAAAATGGTATCATATGCCCATGAATAGCAACCACCGAAAAACACTTGAAGCCATCTGCACCGATCCAGTGAAAGCCGACATAAAGTGGGCTGATATTGAAGCCCTGTTCAAGGCGTGCGGAGGAGATGTCGAGGAGGCGCGAGGCTCGCGAATATGTGTGGATATCAATGGGTGTTTTGCCCACTTCCACCGACCGCACCCGCAGCCGGATACGGACAAAGGGGCGGTCAAATCCGTGAGACGTTTTCTTGAAAATGCAGGGATCAAACCATGAATATACTGACTTACAAAGGCTACCAGGGCAGTTTTGAGTACGACCCGGAGGCGGATATCTTCCACGGCGATGTGTTGCACCTTGCCGACGTAATTACCTTTCAGGGCCGATCGATCGACGAATTGAAAACCGCTCTGGCCGACTCCATCGAGGTGTACTTGGAGTATTGCGCCAAAAAAGGAAGGGAGCCTCAAAAGCCGTTTTCCGGCACCTTCAATGTACGGGTCAAACCGGAAGTGCATCAACGCATCGCCATGCGTGCGGCGGAAAGCGGGGTGTCGATCAATAAATGGGTAGCCAGAACCCTGGAGAAAGCCGTTCAGCGGTGACATCATCGCTCTATTCCCTCCGGCAGGTCATCGAGATAGCGGAGATACGCCTGTCCGGCGGACTCTTCCGGGACCGGTGCCGGTTGATCTTTTTCCTTTTGGATGTTTGCTTGACCGGCTGGCGGCATCGAGGTCCGCGCTAAAAAGACCGGATCGAGGAAATGCAGTATTTGTCTGCCATAGATGGGCGCATGTCCGGCGGTAAAAATCAGCATGTCGCCCGGCTCGATGCGGCTTTCTTGTTGCCAGCCGCCGCGCACTTGACGGATACCTGGCAGGCGCAGGCACTCATCCGGAGTCAAGAGCGGTCTGGCCGTCTCCTGAATACTGATCGAGGTGCTCCCCCCGCCCTTCCCCCTGGAAATGCTTTTCTTGCGCTGCACCACCGTGGTCGTGCCGGTCAGCTTTGAGAGGTATTCAGCCGTCTCCGGCAGGTTGGGCGCGAAGGCGATACGGATGTGGCAGTTGGCCATGAGAGCGTTGTCTTGGCCGTAAGTGCCGTTGAGCTGCTTGGTATCCTGGACAATGAAATATCCCTTGATGCCATAGCCTGCCATGAACGCAATGGCCCGCTCGATAATCGCCAGCTTGCCCAGGCCGGTGAACTCATCGAGCATCAAAAGCAGTCGGTGCTGGTAGCTGATCTTGGTGCCGCCTGCACCGAACTCCAGTTTTTCGGTCAAGCGGCCCAGCAGCTGGTTGGTGAAGATGCGCAGCAGTGGCCGCAGCCGGTCTATATCCGCTGGTGAAACAACCAGGTACAGGTTGATTGCCGCGTCCTGGTTCATCAGGTCGGCAATCCGGAAATCGCTGGCGCTGATATTGCGGGCCACCACTGGATCACGATACAGGCCGAGGTTTGCGGTGGCGGTCGAGACCACACCCGCCATCTCCTTGTCTGCCTTGGCCAGCATGCCGCTGGCTGCCGATGCACAGAAAATGTGCATGGCATCGGCCAACTCATGGCTCATTTCCGGGTACATTTCTTTCAGATGCGCGGCATGATCGGTGTCGATGATCTCCTGAAACAGCTCTTTCGGGCCACCGGTTCGCTTGGGATCTTCCAGCATGACAGATACGTCATACATCGAGGCCCGGCGCTGCTCCTTGGAATGGGTCATAATCAGGCAGTGGAGCATGACCCCGCCAAAAAAGCCGAATGCCGCCTTGTTCCAGTAGTCTTCCAGGCCCTTGCCATCCGGATCGAGTACCATGGAAACGATCTGCTGCACGTCGGCTATGCCTCGTTCGGTTTCCAGCCTGATTTCTTCCAGTGGATTGAAACGGGCTGAAGCACCGGAGGCATCAGCCGGGTCAAAGCGCAAAACCCGGTTGCCCTGACTCGCCAGCCAGCCCGAGGTCAGGGCGTAGTTTTCGCCCTTGATATCCAGCACCACGGAGCTGTCCGGCCACGATACCAGCGTTGGCAAGATCAGCCCCACGCCCTTGCCGCTGCGGGTCGGCGCAAAACACAAGATGTGTTCCGGCCCGTTGTGGCGGAGGTACAGTTGCCGCTTGCGCCCCGTATCCCAAAAGCCGCCGACATAGACGCCTTGGCCGTCCAGATAGCCCATGTCCCGGATCTCTTTCTTTCCAGCCCAATAGGCGGAGCCATGCAAATCCTTGATCGCCTTCTGGCCGAATCCCCCGGCCATGCCCAGAAACAGCAGGAGCACCGGAGGCCCGGCAAGGATCATCAAGCCCCGCTGCATCAACTGCTCGACTGCTGGAACACTCCAGATCATTTCCGGCCAGGCCCAGACTGCAAGTGGGTCGTAGCCCACAAGGCTGCCAAGGACCAGCGGACTGCCCAGCTCAGGCGTATAGCCGTACAGAGCGCCGACACGACCGGAAAACCAGAAGAACACACCAGCTGTCCAGAAGAGCACGGCCAGCAACACCAGCCAGGTCGTGGTGGTGGCGTTCTCGTTTTTCTTTTTGTGGCCGTATTGTGCTTGCATGGCGGTTCTTTTTTCCTTTGGTGTTTCTCATCCTTCGTAGTTGTGTGGCGTGTACGGCTCGCTGAACACCACGTCTTTGGTCGCTATCACGTTGAATTGATAGCCGGGCCGGATTTCGAGCGTGGGCTTGATGTTCAGGTTGCGCTGTAACAGCTGCATGGCTGCGGTGCCCATCTGCTGCGCAAGGGCCGTTATCATCTCATCCTGAAAGGATGGGTTGTCGCGGTCGCGATAGTCGTCGCTGTCCAGTTCATCCAGGGTGTACGCCGTGGTGCCGAGGATCGCGCTCATGAAGAACGCGCTGCCGAAGATGCGGAAATAATGGTGGTTCACCTTGTCTTTGAAACCGGCATACCCGCTCATGTCCGCGCCTGGCATCGAACCAAGCGTTACCGAACTGCCGTCTGGAAAAAGAATCCGGTTCCAGGCAATCAGTACCCGCTCTTGCCCGTAGACCACGCGCGAATCATAGACGCCGTACAGCTTGGACCCTTGCGGTATCATCAAATGCTTGCCGGTGGCCGTATTCCACACGTTTTGCGAGACTTGGGCAATCATGACGCCCGGCAAATCCGAGTTGATCCCACTGACCATGACTGCCGGGATCACGGTGCCGGTCTTGATCTCCAGCAACCGGCCCTCCTCTCTGGTGTAGCGCGAGAGCCAGCCCTTTTCGTGGGTGGTATCGGCCCGCGTGAAAAAGCCCTCCTTGTCAATATCCGCTGCCGGGTCATAGTTTTCCGACGGTTGGGCAGGCATGGCCGCTGCGTCCGGGGCGCTGCCTTGGGTTCCGGATGCGCCGGCGGCAGCGGCGGCCCCGCGTTTGGTCACCATGGGGGAGGACAGGGCTGCCAAAAGTTGCTGTTCTTTATGCTTGCGCCGCGCTTCGGCTTCCTGGTCCGGTGCTTCTTCACGCATGACCACCACCAGTGGTTTTTTCGGCTCTTCGCCTACGCCTTCAACCAGCGCCCCGGTGGTCGGCGGAGGTGGCAGGATGATGCCTTGCCCCTGCTGGCTGCCGGGCACCAGGGTGCGCTCGTCGATCTGCGGTTTCTTTTCTGCCGTTGCCCGGCGGGCGGTGCGCTGGTCAGCTTTATCGATCGCATAAAACAGGGCCGCTATCAGCGCCAGGGTAACGCCGAGCACGATATACATGGGCCGCTTGCTCATGCCGTGCCGACCAGGGCGCGGTGGTTTCAATTCGTTGGGAGAGGCTTCCATTGTTCACCTCATTCAAAATGTGCTTTCGGCAAAGCCGCCCTGTGGCGCACCATGACTGTTATAAACCCGGCTGATTGTGCGCGTACCGGTCTTGTCCGCCACCTGGAGCCGCATATACCAGCTTGTCGGCGGCGAGGTGTCGGCCAGGGCATCCACCGTCCAGCTCACTGTGGTTACAGGGCCACCAGCAGGAGCGATCCGGAACCCCTTGGCGCGCAGATCATTTTCCAACAGTTCACCAAACCGGGCATGACGCTGTGTTTCCGGCGGATGCGCCAGGTGCAATGTCGTGTGGCCCGGAGGGTACAGCTCTGCCAGGCGCTCTGCCGCATCCCGTGAAATGCCGGTTACTGCGGTATCCGGCAACGGCCCGGTAAAGGAACTCCCGCTCTGCATCCCGGAACAGCCTGCCAGCAGCAGGCAGGTCAGGACAATTCCCATAGTCCGCATCATCGACCCCTTTTGTAGATGGATACCAGTTCCTGGTCGCGGCCAACGCCCACCACCAGCGCCAAATGAGAAAAAAGACCATCGACTTCCATGGTCCCGCTCCGGACCCGATAATTCACCAGCACATCCTTTGCGCCCTTCTTCACCATCAGGGCGGGCATCTCCCCGGTCCGGGACGAGGCGGGCAACTGGATATACATTTTCCGACCATCGTCATAGACTCGTTCGGGCCGCCAGGGAGCCTTGCCCTTCACCTCGTACCCGAAATTCAGGGCCGCCAGATCGACCGCCTTGCCCGCGTCATCGGTGGTGGATTGCCACTGTGCGGATCGCTGGCTTTCCTTTTTACGGGCTGCCACCTGCCGACGGAGATCATCAGAGTAAATGAATCCAACGTATGGCGTGAAATCCGTCTTCCGGGAGATCAGCCGCAGGTGATACACGCGCCGATCCGTCGTTACCACCGCGCTGCTTTCCAGGCCCACGTCGATCGGCTTGATAAACAGGTGCGTGCTTGAACCGGCACTGCCACTTTCCACCTGCCACCGGGCCGAATCACCCACCACGATTTCGTTCACCAGTTCACCAGGCTCCAGCTCAACATCCACCACTTGCAGCGGGGCCGCGATGATGGTCGGAATCCCGCCAGCCGCGCCATGCACATACACCAGCTTGCCGCCCTGCATGTACGCTTGACTACCCGCCCCCGACCAGGTGTGGATCAGCCCCAAAACCCGGCGCTCCTTCGCGGTCAGGGGTGTTGTTTCCGGCGACAGATATTCCGCAGCCATTGCAGGCAGGGCAGGCATGGCCACCACCGCCATCATCAAGCCGATTGCGAGTACTCGTTTTTTCATGCGACCACCTTTGTCCGTTTCTCAACCTTGCGGCTGATCATGTTGTTTGTTATATTTTTGTATAACTTGCCCCAAAACCTCAACAAAGGCACATCATGCACACGACAACTCTCAGAAAAGTAGGCGGCTCGGTTATGCTGACTGTTCCCCCGGCATTTCTGGAACAACTCCGCCTGAAACCAGGGAACGCCGTGGGGCTGGCCATCACCGAGGACGGTATGTTGGTGGTGCATCCCAATCCACGGCCCCAATACACCCTGGCTGAACTGCTGGAGGAATCGGAATACTCCCGCCAGCTCACCGATGAGGAACGGCAGTGGGTAGACGCCCCTGCCGTCGGTAAGGAGATCCTGTGAAGCGCGGAGACATTTATCTGGTCTCGCTCGACCCCACCGAAGGCCGGGAACAGCGGGGCAGCAGGCCGGTTCTGGTTGTCTCCCCGGAGGCGTTTAACGCGGTAACCCAATTGCCGGTTGTCTGCCCGATCACCACTGGTGGAAATTTCGCCCGGCGCATCGGTTTTGCCGTGCCGATTACCGGCATAGGAATCACCGGCGTCATCCGCTGCGATCAGCCCCGTGTCCTCGACCTGGCTGCCCGGCATGGCCGCAAGGTGGACACCCTGCCCGATGAGATCATGCAGGATGTGTTGGCAAGAATTGTCACTCTCTTTGAGTAGCTTCATCGGATGACCTTTGCCGTGTTCAGGTTGGTGATATAGACGCCGCCGGGATTGGCTATCATGACCTCTTCCTTGATCGGCGGCAGGATTTCGACCGTGGCAATGGCCTCGTACTGCTCGCGGCCCAGCTCGATGCCTTGCAGGTTCCGCAGAATCTCTGTCCACTCGACCCGGTAACTGCCTTTTGTCACAGGTAACGGGATGCCCTTCAATTCCACGTGTACCAGCTTGCCCGCCTTGGCCACTTCATACGGGCTGTTCTGCTCGTACCACTCTTTCAGCATGCCCCTGGTCGCGCCTGCCGTGTGCATGGTCAGATTGTGGACCATTCTTTTTTGGAGTTCCGTGTCCACGGTCACGGTGCGCCAATCAATGATTGCCTGTGCAACCTCGGCCTGGATCACCTTTTCAGGCGTAGCGCCGCCGTGGCCCTGGATCTTCTCGGCAACAGCCTTGCCCAGCTCGTCTACCGCCACAAAGTAACGGACGATCTTGGTCTGGGTCAGCTGCACGATATTGCCGGTCAGCGACAGTACTGCGATAATCAGGGCCAGAATGGCGACCGTGCGCCACTGTGCGGCCCGGCTGATGTAGCTGCCGTAACGCTCCAACCACTCTTCCCGCGCATTCAGGTACGGATTGGTGCCGCCGGTTTCCGGCACCAGCTTGTTTTGGTCTCGTGTCATGGCGTTTTCTTGTTTTTGTTTTGCTTTTTAAGGGGCAGGGGCTATGTTCCCTGTTCAGGTCTTTGACGGTTCGTTATTGCTTGAGGTTGCGGGCGAATTGGATTCGGAGCCGTAGGTTTGGGCCGCACGCTGGGCGTTGTAGAGGTTCGAGCGCATCCGCCGCGTCGTGCTCCCAACGGTTGGTTTCCACCCCATCCCCATCTCGTCATGCCGGGCGTCCTGAGCACTGCGCCAGAGTTGGCTGGCCGTGCCTCTGATACCGCCGTCGCCTTGCAGGCTCGCTATCTTGGCAGCACGGCTCACGGTACGAGCAGCACCGGCAGTGCCGCCGATGCCTTGGCTGGTCGTCGCAATGGTGCCCGCCATTGCGCCCAATGCGGCCCCGGCCGCAGCCTTGAGGCCAACACCACCGCCGACATGCGAACCATTGATGATCCCGGCAACCGTCTCGGGGATGGTCTGGATGAGAACCAGAAGAATCAATACACACGCCAAAAGAATAAAAAGAGTCTGGAAATCCACCTGTGTAATAACACTAAATTCGTCGATAAATGCCATGCCAACCCCGAGCAAAAGTTGCATGACCAGTAATTTGAAAGCAACGCTGATTGTGTAGCGCATAACATTGATAGCGTACTCTTTCATGAACGAAGCAGCCCCGAACCCGAGAAGCAGGATTGCCGCATTCATGGCAATATATGCCTCACAGAGGACCACAAGGATTCTGGCCGTCATTATGACAAAGCAGCATAAAATGATGCCTGCAATGACGATATATCCCAGGCCCTGAATTAGAGCTGAAACGCTCCAGGATGGTAGGCTTTCTATTGCTATTTGAACCGATTCCAGAATTTTGAAACCGGTATCTATTGGCGATAAGGTTAAGGATGTACCGCCAACATCTTGTGAAATTGTGTTTGTTTTTTCTAAAATGTAACCAGTCCAGTCCTGATGATATAAAATTGCCACATAGCAAAAGGCTGCAAAGGTCATCATGACAATAAAATCTTTTATTACATCTGCAATCTCAACCCTGCCCAAGGCTGCCTGGAGACCAAAAACGACAACACCAACCAACAGGAACAGCTTGAACAGTCCGAGAGCGTACCCTTTTAGCTTTGTCCCGTATTCGATTGATTTTTCTTGAAATTTGCCGTGAATTTGTTCAACAGTGTCAGTAGATATATCGGCTGCAAATGACCAGACAGGAACAAGCTGAACACCTGCCACAATAAGCAACAAAATGAATGGGAGGGCTTTGTTTATGAAGCGCATAATCGTTTTGATGTGTTGCCTTGGGATGTTTTTTATTGCCGGTTGTGACCAATCTTCAAACAAAAAAACCACCACAAACACACAGACTGAAAACTCTATTGAACACAAGACCACCAACACAATGCCGCAGGTGACTGCCGAGGAAAAGAAGGAGGCAGATGAGCAATGGAAAAAGGCATTGGCCACTGATAAACTGCGTAAAAGCTCGAAAAACAGTAAACCGATAGAATATTGGAAAAGATAATTTCACCAATACTTGATAGGGGTGTCGTTCTTAGGACCATTTTTGAGCTTGTCCGTCTTGATCGCCTCTCTCCACATCTCGGTTGCCATTTCTTCCTGTTTTTCCTGCTTCATCTGCTGAGTAATCTCGGATTGCGCCTGTGTAGCCGCCAGTTCCCGGAACTGGCGGATCTCCTCAATTTGCAATGCCGCCAGCTGGTTGCCCGCCTGGATGGCCTGCATCTGCCCTTCAGGGGTGTTCAGTAAATTTTGCAAATAACCTCGCAGCTGGCCGTTTTCGGCCAGCTCCTTTAACTGCCGTCCGGAAAGTTGAAACGTTGCCTTCGTTGCCTGGTCAATGGCCTTTGACCAGTCGTCATAGTGCTGCTGGTATCGTGCGTTCACCGCCTGGATCTCTTCTGCCGTGGCACCAGCCAGGTCTGCGAACATGCTCTGATCCGGAAACAGCTCGTTGAATATCTGCGCTAAAACATTTTCTTCGGCCCGGTACGTGTTCAGCCGGGCTGTTTTGTTGGCCAGATCGAGCAGGGTATCCAGCGGGTTGTTGCGCAGGTCTGCGCCCAGCTGCGCTATGTTTTTGATCTGCATTTCAGTTTGCTTGATGGCCTCTTGGGTCTGGGTGACCAGTTCAGCCAGCTCCTTGATCTGTGTCGCGTACTCCAGCGCCTGCTGGAAAACCGTGCTGCAATTCGAGCAGTACACCGCCAAGCCGGGCGCAGGAGTGCCGACAAGCATTGCGGCCAAGGCTGCCACGGAAAGCACCTTTTTCATGTTCATTTTCATTCCCCCGGATTACCTGTTTTTCTTTTTGGGAGTGTTCAGATCGCTCCCCGTTCCTGGAGCCATATTTGCCGCCAGTCTTCCGGATGCTGTTCCATCAGGGTCCGAACCCGGTCAACGCTTTCCCCGTCGGATGCGCCGACAAAGGCCAAGGTCTTCGGGCCAAGCGCGAGCTGGACGCGCCTGCGGCCTGACGGCTGGACGATGTAGTAATCCTGCTTGGGCGACATGGTTTTGGCGATGATGTTGATCTGGCGCTCATTGAGTCCGGCTTGGCGGTACAGCTGGGAGGGCAGTTCTTCTTCCGCTGCCAGATTGGCCAGGAAAAACTTTGTCGGGCACGACTCGATGATGACATCCATGATCCCCGAGTTGGCGGCATCCGAAATGGATTGCGTGGCCAGCAGAACGATGCAGTTTTTGCGGCGGTAGGTTTTGAACCATTCCCGGATTTTCCGCTGAAAAACCGGGTGTCCGAGCATGATCCATGCTTCATCGAGCATCAGTAGGCCCGGTTGGCCTGTCAGCGCCTTTTCGATCCGGTGAAAGAGGTACTCAAGCACCGGAATCAGGTTGGCCTCGCCCATCTCCATGAGGCTTTCGATCTCGAACACCACAAACCGGGACAGCTCCAGCGTGTCTGTCTTTGCATCGAGCAGGTGGCCCAGGGCACCATGCCTGGTGTAGTGGCGCAGGGCGTCTTTCAGTTCCTGATCCTGGACCAGATGCCAGAAATCCGTCAGGCTGCGCATGTCGCCCGGGTTATGGCGCAGGGTATCCAGGGCCTGGTGGATAGCGTTGCGGTGCGCGGGCAAAATGACCAGTTTTTGCAGTTCCGCCAGATTGGCTATCCAGTTGGCAGCCCAGGCAAATTCCTCTTCGGATTCATCGATGCGCTGGAGCGGCGCAAAGGAGAGCGTATCCCGGCCAATGTCGTAGTGGTCGCCACCTGCTCCGTGGGCCAGGGCGAACATGGAGCATCCCTTGTCAAAGACGAAAATCGAGGAATCTTCATAGGCCCGGAACTGCGCGGCAATGAGTCCGAGCAGGGTACTTTTGCCGCTGCCGGTGGGGCCGAGGACAACCGTGTGCCCTACATCGCCTTCATGCAGGTTCAGCCGGTAAGGCGTGTTGCCGTCGGTGGTCAGTATTGCCAGGCTGCGGGAATACTCCGGATAAAACGGGCAGGGATTGAAGGCATGGCCGGTCCAGGCGGTAGACAGCGGCAGGAAATCGGCCAGGTTCATCGTGTTGACCAAGGGGCGCCGAACATCGGCCCAGGAGTTGCCCGGATGCGAGCCCAGCCAGGCTTCCAGCGTGTTGATGGTTTCAATGCGGCCGGAAAAACCAAGTCCCATGATGAGACGGCGCACATCTCGCGCCATCTCTTCCAGCAAGCGCTTGTCGCGGTCCATCAGCACGATTCCGGCGGTCAGAAAGCCCGCGCCGACCGCGCCGGAACGGACTTCCATTTCAGCCTGTTCCGCGTCTTCATGCATATTGGCCGCGTCGCGGTTGATACGCGGGTTTTTCTTGCTGGTGAGTTGGTCGATCACCCTGGTCATGGATTGCTGCCAGCCCTTGCGGTACTTGTTGATCTCCCGGACCGCATCCCATTGATCCAGAAACAGGAAGCGGATCGAGAAGCGATACGGCAGGGCAAGACTGTCCAGCCGGGACAACATGCCTGGCCAGGACTCCAAAGGAAAACCGCCCAGCGATACTATGTTGATATACTGGTCGCCGAGCATGGGCGTGGTGCCGTCCAGCACCAAGTCCCCCGCGCCCAGAACGGCATCCAGGTACATCGGCGCAGGCGGCACACGGATCAGCTGATTCTCCCCGGTCAGGCACTGTTGCAGGTGCGCCAGCAGGTCGGAAACCTCAAAACGCATGCCCATGCCAGAGGTTTCCCGCTCCTGCAATCGTTCCATTCGCAAGACCGTGGTCAACGTATCCTCCACCTGGTGGAGCATGACCTGAAAATATTCCAGAGTTTCCCCGAACAGATCCGCCTCACGGTTGCGCTTTGCCTGCCGGGCCATACGCGCTGCCTGCACGTTCGGTTTGTACGACAGGCAAAGCACTGTGGTGGTGGCGTAGCACCAGTCCGAACCGAAAAACTCCCGGCGCTCGTCATCGATCATCTGGGTGACCGGATCGGGAAAACGGCTGGACGCTTCCGTGGGATAGGCCCGGCTGAACTCTCGAACAGCATTCACGTTCAGCATCCAGCCGGTACCGAGCTGACGCAGGGCATCGTTGGTCTTGCTGCTGATCCAGGCCATTTCGTTAAAGGTGGAGCTGGCGGTATCCTGACCGCGTACCTTCCAGCCTGCAAGCAAGCTGCCGTCCTTGTTCAGCACCACGCCGGGAGCCACCAGCGCTGCCCAGGGCAACAGATCGGGCAGGCCCTGGGCGCTGGATCTGTAGTCTTTCAGCCTCATCATTTGCGGTAGCCTTCTCTGGCCCAATATGAGCTGCGGGCACTGTAAAAATTGCGATACCTGATGTGTCGCCGCCAAACCCTGGTCATGGTCGGGTCGGCCTTGGCCAGGCGACGGAACAGGAACACCGCGCCAAAGTAGAAGAGCAAGGCAATGAGAACGGTGATCCAGGCCGCTTGAACAGCGCCGACAATGCCGGTAATGAGAGCCATGAGAGCCGAGCACATAACGGGTTCGCGCTCCCCGCCCATGACCAGTTCCGGACGGTGCAGGCTCTGATGGATCGGGATCGATCTGGGTGCATCCATCAGATTACCGCGCCGGAGAAGGAGAACATGGCTGTAACGATCGATGCGGCAAACGCGATGAAGCAGATGCCAAAAACCACCTGCAACAGCATTTTGAAGCCTTCCCCCAGGTCCTGGCGGTTGAAAATGAAGATCACGCCACAGACTGCCATGCCTGCCACGGAAATGAGCTGTCCCCATTTGCCGGTAATGGTGTTGACGATTTTCTCAAAAGGGCCGGAAAACTCGTCCAGCCCACCGGATGCAAGAACCTGCTCCGGCAACAAGGCTGCCACTGCGACCAGAACCACCAAGCTCAACCATAAAAGATGTTGTTTATCCGTTTTCATGCTGCCTCCTTGTAGATTGGTTGGGTTTTGTAACTCTGTTCCAGGGCGTCATGGCCGGTTACTCGCAGCACTTCCTTGATCCGGCGGCCCATGCCCGGCGCACGCTCGATGTACACAATCAGGTCGATTGCCTGCCCGATCAGCCGGGACTTTGGAGCCATGGTTGCTTCGGCAATCAGCTCTTCCAGCCGATACAGTCCTTCCGCCGCGCTATTCGCGTGGATCGTGCTGATACCGCCGGGGTGTCCGGTATTCCAGGCTTTGAGCAGGGCCAGGGCGGCCCCGTCTCGCACCTCTCCGATCAGGATGCGATCCGGCCGCATGCGCATGGTCATGCGCAGGAGCCGGGTCATATCCACTTCGTCACTGGTGCGGTAAAACTGCGTATTGGCCGACAGCGATTGCAATTCCATCGTGTCTTCCAGGATCACCAGTCTGTCGGTCGCGCAGGCCTCCGCCAGGGAGCGGATCAGGGCATTGACAAAGGTGGTCTTGCCGCTGCCGGTGCCGCCCACCACCAGAATGTTTTCCTTGGCCACCAGGGCGCTGCGGAAAGTATCGAGCAGAAAGGCGGGCATCATGCCGCTGTCCACATAGCTTTCCAGCGGAAAAACCTTGCTGGCCCGCTTACGGATTGCGAAGCTGGGCGCGGCGCAAAGCGGCGGCAAGGAACCCTCGAACCGGCTGCGGTCCAACGGCAACTCACCTTCAACGATCGGTTTCTGTGCGGTCACCACGGTTTCCAGTGAGCTGGCCACCAGCGATATAATCAACCGGCCCTGGGCGGCATCCATGGTCCCGGCAACCTCCATGGTTTTGCCAAGACGCTCGATCCAGATTTTGCCGTCCGAATTGAGGATGATCTCGATCACCTCCGGATCATGCAGCGCGGCCATGACCACCGGACCCAGATTGTATTCGAGGTTGCGCAGCAGCCTGTTGTCGATCATGCGAGTGCCTTCGGGTTCCAGCTCTGCGTTGCCTGCTCCAGTTTTTGCTCGCACTCACGGCACAGGCTGCCATCGTTCCCCGAATCCGTTGGGTCGAACCAGTGCGCACAACCAGGACAGAGCCGTTCAGTTTTTTCTTTGGGGTCCATGCTTTCACCTCACCTTGGGCACATGATAGAGATAGTCCCCGGTCCAGCGATGCAGCGCACCGCAGCGACACGAGCAGGCCGTACGTTTCTCCAGCCAGATCTTGCGTCCGCACCAGGGACAGGTCACGATAACGTGCTGTCGGCGCTGCCGACAGGGCTTGCTAATGATTTCACGTGGCATGTTTCCTTTCATCCCCTCAAGAGATACAGCGCGACAAAGACGCCCACATTGACGAGCGCACTGATAGCGACAATGGCCGCTGTCCAGATCATGGTTGTCCGGTGGCCGGTCAACATGCGCTGTTGCGCTGCCAGGGTCGAGTCGGCCAGCAGGAGGCCCAGCTCGTCAGCAGTAGCCTTGACGCCCTGGATGTAGTCATCCAGCCGATCCGCAAAGACGCGGGCCAACGCCTGCTTGTGCTGGTCCATGAGTTTGTTTTCTTCTGCAAGGAAAGCGTTTAAGACCGTTACGATCATCAGTACGGGATCATCCGGGCTGACGATGGTTCTGCTTTTTTCCACCAGCAGCTTTGCCACCTGTTCCAGATCCATACCGATGCCGTCGGGCAGTTGCGGCATGGGAGGCGGTTCCGAGGATCCCCGTGCGTCCTCTTGCTGCGACGATTGGCCGTCGCCATGCCCCCTGATTGTCTGTTTAATCGCTGCCCGATGCTGGTCCAGCAACCGTCCTTCCTTCTCCAGAAAGGCGTTCATGACCGGCACCAGCGCCAGGATGATGTCGTTCAGGCTGGCCATTGCCCGGTTCCGTTCCTCAATCTCTCCAGCCAACTGCTCGGGGTCGAGCTTGTCGGACTCGTCGGGATCGTCCCAATCGTCCACCACATCCGCTGCTCTATCCTCTATCGCCTCGCGGACGGTGGCGTCATCAAGCTCGCTCATGGCTGTTCCTCGTTGTCATCCGTTGGTGGCGGCAACTCTTCCGAATCGGAAAACTTACTGCCCTCCTTCCGGACCCGGCGCTTGATCTCGTTGATGGTCAGGGTTTGCGCCAAGTGCTGGTGCAGCAGGTTGTAGGCGATGCCCGCGATGCGCTTTGCCTCGCCGCTGGTCGCGTTCATGATGGTTTCGATACTGACGCCATACTCTTCCAGCAGCAGGTTGTAGATGTCGCGGTCTCGCGAATAGCGGAACTGGGTGCATGCCTCCAGCAGGCATTTGATGGTGGTGATCTGCTCTTCCGTGGCAGGCTGCGTGTCCTTGTTGGAATGGATGATCACCCGTTCAAGGAAGTCGAATATTTCGCCGAACGGGTGCCGCTTCAGATCGAGGTCATCGAGCTTGCGCAGTTTGCCGACCGCGCAGACAGCTGATTCTGCTGCCGAAAACGGCATGTCTTCCAGCATCGCCCAGTATGCGGTTTGTGCGCGGAGCGTTTTCATGGCCCGCTGGTTGCGGATGGTGTCTGCTTCCGTTGGCGGTGTGGGGCAAACATGCTCCAGCGCCTGCGTCAGCCCGGCAACCCAGATTTTTTCTTGCAGCAGGGCTTCTTCCATGCGATTGAAGGCGTCGATGTAGGCTACCTTGAACTGCATGGCGCGCTTGCCGGTAAAACCCATGGCGAGCAGGGTAAATCCGTCACGGGTCATGGTGTACATCCGGTGCTGTTGGTCGCTGGTCTCTGGCATGGTGTAGGACCCCTGCTGAAAATTCAGCAGGTAGAATTCTGATGGAACATCTGTGGCCAAAGAGTCTATGGACTGAAGGATGTTTTTGTGTTGCCGACCAAAAATGCGGGCCACGTCGAGCGAGGTGGTGGTCACCTGGTCGTCGATAACGCTCAGGCATTCCGGTGCAATGACAGGCAGGGGCTTTTTCTCAGCCATGGTGCTCTCCTGTGTCAATAATTTGAGCTTTATCAAGCTGTTGGCGCATATCGTTCCAGAAAATCTTCAACCGCTGCCGGGTCATGACCGGCAATGAGTCGTCTGTAAGCGCGGCGGCAAAGGTCTGGCGGCGCGAAAACAGTTCCTCCAGGTCCTTGCCAAAGGTTTGCGCCGATTTCAGAGGAATGTGGATGAGGGCAAGAATTTTGTCTTGGTTTTCACGGAAAACCTTGAAGTCCTCGAACTGCTTATTTTCTCTGGATATTTCACCAAAATATCGGTTCAGCCAGACCACCAGCGGCACATTGGGAAAATGACCGGCCAGCGACACCAGGCCGTCTGCGGTATCCTTCATCGCTTGCCCGCCGGTGATCACGGTATGAATCAGTACTCGAATTCCGGATTCTTCAAGAAAGTCAATTGTTTGGTTTTCCTTGAGATATGCGCTCAAGGGGACGAACGTGGCTGCCCCGTTATCCACGACTACATCTCCTGATACGGTCAGAATGTCCTCGATCAATTGATCAAATTTGCGGCGGTCAATGTCGTCGCCCTGCATCAGTTTCAGTTCTTTCACCGGTAAATCTTGGTATCCAGTCAAAGTCTGATTGACCGGATCGGTGTCAACACCGATGATTTCTTGACCTTTTTCGATCAAATACTGGCATAAAACGGCTGCGGCCAGCGACTTGCCGACCCCGCCTTTTCCCTGCAAGATCAAATGAACAGTTCTCATAAACAAACAATCCCTTTTAATTAGAATACTTCGTCCTCGGGTTTCTTGATGATTGTGAATCCATCATTTTTATTCTCTTGTGCAGCAGGAATTTTGGATATATCTTGATATATATTGTTTTTTACAGGTTGATTTAAAATATCTTTCTGAATTTTTAATTGTTTCATGGAGACTTTTTTTAATCCTTTCTTTGAAAGAATAGCGTAAAATCTTTTAATACCTATTGTAATTTTTTTTTCATCATGATGAAGTTTTCTATATATTGCAGAAATTGTGTATCCTTTGTTGAGCATATCCTGTATTTCGTCAAGACAAGCTATAACTTCCCTAGTTCCATGACCTCTTTTTTTTATCATTTTTTCTTTCTTCTTTTTCGAGCGATGACGGTTTCTGGACGACACAGGTTTTTAAAGGATGCAGCAGACATTGTGATTTTTCCTTCTGCGATTAAATGTCGATACACATGTATCATTGGGTACCCATCACTCAGCATTTTTTTTATCTCCTCAAGGTGAGTGATGAATTGAACCCTTGCCTCCCCAGGAGCTAGCCTCACTGGATTCTTTTCTCCTTTCCTTGCTGTCACTTTTCCACCATGGTCGAGAGTTAAGCCATTTACTCAATCCTGGGATCCAGCGTCCTGAATCCCGATTCCACTCATCTGTTTGTTTTTTTGCCGAAATTATTTGCAAAAGTTCAAATAGTTCAGGCAATTCCCCTCTGCGAGCCAGACGTTTGAAGGTGCGCCAGGCAAGCCATTCGCTGGTTTTGCGTGGATATGCGGCGACCAGTGCGGCGAACTGATCACTCAAAGGCAGAGTGCGTAGAATTTGCCGTTGGTATTCAGCGCGGCGAGCAGCTTCAGCTTGGATCAACCTATTTTTTTTCTCTTGGAGTTCTCTTTCCTGTTCTCCAAAAGAAAGATAAAAATCTGTAATTCCAAGACGTTGAAGCACGTCGCGGATGCCGGTTTCGTAATGCTCTTGGACCCATGCACAGAAAAAACGATCCGGACAGTCGAGTTGCAAACCTTTTTCAGTGGAGGTGGCCTGGATCGGCTCCAGCCACATTCTCACCTCTGATTCCGGCAGCTGTTGCAGCAGCAGGGTTAACGCCGCTTGCCATGCGGGACAGGTTTGCGCTGGCGGACAAGCTCCCGCAGCTCGGGCAGGGGCGGCAGTTGGCTGAAATATTTTTGGTCCAACTCGTAGCCCGCCAGCCAAAATGCTGTCTCCACCTCTTTCAGCGATTGGCAACCTGACATGTCCGCCAGATCCACAATGGCTTCCGCAAGTATCTGCGTCTTGCTTTTCCGGCGGAGGAGCTTCCGTTTCAGTTTCTTGGACATTTTCTTTCTCCTTTGCCGCGTTAGCGGCGGTTCCCCCTTGGGGGGTAAGGGGGGATAAAGAAACTTCACTTCCTTCCCTATAGTTAGACAGGGGTGTCATTTCTGACGTCTTTTGCGTCATTTTTGACGGGATAAATACCCCGGTGAGGTCTTGGATCACGACTTGAACTTTGGTCTTGAGCTGAGCCGTAACTGCCTTGATCCATTCAAGCAAGGCAGGGTGAGGCAGTATCGCGTAACCGTTGCGTTCGGTTTCAGGCGTCATGATCCGCCCCGAAGCTATCAGCAGATTTTCCCGCAGCTCTTTCAGGAGCCGCTGGATGGTCCTTTTTCCCTTTTTTAACTTTTTCATGAGGTACGGCATGGACGGATACGCAAATCCTTTGCCGCGACCTGACCTGACGAGAATCCCGTACAGAAGGATTGCCGCGTCTGAAATCTCCAGCTCTTTTAACCAGTCCTGTTGCCGATAACACAGGCAACCCATTGATATTGCGCGCATTTGTCCTTTTTCTCCCTGCCCGGAGAAAACAAAACAATCTCCCTATATCTTGACACCCCATTTTTTTTCGGGTAATCTGTATTGGCATTTGTCCAATACAGAAGTCTCAAGACTTCCGGAGGGCTTCAAGCGTTGGCGCGCTTGAAGCCTTTCTGTTTTCTACGGCCTGTTACTCAGTCCATGATCTCCCCGGCCTGAATGAGTCGTTTGCTGGAACTGCTTGATCCAGCGTCATAAACAAAAAAACCTCCCCGGAACTTTCTTGGTTCCAAGGAGGCTTTTTGTTCACGCTGGAGCAGGGCAACGCATTCAAGCGGCCTGCGGCCTAGGGGCGAAACAAGAAAAGCCCCCTTGGAACAATATGTTCCAAGGGGGCTTTGAATCCGATGGCAGCTAACTAGCTGGTTTTTGGCAGTTAACTAGCTGATTCTGTACGTGGCGTCCCCAACCGGATTTGAACCGGTGTTGCCGGCGTGAAAGGCCGGTGTCCTGGACCTGACTAGACGATGGGGACAGAGCCTGATCTGTTCTGGTGGGTCGTGCGCGACTCGAACGCGCGACTCTCTGCTTAAAAGGCAGATACTCTACCGACTGAGTTAACGACCCATTAGTTTGGAACAGACTTTCTACCCGGTTCGGTATGAACTGTCAATGGAAAAGAAGGTGAAAGAACGCTTTTAGGCCCAGATGATGTGTGGCGGAAGGGGGCTTGGTCAAAATCTGGTTGTGCTCTGCGCCGGTTTACTAGTACAGTCGCACAACTATTTGCCGGACACAGGGCGAGCCGCTTGGAACATTTTATGGAGTGAGTACAAGATGGGTTTGTTGACAGGGTCTGCTTCATTGACCCGCTTCACGGTGATCGGCAAACTCCCTGAATCTTTCTGGGAGTTTGCTGCGCAACGGATCAACGCCATGAGTTTCAGGGACATCGACGAAACCATGGACGAATATTCGATCGGCTGGGTTTCGGTGGCCGACATGTTTGACGCAGGCTTTGCCTACAGTTCGTATGCGGCCGGTGATTACATCGTCCTGACCATGCGGGTCGACGAGCGCAAGGTGTCACCCGCTGTGTTGAAAAAGTATGTAGCCAAGGAAGAGGAGCGGATTCGTCGGGAAAGGCAGGTGGAACGGCTGAACCGCTCCGTGCGTTTGGAAATCAGGGAGCGCGTCCGGGCCGAGCTGGTCCGCAAGGCGCCGCCCATCCCCGCCACCTACGATCTGTGCTGGAACCTGGCCGACAACATCCTGTTTTTTTTCTCGACCAACAAAAAGGCCATGGCCCAACTGGAAGACCTGTTCAAGGAAACCTTTCATCTGTCGATCGTGCTCCAGATTCCCTGGCTGATGGGGGAGCGTATGGTGGATGACGATCTGAAGGCATCGTACGAGGCGCTCCGGCCGGCTGTGCTCCTTTGAGGTTGGCGGGGAACGATACCGGGAAAGACGGGAGGGGCGGACGATGGGTAACTGGTTGATGATGGTGGGATTGGCGGCGGTCGTTGTCTTGGTGGTTGGGCTCTTGGTGGTAAGAAAGCGGAAGGCGGTACAAGATGCTGTGCAGCAGGCCGCGTCTTCCGTCTCCGAGACCGCCGCTTCGGAACCGTCGCTGGCGGACCCGTCCAGTTCGCCGCAACCCGATTTTACCGAGCAGGAACGGAAGGCTCCTGCCGACGTTTCGGATGCGACTGTCCCTGCACCTGCCGCTGTTTCCCGGGAAGTGGCGACGCCGCCCCAGGATACGGATTATGCCGGAGCGGACATGGCAGCTCCTGTGGAGCCGGTTGCCAAAGAACCGGTCAAGCAAGATCGTGTCGCGGGGGGCGAAGAGATCGACTTCCCGCTTGCGGCCTTTGCCGACCGTTTGCGGTCCCAAGAAGAGCAGGTACGAACACTTCTCGACCGGGCGGTGAGCAGCGGGGATGTGCCGCAGCAAGAACAGCTGCGGAAAAAATTGGTGCGGGTGAACCGCGCTCTGACCCTGCTAACCGATAGCCATGCCCGGGAGTTGACCTGCTATCGGCAGGTCTTGGCCCTGTTGCCTGATTTTGCAGCTACGGTCGATGCGGCGGAGCGGCGGCAGGTTGCCGCCGGTTTGCGGGTCGGCGATGCCGCGGCCGCCGAATCCCTGCTGGTGCGGCTCGGGCAAGGGACGCATCCGGCTGCCGCTCGGGCTGCCTGGCTGAGTGGACGTCTGGCCGAATGCCGCTTCGACCTGGAGCAGGCCATGCAGCAGTACCGTGCGGCAGTGCAGCAGGAGAGCGATAATCCTCTCTATTTGCAGGAGGCGGGTCGGGCCGCCCGTGAACTCTACAACTACCAGGAAGCCCTGCCGCTTTTGGACCGCCTTGTGCGCATCGTCAGCAAACAAAATGCGGATGATCCGGTGGCGGTGGCGAAGGCCCAGCGGGAGTTGGCCTATACCTATGTGCTGAGTGGTCGGTATCGGGAGGCCGGTACGCTGTACAAGGCTTCGATGACTGTACTGGCGCGGGAGCTTGGGCAGGAAGATAGGGAGATGGCGATCAGTTGGCACCAGATCGGTGAATACCAGGAGACGCTGGGCGAGTATGACAAGGCTGTTGGCCTGTATCAACGGTCCCTGGCAATTCAGGAGAAACAGCTGGGTGCCGACCATCCTGCCCTGGCCGCGGTACTGGAGAAGCTGGCGGGTCTGTGTATGGAGCTGGAGCGGGAGCCGGAGGCCGTCTCCCTGTACGAACGGCTGGTGCGGATTCGGGAAAAAACATTGCCGCCGACCCATCCCCAGTTGCTCATCAGTTTGAACGATCTGGCCGAGGCCTACCGCCTGCAGGGGCATTATGCCCAGGCAGAGGCCTGTTACCGGAAAGCGCTTGCCATAACCGAGCAGGTGCATGGCGGGCACCATCCCCGGGTGGCGGCTGTTTTGCAGGAGCTGGCCAAGTTGTGCGCCGCTCAGCAGCGGCCGGAAGAGGCACGGGTACTCAAGGAGCGCGCGGCCGTTATTTTTCAGCGCAGCGTCGAAGAGGCGGAACGGGATTCCGGCCCCCAATCCCTGACCCTGGAACTGTAGGGCTTGGCACCAATCAACGGATAGGATGATGGATCTTGTCGATCTGATACAGGAAAAGCGGTTTCTCGGCCAGGAGTTTCTCGCCTGGTTGTGGTTCAAGTCCGAGGAGCGCGGCGGCAGCGTCGAGGTACCGGGCCGGGGCGATGTGCTGGTGGTTTTTGAAAAGCACATGCTGTTGGAGGCCGGCGAGGGTGAAACCAGTGAAAAGGTGATCTGTCGCGGCCTGCAAACCGAACTCAGGGAGGCCCGCGCCGGGCTGGGGTTGGCCAAGAAACCGGAACAGGCGCGGGTTCGTCTGGGCTTTGACGACCATGAATTCGGCGTGACCCTTTCGGCCGGGTTGTTCGAGTTGCGCAACATCCGTTTGCCCAAGACCGTGGATGCCGCCGACGAGGGTCGGGAGGCCGAGAGTCTGGAAGGGCGTATTCTCGAACGGATCGCCCTGTTTACCCGGCTCACCGATCTGGTGGATGATCTGTTTCGGATGTTTGTCCATATCCGGGCCTCCGACCGCTGGAACGAGGAGCTGGTTAAGATTCGCGCCTGGATCGAATCCGGCGTTCATCAACGATAATTTTCCCCTCTGGTTGCCATGGAATTTGAAACCGTGATCGGGCTGGAAGTGCATGCCCAAATGAACACCAAAAGCAAGATTTTTTGCAGCTGTTCCACAGAGTTCGGCGCACCTCCCAATACCCATACCTGCCCGGTCTGCCTGGCCATGCCCGGCACCCTGCCGGTGCTCAACCGCAAGGTTGTGGAGTCGGCGATCAAGCTGGGAGTGGCCACGGGTTCCACTTTGAACCGGTGGAATCGTTTCGCCCGCAAGAACTACTTCTATCCCGACCTGCCCAAGGGCTATCAGATCTCCCAGTTTGAAAAACCGATCTGCGAGCACGGCCGCCTGACCATCGAGGTCGAGGGACATCCCCCAAAAACCATCGGCATCACCCGGATTCACATGGAAGAGGACGCCGGCAAGCTGGTGCATGACGAGCGCGAGGCGGTCAGCTATGTCGACCTGAACCGGGCCGGTATGCCGCTTCTGGAGATTGTCAGCGAACCGGATATGCGCTCGCCGGAAGAGGCGGTGGCCTATCTGCGGCAGCTGCATGCCATTGTTCGCTATCTGGATATCTGCGACGGCAACATGCAGGAGGGCAGCTTCCGCTGCGATGCCAATATTTCGCTCCGACCGGTGGGGCAGGAGCGCTTCGGCACCCGAACCGAACTGAAGAACATGAATTCGTTTCGCAACGTGCAGCTGGCTCTTGAGTACGAGCAGCGGCGGCAGCGGGACATCTTGCTCGAAGGCGGCGAGGTGGTGCAGCAGACCCTGCTCTGGAATCCGGACAAGGCGCGGACCGAGCCCATGCGCGGCAAGGAAGAGGCCCACGATTATCGATATTATCCGGACCCGGACCTTGTGCCGGTGCAACTGGACGAGGCCTGGATCGAGGAGGTGGCCTCCTGTCTGCCTGAACTGCCTGAGACGCGGCGCAACCGTTTCCTGCATGATTTTGCCCTGCCCGCCGACGATGCGACCCTGCTGACCGCGTCGCGCGAGCTGGCCGACTACTTCGAGGCGGTCTGCCGGATATTTGATCAGCCCCGCAAGGTGGCCAACTTCATCGGCACGGAGCTGCTGCGGGAATACGGGCCCGAGCGGATTGCGGACTGCCCGGTACAACCGGACCAGCTCGCCCGGTTGCTGCGGTTGATCGAGGAGGGAACCATCTCGGGCAAGATCGCCAAAACGGTTTTTGCCGAGATGCTGGCCTCCGGCGATGATCCGGAGCAGATTGTCGAGAGCAAGGGCTTGGTGCAGATGAGCGATGAGGACGAACTTGCCGCCATTGTCCGCGAGATTCTCGCCGCCAATCCGGATCAGGTCCGGCAATTCCGCGAGGGCAAGACCAAGGTCATGGGCTTCTTTGTCGGTCAGCTGATGAAAAAAACGCGCGGTCAGGCCAATCCGCAACTGGCCAATACCCTGTTCATGCGCGAGCTGGGCGGCTGAGCGCCGTGGACAAGTCGGACTGGCAGGAGAAGGGCGCGGGCCATCGTCAGCGGCTGCGCGATAAATTCCTGGACCAGGGCATCGAGGCCTTTACCGACAGCGAGGTCATCGAACTGCTGCTCACCTTTGGTACGCCCCGATCCGACTGCAAGGCTCCGGCTCGTGAGGCCCTGGAACGTTTCGGTTCCCTGCCCGCCGTTCTTGACGCGGCGCCAGTACAGCTCCAGGAGATCCGGGGCATGGGCCCCAAAAACATCTTTGCCCTCCGTTTCATTCAGGGCGTGGCCCGGCGCTACCTGCGCCAGCGGGTGGTCGGCAAGCAGTATCTGCACTCATCTCGTGAGGTGGCCGACTATCTGATTCACAGTATGCGCGGGCTTCGTCACGAGATCTTACAGGTGGTATTCCTTGACGCCGGTCATGCTGTTCTCGATATCGACGTGGTGGCCGAAGGGACGACTACCGTCAACACGGTCTATCCCCGGGAGTTGATTCGCGCTGCCCTGGAGCGCAATGCCAGCGCCCTGATTCTTGCCCATAATCACCCCTCGGGCCGACTTGCGCCCTCGCGCCAGGACGAGATCCTGACGCGCCGACTCTGCCTGCTTGGCTCCCTGATGCAGATCTCCCTGCTCGATCATCTCATCATCGGGGAGGGCGAGGAGGTGTACAGTTTTGCCGATGAGGGGCTGATGCGCCGGATCAGGGACGACTGCGCCCGTCTGCTGGCCCAGGCAGGATGATGGCCCTGCGCGATCGGGCAGGGGTGTATGTGCACGTGCCGTTTTGCCGGTCCAAGTGTCCGTATTGCGGGTTTTTCTCCCTTGTGCCCCGCCCGGGCGAGATGGCGCGATATCTGCGGGCGCTGCGGGCGCAGCTCCGTCGGCTGGCCGCTGAACCGGCAATTCGGCAACTTTCTTTTCGTACCCTCTTTCTTGGCGGTGGCACACCGTCGATACTGCCGGTCGAGGCATTGACCGCGCTGGCAGACGATTGTCGTCGGCTTTTTCCCTGGTCGTCAGGAGAGCTGGAGTGGACAATCGAGGTCAATCCCGGCACGGTCGACGCACGCATACTGTGCCTGTTGCGCCGTGCCGGGTTCAACCGGCTCTCTCTTGGCGTTCAGTCTCTGCATGACCGGGAACTGCGGCGGATCGGGCGGCGGCACACCGCGGCCGCGGCCTTGCAGGCGATGGCCGCCGCCCGGCAGGCTGGATTCGACAACCTGAGCTGCGATCTGATGTACGGCCTGCCCGGACAAACAGCCATGGACTGGAGGCGCAGTCTGGAATTGGTGCTTGACCGCGCTCCCGATCATCTTTCCCTGTACGAACTGACCCTGGAGGAAGGCTCGCCCCTGACGCTTAAGGTGGCGCGGGATGAGGAACGGCTGCCGCCGGAAGAGAACGTTCTGGCCATGCTGGAGGTAACGCAGGAGTGCATCGATCGCAGCGGTCTGCACCGTTACGAGATTTCCAACTATGCCCGACCGGAACGTCGGTGTCTGCATAACATCAACTACTGGGAAAACGGCTACTATCTCGGGGCCGGGCCGGGGGCTGCGGCCTTCTACGGCGGAGAGCGGCGAATGGCCTATGCCGATATCGACCGATACTGTCGGCTGGTCGAGGCTGAACGCCCGGTCTGGGAGCGGAGCGAATCCCTGGAGCCCGAGGCTGCGTTCCGGGAAACCGTGGTCATGGGACTGCGCATGGTGGAAGGCGTGTCGGTGTCCATGCTTCGTGAGCGGTTCGGGATCGATCCGGCGGTATACTATCAGGATGTCCTGCCTTCGCTTGTGCGCCGGCAATTGGTGCGTCTGGAAGAGGACCGTCTGGCCCTGACCGGGCAGGGGCTTTTGTTGGCCAATCAGGTCATGGCGGCGTTGGTGTAGACAGCTTTAGAGTTTTTTCCTTCGCCCTTCCGAGGTATGTGCGGTGATTTTCCGGAAGAGACGGACGTTTTGCCTCTCAAGTGTCGGTTTTTCCTTTCTTGCCTTTGTTTGGCGCACGAGGTAAAAAGGATGGTTGTGATGCCGGATAAACACTATAGGCCGGTCGACGCCGAAGCGAAGACCGGAGAGAGAATTGTAGCCCGAAGGGCTGAGGCATTGTGTGTGGTGCAGCGGCCTGGAGGATTGTCTGTTTACTTTACAAGCATGGAGGAACGCTATGACAGGATTTGTGTATCAGGATCCCTTCCCCTTGGGCAAGGATGAGACCAAGTTCCGGTTGATCGAAGGGTCGGCGAAGTATGTGTCCGTGGAGCAGTTCAACGGACAGGAGATCCTCAAGATCAGCCCCGAGGGTTTGCAGGAGCTGTCCCGTCTCGCCATGCGCGAGGTCTCTTTTCTCTTGCGCCCCGAACACAACCAGATGGTCGCCAAAATTTTCGACGATCCCGAATCCTCCGACAACGACAAGCAGGTTGCTCTGGCCATGCTGCAGAATGCCGAGGTTGCCTCGGATTTTGTCCTGCCCTTCTGTCAGGATACCGGGACCGCCTGCGTGGTGGCAAAGAAAGGACAGAATGTCTGGACAGGCTGTAACGATGCCGAGCAGATTTCCGCCGGCGTGTATGCCACGTACACCGGAGAAAATCTTCGCTATTCGCAGAACGCGCCGCTGAACATGTACGAGGAGGTCAACACCAAGACCAACCTGCCCGCCCAGATCGATATCTATGCCGTGGAGGGCAGTGAATACAAGTTCCTTTTCCTCGCCAAGGGCGGCGGCAGCGCCAACAAGACCTATCTTTATCAGGAAACCAAGGCCCTGCTCAATCCGGGTACCCTGAAGAAATTTTTGGTCGAGAAGATGAAAAGCCTGGGTACCGCCGCCTGCCCGCCCTACCATATTGCCTTTGTCATCGGCGGCACCAGCGCTGAAACCAACCTCAAGACCGTTAAGCTGGCCTCGGCCAAATACTTGGATGCGCTGCCGACCAGCGGCAACGAGTACGGTCGTTCTTTCCGTGACCTGGAGCTGGAGAAGGAGTTGCTGGACGAGGCCCACAAGCTTGGGTTGGGTGCTCAGTTCGGCGGCAAGTATTTCGCCCATGATATTCGGGTGATCCGGATGTCGCGTCATGGCGCTTCCTGTCCGGTGGGCATGGGCGTTTCCTGTTCGGCCGACCGCAACATCAAGGCCAAAATCACCAAGGAAGGGCTGTGGATCGAGCAGATGGACAGCAAGCCCGGAGAGCGGATTCCCGCCAAGTACCGGGAAGGCGGAGCTTCCAAGGCAATCAAGATCGACCTCAACCAGCCGATTGACAAGGTGTTGGCCGAATTGACCAAGTATCCGGTTTCCACGCCGTTGTCCCTGACCGGAACCATCATCGTGGGCCGCGATATTGCCCATGCCAAGTGGAAGGAGCTGCTGGACGCGGGCAAGCCCATCCCCGAGTACCTCAAGCAGCATCCGGTTTACTATGCGGGGCCGGCCAAAAAACCCGAGGGCAAGCCATCCGGTTCCTTCGGGCCGACCACGGCGGGTCGCATGGATTCCTATGTCGATCTGCTCCAGGCCCAGGGTGGTTCCATGGTGATGATCGCCAAGGGGAACCGCTCGCAGCAGGTGACCGATGCTTGCAAGAAGCATGGTGGATTCTATCTGGGCTCCATCGGTGGTCCGGCAGCACTTTTGGCCGAGAAGAATATCAAGAAGGTCGAGTGTCTGGATTATCCGGAATTGGGAATGGAGGCGGTTTGGAAGATTGAAGTTGTTGATTTTCCCGCCTTTATCCTGGTGGATGACAAGGGGAACGATTTCTTCGCAAAGCTGCTGTAACCTTCCTGTTGTTTCCGTGTGTTTCTTCGCATTTCCGCCGCCAACAGGCGGCGGAAATGCTTCTTTGCGCATGCATTGTCCGGATGCTGTCTCTCTTGTATGGATGACCTGAAAACTTCTGAAGCCTGGCGGGTGTTTCGCATCCAGGCCGAGCTGATCGACAGTATTGAAACCCTGCAGGATCTGGGGCCTGCGGTTTCGGTCTTCGGCAGCGCACGATTTTCCGAGGATTCGCCGTACTACCAGGCCGCCCGGAAGACCGCAAGATTGCTGTGCCGCCATAATCTGGCGGTGCTCACCGGTGGCGGTCCCGGGATCATGGAAGCGGCGAGTCGCGGCTGTATGGAGGCGGGCGGCCGTTCGGTGGGGCTGAACATCATCCTCCCCCGGGAGCAGCACCCCAACCAGTATCAGAATATCAGCCTTACGTTTCGATACTTTTTTATCCGTAAACTAACCTTTGTCCGGCACTCCGTGGGGTATATTATTTTTCCCGGGGGATTCGGCACGCTGGATGAATTTTCCGAGGCCTTGACCCTGGTGCAGACGACCAAGATCCGGCGGATTCCCATTATTTTGTTCGGCAGCAGCTACTGGCAGGGATTGTGCGACTGGATGCGCGATTCCTTATTGACCCACGGCTGTATCGTTCCCGGTGATCTCGACCTGTTCCACGTGGTGGATACCCCCGAGGATGCGGTTGCCCCCATTATCGCCTATCAGGAACAGTGCCGGCAGTATCCCAATGAACAGCGGCGATCCGCCGTCTGATCCATTTTACTCATGGAGGTGAAGGTGCGCATGAACCCTCAGCTGCACTGCATTTTTTCCCGGCGGAGTATCCGCTCATTTTCTCCGGAGGCGATCCCGGAGGCCTTGTTGACCGACCTGCTCCAGGCCGGCATGGCTGCGCCTTCCGCGGCCGGTAAGGATCCGTGGCATTTTCTGGTGCTGCGCGAGCGGACCACGCTGGACCAGCTGGCCGAACTTTTGCCCAACGGGAAGATGTTGAAGCAGGCCACGGCTGCGCTGATTGCCTGTGGCGATCTTCACCAGGCCCATGACCAGGAACTGTCGTTTCTCCTCCAGGATGTGAGCGCCGCCGTGGAAAACATCCTGCTTGCAGCCAATATTTTGGGGCTTGGGGCCTGCTGGTTGGGGATCCATCCCCGAACGGAGCGGGTGGGGGCGGTTGCGCGCCGCTTTAACTTGCCCGAGCATATCATTCCGGTTGCCGGTATTGCCCTGGGCTGGCCGATCAAGCCCGAAGAACCACGGACTCGCTATGCCCCACAACGTGTGCATCTGGAACAATGGTAATGTACGAGAACATGCGGATGCGACTCGCTACTCTGATGACGGCTGGAAGATCTGTCGCTGCTCTTCTGGCGTTTTGGCTTGTGCTGGGACCATGCCTGCCGGTGCAGGCGGAAACGATTTCTGTGCAATGGGGGTACACGCCGCCCAGCAATTCGGCGGTGGCGGGTTTTCGTCTCTATAAGGACGGCAATCTGGCCTGCGCAACGAACAATCCTGCGGCGCGAGAGCTGCAATGCGACATTGATCTGCCCGATTCAGGGGCCAAGTTTACCGTAACAGCCCTGTTCGATAACGGTTGGGAGAGCCCGCCTTCGACGCCTTTTTTCTTCACCAACAAGAAGTCCGTCGAGATCGACACCGACAGCGGTCCGGTTGTCAATGCGCCAGCCCCTCCCATGCCGCCGCCCCCATCTTCTGAATCGTCCGTCCCTGTCGCGTTCACCCCTGCGCCTATCGCGGTGATTTCGGCCGGAATCCATGCCGGGAAGGCCCCGTTTAGTACCGGTTTTAACGCCTCTCGATCCAAAGTGGCATCCGGCGCCGTCCCCGTACGGTACCAGTGGGATTTCGGCGACGGCTCTTCCGGCGGGGAAGGCGAGCGCATAGCGCACACCTTCAGGTATCCGGGCGAATATCTGGTCACCTTGACCCTGACGGACAGCAGGGGACAGCAGGGTGTTGCAACGATCCCAGTCCGGGCGGTTTCCGCCGTATCCAACGAGATTGTCGAGACCACACCTCACTTGAGCGTGTCGCCATTATCCATGTTGCCCGATGCCAGACTGGAAGTAGGCGAGGTGCAGGTATTGGATTCCTGGGTTCGGGTTTCTTTTGCCCGTACGTTCAATAACCCTGTGGTTGTCGTCGGTGCTCCCGGCGCGCATGATCAGGAGCCCTGCGTGGTCCAGCTTCGCAACATCACCGGCCGGAGCGTTGAGATGCGCTTGGCTGAGTGGTCGTATCAGGATGGTGTCCATGAGGCGGAAACCGTTCCCTATCTGGTCATGGAAAAGGGGCGTGTCCGGCTTGCCGGCGGCGGCGAGTTGGAGGCCGGCGACTTCAGGGGAGGGAGTATTGCGCGCACGATTCATTTTTCGAAGCCGTTTGACATGGTGCCCATCGTGTTGACCAGCGTGGCGTCCTTGCAGGATGCCCCGACGGTTGCAGGCCGGGTGAGTCGGGTCAACAGTCATGGATTTACCTATAGGCTGCAACAAGAGGCAGAAACCCGAACGGACGCAGATCTGGAAGGAACGATCCATTATGTCGCCTGGTATCCGGGACGACATTCGATCGGGGAGTTTGCCGTCGAAAGCTACATGCTGCCCACTGCTACCGGCAGTGCATGGGAAGATGTCCCCTTCAACTCGGTTTTCAAAGAAGCCCCCATTGTTTTGGCCGGGGTACAGACCCGGGTCAATGATAAAGCCGCCACACTTCGGATCAGGGATGTGCAGAGCACCGCTTTCCAGGTGAAAGTCGAGGATGCAATATCGCAGGGGCTGGAGGATGTCCAGCGGGCTGAAGGCATCGGCTATCTGGCCTTTGCCCGGAAGGCGCCTCATTCGAGGCAGAGAGTCACGCTTTCCTGGACCTTCTCCGAAAAACCGGGAGCAGAGACGGCTGGTTTTTATATCTTGGTGAACAAGAATCTGGTTTATGTCGTCAGGGACCCGACCGCCCGGCAAGCGTCATTTAACATACCGTATATTGCAGAGAAGAGTGGCGCTGTTTTTTCGATTGTTGCTTTTGATAAAAAGGAAGGTTTCAGCCTGCCTTCCAATGAGCTGTGGTATCTGCCCTGAAGACGGCTCGTGTATCGTGCGACCATGTTGTTTTCCCGCATCGTTTTCGATGCGGGATTTTTTTGGCGCTGTCTGTTTGCCATGGGAGCGCCGACAGCATGCGAAACATGCTCACCAAGATCTTACTATCACCAGGATGCGGTGTTTTTATATAATGAAGAAAACGAAAGCGAGGTGCATGTTTTTACTTTGTCGGATGCGGGAGGTGGGCATGAGAATGACCAGTCACGTGGATACAGGCGGACAGTCGATGACGATCCGGGTTGAAGGGCCTGTTGATGCGCGGGATTCCTACGAGGTGCTTGAACATGCGGTCGTGTCCGGATTTACTAAAGAGTACCATGAATTGGTTTTGGATCTTCGACAGGCATGGTTTGACGAGAGCTGTTCCCTGTTCCGGCAGCATACCCTGGTCCGGATCTTTCACGCGCTTATCCTGGAAAAGTCGATGCGGATAACCGTGCTGTTTGGCCTGAAGCAGGATGAACAGCGTATAGACCTGCACAAAAGCGACGAAAGCAGCTGGGTCACCCTGCGATATAGCGCCACACACAAGGCCGCTGCCTGGCTGTCGGTCGGTCCTTTGTCTGCTTCAGCCGCAACGCCTTGAGCCGGATGGTGTCGGCGTCATCGTTCAAGAATCGTTCAAGAAAAGATATGAAATATCAGTTAGATGGGCGCGGAAGCCGTTCGGGTTCCGCTCGTCGTCCCGGTATTTTCCCTGCCGCACTGTACGGTACCGTGTGGATATGAAGGTGTTGTCAATGTTGAGACGTTTTTCTCTTGACAAGACGATCAAAAGACATTTGACAGCCTGAAAAAAATCAGGATACAATGCACGGCAAAGAGGGGCGCGGGAGGGAATTGTGGCGGAAGTGCATGGGAATCGAACCCACCTGCCGAGCTGTTCACCCGGCACACCGGATTTGAAGTCCGGGAGAGCCACCAGCGCCCTGTCCACTTCCGCAGAGATAAGGCACTGTACTTTTTCTGAGACGGAAAAACAACTCTTTCCGCTGCAACTGTCATCCCCGTCCTCTGGACCGCTCCGTAATTGCAAGGTAACTCTCCGGTTTTTCTATGGAATGTAAGCAACTGATACGCCTTCTCAAGGACTGGTACTTCCGGGTTAAACAGGAAACCATGGCCCCGGCCCGTATGATGCAGTTTGTTGACCAGCACGTCAAACAATGCGCTGTCTGTCGGGCTGACTTGTTGCTTCCCGATGAAATTGGGAAGATTCGGGAATTTGTTCTGCCGGAATCCAAGAATTCCAAGCCCCCTGGGGATGGCGACGCAACCCCTGATATCGCCCCTGACGAGGATGAGGAGGACGAGGAGGGCGATATCGATGACGAAGAAGCGAATGAAGAGCAGGAGGACGACCTGAGTGATGATGATGTCATCTGATCCGATGCGGCCCTGCTCGACCTTTCACGCGTCGATCCGCGCAACTGGTTGGGCTGGACGATGATCTTCTCTGGTGCGGCGTGGGCGGCGGCCGTCGGGCGACGGGCGGTTGTGGCGGCGTTGCTGCTCGTGCTGTGCTGGCCGTTGAGCAGCGCATTGGCGGACGAGGAAAAATCGGCCGACGCAGGTGTTGCTCGGATCGTTTCGCTGAGTCCGCAGCTCACCGAAAATATCTTTTTGCTTGGCGCCGGCGACCGGCTGGTTGGGGTCACCTTGTACTGCTTCCAACCAGAAGCGGCCCGTTCTCTTGTTCAGGTGGGATCGGTACAGGAGATCCACATCGAAAAGATCGCGGCCTTGCGTCCCCAACTGATTCTGGCCAGCGACATGACCAGTCCTCAGCAGCTAGCAACCTTGCGCCGTTTGGGGTTCAGGGTGGAGACTTTTTCCCGCACCGATTCTTTTGCCGCTATCTGCTCGGATTTTCTCCGGTTGGGCCAACTGTTGGGTCTTTCGTCCAAGGCCCGCGACGTGGTGACTTGGGCGCAACGCCAAGTCGATCTGGTGCAAAAGGCTGTCGCCCCTTTCCCCCGGCGAAAGGTTTTGCTGCAAGTCGGCGCACAGCCGCTTTTTGCCTCTGTTCCCGGATCGTTCACCCACGATTTCATCGAGTTGGCTGGTGGTTTCAACATTGTCGGCGACCGCCGTTCCGGCGCCATATCCGTTGAACAGGTTTTGGCGCTCAACCCCGAGGTCATTCTGATTTCGGTCATGGGTTCTGAAAGCGGTGTCGGCAAGCAGGAGCAACTCCGCTGGCTTCGTTTCGCAAAGACGCTCAGGGCCGCGCAAACACGGCAGGTGTATGCGCTGCCCCCGGAAGATATTTGCAGTCCTTCGCCGCAACGCTTTGCCAGAACCCTGATTGCTGTTGCCCGTTTGATTCATCCGGAAGCAGCAGGCGCGCTGCCACAGCCCTAGGTGGGCCGGGAGCACGCCTGCTGCGAGTTCTCTCTTGATGACCGGGGCGAGCTGAAATTTCAAGCTCTGCTCCGGTCATGTTTTCATCTATGCTCCTTCAGGGGCGATGTTATCGACGATTCCACGCATTCCATGGAGGAGGTGCCGGCCGTCGCACCTCATGTTTTTTGTACCCTTTTTTATAACCGGGATGGGGATATTTCTTGTATCCGTACCCTTTTTTGTAACCGGGATGGGGATATTTCTTGTATCCGTACCCCTTTTTGTAACCGGGATGCGGATGCTTCTTGTATCCGTATCCCTTGTTGAAACCAGGATGCCCATAGTAGCGGGGCGGCGGTCCGTACGGCCGCTTGTATGCGGGCGGCGGGTATGGCTTGTATGCCCGCGGAGGCGGAGGATAGTGGTAGCGGTGCGGGTCCTTCCGGTTATCTACGTATCGGTAGTGCGGTGGTGGCGGGCCATAATTATATGCGTGGTATGGGGCGGCATCGTAGCGCGCAAACGATACCAGATCATCGTACTGCGCAAACGACACCGGACTGGTGCCGATCGTGATCCCGTTTGAATCCAATCCCACGTAGAGCTCCGCCTGGGCTGAGTCGGTCCGGACAAAGGCGAACAACAGTGCGGCAAACATCAAGGTTTTCGTTGTCACAATGTTTCGGATACGCATTTGCTTCTCCCTTGGTTAAAGAAGTGGGCCATATATGTTACGGCCCGGTTGCCGATCCGGCGGCGGCCCAATTTTTCCATTGGTCGCGCCGGTCCGTGCTTCTGTGCCGCCATTGTTCCCTATCCGCTTTCCACTGTCAGTCGATATCGGGTGATTTGACCCGACATGTGAGCGACACGAAGCCATGACGAGGCGATGTCTATAAGATAACATATTGGTATTACTCTATATTATTTTCTAGAGACGCGTGCTGCTCTTTTCGTGCACGTCGCCCGTGTGTCTATCGCGTTTGTTGCATCCGTCCTTTTCCGGCAAGGGATACCCATGGTATGAGGACGGATATTTCTTTCTCCATTGACCACGTACGAGGCGCACCATGACTCTCTCTCCAAACCGTTTCATATACATTGTCGGCGAACACCAAAGCGGGATGATCGCCGAAAGCGCGGAGGTGCTGGCCTTCACGCAGGATTCGATGCAACAGATCGAGACAGATGAACTTGCCCTGGTTATCGCCAATGTATTTTCCCGGGGCCAATCTTTCTTGGGCCCGGAATCTGCGCTCATGACGGTCATCCACGAGTTTGTCCGTCGTTCCGATCGTTATGTTACCCAGTCCCGGAGCACGCCGCACCGGTGCACCTTGGTTACCGCCTTCAAGCGCCTGAAGGGTGAGGACATTGCGGTGGAGGTTGCCGCTGTGATCGATATTGCGGCCCGGTCGTTGTCGCTCGATGATCCTGAAGGCTTTCACAAACTTGTGCTTGAAACACTTCCATCCTATCAGGAGGTGTTTGTTGAGAAGGCCTATGCGCCGGATTCCAAACTGATCGAAATTATTAAAGAGACGACAATGTACCATATCCAGAAAAAGCTCCAGTAAGCTCCTTGCTTCGGAGGGGGCAATATGCCCCGGCGCTATGCCGGGAAAACTTGCGGGCAGGGAGACTTGGAGGACTCTTCTGGTTTGGTTCGGGAAAGGCAGCCGGAGAGGGCAATCGGGTGTGCTCGTAGTGGTTGTGTGTGCGTACAAGCTTTTGAGGAAAAACCTGGTGCTGTCAATGGTGTCAATGGGGGCGGATTGGCCTTGGTGTTGACAGGCGATTGGGAGGCGGTATCGGGGGATGAAAAAAATGCTATGCGTCGTTCTGCCCGGCTGGTGCGAGCACCATGTTCACAAGAAAAGCGGCGGCAGGATAACCTGCCGCCGCTTTGGTCATGCAGAAGGTACAGGGGATCAGTGATCCAGTTTAATGCCTAATCCTTCGAAGATATGGAGCAGGCCGAAGCCGAACCACATCGTATACACAACGTAGAAGGTCAAGGCCACAATAAGTGGAATAACTTCATCTTTGACCGATTTCGCATCGATCTGGTAGAAGTTGTATGCTGGCTCAACGGCCTTGGTCATGCAGTTCTTGACGATCTTGGCCTTGTTGAACTCTTCGGAGTCGGTCAGATCTTTTTCCAGTGCAATCAGGGTAATATACCAGCCATTCAGGACCCTGCGTTCATCCATGCCATATTTTTCAACAAGGGGCGCTCCATTGTTGTGGTACATCATATCCGCGTCTTTGAGCATGGCTGTCAGCATTACACCGAAATCACCTTGAACGGTGACGCTGGCGTCCGCAGCCGTGGCTTCGATGGCATTGGTGGTAAAGAGTTTGGCCGCATTTTCTGCCTGTTCCGGGGATTTCATCTTCAGTGTTGCGGAAAATGCCTGTCCGGCCAACGTATCTGCCTCTTTGATCTGGTCGCCGATATAGTAGGCGGATCCTTTTGAGAGTTCATTAAAGAAGTTGTCCAGATAATCCAGTCCCGTCGCCTTTTGCTTATGAGGCGTGTTGAAAATCGGCAGAAAGATACAGACGAGAACGATGAAAAAAGAAACCAGTAACAAAATGCCTCTGGTTTTGTGTTGAGCGGCGGTCATCATGAGAGAGCCTCCTTTTTACCTGTAAGAACGTCGAGATTGGAAAAGAAACACCAGAAGACCCAAGCGGCGAAGGCGATGATGATGGCGAAGAAGCCGACGTTTCCGATCCAGTTCAGGATGTCCATGAGCCATGTTGGGACCTGGATATAATTCATCTTCACCAGTTTTTCCGGCAGTGCGCAGGCCCGGTTGATGAACCCGGCGGTAACGGTGCAGGCGTAGAAGCCGCGGATGGTGGTGCCGTGGACAACCTTGGTGACGATCGATCCGACCTGGATGCCGATCAGGGAACCCAACAGCATGCCCAGGGCCAAGGTGTAGAAAATGAATCCGTAAATGGCATACTGGCCGATGGCGCTGTATCCGGCGGTGAACACGATCTGGAAAATGTCGGTTCCGACGGTGGTCATCGAGGAAACACCCAGACCATAGACAAAGATGGGGAAGGTCAGGAAGCCACCGCCCACGCCCATGATGGCTGCGGCCATACCGACGATGAAACCGGCGATGACCAGGAAGATGGCGGAAATTCTGCGGCCGCCGGGGGTGATGCTTTCGTCAAAGGTCAGCATTGGCGGCAGGTTGATGGATTGGAGCCGCTTGCCCAATTGCGGAATTTCTTCTGCAGCGGGGGCGGCGCCTTTGGCTGCGCTGATCTTTTTTCGCGACCGCAGGAAGTCGGAGACGGCGTAGAAGGCCAGGAAGCCCAAGATGATGACGTAGATTGAGGTGATGAAGGTGTCGCTCAGGACGGGGTTTTTGTTATAAAGCGTACGGTTGATATATCCCCCCAGGGTGGAACCACTGATGGCGCCGATAAGAAATGTCACGGCCAGGGAAATCGAGATGTTGCCCAGCTTGCGATGCAGTACCGAGCCCATGATCGCTTTGGCGAAAATGTGGAACAGGTCGGTACCAACGGCGAGAATACCTTTGACGCCGGCGCTCATCAGTGCAGGAGCGATGATAAATCCGCCGCCCGCGCCGATACAGCCGGTGATCAGACCTGCACAGAGACCAACCAGGATCGAGGCTCCGAAAATCAGGTTGGTGTAGTGAGATGGACCATAGGAGGTTTTGCCACCGATGAAGGAGGGCAGGGCGCTGCCGATCTCTTCAGCGAAACAGAATCCGCCCAGGAAAACGGGAATGATCAACAGTCCGAGCAGGACTAGCCTTTTACGGCTGCGCAAAATGTTGTTGGACATGTCCAGTTCCCATTGCGCATGGGCTCTGCTTCCGGCCATGAGAACTTGACCTAGCGTGCGAAAGAAACTCATTTTTTTTCTCCTTTTGGTTTGCCTGTACAGGGTTTATGACAAGACACCGTTCGGCTCAGTCCGGACGGGCCGTATCCCGCTTTGTTTGTGCTGCTTCGATCTTTTTCAGTTGTTCCAGCCTTCGCGCGTAGGCGGCGTTCAGCTTTTCGAGCAGGGTATCCAGGTCAATCGGTTTGATCAGATAGTCGAAAGCTCCGTATTTAATACCACTGATACCCGATTCCACCGATGCATGGCCTGTCAGCATCACCACCTCGGTCATTGGAGCTATCTTTTTAATATCCCGGAGTATTTCCACTCCATCCTTACCGGGCATTTTGACGTCGAGGAGAACGACGTCGTATTCTTTGGCCGTAATCATTTCCAAGGCAACGTCTCCATTCGGAGCATTTTCGCATTGGAGCTCGCGTCGTATCAAACGTTTAGTCGTTAGAGTTCTGAATTCTTCTTCGTCATCAACAATCAGAACGCTATAGGATGTCATTTCTTCCTCCCGCCGGCTAATTTATGAAAATATAGAGGATGTAATGTGTTTGTTGCATTGTTTCGACGTAAACTTTTCTCTATGAGTTGAGGAATTCGTCAAGTCCCCCATTGTTTTTCGATGTCAATGTGCAGATTGGAATCGCTCTTTCTCCAATTTTTTGAATGCTGTTTTTAACTGCACAATCTTTGTTGTCTTGTTGCAGAATAACTATTCTGTCTGGGGTGAATGTGATAATTTTTAATTCGGTGCTCTCATCAAATTTAACAAAATCGATAATATGTGATTTTTTCTCTCTCAAACTATACAGAGCCCAGATAACTTCTGTTGTAATATTTGAAGAAAGATTTTCATCTGCAATCACAAACAATATCTTTTCGCTGTGCCCCTGAAGCAATCTGTCGGGAATGGGAATGTTGTGCCCGACCAGGTGTTGGATGAGGTCGTGGCTGTGCAGCATTCTCTTTCCGTCCTGTTCGACAACCGGCACGTTGCCTTTGGCAAGCCATTTGGCGAAGCGCTTATTTGAAACAGAGCAGATTGTCGCGGCCTGTTCCAGGTCGAGATATTCAGAGTTGTGCCTGATAGCGTGTTTCCGGTGCGATGACATGCGGCGTCCCTTGTTTGACAAAATACGCAACATATCACTCTATGCATATTGAATGCCTGGTTTGCGCGCCAAGAAAAATTTTTATTTTTCAACAATATCAATGAGCTGTATAATTCTTTTTGATTTTTCCGGATCTCAATGTATTCCCGCTGAGGGAAATTGTGTATAGATTTTGTGATGTTTTTGCAAGGATAGATTGCAATATATTGAATATATTTTATTTTTTCACGTATAAAAAAAGTGACGTTCCGGCGCGCAAGAACGCAGGCGTGTATAAAAAAAGTGATTTTTGTCGGTTGCCGGGCCAGCCTGGCATGGGCGTCAGCGAAAAAAGAGACGGGATGCTCAGTGCTGAATCGGGAGCGTGAACGTGAACATTGCGCCTCCTGATGCCCTGTTTTCCACCTGGACAGTTCCTCCGAGCTTGTTTGCTATATCGTGCACGATGGACAGGCCCAACCCCGTTCCCTTGCCTGTTTCCTTGGTCGTGAAAAAAGGTTCCCAGATTTTTTCCAGCACCTCGGGTTTGATGCCTGGACCGTTGTCGCCAATCTGAACAGAGACATGCGTGGCGGAAGGCATGGTGTGGATATCGACCTGGCCACCGGCTCCCACCGCGTCGAGGGAATTTTTGATCAGGTTGAGCAGAACTTGTTGCACCAGCGAGCCGTCGGTATGCACGGAAGGCAACGAGGGGGCGAGATCGAGCGCAATGGTGATGTTGTTGCTTCTGGCCTCGCTTTGCAGAAATGAGATGGTTTCATGGATGAGCTCGTTGAGATCCACTTCGCCCCGGGCGCTGAGTTTGCGCGAGAACCCGAGCAGACGTCGGGTAATGGTGCCTGCCCGTTCGACATGTTGCCTGATCCTGCTGATCGAATTCCGGTATTCCTCCAGATTGGCAAGGTGTTCGGGGTTCTCCTCTTCCAGCAATTCCCCGATCCAGCCGGCCTGCATTTGAATGAGCTGAAGCGGGTTGTTGATCTCGTGGGCGATTCCGGCAGCAAGCCTGCCGATATTCGCCATTTTTTCGATATGTGCCATCTGCTCGTTTATAACGACCTGCTCCTGGTCGATGCGCTCTATCCGCTGAACAAGGAAGCGGGCGATGCCGAAGGCGGACAGGAGAAGGAAGAGCGCTGCGGCGGCGGTTATCAGGATAATCCTGTTCCGGTAGTCATAAAAACCGGTCAGGGAGTCGGCGACTTGGGTTTTGACCACCAGAAGCCACCTGTCGCCGTCGAGCCACCGGCTGGCATACAAAAAGCCGTTGTCCAGGAAGGTCTTTGTCTCGGCATGGTGGTTGAGCATCGTGTGTCCCACGGGATCGGCTTGCCCGTTTTTCTGGAGACCAGGCGTCTGCCGTTCTCCTTTGGCGTTGAGAATATAGGCATCCCCGTTGGGGCCGATTTGCGCATTGTGCAATATGGAATTGAAAATAGCGGAATTGATGGTCGCGCGCAGGACAGAGGTTTTCATGGAATCGGTGAGGGCGATCGCGAAGCGAGGGTGCCCTCCGAAGTCGGTGAAGACATCACTTACATGGGTTCCCTGGGCCAGAACATTCGTGAACCATTGTTCGCCCTGGTATGTTGTCCCTCGTTTTTGATCCTGATAGGGGCCGATATAGGCCAGTTGTGAGCCGTTGGCGGCGATGAGTTGCACATCGACAAGCATATTTTTGCCGCTTGCCTGGTCGATGGCCGCCGCCAGCCTGTTGAAATTTTCTTCCTGCCCGAGCGACTCCAGGTCGTACAGATTGCTCAGTCCCTCCAGAAGGCGGATCTGATTGTGCAGGGAGACATTGATTGCCTCTGCTTTGTCCTCGACCAGCTGGCAGGCTCTCAGGGTGATATCGTTTATGGAGAGTTGACGAAAATTGTTAATGGAAGCCGCCGCGATGATGATGACGGGAATAATGGCGCAGACAAAGAATCCGGCGGTCAACTGTTGTGTCAGTCTGTGCGAGCGGGGCGATGTTGTACTCATGGTCGTCTCGGGCAAGAGTTGTTTGTGCGGAAAGACGCTGCCTAGACAAGCAGGGAGTCAATGTCCGCCGTCATTTTTTCTTTGTAGTACAGGACCATGGGAGCATTGCCCATGATCATATCCAGCTGGCGGGTATGCAGGGTCAGATAGCCGAGGATCTTGAGGCGATCAATCATGTAGTCCATGTCGCGGCCTTCGATTCGGGAATCGAGGTGGTCCGCATTCACCGAGGCGTGGAAACCGTATTCTTCCAAAATTTCGCGGATGAAGTTGACGCGGCCCAGGCAGCGTTCGAAATCGGCCGCACCGCCCTTGAACTGGAAGCGCAGGTAGTTTTCCGTGGAACGTTCGCTGACCATGGCCTCCATGGTGGAGAAATGATAGCCCAGGCGTGAACTCAGGGTGCAGAAGTTTTTTGAGATCATGAAATAGTTGCGGTCCGCGTACTTGGATTTGACTCCCGTGACCAGGGCGTTGTTCATGGTGGAGCGGAACATGATCTCGGTCATGCCGCGTCCGTCCATGGAGGGAGGGCCGTCCCAGGGAATGGCGGCAAAACCGTCCCAGAAGGCGCGCATCGGGATCGAGGTGATCTCGTCGAGTTTGACGTATTTTCCCTTGATTTCATGGATGAAGCCGTCGTCGAGATTGAGGATCCACCAGTTCATCGGCACCCGATAATGCAGCTGTTTGCTGGAGCGTTCGGAAAAGTCGTGATCCTTGCCGAAGTTGAACATCTCCAGAACGGATTTTTCATGGATGAAACGGGTGATATCGTGAAAGGTCTTGCAATTCTCCGGTGCGAAATCCCGTGACTCCGGATCTGTCAGGGTCAGGAGAATAATATGCTGGCTGACCTCTTTGAGCAGCTCATAAATTGGGCTGCCCAGCATCAGTTTGGGTTCCGGCCGGGTCCATTCCAGCAGGGGACCGACGTTGCCCAGATACACTCGGCCCAGATCGGCAGCCACGGTCACGGCGTCGCCGTTTTTCATGCACTCGAAAGCGCCCTTGGCGCCGAAAATTCCGGGAATGCCGAACTCCCGGGCGATGTTGGCCAGGTGCCCGGCGAATCCGCCCTGCACCGAAACCACGGCCGCTGCCCGGGCCACCAGCGGCGCCCAGACCGGCAGCGCCTGTTCAATCACCAGGACCGCACCTTCGGGGAATTGCAGGATATCGACTTTTTTCGAGACCTTGAATACCCTGCCACTGGCCACGCCGGGGCTGGCATTGATGCCGCCGTCTACCAGGATCGAGGCTTCAAAGCGTGACAGATCCAGGTCATGATCCGGCAGAATGGTTTCCAGCTGCAACAGGGGGCGGGTCTGGAGGATGAAAATCTCCCCTGTGTGGTCGATTGCCCATTCGATATCCTGGGGAATTTCGTAATATTGTTCGATACTGATCGCGTAATCGGCCAGTTGCCGAATCTGTTCGTCGGTCAGCGAAGGGGCGTCGGCCTGATCCTCCGGGATTTGTGTACGGATGCAACCTTCGACTTCATGGCTGTCGGTTCGGTATGACTTGTGCTGAACCTGTCGGTCGAGGATGGTGAGATCCTTGTCCCGGGCGACCACGAACAGATCGCACAGGTCGTCGCCGTCGACAATGGCCTTGGGAAGTCCCCAGGTCGAGTTGATATAGACCGAGTCGTCCTGGGTGCTCAATGGGCTGCGGGTATAAATGACCCCACCGCTCACGGCATCGACCATGGTCAGGCAGGCCACGCACATGGCGATATCCTCGTCGCGGAAGCCCCGGCTTTGCTTGTAGGCCAGTGCCTGCACGCTGTATTTGGAGGCGATCACCTGCTTGAAGGCGGTGGGGAACTGGGCAAAGGTTACATTCAGTTCGCTGCGGTATTGTCCGGCAAAGGTACTGTTTTCGGCATCTTCACCAAAGGCGCTGCTGCGAATGGCCATCTTCACCTCCTGGCCGTTGTTTTCCGCCTTCATCCGGTCATAGGCTTCGGTGACCGCCGCCATGATAGGCTCGGGGACCGGAGTCGCCATGACCAGCTGACGGATTTGCGAGCTGACCAGGTCCAGGTTGCGGTCTACGTCGGAACCGGCGACCTGATACAGGCGTTCGATCTCTTGCTGGAGGCCGTCGGTCTGCATGAACAGGTCATGGGCTGCCGCCGTGATCGAGAAGCCGTCGGGCACATGCATCCGGATCCGGTTTTTCAGTTCACCGAGATTGGACATTTTGCCCCCGACCAGGCCGGACATGGTGCTGTCGATATCCCGGAGCGGAATAACCAGTCGGGAATCTTCGCGGTGTTTTTTCGTGCCGAGCAGGGTGTTTATTTGCTGTTGAATAGCGGTGAAGCGGTCGGCCAGGGCGCTATATTTTTCGGGCGCAATCTTTTCCATATTCTTGATCATACGGAAAACATTGACCGAAATGCTGGTGCAGCGCGTCTGCACAAACGACATGGTAAATGGTTCGGCCCCCTGAAGCGCGCGCTCAATATCGGCCATGCCCTCCAGGGTGGCCGTGTTGGCGGCCAAAAGCAACTTGAAGCTGTGAAAACGGGATTTGAAGGCGAGGCGCAGGGCCTCCACCTCTTCGGCTTCCAAAGGGGAGAGGGGTTCCGGCTCGCTGCGGCTCAGGAGTTTTTTGGAAAATGTCACCAGAGGCTTGAGAATGGACATGGCAATGCTCCCTAGGGCGTATGGCGGCGAGGAACGTTATGGGGCGGACTGCGCTTACGATTCCGGCGTGCTCTGCCGCTTTTCATTGAGCTTCTTTCGAGTATAGGCGTCTTCGATTTTGTAGAGGAGTTCGTCGATATTGATTGGTTTCATCAGATAATCGAACGATCCCCGTTGCATCATCTCCAGGGCGTTATCCACACTGGTGTTGCCGGTGAGCATGATGACCTCGATCAATGGATCGATCTCCTTGATGGCGAGAAAGGTGTCCGAGCCGGACATCCCCGGCATCTGCTGATCGAGCACAACGACCTCCGGCGGAGTTTGTTTGATCTTTTCGAGCGCGGCCGCGCCGCTCTCCGCCTCGGATACGATAAAACCGCGGACTTTGAGTTGGCGGGCCGTGGCCTCACGGAAGATGTCTTCGTCGTCGACGAGCAGGACTTTGAAATTTCGTTCTTCTTTTTTCATGGCATTCTCTGTTCCTTTTTCGAGCCGTGCGTGTTCATAAGGGCAGCAGGACGGTAAAGGCGCTGCCGGAGCCAACAATGCTGGTCACCTGAATGGTGCCGCCCATGTATTTGACGATGCTGGCGGCAATGCTCAGCCCCAGTCCGGTGCCCTTGCCGCCGCCCTTGGTGGTGAAGAAGGGGTGAAAAATACGTTGCAGGTTTTCCGGCGGAATTCCCTTGCCGGTGTCGGCAATGGTTATCCAGGCCATATTGTCCTTGACTCCGCTGGTCAAGGTGATGGTGCCCTTGTCGACAATGGCGTCCGCCGCATTGATCAACAGGTTGGTAAAGACCTGGCTGAGTTGCCCGGCTTCGGCGAAAATGGGCGGCAGGTGCGTCAGCTCGTTGACGATTTCGATGCGCTTGGACTTGAGCTCCACCTTTTTGAGCCGCGCCAGCACTTCGTCGATCAGAGCGTGCAGGTCACACTCTTTTTCGCAGGGAACCCGGGTTTTTCCCATATCCTGGAGCTTGCGGGTAATGCCCTTGGCCCGGGTCGCCGCGTTGTCGATGACGTCCAGCTCCGCATAAATCGCTTCCGGACTGTGATCGAGTTCGAATTCCGGATTGAGCATATCGCGGATCACTCCGCTGGTGGCCATGATAATGGCCAGCGGGTTGTTGATTTCGTGGGCCACCCCCGCAGCCAGCTCGCCGATGGAGGCCATTTTCGAGGCATGGGCCAGCATTTCCTGGAGCTGCTGACCTTTTTCCGCCATATGGCGCGCCCTGCGCACCACTTTTTTAATGGTCAGAAAAATGATGGTGGAAATCAGCAGGCTGATGACGATCAACCCCGCGGTCAGTATGGCCCTGGTCTTGAGTACCCCTTTCTGGGCCACAGCCATGGGCTGCGCTGTTAACAGCGCCCAGGGGGCCCCTTTCAACCAGGCGTGGGCAATGAGCAGATGCTCGCCGTTCATCTTAGCTTCTACGACGCCCATCGGCACATCCGGGCCGGGAATGTATGCGCTGCGCTGTTGAGGGCCGCCCCCTGGATCCATCACCTGCAAGTCTCCCTGGCGGTTGATCAGGATGGTGGTCATCTCTTCTCCCTGGTTGATCGCCCGAATATACATGTACAGTTTGTCCGGGTCCAGGGTTGCGCGCATGACATGGAGTTTGCCGGCAAAGCGTTGCTTGACGGCGATGGTGAAGTGTGGCCGGTTGCGGAATCCCTGATAATTGTCGCTGATCGTGTAATTCTCGGTGGAGTGCATCAGCTGTTTGTACCAGGCTTCCTGGCTGTAATTTCGGCCTTTCAGTTCAGGGTACGGGCCAGCGTAGCCGATCTGGACGCCCCGGGTATCGAAAAAACCAACGTCGACGAAGCCGTCGTAGGCGGTGCGCAGGGTCTGGAGGTATCCGTGCATGTCGTCCTGGGACGGTTTGAGGACAAAGTTTTTATCCCGGAACAGTCCGTAGAGATCGACGACGCGCTCTTGCAGATAAAAGTCGATGGTGTTCTTCCGGCTCTCCGCGATGGCCGTCAGGTTGAGCTGGGTATTGGTTTTGAGGGTATAGGCGAACTGATACTGGAAGTAGAAGGACAACAGCGCGTTCGGCAACAGGAAGCCCAACAATAACCCGAGGAGCAGTCGGGTTTCCAGTTGCTTGAAGTGCTTTCTGATCTGGTTGATATTTTTCTGGTTATCTTCGTGATTATACACGTGCCCGATATCGACGTCGCGGCGTTCGGGCAGGTTCGTGTCGTCACGGAGATGACTCATGTCCCAGACTCTCATCCTTGTGTCTCCTTGCTACATGATTCTGGTTTCCGATCCTGTTTGTGGTGCCAAGGGACGACGAGAAGAGGAGTCCGACAGGCGTCAGCCCGTTTCCTGCGTCTTTTTGGCGTAGGCAAGATTGATGGTGTCAAGGAGTTCATTGAGTGGGGCGGGTTTCATTATATAGTCGAATGCCCCGAGTTGCATACCTTTCATGCCGAACTCCACCGAGGCGTGTCCTGTCAGCATGACCACCTCGATTTCAGGCTTCATTTGCTTGATGTGGCGCAGGGTTTCAAGCCCGTCCATGCCCGGCATTTTCACGTCAAGGACAATGACGTCAAAATCGGCGCCTTTGACCAGCTCAAGGGCCTCTGGCCCGCTGCCTGCTCCGGAGGCTTGGATTTTTCTGGCATTGAGACGTTTGACAATGGTCTGCCGGAAATCTTCTTCGTCGTCAACGATCAGTACTCGCAGCGTGTTCATGGTTGATCGATCCTTATTGCTGTTTTGGGAGGTGCATACTGAAGACCGTCCCGACGTCGGGTTGGCTGTGCACGGTGAGTCGGCCGCCCAGTTTTTCGAGAATGCCACGTGAAATGGCGAGTCCAAGTCCCGTCCCTTTGCCCGGGTCCTTGGTCGTGTAAAAAGGCTCGAAGATTTTTTTCAACGCCTCTTCCGGAATACCGGGTCCAGTATCCGCCACTTTGATTTCCACATGGTCGGGCTGATCCAGAGTGGATACCGTGACGACGCCGTCACGACCGATGGCGTCGATTGCGTTGTTGAGCAAGTTGAGCACGATCTGTTGAATTTGCGAGAGATCGCTGACAACTGCCGGCAGATTGGGCGCATATTTTTTTTCGATGTCGATGTTGACATAGCGCGCCTCGTTTTCGAGCAGGCCGATGGTTTCGTCGAGCAGGCGGTTGATGTCGATGGGTTCCCTGTCCGTATCGACCCGACGGGTCAGGCCGAGTAGGTTCTGTACGATTTTGCGGGCCCGGTTGACATGCTGTTCGATTTTATCGACCGAACTCTGGAATTCGGCTGCATTGGGATGTGCGGCCAGATCTTCTTCGAGGAGCAGATCCTGCATCCACCCGGCCCGTTCCGCGATGGATGCCAGTGGATTGTTGACCTCGTGGGCAACGCTTGCCGCCAGTTTACTGAGCGCGACCATCTTGTTGGCCTGCAGCAGCATGTCAGCATGGGCATCGCTTTCACGATCGCTTTGGCGGCGTTGGTTGATGGTCCGGGTGGTGTAGACTCCCATACCGAGCAGGATGCAGGCTAGGGCCGCAGCGCTCAGGCCATAGAGCAGGGGGGAATGCGCCCGTGCGTCGGGGCCTTGCTGCACGGAACCCGCCGGGCCCGGCCAAGGGGTTTGGAGTAGCTGCTCCATTGGAAAGGGATCGAGAGTGGCGACAAGCAGGGACGCGTCCGATCGATTCGCCGCCGGGACAACGATCTGGCAAAGCTGCGCTCCGTCTGCTCCGGAGGGTGCACAGCTCCAGGCCGGGCCGTCTTGCCGGGCGGTTTCGAGCCAGGCTCGATCGGTGGGGGCGGGTGTTTTGCTGGAACTTTCCTGGCTGGTCGCTGAGGCGATCGGTTGGCCGTCTGCATCAATGAGTTCAAGGGAGAGGTAGGTTGCCGAAACCGCCCGCAAGCGGGTCAGAAGATCGGCCAGTTGCTGTTCGGAATTCTGGTCCGTTGCGGAATGCATTGATTGCAGCGCACCTTGCATCTGGGCCGCATAGCCGAGGAGCACCCGGTGGGTATTCTCATCCTCCCCGTCGGGGACGCTTTTGGGCATCATCACGTGGAGGACAAGACTGCACAGCAGCAGTGGCAGGATGGCGATGCTCAGCAGGAGCAGGTAGTGTTGCCACCAGAGTCGGCGGTAATCGCGCGACGTTTCGAGCCCAGCCGGAGAGCGCTCCGTTCGGGCGTCATCGTTAATGGCGTGCGTATCAGGGGCGACAGTCATAGGGGAACCGTGCATGGTCAAGCCGGCAGCAGGCGTAGTTATATATCGTCCAGCAACGGGGCCCGGAGGCGATCGGTCTGGAATCATTCGCATTTTAAGTAGGCATATCTTCGTATCGCTACAAAGGATCATCATGCTTGTCAATGAGTTTTCGCAGAGAAACTGATGGTTGAGTGAATTTTCCTGATAGTACGCGGTGATAGGGACTGTGCAGGCTTGCCCGGATTCTGTCGTCCCTGTTGGAACAATGTATAAATTGGGTGACGGCGGCCGGAAGGGCGGGGTAGTATTGCGGGTACGACCCTTGATCCGGAGGCGCCATGCAGAAACAGGCTATTAAAATTCTTGAAAAACAGCGGCAGAACCTGGTGGTCCGCGTGTTGCGGAAACACGAGGAAATGGAGTCGTATCGGTTTTTGGCCGAACGGATTCTGGGAGGGATTTCCGAGCTTGTGCTCTTGTTTGATGACAGTTTCAGGCTGGTGCAGAGCAACCGGGAGTTTTATCAGCGCACCGGCCTGAGCGAGGAACAGACCCACCATCTTACCCTGGAGGATCTGGTCCGGCCGGTGAGTACGGTCTCTGCCATCCGTGCGGCCTTTGCCCGAGGCGAGTTTACGCATTTCGAGGCGCATCTCAAAACGGCGAGCGGCCCACCTTTGCCGGTCAAGATGCGGGGGTCCACCCATACCAATCCCAAGGGGCTGGTGCTGCACATGCTGATTTGTTCGGATTGCAGCGAGTTGTACGAGCTTTTGGAGCAGATGCGGGAGGGGCAGAAGCAGTTGATTCATTCCGGGCGCCTGGCCAGTCTGGGCGAGATGACCGCCGGCATCGGCCACGAGCTGACCCAGCCGTTGAACGCCATCCTTCTGTTTGCGCGCAACAGTCTCAAGATGCTGGACGCGCCGGGCGACAATGAAGCCATGATCCGGGAGAATCTGGAGATTATCGTGGAGCGGGCCAACCGTGCCTCGTCGATTATCGCCACCATGCGCAGTTTCGGACGCCGGATCGAGGAGGAGCAGTCTCCGGTGGATTTCAATGAGGTCATCCACAAGATTCTGGTTTTCCTGGAAGAACAGTTTCGTTTAAACGAGATTGCGCTCGACTTGCAGTTGGCTGAAGAATCTTGCCTGGTGCTCGGGGTGGAGGTGCGTTTGGAGCAGGTGATGCTCAACCTGATCCAGAATGCGGTTCAGGCCATGGGACGGATAGAAGATCCCCGGTTGACGATCACCAGTCGGCTGGTCACCAAACTCAACCTGACCACCTTTAGCCCGGAACCCTATGTCGAGGTCAGGGTGATCGACAACGGTGAGGGGATTCCCGAAGATCGACAAAAGAAAATTTTCGACCCTTTTTTCACCACCCGCGAGGCAGGCATCGGCATGGGGCTGGGACTCTCGATCGTTGACCGGATCGTGCGCGGCTTTTCCGGATACATCGAAGTCGAGAGTCGGCCGGATAAGGGCACCTGTTTTTCCGTGTTCATTCCCCAATACCAACCGAAGTCCGGCCCGAACGGGATCGGAGGAGGACCGGATGATGGAGCCCACCCCTGAAGTTTTGGTTGTTGACGACGATCTGTACCTGCTTGCCGCCCTCCGGCAGACCCTGGTACTCCACGGGTATGGGGTCGAGGCGTGCAACAACCCGCTGGAGGCGCTGGAACTGGTTGAGCGCCGCGTTTTCTCCGCTGTACTGGCCGATATTCGCATGCCGGAGATGGACGGTCTGGCTCTGCTCGACCGGATCGTGGCCAGGGATGCCGATCTGCCGGTGATTCTGATTACCGGACACGGCGATATCGGCATGGCAGTGGAGGCGATCAAGCGGGGGGCCTATCATTTCCTGCAAAAACCGGTGGATGATGATTGCGTTCTGGCGACCCTGGCTCGGGCCATCGAGCGCCGGCAGCTGGTCCTGGCCAACCGTCATCTGGAACGGCAACTGACTGATTCCCGGGCCCGGCGAACCAGCTTTTATGGTTTGATCGGCAATCATCCTTCCATGCTTGCCCTGTACTCCCTTATAGAAACCATCGGCGGCGAGAGCGACCCGGTGCTGATCAGCGGCGAGACCGGCACCGGCAAGGAGCTGGTGGCGCGCGCCCTGCACGTTGTGGGCCGACGCGATCTTGGCCCGTATGTGGCGGTCAACATGGGGGCTATCCCCTCGGAGATAATTGAATCGGAGCTGTTCGGTCACGAAAAGGGGGCCTTTACCGGCGCGGTACAGCGCAAGATCGGCAAGTTCGAATATGCAGGAGAGGGCACGCTCTTTCTTGACGAGATCTGCTCGATGCCGGCGCAACTCCAGGGCAAGCTGTTGCGGGTGCTTGAAGAACGCGTCTTTACCCGTTTGGGCGGGAATGAGACAATTCCGCTCCGGGCCCGGATCGTCACGGCAACCAATCGCGATCTGTCCGAAGAAATCAAGGCCGGTCGTTTTCGGGAGGATCTGTATTTTCGTCTCAATGTCCTGCCGGTGCCGTTGACGCCCCTGCGCCAGAGGCGGATGGACATCCCGCTTCTGGCGGATCATTTCTGGAGCGAGTATTGCGAGGGCAGAAATGAGGCCGATGCGGGCTCGTCGTGTCCGCCGGAGCTGATCCACCAGCTCATGCTCCACGATTGGCCCGGGAATATCCGGGAGCTGCGCAACGCGGTCCGACGCTACTGCGTCATGGGCGGTTCGTCGGACGGGGCGCTGTTTGCAGGGCACGAGGAACAGGTTGTTCCCGTTGAAACGACCCTGACGTGGCGTGAGTATATGAATCGACAGGAACAGCGCTATGTCGAAGATATTTTGCGCAAGACGCGCGGCCAGGTCAGTGAGGCGCATCAGCGCATGAAGATATCCCGGAAAAGCCTGTACGACAAAATCAACAAATACGGTATCGATTTGCAGCAGATCCGCGAGGAATGTGGCGACGCAGGACAATCTCCCTCTTTTTCACGTCGTTGCGACCGGAGCGAGCTGTGAGGAAAAATTGAGAATGGTTATATTCTTGTTTGCGTTCCCGAAAAAACGAGCTAAAGAGTAAGGGTATTGAGAAATGAACCTCTTGCGAGAGTGACTATTTTTTTGAAAGACCATATGCAATACATGGAGGCGATATGCTGGAGTTTAAAAAAGGTGTAGAGATTTTATCTGAGGTGGGCGGCATTGCGACGATAGACGCTGCAAAAAAACTGTTTTCGCAGCGACTGGATTCTGAACATTTGGGCCGTCTTGCCAAGATTACCAATGAAGAAGCCCTGTTGCGCATTGCTAACGCCATTGCAATGTGCGATCCTCAACATGTCTACATCCTCACCGGCAGCGAGGCGGATTGCGCCAGGGTCCGGGAGATGAGTCTGGAAAAGGGTGAAGAAAAAAATCTTGCAATAGCCGGGCACACCATTCACTTTGATTTGCCCCAGGACCAGGGCCGCCTGGTGAAGCAGACCTTCTACATCGTCAATCCGGATGAACAGGCATCCTCGTTGGCCCAAAAGGAGCTGCGCGACGATGCCTTGGCGTATGTTCGGGACAATGTCCGCGGGATCATGCAAGGCAAGACCATGTTCGTGGGCTTCTACAGTCGCGGGCCGGTGGGTGCCAGGGCCTCCATTCCCGCCATCGAGATTTCGAGTTCCACCTACGTTATGCATTCGGCCGAGTTGCTCTACCGCAATTGTTATGCTGATTTTGATGCCGAAGTCATCCGGCGCGGCGAGTTCTTTACCAACGTGCATTCCGAAGGGCCCAACCGGGTTGAAGACATCCCCAAGGCCCGGATCTATATGGACCGCAGCTGGCAGACCACCTATTCAACCTTCTGCACCTATGCCGGCAATACCCTGTTGATGAAGAAGGGTAATCACCGCTTTGCCTCGGACAGCGCCATATACAAGTATTTTGCTGAAGAACTCTCCGAGCACATGTTCATCACCGGTATGACCGGCCCGGGTGGTCGCAAGACCTTTTTTGCCGGCGCAGCTCCGTCCGGATGCGGCAAGACGACCACGGCCATGGTGGGGAGCGATTTTGTCGGAGACGACCTGGCCCAGATGTGGATCGAGAAGGACGGCACCCTGCGAGCAGTGAACCCCGAGATCGGGATCTTCGGCATCATCCAGGATGTCAACCACGAAGGCGACCCCTACCTGATGCAGTGCCTGCGTGAACCCGGCGCCGAGGTGATCTTCTCTAACGTGCTGGTCGACGAGCAGAACAAGCCGCGCTGGGTCGGCGATGGCGAGCCTGTTCCCGAGCGCGGCATCAACTTCCAGGGCGAGTGGACCAAGGACATGACCGATGTGCCGATGTCGCATCCCAACTCGCGTTGTACCCTGAGGGCCGACAAGATCGGGAACCACAACAAGGACTGCAATGCCGATCCCAGCGGCGTGGTTATTCGGGTGATCACCTATTCCGGCCGGGATGCGGATACCATGCCGCCGATCTGGGTTGCTCGAAACACGGATGAAGGGGTGGCCATCGGGGCCTCGATCGTCTCTAGGGCGACCGCTACCGAGGTGGGGGCTACCGGAGTAAACCGGCAGCCTTGGGCCAACTCACCGTTTATCCCCGGCCCGCTGGCCGACTATCTTAAGGCTCAGCTGAGTTTTTACGGGAACAACAAACTGACGCAGAAACCGGTCATGGCGGGTTTGAACTACTTCCTGACCCATGAGGCGCGCGGCGGTGATGGCAAGGGGCTTTTGGGCGAGAAACGGGATGTGCATGTCTGGCTGGGCTGGCTTGAGCTGTACGCCCATGGAGATGTGCAGGCCATCGAAACGCCGATCGGCTTTATCCCCCGTTACGAAGATTTGAAAAAACTTTTTGATGAGAAGCTGGGCAAGGCATATCCTGAATCGCTCTACACCATGCAGTTCTCCCTGTATATCGACAATATCATTGCCCGGATCGATTTGCAGGATGCTGCCTGGAGCAAGGAAGAGGGCGCTTCCGAGCGGCTTTTCATCGTGTACAAACAGCAAAAAGATGCCCTGGTTGCCCTCAAGGCTGCCAAGGGAGCAGTGGTTGCGCCGCAGAATATATAATTCTGTCTGCCTCGCTGAACCTTTGCGGTAAAAAAATCCCCTCTCACGTGGTGAGAGGGGATTTTTGTTTGCGTAACTATGCGCGTCGTGGGCGCATCCGAGGAGGAAGACTCAGCGTTGCAAAAGTTTCAGAATGGTTGTGCGGATGCCCTCGCTTCCCATGCCCTGGTAGGGAATTTGTTCGCCCAAGCCACCGGCACCGTCTTTCCATGTTCCCATGGCACCATATTTGGGCGTGAATCCGCGTTCCAGCAACCAGCCGCCATACCGACTTCCCAGGCCGGTTTTGCTGTTTTGTGTTTCTACCACCAGAACCATCGGGCTTGTGCCGACCTTGGCCAGCATGGTCTCGTCGACCACATTGAGGACAGGCTTGTTGATCAGTCCCAGAAAGATTCCATCTTCACGGAGTGTTTCCACCACATGGAGGCAGCGGTACAGCATTTCTCCGTAACTGACCAGGTAGCCGTCCTTGCCGTCCCGAATGATTTCGTCGCGATCCGGGACGAAGGTGTACTGTTCTCCAAAGTAACGTGCTCCCTGTTCATCGAGAATAAAGGGCGTGGCCGAACGGGTGGAGAACACGAAGCGCAATCCCCTGTCGTGAAAGATATGTTTGAGTATCGCCTCCATCTGCAAGGCGTCGGCGGGAAAGTAAAGTCGGGTTGCATCGTGTTCGGGCAGACCGTTATCGGCAAAAAAATTGTTGATCCCGAAATGACAGGTATTGTCGGCCATATCGTCGACGCCGGAGTGGGAAAAATGCGCCAGCACATTTGCCTGGTTGAGCCGGGCCATGGTGATTTCCGAGATGAGCATCTCCTGAAAGGCGGCAAAGGTACCGAAGATGCCCTGACGATCGTTGCTGGAGCCAAAACCCGCGGCCACGGAAAAGTTGTTCCGCTCCATGATGCCGCCATGCACGTATACCTGCGGGCAGTTTTTCCGGACATGGTGTAAACCGCAGGAGCCTTCGAGGTCGGAATCGATCACCAGGACTTCTTTTTCCGGATGGGGCAACGCCATAATCAGCTGGCTGACGATCTTGCCGAATTCATCCCGGTTTTTTGCGGTCTCGGTGGTGCTGCCCCGGTAGATTGTTTTTTCTTTTTTGGCAGGAGTCTGTTGGAGTATCGCCACTGCCGTTGTGTGTCCTTTGGCGGTCAGGTAGGCAATGGCCAGGTCCACGGGAATGACGTCGTGACCTTTTGACAATCCTTCGATACCGGCGATGCCGGGAGCCATCCGGCGCTTGATGATCACCGCCACCGGCCCCGGGGTGGCGATGGCCTCGCGCATGGCGGAGAAAAGGGCGTCCAGATCTTCGCCCGGACAGCTCAGGGTCGTCAGGCCATGACCGGCAAGAGTTTTCGCAAGGTCGTAGCCGGGCATGTAGGATGTGGGGTGGCCGACGATGGTGATGTCGTTGTCGTCCAAAAGCAGTTTGACATTGAGTTGACGGGCCACGGCGTAGCGGGCGGCCTCGGCGTCGTTGCCCTCCTGCTGTGAACCGTCGCTGCCGAATAGAAAAATGCTCTGCTCCTTGTGCGCCTCGGCAACGCCGTTGACATAACTCCACAGGTGCCCCAGTCGTCCGGAACTGAAAAAGATGCCCTGTTGTTCATTTCGTTCGGGATGTCCGTAGAGTCCCCGACCGAATTCGCGATAGTGCAGGAGGGCTTCGGGCGGCAGGAATCCGTTGAGCACCGCCATGATATACTGGGCAGCCACCCTGTGCCCTGCCTCGTCGAACGGTGTCGGATAACAGTTGTTTTCTCCGAGCATGAAGCCGTGGGCGATAAGGAGTTCGGGAACGATATCGTATGCCCCGCCGGTATGTCCTCCCAGGCCTTTGGTATTGGCCAGGGCGGTGAAAAAAACGATGCTGTCCCGGATCAGGCTGATGTTCCGGGACAGGATTGCGCGATGTTCCGGTTCGAGTGTCTGTTGGGAGCAAGAGAAACGCAGCGGCACATAGGTGGAGAGATCGAAAGGAAAAAGCATGGAACCCCCTGCCGGAGAAAAAGAAAGAAGGGTGCGCGAACAGGTACGGAGGGCTTGCTCGCGTTGCGTCTGAAAAATTGTCGAAGAAATAACAGAAATGACAAAATGCGCAAGGGGCGATCGTGGAGCGGAAGGATGAAAATTCGGGGATTCAAGAGGTTGCAGGGTGGTAAAAACAACGGTATGGTTGTGCGCCGATTACACTCTCATGCAACGGCTAACTGAAGCGCCTTGAGGATGTTATGAAAACGATCTGGAAATTTGAACTGACCCCCAATAAAATGCAGGTAATTTCGCTTCCTTTCGGTAGTCAACTGTTGACGGTACAGACCAAAGGGAAGAATGATCCTCTGCTTTGGGCATTGGTTGATCCGGAGATGCCCGTGCAGGATCGTGTCATTGCTATCTATACCACAAATACTGCGCTTCCCGATAATCCTGGGCGCTATATCGGTACTTTTCAGATATACGACGGAAGCCTTGAGTTTCATCTCTTCGAGCCCGAAGAGCCACTGCCGACAAATTTGGAAGAAGATTCAGGGATTCCCGAGTGAATCAGCTGAAAATAACGGTCCTGTTCTGGAAGGTTAGGATCTGTCGTTGCAGATAATGCCATATGGCTCGGGAAAGGATAACTTTTTCCAGGTCACGCCCTTTGCGTACCAAATCATCGACAGAATCTGCATGACTGACGGAGATGACATCCTGGGAGATTATGGGGCCCGCGTCGAGTTCGGCAGTTACATAATGGCTGGTTGCGCCGATAATCTTGACGCCGCGCTCAAAGGCAGAGTGGTATGGTCTGGCTCCCGGGAAGGCCGGCAGAAATGAGTGGTGAATATTGATGATTTTATTTTGATAGTGAGAAATAAATTCTGCGGTAAGGATCTGCATATAGCGGGCGAGCACGATAAGCTCGATATCGTACTCTTTGAGGAGCTGGATCTGTTTTTGTTCCTGTTCCTGTTTGTTTGTTTTGGTGATGGGGAGGTGATAAAACGGGATGTTGAACTGCTGGGCGACAGGTGCTAGCTCTTCATGGTTACTGATAATTAAAGGAATATCAACTTCAAATTCCCTTGATTTCCACCGGGAGAGAATGTCGTAGAGGCAGTGCGGCAGTTTCGATACAAACAGGGCCATGCGTGGAATTTCATGGGGGAAGTGGATTTCCCATTGCATCTCAAATTTTTTTGCAATCAATGTATCGAAATATTCTCCGATTTTATTGCTCGGGATGATAAAGTTTTCCAGATCCCATTCGATCCGCATGAAAAATACGTTACGGTCCGCATCGACATGTTGGTCGAGAAATAAAATATTGCCGTTGTTTTTAAAGATGAAAGCGCTGACGGCGGCGACAATGCCTTGGCGATCCGGACAGTGAATCAAAAGGATTGCAGACGGTGGATGGGGAGCGGAGGCGGCTGTGGGCATGGGCGTTGATTCTGGGTATGTACGGTGAAATTGGGGCGACAGGCCGATTTGCATAAACATCTAGAATATCCTGTTTGGCGATATTTCGCAAGAGAGAGGCGGGATAGTGATTGACGCGAAAGAGGCTGTTTGCGACAATGGTGCATAGATGAGAACGATTGGGAAGAACCTCGCTTGACAGCCTAATGCTTTTGGGCATTTAATAAAGGATGTTTCGCCGGCAGAGAGCTGGTCGACGGATTACGAGACAACATGCCTCATGCCAGAGGTGAGGATAGGTAGAAGGAATGGCAAAGAAGGAACAGCTGGTCACCGGAATTGATATTGGTTCGTATGCCGTGAAAATTTGCCAGTTACAAAAAAATGGTGATTCATACAAATTGCTCGCCCTTGGGAGCGCAAGGATTCCGCACGGCGCTGTTGAAGATGGCATTCTGCAAGACTCTGCGGCAGTGAGTGCGACTTTGTCGGCGCTCCTGAAAAATCTGAAAATAAAGAATGCCAAGGTGGGAATGTCCATCTCCGGATACTCGGTCATCGTGAAGAAGATACAGCTGGAAGAGATGGACGATATCACTTTGGAAAAATATATCGAACAAGAGGCTGAACAGTACATTCCTTTTGATATGGACGAGGTATATCTTGACTTTCAGCGGATAGAATCCGAAAAAGTTCGGGAAGGTCGCAGCGAGATCATGCTTGTTGCTGCCAAAAAAGAGGTGGTCAATGATTACCTGGAGATGCTCAACGCGCTTAAACTGAAAACGGTTTTAGTGGATGTTGACGGTTTTGCGTTGGAAAATATTTGGGAGACAACCTGCGGGCCGCTGGACAATGTTGCGTTGATTGACATCGGCGCTTCAAAGATGAACATCAACATCATTTCTCACGGAGTCTCGGTGTTGGCGAGGGATGTTGTTGTGGGATCAGAGCAGCTGACCGGGCAAATTGCCCAGTTACTCAATATTGATTTTGAAGATGCGGAAAAAGTGAAGTTGGGGATTATGCCTGCTCCTGATCGTCAGGATGATATGGAACGCATTTTTGATAAAATTTGTACACAATGGGTTCTTGAAATAAAGAAGGCGATTGATTTGTATTTGGCAAACAATCCGGAGAAGAGGCTCCACTCTATTGTTTTGAGCGGTGGCGGGGCCAAGGTGCATGGATTTGGCGATTATTTGCAACAGGAAACCGGATTGCCTGTTTCTTTGTTTAACCCATTTGAGAAGATAATTTTCGAAGAAAAGAAATTTGACGAAAAATATCTTGAAGCCATTGGCATGGAGATGGCCATCGCGACAGGGATTGCAATTCGTCATCCTGATTTTTAACTGAATAATATGATACGCATCAATCTGCTCCCTGTCAGGGAAATCGTCAAAAGGAATAGGGCAAAAAAGCAAGTTCAATATTCGGGAATATTGTTTTTTGCCTTTATTTTTCTCCTTTCCGCTTTCGTTTTGTATCAAAAGAATCATATCGATTTTATACAGGAAGAAGTGCGGAAGGTGGAGGCCGAGAAAAAAAGTTATACTGCTATCTTGGATCAGATAAAGAAGATTGATGAAGAAAAAAAGCTCATTGATACCAGGATTGATGTTATCCGGAAATTAAAGAAAACATCATCATTGACAGTCCATTTGTTGGACGAGGTGGCTCGTGTTACTCATCCAAGCCGGATGTGGCTTGTTTCTGTTGACCAAAATGGAGACAAATTGACCATGAGAGGCATGGCGCTTGATGATCAAACCATTGCAAAATACATGGATGACCTGAATAGCTCGAAATATATACAGAAGGTAGATCTTGCCAACTCTTCAATGCAAAAGTTTGCGGAAAGAGATTTGAAATCTTTTGAGATATCTTGTGTCGTTGGTTTCGAGCAGGATGCTGAAAAGGAAAAATAATATTTTGTCTTTTTGGTGTACAGTATGGATCTTAACTCGATTAAATTAAAATATGATCGCTTCCTCGATGAAAAATTTATTCCTTTGGACAAAAGGAATAAATTTTTCTTGCTGGCGGCTTTGCTGATCCTTCCTGTCGTTTTATTCTATCTTGTTTTTCTGGGACCTAACTTTGCAAAAATAGAAGAATCCACGGATACATTAACATCTGCTCAGGCTGAATTGCAGAAACTGCGCAAGACAAGTCAGGATTTGCCGAAACACAAAAAAGAGCTGGAAGAGACCCGGGAAGATTTTGCCTTGACCTCTATTTTGCTGCCCAAGAGCCAAGAGATTCCGAATTTATTGCGTGACATTTCAGATCTTGGCCAAAACTCAGGATTGGATTTTTTATCTTTTGTTCCAGGGAAAGAAACTCCCAAGGATTTTTATGCCGAGATTCCGATCGATATTAAAATTAAAGGGCCCTATCATAATCTTGGATTGTTTTTAGATCGTGTCAGCAAGCTTGATCGGATTGTAACGGTCAATAATATAAAAATCGAGAATGCGGAACAGAGTGGAAGCAGGATGCTGCTGACTTCAACTTGTCAGCTGGTGACCTACCGATTCACAAATGTAAAGCTGCAGCCTCCTTCAGAGAAAAAATAAAATAATTGGGCTGGTTTTTACTGATTTGAATGTATTTGTTTTTCAAAATATTTCATTTGCCATGAGCGCATCAAGAAAAAAAATATTTTTCCGATGGAATTTTTGGATATTGATTTCGTTTTTTCTGAGCACTCCTTGGGCCGGAGCAAATGCCGAGGATTCCGGGAAACGGCTTGCCGCTATTCTCGGGCCCGATATTGTGGTAGAAAATTATTCATATATCACAGAGGGGCGTCCTGATCCTTTTAAACCCTTTATTTCTGAAAAGGCGACTGTGCCTGCGGGGGTGGACCCCAATGAGATTGTTGATGATGGAGTCGAGCTGACGGGAATGCAACTGTTCGAACCCGGACAGCTCACGTTGGTGGGTGTTTTGCTCTCTTCTTCCGGCGAGATGGCGCTCGTCGAAGATCAGGCTCGCAAGGGGTATGTGCTGAAGCCGGGTATGCCGATCGGCAAGAGAGGCGTTGTCACACAAATAGAGACGGATCAGGTTGTCATCACCGAGACGGCAAGGACTCGCGCCGGCGAGGAAGTGAAAACAACGGTTGTCATGCGGTTGAACAAAGAGGGAGACCAGTGATTATGTTTCATTATTTGCCAACGATACGGTTCTGCCGTTTGTTTGTTGCCATGCAGCTGCTGGTATGTGCCGCGATATGTTTGCAACCGGGCCAGGTCCGGGCTGCCGATGAAAATCAGATCGTGTCGCTTGTTGCCGATGCAAACGGGGACCGGATCGACGTGCGGATTCGGGGATTGCGGCCTTTGCACTCAAATGTATACGAGTTGCCGCAGCCATCGCGCATTATCGTGGATGTAACAGAGGCTCGACTTGCCAAAAATTTTGCCAAGATGCTTAATGTGCCGGAGTTGACCGTTAACGTGAGCGAGGTGGCTGACGCCAAGCCGGAGATTACACGTTTTGAGCTCCTTTTGCCCGGTCCGCGTCCGTATACCTCGAGCCAGGAGGGGAACGATGTTCTGTTAACCATTCAACCGGCAGGTGGCGCCGCCGGGACAGCCGCGACCGGGGTGGCGCCGCAAGCGCGGGAAGACAAGGCTGTCGCTGGTGAACCTGCTTCGAAAGATGATCAGGTGACGGATTTGATCAGTCAGAAAAAAACTATTGAACAACAGCTGCCCAAGATCAAGCCGTTGCGATCGGTCCCGGCGCGCAACACCAAAGAACAGCAGATGCATGATGCATTCAATTTTTCCGGATACAGCAACGAGCGGATCACGGTTGAATTCCAGAAGATGGATTTGCATAATGTCTTCAATTTTTTGCGTCAAGTAAGCGGTGTCAATATCGTTGTCGATGAATCGGTTGTCGGGTCCCTGACCCTGGTTCTGGACGATGTGCCGTGGGATTTCGCCCTTGATGTGATTTTGAATCTGAAAGATTTAAGAAAAGAAGAGCGCTTTAATACAATTGTCATTTATCCGAAAGAGAAGAGTTTCAACTGGCCCAAACAGGCGCAAAACAACCTCAGCTTCCAGGCAAACTCCACTGTCCTTGAGCAAGATTCCTTGATTATTCAGCAAAAAGAGCGACGCTCGAATGAGGATATTGAGGTTCAGAATTTATTGGTAAAAGCCAGAGAGGCGGAGCAGGCGTCGAAATTTGATGCTGCTGTTCGCCTGTATGAACAAATTTTGGCCAAAAATCCCGCCAATCTGCAAGTCGCCAACAAGATAGCCTCGATTTACCTGGTCCAGCTCGGCCAGAATGCGAAATCGTTGCAGTTTTCTCAGCGAGTTTTGGAAAAGGATCCCCGGAACAGCATCGCGCTGCTCAATGGTGCCGTCGCTACGGCCAATATGCAGAATGTTGCCCAGGCCGAGACATATTTTCGTGCATGCACGTCAGAGGCGCGCCCAGCTGCCGAGGCGCTGCTCAGTTTTGCTGCTTTCCGCGAGAGCAGGAAGCAGTATACAGAGGCCCTTGCCCTGCTTGCCCGGCATGATGAGTTCTATGGTGCAACTCTGGATTCCATGGTCGCATCGGCGCGTCTTTACGATAAAACAGGCAATCGTGCCCAGGCGACCAAGCGCTATCAGAGCATTTTGTCTTCTGATTTGCGGATTCCTCCGGACCTGGAACGGTATATCAAGAGTCGGGTTGCCCTGAAAAAATCGGATGTGTGATGACCGCGTACTCGTCAAGTTTCCATAAAGGATATATTCAATGAAAGGAAATGCCTACCTGACCGCGCTGTGTATTGTTGTCCTGATCCCGCTGCTCGCATCGTGCGGTACGAAGAAGCAAACAGAAAAAAATCCCGTAGCCCCTGTTTCCGAGACAATGCGACCGGCAGACCCTTTGCCGACCTTGCCGGTTCGCTATCAGACCCCGGGGTACATCACCCCACAGGCCGACCCCCTTGTCGGTATGCTGATCGACAATGCCCGGAAAGAGCACCAGATCAGGGTGGGGGCCACGATTCGGTCCACCGGAGGGCCTCTGCCGTTGTGGGATGTCATGAAGCGTTTGACCGCCCTGAAGGAAATGACGGTGAGCTGGGCCAGCGATGTCGATCAGACCATGCCCGTCGACGTCGACATTTCGGCGGATGAGGGCTTTTTTGATGCCATTGCCAACCTGCTCCGCCAGGTCGATTATTTTCACGAGGTGAATGGTCGAACCATCATTGTTCGCAACAAGACGACCAAAACCTACCAGATCGCCATTCCCCTCATGCAAGGAGGCTACACCAGCACGGTGGGAGGCAACTTCCTCGCGGGCAAGGAAGAAACTTCCGGGTCGGAAGGTACGGTCAAGATCACGAGCGCGGAGAACAAGTTCAACGTTTGGGAAAATATCGAGACCAATTTACGGACCCTGCTGGATATTGATGCCGCTGAACGGGCCGCTGTCCGGCAGTCCATGGCGGCCAATATGCAGGAGGCCCGCCGGAGTGAAGCGGGGACGGACTTAGAAGAGGGGGCGGAAAATGTGCTTCCGGATGCCGCAACAACGGCCACGACCGATACTGCCGGGCAGGAGGAGGCTGGAGCGAGTATCGGCCAGAATTCCGCAAGCGACGGTTCTTCCTTCATGGTTGATAGAAGCATCGGGCTGATTACGGTGACCGCCAAACCCAGTGTGCTGAAAAAGGTCGACGACTATGTCGATAATCTGAAAAAGCACCTGTTTAGGCAGGTCAGCATCGAGGCCAAGATTATTGAGGTCTACCTGGAAGATCAGTCCAAGATCGGGCTTGACTGGAGTAGCATCTTGCGGGATTTCCAGGTGCGTGCGACCACAGAGTTCGGGAGTGCGGGACAGGTGCACCCCCATACCAGCGGCGGCAATCCCGATCGGTATTCCAATACCTTTGTCAGCCGGGTCTTCATGCCCTCCCTGGATTTTTCCGTTTTCCTGAATGCCTTGAAGGAGCAGGGCGATACGCAGGTTCTCGCCAATCCCCGGCTGACTGTGCTCAACGGCCAACCCGCCCTGATCAGCGTGGGCAAGGACGTGGCCTATGTCAAGTCGGTTAAGAAGGATGTATCGGGTACCGGCTCGAACGAAAGAGCCACATACAGCGCGGAGGCCGGGAATGTTGTCCAGGGAATCGCCCTGGGCGTCATGCCTTCCATTGTCGATAACAGCAAGGTTATTTTGCACCTCACCCCGATCACGACCGAGCTGGAAAATCTGGATGAGCACGGCGATGTGCCGATGACCCATATCGGTGGCGGCGCTATCAGCTTGGGGCTACCCCGGGTCAAGGTTCGGGAAATGTCGACCATGGTTGAGGTGCAGGACAGCGAGATGCTGATTATCGGCGGGCTGATCGACAGTCTGGAAGGCAATAAGGCCAGCGGTCTTCCCGGGGTGAGCAAGATTCCCGTCCTGAAATATCTGTTCGGCTATGAAGAGAAGATCAAGCAGAAGCGCGAACTGGTTATTTTGTTGACGCCCAAGATTCTTTGATCCGGTGCGTTCGGAATGGTGTGATACGACGATTACAGGAGAAAAATATATGAAGACGGTTCGCTCTCTATTCATCTGCGCATGTGCGTTTTTCCTGGCTGGCTGCGGTGTAACGGTTCAGGATTCCCTGAAAATCAAGCCGGAAAGCAAGATGAACGTCGGCAACGGCCAAACGGTGGTCATCCTACCCTTTGCGGATTACTCTGGCGGCAGCATGGCGACGGCGCACCGGCGCAATCTGTTTGTCAATGAAAACCTCATCGATCAGTTCGTGCGGCTGGGGTTTCAGGTTCCCGTGCAGGAGGATGTGTTCGGATATCTGACCAGGGAAAATATCATCCGTCCGACAGGGTTCGGAGCGAGCAAGACGCAACGGCTTGAAGAAGAGCTGGATAGGGACTGGTCTGCGGCGATGAAGAAGACCCTGCAGGGGTACATACGGGAGGCCCAACGGGCCGATGTGGCGCGAACCGGTCTGCATTCCGCGACCACCGGCCTGACGGACAAGGCGGTTGTGAAGGTAGGCCGTCAGTTTGGTGCCGCCTATGTGGTGCGGGGCCGTATCATTGAGAATCAGGGGCGTCAGAACCCGGCATGGACGCCCTGGGAGCGCGGTGTGCTGCCCTTTTTCCTCGGCGGAACCCACCAGCTCCTGCTTGGGCAGACCGATGCCTCCTCGTACGATACTTTTGGCTGGGACGAGGAAGAATCGTCGGTCGGTCTGGTGCCCCAGGCGGTTGTGCAGCTTCGGATGTGGGTTCAGGACGGCTACACCGGACACGTTGTCTGGACCAATCGCGTCAATATGCGGGTTGCCCCGGAGTCGGCCTTTGCCGATCAGGATCGGACGGCGCTTTTTGAGCAGGCCACGGAAAAGGCCATTTCTTCGCTGATGAACGATTTTGCCCATGCCGTCTACAGGGTGCCTTTGCCGGTGGAGCGTAAGGGTGGCGGAGGGGTGACCAACGTCGCTGTTGAGTGAGCTTTTTCTGTTTCTGGTCGGAAAAGCCGGCACCTGTTCCGTTTCTTGGAACCGGTCGCCGGTTTTTTTTATGGTGCCGTTCATCCCGGTGCAGGAGCCTGCGCATCCGGTCTGTAGTCTCGTGTGCCACACCGACGGGTGTGGAAATACCTCTTGACTTTATCGGTTCCCGGTCTACTCTTGATGTTCAGTTTCGATTATACTTCGCCGGGATACGTGAGGAGTTCTTTCACCTTTGCGCTTTCCGTTTTATGCGGCGCGGGGATGATGAACGGTTTACGTTGATCTTGCGCGCTGCCGCAAAACCTTTGCCTTGCTCTTCCCTTCCTCTCAAGGAGGTCTGTTGTTTTATGGAAACTGTGGAGCCGCCGCTATCGGCCAGTTCGGCACCTGCCGAAGAAGAACCGCCTGCGAAATCGTTTTTTTCTAAAATTAAATCACTCTTCAGCCGTCGCTCCACCCCCAATACCAAGGAAAGGCTTGAACACGAAATTCAGGAACTCCTGGAAGAGGGGGAAGAGCAGGGACTGATTTCCGTTCACGAAGAACAACTGATCAACTCCATCTTCGATTTCCGGGAGACCATGGCCTCGGAAATCATGACCCCTTCTGCGGAGATGGTGTGCGCCGAGGTCGGCACCTCGATCCCGGAGCTTATTCGTCTGATCAATGCCGAAGGTTATACCCGCATCCCTATCTACCAGGACAATCCCGATCAGATCATCGGCATCATCCACGCCAAGGATTTACTGAGCCTGTGCAGCGGCGGCTGTGTCGACCAGGCCGATACGGACCTGAAGACATTGCTGAACCCGGTCACCTTCATTCCCGAATACAAGCCGATCACCGAGCTGTTGCGGGAATTTCAGAGCAAAAAGCTGCACCTGGCCATCGTGGTCGATGAGTTTGCCGGCGTACGGGGCCTGATCACCTTGGAAGACGTCATTGAAGAGATTGTCGGCGAAATCGATGATGAACACGACGACGATGAAAGCGAGCTGCGGGTGGTGGATGAACGAACCGTGCTTGTCGACGCCAAGGTCGATATCGAAGAAGTCGAGGCGTTTTTCAGCGTCACGCTGCCCGATGGTCCGTACGAGTCGATCGGCGGGTTCATCATTCATCGCCTGGGCAAGGTGCCGCAGGCCGGTGCGCTGATTCACGAGGACAACCTTTCATTCAAAGTGCTCAGCGCCGATCCCCGAAGGATCAAAAGCGTGCGCATTGTGCGCAATGATGACGCGCCTCCTCCTCTCTCCTGATCGCTTGTCCGCAGCGCTGCCGGCGGCCCTGGCCTCGGCCGCCTTGCTTGCGCTGGCGATGCCCGGCCGTGTCGGCTGGTGGCCTCTGCTGTTTTTCGCCCTTGTTCCGCTTCTGTTCGTCGCGTTGTATCAACGGCCCGGCCGCAGTGCCCTGGCTGGTTTTGTCTTTGGTCTGGTCTACCATTTAGCTCTGCTGTACTGGATCCTGATCGTGCTGGGGCGCTATGGCGGATTGCCGGTGTGGCTCTCCGTCCCGGCCCTGATTCTGCTAGCGCTCTACCTGGCATGTTATCCGGCGGTTTTTTGTCTGCTGCTCACCCTGGTGGCCGGCCGATTCTGGAACAGGGAGCGTTCAGTGGCTCCGTTGGTTTGGGCGGCGCCGGTACTGTGGACCGGGCTGGATTATCTGCGCGGTCTGCTTCTCACCGGTTTCCCGTGGATGGATATCGGGTATGGCCTCTATGGCCAACCCAGATTGATTCAGGCCGCTGATCTTGGCGGCCATTTTTTGATCACCTTCGGAGTGGTGCTGACCAACAGTCTCCTGCTGGGCATGATAGACAGACAGCGGCGCGCCGTGCGTTGGAATATTCGTCGTGAACGCTGGTTGCTCTTGGGCGCGGTTGGTCTGCTGGTCTTTCTCGGCGGATATTCTCTGGTGCGGTATCAGGTGGTGGATACCATCGTTAACCGGTCGATGCGTGCCAAGGTTGCAGTGATCCAGGGGAACATCGACCAGGCGATCAAATGGTCGCCGGATGCCAAGACAAAGACGGTGGATGACTACATCCGGCTCTCTCTTCAGGCCCTGGAAGAGGGAGACGTCGAGCTGGTGGTCTGGCCCGAAACCGCGTTGCCGTTTTATCTGGAGGAGGATCCGCTTATCCACCGGGTCTTTGACTTTTCCAGCCAGCAGAACACGTTGTTGCTCACCGGAGTGCCGTTTTACCAGAAATCCTCCACCGGAGAAGGGGAGGCGTCGTTCCGGTTTTATAATGGCGCAGCTCTAATCGGACCGGGTGGTCGGCTTGCCGGACTGTATGCCAAGCAGCACCTGGTACCGTTTGGAGAGTATGTGCCTTTGCGCGGCGCCTTGCCTTTTCTGCAGCCGCTGGTGGTCAATATCGACGACTTTTCCGCTGGTTCCACGCCGGAACCGTTGGTTGAAGGGGTGCTGAAGCTGGGCGTGCTGATCTGCTACGAATCGATTTTTCCCGATATCGCCCGTGAAAGTGTGCGTCTCGGCGGCAACCTGCTGGTCAACATTACCAACGACGCCTGGTACGGGCGTTCGAGCGCGCCCTGGCAATCCATGGCCATGACCGTCTTCCGGGCCGTGGAAAACAAGCGGGCGCTGGTCCGTTCCGCCAACACCGGGATAAGCGGACTGGTCGACCCGCTGGGGCGCGTCGGTCGGCAGACGGACCTCTTTGTCCCCGCTTTTGGCGTTGGAGCCGTCCCCCTGCTCGACATTCCCACCGTGTTCGGCCGTAACGGTCACCAGTTCGGCATGTTCTGCGCGCTGTTCATTCCCCTTGTGTTGCTGGGTCGTTCGCGAGAACGCGCCTGATTGGTCCGGCTGTCACCTGCCTGTCACCGTCCCCTTTCTTTGTTGAGACTTGCGGCAAATCTGAGTACAGTGCAAACCCGTTGTACCAAAAGACCACAGATGTGGAACAGGTGGGATGGCGAGTGAAGCTCGCTTTTTGTTTTTTTGCAGGAGAATGAAGATCATGGCGGATGTGATTGAATCGGCGGAAACCAGGCAGCGACTGTCGGACCTGATGGGAAAAATGCTCATGCTCAAGGAGCATCTTTGACTTAGAAAATAAGCGGGAACAGGTGGAGTTGCTGGAACGCCGGACAGTCAGCCCGAATTTTTGGGATGATCAGGACGAGGCCAAGCGGGTTCAGCGGCAATTGGGGCAGTTGCAGGATGTGATCGCCTCCTGGGATGAGAGCCATAACGCGCTCGTCGAGACCGAGCTGCTTCTGGACATGGCGGTCGAGGAGAACGACGAGGAAACCTATCAGGAGGTCGTGGCCAGTCTGGATGGGCTGGACGAGCACATAGGTCAGGTCGAACTTGAATGCATGTTCGACGGCGAGCATGACGGCAACAACGCCATGCTCACCATCCACGCCGGGGCGGGAGGAACCGAGGCCCAGGACTGGACGAGCATTCTGCTGCGCATGTATTTGCGTTGGGCGGAACGGAAAAATTTTAAAACCGACATCCTTGATATGCTGCCCGGCGACGAGGCCGGCACCAAGAGCGTGACCATCTTGGTCAGCGGCAGACATGCCTACGGGTATCTGCGTTCGGAGATCGGTATCCACCGGTTGGTGCGCATCTCGCCTTTCGACTCCAGCGGTCGGCGGCATACCTCGTTCGCTTCAGTGATGGTGCTGCCCGAACTGGACGACGATGTGGTGATCGATATCAACGACAAGGATATCCGCATCGACACCTTCCGGGCCAGCGGTGCGGGGGGCCAGCATGTCAACAAAACCGATTCCGCGATTCGTATCACTCACTTTCCGACCGGCATCGTGGTACAGTGCCAAAATGAGCGCAGCCAGCATCGGAACAAGGATATGGCCATGAAGATGCTGATGGCCCGGCTCTATGAACTCGATCGGGAAGACAAGCTGCGCGCCCAGGAAAACCTGGAGGGCGATAAAAAGGAGATTGCCTGGGGAAGCCAGATCCGCTCCTATGTCTTGCAGCCCTACCGGTTGATCAAGGACCATCGGACCAATGTTGAAGAGGGCAATGTCGATGCGGTGCTCGACGGCCGTCTCGACGATTTTATCAAAGCCTATCTGCTGTGGCAGCCATGAGGTGAGCCGATGACGACCGGGGCGCGGACGATTCGGGAGCGGCTCGAAGAACTGGAGCGTGTGACGCTTTCTCCGCATGCCTGTCTGAGTAGCCGGTCCCGGGGACGACTGCGCGGTAACGAGGAGCCGTGCCGGTTTCGCACCGCTTTTCAGCGCGACCGTGATCGGATCATCCATTGCAAGGCGTTTCGCCGTCTGAAGCACAAAACCCAGGTTTTCCTTGCGCCTGCCGGCGATCATTACCGGACCCGGTTGACCCATGTTCTGGAGGTTTCGCAGATTGCCCGAACCATGGCGGTCAGTCTGCGACTCAATGAGTACCTGACCGAGGCCATCGCCCTGGGCCATGATCTTGGGCATACGCCCTTCGGACATGCCGGCGAGTTCAGCCTCAACCTGCTCCATCCCAAAGGATTTCAGCACTACCGTCAAAGTTTGCGGATCGTCGATGTGCTTGAAAACGACGGCCTCGGGCTCAACCTCTCCTGGGAGGTGCGCAACGGCATCCTCAAGCACTCCAAGGGATACGGTGCGATTCTTCCGGATAGCGGTGCCGAGCTGGCCGCCACCCTGGAGGGGCAGCTGGTCCGTGTGGCCGACATCATGGCCTATGTCAATCACGACATGGACGACGCCCTGCGCGCGGGTATGATTCTCCCCGACGATGTGCCCCGGCATCTGCGCGAGATTCTGGGCGATCGCTCTTCCCGGCGCATCGGCGCGATGGTGGAAGACCTGGTCACCACCACCGCCGAGCGGGGAGACGGCCGCCTGCATCTGAGCGAGCGGATGAACGAAACCATCAACGAACTGCGGGCCTTTCTGTATGAAAACGTCTACCGCAACTATCGGGTGCATGCCGAGTTTGAAAAGGCGCAGCGGGTTATTCGCGACCTGTACGGGTACTTTCTTGAACACGATTTCCCCGAGGACGGCATCAACTCGTGCTGCTTGCGGCGTGATCCGGCTCGATCCGCAGAGGAAGAGCAACATCGGCACCGGCAAGTTTGCGACTTCATCGCCGGTATGACCGATCGCTACGCCATGGCCCTGTATGCGCATATTTTCATGCCCAAACCCTGGAGCGTCCTCTGATTCGAGCCGCTCTGTCCTGTCCGGCTGCACGCCGGATCGACCTGCTTTTTTCCTATGAACGAACACGCATTGAACCCATCCCGACCCGAGAAGTACGACCTGCCCAAATCCTACGAATGCGGCGAGGTTGAACAGCGCTGGTATGCACATTGGATGACCGGGAAATATTTTTCCGGCCGGATGGAGGAGGGCAAGCCGTCCTTCTCCATCGTCATCCCGCCCCCCAACGTGACCGGAGTGCTCCACATCGGTCATGCCCTGAACAACACCTTGCAGGATATCCTGGTCCGCTATCATCGGATGAAGGGCGACAACACGGTCTGGATTCCCGGAACAGACCATGCCGGCATCGCCACCCAGAATGTGGTCGAGCGCCAGCTGGCCAGCGAAAATTTGACCCGCCACGACCTGGGACGGGAGCGGTTTATCAAGCGGGTCTGGGAGTGGCGGACAGAGAAGGGCGGCACCATCATCAACCAGTTGAAACGGATGGGAGCCTCCTGCGACTGGGACAGGGAACGCTTCACCATGGACGAGGGCCTGTCCAGGGCGGTGCGCGAGGTCTTTGTCCGGCTCTACAAGGAGGGGCTGATCTACAAGGGAGACTACACCGTCAACTGGTGTCCCCGTTGTCATACCGCCCTGGCTGACGACGAGGTTGATCACGAGCCGATCGACGGCAAACTCTACCACATCCGCTATCCCTATGCGGACGGCAGCGGTGCGGTGGTGGTGGCGACCACCCGGCCGGAAACCATGCTCGGCGATACCGCCGTGGCGGTGCATCCCGATGACGAGCGATACCGGCACCTGGTGAACATGGGGGTGTGTCTGCCCCTGACCGATCGTGTCTTGCCTGTGGTGCTCGATCACCATGTGCAGCGTGAGTTCGGCACCGGTGCGCTCAAGGTGACGCCCGCCCATGACCGTGACGACTACGAGATCGGCCTGCGCCATAACCTGGAACGGCGCAAGGTCATGGACGACCATGGGGTGATGAACGAACTGGCCGGCGCGTATGCGGGGCTGGATCGTTTCGAGTGCCGCGAACGGGTCGTCGCCGATCTTAAGGCGCAGGGCTTCCTCGAACGGATCGAGGATTACGCCCATTCCCTGGGGGTATGTTATCGTTGTTCCACGGTCATCGAGCCGATCCTCTCCAAACAGTGGTTTGTCTCGGTTCGTCCCCTGGCCGACAAGGCCGTGGCCGCGGTTCAGGAGGGGCGAATCCGCCTCTATCCCAACACCTGGTACCGAACATTTTACTCCTGGATGGATCAGATCCGTGACTGGTGCATCTCCCGACAGATTTGGTGGGGACACCGGATCCCTGCCTGGACCTGCGAGGACTGCGGTCAGGTAATCGTTGAGGTCGACGATCCGGCTCAGTGTCCCGGCTGCGGTTCCTCCCGGTTGCGCCAAGAAGAAGACGTCCTCGATACCTGGTTCAGCTCGGCCCTGTGGCCCTTCTCCACGCTGGGCTGGCCCGATCGTACCCGGGAGCTGGACTGCTTCTATCCCACCTCGGTCCTGATCACCAGTTTCGACATTCTGTTTTTCTGGGTGGCGCGGATGATGATGATGGGGCTGCACATCATGGGCGATATCCCCTTCCATGACGTCTACCTGCATGCCCTGGTGCGCGACAAGCACGGCAAAAAGATGTCCAAATCCACCGGCAACGTCATCGACCCGTTGGTGATGATCGAACAGTACGGCACCGACGCCTTCCGCTTCACCCTGACCGCCTTTGCCGCCCAGGGGCGGGAAATTCGCATGGACGAGGAGCGCATCGACGGCTACCGCCGGTTCATCAACAAGTTATGGAATGCGGCCCGCTTCGCGCAGATGCACCTGAAGGAGGCGGACGCATCCATCACCAATCTGGCTGCCGATCCGTCAAAGCTTGCCCTGGAGCATCGCTGGATCCTGAGCCGGGTCAACGCCACCATCGCCGAGGTGCGGACAGCCCTGGACGAATACAACTTCAACGAGGTGGCCTCGGCAGGCTATCAGTTCGTCTGGCATGCGTTCTGCGATTGGTATCTGGAGTGGATCAAACCCGGTCTGTTCAGCAAGGACCAGGAAACCCGGGATCAGGCGCGCGCCGTGCTGTTAACGGTGCTGGAACAGGTACTGAAGCTGTTGCACCCGGTGATTCCCTTTGTCACCGAGGAGATCTGGAGTCAGCTGCCCGGTGATCGCAGCACGATTATGCTGGAATCGTTCCCGGAAGTCGTGCCCGCCTGGGAGAATGCAGAGGCTGAACAACAGATGGGGCTGGTGATGGAGGTGATTTCCGGCTTGCGCACCATTCGCGCCGAAGCGGATATCCATCCCGGCGCCCACATCGAGGCGGAACTGCTTTGTCCGGACGAAGAAAAGCGACTGCTGCTGAAGCGTTACCTTGCCGATATATGCGCCATGGCGCGGGCTAAAGAGGTGCGGGTCGCCGCTGAGGGCACCGTGCCCCCCGACGCTGGTCATGCCCTGGTGCAGGATGTCGAGTTGATCGTCCCCCTGAAGGGCTTGATCGACGTGGAGGGCGAACTGGAAAAACTCGCCCGGGAAAAAGGCAAACTGGACAAGGAGCTGGAACGTATTGTCGCCAAACTGGGGAACGAAAAGTTCCTGCGCAATGCGCCCGAGGCGGTTGTGACCAAGGAACGCGAAAAGGAGGCCGAATTGCGGCTTCGGCTCGCGAAAAACGCGGAATCTGTTGAGCGGCTGCAGTCGTTATCCTGATTATCCTGATATGGACACTTTTTTACTTGATCCCGTGCTGCGGCGTTTCCTGGTCGAAGACCTGGAGCATGGCGACATCACCACCGATGCGATTTTCTCCCCGGACGATCAGTCCACCGCCTGTTTTGTCGCTCGCCATCCCATGGTCGCGGTGGGTCTGCACCGTGTGGCTGCCAGGGTTTTTCAGCTGCTGGATCCGCAGGTTTCCTGCACCGGAGCGGTGGCGGACGGTACGGCGGTGGCGGCCGGCGATGAACTGTTGACCATTTGCGGCGCGACCCGGACCCTGCTGCGCGGCGAGCGGGTGGCCCTGAACCTGGTCCAGCGGATGTGCGGCATCGCCACCCTGACTCGGGCCTTTGTCGATGCGGTTGCCGGAACCAAGGCCTGCATCGTCGATACTCGCAAGACCACGCCCGGCCTGCGGATGCTTGAAAAATACGCGGTCCGGGCGGGAGGCGGCCGCAATCACCGCTACAGCCTCAGCGACGGTGTATTGATCAAGGACAACCACATCGCAGCCTGTGGCTCGATCACCGAGGCGGTCCGACGGCTGCGCGCCCGGATCCCCCACGGGATCAACATCGAGGTCGAGACAGATACCCTGGAGCAGGTGCAAGAGTGTCTGGCCTGCGGGGTCGGGATCATCCTGCTCGACAATATGGATCTGGCGACCATGCGCCGGGCTGTCGAGCTGGTCGATGGTCGGGCCCTGCTCGAGGCCTCGGGCGGTGTGCGCCTGGAAACGGTGCGCGATATCGCCCAAACCGGGGTGGATATTATCTCTGCCGGTGCGCTGACCCATTCATTCCGGGCCTGCGATATCGGGATGGACTGGCGGGGATAAAGCGCATCTGTCGCCCGAACCGAGCGAGGAACAGGTTGTTCCTCGCTTTTTTGTTTGCCTGTCGCGCGTCTTCCGGCGGAGGAGCACTTCACGCCGTATGGTTCGCTCTCCTCGGGTGATGGGCGGATGCTGCGCTGGAGCAGCCGATGTGAGCGGCATATTGAGGCGAGGATAGGGAAGTGTTGCCTTGCTGTCTTTGTATATTGCAGATTATTTTAGAGAGCTTCTTCTTGACGCACTAAAAAGGATATGCTATCGTCTGCCCCTGCAATGCGGGACGGAATCCCGAACCGTGTTTCTTTTTGGGCCGTTAGCTCAGCTGGTAGAGCAGTTGACTCTTAATCAATTGGTCTGGGGTTCGAATCCCTAACGGCCCACCAAATAAAACCCCGAACATATCCGGTACATATAGCCTAAGCCCGCAACCTATCAAGGTTTGCGGGCTTTTTCGTTGCCTGGAGCCTGACACGGCGGCCAAAGCGACCTTGGTTAAATTCAGTGCTATAACGGGTGCGGCGATTCATAGAGCCTCTCCGTTAACAGCCCGTTGAAAAACTCTTCCACTCTGGCATAATGGCTTGAATCTCTTTTCAAGGAGGGCGTCATGAGTCTTGGCCGGAGCAAGGAACAGCAGCGCAGCATGTGGCTTTCGTATGATCAGCTTCCCCAAAGCAAGGGGCATGTTTTTTACGAACGGCTGCAGAAGCTCCTGCGCCAGGAGGGATTTGACGCCTTCCTCGAAAACCTGTGCACTCCGTTTTACGCTGCAAGGCTCGGCCGCCGCTCCATCCCGCCGGGCCGCTATTTCCGCATGCTTTTGATCGGCTACTTTGAGGGCATCGACTCGGAGCGAGGTATCTGTTGGCGCTGCAGCGATTCCCTGTCCCTGCGGGAGTTTCTCGGGCTTGCGCCCAGCGAAACCGTGCCTGATCACTCCTCTTTGTGCCGCATCCGCCAGCGCCTGCCGCTGGAGGTGCACCACGAAACATTTGTCTTTGTGCTGCGCATCCTGGAACAGGCCAATCTGCTCCATGGAAAGTACCTGGGCATCGATGCTTCGACCATGGAGGCGAATGCAGCCATGAAGAGCATTGTGCGCAGGGACACGGGTGAGGGGTATGAGGCGATGCTTGTGCGTCTGGCCGAAGAGAGCGGTATCAAGACGCCGACCAGGGCGGAGTTGATCGCCTTTGACCGCAAGCGCAAGGGGAAGAAAACCTCCAACAAGGACTGGCAATCGACCACGGATGAGGAATCCCGCATAACCAGGCTCAAGGATGGCCGCACCCATATGGCCTACAAGCCCGAGCATGTGGTTGATCTGGAATCCGGGGCGATTGTTTCTGCTGTGATCCATCCTGCTGATCAGGGCGACCGCGCGACAATTACCACCACCCTTGAAGATGCCCAGGCCAAGCTGTGTGCGGTTCGAGAGCAGGAAGACGCGCCCGGCATTGACGATCCCTTTGACCTGGTGGCGGACAAGGGCTATCACAGCAGGGAAGTCTTGAAGAGTTTGCCTGCATCCTGCTGCAGCCGGATCAGTGAACCACAACGCAAGGGGCGTTTGCGCTGGCATGGCGACCTTGAGGCGCGTGATGCGGTGTATACAAATCGCGCCCGGCTGAAGTCGTACAAGAGCAAAGTGCTTTTGCGTGTGCGGGCCGAGCGGGTGGAACGCAGTTTTGCCCACTGCCTTGACCGTGGCGGCATGCGGCGCAGCTTTTTGCGGGGCCTCGAAAATATTGAGAAGCGCTACATCATTCATCTTGCCGGATTCAATCTGGGGATACTGCTGCGCGCCTTGTTCGGCTTCGGCACACCCAAGGGCCTGGCTGATGCCCGTGCAGGGCTGATTTTTGTCCGAATTGGGGAGATGCACCTGCTCATATTGGCTGTTTGGTTGCCAAATGCGGCTGAACCCCCTGATTTGGCCATGATTGTCCTTTTGAGATGGAACCCCTGAGACAGGTTGGCACAAACGGCCATCTTGCACCCTATGCGGAAAATCAGGATTCTTCAACGGGCTGTTAAAATGGATCGGCTCATTGCTTGTACCCATGTCTCAATTAATGCAACTGCTTCAGTCCTTCAACAACGAGCAGGATCATTATCTTAGGTTTCCCCGTTATCAGATAATAGCAAGGCCGTCTTTATCCATTTCTTCCATTTCGAGAACAGCTTCCATATAGCCGAGGAATGATGAATATTTGGCGTCCCACAGCCAAATATCCGGATAGCGTTGAGACCTTGGAATGGAGAATTTAGCGAGAATTTTTTCGCGCACACGGACACTTCCGAATTGAACTTCTCGCCACGAAATATCATCGAAATTACGGATAGACTCAATCAATTCCGGATCTACAACAGCCAATTGCGTGCTGTCCTCTATAACCTTGAACTTTTTTTCCACGGTTTTGAAGGCACCAATACCTTCCTGCTTCACCAACTCTTCCGAGATGCTGCCTGTTTGTCGGATTTCGCGTTGTATCGCATCGGTGCATAAGTCCGGCGATATTTCCGTCCCATCTGTAAAAAACTCTCTCAAAATACGGGATGAAACATCGAAAGCCGGGTGTTTCACAACATTGTGGCTGTTTTCATTCAGCGCCACTGTCCAGACATCTGATTTTCCATATTCTCCATTACGATTAACGCGTCCGGCAAGTTGCAGCAAAGAAAGCAGGGAAGCGCACTCCCGCACGCCTGTTTTGAAAGATAAATTGACGCCGGCCTCGACACAAGAAGTTGCGATCAAACACCATTTTGTACACTCTTTGTTTTTTAGGCGCTCCTTGACTGAATCCAGTGCAATTGTACGATCTCGCGGTGACAATGCAGTTGAAAGGTGCAGGACATGCCCTTCTCCAAAAACTCTCTCAGCAGCTTTTGCCGCCGCTGCGGCTGTATGGACCGTATTCATGACAACAATCACAGGTCCTTCCAACTGCTTCAACCATACAGCCAAATCTTCAAGATCCATGGGGTTTGGATGAAAGCGGTAACAAACACGCTCACTTTCAAAATTTTGTAGTTTTTTCTGCTGCTCATCCGTCAGGATGTTGGACGGGTTAATTCGAGAATTGCCGAATTCTTCCAGAGTCCAAAAATGACAAAGCGATCCAGATGCCAATATCCAATGGCAAGACCACGTAGACGCGGCGTGTTGGATCCATTGCCAAGCCAGGGGCAACAACTTTACAGGCAACATGGCATGGGCTTCGTCCAGAAAGATGGCGCTGCCGGGAAGGTTTTGCAAGCGGCGCAAGGTAGATGGTGTCGACGAGGCCAGGGTTTCAAAAAAAGCAACAGCGGTGGTGACCACAATCGGCGCGTCCCACAAAGCGGTAAGTTTACGGCTTGCCATATCCTCGAAATCGGCACGGTGGTGTATTTCCGCTACCACCTCCTCGCTTTGCTCCCCCGGCAATACCAAAGCTTTGCGATAGACCTCTGCTGACTGCACGATAATGTTGGTAAATGGCAAAATAATGAAAATTCGCCGCAATTTGCGTCGACCCGCCACGGCAAGCAAATTCGCCATGACAGCCGTGGTTTTGCCGGTACCGACCGGCGCCTCACAAAAAGTAACGGCATCATTTTGCGCCCCCCTGAAACAATCCGTGAAAAATGCGGCGCGTAGTCGGTTGCGATCACTGTCTTCTCCGGACGATGCCAGATCCTGCACGTAGGCCCGTAGAGCCTCCAAGCGTTCATAAGCCCGCAATTTCGGCGGCTTCCGACTTTTCGGCTCTTCACGGGAAGCACGCGCAGCATCGCCGTGGTCGGCATGGGTCAAGCAAGAGAAAAGAACGCGAATATCGGGAGGCGATAATGCTACTGCTTCTTTGGGTGGAATTTTGGGCTTGATCTTTGACCGGACACTTGATTCATGTCGAGCCAAATATGTTGGAAGCATCTGATTTATCTGCTCTTTGATTCTATCGTTACGCCAGTCCTCGATAGTCGTCCCTGAAAAAGGCTTTTTTAGCTTACGGCTTGGTTCAAGCCATCCTCTGCCTGGGGTCGAGCAGGGCGGTGAGCAAGCCACAACAGCCAATCCCGGCAGTCAAAAAAACCTGCACGTATTCCAGCGCACAAAAAAAGCAACAGCTCCCTCAGTTTCCTGAGGATTAGACGGATATTGTGCCCAGCTCCGCACAGCAGGGCATGGATCTTGTCGCCCAAAGTGCCCAAAAGGTAGTTGCGGCCCAGCTTGCCGTCGGTCTTCATGTGCCCGATCACCGGCTCAATCGCGCTCCGCCGTTTCAGCTCCCTTTTCATCTGTGGCGTCAAGCCCCGCCTGCTGCCGCTGATTACGACCTGCGGCGTTTTCAGCTTGTGGCCACGGTAGCCACGATCAACAAAAATTCGCCTGATCGCCTGCCCGGTGATCCGCTCCACTTGCGCGATCGCCCTGGCCAGGGTGTGGCCGTCGTAGGGATTGCCCGGCTCGGCCCGCATGCCCACGATAAAGTTGTCGCGGTTGGTCACCGCCACACTCACCTTGACCCCAAATTCGAACTTCTTGTGCGCCTTGCCTTTGCCGATGCATTCCACCTCGGGCGCGTGCAGGCTGTAGAGTTTGTTCTTGTCCTGCCGCTGCTGAGTGAGCAGGCGCTGTGCCAGGGCAAGCTCCTCCGAAAATGCAGCCTGCAGATCGGCCTTCCCATTGATCTTCCGAACAATATCCCGGTACACCCGGCCCAGAAAAACCTTCAACCGCTTGAGCTCACGCCGCGCCCGTTTTGCCTGGCGAGCATGGAAATACCGGCCAACTCGCCTCAGGGCACGCGGGGCAAGCCGGTTGTAATTCTGCCGCAGGCGCACACCATGCTTCCCGGCAAGCCGCACCAGCCGCTCACGGCTACGGTTGTACAGGCGCGCATCCGTGGGAAAGGCAATCGCCTTCTCCTGCACAGTGGTGTCCACGGTAACCCGTTCAAGGCTGTTTGCCTTGACTGCTCCGCTGACCAGTCCGGCCTGCACCGTCACCTGCAGGATCAGCTCGCAACCCTCTTCGCCGATGCGTTTGCGCCAGCGGCTCAGCGAGGACGGATCAATGGGCAGCTCATGACAAAAATACTCCTCCCCGCAGAAATACTGGTGGTACGGATTTTCCACCCAGCGCCGCACGGTTTCTTCATCCGAGGTGTTGAAGGCGTGGCTGAGGTAGGAAAGACCTGCCATCAGGCGGATGGGAATGCCGGGCCGGCCGTGTTCCGAATAGAGTGCGCCAAACTCCTGTTCAAGCAATTCCCAGTCGATTAGGGCGGCCAGCCGGTACAACTCGTGGTTCCGGTTGAGGATATTTTCCAGACGGTTGCGAAACATATCCAACTGGGGCGTTGCCATCGACGTTTTGGGCTGCATGAAAATCACCAGAAATTGAAGGGGTAAAGTGCAATATCCTGCAATTTATAGTGCTCTATTTTGGCAACTTTATCAAGGAATTTCAAATGGTTGAGAGTTATTCAGGGACGACTATTGCAGTCGGGAAGACCAACATGATGCGCAAAGGCCAGCATCATGGATTGATATGCATGCTGCGATATCAAATACGCCACCCCAGCGTCGGTGTGGGAAAGTGGCAAGCGCGCCGTCCGTTTGTTCCACGGCAAAGCCAATACCTTCTGGTTCTCATCATCAAGCTTGCCGAGGTCGTGATATTCCGCCGCAAGTTCATACACACGGCAAACCGCCCGCGCATCCCACCCGGTTGCATAAAGCAGTACTTTGCGCAGATAACACCGCCCCCGTACCAGCACATTCCAGACATGCTCAAGGTAACTTTGGAACGGTGTGTGTGCGTCTGCCGCGCTACGTGCAAGATAGGGGGTTGTCGTCATGCCATCAGGTCCCTGCAATCAACCTTTTGTTCCAACGAATCCGGTAATTTCACCGGAACATCATAGTCTTCCCAGGATGTGGAAGGCGTCATCGGGTCATCTCCCTTACGCTTGGGGGTCAGAGCATCAATCAGCAGATAATCCGGGCAACTTCCCAACGCGTCTTTATGATCCATCCACCAGGCATGACGAATGCGCACATCCGGGCGGATAGCCGAGCGTGTGTGATCGTAGGCGTAAGGGATCAGACGTTTCAACACTTCCACGTCGCAGGATTTGCATCCGGACTTACCTGCCAAAGTAGGATTAATAAAAAAGGGCATAACATATACACCGTGCTGCACCACCCGGTAAGCAAGCGGCGCCATACCCTGACTCATGCCTTCCTGCACACCCGCCTTGTTGGTATTCGTGTGTCGCTGAATAATGACCGGCGCGATGGAAAGTCCCATTCCAAATTGAGCTATACCGGTTTTGATATATCCTTTGGCTCCGCCACCTTCGAGAAAGGTGTTGCCGAAAAGTCGCGCATCCCAGTACTTTTTCACAAATTCGCTCTGCAGAAATTTCTCTTCGTCGTACTTTTTCTTGTCGCCCATTTCTTTGGAAATCTCCTGCCGATTACGCCCCCGCGACTCCAAAATTCCAAACTTATAGCCATCTGGTACATTCTGCAGCTCTTGTGTCACGGTTTGAAATACGGGGCCTTCCGTCAATTCCATGAGATCACGCAATTTGCGCTTGAACGAAACCGGTGAGATTTCTCCTTGCCCATTATCACGCACACGGGGGTCACTTTCCTGATCCGGATTTCCATTGGGATTGGAATTGACTGCCTCGATTATCAGTAATCCTGTCGCACGTTTCATTCCGTCACTCATTGTTTTTCTCCCTCATCAGTTATCGGTTACAAGGTCGGCATCTGCCTGATCTGCGTTTGTGGATTTTTCACTTTTCGGAAAGGAAGCCAGATAGCCAAGAAAAAGCTGGGCACGTTCTTCCGCGGTCAGGCGTTTCGGCCATTCCAGCTGGTGGAGCTGGTCGGCAATGCCAGACCATTGCTGCATCCAATAGTGGACTAATTTTGCTTTATCACCATGGTAGGCCCGCGCCCATTTCACATACGGCGCGGAGCCATTGAGGTCGGTCGTCAATAGTGGACACCAAATTGGCCGGTGATTTTTCTCTGTTCATAAAAACATCGCTCAAAGGCAGCAGGTGAGAGATAGCCAAGTTTTCCCTGTCGCCGTTGCCGGTTGTAAAAGATTTCGATGTATTCCGTGATCTCCCGCATAGCCTGCTGCCGGGTTTCGTATTGCCGATGAAAAACAAGCTCGGTCTTGAGCGTGCCCCAAAAACTCTCCATCGGGGCGTTGTCGTAACAGTTGCCCTTGCCGCTCATCGAGGCGCGCATCCCAAAGCGGTTCAGCAACTCTCTGAACGTTCGGGCGCAGTACTGGCTGCCGCGGTCCGAATGATGCAACAGGCCGGGCTCCGGCCTCTTGGCCTCCACAGCGCGCAGCAGGGATTGGCCGACCAGATGCCTGGTCATGCGCGGTGCCATGGCGTAGCCGACGATCTCCCGGGTATACAGATCCTTGTGACCAGCGAGGTACAGCCACCCCTCCTGGGTCGGGATAGAGGTGATATCGCTCAACCAGACCTCACCAGGCGCCTTTGCCTCGAATTGCTGAGCCAGGAGGTTCTCGGCCACCGGCAAGGTGTGGCCGGAGTTGGTCGTTGCCTTGAACCGCCGCTTTTGCCGGCAGCGTAAGCCGAGTTTGCGGCGCAGGCGCTTGATTCGATGCCGACCAACATGCACCCCGTGCGCCGCCAGATCCCGCTGCAGCCGCTCCGGCCCGTACGTCTCCCGGGTACGGCGATGCGCGGCCTTGATTTCGATCTCCAGACGCGCCTCTTCCCTGGCTCGTCGGGACGGTGGGCGTTTGCGCCAGGCATGGTAACCGCTGGCGGAAACGGTCAAAACGCGGCACAAGAGCGGCAACGGATAGTGAAGTCGCAAGGTGTTGATCATCGCGTACCGTGCAGCGACTCCTTGGCAAAGTACGCGGCGGCTTTTTTTAAAATGTCACGCTCCATTCTGGTAACAGCCAACTCTCGCTTGACCCTGGCCAGCTCTATCTCGACCTCGGTCAGTGGCTTGCGGTTCTTGCCAACCTCTCCCAGTTTACCGGCCTTCGCGGCCCTCACCCAGTTCTCAAGGGTGGACTTGGGCAGGAACAGGCGGGCGGAAACCTCACCTGCCGATTGTCCGTCCTCAAGGACCAGGCGAGCGGCCTCTTCCCGGAATTCTTTGGTGTATCGGCCATATGGAATTTTCTTCATCAGTGACACCTCCATTTTGTTTCCTTATAAATTTGCAAAACTTTGGTGTCCATTTTTTTCAACCTACCTCACATGGCAAGCTGGCTGAGCGCAGTTGCTGGAGCCTCCATCATTCCAATCAACATGGAGCTACCGCATAATTGTGGTGGAAATTCTTTTTTTCGCACTATCTCGCAATACAGGCGGTGAACTTCGTCTGCGACCCGCAAACAGCGTCCCAACAAAAATGCGCTTTCCTTCATAAATTTCTCCTTCTTCTGGCCTAAACTAGACAGCAAGAGTCCCAAAATACCTGGGTAATATTCTTTATCCGGAAGTGGTGTCACTTCATTTTTTCCTAGACCACGACACAGGGTCAGAAAGTAGCCCTGAGAGTGTCGAATGAAATATGAAAGCATATGTGCGGCCAAGCTATCGTTTGGATTGTCCAACAACAAACGCAGTCCGTCCGTCGGTGCGAATATCTTGACCTTACTCCTGTTTGTGTCCGCTCTCAGGCCATCATGTTTCCAGATTGCGTTCAAATAGTGGTGGAGTTTTATGGGAAAAACTGTTTGGCCTTCCACGGGAATAGGTGTTTTTGTTCGTTTGCCTTTATCCCTATCCCAATCCCGCACGGCCAATTCCGGGATATTCCGGCAGCCTGCATGCCACGCGGCGGAAGCCTGTTCTAACGAATTCACGGTAACGTTGCGGTAGTAAACGACTTTGGTGTGAGCTTCATCCATCTTGCGCAGCGAGAAGATTTCAAGTTCAGCCTTCGCACTCTCGGTCCCCAATCCTTTCAATTGGTCAATGACTTTTGCAGCGATTTGCTTAAAGCTATCTTCTTTCTGATATGAGTCATCTTGTTTTTGTGCGCCAAAAAGTTGAGCAAGAGGAATTTGCTTGTCCGGCAAAGCATGAGGATAAGCAAATAACAGTTCTTTATCTCCTGCAATGCCATAGGTTTGCCCTTCACGATCTCGGTTGGCCAGCCATTCCAGAGCACCTTTTGTCTGTTTGCGAGATTCAGATCCAACATGGAAGGTCTGCGCTTCACAGACACCGTAACGTGATTGTGCGGGGATTTCTTTCACCTGCGAGCGAAGTATTGTACGTCCCAAAAACGGCAATGTCACTTCAGGAAATTTTTCATTCAATGATGAGGCGTCAAGACCGTATGCATCTGTATCTCCAATATCATGATCCAGGATCCCTTTAGATTCTCCGGCTGTCATCAGCGAATTTATCCGTTCAATAGTTTTGGGATGCGCGACGGGATATTCTCTATAGTCATTGATATCGAGAAAGACTGAAAATCTAGCTTCTTTTCCTTTTTTTCCAAAAAAAAGAAGTTGTGAAAGAGGCAAAGTTCCGGCGCTTACCTTCTCTTTCACTTTTTCGCAGTATTCCTCCTGAAACTGTTCGACATTCATCTTCTCCACGATATTAAACAGACGCATCAGGGTTTCGCCTGCATCCAAGTCATTGCTGCTTAAACATATTTCCTTAAGTAATTTGCTGACATGAGAGAAAATGCGGTCGATTTTGCCATATGTATCTTTCGCCCAGAGATCATCAGTAAAAGAAAGTGCTTCCGCCCAATCAATCACACCTGATTTGATTTGTGCCTCCAGTTCTTGAGAAACCTGCCTCGCTTTCGCGCTAGGCAAGGTTCGGATGTATAACGGACGGACATTGAACCCGGGAAAAGACCGGCCATTAGCTGGTTCAAATTTTCGCAGTTGGGCGGTAAGCTCAGGCGAGAGCGGTTCAAGGTCGTGAAGATGTCCATCATTGGTCAACCAAATCCGGCTACACGGTTTTTGGGGCAATGTTTTAACTCAAGTTTCTGAGTTGTCCTAACTCCCCGTTGTTAGGTTTGTAATGCAGGCAACTCTCCTTCCAGATTTCAGCATATCAATGGCAAAACCCATGACTGCATCAACAATGGCAACGATTGCATTTTCGGCGATAATGCCTGCTGACCTGACCTTGTCCAATGCCAGGCTGAGTAGCCGCTCCATAGCCTCAGCGAGACTCAGATCCCGTTGTTCTTCGCTACAGGCGTAAAAGAGCGTGCCAAGAGTACGGGGATCATCATGACAGCGTTGCTCAAAAGCAAGGAAAACATAACGGCTCATGGTAACGGTGATATGGCCTATGATACCGTCAAAATCACGCAACTGTGTCTCCCTCTCCAGGTTGAGATAGTGCTTCAACATTTTGAAGAACACCTCAATGTCCCACCGTTTGCCGTAGATGCGGATGATCTCCTCGTCTGCAAGATCAATTTTGGTCGAGAGGATGGCCAACCACTTACGTTGGTGACGGTGGCGGACAAACACAATTTTGACCTTTTGTTCCTTTTTGGTTTCCACTACCACGCTGGCCAGAATCCTGGCCTTACCGCGCCGCTTCTTCAGCTTGGCGAAGAGTCGTCCCAGTCGCAGCCATTGTCCTTGATACCGGTAAAAGATATTTGGCATATCCTTGCCCATGCAGAGTACAGGCAGATGTTCGCCCAAGGTGGCGAGGAGGGAGGGAAAGGCAAACCAGCTGTCCATCAGGAGGTAGTCGGCTCGAATCCCCCGCGACAGCACCCGTTTCACCATGGATTCCAGATGCTCGGTGGATTTGTCCATGGCCTCCATTCTGCGTTTGTAGCCGCAGCAACGCTTATCCAGCTCTTTTCTGATGCCCTGCAACCGCTTGCTCGCCCTGGATGCGGAACAGAGGATGAAGTCAAGCGGCAGGAAGCTGACTCCATCCGACCAGCCCAAGGTCATGAGTTTGAATCCTTTCAGGCTTCGATTGGCGTTATGATCGTGTACCCAGGCGAGGAGTTCAACCACTTTGGATCGGGATCGGTCATAGGTGCTGTCATCGATGATCAACACCTTCTCACGCTGTTCGTCGGTCAGCACGTCCATGAACCGCACCACCACCGTCACCAGGCTCAACAAAAATTTCCGCCAGTTATACCGTGGATTTTTCAAGAACTCGTAAGCGGCATCCTTGCGGAATTGCAACCCGGGATTGTTGACGATTCCACGAGAAAAATTGACCCCGCAAAACGGCAAAGAAAAAATAGTCGCGAAGACTACCAGAGGTTTTGCCCCACGCACTTTACGGATGCCGCTGCCACTCAGCAGGGTGCCAACCTTGAAATCTTCCAGAAAGGAAGAAATCCGGTTCTGCAGTCGTTTTGCCTCTTGTTGCTCCTGGTAGTTTCGAGTATGGTCCATTTGAGCCTTTTCTTTTTGATATCATTAGGTATTTTCGTAAATCCAAATGTATCGGAAAGCAAAAGGCTTTTCACGTTAAAATGATAGTATTTCAAGAGGTTGGCTATCAAATCGCGCTTGCTAGTACCAACCCCGAAACTTGAGTTTTAAGCTTGGGGTGCCAGTCTTTTACAGAAATGCCGGCAGTTCGCATTGCCTTGGCAGCCTTGACCAATTCATCAATCATGATCTACTCCCCTTCAGCTTATAGTACAAGACTCCATCCTCAATCCGGACATTTTGGTCATAGGTAAATCGCCGTTGTGATTCGTATCCGTCCGGAAAAACTTCTCGCACCATTGATGGCAGCACTGTATTGATATCCGTAACAACACATGTTTCCTCACGAAACGGACCAAGGTAGGACGGCGTAAATTCCTTCCAGCCCAGAAACGGCAGAGTGAACCATTTACCACTTTTTAGACGTCTCTTAAAAATCGCGGCGTAGGCATGGCCAGGTGAGGTGGTTTTTCTGTCCCAGTTCCGCGCGGATTCCGGCAACGTATTCTTTTTCCTAGCTGGATAGACATGGGCGTACAGCCGGTAGCAGACATCGGTCAGCACGGTAGCCAAAAATTGGTATTCTGTTCCACTTTCTCGTAAGGGCCCGTTGTAATTGGTGACGTAGCTATGAAAATGCAGCGGCTTGCAGATTTCAGTTTTAAACGGGACGATCTCTACCGCCGGACCCCATAAAATTGATTCAAAGATGCCTTTCACCGCGGAATAGGTCGGCGCGGGATAACTGACGGGACAGTCCCCGGTATCCGGCCTTGTCCACATGGCAGTCGGGCCGGCAATTTCCAAAGCAATTTCGTATGGTTTCATGATCACCTTCCTTTGTATTCAGGGGTAGATGGTAGATTTTCATTGCACATGCACCACCGTGGAGGGGTGAGGAGTTACAAGGACACAGCGGCATTCTGGTCGAGTTGGAAGCACCAACAGCCAACCATCCAGAAGGATCCGCCATCTCCCACAGTCGCCTTGTACTGGAAGAACCTATTGTTATCGAATTGTTTGTGCATATGGGCATGAGTTGCCGAGGAATCGCCACGCATCTTGGCCGACATCATACCACCGTTTCTGGAGAACTGCGCCGTAACAGCTCAAAAAATGACTATCGTTTTCAAACCGCTGACCGGCGCGCCCACAAACGTCGCAAGCAGCAAACCAGGTACGGACAAGGCAGGCGCATTTTCCCTGCCACATTGATATTATGTCAAAGACGGCCACAGAGAGAGTCCGGCGGCGGCTTCAGGGTTTGGCCCACGTGCTTTCATGGCTTTTGCCGTCCGTAAGGTCGAGGAACTCAGGCAGATACCCATCGCCTCCAGTCCCATATGCAGCTTGATGGCGCCCCTGGTTTGACGGAATGTGGCCCATGGAAAAACGGAGAGACAGAGATCGATAACCGTGGCATAGAGGAGATACAGTTTGCCTTTGAACTTAAAGCGGTGCCTGGGGGCGAATTGGCGGCACTGTTGGAGGAGCTTGTGGAAGAAATAAAGCTGCCGGGATACGCCGCGAAGTTGTACGACGAAGACGAGCTGGTGATGATCTCCGCGCTCCAGCACTACCTGTACTGTCGCAGAAGATGTGCATTGGTTCACCTTGAACAAGAGTGGCGGGAAAACCTGTTTACCGCCGAAGGCCGTCTCATGCACGAACGGGTGCACAAGCCGGGTGCGGAATCGCGTCGCAAGGTGCGGGTGGAATACAGCCTGCCTGTCCGCTCGCTGCGTCTGGGGCTGAGCGGTCAGGCTGATATTGTGGAATTCCACCGGCAGGAAGACGGTTTTTGGCTGCCGCTGCCGGTGGAGTATAAACGGGGTCGTCCCAAAAAAGATGAGACGGATCGGGTGCAGTTGTGCGCCCAGGCGCTGTGTCTGGAAGAGATGCTGAACTGTACCGTGCCCGAGGGTGCGCTCTACTACGGCCAAAAACAGCGCCGTTATCCGGTACTGTTCGACCAGGCCCTGCGCCATGCCACCCAAGCTGCGGCGGAGACCCTGCACGCGCTGCTGAGCAGCCATGCAACCCCGGCCCCCGAATTCGGACCGAAATGTGAAAGCTGTTCCCTCTTGCCGCGTTGTCTGCCCACAGCGGCCGCCGGAAAAAACGTGGCCGCGTATATCCGCCGTATGATCACCGCATGAGCGCTCCATGAAAAAATTGCTCAACACCCTTTTTGTCACCACCCAGGGCGCATACCTCGCCAAAGACGGCGAAACCGTGGCTGTGCGCATCGAACAGACTACAGCCCTGCGCGTGCCTGTGCATACGCTCGCCTCCATTGTCTGTTTCGGCAATGTCGGCTGTAGTCCGTTTTTGCTGGGCATGTGCGGGGAACGCGGGGTGGCGCTCAGCTTCCTCACCGAAAACGGGCGTTTTCTTGCCCGGGTGCAGGGGCCGGTGAGCGGCAATGTGCTCTTGCGGCGCGAGCAATACCGCCGGGCAGACGATCCCGCCGCATCTGCCGCCCTGGCCGCGGCCTGCATCACTGGGAAAATTGCCAATTGCCGTACCGTGTTACAGCGTGCCCTGCGCGATCACAGCGGCAAGTTGGATGAAGACGCCGTGCAGGCGGCGGTGGATCACCTCTTTGCCGCCCTGCGCGCTTTACAGCAGAACCCGAGCCTTGAGCAGGTGCGCGGGCTGGAAGGCGATGCAGCGCGCATCTATTTTCAGGCCCTGAATCATCTCATCCTGCGCGACAAAAACGTGTTTGCCCTGGAAGGTCGCAACCGCAGGCCGCCTCTTGATCCGATGAATTGTCTGCTCTCCTTTCTGTACACCCTGCTCCGCCATGATGTGAGTGCCGCCCTGGAAGGAGTGGGACTGGATCCGGCCGTGGGGTTCCTCCATCGCGATCGGCCCGGCCGCCCCAGTCTCGCGCTTGATATCATGGAAGAATTTCGTCCCTTTGCCGACCGCCTGGCGCTCTCGCTTGTCAACCTTGGGCAGTTGCAGCCGCGCGATTTTTCCCAAAGCGGCAGCGGCTCCGTCACCCTTGGTGATGCTGCCCGCAAAACCGTGCTGACCGCCTACCAGAAACGCAAGCAGGAGGAAATGAGGCACCCCTTCCTGGAAGAGAACATGGCCCTGGGCCTTTTCCCCCATGTGCAGGCCCTTTTGCTGGCCCGACACTTGCGGGGCGATCTTGACGGCTACCCGCCGCTGTTCTGGAAATAGGAGACCGCCATGATGGTGTTGATCAGCTACGATGTGCGCGTAAGCGATCCGGGCGGGGCCAAACGCCTGCGGCGGGTGGCCCGAGTGTGCCGCAATTACGGGCAGCGAGTGCAGTTTTCCGTGTTTGAATGTCTGGTGGATCCGGCCCAGTGGGTGCTTTTGCGTTCCCAGTTGATCGCGGAAATAGATGAAGAAGCCGACAGCCTGCGTTTTTATTTCCTCGGCGCCAACTGGCGTAAGCGGGTTGAGCATGTCGGCGCCAAGCCGGGAATTGATCAGGAAGGCTTGCTGCTTATATAGTGGTTTTGAAGGTGCGCGAAGCGCCGGTACACAGAAAACTCCGGGAGCTTCGCGCTGTTGGCTCTATCAGAAAAAAATGAAAAAGGGAGGGCAGGGGAGGTGACAGATTTGCCCTTATTTCCGCCTTTCGCGGATTGTGTCTTTTTTGTTGTGCAAAGACGGCATGTTGCCGTGTAAGCGTCGCGCCCCCCGCGGGCGCGTGGATTGAAACGCCCCAGTTGCGGATGGCGCCGACAGCGCCCCATGTCGCGCCCCCCGCGGGCGCGTGGATTGAAACCTCATGTGTCCCCTTATCCTTGTTGATGATCTCGCGTCGCGCCCCCCGCGGGCGCGTGGATTGAAACACTTGTAGTGCGCAAATCAATCAGCTTGATTTCGGTCGCGCCCCTCGCGGGCGCGTGGATTGAAACCCATCCGATTCAGCCCACCAGCCGACACTAAACGGTCGCGCCCCTCGCGGGCGCGTGGATTGAAACTGGTTGGGTTCATGGCACGGGTTTCGTGTAGGCCGTCGCGCCCCTCGCGGGCGCGTGGAAACGAGCTTATCCTACTCAGCCTGAATATTTACCAACTGTCACGCCTAGTCATTTTTGGCACATCGGGCCCGGTTAAAAAATCCAGGCTCTGATATTCCGGAACGTCGAGTGCTTATGATTTCTGGGATCCGTACCACGTAACCCCAGATCTCATCGGTAACCGACGGCAGTACTCGGTAGAATTGGCAGGCTGTCCCGCGCCAATTCCGGCAGGCCCCCTGCATTTTCCCATCGTTTTTCATGTTCCCCATGCTTCCACGTGGGAACGCCCGAAATGTATTGCTTCCCGGCCTTTTTACAGCTATGCTGCGTGAAGCTGTAGTGCGGTATAAGGCTCAGTGGTAGAGCGGGGGGGAGGCCTTAGCGCTTCTCGCCGTGTCCCAGGTTCGATCCCTGGTGCCGCGTCATAGCGGTGGGGATGCGCTTGGTCCAGATCGGCCATAGGCTGCCGACGCCTTGGATTTTTTTATCCTTGACGAGCGCTTGCGGGCGTGCCGACCCGCCAGTGACCAGCGTGTCCCCTTATTTTTTCGGCGCTGACCCTATTAAGAACACGTTGACCGGATCGGCTAAAGCCTGCCGACGCCTTGGCCCACGCGGCCCTTGATGAGCGCAAGGGGGTTTGTAGGCGCTCCCCCCGGTCAACGTATCCTCTTCTCTTATACCTCCTCACCACTTCCCGTTCTGCCGCATCCTCGCTGGTAGAAAACAGCGTCAAAAAGAAGTTGTCTGAGGTAGGTTGAAAAAAATGGACACCAAAGTTTTGCAAATTTATAAGGAAACAAAATGGAGGTGTCACTGATGAAGAAAATTCCATATGGCCGATACACCAAAGAATTCCGGGAAGAGGCCGCTCGCCTGGTCCTTGAGGACGGACAATCGGCAGGTGAGGTTTCCGCCCGCCTGTTCCTGCCCAAGTCCACCCTTGAGAACTGGGTGAGGGCCGCGAAGGCCGGTAAACTGGGAGAGGTTGGCAAGAACCGCAAGCCACTGACCGAGGTCGAGATAGAGCTGGCCAGGGTCAAGCGAGAGTTGGCTGTTACCAGAATGGAGCGTGACATTTTAAAAAAAGCCGCCGCGTACTTTGCCAAGGAGTCGCTGCACGGTACGCGATGATCAACACCTTGCGACTTCACTATCCGTTGCCGCTCTTGTGCCGCGTTTTGACCGTTTCCGCCAGCGGTTACCATGCCTGGCGCAAACGCCCACCGTCCCGACGAGCCAGGGAAGAGGCGCGTCTGGAGATCGAAATCAAGGCCGCGCATCGCCGTACCCGGGAGACGTACGGGCCGGAGCGGCTGCAGCGGGATCTGGCGGCGCACGGGGTGCATGTTGGTCGGCATCGAATCAAGCGCCTGCGCCGCAAACTCGGCTTACGCTGCCGGCAAAAGCGGCGGTTCAAGGCAACGACCAACTCCGGCCACACCTTGCCGGTGGCCGAGAACCTCCTGGCTCAGCAATTCGAGGCAAAGGCGCCTGGTGAGGTCTGGTTGAGCGATATCACCTCTATCTCGACCCAGGAGGGGTGGCTGTACCTCGCTGGTCACAAGGATCTGTATACCCGGGAGATCGTCGGCTACGCCATGGCACCGCGCATGACCAGGCATCTGGTCGGCCAATCCCTGCTGCGCGCTGTGGAGGCCAAGAGGCCGGAGCCCGGCCTGTTGCATCATTCGGACCGCGGCAGCCAGTACTGCGCCCGAACGTTCAGAGAGTTGCTGAACCGCTTTGGGATGCGCGCCTCGATGAGCGGCAAGGGCAACTGTTACGACAACGCCCCGATGGAGAGTTTTTGGGGCACGCTCAAGACCGAGCTTGTTTTTCATCGGCAATACGAAACCCGGCAGCAGGCTATGCGGGAGATCACGGAATACATCGAAATCTTTTACAACCGGCAACGGCGACAGGGAAAACTTGGCTATCTCTCACCTGCTGCCTTTGAGCGATGTTTTTATGAACAGAGAAAAATCACCGGCCAATTTGGTGTCCACTATTGACGACCGACCTCAGTCTGTTCCATCCGCTGTCCTTTTCAGCGCGGCCCTGTACAGCTTCCCGTCCCGCCAGAGTACGATCAGTCTTTTGTCATCTTGCAGGAATACCTGTCCCTCATCGTCGCGCCCCCTGCGGGCGCATTCAAATTTGCCCGTTTCGATTGACGGCCAAACACCCAGATCATCCCAGCCAGGACGGTGCTCGTTGCCTGGTTAATCGGGGCGGGCGATAATCAGCAAAGAGACGAGGGGAGACCGGCAGAGATAGCGACAAGAAATCCCCTTGCGATCATAGGGCCGGAAAGAAGGCAAGATCCGGGTTGTTGTTCCGTGGCCTCCAAGGCATGCTCTGTTGCCGGAGAAGACTTTGCAAGCCCTTTGTTATCAACTTTTTTCTCTTGTGCTCCGGAATGCTCCCCGGTACATCGAAGGAAGGGCCAAGGTCTGCGCTCCTTGCGTTCCGCTGCCCATTTTTGCGGGTTGGTAGAGGAGGAAATACTGTGAAAAAACGGCTCTTTGTCGCCCTGGACCCGCCGGAGACCATTCGGCAACAGCTTGTTTCCCTGTGTTGCGGGTTGCGCGATGTTCGCTGGACTTCGCCAGACCAGTTCCACCTGACCCTCTCGTTTATCGGTGAGGTTGACGGAGACGCGTTTCTGGATATTCGGGAAGGCCTTGCCGCGGTGAAGGCCGCGCCTTTTGACATGCACTTGCGGGGGGTCGGCTTTTTTCCGCCACGCGGCCACCCAAGGGTTGTCTGGGTCGGGGGAGAGCGCACCCCGCCTCTGCTACAGTTGCAGCGTGCCATCACCAGCCGTCTGTTTCTGCTCGGGTTTCGTCCGGAAAACAGGAAGTTCGCGCCGCATGTTACCTTGGGGCGACTGCGAGGCGCGGCTTCGGCCCGGCAGGGGGCCTACCTGCGAGAACATGCGCTCGTTGCCTTGCCGCCCTTTCCTGTGGAGCAATTTTTGTTGTATTCAAGCGTGCTGGGACGAAACAGTGCGCACCATATCGTTGAAGCGAGCTATCCTCTCATAACCATAACCGGTTGATCATCGTTGGCACGTTCGGCCATTGTGCCTGGCTTCCTTTTTTTGTCCCGCGCTTGACCTCCTTCCTGCTATCAGGTACATAGCTGGCGGCCCATAAAAAAAGCGGTCACAAGATATCCTGTGACCGCTTTTTCTGTCTTTGGAGGCGACGAGCGGAATTGAACCGCTGAATAATGGTTTTGCAGACCACTGCCTTACCGCTTGGCTACGTCGCCATAGTTGGGCCAACTTATCATGAATATTTATTTTTACAAGGGGAAATCGAATTCATGGGAACCACGATCGAGGCTCTGTTGCAAGACAATGAGGAGGCCTTGCACGAGCTGCAAGAGCGGATCGGGTATCGATTCAACAATCCGCGCCTGTTGCAGCTTTCCCTGATTCATAGCTCTTTTGCGTTTGAACAACTCGACGAGGGATCGCACAATGAAACCCTGGAATTTCTGGGCGATGCGGTGCTCGATTTGATCGTCGGTTTCATCCTGTTTACTCGTTTCCCGGAGATGCGGGAAGGCAAGCTGACCCGGATCCGTTCGGCCCTGGTCAATGAACATGGTCTGGCCGAGCGCGCGCGGGAAATTGATCTGGGGCGGTATCTGCTTCTGGGCAAGGGTGAAGATTCATCCAATGGTCGGGACAAGCCTTCCATTCTTTCCAGTGCGTACGAGGCCTTGGTCGGCGCCCTGTTTTTGGACGGAGGGTACGAGAAGGCGCAGATTTTTGTGCGCTGTTTTTTCGAGCCGCATATCGACCAGCATCAGGATGAACTGGTCTGCGCCGATGCCAAGAGTTCGTTGCAGGAGCTGCTGCAGGAACGGTTCAACGAGGGGCCGGAATATATCCTGACCGGCGAGGAAGGACCGGCCCATGCCCGAATGTTTTCGGTGCTGGTCGCCTTCCAGGGTGAGGAGCTTGGTCAGGGCAGGGCCTCCAGCAAGAAGGAGGCCGAGCAGTTGGCGGCCCGTGCCGCTTTGGCGTATCTTGAGCAGCAGGGTTGATTGCCTGCATTCCGCCAGGGAGCCGTGCAGCGGCGGTTGCCGGGAAAAAACGGTTTGACGGGTACGGGTTCCGATGGTAGGGATGGGCCGTGCGGCGTTCCCGCAGCTAGAAGGGTGCGCTGCGGCATGCGTGTCCGGATTTTCCTCCACGGTCCGGACAGCGATTCCGGCGCAGTGTCGCGCTTCTCCATTGTCTTTTTTGCCATTTCGGCCGGATTCCGTGTGGCTGTTGCCTTGTGTCGATATTTGTCGATATTTCCGGCGGGTGATCCTGTTCCTGTTTCCTCTTTGTCGCCGATAGCCTCATGCTCAGTCTGACCGGTCTTTGCCTGCAATACGGCAGCAAACATATTTTTCGTGATGTGTCGGTCCAGATTCATCCCGGCGACCGGGTCGGCCTGGTCGGGGTCAACGGCGCGGGCAAATCGACCCTGCTCAGGATCATGTGCGGCGAACATGGGGTCGATCCGGGAATCCTCAACCGCGCGTCCTGGTTTTCCGTGGCCTATCTGCCGCAGGAGGTGACCGCCGATCTCAGCGGGCGCAGTCTCTTTGCCGAGGCTGAATCCGCCTTTGACGATGTGCTTGCCCAGCAGGATGCCCTGCGCCGGGTGAGTGAGCAACTGGCCCTGATCGATCCGGACAGCCCGGAAATCGAGGCGTTACTCGAACAGCAGGGCGAGTTGCAGCATCAGCTGGAGGGCAGCGATATATTTCGCATTCGTCCCCAGATAGAGCGGGTGCTGTTCGGGCTCGGTTTTTCCGCCGCCGATCTGGAGCGCCCGGTGAACACGTTTTCCGGCGGTTGGATCATGCGGCTTCTGTTGGCCAAGCTGTTGCTGAAGCGGCCCTCCCTGCTGCTGCTCGACGAGCCGACCAACCATCTGGATCTCGACTCGCTGACCTGGCTGGAAGACTTTCTGCTCCAGTATCAGGGCGCCATGGTCATCATCTCTCATGACCGCGCCTTTCTCGACCGGGTGACCGCCATCACCTGGGAGCTGAGTTTGGGGCGGCTTTCGGTCTTTCGGGGCAACTATTCGCATTACCTGGTGGAGAAGGCACAACGTCTTGAACTGGAACGGGCTGCCTACGAAAATCAGCAGGCCATGATTCGTCAGTCCGAGCGTTTTATTACCCGGTTCCGGGCCAAGTCCACCAAGGCACGGCAGGTGCAGAGCCGGGTAAAGCAGCTGGAAAAGCTGGAGCGGATCGAGCTGTCGGAGAGCGAGCGAACCATCCAGTTCCATTTTCCGCCGGCAGCCCCATCGGGTCGGGATGTCCTTGCCTTGCGGGGGGTACGCAAGCAGTACCAGGGCAAGCTGGTGTTTGACCAGGTCGGATTTTCCCTGCAACGCGGCGACAAGCTGGCGGTGGTTGGGGTCAACGGTGCTGGCAAAACGACCCTGCTCAAGATTCTGGCCGGGATCGAGTCGGCCGAAGGCGAGATCAAACTCGGGCATAACGTGATCCTGTCCTATTTCGGCCAGCATCAGGCCCAGGAACTGGCCGGCGAGTTGTCGATCCTCGACACGGTCTATCATACGGCCGTGGACATGAGCATCACCCAGGTTCGTTCCCTGCTGGGGGCGTTTCTTTTCACCGGCGACGAGGTCGAAAAACAGGTGCGGGTACTGTCGGGTGGTGAAAAATCACGCGTCGCCCTGGCCCGGATGCTGGTACGGCCCGCCAACCTGATGCTGCTCGACGAGCCGACCAACCACCTGGACATGAGTTCGCAGGAAGTGCTGCAGGAGGCCATGAATCAATACGAGGGCACGGTGATCGTGGTGTCCCACAACCGGTTTTTCGTCAACTCGTTTGTCAACAAGGTGCTGGAGATCCGAAACGGACGGGCCGTGATCCACGAGGGGAATGTGGACGATTATCTGGAATGGCGGCGCATAAACGAGACCGACGAGGCCGGAGGCAAGGACGACAACGAAGCCGCACCGACCGCCTCTGCTGCGGAGAAGACCCCTGGAGCAGCCGACAGCGGCGACAGAAAAGCGCAACGGAGGCAGCGGGCCCTGGAGCGCCAGCAGCTCAGCCGGAAACTGGGTCCCTGGAAGAAAAAGAGCGATGAGGCCGAACGCGAGATCGAACAGCTGGAACAGCGCAAGGCTGAACTGGAGGCCCTGATGTCCGATCCCGATTTGTACGGCGACCAGGCCCGATGGGCTGAAACCAGCAAGGAGTACGGACAGGTGGAACGTCACCTGGAGCGCGCCTACCAGAGATGGGAGGAGGCGCAGCAGGCCATGGAAAGGATTGAACAACAACATGCGGCCGACAACGGCTGACGGTTCGGGAAGGGTATGCGCGTATCAATGAATCGAAGACGAATATCGTCCCCGTCGATCCGTGTCGGGCAACGGCCGCAGCCTCGTCGGAGTGTGCCCCGCCTGGTCTGGCTTCTGCTGGCTGGGCTGGTTGTCGTGCTGGCAATTGGAGCGACGGTGCTGCTGTGGCCGCGCGACAACACCGAGATTGCCGGTCGTTTTGTACCGGAAGAAACCCTGGCGCTGGTCCAGCTGGTGCATCTCAACGATCTGACCGATCATTTCGCTGAATCGGCCCTTGGACGCCTGCTGGCGGCAGAGACGGTGCGCGAGGTGGTGCGGGAACTGAACGCCGATCCTGCCCTGGCAGCCGAATATGAGCGGACCGCCGCCACAATGGCGGAGGTTGCGCGGAACCCTGTCTTTCGCGCGGTTTTCGGCGGCAACGCGGTGCTGGCCCTGTTGCCGGTCGATGCCGAAGCTTTTGCCCGGCAACCAGCCCATGCCCTGCGCGACAGCCTGGTGGTGCTGGGCCGCAGTCCGGGCGCCGGCGCTGCCGACCTGTTTGCCCGGTTGGCGGCTGGCCGGGAGGTCGGCCGGGAAGCCTTCAACGGCCTGGACCTGCTGCGCTTGCCGCTGGACCCGGTGACAACCCTCTATGCCCTGAGCGAAGACGATACCCTGTTGCTGGGCCTTTCTCCGCAGGCCATTTTTGTCTGTGTGGAAACGGCGCGCAGCGGCAAGCCCTCCCTGGTGCAGGGTCCCGGCTTTGCCGGAGCGCAGCGTTTTTGGACTCCGGTATCAGGCAAGCGGTTTCAGGCCCGCAATTATGTGGACATACGCAGGATGGCCGCGTTGCTGGCAGCCAGCCCTGAGCGCGAGTGGCGGGAAGTAGCCCTGCTGCTAAGCGACATGGCTGCCTCCTATGGTCAGTTGCGGCGCACCAGGCAGGGGTTGGAAGGCATTTCCCGGACCAACCTGGGGCCCGGGCCGTTCCAGCCGCCGCTACAGGCCATGATCGAGGCGTCGGCCACGGCAAAGAACCGCTCCCTGCATCTTTTGCAGCAGGAGAGCCTGATCTATCTCTGGTCCGCCACCTGTCTGCCCGAGATTTTGGTGCAGAACCTGTTTGCGGATGCGGCCGTCCGGACCGAGGTGGAAACCTGGGTGAAGAAGACGCTGGGTTCCTCTCCCGCTGAGGCGGGACAGGCTTTGGGGCCCGGCTGGGGACTGGTATTGGAAGACCTGGTCAATACCGGCCTGTTCCCCGCGCCCCGGATGACCCTGTTTGTCGATGTGCGCGATAAGACCATGGCTGGTGCGTTTTCCGATCGGCTGCGAAGCGCCATGGCCGCGACCGGTTCGGCCGTTATCGAACAGGAGGAGGTCGGCGGCCGAACCATCACCACCTGGCCGCTGCTGCCCCATGAACTGGCCCAGCCCTCGCTGTTGTTCACCGAACAGCTGGCCTCTCTGAGTACCAGCCGTCAGGCGGCCCGTGCCCTTGCCCGATCGGCGGGCGACGACCAGGCGCGTCCGGCCGGGGCGGTGAGCGACGCGGTGCAATCCGGGATCGCAGAGGCAATCCGGGAGGCGAATGCGAATGTCCTGGTGCTGCATCCGCAGCGCATGGCCGATCGGGCCGGGATGATGGCGAACTGGCTGGGTTCGTTATTGGTGCAGACCAAGGGGATCAGTCTTGCCCGGTTCAATCAGGAGCTGGTTCGGTTCCTGCAATCTTTTGAGCTGGTGGTGCTGGTGCAGGATCTGGAACGCGATCATACCCGCTCCCGTCTATGGATCGAGACTGCATCGGACTTGCAATCGAAGTGATAACCCATTGGTGGGGATACGGTCCGCCAGCGGGAAAAAGACTTGCCGAATCAAGGCAATTCAATGTATGTGTGCAGCCACAAAATGGGATGTTGCCGGGGCGTTGTTCGGAGGGTGGTTTTGTTTTCGGATGACCCGCCACGCATCCCGAAACCGTAGCGTCCGGGACGCGAGAGGAGGAACAAGGTGAGATTCGATAGGGAAAAACAGGTGTGGCTCTCCGGAAATGAAGCGATTGCCCTGGGCGCCTGGGAAGCCGGCGTGCAGGTGGCCTCGGGATATCCCGGAACGCCGTCGACCGAGGTCATGAGCAATCTCAGCCACTATGAGGGCGTGTATACCGAGTGGGCGCCCAACGAAAAGGTGGGACTGGAAGTGGCGATCGGCGCCTCGTTTGCCGGGGTGCGGGCCCTGGCCACCATGAAGCATGTCGGGCTCAATGTTGCCGCCGACCCTTTGTTCACCTCGTCCTATACCGGTGTCCGGGGAGGGCTGGTCATCATCAATGCCGATGACCCCCAGATGCACAGCTCGCAGAACGAGCAGGACAACCGGAACTATGCCTATGCGGCCAAGTTGCCCATGCTGGAGCCGTCCGATCCGGCCGAAGCCAAGACCATGATGGCCACCGCCTACCAGCTGAGCGAACAGCTCGACACGCCGGTGATTATGCGCATCACCTCGCGCATCTCCCACGTCAAGGGCGTGGTCGAGAAGGGGAAGCGCTGCGCGGTAGCGGAAGCCTCGATCGAGAAGTCGCCGGCCAAACTGGTCATGCTGCCGGGTAACGCCATTGTTCGTCGGCGGGCCGTGGAAAAACGAATGGCAGAGACCCGCGCCCTGGCGGAAACCCTGCCGGAAAACCGGATCGAGCCCGGGAGCGGTCCGCGCGGTTTCATCACCTCCGGGGTGCCGTACAACTACGTGAAAGAGGTCTTTCCGGACGCGCCCGTGCTCAAACTGGGCATGGTCTGGCCCCTGCCGGAACAGATGATCCGCACGTTCGCGGCCTCGGTCGAAGAGGTGATCGTGGTCGAGGAGCTCGATCCCTTTCTCGAAACCCACATCAAGGCCATGGGCATTCCCTGCCGGGGCAAGGAGCTCTTGCCCAACCAGGGCGAGTTGAACTCGTTCATCGTCCGTCAGGCCCTTCTCCCCGAAACGGTCGGCGAGGTGTTCGAACCCATCTCCCTGCCGATGCGGCCGCCGAACATGTGCGCCGGTTGTCCGCACCGTGGGCTGTTCTACAGCCTCTCCAAGGTGAAAGACGTGTTTGTCTGCGGCGATATCGGTTGCTATACCCTCGGGTTTCTGCCGCCGCTCTCGTGTATGGACGCCAGCGTCTGCATGGGCGCGTCCGTGACCATGGCCCACGGGTTGTCCCAGGCCCTGGGACGGGCGGGCGACGGCAAGATCGTTGCGGTGATCGGCGATTCGACGTTCATGCACTCCGGCATGACCGGTCTGCTCAACATCGTCTACAACGGTTCCACCGCCACGGTGATCATTTTGGACAACCGCACCACCGCCATGACCGGGCATCAGCATAATCCGGGCTCCGGCAAGAGGATCCTCGGCGAGGACGCGCCCGCGCTCGATCTGGAGCAGCTCTGTCGCGCCGTGGGTGTTAAGCGGGTGCGCGTGGTCAATCCGCACGACATCGAGGCGACCCGCACTGTGTTGAAAGAGGAAATCGAGACGGCCGAGCCCTCGGTGATCATCAGTCGCGCGCCCTGCGTGCTGCTGCCGGAAGAGGTGCGGCGCAAGAAGCCGGTGTACTTTACCCGTGAAGAGAACTGCACCGGTTGCAGCCTCTGCGTGCAGATGGGCTGCCCGGCGATCAGCTGGCATCCTCTGACCCCGGAAGAGGCCGTGGCCAAGGGGTACCGGGAAAAGCAGAAAGGCTTTGCCCATATCACCGAGGTACAGTGTAACGGATGCGGACAGTGTGCCGCAGTGTGCAAGTTCGACGCGATCACCAGAAAGGAGGCGGAATAATGAAACAGAGCGGCAATATTCTCTTTTCCGGTGTGGGCGGTCAGGGCATCCTGCTGGCGAGCGAGTTGACCGCCTATGCCCAGCTGGCGGCAGGGTTTGATGTCAAGAAGAGCGAAGTGCACGGCATGGCCCAGCGGGGCGGCTCGGTGGAGGCGCATCTGCGCTACGGCAAGAAGGTGTATTCTCCGCTGATCGAGCGGGGGCGTGCGGATATTCTGGTTGCCTTTGAAATTCTGGAGGCGGTCCGGTATCTGCCCTATCTGCACCGCAACAGCGTGGTCGTGGTCAATACCCAGAAGATCCTGCCGCCCTCGGTAGCCCTGGGCAAGGCCGCCTATCCCGACGACATCCTCGATGAGCTTGCCTCCCGGAACATCAAGGTGGTGGCCATCGACGCCTTTGCCGTGGCCCGTTCGGTGGGTGAGTTGCGCACGGTCAACGTGGCCATGGTCGGGGCCATGTCCTGCTTTTTGTCCGCGGATTCCGGGATCTTTTTCGAGGCGATCGACACCACGATCAAGGAACGGTTCCGCGAGGTCAACAAGAAGGCCTTTGCTGCGGGGCGGAGCATTGTGCAGAAATGAACCGAAAAGGGGGGCCCGGGGTTGGAGATGATCTGGGATGAGATAGAAACGCTGCCTCGCGCCGGACTGGAATCCATCCAGCTGGCACGCCTGCGGAAGTTGGTGCGCCGGGTGTACGCGAAGGTGCCTCCGTATCGGGACAAGATGGACCAGGCCGGCGTTCGCCCCGACGACATCCAGAGCCTGGCGGATCTGCGCCTGCTGCCCTTTATGTCCAAGGACGACCTGCGCGCCAACTATCCCTTCGGCCTTTTTGCCGTGCCCATGGACGAGATCATCCGCCTCCATGCCTCGTCCGGCACCACCGGCAAGCCGACCGTGGTCGGCTATACCCAGGGGGACATCCAGCTCTGGGCCTCGATCATGGCTCGCTGCCTGCGGATGGCCGGGGTGGTCAAGGGCGATATCGTCCACAACGCCTATGGGTACGGCTTGTTCACCGGCGGCCTCGGTGCCCACTACGGGATCGAGGCCCTGGGCGCCACGGTTATTCCCGTGTCCGGCGGCAACTCCAAGCGCCAGGTCATGGTCATGCGGGATTTCGGCTCCACGGTGTTGCTCTCCACTCCGTCCTATGCCCTCAACCTGGCGGACGCGATGGCCGATGCCGGTATCACGCCGGAGATGATGCGCTTGCGGGTCGGGATTCACGGCGCCGAACCGTGGGGCGAGCAGATGCGGCTTGAGGTCGAGCGGAAGCTGGGATTGAAGAAGGCCGTCGATATTTATGGTCTGTCCGAGATCATCGGGCCCGGTGTTGCCATGCAGTGCATGCATGCAGATCACGGCATGCACATCCTCGAAGACAATTTCCTGCCCGAAGTCATCGACCCCGAGACCCTGGAACCCCTGCCGTACGGTGAGGTGGGCGAGTTGGTGTTCACCACCCTGACCAAGGAGGCCTTCCCGCTGATCCGTTTCCGGACCAAGGATATTTCCCGGCTCTTTCTTGAGCCCTGTGCCTGCGGCCGGACCCTGGTGCGGATGGAGAAGGTGCGGGGGCGCACCGATGACATGCTGATCATCCGCGGAGTGAATGTCTTCCCGTCCCAGGTGGAATGCGTGTTGCTGGGGACAAGCGGAGTGGAGCCGCATTACCAGATCGAGGTCACCCGCGAGGGCAGTCTGGATGTGATGTCGGTGCTGGTCGAAGTGAACGAGAAGTATTTTTCCGGCGAGATTCGTCGCCTGGAAGAGTTGACTCGCACGGTGCAGGCCAATATCAAGGATATGATTGGTGTGACGTGCAAGGTAAAACTGGTGGAACCCCGTTCCATTGAGCGCTCTGATGGCAAGGCGCAACGGGTGATCGACCGGCGTACCATCTAAACGAAGTAGGAGGCGGTATGCGCATAGAACAGATTGCAGTTTTTATTGAAAACAAGTCCGGCCGCTTGGCCGACATTACCGGGATTCTGGCGGAACACGAAATCAATATCCGTGCTTTGGCGGTTGCTGACACGGCCGATTTCGGGATTCTGCGGGTGATTGTGGACAAGGTCGACCTGGCGCGGCAGGTTCTGCGCGGTAGCGGCTTCACGGTGAGCAAAACCGACGTGATTGCGGTCGAGGTGCCCGACAAGCCCGGCGGCCTGGCCGGTGTGCTCAAGGTGGCCAACGAGGCGGGGTTGAATGTCGAATACATGTACGCCTTTGTCAACAAAAGCGGCAGCAATGCCGTGCTGATTTTTCGTTTCGACGATATGGACAAGGCGGTTGACGTGATGCGAAATAACGGGTTTACGCTCTTGAGCGGGCAGGAGATCTGCGCCTTGTAAGAGTAGCCGGACCGTTGCGCCCGCGCCCTGTCGTGCCCGGCTGCGCGGCAGGGCGTCCCTGTTCTCTCGTGGCCGCGGGAGACGGGTGGAAGAGGCGGTTTTGGAAACATGCGGGGTTGACGGCGCTTGCCGAACAGCGGGAAGGTTTTGAACGATAGGGATGGTGCCGGGAACCGGAACGGGCGTGTATGGCGCGGGCCGATATACATTCGTGCCGCGAGAAAAGATGCGGCGCTTTGGGAAAAAGAGTGTGTAGAGTTGCGTTGATTTGAGGGGATGGGGGATCTGTCCTGAAAGCAGAGGGAAAAGGAGTCGTGTATGAGAGCATATGTGTTGGGCCTGTTGGTCCTGCTGTGTATCATGGCAACAGCGCATGCCGCCGAAAAAAGTGGCGAGCTGAAAACGGATGAGCAAAAGCTGGGCTACGCCATGGGGCTGGATCTGGGTGAATACTTCAAGGGCCTGGAAGAGCCGTTTGACCTGGATATGTTGCATCAGGGGATCGTTGACGGCATCAAAGGCAACAAGCCTCGGCTCACCCCTGAGGAAATAACCGCCATTCAGCAGGATTTCGACAAACGTCAGCAGGAGCGGCAGATTCAGAAGACCGTGGCCATGGTACAGAAGAACCGGGACGCCGCCGCCAAGTTTCTGCAAGAAAACAAGGGCAAGGAAGGAGTGGTCCAGACCGCTTCCGGTTTGCAGTACAAGGTGCTGAAGGAGGGCAAGGGCGCGCAGCCCAAAGCCACGGATACGGTCAAGGTGCAGTACAAGGGCAGTCTGCTGGGCGGAACCGAATTCGACAGCTCCTACAAGCGCAATGAACCGGCGGTCTTCCAGGTCGATCAGGTGATTGCCGGTTGGCAGGAGGCCCTGCTGCTGATGAAGACGGGTGGTTCATATGAGTTGTATGTTCCGCCGGATCTTGCCTACGGCGATCGGGGGGCCCCGCCGGTGATCGAGCCCGGGTCGATGCTGATTTTCCAGGTCGAGCTGCTTGAAGTGCAGCCCCCGGAAAAAGAGGGCGCTGCCGCTGAGACGGGGAAGAAATAAGAGAGGGGCGGCTTGATGGCTGTCCTTTCCGGGAACAGGTTGAAAGCCGGGTATCAGCTGATACCCGGCTTTTTTATGCACAGTTCAGGGGGCAGGGGTGTCGAGGCTGGCGATCAGTCCTTCGAGGAGAACAAAACGGCCCAGAAGATGCACTGTGCAGGGCAGGCAGGCGACAAAAAGGGGGTTCTCGCACAGGCCGCCGGAGAGAAACAGTTCGTCCGGTTCCCCGGCAAAGCGATAGGCGTTGTGGGCAATACCGCGAACAAACCGGGCAACCGCTTCGGTTTCAGACGAACCGGCGATGACGGCGTCGAAGATGCGGCTCATGCCGAGGACACCGCAGGTGACGGAAAAACCCGCTGGCGGCGCCTGCATGGTTGCATAGTCGAGCTGATAGTAGGCGGCCAGCAGCTCGATGGTGAAGCCCATGGAGGCGCCGCATTCCGCGTTCCAGCCCATATCCGCCACCTTGCCGTCCTGAAAACGGACGAACTTGATGTCGCGACTGCCGCAATCGAGGACCACGAAATCGGGTTGGCTGATCAGCCTCTGTCCTCCCCGGGCCAGGGCGGTCAGTTCGTTGATGCTCGATGTGCTTCTGCGGGGCGCGTTGTGGCCGGTTGCCAGGTCGGCGCGGAATCCCGGAGCGAGCTCCCGGGTCGGGACGACGCGGGGCGGATCGCCGCTTTCCCGATCAAGCAGCTTGCAGTAGGAGGTGCCGAAATCAGCCAGCAGCATGGACGTGAATACCGGGGAGAACCCCGGAGAGTTCGAGAAAGGCTTCGATCTTGGCCTTGGCGGAGCTGGTTGGGGTGACATCGCAATCAATGGCCAGGCTTCGGGGATGGCGGGTGGCCAGGTGATGGGCCAGCGCGGTTTTGGCGCAAAACGACTGGGCAAAGAAGACGGTGGGCAGGGCCGGATCGAACAGGTGTTCAAGCTCCAGGTCTGCCGGGGTTTTGTTTTCCATGCAGCGAGTCCAGCCGAACACGTGGGTGGTGTCGGGAAAAGCGGTCAGGAGGCTGAAATCGCGGGGCGGCACTCCCCAAAAGGCGCAGCTCGGCGTGCAGGCGGGCAGTGGATCGTGGGCGGCGGCCGACTGCACGCTTTGGGTTATCCGGCTGATTTTTTGCATGAGCGGCATCCGGGCCGTGCACAGGGGGTTACCGAAACGGCGGGTGTCCTGATTGCGGGTTCGGATGACCGGAATGGGCAGCATGTCTTCGAGGATGTCGGCGACGTGCAGGGCGTTGTTGCATTTTCCTGGCCCGACGTCGATGTAGATCCGGTCCAGCGGCAGGTGCATGCAGTTGAGCACCACGGTGCGCAGGATGGCGCAGTAGACCTGGGGAATGCGGGCTGAGGTCTGGTCGATGGGGGCCCGGACCTGTGGTTCGTCGAGATCGACGATCGTGGCCCCCATGCGGTTGAGCTCATCGATCACGGACCACGGGGGCACGCCGACAATGCCTGTCCGGGGGGACATCAGAGCTCCTCTCTGGCCAGAAGAAAAAGCCCCAGACCGCCCACCGCCACATGGACAGATAGGGCTGCCGCCAGGGGGGGGATATACCCGGCCTGCGCCAGCGATTGCAGGATGGTGTAGCCTCCCCAGCAGGCAAAGGCCATGGCGCAGCTGACCGGGATGGCCAGCGACAGGTCGCGGCCCCAGTTCCGGTAGACGATCAGCACCAGCGGCAGGCCCAGGAGTAACAGCGGCAACCCCAGGAAGATGTAGGAGATTTTGCCGTACAGCATGGACCAGGCCCGGGCTTGTTCCTCGTCGGTCCGGGCGCGCTGGGTTTCCTGGTACAGCTGGGCCAGGGAAAGCTCCATCGAACGGTAGGCGGGAACGAAAAAATCGTCCGGAACCTCGGGAAATCCGAAGACGCGGCTCGTGAACATTTCGGTGCGCAGCTGTCCCGCTTCGTCGGAGCGTTGCAGCTGACCGTCATGCAGGGTCCAGGTGCCGTCGCTCCAGATGGCGGTGTTCGCTGCGATCAGGAGTTGGGTGCTGTATTCGGACGACCAGACGGTGTAGGAAAAATGGCGGAATTCGTTTTTTTGCGGATCGGGACGGGAAAAGGAATAGAATCCCTGGGCACCGTGGTAATAGTAGCGCCCGTTCCGGTAAATGCCCAGGGGGAGCTTGCCCTTGACCTCTTTGTTCCAGATATGGTTGGTCGTGCTGATCGTTACCGGCAGAATCCACTGGGCCATGGCCAGCAGCAGGACAATGCAGGCCATGGCCGCGCCGATGATGGGATAAATGATTTTTTTTAAAGGGATGCCGCAGGCCTTCAGGGCGATGAGTTCATTGCTGTGGTTGAGAATGCCCAGGGTGACGACCCCGGCCAGCAGGATGCAGACCGGGCTCATCAGATCGATGACGTAGGGGATATTGGCAAGAAAAAACGAGGCGACAAGGCTCAGGGATTTGCCTTTTTCCATGAAGTTGTCGATCTTTTCAAAGAAATCGATCAACAGGTACAAGGTGATGAAGCTTGCCGTGATCATGCCGAGATTCCGGATGAACTGGACAAGAATATAACGAGAGAGCAGGAGCATGGGGGTCGTGTTGCTGAGATGAGCGCAAGGCGTTTGGGCGGCACGGCGCTGGAGGCTGTCCATGCCGCAAATCTTTTCTTCAGTACCCTTTGCCGCGGGTTCAGTCAAGGGCAACCTGTTGGGCAAAAGCTTGGAAAAGGGCGCTTGCACTTCTCTTTGTCCCTGTGTAGACTAGTCGCTTGATTCGACGTTTTTCAGGCATGAAACTTCATCGTCGGGACGCCTTTGATCGCCGCGGGGATGATAACCGCAGCTTGCCGTTGTACGTGCCGTAACGGAGTAGTAAGTGGCGCAAACGGCAGCGACGTGCGGCGCTTTTTCTTTTGCCGGATGGCTTTCCAGCCTTGGTGCATGCAGAATCGACTTGAGAAAATTGGCGATACCGTTACGCGCAGTGCCAGTAAAAATTCCGCTTTGACCCGATTGAACGGATTATGGTCCGTCTTCGAGAAGAGCGATACGGTGCTCATCGTTATCAACGCCGATCCGGACGCCTTGGCCTCGGCCATGGCCATGAAGCGGTTGCTCAGCTACCGGGTGACGAGCGTGACCATCGGATATCCCAACGAAATCCGGCGTCTCAACAACCTGACCATGGTCGAGCGGCTGAAAATTCCGATCGAGCGGCTGCACACCCTGTCGATGAAGGATTACACGAAAAAGGTCCTGCTCGACTCCCAGCCCAATCATCTGGCCTGTTTTGAAAAGCTGACCTACAACGTGGTCATCGACCATCATCCGATCACCACCGGATGGACCGCTGATTTTATCGATATCCGATCCGATTACGGCGCGGTCTCCTCCATCATGGTGGAGTACCTCCGCGCCGCCAATATCAAGCCGTCGGTGGCCTTGGCCACAGCCCTGTTTTACGGGATCAAGGTCGATACCCAGAATTTCCAGAAGCCGACCACCCAGCTGTCCGACGGCATCAGTTTTCGTTACCTGTTCAATATCGCCAACCTGCACCTTGTCAGGAAATTCGAGCTGACCGAACTGCGTCGTTCCGAACTCCGCTATTTCCGCATCGCCCTAAACGAGCTCAAATGCAGCAAACGTCGGGCCTACGTGCACCTGGGGAAGGTGGGCACCCCCGACATTCTGGTGATCATCGCCGATTTTCTCAACCATGTCGACGGATTCGACTGGGTTATCGTCTCCGGCATACACAATGAAAAACTGGTGGTGATTTTCCGGTGCGACGGGTATCGCAAAAATGCCGGTAAGCTGGCCAAGGCAACCTTCGGTCGCTTCGGCCCGGCCGGCGGTCACAAAGAGGCGGCCCGGGCGGAACCACCGCTCAAAAATCTGCCGCTGCGGGAGGGGCAGGAGTTTACGACCAAAACCCTGATGCGCCTGATCACCCAGCACATGAAATAAATTTCGGGTGTTTTACTGATTTACTGATTTCCTTTCGTTTTCAGTCTGTTGCCGCGGAAATATCGCTTGCATGACAAGGGAATTCCAATATATATGAGAGGAACTCCCAATGTTGGCGTCTTCATGTGTGACGGTCGTCCTGCAAGGAGCGCTGACCTCTTTTGCACGGTGTCCTATGTACAGACCTTCGACCCTGGCCATGATCCTGGCAGGGGGACGTGTCGATGAACTGGGCGCGCTGACGCACTACAGGCCGAAAGCTGCGGTGCCGTTCGGCGGCTTTGCGCGGGTTATCGATTTCCCTCTCTCGAATCTGCTCCATTCCGGTATTGAGCGTATCGGCATTCTCAGCCAATACCGCTCGTACTCCCTGATCAACCATATCGGCACAGGCGCGGCCTGGGACATGGTGGGCCGCAATCGCGGCATCTCCATCCTGCCGCCTTTCACCGATTACGAGAATCCGTACTGGTATCGCGGCAGCGCGGATTCGGTGTATCAGAATCTTGATTATATTCAATACTATTCGCCTACAGTTCTGTTGATCCTCTCCGGTGACCATATCTACCAGATGGACTACAGGCGGTTGCTCAGCTATCACAAGGAGCGGGACGCCGACCTCACCGCCGCCTTTATCGAGGTGCCGCTGGAATCGGCCTCACGATTCGGTGTGGCTGAAATCGCGGACGAGGGAGTGGAGGGCGGCCGGGTCCTTTCCTATGAGGAAAAACCGGCCGAACCCAAGGGCCAGTGGGCTTCGTTGACCGTGTACTGTTTCAAACCAGCCGTGCTCTATGAGGTGCTGAAACAGAACCAGCAGACCGACTCGTATGAATTCGGCCGGGACATCATCCCGATGATGATGGAACAGCAGATGAAGGTTTACGGCTACAAGTTCAGGGGATATTGGGGCTATACCCGAACCATTGAGGAGTACTGGCAGACCTCCATGGACCTGCTTGGACCTTCCCCCCGGATCAATCTGGAGGCATGGGGAATCCGGACCAACCTGGAACACTGCAACATTGCCGACCGTATGCCGGTCAAGATCGGACCCCGGGGATCGCTGGACAACTCCATGGCCTATAACGGCTGTATCGTCGAGGGTACGGTGCGCAATTCAATCCTCTTCCCCGGAGTGCATGTGGCCCCCGGCGCGGAGGTGCATGATTCGATCGTCCTGTTTGACAACATCATCAAGCAGGATGCGCGCTTGCACAAGGTTGTCAGCGATGTGAACACGGTTTTCAATCGGGGCGTGCAGATCGGCAAACCCGAGGGAGAAGAGGAACAACAGCGGGTCAGCGTTATCGGCTGGAACAACAATATTCCGGCGGGGTTCTGTATCGGCTGCGGCTGTTCGGTCGCGCCGCGGATTCCGTCTGAAAAATGGAAAAACATCAGCGGGCTGTCTGACGGGGAGGAACTGAAATGAGAGAAAACAGCGATACCCTGGTCCTTCTTCTTGCCGGTGGAATAGGCAGCCGTCTGAATATTCTTGTCGGTCACCGGGCCAAACCGGCTGTTCCCTTCGGCGGGATCTACCGAATTATCGATTTCAGTCTGTCCAATGTCATGAACTCCGGTCTGAGGAGGATGGGCGTATTGACCCAATATAAACCGCTTTCGCTGATGTCCCACATCGGCGACGGTTCGGCCTGGGATTTTACCGGACGGACCCGCGGGATCAAGATCCTTCCTCCACGCACGGGCTCTCAGGATGCCGACTGGTACAAGGGCACGGCTGATGCCATCCGGCAAAACATCGACTTTATTATGGCCAACCCGTCCGATCAGGTGGTGATTCTCTCCGGCGACCATATCTACCGCATGGATCTGAAGGCCATGCTCTCGTACCACCAGTACAAGAAGGCGAATATTACCATCGGTATGATGGTGGTGCCCAAAAAGGATATCCACCAGTTTGGGGCTGGCATCGTCAACAACGACAACCGCATCGTCGATTGGGAAGAAAAACCCAAGGTGCCGCGGACCAATCTGGCATCCATGGGGATTTATGTATTTGAAACTTCGTATTTGTTGAGGGTTTTGGCCCGCGACCGCAACGAGGTGGATTTCGGCATGGATATCATCCCCAGGGCTGTGCAGGATGACCGGGTCTATGCCTATCCCTTTTATGGATACTGGCGCGATGTCGGTACCATACAGGCCTATTGGGAGGCCAACATGGACCTCTTGCGAAGCAATTCGGGGATTTCACCTGAGGAGTGGGAGATTCGCCCCAATCAGGAAGAGGGCGATCTGCCCATGGACCGCGCCCCGGTTCGCTTCCTGCCGGGATGCAAGGTGGAATCGTCGTTGATCTCCGCGGGCTGCGTGATCGAGGGCATTGTCACCAATTCCGTTTTGTCGCCCGGTGTCGAGGTGCGCAAGGGCGCGGTGGTCAACAATTCCATTATTTTCGATGACGGCATTATCGAGGAAGGCGCGGTGGTTGATCTGGCGATTCTGGACAAGCAGGTGCTGGTCGGCAAGGATGCGGTGGTGGGACATGGCGAGAACATGACCACCATCAACAGAAAATATCCGAAGCATCTGTATTCGGGTATTTCCCTGATCGGCAAGCGGGCCCGGATCGCGCCCGGCACCATGGTCGGCCGAAATTGTATCGTCAACACCGATTATGACCAGCCGGATTTCAACGGAACCAACTCGTTGGCTGACGGTGAATCCATCGGGACCTGAGCCGCGGCGGGGCCGCCCGGTCCGATGCAACGAAGTGCTTGCATCGCCGGGATAATCGGAGTATTCAATTGCATTCTTTTCTGCTGCCCGTCCCGCATGGATGGGCAGCAGTTTTTTCCCGGCCGGATCTGTATTGCGCTCCAGTAGCTCAGGTGGATAGAGCACAGGATTCCTAATCCTGGTGCCGCAGGTTCGAATCCTGCCTGGAGCACCACCAACAAAGACCAACAGCTCAAGAAGACAGAGCTGTTGGTCTTTTTGTTTTATTTGTACCTGAGCTGTTCCGCCCAAAATACACGTGGACGTGGCTGCTGACCAGTAGCTTGCCGATGACGTGGATCTCTTTGATGTGTGCCTGGCAGGGGCGTGCTCCTCCCTGTTGTCCGGGATGGAACTTCGGGGCGACTGCGGCAAGGCCAAAAAACAGGGTGCCGAACGCGCCACATTTTTGCACGGGGTGCGCACCTTCACCCGGATGGGGCGCAATGCGGATCGAGACAATGGAGGAAATCCCGCTCCGAACCACACCCGGCATCCGGGCTCCGGCAATTCTGCTGTGGGCACGGGGCAATAGCATGGTCCCATGCAGTTCCGTTACCCGGAAGGGGCGCCGTTTGTCCAGGGTCGAAAGAGGAAGGGCCCCTGGACGCCTGGCACCCGACTTCCGGGCTCCGGAAGCTGAGGGCGTTCCAACCCGGGCTTGTCGCCACCTGCGGTCGCTCGCCATAACCTGGAAGGAATCGCGCAATCAGGGGAGGAAAGGAGTGACCCCCCTGATCACCGGCACTCGCATCCAGGTTATGGTCCGCGAACCCGCCGGCGGTATCCCCCGGAAAGCGGAGGGATAGCGCCAGGTCGAACCCTGTGCCTACAGCAGGCGGGAGATCTGCTGTTCCATGTGGGAAAAGGTAAATTCTCCGGCACGGTAATAGCGGATCACTCCCCCGGCATCGATGAGCACGGTGATCGGGATGCCGTTGATCTGGAAGGCGTTGAGCATTCGCCGGTTGGAGAGCGCCACCGGGTAGGCAATGTCGTTCTTGTCGACAAAGCGGGCCACGGTCTTGTCGCCGGTTTCCGAGGCGACGGCGATCAGGGCAATCCGCGACCCAAACCGTTCGTGCAGTTGTTTGAGCGGCGGAATATTGTGCCGACAGCCGACGCACCAGGGCGCCCAGAACTCCAGCAGGACCGGCTTGCCGCGCAGATCCGGCAGGCTGACGGTGCTGCCGTCGAGCATGGTTACCGAAAAATCAGGGGCCTGCTGACCGGTCATGCCGCCGGAACCCTGCTGAGGCTCGTAGCTCTGCAAGGTCAGAAAGAGCGCCAGGAGGATGCCCGCAGCCAACAGAATCCATCGATACCGTCTCATTCGTTCCATTGCATCACCCCTCTGACAGCGGATCTTCCAGTCCGGCACGGATTGCCCCGATGCTGGCGCGCAGCGTTTCCCGATCCATCCCGTCGCCTTCCGCCAGGTGCTGCTGCAACGCGGACAGTAAGCGGACCGCCTCGGCGCGGCGTTGGTCCTGCCGCTGCATGCGGGCAATGCAGGTGTTGATCGGCCCGGCCAGGGTTCCAAAATAGTCGCTTTTGCGGAAAATCAGCGGTTTTTGCGGAAAACTGCCCTCGGTTGCCTCGACCAGCACGCTCTCGGTCTTGCGCATCATCCCGGCCACGGAACGGCTCCGGGACAGGCTCCACAGGCTGAGAACGAGCATCACCACCAGGGCGATGCCCCCCAGGTAGAAAGGAAAGAGCCGGTTATGATCGCAGACCAGGTTGCCCTTGAAAAAGAGCAGGTAAAACCAGGAGATCAACACGGCGATCAAGAGCATCACCAGCACATTGGCCGAGAGGATCACCGCCAGATGGCCCAGTTGATAGCGGCTGTCGATCAGCAGGCGCCGCCGTTTTTTTGGGGCGCTCACAGCACGGCCTCCAGAAAAGAGACGTAGGCCCGGGGCACATCGATTCGGTCGATGTTGTGGAATGCCTGCCGATAGACATCGCTGGAGGGGCCCGCAAACTCCATGGATTGCCAGCGCAGGGCGGATTTGCCTTTATGGGCGGCGATGCCGTACCCGCGCACGGTGACGGTGTTGACCTCCTGTTCCCGGGTGATTTCAAAGGCAATGGTTTTGCCGCCACGATCCAGGTGCAGGTCGGTGATGGCGCCGAAGCGGGCCTTGCCCCCGCCCATGGCGGGAATCTTGCGGTTGAGCAAAAACAGGGCCGCGCCTTTACCACTGAGATTTTTCAGACGCAGTCGGTTGAGTTTTTTAAAGGTTCGAAGCAGTTTCATGGCAATACCTTAAACATAGAAGACAGATCAGGGCCGAACAGGGCGGCCAGCGTTCCCAGGGTAAGAAAGGGGGCAAAGGGCAGGCGAGCGGGCTTCCCGGCCAGCTTGACCGCCACCGCCACGACAACGCCGCTGATCGCGCTGTAAAAGAGAATCGATCCCAGTGGCTGCCAGCCGAGAAAGGCGCCGATCATGCCCAACAGCTTGATGTCGCCGCCGCCGATCAGGGTCGTGTTGCGCAGCCACTCGTAGGTGCTCACCACCATCAGCGGCACCATCGTCCCGAAGACCATCCCGGCCATGGCATGGGTCCATCCCGGCAGCGGCGTGAACAGGCTGCCGATGATGCCGGCAAGACAGCCTGTGATGACCAGGGAATCGGGGATCTGTCGCAGCCGCAGATCGATCACCGACACCGCCAGGAGCAGGGCGAAAAAGATGGTGTAGAGGTAAAAGTAGGGTGTCGGCCCATAGAGGGAAAACAGCCAGGTGGTGATCCCGGCCATGGCCAGTTCCACCAGGGGGTACTGGATGGAGATCGGTTGGCCGCAGTCCCGGCAGCGGCCGCGCAACAGCAGGTAGCTGAGCACCGGGATATTGTCGCTGAAGCGGATACGGTGGCCGCATTGCGGGCATTGCGAGAACAGCGACTTGAAAAACTCCTGCCGACCATGGGGCAGGCGCGCAATGACCACATTGAGGAAACTGCCCAGGGCCAGCCCAAAGGCGGCGCTCAGCGCCAGACCGGCGGTTGAACCGCTGCCGAACAAAATCAGGCTGTTCATGGTCCGGTCACCACCATGTCGTCGGCCGTCCCTTCCACCCCGTCCTCACCCAGGCTGCGCAGGGAGTAGGCCTTGCCGTTGCTGTCATACCGGTAGGGGTTGCCCCAGTGGTCAACCGAGAGCGCCTTGAGCTGGTTCTCCTTGAAGTTGTCCTTCAGCCAGCGCTCGAAGTGCTCGGAGCGGGGGTAGCGACCATGCCTGAAGAAAGAGACATCCAGCATGGTCGACATCGAGCGCAGATCGCCCGCGGTGGCCAGTTGCTGGCCGGTACGGACGGCCTCGTCGATAACGGCGCGAATCCTCTCCGGTGCATCGGTGAAGGCCAGCAGCGAACCGATGAGCACCACCCCTGCTATGCTGAACTTATCCATGAACCCCGGACCTTATCCTTCCTGCTGTTCCCGCGCGGCCTCGTTTTCGGATGCCGCCTCGGTCCGGTTGTCGCTGGGGGCCGTTTCCGGGGCCGGTTCCCGCTCCTGTTCGGCTGACCGCACCCGACGTCGCCTTCGGAGCTGCACCAGCAGCACCAGGCAGGCGACGGCGCCGATGAGGCCGATGCCGGACACCAGCCTGCCGTATTTTTTGGAGTAGTAGACGCTCGTGGTCACATAGGTGTACACCTTGTGCCTGTTGCCGTCGGCGGCAACATAGTACCAGATGCCGTCATCCCCCCGTTCAAACCGCATCGAGTCGGCAAAGTTGCCGTTGGTCTTGGTGTCCAGGGTCAGGAAGCCGACCACCGCCGTGTTGCCTTGCACGTCCAGGCTTTTGAATTCCTTGACGTAGTACCGGCTCTCCCACTTGGGTTCCCGGTCGCGGTACAGCTCCCCCACCACATAGCTTTCCATGAAGTAGGCAAAATCGTCCGTCGTCGGCCGGGCGGCATCCAGATCGATCTTTTTCCGACCCTTGGTCGAATGGGCCAGGGCCGCATCGGCCAGGCTCAGCAGCACCAGGATCAGGACAAAACCTCGCAGCAGCCTCTGTTTCATTGTTCGCTTCCTTCGGCAGCCAGGGCGGTTCCCTTGCCGCTGCCGCTGTTTTTGTGTTGACGTTCGTGTTGATGGTCCTTGTGCTCGGGATTGTTGGCCTCCCTGTAAAAGGCCTCCAGTTTTTTCTGATCAATTTTGACGTCGAACTGCTTTTTCAGGTCGTCGTACACCTTTTGCCACTGGTCGCGGTAGCGGCCGTAGAGCACGTCGTTGCGGATGTATTCCTTTTTCTCCTCAAAGCTGTGCTGGCGCGCCTCGGTTTTGCGCTCCAGGCGCATGATCCACATTTTTCCGTCCAGCTCGGTCGGTCCGGAAACCACCCCGACCTGGAGCTGTTCCACAATCGGCTGCCAGGAGGGCTGGAAACGGCGCAGGGTACGGGAACCGGTCTTGCCGCCGCTTTGCCGGGCGTCCTCGTCCAGGGCGTATTTGGCGGCCGCCTCCGCGAAATCAAGGCTGCCGTCCTTGATCGCCCCAGCCGCCTCGTCCGCCTGCTCCGGAGCCACGGCAAAGGCCGACAGGGTGTACCGGGATTTATCCATGTACTGCTCCTTGTTTTCCTCGTAGAAGCGGCGCATCTCCTCCTCGGTGATCGTGGCCCGGTCGATCGGGGTAATCAGTTTGTCCTCCATGACCTTGAGAAAGAGATCGCTTATGCGCTCATGGAGCATGTTGCGGATGACGGGATCGAGATGGAGTTTTTCGGAAAGCCCCTTGGCGATGATCATCTCCATATTGAGGGCATGGTCGAAGACGAACTCCGGCGTCAGCAGCTCCGGCTTGTTGCGGAACTGGGTTTTGCGCTTCATGCTCTCCCGGTGGGCCGCCAGGTCTTCGCTGGTCAGCGAGCCGCCCTTGAAGGTGACCAGGGCATTGTCCGGTTTCTTCTCCCGGTCGCAGCCGCTGCCCAGTCCAAGGGCCAGGGCGCAGGCAAGAATGAGGGCGATCTTTTTCATGGATGATTCTCCTTGTTGTAGTGTGTGCCGTGCTCAGGACTTGTACATGCTCAACATGCCGGCCACCAGGGCCCAGGCGACAAAGCCGACGACCCCGCCCAGGAAGATGATCAGCATCGGCTCGATCATGCTGCTCATCCACCTGACCCGGTCCTCCATCTGCTGTTCGTAGAGATCCGCCACCAGGGCCACCTGCTTGTCGAGGTTGCCCGACTGCTCGCCGATACGAACCATCGAGATCATCAGGCTGGTGAACAGCGACGCCTCGCCGAGAGCCACCGACAGCTGCTCGCCGGCCGCCACCTTTTCCGTGGCCCGCTCCACATCCATCCGCGCCGCCTTGTTGCTCAAGGTCTCGCTGGTGATGGTCAGGGCCTCCACCAAGGGGATGCCGCTGCCCAGCAGCGAACCCAGGGTACGGGCGAACTGGACGATCACCCCCATGCGCGCGATCGGCCCGAGGACCGGTAGAAAGACCTGGTACCGGTCGATCAGCTGCCGGGTCTGCTGGAGGTGGAACAGGGCGATGATCAGGGCGATGCTGCCGAGCGTCCCCATGATCAGGGGTTTGGCGTTTTGGACCATGAACTCGGAAATATCGAGCATCAGTTGGGTATTCCAGGGCAGCTTGGTCCCCTGGAGCAGCACCGTGAACTTGGGGATGACGAACACCACCAGGAAGATGACCACACCGATGGCCACCACCAGCACCACCGCGGGATAGAGGAAGCTGCGCATCAGGGTCTTGCGCAGCGCCGTCTTCTTCTCCATGAAGACCACCAGGTCGCTGAGCACCCGTTCCAGGATGCCGCCCGCCTCGCCCGCCTTGAGCATGTTGACCACCACCTCGGGAAAAACCGTGGGATAGCGGCCCAGGGATTCGCTGAAGGCCACGCCGCCCTCGATCTGCATCTTGACCTCGCCGAGCACGTACTTGAATTTGCGGTTGAGCGTCTGCTCGTGGAGCACGGCAATGGCCTCGGTGATGGTGATGCCCGACCCGAGCAGGGCCGCCATCATCCGTAAAAAGAGAATGATCTCCTGGAGGCGGATGCGGCCGAACTGGAGCAGGATCTTGTTGAAATCCGCGCCGCTGGTCTCCTCGGTCTCGCGAATCTCCATCGGCGTCAGCCCCCTGGCCAGCAGGGCGCTGGCCGCGGCCGACGGACTGGAGGCGACCAGGGTGGAGCGGCTCAGCTCGCCCTTGCTGTCGATCGCGGTATAGGCATACATCGGCATGGCTCGTTTCTCCTGTTCAGCTCGTGGTCACGCGCATGACCTCCTCGGGGGTGGTCAGACCCTGGCGGATGCGCAGGATGCCCTCGTCGCGCAGGGTGCGGAAGTTCAGGTGGGCCACGGCATGCTGCCTGATGCGGTCGGTGGTCTCCCGGGTGGCAACCATCTTCTTGACAACCTCGTCCACCGCCAGCAGTTCAAACAGACCACTGCGTCCCCGGTATCCCTTGAAGTTGCAGGCCTCGCAGCCCTTGCCCCGCCGGACCTTGAAATGTTCCGCGTCCGACAGCCCGAGCATGAGCCGTTCGCCTTCGCTGATCTCCTCTTCACGGGCGCAGTCCGGGCAGACCTTGCGCACCAGGCGCTGGGCAAGCACTCCGCGGATCGAGTTGGCCACCAGAAAAGGCTCGGCCCCCATGTCCATCAGCCGGGTAAAGGCCGAGGGCGCGTCGTTGGTGTGCAGGGTCGAGAGCACCAGGTGGCCGGTGATCGCCGCCTGCAGGGCCACGCGCACGGTTTCCTCGTCGCGGATCTCGCCCACCATGATCACGTCCGGGTCCTGGCGCAGGATGGCGCGCAGGGCGCCGGCAAAGGTGATCTTGGGGCCGGGGTCGATCTGGGTCTGGTTGATGCCGCCGCCCATCTTCACCTCCACCGGGTCCTCCAGGGTGGTGACATTGATGGTGTCGGAACGCAGCATCCGCAGCACCGAGTACAGGGTGGTGGACTTGCCGCTGCCGGTGGGCCCGGTGACAAGGACGATGCCGTAGGGCGTGGTGACGATCTGCCGGAACAGTTCCAGGGTATCGGGCAGCATGCCGATGGTCTCCAGGTCGATGGCCGAGTCGTGCGGCGGCAGGATACGCATGACCGCCTTCTCGCCGTAGACCACCGGCAGGATCGAGGTACGGATATTGGTGCCCTCGATATCCACATCCAGCCGTTCGGGTTTGAAGAAGAAGGCGCCGTCCTGGGGCATGCGCTTCTCGGCGATGTCCAGCCGGGAGAGGACCTTGATGCGGACGAGCATCTTGTCCGCCAGCGAGATCGGCAGGGTCTCGGTCACCATCAGCATGCCGTCGACACGGATACGGATCACCAGATCGCGCACCGTGGGCTCGACATGGATATCCGAGGCATCCATGTTGATCGCCCGCAGCAGCAGCTTTTCCAGCAGCTCGCTGATCAGGTGAATGTCCTCGTCGGAATCCGAGGCCAGGGTGCTGATCTTGATCGAGGTGTCGAACTGGCGGCTGTAGAGTTCGGTCTGCATCTTGCGCAGACGGCCGCGCGAAACCAGTTGCAGGGCCACGGTACGGTTGACCAGCCGCCCCACCGACTGGAGCGCGGCAATGTTGATCGGCCCGGCACAGGCGCAGATCAGCTCGCCGTTCTGGCCGAATCCAGCGGGAAAGAGCCCGAGCTTGAGCGCCAGTTTCTTGGGAATCTTGGCGGTCAGGGCCGGGTCCGGTTTGATCGCGTCCTCGTCGAACAGGGGAATGCCGAGGAAGCCGGAGAGGTGGTACACCAGATCCTTTTCCTCGATCATGCCGCGCCGCACCGCCAGCTGGCCGAACTCGTCCTGGAGCACCCGCTGCTCGTCCAGGATCGAGGACACCTCCTCCCTGGTCAACACCTGCTGCTGGATCAGATATTCGCCGAATCGTAGTCGTGTCATGAACGGTCCGTTCGTTGCCCAGGCGACGGCCTGGGGCCTGTGCGCAAAAAAGCGACATCCCATGGGCGGATACGGCCTTGCGCCCGCCGCCCGCGCCGGTCACCGCGAAAAGCCGCCGCGCCCACCCCGCCTCTCTTGTTTATGCCTTCCCCGGCGCGGTGCGTAGCACCGACAACCGCTTCTGGAGCAGGTCCGGACGCCGGGCAGCGCCCAGCGCGGTCTCCACCGAAATCTTGCCCTCGTACACCAGCCGCACCAGGGACTGCTCCATGGTCTGCATCCCCTCCTTGAGGCCGGTTTCGATCGAGGAGTAAATCATCTCGTCCTTGCCGTTGCGGATCAGGTTGGCAATCCCGGTATTGATGAACATGATCTCCACCGCCGGCACCCTGCCGGTGCCCCCGGAGTTGGGCAGCAGCCGCTGCGACACCACCGTGCGCAGCGAGGTCGACAGCTGTTGGCGGATCTGGCTCTGTTCCCCCGCCGGAAAGGTGCCGACGATGCGGTTGATCGAACTGGTCGCGTCGCGGCTGTGCAGGGTGGACAGCACCAGGTGGCCGGTTTCCGCGGCGGTGATCGCGGTGCGGATGGTCTCCGGGTCGCGCATCTCGCCCACCAGAATCACGTCCGGGTCCTGACGCAGGCTGTCGCGGATGGCGTCGGCAAACGAGGCCACATCGGTAAACAGCTCGCGCTGGGAGATGATGCAGTTGATGTTGGCGTGTTCGTACTCGATCGGGTCCTCGATGGTGATGATGTTGCGGCAGCTGGTCCGGTTGATCTCGTCAATGATCGTCGCCAGGGTGGTCGACTTACCCGAACCGGTGGCCCCGGTCACCAGCACCAGGCCGTCGCGGAACTGCGGCAGCTGGGCCAGGCTCTCCGGCAGGCCGAGATCCTTGAAACTGGGCATGCCGTCGGCCAGCATCCGGATGGCGGCGGACATGTAGCCGCGCTGGTAATAGATGATGACCCGGAAGCGGCCGATTCCCGGCCGGTTGAGTCCCAGGTCCACCGAATACTTGGTCTTGAGCAGTTCCACATGCCGCGACGACATGATCTCGGCCAGCCGCTCCTCCAGCTCCCGCGGGGTGAAGGGCGGGCAGGGGTAGGGGGTGATCTTGCCCTTGATCCGGTAGGTCGGCGGCATGTTGCCCGAAAGGTGGAGGTCGGTGGCCCCCAGCTCGGCGGTGAGCCGCAACAGCTCATCCATGGAGGCGGGCTTACTTTTTGTTGCGTGTTGAACCGGCAGCGGCTGCATCTTTTTTCTCCTGTTCAGCCTGTTCGTTCTTGTCCTTGGTCGGATAATCAAGGATGGTGTCCACCCCGTGGGTCGCCGTCGGATGCGAGCTGCGCCGCTCCAGGAACCGGTCGGTCTCGGCCTGGGCCAGTGCCGGATGGCGGATGATGTGCGGGGTGAGCAGGATCACGGTCTCGGTCTTTCTCTTGGTATCGCTGATGTCCTTGAACAAGAACCCCAGGCCCGGAATATCGCCCAGCAGCGGCACTTTTTTCTCGTACTCCTGGAGTTCCTCGCGGATGATGCCGCCCAGGGCGATGGTCTGGCCGGAGGAGGCGGTGACGATCGAGGTCAGCTCGTTGGTGTCCTTGCCGTCCAGGGGGAACTCCACCAGCTCGCCGGTAACGTCGTTGACCACGCTGACGGTGCTCATGCGGTACTTGGGCGAGGAGATCTCCGCCTCCAGCTCCATGGTGATGGTGCCGTCCTCGTTGATGAACGAGCTGATATCGATATCCGTGCCCAGCTCCTCGCGCTTGATCTTGATGTCGTAGGTGGTGGTGGTGATATGGCCCTCGTCGTTGTACAACACCTTGGTCTCCACATCGTCGCGCAGCGGCACCTCCTCGCCGACAAAGAACTCCACCTTGGAGTTGTTGGCGCTCATCAGGTAGGGGGTGGAGAGCACCTTGATGCGGTCGTCGCTGGCATAGAGCGCCATGCGGGCCCGGATATGCTCGTTGCCGATGAGCAGGGAGGTGGTCGGGCTCAACGGCCCGGCGCTGGCGCCCAGGGTGCCCAGGGCGCGGCGTTCTTGGCCGGAGCCGTCTTTCCTGTCCAGAAAGGTGGTGCCGTCCCCGAGGTAATCCACCTGGAAAAAGCTCTCGAAGCCGCCGGTCAGGTTGATCTGCAGGATGACGATCTCCAGCAGCACCTGGCTGGTCGGGGTGTCCATCAGCTCGATGATCCGGCCGATATCCTCGAGGATGGATTCGTCCAGGGAGCGGGCGATGATCGAGTTGTTGCGCTTGAACACCGTGATCACCGCGGGCACGTCCCTGTCGATCTGCTTGCTCACCGCCAGGGCGCTGTCCCCGGTCTGGTCCAGGCGGCCGAGATTGAGCAGTTTTTTGATCTCCTCCGGGGCCAGTTTTCTCAGGTCGACCTTCTCCGCCTCCACCGACACCTTTTCTCCGGCCTCCTTCTCCTCCTTGACATGGCCGTAGACCTCCTCTTCGCCGATATCGTTGAACACGATCTTGGCGCTCATCACCGCTTGCAGCACCTTGGCCATGTCGTTGGCATTGGTGTAGCGCAGCCAGTAGGCCCGGCTCTTCTCGTTGCGGCGAATCACCATCTCGCTGGAATACTCCGCCGTGGTCATCAGGGTGACGATCCGTTCATCCTCGCGGTACCACAGGTCGTTGAGCCGACAGATCGACTCCAGGGCCTGACGCAGGGGAATGTCGCGCAGGTAGGTGGTCACCGGCAGGTCGGCGGCCTCGCGGGAGACGGCGATATTGAAGCCGCTCATCTCCGAAAGCGTTGCCGCCACCTGGATCAGGGGCACCTCGTTGACCGCCACCTGTTCGATCACCGTGCGCAGGCCCAGGGGGCTGCGCTGCTGCTGCAACAGCCTGGCCTGGGCCTCTTCCATGCCGGAGACCTGGCTGCCGGAGATGATCCGGACAATCGGCTCCTCCTTGGGGACCGGCGGCAGCGGCCGCACCGGCCTGGGCTCCACTTTTTGCAAGGGCTGGGAAAAGGGATGCCCGTCGTGCAGCACGCCCTTGCGTTCCTTGTAGCCGCAGCCGGGGAGAACAAAGGTCAGACCCACCAGGCAGCAGACGAGCAGCCGCGTTCTCATAACCAGACCTTGTACTGCTGATTGTTTTCGCCGCTGATCACCGCCGAGCGCTCACCCAACTGGCGCAGGGTGAGGATGTGCTCCTCGTTCTTGCCCAGGACCCGGATCTGTTCCCCCACCCGCACCCGGCGCAGTTGCTCCTCCTCGTTGCCGCTCCTCCTGCTGCCTTCGTTGGTCACCACAAACAGTCCCACCTGGCGGCCGCCCACCTTGATGATGCCGCGCAGCTGGCAGCCCTCGACCACCTTGCCGTAACCGGCGGTGGACAGCCGTTTCTTCGGGGCGCTGAACGGGTTGCGTGCCTCCACGCCGCCGCCCGGCACCAGCGGGACCGGTTGTTGAATGATGCCGCCTGCGGGCTGGTCAAGGGGGAGGGGGTGTTCCGCCGCCGCGACGCCCGCCGTCGCCAGCACCACCCCGAAAAGAACGCAGAGTTGTTTGATCATCGGTTCATACCCGCAAGGTTGCTGTGATAAGCACTTCTTCATACTCGCCCGTATCGCATTCGATCTTCATCTCCCGCAGTTGCACCGGTCGCTTCATCTGTTTGAGCCGGTCGAGCAGGACCACGAAATCATAAAACCGGCCGCGGAGCTGGATATCGACCTCCCGCCACGTGTACAGCCTGGTGGTCACGGGCTTTTCCCGGGGCGCCATTTTGAGCACCTGCATGTTCTGCCCCTGCACCTTGAGGCTGATGTCGGCCAGCACCTCGGTCACCTCGGCCTCGCCCTCGGTCCGCCCGCCCAGCTCCCGCAGGGTATCGGCCAGCTGCTTCTCCTCGTCCCGCTGCCGATCCAGCCGCCGCTTCATCCCCTCCGGATTGGGCGGTTCCTGCAACTTGTTGTACTCGCCGATCCTGGCGTTGAGCGTGGTGATGGTCTTTTTCAGGGCCGCGGCCTCGGGGTCATAGACCTTTTTCATATAAAAATAGCTGCCGCTCACCAAAATGGCGGCGATCAGGCCAAAGGATTCCAACTTGGTCAGTTTCTTCATCGTCGCCGTTTCCTCGATCCCTTGCCCTTCTTGGCCTGGGTCGTTTCTTCTTCCACCACCTCCTCGGCCTCACCGTAATCGCCGCCGGTGGTCGCCAGCTCCATCTGGAACGCCACCTCATAATCGTCTTTCTGTTCCAGGGTCTTGATGCTCACCGCCCGGCACCAGGGATGCTGCTGCAAGTGCACCGCGAAGTGGGCGATGATCGCGGAGTTGGGCGCCATGCCCATAACCAGGTACTTGCCCTCCTTGTTCTGGGCCAGGGAATCGAGCCGCATCTCCAGCGGCAGGGTGAAAAAGGAGCCCAGCACCTGTTCGAGGTGGATCAGGTTGTCGTCCGCGCCCTCCTGCAAAAAGGCGATCTTCCTTTTATGATCAGCCACCTTTTTTTCCAGTTCCTTGAGTTCGCTCTCCATCTTGTCGTGGCTTTCAAACTTCTGCTTGCGCTCCCTGATCTGGCTCTCCAGCTTCTTGGTCTGGGCCTTGTATCGTTCGTTGGCCGTTTTCATGTAGCCGTAGTGGCCAAGCAGGGCACCGACCATCAGCACCGCCGCCCCGATGGGCAGCAGGTGACCGCTCTGGCGGATCACTACCGGCAGGGGGACGGCGTCGGTAATGCCGATCAGCCGCCAGGCCGGGCCGGAGAGTTCGCGTAAGGCCGCGCCCGCGGCAATGGCGTAGACCGCGTTCTGGCTGTCATGCGCGCTCCGGCCGAGCTTGTCGTCCCGGTGCAGCTCGAGCACGCTGACCCCGTATTCGCAGCGGCCATGGAGATAGTCGACAATCGCCTGCTGGGTCGCGCCGATCCCGGTGAGCAGCAGGGGCAGCGGCCCGGGAACCTGCCGGAGCAGGAAATCCAGGGACTGGCGCACCTCGTCCGCCTCGCTGCCCTCGACCAGTTCCATGAGCACATCCCGGCCCAGGGGATAGGTGTTGATCTGTTTGGGCTGGCGGCCCTTGATCACGGTGAAGTTGGCATAGTCCTGGCCGATGTCGAACACGGCCTGGGCGGTCTCGGGCTGGTGGAGGAACAGGGGCATGAAGAAGCAGACCTCCGGCGGATAGAGCCGGATCAGCCGCAGCTTGGCCCGCTTGCACACCTGGCGCATGGCCCGGTAGACGTTCTGCTCGATCACCGAGACATTGACGTCCATCTCCTCCTCGTCCCCGGCAAGCAGCACCAGCTCCTCCTGCTCCGCCGGACTGATGCGCTCAGCGCCGATCAGGGCCTGGGTGCCGGAGATGCCGGTATAGGGCTCCACCTCCCAGCGCAGGGCGTCGCAGAGCTGGTGCTGGCGCAGCCGTTTGACCTTGGCCCGGTTCATGGTGATCTGCACCGAGCGCGCCATCGGCGTCACCAGCACCATCGGCCCGGCCGGGTACTCCAGCCGCTCCATCAGTTCCCTGAGGTTGGCCGGATCGGGCAGGTCGTCGGTGGGGTTGCTCCGCTCGATGGTGACAAAGTTCTCCACCGCCAGCCTGCGGCCCTTGCGCTTGGCCACGGCACCGATGATATGGTGGCCGGATATCTCCACCGCCAGCATCCTCCGGGTGGGCAGCAGCTGCTCGCAGCGGCTGCGCAGTCTGGCGATCCGGCCGCGCAGCCCGGCTATCCGGTCGCGCAGCCCCTTGAGCCGGGGTATGTTGGGAAGGGTGAGGGAAAAGCGCATACTCAAATCCGGCGCCCACCGCCGCGTTTGTGTCGCTCCGCTCAGGGCGCGGGGGTGAACAGAAGGGTATCCAGGGTCAGGTTGCTCCGCGGTTCCAGGCCGCCATGGGTGTGGAGGTTGTAGTTGATGACGGCGTGTTGCTCGCCGCTGTCCACGGCGTCCGGGGTCGCGCCGTCATCCTCCCACACCACCAACTGGCGGGTGCCGGTGCAGGCGGAGCCGTCAAAGTGCAGCGCCTGCGGAAGCGGCCCCAGGGTCCAGGTGTCGCCGGTCAGGGTGCCGTGGACACCCGCGGTATACAGGACCGACTGCACGACGCCGCCCGCGTCCACACCGGAGACGAACCGGGCCTTGGTGTTAGCGGTGGCATGGGCCACGCTCAGGCTCTCCACGGTCAGCCGACCAGGTCGCCAGTCCGTGCCGCGCAGGATCATCACGACGTTGTCGGCGTTATGGCCGCCCGCGTCGTTGGGATCGTAGCCGGTGATGTCCACCGCCTCGGTCCAGTCGGCCGGTTCCAGGTAATCGTTGTCGCCGTCCGGCGCGCCCTCGGGCAGGGTATCGGTGTCGCCGAAGTCGAATCGGCCGTCCGGCCCCCGACTGAGCACCAGCAACAGGTCGTTGGTCGTGTCCATGAAAAAGAGCAGCTCCCGGCCCCACGCGTCGACCAGCCTGTTGTCCGCGCCGCTGCCGCCACTGCCCAGCGGCGGCGGCAGGTAGGGCCCGCGCCAGCCAATCCCCGGCCCGGTCCCCGTGCCGATGCTCGCCGACGGGTCGGTGATGGTCAGCGCCGGCCCGGGCAGCCGGTCGAACGCGCGGGCGTCCGGGTCGCTGCCGGTGTTGGGCTGGTCGGTCCACAGTCCGCGCGGCTGGCCCTTGGTATAGGGCTTCGGCGTGGCCTCCTGGCTCTCGTCGTCCCAGTAATTATCCACCCAGCGGAACAGGCCCGGCCAGCGGCACAGCGCCCCGGTGTAGCCGCTGTTGAAGCCGCTCTCGCCGGAGGTGGCCGTGCCGATGAGGGCGCGCCGCACCTGCTCCATCAGCGCCTCGGTCTGTCGGCGCTTGCGCTGGTTGCGCGCCTCGATCACCGTCTGCCATTCCGTCGAGGCTATCCGCATGACGATGTTGTCCTGGTTGTACGGGTCGTCCGGGTTATAGCCCTTGGGCTCGGCGGCCGCGGCATCGTAGCGGGTGCCCATGCGGTCGTCCGGGTCCACGTTCCAGCTGGAGCCCGTCCAGGTGCCCTTGGTGGGATAGGTGGCCATGCGATCCGCCCCCTCGGAGATGATCCAGAACACGGTCCTGTCGGCATCCTCCGGGGCATCGGGGTCACTGGTGATGAAAAAACGAAGGCTCCGCCCCCAGCCGTCGGCCAGCCGTCCATCGGTCTGGAGCAGGCGGAACCGTTCCTTGTCGTCGCCGTATTCACCGGCCTTGGGAGAGGCAGGGGTGTAGTCGCCGTCCTCCCAGCTTTCCACCGGCCCGGTGCCGTAGGCAGGCTCCAGCCGGTCATACTGGTCATCGCTTTCGGCCAGATGCTGGCTGTCCTCGGGCTTGTCGTCCGTGGGCCGCACCAGGTAGGGGCCCTTCCATTGGGTGGGGTCGAGCAGCTCTGTTCCCTCGCCGCCGGGGTCGTTGGTCCACAGGCCCACGGGCTGGCCCTCGTTTTCAGTCTCCAGACCGCCGATATGGTCGGAGTTGTGCACCGTGTCGTGGGTCAGGCGCCGGAAGGGCGTGTTCCACCGCCAGTTCCCGGCCACGAACCGGCCCATGGGCCGGTAGTAATAGCGGTTGGGGTTGTCGGCATCACCGGCATCAAAGTCCGGCGGGGTGCCCACCACCGCCTCCTTCACCTGGGGCGCGGCCTCCCATAAATCCGGCCAGGCCCCCATGTCGCCCACATAGCCGCCGATAATCCGCCGCCCGGCCTCGTCGAACCGGTCCGGATCGCCCACCAGGGCGCGGCGGATCTCCACCATCGTCTCCCGGGTGATCCGCTCCCGTTCCCGGTTGTTCAGATACCCGGCCATGGGGTAGAGCATGGCCGCCATCATCCCGAGGATGGTCAGCACCACCAGCACCTCCAGCAGGGTGAAGCCCGCTGTCGCGCCGGGTGGCCGGGTTGGATCAATTGCTGTGCGGATCATGGGGATGTCGTGCTCTGGTGCATGGTGGAAGTGTTCGTGTCGCGGTTTCTCTCGTCATTCCCGCGCAGGCGGGAATTCAGCAGTTTAAGAACCGGACCCCCGCCTTCGCGGGGGTGACCTCCGTTTTCACAGGCGCTGGCGGCGTTGCAGCGTTTTTGCGCGGCCTGCTAGTCAATGTTGCCGTCCCCGTTCAGATCGAGCCCCCAGCCCTGCATGTCCACCGTCGGCAACACCTCGCCCTCGCTGTCCATGACCGCGAAAAAGGCCCGGGGCTGGGCCGTGTAGGTGTCCACGGTCCGCCGGGTGGCCGTGGTCAGGGCCGTAGCCGCGTGGCGACCGCTGACGGCATAGGCGGTGACCGGCCCCGCACCGCCCACGCCCAGGGGGTCGTCCTGGGCGAGCCGGTTGGCCGTGGCCTTGAGGCGCGGCAGCAGCAGGCTGTACCACTTCCACTCGTAATTGATCGGCGCCAGCCCGCTCTCCGGGCAGGTGGAGGGGCCGTGGGCCATCCCTTTGGTCACCAGCGAGGTTTCGGTGCCCAGGCCGAAGACCATGCGGAACAGCTCGTCGGCATGGCCGCGGTCGGCCTCGTTCGGGTCGATCTCGATGGCGCCGCCGCCGCGGTCGCCGCCGCCGGTCATCAGCACCGCCACCCCGGTGGTCACCGGCTGCATGGTGGGCATGGCGGGGGCGACGTTGCGATCCGCGGGAGAGTTGTAATTATAGACGTGGAGCACGCCCAGGCTGCGCAGCTCCGCCGCCTCGGCCGCGTCGAGGTGGTGGAGGAAGAACCGGTGCCGCCGGTCCATCTTGTCGCTCAACACCTCGGGCCCGTTCTCCGGGTCCTGGTCCGAGAGCATGGGCTTGTGATAGGTGCCGGTGCCCTGCTCGACCGTGACGATGTTGATCATCCCGGTGGGGTACTTGCCGGTCTGCTGCAAGTTGACCGTGATCAGGCTGAGCAGCCGGCCCATGTTGGTATCGGTGATCGTTTCCAGGCCCTGGCGGGTGATCCCGGCCAGGCGCGGCGCGGTCAGGGCGATGAGAAAGCCCATGATGGCGAGCCCCACCAGCACCTCCAGCAGGGTGAAGCCCGCCGACCGCCGGGCAGCCGCCGGGGAAGGGACCGGTGCCGCCGGGTGATGGAGGGCCCCGGGCCGCGCTGGGCCGGGGCGGGTTGGCCTGTGCATGACGCTGTCTCCTCTTTGGTTGTGCGGGGCGTCCTGTCCGGGCCGGTCCGCGCCCGGCCCGCGTCGGCCGCCCGGGTGCGCCTGGGGCCGGGGCCGCGGAACCGGCCCATCCAGGCTCCTTGTGCCGACCGGGGGCCGCAGGGGTACGGCCCCCTGGCCCGAACAAGGAGCCTGGGGGCCCGGCGGGGTAGGGCCCCGCCGGGAAGGAAGGTTGACTGAGATGGGATTATTCGGCGAGTTCGTCGTCGCCGTCTATGTCCAGACCCCAGAATTCCTCGTCATCCTCCGGGAACTTGTGGCCTTCCGGGCACATGGTGGCGTACTGGTACGATTCCATAGCCACAAGGGGATATTTGCGATATTTGAGATCGGTATCAGTAAAGTCAACATCCTCCGGATCATCATTGTAGGCCACGGCCTGGATTTCTACGTACTTCGGATTAGTGCTACCGCTGATGTCCATAGCTTTTACGTTTGTGTCAAAGCGGTCGACCGTGGATTGCAGCCGCGGCAGAACCAGGACGTAATCGTTGAATGTGGCGTTGTCGGCGTTCTGGATGCCGCCCGGGCAATGCGCGGCATTGGACACCATGCCCGAGGTGATCAGGCCGTTTTCCGGACCAAAGCCGAAGACCATGCGGAAGTGGAAATCGCCCTCGCCCCATTTGCGCTCGTCACTTGAAATTACGAAAGTGTCACCGGTGGTATCAGCAACCCCGCCGCCAACCATCATGACCCCGATAGGTCTTTTATCACCTGCTGCGGTTGCAGCATAATTGTTTAGAAGGCTGTAGTGTTCCATCTGGGGGGAACGCTCAGTGACGGCACCGTACACGCTATCAAGAGGGGGGGTATAGTCATCTTTCACTGCAGTCCCGTCCTCGACAAGACCGTCATAGGCGTTCAGGTTGTACAGGTTGACAATGCCGAGCTCGCGCAGCTCATCAACCTCGGCCTGGTTCAGGTGGTGGATCCGGAACTTGTTGCGCTCATAGAATTCGAGGGCCAGGGTTTCCGCTTTGTTTTCCATGTCGTCATCGGAGACGGCCGGGATTTGAAACGTACCCGCCCCATCCGTTTCTTCCACGATGTTGGTCAGCTTGTCGGGATAGCGGTTGGTTTTCTCGAAATAGCTGCTCATCATCGTGATCATCCGGCTCTGGTTGGAGTCGCACACGGTGTCCACCGCGCTGCCGGAGATTCCGGCCAGGCGCGGGGCGACCATGGCGATCAGAAAGCCCATGATGGTCAGGACCACCAGGATTTCGAGCAGGGTAAAACCTTCGCTGTTGGCCAGTTTTGCTTGCATCTTCTCTTTCATCTGTCTTCGCCCTCCTTTGAGGCATGCGGCCCCGTCTCCCCCTCGGATCATGGCAGCCTGAAATGTCGTTGTGATGTTGGTGTATGCCACCGTAAAAAAGCTCCGGACGCCGCGTCCGGCAGTGTATGTGAAGGGCGCGCCGGGGTTGTCCCGGTTCGAGCCGCCCGTTGCATTGCTCCTTGTTGCCGCGGGGACCGGCTACGACGACACCGCCGTGGGCGCGCCGTTGCCGCGCCGCCTGTTCCCGGGAAAGTCGATCACAAAGCGGTACTCCTTGCCGCAGCGGATGATCACTTCCTTCTGTCCCCGCCGCAGTATTTTCAGCTCCACCTCGATGCGGCCGTAGCCGTCGTGGCGGAAGAGTTCATCGTAGAGTTCGTGAAACTTGTTTTTTACATCCGCGTTGGTCGCGTTCATGGATTCGTCTATTCCGGCCCCCGCCGGCAATGTTCGTCCACGGCCTGGGCCGCGCTGCGTTGGTTCCCGGGTTCAGGGTTCCAACAGTGGGCCCCGATACGGTCCGCGCCGGTTCGTCTTCTCCGGCAGCAGCCGATCAGGGCCGGCCTTTTCCACTCCTTCAACCTGGTGCGGCCCGGGTCAGGGTTGAGGCAACAAAAGCGGGCTTGTGCTGCATCAACCGCGCTTGCCGCGACAGGGGTTGCGCCGGCCCATAGTAAAAAAGGAAAGAAAAGCAGCTGCTGAACAGAATTGGTCCTCTCCACCTTTGGGAAAAATATGCCGTGATACGGATCACACTGTTAAAAAAAATGAAGGATTACGTTTGTTGTGGGTCGTGTGCATTCCAACAGTGGTTGAACCGGACCGTATCATGTTCAGCAGCACCTGGTCATGGGCACCATTCTACACTCTTTACAAAAACCTGCTGTGACCTGAATCACGGTTTTTAAAAAAAGTGTTTTTTTGTTTTTTTCCTCGGAACTGTACCCGTTTGGGAACAATCCCATTCAGAACTGTCGGCAACTGCATCCGTGGTGCGTCCCTGTTGCCGTTGTTCGGTCCATTCCTGCAAGAAAGCAAGCGGAATCTCCCGAAACCAAGGACACTGTACACCATCTGGAGAAAACTTCTGTGATCTGAATCACACTTGTCGAAAAAAATACGCTTTCCCTCATTTTTTTAGTCACCCCTTTTTTACCACCGCTTTTTAACCATCGTTTTTTGACCACGGCCCGGCCTTGCTTCCGGCCTTCTCCTCCCACTTTCCGCTCCGCCTTGTCTCCCGGCTCAATGCCGCTGCAACGCCGCTCCTCCGGTTCTTCCCGCCCTGGATCCCGCCCGCGCGGGCAGGACGAGACCACAACCGGGTGGTCGAGCCCTGCTGCTGCCACAAGGTCGGCAGGAGAGGAGGAGCAGCCTGTTTGGGGCGCGCAAGGCCGTCCGCGCGGCGAGGTATGCGGGGCGGGAGGTGGGAGAACCCCTCATGGCCGGGAGGGGAACGGCATCGTGCCTTATCAGCCCGTTGAAGAATCCTGATTTTCCGCATAGGGTGCAAGATGGCCGTTTGTGCCAACCTGTCTCAGGGGTTCATCTCAAAAGGACAATCATGGTCAAATCAGGGGTTTCAGCCTCATTCGGCAGCCAAACAGCCAATATGAGCAGGTGCATCTCCCCAATTTGGGCAAAAATCAGCCCTACACGGGCATCAGCCAGGCCCTTGGGTGTGCCGAAGCCGAACAAGGCGCGCAACAGTATCCCCAGATTGAACCCGGCAAGATGAATGATATAGCGTTTCTCTATATTTTCGAGGCCCCGCAAAAAGCTGCGCCGCATACCGCCACGGTCAAGGCAGTGGGCAAAACTGCGCTCCACCCGCTCGGCCCGCACACGCAAAAGCACCTTGCTCTTGTACGACTTCAGCCGGGCGCGATTTGTATACACCGCATCACGCGCCTCAATATCGCCATGCCAGCGCAAACGCCCCTTGCGTTTTGGTTCACTGATCCGGCTGCAGCAGGATTCCGGCAAACTCTTCAAGACTTCCCGGCTGTGATAGCCCTTGTCCGCCACCAGGTCAAAGGGATCGTCAATGCCGGGTGCCTCTTCCTTCTCTCGAACCGCACACAGCTTGGCCTGGGCATCTTCAAGGGTGGTGGTAATGGTCGTGCGATCGCCCTGATCAGCAGGATGGATCACAGCAGAAACAATCGCCCCGGATTCCAGATCAACCACATGCTCGGGCTTGTAGGCCATATGGGTGCGGCCATCCTTGAGCCTGGCTATGCGAGACTCCTCATCCGTGGTCGATTGCCAGTCCTTGTTGGAGGTTTTCTTCCCCTTGCGCTTGCGGTCAAAGGCGATCAACTCCGCCCTGGTCGGCGTCTTGATACCGCTCTCTTCGGCCAGACGCACAAGCATCGCCTCATACCCCTCACCCGTGTCCCTGCGCACAATGCTCTTCATGGCTGCATTCGCCTCCATGGTCGAAGCGTCGATTCCCAGGTACTTTCCATGGAGCAGATTGGCCTGTTCCAGGATGCGCAGCACAAAAACAAATGTTTCGTGGTGCACCTCCAGCGGCAGACGCTGACGGATACGGCACAAAGAGGAGTGATCAGGCACGCTTTCGCTGGGCGCAAGCCCGAGAAACTCCCGCAGGGACAGGGAATCGCTGCAGCGCCAACAGATACCTCGTTCCGAGTCGATGCCCTCAAAGTAGCCGATCAAAAGCATGCGGAAATAGCGGCCCGGCGGGATGGAACGGCGGCCGAGCCTTGCAGCGTAAAACGGAGCGCACAGGTCTTCGAGGAAGGCGTCAAATCCCTCCTGGCGCAGGAGCTTCTGCAGCCGTTCGTAAAAAACATGCCCCTTGCTTTGGGGAAGCTGATCGTACGAAAGCCACATGCTGCGCTGCTGTTCCTTGCTCCGGCCAAGACTCATAACGTCCTCCTTGAAAAGAGATTCAAGCCATTATGCCAGAGTGGAAGAGTTTTTCAACGGGCTGTTATAGCCTGGTCATGGAGGGGTTCTCCCCATTGGGACCATGGACCCGGCGTTGCGCCGGATCCATGGGGATGTGGAGATGGTGTGGATGGGTTGGTGGAGTGTGGGCGACGCTTTGGTCGGCGACTCAGCACTCGCGGGTGCAATTCCGGCGGCGACCGATCAGGGCCATGGCGGCCAAGCCGCAGCCCAAGGTGAACAGGGTCGCCGGTTCAGGGACGGCATTGACCTCGAAGTCGACGCCGTCGGCGAAGTTGTCGACGATCTGGGGCCGAATGACGCTTCGGAAGTAGACCTTGGTGTCATCCATGCCGCTCGTGGTTTGAACATGGGTGCGGTATTCGAAAAAATCCCAGCCGTCCTGGTGCCCGGCATGGGTGGGGTCCGCGGTGAAGGCATAGTTCTGCGCCTGGGAGCTGGCCTGGTAGGTGGTTCCCTGGTAGGTGAAGTTGAACCAGGCATCCTCAAGGGTCAGGTAGGGGGCGGACGTGATCGGGTCGGCATACTGGAAGTTGGCGCCGAAACCCAGGGAATCGACAAAGAGGCCTTCCGGGCCGTGGCTGTTCCAGCCGGTGAGCACGGTGATTTCAGAGCTGCTCAGCTCGGAGGCGCCGAGATGCTGGCCCAGGGCCTGGAGCGCCCTGAAGGAAAACATTTCGCAGATGCAGGCCTTGTAGTTGCCGTTGCCGGTCTGCTCCCACATCAGGCCGCTGTAGTCCGGCGGGGTGCTGACCAGGGTGTACTCGGTGCCGTCCACGGAGAGGGTGCCCACGCCTCCGGCATGGATGGACGCGGCAAATCCGTTGCTGTGGGCAAGCACGAGCATGGCGGCAAGAGCGGTGATGGTTGTGCGGGTCTTCATGGTTGATCCTCCTTTTCCTGGTTGTGTCGGTTGGGCACGGGGGGCGTCGTTTCGTGGTGGGCGCGGGTCGCGATGCGCCTTACGTGTGGCGACGCCGAAGCTGGAAGGGGACTCTACCCTGCTGCTCCATAAATTTCTGTGATCTGGATCACAGAAATGGAAAAAAGTGAGCGATGGCGAATTATTTTTCACTCACCGAAAACGGCGGGCGGGGGAGAGGGCCCGGAAAGGGTCTGGTGGCGGCGACGGCGGAGACAATGGCGTCCACGGATGCGATAATGGCGGCGGCTTGGCGGGTGGGGGCCGGGGTGGGTTGTCTCAGTCCGCCCCGGAGATGGCCTTGAGGGCCTCGATATCGAAGATGGTGATCTTGCCGTTGTCGCAGCGGAGGATGCCCTCCTTCTGCAGGCTGCTCAGCGCCCGGGAAAAGGCCTCGCGGGTGAGGTTGATGTCCTCGGCCGCATGGGTCAGGGGCCAGAGATCGAGGAAGTGTTCGCGGCCGGTGTCGGCGGGGCAGCCCCACTGTCGGCGGCATTGGCGGCACAGTCGGCTGAGCAGGTAGCCTGCCACCCGGCCGCGCGCGGTGGGCTTGCGGCAGAGGCAGTTGCGACGGCAGGAGTGCTCGAAGTGGTCGGCAAGGATGGCGGAAACGGTCAGGCCGATATCGGGATGACGGCCAAGGTATTCCATGAAGGGTTCGGTGGGCCAGGTGAAGGTGGTGACCGCGGTCAGGGCCTGGCAGCGGTGGGAGTAGTGATCGCGCTTGCTGAAGGCGCTGTGCAGGCCGATATAGGCGCCGGGCCGGGCCAGTCGCCGCAGGTACTCGGTGCCGCTGCTGCCGCAGTAGTACTCCCGGACCTTGCCGGCCAGCAGCAGGAAGAAGTGACGAATGGGGCTGTCCTCGTCAAAGAGGTAGGTGCCCCGCTTCCAGGTCTGGAGGCTGCCGAGTTCGATGAGTTCCTCGCGCAGCTCCGGTTCGAGGGTGCACAGCAGCAGGGATTGGTTGAGCAGACGACGGGAGGCCGGGGGCAGGGGCGGTTTGTTGAAGGCGATCATTGCCGCGCCTGAGCCGTGGGGTCGGGGGTGATCCGTTCCCGGGCGTGCGCCTGCCGGAGCAGGTGGGACGCCTTGGGGACGAGGTGGGTATGGGCGGCGCTGGCGTGCGTGTTCATGGTCGGCCTGGTGTGCGAAAGAGCTGGGCAAGCGATGCGCGAGCGCCGGGAAAACGGAGCGAATAAGCGCTTGCTTACTTTTTTAGTTGCTTCTAACACCGCAAGCGTATATAAAGCGGTCTCGATAGTCAACCTTTTTTTGCACACATGGAGCACGGCCTTCGCGCCTTGCCCGTGTTGCTCGTAACACCGGGTGATTTCGACGTTTTTGGGAAGCGCCACGAGCTGGTGGCGACGCTGCTGATGACGAACCCGGACAGGCAGATCAGGAGGAGGTACGGCAATGTATCCGCGCAAGGTGGCATCCCGCGGGCTGAGACGACGGGGAGTGATGTGGGCCCTGGTGCTGGTCCTGCTGGTGCCCGTTCATTGCCAGGGGACCGCCGTAGACCCCTATGTTCGCAAATATCTTGACGTGGAGCTTTCACGGACCCAGCAGGCGCGTATCACCAGCCACGAGCATCTTATCCGCTATTTCAGTTCGTTGAGTTATTTTCGCCCCCGCTACAAGGTGGACCCGGATTTCATCCGTGCCCTGATGCTGGCGGAGTCCGGCGGCAACCCCTTTGCCGTGTCGCCCAAAAACGCCCTGGGGCTCTGCCAGCTGCTGCATCCCACCGCGCAGGCCGCGGCCCGGGAGCTGGCCGACAGGGGGATTGCGGTGCGGTATGTATCGGCCCAACGGTTGCGCAACCTCCGGCCCATCGATCTCTTTGACCCGGCGGTGAATATCCTGCTCACCTGCTACCTGGTGGCCAAGTACAACCAGGCCTACAACGGCAGGCTCGATCTGGTGGTTGCCGCCTGGAATGCCGGCCAGGGGTCCATCTCCAACGGCAGGCCGCCGAAGTACCCGGAGACGCTGGACTTAATCGGCAAGGTCAACGGCTATATGCTGGCCTTTCGCAAACAGAAACTTTCGCAAACAGAAAGATGGGCGGTGGGGCGGATGACGCGCTGAGGCGGGGCATGGGGCGGGTGTTTTTGAGGACACGACGCAACTTTTCAGATACGTTGTGCATGGTTTGTGCAAATTTCCCGGAGGGGGGAATTCCTGTAACTTGTTTCCATTGAGGTATTTCCATTGAGGTACGAAATGAAAAAAATTGGCATTGCCCTATGCGCGGCCACTGCGTTTTTGCTGTCTCCTGCTGCCGCGAAAGCCTTTGTTCTCACCTTTGACGATGTTCCCGGAGCGGATCCGTATATGACCTATAATCCCATACCCAATGGCTATGGCGGCTTTGATTGGGATTATTCCTTTCGTCTCGCCCATAAGGATCAATATCCGGGCGGCGGCTATGTCCATGGGACGGTATCCGGAGAATGGGCGGCGTATAACGCGCTCGGCACGACCGTCTTGATCAGTCGTCAGGATACGTTCCATTTTACAGGGGCCTACTTTAGTTCAGCCTTTGATTTATCCCAAACCCTCTCTCTGAAAGGGTGGCGTGACGGAACTGAACTGTTCAGCACTGCTCTGGAAATCAAAAACAATGCGTCAAGGTGGGTTCAGGTGGATTGGAGCGGAATTGATACGTTGGAGCTTGGCTCATCCGGATGGAGTTTTGTGATGGATGACTTTACCTTCAATGAATCGCCCAACCCTGTTCCCGAGCCAGGCACGATGGTGCTTTTGGCAAGCGGGCTCATTGTCTTCATGGCGCGGGTTCGATCAAAAGATATGTCCGGCGGGGATATCGTCAATTCGTAGCAAAAAGCGCCCTGTATCGAGCACCCCCCCTTCCTTGAACCCCCCTGTATCGGGGGGTTTTTTTGTGGGTGGGGAACCGTTTGCACGACTCAACAGCCTCCTGCACCAAATGACAAGGGGCCGTAACTTTTCACGCCTCCGTTGGCGTGCATGGGCAATGAGAATCTACCACCCTCACGGAGGAGGACTGGACAATTTATAGTTGCCCTGGAGAAAGTTCTCGGCAACCCATTCGATAGTCGACTCGCTTGTCATGAGCATATCGAGTTGTCTGGTGAAAATAAGCAATTTCCCAAGCATGTCCATTTTCAGTTCAATAAACGAATTTGGATACTTCTGGATACGCGCGGAAACCTGATCACCTTTTACGTTCACATTGAATCCTTCGTTCGTAAGAATTAACGATATCGCGCGGACTCTTCTGTTTTTCCTTACATCATCTGCCGCCCCACCCTTAAACGAAAAACTGATGTAATTTTTACTGACAGTTTCTCCGCAATAGACATCCACTATGCTGTAATGGTACCCAACTCTGGAACTGAAATTGAGGTACTTATCAGCAATAATCGCATAACTTCTATCACCAAACCGTTCTTGCGAACCTTCAAAGGAAAAGGCCTGTTCTCTGATCACCGAAAACAAGCCGGAAAAGTTGACGGGCCGAGGCTCAAGCCCATGAACGTCTTTATTGAGCATACCTTGTAACAAAGCAAGGAACGGTACCGAGGTAATATCATCAATCTCTACCACATTCCTGCGTTGCCTGTCTTCTCTCAATCCATTGCCCAGATCGATCAGATGAATATCCATGGGCAGCGGAGCATTCAGCTTGTGCGACCACCTGTAGGTTTTCGAGGCCAGATCACTGATATTGAACATTTCCTTATAGGAGTATTCGTGACAAAATCTAGCCAGGTCATGCAGGGTGGTACAATATTCCGGGGAGAATTCAGGACTTTCCGGATTGACAAGGTTTAACGGATTGATCAATCGCGATATATCCTGTAATAAATCATAGATAGGGGTTCCCTTCATATGAGCTGTGTCGCGCTGCTGGGCAGCGGTAAGCAGTTCAGAAACAATACCCCGATATACTCTACCCGTATAGGCATCGACTGTAACCTCGACACCTGCCGGGAGCGATTCAATCACATCGACGAGCGGATCGCTGATTATAGTCGGTACACCAAATTCGCGGGAAAGGGCCGCCATGTGCCCGCTCACACTCCCGGACCCCACTACAAGAGCAGTGCATTGACGCATAACCATGACGTATTCTGGCGAGGAGCGGCGCGCCACCAAAACACCCCCTTCGGGGAAGCTGCCGAGTTCGCTCTGGCTTTGGATGTGCACAACCGGGCCAGTGCCCACTCCTTGACAAGCTATTTCGCAATTTTCCAGTAACAGGTCATAGCCATCTATAGCTGTCGCCTCGATCAATTCGTAATCCTTGGGACTCCGAATTTTCAAAGGTCGAGACTGGAGGATATAGAGTTTATCGTCCGCATCCATCGCCCATTCAATATCCTGAGGACATTTGTAATGCTCCTCCAGCGCAGCGCCATATCCGGCCAACAGAGTAATCTGTTCATCGGTCAGGCAGGGTTGCTGTTGCAAATCTTCCGGGACCGGCCGCTCCTTGACCCCGCCGCTCTTTTCCAATTTGAGTTGCACCGGTTTGGTAGAGATATGTTTTTCAAGAATCTGGGGTGTTTTTTCCTTGGTAACCGTATAGCTGTCGGGAGTCACGACTCCGTCAACAGCATAAGGGCCCAGACCCCACACGGCATTAATCAGTATATGTTCATTGACGATATTGTATGGGTGTCTGGTATACAAAACACCGCTGGCCTGGGAATCTATCATTTTCAAACAGGCCACTGCCATGGCCATGTCTTCATCAATAATTCCCTTGGAAGAACGATAGGAAATAGAGCGGGCAGAATACAGGCTCGCAATGATCGACTTGTACGATTCACAAATTTCGTCACGAGAGAGTCCAAGAAGAGTCAGAAATTGCCCTGCATACGAGATGTCGCCATCCTCGCCGACCGCGCTGCTTCGCAAAGCGACAAGAAGATCCTCTTTGTCCCCCCAGAGCTGTCGGACGGCAGAGAGGATGTCCCGCTCCAGCTCGGCAGGCAGAGGTTTGGAACGGATCAATTCCTGAGTTTCAGCGCTCAAGTCATTGAGCATATCCACTTCATTGACGTAAATAAGATTTTTCTGGCGGATAATGGATTCTTTCAGATCATTGTATTCGAAAAAATCATGAAATCCCGTGGTAGTGATAGCAAAACCTTCCGGAACGGGAATGTTGAGAAAATTTTTTATTTCACCAAGATTGGCATTCTTGCCACCAACCCAGTCCGAATCTTCCAACGAGATATCCTCATACAACATCACCGTAGAGTGAGATGTTGTTACTTTCTGCGTATCCAGCAACTCCTTTATTTGATTATTAATTTTGTCAAGCGATGTATATAACTCACGATATTTACCACTCGACATTACATTTAAACTTTTTACCAACTGAAAGGCATGTGTAAGAGATTTATTTACCTGGTTATTAATATATGAAATACCAAATAGGTGTTCCCCCGAGAGTTTCTCGTCAATATCAGAAAGAATTGTCAGCAATGATGAGTTGGCCACCAACAAATCTTTAAATAATGCATACTTGAATCTGAATAATGCTGTGATTTCATTTGAATCCCCTTCGTCTAAATTATCTTTCTTTCGAAAGTAATTTACCATATTTTTTACGTTTTCAATTATCGTCGACATAACGTGTATCCCATTGAAATAATTGAGATCGATAACAACAGGGAATTCGTAAAAACAGTTCTGCAACCTCCAGGATCGTCAGATTATTTTGAGTTGCCTGTTGATGCTGATGGCCTCAAAAGTGCAGTTAAATCTGCATAGAGTTAAACCAAAGAAAACATACTTTCAATAAGGAACGAGCAGCTTTTATCGCGCCCCCTTCCACATCATGCGGGTATACGACGGACAAGGCTGGAAGGTGCTTGTACGCACACAACATGCAGTACCCAAAAGTATGGATCGCATAGACACGATAAAAGCAAACGGTTTTATGAACCCAGCTTTTTATTATAAGCTTGAGCTATAGTATCGAGCAGCTCATTTATAGGAGCAGGCTTCATTATATAATCAAATGCTCCAAGCTGCATTCCTTTTAATCCAAACTCAACAGAAGCATGACCAGTCAACATTATAACTTCGACATCATCCTTCATTTTTTTGATGTGGCTCAACGTTTCAATCCCGTCCATACCCGGCATTTTTACATCAAGAATAACAACATCGTAGGGATGCTCCCGAAGCATCTCCAGTGCTTTCATGCCCCCATTGGCTTCGTCCGCATGTATTTTCCGTGCTCTTAACCTTTTTACGATAGTCTCCCTGAAGTCATCCTCATCATCAACAATTAAAATCCGAACATTATCCATAGAAAAACCTCTTAGTGCTTGGGAAGAAACAGACTAAATGTTGTTCCAGATCCAACCTTACTTTTAACCTTGAGTTGTCCTCCAAGTTTCTCTATAATGCTATACGATATTGAAAGGCCCAGGCCAGTCCCCTTGCCAATTTCTTTAGTTGTGTAAAAAGGATCAAAAATTTTTGACAATTCATTTTCAGGGATACCTTTGCCACTGTCAGATATACCTATTTCAACCTCGTCCGTATCTTCATGATAATGGCTCGAAACAGTAATTGTACCGTTTTCTCCGATAGCATCCATGGCATTGTTCAGCAAGTTCAAGACAACCTGCTGTATTTGTGAAAGATCACTCGTGATAACAGGGACATCATCATTAAAATTTTTTACAAAATCAATATTTACATATCTTGCCTCATTCTCAAGAAAACCTGTCGTCTCTTCCAACAAATTATTGACATTGATTTTTTCCTTGGCTGGCTCCATCCTCCTGGCAAACCCAAGGAGATTATGCACGATCTTTCGAGCGCGGCTGACATGCTGTTCGATCTTATCCAACGACTCCTTGAATTCTTCCGCATTGGGCCCTTGAGCAAGCTCCTCCTCATGCATCAAATCCTTCATCCATCCTGCCATTTCAGCAATTGACGCGAGCGGATTATTTACCTCATGGGCAATCCCGGCTGCCATTTTACTCAAAGCAATCATCTTATTTGCCTGAAGAAGCATATCCGCATTTTTAGCGCTTTCACGATCCATCTCTTTTATTCGATTAATGAGAGTGGTTGTAAAAATAGCGGAACAGGAGGCAATGACTGTAAGCCCTATAATCGTGAGCAGAATCAACCATGATTTTCCTTTATGAAGAGGGGCAAGAATTTCAGATTGATTCTCTCGCGTTATCAAAGTCCAGTTTGTTTTGACAATAGGCGCGGCAGCGTAAAAGAACTTCTGTCCATCTACTGTCATCTGCTTGACCTTGGTCGAAGTGATAGATGGGAAATTTATAGAGTCGGGCTGCTCCAGGAAATCTTTGCTGCCAAACCTAGGTTTTGTTTGCAGCATATTTTTCCTATTGACAATGAACGCGTCACTGAAATTCCCCTCCCATCCTTTGTGAACAATGCTGTCAATATTTTTAAGATTTATCGTTGCTCTCAAGATCCAGGAAGTTCCCTTTTCCCTGACCATCACAGCAATAATAAAATGAGGAATCTTCCTGTAACCAAGGAAAATATCACTTATGTAGATTCCATTAGCTCTTACAGCATTAAACCAGTGCTCATTTTTATAATTTACCTGTTTTAATAACTCATGATATGGGCCAACATAAGCAACATGTCGTCCTTCATCGTCAATAATCCCTATGTCCATATAGGAATCTGACTTTACATGCATTGCGTTGAATAGTTTGCTTAAATACTCTTCATTGGCAATTGCTGAAAATTTATTCGTATTGGCAACAGCGTACAACTGGGAAAGGCGTTCTTCTAAAAATATGTCTATGGTGTCGCTTATATTTTCAGATTTAACCCGTATAGACCGTATCGCTTCTTTTTTATATATATCATCAAATAGCATATACAGGCCGATATTCACAAATAACAAAGGTACCACAGAGAAGCATATAATAGCAAAAAAATGCTTTTGCCATAATTTTTTATATTTTATATCCATATGTTCACCCTATGTATTTGTTATTATCCTCGAATTTCACAATATCATCCGCGCGAATATCAATGTCGCCGTCAACTTTTAACAATATCTTTTTGGCGAAAACTGAATCAACTGTTGCCTTACCCAAAAAAAGCCCAGTTTGTCTGTGTATGGATGCGGAATATCTATGCACATTATGAACATTAAACCCGCTATCAGGCTCGACTCCTACCAAAGTGTGTCCGTCCAATTTTCTCAGTTCTGAAATTTCAAAACAATTATTCCTGTTAATCTCTTTTATCCATCTATCATTGAGTAAAAAATTGATCACTCCGGCAATTAAACCAAAAGCAACACACACCAGAGCAACAATAAAGTGATCGATCCCGGTAATTCTTTTTATAAAAGATGGTGAATTTTTGTCCAAAGATTTTTTGTCCGGCCAAACCCGAATCCGAAAGACAAGGGCAGGGTTTTGCTTTTCGCCGAATCTGTCTCGAATGGAAAGTGTATAGTTCCCGGGTTGAACATCCGGGTCAACCAAAATCGCACCACGCCACATTGCCCCGCCAAGCCAGTATCCTGTATAAACCGTTTCAGGAACAATGGAGAGCGTTCCATCCTCGGGTTGCCCATCAATGACGAATCCTTCCAGTGTTTCCGTTTTGGGCGGCATAGGTCCGCTGATCTTATAGCGCATCCCGGGCGTCAAGTCGACAGGCCGGCGCCACCCCTGCACTCCTTCGATCAGCGAGTCAACCAAAGCGATTGCGGCAAAAATAAGCAGAGCAGCCGCGAGCGTCCCACTCGCCTTTCGGAAAAAGAAGAGTCTACTCATGGGGCAAAGAGTTCCGATACAGCTTGAGCATATATCTCTTTGCTAAATATCCGGAAAGCAGGGTGACCAGCAGCAAAGAAAAAATTGTCTTAAAAAAAACAGCGTTGAAATTATCGGGATCCAGCGAAGCTTTATACATTGCGAAAAAAAGTGAAGCCAGGACAAAAATGTTGACCGATGCGACCAATATTTTGTGGCAAAGACGATACCGATATTCCGACATGATTGCCTCCTGATATGAAAAAATGAGGCGGGTGGACCGATGTCCCACCCGCCTGCTCGATAATGGATAGCCTATCTCTTATAGATATTGGTCTGGGTAATGTTCATGAAGCGCAGAGCCTGGCCATCGACCTTGTAATAAATCCTCACTTCATCACCAGCCACCCACGTGCTTTCCGGGTAGGCAAAATACTGATCAGGAGCAGTGAATGTACACAACAGCTTCTGGCGGCTGGAGTAAACTGTGATCGTCTTCTTCGCCGCATCTATCTGCGGGAATTTTTTCTGTTTTTGGGCAGCCGCATCGTAAACAAGGGGATGATCCTTTGAAATAGGCTGCTGAAGATCACTGATTACTATAGGAACATCAACGATCTTGTCCTCTTGCAAATCGTATATAACAATCTTGTTGTTTTTTGCATCGATTTGCAGTCTTTGTCCTACATTTGGCAAAGGACCGATCTCCTTTGGATCTGTGGGCAGCTTGAACACTGCCGCCGGAAATACATCATAGACCGGATGTTGAGGATCCATGGCGCTATCATGAATGACCGTTACCTCTTGCTTTTCCTTATCAAAAGCAATAGCACGTCCCTGCTCAACTTTTCCGTATTCACTTGTACATCCAGCAGCCGCGAGAGCAATCCCAAGACTGATTGGTAATAATATATTTTTCCAGTTCATGCCGTTCTCCCATATGAGATGTTGAATGAATTATTTCTGTTCTTTTTTCTCGGCAAGTTCTTGTCTAGCTCCCTGGAGCATCTTGATAAAGATGTAGAGCGACATGAGGCTGACCAGCCCAAGAACCAGTACCGTTGAACCCGTATCCAGCGCGCTTTTAAGCGACGGAACCCACGGCTGAACCAGTTTCATCAATATGGAAAGAGCACATCCGACAACCGCGAATCCAAACGCTATACGAATTCCGTATCCCTGAATGTACTTCGTGGCAACGGCTCCAATCTGCGCCCCAATAGCTGCGCCAATGAGCATGATCATTGCTGCAACAAGCTCGGTCCTTCCTTTGTATGTATAACTTGCCGCGCCATACAAACCGGAAATAGCCACCTCGAAAAGGTCCGTTCCGACCGCAACATGCGTCGGGCATCCAATCATATAAATCAGGGCCGGCATGCGAATCAGGCCGCCGCCGATACCGAGAACACCGGCAAGAACACCCGTCAGAAAGCTCACGATAATCGGCAGCCACGCGCTGCAATAAATTCCAGCGGCATGAAAATGAACCATCGGGGGGATTTTGATCTTATGCAACGTCTTGTGCCATTCCACGCCGGTCGCGTGCGCGTCAAGTGTTGTGCCCTTTGCAGCAGCTTCTCGTTCTTTTGCACGACGCTTGGCAACATCATGAAAGACCATCCAGGCAATAAATGTAAGCAGTGCTATGTAAATCCACCGGACCACCTTGTCGACAGAACCCAAGCGTTCAAGCCACATGACAACCTGAGCGCCGCACTCAAAACCGACAACGGTTCCAAAGAGCATGATCAAGCCCAGCTTATAGTCGACATTGCCGAACTGCCCGTGACGCATTGTCGAAATAAGAGATTTTCCCGCCATATGCGCAATATCCGTACCGATAGCAAAGGCCATGGGAAAACCAAGGATATTCAGACCAGGGGTGACCATCCATGCGCCGCCCATGCCGAAAAAGCCACCGATAATACCAACACCGACACCAAGGATGATAAGCCCCGGCCAAAAAATAGTAACACCGGAAATGGGCATAAGTATATATAGCCAATCCATGAGATTCTCCTTTATTCGAATAAATTATTCAGCAGTTTTTCGATGTTTCAGATCGATTCCAATATGATGCATGACAAAATCTGCTAAAACTCCAAACAGTACCCCGGTTGTGGGAATAAGAAGAATTGTCAAAATGGTAAATTCCAGATGGCTTTCATTATACATGTTTGCCCACCATGCCATGAGTCCATCTAGCTTGCGAGTATCCGCCACAATAACAACATTTGCTTTTTCTTTTGCCGCCGCCGCAATACCGGGCAGTGCAAGCATCAGGACACACAGCCTCCACCATAGCCGTCCTATCTTCCTTTTCATCACGTTCTCCTTTGTACGCAATTACGTTTTTTCCGATCTCGCCCTGAAGGACGAAACGGAATCCGAGGAAATAATACCTGTATATTCCCTCGCGCTTTTTCGAGCGCATAGTCAACAATGCAAAAAGCACTCCCGGTGTCACGCATATTTTTTTCCCTGGAAAAACAGGAGGTTGAAAAATACGCATTTGACTTATTGCGCAATTAATGGTAGCGAAAAAATATTTCTGCGCGCAAACTCGACAATGCACCCGGAGGGCCGAAATGCGCTACCATCACTCCCCGCTCAATCCTATCGTCAAGATAGGTGATTCAGCCCACTCCCTGACGATCCGTCAATTCCTGGTGCTTGCCGGAACAGCCCTGGTCGCCTTGATCTTCCTCGGTACGATCATCTTCGCGTACAGAAGCGCCACGTTTTTTCTCGATGACGCCTATTCGCGCAACTCCCGATTGCGCGCTATGGCGCAAGCACATCAGGTGAGCAACCTTCTGGTAGAAGCGCGATACGAGCTGGAATTTCTGTCCCACGGTTCGCTGACCGTTGATTCCGTGACGTCGTATATCCAGGCAAAACCCCTGAATATCCGAAAAAGATACAAGGAATTTGCTTTTTATGGACGAACAATTTCTGAAAGTTTTATTATAATAAACCACGATTCATCCATCTATTCTGTAGATATAGAAAATATTTTTGCTAAAAAAAATAATATATTTTCAGAAACAAGCCAAGTCATGGCAAAAGAGCCTGAGTATGTATATGTATCTGATCCAATAGAAGCCATATACCCGGCAATAGATTTAACGAAATCCATTCATGGGTATGAATTTTATGTTATACGTTTTGCAAAAAATATTTATGATAAACAAAACAACTATAAAGGAAGAGTGATATTATCGTTAGATCTTATTGAAATAAGAGATATTCTTTCTTTATATACATCAACACAATCCCCGCTCTACTTATCACCACAGGATGATAAACAAAAGAAAAGTTTCTTTTTTGATTCATCAGGGTGGATTCTTCTTCAATCAGAATTTGATTTTCACAATAAAAAAAATATCTCCACAGACATAATCCGGCGGAATATACCGGGTGATGTTGGCCGACCGGACTTTACTATCGCATTTCGCCCAGCCCTCTCGATGCGGCTCTACTGGAATATGGTGGCCGATGTTCAACGAGGCGAAGGCGGGCAGACGCTCATCAATCGGCCATTTTTTGCCCCAAGTGGTTCCGATCGAGAGCTTTACCTCAGCTATGTTCCTATCTCTTTCAGGGAGTCGGAAAACTCAACCCGAACCATAGGAGGAATAGGTTGCATCGATACGAGTTTTAGCTTTTTATCATCTACATATAAAATAGCAGGAATATTATCTGTATGCTTTGTTACGGGAATAGTATTAATATCGGTAGCAATGTTATTTGTAAGCAATTTTATACGCAAACAAGTAAATGAACTTGCAAGGCATACTGAAAATAAAATTGAAGAGTCGGAGATGTCTCCGATAAATATTAAAAAATTATATTTTGAATTTTATAATTTACAGGGAAAAATTAATTTGCTGTTGACACATCTGCAATCTGCAAGGCATAATTTTGCAGCAAGTGAATTAATGATCACTAACGAGCAGATGAACGCTCCTGTAAATTTGGATATGGAAATCAATAATAATCCTGAGCTTAATCCCAAATACGCCAAATATCCTCTTCATGGCATCATCGGAGCAGGGGCTGAGGCCGAAAAACTTCGTCAGCAAATAGAGAAAGCCTCTTCAATTCTCGCGGATATTTTAATTATAGGCGAAACAGGTACAGGAAAAGAGCTGGTAGCGGAGGCCATTCACTCTCTCAGTAATCGATCCGATGGACCATTTATATCTATAAATTGTGGAGCGATAGATGAAAATTTGCTTATGGATGCATTATTCGGGCATGTGAAGGGGGCATTTTCAGGAGCAGAAGATGAAAGAAAAGGGGCTTTTTTGTCAGCATCCGGAGGGACTCTCCATCTTGATGAAATTGGCAACGCATCAACCAAGGTTCAACAATCATTACTCAGAGCGCTGTCCGTAAGAAGGATACGACCAATTGGGTCTGACCAAGATTTTTACTTTGACGCCAGGGTTATAGCCGCAACAAATGTAGACCTTAAAAAAGACGTCACGGATGGGAATTTCAGAGAAGATCTTTACTACAGGCTTGCGGTCATAAAAATAAATACCCCATCCTTGCGAGAAAGAAAGGAGGATATACCTTTATTATTGAGGCACTTCATAGAAGAGTATAAAACTAAAAACAATACTCATGATATTAAAATAAGTAGAGGATTTTTGTCAAAAATAATGAATTATGATTGGCCTGGGAATATTCGAGAATTAAGAAATTGTCTCATCAGATCAATTACATTTACCGAGGGAGACATTCTCCTTGAAAAAAATTTATTGTTTGAATCTGAAAGTGCGCCTCAATATCAAAAAGAAAAAAGGAACTACTCCATAAATTCTTACAAAGAAAAAAACGAAGAACCGCAATCTGATACCGATACAGCCAGCGAAATATATACTGATCACCCTGAGAGCGTGCTGTCGGGCCTGAATCTCCGCCAGCAAAAGGCATGGCCCATTATTGTCGGTAATGGATTGATTAATAGAAGTGAATATCAGGAAATTGTTGGCGAAACCATCTCTGTCCGCACAGCCCAATACGACTTACGCGATTTGGTCGCCAGGGGATTGCTTGAAAAACGCGGCCGGGGCCCTTCCTGCAGGTACCACGTTGTCTTTCCTGCGAGCCAAGAAAATGCGCACCGTCATTGACAGAGCGCGCAAGGACGGTGGACCAGAATCCCGAAAACGAACATGCAGAAGTGCTCCCCAAAATTTGGACAGGTGTTATAGCTACTCAACTACAGGAGGAGAACACCCATGTCCAAACGAAAGAATCATGCCCCAGCGTTTAAGGCCAAGGTGGCTTTGGCCGCCCTTTCCGGCGAAAAAACCATTGCTGAACTCAGCTCGGAGTTCGGCGTTCACCAGACGCTCATCCATAGATGGGTGAAGCAGCTCAAAGAGTCGGCGGCAGGCGTCTTTTCCGGTGCAGTCAAAACAGAAGAAGCCAAAAGAGAAAAGGAGCTGCACGAACTCCACGCCAAAATCGGACAGCTCACCATGGAACGCGATTTTTTAGCCAAAGCCTGGGGGAAGCGGTGAGCGTCTCCCGCAGGCAAAGCATGGTCGATTCAGGCCATGGGACGCTCAGCGTTGTCCGGCAATGTGCCTTGCTCAAAATATCCCGTTCCAGTTTCTATTACAAAAGAACCGGTGAATCGGCCTTCAATCTTACGCTGATGCAGGAAATTGATCGGGCTTTCATCCAATGGCCTTTTCTGGGTGTGCGCCAGATGCGTCGCTATATGGTATCGCTGGGATACCCCGTCGGCAGAAAGCGCATCCGTCGTCTGATGCGGCTGATGGGCCTCATGGCGGTGTACCAGAAGCCGAAAACCAGCGTGCCGAACCCGGAACACAAACGCTATCCCTACCTGTTGCGCGGCCTGACCATAGACCGGAGCAACCAGGTCTGGTGTGCGGATATCACCTACATTCCCATGCGCAAAGGCTTCCTGTATTTGGTCGCCATCATGGACTGGCATAGCCGCAAAGTGTTGGCCTGGCGGCTGTCGAATACCATGGACACGGATTTTTGCGTCTCGGCCCTGGAAGATGCCTTGGCGAAGTACGGCAAACCAGATATCTTCAACACCGACCAGGGCAGCCAGTTTACCAGCTTTGCCTTTGCCAACGTCCTGCGAGACAAGGGGATCCGCATCTCCATGGACGGTCGGGGCCGCTGGTTGGACAACGTATTTATCGAACGCCTCTGGCGCTCACTCAAATACGAAAACGTCTACCTGAACGCATACGAAACCGGCTCGGAAGCCCGCGCCGGCATCGGCAGATGGATCAACTTTTACAACCAGACCCGGCCTCACAGCAGTCTGGACGGGATAACCCCGGAGCGTTATTACCAAGAAGGACTCTTGAAGGCAGCCTGATGAGGAAAAAAACAAGCTAAAAAACCATTGTTCCCTGTCCAAACAATGGGGACCACCTCTTGCAGACAGCCTTTCTTCGCGCAAAAGCCTGTCGAAGCAATACCTGTAAAAACCCTCGTTCCGCCTAGTCCAAATGCTCCATACGCCGCGAGGCAGGGAAGAAAGCACTTCATCAAGATTATGGGTGGGCAAGAGGGGGGGGGAGAAACGCGAGAGGAAAGGAGCTGCGGAGGGATGCCGAGAGAGAAGAAAACCAAACAAAGAAGGCCTTGTAAGCATGCTCACAAGGCCTTCTTTGTTTAAAAAAAACCGCTGGGTTGCGGACATTTCCTGGCTCCCCGGGACGGACTCGAACCGCCGACAGGGTGGTTAACAGCCACCTGCTCTACCGACTGAGCTACCGAGGAAGAGACGACTGGAACGCAAAATCAGCAATCCATATCGAGCAAAAATTAATAGCATGCCATCAACCAATCGTCAAGAAAAAGTTAGCCCTTTGGCCAACTCCCACTCATAAATTTTCAATCCGGCGAAGCAAGAGAGCGGCCCACTCTTCCTGATACAGCTGTTTTGTTACTTCAAACCCCAGGTCTTCATAGAGAGCCGCAAGGTTCCTCTCCTGCGATCCGCTCAGTAGGCCCGACAAAGCCAAGTATCCGCCCCGAACCGTCAAATCGGCCAACAAAGACGACATTTCCACCAGGACATCGTGGACGATGTTCGCGGTGATCAGGTCAAATCGTCCCTCGATATCGGCCAACGGCACAGCGCTTACCTCAATCCGGTCATCCAGGCCGTTTGCAGCGACGTTTTCACGTGCAATCCGAACAGCTTCGGCATCATTGTCAAGAGCGACAACCTGTCCCGCCCCGAACAGTGCGGCGGCCATGGCCAGAATACCGGTTCCCGTGCCCACATCAAGGACACGGGAGGGGGACCGATCACGTGCGCATTGGAACAGAAGCGTCAATGCCATCCTGGTGGATGCATGCTGCCCGGTGCCAAAGGCCATTCCGGGATCCATTTCGATGACCTGCTGGCCGGGTTCGGGGCAAAAAATTTCCCACGACGGCTTAATCACCAGACCGGGGACAATCTCCACCGCCTTGAAATAGCGCTGCCAGCTGGTCGCCCAATCTTCATCGGCCAGCAGAGTGAGGGTTGGGGGAGACGGTGCAAGGTTGTACAACGCCAGCAGCTCCGTCATCTTTTCTGCGACTTCTGCCCGGATGCGATCAGCTAAGGCATCAGGCGTCAGCAGAAAAAAACCGCTCACCAGGGCGCCTTCCTCGGCATCCGGACCCTGCTCGACTCCGGCACCACTCAAAACGGCGAGCAGATCGGCGGCAGCCTCCACGGCTTGAAGCGGAATGAAAAAGGAAATCTTCAGCCACTGTCCGGCTGTTGACGACGAAGAAACAGGTTCGTTCATGTTTGCACAATATGAAAGGCTATCAAATCCATTTTTTCCGCGGCACCGTGAAGCGCGGCCACCATACCCCGATTCCCTGGTCGGCGCGAGATTTTCTTGTCATCCCGGCATGTTTTGGCTCGCCTATTTGCAGATTGACAAGACAAGTCATAGCCGGGTAAAGAATAGAGTTGTTTGGCCCTTCTTGATCCCGGAAGCCGCCTCCTTGCCGGACAGCGCTCCGATAGCGGAAAGGCGGAATATATATGCATCATCCTCCAAGCCATCACCTTGTCTATGGCGAGCTGGACGATTACCTGACCGGGGAGCTGCTGCCGGATACCGACGACGAACGCGTCCGCCAGCAACTGGCCCGCCATCTGGTCGAAACGCTCGGCTACGCCAAAAGCGAACTGGAGCCCCGGCGGGTTATCGACACCTCTTTCAACCAGATGCCGGTGCGCACCGAAATCACCCTGACCGCCCGCATAGACGGGCGCAGGCTTTTTATACTCCGCTACGCCCCCGGCTCTCTCGTTACCCGGGAGATGGCGGCAATCGCGGCGGCCAGGATTCTGGAGCCGCACTATCGTATCCCCTTGGCGATCGTCACCAATGGACGAGACGCCGAGTTGCTTGAAACCGAGCACGGCGCGGTACTGGCCACCGGCATAGGCTGCCTGCCCGATCGCAATCAGGCAGAACAGTTGGTCCGGGAATGCGCGTTTCTCCCCTTTGCGGATCCGAAAAAACGTGATCAGGCCCTGCGCATTCTCCATTTATTTGACCAGAACGTCTGCTGCACCGACCAATGTCAGTCCCAACAACCCTGAGCACAATGACGGGGTTCTCCAGTCCCGAACCTTTGCAAAGAAAACAGCCATGACAACGACAGCGAACTGGACGAAAAACAGCTGGCACGCCTTCCCGGCCCAACAACAACCCGCATGGCCGGATACCGATCACTACAACACGGTCATCCAGACCATCTCTCGCCTGCCGCCGCTTGTTTTCGCCGGGGAAATCCGCGACTTGAAGAGCATGCTCGCCAAGGCGGTGCAGGGGGAGGCTTTTCTCCTGCAAGGCGGCGACTGTTCCGAAGAATTTTCCCGATGCACCGCGCCCAATATTCGGGAGACCCTCAAGGTCATGTTGCAAATGGCTGTCGTGCTGACCTACGCGGGCAACAAGCCGGTGATCAAGGTCGGCCGGATTGCCGGACAGTACGCCAAACCACGGTCCTCCGACACGGAAACGATCGACGGCGTGACTATCCCCAGTTATCGGGGCGACATGGCCAACTCGATCGATCCGGTCGCTACAGCACGAATCCCCGATCCGGAACGGCTCCTGCAAGGTTACCACATGTCTGCCGCAACCTTGAACCTGTTGCGGGCCTTTACCCGAGGGGGGTTCAGTTCGTTGCACCGGGTGCAGGCATGGAACCAGGAGTTTGTCAAACAGTCGCCCATGGGACGCTCGTATGAACGCATTGCCCGGCAGATCAGCCACGCGCTCAAGTTCATGGAGACCATCGGCATCTCCACCGACATCGCCCAGATGCAGGAAGTCCATTTTTTCACCTCTCACGAGGCCCTGTTTCTGGGGTATGAGGAGGCCTTGACCCGGGAAGACTCGGTGGCCGGAGGCTGGTACGACTGCTCGGCCCACATGCTCTGGATCGGCGACCGCACCCGACAGAAGGACGGTGCCCACGTCGAATTTTTGCGAGGCGTCCGCAACCCGTTGGGCATAAAGGTCGGTCCTACCTACGAGATCGACGACATCCTTGCCATCATCGAACGACTGAATCCGGAAAACGAGCCGGGCCGAATCACCCTGATCACCCGCTTCGGCTATAAATCCATCGAGCGCTATCTGCCGCCGTTGCTCCGGAGCGTCAAAAAAGCCGGGCTCAACGTGGTGTGGACCTGCGATCCGATGCACGCCAACACCTTCAAGGCCGATTCAGGACTTAAAACCAGGGACTTTGAGCATATTCTCTCTGAACTGCGCTGTTTTTTTGAACTGAACTGGGCGGAGGGAACAGTGCCGGGAGGTATTCATTTTGAACTGACCGGCAACGACGTCACGGAATGTATCGGCGGGGCGCGCCAGCTCTCGGATTCCCAGCTGGGCCTGCGCTATCTGACGACCTGCGATCCGCGTCTCAACGCCGAGCAGGCCCTGGAAATGGCCTTCCAGGTCGCAGAGATGATCCGGAATAATTAATCCGGACAATCAGGAAGGAGCAGGAAGGATTGTCTCCCAGTCGGCAAAGACCTCCAGCACCTCATCCTTGCTGACGGCCTCCAGCAGTTTCTGACGATTGCCGGGCTCTTTCACAATCAGGCTGGCTCGGGCCAGGGCCTCGAGATATTCCTCTCCCAGGCCGGCCTGGGCCAGCACAAGGACGAACAGGTAGACGCTGCGCTTGTCGATGGCGTCAAAGTTGAGCCCGATTCGGCTGCGACCGAAACAGAGCAGAATACCATCCAAGCCTTCCACCTTGCCGTGGGGAATGGCCACCCCGTTCCCCACGCTCGTCGAGCCGACATGCTCGCGCTCGGACAGGATGCGATACAGCGTCTCCTCGGTGCAACGCCCCCAGCGCGTGGCCGCCAAACCTGCCAGTTCCCGCAGAGCGCCCTCTTTCGTGGTCGCCTTCATCTCCAGAATCACCGCATCCCTGTGCAGAGCGGACATGATCTCCCCTTTAGCTGATTTGCCGCCGGTGCTTGACCGGAAGTATTTTGAGCTGTTCCCGGTACTTGGCAACCGTGCGCCGGGCCACTTCGATATTTTCCTTGGCCAGCAGTTTGGAAAGGGCGCTGTCGCTGTAGGGCTTGGCAGGATTTTCCGCGCTGATCAACTGACGGATCCTGGTTTTGATCGCTTCAGCCGAGATATTCTCGCCATCGGCGTTGACGACCGCGGCGCTGAAGAAATACTTGAGCTCATAAATCCCCTGGGGACAGTGCACATACTTATTGGAGGTCACCCGACTGATCGTTGATTCATGCATGCCGATATCCTCGGCAACATCCCGCAAGATCAGGGGTTTCATGGCGGCCGGGCCTGACTCGAAAAAATCGCGCTGGAACTTGAGCAGACTTTCCATCACCTTGTAAATGGTGCGCTGCCGCTGCTCGATGGACTTGATGAACCACTCGGCATTCCGTTTTTTTTCGCGCAGATAGCCCCGCGATTCCGAGCTGAGCCCGCTCTGCTGCTGGAGCATCCGCTGGTATTCAGGCGACAGTTGCAGATGCGGCAGTCCGTCGTCGTTGATCTGAATCACAAACTCGCCGTCGATTTTAAAAACAAACACGTCCGGAACCACATATCGTGTCTGCTCGTTGCTGTACTCGTTGCCGGGATGGGGGGAAAGCCCCTGAATAACAGCCACCGCCTCGTTCACCTTTTTCGGCGACGCCCCGGTTTCTTTAGCCAACCGGGTGTAGTTGCGTGTTTCGAGCAGGTCCATATACTGCTCGACGATCATCACGGCCAGGGCATTTTCCTCGTCGAGGCGGTCAAGCTGCAAGAGCAGTGATTCCCGAACATCCCGGGCAGCGACGCCCGCAGGATCCAGGCTCTGGACCAGCCGCAGCGCGCCTTCGGCTTCCTCTTCCGAACAGCCGGCAAAGGCGCAGATTTCCGGGATGGAGACATCGAGAAATCCACGTCCATCGAGGTTGCGAATAATGAAATTCGTGAGCGCAGTGTCCTGCTCATCGAGTTCCAAATGGGTCAACTGCCAGGTGAGGTGGGCCGTCAAGCCGGGAGTGTCGGAAATAAAATCAAACGGGGACGGCGCGTCCGCAGACGGAGCCTCGTACGAAAACGAAAGGCCGACATCCGGCGTTGCAGCTTCAAACGTGTTGGCATAGTCGGACCAGTCCACTTCGGCAATACCCGCCGGATCGTCGCCTTTCAGCCGATCGGTCACCTCGGCTTCAGGCACATACGCTTCCTCCACAGCGCTGAGCGCCTCCGGATTGGTAGTGCCCTCGTGACTGGGCACCGCCTCTTCCAGCAGGGGGTTCTGTTCCATCTCGGCACGCAGGGCCGCGCTTAACTCAAGACGCCCCAGCTGCAGCAGCTTGATAGCCTGACGCAGCTGTGGCGTCATCACCAGTTTCTGGGTCAGCTTCAGTTGCTGTCGGAGTTCAAGCGCCATACCGTTTTATGACCCGCCGTGTCGCGAGCATCCTTCACATATGAAAGTTATCGCCAAGATACATCTTGCGCGCCGCCGGACTCTGGACAATCTCTTCGGCGACGCCGCTGGTCAGAATTTGACCATTATTCATAATATACGCAAAATCACACACCTGCAATGTCTCCCGGACATTGTGATCGGAAATCAGCACCCCCAGCCCTTTCTTCTTGAGGTCGCGGATGATGGATTGTAAATCGGCAACCGATAGCGGATCAACCCCTGCAAAGGGCTCATCCAGAAGAATGAACCGGGGTTGAGTGGCCAGGGCCCGCATGATTTCCACCCGGCGCCGTTCACCGCCGGACAGGGCGTGCCCCTTGTTTTTGGCCAGATGTTCCAGCTTCAGCTCGGCCAGCAGCGCCTCGATGCGCCTTTTGATTTCGTTGCGGGACAGGCCCAGCGGCTCGAGGATAATCCGGATGTTTTCCTCCACGGTCAGTTTTTTGAAAACCGAGGCCTCCTGCGCAAGATAGGTGATCCCTCTTGAAGCGCGACGATGAATCGGCAAGGCGGTGATATCCTCGCCCTCCAGGACAATGGCGCCGCTGGTGGGGCGAATGAACCCGACGATGGAATAAAAGGTCGTGGTTTTACCCGCGCCGTTTGGCCCAAGCAGACCGACCACGGACGCGCGCCGCACCTGCAGGCTGACACCGTCGACAACCCGCCGTCCCCGGTATTCCTTGACCAGATCCCGCGTTTCCAGAACGGATTCCTGTTGGTCGTCCATCACTTTTTCGACTCCGGATGAATCACGGCCCGAACCCGACCGCCGGTGGTTGCATCCGGCTCGACCACCGAGCGTTTTTCATCGAGATAGTAGGTGATGGTCTTGCCGGAGACCATGTTCGGCCCCTGCCAGGCCTTGGCGTTCCCGCTGAGCACCACCTTGCGGGCGCTCGCAAAATATTCCATCCGGTCTCCCGTACCCAGCCAATCTTCCTGGGTCACCTTGACCTTGTGCTTGCAGATCAGTTTCTCCACACGGCTGGTGCGGGGGCCGGCGGCAGCCCCCTCCCGTCCCTTGTCTTCAGTATAGAAGACCGTCATTTCTTCGCACAAAATAGTCACATTGCCCTGACGGGCATCGACCCGGCCGGTAAACAGGACAGAGTTCTTTTTTTCCAGGGAAACCATCTGGTCCGCCTCGATGCTGATCGGCGGATCGCCCTTGTTCTCGGCACACAGGCTGGGCACAGCGGTCAACACCGCCATTGCGGCAAGCAGCACACAGGCCAGAACGCGACGGGCATGGTCAACGGCGGAACAATCCATACGGGCCTCTATAAAAAAGAAGGTCTCTGTTCGGGTTTATTTCTTGCAGGGAGCGACGGGATAATACTGTGCCGACCTGCAAAAGTAAAGCTTCTCCAGGGCGACACTCCCTTTTTCGGCCAAATCAACAGAAAGGTTTACAGCCCGGAAAAGCGGCGGTAATATGGCGGTTTTCAATCAGTCCGACCCAAGCAAGGAGGAGTACGATGCTACTGAGGGAAGAGGTCGCCAAGGCCAAGATTCTGGTCGAGTCACTGCCCTACATCCGGGAATTTCGCGAACGTACCGTGGTCATCAAGTACGGCGGCCATGCCATGGTCGACGAATCCCTGAAGCGCAGCTTCGCCCTGGATGTCATTTTGATGAAGTACATCGGCATCAATCCGGTGGTCGTGCACGGCGGTGGTCCGCAAATCAACCGTTTCCTGGAGAAGATGCAGATCACCCCCAGTTATGTCCAGGGCATGCGGGTGACCGACGGCGAGACCATGGATGTGGTCGAGATGGTTTTGGTCGGCAAGGTCAATAAAGAGATCGTCGGCCTGATCAACCATTGCGGCGGCAGGGCGGTCGGATTGTCCGGTCGGGATGGCGACCTGGTTCAGGCCCGCAAGCTGGCTGTCATGGGCAAGGTCACGGAAGACCATCCTCCGGAGCTGATCGATATCGGTCGTGTCGGCGAGGTCACGGCGGTCAACGCTGAGCTCATCACCTCGCTGGTACAGCAGGATTTCATCCCGATCATCGCGCCCGTGGGTGTCGGCGAAGACGGCCAGGCATTCAACATCAACGCCGATCTGGTGGCCGGCGCCATTGCTGCTGAACTGGAAGCAGCCAAGCTCATGCTGCTTACCGATGTCCCCGGGGTCAACAACAACAGCGGCGAGCTGATTTCGACCATCTACCGGGATCAGATCGACGATCTGGTGGCCGCCGGGGTGATCAAGGGCGGCATGTTGCCGAAGATCAACTGCTGCAAGTCGGCTCTGGACGGCGGGGTCGCCAAGGCGCACATTATTGACGGGCGTCAGGAACACGCCATTTTACTGGAAATTTTCACCCGAAAAGGTATCGGTACGGAGTTGGTCGCATGAACAACACGGAATGGATCGCCCGAAGCAACGCTGTTTTCATCGGCACCTACACCAGGTTTTCCGCCACCATGGTCAAGGGCAGGGGCTGCCGCCTCTGGGATGCCGACGGCAAGGAATATCTGGACTTTCTCGCGGGCATCGCGGTCTGTGCCCTGGGGCACTGTCATCCCAAGGTCACGGAGGCGATCCGCAACCAGGCCGAACAACTGGTTCATGTCTCCAATCTCTACTATACCCAGCCTCAAACCCGTCTTGCCGAACTGCTGGTCGCCAACAGCTTCGCCGACCGGGTATTCATGTGCAACAGCGGCGCCGAGGCCAACGAATCCGCAATCAAACTGGCGCGTATCGCCAGCGCGCCCGGCAGGTATGAAATCATTTCCCTGCTCGGCTCCTTCCATGGCCGAACCCTGGCCACGGTGGCCGCCACCGGCCAGCCCAAATTCCATCAGGGATTCGAGCCCATGCCGGAGGGTTTTTTCCACGCCGAATTCGGCGACCCGGCCGCTCTGGAGCGCCTGATTTCCGAGCGAACCTGCGCGATTCTCTGCGAACCGGTTCAGGGGGAAAGCGGTGTGCGCCCCCTGTCGCCCGACTATCTGCGCGCCATTCGCCACATCTGCGATCAAAAGGGATTGCTGCTGATCTTCGACGAGGTCCAGACCGGTCTGGGCCGCACCGGCACCCTGTTTGCCTATCAACAGACCGGAGTCATTCCCGACATCATGACCCTGGCCAAGGCCCTGGCCAACGGTCTGCCCATGGGTGCAATGCTGACCACGGAGCGTCTGGCCGCAGCCATGGTCCCGGGCAGCCATGCTTCGACCTTCGGCGGCAATCCGGTTGCCGCTGCGGCCGCTGTCGAGGTGCTCTCCATCCTGCTCTCCGAAGGGTTCCTTGAAGATGTCCGGCAAAAGGGGCAGTATTTTCTCTCCCAGCTCGAACAGGTGGCTGCCCGGCATCCTGCTCTCGCCACAGGGGCGAGGGGGCAGGGGCTTCTGCTCGGCCTCATCCTGACCGAGCGCGGCCGTGAGTTGGGCGCTGCCATGGTCACGCGCATGTTCGAAGAGGGCGCGCTGATCAACTTTGCCGGTAACCAGGTATTGCGCTTCGCGCCGCCGCTGATCGTCAGCCGTGACGAGATCGACCTGGTGATCGAAAAACTCGACCGGGTACTGACGCAGATGGCCTGATTTCCGCAGGGCCCCGAAATGGATCCGCTTTCCCTGCTTGCCGTGGCCGTGGCCCTGGCCATGGACGCCTTTGCCGTGGCCCTGGCAGCTGGGGCAATTCTTTGCCCCCTGCGCGTCCGGCCATGCTTTCGCCTGATTTTCCATTTCGGACTCTTCCAGGCCCTGATGCCGATTATCGGCTGGCTGGCCGGTCTGACCATCCAGGATTTTGTCGCCTCATGGGCGCACTGGATCGCCTTCGGCCTGCTCGCCCTGATCGGCGGCCGGATGATATATGAATCCCTGACAGCCGCTCCCGGGGAAGAGCGCGGCACAGACCCCAGCCGGGGCATGGCCCTGATCGGGCTTTCCGTGGCCACCAGCATCGATGCCCTGGCTGTGGGACTGAGCCTTGCGATACTCCGGATCTCCATCTGGATACCGGCCCTGGTCATAGGGCTGGTTGCCGGCGGTTTCACCGCAGCGGGACTGCTGCTCGGCGCCGGGGCAGGTACGTGTTGGGGACGGCGGGTCGAAACCGCGGGGGGCGTGGTACTCGTGGCTATCGGCCTGAAAATTCTCCTCTCCTCCCTGCTTGCCGAGCCCTCGCCCATGTAGCTTGACAGAAACCTTCCGGAGCCCCGGTGCAAACGGGGAAACGAGGAGAAATCCCTTTACAAACGGCCTGTTTTTCTTGTATTCATTGCTTTTTATGTGAAACGGACAGAGGAGAATTTTTCTCCTGTGCTCGGGAGCGCAGCTCTGTTTCGTTTCTGGAGAACGGGAAAAGAACATGGACAACCACCTGCTGGCATTGGCCGATTGTACGGAAGACGAACTGCGCAAACTGATCGAGCGGGCGCTGGAATTGAAGGCGGAACAGAAAAACAATATCCGCCGGCAGCAGCTGGCTGGCCGCAAAATCTGCCTGCTTTTTGAAAAACATTCGACCCGAACCCGGGTTTCCTTCGAGTCTGCCATGTACAACCTGGGGGGCCAGGTCATCTTCATGTCCGCGAAGGAATCCCAACTCGGCCGCGGCGAGCCGCTCAAGGATACGGCCCGGGTTCTTTCGCGCTATGTGGACGCCATCGTTGTCCGCACCTATGGACAGGAGGTAGTGGAAGAGCTGGCCCGTTACGCCACGGTACCGGTCATCAACGCCCTGACCGACTTGCACCATCCCTGTCAGGTGCTCAGCGACCTGTTGACCGTGCTTGAAAAAAAAGGCTCAATCTCCCAATCGAAAATCGCCTGGATCGGCGACGGCAACAACATGGCCAACTCCTGGATCGAGGCTGCCTCGATTTTTGGCTTTCCGCTCACCCTTGCCTGTCCGGAACCCTTTGAGCCGGACAGCACGATTCTTGCCAAGGCTCAGGCTCGACGGCCCGACACGATCAGGGTTGTCCGCGATCCGGCCGAGGCGGTCCGGGGCGCGGACGTGATCAATATAGATGTTTGGGCCTCCATGGGCCAGGAGTCCGAACAGGAAGAACGGGCCAAAATATTCCAGCGCTACCAGTTGGATCAGGCCCTTTTGGCCCAGGCCGATCCGGAAGCCATTGTGCTCCACTGTCTGCCGGCTCACCGCGGTGAAGAGGTCACCGACGAGGTGCTGGAAGGGCCACAGAGCGCGATCTTCGATCAGGCCGAAAACAAAATGCACATCCATGCAGCGATTCTCGAACGCTATATAGGCGGGGCTCATCCACAACAATAAATGCGGCGGGCAGGTGCTCGTCGATTACGTCATCCTCAGGATCCTCTCATGGCTATAGAAAAAATCGTACTTGCCTATTCAGGCGGGCTGGACACCTCGGTTATCCTCAAATGGCTCATCAATGCATACCAATGCCCGGTCATTGCCTATGCCGCCGACATCGGCCAAAAGGAGGACTGGGAGGCGGTTCGGGCCAAGGGACTGGCCACCGGCGCGGAGCAGGTCATTATCTCCGATTTGCGCGAAGAGTTTGTCCGCGACTACATCTTCCCCGCCTTCCGGGCCAATGCCATTTACGAGGGCTCCTACCTGTTGGGCACCTCTCTGGCGCGCCCGCTGATCGCCAAGGAACAGGTCCGGCTCGCGCTTGAGCACGGGGCCGACGCGGTCAGCCATGGGGCGACCGGCAAAGGCAACGATCAGGTCCGTTTCGAGCTGAGCTATCTGGCCCTGCAGCCGAAACTGACCATCATCGCGCCCTGGCGGATCTGGGATCTGAACTCGCGGCAAAAACTGGTGGAATTTGCCCAGGAACACGGCATTCCGGTGCCGGTCACCCAAAAGAACCCGTACAGTTCCGACGAAAACCTGCTCCACATCAGCTTTGAGGGCGGTTTGCTGGAAGACCCGTGGAACGAGCCGGATGAAGACATGTTCAAGCTCACGGTATCCCCTGAAAAAGCACCGGACAAGCCGACCTATATCGAACTGGGATTCGAGCAGGGCTCGCCGGTGTCCATCGACGGCGAACGACTCGGTCCGGTCGAGATGATGACCCGGCTCAACAGCCTGGCCGGGGCCAACGGCATCGGCCGTCTGGACATTGTGGAAAACCGTTACGTGGGCATGAAGTCGCGGGGCGTGTATGAAACACCGGGCGGCACCATCTTACGAATCGCCCACCGGGATCTGGAAACCATCACCCTAGACCGGGAAGTCCTCCGTATCCGCGACTCCCTGGTACCGCAGTACTCACAACTGATCTACAACGGTTTCTGGTTCTCCCCGGAGATGCGTCTTTTGCAGCAGACCATGGACGCGACCCAGGGCACGGTCAACGGCGTGGTGCGGCTGAAACTCTACAAGGGCAACTGCATTCCCGTGGGCCGTAAATCCGACGATTCCCTCTACTCCCAGAGTTTTGCCACCTTTGAGGAAGACGAGGTGTACAACCAGGGCGACGCCACCGGCTTCATCCGCCTCAATGCCCTGCGTCTGCGCATCCAGGCCCTGCAACAGAAATAACCGCCATGACAAACGCACCTCAGTCCGACAAGCTGTGGGGAGGCCGGTTCGCCGAAGCGACGGCGGCCTCGGTTGAGGCGTTCAGCGCCTCGGTCCACTACGATGCCCGGCTCTACCGTCACGACATCCGCGGCTCCAAGGCCCATGCCCGCATGCTGGCCCGGCAGGGGCTGATCACGGACGACGAGTGCGCGGCCATTGTCGACGGTCTTGACGCGATCGAGGCTGAAATCGACCGGGGCGAATTCGTCTTCCGGCCCGAGCTGGAAGACGTGCACATGAATATCGAAAAGGCCCTGACCGACCGGATCGGACCGGCCGGGGCCAAACTGCACACCGCCCGCAGCCGCAACGATCAGGTCAACCTGGATTTTCGTCTCTACCTGCGGGATGAAACCGATGCCCTGGACAGGTTGTTGCAGGAGGCGCAACGGGCCTTTGCCCGTCAGGCCCGGACGCATCTTGGCACGGTCATGCCCGGCTACACCCACCTGCAGCGAGCCCAGCCGGTCCTGCTTTCCCATCACCTGCTGGCCTATGTTGAAATGTTGCAGCGCGACCGGAATCGGCTCGCGGACTGTCGCCGCAGGATCGACGTCATGCCCTTGGGCGCGGCGGCCCTGGCGGGAACCGGCCTGCCCGTCGACCGTCAGTCGGTGGCCGATGAGCTGGGCTTTGCCGCGATCACCGCCAACTCCATGGATACCACCGGTGATCGGGACTTTGCCCTGGAATTTCTCTTCTGTCTCAACCTGATCCAGCTCCATCTCAGCCGCCTGGCGGAAGAGCTGGTGCTCTGGTCGAGCAAGGAGTTCGACTTTGTCCGCATCGGTGATCGCTACTGCACCGGCTCCTCGATCATGCCGCAGAAAAAGAACCCGGACATTCCCGAATTGATCCGCGGCAAGACCGGACGGGTTACCGGCGCGTTGATGGCGCTGCTGATGACGGTCAAGGGATTGCCCCTGACCTACAACCGGGATTTGCAGGAAGACAAGGAGCCGGTCTTTGATGCGCTGGACACGGTCAAGGCCAGTGTCTCGATTGTCGCCGAACTGCTCGCCAACACCACCTTCAATACCGAACGCCTGCGTGCCGCCACCGAGGGCGGTTTCATGACCGCCACCGACCTGGCCGACTACCTGGTACGGCGCAACATGCCCTTCCGTCAGGCCCACGGTGTGGTCGGCAAGATCGTCTACCACTGCCAGGAGCGGGGCTGTGAACTGATCGACCTGAGTCTGGAAGAACTTCGGCGATTCTCCGACCTCATCGAAAACGATGTCTTTGCCATCCTTTCCACCGAAGGCTCGATCAACAGCCGTCTCTCCTCCGGCGGCACCGCCCGAACCCGGGTGGAAGAGGCCCTGAGCCGGGTGGAACACGCCCTGGGGCTGCGGCCATGAGGTGCCGGCAACCCGCATCGGGGCTTGGCTGCGGCCGGTGGCGTTTCCTGATTTGCTCGCTCATGCTTCTGGGGCTGGTCGGTTGCGGCTACAAGGATGCGCCGGTCCCGCCTCAACATGCCCTTCCAGCGGCGGTGACCGACCTGAGCGTCTCCCTGAACGCCCAGGGGGCGGTCCTTTCCTGGACCTATCCCCGTTCCACCGCCACGGGTGACGACCTTGAAGAAATCGACGATTTCATCCTCTATCGGGCCGAAATCCCTGAGGGCAGCTACTGCGAGACCTGTCCGGCACCCTATAGCGCCACCATGACCATCCCCGGAGGCACGGTGCCTCAGGACAGGGCCAAGACCCAGGTATTCGAGGCCACCAGGTTACGCCCCGGAAACCTGTACGTTTTCAAGGTGCGCAGCAAAAACGGTTGGTGGTACACTTCTCAGGATTCCAACGAGGTTGTCTTCTACTGGCAAACTCCGCCGGCCGTGCCGCAGGGTCTGAACGTCGTTGCCGGAGACGGGGAAAATACCCTGCGCTGGCAACCGGTCGAGCTCCTGCTGGACGGCACCGTCTCTCCGGTGCCGGTACGCTACCAGCTGCACCGTCGTGTGGGTGAGGCGGACTTTGCCCCCCTGGGCGCTCCGCTGACCGACACCACCTACCAGGATACTGCCGTGGAAAACGGCCGGGTCTATGCCTATACGATCCAGGCGGTCACCACCTATCCCAGAGGCACGATCAATGGGGATATAAGCGATCCTGTCCTGGCACAACCCCTCGACACAACCAGCCCGCCAGCGCCGACCGGCGTTGAAGGGATTCGCACCGAGCTGGGCATCAAGATCTACTGGAACCCTATACAGACAGACCAGACGGACGATCTGGCCGGATACCGGGTCTATCGTCATGTCCAGGGCAAACCGGTCCTTGTCGGTGAGGTTTTGCTGCCCGCCAATCTGTTTACAGACACCAAGGCCCCGGAAGGCCCGGTTTCCTATTCGGTCACTAGCTTTGACACCCGGACACCGGCGAACGAGAGCCCGCACTCCGCCACGGTGTCCATAACGCCCTAATCATCCTGAAAGAAGGTTGAAGATGTTGAAGATCAACCTGCCGATTCCATTCTGGAAAATGAGCGGCGCCGGAAACGACTTCATTCTGATCGACCATCGCAAACCGTTGGTCGCCAGAGAAATGATGCCGGAGTTTGCCCGACGGGTCTGCCGAAGGAAATTCTCCGTGGGAGCGGATGGTCTTTTTTTTCTCGAACCTTCGGAACACGCTGATTTTAAATGGCGATTTTTCAATGCCGATGGCTCCGAAGGCGAGATGTGCGGCAACGGGGCCCGTTGCGTGGCGCGGTTCGCCTACATGCACGGCATGGCATCGGCCCGGATGCGCATTGAAACCCTGGCGGGCATCATCGAGGCCTCGGTGGCCGATACCCTGGTGACCATCAAAATGACCCATCCCCACTCCTTTCATTTTGACCGGCAGATAGAGGTGGCAGGCGAGCTTTTTATGGTCCACAGTGTCAACACCGGCGTGCCGCATGCGGTGATCTTTGTCGATGACATCGACCGGACCGACGTACCGGGATTGGGGCGACAGCTCCGTAACCACCCTGTGTTCGCACCGGCGGGAACCAACGTGGACTTCATCGGTCACTGTGCAGACGGTTTGAAGATTCGCACCTATGAACGCGGCGTCGAAGATGAGACCCTGGCCTGCGGCACAGGCGCGGTGGCCGCTGCCCTGGTTGCGGCTGCCAAGGGGATGGCCGACTCGCCGGTGTCGCTGACTACGGCGGGAGGCGACGAGCTGACCGTGCAGTTCACGGCCCCGAACAGCGCCGATCCGGAGACAGGGCAGGTCCTGCTGAAGGGCCCGACCCGCCTCGTTTTCAAGGGTGAGTTGACAAGTGAAGCGCTCTTGCCGTAGGGGCGAGCGCGGAGTGTTTTCAGGAATCAGCGAGGAATACTATGAAACCAATCGAAGGGGCGATAACGGCCATGGTCACGCCCATGCGGGACGGCCATGTCGACGAGCAGGGATTGAGCGATCTCATTGAATTTCAGATCAAAAGCGGTATCCATGGTCTTGTCCCCTGCGGCACCACGGGCGAATCGGCCACCCTCGACTTTGACGAACACAAGCGGGTGATCGAACTGACCGTGCAGATCGTCAACGGGCGGGTGCCGGTCATTGCCGGAACCGGAGCAAATAGCACCCTGGAAGCCATCGAGCTGACCGCATCGGCCAAGGCGAGCGGTGCCGACGCGGTGCTGTCCGTTGTCCCGTACTACAACAAACCCAGCCAGGAAGGACTGGTGCGGCATTTCACCGCCATCCTCGACGAAGTCGATATCCCGATGGTTCTCTACAACGTGCCGGGGCGGACGGTCACCAACATGCTGCCCGCAATCGTGGCAAAGCTGGCCGCCCACCCCCGCATCATCGGCATAAAGGAGGCCAGCGGCAACCTCAACCAGATCAGCGAGGTCCTCCAGCTCTGTCCACCCGATTTCATCCTCCTTTCCGGCGATGATTTCACGGCCATGCCCACCGTCTTCTTGGGCGGCCGGGGGCTGATCTCGGTGGTATCCAATGTGGTGCCCGCCCAAACAGCGGCGCTGATGGAAGCCTCGCTGCGCGGCGATATTGCCGAGGCCCGCCGCCTGCATTTCGAACTCTTTTCCCTGATGGGCGCCATGTTCTGCTACCCAAGCCCCGCACCGGCCAAAAAGGCGCTCGAACTCATGGGCCGGATTGCTTCGTCTGAAGTCCGATTGCCCATGACCCAGATGGATGTGCCCAGCCAGGAGCGGCTGCAAAGGGATATGCGCGCTCTTGGCCTACTGTGAGAGGGGAATGCCATGACGAAAGTGATTGTTGCCGGCGCGGCCGGTCGAATGGGACAACGCCTTGTGCACGCGGTCCGAACATATCCCGGCCTGGAATTGGCCGCTGCCTTCGAAGCGCCGGGCAATCCGGCGATCGGCAAGGATGTGGGCGTTCTGTGCGGTGAGGGCGAAACCGGGATCCGCATAGAAGAGGGACTGGAATCGGTCATCGGACGGGGCGAGGTTCTGATCGACTTCACCTTTCACACGGCAACGGTGCAATTTGCCCGACTCGCCGCCCAGCACGGTCTGGCCATGGTCATTGGGACCACCGGACTGGAAGCCGCCGAGTTGCAGGAGGTCAAGGATCTGGCCGAACGCCACTTTCCCTGCGTACAGTCACCCAACATGGCGGTTGGTGTCAATGTCCTGTTCAAGTTGGTGGAAAAGGCAGCCAAGGCGCTGGGAGACGCCTATGACGTGGAAATCGTCGAGGCCCATCACCGCATGAAGAAGGACGCCCCTTCCGGCACGGCCCTCAAACTGGGGCAGGTGGCCGCCGCCGCCCTGAACCGGGATCTGGACCAGGTCGGAGTCATGGAACGTTGCGGCATGATCGGGGCGCGGACCGACCGGGAAATCGGCATTCAGACCGTCCGCGGCGGCGACATCGTTGGCGACCATACCGTCTACTTTGCCGGTATCGGCGAACGGCTGGAAATCGTGCACCGCGCCACCAGTCGGGACAACTTCGCGCTTGGCGCCGCACGGGCCGCGTCCTGGGTGCGGCGACAAGCCAACGGTATGTATACCATGTTCGATGTTCTGGATCTGGCCGACCTGTAAACCTCAGCCGGCGAAACGTCCTGCCCGGTGAGTGCACAGCCGCATCTGGTCGCCATTGGCCTGGGGTCCAACCTGGGCGATTCCCTTGTCCTCCTGCAACAGGCCTGGGCTGCGCTGGGGGCGTGCCCTGCAATCAAAACACTGAGGCTCTCCGAGCCATACCGGACCCGCCCGGTCGGCATGGAGAGCCCTCACTGGTTCGTGAACGCCGCCGGACTTGTCCAAACCACGCTTCCCCCTCTTTCCCTGCTGACCCTGCTCCACACCATCGAGGCCCGTTTCGGACGGGTTCGTCCTGCCCGCGCCGCCGTCTGGCACGACCGTTTCCTCGATCTTGATCTGCTCCTCTATGCCGATTTCGTTCTCCACAGTTCACGCCTCATCCTTCCGCATCCACGCATGGAGCAGCGCCTGTTCGTGCTCACGCCGCTGGCGGAGATCGCCGGAATGCTTGTCCACCCCGTGCTCCGGCAAAACATCGTCACGTTGCGGGAAAATCTGTTGAAGAATGTTCAAAATCAGACGGTTGAAAAAATATCCTGGTCCAAGTAAAAGGAGGGGCAACTGTGGAGTCAGGTAAAGGCCGACACGCGGATAAATCGCTTCGTCATTTGCTCGGACGCCTCTATAATGTACCCATGTTGGATAGGTCGACGCTGTCCGGCGTGGGAAGAGGAGAGTATCGTTATGTATCCTCTGAGGTTACTGGTTATAGGCGTGCTGTGCTACATCCTGTGGCGCATGCTCCGCCGCGGAATACTGGCAGCTCCCAAACAGCAACAACCGGATGGGGCAACCGTGAATGATACCCCTCAGGACGTTCTGGTCGAGGATCCCGTCTGTCACCTGCTGATTCCGAAATCCCAAGCCTTGCGAATGCGCAAGGGGGGCATAACCTATTACTTTTGCAGCGAACACTGCTGCGACCAATTCGCCGGCGAACCGGAACAAGGAGAGTCATGAAATTCTTTATCGATACCGCCAACATAGAAGAGATTAAAAAAGCACTGGCTCTGGGAATGGTCGACGGCGTCACCACCAACCCGTCACTCGTTGCCAAGGAACCCCGTCCTTTCCTGGACATCCTCCGTGACATCTGTTCCCTGGTTCCCGGACCGGTCAGCGCCGAAGTCGTCAGTCTGGATGCCGAAGGCATGGTGGCGGAAGCACGTGAACTCGCCAAAATTGCCGAGAACATCGTCATCAAAATCCCCATGACCGAGGAAGGGCTGAAGGCTGTGAAACAGCTGGGGGACGAAGGGATCAAAACCAACGTCACCCTGATCTTTTCCTCGGCCCAAGCCTTGCTGGCGGCAAAAGCCGGCGCCACCTACGTCAGCCCCTTTGTCGGCCGTCTGGATGATATTGGCCTAAACGGAATGGATTTGATTGCCGATATTATGACAATACTCCGCAATTACAACCTGCCGACCGAGGTGATTGTCGCTTCGGTACGCAGCCCGATGCACGTGATCAATGCAGCACTGATCGGTGCCGATATCGCAACCATTCCGTACAAAGTTATCGCCCAGCTCGCCAAGCATCCCCTGACCGATATCGGGATGCAGCAATTCCTGGCGGACTGGGAAAAACGTCAACAGTAACCCAGGAACACCGCATGCTCGTCCGCCTTGCCCTGACCGCCCTTCTTTCGTTCGCGGCCGCCTTGCCGACCGCGGCGAATGCAGCCATGTACGCCTATGTCGATGCGCGAGGCATTTGTCATTACACCAATGTCTCGGGCAACGGGCGATATGAAATACGCAGCAGCCAGCCCCGGCGGATATCATCATCGGAACGACAACTCTTAAATACCATCAATCGTCGCTCGTCCAGCGGTCTGGCGCGGGCCAACCGCAAAACCGGCGGCAAGGACATCATGATGTATCGGCGGGGCGCAGCCTCCCTGTACAGAGGAGGCGAAGTCGCCGGCACGCTGAACCGATACATTCATCTGGCAGCCCGTAAACATCAGATTGATCCCCTGCTGATCAAGGCGGTCATCAAAAACGAATCCAACTTCGATCCACTGGCGATTTCACCTAAGGGGGCACAGGGGCTGATGCAACTGATGCCGGGGACAGCGCGGGACATGGAGGTCGACGATCCATTCGATCCGCTGCAGAATATTGACGGCGGCACCCGCTACCTCCGCTATCTGCTCGACAACTTCAATGGAAACATTGAATTGAGTTTGGCTGCATACAATGCCGGGCCGGGCCGGGTAGCACCGTATGGGCGCATCCCCCGGATCCCTGAAACACAGAATTATGTCGCCAAGGTCATGGAAACGTATAAGTCGTACCGCATGGGCAAAGGCGGCATCAACACCGCCCTTTCTTCCAACATCAACGTTCGGAAAATGGTCACTATCAATTGAAGCCACAGTCAAAAGTATTCAACCTGCCCAACATTATCACAGGCAGCCGGTTTCTCCTTTCCGGCTGCCTGATGTTTTTGCTCATGCTCGACCCAAGCAGGGAAATTTCCCTGATTGCCTGCCTGGTCTTTACGATCGCTGCCAGCTCTGACTGGATCGATGGATATTTTGCCCGCAAGTATAAAGCGGTCACTGTTTTAGGCAAACTTATGGACCCCCTGGCCGACAAGGTACTGGTTGCCACGGCCCTGATCATGCTCATCCCCACGGGCCGGTTGCCCGCCTGGATCGCGCTGGTGATCCTCTGCCGCGAACTGGTCGTCACCGGTCTGCGCGGCGTTGCCTCCTCTTCAGGCATTGTCGTTGCTGCCAGCGGACTGGGAAAATGGAAATCCACCATCCAGTATATCGGGTTGGGAGTCTTGATTTTCCCCCTCGGTGTTCTACCCATCCCCTCGCTTCATGAAATAGGGCGCGGCATCATGTATGTTGCCGTGATTCTGACCATCTGGTCGGGAGCGGACTATTTTTACAAACTTCGGCGCATCTTTCTGGACGAGGGCAATTAGTCGTCCCTGAAAAAGGCTCTTTTTAGCTTACGGCTTGGTTCAAGCCATCCTCTGCCTGGGGCCGATCAGGGCGGTGAGCAAGCCACAACAGCCATCCCGGCCGTCAAAAAACCTGCACGTATTTCAGCGCACAAAAAAGTAACAGACCCCTCAGTTTCCTGAGGAAAAGACGGATATTGTGCCCGGCTCCGCACAGCAGGGCATGGATCTTGTCGCCCAAACTCCCAAAAGGTAGTTGCGGCCCAGCTTGCCGTTTGTCTTCATGTGCCCGATCACCGGCTCAATCGCGTTCCGGCTGTTTCAGCTCCCTTTTCATCTGTGGCGCCAGACCTCGCCTGCTGCCGCTGATCACGACCTGCGGCGCTTTCAGCTTGTGACCACGGTAGCCGCGATCAACAAAAATCCTTCTGGTCGCCTGCCCGGTGACCCCGCTCAAGGCTGTTTGCCTTGACTGCTCCGCTGACCAGCCCGGCCTGTAACGTCACCTGCAGGATCAGCTCGCAACCCTCTTCGCCGATGCGTTTGCGAAAGCGACTCAGCGAGGACGGATCAATGGGCAGTTCATGACAAAAATACTCCTCCCCGCAGAAATACTGGTGGTACGGGTTTTCCACCCAGCGCCGCACGGTTTCTTCATCCGAGGTGTTGAAGGCGTGGCTGAGGTAAGACAGGCCTGCCATCAGACGGATGGGGATGCCGGGCCGGCCGTGTTCCGAATAGAGTGCGCCAAACTCCTGTTCAAGCAATGCCCAGTCGATCAGGGCTGCCAGCCGGTACAACTCGTGGTTCCGGTTGAGGATATTTTCCAGACGGTTGCGGAACATATCCAGCTGGGGCGTTGCCATCGACTTTTTGGGCTGCATGAAAATCACCAGAAATTGAAGGGGTAGAGGGCAATATCCTGCAATTCATAGTGCTCTATTTCTATAATTTTATCAAGGAATTTCAATAGGTTGAGGGTTGTTCAGGGATAACAAAGTGGCAAAACGGCTGAATAACCGGCCTCGAAAATGCTTAAACTACCAGACTCCGGCTGAAGTGTTTCACCATGCCCTGCGTGGTGCACTTGCAACTTGAATTCACCCTCTATCTTCTTCACCCAGCACAGGAGGGCGCTGTGCGGCCAGCTCCCTATCTCGGGACTACAAAATTCAGGTGCATCCGGGTAGAGGATATTGGCGTTGGAGCTGAACACATCGAAGAGTTCGGGTTCCGCCTCCGACCGCTCCGGGAACCATCAACCATGTTCCAACATGCTGAACTAGGTGTCCATTCAGAACAGGCAGAATCACTTTGCTCTGCATTGAGCATCAGGCACGCGCCACCGGCATGGCCTCATGGCAGCAGGCGCAGGCCAGGGCGGCCACCTCTTCATCCACCCGGCCCTGCTGCGAAAGCTCGGCCATAAAGTCGGCAATGCTGTCGGCATCCCAGCCCTTGCGGTAGGGCCGGTCCTGGCTCATGGCCTGGAAGATATCGGCAACCCGGAGGATACGGGCCTCAAAGGGCATATCGCTTGCCTGCACATGAAAGGGATAGCCCGAGCCGTCCGGCTCTTCGTGATGATAGGCGGCCCAGCGGGTAATATCGCCAAATCCGCTGATATTGCGCAGGATCAGATAGGTTTCCAAGGCATGGGTGTTCATGATCCGGCGTTCACCGGCATCGAGCCTCGATGGTTTTTCCAGGAGTTCATCGGGGATGCGCAGTTTGCCCAGATCGTGCAGGAGTCCGGCAATTTCGATCTTGTCACAAGCAGGAGCGTTGACCCCCAGGCGTTCCGCAAAAAAGCGCGACAGCCGCGCTACACCCAGAGAATGGCTGGCGGTGAAGGGGCTCTTGGCGTCGACTATGCGGGAAAAGATCAGGGAGAGCTGCTTGAGTTCTTCGATGCCGACCAGGCGGGGACGGTTCAATTCAAGCTGCCGGTGCAGATAGTCCTGGATGACCTGCGGCTCCCGGAAACGCCAGAAATGATCGGGCCGCGAAATTTCGTGGAACACGGCCACCAGTTCCGGGTCGAAATATTCACCGGCGCGGCGGGCAACGGCCTCGCGGATGGCATCCTTCTCTTCCAGGATGCGGTCGTTGGCGTAAAAGGGAGCGGCCAGGACGTCAACCCGATCGCACAGGAAAGTCAGGTTGGCCCGGCGAGCGGTACGCGGATCCACTCCGATGGCCTTGAGCCGGTCCCAACGGGTGTGATGATACCATACCGGCTGGGCCATGGGGGCAAGGGGCGCAAAGGTGCCAAGGAGGATACAACCGGTATCCGCGTGCTCCTGCGAGTCTTCCCAATCAAACTCATCCACCAGGTTTTTATGAACCCGGGTTGAGGAAACGCCGATATCATGCAGGAGCCCCAGCTCAAAAAGAAAGTTGCACTCGTCTTTACCCAGGTGCAAGATTTTGCCGCATTCAGCCGCCATGATGCCCACCCGCTTGCCGTGGGCCACATCATCCACACCCACCAGATCAAGCGCATCGGAGAGCGCGTAGACCACCTGCCTGAGATTTACCGATCCATCGGTCATTGTGCCGTACTCCTCCTGCTCCCAAAAACCGGGATGTCCGCGTCCAAGAAAAGCCGTGCCGGGATGGAAGGGAAGCGAACCGGCCGGGTCAAAAGATTGCTCATCAAAAAGGACTCTATACGCCAAGGGAAAAATCAAGCTGATCGGCCAACAGCCTGTTGAAAATGAGTGCACGCACAGGCTGTTCAAAAGTTCATCAACAGCCCGTTATCTTCTCCACCCGGCACAGGAGGGCGCTGTGCGGCCAGCTCCCTATTTCAGGGCTACAAAATTCAGGCGCGTCCGGGCAGAGGATATTGGCGTTGGAGCTGAACACATCAAAGAGTTCCGGCTCCGCCTCCGGCCGCTCCGGGAACCACCAACCATGTTCCAGATCCACCATGCGCGGATCGATCCGGTCGGAAAGACGCAGGCGCATGCGGATGCTGCCCTGGGGGGTGCTAATGCGGATCCACTCGCCCTCTTCCATGTTCATCTGCCGCGCGGTCTCGGGGTGGAGTAGAACCAGGGGATCGGGATGTTTGCTTCTGGCCGAGGCCAGTTGACGCTGTTCGGAATGGTACATGGGCATAAATCGGCTGCCCGTGATCAGCACCAGCGGATACTCTTCGTACAGCTCCGGGTTTCCATCCGGGCTATGGGGCATTTCCCGGTACACCGGCAGCGGCTCCGCGCCCAGTTCGGCAAAGATCTGCGAACGCAACTCCACCTTGCCCGAAGGGGTGCCGAAACCAAACTGCTCGTAGCGGCGGTACTCGCGCTTGCCGAAGATGCCGTTTTGCGCGACCAGCTCCGCAAAGCTCAAGCCCACCGGAGCCAGGCAATAGTCCCAGACCTCGTCAACGGTTTCCCAGGGCCAATGCTCTTCCTGCCCCAGACGAATCCCCAGTCCGCGCCAGAAATCATAGGTGTTGCGGCGCTCAAAAAGCGGCTCCACCCCGCGCGGACAGGCCACGCAAAAATCCGTCCCATGCCATAACTGGCTGGTTTCCACCGTGCTGCAGGCTGGAAATACATAATCAGCCAGCGCGGCCGAAGGGGTCATGTAGTATTCGTGCACGATGTAGAGATCCAGCGACCTGAGCGCAGCATGGGTGCGTTTCGGGTCGGGCAGGGAGAGGAGCGGATTGCTCGCCACTGAAATCGCGGCCCGCACCGGATAGGGTTTGCCGGTTTCCATGGCCGCAAAGACATCCCGCGCATGGGCCACGCAGGAGATGCCCGCCATGGTGGGCTGCATATAGCCCGGGGGCAGTTTGCGGTTATTGGCCAGGTTCTTCTCCCAGCCCGGATAGCCGAAAAAGGGGTAGCGATCCGCGCCCAGTTGCTTGGCCCGTTGCTCCGGCGCTAGGGCCTCGTTCAGCTCCAGTTCGGCCTCGGAAATGATCTTGCCCACCGGCTCCACCCAGCCCAGGGGCTCACCGCCCTGGACATCGAGGTTACCGCAAATGGCCCGCAAGATGGCGCGGGCGCGGGCTGCCTGGGTGGCGTTGACCCCCTGTTTGTCGAGGCCGAAACCCCAGAAAAAGGTCGCTGGTTTGGTGGTCGCGTAGAGTCTTGCTGAAGCGACAATCTCTTCCTCGTTCAGCCAGGTGATCGCAGCCACCCGTTCCGGCGTGTAGTCGGCCGCGGCGGCCTTCAGTTCCTCAAAGCCAACAGTCCAGCGCTCGACAAAATCGGCATCATACAGTTTTTCCTCAATGATAATCCGTATCCAGCCCAGCATCAGGGCCACATCGGTTCCCGGACGGATGGGCAGCCACATGTCTGCAATCTCTGCCTCCGGAATGCGCCGCGGATCGACCACAATCACTTTGGCCCCGTTCTTTTCGGCCTGCATCAGCCCGTTCCAGGCAGCCAGATCCGACTTGGAGGGCGCATAGCCCCAAATCACCACGCAGCGACTGTGCCGCATATCCCCCCAACTGAAACCGCCATAGGTGGCGTAGTCCACGGCCTGGCTCGGGCACATGCAGATATTGTTGGCCCCGCAGATATTGGGCGTGCCGAAAAGGTTGTTGAAGCGCCGCTCATCCCAGTGATAGGTGCGGCTGGTGCCGTGGGTAAAGGCAAGGGTTTCGGCCCCGTAGTGCTTGCGCAGGGAATCGAGTGCCGCGGCCGCCTCATCCAGGGCCTGATCCCAGCTGATGCGCTGCCACTGGCCGCTGCCGCGCGGGCCCTTTCGTTTGAGCGGGTAATTGATGCGATCCGGATGGTAGAGATGTTCGATCATCAACTGTGAGCGCGGGCAGACCATCCCTCTGGTGACCGGGTGATCCCTGTCGCCGCGCACCCGCACGGCCTTTCCGTTTTCCATATCCAGCACCAAACCGCATCGGGGATGACAAAGACCGCAATAGGTCCGCACTTGCTTTTTCATAAGTCGAGTTCCTGGTCATTTGGTCGTGGGGAAGAGCGGAACAAGGACCGCTTCCGGAGCATGGAGGGGCAGGGTGTGATGGAACCTGTTGCCCCGCCCGCCATGCTACAGGATGAGCGATTTTTCGCAAGGTTAAGGATGAGGGAAGTCACGCCGCGTCGTGGAACAGGAATGTAATTTTCCCGGCAGGCACACCCAGCCGCGCCCAATTTCCACATCGTTCCCACACCGGAGCGCGGGCGCAATCAATCATTGAACGCAATAAAAAAGCAGAACCTATGAAGGTTCTGCTTTTCGGCAATTGTATCTGAATGCGGTGTACTTGTTCTTTCTTCTGATCCCCGACGAACCGTGTCAGCTCTTGCGGACTCTGCGCAGACCCACAACTCCGACTAAGCCCGAACCGAGCAGCCACGCAGCCGCAGGCACCGGCACCGGTGCGGTATTAAAAGTAAAATCATCTACCCCTAATGTGCCCGGTGAACCACTTGCTCCATAGATCATGACCGACCAAATATTCGGATATTCCACTGCGCCGAATGCCCCAGGGCCGGAAATAGGGGTAGATCCTAACTCGGAACCATATTCATCGTATGCCGCAATATAAATGTTATAAGGTCTGGCATCACGGTCATTCCTTATACTGGCATAGCTCGCGGTGGTTCTTTGCCCGTCATTATCGAAAAAATGAACGATTATATCCAGACTCAAGTTTCTGAGTTGTCCTAACTCCCCGTTGTTAGGTTTGTAATGCAGGCAACTCTCCTTCCAGATTTCAGCATATCAATGGCAAAACCCATGACTGCATCAACAATGGCAACGATTGCATTTTCGGCGATAATGCCTGCTGACCTGACCTTGTCCAATGCCAGGCTGAGTAGCCGCTCCATAGCCTCAGCGAGACTCAGATCCCGTTGTTCTTCGCTACAGGCGTAAAAGAGCGTGCCAAGAGTACGGGGATCATCATGACAGCGTTGCTCAAAAGCAAGGAAAACATAACGGCTCATGGTAACGGTGATATGGCCTATGATACCGTCAAAATCACGCAACTGTGTCTCCCTCTCCAGGTTGAGATAGTGCTTCAACATTTTGAAGAACACCTCAATGTCCCACCGTTTGCCGTAGATGCGGATGATCTCCTCGTCTGCAAGATCAATTTTGGTCGAGAGGATGGCCAACCACTTACGTTGGTGACGGTGGCGGACAAACACAATTTTGACCTTTTGTTCCTTTTTGGTTTCCACTACCACGCTGGCCAGAATCCTGGCCTTACCGCGCCGCTTCTTCAGCTTGGCGAAGAGTCGTCCCAGTCGCAGCCATTGTCCTTGATACCGGTAAAAGATATTTGGCATATCCTTGCCCATGCAGAGTACAGGCAGATGTTCGCCCAAGGTGGCGAGGAGGGAGGGAAAGGCAAACCAGCTGTCCATCAGGAGGTAGTCGGCTCGAATCCCCCGCGACAGCACCCGTTTCACCATGGATTCCAGATGCTCGGTGGATTTGTCCATGGCCTCCATTCTGCGTTTGTAGCCGCAGCAACGCTTATCCAGCTCTTTTCTGATGCCCTGCAACCGCTTGCTCGCCCTGGATGCGGAACAGAGGATGAAGTCAAGCGGCAGGAAGCTGACTCCATCCGACCAGCCCAAGGTCATGAGTTTGAATCCTTTCAGGCTTCGATTGGCGTTATGATCGTGTACCCAGGCGAGGAGTTCAACCACTTTGGATCGGGATCGGTCATAGGTGCTGTCATCGATGATCAACACCTTCTCACGCTGTTCGTCGGTCAGCACGTCCATGAACCGCACCACCACCGTCACCAGGCTCAACAAAAATTTCCGCCAGTTATACCGTGGATTTTTCAAGAACTCGTAAGCGGCATCCTTGCGGAATTGCAACCCGGGATTGTTGACGATTCCACGAGAAAAATTGACCCCGCAAAACGGCAAAGAAAAAATAGTCGCGAAGACTACCAGAGGTTTTGCCCCACGCACTTTACGGATGCCGCTGCCACTCAGCAGGGTGCCAACCTTGAAATCTTCCAGAAAGGAAGAAATCCGGTTCTGCAGTCGTTTTGCCTCTTGTTGCTCCTGGTAGTTTCGAGTATGGTCCATTTGAGCCTTTTCTTTTTGATATCATTAGGTATTTTCGTAAATCCAAATGTATCGGAAAGCAAAAGGCTTTTCACGTTAAAATGATAGTATTTCAAGAGGTTGGCTATCAAATCGCGCTTGCTAGTACCAACCCCGAAACTTGAGATCCAGATTAGTTGCTTCATGTCCTACTAAAATTGATGTCCCAGAAACTGCAACGCTAGGAGAATTGTATATCTGTGCACTTCCAGCGATACTTGTTGACTTGCCATGCTGATCATTTCCATAATAAAATTTAACACCTTGATCGAGATACAAGTCACCAATATTTATAGCCCCATATTGGTTAGGGAAATCATCGAAGTCAATTGTAACCGATCCTGCATGACAGGTATTCCCCAATCCGATCACCAACAAACTGATTGCCACCAAGCCTGCCGCCAATTTCTTTTTCATGGCCACTCCCTGAACCTCCTCTGGTTCATCTAGTTAAAGCGTACATTGTCTGATAAATTCCCAGGATTCTGAGCTTGAAGAACTCCTGCTCCCGGGAGTTGTAGGCCCGTCTTTTTCATCATATTCCTCCTTTCTGTCCTTTGAACATTTTATTGCACCTCTTTTGTCCTTCCCTCCGGTCTGCCTGACAATCAGGTTGTCCCTCCTGTCCCTCTCATCCGAATTTTTCCGGTCGAAAAATAGCGCGTTATGGATGGACTATCGAGAACAAAGTTGCGTCGTTAGCAAATCTTAATAAATCCCGGACCGCTTTCGGGCGGTCGCGCTGGCGTTCACCAAACCACCGTGTTTTCAACCGTCCCGAGCAATCAGTCGAGGGAGCGCGCCTCTCCTTTTTTTCACTCGCTCACCCACGGAAAAGGGGTCGTTCTCCGCCCCCAAACCGATCAGCATCGCACACCGGGCAATATGATCTTCGGGAATCTCCGCGGCCCGGCCAGATCGCTGTCGGCAGGATCAGCTCGCACCCCTTTTCACCGATGCGTTGGCGAAAGCGGCAAGGCGTTGACGGATCAATGGGCAATTGAAGGATGGGGAAGTCGCGCCGCGTCGTGGAACAGGAATGTAATTTCCCGGCAGGCACACCCGGCCGCAGGCCTCAAAAGCCTATCAGGCCATTCGGCTCAGGGTTTTTCGAAAGCGCGCCAGCGAAATGGAGTAAAACACCAGGCCGATGGCGATGATCGCCACCATATCTTTCCAGATCACCTCAAGCCCTGCGGCCCGATACAGAATCGATTGACTGGCCGCGACAAAATGGGTGGTGGGCGCAAAAAACATGATGTTCTGAATCAGCTTGGGCATATTTTCCATGGGCGTGGTTCCGCCGGAGAGCGTTTGCAGCGGCATGATAATCAAAACCATCAGCAGCCCGAACTGGGGCATGCTGCGGGCCAGGGTGGCCAGAAAGATGCCCAGCGAGGTGGTGGAAAAAAGATGCAGCCCGGCCACCAATAAAAACAGACCCACAGAGCCTGCAACCGGAATCCGCAGCCAACCCTGCACCACAAAGGTAATGGAAAAGGCCGAGGCCAAGAGCACGACCAAGGCCATGGACCACACCTTGGAGAGCATGATTTCCGCCGGTGTGACCGGCATCACCAGGAGATGTTCGATGGTGCCGTGTTCGCGCTCGCGAATCAGGGCCGCACCGGTCAGGATGACCGAGAGCAGGGTGATCACACTGTTGATCTCCATCACGCTGGTCATCCACGAGGGCGCAAGGGTGGGATTGAACCGCATCCGCTGTTCCACGGTGACGGGCGGCGCGGCCATTCCCCGGTATCCCTGAACGAATTCCACCACCTCGGCCATGATGATCTGCTGAATGGAACCGCTGCCGGTGAAGGCCTGGCTCATGCGGGTGGCGTCCACATTGAGCTGGACCGCCGGGCGGCGGCCCGCGATCACATCGGCCTGAAAATCGGGCGGAATATTGATCACAAAGGTGTAGATGCCCGAATCCATGCCCGGGTCCATCTCCGGCAGGGTGATCGTCGCGGCCGGCAGGAAATGCGGCGGCAGGAAGGCCGAGCCGATGCGGCGCGACAGGGTGGAATCGTCTTCATCCACAATGGCGATGGGCACCTTGTGCAGGGTTTCCGGGGCAGCCGTGGCTGCCGTGTAAATGGAAATGGTAAAGGAGTAGACAATGAGCACCAGGAGCATGGGGTCGCGGATCAGGCTCCACAATTCCTTGATCCCGAGTCGGTAGATGTTAGTCAGGCGGGGCATTTCAGGCCTCCTGTTTTTTGAGCAGCACGACAGAGAGCGCGAGGACCACCGGGATCACGAGCACAAGCGGCAGGAAGGCGGCGTGCAGATCTGCAAAACCCAGGCCCTTGCTGAACACGCCGCGGCTGATGAGCAGCATGTGCGTGGTCGGGAAGGTTTCCCCAATGATCCTGCCCAGGCCCTCCAGTGACGACACCGGGGTGATCAGGCCGGCATAGCTGATGGAAGGCAGCATGGTGGCCAGCATGGTGATGAACATGGCGGCGACCTGGGAGCTGGTGAAAACCGAGGTGAAGAGGCCCAAACCCGTGGAAAAGAGAACAAACAGCAGGGCCGCGCAGGTCAGGGTCGGAAAACTGCCGGTAACGGGCACCCTGAAGACGGTGACCGCCAAAAAAACCATGAGAAAGAAGTTGCCCATGGCCATGACGATGTAGGGAATCTGCTTGCCGATAAGAAATTCCACCCTGCTCACCGGGGTCACATACAGGTTCATGATGGAGCCCATCTCCTTTTCCCGCACCACGGAAAGCGAGGTGAGCATGGCCGGAAACATGAGCAGCATCAGGGGAAGAACCGCCGGAACCATGGCAGGCAGGCTTTTCACATCCGGATTGTAGCGGAAACGGGTCTCCACTTCCGCCGGAGGCGGCATGAAGACGAAACCGGAGCTCTCCCGGCTCTGCCGCGCCAGCCAGTTCTGATGCAGACCCTGAACATAGCCCTGGATGGTCTCGGCCCGCTGGGTATTGGCGCCGTCGATCCAGGCGCCGATCTGCACCGGTATGCCCTTTTGCAGATCCCGGGCAAAACCGGGTGGAATTTCAATGGCCAAAGACAACTCTCCACTGCGCATGCGCCGGTCAAGGTCGGCGTAATCCACAATGGGCGCCCGTTCGATAAAATAGCGCGACCCAGAAATATCAAGGGTATAGCTGTTGCTCAGTCCGCTTTGGTCGCGGTCGAGCACGGCAAAACGCAGGTCTTCCACATCCAGGGTGATGCCTAGGCCGATCACCGTCATCAGGATCAGGCTGCCGGCCAGGGCCATCACGGCCCGCATCGGATCCCGCCGTATTTCCAGGCTCTCCCGCATGGTATAACTGAGCAGCCGGGTCCAGCTGAACAGCCTGTGGCGTACCTGCTTTTGGGGATGCGCCCGGTGGCTGGCGGCATCGGCGGTTATGTTTTCAGCGGGCAGGGGTTCGGGTATTCTGTTTTCGCTTTCTTCCGCCTCTTCCAGATAGGCGATAAAGGCCTGTTCCAGATTCTCTGTCCCGCGCTGCTCCACAATACGCGCAGGCGTGTCGCTGACCAGCACCTTGCCCGCATGCATGAAGGAAATGCGGTCGCAGCGTTCGGCCTCGTTCATGAAATGGGTGGAGATAAAGATGGTCACCCGGTCCTTGCGGGAGAGTTCAATCAGCAGTTCCCAGAAACCGTCCCGGGCCACCGGGTCCACGCCCGAGGTCGGCTCGTCGAGAATGAGCAGCTCCGGGCCATGCACCAAGGCGACCGCGAGAGAGAGACGCTGGCGCACCCCCATGGGCAGGGTGCCGGGCAGTTCATCCAGCACCTTTTCCAGGCCGAAGCGTTCGGCCATCTTGCGCACCCGCTCCGGAATATCCGCCTCCGGCAGGTGGAAAAGGCGCGCGTGCAGGACCAGGTTCTGACGCACGCTGAGTTCGGTGTACAGGGAAAAGGATTGGGACATATAGCCCACCCGCCTGCGGACGGACATATCCTTCGGATCGACCGTCTTGCCGAAAAGTTTGGCCGTGCCCCCGCTTGCCGGCAACAGCCCGGTGAGCATCTTCATGGTGGTGGATTTGCCGCAGCCGTTGGAGCCGAGAAAGCCGAAAATCTCCCCACGCCGAATGCGGAAACTGACCTGGTTCACCGCGGTAAAGGCGCCGAAGCGCTTGGTGAGTTGTTCCGCTTCGATGGCGATTTCCTCGGCCTCCTCCGGCAGGGGCGGGATATGCAGCTCCGTATGGCCTCGCCGTTTTTCTTCGGGCAAGAGCCGGATAAAGGCCGCTTCAAGGGTGGTTGTTTGGGTTTGCTCCAGCAGTTCCCGCGGTGCGCCGGTGGCCAGCACCCTGCCGTCGTCCATGGCTGCCAACCAGTCGAAACGGGCGGCTTCATCCATGTAGGCGGTGGCCACGATCACGCTCATCTCCGGATTGCTCTCGCGGATGCTGTCGATGAGATCCCAGAACTGGCGTCGGGCCAGGGGGTCGACGCCGGTCGTGGGTTCATCGAGAATCAGCAGTTTCGGATCATGGATGAGCGAGCAGCACAGGCCGAGTTTCTGTTTCATGCCGCCGGAGAGCTTGCCTGCCGGTCGATCAAGAAATGGGTACATCCCGGTGGCCGTGGTCAGTTCATCAATGCGCCTGCGCCGCTCCGGGGCGCTGTGGCCGAAGAGTCTGGCAAAAAATTGCAGATTTTCCTCCACCGACAGGGTGGGATAGAGATTCTTGCCCAGGCCCTGGGGCATGTAGGCGATATCCGGGCAGACGCGGTTGCGGTGCCGTTTGTCGGCCATATTGCCGCCGAGCACGGTGATGGCGCCGTCCTGAATCGCCAGCGCCCCGGCCACCAGCCCGAGCAGGGTGGATTTTCCCACTCCGTCCGGCCCGATCAGCCCGGTCATGCAGCCCCCGGGGATGCTGAGATCAAGGCCATCCAGGGCCAGGGTCTTGCCGTAGCGCCGACTCAGCCCGGCAATGCGCACCACTGGTTCCGGGGTGTTCATCACTGCACCGTCAGCGGCAAGGTTTCCGGCCATCGGGCCTGGGAATCGAGTTGAATCCAGGCAACGCCAGGCACGCCGGTTTTAATCTGTTCCGTATACGGCCTCAGCCATTCCGGCGCTATCTGGGCCCGCACCCGGAACATGAGTTTTTGCCGTTCACTGGCTGTTTCCACGGTTTTCGGAGTGAACTGGGCACTGCTGGCCACAAAGGAGACCTTGGCAGGCACGGCGTAATCGGGCGCTGTATCGAGGATGATGCGCACCTCGCTGCCCAGCGCCACCCTGCCGGCAGAGGTGGAGGGCACAAAAAAGCTCATGTACACATCGTTGAGATCGATCAGATTCAAAACCGGCGCACCGGCAGCCACTACCTCGCCGGGCTGGGCGATGCGGTACTGTACACGGGCCTCCTTGGGTGAAACCAGGGTGCTGTCGGCAATTTCCGTTTCGATGCGGGTGATGGTGGCGGCCACGGCCTGAACCCTGGCTTCGGCCCCGGCAATCTGCGCCTCTGCCGCCTTGACTGCCGCTTCCTCCGCCACCACCCGGGCCTGGGCGGCATCCACCTGGGCCAGGGCCCCGGCAACCCGCGCCCGGTCGTCATCGAGTTCCTGCATGGAGGCAGCGCCCTCTTGGGAGAGCGTCTCTGTTCTGGCCAGTTTGCGCCGGGCGGCCTGCAATTCGCTCTGCATGCGGGCAACATCGGCCCTGGCCGCGGCCACCGTACTTTTGCGCATGGCTACCTGCGCCCGCGCACTGGCCACCTCGGTTATGGCCTGCTGTTTTTGGGCCACAGCCTCGGCCTGCTGGGCGTTTAACGTATCGATCTGCATCCGCACCAGGGGTTCGCCCGCCTTGACGAAATCCCCCTCGCGCACCAGAACTTCATCGATGCGGCCGCCGTACTTGGAGGAGATATTGATTTCCGTTGCCTCTATGCGGCCGTTGCCGCCGACAAAGCCCGATCCCGGGCCCCGGGACTGTATCTGCTGCCAGGCATAATAGCCGGCACCTGCGGCCAGAGCCGCGACGATCAAGATAATGAACCACCTGCCGCCTTTTTTGTCCTGCATAGTCATCCCTTCCTGAATACGTGTAGTTCCGGTTCCATATCAAAGTCCTCTCTTTGTCGGCTGCGTCGCATTTTTCTTGCCTCCGCGAGATTATTTTTGGTCTGAAACCGGAATAATTCCAACCCTATATCAAAATTCTTGTCCCGCATTTGCCTCGCTTCCCCATACCATCCTTGATTCTGAAACTGGAATGACTGAAACCAGCCGGGAGCGGCGTTCAGGTCAAGCAGCCTCCGGCTGTGCATATTCTCTGATGCGGGCAATGCGCTTTCATCTCAGCTCAGCAGGATGCGCAGCGAGCGGATGATGGAGAGCAATCCCCCCACGGCAATCACTCCCAGCACAATTTTTCGGAAGAAGACCACATTCACCCGGCGCAGCAAGGGGCTGGCGCTGATCTGACCTATCAGGGAAACCGGAGCGGCAAAAGCCGCTGCTTTCAGCACCTCCGGCGTGTATAAACCCGCCCCTGCCTGGGCCACGCAGGTAATCAGGCAGGAAGCCAGGCACAGCACATTCATGTTGCCGATGGTGCTTTCCTTGTTCCAGCCCACATGGAGCGCGTACATGGCAATCGGCGGATTGACGAAGGAGGTGGCGGTATTCATGAAGCCGGTGGCATTGCCTGCCAAAAAACCTGCGCGCCAGGTGGGGGCATGGACTTTCTTCTGGCGATAGGAAACCTGCCAGCCAACAAAGGCCACCATCGCAAGACCGATGATCAGCTGCATGGCAATCGGCGGAAGGATGAGCAGGATCAAAAGGCCGACGGCAGTGCCGGGCAAACAGCCGATCAGGAGCGGAAGAATATCGCTAAAGGAAAAATCCTGCCAGTATGCCCAGGCCATATAGGCGGTGAGTACAGTGACCACAAGACAGGTACTGGGCACCAGGGCCGCCGGATCGATGATCGCGGCCACCAGGGGCAGGGCGACCATGGCCGCACCCATCCCGGCAAGACCATTGATAAAACCGGCAAGAAACCAGGCGACAATAAAAAAGATCAGACTGAGTGTTGTCATAAGGGCAAGATATCTCGTTTGTTTGTGTTGGTCCATGTGCCCGCGAGGAATGGCAGGCCGTGACCGTTCTATCGCAGTTGTTATAGAAAAATTTTGCCGGCAACATTTTTGGCCGTTTTTTTGGAATATGGCGGATAGCGGCCGGGAAGATCCGGGCGGGGAACCCGGTGCAGCAGGCTTTTATGGTGGGAAAAGGCGCCAAATCCCCATTTCCCGTGGTCGCTGACCGCTGTTGCCGATGCCGTCAAAGGGCAAACGCTCGCTGACAGATCCGCCGCCGAAACGACAGCGGGACCAGAGATCTTTGACGATGCTTTTATCACCAGTGAAGAGGCAGAGGGCAGCGGCTTTTTGTGACTGTTCATCCAGGCAATGGCCTTATCGATGCTCTCGGAGGCGATGGCGGGAAGAATCGGCCTGCGGAAAAACAGACATGGACGCGCCCTGTCCCAAAGCCCCGCCGCCAAGGGCGGCATAGAGATTGACCTGGCTGCTCAGCAGGAGTCGCTGGGTCTGCACCGTCTCCTGTTCGGCCTGAAGCAGTTCCCGCTGGGCATCGAGCACATCCAGGTACGAGGTGGTGCCGTTGTCGTAACGGAGCTGGGCCAGGTGGGCGCGCTCCCTCTGGGTGGCCATGCCCTGTTGCTGGATATCGAGCTGCTGCATCAGCCAGTGGCGGGCGCTGAGCGCGTCGGACACTTCGCGAAAGGCCTGTTGAATGGTTCGTTCATACTCTGCCACAGCCATGTCCCGCCGGATTTCAGCAAGATCGAGGCTGGCACGCAGACGGCCCGCGTTAAAGATGGGGACCGTAACAGCAGGCATGAAGCTCCAGGTGCGGCTTGCCGATTCAAAGAGATTATCCAGCTCGGGCCCGGCCAAGCCCAGGCTGCCGGTTAAGCTGATGCGTGGAAAAAAGGCCACCCGAGCCGCGTGGATATCGGCATGGGCAGCGGCCAGCCGGTGTTCCGCTGCTATGATATCCGGCCGGTGCACCAGTAAATCCGAGGGCAGCCCCGGGGCTATGGGCAAGAGCACCGCTTTGCCGTCGAGCACCTTGCTGCGCGGGGTGGTGTCCACCGTGGCGCCGGCCAAAAACGCCAGGTAATGGCCGTTGTTTTCCCGCGCCTGTTCCAGGTGGACGGCCAGGGTTTGTGCCTGCACCAAAAGCGCCCTGACCTGGGTGAGTTCCAGCCTGGTAGCGGCGCCCAGTTCAAATCTGCGGGTGAAAATGCGCAGCGATTCTTCCCGGGTGGCAATGGACTGCCTGGCCAACTCGATTCTGCGGTCATATTCGCGCTGGGTTAGCCAGGTGTTGGCAACCTCCGCCAAAAGACTCACGGTAAAGGCTCGTTGCGCGGCCTCACTTGCCAGATACTGTTCCAGGGCGGCTTTTTCCAGGCTGCGGACGCGCCCCCAGAAATCCAGCTCCCAACCGGCCACGCCCACGGCTACTTCGTAAACCGAACCTGTTTCGGCCTTGCCGGTTGGTGACAGACTTTCCGGTGTCCGGCTGCGGGCAAGGTCGGCCTGGCCGTCAAGGGTGGGAAAACGGTCCGAGCGGCGGATGCCGTGCTGCGCCCGGGCTTCAGCCACCCGCAAGACAGCGCTTTTCATATCCCGGTTATGGGCCAGTGCCAGCTTAAGCACCCGCAGCAGATTGGGATCGAGAAAATAGTGCTGCCAGTCGACCGGATCGCGGCGCGCACCCGGGGTTTCGGCAAAGGCCTCCTCTGCCCGGGCAAAGCGGTTGGGCACCGGCGCTTCCGGTTTTGTGGACGGAGCAGGCACGGCGGCGCAGCCGCTCAGCAATGCGGCCAGGATGCACACCACCATTCTTCTTGCACTATTTCGGTAGGCCATCTTTATCTTCCCGGAATACTTTCGATTCCGTATCAAAACCCTCTCTTTGTCGGTTGCGGAGAATGTTCCTCACCGTACCACATAATTCATGCCTGCGCCGCATTTCTCTGGCCTTTGCCAGGGTCATCTTTGATCTGAAAACGGGATAAGGGCACCTTTAGAATCGTCTCTTTGGGAGGTGAAAAGAGAGACCCCCGCTCTGTCGGAGCGTCAAGGCGCGGCGCGGTGCGCCAGTGCGCGCCACGCCACAGCGGCGACGAAGCCATGAGAAACTTTCCCATGGGACGGGATAACCGGATTCTTCCCGTCCCTGATGCATTGCCGCATAAAAACTCGCCGCTCCACATACATCCCAAAACACAAACACCTGTCACGGCATACAACCGCGACAGGTGTTGTGGTTCAGATGGGTGTTCAGGACAACTACTTGTTCCCGCCTTTTTGCTGCATCTTTCTGCTTACAAGGGCAAGCTTCCTTCTGTAGATAACGACCGGTGGCAGCAGGATGATTGCCAGAACGCCCAAGCCGATGGCCACAACCTTGATCCAGGCGATGGCCAGGTTGTTCTCCCGAACCAGATCCTGATGCGCCTGCCCATCGGCAAAGCTGAGCCCGGTGGTGACGGCCACCTGCTTCAGCGCGGCCATGGCCATGGAGTCGTCGGGAATGTCGCGGTGGCAGGCAATACAGGTCATTTTCCGATCAAGGATGCCCCGCTGGGAAGCTGTCAAGGGCGAGGAAAGCGGCCAGTGGGTATCCACTGTCTGCACTTGGACGCCGCTGGGCAAAAGCGCCTGGGCAAAATCGCCGTGCAGACCCGGCAAGGGTACAATCTGCGGGCGGGCGTGGCGGCTGATGGGTTTTCCGTCCGCGGTCAGGACGTCGGCGTAGCGCGCGATGCCGGGTTCAGCGTCATACACGCCGCCATCCGCCCCGTATCCGGCGGCCACAGGATTTCCATGACAATCCTGGCAGAGTCTTGCCTGAAGCGAGGTGGTATGCGGGTTGAGCGGTGCCAGCTCTATGGCGTTATAGCCCTCAGGCGTTTTGGCCACCAGGTTGGCGGCTACGGTTGCGCCGCTTGTGTCCATGACCGTGCCGATGGTCTGAATGACCCCGGTCAGCGGTGTGACCCGGCCTTCGCCATTGACGCCCAGGGGCGGGTTTTCCCAGCGCACATGGCTGTAGTCGCCAATGGTGGACAGCCCCGGCTGCATCACGAATGCTTTTTTGAAATCAGCGGTGGAGCCGTCGGCATACACCTTCTCGCCCGAGTCGATCCAGTCGATGGATTCCTTGCTGTAGTCCACCGTATATTTGTAGCCGTAATACTGCGCCGCCCAGGTGGAATGGCAGGCGTAACATTCCAGGCTTTCCATATGTTTTGCAGTGCGGACCATGGCTGGTTCGGCCCGCAGCGGGTTTTTCCAATTTTGGGCGAGCTGTTTTTGCTTAAGCACCGGCACCTCATATTCGCCGCCGGCCGCGGAATGCAGGATGACCTTATCCCCGTCCTTCACCACATTGCCCAGGGGATTGCCCCGGGCCGAAAGCAAGAAGCCGTCCCGCGCGGGGTAGACCGTGGCAAAATCCTGGGTGACCTGCATGGGCTTTTCCGCCAGCCCGCGCGCCCCCTGGCGGGGGATGCCGAATTCATCCCCGAAACCCAGGGGCAATTCCCAGGGGTAGGCCTGCGGCGTGCCGTGGCAGTCCGCGCACTCGATTTCCACCGTGGCCAGAGCGGTGGCGCCGATATTGCCGTTGCCATGCATGGAGGTGGTGGTATGACAGTCCTGACAAAGCAGGCCGCCCACCACCGTGCCGTTTTCGCTGATGCGGTGATGGACATCGTCGCGAATATACTTGAACACGTAGCCGCCGTTGGTCAGCTGCGGTTCGCCTTTTTCGGTGAAGGGGCCGCGGTTATCGCTGTGCCCGTAGGCCATAAGCCCCTGATAGGCGTGGCCGATGCGCCGTCCGGCGGCATGACAGGCGGCGCAGGTCGAAAGCTGGATACCTGAAAACTCCTGGCCATTGACCCGCACCTTGGTTTTTTCCGTGCCCTGGAAGGTGTGGATCATCTGGTGGCCGGGCTCATCCTTCTTGATGGACTTGTCCTGCCCTTCGTAAAAGCCTTCCACGCTGTAAAGCTTATGACAGGCGGCACAACCCATGCCGCGCAAATGGCCGCGGTCGGTCATGCCTTTGTTGCTTAAGTGACAGGCGTTGCAGGCCCGCAGATAACTGTAGGCAGCCTGCTCCGGCCCGGTGGCCAAGGTGGCGGTGTCGGCCTGGGGAATCTTTTCCAGCTTGCTTGGATATTGGCCGGGGAATTTCTTGGCCAGTTCAAGCATGTAGGCCTTGTATTGTTCCGTGCCGAAACGGGGGGTTGGACCGTCCGGATCATCGATGGCGTGGTTGCCGTAGATATGGTCCTTGTTTTCCGTGCCGATGCCCCAGCTCCAGAGGATGGCCTTGATCTTTCCGGCATCGCTGTTCATGATGGAGCGATGCCCGGCATAGACATGATCGGGATGACAGAGACCGCAGGTTTTTTCATTGACCTGCATGGCCCCGGGAACCGGCGTGTAGTGGGTCAGGGCATTGCCTTCCGGTGAGCCGCTGTGCGCCTTTTCGGCATCCTGCACTTCCGTCGGGTTGCCGCCATGACAGACCACGCAGCCGTTGGGATCGCCGACTTTTTTTCCGAGCTCGAAAATTTGCACCATCATTGTCGATTTGGGATCACGCGCCGGGGCCAACCCGTCATGGCAAGAAAGGCAATTTTGCCCGGGCGCGGGATATTCCGGCGAAAGAATAGACCCTTCCGGCATGTTCAGCTTTTCTTCCTCGCTAGCCGGAGTAGCCCAGGTACTTTGTACCCAACCCAGAAACAGGATTCCGGCCAGCATCCACAAGAATTTGTTTGTTCCTGACATGATCTCCCTCCCGGCAAGAATTTCGACCCAAGTTTCCTTGTCACAAAACCTTGTTTCTTCAGTTCTGTAAACACAGGAGCGCGTAAAAAGCCCGCTTTATTTTGTTGAAAATGTGCGCAAGGCGCGGTGCAAAAGGGTTTTGCGGCATCTGCGCCATGAGGCTTTTGGAAGCTTTTGTGTTCATAATTGATCTTTACTCTTGAAGGAGTCCTCTGGTTGAATCCCTCTTTGTTGCTCGTCAATGGTTTGATTTATATGGTTTTTTCATAAAAAAGAGGGGGAATCCCTCTGGCTTGTCCCAGAAAGGCGGCATAGCCCATGAAACTGTCCCCTTAGTTTTGCCGTTGACTGGTCCAAAGAAGTGAACCCATCTCTTGGTATGACCGATAGTGCGCTATGACCGGCTTAACCAAGATCCCTTCGAGATCTTGAAGAAAGACGAGATTTTGCCATCAAACGGATCTGGCGTATAATAACGAGCGTCCCAATATGGGTATCGGCGACACCCCTCCTTGCCATGAAACCGGTTTGGGAGTCAGAGATTCTCCTTGTAATCGCTCCTGAAAATGGGAGACGTTACCAATGTGGTATGTAACCGAAGACAGAAAAGAACACGGCAAGCATTCTTAGAAAAAGATGTCAATTTGAAATAAATGAATAGAACAAACGGAGAAAAATGAATTCGATTTTTTATGTTATTGCTATCGCTTTCGCATTACTGATATTTATTAAATTTTTTCTGGAGCCATTGGTAAAGGAAAAAAGGTTCGAGAAGAAAAAACGATCGATTGAGAATAATACGCTGCGAGACGATCAGGGAGAAGAGTTTAATGAATTTCCGTTTGTGTATAAAAAATACCTGCTTTCAAAGGCTGAATTATCATTTGCTAAGGTAATGGAAAGTGCAGTTGGAAATAAACTCAAAATAGCGCCAAAGGTCAGAATGCTTGATGTCTTTTTATTTGAAAGTGGAATAAATAGAAGTGAGTGGCAAACAGGATTTAACAAAATATCAAGAAAACATTTTGATTTTATATTGTACTATCCGGAAAGTTATCAAATCTATGCAGCTGTAGAATTGGACGATAAGAGCCATAATGAAGAAGAAAGGCGAGAGAGGGATATTTTTGTTGAGAAAGCCTGCGAGAAAGCTGGTTTGAATTTATTCAGATTTCAAGCGCAATACGAATACTCCCCAAAAGAAATATCAGATAAAATTTTTGGAGATAGTCAAAATAAAAGCGAGGAAATAGAACCGGCTCCATTTTGTAGTAAGTGCGGTGCTGTCATGGTCAAAAAAAGAAGCAGTAATCCAAAGTACGCCGGAAAAATATTCTGGGCTTGTCCCAAATACCCCGAATGCAAAAATGTAATCCCAATAAACTAGAGATATTACCCGTTATAAGTGGACAGCCGGTTAACAGCCCATCGCGCCTCGTGGTCGCCTTGCCAGTTGAGAACCCGTTCACCTTTGGCTCGGCGATCTTCGTCTTTCAAACTCCGCCGATCCAGTTCTGGTTGCGCCTGAATTCGCCCAAGGGTTGGCCACTGCTCGGGCCCTTGGTCAGCAGCACGGCGTGGATTTCCTGGAACAAGCGTAGCGACAACGGCAGACCTTCTTCCAGCAGGCGCAGACCATGGTCGAGAGCCGCAACATGGTTGCTGACTTCCCGTGGCTTCTCTCTTTGGATCGTAACTGCCTGATTTGTGCGTCTGTAAGGGGCACTTGGGGGTATCTCCTTTTGGGGTAGGGCATGTCCCTCCAAATATGCCCCTACGTGTCCCCGGATTTCAATGAAATACCCTGGAACTTACAAGAAACAAAAAACCCGCAAACCTTGGTAGGCTGCGGGTTTATGGATGCTGCCAGAGCTCTCTGGATTGTTCTCTGGTGGAGGGAACGACGACCTACCACAAAACAGTCTCAAAGCCCACGCTCCTCGTAACTCCTTGATAATAAACGCCGAAGTCATCTTGCACAAGCATTTCCCACCAACCCGACCAGAGAAACGATTTTCTCCCCTGATTTCCCGGCACCGGACGAGGGTGACGAGTTTGCAGTAAAACCGGATACCTGGCGTCGAGCCGCAACAACTTCGAATCCGGTTTTCGGACGCCGGTTCGGTTCCCAAAATTGGAATCGAATTGCCGCCCGGATAGGCTTACTGCAGCCCATACTTTTTCTTGAAATCCCCAATCCAATCTTCGTGTCCGCCCGATTCTTGTATGGCCTCAACAACCATTTGAATGGTCAATCTGCCAACTCGATGACGTAGGTTCTGCGGGATCGCCTCATATAGAAATGGCCACAACCCGCCGTGCGCCATCCCATCATCCGTTGACCTCAAAAAAGCCGGGTTCCTTGCATCGTGCAGCAATATGAAGGTCCCTTGCTTGGCAAAGGCAAACATCGCCTCACGAAAAAACTGGTAGTAGTTCGCAAACGGACATATGGCCCCGTTAGCAAGAGCCGCTTCCGAAAAGCCAAGTTCCTCCAAGCGCTGCCAATATTTCCTGCCGATATGGTGCAAGTAACATTCGCCAAGCCGGTCTGGATATGGATTTCGACCCTCGCAATCACCGCCAGCAAAAACGGAGCATCCACCAAACTCTCGTTCCACCAGCTTTGCTTCAATAAAGAGGCTGTTGCATGAGCCTGACAGAATGATGTCGATTGACGTGGGCTGACCATTGTCTTCGTTAAAGACTGATCGGTCGTCGTGCTCAAAAACCGCCTCGACGTCCCCTCCTGGCCATTCGACACCGATCCTTTCAATCGCAATCTTCAAAGGTTCGAGATCGTTGCGCACAATCAGAGGGCCAATCAGATTGAAGGCCATCGCCTGACTGCTTAGTCCGTGATGCAGGTATTTGTGCAGAGGGAACGAATCCTCGCCGAGATGTCTCTCCTGTTCTTGGCGGATGTAATCCGCGACATCTTCACAAATGAGGTTCATGGGCCAAAGATCATGACGGGCGAGACAGTACCCCATCCTGGGATGGGTTTCGCATCCTCGCTCGCTGAACCATTGTTCCGCAGCCTTACGCAGAGATGCCTCGAAACTCTTGTATCGTGTGTAAGGCCAAGTTCTGGCCAATTGCCGACTATTGGTGTTTTTCATGAAAGCGGTCCTTGCTTGCCAATCAGCCTTTCAGTCAGTTCCAAAGCATCCACCGGCCAGAAGCACTCTGGTCGCGGGCGGTTGACGCCGGGATGTCCGGCCTTGGGGCGGCAGTTCAGGACCTGGGCGACCCACTGGGCGGGTATGGCGTCCAGGCCGTACACCGCGCCAAGTAGCGCCCCACAAATGGCTGCGTTGGTATCGGTGTCGCCACCCCGCATAACCGTATCGACGACGCCAGCTTCAAGGCTCGGGGCATTGAGCAGTTGCCACAGGGCATTGCGAAACGCGATCAACACCCACCCCTGTTGCTGGACGTAGTCCTCCGGTGGAGCTTCGGCGACTCCTTGGATAGCGTCCATGAGAGCCGGTTCGACTGCCAGGTCGGCAGCCCACTGTTTGATATTCTGGTAGAGCTTCTCGGCCTCGCAGCCCGAGGCAATGGCGTGGGCAATCGCCATGGTAAAAAGCGAGTTCGCCTGAAGGCACGCCGGATTGGGATGCGTCAGAGCCGCGTCCTGCTTGGCCCAGTCGCCCACTGTCTCCAATGGGTGGTTGGCCCCGAAAATGCCCAAGGGGCTGATTCGCATCATGGCTCCGTTGGCTTGGCTGTCGGGGTTCGGACGGCCCCGCAATCCAGTGGCGATGGTCATGCCGCAGTCAAAGGGATCGGAGTCGAGCCAGAATTGATAGGCCTGAAGCGCGGCATTGGGATCATAGGCACCACGTTCTGTCAGCATCCGGGCCAGCAGCAGCGCCATTTCCGAGTCATCGGTCGGCTGACCGGCAATGGTGTTCCATGTGCCGCCATCGGCCAGTTCCCGCACACCTTCTGGGTAGTTGTGGAGGATCTCCTCCGGCGACTGGAACTCGACCAGGCTGCCGAGGGCGTCTCCGGCAAGCTGGCCAAGTAGGCAGCCTTGGGCGCGAGACAGCCTAGGTCGATGATCCGGATTTCTACTGCAGGAGTTCATTCATCCTCTCCTGGAAATAGCTTGGGTATTTCTCCATTACCGCCCTGGCCCCGTCCTGATCTTTTTTCATCGCCTTCACGAGATCCTTCTTCTGGGTCGCGGCCAGGTTCAAGGATGCGGCAAGATCCTGAGCAATGACGCGGTCCGAAAAGCCAAGCTCGTAAAGGGCTATGGTGGTTTCGGTCGGAAGACCATATTTCAGGCGCTTTTGAAAAAGCTGCAGACGATTGATCAGGTCTCCAGTGCCATCTTGGTCGAGGGTTTCGATGAATTCACACACAGCGCCTACAACGAGCGCTCCGTCATAAGCGAGCGTCCCTTCGCAGACATCGACGACATGATCGATTTTGAACTCCCTCCGGCGGGTGCCCCATATCATCTTGGCTTTTCGCTTACGGATGATTTTCAGGAGATCGCTGAAGGGCTTTCCACTGATCCACCCATGTGCGATTTCTTTTAGCACCTCCGGCTTGTCGAACTTGGTGAATACGCCACTGTTGATATGCCGGGTAAGCAATGGCCAGGCAAGATCGAGCGCGTCTGTTTCATCAACAATCGAAAGCAGACTGTCGGCGTTGGTTTGGACCCATCCCTCGATGGCTTGGGCATCTTGAATGCCGTAAAGCGTCCGGCCATAGATTTTACGGCGAGCCGGATCAGTGATGTTTGCAGAGATGTTCCCAGCGAGAAGCTGAAACAACTCGCGGATATGCTCCTTTTTCTGATCATCAGCCAGGAAGAAAGCCAGCGTCCCTTCGGCCAGGCGGGTCACATCAGCTTCCGAAAGACCATCTTCAGATTCATCCCAATGAGATAGCAGGAAGCTCTCGACGGCACAGATCAGGCTGATCCTCCAGGCGATTTGCCGCTCGACACCGTCTCGGGAGAAATTTTTGTCTCCATGTCGTGCGGCTATCCCGGCAGCCAGCTTGGCAATTTCATCAGGATCGTCGATATAGGCCTTGGCAAAATCCAGTGCCTCCATGGTGATGGTGTATTTCTCGTCATCGCTCTTGATGGGATCGAAGATCGATAGAAGATTGCTGATACATGGCTCAGAATTGCGCGGTTCCAGAAGCTCTTTCACCTGGTTCCAGCGCCATTTGTCGTTACGGGCCTTCCGCTTGTCAAAGATCACCGGATCGGCAAACAGGATGCTGCCTTCGGTGTGCATCCCGGCTCGACCCGCTCGGCCAATGAGGTTGTGGAAATCACGAACCTTGATGCGCTCCATTCCCTGGTAGACACTGGTCACGATGAGGTATCGAATCGGAAGGTTTACGCCCTGCGCCAAAGTGGATGTACAAACAACGAATCGCACAAGGTCGTCACGCATGGCATGCTCCACCGCCAGCCGGATACCATGCGGCGTATTGCCATGATGGGAAAAAATGCCGTGTGCCGCACTCTGGGACGCCGGGGCATCAGCGCCAAGATTCTCGACATGCAGATGTGTCAGCCGCGCAACTTCCTGGGCGTCTGAAAAATCTGACGGCAGGGCCAGGGGTGCGCCACGCTCGATAATATCGACGGCCTTTTCGCAGACGCTGGCCGCTGTCGACTTTCTTCCGCAGAAAACAGCGATACTGCCATTCGGGACCAATTTCAGACCGAGGTAAAGTGCGATAGCCTGCCCGTCTGTCTTTTCAGGGAAAAAACGGTCCGTCCTTTCCCGCTTCTTCCTTCCGAGATTGAATCTTTCGATCACCCTCGGAACGAAAAACTCGCCTTGTTCGGCGTCACGGCTGTCGACGTACTCGATCCTTCCCAACTGATCGAGCCAGCTCGCGAACCCGACCGACCTGAAAGTCGGAATCAGGGTTGTGCCTTCGACGACATTGGGTTCCCCGTTCAGCCATTCTCCAACAGCCTCGGCGTTGCTGATGACCGCTGAGATCAGGACCTTCTGGGTTCCTTCAGGAATCATGGAGCGGAGCGACGTCAGAAGCAGCTCGTATGTGATGCCTCGGGTGCCGCTGTCGAACTGGTGGCCCTCATCAAAAACCAGCAGGCCAACGTGGGCAGCCAGCTCCGGAGCATGCCGAAGGACATAGAGCAGCTTCTCGGGGGTTACGACCAGGATCTGTTGGTGCCCCAGAAGTTCGGCAATCTCGAAGTCGGTCTGTAGGGCATCGGATAATTCATCCACCTTGGTGGTTTCGTTGTGGAACGCCTCGACGAGGCTGTTCTTGATCTCATGGCACAGCGCCCGGAACGGGGCGATGATGATGGCCAGTGATACGCGCTCAGCCAGGAACGCACTTCGAAGGATCAGCTCCGTTGCCTTCGTTTTGCCAGCGCTGGTGGGCATCTGAACGATGGCAGACTCGCCTTTGAGAACATCCGCCTGGCCCAAAAGGTGTTGTGCAGGCCAAAGTTCCTTGATGAACGAATCCTTTTGCAGCGCATGGAGCCATTTGTCTCGGGGCAGCCCGGAATATGACGGCAAGGCCTTCCAGGCGGAGTTTTCCAACTTTTTCCTCAGAACGGACGCGATCACATCACCAAACAGAAGCTGCCTGGGCGTGCCGAATTCATAGACGGTATCCCGCAGCTTCGTTGCCAAATCGAGGAGATTTTCTTCGCCGTTCCCATCCTCAAAAAACTGGAGAATCCACTTTGAAATCCCGTCGATTAATCCGCCGAACGGCCCCTCAGCTCCATCAAAATAGGTTTCCAAATCGGCCTGCAGCAACCAGAGCAACAGGTCCTCCAAACCATCGCCATCCAGGTCCGGGCAGTCGCCATCGATACGCTTCGCCAATACCGACGCGCTTCCGGGAAGATCGCATAGGTAATAGGAGGCGGAGCCCAGAAGCACGAGGTATGGATCAAGTGTCTCGTTCAGCTTTGATTGGAGGTAGGAGTCGAAAAAGCGGGCGGAAAACAGCAGATTGGTTCTCAGCTCCGAGAGGGAATCGGGATCTGGCTCGTCCCGGTTGATAGCGGCGGCAAGATCGCCCAGCAAACCAATCGAGATAGTGAAGAGCTTGGCCGGATCTTGAGTGATCTTGATGTGATGCTCTTCAGGAACACTGTACTCGAGCATCTTGGCCTTTGACCGTGTGACGCCCAGCAGGAGTTGGGATTTCTGTTCAGGCCTCATCCGCAGCCCTCCTGTAGAGCTCGTGGACGAGTGCCATCATCTGATCCCCTTTGATGACCACTAACGCAAGGTCACCTGAATGCGGATGAGAGGAGGCATCGGTCGAGGATGTCAGGTGGCCGTCAAAAAGCGGATTCTCAAAGAGCGCGACAGCTCCATAAACCTCCTTGTATGGATGATCCACTTCGTTCTGGAAGCGCTCAATTTTTTCGGCATCATCGAGCTCATTCCGACCGTGCAGCCTTTGCTTGATCGCATTCAAAGACTCCGCCTTCCGTGCGATGTCTTTTGCTGAGCCATCTACAGCATCTTGAAGTCTCGCCTTCGCCTTTTTCCCTGAGAATTGCGCCTTCGCTTCAAAGATCGCCAGTCTATCCTTCGAAGAGGCTTTGCCATCCTTGACGATATGGAAGCCGATGATGTCACTGCCTTTTGTCGACTCGTTCCGGATGGTTTTGTCACCATAGCGAGTGCGTGGAACCCAGTAGCCAAGCAGGTATTCAAGAAAATCGGCAACCAGCACTTCTCCAAAATCGCCAGCGCGGATACTGGGTCCTGGCGCATCTTTTGGGTCCGGGAACTTTATGGTGTTGAGATACTCTCCACGAGAGCACTTGTACCCTCTGCGCCAATAATCAATCTCGCTGTCAAAGCAATAATGATTCCGGAAGTGTTTCGCCCAGGCGGAGAGCACTGCCTCGTCTTTCTCATGACGGAACTCCCAGACCTCGACCTCCTTGCCGTCGGCGGTCTTCAGTCGTTCGCCGGTGTCAACCAGCCATTTAGTGTGTTCCGAAGTCCAAGGCATTCACGTCCCATCCCTGATTTAGTTGCCCTTCAATTTCAACAGCTCATCGTCCAGTCCATAGCGAACCACGTCGATCCGGTCGCTACGCTGGGATACAAAGTCACCGGTCATCACGGGGAGCTGGAATGGGAAGAATGCCGGGTTGTTTAGGAGCAGCCCCAATGCGCCCTTGGCCTCCGGAGTGGCCAGGAGTGCGGATTCGAACATCAAGATGGCCAGGTTTGGCTCGGCAATGCTCACCGGAGCGGCTTTCTCATAGCAGCCCTTGGCCTCGGAATCCTTCAGGGTTTCCCAGGCGACAAAGGAGCGGATGACGAACCGGGCATAGCGGCTGACGGTTTGCCGGTCGCCGTACTGTTCCTTCAGGCGGTTGATGATCTGGGTCTGGGTCACCTGATCCTGCAAGGCCAGCAAACGGCCGGTCTGGCGGGCCACGTTGAACCAGAACGGATAGACCGCCGAGATCATCCCCCAGTGGACCGCCAGGGCCATGGACGGGTTTTCCCGCAGAAACGCCAGCGAGGCATCCCGGAACGGGATCAACTCGGGGTCAGGAGAGACCCAGATCTTCATCAGGTTGTTGACCACGAAGGTCCGGGTCTGATCGCTTCGCTCGCCCTCTGAGCCATTGCCTTTTCTGTCCGCGAGGAACTCATGCAGCTCCTGGCGGATGGTTTTGGCGTCGATTCCTGCCAGCAGCAGATTGGCTGCTTTCTGCATCCACTCGAAACGGATCGCCTGCTTGATGCCAATGGCTTCATGTCGTTTACCCATCACCGTGTTCTCCTTTCAAACTTCACAAGGGGCACGATGACTTCTTCGATGGCTACACCGCCGTGACCTACGATGGCATCTCCCGGGTTCACGAATGCGTCGCGGCCACCGGCCACCAGGGGGAAATAATCTGCGGGCAACCCGACCGGCTGCCACTCGTGGGCAAACGGGAAGGCCCCAGCAACCTGAGCGCGAAGTTCCGGCGTGGGATAGACACGAACACGCTCGCCGCGAGTTTCGGCAATCACCCCTTCAGATGGGCGGCCTTTACCTTCGCATTGGATGTTCCCGTGATCGGCCGTCAGCCAGACCTCATAGCCGTAATCCAGCAGTTGGCCGACCATCGCGGAAAGAAATCCTGCATGGCACCACTGCTTGATCTGGTTGTGCATCCCGGCCGAACCGAGTTGCATGCCGTGCATGATCTTGTCGACCTTGTCCACGACCAGCCCCACCACCTTGGTCTTCCCGGGGTGGATTGCGGAGTCGAGGACGCCCGCAGCATCGCCGTCGCCAAGGCCTCGCTGGTAAGCGACATCGAGCCGTGACAGGCCATGGCCTTCCCAGAACTGCTTCCAGAGTTTCTCTTCGCTGTTGGTCGAGTTGATGGATGACGGAAAATAGAGCGGCGGCTTGCCCGAGAAGATCGATTGCCGCGATACCGAGGTCAGCGTCGGAATCCAGGCGAAGGTCGCGGATTCGCGCATGACAAGATTGGCATCTTGCTTTTGCAGAAGCTGGCGAATGGTCACCCACTGGTCCAAGGCCAGGCCGTCAACCACGATCAGCGCGGCGCGGCTGCCACCGGAGTCCTCGATATCCCGGGCCAGGCGGCGCGGCACATGGTGCAGCATGGCTGGATTGGTCGGCGGCAAGTTGATCAGACTGGAGTAGTGATCCACCAGCCAACCGGCGAAGGTCGAGTTCAGTGCATCGCCGATTTCCCTGAGCCGGGTCTGATACTCGGTGCTGTTGCCGCAGTGAACCAGCGAAGAAAGTTCGGCCCATTTCAATGCAAAGGCGGTCCAGTCCGAGTAACGCGCTTCCGCAGTGGGCAGTTCCTTTTCGACAAGGTCAAACAGGCGGGAAATCCGAAGTGCGTCATTGTCCGTGCCGGAGGTGGCGATGCCGCTTCGAACCCAAGACCCGGCATCCACTTCAATATCTGTGGCCTCGACTGGGGTGAGTTTCCCCTCCAGGAACAGGTTGTCGATGTAGACCTTGATGTCCTGATGGTCGAACGGCAAGCGGTCAGGGCCGGGATACTTGAGGCCGTATTCCGGCGAATCTTCCCGCACCTGATTGGCGCTACCCAGCCGGGAAAGAAAGAGCGGCCAGCGTTCCTGCAAAAAGGCGAAGAAGGCCTCATCGTCCGGAACGATCTCGGAAAGCGGCCAGGCTTTGAACCCATCATGGCCTTTCAGAACCTGGATGAGCCGCTCGGCCAGCATCAGCGGGATTTGGAGCTTGCCGTAGTGCAGACGGAGCAAGGCGCGAAGCAGCTCCACCTCGTTGGCGATCAGCTCCGCCGCAATGCCGAACACATGGCGGAGAATGAAATCCTTGGTGGCGTTGTCGCCCATGCGATCCGGCGGCGATTTGCGCTGGGCATCGAATAGCGCGTCCAGCAGGCTCCGGTCGAGCTTCTCGATGACCGGGTAGCTCAGATTGGGAAAGAGATCCCCCAGGTTGAACGACAGCTTCCGGCCCGCCTGGAGCAGATCGTATGGCAGGGACTCCAGCTCCGCATTCTGTAAGCGGAGGACCACCACCAGATCGGTGTGCTCACCCCGGTCCCAGATCGAACGGTACTTTGACTCATAGGCGTATCTGAATTCGACCGGATCACTGAACTCGATCAGGTCGAAGCCGCGCCCTCGTAATTCGAGCGCCAGCTTCTCTTCGGTCAACAAGCAATCCGGATCGGCGACCAGGGTCAGCTTGCTGACGTTCGGTACAAAGTCGTTCAGGATGGCGTCTCGCCAACTACTCATTGAGCGCCTCCCTTGATAATCCGCAGCATCAGCAGCGGCCGGATTTCCGGCACGATCTGCCGCGCCGATTGCAGTTCGTGCCGCCACTCGGATTCGTCCGCATCGCAACGGGACAACCTGAATTGCCGTACCTCCGGCAATCCAACCCGCTCGATGGCTTTGCGGCGCGAGGCAAAGGAAACGATGCCGCGCTCCTCCTCGCGAGCCACAGAGGCGAGATGCGCCTGCTGTAACGCGTCGAACAGCTCCTGTCCGGCCTGTTCGGCCGCTTCCTGCAACCGCTCATGGGCGATGATGGATTCGTCCTGGCCGAGGGTGGCTTGCACCTGGGCTTCCGCTGTCTGCAGCGCATCCCAGATATGCCGGGCCGTGGGCAGAAACAGTTTGCCTTCCTCGCTCAGGAACACACTGACATATCCCCGCCGCACCATGGGAATGCGCAGAAGCTGTGTCTTCTGATGCATCCCGGCCTGAAGACGGATCTCAAAGAGCCCCCACAGCCCGGAGATGCTGGCTGGCAATCCGCTGACGCTAATACAAGGCAATGGCTGGCCAGCCGCGATCTGCGGCAGGTTCAAGGCCAGCCCACGGACACGGCTGTTTTCAAGATTGAGCAGGGTTGCGTCGGTCAGACGATCCGCTTCCCGGGCATTGAACACGGCCTTGCGATGCTCCTGGCCATCCGGCCAATTCAGATCCCACCAGGAGCGTTTACGGCTGGCTGCGCCGCCGTGAGAATTGAGATAGCCCACCGTCATCCGCTCCACCCAGTGAGGCAGCGGATGGGATCGCAGACGCTCAGCCGCCTGCACATCCGGCTCTTCCGATATGCCATAGATGGCGGAGGCCTCGCGCACCTGCTGAATCTCATCGCGAAGCCGGGCCACCGTGTGATCGACGGAGGTTTCGATGCCGTCAGGATTGAGGATGGCCGAGGCGAACACATCCTCGAACAGCTCACCGGCTTGGGCGGAGTCGAGTACGTCGCCGGTCTTGTCGATACCGAACTCGTCGAAGATTACTGAAAGCTTCTGCTCCAGCACTTCGCGGACCCGGAACTCGACCGAATCCTCAAACACGAAATTGATTGCCCGCACCTTCTTGGGCTGGCCGATACGGTCCACACGGCCGATTCGCTGCTCCAGTCGCATCGGGTTCCAGGGGATGTCGTAGTTGATGATGACATGGGCGAACTGCAGGTTCAGACCTTCACCGCCCGCATCGGTGGAAACCAGCACGCGGTGCGATTTGCGGAAGGCGTCCTGGGCCTGCTTGCGTTCCTCCATATCCATGGAGCCGTTCAGGGTGACGACCGATATGCCCCGGGCTTCCAGAAACTCTTTCAGCATCTGCTGGGTCGGCACGAACTCGGTGAAGATCAACACCTTCAGGTCTGGCTCGTTTTCCTCGGCCTGCAGTTCGTAGACCCACTCGATCAACGCCTCGGCCTTGGCGTCCGGTCCAGCCTGTTCGCAGCGAACCGCCGCATCGAGCAGGATCTCCACATGACTGCCTTCGCTCTGCAGAGCCGACACATGAGATTTCAGCAGCTCGTCAAGCAGCTCCTGGCCGTCCATGTCGTACAGCTCGTCGAAGTTCTCCGATCCCTCCGCGCCATTTTCCAGCTCCGCCAGGCGCAAGCTGGCTTGCTGTTCGCCTTCCTTGAGTGCGGCAAGTCGCCGTTCCAGCGTAGTGCGGATCGCCCGGGTGCTGGAGACCACCAGACGCTGCATCAGGATCATCAGGAAGCCGATGTGGCGCTTCTTCTCGCGCAGGGCCTGGTTGTAGCCCTCGCGCACATAGTCGGTCACTGCCTCGTAGAGGAGCTGCTGCAGGTGATGACGGCTCTCCCAGGCTACCGGGGCCATCTGCGTCCGCCGGGGTTTGAAGAGCGGCTTGCCGTCGGCATCGATGGCCTTGCGCTTCTCGGTACGGATGACATACGGGGCCACCCGCTCACGGGAGACGCTGTCCATGTCCGGGAAGGCGTCGTCATCCAGCAGGTTCATCAGGCGATGGAAAGCATCAGTCTTCCCCTGGTGGGGTGTAGCCGAAAGCAACAGCACATAGGGCGCGGCCTCCGCCAGGCCCTTGCCGAGTTTGTAGCGGGCGACCTGATCGGTGCTGCCGCCCAGCCGGTGCGCTTCGTCCACCACCACCAGATCCCAACCGGCGGTAATCAGATCTTCGAACCGGCTACGGTTGTATTCGGCAACGCGCTCGGCGGTCCAACCGCGCCGCTTGTCCATGGGCTTGACCGAATCCAGGGAAACGATGACCTGATCGAACATCGACCAGGCTGAGTTCCGGTGGTCCGCCCCTGGGGCCAGGCGCTGCAAGGTGCCGATGTCGTCGCCCAGCACGAGCTGGAACTGCTCGTTGAAGTGGGTCTGCATTTCCGCCACCCACTGGGTAGCGATGCCTTTGGGAGAGACGACCAAGATTCGGCGAACCAATCCACGCAGCTTGAGCTCGCGCATGACCAGACCGGCCTCGATGGTCTTGCCGAGACCCACCTCGTCGGCCAGCAGGTAGCGCACGCGGTCGCCGGAGATGGCCCGGGACAAGGCGTAGATCTGGTGCGGCAGCGGAATGACGTTGGACTCCATGGGAGCCAGCAATACATGGCCGTCGGTGGCGCTGGTGGACCCTTCGAGCACCTCGGCCACCTTGGCTGCGGCAGCGACGTAGGCAATGCGCCCGGCCTCAATCTCCGGCCGCAGGTCGGCACTCAGCGGCCGCAAAGCGGAGCGGAGCACGCGCACCACTGCGTCCTGGTTCGGTAACCAGACACGGCACACCGTCTGCCCCCACAAGGTCTGTTCTTCGATGACCTTGCAGGCGCTGTTATGAACGGTGCTGTATTGCCATATGTTTTCGCTCGATGCCATTCCAGCCAAATTCCTTATCGTCCTGCATTGATTCGTTTATATCTCTGGTCAAAGGCTTCTTTGCCGCCTTCCATCACACGGCATATCTCATCCCGGATGGAAGGCTCCTGGAGTCCACCCTGTGTCACGATTCGGGTCTGCCCAGACCTCACATCAAGGGCGATGACGTTTTCCGCATCACCATTCACGACGATGTTGGCGTTATGCGTAACCACCAGCACCTGTCTTTTCTGTTTAATTTCCCGCAGTTGCGTCACGATCAGGTCATAGATCAAGTGGTTGTCGAGATCGTCTTCTGGCTGATCAAGCACGAGAGGCTCATTGCCATACGAAAGGATAAAGGCCAGGAGCGCGGCCGTTTTTTGCCCCGGCGAGCCTTGCTCTACGGGTTTGAAGCTCTCACCGTCTTTGAGGCTGTATCTGACGTCCAGGGAGTCATCGGGAAACCAGCAGCGAATTCGATCTATTTGCTCGGGAGTCAGTCCCTGGATATGGGAGACAAAACGTCGATCTTTGGCTGCCGTCACGGCCGTTGTATCGTTCGCATGGATGGCAAGCAGCGATGATTTCAATGCCGCAATTTTTTCTTCCATGGTTTTGGAAGAATTCTGCGTCAGTGTAGCCAGCAGGCCCTCATCCCCATCGACCACGCCGATGTCGCGGTCAAAGCCGCCATTGCCCCGGTCGATCAGGTTACGGAACTCTTCCTCAACCGTGATCTTGTTTCCAAACGGAATGACATTGATCTGTACATATGAATTGCCGACGAGAGTATCCTTGAGAAAGTCCTCGCGAAGCTTGGTTATCTTGGCCCGATGCTCATGGAGCTTGGCCAAGCACTCTTCCGCGCTCTTCTGATGCTGCGCAAGAGTTTCTCTCTTTTTGTTGAACCCCTTGAGCTTCTCCTCGAGATCTTGCCGCTGCTTAACCAGAACACCATATGCGGAAGGATCGCCCGCACCTGCTGCGCTGAGCTGACCAAGGAGGTCGGTGTATTCCTGGTTCGCCGTTGTGATTTTCTTCGATATTTCCAGACTGGGCCGCGCTTGATTCCACGCGCTCTTCGCATCATCAATCCGCTGCGCGATTGAATTCATCTCATTCTGGAGTTTCTCAAACGTCGCACGAATGCCCGCTGCAGCGTCGATCAGCTCTTTATCATCCGCATTCCCAACGTCGAAATGCTGTGAATCCAATTCTGGTGGCAACAGGCTTCCTGAAACATCCCGGACCTGTTCGGCGGAACCTTCCCAGGTCTTTTCCCAGGAGTCGATAGCCTTGCTCTGGTTCTGTCTGAGCTGGTAAGCCTTAAGGACATCCGCGTGGCCCGCCTTTTCAAAAACCTCAAGCTTGCGTTTGACGTCCTCAAGCTGACCTTTGATTACCGATTCTTCCTGAAGTCCGGCCTGAACTTCACGCTCCTGGGCGCGAATCGAGAGATATTTGGAAACCAGTTCCTCCCACTCAAGTTGCCAATCACGATGATTGACCGCCGGGGCATCATCGACAACCTGCAAGAGCGCCTGGGGATGCTTCGCCAGCTCGAAAATCTGCTTCTGGCTGTAAATCCTGACAGGAAATCGTTGTGCTATGTCTCCCTCGGAAGCGCTCCAGGTTCCGGGAGCGGTCTCTTCCTCTATGGCGTGCCTGTTGTCGGCGTTAGACCAGGTGATTCGAAAGCGGCCACCGTCTTTTCGGAAGCCGACAGTGATTTTCGTGGCATCTTTTAGCAGCCCTTCATCCTGGCGGTCGCTCGACGTTTGACTGTATTTGGTAAATTCCTTTTCAAGGCTCTTGGGGATTTCTCCCTTCCGTTTGAGAGCAATCCGCAGGAACTCCAACGAAGTCGATTTCCCTGTGCCTCGTCCACCAATTATGGTGTTGAGCCAGGGGTTCAGTTGGCAGGAAAAGGATTGCCCTCGGCCCAGGTACTTCGCATCGTCAACCACGATGCTTTCGATGGCGAGTTGTCCATGGGTATTGGGGTCACCAGTGAAGCGGTCCGACCGCTTTAGGGAGAGAGCCCCATCAATGAGCGCCAGCCGTAATCCGTCATAGGATGGCTCCGACATTTTTACCCAGGTGAAATGGCTCCCAGGGTAGCGTTGACCGCCGGTACCGGACGGATGATGGGAATCGGTTCCAAGAACCTCCGCCCAATTCAAATTCTTGCCGATGTAAAGCTGCGGTTTTGCCTGAGCAAGGTCCGTGACCTCCATGGCAAATACACACTTGTTGTCGAGCACCTGCTCCAGTGTGTTGCCGGTACAAACCGTAAAAAGTCCGTTGGCCTGATCGACATGAGCAGGTATTGCAAGCCCGCCTGACCTTGCAATTTCGTCAATCACCTCAACAGCGGAGCATTCAGAACAGCCGTCGCTCTTTTCCTTGGTGGCGCGATACCTCACCGCACCGAGCAGCGAATCAATATCCGAGGTGGTCTTGTTTGGGCCGAAAATGGCCAGGATATGGATATTTCCCTGAACGGTAATCTCAACGCCGGGGAAGAGGTAGAGGGGTCGATAATCCGGATGACCTTCGGATGCCAGCTCCTGGAGTGCCTGCTTGAGTGGATCAATCCAGGCACCAGAATTGTGATCCGTCACCGCGACACAATCGATGCCTTGCCGCATGTAGTTGAGCAGCCAATCCTTATGGGAGATCTGTTTATGCTGGGCCTGGTCGGGGCCTTTCCCATAATCGTCCGATGCCGGAGTGTGATTGTGGAAGTCGAACTTCCACCATTTGGCGCTGGCCCAATCCCAAGCGGCAGACATACTCATTCCCCTCCCATTCTTGTTACCGCCTGGTCGTACCACATGAGCAGCTTGGGATCTTCTTCCAGGACGTTGTTGGGGATCTTGTCGGCCACGGCGACGATGACGGCGTAGTCGCGTTCCTGCCAGGCTTTCTTGAATCCGGCGCGGACAGCTTCCAGGCGGAAGACCTTGAGTTTCTTTTTGACCTCTTTGTATTCCTCGAACTCCTTGAGCAGTGCCTTCTCGCGCAGTTTCTCCAGGTCTCCCGCTTTGTTGGGATCGGGCACGTACCAGCGGTCCCGGGCTTTGGTCACCAGCGCCGGGTCATCCTTGGGTAGGTTGCGCAGTTCCTTCCAGTTGGTGGAGAGGTAGGCGTGGATCTGCTCGGGCACCGGGCCTTTGCCGTCGTAGCAGAGAAAGTTCTGGTTCAGCAGTTCGCGCAGGTCGAGCTGGGCCTCGTTCTTGCTCCAGCCACCGAGCTGCTGCATGAACTGCGGGTTGATATCGGAGAAGGTCTGCGGTTTCTCTCTGATGAGCTGGCGGAGCCATTGGATCGACGAGGCCTCGTCGGAGACGAACATCGAAAGCTGCTGTGGGGCACCGGAAGTCATCTTCTTGCGGTCGTATTCGGCCACCTGATCCGGCAGGAAATACATGCCGTCACGCTCTATGAAGCGTTGTGCCAGCCCGATCTGGAATTCCTGGCTGGAGATCGGCACCGGGTAACCCTTGCGGACGTAGTAGGCCACCATTTGGTCGAACAGGATGCGCGGATCGCGCTCGGGAACGAAAAGCATCAATGGCCCCTGACGCTTGGTGACCGGCAGATACTTCAAATGGGTGCGGACAAAATCCCACACGCCTTCTTCGGTTTGCGCCTCTTTCTGGAAGCGCTCTTCAAAACCGCCATTAGGTTTGTATGCAGAAATGACCAAATCTTGCTTAACAGCAGTCGGTCCAAGCATTGCGTGCAATCCGCCACGAGTCTTATCTAGGGCTGCAACTGATGCAACAATAAACCCTGCATCAGAAAGTGCATTCTGGATGCTGTTCCAAACACTTGCTTTAGTGTTTGAAAACTCTACAGTCATCCAGCGCCCTGGCTTTAAATATTTGAATGCCTTTTCAAAGCAATTGGTCATGAGGTCGCGATATTCATCAATTCCTTTTTTTTGAGTCTTGTTCTCAATGGCTTCAGGCTTGTTATTAGTTATAACACGTAACCATGATTCTCTTATGTAGCTCAGTTCAGAATACATAATGTTCGATCCAAATGGTGGATCAAGAAATATGTAATCTATACTCGAATCTTCAATGTCAACTGATTGGGCGGCTTGTGTTGTTATTACTGAGCCGGAAAGCGAGGTTAGTGCCTGTATGATTTTCTTAAACTGGAAAACAAGTTGGTCTATTACATTATTTTCGACACTGACAGGAGGCACATAAAGCGTGTTGGCCATTGGACCAACCAGTGCTCTTCCTCCATGCTGAGGCATATATCGATTCATGATCGTAAGTTTTGGTAACATACTGCCGACTAAAAACTCCAATTGTGGATACCCTTTGGTAAGGTCGGCCAATATTGATAGCGACGCCAAAATACGTTTTGTATAGAATTGATGAACATTACGAACACCGCATCCGAATGGATCGGCAGATTTATCACCTTCTATAATTTCAGAGAAAGGGATATTTTTGATTAGATCATCACTGACATCTATTGACGTGGCCTTCAACAGGTCATCACTGTCGATCAGTTTTTCGTGCCTTCTGGTTCCTATGCTGTAATTAATAAGGACAGGCACCTGTTTCTGCTTTTCCGTTACGGCTCTCGTGATAGGGTCATAGGCGGATTCAAAGATGCGAGCGGGCTTCTGTGCTTGCGAGTTTTTCGGTGGGTTTTTTGAAATCGAACAATTGCAATGGGGGCAATTGAACTCCGGATTGAACTCAACAGCGCCACCATTTTTAATAAATGCTTCTTTATAATAAATTATCTCTCCCGAGCATTCGGGGCAGCTATACACGTCGCTCCAAACAATGTAATTAACTTTTCCAAGCGTTTTTCTATCGGTGTGTAATGTTTCCCACATCCACTTTGTTTTTTTCTCAAAATCACTGATGATGTTTTTTGCCGTTCTCTTCTTCTACCTCTTCCTGCAAAATAGTCCCGTCAGGCTTTACCTGGTATCCAAGTGACAGCACCACGTCACGGTCACCGCACATCTGCGCGGCCACTCCTGTCATGCCCGTTCCTGCGAAAGCATCAAATACGATGTCCCCCGGCTGTGTGTAATGGAGGATGAAACGCATTATGGCCTTGTGCGGCACTTTGGTGTGATATGAGTGTGCATTGTAGATTGGGTCGTTCTTGCCTTCACTTACATCTGTAGCGAAAGGCTCACGATGATGGTCTTCTATATTGTCTTTTTGCGATTCCCACTCAGCAATAAACTCTTGAACCCATGGGTTTGGGCAAGCCGTATAATAGGGCGGATCGCTAAGATTCAGAATGTCCTCGTCGTCACCGATCGGAAAACCTTCGATCTTGCGGAACTCCGGGTCCCTCAGCTTCTTGCGCAGCTCTTCGGTGAAGTGGGCTCGGCGAGCTTTTTCACTTGGAAAGCGAATTCCAAAGCAAATTTCTTCTTTTTCGTATCCTTCAGACGCATTGATGCTATCCGTAAAAAGCAGATCTTGCTTTGGCTCTTCAAAGTTAGGCATTATTTTCTCCTTCAGCAAAACCACACAGTGTATCTAGTGCATTTTTCCCTTGCGTCGACAAAATCAGAAAGCTTTGAGGCGGGGCAAAGCCATATTTTTCTTTCAGCTCGGAAAAAGTAACCTCGGTGGAAGCTGACTGAAAATTACCGACAGTAAACACAAAAAGTGAGCCATATTCTCCTGCGTACTCAGCCAGTTCACTTCTCTCAAGCGCCCCTTCATTTGCCAAAGCAAGAGACTCTTTGATTGTCAATTGCCGCAAATGAATCACTGGTAGCCGACCTATGACAGCCTTAATAGGTGTGCCTGCATAAACATACACCCAACTCGGAGACGTACTTTTCGGCCCTCGTTTTCTAAAGACCTGTGAAACAGAGCCATCATTAAGTGGCTTCACCCACTTTGCATCAAATGAAACGAGAATGGCGTCAGATGCATCATTGTTATCTTGTGACTTAAGTGTCATTGGTGACCTCATTCCATGACGATCCGCACCTTGGCCGGGTCCTTGCCCTTGGTGAGCTGATCGATGTACTCCTCAAAGCGTTTCTTCATCTCCGCCGGGGTGGCCGGGCCGTCGGTGACCTGCAGGGCCTGTTGCAGCTCCTGCGCCTTGACGGTGACCTTGACCAGGCCGGAGAGCACTTCCTTCAATGCATGGACAAAGTTGCTGTCCAGTGGCACCGGCAGTTCCTTCGACTTGATGAAGGCTTCCAGCGGCTCGCGGTCATCCACTTTCAGCAGATCCATGTTGGCCTGGGTGATCGGGTCCTCCAGATTGCTGAGGATGGTGGAAGTCCAGGCCGTCACCATGGCGTCGAGCTGGGCGTCCATCTGGTCGATCATCTGCGAGCCTGCCGCCGCGCCGGTTTCCACCGAAGGCCGGAACCCGCAATGCGGGCAGATGGGCGAGGCGTCGAGGTTTTGCTCGGTCAGTGCAAAGCAGCTCTTCAGTCCGGCCAGGCGGTTCTGGTAATCGGTGAGCTGCTGCCGGGGCATCAGATCGATACCGGCCAGTTTGAGCAGGGTTTGCAGGCGCTGGTCATTGAGCAGTCCTGCCTTGCGCTTGTCGTCGTTCACACCCAGCCGGGCCTTGGTGTGCAGGCCGATGTAGGCGACGGTGTAATCCTTCTTCAGCTTTTGCAGCTTGGCCCCGATGGACTGGGACTGGCTGGCCAGCTCGGTCAGGTCGGCCTGCTTGAGGGCATCCAGCACGTCCTGCCGGGTGGTCTTCATGCGATCCACCCAGTCGTGCTCGGCGGGCAGCACCGCCTCGGCGGTGGAGAGCCAGGACGCCGTCGGGCTGTGGTCCATGATGAACTCGCGCAGGGCATCTAGCTCATCGAGCGCCTTCACGGCCTTTTCATGGGCCAGCACTTCGGGAGCGCTGTAGCGGAAGTTTTTCAGCTTGCCCGGCGAGGAGTAGGCCTGGAGCGATTCAAAGAAGCCCTTGGCCTCGTCCAGCCCGCTGGCCTGGCTGGCCAGGTCGGTGCCCGCGAGCAGATCCAGCCCCCAGAAGGAGAGCCCTTCGCGCAGGGTCTGCTGGGTCATGACGATACGCTTGACGATCTTACCCACCGCCTGCTGCAGGTTCTGCACCGGCTCGTCCTTGCCCTGGGTGACAAGCTGGGCCATGCCCGGCGTCATGCCGAGCAGTTCGAACAGGCTTTTAAGCGCGGGCAGGTTCCATTCCTTGGGCTGCTCCAGATGCTTGAAGCGGACCAGTTCGTCCATGCCGGTCGCGGCCAGTTGCTGCAGGCCGGTGGCGTCGAATTTCTTGCCCGGGATGGCGAGCACGATGTCGCCGGAGTAGACCAGCGTCGCCACCAGCACGCTCACCCATTCGGGTTCCAGACGCGAGCCGCCCGGGTTCATGTATTCCAGCCCGTGGTCGTCCTGGATGATCTCGCTGCGGTTGACCACCTGGCCGTGCCCCTTGGCCTTGACGGCATCGAGGATGAACTTGGTGTACTTCGATTTGTAGGGGTCGATCTTCTCGCCGTCGAGTAGCTCCAGGGCGTCCAGCACGGCGGTGGCCTGCTTGGTGCGGTTCTGTCCGGCGATGGCCCGCAAGGCGTCCTGCGCGGCCTGGGCGCGGTTATTGCCGGTGATCAGGACCGAGAAGAACGGATAGTCCGGGGCCTGGTTTTCGAAGTTCGGGGCCAGGCAGACACCGGCGATGGTGTTGACCAGGTCGCGGAAGTTGATGGTCTCGTGGGGCGACAGGCCGGACAGATCGCGGATGGATTTGCCCTTGGCCCATTCGGTCATGGACTTGGCGCGGCCCTGATAGGTGACCTCGAAGGCATCGCTCATGTGCTTCTGCAGCCATTGGACCAGCTTCTTCAAAAAGCCGTTGGCCTTCGATTCATAGGTGGCCTTGGCGTGGCCCGATGAGGTGGCGGCAAGATCCAGGGCGGCCGCATAGCTCTTCAGCGCGGTCTGGAATTCCTCGTCGGTGCCTTTCAGACGGAAGAAGACTTCGTCGTTGACCTTGTCGTCCTTGAAGCGCGGCGGATCGTTGGGCTGGATGAAGTAGAGGTAGAAGTCCCGCTGTGGCACTGCGGTGGAGCGCTCGTTGGGAGCGCCGAAAAAGAGGTAGCCGGTACGGGCAGCCTTATGCTCCTGCCAGACCAGTTCGTGCTGCCAGATCTTGTAGCCGGTGACGTAGGTGGCGTCCTGGCATTCCATGACCCGCTTGAGCGCCTCGTAATAGAAGCGGTCGAGTTGAGCCGTTCCTAAGCTTTCGGCCCGCTTGTCGATCAGGGCGTCGAAGTCGTCGGTCTTCTTCAGGTCGAGATAGAACTGGCGGTTGTCGGCATTGAAGGAGATGAACTGGCCGCTGACCGTTTTGTGGATCTCGCGCAGGACCGTTTCCACATGGGTCTGCAGGTCCTTGTCGGGCTCGTCGCTGCCCAGCTCGGCGATCAGCGGATCGAACAGGCAGAGGCGGTCGCGCAGCTCCTCGGCGGACGCGCCCATGGGGGCATAGATGTCGCCGGTGGTGAGGCGATGAACGGACAGCGCATGGATCAGACGCAGCGCCATCGGCTTGTATTGCTTGCGGGTGATGGCGTTTTCGATGCGGGATTCCAGCACCTGGCTGCAATCGATGACCGCCCGGATCTCGGGAATGGCGCGGAACGAGGCGTTCTGTTTGAGCGTGTTCCAGTAGCTGTCGAAAGCGATCAGGCCGGGTTCGTCCTGCGGCACATCCTTGCCGAGAATGCCCTTCATGCCCATGGACAGGGTCTTGAGCACCTCGCGTTTTTCCACCACGGTGACGCGTTCGAAGGTGTCGATGTAATCGGGATGCACAGGAAAGAGCCGGACGAACTCGTCCATGCGCTCATTGAGCCCGCCATAGTATTTGGCAAAGGGCATCAGGTAGTCGCGGATCTTGGCCTGTTGCTCGGTGGTCTTCTTGAGCAGACGCTCGGCCACGACGAATTTCACGTCGCTGCGGGCGATAAGGATCTGCTCGAAGCGGTCCTTCACCCGGCGGATGCTGTCGGCGACAAAGGCGAAGCGCGGGCTGTCGAAAATGGCTTCCTGGACACCGGCCATGAAGCGGAAGCGCAGATCCTTGCAGACCTCGCCGACCTCGCGGAGGAAGTTGAGGTCGAGGATCAGCTCCTGGTCCTTGCGGGTGCGCAGGTAGTCGAGCAGTTCGTCGACCACCAGCAGCAGGCCTTGCTCGGGAAACACCTCGCCGAACTTGGCCATCATGTCCTCGAAGGCCCGTTTGTGGCTGGTGATGGTGCCCGCCTCGGGGAACACATACTCCACGCCGAGTTTTTCGAGATGCTCTTCCAGTTCGGCCACCAGGATGTCGCGCAGGGACATGGTGGTGGCTCCGATCTCGGTACGGATGACCTTGAATCGACCGGCGATCTGAGAGGCCGCATCGCGGACACCGGCGTGGTTCAGCCCTTCCAGCAGGGAGGCGTCTGCGGCAAGACTGGAGACCACCGACATCAAGTGCGACTTACCGGTGCCGTAGTTACCGACAACCAGCAGGCCCTTGTTGTCGACCGGCTGATCGAACTGCATCTGAGGAATGACAAGCTGCGTGAGCCGTTCGGCCATTTCCTCGGAAATGACATAGGTGTTCACGAGGGTGTGCGCGGCGCTCGATTTGTCCGCGTCACGCAACTGAACGACCGACTCAATCGGGTCGAATTGGATAAGGTCTCCGTATTTCATGCTTGTCCTGCCTCTCTATTGTTTTTTGCCGAATCGACCGTGGCCGTGCCATCCATGCCCACAATCAGCGCATCGACCGAGTCATAGCTGCGGTACTCGGGATGGCCGGTTTCGGCGTACAAAAGCCTCCCGGAATTCATGATTCCGTTCCACGAAGCCACCACGGCCCGATTTCTTGAAATGGACTGCAGCAGGCGCAAGGGGTCCTGCTGGAGATCCTTGTCGAAGAGGATCTCAAGATTATCCAGCACCACCGGTGACTGAGCCTGGTCCGCGATCTGGTCGAGGATGCCCGGTAGCCGAAGCGACCGCTGCTTGGCTGTCAGCTCAAGCAGCTCGCCTGAAAGCGCCAGATTGACGTTGACGACGGACGAGCCAAACTCCTCGGCAACGTCCCGAAGAACGCCGGTCTTGCCGGAACCGGTCTCACCCACCAGCAATACCAGGCGGTGATACAGCCCTTCGGCTGCCTGGAGGGATCGTTTTATTTTGTCGTGAATCGGTTCGGCCATGGTCGCTCCTTACTGCTCGGTGTCCGGCTTATCGGTTTTGTCAGCCGCACCGCCGGAGCGGACCCATTCGTCCACTTCGTCTTGTTTAAACATCCAGCGACGGCCAACGCGATGACCGGGCATAGCCCGTTGTTCGATCCACTTGTAGACCGTCTCGTTGCTTACATTCAGATATTTGCAAATGTCATCGACCGTCAGCCATCTCTCATCCATAGCCTTCGTCCTTCGTTCATCATGTTTTCGGTAAAAGCCCGAAGGTCTCCGGGAAACCCGAAATCCGGACACAGTGCCGCAAATTAACCCCCACAAATTACATTGGCGGATTGCCAAAATCAAGCGTTTTGTGCCGATTAGTGCCGACTTTTCCAAAAAACGGCCTGATTGTCGTTGGTGACCCGGTGACCGTTCTGAGGCGCATACATGATGTAAGTCCATGCCGCACAGGCGATTGAGCCCCTGGCAGCCGCCACCATCACCCGCTGGTACATGCTGTGCCCGCCGGGCCGGAATCCTTCCAGCCGGTCGATGGGCGGCAGGTCGCGTTGCGGGTCGGTGAAGGTCACCAGTTCCCCTTGGATCAGATCCCAGTCGCCGGTCGGGCGTCCGAAACGCGGCGTGCCGATCTCCTGCTGCCTGCGGGCGTCGGCCAGAGGATCGGCGGTGCCCCTGGCCAGGATCAGACCTTCCGGCACTTCGAGGGCCGGAAAACCGGCGTTGAGATGGTAGAGCCTGCCCCAGACCACGGCCGGTTCGATTTTGCGGGCCTGGGCGCAGAAGCGTTGATGGTTCCAGTAGCCCCGTTTCAGGGTGCCGTAGACGAAGAGCCGGAGGATGGACTCGGGACTGTCTTCCGGGTTTGTGTTCAGCTTCGAGGATTCTCCAATGTTCATGCATTCACTCCTTCGGGCAGTGTCCCTTTGCGCTCCTGGGGTATGAAGCGGAATTCGCTGTTTTCGATGGCCCGCACATCCTCGTGGCGGATGGTGAGCATGGTCATGGGCGGCACCTCCAACTCGCGCCAGCCCTTCTCGTTGTCCACGGCAAAGTCGATGAAAGCGGCCTCCGAGGCGTAAAGCACCACCCGATGCTGGCGGTGTATGCGCAGGCAGAGCGGCTTGTTGCCCTTGAGCACGGTGATGGTGCCGGGGTCGAGTCGTGAGGCCAGCACGGCGCTCATCTGGCCGCGACAGAGGGCAAGCGCCTTTTTCAGGCCATCCTGGTCGATGGGGCCTTCGGGGGCGAAGCGGTCGGCCAGACGGAAGATCAGCTCGCTATCCACCTCGGCGTAGCGCGGCAGCCCGAGACGGCGGAACAGATAATCAGCGTTGTAGATGGTGCCGTTGTGTGTGCCGATGACGATCCCGGCCCGGATTGGATGGTTGTTGCGGTTGTTGAACTCGTTGCCCCGGGTGCGCCAGCGGGTATGCCCCATGAGAACGGTGGTTTCGTTGTCGACCTGCCCGAGAAGCTCCTGGAACGGCTTCTCGTAGACCAGCTCGTGCGCCCGCATCGGCCGCTTGAAGATGCGGTGGCTGCCGTCGGTCTTGAGCCAGGCCAGACCGGAGGCGTGCGGGCCGCGCTCCTCGCTGTTCAGCAGCATGCGGATGAATAGCTCGCGCAGGTAATCCCGCTCGTCGGGCCGTCTGCGCTTGCGGCCGAAGATGATGCCTACTTGTCCGCACATGGAGCCGGGTCCTCCTTGCCGCTGAAGTTCTTGCCGAGCGGTCTCGTCCCTTCGAGGACGAAGGCCGCGTATTCGCGCCGGTGGTCCGCCAGCCACTCGGCCACCTCCGGGTAGCCCATCTCGACGGTCAGCCGGGTCACCTCCGGGTGGTCGAGCATGTTGGTGCGCCCGGAGAGCCGCACCGTTTCCAGGGCTTCGAGAAAGCGTTCCGGCCAGGGATCTCTTGCCTTGTCGTCCGGCAGAAACTCGATCAGGCCGTGCCGGGCCAGACGGGTGAGAAACTCGGCGGCCGCAGCGGCGGCATCCTCCGGCAACGGCTGGGTCGGCCCGCCTTCGATGCCGGAGAGCACCTCGGTCATGTAGTCCCCGGGCGCTCGGCTGGCGGTGAACGGCGTCTGGCCGCGCATCAGCTCGACCACTTCGAGGCAGTCGGCGGCCTGGATGGTTTCCCCGCTGCCGGGGATCGGTTCGCCGTCCAGCGTGGTGGAGCGGATCAGAATCTTCATGGGGCACCTCCTTAAACAGTGAGGCCGGGAACTTGCCCGGCCTCGTTGGTGAGAGTGGTGGTTTCGGTTTCATCCGGTAGGACGTCCTCCGGTTTGGGCCGTCCGTTCTTGAAGGCGGCATCACCGGGCATGTTGGCCATCAGATGCTTGCGGGCGGTCTTGAACTCATCGCCGATCAGGCCGAGGTGGAGCAGGAAGACCCGGAAGTCGTACTTGGCGCTCTGAGGATCGAAGTCCCGCTTGCGGCTGGAGGCGGCTCGTCCATTGAGCGCCTTGGCGGCCACGGCGAGGCAGAACTGCAGGTAGGCCTTGATCCGCCCCGCGTGGAGGGTCGCCTCGAACCAGCGGAACTCCACCGTGCCCCGGTACCAGACGTTGTGCAGGTTGACCCCGTGGTAGCGGCTGCTGTCGTAGTGCTGGGGCTGGCGGTTGTGGTAGCCGTACCAGATGCGGTTGAGCTGGTCCTTGGTGCGGGGGCGATGCTGTTCGATGCGTTGGATCAGCTCGTCGCTGACCGGCCGGGTGTAACGGTTGAGCCGGTCGCGGCTGATGCCGAGGGCGTGGAGGATCAGCGGCTCCTGCTTGTAGATGATCTTGGCCAGGTTACCCAGGTGCCTGCCGTCGAAGGGCGCGGCGTCGATATGGATGTGGATGCCGCACTGGCTGTTGATCTTGCCTCCGGCGCGGCGGATGGCCCGGACCACCTCCTGCAGTTGCGGGATGTCGTCGTAGCCGAGCACCGGGCTGACCACCTCGGCCCGCAGATGGGCCGGGACGCTGGTCAGGGAGGCGTCCCCCACCACCTTCCAGACCCGGCTGCGCAGGTCCTCGACCTCCCAGGGGTCATAACTGCTGGGGATGCCGACATGGCGGACCGTGCCGCCCACCACCGAGTGGATGGCCCAGGCGATCTGCTCCCGAGTGCGTTTTACGGTCTCGATCTCGATCCCGTAGTGGATCTCTTTCAGGTTCATGCGTGCCTCCGTCGTTCATGGCGCTTCTAAGCCGTTGTCTGGCAAGGCTTTTTAGCCTCCGCTTACACCATGAATGAATGCTTCTTTCCGGACACAAATCAAGTAGAAGAACAGCCGAAGCCGACATTTAACACCTTTATTTTCAATGACTTGGGAACTTGGCCGGATTGGGCGGCGCACAGGCGGCAGAAACCCCGGAACGGGCTGGCCGTATCCGGGGTTTCTGGGTTGGCGGTGGCAATGAGCCGGATCAGCCGGAGGCGGTATCAGAGGTGATCAGGCTGGCGTGCAGTTCGAGGTTACGCGACTCGTCGGCCCGCATCCGCGCCAGCAGCGCCGTGAAGGCCTCCGCTTCGTCGGTCGGGAGCTTTGATGCCCGTTCCAGCCGTGCCAGGCGCTGGTGCAGATTCTCCAGCAGTCCCAGGGCGTGGTCGCGGATCAGCCCGTCGCGCTTCTCCTGCGGCGATGGAATGAACTCGGTCAGGCCGCCTTTGTGTCGAACGATCATGGCTGTGCCTCCTTAGCTCAGGGTCGCGCCCAGCGAATGGATGCGCGGGTAGATCAGCGGCGTGCCGGTCATCTCGGCCTTGTAGCGGACCTTGTTGCCGGTGTTGTCGGTGAAGGTGCGCACCAGGGTGTACTCGGTCCAGTTCTCGTCGATGGGCCGGGTGTCCTGGATGGTCATCGCCTCCCAGGTCAGGCCGCCGTCGTTGCTGGCGAACCATTGCAGGGTGGTGCCGCTGGGGATCTGCATCTGCACATAGGCCTTGGTCGATTCCACCCCCTGGGTCAGCTCGTTCTCGCGGGTCAGGTACGCCCCGGTGGTCTTGTTGAGGTAGCCCACCAGGTTGACGTCGCGGAAGTTGATGGCCGGGGTGTCGTTGGCAAGCGAACTGCTCAGGCGCACGCGGACCTGAACCCGGGTGGCAAGGTTGGGCAGCCGTTCCTCCTCGGCGGGAACCATGGCGTCCCAGGTCACGCCGCCGTCGGTGGAGTATTCCCAGTCGAGACCGGTGCCCTGCGGGATGGCCGAGTATTCGTCAAGGTTGATGTCGGAGAACTGTACGCCGGTGATCGGCTGGAAGCGGATCATCCCCTCGGACTGGAAGTTGTAACCGTAGATCTTCATCGCCAGGTCGGAGCCGTTGAGCGGCGTCCAGGTCTCAGCGTTGGAGCTCTCCAGCAGCACGCCTTCCATGTAGGTCTGCCGGGTGATGATGCCCCAGCGGCCCATCTTGCCCAGGGTGGCGGTGCGCACCTTATAGTTGGTGCTGTTGGTCAGCAGCACCACGGCATAGCTGGTGTTGGCTTCGGCGTAGAACGGGTCGTCGAAGCGAATGCGGGTCTCGCCGCTCAGGCTGATCTCGTTCGGAGCCAGTACCTTCTCGGCGAACACCACGCCGTTGGGCAGACCGGTGGTGACGCCGCGAATCTGCACCGTGACCGGGATGCTCGGGTCCCTGGCGGTGAACTGCAGTCCGATGCTGGAGATCACTTGGTTTTGGGTGAAACTGAAGGTCTGAGCCAGCGGGTCGCGGGGCACGAAGATGGTCTGGGTGCGCCAGACCACCTGCACCACGGGCACGCGGATGATGCGGTTCTCGATGATGCGCTCGATACGGGTGATGACCAGCGGATCGTTGATCTGCAGGCTGGCCCGGGCCGAATAGACGCCGTCGGTCATCTCCACGATGCGGTTGCCGTTGCGGGCGTTGGTCGGGATGGTGAAGGAGGCGCTGACCCGACCGGCCTCGTCGCTGATCAGATTGCTGGCCATCACCTGGCCGTCGCAGCGCAGCACGATGCCGGATTTGCTCAGGGTAAAGTTGATGCCGGTGACGGCGATCCCGGTTTGGCCGCGCCGCCCGAGGTTGGGCGTGATCTGCAGCATGGCCGGGGGCTTGTCGAACACGGCGTAGGGGTTGATGTTGCGCTCCTCGGACCAGTCGTTCTGCTCCACCAGCACGGTCTCGTTGCCCGGCAGCAGCGCCAGGCTGCCGAAGAAGCTCGCGTTGCTACCCGCCTGATCGACCGAGAGCACCGTGGAGTGCGGAATGCGGTCCGGCGCGACGAAACGGGCGATCTCGTTCACTCGGGCGTCCCATTCGGCGTGGTAGATGTCCGACTGGGCGGTGTTCGAGAAGTCGTCCGAGTAGATACCTTTCTTGGTCTGGGCGTCCCGGTTCTGCAGTTCGTTGTTCATCTGATACTGGGCATCGTTGTACTTGAGATCCTCGACGTCCTGAATGATGTCGTGGATCTGGTCCATGGTGATGCGGGTAAGGCCAAAGTTGCGGATCTCCATGTCGGTGGAGTTGGGCGGGCAATCGATGCTGCACAGTCCCAGGGCGTTTTCCGGGACGATGGGCAGCTTCGGGAAATCCGCCGGAGCCCCTTCCAGCCGTTTGATCTCGGTGGTGGTGGCGTAAACGATGTCGCGGCGACCGAGGTAATAGTCGTAGTCCAGGCTGCAGTTGGAGCCGTTCACCGGCTGGTCGCCGAGGCTGCCGCGCCCGAAGTTGATCACGTTGAGGTTGCCCAGCTCGAGCTGGGCCGGCGACATGGTGAGTCCGGCCGTGTTGGTGGCCGGAGGCGAAGCGGTGCCGATCTCCTCGACGCCGTCGTCGACGTAGGAGAGCGCCTCGCTGCCCAGTTCCATCAGGCGCTTGTAGTCGGTGCGTGCGCCGTTGGTGGCGGCCCGGTAGACGCGATAGCCGGTCGCGCCGCTGACCGGCAGCCAGGAGAGCTTGTTCATCTCCCCGGCGGCGGTGGCCCGGGCAATGACCGCAGCGGCGTTGAAGGCCGTCTCGCCGGTGGCGTTGTAGGCGGTCACCAGATAGAAATAGTTTCCGGCCGCTGGATGGTTGGCCTGTCCGAACCAGCCGCTATCCACGTAGTCGGTGCCCTTGATCATCTGCTTGGTGTAGGTCCAGCGCACCGTGTAGGTGGTGCCGATGGCCGGTTCGTTGCCGGAGCCGAGCCAGTCGACATGGTTGCCCGACTGCTGCCAGTCCACGCCCTCCTGGAAGATGGTCGCCCCTTGGCTGACCTCGAGGATGTCCACCACCGGATTGGGGTCGAGCAGGTCTTCGCCGCCGCCCACCGAGCCGCGAGTGACGTTGCGGGTGATCTCGACGATGGCCTCCACCTGGGTCGTTTCCTTGAGCGGCGTGGAGTTGACCGGATAGCGGCGCTTGTTGATGTCGAAGGTTTTCTGCTCGCCGCGCACCGACTTGGTGGCGATGGATTTGGGCACCAGGGTCGAGGTGGGTAGATCGCGCTGATGCCGGAAGCCCTGGATGTAGGCGCGTCCGGCGTTGGTGATCGCCTCCACACTGTCGTCGTCGACGCCGCCGATGAAGGTGTCGAAGCCCCGCACCAGATAGCTTCCGGCCTGGTCGAAGGTGCGCTCGGCCAGGTTCTGAATCAGTGAGTTGAGCCCCTCGGCGGCGGCGAAGGAGAGCTGGTCCTCGGTGATCGAGGAGACGGTGATCCGGCTGCCCGGCAGCGTGCCCAGCAGATCCCGCAGGTAGAGGTTGGATTTCTCCTGCACCGTGGGCGTGACGTCGCCGCTCTCGCGGTCGAACTTGTAGATCGGTATCACCCGGCGCTCGGCCACGTTGTTGGGCAGCGTCTGGCCGCTGGTGTCCGTCGCCTTGAGGGAGAGAACCCATTTTTCCCGCTCTGCGGTGGGCTCGCCGGTGGCCGGATTGATCAGGGCCGGGTCCTGGGTATAGCCGTAGTTGTACTTCAGCAGCTCCACGTAAACGTAATCGGCCCCGCTGGTGGTGGCCGGGTCATAGGTCAGGGTCGCGCCGCTCACCTGTTCCAGATGGCCGTCGATGTAGACCACGCCCGGGGCCAGGGTCAGGACGTTGGCGGCCGCACTGACCTCGAGACCCATGATGATGGAGCCTTCCTTGAACAGGATATCGGCGATCTTGCGCCGCTCCAGGTTGATGATGTCCTGCTGCTCGTTGAGTTCGGAATCCAGCAGGTCGCGATCCTGATGGTAACGGATGCGCTTGTAGTTCTTGGTCGGGTCGAATGTCTCGCGTGAGATGCTCATGTTTGAATCCTCCAGTTAGATCTTGATGATCCCGACCAGCTCCACGCGGGTGTCGGAAATCTTGTTGAAGTCGGGAATGTTCTTCACCTCGTACAGGTAGCCCGGGCGCAGCACCTCGCCGGTCGAGTTGGTGTCCTGATGGAACACGCCGCCCATGGCGAGATCCCCGGTGATGCTTTGCGTGTACTGCACGTCGCCGCCGAAGAAGCCGTATTCGCGGATGGTGATGCCGTTGGCCTCCGCCTCGTCGAAGCGGAAGAAGACGCCGATGGTGTTGGTCTCCTCGCCGGTTTCCAGGTAGCGCACGCCATTGACCAGGAGCGCCCCTTCGGCGTCCTCCTTGAGGAAGGTCCTTTTGTAGTAGCGCTTGCGGGCGCGTTCGTTTCTGAGCCCGGTCTGGCCGATGTCCGGCGCGGGCGGATTCTGCGGGTCGGTAAAGCTGGCATCCCCGTCGCCGATGGCGCAGTGGGTGATGCCGTCCACGGCCTGGCCGAGGAGGAGTTTGGCCGTCAGTATCCGGCCGGTTTTAACGATGAGTCCCAGTGCCATTGCTGTTCTCCTTTAGGTCTGAATTTCGTGGTCTTGATCGATGAGCACCGCGAACAGGATCTGGCGCGTGTCGGCCAGCAGTCCGGCCGGGATCGCGATGCGCTGAACGGTGTCGGATCGGCTGATGTGTGAGCCGGATGTCCGGACGCTGGTATCGATGCTCCGCAGCCAGGGGCGCGTCACCCGCACCGCCGCGTCGGCATCGACGCCCAGACGGCCATGAACGACGAGCCACAGGTCAGCGCTCCGGTTCAGGCGGTTGTTCACGCGAAGCGCGAGGTCGGATCGACGTTCGATCCGATGGGCGACCCGTACTGCGCTGTCGGCCCGGACCATCACCGTGCGCCTGGCCGGTGCCCCGGAAAACAGCTCGAAGAGCGCTCCGGGTTGCGCTGCGCCGATGGCGAGCAGTTCCGGCCGCCGGATGCCTCTGCGGGTGGTGATGGATGCCAGTTGTCCCTTATGCACGGCCACGGCGAATCCTCCCGCTGAGCTTGAGCGCCTGACCACGGTTCATGGACAAGATGGTTTCCGGACGACGCTGGCCGGTGATCGTGGTGACGGTTTTGAGCTTTCCGCTATGCGTTGCCATGGCGTTACTCCTTCACCGCGCACCAGCCGCCGGTGGTCAGGTTGAACACGCGGTAGCTGTCCGTTCCGGTTTGAATGGTGTCTTCCGAGGCGACGTTGCCGCCGCCCACGGCGAAGATCTCAATGAGTTCGCCGCGCAGCTCCTGGTAGGCGGCGGAGCCGGACATCGAGGCGATCCAGGGAAAAAGGATGGTGGTGCCGTAGCGCATTTCCGGATCGGTTTCGCCCTGGAGACCGCCGTGGGCCGCGCCGCAGCGGCCCTGCTGGCCGGACGCGGAGGTCCAGCCGTCGAACTTGTTCACGGCGTAAAATGTGCCCGGCGCGTTGTAGTAACTGTTGACGACCGGCTGCGGGTCCTCGCCGATCTTGGCTCCCGAGGCGTAATCCCGGACGAGGGTTTCGACGGTGATGGTGTTCGGCGTGGCAGCGGTGTCGATGGCGCTCACCCGCACGCGTTCGATGCCCGCGTCGTCCTTGATCACATAGTCCTGTCCGGGCGTGACCACGGTGGCGTCGTTGACCTGAAGCACCACGCCGCTTCCTGCAGTGACCGCCGCCTGCGTGAGCGCGACGGCCCCGGACCAGAACCGTTTCAGCAATCCGCTGTAATGGCCGTAGTAGGTGGAGACGAGCTTGGTCACCACGAAGACGTGGTCCAGATCGGCGAACAGCCAGAAGATGAAGTCGGCGCTGTCCTCCACCCGCAGGTAGGTGTAACTGGTGTGCGAAGCCTCGTTGACGCCGGTGTGGGTGGCCGCGTCCCAATACTGGAATGCAGCGACGTGAATCCGCCCGGAGGTGGTGCTGATACGGAACTGCAGATAGACGTCCTCGGCCCCGGATTCCCCGTGAGACTTGAAGACGAAATACGGCTGCGGGTCGGCCGACTGATCGTCGTGCAGGGTCCAGCCGGTGGTGGTCACGAGAAAGGTCCGCAGTTGATTGAGCAGGTCGAGCCGACCGTGGGCGAGTCCTTGAATGCTGTGGTATGCCATGGCGGCCTCCTTAGAGAATCGGGTTTTCCGTGCCGGTCAGGCGCAGCTTGATGTCGAGTTTGTTTTGCACCGGGGTGCCCGGGAGCACGGTGCAGCGCCGCCAGAAGGACAGCGTCTGCTGGAATGCCTTGTCGCCGAGATTGAGCGGTGCGCCCTGGGTGGCGGTGTCGAGTTCGCCCTGGGTCAGGGCCAGGCGGTACCAGACCGATTCGTCGGTGCCGGTTTCGTCGATGGGATCGAGCACCAGACCGGTGTAGTCGTAGCCGGAATAGACGGTCGTCCCTGCGTTGTGCGCGGCCGGAGCGGTGTTGGCCACGCCCCGCTGCACGGTGAGATTGACGGTTCCGCCGCCGCTTTCGATGAGCATCTGCTCGCCGTCGGTGATGATGAGTTCGCCGTCGGCAAAGCGCGGTTCGGCCAGAGCGATGGCGGTCTGCGCCGCGTCGATGGCCGAAGCGAGGTTCGTCTGCTCGTTGGCGACGTAGAGTTGCCGGTCCTTGATGTCACCGTCAGTGCCGTTGTAGCTCTCGGCCTCGGGACGGCTGAAATCCCCCTCTGAAATCTGCTGGGTCAGCGCTTCGTCAAGATAGAGGTGAATCGCCATGGGTTCTCCTTCAGGTGGGCCACTGGGTGGCGCGATAGTTGTTGGTGGCGGCCTCGAACCCGGCCTGCGTCGGCGCGTGCAGATCCTGCTGACGGAACAGCCAGCGATAGGAAGGCCGCGACCAGCGGAATCCAGCCTGGTTGAGGCGCATGCGGCTGACGCGCAGGGGTCGGGTCCGATCCACGGAGAGGCGCAGGCCGGTGGTGTTGAGCGGGCTCGCGCCCAGCTTCATGGTCTCGACCCGATGGCGCTGGAGAGAGCCCGTGTCCACGTAGACTTCAAGCGAAGCCCGTTCGCCGGTCAGATTCGCATTGCTCAGATACCGGGTGTTCAGGGTGTTCGCGTTGAGCCGGAACACAGGCCCTCTCCGCCGCCATCGGTCGATCCGGTCGACGGCTAGGGTGACGTCCGCGTCGCAGCCAGCGGTGGAGGCGAGCAGCAGATTGCTGATGCCGCCCTGGTTGGCGGTGAGATCGAGACCTTCGTTGAGCCTGGCGCGGCCAAGCTGGAAACAGAGGCGGTGCCGGGATTCCAGGGGCAGGCGCAGGTCGTACTTGGCTTCCGCCCGTTCAACCGGTTCCGCCTGCGTGTCGAAAAAGAAATCCTTCTGCCGGAAGCAGTAGCGCAGCTCGGTCTCGCCATGGGTCAGCGACTTGCGGTTGAGATGGCTCTCGCCCAGCCCGAAGCCGCTCTCCAGCACATCCCCTTCGAAGTCGCGGCCGGTGTAGATGGGCGTGCAGAAGGAAACCCGGTCCTCGCCGACGCGGGTGTACGGAAGCCGCCAGTCGTTGAGGGCCTTGTGGTTCAGGCGCATCCGGTTCTGGCGGCCGTGAAAACGGGAGACCTTCACGGCGGCCCGGTCAATCTCCGGGATCATCTCCGTGGTACTGGTGAGCTGCAGCAGCTCCCAGACTCTCTGCTTGTTGGTCAGGTGGCGGCAGGAACCGAGCGAGGAACGTCCGAGGACGAAGGTTTCGTCGAGAAACGCCAATACGATCCGGCGCACGGCGTTGGCGTGCCCGAAGTCGAGCATTGCGCCGCCTTCGATCCATTCCAGGAGAAACTGGAGCCAGAAACAGCGCGTGCCCGCCGGGTGGTGAAACACCAGGGCGTCGCGCAGCCCCTCGGTCTGGTTGAGACACAGCACGCGAAACACGCCGAGGCTGAACACCAGCCCGGGCAGCTTGGCGTTGCTGAGTCGGGATCGGGCATTGAGACGCAGACCCGAGCGGAAGGTCTCCTGTAGTTCCCCCTGCCAACCGAGCGAGTCGAAGTCGCGTTCGATGGCCGGGATGGTGCCCTTGCGGCGATAGATTTCGACCGCCTCCCGCACGCGGCGGCGCTGGCAGTCCGGCGAACAGGTGCCGTCCACTTCGAGGCCGACCAGTCTCGCCAGCAGCGGCAGGAAGCGCTCATCGCAATGATCGACGTCGAAGATGGTCGGGAAGTCGTCGATAGCCTGCTTGAGCTCGTCGAGCGTTCCGGCGGGAAGGCTCAGAAAGGTGCGCAGGTCACCGGCCTCGTCGTTGTGCTCGTAAAGCGGCGGCAGCAAGCCAAGCAGATTGTCCTTGAACCAATCTGACATCAACCGGCCCTCCGCAGATCGAGGTTGACGCTGCCGAGAACCGGGATTTCACCGTGGCGCAACTCGATATCCTGCTGGGGTGCGTAGAGGTGCATGTGGCTGACGCCGCGCACGCCGTCGATCAGGACCACCAGGTCGGAGAAGTGAATGGTCTGGCCAAAGGAGACTTGGTCGAAGGAAAAAAAATCGGAGAGCGCGGCTTCGATGCGGCTGCGCACATTTTCCAGCGGTTCACCTGGCCAGATGTAGACCTCGGCGTCGATGGAAACGGGCCGGTAGATCGGATCGAACAGGTTGATCTCGACCGTGATGACCTTGCGGCGTTCGAGAAACTCCGCGAGGTCCCGCTTGAGCAGCGCCGAGGGCATTCCGCCTCCGTTGGGGGCGATGGCCAGTTGGACGTTGTAATAGCGGATGTTCTGACAGGCATTGGTGTCGAGCACCTTGGCCTTGGCGACGCCGGGGTAACCTTCGGCGAGGGCCTGGTAATCCTCCAGAGTGACGGCCTTCCAGAGACTGCGCAGCTCCGCCGGTGCCTGTCGGCGAGCGTGTTCGAGGGCTTCCCGCGAAGCGCCGCCGGTGGCGGGAACCGGGTTGGTGACGGTCAGGGAAACCTGGCCGCCGTCGAGGTAGACCGGGCTCAGCAGTTGGGTGATCCGGTTCGGGCCGAGATTGCCCTGGTCTCCGATGGTCTGCAGATAGCTGACGGTGATGGCGCTTCCCTGAGTGGGTACAGCGCCGCTTTGCCCGTCGCCGAAAATCAGGGTAGAGATGTCGAGGGCGTCCAGGTCGGCCATGAAATGACGGCTGTCGGCCAGGCTGTCCTGAAAATGATCGACCTCGCTCCAGGCGTCTTCCCCCACCGTAACGGTGATGGTGCCCTGGGCGATGACGTCGCCGGTCAGGCGGAAGCGCTGGAATGGCAGGCCCGTGGAAGTGAAGGTCTCGGTGCGGCGCACGCCTTGACGGGCCGGGATGTCCACAGAGAGCACGCCTCGCGGGATCAGGCCGTCCTCGACCGTCTCGAAATCCGCCTCGCTGTCATTCAGCAAGGCGCGGCAGGCCGTCCCCGCCGGAATGGTCAGGTCCTTGCCAAGCGGGGCGGAGAGCCGAAAACGCAGCGTGGTGGTGGAGGCCACCGGTGAATCCAGCCGGTAGCCGATGAGCTTGCAGAGGTTGATGACGTTCTGCCGCTGGCGGGCCGTGGGCAGGAAAGCCTCCGCCGCCTGGACGTCCAGGTAGTAGGCCAGCATGTCGCCCACGCCGCAGAACAGATCGAGCAGGACGACACCGAGATCGGAGTGGTTGAAATCGGTCCAGCGGTCGGTGAGCTGCGGGATCTTCGCCAGCAGCTCCTGACGGATCGATTCGTAGTCCTTGTTGATGTATCCGATGCTTGCTCGGCCCATGGTCTCTCCGGTTTTCGGCGGTTATGCGAGAGCGCCTGATGCTCTCGCCACGCCGGTTACTTACCGGAGGGGGCCTGGATGTGTCGGAGGCGGGATGCCTCAGAGCGGGCCGCGCAGTTGCCAGACGGGATTGGGCTGTCCGGAGGTGTTGTTGAGGTAGTGGGATTCCTTCTTGCCCTCGAAATAGAACAGACCGATGCGGCCCGGCTCCAGGGTGGTGATTCGGTGAACGGTGCCAGCGGCGTTGTCTTCCGCCTGACTCTGGGTGTCGAAGCCCAGACCGCTCGCGGCCAGATAGAGGGCGTGCTCGGCCTGGGGCGCTTCCGTTTCTGGCGCTCCCTCGAACGTCAGGTAATGGCCGTGATTGTCACCCGGATCGCTGACGATCCACTTGCCGTTGCGGTCCTGATAGGCTCCCTCGATGTAGGCGACTTCGTATTCCCCGGCTGGCCAGATGAAGGAATCGTCCGGATTGAGGCTCATCTCGGCCGCGTCGAACCAAAGCAGATTGAACAGCGAGCGCACGTCCGGCGACAGGCGCACGCTGCGCACCGGCGGCGGTTCCGGCTCGGGTTCCGGCTGGGGATAGCTGGGCGCGGGATTGTTCGGGTCTTCTCTGTAGAAGGGATAGACCAGGTTGCCGTCCACCTGGCTCTGGATCACCCGGTAGGCAATATGTACCAGCAGCAGGTTGCCGTCGATATTCAGCGGCCCGTCGTCGAAGCGCACCTCCGTGATGATCACCCGCTTTTCCCAGCGCTTGATGGCGTCGATCACGTAATGACGCAGCAGGCCCTTGAGCACCTCGTCGTTCTGTTCGAACACCAGATCCTTCAGCCGGGAGCCGAACTCCGGATTCATGAACCGTTCGCCGATCCGGGTGCCGAGGATCTGCAGGATGCTTTCGCGGATATGTTCGTGCTCCCGCGAGGTGGCGGCCGAGATCTGGGTGCCGCCGGATACCGATTGAAACCGGAACGGGTAGCGCAATCCCTTGCCGAGGAAATCGTAGCTCATCAGGTACGCTCCTCGCAGTCGATGCCGCACTGTCCCGAGCAGCCGCTTTCCGAAGTGCCGTCGCCGATAGCTTCCCCCTGGAACCGGATCACCAGATCCAGACCGCTCTTGAGCCCAAGGTGGATGGTGCCGTCCGCCTCGATCAGCCCGCCGTGGCCGGACTGGCCGCACTGGAATCCCTTGGCTCCCCCGGAAAGCAGACGAACGGCGATGGTTTCGCCGATGCCCTCGATGCGGCCGATGCCGATGATGTCGATTGGTCCGGCCGGGTTGATCAGGGTGATGAACCGCTCCCGGTGATCGACGTCGAGACGGATGCCCTCGGGCAGATCCACCGCGAAGCGTTCCGCGCCCATGGCGGTCGGATCGATCCCGGCGGGCAGTCCGCTGATACCGGCTGCCTCCTGGGTCGCGCTCAGATAGGACTCGAGCAGGGTGTAAAGGCGTCCCGGGGCGACCTCGACGGCCGTGCCGGGTCCGGGGGTGACGACCTGCTGTTCTCCTCCGTCGATGACGCAGATTCGCTGGTCGTCAGTGGTCCGAAGAATCATGCCGTCGGGCAAGGTAAAGAGCCGGTTGCCGTCCGGCAGATCCCGGGGTTCGGTGCCCGCAGGCAGTTCGACGAAGGGATAGAAATCGGGCTCCGGCTCGATCTGTACCTGATCCAGATACTCCTGCGTCCTGGCCTGCTGGGCCTCCAGATAGGCCTGGGCCTGGCCGCGCATCGCCTCCGAGGCGGCGTGACCGGCCTCCAGCAGCGTGCGGATGCCGGAAAGCTCCTCACGGATGCCGGACAGGTGATCGCAGAGCGCCCGCAGCACATACTGCTGCTCGCCGGAATCGGTCTGCTCGATAGTGGCCTGCAAGTCGGCGGGTTCTTCGGAAATCATGGACAACCTCCATTACATGCCGACATTGGCGGGTTGGGATTGATAGCTCATGGCGTTGACCGGCGTCACCGTTCCGGTCGCGCCGTCGATTTCGAACACGGTCCAGACCGTGCCCGGGGCGTTGGGAACGGTGAAGGTCTGCTCACGGCCATCGCTCAAGAACACTTTCACCGATGCTCCGGACTGCGCCAGGCCGGAGCTCGGATTGGCGTTGCGGTTGGTGTAGTCGTGGACCGCGTAGCGGTAGACACCGGGGATGAGCCGATGGATGGTGATGGTCTCCGGCCCGTAGGAACTGGTGTCGTCCACGTCCAATTCCGCCGCCTCGTTTTCGATGGTGTGGGAATAGAACACATGGAACCTGCCGCCGGATGGCGTCGGTCCGGTGAGATGGGAATCGAGGTCCCGGGGATTCAGGCCCCACTGCAACACGATGCGGGCTACCTGGCCGTCGAGCTCGGGCGAGAGAACGATCTGGATGTCGCCGGAGGTGTTGGGGTCGGCATTCACCCAGCCATGCCAGGCGATGTATCCCGGTGCGGTGACCTCCACGTAATAGAACCCCTCGGGTACGGACAGCTCGAACCCGCCATAGGCGTTGGCGAAGGTCTGGTACGCCGCCGGGCCGGTTTCCGAGCGGCGGAATTCGATCAGCGCGTTGCCGACGCCGCTGGTGTTGAGGGCGTTGACTACCGTGCCGCTCAGGAAGACCGATGCTCCGCTGGCAAAGTCCGGATGGTCGGCGAACCAGGATGGATCGCGAACCTCCACCAGTACATGACGGAGGCTGTCCCGGACCGAGGATCTCCAAACCATGAGCACGGCATTGCCGATGGCCCAGCCGCAGCGAACGACACCGTCCGGCCCGATCTCCGCGACCTCCGGGTTGCTGGATACAAAGACCGGGGCGTCCACATCGCCGCGCAGGGAGAGCGGAACCCGTTGATCGAACTCACCAGCGGAGATCCGGATGGAGCGAGGCTGTACCTCCCAGTGGCTGTAGTCTGGCGCGGTATCCGTCATGAAGGAACCTCCACTGGTGCAGAGACGCCGCCGCCATAGACCTCGACTTGGACGTGACGCAGGCTGAGCCGCTCGGCAGAATCCCAGACCAGGATCATGGCCGCCCCGGGAACGAAGCCGCACTCGACATTGCCGTCCTCATCGACACTGGCCACGTCGGGATTGGATGATTCGAACACCGGCGCTTCGGGTAGACCACGGATCGAGAGCGGAATGCGCTGGACGAATGGGGATCGCGAGACCCGGATCAGTTTCGGGAATACATCCCAGTAGTGCGGTTCCTGTGGCTGTTCGAGATTGTTCATGGCGGCCCCCTCAGTTGTCGATGGTGTCGGGACTGCCGGTGACGATGATGGCTCCGCAGGCGGTGATGTCGCCGATGCGGGCGTTGGGCAATCCTTCGGTGATGGTGTCGAAGCTGCCGGTCACAATGGGCGTCACGCCATGCCCAGGGATGGGACAGACGTGCAGATCACCCATGCGGGCCACCGGCATGCCGTTGTCCAGCGTCCGACTCGCTCCGGTGATGATGACGCCGCCGTGACTGCTGATGTCGCCGAGTCGCGCCTGGGAGCTCATGGGTTCACCTTCAGCAACAGATGGATCAGAAAGCCGACGAGTCCGCCGATGGTGCTGCCGATGGTCAGCACCAGGCCGACGATCTTCCACATGGTCTCGGTCCCCATCTTGGAGCCGACCCGGGCATGCAGTCGGTCGATCTCCTCGGCGTGCCTGTGCAGATCGGAATAGATCGAGCGGACCAACACCTCGACGTTTTCCTTGTCCGATTTCTTCTCGATTTCGCGCTCGATCTTCTCGAGGCGGTCCTGGATTTCCCGGCGGTGGTTTTCGAGGATGCTGCGGAATTCCTCCCGCCAGTGCTCAAAAGTCCTGGCCAGCAATTCCTCGCTGGCCGAGAGTCCGGAGGGCGTTGTTGTTCTTTCTCCCATGCAATGCTTCCTTCAGGTGTTGATCAAGACGGTGTTTGTCGAGCGAATGATGATGTTTCCGGCCACCCCATCCATGAACACGAGGCTGCCGGACTTGTCGGTGGCGCTGATGCTCTCCTGGCCGGGCGCTGCGTTCATGCGCACCACCTGACCGGCCTTGTCGGTGAGCCGGATCTGTTCGGCGGCGGCGGTGGAATCGACGAGGATTTCCTGGGTGCCGTTGAGCCCCCAGATGTGAACTTTCTCCCGACCCTTGGTGGTATCGATGAGGATCTTCTGCCAGCGGGAGCGGCCCTTGTCGCACGAGAGGATGTGGACCTTCTCCTTGTCCTGCCAGGCTTCGAGGATCACCTGCTGGCGGCAGAGGTCGGTGAGCTGGATGCGGGCGCGGGAGCCGACGATCTGCGAAGCGATGTCGAGCTGGTCGCCTTTCTCGGCGTCCTTCGTGCCTCGGCGCAGGGCGTTGCCGCTCTGCATCTCCGGCTTCACCTTCCCTTCCATGGTGAGGATCTGTCCGGCACGGTCGATGATTCGCAGCAGTTCGTCGCCGTCGCGGTCATCGGCCAGGATGGTGTGGCCGGTTTCGGTCTTGAGCAGGACCTTCAGGCGCGGGCAGTAATACGGCGGATGGCCGTGGTACTTCTTGTGTTCGAGATCGTCGTGCCGGTTGGCCTGATGCTCGACCTTGTCCTCGCAGTCATGGCAGAAGGCATTCGCGCAGGTGCGCTTCGATTCCTCGGGCTGCTCACCGGGATTGCTCTTGGCCAGCCAGACCCCGGTCCAGATCGGATACTGGACGACGCCTCCCTCGAACTCGGCCCAGACCGAGGCTCCTTCCTCGGGGACCAGGAACATGCCGGTGTCGTCGTTGCCGCCGTAGGGAAAACAGGGCGCGGCCCATTCGGACCAGTTCTCCCGCCCGCTGCCGAGCACGGCAGGGATTTCCAGGCGGACCCGGCCAAGGCGTTCGGGGTCGTTGTTGTCGCGCACGAAGGCCCGGTACTTGCCGTACCAGCGGTTGCGGTAGCGCTCTTCGGATTGGCGGTCGCGAGTTTCAAGCATGCTCTGCCTCCCGCTTTCGACTGGCGTCCCAGGCCAGCCAGCCGCCCAGGCGAACCGCCCAATACATGATCTGGCGTTTCCACAGAGGCACGCCAAGGGTCGCCATCAGTTCGAGAAAGAGGCGGTCGGCCGCAAGCCGCGAGACCTTGCCGGTGTGGTAGAGGTAGTCGTGAACGACGGCCGCCGGGGAATATCGTCCCCAAGGCGGCATCACGCGCCAGAACAGGCGCGGCACCGAGGCGAAGTCGGTCTCGAACCCGGCGGGCACTTCGATGATGCGGCCAGCGCCGGTGCGAACACGGAACGGCTGGGTCAGCCTCGCGGTCATTCCATTGGGCAGGATCTCCACCCGAAGCGGCCCGGAGAGACCCAGCGCGGTGCCCGAAAACAGGGTCTTGGTTTCGGCGCTCATGACCGCCACCTCGCCTTGCCCGACTGGCGCACGTCGAGATGGACCCAGGATGCGTAGACGCCGATGCCGCCCTCGCGGAAGAATGGAATCTCCTCGGCGATGACCGCCAGTTCCTCGGGCGAAACGCCTGCCGGACAGCTCACGTCGGCCGCCATGCCCAGCGTGTGGAAACTCTGCTCCGCGCCGCCCACCGCCTTGTTGTGCCTATTGCAGCGAAAGCCGCTGGTGATGGACAGCGGTTTGCCGATGTGGTCGCGCAACGCCTGCAGGGCGTCGACCAGGTCGGGATGGACTGCAGCCGAATGGCCGCAGCAGTTCGTGCCTTTGCAGGCGAATTCCGAACGGTTGAAATTCTTACTGAGATCACCCATTGCCGCCTCCTTGTGTGACCGCGCCGGAATCCGCGTCGATGGTCACCATGGCTGGTGGCTCGTTTTGCGGCGTGGGCGGGGCCTCCTTATCGTTGGGTTTGCCCTGGGACTCGGCGGACTTGTCGCCCGCGCCTTTGCCGAGGGCGTTCTTCTTGAGTTTGAGTTCGCAGAGATAGCCAGCGCCGCTGATGCTGTGGCGCACCGAGTGGCAGTAGTAGATGCCGGAAAACTTCCGGCCCACGCCCTTGATCTCGACGTTCTTCTTGGCGCGTAGCTGGGGAATGCCGATGGTGGCGGCGTCCGCCTCGACCTGGCGCAGTTCGGCCTCGCGGAATTTGCCTTCGGCGCTGTCCTGGGCGGGCTCCTGGCGCGGCTCTTCGTGAAAGCCTTCGGAACGGTCGAAGCTGGGCACGATCTGCCCCGTCTCCTGTTCCTTGAAGCTGCCTTCGCCGGTGTTGCCGTCGACCAGATAGGTCTGCTTGCCCAGGGCCGTCCGCTCGGGCGTGCTGGCGTTGTTGGCCTTGTGCTCGACCACGTCCTTCTTGCGCGGGTCGACGCCGACCGTCTTGGTTTCGACACCCGCGCCCTTGGCTCCCTGGGATTGGGTGCTGGGGCGGAACGAACGCAGCAGGCCCTTGGTGTCGGTGAAATATTCGAGGGTCAGTAGCGGCGTCTGGTCGAGTTCTCGAGGATGGAAATGGAGTTCGTCGTCCTGGATGTAGAAGACATAGCCGCTCACGCCGTCGCCATCGCGGTCGCGGGCCTTTTCCGCCAGCTCCTTGAGGAACTGGGCGTCCGAGATGTTGCTTTGGGTGACTCGGAGATGGGTCCCCTTGGTGGCCGTGACCACCGGGGTGAGGCCATTGGCGGCGGCGACTTGTTCGGCGATTTCCGAATAGAGGATGCCGGGAGCGGGTTTCTGCCAGACCTTCTGGTTCTCCTTGCCCGCGAGTTTGAAGCCCTTGTCGTAGGCCTTGATGCGGATGGTCGGATCGCCGTTTTCCGGGAAGTCGTAATCGATGTCCTTGATGACCGCCTTCTTGCGCGGAGAGAGGTTCCCCACGTAGCCGAAGCGGGCCACGATCTCGTTGCCTTCCTGGAACAGCGGATCGTCGACGAACTGCAGGTTGCGGTCGGTCACCGACAGTTCGAGGACATCCAGCTCCTCCTCGTTGTCGGTGAAGACGAACGAGGTGATCTCCTGGGTAATGTCCTTCGAGAGGTCCTGCCCCTCGATCTGAATCAGAAATGTCGGTTTGAAGGTATCCAGATCCATGCGTATCTCCGGCGGTTCGCAGTTCCCTGCTTACTTACCGGAAGGCATGGCGAGGTGTCGGACGCTTCAGTCGAGCAGGCGCATCTGGACGTGTTCGCGGGAGGGAATGCGCAGGGCCAGGCCGGGCTCGAGCGCCAACGGGAAAAAGAGGTCGTTGTAATCACAGATGATCCACCAGAGTCTGGCGTCACCCAGATAGCGGTGCGCGAGCAGATCCAGACGGTCGCCCTCGACCACGGTGTGCAGGCGGTCGTCGTGTCTGGGGGTGGTGTTGATGCGCTGGCGCATGCCGAGGGAGGTACCGTCACTGTCCCGGTAGAAAACGCAGCGGGCGTAGCGGGAATCACGGCCGATCATGAACGTACCTCCGACCAGTTGATGGAACGGTCCACATATTCTTCGAGAACGATGTCCACCTCGGCCCGTTGCGGCAGCAGGTTGTCCCGGTCAAACAGGCCGAAGAAACGCGCCTTCACCTGCCGGACGATGCAGGTCACGCCCGGGTAGAGATCTCCGAAGATGAGCAGCACACGGTGCGGCGCGTTCTTGAGCATGGTTCCGGCGTGTTCCGGATATTGCAGCGAGCGGAGCCAGTCGACCTTCTGTTTCACCGGCCCCTTGAACAGCTCGACCTTGAAGGCGATCCGGCGCGGTTCCCCGGCGACGTATTGGTAGCGCGGGTGGCTCATACCGGGGATCTTGATCGTCGCGTAGTCGGTCGACTTCTCGTCGCTGATGGAGTTGGGGTTGTACTGAAATTCGAGCCGCTCCCCCGTGTCGGCGTCCACCAGATATCCCTTGATGGGCTGTTGATCCCAGGCCATTGCTTACACCTCGGCGATCTCGATGATCGGCTTGCCCAGTTGTCCGGCCCGGTCGAGTTCCCGCCGCATGCCGTTGGAAATGCCGTTGCCGGTGAACGCCCACACCTCGTCGCAACATTCCATGTAGGCCAGACCGCAGGCGATGCCCGTCTCCCGCTGCTCGGGAACGCTGTCGTCGGTGAAGGTCGGATACAGCAGATGCGGCGCGAACGGCGCGTGACCGCTTCTCATGACCCGACGGCAAAGCGCCTCGGCGACCCTGACGTTTCGGGCTATGTCGCCCGCGAACGGGCTGCAGACAAAGATACGTTTCATCGGTCCTCTCAAAGGGTTTCGTAGTTTCTGATCTTCCGCTCCCGAAGATCCTTGTAGACGGCCTCGGCCACCTTCCGGCCATCGATGTTGGTGGTCACGCTCAGTTCCACCGGGCGGTCGGCCAGGCCATCGAGGCGCGAGAGCAGCGATTCCAGCAGCTCACGCAGACCCGGACCGGCTTCCTCTCCGCGCATGGGTGTCGATGGAGCGGTGCGAGCCGGAGCGATCAACCGTTCGGAAGGCACCGTCTCGGCGAGTCCCGATTGCAGGGGCTTCGCTATCGGAGTCGGTGCGGCCGTCTTGGGCCGTTCAATCCCGGCCGGAGCCAGAGAAGCACTTCCGATTTCCGGTACCGGTTCCACCGCAAACGGCTGGATGTAGCTCTTACTTACCGGCTCGACGGCCGCCGCGACGGTCTGCACGGTGCCGTTCATCGGTTGCGGAGGCGGTGCGGCCGTGGCCATGACCGGCTGGAGCATCAGCATGGCGCTCAGGGCCTTGGGAACCAGGCGTTCGTCCAGACGCGGTACGAGACTCAGCACGCTTTCGATGATGCGTTGCCCAATCGATTCGGCGGGCGGCGCGGTCCCGAGTGGTTCCTTCTGCTCGGCCACCTGCGGAATCGGGGTCTGGACTCCCAGCATGGCGCGAGCGGAGGAGAGCAAACCGTTGGCGATCCCGGCGCTTCTATCCTTGATCGCCTGAATGCCCGCGCTCGCGCCGCTGGAAAGCCTCTGCCAGAGGGTTTGCCCCTCGGCACCGGCGTTGGTAAAGATTCGACCGACAGCGCCGGGCACGGCCGATAGCGTGGTAACGATCCGGTCGCGGAGATTGACGGCTCCCGTGGCCAGCGCGTCCCAGGTATTGACCTGGGGCGGCTTGAGCGCCAGTTCGGGCGTGTTGCCAAACAGGGATTGTTTGAGACCGCCGAAAATGGCCCCGGCCTTGGCCGCGACGGATTGAGCCCCGGAGGTCAACCCATCCCAGAGTTTTCCAGCCATCCGGAAGGGAGCCGAGGCGGCGTCCATAAGGTTGCCGCCCGCCGATTTGATCTGCTGCCAGGCTCCCGCAGCGGCCGAGAGAATCCCGCGAGCGGCGAAGCCGAACACTTTAGCGGGCAGCGACTGGGTAAGGCTCATGCCGTCGGCGAGGGTCTTGAGCAGCGCAGAACCGGAGGCGGTCAGGCTGGCGAGTGGTCCCTCGCGGGCATCGGAGAACGGCAGCAGATTGCGCAGCTTGCCCAAGGCGTTCTTGAGCATCGTGAATGGATAGGTCACCGCCGACCAGATCCCTTCTCCCAGGGTGATCAGTAGCTTCTTGCCCGCCTCGAAGAAAGTGGTATCCCCGGCGAAGAAGGAGCGCACGGTGGCAAACATATCCCGCAGGGTGCTGATGATCGGCAGATTCAGAATCGCCTGGCCGATCTGTCCAGCGGCGTCGGCCACCAGGCGTCCGATGGAGGTGAAGATGCCGGAAATGAAATTCCAGACCCCGACCACCACATCCCACGCCCAGCGGAACGGGGTGGCAAGAAAATCGTAGACCGCGCCGCCAATGGCCTTGAGACCGTCCAGCAGGGAGATGTCGCCGGTCAGCACCTGCCAGACCGCATAGACGATCTTCCCGGCGGCCACGAAAGCCTCGCCGATCATGCGCACAGGCAGCAGGAACTTGTAGATGAACTTGGTCGCTCCGATCAGGGACCCGACGATGATCTTGCCGACCCAGACCACGCTGCGCACCACCACCGCCAGGGCTCGGACGATGAGCGACAGGTTCCAGGCCACGATCTTCAGCGCGAATGCCAGCCCCTGCAGAAGCTCACCGGCGACGGTGCCGATAACCGTGCCGAAGGTGCGCCAGGACGATCCGTCGGTGGCGCTGGCGGCCACGCCGAAGATTTCCACCACTGAAAAGACCGCGCTGGCCAGTGCCGCATAGGCGCTCATCAGGGTGCGGACGGTTGGTTCGAGGATGACGCGGATGCGGCCAAAGGCATGGGAGAACGCGCCCCACAATCCGGCCAGGGCCTCACGAACGCGGTAATAGGCTTTGAAGACGGTGACCACGAAGCCCAGCAGTCCGGCGGATTCGAGCTTCTGGGCCAGTTCGGCCGACATCTGCCCGACGCCGCCGCTGAGCGAACCCACCAGCTCTCTGATCCCCCGGAACACCAGCGAAACCTTGTTCCAGGCCCCGGTGATGATCTCCTGAATGCCGCCGAAGTTGGTTTCCCAGGCGCGTTTGAGCAGATACACCGAGAGGATCACGCCCGCGATGATCGCGGTGACGGGCAGAAAATAGGTCGCGACCGCCGAACCCACCCCGGCCAGCGCAGCGCTGATGGCCACGAACCCGGCCTTGATGGCGGGAAGCATGAGTCCCACCATGCCTACGGCGGCGGTGACGGCTCCGGCGACGACCAGAATGGTGCCGAGGGCCATGGACAGCCCCAGGACCACCCGGGTCACGCCCGGCATCGATTTGGCCATGCGCTGCAGGAACAGAATGAAGCGGGAGACGCCGTTGATCACCGGCGTGACCACCGGCAGCAGAGTGCGGCCCAGGATTTCGCTGAGGTTGGCCATCTGCTGGCGCAGGAGAAGGAACCGGGCTCCGATGTCTTGATTCATGGCGTCAGCCATCTGTTCGGTGACCGCCGTGCCGGTCTTCATGGCCCGGCCCACCGACTGGATATTGCCTTCGAGGCTCTCCATGCCCGCCGACATCTGCAGCAGGAACTTGACCGCCTCGTCGGAGCCGAAGGCCTTCTTCAGCTTCACCTGGGCGGCGGCGTTGGAGAGATCGGGGAACTGGCGCTTGATCTCTTGCAGGATGGGAACCACGCCCTTGAGGCGGCCGCTGGTGTCGGTGAAGGACAGGCCAAGCTCGTCACCGGCCTCGGCCGCCTTCATGATGAACGCCTTGTACAACGTGCCCGCCTCGGAGCCGGGCATGGTGGTCTGAAGCTGGCCAAGCACGGCGAGCTGCTCGTTCAGGGGAATGTTGCTCGCCGCCGCCACCGCGCCGATGTTCTTGATGGCGTCGGCCATCTGGGTGCCGTTGGTCTTGAACGAGGCCACGGTCTGCGCCATGGCTCCGGAAAAGGCGGTCGCCCATTCCATGTCGTTCATGTCGGCCATGATGGGCTTGAAGATCCCGTAGGCCGTGGTGAAGGTACCGACCATTTCCTGGGTGGTGGCCTTGGTCGCCTTGGCGGTCATGGCGGCCATGGAGGTGAAGACGCCCACCGCCTCGTCGCTGAGGTTGGACAGGGCCGATTTCACGTCGTAGGTAGCGGTGATGAAGGCGGCCTTGTCGGCACCGGACCATTGGTTGGTGAAGGATTCGGCGGCGTCCTCGATGGCCCGGAGGTCCTGCACGCCGAGGGACGCCAGCTCGCCCAGGGCCTTCTGGGTCGCGGCGGTGGAGGCGACAAGGGCGGCGGGCATGGCCATCAGGGCCAGTCCCGCCCCCAGCATCATGGTGCCTTGCTGGATGCGGTCCAGGTTGCGGGTCATCCGCTCGCTGGCATCCGCGACGGTGGAATCGAGGTCCATCATGGAGCCACGGATGCGCTGCGCGTTCTGCGAGAACGCATCCTTCATCGATACCACTATGCCCAGTCCGAGATCGCCGTTCATCTATCGCCGTTCCGTTTGCTCACGTTCAAAATCAAGCTGCCGCTCGAGGGCCTCGACGAACTGACGCCGGACCCTGAGCGGCAGCGAGCGGGTTTCCGACCAGCCCCAGTGCAGTCCGCCGTAAGCGAGAAAGAATGCGTCGCTTACAAGCGAACTCCTGGGAACAAAAAAGCCGGTTCGGCCTCCAGACGGGTGCGGATCTTGGTGCCGCAGCCATCGCATTCGGTTTCGACCGAGGTGTCGATTCCCGCGTCGACCCGCGACATCTCCTGCCGCAGGGCGTTGCGGTCGCGCATCGACATTTCCGCCAGGCTCTTCTTGGAAGGGGCCTTGCCGTCGATGTCGAGGATGCGGATCAGCATGGCCGAGGAGATGTTGGGTTCGCGCAGGCTGGCCAGGCGCTTTTCCTTATGGCCGTCGAGATATCCGAAGCGCACGGTTTTCTTCGAGCCGGGCAGCTTGAAGGCGAACTCCCGCTCCTCGCCGTAGGGGGTGACCTTGATATCCTCGAGATTGATGGTCACGAAGTTGGTCATGCGGCAGGCGCTGTTCGGACAGCTCAGCTCCAGCTCCACCTCGTCCCCCAGGGAAATCTGGCGCAGGCGGACCAGGGCGAACACCCGGTCACCCGAGAGCAGATTCATCACCTCAGAAAGATCGGGATCGGTCTTCTCGCCCAGCCGGACGAAACAGTTGCGGAGCACCTGGTTGATCGCCTCTCCGGAGCGGATCAGGCGCTGGTTGGTGAGCAGCTCTTCCTCGGCCCCGGTCATTTCTCGGAGCTCGAGTTCAGTGCCGCTTGGCAGTTCAAAGCTGTACATGGTCGATCCTCCGGTTTAGGTCCAGTATTGGAAGCAGATGGTGAGCTTCTCGATGGTGTTCTCGGTGTTGCCGCCCTCGAGCTCGTCGTATTCAAGCGCCTTCACCCAGGCCCCGTGCAGGGTCCAGCGGCGGGTCTCGTTGCCGGTGCGGTCGTAGCGGACAACGTCGATGTCGCGCATGTAGTCGGCGGGAAGGCCGCCGGTGACGGCGTTCACGTCCACCTGTTTCTTGATCCATTCGCGGGCAGCCTCGTCGGAGCCGTCCTGAAGTGCGCCTTTCTCGAGGGTGATGTCCTCGAACTTGACCCGCCCCGCCACCTTCTGGTCGAACATGGACCCGGCCGGGGCAAAGGCCACTTCCTCGAATTCGGTTTTTGGCTCCTGTCCCTTGTGGAACAGGGCCACGTCGAAGCCGTTTACCTCGATGGCAAACTGCCAGTTCTGGTAAAGGCTTTTGGGCATATTTCCGCTTCTCATAGCCGTGTTCTCCCGTTAGATGATTTCTTTGAAGTCCGCGCCGGTGCTGGTCAGGATGAAGTTCAGCTCAATGAACTCCGCCGTCTTGGTCGGCTTGACGAACACGCGGGCCACCATTTCGTTGCGGTCGATGACCGCCGGGGTGTTGGTCTCCTCGTCGCACTGGAAGGCGAAGTCGTAGAGGCCACCCTTGTCCTTGATGTCCTGAAGGAAGGGATTGATCAGGCGGCCGAGGGCACGCCAGGTCTGGGGATGGTTCGGTTCGAACACCACGAAGCGGGAGGATTCCGAGATGGCTTCCTCCATGTACATCATCAGGCGGCGCACGTTGATGCGGTCCACGGCCGATGGCTGGCTCTGCAGTGTCTTCTGCCCCCAGATGTTGATGCCGGTGTCGGGGAACACGGCGATGACGTTGACCCCTTCCGGATAGAGCACATCGCGCTCGCCACGGCTGGTCTTGTAGGCCAGGGAGAGCGTGTTGAAGATGCGTCCACGGTCGATACCGGCGGGCGCGTTCCACACGTTGGTCTTCTGGTCGCTGCGGGCGATGCAGCCCGCCACCGCGCCGCAGGGCGGCACCAGCTTCTTGCGCGAGTTGACCGGATCGCTGATCTCGAGCCAAGGGTAGTAGAGCGCCGCGTAGGAGGAGTTGAAGGCCGCGTGGCTGTACATCCCTTGTCCCTTGCGGAAATCGACCGCCTCGAGCGGTTCCAGATGCATGGGCGTGTCGGCGATGAACAGCAGATCCTTGCGCCCTTCGGCATAGGCGATTCCGGCGTTGATTACCGGCACCGTGGTGACGCCGGGAACCATCAGCAGGTTCAGGGCGTCGATCTCGTCAAAGCCATAGAGGCCGGTATGCTGCGAGGGATCGCCGATGAAATCGGCATCGGCCAGGTCGGTCAGTCCGTTGTCACCGCCGCCGAGTGTGAACACGCCCAATGCCGGACGGTCGCCGGGCGTTCCCGACGCGGCTGCCAGATCCTGGACCAGGATGAAATCCGAACGGTCGTTGATCGCCAGCTCCACATGGTTGGGCAGCGTCTCGTCCATGCTCAGATCCTTGAACACTTCGACCACATCGCCTTTATGCCGGACCACCAGGTTGAAATGGCTGGCCGGGTCGAGGGAGCCGTCCTCAATGGAGACGGAGAGCCGGTCGCCCCAGACGCCTTCGTTCACGGCCTCGATCCGCAGGGCGTCGGCGGGCGTCGCCTCCCGGTTCTGCAGCACGATGGAAGATTTGAGCGCCGTCAGGGTGTCACGGTCGGTGGAGTCGGTGAGATGGGCGATGCGGGTGACGTAGAGGACCGAGCCGCCGTTGTCGAAAAACGCCCGTGCGGCGTAGGCCAGATAGCTCTCGTTGATATAGGAGCCGAAACGGTTGATGAACTGCTCCCAGCTCGTTACCAGCACAGGCTTGTTGATCGGGCCTTTCTCGGCCACCCCGACCATGGCTGCCGACGAGGTCGAGATCTGCTTCACATAGAAACTGAAGTCCGTTTCCCGGGTGTAAATCCCGGGCGATAGATAGGTCGGCATGGTTATTTCCTCCGCTTGCTGGTGGTCTTGGCCTCATCGGCTGCGGCGTCATCGGTTGCCGTGGGCTTTTCCGGTTCCGGTTCCACGCCGCCGGTCAGGTCGGTGATGCGCACCAGGCCGCGTTTTCCGGCGGTCTTGATCTCGGCGGAGAGGTCCTTGCGGGCGATGCTCTTGCGTTCTCGCGGCCCGAGGTGAAGGGTTCCCTGGCCGGAGAGGTTGAACGTCAGGGGTTGGAACTGCAGGTTTCTGATCTCGATCACAGTTGTTCTCCTTTACGGTTGAATGGTTCGTTGCTCTGTCACGTCGCCGTGAAACTGGAAGGTCCGGTCCCGGATCAGCCGACCGTCGCGCAGGTCGCCGTCGTACACCGGGCAGGATTCGATGCGGATGCGTCCGGAGCTTTGCCGGAGGTTGGATAGGTTCACCCGGGCCAGGCCGCCCAGAGGAACCAGTTCGGTAAGGTTCAGGCTGCCCTGGTCGGCGATGGCGATCTCCGGGTAAAGCTGGAGGAACCGCGACACCGATTCGTGAAAACCGAGCAGTTCGGCCTCCCGGTCCACGGTCACCACCAGGTCGAAATCGAGGTGATAGAGCCGGGGAAACCGGCACTCCTCGAAACTCAGCTCCGCGACATTCTTCTCGAACAGGCGGCTCTGGCTGCGGCGGAAACGGTCTTCCGCCAACTTCGGCCCCTGGAGGATGACGCTGGGGGTACGCTGGACCTCGAACAGGTCATCCGGGAACACCAGCACGGTGTCCGGGTGGATGGCCTGCTTGGCCAGGCGGATCAGTGTTTCTGTGACGGTCTGTATCGTGCTCAAAGGACGCCTCCGTTTTCTGCCTGGTTACTTACCGGAAGCGCTGGCGATGTGTCGGAGGCTCAAAGCGCGGAGCGGATCGCCTCGCGATAGTTCTGGAGGATCTGCTCGCGGTACTTCTCCATCACCGGATGCAGAAAGGGTCTGGCGGGGACGATGATGGTCGCGCCGTTCGGATGTTTGATGGTGGCCCCGTACTCCATGACGGCACCGATGTTCACCATGTCTTCCCCGTCCTTGTTGACGGTGCCGCGCAGCAGGCCGACGAACGCCTTGTCGGCCATGATCTTCTGGGTGATGGCGTTGATGAGAAAGCCGGTGTCGATGAGCGCCTTGCTGGAACCTTTGCGCTCGATGGTGCTTGCGGCGAGTTTCACGAAGGCCTGGCCGCCCGGGGCCTGGGAGCGTATCCCCCGCTGGATCTCGCGCACCAGAAAAAGGGCGTTGCGGATCGTGGCCTGACGCAGGGCCGTGGCCAGGCGCGGCCCCATGCCGGTGGTCAGCTTGGCGCGAGCCTTGTCCCAGTCACCGGTCCGCCTAACGCCCATTGAGCTTCACCAGTTGCAGGTTCTTGTGGGTGACTGTGCCGAAGAAGTGTTCTTCTTCCACACTCTGTATGCGATAGGTTTCCCGGTCTGCGTCCAGGCGGTCTTCACCCCGGACGTCGGCATCCGGAAGGACGCAGGCGAGCGCATCGATCTTGCCGCTCAGCTCCTCCGGAGGGGTTTCGTTCAGTTCGAGGGGGATGACGGAGATTTCCGTGTATTCGGCATCGTCGGTGCCGTAGAGCCGCTCGCCGGGAACCACGCGCAGGACGCGTGCAGTCTGGCCCGAGGAGAGGATCAGCCGGGCGACGTCGGCCACGGCTTCGGCGCGTTCCCGGTCATTCAACAACATCGAGGTCTATCCCTTGTTCGTAGATGACCGGCGTAAGGCCGCTCGGAGTCAGGATGTAGGCTTCCTGATCGAGCTGGGTGGCCGGACGCAGCTCGGTGAGCCGCTGCCGGTAATCGGCGAGCAGATCGGCTTCGAGCTTGGCCCAATGGCCGGGCTGGCCGGTTTTGTCCACCCGCTTGTCGCCGCTGGAAAAGGAGAAGGCGTTGGCGGTGGCCGAACGCATGACCTGGCAGGCGTGGATTTGCGCCATGATCACCAGGAGTTCGCGAACATCTCCGGACGGCTCTGGGGTAATCTCTCCGGCCGTGACCGTCAGCGATTGGTCGAGGTCTCGCCCGACCCGAAAAACGGCCTTCCGGACGCACCTCTCCAGAGTCTGGTCTTCGAAGAGAGATGCGCCCGGATCGGACAAGTCGAGCCGCAGGTCGGCGATCAGGTCACTCAGCAACACCTTGCAGACCCTCCAGACGGCTCTTGAGCGCGTCGATCACCGTGCGGCGTTTCTCGGTGTCCATGTAGCCTTTGAGGGTTTCCGGATTGGCTTCCTCGTTGACCCTGGAGATGGCGTCGGTGGCGGAGAGTTTGCTCAGGTCCACCGGTTCCGCGTCCTGGTCGGGCTCTGGAGGGGCGAGCGGTTCCTGCTTCGGTTTGTCGGCCATGGCCAGGCGGCCGTTCTTGAGCGCCGCCTGGATCTGCTTGGTGAGGCGTTCCACCTCGACCACCTGGCCGGGCTTGAGTTTCAGCCCGGCGTCGGGGATCACCAGAACGCCGGGACGGATGTTCTTGATTCGATTCATCTCACGTCACCTCCCGGATTACGGAACCAGTTTGACTTTGGCCATGATGTCAGGGCGGGTAATGCCCTGGCCGATTTCGGACCACACCAGCCAGCCGGTCTTGAAGCGGGTCTTCTGATCGATGGACTCCGTCTTCAGGTTTTCGCGCACCGGCATCTTTCCGACCTCTTCATCCGGGACGATGATGATCTCGTCCAGCGGCATGGAGGCGGTCAGCAGAATGCCGCCGGTGCCGTAGTTCTTGATGACCCCCTTCTGGCGCAGCTCGAGCTTGGTCTGGGGATCGAGGTTCCAGCCGCGCATGTCGTTGAACCGGCGGCCGCGCATGACGATGTACTTCACAGACAGCTCCAGGTCCTCGATGATCGAGATGGCCTCGTTCAGGGCATCCTCGATGAGCAAATCGCCGGTAACCTCGATGGTGTTGGCCGCCGGGATGGCCGAGGAGAGCACCGAGATGGTGCGGCGATCCATCTCCTTGCGGATGGCGTCGGCGGCACTGGTCTGGATGTCCATCAGCGTGCCGATGTTGCCGTTCTTGAGAACGGAAACGTCCACCATCGGATTGGAGTGGATGCGGTTGGTGGGGAACTCGACCTCGTCCTTGCCCACCTCCTGCTCCTGGGCGTCGCCGTCCTTGCTGATCCAGTGGGCCTTGACGGTCGGTTTCTTCTGATAGACCGGACGTTCGCCCTTGGGCAGCGTGTGCTTGGTGAGCAGCAGCGAGGAGATCTCCTTGCGCTTGATCTCCTGTTCGATGGGCGCGGCAATGGCGGCGGCAAGCGCCCGCATGCCTTCGGGCGACTCGAGAGCCTCGCTCATGAGCCGCGCCATGGTTTCCATGTATTCCTGGGAATGGATCTTCAACTGATTGGTTTTCATGTGCGTTGGCTCCTTGGGTTAGACGAGCAGGCGGAATTTCAGGACGCCGCTCTGTACGGAAATGGCGTGGGCGACGACGTGCTCTCCGGCCGCGACGCCGTTGGTCAGACGACCGCCCGCTGAAACTTTCAGGTCGTCTCCGGCGACGACGGTCCCTTCGAAGGCGTCGGTCTCGTAGACGCCGCCGTCACAGTAGATGCCGGGCATTTCGCCACCGGCGTAGTCCTTGATCAGGATGCCGAAGGAGCGCTTGGTGGGATCGGTGTTGACGGCGAACAGGTCGTTGCCGACTACGCGGACCATCTGACCGAGCTGCCCGTCGCCCTGGATGTGGCCATCGCCGTAGGCGAGGCTGCGGTGACACGGATTAATGAATGACATGGTGTTTCCTCCTTATGCGTTGATTTGCGAGTGTTCGGGCGAATCCTCGCCGACACGGTTGCGGTAAGCGGCCATGAACCCGTCGCGCAGGCGGTCCTCGAGCGACACCTTGCGGTCGTCCACATCGTGGGGCCGGACACCGGCGTCGCTGCGCAGCGGGGTTTCCGTCGATGCCTTGGCGGCGGGCTTGCCGCCCTGGTCGCTGTCGGCGGGTTTCTCTTCCTTGTCCTTGTCCGCTTTTGCCGATTTGGGCAGGCGTTCGTAAGCAGCCTCGGTGGCGGCGAAGGCTTCGTCAGACAGTTCGGCCAGGCGTTTCAGCTCGGCTTCCCGGTCCTCATCGGACGCAAAGGAGAGCCCTTGCTTCTCCAGCCGGGTGAGCAGCTTCTTGGCCCGGGAGCGGCAGGCGGCCGCCTTTTGTTCGGCTTCCAGTTCCTGGACGCGTTTCTGCAGCTCGGCGACCTGAGCCTTGAGCTGCCGGTTTTCCTTTTCCAGGTCGGTAACGCGAGCGGGATCGCCTTCCTGCTGGGCCGGTTTCTTCTTGGCCGCTTCGACGGCCGGTTCATCGGTAGGTTTGGTTTTGTCTTCCATCGTGGAATCTCCTTCGGGTTGGGATTGGTCGGGCTGGCTCTGAAGGGACGCCACCTGCAGAATCCTGGCGTTCTCGTCCGCGCCTTTGCGGTCGAGCAGTCCCAGTCCGGTGAAAGTGACGCCGTGCAGAATCTCGAAAACGGGTTGACCGTTGAAATCACGGCCCTTGAATTTGCGCAGGTGGGTGCAATAGTCGGCCTTGTTCTGAAAGCGCTTGTGGCAGACCGAGCATTCGCCCTCCTGGTAGTCGCACTCCATGGAGACCTGGGAGATGATCCCGCGCTTCATCAGCTTGTAGGCCAGCCGGGCGGCCGGGGTGTCGTGGACGTACAGCTCGCCGACGCATTCCACGCGGCCGCCGTTGTCGTCCTCCAGGTAGTCGGCGGCGACGATGCCGCCCACGATGTCGTTGAACTCCTGCGAATGCTGCAGATCGACCTTCTTGTTCACGGCCGTCATGTGCCGACCGGACAACTCCTCGGCGGTGAAGTGATCGCCGTTCTTGTTGGTGCCGGTGCGACAGAGCACGAAGCTGAACTGGGGGTCGCCCGCCGAGCCGACATCCATGGCCTCGGTCGCGAGGCGTTCACCATCGCCCAGCCGGATATCCACGGGGATACTGGTGTGGAAGTTCGCGGCGGCGGCCATCGGAACGGGTTTCTCCTCCCGCTCGGCGCTGGCCTCGGCCCCGGGAACGCAGACGAACAGACGCTCCTTGGCGTTGGAAGCCTCGCCGTGCTTGGAGGTTATGGCGTAGTGGTGATCCTTGGATTTCATTCGGCTCTGCTTTCCGAAGGAGCCGATGATCCGTTTCATCTCCTGCTCGTTGGGATAGGCGTGATCGCGGTAGGAGATCAGCCAGTGCGGGATGTGCTTGGCGTTGCCGAGAAAGGTCTGGAAAAACTCGCTGGCGTTGGCCTTGGTGACGGTCTTGTGGTCAGTCTCGTAATACTTGACCTTGGTGTCGGCCTTGATTTCGAGGCCTTCCCAATAGGTCATGAGCCCCTCCACGAAGTGGTAGGCCCGCTCGTAGTTGGTGGTCGAAAACTCGGTGGCGTAGGGCGGATCGAAGTAGGCCAGATCCGCCTTGGCTTTCGGCAGCAGGTCGTTGATGTCCTGCCGGTATGCCTTGTTCTCCTTGTCGTTGTCGAAGACCAGGGCGTTGATGCGCTGCAGGTTCTTGCGCAGGCGATCCTTGAACTCGTCGGGGGTGTCCTGGCGGCGGCCATAATCGGTGGACGACGAGAAATGGCCGAAGCCGCCCTTGCCGCTCATGCAGGTTTTGCCGAGGCCGAACAGGGCGATGTCTTTCTTGAAGCCGGAGAGCTTGTCGCAGTTGGCGCGGATGGTGTCGATCAGCGCATGGACGCCCTTGGCGAAGAAGATGCCCTTGAAGTTGTCCTGAACGAAGCTGCCCGCCTTGGCGTTGTCGGCCAGGAGCGCCTCGATCTCGTCCTCGCTCAGGCGAACCGAGTTGTTCTCGATGATCGCCTTGGCGGCGTGGTGGCAGTAGCGGAGCCGGTCGTTGGCGATGACCTGGAGGCCCTTGGTCTTGTACATGTAGGCCACGACCGCAGACCCCGAAAAGGCATCCAGCACCGTGCCGGTGCCTTCCGGGGTATGCTTCCAGATCCAGTCGACGAGCTTCTGTTTACTGCCGATGTAGTTGGTGATGTACTTGGGGCGTTTCTCGGGAGGGAGCTCTTCAGGAGCGGACTGTTCGGCGGCCTCGGTCCCGAGCGTGTCGGGATCGAGAGTCAGCGCCGCATCGGCCTCCAGTAGAAACGCCAGCCTTTCCAGGTCTGTGGCGAACAGTTCCATCAACGTCTCCGGTCAGTTTGCTGTGCTCTCCGCGACCTGCGGGGAGCGTTCAGCGGTTACTTACCGGAAGCGTCGGCGATGTGTCGGAGGGTGACGGCGAAATTCAGCGGGCGGGGTTCAGCCCTGCCAGAACGGCCTTGCCGCAATCGTCGAGGGAGGGGTATTCGTCGCTCTCGGTGATCTCGGAAAAGACCCCGTCATAGGGGGAGCGGGACAGCCGGTGGTATTCGAGAAAATTCGCCGGAAGCGAGGTGCCCCCGGCCTCGACCAGACGGTTGACCACCCAGGCAGCCTCGTCCCTGCGGTCGGCAAGCCCGTGCGGTCCCCGGTCGAGGTAGTACATCTCCACATCCAGACCGGGACCCGGCCCCTGAACCCAGACGCCTACGGGCACGTATACCGGGGCGGTGGCTTGCCGGTCTGCGATTATCGAGTCGATCATATAGCGCAGTTTCATGACCAGTCCTCCGCGATCCGGAGATGCTCTGCCAGAAGCTGGGCATCGATCCGGCGGAATCTCTCGGCGTCTTTCTGCCGGTAGGCGATCCAGCGTTGCCAGTCCGCCGCGAGTTCGGGCTCCGAGACCGGCTCGATCATTTCGACATGGTGAATCCGGCCCAGATCGTCGGTCAGCTCGACAATCAGCCAGCCTTCGGCCTCCTTGCCGTCATGTTCGGCTGTCAGGGTGTCTTCGACCCGGACATCGACCACCTTGATGGTGTGGGCGTGCTGAAAGCCCTCGTCGTAACCGAGTGCCTTCCACAACAGCCAGAAATCGGTGCGCAGATGGTTTCCAGCGGTGTCGAAATGGGGAGCAATCCGGGTGACGGTAAAACTGTCCACCAGGGCGTCCAATAAGAGATCCCCGGATTCTCTGACGGTCATGCGACTGCCCCGGTTGTTGAACCAGTGCAGCGCTTCCTGCAGCCGCCGTTTCTCCTGTTCGATAAAGTCCTTTATGTTCATTGTTTGCGTTTGCTCCAGCTTTGCGGGGTATGGACAATGTCCTCCACCTTGCGCCCGTCGGGCAGTTTCTTGATGCCGCGCCGAGTGAAACTCTGGATGATCTCCCGACGTTCGTTGTCGCTTCTGGCCACGATGAACTCGATGTTGTCCAGCAGCGTCACCGAGTATTTGAAGATGGTTTCGTTGCCATGGCGCTGCGAGAATCGCTTCCAGTCGTCGATGCTGGCTCCACGGTTGCGCTGCACGTAGTCGTCGATCACCTTGCCGTAGGCGTCATGGTCATAGCTGATGGCGTCCATGCGCCGCAGCATCTGTTTCTTGAAGTAGAGGGCCGGTGAGGCGTCACTGGCCGGTTGCTTCTTGATGCGGGTGAAGAAATAGCTCGCGCCGCCGGTCTGCATGTCGGCCACCGGGGACATTCCGCCCGGAGCCACGCCCATGCGCATTTTCTCGACCGTGCTGACCATGGCTCCGTTGTTCTCCATGATCAAGTCTATGAAGCCGGACATGCTCTCACCGTTGGTCAGATCGTGGACCAGCGAATAGCCCTTCATCTGTTTTTCCAGGTCATCCTCGGTGATGTCGAACCTGAACTGGTGCCGGTATCCGCCCTTGGCGTCGCGGTCCAGAAAGCCCGCCTGATATTCGCCCAGCGGGTTGTATCCGGAAAGTTGGGTGATGTCCTGGATGCCCAGCTCCTTTTGCCAATAGCTGCGCAGGGCCTGGACCCGCTCGGTGGTGGTGGCGTTGCGGTCGTCGAGGGATTTCTGCAGCCGTTTGTAATCGGCGCTCTTGTCGGTCTTGCGGATGTAGGCAAGCTTTTCGAGATACATCTGCTCCGCGTTTTCCGCCGTGGCCACCCGGGTGTCGATGCCGAGCTGTTCGAGCTTTTCCAGCATCGCTTCGACCCGTCCGGGGGTGGCATCGCCATCCAGGATCATTTCCAGCTCTCCGCGCTGGGCATAAAGGTTGGTGTCCGACCAGGGGCGATAGCGGACCCGGGTGCCGTCCTCGAAGGTGACGGTGTACTGGTGCCCGTCCTGCATGCGGGAGTTGTGATTGAACAGCGTCCGGTTGTCGATGTCGTCGGCCTCGACGGTGATGGTGCCGGAACCGATCCTGCGCTTGGTGTGGGTCACCTTGCCGCGTTCCACCTTGAACGGCGGTTTCTCCTTGGGTTTCTGCGCGTCGAGCTTGGGCAGATACTGCTCAAAAACGCCGTTGGTGGCCCGGTCCCAGTCGACGGACTCTTCGATCTCCTTGACCCATTTCAAATAATGGTCCGCCATCTCCTTGACCTTGGGGTCGGCGCTCTTTTGCAGGGTCTCCAGTTTCTTGCGCAGGCGCAGGGCCTTGTCGATCTTGGTCCGGTTGTACTTGCCGTCGCCCACGTGGAAGTTGACGTTTTTGACGGCGTCCAGAATCGTCGGAAAGAAGCTGTCTTCGACCAGCGGTTGTCCCTTTTCCCCGGCTGCGGTCTGCACATACCTGCGCAGCACCTCGTCGATGCGGCGGTCAGTGTCCGGCCGGATCTTCATCTTGACCACGGTGCGCTTCTTCCCCTTGAAGCTCTCGGTGAAGATCAGCGCGTTCTGGTCTTCCACGTCGCCGCTGTCGAAGGGCAGCGTCTTGCCCTGCCAGCCGAGCTTGCGGGCCTCCTCGACTAGGGCTTCCTCTGTTGAGGAGAGCAGCTTTTTCTTGCCGGTGGCGGTACTCAGCTTGTCGAAACGAAAGCCCCGATCCCCCAGCACATCGGCGTAATAACCCTCGAAGTCCCGCCGGAGATTGTGTTTCCGCTCCAAGGCCAGATCGTAGAAATGCCGCAGCCCGGCCGGGTCCTTGGCGAACCGTCCCTCGGCGTAGGGCCGTAGCAGATCGAGGTAATCCTCGTCGGCGATCTTTTCGACTTCCTGGATGTAGCGCAGGGTCGCGTTCGGATCGACCCGTACCTTCCCTTCCTTGGCCGCCCGGAAGACCTTGTTGTAAAACGGCTCTTCCTCGCCGCAGACGCCGTTGGGGTGATAGTCGAGCGAGAGCTTGTCCTGACCCAGAAACTTGAAGGCCTGGCCTTTGTCGATGCCGTAGACGCGACCGTCCCGGGCGCGGATGAATTGCTTGGAGTGTCCGTCGTGGTTGGAGATCAGCCAGTCGACCACATGCTCGCGCTGGATCTGCTCCAGTTCGATGGTGGTCAGATCCTGGGGCAGAATGTTGCGAAAATCGAAGTCGTCCCGCAGATCGGTACGCCATTTCTGGATGGAGCCGGTGCGGCCGTTCAACTGGATGGTGCGCACCTCGATGGAATGGGGGTCGATCAGGCGGCTGATTTTGTAGGCTGCTTCCTCTCCGAAGGCGATGAACTCGTCGTCCTTGCGCCCAATGGGCTTGAACAGCCATTTGTCGCCGTTCTCATCGGTCCAGAACTCCTTTTCGTGTGCGCCGCCGACAGCGGCCTTGCCGGATTTCTTGAACTTCGAAGGCAAACCCTTCTGCTGCCATGCGTTATCGTCGGTGGCGAACTCCGCGCCTTTCTTGACGATCTTGGGCTCGGGCGGCTTGACCGGACTCGGTTGTGGAGCCGGTTTCGGCGGCTCTTTCTTCGTCGTGGCGGGCTTGGCAGAAGCGGTTTTCTTCTTGCCGCCATGTTTTTCGGCCCAGGCTGCGTGCTTGGTGTCGATGCTGGCCTGAACCGCCTTGATTTTCGCGGGATCGGTCTCGGTGAAGAGCGTGGTCAGCTCGTCTTTGTTGGCCCACTGCCAATACTGAACCTTGGTCTCCTTGGCGAGTGTCTTGAGCTCTGTCGATTTCAGCTTGCCGACCTGGTCCTGGAAGAGCTGTTTCTTGAGGGCGATTTCCTTGCTGTGGGCCGCCAGCAGATCCTGGGGTAGATCGGTGCCGCCGGAAACCGCCTGTTCCGCCTTGGCAATCGCGTCGAGGAAATCCTTGTAGCCGGTCGGCGTGTCGGGAACGACCACGGCCTTGGCGGCGTCTTCGAGAGCCGTTTTCTGTTTCAGGATCAGCTTTTGTTTGGCTTCGTCGACCGCCTTTTTCTTGACCGACTCGGCCATGTCGGCACCGGCCTTCTTCTGCAGCGCCTCAACGAGCTGCTGCTTGTTCTTGAGGATGCCGATGCCGTGCTTCTGTTTGGCCGCCGCGAGTTCCTTGCCCATCAGGCCGCTGTGATCCACGCCGGGTTCCAGCTTGTCCAGCAGCTCGATGGTCTCCTGCTTGGTCATGTTGAGGGAGATGCCGTTCTCCTTCGCCATCTCCTTGAGCTGCTGGGCGGTCATGCCCTCCAGCCCCTCGGCGGGAGGGATCTTCGCCATCTGGGCGGCGAGCAGCTTGGCCTGTTTGAGTTCTGCCTGCTTCAGTCCGAGCAGCTCGACCAGTTCTTCCTTGGTCCGCAGCAGGCCGATCTTGTGTTCCTTGAGCTTGGCGCTGAGCGCCGCTCCGGCCAGGTCACCGTGATCGATCCCCGGTTCGGCCAGATCGAGCAGCTTGATGAAATCGGCCTTGGTCCGGGCAATGGCCACGCCGTTTTGTTTCGCCAGGGTCTGGAGCTGTTTGACCGTCAGCGAGCCGAGGTCGGCGATGTCGCCGTTTTCAAAGGCGCTCTTGAGCTTGGCGTTCTCCTTGGCCTGGGCGTCGGCCATGCCTTCCAGCACATGGGGCGGGAGAATGCATGCGTCCCCCTGCGATGCCTGGGCGGCGGCCTTGGCTGCCATCTCGCTACCGCAGACGGTCATCGGCCAGGCCACGATGTTGGTGCAGCGGCAGTGTGGATGCGCGGGTTGCTGGGGGAACTTGTCGATGGGAAAGGTCTTGCCGTCCAGGCCGCCGCAGACCGGGCACATGCGCTCGTCCTCCATGGCCAGCCATTCCAGCTTCTGGATACCGACCCGCTCGTGGAACTTGAGCCTGCCCATGTTGTGGGCGCGGAGGACCTCGGTGCGGGCGATCATCTCCATGCGGTACTGCGCCTTGCTGAACACCCGGCTTCCGGCCTGACGAAAGGAGTCCTTGTCGACGATTACCTTGCCCATGTCCCGGACGATGTCGTCGGCCCCCTTGCCCGTGGCGACGCCGTTCAAGATGGTGCGCTTGATGCCATCTGCGAGTTCTCGGTGGACGTCACCGGCGAGCGTGAGGTTGTACTGAGCCATGAAGTCGAGGGCATTGGTGTCGACGATGGTGAACACCTTGGTGGCCAGCTTGTCGATGCCCTCGGGCTTCAGGTCGGCGTAGAACGGCAGCGCCGCGTCGGCGAACTCTCCGATTCCCTGCTGGATACCGAGCTTGAAGGAGTCCTTGGTCGTCTTGCGAAAGACCAGGGTCTGCTCCCGCTTGAGCCGCTTCATGGTGTCGTCGAGTTCGAGCTGGAGCTTTTCCAGCCCCTTGAGGGCGGCGAGCTTGTTGTCCGGCAGGGAGCCGAGGGAACGGTACTGGAGGATGGCGTGGGCGACCTCGTCTTCTGCCTGTTTCAGGGCCTGGGTGAGTTGGGCCGTGACCTGGTCGTTGTAGCGGTTGCGGGCCGTCAGGCTTTTCAGGGTGGCCGCCTGGATGCGCTGCTTGAGGTCCGACGGCATCAACGGGGCTCCCGGCGGTCGATGAAACGACAGGCCGGGGCGTCGAAGGTGCGCTCGCTGTTGTGAACCCGGCAGTGGTTGGTATCAGCAATGAAGTGGCTGCACTCGTCGCACACGGCAGCAATGCCGGTGGACTCCAGGTCGCCTGACCAGACCAATGCCGCCTCCGCCGTGGGTTCGTCGTCCTCGGCCGGAATCCCGAGCATCTTGCGGGCGCGAGGCACGCTGAGGATGCCGGAGACGACCATATCCACCACCGGCTTCACCTGCTTCTCGTCCATCAGGTCGATCTGCTTACGTTCGGTCTCGCGGTTGGCGGCCTCGATGTCCGGGTCCAGGTCCATCTTGAGCTGAAGGCTGGAGCGGCTGATGAGCTTGCGGTCGTAGAGTTCGATGAGGAGCTTCTTGAAATCGACCGCGTCGCTGGGGTCGAGGTCGTTGAAGATGAACTGGATGCTCTTGTCGCCATGGCCGTTCAGCTCCATCCAGTCGTCGAACACCCAGTCGAGAAGCTTGCGTGCGGCCTGTTTGATCTCGCGGATCATGACCATCATCTTCTGCATGCTCACCGAAGCGGTGGCGAAATTCGGACCGTCGCCGGTCACCAGCGAGCGAGACAGACCCAGGGCCACCACGATGTCTTCCTTCACCTCCTTGACCTTGTCCTCGACGTTGAGGACCTGACCGTCGGTGCCGTGAGTTTCGACATTGACGTAGAACGGGACCACCAGGCCGCTTTTCATGTCCATCTTGTTGACCATGTCGCGGACCTGTTCGAGCATCCGCTGGTCCGGCATCACCATCTTCTGGCCGAACGCGCCGCCCACCTTGAGCAGGCGGAACGGCGTGGCCCAGCGCTTGGCGATGGCCTGTTCGGCCCGGCGGTAGTCGCGCAGCAGTTCGATGGCTTGAAAGGCGGGAAGTACGAGGGAGTTGCCCCGGGGCGAGAAGGCTGGAGCATCCCATTTGAGGTGGACCACCTGTTCGACGGGCAGCGGAATGGATTCCCCGCCGCCGGGGGTGTCCTCGGGAAATTGCCGGGCCTCGATCAGTTCGCCCTGGGCGTATTTAACCTTGACCGAAACCGGGTTGACGCAGACCAGTTCCTCGATGTCCTGGCCGGACTTGGTGAAGCGTTTGAAGCCGATGGCATCACCTTTCACCAGGAGCTGAAGAACCATGTCCTTGATGAATTGCGTTATGTTCAACCGCCAGGCGGCCTCCAGAGCCTGCTCCTTGAGGTTCTCGTCATCGCTGGTGATCTTGATCTCGTCGCCCACGGCAAAGGTGCGCCAGGAGTTGACGCAGTTCTTCACCAGCGGCTCCTCGACGTAGTATTCCCATGCCTTACGGGCGCGTTCCTCCCAGGTGGCCGGAATCGCTTCGGCGGCGTTCACCTTGGAAAAGGCTGCCGAGTCGAGCGCTGCCGCTGCGGCCAGCGGCGCGATGACAAAGCCGGTGGTGTCCAGGCTTTCGGGTTGTTCGTCCTGATGGGCAGTGCTTTCCACGTGATCCTCTCGGTAGTTTCGGCCATGACAGCCGCACATCCGGCCCGTGTGGGCCGAACCCGGCTCGATGCCGGTTACTTACCGGAGCGGGGTGGAAAGCGTCGGAGGATGCCTCCAGACAAAGTGTTGCCACTTCCGAAAAACTGGTGACTATTTGTCTGGCTCAGATGAAGACCGGATTGGTGAGCACGGGCTTGAGCGAGACCACCTCTTCGCCGACCGGGTCGAGGTTGCTTTCCTCCCGGATCAGCATGGCGCAGCGCACCGCGTCGATGATGTGGTCGTTGCCCTTGGAATAGATGATCTTGCCGTCCCGCAGGGTGTAGGTGTGGGTGGTGAACTGGTCTTCCACCTCCAGGTCGTCCGAGGGGAAAATGACCTGCTTACGCTGCAGGGCTCCGTTGATGAGGCTGGTCATCAGCTCCTTGGTTCGCTTCTTGATTTCCTTGCCGTCCCGCACCGCCAGCCGGGTCATGCCGCCGAAGTCGTATCCCTTGAGCCTGCCTTCCAGTTCCAGCCCTTTGTATTTGTCCAGGGTGAGCAGCTCCTGAACCACGGCCAGACCGTTGCCGCCGTTGTCCACGCCGATACCCGCCGGGGTGTAGTAACGCTCCAGCAGCGCGATGATCTGGGCGATGTGCGGATAGGAAACGTGTTCGAGATGCACGCGCAGGATCATCTTCAGCAGCGTCCTCTCGCCGATCTCCATCTCCTGGAATACGACAATCTCGGTGGGATCATTGGTGTAGCCCAGGTCACCGCCGACCCAGAACTGTCCGCTGCGGGGTGTGAGGTTGAGCAGCATCTCCAGCCGGTCATGGGCAGCTTCCTCGGTGTCGCAGTCGCGCAGCTCGGAATCGGTGATGACGACCTTCTGGTACTCCAGCAGATCCTGCCGACAGAGGTTGAACTGTTCGACATTGAAGGCCCCATAGGAGGGCTTGCCGTGTTCACCGGCCACCTCGTGCTGCCAGCCGGAGCTGTCGCGGCCGCCGTAGAACTCCAACAGTTCGGCCTCGCGATCTTCGGTCCACAGGGGATTGAGCCAGGACGGCCAGCGGAACACATGGAACTGCTCCGATGAAGTGAGCCGGTAATAGGTGGTGTCGCGCAGGCCGTTGGGCGTGGAGTAGATGCGCAAGGTTCCCCCGGCCTTGAGGCACTGGCGCAGCGCTTTCCAGGCACGCTCGGTCAGCCAGGCTCCTTCATCGACCCAGACGCGGCCTACGTGCAGGGAGCGGAAGGCGTCGCCATAGGCCCCGGCCGGGCGGAAATAGAGCACCGAACCGTTGGTGAACTCCAGCCGGAAATAGGGTTTGCGGTGGATCTTGGGCTTGCCGTACTTGGTCAGAGCGATGCTGTTCATCAGATCCGGGTTGCTGTCGAGCTGGAACTCTATCTCCTCGATGATGGTGTCGAGGTGCCCCTGGTGCGGAGCCGCGATGAGGCCCTGGCCGCCCCGGGTGGTGAAGGCGTAATGGAGCGCGTCGGTCGAGAGCACGATGGACTTGCCCACGTCCCGGCCGTCGAGGTGGATTATGTTCTTGGCCGGGCAGCGCAGGTCCTCCACCTGGTGCGGCCAGTAGTCGCGGCCTGAGCCATCCCGGTTGTAGAGATAGGCTTGCCCCCACAACACAGGATCGCTCAGGGTCGCCGCGAGCTTGCGCTCCTTGTCGGTTACCGCCATCAGTGCATTCCCGTCCTCAAGGCGCTGCCGAGGATGGTGCCCACCAGTTCCGTCAGGATCTGCTGCACGGCCAGGGTGTTCTTCCGGTCGTGGACAGCCTCCTGAATGTCGATGATGGCCTGGTCCAACTCCGCCCAAGCCCGGTACTGCTGCTGAGCCGCTTCCAAACGGCCGAGAGCGTTCTCGATCCGTCCCGCCGCCAGTTCGGTGCCGATTTCAACCAGGGCCTCACCGGCCTGGCGGACGGCATCGCTGTTTTCTTGAAGGATCTCTTTCATTGGCCCGCCTCCTGGTTCGAGCCATTGGTCCACTGGTCAAGGGCGTCCACGGCGGTCTGCAGGCGCAGACCGACTCCGGTCAGGCGCTCGGCGTCCGGGTGGCCGACCTCCCGCAGGGCCTTGTTGGCCTCGGTCACGTACTCGGGCGTGTGGCGGTTGACGGTGGCCACCGCCGACTGGATCTGGGCCGGAGGCCGGTAGGTGGCGCAGCCGGTCATGATCCCGGCCAGGGCCAGCGGGATGGTCCATTCGAGGGTCTTCTTCAACATGTTGATCTCCTTTGGGTTATGGGTTTGGGGCACATGCAGAAAGATCTCTGCAAACACTTGATTTCCAACGAAATAGAAGCGTCATTGGATGTGACGCGGGATGGTCCCGCATCCACGAAAACCGGAACCGGAGGCAGGCCATGGCCTACGACAGAAACCGCCAGCAGGCACTCAAGGCGTACCGAGAAAAGCAGGAGAACATCGCCCGTTTGATCGAGGGCATTCGCGGCAAGCTCGAAGCGGACGCGAAACAGCCGGACATCACCTGGGCGAGCGTCGGCTCCCTCGGCCACGTCGAGGAACTGCTGCGGGAGCTGGACGAGTTCCTGTCCTGAACACACCGGGCCACCGACAAAGGAGACATCGACATGACCGAATGCAACGTGCATCAAGCCGCCGAGGCTTTCATCGGCCACCTGCGGGAATCCGGCAAGAAAGAGCGGACCCTCTACACCTACCGGAAGGACCTCGACGTGGTTGAGTCCTTCTTCGGCGCGGATCGCCAGCTCGCCGAGATCCGGCTTCCCCAGGTTGGCAAGTTCTACAAGTCCGACCTGCTGCTCAAACTCCCCGACGGCAAGGAGCGGGCCGAGCGCACCGTCGCCAAGACCGTTCGGGTGTTCCGCATGATGATGGTCTGGGCCAGGGAGTCGGGGCGAATCGAGGAGTTGCCTCTGCCCAAAAGCACACCCATGGGCCACAGCCGGGTGAAGGAGTCCAGCGATGAGCAACCGAACGGCTGACCTCGATCTGACGGGCGCGACGGAGGCGTTCTGTGCCCGCCTGTCGGCCGAAGGACGCTCCCCTGCGACCATTGCCGCATACCGCCGGGACCTCGCCCTGGTGGCCCGCGTGGCCGGGGCGTTGGCCCCGGGCATCGTCTGCCGGGAAGTCACGGCCGGGCTCCTTGACCAGGTGTTCTCCGCCGAGGCGGTCACCGAGAGTGAGCGAGGCCAACGCTCGGCGGCTTCGCTCCATCGGATGAAGGCGGCGGTGCGGGCCTTTTTCGCCTGGGCCGCCGAGGCGGGCGTGGTCGATGACAATCCGGCCCGGTCCATCCGCATGCATCGGTTGCCGAGAAAGCTGCCGGTGTTCCTGACCGCCACCGAAAAGAAACGTCTGCTCAAGGAGCTCAAGGGACGGACCGACTTCTCCACGCTGCGCGACCGCGCCATGATCGAGGTGCTGCTGGGCACCGGGATCAGGCTTGGCGAACTAGCCGCGCTCCACATGGATGACATCGACCTTGACGCCAAGCATCTGCGGGTGCGGGCCAAGGGGAATGTGCCGCAGGTCAAGTTCATCAAGACCGACCTCCGCACATTGCTTCGCCGTTACCTGGCCGAGCGCCGTCGACACGGTCGCCCGGAAATGGAAGCACTGTTCCTGTCGAACCGGGACGGCAGACTCTGCCAGCGGCAGATTGCCAACCGGCTCGCCCACTGGCTGCGAAAGGCCGGGATCGAAAAGGAACTGACGCCGCACGGGCTGCGGCACACCTTCGCCACCCACCTCTACGGCGCGACCAACGACCTGCTCGTAGTGCAGCGGGCCTTGGGGCACCGGGACGTTTCCACCACCCAGATCTACACCCACCTCGTGGACGGTCAACTCGAGGAAGCCCTCGAACGCCTCTGATCCTTCCGGACCCGACTATGGGAGTGGCCTCGGCTGCTCCTGTTTTCGTTGGGCGAGACTGTGTCGAAGACAGTGAATGACAGTGCCCGCAGAAGAACACATCCGCCGATGATGAATGATCATGACGATGGGTCTCAGCCTCCCGGGCGGAGCGGGAAATATCGATTGACCGGAATTTCTCCTTCTTTGTCTGTCGGCTGCACATCGCTATAACTGCTTGGCTTGTGCGCTCCGGGCGCGGAACACACATGGCAATATCTGCTTGGCTTATGCGAGGGCCGCTGCCGAAGGAATGGCTGTTTGCGGGGCCTGGCCGGTTCTGCCTGGGGCTCGACATGCCCAGATTTACTTGGGTTGTGTGAGAGATCTCCGGCGTGAAAATGCCAATATCTACTTGGGTTATGCGGCTCGGCTTATGCGCACACATGCCAAGCGGATATCGAGAGCTGCAGGAAGAAATCGAGGAGTGGGAATGATGATCGGCAGCCGGAGAATGCCGATTCCGAAAGTGCAAGGAACACGTCTTATCCGCAATTCCTGGTGTAGCTGTCTGCCGCAAGTCGCCGTGTGCCGGGGTCATCGGAAAAGCCCTCCATGGTGTTATCCGCAATTCTTTCCGCGTTTCTTGCGGCCGGAGGTTTTCGTTGCCGGGGCGTTGGCGGCCTCGGCCACCTTCTCGAGCAGCGCCGCCGCCCATTCCGCCGGAGAGGTCTGCGGGCCTTTCGGCTCCTCACCCTCGCGGGCGATCTTGGTGGTCTTGAGATCCTTCATGTGGCAGCGGATCATCCGGTCGAGGCTCTCGGCCGCTTGGGTGTTCCCTTCGATCTGGGCGCGGACAAGCTTGACGGAGTAGACGCCCACCAGTTCGACTTGAAGGAAGTCACTGGACTTGTTGAACACGAAGTCCTGGTTGAGGCGGTCGATGATCGCATCGAACATGACCTTCTCTTCCGGCGTCAGGCAACGGTCGGCGAAGATGCCGTGACGCAGCCGGTTCTGGTTGCCCTCGGGCGCACCAGGCCCGCGCCGGGGCGGTTCGGTCTTGCCCTCGTTGCGGTGCCAGCGGTCCAGCGTCTCTTTGTCCGGTTTGTTCAGTGCCACGTGGAAATCCTGCCGAATATTGTTTTCCCAAGCCGGGATACGGGGCGGGAGGCCGATTTAGCCTCCAAACGCGCTCCCGCCGGTTCAGGGGTTACTTACCGGAAGCGGCGCTAAACTGTCGGTCCCGATCCTGTTTTCGTTCGGCGGCGATGATCTGGTTGACCCGGCGGGTGGTCACTCCGGCGAGGTTGGAGATCTCCTGGCTGCTGATCCCCTGCAGATGAAGGGCAAGCACCAGGTCGCGGCGCTCCTGATAGAAGCGGCTCGGTGCCGGGACCCAGAGAATTCCGGTGTAGTGCTTCTGGATCTGCTCGAAGAGTTCCTCGGGCAGAACATCCTTGGCGTTGGCGTAGCGTTTCTTTTTCTTCACGGCTCAATCCTCCACTTTCTTCATCCACGGCTGCGGCACGTCCGGGTTGTAGAACCGCAGCGTGCTGGGACGCCCGGACTTCGGCCCGTGGATAATTTCGATAGAACGCTCGGTGACCTCGCCAATCTCCTGATCGCCATCGACGAAGCAGACCAGGCCGTAGTCCTCGCCGCAGGGAAACCGGAAGCGGCCCTGGTTCTGATAGAGGCGTGCCTCGGACCAGCCCTTGGCCATGGCCTCCTCACGGATGGCGTCGACCTTGGCGACAGCCTGGGAAGTCACCGGCTGCTTACATTTCCAAGCTTGGTTGCCGGGATAAATCCAGTCCTTTGTGTCAACTTCGACAGGTTTCTCCTGGGCCTCGGGACGAAGCGCGGGTGGCCGATAGTTCTTCGGGGAAAAAGAGTGCAGGACCTCCTGCAGGAGTTCCTTGCCGAACTCCCGGATGGCCAGCGCCTGCAGGGCGTTGAATCGCTTCCGCAGCGTGTTCCAGGCATCCTCGGGGAGCTTTCCGGCCTTGTGCGCGGCTTGGGCCGTGAGCATGCGGGAACGTAGCCAGGCAAAGTATTCAGGCGACAGGCGGCGACACAGCGTGCCGTCGATCTCCCGGTCTTCAGGCCAGTCGCGGGCGTCCTCGACCTCGTGAACATCGAGCCCGGTGGAGACATAGATGGCGGGCTGCGGTTGTTGCGGTGGTAATGATGGGGGTTCACATCCGGCCGAGGCTTCCTGCCCTCCGGCGGTGTGCTTGATCATGGTTTTTAGAAGGCTCATGGTTTCAGGCTCCAGAAATACGGGTTAATCGCTTTTCCCGTTATTTACCGGAGCTGCCCTGAAACCGTCGGAGACCATCTGCTGCGGTGGATACGTGCGGTGGCTGCGGTGGTCGTGCGGTGGAAGGTTTTCTCGTCCCACCGCAGGGGGTGGTTCTTTGTTTGTTATTTGTTTTTAGATAGTTATGAAGAAAGAGAAGATAGAGTGCGGTGGTTGCGGTGGTATTTGGGGAATGTCTCTCGCGCTGGGCCGGAATTTGCCTGGCGTCGGATGTCGGGTTGGTGAGTCAAAAAAATATTTCAGCCCATAGGGGGGTGAGACCTCTGGATTTACCACCGCATCCACCGCAAAGGCCATGAACGCCTTGTCTGGCAAGGGTTTGGCGTGCGGTGGTCATCCACCGCAAGAGACAGCGGTGTTCACCGCACCACCGCAAAACCGGAGCTGCGAATACTCAATCCGTTGTCTTTCGATTATCTATAGAGATCATAACGTTCGTTTCATGTTGACCCAGGTGCCACCGTTTACTAGTGACCTGTTGGAGGAAATGCAAATCATGGCTGATCAGCAACAGGCCACAGGGGCAATCTCTCAGGGCATTCTCTAAGCACTCGATTGCTGGAAGATCGAGATGATTTGTCGGTTCATCCATAACAATTAAATGCGGCTGACGAATAATTCCAAGCGCCAATAGCACCTTGCGCAATTCACCTGGGCTGATATCAAGGTTATGTAACAGTCGTTCAGGGCGTGACCCAAGAGCACTCACCACTGTCATGATTTTACCAAGTTGTTCATGGGAAAGGTGATTTACATCTGCCATGATTTTTCGGGTTTTCATCATGTCAATCTCTTGCGGTAAATATACCAAATGCTCATTAGGAATATCTATGTGGTTAAGAATATGTCGAATAAAAGTTGTCTTTCCCATTCCATTTGCTCCAGTAATAGCAATACGATCGTCACGTAGCATTGAAATCTCTGGTATATGCAATTTTCTTGATTCATCGAGAGCGATTATGTCAGCAGGAATAGTAAAGAGGATTCGACGTGGAGAGACGGAACCATCGATCCAGAAATGAGTTGCATAGCGTTTCTTGATTTTTATCTCAGAAATTTGTTCCTGCCCATGCTTTATACGACCTTTTAATTGCTTAGCAAGACGCCCGGCATGACCATCCTGTCCTGAAACACGAGCCAGGTCGATTTTGGCACGCCCATCGCTGTCACCACGTGCCAAATGACGTTTCGATTTCTTTTTGTTGGCGCGTGAGGCTTTAGCGCAGCGACGTTTCGACTCGTCCTTTAATCGTTCCAGGTTTTGTTGCAAACTATGACGTCTATCCTGCAAACTTGATTCTTCCCGTTTAACATCTGCGGCAGCTTTCGTATAATTGCCAGGTTGTATTATGGCTTGAGGGGGGTCGAGAAAAATACATTGCTGGCAAAGAAGGTCAAGCAAATCTCGGTCATGGCTAACCAGCAGACCAATACCACGAAATGATGTAAGCGCTTCTATAAGCAGCTCACGGGCCGTAATATCAATATGATTGGTCGGTTCATCAAGAAGAAGGACATCCGGTTGTTGCCAGAGAGCGACAGCAATTTGAGCACGCTTACGCTCGCCATGACTTAGTGTCTGCCAGCGACTTACCCAATCATCGCCAATCCTTAGCTTTCCACGCAGTACGCATGCCTCTGCTTCAACCGTAGAAATCAAAAGTGATAGCTGTGCCGGAACATCGTCAGTGCGCTGCGGGCAGAAAACTATATGTCCGGACCGTTTGATAGTCCCTTGCTGTACCTGTAGATGTCCTGCCGCAAGTTGCAGAAAAGTCGTTTTCCCTGCACCGTTTGGCCCTACGATTCCTGTCCATCCTTCCGCAAGATGAACTGTGATATCCTCAAGCAATGAGGATATTGCACTATCATAAGAAAAGGTAACGTTTTGAAAAGATATTGACATTGTTGACCTCCAAGCATGCTGTAACAAAACATACTGGACGTCCCATTCCCATGGAATCAGCTAAAATAAAAAATGCCACGTCTTAAACGTGGCATTCAAATCATAAACGCTGAAGCCACCCAAGATCTACGGAAACAGAACGCCATTTTTTGGATAATTTAACGATCCAAAATGGGAACACGAAAATTTCGTGAAGGCTCGTTTCCGTTAGATTCTCAAGGGTATACCTCCATATAAATTTACTTCTAACTTAGCATCACAGGATGATGGCGTCAAGTTTTGCCTTTGATTTTGATAAAGTTCAGTGTCGTCATATCATCCAGTTTGGGCAAAAAAATTCCATTTACCTGCTCTTGTGGCAGATCCGGTACTCGAAGTTCTTGGTGTGGGCGTTGCGCTGCCGGTCGATGTCGAACCCGGCGTCCCGGATGACGTCCAGGTCGTTGCTGATGCGCCGACCGAGCTGAGCGGGCTTCTTGTATTCGAACTCGAGGTTGAATTCCCGGCCGACCCTGCGCAGCGCAGCGAGCAGTCTTCCCGCCGACACCGGTTCCATGGTGTTCTCGTTCTCGAACCTCACCTGGTAGCGTTCGATGAACCCCACCACATGGTTTGCCCGGTCGTCCTCGCCGTAGCGAGCCTTCTCGTCCAGCTCCACCGCGTTCCGATAAGCGTGAAAGAGTGACGCCAGCGCCGTTGCGATGGGGTTCGACTCCCGCGCCATCTCCTGGCTGGTGTCGTTGATGGAATGAATCTGCTCGATGAACAGCGGGCTTAGATCCTCGAGTCCGGTGGTCACCTCGTGTTCCTCGGACCCGGCCAGCATCATCAGGTACATCAGGCTCAGATAATCGTTGCAACGGCGCTTGCCATGGGTCGGCATGGTTCGGTGCAGTAGACGCATGACCTGTTTCTGGGCTCCGTTCCGGATCATCGCCAGCACATGGCTGGTTCGCTTCATGATGGCCGAGATGATCAGGTCCCGGTTCTGCTGGATGGCGGAGATGACCTCCGATTCCAGAAAGCAGTCGCTGGCCTGGTTGGCAAGGTCGAAGTTGATGACGAAGGACCTCGACAGGATCTCCGAAAGCTCCCCGCACAGCGGCTCGATGCCGGTGGTGTTCAGCAGGCATTTGGTCCGCTCGGTGATGGTCTCGCTGTCGGTGCCGCTCTTGCGCTTCTCCTTGGCGATGCCGGTGATGCTGGTCAGCATGAAGGTGGTCAGATCCTCGGTCATCTGCTTGACCTCGATGTTGTCGAGGACGATGAGCGGGTTCTGCGAGCCATCGGTGTAGTTCGCCGCGTCGGTGGCCTTCTTGTGCTGGGGCTCGCCGTAAAGCAGCGTCGAAGTGATCTTGCTGGCGGTGGTCTTGCCCGATCCGGCCGAACCCTCGAAGCGGGTCATGGGCCGCGTCCCGGCAAAGTCGATCAGCAGGAAACAGGAGAGCCAGGAAAGGATGAGAAAGCGATCTCCTTGCGGACAGGTCATGTTGCCCACCAGCAGATCGACCAGGAGCCGGTCCGCCTCTTCGAGGTCGGCGTCGGGCAGGAATTTCAGCGGCTTCATCTTGCGCGAGCCATCCAGGATGATGCCGTCCTCGTTGCCGCCGTTCTTCATGATCTGAATCTCGTCCGGGGTGATCTTGGCGATCTCGTGCTCCGGATTGTTCAGGTTGAAATAGACGGTGTAGGAAGCCACATCCGTGTGCAGCCAGGAAAAATGGTCGCGCACCTGGCCTCGGATCATAGCCAGGCTGGGCAGTACCTCGAAAAATGTCCGTCCGCCGTTGGAGGTCGGCACCATGCCCGTGTGCTTATAGAGCATGGCCGCGTAATGGCGTTTGCGGCCCCGGTCCGGCGAATCCATCCAGTAGATGGCGTTGTCGAAATACATGAACGGCTCGCCCTGCAGGGTGTGAAAGAACTGGGCACCGTTGGCGGTAAACCAGTCGTAGGCAGCCTCGGCGGCCAGGGTGTAGTCGGGAGCGCCGTTCTCCAGTTCCGTGTCGATCAGCACCTCGTCGACCCGGGCGCGGCATGATCCGGGCATCGCGCCGGACATCCGCTTGGCCTTTTTCTTTTCGTTGCGGAACTCGACCTTGCGGTCCTTCTGTATGGCGCGGATCTGCTCTTTGAGGGTGGCCATTGAAACGCCACCACCGATGCGCTCCTGCACCAGCTTCAGCAGACGGGCCTGTTCCAGCGGAGACTGCTCGGAGATCTCCCCCAGGATCGGTTCCAGCAGGCGGTTGCGTTCCTCTTCCTCAGCGCCCTCGGGAAGCGAGCGCACGCCGAACTCGATGGGCGTGCTGGCTTCGGCGAGCAGGCGTTCGAAATCCTCCTGGGTATGCCCGGCGGCAATGTAATCGTTGACGTCGATCTTGGCGGTGGCGAGAAGAGCCTCGGCCGCCTGGATTTCCTCGGCGGGACGTCCCGCCAGCAGTTTGGCCAGCTCCTTCGGCCCCACGCTCGCCGTCAGGCCGAAGCGTTCGGTCAGCTCCTGCCGGGCCGAGAGCTGTGTCTCCGACAAGGGCAGCGTCACCAGGCGGGTGTCGATCTTGTGTTCGGCCAGGGTGCGGGCGGTTTGCAGTGCCCCCTTGAGACCGGCCTGGGAGAGTTCGTTGTCCTGGCAGATGTAGACAGTTTCGACGCCACGCAGCTTGGGAATCAGGCGCTCCCAATCGGCGGCCCGGATGCGGACGGTGACCGGAGATACGGTGGGCAGGCCCAGTTGCATCAGCGCCAGACAATCGGTCACCCCCTCCGTGATGATTACCTTGCCGGGCCTGGCCAGCAGGCAGTCCTCGTTGAACAGCAGCGCGTTGTTGATGAAATCGGCGACGTAAGGGCGCTGGTGCTCGTCGTGAACCGGCAGTTTCTTGTATTTCCCTTGCTCCCAGCCCACGTCCGGTGTCCACGGCGTCTTGCGGCCGATCATGAACACCACCCGGCCACGGCTCCAGTAGGGAAAGACGATGCGGCGCTCGAAAAATGGCGTCAGGCCGTCCTGGCTGGTGGGCCGGAAAGCGCCGGTGGCGGCAAGCTCCCGTTTGGAGAAACCGTCTTCACCTCCGGTCAGTTGGGCGACCGCGCCGGACGCATTGTCCGCATAGCCGATCAGGAGATCGTCGATGGTCTCCTCGCTCAGGGCGTATTTGGATTTCAGCCAGTCGAGGACCTCCGGCGACTCCTTGAGCTTGGCGTGGTAAAGCTTGGCCAGCGCCGTCAGCGCGTCCTTGACCCGCAGTTCGAAGGCGCGGTCGGCCTCAGTCTGGGCCAGACGCTCCTGGCTGAGACCATAGCGCGACAGCGGCGGCAAACCCGCCTTCTTGGCGAGATAGTCCCGGGCCTGGCGGTGGCTGTCCGGCATCGGACCGGATTGCCCGGCGGTGACCGAGCCCGTCTGAATGAACTCCACGAGCTGCAGCACGTCACCGCCGACTCCGCAGCCGAAGCAGTACCAGCCCTGCTTGTCGAGCATCACGTGCAGCGACAGGCGCGACTGGCTCTGATGGTTGGGGCAGTCGCACATCAAACGCTGACCGGTTTCCTGGGTGATCCGTCCCGGCAGGAGTTCCCGGGCCACGTCACCGATGTCCATCTCGGTGACGAGCCGGTAATACTCCCTAACGTTATCCGTTCCGCCCATGCTCATTCGGCCTCCGCGACACGGGCGAAATCGGCATCCGCGTGCTGGGCGGCGTCCAGAAACAGGGGCAGGAAGGTCCGGCGGTCATCCACCTGGCAACGCTTGGCGCAGTTCTGGATGCCCCAGTGATCACCCAGGACAATGGCGGTGCGCCGGGCGCGGGTCACCCCGGTGTAGAGCAGGTTGCGGTGGTGCATGAAGGAATGCGCCTTGTGGACCACCACGACGGCGCAGGGGAACTCGGAACCCTGGGTTTTGTGGATGGTGAGCGCATAGGCGAGCTGCAGATCCTGCAGGTCGGGCGAACCCTTCTCCAGCTCCACCGGCATGCCGTCGAAGTCGATGACCAGGGTGCCGTTCGCGAGGACATCGACCACATAGCCGATGGCACCGTTCATCACGTTCAGGTCGTAGTTGTTCCGGGTCTGGATGACCTTGTCGTGCTTGAGAAACGGAGCGCGGCGGCCCATGGCGACCGGCGGCACTTCGGTGTTCCAGAGCTTGCGCTGGATGAGCCGCTGCAGTTCCTCGTTCAATTCCTTGGTGCCGAGCGGTCCCTTGTGGGTCGGCGTCAGCACCTGCACGTCCTTGATGATGTCGAAACCCAGGGCGTCGAGCCGCTCCTGAAACAGCTCCAGCAGGAACGAGCGTGCAGCCATCGGATCGGTGAACTGATCCACCAGATACCAATCCCGGCATCCGGATACCGACGCCTCGCTGGTCTTGCGCACCTCGCCCTTGAGAACGGCGGTGCAGTTCTCCTTGAGAACGCCAGCCTGACGCACGACCTTGTCGAGGATGACCGTGGGAATGGCACGTGTCTGGATCAGATCACGCAAGATGTTTCCTGGCCCCACCGGCGGAAGCTGGTTGTGGTCACCGACCAGCAGCACCGTGGTCCGCGACAGGTCAACCGCCTCGAACAGGTGCCAGGCCAACGGCACGTCCACCATCGAAAACTCGTCGACCACCAGGACGTCGGCATCGATGGGGTTCTCCTTGCTGCGCGAGAAACCCTTGCCGTCATAGCCGAGCAGACGGTGGATGGTGGTGCCGTTGCGACCGCTGACTTCCTCCAGGCGTTTGGCGGCCTTGCCGGTCGGCGCGGCGAGCACGACTTCCAGATCGCTCTCCTCGCAGATGGTGTTGATGACCGAAATGGTGTAGCTCTTGCCCGAACCGGCTCCACCCGAAATCAGGCTGATGCTGTGTTGGAGGGCCGAGCGCACCGCTTCAAGCTGCTTCTCGTTCAGCGTCGCCGCGCAGCGCCGAATCAGGGCATCGAGTTTCTTGATGGACTGGAAATGCGGGTTGGGTGTTTCGGCCTGGCCGAACAGCGAGGCCAGCTCCCGCTCCATGCGGACGATCTCCGGCAGAGCGACCACGAAACGTCCGCCGTGGGAATCGCAGGAAAGCGCCTGTTCTTCGATGAGCGCGTCGAGGGCGCTCTCGATACGAACCCGGCTGTCCAGGGCATCCATGACCAGCAGTAGATTGGCCTGGTCGACCAGATCCTCGTATTCGATCCAGCAGTGGCCATTGTCCAGAGCTTCACGGACGCAGAAATTCAACCCGGCCCGGATACGGGGAACGTGGTCCTTGGGTGTGCCCAGCTTGCGGGCAATCTTGTCGACCTTCTTGAAGCCGAATCCCCGGATCTCCCGAATGAGGATGTACGGGTCTTCCTTCAGGATATCGAGGCAGTTGCCGCCAAGCCTTTCGACCAGGGTGGTGACCTGATGATGGGTCAGGCCGAATGCCGACAGCCAGGCCATGACGGTGTTGACGCTGCGGTTCTTCAACCATTCGTCACGCAGCCGCCGGGCCGCGTCCATGGGTAGCCGGGCTTTGAGCGCAATGCGCTCGGGGTTGCTCAGAAGGGTTTCTTCAAAGGCGTCGCCGAAACTCTCGACGATCAATCTGGCCTTGGCCGGACCAATGCCCTTGATCTCCGGATGGTTGGCCAGATAGTGGATCAGTCCCTCCGGATCGAGTTCGAGGTCGTGCTCCATCCCGTCGACCTTGAACTGACGGCCATATTTGGGATGGGTGGCCCACGACCCGAGCAGGACCACAGGCTGATTTTCCCGGGCGAACAAATTGCCCGCGAACTGGACTTCCTCACCGGTCGGGGTGAGCAGTCGGCCTGCGGAGAACTTGGGTCCGGCATAGTAAACGCGCTCTATTCTTCCCCGGAGTCGCGCCGGGTTACTCTCATTTCTTTTTGGCATCTCGCGATCCTCCGGTGAAAACGTGTCAGGTACTCCTCGACAAAACGGCAGGCGGCCTGCCGGTCCGAGCAGAAGTAGACGGGGACACCGAAGTCGACGACGATGGAGGCGACCGTTCCGATCAGCGCATGCGGGTGGGCATCGCTGCGGTAGCGGCCATCGACCAGATCGCGAAAGTTGCACTCGACAACCACGCAGGCGGATTCGTAGGCGGAGAGCTTTTCTAGCTCGCGGTGAAACCGCTTTCGCCCCCGGATGACGGTGGAGACGAAATCCGTCAGGGATTTGCGCTCCACCGCCACCCGTTCCTCAAGGCCGACCAGTGAGTAATCACCGGCGGGCAGCGCCTTGCGAACCGCCGAAACCTTGTCACTATCGAAGCTGTAGGGCTCCTGTTCGCGGGTGTCGACGACAACGGTGATCCGGTCCATCATCAGAACGGGATCATGTCGTCCATCGCCGCGCCGGGAGCCCCGGCATCGTCGGCCATGACAATGCGACGGTTGAAGTAGATGTTCTCGTTTTCACCGCGAGTGCGCTTGGTCACCTCCAGCTTGATGTTGAGAAGCTGCTCGAGGTGGCCCGGCAGGTCGGAGAGCTTCTGGAGCTGCAGCCCGCAGGTGTAGAGGTCCTGCTTGAGCCACTTGATGTTCTCGTTGCTGGCCATGACGTTGTTGCGCCAGAGCAGACGACCCTTGTGGGTCGGCGCGAGAATGCGCAGGGTCCACTTGAGCATGGGATTGCCCGAGGTCTGGGCGCGAGTCAGTTCGACCCGGTCGACGTTGACCTGGTATTTGCCGTCGGGGACGGCCTCGAACTCACGCTCCTCGACTTCGGCGGTTTCGAAGGCGTCGTCGAACTGCGCCAGGTCGAGGTTGCTGTTGGATTGGTTTTCGTAGTGTTCCATGGTCGGATCTCCTTACTGTTGGGGTTTCGCCGCCGCACTCGCGGTCGGCTCCGGCTTCGGCCGGGCGGCACTCGCCGCAGCTCCGGCTGCCGTGTTGTTGAACGCTTTCATGAAGCTCGAAAAATCAAGGGGGATGACTTCGGGGAGTCGGCCGGTGCGGTCACCGGCGTCGTAGTTGGGACTGGGTTTGGTGCGCATCACGCGCTGCCAGACCGGCTTGCCGTCCTCGCCGGTTTTCATGTCCAGGTCGCAGAACAGGATCAGGTCCACCAGGCCGGTGACCAGCTTCCGCGCCTTTTCCGGCAGCGTCGGCACGATGCGGGTGTGTTTTCCGGTCCGGGTTTCGATGTCCCGTTCCTGGGAGTGGGAGATCAGGATCAGCCCATAGGGCAGGAAGGCGAGCTTGTTGATGACGCGCTGGAACTCGTTGTTGATCAGCGCGTAGCCCTTGCCGTAGCCCAGGTCGGACTCGTGCTCGATCTTGAATTTCTTGCAGACGTAGTCCGAGCACATCTTGTAGGCGTTATCCACCGTGTCGACGACGATGGTCTTGAACTCGTGCTTGCCCTCGGCGATTTCCGCGCAGGCCTGCAGAAGATCGTCCCAGCAGGTGATCGGGGTCTGAAACACCTCCAGGGCGTTCAGGCCCGGCTCGGTCGCCAGGAACAGTGCATCATCGGCCTTGGAGCACCAGGTGCTCTTGCCGATCTTGCTCGGGCCGTACACCAGAGCGGTGAGGTCCGAGAGCGTGTGTTTGGGTTTGCTTTTGGTCTTGGGAAGCATGGCTTCGTCTCCTTATGGTTGGGATTTCAAAACACCGGAGCGGCGTCTTCACCGGCTCCGTCCCGCAGCTCTTCGTGCGGGGCGATCCGTTGGAAATGGTTTTCGATGACGTTGGGGTTGTCGCCCGAGCGGCAGAGCTGGAAGTAGGCGCAGGGCCTTCCGTACTGGAAGCAGTAGCTGGTGTTGCGGTAGAAGGTGTCGCGCCGACGGGCGTCGAGCATGGCCTTGGAGAGTTCCCACAGCTCCGCCCGCAGTTCCTCGAACTGGTCGCGGGAGATGTAGAGCACCTCGCGGTGGAACATGCCCGGCTCGAGGTACTTCTCCTGGAGCCGCTGCTGGAAGGTGTCGTCGTCCTCGGGCAACTTGCGCTTGGCGCTGCTCTTGCCGGTTTTCGACTTGGCGATCAGCTCCACCCGGCGGGCCTCGAATTCGGCTTCGGTTTCACCCTTGCCCTGGCGCAGCTTGGCCTTGACCAGGACGTTATAGATGATGCCGCTGACCGTGATGCCGAGGGTCTGCTCCAGGTACCAGGCGTAGAGGATGATCTGGAAATCGGTCCACAGCCGCTCCAGGTAGCTGGCGTCGATCTGTGAGGCGGTTTTGTGTTCCAGCAGGAAATACTGGCCATCCTGGCGGACGATGCCGTCCACCTTCCCCGCGAGGATGAAACTGCGCGAGGTCGCCCCGGTCGCCGGGTTGACGATGGGGCCTTCGAAGGTCTTCTCGAGTGCGACGACCTCGAACTCTTCAGCCGGGTAGTGTTCCGCATAGGCGCTCATCATGGCCCTGGCGAGATGCCAGTCGGCCTGTTGATGATCGTCCTGCGCCCGGTTCGGATAGGTCCGGTCGATGTGGTCGAGGACCTTGGCCAGATCTCGCTCACCGTGCCAGCACTCCAGGCAGTCGTGAATGACCGAGCCGAAGGCCAGATTGGGGTCGCGCTCGAGCGGCACCAGCTCGTTGATGTAGCGCCACTTGCAGGCCATGCGGCAGTTGCGGAACAGCCGCCACATGGAATAGGTGGTGGTCATTAGCTCGCTCATACCGCCACCCCCGCTGTAGCAGCGGCGGGCGCTGCGCGATGCTTGGAGGCGCAGGCACAGCCCGACGGCTGGGTTCGTTCGATCAGGACCGAGCGTTCGCCGTACTCCTTGGTGGCGAAGCCGGTAAAGATGCGGGCGAGATCACTGCCGACATCGGTGGAGGCGTCGATCACGCAGGTACGGCGGGCCTTGTCCAGATTGAACCGGCTCTCCATCCGCACACGGGAACGTCCGTGCAGGCTTTCGACGGCCAGCATCGCCAGCATGAAAGTGTCTTCCAGTTCCTGGGCCGGGACCGACTCGTCAAAACGGTACTTGTAGGTGTCGTGAGTCATGATTGAACTCCTCTTTTGTTCAGGTTCTGATTTCCGAGGCCCCGGATAGCCGCACCATGCGGCACGGTGCTTACTTACCGGAGCCGGGGCTGATGCGTCGGAGATCACAGGTAGTCGGTCAGGCCAGCCTCGCTGAAAGCCTCCCGCAGCTTGCTCAGCCGGTCGTAGAGGGTGGTTCTGGGAATGCCCATCTCCCGGGCGATTTCGGCCATGGTGCTGTCGTGCAGGCGCACGCACAGATCCCGGAGCTCTTCCGGCAGCGAGGCGATGGCCCGGTCGAGGTCCATGCGGATCTCATGGCCGAGGCGCTCCCTTGTCTCGCGGGTGCCGCTTCCCAGAGAGCCCTCGCTGTCCAGGAAGTCGATCCGCTCGGTGGTGTCGCCTTCGCCGTTGTCGAGGGGTTCATTGAGTGATGTTTGGCAGAGCCGCCAGTCCCGGCATTGGGCGAACCGGGCCTCCAGAATGGTGGAGATGTGACGTTCGACGATCCGGGCCATGAAGGTGGTCTTCTTGGCCTTGGCGGGATTGAAATGCCGCATCCGCTGCAGCAGATCGATCATCAGTTCCTGTTCGAGGTCGGGTCTGTCGTCCTCGGTGAATCCGGCCTTGCCTACGAGTTGACGTGCTTTGTGCCGAATGAGGTCGGCGGCATACTTGTCGATGCCGTCGTAAGAATTCTGTGAAACCATCGGGGCCTCCTCGGAGCGAGGAGGAGGTCCGCGTGGGTGTCGGCACGGGCCAGATCACAGGACAAAGCTGTCGCGTGGGCGAAGGGGTCGCAGGTACGCCGCCAATTGCCGTATTCGGCTCGGCGACACCCACAACAGCCTCCGCCATGCGTCCAGCTTGTTGTCCAGTGTCTAAGGGTTCAGGTCGTTACGTGTTCAGGCTGCCCGTTCCTCGATGCGCATCAGGAACGGGAGACCGTGTTTGATCTCGAGCAGGCAGACTTTTCCGCTGCCCATCTGCGCGAGGTGCTCCAGCAGCGCCACGACCTCTTGCTTGAGGATGAAGTCATCCTGGTCGCGCTCGGGCCGGGGACCGCTCTGTCCGCCCAGTTTGATCTCGCGCTCGATGACCGTGTCAGGAGTGAGTTCCGGCTCGCCGTCGCGGACCGGAATGTTGGTGATGCGGCCGAAGTTGATGTCCTGCATCAACTCGATGAGTCGCCGCTTCGGTGGGGTGAGGTGCGCTTTGCTTGTCTGGTTCATGCCGAACCTCCTTCATTTCTGGACCGACCGGGAGACAGGTCCGGCATGAATTTCCCGGGTGGCGGTCGTGAACTTTTCGTGTTCACCAGACCTGTCACCCTGCTTTGGCGAATTTTCGTTGCGACCCCGAAAAACGCCCTGGCTCAAGAAGGAGGAAAGCCCGTAAGGCTCTGATTGGTGGTGGATTTACAGAGGAAAACTTTTTTAACTTTTTTTGCCCGGCCCCAGTGAAATTTCACCGAGCGGGCCTCCAAGACGCAAAAAGCCCCGATCCAGAATCCTGAATCGGGGCTATAGATTTGTCGGGCGCTATAAAGGGTGGTCAGTAAACCTCGGCACCTTCCGGGAGGATGCGGAACTTACACCGGTAGGTCTTTGTGTCCTTGACCCATTCGATAGGATCGTCATCGAGCCGGAAGAATTCCCGCAGGTGCTTCGACAGCTCTTGCTTCTGTTTCTTCAGTTTGTCCGACGCGTATCGGCTGTGCCAGTCAATCTCGCCACGGGAGTTGGCAAACCCCTCAAGCAATTTCCATTGCTCGGTAGGATTGCCATTCTTCCTGCTCGCCATTCCCATTTGCGTATAGGTGTATCGACCGCTCTGATCTCCCGCCCATATTGTGACGGTATGGCCATCACGGAATTGAATCTTGATTTGCGCCCATGTGGTGCCCGGCGGTGTTGAAAAAAACACCGTGCCGCCAGAATCCGGCTCAGGCACCTGGCCGATAAGGGGGGCGAATATCGCGGCCTTGTCCCGACGTGTCAGAAACCGTGGTGCATCTCCCAGGTGTAGCTCTTCGTTCAGCGCAATGAAGGGGCTGCTTCTCTGCGCCAGCAGTGTTTCAACTGCAGGACTCAGATGAAGGCGCGTGGGCGCGATCAGGACAAACGGTTTGGGGATCGAGAGACATAATGATCGAACGACCTCTGCCAGCGCATCCTTGCTGTCCTGCATCGTCAGAACAACCGGGAAGTCCATCCCCGCCGTGGGTATGAAATCGCCCAGTCTCCATGTGTGGGGCAGTCCATCGAGTTTCGCCTCTCGGTGTTCTATTCCCAAGGCCGCGCAGATAGCGCCATTGATGGCTGACTGCTTGAGCCGGTAGATCAGGGTCTGCCTTGTGGTGAGTTGGACGGCTGGATATTCCTTTTCATTGCAGATGGCCCGGATGTTGGTCTTCACATGGGTGACAACACTCCGTGGGCATCCGAGGCCACATTCCGTTGGGCAATCCACGGCGGTCGCGTGATTCTTGGTCAGTTGAAGGAAGTGATCCCGAAACAACGGGTATCGGTCCCAACCGGAGAGCGCCTTATCCCAATCGAACAGCGCCGCCGACTTTCCAGGCAATCTCTCCAGATATGCCCAGAAGGGATCATTCATCCGATGTCCCTCCGGCCCCGACAATAAAGCCCCTGAGTCCAAGCCACCGCTCGATAACCTCGGCATCACCATCACGTTTGAATTGCGCCCGGTTGCCTGAACTCAAGATCACAGATCTTGGAGTCTTGGACCCCTCGAACTTAATCTGGAAGCTTGCTTTGATGATTTTCCCTCCGCCTGGGAGTGAAGCGCCTCGATCACGAAGGGATGCAAAAATGTCCTCAGACCTGCGGATTTCGACGTCTTTATGAGCGCCGCCCCAAAAGACCTGAACTTCCTTGAGCCTGACATACTCGATGCCATCGACATCGTCACATAGGAGCGCGTCTTCACCAATTTGCCGCAAAGGTTCCAGGTCAAACCGGCTGCGTTCGTTGAAGAACTCCTCGTCTCCGAACAGGTGAAATCCAAATTTCTTGCGGTAGAGCTCCTTCTCACCCTTGGTTTCGGCGTTCATGCGGATCTCCCCGATGACGGGGTTGTATGCAAGCACGTCGAATTTTTCAGGGCGGAAGTATTGGCTGGTGGATTCACCGGCCTCAATGACCGCTTCACGGGCATAGGGCTTGCCGTGGCGCACGAGGAACCATGTGTGGCCTTCCTTCGGATAGACGAACACCTTGGAATACTTGCCCCGACGCTTCTTGGAAAACCATTCGTCAAGATCGGCTTCGAGGGCCGCGAGGGTTTCCTCCGATGGCAGCACGAAATCCGGCAGCGGGTTTTTCTTGGTCTTGAAATACTCGAAGGACCTGACGTTCATGAAGAACTGTTCGGCGTGTACCTTCTCGATGATTTCCCGGTCAGCCATCCAGACCTGGATCGCCAAGTCTGCCGGTGCGGCGTTTTCCCCGATTTCCACGTCGATGTCCGTTCCAGCGATCTCATCCTGAATGGAGTCGAATCCTTCAGGAGTCGAAACTTCATTCACATAGAACAAGGCCTCTGCAAGGTCGTCTGGGGTTGAACCGTCCGGGGTCAGCAAAATGTGACTGAGCGCGTTGTAGTCCAGGCCATCTTCGTGCTGGACTGGTGGCAACTCTACGCCGCGAGCTGAAAAATAGGCGGCATGAGGCTCCAGAAAGGCAATGAGATGCTTCCTGTCGATTCGCCGGAGCATCTCCGGCTTCGAAAAGCGGCGTAGGTTAAAAGTTGCCATCAAATACTCCTGTCGTTTTGTCGTTATTCGTCCATGTCTGTCTCGGTTAACTCCGTTTCCATCCAACGACCTTGCCTAAAACTCGAAGGTCATCCTCCGGCCTGATCCGGATCTTTCTTACCTCCGGGTTCTCTGGCACCAATTCGATGAGCTCGTCTTTGATTTTCAGCCGTTTGACGGTCGCCTCGTTGTTGAGCAGCGCTACAACGATGTCACCATCCTCGGCGATGGGCTGCTGCCGCACGATGATCAAATCGCCATCGTTGATACCGGCACCGATCATGCTGTCACCCACCGCACGGAGTGCGAAGTGCTGTCCGGAACGAACGACGTCCGACTCGACCAGCACTTGGCCGGTGATGTTCTCCTCGGCCAGGATGGGACGGCCAGCCGCCACCATCCCCACAACAGGTACTGAAACCAGAGAGGCAGCCATCTCGCTGGGGCGACGGGCAACAGCTATGCCTCGCGACTTCCCGTCCTCCCGCTTCAGGTATCCCTTGCGCACCAGTTGGTTGATCCGGTCGTGGGCACTCGCCGGGCTGATTTCAAAGATCTCGCTCAGTTCCTTCACCGTTGGAGGAAAGCCCTTGGCATCGACGAAACGACATATCGCTTCGAGCGTTTTCCGCTGCAACGGCGTTATCTCATCCGTTTTCGCTTTGCTCATGGCGTCTCCATTTCTGTTGAAAGACAAAAAGGCGCAATGCGCCAGCAAACCCTAATAATATAAACCTGATGCATATCAGGTCAAGAAATAATCTCACACCTGATTTCCGACACTTCCACGAGCCCCTCGGTAGGTAAGGCCTGAAGAAAGCCGGTTTGAAACCGGACGAGCAGTTAGAAACCAGATAACCGACCAGAGGCGGAGCTGAGGCGGTTGTGGGTGCCAACGAACGCGCATCCCGACCGCCACCGTTTTCTGGCATCCACACCATCCAGCCCCCCGGTCCCACCGGAGGTGTTCGATGTTGGATGTACAGGAAATGAATGATGGGCCGGGGCTTGATGACCTTGGCGAAAACGGCAAACCCGGCCGCCTGTCGGGTGAGGCGAGGCTCCAGTCAGCCGCCTCGATTCTGGCCACGGCGGTCCTGCGCCGAAAGGCCAAAAAAGCATGTGTAGGCAATGAGTTAGAGATTTTCGAAGATTCTTCCCCCGTGCTCGGAGAAGGACTTGATTCATTGCCGGAACAGAGCATTCATTCATGACAACTCGTCCGGAAACCAAAATAAGGAGTTGAAAATGAATGAGTTACAGAACGCCGCCACGGGCGGCAAGAATCAGGACCGAACCCGAAACTCGGTTCTTCGGCAGATGGCCCTGCTGCAATCCATGTCCCTGGAGCAGCTCCGGGAAAAATGGCTCGACCTCTACGGCGAAGAGCCGCCCCAGTACAAAAAGCAATTCCTCATCAAGCGGCTGGCTTATCGCATCCAGGAGCTTTTCTACGGCGGGCTGTCCGAGCAGGCCAAGGTCCATCTCCAGCAGGCCGCCAAGGAGGACCCGGTAGCCACTGTCAATCGACGCATCCCAGAAGAGCGGAAATCGAACGAGGCGCTCCTGCCCGGGACCAGACTGGTGCGGGTCTGGAACGACCGGCGCTATGAGGTGATCGTCCTTGCCGATGGCTATGAGTTCGAAGGCCGCACCTTCCGGTCGCTCAGCGCGGTGGCCAGGGAGATCACCGGGACGCGCTGGAACGGCAAGGTCTTTTTCGGGCTGAAGAAGGTTTACGGCAGAAAAGCCGAGGGAGGTTCGGATGCTTGATAACAGCAATGTCGCGCCGGGCAAGAACAAGACCCTGCGCTGTGCCATCTACACCCGCAAGAGCCACGAGGAAGGTCTCGAACAGGAGTTCAACTCGTTGGATGCCCAACGGGAATCGGCGGAACACTATATCGAAGCCCAGAGAATACGTGGCTGGACGGCTCTGCCGGATCGCTACGACGATGGTGGTTTCTCGGGTGGGAATATGGAGCGTCCGGGGCTGCGTCGCCTGCTTGCGGACATCGACGCCGGGAAGATTGACGTGATCGTGGTCTACAAGGTCGACCGCCTGTCCCGCTCGCTGCTGGACTTCATGAAGATGATCGACCTCTTCAACGAAAAGGGCGTCAGCTTCGTCTCGGTTACCCAGCACTTCAGCACCACCGACCCAACCGGCCGGATGTTTCTCGGCATCCTGATTACCTTCGCCCAGTACGAGCGGGAGGTCATCGCCGAGCGCATCCGGGACAAGGTGGCGGCCGCCAAGCGCCGGGGGAAATACTGCGGCGGCGTACCCATTCTTGGATACGACGTCGACCGGGATAACAAGAAGCTGCTGGTCAACCCCGATGAAGCCAGGACGGTGCAGTACATCTTCCGCCGCTTCATCCAGATCGGCTCGGCCAAGAAGCTGGGCCAGGAGCTGAACGAACAGGGTTACCGCACCAAGGCCTGGACCACCAAGAAAGGCAAGGTGCGTGAGGGCTCCGAATGGAACACCGCCCATATCTACCGGCTGCTCAACAACCGGATCTATATCGGCGAGATCGCCCACAAGGACCGCAGTTACCCCGGCGAGCACGAAGGGATCATCGACCGGGCGACCTGGGACAAGGTGCAAGCCATCCTGGAGGACAACAAACCGGTCAAGGTATCCATGGCCAGAACCAAAATGGTCGCCCCGCTGAAAGGCGTCATCCGCTGCGGCCACTGCGGATGCTCGATGGGACCGACCTACGCCCGCAAGAACGGCCGCCACTACACCTATTACATCTGCCAGAAGGACAGCAAGCGGACCGTGAGCCGGTGCCCGCTCAAACGTATTCCCGCCGGGGACATCGAGCAGGCCGTAGTCGAGCAGTTGAGCGCGGTGTTCCGCACACCGACGCTGGTGGCCAAGACCTACTTCGCCGCCCGGGACATCGAACAGGCGGAGCGGGAGCGGCTGTTCAAACAGAAAGCCCAGCTCGAGATGGAGCTGTCGCAGGCGCGAGAGCAGGCACTTGAACTGATGAGGCCCGGCAACGATCAGCCGGGCAAGGCCGAGATGCTGACGACCGTCAACCGCCAGGCGGTCGAGCTCTCGAAACAACTGACCCATGTGAGCGAGCGATGCAGAGCCTACCAGGGGAACAGCATCTCGGAACAGGATGTGTCGGAGGCCTTCCAGAATGTGGAGGGGTTCTGGGAAGACCTTTTCCCGGTGGAGCGGAATCGCCTCATCCGCCTTCTGGTGGACAAGGTGGAGATCCGCGAGACCGGAATCGACATGGAGCTGCGCACCAACGGGCTGACAACGCTAATCGCCGAGCTGGCCGGTCTGGCATGCGAAGTCACGGAACGGAGGACAAGCCGATGAAAATGAAGCCGACCATTACCGTTGCCGACAACGGCAACCTGCAGATCCACATCCCGATGCTGATCCGGCGCATGCGCGGCCGCAAGACGGTCATCGCTCCCCAGGCCCTGGATGGAGAAATCACCGGAGCGCAGGAACCGGTGCAGTCCGCCGTCCTCCAGGCGCTGGGCAGGGCCTTTTCCTGGGCCGACATCCTCGAATCCGGCCAGATCAGGTCCATCAGCGAGCTTGCCCGTACCCTCGACGTCGATGGCTCGTATGTGGCCCGCATTCTCAAGCTGACGACCCTGGCCCCCGACATCGTCGAAGCCCTGATCAACGGCGAGGAACCCAACGGGCTCTCGCTGGCCAAACTGACCCAGACCTTCCCGGAGGACTGGGCCGAGCAGCGCCGCCAGTTCGGCTTTGCCACCGACTGACGACCGGACCGGAGACCGCCCCAGAGAGCCGACCATCAGCGTCGGCTTTTCTTCTTTAGGGGGCAGGAAGCCGGAGTTGACCGCGCTTCTTTTCATGGCCGAGGCGGGCAATTTCGAAAAAAACGTCCGGTTGCGGCATCGAACGATGACCTAAGACAACCGTCAAAAATGGCAATCTGCCGCAAACCCATATCAATCAAGGATGTAACTTTCCGGACGCGCTTCGGACTTCGTCCGGAGAAAACAGAGAATCAGGGGCCAAACAGAGAAAAAAAGGCGGGAGGATGGGGAGAATCGGTGGTGCGGAGAGGTGCTTTGGAAAGATGTGAAACGGGCGCAAACCCTTTAGAAACAAGGGGAAAAAGAAAACCCGTCACCCCGGAGAATGACCCCAGAGAGACGGGTTTGTCTTTTCTAAATGGTGGAGGCGCCGGGAGTTGAACCCGGGTCCGGAAACTCTCCCCTTCTGTCTCTACATGCTTAGTTACGGACCATGATCTCGCGGCTGGGGCTCACCCGTAACAGGAGAACCAGCCGCCAGCCTGAAAAGGTCTCGCCCGTCGCGGTTCAGGCGCCCGCTTCGAGCCAGCCCACGGAGTCGACGCTCCGAATCCGGCCCAGTGGGCGAGGGCCGGTGGAACGGCATCAGCCGCGATTAAGCGGCGAGTGCGTAGTTATAATCGTCTGCGATTATATTTAATTCCGCCATTTTGACGAGTTGACAGAAAACTCGGCATGCAACATCAGCTTCAATATCCCCGTCGAATCCGTTTCGCCCCCATGGTGTGTGAAGTGTATATGGGCGTGTGCCCGGTTAGTCGTCGTCGCGGCGGCGGATGGCGCGTTCCATCTCGCGGTTGGTCTGCTTTTCCTTCAGGGCCGCGCGTTTATCGTACAGTTTTTTGCCTCGGGCCAGACCCAGTTCCACCTTGGCCTTGCCATTGGCAATAAAGTAAATCCTGATTGGGATCAGTGCAATGCCTTTTTCGTGCAGCTTGCCGACCAGCTTGCGGATCTCGTGTCTATGGAGCAGCAATTTGCGTGGTCGGAGCGGATCCTGCGGGACAAAGGTGGCGTACGAGTAGGGCGAGATGTGGACATTGTACAAAAAAGCCTCGCCGTTTTTGAGCTGGGCGTAACCGTCGCGCAGGTTGACCCTGCCCGCCCGGAGTGATTTGACCTCCGGCCCGGTGAGTACCAGCCCTGCCTCCAGGGTCTGTTCGATGCTGTACTCGTGAAAGGCTTTTTTATTCGTGCCGACGATCTTCTTCTGTGCCATGACGCCTTGTCCGTCCTGCCGCTGTTGGTAATACCCCACACTATAGGCATTGGCGCCGGGAATGTCATGGGAAAATCAGATTCCTTCCATTTCGCCGGTTACCCGCAGCGCCTCCTCGACCGTGGTTTCCCCGGCCAGCACCTTGCGCCAGGCGTCTTCGCGGAGAGTAGTCATGCCCTCGCGCACGGCGACCTGCCGCAGCTCCGAACCGTTGGCCCGGGCCGCGATCAGCTTTTTGAGTTGTTCGGACAGGGGAAAAACCTCAAAAATTCCCATCCTGCCAAGATAGCCGGTGTTGCGGCATTGCAGACAGCCCTTGCCCCGGGTCAGTTCGATCGGCTCCTGCCCGGCCGGGAAGCCAAGCTTGCGCAGGGCAGCCGGGTCAGCCGGGTAGCGTTCGGCACAGTGGGGGCAGATTCTCCGGACCAGCCGCTGGGCCAGTGCTCCGAGCAGGGTCGAGGAGATAAGAAAGGGTTCCAGTCCCAAGTCTTCCAGGCGGATGATGGTGGAGACCGCATCGTTGGTGTGCAGGGTGGAAAAAACCAGATGACCGGTGAGAGCGGCCTGAACCGCGTGGGTGGCGGTCTCCAGGTCACGGATCTCGCCGATCATGATCACGTCCGGATCCTGCCGGAGGATGTTGCGGAGGATGGTCGAGAAGGTGACGTCGATCTGGCTTTGCACCGCAATCTGGTTGAACTCTTCATCCACCATCTCCACCGGGTCTTCCACGGTGACGATATTTTTTTCCGGCGAGGCGATCTGCTTGAGGGTGGAATACAGGGTGGTCGACTTGCCGCTGCCGGTGGGGCCGGTGACCAGCACAATGCCGTGGGAGGCGTGCATGAAGGAGTTGTAGACCACACGGTCGCGGTGGGAAAATCCCAGGGCGTCCAGATCCTGGAACAGCACCTCCGGGGCCAGGATACGCAGGACCGCTTTTTCCCCGAAGGCGACCGGTACGGTGGAAACGCGGATTTCAGCCTCCTGCCCCCCATCGCGACGGCCGATCTTGATCCGGCCGTCCTGGGGGCGGCGTTTTTCGGCAATATCCATCCTGCCCAGACTCTTGATGCGCGAGGTGATCGCCGAGTGGACCGCCTTGGGCAGTTTGTAGATGGTGTGGAGCATGCCGTCGATGCGGAAGCGCACCTGGCAGCTGTCGCGCTTGGGTTCGATGTGGATGTCGCTGGCGCGCTGGTCCAGGGCGTAGTTGAAGATATGGTTGACCGCGGCCTTGATGTGCTGGTCGGTGGAGCTGAGTTCCTTGGCCGAGGCCAGGCGCACGTACTGTTCGAGGTTGCCGATATCGACCGTGGCCGCTCCACTGGAGGCGCTGAACTGCGATTCCGCTGCGGTGATCGAGCGCTGGAACCCGAAAAATTCGGAGAGAATTTTCTTGATATCCGTGCGGGTGGAAAGAAACTGTCGGACCCGCACCTGGTTGACCCGCTCGATGTCGTCCAGGATATTGCGGCAGTCGGGGTGGTAGGTTGCCACGTCGAGGATGCCGTTGTTCAGGGCAATGGGCAGCAACAGGTGGGAAACGGCAAAGGAGCGGGGAATGGTTTTGGTCACCGTCTCCATGTCCAGCTCCAGCGGGTCCAGACGCTTGAACGGAATCTTGCAGGCCCGGGCGACCTCGGCCAGAATCATCTCCTCGGTCAGGGGCGCCTTGGGCTCGGTGGTGGTCTCCAGGCCCAGCGAGGTAATGACGTCGATCAGGTCGGGCTGGCTCTTGTCCTGGCGGTCAGCCGTGTTTTTGTTCTGGGCCCGCAGTTTTTGCCGTTGCCGTCCGCTGTGCAGCTCCACGTATTGCCGCTGTTTCGGGGTCAGGAGGCGCGCCCGCACCAGCAGGTCGAGCAGGGCGTCGCTGTTGAGGAAGGTTTTGGCGGTGTCGGTTGTACTCATCGGTGGCGAAAAAAATGGCCGCCGGATACGGGCGGAAAAGGGCGGTGCTGTCGATGGATCAGAGGGGCCAGCCGTGCGCGCCGATCAGGTCGACGAAGCGCACATGTTCGATGGTGGTCTGGCTCAGTTCGCCGTCGCGTTTTTCCATGACCTGGAGCTTCTGGGCGTCCTGCGAGCCCACCGGCATGACCAGGATGCCTGGATCGTCGAGCTGGACGATGAGGGGCTCGGGGATGCGCGGCCCGCCCGCGGTGACGATGATGCCCGCAAACGGCGCCTCCAGCGGCCATCCTTCGGTTCCGTCGTCGATCCGGGAGACGATATTGTGGTAGCGCAGCTGATCGAAGACCTTGCGGGCCCGCCCCACCAGGGAGTCCAGCCGCTCCACGGTGTACACCTTGCTGCACAGCCGGGAAAGGACTGCCGCATGATAGCCCGATCCGGTCCCGATTTCGAGCACCTTCTCCGTGCCGGTCAGGCGCAGCGCCTGGCACATCAGGGCGACGATATAGGGTTGGGAAATGGTCTGGCCGCTGCCGATCGGCAGTGGCGAATCCCGGTAGGCCTGGGGCTGGAGGGCGTCTTCGACAAAGAGATGGCGGGGCACCGTCCGCATCGCGGCCAGGACCCGCTGGTCGGTGATACCGCGGGGCACGAGCTGCTCCTCGATCATCCGCTCCCGGTAGATATCGAAACGGGCGTTTGAGCTCACTCGACTTTTTTCCAGGTGTAGTCGTCCCGCCAGTCGTCGTCCGACTTGTTGAAGGTGCGGAATTCGCAGTCGGTCACTAGCCCCTGGCTGACGGTAACGACGATCATCTCGTAGCCCGCAGGACCGGTGGCCGAGCCCAAGAGCGGCATGGAGCCGAACAGGCCGGGCTGGTCTTCGTGGTAGACGTATTCCCGAACTCCGGGGGCGATGTCCCGTTGGCCATTGGGTTCGCCCAGGTACTTGCGCATCTCGTCCTCGGTGGACTGACCCGGCGTGACCAGGGCCGCGTCCGAGGCAAGATGACGAACCGGCGTGGATGAGCAGCCGCCCAGGAGCAGGATGGCCGCAAGCAGCGCGATGAGCGGTAAACGCATTGCAATCCTCCTTGACTGTCCAGATGAAAAAAGGCTGCATTTCTATATCGTACATGCAGCCTTTTTTCAACAGCGGACTGGTTCCGGCAGGACGCGATCCCGGAAAGCGGGAACGTCCGGCCCTGCCGGTTGCGCTTCTCAGGCGCCGCCGGCGGCGCGTTCGAGGATCCGGTAGTTGCGCTGGACCATGGTTTGCGGGTCAACGCTCAGCCCGGCCTGGATCATGGCGTTGTCGTACACCTGCTCGACCAGGTCGCGGGCAAACTCGGGATCGCTCTCGCGCAGGGCGGCCAGTCGGCGGATCAGCGGGCTGGCGGTGTTGATCTCCATGTCCTTCTTGCTGCCCATGCCAAAGGCGTCGGTCTGGCCCGCCGCCTTGAGCAGCCGCTCCATGGACGAGGTCATGTAGCCGTCGACGTTGACGATCATCGCCGGGCTGTCCACCAGTCGGCCGGAAACCTTCACTTCCTGGATGCGGCCGGTCAGCACCTCGCCCATCCAGGCGCACAGCGCGTCGGCAGCGGCCTTGTCCAGCGATTCACTTTCGGTTTTTTCCGCTGCCGCGCGGTCGGCCTCCGGAGTGGTGCTCTCCGGCAGGCTGAGGTCGGCCCGGTCGGCGGAGACCAGCTTTTTGCCGTTGTACTCACCCAGGTGGTTGAGCACGAAGTCGTCGATGGGCTCTAAGGTATAGAGGATTTCGACCTCCCGTTTGCGGAACATCTCGACATAGGGCCCGTGTTCGACCGCGGCCCGGCTGGGGCCGTTGATGTAATAGATGCTGTCCTGGCCCTCGCGCATCCGCTCTATATAGGCGTCGAGCGAGATCATCTCGCCCGGCTCGGAGGCCGAGGACTCAAAGCGCAGCAGCTTGGCCAGTTCGTCGCGGTAGGCGAAATCAGAGGTCACGCCCTCCTTGATGAAGATGCCAAAGGTCTTCCAGAATTCCTGGTACTTGGCCTGGTCGCGTCCGGCCTCCTCGTCGAGGAACTTGATGATGCGCTTGGTCAGCACCTTGCGCAGCTTGAGCACCAGGGCGTTGTCCTGGAGCGACTGCCGGGAGATATTGAGCGGCAAATCTTCGGAGTCGACCACGCCCTTCAAAAAGCGCAGCCATTCGGGCAGGATGTTTTCGCTGTGCTGGTCGATCAGCACCTTCTGGCAGTAGAGGTTGACGCCCGGCTCCATCCGGCCCATGCCCAGCACCTCGAAGTTCTCTTTGGGCACGTAGACCAGGGCATTGATGGACAGCGGCGCGTCGGCCGAGAAGTGGAGCCGGTAGAGCGGTTCGTCCACGGCATTGCCGATGAACTTGTAGAACTCGTTGTACTCCTCGTCGCTGATCTCGTTTTTGGAACGGGTCCAGATGGCCTGCACGGTGTTGACCTTCTTGCCCTCGACCTTGACCGGGAAGGGAACGAAGGTGGAATACTGGTGGATGATGCGCTCGATGGTGAACTTGGAGGCATAGGTATGGGCATCCTCCTTGAGTTCGATGATGATCTTCGTGCCCCGGTGCAGGCCCGGGCAGGGGGCCAGGGTGTATTCGCCGTTGCCGTCCGAACTCCACTCCCAGCCCTCGCTGCCGTCCCAGGAGCGGGTCTGGACCCGAACCTTTTTCGCGGCCATGAACACCGAATAGAAGCCGACTCCGAACTGGCCGATGAGGTTGACGTCCTTTTTCACGGCCTCGGCCAGCTCCTCGAAAAACTGCTGCGAGCCGGAGTGGGCGATGGTGCCGAGGTTGGTTTCCAGCTCCTCCCGGTTCATGCCGATGCCGGTGTCGGTGATGGTCAGGACATGGTTTTTGTCGTCGCAGTCCAGGTTGATCTCCAGGGGGACATGGGCGTCGAACTCGATCTCTTCGGTCAGGCTCTTGTGCCGGAATTTTTCCAGGGCGTCGGCGGCGTTGGAAACCAGCTCGCGGACAAAGATGTCCCGCTCTGTGTAAAGTGAGTTGATGACGATATCCAGAACCTTTCTGGTTTCCGCCTGAAACTGTTTGGTTTCGACCTGTACGTCTGACATGGTTTTTTCCTCTGGTTCAAAAATAAAACGAATATAAAAAGAAGCGGAGTCCATCGGGAACTCCGCGTTTTCATGGGGAGACTCGGGACAAAGCAGTTTGCTTTCTCCGCTTGGGATGGTAAGCACGAACCGTTGTCTGTCAAGTTGGCCCTTGGGCCGGATCGCAGGGAGGAGCGTGATGCATCGGTCATATGATGTCTGTGTTGTGGGTGCCGGGCTTTCGGGGCTCGGACTGGCCGCCTTTGTTCACCGGCTTCGGCCGGAGCTGCGCATGCTTGTGCTGGAGCGGGCGGCCGGGCCGGGCGGTGCGGTGGCAAGCTGGAAGCGCGACGGTTACCAGGCCGAGTGGGGGCCGCACGGGTTTCTCGACAACTGTGCCGAGAGTCAGGACCTGGTGCGGCTGGCCGGTCTGGAGACCGAGGTGGTCCGGGCACCGCTGTCGCGGTTCATCCGCCACGTTTGCTTACACGGCCGCCTGCAGGCCGTGCCCCAGCATCCGCTCAAGCTGATCCGCGCCCCGCTCATGTCCTGGCGCGACAAGCTGCGGGTGGCCGGGGAATACCGGGTTGCGCCGCTTGCCGGCGAGCCCTCGGTGGCCCAGTGGGTGGCGCATCGGTTCGGTCCGGGCCTGCTGCCCTTTGCCGATGTGGTGTTCACCGGCACCTATGCCGGTGATATCGAACGGTTGCAGATGGATGCGGTCATGCCTGGGGTACGGGAACTGGAGCAACAGCACGGCTCGGTGATTCGGGGTCTGCTGCACCGCTGGCGGCAGAAGCGTTCCGATCGGGCCCGGCCCGGTTTACCCGCGATGACCAGCTTCAGGGACGGCATGGCCCGGTTCCCTCAGGGCTTGGCCGATCATCTGCTGCAGGCAGGCGTGGAGTTGCGCTTTGCTTGCCCGGTGGAAGCCTTTGCCCCTGAAGGCGAGGGCTGGCTGGTGCAGAGCGTCTCGGGCGCGGTGGTCTGCCGCCAGCTGGTGCTGGCCCTGCCGGTCAACGCCTGTCTGGAGTTGGTGCAGGCGGCCCTGCCCGATGCGCCCCCGCCGGTTCCCTCCATTGCCGAGGCCCGGATCTATTCGGTTCTGCTCGGTTTCGGTCCCGGAGCCCGGATTCCGGTGGGATTCGGCTATCTGGCTGCGGAGCGGGAGCAGCGTTTCGCCCTGGGCGCGCTCTTTTCCTCGCACATGTTTGCCGACCGCGCCCCGGCCGGCCACCACCTGGTGGAGGCCCTGGTCGGCGGCCGCCGCCATCCGGAGCGGCTGGAGCTCGACGATCAGGCCCTGATCGCCGCTGTCTATGCCGACCTGCGCACCCTGATGTACCTGCCCGAGCCGGTTTTTTCCGAGGTGCTCCGGCCCGCCTCCGCCATTCCCCAGCTGGAACAGGGGCATACGGCGCTGGAATCCTGGCGGCAGACCCTGCATCGGGAGCGGCCCGGTCTGCACTGCTGCGGCTTCGGCTGGAAGGGGATCGGGATCAACGAGATGATCAAGGAGGCGCACCGGCTCGCCCTGCGGATCACGGGCAGGGACACGGACGAGGAGGCAGGGCCGGAGGTGCGGAAGATTTACGTCTGAGCCCCGCCCCGGTTGCACGGGACGGGGCCGGATCGTCTAGTTTTTCAGCCTGGCGCAGAGCTGTTCGATCTGCTGGCGGATTGCGGGTTCCCGCGCCATGTCGCGGGTGACCACCTTGATGGCGTAGAGCACGGTGGAATGGTCGCGGTTATACATCCCGCCGATATCGCTCAAAGAGTGGTTGGTGTACTTGCGGGTCAGGTACATGGCGACCTGGCGGGGAAAGGTGACGGCGCGTTTGCGCGAGCGCGAGCGCAAATCGTCGACGCTGACCTTGAACTGTCGACCGACCAGCTCGCGGATGGATTCGCCGGTGATCACCACGGCCGTCTCCCCGACCAGACCACCGACCACCTCCCGAACCATGTTCAGGTCGGGCGGGGTGTTGCGCAGCCGCGACTGGGCCTTGATCCCGATGAGCGCGCTTTCGATCCGGCGGACATCGCCCTTGAGCCGATCGGCCATGTAGCCGACCAGGTCCTCGTCGGGGTGCAGGCCGTGGGTCTGCATCTTGCGGCGGATGATGCGGGCGCGGGTTTCGTAGTCCGGCGATTCGATGCCTGTGACCAACCCGGAACTCATCCGGCTGCGGAAATCATCGTCCAGTCCCTCGATCCGTGCCGGGGGCAGGGCCGAGGTCAGGATGACCCGCCGTCCCGCCTTGATGAGGTAGTCGAGGATGATGTTGAGTTCTTCCTGGGTCTTGTTCTTGCCGGTCAAGGTGTGGACGTCTTCCACCAGAAGCAGATCGCATTCATTGATATACTTCCGGGAAAACTGCTCCATGGCCCGGGCGCGGATATTTTTGACCATTTCAGCGGTGAACTGCTGCGCGGTCAGGTAGTGCATCCGGGTGGCGGGGGCCAGCTGCAGCACCTGGTGGACCACGGCCTGGGTCAGGTGGCTCTTGCCCAGCCCGGTGGTGCTGTTGATGAACAGGCAGTTGCCGAAGGTGGGGTCGCCCTCGGCCAGGGCCTTGCAGGCGGACTGGGCCAGCAGGTTCGATTCGCCGACCATGAACTCCTCGAAGGTGAAGGCCGGATGCAGGGAGCGCAGCCGCGATGCGCCGATGGTCACACCGGGCAGGCGAAGCTGGGGCGCTGCGGCCGCCGGAGTAACAAGGCACGGGGCATCGGCCTCACGCAGCCGGATTTCAAACGTGCCGCCCAGGTCGGCGGCGGTCTGGCGGATCAGATCAAGATACCGGTCCTGGACCCAGGCGCAGAAAAAACGATCCGGCCCGACCAGTTCCAGGAGCTGATCTTCTTCCCGGAGGCATTCCAGCGGTCCGATCCAGAGTCCGTATTCACTTGGGGGAAGGACTCCCCGCAGGGTCTCTTTTATCGTATTCCACAACATGTTCATCTCTGTCTTGGAGTATTTCAGGTGGTGCATGGGCGCCGGGAGCTTCGGGTCGAAATCGGGCGAGGCAACCCGGCATGCGCGATGATCTACCTAAAAAGTCCCCCTCCGGTCAAAAGCGGTTTACGCTGATTTCTTCCGGTATGCGGAATACGGTATCCTGCCGGGTAAGTGGGCGCAGGTAGTCGGCTTTACAGGGGACTTGGCCGACCTTGCCCGTTTCGGGTTCAGCCAGCGGCGCAGCGATGAAAAAAAGAATGATATCATGCCATTGATGCCGGGTTACAGAAGTTATCAACAAAGGACACACAAAAATGTATCTTTAAAAATCTCCAGTTTCCTTGGAATATCTCTATAAATATCCAAAATTGTCTTACGCGACGGCGTTTTGGCCTAACCGCTTTTTTCTCCATGCTTTCAGCGTCTACTCGGGCTGAAAAAAATATTGAATGAGATTGATTGCTTTTTTTGAAGTAAAACCGGTGAGAAACCCGTCCTGTCCCGGCATGGGTCGTGCAGGATTTTCAGGGCGTACGGCAAGGGGAAGTCCGGGAAGGGCTCGGTTTTCGCGGACCGCGTCCCCCATTTTCGGGCATACGGGTCTGTTTTGCGGGAGAGGAAGGGCTGAACCAGGCTGAAAGAGGCGGAAATCAGGACGACACAGGCCGCGTCCGGGGTGGACGCGGCCTACTGTTTTTTGCCTCTGCCGGGTGGTGCGGCGGGCGGAAAATTATTTGGAGACGGTCCGGTACTGCGCCCGCTTGCCGCGGTGTCAGCCCAGGTCCGTATGGTCCGGTTCAGGGGCGGTAGTGCACCCGTCTGGTGCGGTTGTCGGCCGGCTCGAAGTCGCCCAGGGTTTTCAGGCCGCCGTAGATCTCCAGCGGTCCCAGAAAGCGGATGCCGACCTCCGAATAGGGGAACATGGCCTTGGCATCGAGGAAGAAGCCATCGCCGAAGCGGTAGCCGCCACCCAGGGCGCCCTGGATATCGTTGTTGCCGTAGAGGCCCAGCATCTCCACCGAGGTGGCCAGCCTGTTGAAGGGTTCAAGAAAGAGGTTGCCCTCCACCCCGTAGACCCGGTCGCCCTCGTCCTTGGTGCGGGTGGTCTTCTCCCAGGCGGGGGGGGTGCTGGTGAAGTGATCGGTGGTGGTGGTCGTATCCGGCTCCACGTTGACGTACTGGCAGCTCAGCCCCACCCGGATGGCTGCGGGCTCGAAGATCCGGCTGGAGCGAAGGTTGAACGGAACCTGCATAACCGCACCGGCCCGAATTTCGTCGTCCGCGGCGGTCGCCGGTTGTACGGCCGGGCCTGGCAGCAGGGTCAGCGCATAGGCAAACAGGGCTATGGGCATCAGGCGGAAAGGTCGCTGTATCATGGTGGTCTCCTTTGAGACAAGAGTACAAAAAATGAAACATTCAGCCTGTAAAGTACAAACATTTTTCTGCCAGTATTTCAAGATATTCCTTGCAAATTCACTGGAAAAAGTCAAAGGTTGACCAAAAATTTGAACAACTCCTCCGCCGGGATCGTGCCGAGGCACCGGCCTTGGGCCGCTTTCCGGAAAAGCGGTTGACTGATTGGGGCGTATTCGCTCTATTGAGGGGTTGGCAGAGGGGAACGCTTTGTGCGGCTGCGGTCCGGCCAGGGCGCGCCCCTTCCTCGTTCAGGGCGGACGGCGCTTGTGCGCCGGGGAGGATGGCATGCAGGGCTATGTACAGGTGTACACCGGTGACGGCAAGGGCAAGACCACGGCGGCCCTGGGGCTGGCGCTGCGGGCAGCCGGGGCCGGGCTCCGGGTCTACATCGGCCAGTTGATCAAGAACGCGGAGTACAGCGAGCTGCGCAGCCTGGAGCGTCTGGCCGACCAGATCACGGTTCAGCGGTTCGGTCGCGGCTGTTTTCTGCTCACCGAGCCCACTCCCGAAGACCGGGAGGCAGCCAGGGCCGGACTGGAAGGTCTGACCCGTGCCATGACCTCGGGCCAGTACCAGGTGGTGATCGCCGACGAGGCCAATGTGGCCGTGGCGCTTGGCCTGCTGACGGAACAGGATCTGATCGATCTGATCGATAGCCGCCCGCCCGGGGTCGAGCTGGTGCTCACCGGCCGGGGTGCGCCTGCGGGCGTCATCGCTCGCGCCGATCTGGTCACCGAGATGCGGGCTGTGAAACACTACTATGAAGATCAGGGGTGCACCGCCCGCAAGGGAATCGAGAGCTAGGCGGCGGCAAGGCGGGGCGCCGTCTTTTAAGCGTTGGAGACAGCCATGACTCAACAGGCCGCCTGTCTGGCCGTGCTCGGCACGGGATCGGATGTGGGCAAGAGCGTCGTTGTCACGGCCCTGTGCCGGATTTTCGCCGATCGGGGCCTGCGGGTCGCGCCGTTCAAGGCCCAGAACATGTCCAACAACTCCGGTGTCACCCCCGAGGGCGCGGAGATGGGCCGGGCCCAGATCGTGCAAGCCGAGGCCTGCCGCATCCCGCCGCACTGCGACATGAACCCGGTGCTGCTCAAGCCGGTCAGCGACCTGGGCTCCCAGGTGGTGCTCAACGGCTCTGCCTGGCAGGACACCACGCCCCGGGCTTACTATGCCAAAAAGGCGTACCTGTTTGCCGAGAGTTGCGCAGCCCTTGACCGGCTGCGCACCGCCTACGACCTGATCATCCTTGAAGGTGCTGGTTCCTGCGCCGAGATCAACCTGTTGGCCGACGACATCGTCAATCTGCGCATGGCAGCCTATGCCGATGCGCCGGTGGTGTTGGTCGCCGATATCGACCGGGGCGGGGTCTTCGCCCAGATCGTTGGCACCCTGGCCTGTCTGGAACCGGAGCAGCAGGCGCAGATCCGGGGTGTGGTGATCAACCGCTTCCGCGGCGACATCAACCTGTTCACACCCGGAATCGACTGGATCCGTAAGCGCATCCACCGGCCGGTGTACGGGGTGCTGCCCTGGTACACCGATTTCCAAATCGAGGCCGAGGACGCGGTGGTGATCGAGCAGCCGCCTGCCCGCCGTTTGGCCGACGCTGATTGCCCGGTCATCGTTGTGATCCGCCTGCCGCATATCTCCAACTTCACTGACTTTGATCCGCTGCGCAGCCTGCCCGGCTGCGAGCTGGTCTATCTCCAGCAGCCCCAGCCGCTGGACGGGGCCCGGGCGGTGATCCTGCCCGGCTCCAAGAGCACCTGCGCCGATCTGCAGTGGCTTGGGGAAAGCGGTTGGGCCGCGCATCTGTTGCACTATACCGGGTCGGGCGGCCATATTCTCGGCATCTGCGGCGGCTACCAGATGCTGGGAACCCTGGTGCGCGATCCGGACGGCATCGAGGGGCCGCCGCGCTCGGTGCAGGGGCTGGGGCTTTTGCCCGTGGAAACCCTGTTGCAGGCCCCCAAAACCACCACCCTGACCGACTTTGTCTGGAACGGGGCGGCAGGTCGCGGCTACGAGATCCACATGGGCCGGACCACCTCGCCGCCGGGACGCGAACTGGTGGAGATCCGGGCCCGCAACGGCGTGGCCTGCGCGGACGTGGACGGTTGTGTCCGCGAGGACGGCCGGGTGCTGGGCACCTATCTGCACGGTCTGTTCGACACCCCGGCCGTTACCCGGCAGTGGCTGGCCGGAATCGGTCTGGAGGAAATCGAGGTGGGCGAACTGGCAGGTCTGGCGGCCCGGGACCGGGCCTATGCCATGCTGGCCGAGCATGCAGCCCGCCACTTGGACATCGAGGCGATCGCCGCGCTGTTGCCGGCTGATCTGCGGGAGCGGATGCGATGATACACGGACACGGGGGCGATGTTGTGGCCGTGGCAGCCGCCTTGGGCTGCCGGGCGGATGAAATTGTCGATATGAGCAGCAATATCAACCCGTTGGGGCCCATGCCCGGGTTGATCGAGCATCTGCGCGCGCAGATGGACTGCATCCGTTCCCTGCCCGAACCCGATGCCTGCGGTGCGGTTCGGGCCATTGCCCGGCTGCTCGATGTGGGCGAGGAACGGCTTTTGGCCGGTGCGGGCACCACCCAGTTCATCGCCTGCGCCTGCGCGGCCCTGGCCTCGCGCCGGGTGCTGATTGCAGCGCCGACCTATGCCGACTATGCCGACGGCTGCCGGATGCACGGCCTGGAACCCGAGCTGTTTTTAAGCGGCCCGGAGGCTGGGTTTGCCGTCGAGCTCGACCGGCTCGCCTCAGTCCTTGCCGGTTGCGATACCGTTTTTTTCTGTAACCCGAACAACCCCACCGGTCAGTTGACCGCCCGCGCCGACCTTGTCGCGCTCTGCGCCGCGCACCCGGAAACCCGTTTTGTCATCGATGAATCCTACCTGCCCTTTGTGCCGGACTGGCAGGAGCACAGCATGCTGTTCTGCGGCCTGGCCAATGTGGCGGTGCTGTGGTCGGTGTCCAAAATTTTCGGCATGCCCGGCCTGCGCGTGGGCTTTCTTGTCGCCGAGCCCGCCCTGCTCAGCCGCTTTGCCCGGTTCATGCAGCCCTGGTCGGTCAACAGCCTGGGGCAGGAGGCGGTGCGTTTTCTCGGCGATCACGCGGCCGAGGCAGCCCGCTTCATCGCCGCGACCTGCGCCTTTGTCGAGGAGGAGCGGCGGCTTTTGCTTAAACGGCTAGCCCCGGCCCGGCTGACCCTCTTTCCCGGCCGGACCTCCTACACCCTGATGCGGCTGGAAGGTGACCGGGACGCGGCCACCATCCGCCGGATACTGGCCAAAGAGCGCTTTCTGGTGCGCGACTGCGCCAACTTTCAAGGACTGGACAGCCGCTACCTGCGTCTGGCCCTCAAGGATCCGGAGGCCAACGAAGCCGCGGCCCGGCTGCTGGTGGAGGCGGTGGGGCTTCGGGACGGGCAAGCTGGCGCGCTGTGATGGGTCTCTCGTTTTTGCTCCGGATTGCGCCCCTGCCCCTGGCCTTTCTGCTTGACGCGCTGCTCGGCGATCCACGCTGGTTGCTCCATCCGGTACGCTGGATGGGCCGGGCCATCGAGCGGCTGGAGCCGGTCTTCCGGCGGTCGATCCCCCGCGCCCGGCAGGCCGGACTGCTGTTTGCCCTGGTGCTGATCGCTGGTTGCTGGCTGTCGGCCGTCCTGGTGATTGCCGCGGCCTCCAGCCTGCATCCGCTTTTGGGTGCGGCGGTCGAGGTGGTCTTGTTCTTTTATTGCCTGTCGGCCCGCTCCCTGCGCGAGGCGGCAATGGAAATTCATGCCTTGCTGCACCGGGGCGAGGTCGATGCGGCCCGGAGCAAGGTGGCGATGATCGTCGGCCGGGATGTCAGTCGGTATGAGGGCGACGATATTGCCCGGGCCACGGTGGAGACCGTGGCCGAGAACCTGGTGGACGGGGTGCTGTCGCCGCTCTTCTACGCGGTCCTGGGTGGTGCGCCCCTGGCCTTGGCCTACAAGATGGTCAACACCCTGGACTCGATGGTGGGCTACAAGAACGAGCGCTATATCGACTTTGGCCGGGCCGCGGCCAGGATCGATGACGCAGCCAACTTCCTGCCCGCCCGGCTCTCGGTGGGCCTGATCGCCCTGGCCGCCCTCTGGGTGCCCGGCGCTTCGGCCCGGCAGGCCCTGGCCGTTGCCCGGCGCGAGGGCGCGCACCACGCCAGCCCCAATGCGGGCTATCCGGAGGCCGCCTTTGCCGGGGCCCTGGGGGTCCGGTTGAACGGACCCAACATCTACCACGGGGTTCTGGTGGAAAAACCCTGGATCGGCGCAGGACTGGCCGCGGTCGATGCGGCCAGCCTGTCCCGGGCCTGCACCCTGATGACCCGAACCAGCCTTCTGGGCGTGTTGGTCGCCTGGCTGGTTCAGGCGGCTCTCTTGTAGGGATTCGGTTTGCGGTGTGTTGTGAACGATTTTTCCATGAAACGATATACGGACAACCTGCTGCAGCTGTCGCTGCGCGAGGCTTTTTTAGAGATTGTTCCCTACTATGTATTGGCGTCTCTTGGTTCGCTGATGACCGATCTCTTCGGGATCGATGCGCAGAACGGGAATATGTTCATCCAGGCCATCGTCAATCTGTTTGCAATATTTGACATCCTCTTCCCCTTCCTGCTGATTATTTCCATATCGATTCATCTTGCCAGCAATTACCATGTAGATAGATTTCCGGTTATTGCCCTGTCATTTTTCGTTTTTTTCGGGATTTTGTTGAAATCGAATGTCGAGTTCATGGTCGGAATCCAAAAGGTCGGCATCTATGCTCTGATTGTTCCGATATCATGCTTTTATTCATACTTTTATATCAACAAGATTGAGTGCATAAAAATTATAAAAAGTGATATCGTCAACAAACAGCTTGCCGTCGTCGTCAACTCCATTCTCCCTGTTCTTGTCATTTATCTTGTCTTTGTTCAGGTCTTCCCCTATATCGGCGAATATGTTTTTGCAAACCTGACGCATTTTTTCGCTTCCTTCATCAATACGCTTTCCATTGCCCTGCAAACACTGATACAGGTTATTACCGTTCATTGCATCTGGTGGGCAACGGGTATTCACGGCACCCATATCTATACTATTTTTGCCGATACCTCCTACCTGAACCTCGATATATTCCCCGGAATAACCGCGCAGGTCTTTTTGTTCAACTTTGTCGTTCCCGGCGGCGTCGGCGCGACGCTTTCGCTGATCATGGCGATTCTTGTGTACTCGAAAAACGATTTCAGCCGGAAGATAGCCTGGCTGGCGCTTCCCTTCGGGATTTTCAACATCAACGAAATTCTGCTCTTCGCGCTCCCGGTCATCATCAACATCAGATTCATCATTCCGTTTTTGCTGGTTCCGATCTGCAACTTTATCATCTCCTATCTTGTCCTTGCGCATGTTCCCGTGCCCGAACCAGCTGCCGCCTCTTCCTTTGCCTGGACGATGCCCACACTCCTCAGCGGCTATCTGCTCGGTCAGGGGCAGAGCTGGGCGTTCATGCTCGTGCAGCTCTGCAATCTCGTTTGCGGCATGCTCATCTATCTGCCGTTCATGGCTCGATACGACCGCATGCAGAACGTGCATGCGGATCTGCAATGCCTGGCGGATAAATGCAACATTCCCGACCGGATCGAATCGATGCTCGATCGCACCTTTCTGCGCACGCAGGCCGAGATCATCCAGCAGCGGGTCCGTACCGGCAAGATTATTGAAGAGGTGATTGCCGGCGATTTTCTGATGCACTACCAGCCCAAGATCGACCTGCACCACGGCCGGTGCTGCGGGTTCGAGGCGCTGTTACGGTTGCGCAACCGGGAGGGCGAGATCGTTAGCCCGTTTTTCATGCCCCAGATCGAGCAGGCCGGATATGCCTATATCATTGATCTCTGGGTGATTCGTTCGGTTGCCGAGGATATACGCCGATGGAACGAGGCGGGGTTTTTCCCGAAGCTGAGCATCAACCTGTCGCCGGAATCGCTCAATCACCCGCAGATCATCGAGAGGATCATCCGGCAGTTGAAGAACAAAGAGGTGGAAATCGAAATTCTGGAACGAACCTTCGAGTTCGGTCAGGGAAGGCTCTTTGATAACATCCACATGCTCAAGGATGCCGGTTTCACCATCGGGATCGATGATTTCGGCACCGGATTTTCCTCACTGCAATACCTGCATGCCCTGCCTGTGGACGTCATCAAGCTTGACCGCGAATTTTTGGTCAATGCGACCGAGAAAAGCATTCTGATTTACAAGAACATGGCCCGGATGTGCCAGGATCTGCATTACACCTTGATCAGCGAAGGGGTTGAAACCAGGATTGAGCTGGAATTTGTGCAGAGCCTGCAGATCCATATCGTGCAGGGCCACTATTTCGCTCCGGCCCTGTCCTTTGCCGAGGCCGCCAAATTCAGCCGGGAATTCAGGTGCCCGGCTACCGGCCAGGTCTGGCCCGAATCGCCCGCCTGAGCCAGAAGTGCTCCCCAAAATTTGGACAGCTGTGATAGCTACTCAAACCACACGAGGAGGACACAAATGTCCAAACAAAAAAATCATGCTCCAGCATTCAAGGCTAAGGTGGCTCTGGACGCCCTTTCCGGCGAAAAAACCATTGCTGATCGGCTCCGAGTTCGGTGTCCACCAGCCTCTTTTCCAGTGAAATTTTGGCATACAGAAGGCCGCAAACGCCGGGCCGCTTGCCGGGATGGGCAGGCGTTTGCCTGCTTCCGCGTCATTCATCCGCGTCGTCGTACCCTGTTTCTTCTTCCTCGTCCCCGTTTACGTTTTCCGGATGCGCCGCCGGAATCACCAGGGTGAAGGTTGAGCCCTTGCCGGGCGTACTTTCAACCTCGACCTCACCGTGGTGGGCCTGGGCGATATGCTTGACAATGGCCAGCCCCAGCCCGGTGCCGCCCTGTTCGCGGCTGCGGGAACGGTCGCAGCGGTAGAACCGTTCAAACAGCCGGGGCAGGTGTTCCCGGGCAATGCCGGGCCCGTGGTCGGCCACGCTGATGCGGAGGCGGGGTTCGCCTTCCACTGTGCGGTGTTCCTGACAGCGGAGGGTAATGACCGAGCCGGGCGGACTGTAGGTAATGGCATTGTTGAGCAGGTTGATGATGGCTTGCTCCAAAAGCGGCAGGTTGGCCTGGGCCGGGCAGGGCTCGTCGCAATCCACCTGCACCACCACCTCCTTTTCATCGGCAAGAACCGCACAACTCTGGAGCGCGGCCTCCAGCACCTGGCCCACCTCCACGGTTTCCAGGACGATTTTGCTGTGCGTTTCCTGATTTTCTATGCGGGACAGGGTCAGCAGATCGTCGATGATGGCGTCCAGCCGGTGCACCTGGCGGATGACGATCCCCAGAAAGCGGCGGGCAGTGTCGTGGTCGTCGAGCGCGCCGTCGAGTAGGGTTTCGACATAGCCCTTGATCGCGGTGATCGGGGTCTTCAGTTCGTGGGAGACGTTGGCGACAAAGTCCTGGCGCACCATTTCCAGCCGGTTCAACTTGGTCAGGTCATTCATGACCAGAAGCGCGCCCATGCTGTCGCCTGCCTCGTCGCGCAGGGGCACGACATGCGCCTTGAGAATGGTCGGGGTCGGCGTGTTGAACAGGGTGGCCTCTCCGGTCCGGGCGACGTTGTCGCCCAGGGTCTGGTCGATCAGCTCCTGCAACGCTTCGCTGCGGATGACGCCCTGGACCAGTTTCCCCTGAATCGCTCTGGCGGGCAGGGTGAAGAGGGCGATCGCGGCCCGGTTCATGCGCAGGATGCGGCGCTCGGAATCGATCACCACCACGGCATCGGCCATGCTGGAAAAAACCGCCTCCATCTGGTTGCGCTGCTGGGTGATGATGCGGACCCGGTGGGCGATCTGTTCGGCCATCTGGTTGATCGACCCGGCCAGGGCCGCCATTTCCAGTGACATGCCCTCGCAGGAGATCTTGTCGGGAGGGGCGCCGTTGAACCGGCCCGAGCTGAGCTGTTCGGCGGCCAGTTTCATCTTTTCCAGCGGCCGGCTGATCCGTCGGGCCGAATAGAGGGAGAGCAGCACGGCGATGATGCCGACGAGCAGGCCGATGCCCAGCATGCTGCGCCGAAGGTCTTGCAGCAGACGGTCGACCGGAGACAGGCTGATGGCCAGCCGCAACACACCGGGATGGCCGCCGCTCCCCAGTCGGATCGGAATGGCGGCATAGAGCATGGGTGCGGCCAGAGTCCTGCTGCTGCGCAGGTCGTAGCCCATCTCGCCGCCCAGGGCGGCGGCAACCTCGGGACGCCGGCTGTGGTTCTCCATCAGATCTGCGTTTTCGCTGGAGTCGGCCAGCACCGTGCCCCGGCCGTCGATGACCGTGATCCGAGTCGAGGCCCGACGGCCGGTGGTACGGACATAGTCTTCCAGCAGGTGCGCCGGTCCTTGGCTGAGGCTGTGAATGGTCGGTTCGATCAGCAGGGCCCGTTCACGGATGTTTTTTTTGAGCTGCTCGAGATGGAAGTCCTGCCCGACGGAGGTGACCAGCCAGGCGGCCAGCACCAGGGAGATGACGGTGATTCCGGCGCAGGCCGGGAAAATTTGCCAGAAAAGACGGACATGGCGCATGACGGCACACTCCGAAAAACGCCCCGTCCGTTGCCGGGCCGGGGCGCAAGAGAGGATGGGGAAGGGCCGCGTCTATTCGCGAATCCGGTAACCGATGCCCCGCACGGTTTCGATGCACTTGCCGGCGGGCCCCAGCTTCTTGCGCAGCCCGAAGATCTGCACATCCACGGCGCGCGGGGTAATGCTGTAGTCGTAACCACGGATCTGGTCGATGATCTGCTGGCGCGAGAACACCCAGCCCGGCCGCTCGGCCATCAGGGTGAGGATGGTGAACTCCGAGACGGTCAGGCGGACCTCCTCGCCGTTGATGAGGACCTCGTGCCGTCCGGGATGAATCACCATATCGTGCAGGACAATGGTTTCACGTTCGCCCTCCTCGATCGAGTCTGCTTCCGGCTGGCGGCGCAGGGCCGCCTCGATCCGGGCGATGAGCACCCGGGGGCTGAAGGGCTTGGTCACGTAGTCGTCGGCCCCGCACTCCAGGCCGGACACAATGTCGTCCTCTTCACTTTTGGCCGTCAGCATGATGATCGGCAGGCTGCGCGTGGCCTCCTGCTCGCGCACGATGCGGCACACCTCGTTGCCGTCTCTGCCGGGCAGCATCAGGTCGAGCACCATGGCGTCGATTGTCTCCTGCTTCAGCACTTGCAAGGCCTCCTCGCCGCTATCGGCGCAGGTGACGTTGAAGCCCGCTTTGATCAGGTTATAGCCAACGAGCTGTTGAATGTCGGTATCGTCTTCGACCACCAGGATTCTTGCTTTTTTCACAGGAACTCCTTTTATCCATGTCCATATTTCTTAACCTGTCAATCTTAAGCGGCGCAAGACGGCTTGCAAGGGAAAAGCGCAAGATTAATGGTATTTTAATTATTTCGTAATTACTTGGTAACCGGACAGGGCTAAAAGATCATTCTGCCGTATTGTCCGAAGATGAACCTGCGTTTCAGGAGGTCCTGTGAGCCGGTATATGACGTTGCACCGCGAGATTGAGCAGCTGAAAAAAATGATTCTTCAACTGGGCGGCCTGGTGGAAAACCGGCTGCGCCGGGCCTGTCAGCTGCTGGAAAGCCGCGACCCCGCCGAGTGCGAGGCCATCATTGCCTCGGACTGGGAGGTGGATGAGCTGGAAATCCGGATCGAGGAGGAGTGCCTGCGGATTTTGGCCCTGCACCAGCCCGTGGCCCGGGATCTGCGCCTGATCGTGGTGATTATCAAGATCAACAGCGAGCTGGAGCGAATTGCCGACTTTGCGGTCAATATCTCCAGGCGGGTCTTGACCGTGCTCAAGAAGAGCGGCGGTGCGCCGCCTGTCATCTTCGATTTCCCGGCCATGGGCGACCGGGTTCAGGAGATGGTCAAGTGTGGTCTGGATGCGCTGGTTGCCGAAGACGCCGATCTGGCCCGGCGGCTCTTTGTCATGGACGAGGAGGTCAACCGGATGCGGACTGCGGCCTATCGGACCGTTCGTGCCGAGCTGGCCGCCCATGGCAACGACAGCGACCGGGCCGCCTGTTACCTCAACCTGTACCTCATCGCCTACCATCTCGAACGGGTCGGCGACCGGGCAACCAATATCGCCGAAGAGGTGATCTATCTGGTGGAGGGCGAAATTATCCGCAACAGTGGGGGCGAGGGCGAGCACTGAGTTCGCCTGTCGCCGAATAAGGCGTCTGCCGCGTCTGCCCGTATCGCGATGCGGACAGACGCAAGACGTGCTCAGCGCCCGATCGGGGTCGGCACGCCCAGGCAGGCTCCGGTTTCCAGGGCTGAGCGGATCCACGGGTGATCCAGTGGCACCTGCTTGCGTTTGCCCACCACCTCTTCCAAAGGCACCAGATCCGTTGATTCGCCCTTGACCGCTACCATGCAGCCGAAGCGGCGCTGGTGGATGGCCTCGGCACAGGCCGTGCCCAGCCGGGTGGCCAGGATGCGGTCGGCCGCGCTCGGCGTGCCGCCGCGTTGCAGATGGCCGAGGATGGAGATCCGGCTTTCCAGGCCGGTCAGCGCTTCCAGCTGCGAAGACAGGCTCAGGGTGTTGGTGGCGTGGTTGGCGTAGAAGGCGTCCAGGGCCTCGGCAGCCTTTTTGTACCGTTTTTTGTCGTTCTTCTTGTAGGTCTCTTTTTCCTTGCACAGACGGGCGACCTCTTGGGCATCGTCCTGGCAGAGCGCCCCTTCCGAGACCGCGACGATGCTGAAATTCCGGCCCCGGTGCCGACGTTTGCGGATGGCTTCGGCCACCACCTCGACCTGGTAGGGAATCTCGGGAATGAGGATGACGTCCGCCCCGCTGGCCAGTCCCGCGCCCAGCCCGAGCCAGCCGCTGTTGTGGCCCATGATCTCGACCACGATGATTCGGTGATGGCTGTGGGCGGTGGAGTGGAGTCGGTCGATGGCGTCGGTGGCGATGGACAGGGCCGTGTCGAAACCAAAGGTGATGTCGGTCATGGCCACGTCGTTGTCAATGGTTTTGGGCAGGGTGATGATGTTCATCCCCGCCTGCGCCAGACGGTAGGCGTTTTTCTGGGTGCCGCCGCCGCCGATGCAGACCAGGGCGTCCAGATTGTGGCGGTGGTAGTTGTCGAGCATGATCTCGGTCATGTCCTGGACCTTGGAGCCCACCGGCATCTTGTGCGGTTTGTCGCGGCTGGTGCCGAGGATCGTCCCGCCCAGGGTCAGGATTCCGGAGAGAATCTCGCCTTCAAGCAGGACCGTGCGGTTCTCCATCAGGCCGCGGAATCCATCGCGGAAACCGATGACCTGCATGTTGTAGGCGCTGAGGGCGCTCTTGCCGATCGCCCGGATGGCTGCATTGAGGCCGGGGCTGTCGCCGCCGGCGGTCAGAACTCCGATACATTTTCCCATGGTTCGTCCCCCGGGATGAAGATTGTTCGCCGCCTTCCGACAGGCGGCACGATGTTCTCCTGTGTTACCTCATTGCGCCGGTCGGCGCAAGAATCCTCATGAAAACCTAACCGATGTTGAATCAGGGTATAACAATGGTCGGCTAGCATGCCGCGATACTCGCTGCCGGTGGCAAAGAAGGGCCGCCAGTCGCTGTTTTTCAAGAGGAATCCCCATGTCTGTACAGTCGCTTCTCCTGACTCTCCTGCTGGTGTCCGTGCTGGCCTTCTGGCTGGGTCGGCGCAGGGCGCGCGGCCTGTTTTCGGCCATGCCCGGCAATCGGCGGCTGCACTCACAGCCGGGGCATTACGGGATATGGACGGCGCTGTGGTGCGGGCTGCCTGCCCTGCTGATCGTGCTGGTCTGGAGTCTGGTCGACGACCCGCTGCTGACCCGGATCGTTCTTGCGGACAGCAGTCCGGCAGAGATCGAAGAGGTACGTCTTGTGCTCGGAGGAGCGGATCGTGCAAGCGTTGATCCGCAGCTTGTCGCCGCAGCCGACCGGTACGTCCATCTGGAGCGGATCGGCAACCGGGCGATGGCCGTGACCGCGCTGGCAGCGGCGCTGGCCGGGGCCTTCCTGTCCTGGATGCGCATCCGTCCCGGCTTCCGCGCCCGGATGCGGGTTGAGCAAGCGGTGTACGGCAGCCTGCGTGTCAGTTCCTGCCTTGTGGTCTGCGTGACCTTGGGCATCGTGCTTTCCATCGTCTTCGGCTCGTTCAAGTTCTTCCGGGAAGTTCCGATTCTCGATTTTCTCTTCGGCCTGCACTGGAGTCCGCGCCCCGTCATCCAGGCTGGACAGGACGGCGGATACTCTGCCTTCGGCGTGCTGCCCGTGCTCACGGGATCACTGCTCATCGCGGTCATTGCCATGCTGGTCGCCGCGCCCCTGGGCCTGTTTTCCGCCGTGTACCTGAGCGAATATGCCGGTCCCCGGTTTCGCGCCGCAGCCGGATCGCTGCTTGAAATCCTGGCCGGTATTCCCGCCGTGGTCTACGGCTTTTTCGCGGTACTGCTGGTGGCCCCCGGGCTGCACCTCTTCGGCGACCGCATCGGCCTGTCGGTCGCCCCGGAAAGCGCCTTGGCCGCTGGGCTGGTCATCGGCGTCATGATCATCCCCTTTGTCTGTTCGCTGGCCGCCGACAGCATCGCCGCCGTGCCCCGGTCCCTGCGCGACGGCTCGCTGGCGCTGGGGGCCACATCGAGTGAAACCATCCGCCTCGTGGTTGTGCCGGCGGCCCGGCCGGGCATCATCGCTTCGCTCTTGCTCGCCTTTTCGCGGGCCCTGGGCGAGACCATGATCGTGGTGATGGTGGCTGGACTAGCCGGGAACCTGACCGCGAACCCGCTGCACGCCGTCACCACCATAACCGTCCAGATCGTGATGCTGCTGAGCGGCGACCAGATCTTCGACAATCCCCGATCGCAGGCGGTCTTCGCCCTGGGACTGGTGCTGTTCGCGATAACACTTGTCCTCAACGCTCTGGCCCTGTACGCGACCCGCGCATACCGCGAGGAAGACGCATGAACGCCGACGAACAACACGAACAGACCACGGATTCCCAGGAGCGATGCCCCACCCCTGCCGAGCGGATTCAGGCCGGGATGGCCGCCCGTCGCCGCCGGGAATATCTGTTTCGCGCCTGTGGTCTGGGCGCGGTGGCGACCAGCCTGCTGGTGGTGCTGCTGATGCTGACCTCCATTGTGCTGAAGGGGCATACCGCCTTTGTCCAGACCGGAATCCTGCTCGACGTGTATTTCGACCCTGCTGTCCTTGACGTCGCCAACCTGGAACGGGCCGACTATGAGGAGCTGGTCGCCCTGTCCCTGCACCGGCTCTTTCCCGAGGTGCAGGATCCGGACGAACGCCGGGAACTGCGGGGACTGGTCAGCGTGGGGGCTGCCTACCGGTTGCGGGAGATGGTGCTCCGCAATCCGGCCCTGATCGGCGAACGGCAACAGCTCTGGGTCGAGGCCTCCGACGTGACCGACATGTTCGTCAAGGGGCATCTTGCCCCGGAAACGATCGGCGTCGATCAGCGCGTCAGCGAGCGGCAGGTGCGACGACTGGCCGTGCTGGAAGAACGCGGTCTTCTGGAACGCCGGTTCAATACCGGTTTCTTCACGGGCAGCGACTCCCGCGAGCCCGAGCTGGCCGGAATCCACGGGGCCGTGGTCGGGTCGCTGTTGACCCTGCTGGTCACCTTTGCCGTCAGTTTTCCCCTGGGCGTGGCGACCGCGCTCTACCTCAACGAGTTTGTGCACAGGAACAGGTGGGTCGACCTGGTGGAGCTGAACATCGCCAATCTGGCTTCCGTGCCGCCGATCGTGTTCGGTCTGCTCGGGCTGGCGGTGTTTCTCAACCTGCTTGGCCTGCCCCGGTCGTCGCCCCTGGTGGGCGGACTGGTGTTGTCGCTGATGACCCTGCCGACCATCGTCATTGCCGCCCGCGTAGCCCTGCAGGCTGTCCCGCAGTCGGTTCGGGATGCTGCCCTGGGAGTGGGCGCGTCGCGGATGCAGACCATCTGGCACCATGTGCTGCCCATGGCCCTGCCCGGCATACTGACCGGCACCATCCTCAGCATGGTTCGGGCCCTGGGCGAGGCCGCGCCGCTCTTGCTGATCGGCATGGTGGCCTTCCTCGCCGACGTGCCGCGCGGCATCACCGACCCGGCCACGGTGCTGCCGGTGCAGATCTTTCTCTGGGCCGATCTGCCGGAACACGCCTTTGTCGAGCGGACCGCCGCCGCCATTCTGGTCCTGCTGGCCATGCTGCTGGTTCTCAACACCGTGGCCATCGCGCTGCGCCGCAGATTCGGCCGGTGATGTCGGCACAAAAAACGCCCCGGAGGGCGCGCATGCACACTCGTATCGCTCTATTGACAGCCGTCTTGCTGGTCCTTGCGGGCATGGATGCCCCGCAGGCCGCCGCTGCGAACCGTGACTATATTTCCATTGTGGGCTCGTCCACGGTCTACCCCTTTGCCACGACGGTTGCGGAACACTTCGGGCGAACCTCCCGGTTCAGGTCGCCCCGGGTGGAATCCACCGGCACCGGCGGCGGGATCAGGCTCTTCTGCGCCGGGATGGGCAGGAAAACTCCGGATATCGCCGCTGCCTCCCGGCCGATCACCCCGGACGAGATTGCGGAGTGTCGGGCCAACGGCGTGCGCGAGATCGTCGAGGTTCGGCTGGGCTACGACGGGATCGTGCTCGCCCACAGCAGAAAGGCCCCGGCCATGCACCTGAGCAGCCGGGATCTGTTTGTCGCCCTGGCTCGCCGCATTCCCGATCCGGACGGCAGCGGGCAGCTGGTCGACAATCCCTGGACCACCTGGAACCAGATCGATGCGTCCCTGCCGGAAACAAAGATCAAGGTACTGGGCCCCGGGCCGGGTTCGGGTACCCGCGCCTTTTTCCTCGAGTTGATCATGAACCGGGGCTGCGACGCGGTTCTGCCTGCGGCCGACGCCTCGACCGAATACAACGAGGCGGGCCGCCGGACGCTTTGCCGGAGCCTGCGCGGGGACGGGGTTTATATCGAAACCGGGGAAAACGATGACCTGATCGTGCAGAAACTCGAAGCAAACCCGGAGACCCTGGGGATGTTTGGATACAGTTTTCTCGACAGGAACCGCGACCGAATCCAGGCCGTGGCTCTAGATGGCGATCTGCCGAATCGGGACAGTATCGCCTCCGGGCGCTATATTGCGTCCCGACCTTTATTTTTCTACGTTAAAAAGGCGCATGTCAGCAAAATTCCGGGACTTTCCGAGTTTCTGGCCGAATGCGTCAACGAGCGAACCTGGGGCGAGACAGGCTATCTGGCGGACAAGGGGCTGATTCCGGCTCCCAGGGCCGAGCGGGAGGCTGTTGCGGCCGCTGTCCGCCGACTCGAACCCCTGAGCGCGGCTTCCGCCGCGACCAACCATCCAGCAACAGAGAGGTGAGCTATGGCGCCATCATTGGATACGGTGCTTGAAATGGAGGATATGCTGCTGCACGTGGGGCAGGAGGCGGCGGAGCTGTCCGCCGCCGGGACGTACGGTTTGCTCCGCGGCGACGAGGGGACTGTCGGCTTTCCCTTTGTCGGGGAGCCGCGGATAAGCTGTCGGGGTGTGAACGTTTTTTACGGCGACAAACATGCGGTCAAGAACGTGAGCATTGATGTCGGCAAAAACGAGGTGCTTGCCATGATCGGGCCGTCCGGCTGTGGCAAGAGCGCCTTTCTGCGCTGCCTCAACCGAATGAACGACACCGTTCCCGGCTGCCGCGTCACCGGCGAGGTCATTTTGGACAATCTTGATATCTACAGTTGCGAGGTGGATGTCGCCCCCCTGCGGACCCGGGTGGGCATGGTGTTTCAGAACCCCGTCCCGTTTCCCAAAACGGTTTTCGACAACGTGGCCTATGGGCCGCGGATTCACGGACTGGCTGCGGGCAAAAGCGAGCTGGCCGACCAGGTCGAGGATGCCCTGCGTAAGGCCGGGCTCTGGGACGAGGTGTGCGACCGGCTGGACCTGCCCGGAACCTTGCTTTCCGCCGGGCAGCAGCAGCGGCTCTGCATTGCCCGGGCCCTGGCTGTCCATCCCGATGTGATTCTGATGGATGAGCCCTGTTCTTCGCTGGACCCGATCGCCACCTCCACGGTCGAGGATCTGATCGGCAAGCTGCGCGACCACTATTCCATTGTTCTTGTGACCCACAACATGCAGCAGGCCGCCCGGGTTTCCCAGCGGACCGCCTACTTTCACCGGGGCCACCTGGTCGAGGTGGGGGCCACCAACCGGATCTTCACCAACCCCCGCCACCAGCTGACCGAAGACTACATCACCGGCCGTTTCAGCTGAAACTGCCGGTCGCGGCCCGTGCTTTGCCCCGCCTTCCTGTTCTGCGGACAGGAAGGCGGGAACGCGCTGGCGCAAGCCCCTGTACCGCCGTTCCTTCCCCCCCCCCATTTATTTGAGGACGCGACCAGGTGATCGACCTGGGCTGGCGTATTGCAAGGCAATCTCCTCAATTTTTCCACATCGCGGATTGCCGCGATCAGGCATCGGCTCTTACCGTTCCGGTCCCGCTCCGCCCCGTCCGGCAGTGGGATCAGTGCGCTGGCAGTCTTTGAATCCTGTTTGACGACGCCGGGATGCTGCACCGTATGATTGCGGCCCGGATCAGCTCAGTCGGACCCGGTTGATGTGTGCCTCGTCGCGCTGCACGGTGCGGTGGTAACGCACTGCCGGGCGGCCGAAGAGCAGGGCATATCCCTTGTAGTGGTCGTCGGGAATGCCCAGCCGGGCGTACATGTTGGTGTTGAGCATGGAAAAGACCCAGCGGATCATGGCGTTCCACAGGACGCCTATGCCCATGGAGGCGGCCATGAGTTCGAAGCAGGTCATGGCGATCAGGGCGTCGGCCTCGGGCGTGGTGCTCTCGGGTGGTGCTGAAACCATCAGCAGGTGGGGGGCGTCACGGAAAATGATGTCCTTCCCCTGATCCCAGGCAGACAGCACGTGGCGGAAATAGCCGAGTCCGTCGGCAAGACGCCCGGCGCGCACCACCTCGCGCAAACCAGCCATGGTCTCTTCCCGCAGGATGGCCATGGTGGCGCGGTCCTCGATCACGGTCAACAGACAGCTCCGGTTGTTTTTGCCGGTGGGCGCGTTGGCAACAGTGCGCAGTAGCCTGTCGATGACCTCCGGTTCGAGCGGTTCCGGCAGATAGCGGCGGACCGAGCGTCGTCCCCGGATCAGGGCGGCAACCTGGTCGGCTGTGGGAAAACTTTCAGGCAGGGGCAGGGACTTGTCCGGGTCGATGTTCCAGATCGAAAGCGCCCCGGTGGGGCAGACCGCGATGCAGTGCTGGCACTGGATGCAGTGGTGGATCCGGGTCGGGTTGAGCACGGGCCCGTGGTCCGCCATCTCGATGATGCGGTACGGACAGTCGTCGGCACAGGCGCCGCACAGAATGCAGCGCTCCTGGTCGATGGCAAAGGGAGTCTGTTCCATGGGGTCTCTCCTTGGCTGGCCGGCCGTGGAGACGGGCGAGGGACCGGCATGCGGCACGCCTGCCTCCTTGGGCTGGATGATGAAAAGGGTTTGAAAATTTTCCGGCAGATCGCAAATTCTGCCGGTAGTCCTCATGACGAGGCCGACCGGGCTGTTGATCGTGCGGAGCATGGCTGGGGTTCGATCTGAGGGATGCCCGTTTGCGCGTAGTTCTTTGCCCGGCGATGTTTTTTTAAGGCGTTGATCCGCGCCGGTTCAGGCGGTGGGTTCACCGCTTGCGGCGCGAGATTTTTTCCGGGCGGCCTTAACGAAAGGGCGGGAAACGCCGACAAAAGAAGGGGCTCTGCATGCGCGCCACGCGCCATTGTACGGGGCCGGACCGTTCTTTTCCATAAAATTATGTGGGGGCCGGTTCGGTTGCCTTCCGGAGTTGTCGCGGTCGTACTTCGGAGCGCCCACGTCCTGGGCGCTTTTCACCCTTTCATCTTTTTGCCGCATCTGTTGTAGAATACATGGTGCGCGACCACCGATCGGCTTGTCGATCCGGCTGGCCGCCGTCTTTGATCGGCCCGGTCACGGGGACAAGTCTCCCGCGACACCTGTTTTTTTGAGTCTACCCGCGGCGAGTGACCGCGATTGAGGAAAAAACATGTTCACCTCTTCCAATCAGAGCGTGCAGGACGCACTGCGTCCATCCATTGCAACCGGTGCAACCACCCGCCCGTTTCGACCCCTGCGGGTGCTTTACTGGCTGGCCGGGGCCCGGCCGGCCACCCTGGAGCGACTTCCGGCCAGCGAGTGCGAGCGGATCGCGGTGCTGGGTTCCTCGGTACTCATCCCCACGCTGCTCGCCTTTTTCGGGATGTATCTCTATGCTTCGGGACGATTTTCAGAACCGCGCCCGGTGGTGACCTGCCTGATTGCGCTTGCCTGGTCGTTTATTATCATGAACGTCGACCGGATTCTCATGGCCACCTACCGGCCCTTCCAGCCCTGGCGGCGCAAGACGGCCCAGGTCGTTTTCCGGATCGGGCTTGCCGGGATGATCAGTGTGGCAATCGCCTTTCCGTTCTGTCTGCACGAATACCGGGGCGCGATTCACGAACGGCTGCGCGGCGAATACCGGCAGTGGCTGGTTGTCCTGCAGGAGCGGGAGCAGCGCGAACGCGCCCTGATCGAGCAGGAGGGCAGGGCCCGGATCGCCGAGGTTCGCGGGCAGCTGGAGGCGGAGCTGGGGGCCGGTTCGGTCAACCCGCGTTTGTATGCGGAGCAGTTGGCCCTGGCTGATGTCCGCCGCCGTCAGGCCGATGAGGGCGCGCACCGTGAGGAGCTGGCAGCCGGGGCGGACGCGGCGCTGACTGCATGGAAGGAGGCCTCGGCCCGGATGCGCACAGCACAGCAGGATCTGCGCGCGGAGGAGCGGGGCATTCTGGATGCCAGTCGGGGCGGTACCGGCAAATCCGGGAAGGGCGCTCGCTACAACGAGCTGCATCGCAATCTCCAGGTGCTGACCCAGGCCGAGACCCTGGCGCGTCAGCGGTACGAACAGCTTCTGGCCCGTTCGGCCGCTGTTCTGCCCGAAGAACCCACAACCGATCCTCTGTCCGCCCTTGACAAGGAGAGCCGGGATTTATTCATTGCCGAGGCGCAGACCCGTTCGCAGCGGATCGACCGGCTGCGGGAGGCCGTGACCCGGGCCGAGGACGATCTGAGCGGGCGGCTCCGGCGTCACGATGCTCTGTTCGGACCGGAGCTGCAACGCTATCAGGGACGTCTGGAAGGCCGGTTTGACCCAATGGAGGAGACCATCGGGCTGTACAAGGTGATCTTCGTACCCCAATCGGACGGGCCGGACGGGGAAGGGGGTGTCGGCCAGTACAAGTGGATGGCTGCCCTGTTCCAGTTCGTGGTGGTTTTCGGTAGCCTGTTTCTGCTTGACCTGATCGCCATTCTCTCCAAGGTCATGTCGCGGCCTGGCCCCTACGATGTGCTGATCGAGTTCCCGGAGATGGTGGCCGATGAAAATTTCGCCGCCCTGCGCCGGGAATATCCCCGCTGCGCGGCGGCCCGGGCCGCTGATGCCGCTGACTCTGCCGCCGCCGAGCCCGCTGGCAGCGGCACGCCCACGGAGACAGAGCGCGGCGTGGATGTGCGCGATCCCGAAGCCCTGGCCCAGCTGCTGTTGCGGGCGTATGTGGGCAAGTCTTCCGGCGGCGCTGCGGAAGAATAAAAAAGGATGTGAAGCATTGAAAAACTACTCCAGATGAGCCTTCTTTGAGAATCCGAACACGACTGCTTCTTGAACTTTCATGACACCGCCCACTCCCTACAGAGGACCTCAGCCTGTTCCAGAACCAACTCGGTCGCCTTCTTTTCCATGTCCGGCGGGTAACCGAATCGGCGCAGGATGCGTTTGACCAGAACGCGGATTTGAGCGCGGGCGTTTTCGCGTAGCGTCCAGTCGATGGAGACGCTTTGCCGCACCCGGAGCACCAGCTCCATGGCCAGCATCTTCAGCTTCTCATCGCCCATAACCTTGACGGCGCTGCCGTTGTCGGCGAGGGCATCGTAAAAGGCGACCTCGTCTTCATTCAGCCCCAGTCTTTCCCCGCGTTTTCCCGCCTCCCGCAGTTCCTTGGCGAGCCGAATCAGTTCTTGGATGACCTCTGCGGTTTCGATGGCGCGATTCTGATATTTTCGCACCGATTGCTCCAGCATTTCCGCGAAGGAACGGGCCTGCACGACATTCTTTTTCGAGCGCGTTTTGATCTCGTCGTTGATCAGTTTTTTCAGCAGTTCCAGGGCCAAGTTTCTCTGAGGCAGAGCCTGCACTTCTTCCAGAAACTCATCCGACATGATGGAGATGTCCGGTTTCTCCATGCCTGCCGCCGCAAAAATATCGATCACCTCTGTTGACGCGACCGCACGGGATACCAGCTGACGGATGGCGTATTCCATTTCGTCGGGAGACTTGCCGTGCTCGTCGCCGGTGGTCTTGACCAGGGCGGCCCGCAGTTCCTGGAAAAAGCCGACCTCATCGCGCACGGCAAGGGCCTGCGGATGCGGTACGGCAAGGGCAAAGGCCTTGGTGAGCGCGGAGACGGCCGGGAGATAGCGCTTTTTGCCGTCTTCCAGCGCCAGCACATATTCCATCGCCCCGGTCAGCCCGACGATACGCTCGGATGCCGGGCCGGAAACGACACTCCGGTAATCGAAGCCGTGCAGCATGTCCCGCACGATTTCGTATTTCTCCAGGAAGACCACCAGGGCCTGTTCCTGATCAATGGCGGCATCGCCCCTGCCGCCGCCGGCGGTGTAATCGGCAAGCGCCCGTTTCAGGGAGTCGGCCAGTCCGATATAGTCGACCACCAGCCCTCCGGGTTTGTCGCGGAAAACCCGGTTGACCCGGGCGATGGCCTGCATCAGACTGTGCCCGCTCATGGGTTTGTCGACATACATGGTATGCAGGCTGGGACAGTCAAAACCGGTCAGCCACATATCACGCACGATGACCAGTTTCAGCTCATCCGCAGGGTCTTTGAACCGTTTCGCCAGGGCCTCGCGCCCGGCCTTGTTGCGGATATGGGGCTGCCAGTCCAGGTGATCGGAGGCGGAACCCGACATCACGATTTTCATCTTGCCCGCCGTGTCGTCATCCGCGTGCCAGTCTGGGCGCAGCTTCCGGATCGCCTGATAGATATCCACCGCGATGCGTCGGCTCATACAGACAATCATGGCCTTGCCGTCCATGACCTCAAGCCGCGCCTCGAAATGCGTCACCAGGTCCTCGGCGACCAGGGCAATGCGCTTTTCAGCCCCCACCATGGCTTCCAGGGCCGTCCATTTACTGCGCAGCTTTTGTCTGTCGGTCTCTTCCTCGCCCTCGGTGATCTCTTCGAACTCGGGATCAATGCGAGGTTTTTCCGACTCCACCAACTCGATGCGGGCCAGGCGGTTCTCGTAGTAAATGGGAACGGTCGCGCCGTCTTCCACCGCGCGGAGGATGTCGTACGTATCGATATACTCGCCGAAAACCGCCGGGGTGCTGCGGTCGTCGCTTTCGATGGGGGTGCCGGTAAAGCCGATGAACGAGGCATGGGGCAAGGCGTCATGCAGGTGGCGGGCAAACCCATCGATAAAGTCATACTGGCTGCGATGGGCCTCATCGGCGATGACGACGATATTGGAGCGGGCCGACAGCAGTGGGTGGATATCACCTTTTTGGTCCGGCATGAATTTCTGGATCGTGGTAAACACCACGCCGCCCGAAGCGACCTTCAGCAATTCCCGCAGATGCGCCCTGGAACCGGCCTGCACCGGCGATTGCCGCAGCAGGTCCTTGCATCCGGCAAAGGTGCCGAAAAGCTGGTCGTCCAGGTCGTTGCGGTCGGTAATGACCAAGAGCGTCGGGTTGTTCATGTTCGGATGGCGGATCACCTTCCCGGCATAGAAGGCCATGGACAGGCTCTTGCCGCTGCCCTGGGTGTGCCAGACCACCCCGATGCGCTTGCCGCCGAAATGCGGGGTGCCCTTGCCGTAGTGGGCCGTGGGCTCAGCCGCCTTCTGCCAGGGGTCGCTCTCGGCCGGGAAACGCCCGAAGAGTCTGGAAGCCTCGGCATCGATGCCGCAGGCGGAAAGAGTACAGCCCAAGGCCTTGTTGACCGCCCAGTACTGATGGTAGGCTGCCGCTTTTTTGCTGATCTGCGCCCCGTCATCCTCGAAAACCGCAAAATTCAGGATATAGTCGAGGAATACCCGGCGCTCAAACAGGCCGCGAATGGTGGTCTCCAGTTCCGGCATCCCTTGGGGAGCGATGTTTTCTCCATCAACGGTGCGCCAGGGCATGAACCGGTCCCAGCCCGAGGTAATGGTGCCGCAACGCGCCTGAAATCCGTCGGAGATCACCAGCAGTTCGTTAGTGGTAAAAAGCGACGGTATATCCTTTTTGTAAGTCTGAAGTTGATTGAAGGCGTGCTGGATGGTGGCGTTTTCGTCACCGGGATTTTTCAGTTCGAGGATCGCCAGCGGCAAACCGTTGACGAAGACCACCACGTCGGCGCGTCGATTCTTGTTGTCCTCGACAACGGTGTACTGGTTCAAGGCCAGCCAGTCGTTGTTGTCGATCTCTTCCAGATCCAGCAGCCAGACCTTCATATGTCGGGTGCCGCCATAGTCGGCGGGGGAGGGCACTTCAACATCCACGCCGTCGGTCAGCATCCGATGAAAAGCGCGGTTGTTGCCGACCATATCCGGCCCGCCCACGGCGAGGATCCGGCGCAGCGCCTCTTCAATCCCCTCGGACGGAACATCCGGGTTGATCCGGGTCAGGGCATGGTGCAAACGATCCAGAAGAAATACCTGTCTGTAATCCTCGCGCTCCTGCCCCGGCATGCCGGGAGCCAGGTCCGGGCCGTGCAGCACCGTCCAGCCCAGTTCGGCCAACCATTCCAGGCAGGTTTGTTCGAGGATGTCTTCGCTGATGCCGGTCATGAGCCGCTCCTTCGTTTGGCGGTGCGCACCTTGTACAGCCGTTCGGTGAAGCCGCCCTTGTTTTCGAAATCCTGCGCCAATCGTTGGACTTGGCGGTCGAGAAAGTAGCAGGCCAGATTCAGTAGTGAAAGCGCACCGTTGGCCGCCAGACAAGCGGAGGACAGGGACTCGCACGGACCTGCACCGACCGGCACGGACGGGTCGTCATTCCGGCTGTCCTTGTTAGTCCGTGCCCGTCCTTGCCTGTCCCTGATCTTCTGCCGCTCCTCATTCACCCAAGCCGCAAATGCCTCAACGGTTTGCGGCTTGCGCTTTTTGAAGCGCATCAGCGCGGGGTGGTTCGGCTTCAGTTCGACCATCCCCCGCTGCCGCAGAAAATCTTCGTAGTCGAGCTTCAGTTCTTCCAGGCTGGCCCGCGCCACCTGAGTCAGCTTGAGTTCGGTTTTCTTCGAGGTCGCCGAGGCCTGCGAGCCTTCGGCAATGTTCTGCACGCCCGACCGTGCCGCCTGCACCATCTGGTCGTGGGTGCGGCTGAATGTGTCGATATAGCGGTCGCAAAACCGCACCGTCACGTCGTAGACCAGTCGCGCCACCTGAAAGCTCTTCAGCTTGCGGTAGCCGCCGTGCTTGGGAATCAGTTCAGACATGGGTTCTCACCGCCTTGCGCCGGCTTCATCCGGCAGCCTCCACCAGTTTTTCAGCCTCCGGGATACGGATTTCGCCGGAGAGAAGTTTGGGGAGCAGGGTGTCGCGGAGCATGGATAGAGACTTTATTGCCGCTTCTCGTTCTCCGATACCGTAAATCCAAGGGGAAACGAGTTTGTCAAAGTGAATAAACAACTCTTTTTCAGGCTGAGCACATGCGAAGTCAGCCACCACCTCAGACCGAATAGCGGGATAAGCCCCACCATCTGCCAAATGCGCGAAATGGTCTATGACTTCATCTCTAGTTAAGCAAAGGTAAACGAACGATCTGAAACATTCTTCCGTAGGGCGCATGACTGCAAAGCCGGTGCTTCCTGTCAGGTCGTCGTCATGGATGTAGGCAAAAGAGCGATTGCCGGGGCGAACAGTGCCGATGATGGTGTCATCCTGCCGAAGGACACGACGAGCCCGGCTTGGAGCATCGACAAACTGATATGGCACAATCAGGTTGATTCTGCCGTTCTTGGTGTTAGCCAAGTCAACGTATTGTATTTGTGCCGGTGCGGTCTTGGCAGTCCAAGATTCAGGATTTAGCGTGGCTATGTTTGATAGCGAATCGACTTCCCACCCCTTGGGAATCCAGCCCATTTCTTCGGTCAATGCAAAATCATCGGGGAAAAGATCGCGGAGGTTGTCCGGCAGGGGTTTGCGGGCGTCGCCGAGGGATTCGCGCAGGGCGGCGCGGTCCAGCAATTCTTCGGGAATGGGATTGCCTGCGGCCAGGGCATTGTCCATGACCGGATCGAAATCGACAAACCAGCTCTTGAACAGCGCACTCGCCATGGCCTCCAGCGTTTCATTCATCCGCCGGTTCAATTCGATCTTGTCGTCCAGCGAACCGAGAATATGGGCGATGGCGCGTTGTTCCGTGAGATCGGTCGGAAGTCGAACCTTTGCCTGATGCAGGTGATTTCGGTTCAAGCCCGGAACTGCTGCTTTGTCCGAGTAAGCTGAAAAATCTACACCGCGCAAAAAATAGCTGATGAAGCGAGGGTCGTTACCTTTAAAGTCGCGCACATATAGCGTGGTGTTGAGCGGCCAAAAATCTTGCTCAACATAAAACACTTGTCCTAATGTTCCGTATCGCCCGGTCACGACCCCCGGCCCCTTGACCATTGCCAGCGCGTGCGAGTCTGTAACACCGGACGATGAAATCAATGGAACATCACCGGGCAAGCGTTTCTTTCGTGGCAGATCATAGCCACGCTTCAGCTCAATTACGTCCCCGAGCAAGCAATCTTTCCACTCATCCACCATAACCCAGCACCTCCAGATTGCGGCGGATCACGGCATCCAGCTCGACGGACTCACGCATCTGTTGGAAAAGCCGGTCGGAAAGTTCCGCCATCTTTTCCTCAAAGGCGATGCCGTCGTCTTCGATGGCCTCGACACCGACATAGCGGCCGGGAGTCAAGACATGGTGATGGGAGCGGATATCGTCGAGGCCGGCGGACTTGCAGAAACCCGCTTTGTCTTCATAGATGCCGTCCTTTTCCTCGCCGCGCCAGGCATGATAGGTGCGGGCAATATCGGCGATTTCCTCGTCGGACAATTCCCGATGGGTGCGGTCGATCAGGGTGCCCATTTTACGGGCGTCGATGAACAGGGTTTCACCTGCACGGTTGCGGAAGCCCCGTTCGGCGTCGGCCTTCTTGGAGCGGGTCAGAAACCAGAGGCAGACCGGAATCTGGGTGGTGTAGAAGAGCTGACCGGGCAGGGCGATCATGCAGTCCACCATGTCGGCTTCGATCAGCGCCTTGCGGATTTCGCCCTCGCCGGAGGTGTTGGTGGACATGGAACCGTTGGCCATGACAAAACCGGCAATGCCGTCCGGCGCGAGGTGGTGTACGAAATGCTGAATCCAGGCGTAGTTGGCGTTGCCGCCGTCCACATGGATGACGGAGCCGTCTTTTTGCTTGCGCTGGCCGCCGGCCGGAGGGGCGCCGAAAGCCCAGCGGACGTCATCCTTGACCCTGGAAAAGCCCCAGTCCTCATCATTGAACGGCGGATTGGCGAGGATGAAATCAGCCTTCAGATCCTTGTGGGCATCCTGCAGAAACGAGCCTTTTGCATTCCAGCGAATATCGGCGTCGATGCCGCGAATGGCCATGTTCATGATGGCCAGACGCCAGGTGGTGTAATTCATTTCCTGGCCGTAAACAGCAATCTCCCGGCGGGCTCCCTGTAAACCTGATGTCCCATTGCCGTTCCCATTGGCGTGCGCCTCGACAAAGCGCACGGCCTGCACGAACATGCCGCCCGACCCGCAGCAGGGGTCATAGACACGGCCCTTGAAGGGCTCGATCATCTCCACCAGCAGCTTGACCACGCATTGGGGAGTATAGAACTCGCCACCGCCCTTGCCTTCCTTTTCGGCGAATTTGGCCAGAAAGTATTCGTAGACGCGGCCGAGAATGTCTTGCTTGCGGCTCTGTCTGTCGCCGAGGCCGATGGTGGCAATGAGATCGATCAGTTCCCCAAGGCGGGTCTTGTCGAGGGCCGGGCGGGCGTAATCCTTGGGGAGAACACCTTTGAGCGAGGTATTGTCACGCTCGATGGCCGCCATGGCTTCATCGATGAGCTGGCCGATTTTCGGATCTTTGGCCCGGTCTTGCAGATAATTCCACCGGGCCTCGGGCGGCACCCAGAAAATGTTGACGGCTCTGTATTCGTCACGGTCTTCCGGATCGGCGTATTCTTCTGTTTGAAGCTCCGCATACTTTTCGAGAAACGAATCAGAGATGTATTTCAGAAAGATGAGCCCGAGCACGACATGTTTGTACTCCGCCGCATCCATGGTGCCGCGCAGCTTGTCCGCCGCATTCCACAGCCTGTCCTCAAACCCGAGATTGGCTCCGGTGTTGGTGCTCATCGAATAGCACTCCTCATATTCTCGGGCAGGATCAATTTCTCCTGCTCCGTCATCTGTTCACAAAAGGCACGAATTGTCTCAATTCTGGTGCGCCGCCTATTCGCCTATGCACCGGCGGCAAGCGAACGCAATTTGCCAACGTACAGTTACGGCCTTCAACGTATCAGGTGACAACGCATGTGGAAAGCGGAAAGTCTTAGACTATTTAAGGTGTTGCAGAACATGCCCGTCAAAACCCCGGCGTTGGTCGTATTGAAAGTATGGAGAAAGATGCCGCTGGAAACAGGCGCTTCAAACGGCTTGATATGTCAGGAAGCGCCCATCACCGCCTTCTTCTTCATTGCCATGAGCAGGCGCATGTCCCAGGTATCTGTTTGCCTTGGTCCAGTTCAACGGATACGCTAGGCGGCCAGGTCCCGCACATGACCCGTGCCAGGGAATCGGGCCTCCAGGAAAAATATATGGCGTGAAGACCACGCGGGCAGTAGGATGCCTTGTGCATGGCGGCGACGTAAGCGGCCCGCCGTTGTCGATTTTCCGGCCCTGTTCCCGTCCTGTTTTCCTGGCTTTCGGGAGAGCCGTGTTCCGGTCGCGCTTTATCGCGCCGGTTCCGGTTCGTTGTTGATCCGCCTCCGCCCGTCCGTTTCGCCTGTCTGTTGCGGATATTCCGGACCGGGCGTTGGCCATACATGCATGGAGGGTGAGGAGCGCTATGGCAACCTGGGATGCAAAAGTCACGATCCTGGTCGATAACGAGGCAGGTGCGGGGTTCCAGTCCGAATTCGGACTGGCCCTGTGGGTGGAAAACAGGGGGACCCGTTTTCTTTTCGATACCGGCCAGGAGCACGGCGTTTTGCGGGAGAATGCCGAGCAGCTGGGCATCGACCCCGGCGCGGCGGATTATGTGATTCTCAGTCATGGTCACTACGACCACTGTGGCGGGCTCGCCGAGCTGCTGACCCGGGGGTGCCACAGCTCCGTCCACTGCCATCCTTCCGTGGTGCAACCCCGGTACAGCATCCGCAACAAGGAAGTCAAGGCGATCCAGATGCCGCGCGCCGCCATGGCCGCGCTCGATCATCATCCCCAGGAGCTGGTGCACTGGGTGCAGCAGCCGGTGCGCCTGACCAAGACCGTCGGCCTGACCGGGCCCATTCCCCGGGAAACCCTGTACGAGGATGTCGGCGGCCCCTTTTATCTTGATCAGGAAGGGCGTCGGCCCGACCCCATCGACGACGACCTGGCCCTGTGGGTCGACACCGACGACGGTTTGATTGTCTGTGTCGGCTGCGCCCATGCGGGGGTGGTCAATACCCTGCGCCATGTGCAACGGCTCAACAACGGCAAGAGGATTCGGGCGGTGATCGGCGGATTCCACCTGCGCAGTGCCGACCGGCGCCGGATGGACAGCACCATTGCCGCGCTCGACGAATTCAACCCGGAGAGGATCGTGCCCTGTCACTGTACCGGGACCGATGCGGTCCAGTCGCTGCACGAGGTGTTCGGCAAGCGGTGCTGGCCCGGCATGACGGGCATGACCTGCGTGTTTGACTGAGGCCGATCAGGGCAGCGGAAATCAAACCGGGAGGAGGGACCATGGTGGCGGAGACAACAGGACCGGCAACAGGGGATGATCGGGATTTGCTGGTGCGCATAGCGATCGACGGGCTGCACCGGATTATCGTTCATTACGGCATGTGGCTTGCCGAGACGGCGCACCAGGTGGGCATGGACCGGGCCATGGAGATCGAATCCGAGGTCTGGGAGGCGAGTCTGGCCAACCAGGTGAAGCGTTTGGGCGCGACCCTGGACTTTCCGGTAACAGCCGACGGTCTGCCCGCTGTGCTCGCTGACCTGTCCCGGGAGCAGCTGACCGCCCTGATCAAGGCCTTGAGCGTCAACTGGCTGGCCAACGACGGCATCTGGTTTCAGGCGGTGGAGCGGCGTTTTGGCATGGGAGACGCCAAGCGCTGCAACGATACCTGCTGGACCCGGTTTTCACCGTTTGAGGCGCACCGGATCAGGCACCTGCTCGGTCTGCCCGCGCAGGGCGGGCTTGCCGCCCTGAAAGAGGCCCTGCAGTTTCGGATGTACGCATTCATCAACAAGCAGTCCATCGAGGAAGAGGGGAACTGCCTGATCTTTTCGATGCACGACTGCCGGGTGCAGGCGGCGCGCAAGCGCAAGGGCCTGCCCGACTATCCCTGTAAATCGGCCGGCCTGGTAGAGTACCCGACCTTTGCCGCTGCCATCGACAGCCGGATTCGCACCGAATGCATCGGCTGTCCGCCCGACCCGCATCCCGAAGACTGGTTCTGTCGCTGGAAATTCATTCTGGAGGACTGAGCCGGAACGGTTCTCGTCGCAAGGGATTTTTGGAGATGGATTTCTTTTTGCAGCTGCATCCCGCAATGCAGGCCCTGCTGGCCACCCTGTTCACTTGGGCCCTGACCGCCGCCGGGGCTGCGATGGTTTTCCTGGGCAGGGAGATCAAGCCCCGCGTTCTCGACGGCATGCTCGGTTTTGCCGCCGGAGTCATGATTGCGGCCAGCTTCTGGTCGCTTTTGGCTCCGGGAATCGAGATGGCCGAGCAGTTGGGCATGATCCCCTGGCTGACCGCGGCCATCGGCTTCATGGCTGGCGGCGTTTTCATGCGGCTGGTGGACCAGCTGTTGCCGCATCTGCATCTGGACCAGCAGCTGAGTGAACACGAGGGGCCCAAGACTTCCTGGCAGCGCAGCACCCTGCTGATGCTGGCGATCACCCTGCACAATATTCCGGAAGGACTGGCCGTGGGCGTGGCCTTCGGCGCAGTGGCCGCCGACCTGCCTGCCGCCTCGCTGGGCGGGGCCCTGGCCTTGGCCCTGGGCATCGGCTTGCAGAATTTTCCCGAAGGAGCGGCGGTGTCGATGCCGCTGCGCCGTGAAGGGCTGAGTCGGCGGCGGAGTTTTTTTCTGGGGCAGGCCTCAGGTGTGGTCGAACCGATTGCCGGGGTGCTGGGTGCCCTGTTCGTGCTGCGTATGCAGCCGATTCTGCCCTATGCGCTCTGTTTCGCGGCCGGGGCGATGATTTTTGTGGTGGTTGAGGAGCTGATCCCCGAATCCCAGCGGGAGCCCGCCAACATCGATATGGTGACCATGGCCACCATGACCGGATTCACGGTGATGATGATACTCGACGTGGCTTTAGGCTGAACTGAGGCTGAACCACTCCCGCAACCCTTTTCCCGGAGGTGTGCGTCGATATGAGCCTGCTTCCCCCCATCCCTGAACTGCGCTGCATCGGTCTGTTGCGCGGCGACATCACCGAGCTGGACGATGCACCCAAGAACTACACCATCTCGGAGCGCGTCGGCGTGCTGGAGATCGACCCTGCCTACAGCGATGCGCTTCTAGGCGTCGAGCCGGGTGCAACCGTGGTGGTGCTCTTCTGGCTGCACCGGGCGGATCGCACCGTGCTCCAGGTCTATCCGCGCGGCGACCGGTCCCGCGGGCTGCACGGGGTGTTCGCCACCCGCAGTCCGGCCCGGCCCAACCCCATCGCCCTGTCCGAGCTCGAGGTGCTGGCAGTCGAGGGCGTCCGCCTCACCGTGCGGGGCGTGGATGTGCTCGACGGGACACCGATTCTGGATATCAAGAAGAAGATCGTCCGGGACTGATCCCGGGCGCTGTGCTCAGAGCAGCCATTCGATCGGCAGCCAGGAGACGATGCGGACCCCGGTCCGTCGCCAGAAGCTGGTGCGGGGTTCGCTGGTGTGCATCACCACGCCGTCCTTGCCCTGTTCCCGCCAGCGCAGCAGTCCTCCGGGGCTCAGTTTTACTCGATAGGCCTGCTCGGCCAGCTGGTCGGTGAAGATATCGGCAAGTTGCGCGGCCAGAAGCGGACTGTGGATGACAAACCCCATCTCCGTGTTCAACCGTGCGGAGCGGGGATCGAAGTTAAAGGAGCCGATGAAGAGACGTTCCCGGTCCACGGAAAAGGTTTTGGCATGCAGGCTGGAGGCGGAGCTACCGGTCAGGCCGCGGTCGCGCACCGCCGGAATGAGCGAGGAGCCCTTGAGTTCGAACAGGGTGATGCCGGCGCGCAGCAGGGGACGGCGGCTTTTGGCGTAGCCCGCGTGCACCACAAACACGTCGGTGGACTCCAGCGAGTTGGTGAGGATGGAAATGTCGACCCCGCGCCGGGCCAGGCGGCGCAGCATTTTGGTGCCGGTGCGGGTGGGCACGAAGTAGGGGGAGACCAGAAACAGTTCGCTGCGCGGCATGCCGATGACGTCTTCCAGCTGTTGCGGAATCTGGCGGAAGTACGGGGCCTTGCCCAGGCCCTTGGCCGGATCGTCGCTGACCATGCAGACCTTGGTCCAGACAAAGGGCAGGGTGCTTTCCAGCAGTTGTCGGGCAAAGGGGCTTTGCAGCATGGTGTCGGTATGGACCGCATAGGGTGAGCACGCGTACTGGTGGGTGAACTGGCGGATGAGCGGAGCGATGCTGTCGACCGCGGCTGGAGGCAGGATCTGTTCCGCGCCATAGGCTGATTCGCAGTTCCAGTAGCGCTCGAAATCGTCTTCCACCTCTTCCACCACCGGGCCGATGGCGAGCACATCCAGATCCGCGAACTGCATGTGTTCGCCCAGCCCAAGGTACTCGTCGCCGATATTGCGGCCGCCGATGATGCAGGCCTGTCGGTCCACACTGAAGGACTTGTTGTGCATCCGCCGGTTGAGCCGTTCGAAATCGGTCAGGTAGCCGAGTGCGCGTATCTTCCTGTAGAGAAAGGGGTTGAACAGCCGAACCTCGATGTGCGGATGGCTGTTGAGGGCGGCCAGGAGTTGGTCCATGCCCCGGGTGTTGTTGTCGTCCAGCAGCAGCCGGACATGTACCCCCCGCTCCGCGGCCTGGTACAGAGCCTGCAGCAGCAGCATGCCCGCCAGATCCCGGTTCCAAATATAGTACTGAACGTCCAGGGTCTGTTCCGCTGCCTCGGCCAGGAGAATGCGGGCGGCAAAGGCGTCCATGCCGTGGGGGAGCGGGAAGGTTCCCGAGAGGCCGGGATGGGTGGCGATCAGCGGGGCGAACGCCTGGGCCAGCCGGGTTGTGGCCAGCAGTTCGGGGGACGGCTGCGGTTTGGTGTGACGGTTTGCCAGAGGGGGGAGTTGTCTGTTGACGAGGCGATTGCGTAGCAGGAAGATGGCCAGCAGCGCCAGGAGCAGGAACAGGAAAAGGGGGAGAGCGAAATCGGTCATGGCGGTGTCCGGATAACGGGGGGAAGGGTTCGGCTGCGGCCAGATCATCCGGCCGGGGCCAGTGTGGGCCAGTGTACCGGTTTTATGATTTTTTTGCAGGAAGAGAGTGCGGGGCGAAGAGGTCCACGAAGATCGCCCAAGGGGAGGAGGAACAATGCAGATTGCCGCGTGGCTGGATCAGGAAGCGACCAAGAGAGAGGATATTTCCCGAATCGTCATTCCCAAGGAGATGCTGTACGACGAGGATCCCGACGAGATCCTCTACTTCAAGGAAATTCGGCCCTGTACCTTTCTCTGCTCGCGGACGCATCCCTTTGCCAAGGTGGCCCGCTATGGGCACTGGTATTACTGCACCGGCCAGGACAAGCAGGCGGGCATCCATTCTGACGAGATGCGCTGGACCCTGGTCACCCGGGACAAGGCTGCGGCGCTTGCGGAGGCGCGGCGGCGTATCGAGTAAACGGTTGTTGGTCGATGGTGCTGTCCGGTGCGCGCTCGCGGCGCGGGGACGGTTCCGGAATTTTTGCGATGACGAAAATCCGGGCCGGGCGTGGCCTGGTTGGGGGGAAGCGGCGAGAGATGGCCGCACGGGTGGTGAACTGATCGGGATGCGGTCGGTCCGTGCGGATCGATATGGCGGCGAAGGGCGGCGAAGTTGCGGCGAACGGAATAGAGCGGGACGCCTTGCAGGCGTCCCGCCATGTTCTGCACGCCGTTATTTTTTTGCCTTGTCGAATACCTGGTACACGGCCGAGAAATCCAGGTCGCCCAGTCCCTGATCAACGGCCAGGCCAAAAACCTCTTTGATCACCGCGCCAGTCAGGAGCGGCCGCCTGTTTTGATAGGCCAGGTCTTGCAGGCAGTGGAGATCCTTGTAGATCAGGTTGTTGGAGAAGTGGGTGGAGAAGTCCTTGTTGAGCAGTTTCTGCTTCTTGCCGTTCAGTACCAGCGACTGACCGCCACCCACATCGAGAATATCAAGCACCTCTGCCCGGTCGATGCCCACTGCCTCGGCAAAGGCCACGGCCTCGCCGAGGATGGCCATAAAGCCGCCCAGGGCCAGGTTATTGATCAGCTTCATCTTGCTCGATCGGCCCGGATCGCCCAGGTAGAACAGATGCTTGCCCACCTGCTCGAGCACCGGCAGATGCCGGTCGTAGCCTGTGCGCTCGCCGCTGACCAGCACGGTCAGCGCGCCCTTGGTGGCTGGAATGACCGTGCCCAGTACCGGCGCTTCCAGGTACATGGCTCCGGCCGCCCGGCACAGCTCATGGAACTCCAGCACCTCACCGAAGTGGTTGGTGCTGTGGTCGACAATCACCTTGTCGCGCACATCGCCTGCAAGCAGGCCGTCCTTGCGGGTCAACACCTCGCGAACCCCGGCGCTGTCGAACAGGCAGATGTGAATGGCCTCGGCTCCGGTTGCAACCTCGGCGGGCGTGGTGGCCACGGTCGCGTTCAGTCCCTCGGCCTTGCCGGGGGTCCGGTTCCATACCGTCAGCGTGTTGCCGCATTCAATAAGACGACCCGCAATAGCCTTGCCCAGATGACCCAGGCCGATAAAACCAAGCTGCATGATGTGCCTCCTTTGTTTGAAGTAACTCTCTCTCACAAGCCGCTCCCGCCTTTTGCTGCAAGTAACCTTGGGCGGTATTAGGCTTTTGTTTCAAGCTCACTTTGCTTTCTTTTCCCTGCGGTAGGATTCCGCGAGAAGTGAAATAAAGTGGACGATCTCCCGGTCCTGGCCGCAGCGGTGCATGTTGTCCAAAAGTTGCATCATGCAGGCCGGGCAGCCGGTGACCACGGTTTTCGCCCCTGTTTGCACGATATCCTCCGCCTTTTTTCGGCCGATATTCGTCGCGGTTTCATAGTGGGTGAGCATATAGGAACCGCCACTGCCGCAGCAGGCATCCGGCGCCTTCATCTCCCTGAAATCAATGCCGGGAATGCTTTTTAAGATTTCGCGCGGTTCCGCCGCCACCTTCATCCCCTTTTTGAGATGACAGGGATCGTGGTAGGTCACCACCCGGTCCACCCGGCCCTTGGGCGGGCGCATGGTGATTTTTTTGGTCAAAAAGGTGGAGATATCATAGGTGCGCTCGGCCCAGTAGCGCGCCCTCTCGCCATAGACCGGGTCCTCTGCCAGCAGTTCCGGGTAGTCGTGCTGCCAGGCATTGCCGCAGGAGCCGCAGCCGGTGATGATGTAGGCAGCGCCGCTCTTGTCCATGGCATCGATATTTTTTCGGGCCAGCTTGCGCGCCGTCTCCACATCGCCATGGACCAGGACCGGGGTGCCGCAGCAGACCTGTTCCCTGGGGATATGGACCTCAATCTTGTTGGCGGTCAGCACCTCGATCAGATCTTCCCCAGCCTGGGGATAGAAGTAGTTAAGGGAGTCGCCGGTGAAAAAGGCCACCTTCATGGCCGCATCCTCTGCCCGCACCAGCTCCGGCACCCGCTCTCTGAGCGGTTTTGCGGTAGTGCTCGGCAAGAGCCGCTCGCTGTCCATGCCGACTCCCTTGCCCATTGCGGCAAAGGGTGAGCGCGGGGCCATGGCCCGGCCGCCCTGCTCGCCCCGGAACACCAGCGGTTGAACGAGTGCGCCGATCCGCATGCCCGCATCAAAGAGCTTGGGACTCTTCAAGGTGGAGAAGATCATCTTCTTCAACCAGGGCAGACCGTTTTTGCGCACCAGGGCGGCGCGCAAGGCCAGCATGATGCGTTCGAAATTGACCTGGGTGGGACAGTTGCTCATGCAGGACTTGCAGACCAGGCAGTTGAAGAGCATCTCGTAGACCAGGGGATCGTCCAGCTCCAGTTGCCCGTCCAGCACCGCCTCGGCAATGGCGATTTTCGAACGGGTGACCGAGGTCTCCAGCTTTTCCGCGCCGTAGACCGGGCAGACCGCCATGCAGTTGCCGCATTTCATACACTTGTCCAGTTCTTCGCGGATCACTGCCAATTCCTCGAAGTAACTGACTTTTTCCTTGTTTTCCTTGGTCGGGGCATCGGTCGTCATTTCAGACCTCCGCAGCTGCGGGCACCATCTTGCCCGGATTGAGGATATTGTCCGGATCAAGCGCGGCCTTGAGCGTGCGCATCAATGCAACCCCGCTCTCGCCGATCTCATCCTTCAGGTACTTCATCTTGGCCATGCCAATGCCGTGCTCACCGGAAAGAGTACCGCCGAAACTGAGCGCGGTCGCAAAAATTTCATCCACAGCCTTGTGCATGCGCTCCATTTCATCTTTGTTGTTCTTATCGCAGAGGATGGTGGGGTGCAGGTTGCCGTCACCGGCGTGGCCGAAGGTGCCGAGGGTCAGGTTGTACTTCTTGCCGATATTCTGGCAGGCAATCAGCATATCGGTGATATGGGAGCGGGGCACGGTGGCGTCTTCGAGGATGACCGTGTTGTTGAGCTGGGCCAGGGCAGGCAGGGCGTTGCGGCGGGCCGCCCAGAGATCATCACGCTCCTTGTCGCTCTCTGCCACTGACAGGGTGCCGTTATTGTTGGTGATCGCTTCCCTGACCGCCTCGGCCTCGGCTAGAACCACATCCTCCGACATGCCGTCCACCTCGATCAGAAGCATGGCCTCCACATCGGTGGGCAGGCCGATTTTGGCTGAATTTTCCACGGTGCGCAGGGTCATGTTGTCCATGATCTCCATGGTGGCCGGGATAACCTTGGCAGCGATAATGCCGGAGACGGTATTGCCCGCATCGGCCAGATTTTTGAAGGTGCCCACCAGGGTGCGCCGGAACTTGGGCGCGGGAATGAGCTTGGCGGTGATCTCGGTGATGATGCCCAAGGTTCCTTCCGAGCCGACAAAGAGGTTGGCAAAGTCGTAGGCCGTGACGTTCTTGACGGTCTTGCCGCCGAAGCGCACCTTCTCGCCATTGGCCAGCACCACCTCCAGGCCCATGATGTAGTTCTTGGTCACCCCGTATTTGAGGCCGCGCAGACCGCCGGAGTTTTCCGCGGCCGAGCCGCCCATGGTGGCGGTGGCAACGGTGCCGGGGTCGGGCGGGTAGATCAGGCCATGGGGCGCGACCGCCGCATTGAGTGCACCGATGACCACACCCGGCTGGACCACGGCGCTCAGGTTGTCGGGATCGATATTGATGATTTCGTTCATCTTCTGAAAGGAGAGCACGATCCCCTTTTTCAGGGGCACCGTGCCGCCGCTCAAGTTGGTGCCCGCGCCGCGGGAATAGATGGGTACCTTGTGCTCGCGCGCCAGCTTGACGATGGCCTGCACCATCTCGGTGTTTTTGGGGAAGACCACCACATCCGGGGTCTGTTTGGGCATATCGGCAGTGGCGTCATAGCTGTAGGCGATCCGGTTCACGGTTTCGGTCAGCACGTTTTCTTTGCCTGCAATTGTTTCCAGCTGGCGGATAATCTGTTCTTCGAGCATGGCGGCATCTCCTCCATGGTCTGATTCGACCAGGTATGATGGGGCGGGTAGGGGACTTTCGTCTTCTGATATGGTCTTACCACTTACAGGAAGATAGGTTATCTGTCAAATAAAAGATGAAAAAATACGGTGAGGAATATCGAGCGGGATGAAAAAGAGCGGGATGAAAAAGAGCGGGATGAAAAAATGAAACAGCAGGGCGCTGCACGCTGTTCCGGCCGGGACCGGCCGGTTTTTCAGCGCGACATGAAGAGGCGGGCGGCGTGATGTTACTGCTGGTCTTCCGTGTTCAGGCGGTTGACATAGAGGGTGCTGCGTTGCTCGGCAAAGGAGAGGTGCTCCATCATCGCCGTCTGCGCCTCCTGGGCGTTGCGGTCAAGGATGGCATTGACGATGCGCTTATGGTGTTCGAACAGGATGGTCTGGTCTTCGATGGTCAGGTAGACCGCACGCCAGACGCTGCGCTGAAAGTTGCTCATCGCGTCGACGATTGATTGCATCAGGTGCAGCCAGACCACGTTGTGGGTAGCCTTGGCGATGACCAGATGGAAACTGACGTCCAGCTCTTCGGAGGGCGCAATCTCGCCCAGGTGTTCTTCCATGGCAGCTAACATCTCTTCCAGGCGGACACGGTCTTCGGGCTGGGCCCGCTTGGCCGCGTAGTAGGCGGTCCAGGATTCCATGCACTTGCGCACCTCGATGACGTCCAGCGCCCGGTCTTCGTCGTCGCGGATCAGGCCGCTGAGGGCGTTTTCGTCGGTGTTGTCGATCAGCGAGCGGACCACGGTGCCGCCGCCCTGGTACGAGACGACCAGTCCGGTCGAGGCCAGCGCATTGATGCCTTCACGAACCGACGGCCGGGATACGCCGAACATCTCGGCCAGTTCCCGTTCCGGTGGCAGCTTGTCGCCCGGACTGAAATCACCGGCCAGGATGGAGTTGCGGATCTGTTCGGCAATCTGGGCGGAAATTTTCTTTGGTTTTATAGGCTTGAAGCGCATGGTTCTTACTTACGATCTGGTTCGGGGAATGCAGCCTTGGCTAAGGCGGCGGGAACGAGGGCTTCCTCAAAGTGTCCCAATATTTAGCAGGATCTTGCCTGTTTTGCAACGTGAAGCCCTTTCCTCGTCCATACAGGGGCAATTTTAACCCGTTTAGGAGTGGACGGCATGGTTACGGGAATGAGTGTATGCGTTGCCCGCGGCACAGGTGGAGCAAGCCGGTTTTGAGAACATTTTGCTAGGGGTAATCCCGTATTGTGTTCTCCAGACCGCTGCCTGTGCAGAGTACAGGACTCTGTGCTGGCATTCAAGCTCACCTTCTTGTTCCATCGACCTTGATCTGGGACCTGGGATACCGCAGGTAAAAATCCCCCGGGAACAAGGCTCCCGGGGGGGCGAGAATCATCGTTTTTTCATGGGACAGGCCAATGCATGAAGACTTGACCCGTCCCACGAAAGCGGTGCTGGCTACATCAGGGTGCGGGAATCATCCATTGCAGGTAGTAGGCCTGCAGGTACACCATGACACAGACGAGCGCGGTGAGGAAGATGGAGTGCTTCAAGGTGAAGCGGAACAGGCTGCCCTCCTGGCCAACCATGCCGGTGGCTGCGGTGGCCACTGCCAGGGATTGGGGCGAAATCATCTTACCCATGACACCACCACTGGTGTTGGCCGCACCGGTCAGAACCGGGTTGAGGCCCAGGTTTTCGGCGGTGGCCTTCTGCAGACCGCCGAAAAGCACGTTGCTGGAGGTATCGGAACCGGTCAGGAATACGCCCAGCCAACCCAGAAGCGGAGCGATCAGCGGGAACCAGTGGCCGGTGTGGGTAAAGGCCAGACCGAGGCAGTTGGTCATGCCCGAGGCGTTCATCACATAGGCCAAGCCAAGTACGGAGGCAATGGTCAGGGCCGGAAAACGCATGTCATAGGCGGTTTTTTTGGCGACTGACAGGGTGCTGCCTATGCCGAGACCGCAGACCAGGGCAGAGAGCAGAGCCGCAATAATAATCGCGGTACCGGCAGCAGAGAGATAGTTCAGGTTGAACTTGGCTCCCACCAGAGTGGGCAGTTGTCCGTTCAAGGCCTTGGTGAGCGCGGCGAACTGCGCGGCTGCTTCAGGACTGGCTTTTTCCAGTTCCTTTACTGCTGCCTTCAGCTCGGTATTCTTGGCCATCAGCGCTTGAAAGGCGGCATAGCGGGCCTCGGTCAGCACAGCGCCCTGACCGGCGTGCTGCTGTTCAACTGTGGCCATGTTGGCTTCCAGGGTTTTGATCTCCCCAAGCAGAGCCCTGGCAGGGGCCAGAACCCTGGTAGCGGGAAGGGCTGCATCCTGGGGCAGGCTGGTGTTCAGCTTGTCGATTTCAGTCTGCACGGCGGCGATTTTTTCCAGGCCGCTTTCCGGGGTGGAAATGTTTTTAACAATCTGGTTGTCCAGGCCGGCAATGGGGATGATCACCCGGCCGGTGTTGTCCAGGGCGGCCTTGATGGAAGGAATACCCCAGAGCATAACCATCACGGTCAGGAAGATGTAGGGAGTCCAGGCGCGGACAATCTGGCTGGTGGTGTAGTTGTGGCTTTCCTTGGTGGCTGCGGCCTCATGGGCAAAAACAAAGTTTTCCTTGGGCTGCCAGAAGCGCAGCAGGATAATCAGGGCGGCAAGCGAGGCGAGCGAGGCGGTGATATCCGGCAGGTAGGGGCCAACGTAGTAGGCGGTCAGGTACTGAAAAAGGGCAAAGGTGATGCCGCAGACCAGAACCGCGGGCATGACTTCCCAGGTCCGTTTGAAGCCGCAGATCATCACCGTTACATAGAAGGGAATGAAGACGGAGATGAAGGGCAACTGATGGGAAACCATCTTGGAGAGATACATACCGTCATCCGTGTAGCCCATAACTGCGCTGAGGGCCACGACCGGAATACCAATCGCACCAAAGGCAACCGGCGCGGTATTGGCCACCAGGCACACACCGGCAGCGTAGAGTGGCCGGAAGCCCAAGCCAACCAGAGTGGCGCCGGCAATGGCCACCGGGGTACCAAAACCGGCCGCGCCCTCGATGAATGCGCCGAAACAGAAGGCGATCAGCAGGGCCTGGATGCGGCGGTCAGCGGTCAACCCGGCGAGCGAGGCCCGGATAATCTCGAACTGTCCACCCTTGACCGTGATGTTGTAGAGGAAGATGGTGGCAATGACGATGTAGAACACCGGCAAAAGGCCAAAGGCCACCCCGTTGCAAAAGGAGAGCACGCCGAGCTTGGCAGGCATGCCCCAGGCAATGACCGAAATGAGCAACGCCGATGCAACCGCCAGCAAGGCGGCCCAGTGGGCCTTCATCTGCAGCACGGCCAGGCAGACAAAGATGACAATCAATGGGATCGAGGCCATAAAGGCCGATAGAGCCAGGCTATCCCCCACGGGTGTGTACACTTGAATCCACGGCATAGGTCTTCTCCTTAATAAGGAAGGGTTACGGTTGCATGGCGAGACTTGGGCGCCATGCGTGAAATCCGACAATGCGGGAGGCCGGAAGAGCCTGCCCGAGGTTGTCTTACCACCAGATAGCACGCTGCTAAAGTTATTTTACCAGTTATTCTGGGACGGGTGTTTTGTCAACAAAATTTTCCATAACGGTTCAAAATACTGTTGACACACAAGGATATAATGCAATACGGTGCAAATTAAATTTGGATTGACCAGTTGACCATTCGCTGCGCGTGACTGGGCACAGGAGCTTCAGGCAGGATTATCCACCGGCATCACAACCATGGAGGCGATATGTACGAACTGTTTAAGGCCCGGGCCGAAAGAGCAGGGGCTGAAGTCCACCGTTTTACTACCAAGGCAGAGGCAGAGGCGTATATAGTCGGCCTCTTGCAGCAGGAACAGATCAGCGAGGAGGCAGGGCATCTGGCGGTGTGGGCGGAAAGCCCCTTTCTGGACGCCTCCTTCAAGGAACGCGTGAGCGGACTTCCGGGGATGCGATTTACGGTAAGCCGTGAAGACGCCAATACCGCCTGGATCGGCATAAGCCAGGTCGATGCTGCTCTGGCGGAGATCGGCGCCCTGGTGCAGGATGCCACGGCCATTGACAAACGTCTGGTCTCCATGCTGCCGGAAATCCACCTGGCCATCCTGGCCACCGATACCATTGTGGCGGACATGCCGGCCTGGATCGAACAGACCGATGTGCAGAAATTGGGCGGCTATATGTCCATGATTACCGGGCCCAGCCGAACGGCCGATATCGAGCGGGTCCTGACCATCGGCGTACATGGACCGAGAAGGCTCATCATTTGCTGCGTGGATACCATCGGAGGGGAAGCATAATGGAAAAGCAATTCAGAGAATCGATCGGAGCGGCTCTGGAAGATGCCAAACTCGGCGCGGCCCTGGGCAAGTTTTCCGTGGACTACAAGATCAACCGGGCAAAGATCTACGAAGATACCGATTTCGAGGCCCTGCGCAGCCAGATAGCCGAGTGCAAGAGCTACGCAGCCTCCCACATGGAGGAATTGGCAGCCCAATTCACCAAAAACGCCGAGGCGCGCGGAGCCAAGGTCTTCCGGGCCAACAGCCCGGAGGCGGTGCGCGAATACATCTTGAAGGTGGCCCAGGACAACAAGGTCAAGACCATTGTCAAATCCAAGTCCATGGCCACGGAAGAAATCCACCTGAACCCCTTTCTGGAGAAGGCGGGGCTCGAGGTGGCGGAGACCGATCTGGGCGAGTGGATCATCCAGCTGGCCGGACAGCGACCCTCGCACATGGTCATGCCCGCCATCCACCTCACCCGCGACGATGTGGCCGATATTTTCAGCAAGGAGGTGGAAGAGCGCCTCTCCTCCGACATCCCCCGGCTGGTGAAACTGGCGCGGGAACGGCTACGGCCCAAATTCATGCGGGCGGAGATGGGGATTTCCGGAGCCAACATCGCTGTCGCTGAAACCGGCACCCTGGTGCTGGTCACCAACGAGGGCAATGCCCGCCTCACCACCACCCTGCCCAAGGTGCATGTGGCGGTGGTGGGACTGGAAAAACTGGTGGCCAAGTTCGCCGATGTGGCTCCTATCCTCAAAGCCCTGCCGCGCAGCGCCACGGCCCAGCTGCTCACCAGTTACGTCACCATGGTGACCGGACCCACGCCCACCGACGACGGCGGCATGAAGGATCTGCACATCGTGCTCATGGATAACCAGCGCACGGCCATGGCCCAGGACCCCCTATTCAAGGAGGCCCTGCAATGTATCCGCTGCGCCTCCTGCCTCAATGTCTGCCCCATTTTCCGGCTGGTGGGCGGCCATGTTTTCGGCAAGGTGTATACCGGCGCCATCGGCACCATTCTCACCGCCTGGTACGAGGGGCTGAAGCAGTCCGAAGACATCCAGGGCCTGTGCATCATGTGCGGGGCCTGCAAGGAGGTGTGCCCCGGCAAGATCGACATCCCCAACCTGATCATGGAGGTGCGGCGCAGAGTGGTGCAGAGCGAGGGCGTGCCGCTTATCCAGAAATCCATCTTCCAGGTGGTGAACAACCGCAGGCTGTTTCATGGCATGCTGCGCGCCGCCTCGGTGGCGTCCAAGCCCTTCACCAAGGGCACCAGGTTCATCCGCCACCTGCCGATGTTTCTCTCCGAGTTCACGGAGAATCGCAGCCTGCCCGCCATTGCCGCCAAACCCCTGCGCGACACGATCAAAAACATCCAGCAGCCCAAGGGGTTGCAGCAGAAGGTGGTGTTCTACGCCGGTTGTCTGATCGACTTCGCCTATCCGGAGATGGGCGAGGCCTTGGTGAAGATCTTCAACAAGGCGGGCATCGAGGTGGTCTTTCCGGAGGCGCAAACCTGCTGCGGCGCGCCTGCCCGGTACAGTGGCGCCTACGAGGTGGCGGCCAAAAATGCGGAGGACAACATCGAGGCCCTGCTGGCGGTGCCGGCCGACTACGTGGTTTCGGCCTGCCCGACCTGCACGGCTGCCCTGGCGCACGAGTTCATCGCCACCCTGGAGAGCACGGGAAACCGCCACCTGGTGCCCCGCGCCCGTCAACTGGCCGACAAGGTGATGGATTTCTCCACCCTGGTGAATAAACTGGTGGACGAGGGTCGGTTGACCTTAAAAGAAGGGCAGCAGCTCGGTAAGCTGACCTACCACGATTCCTGCCATCTCAAGCGTTCGCTGCACGCCGACCAGGCCCCGCGCGCCCTGCTGCAGAAGGCGGGCTACGAGATCAGCGAGATGTTCGAGTGCGATGTCTGCTGCGGCATGGGCGGCTCATACTCGGTGAAACTGCCGGAGATGTCGGCTCCGATTCTGCAACGTAAGCTCACCAACATCAAGGACACCGGCGCGCCGGTGGTGGCCATGGACTGTCCGGGCTGCGTCATGCAGATCCGGGGCGGCATGGATCAGCAGGGCGGGGAGGTCGAGGTCCGGCACACGGTCGAGCTGCTTGCCCGCCAGCTTGCCGACTGATCCGCGGCGGGTGATTGGTCGCGGCCGTTTCCGAATCGTTCGGGCGGCCGCGGCCCGTTCCGAAAATTTCTTTACATCAAGGGGCTTTACCCCATCCGGTGAACGCACTACACTGAGAGCACCGGTCTGCTTGCCGCATCCGCATGTTCCGTTTTCGATACGGCAACCTCGGGTTCCCCGTGCGAGTCGGTCCGGCTTTTTGCATTACGCTTATTTTTTGCTTCCGGCCCGTCCGGAAGCGCTTAGGCCACAGTCTGTGGAGGTCTCCCATGGCAAACAGTCTCTATATCACCGCAACGGAAGAACGGAGCGGCAAGTCCGCGATCGCGCTCGGCGTCATGCAGGTGATCATCAAGGAAATCAGCCGGGTCGCTTTTTTTCGCCCCATCATCAATGATCACGGGAAACACCGGCAGGACGACGATCTCGATCTGATTCTCAAGCACTACAAGCTCGATATCGACTATGAAGATACCCACGCCTACACCCTGAGCCAGGCCCGGCAGTTGATCACATCGGGACGGGAGGAGATGCTCTATCAGAATATTCTGAAAAAATACAAGCGGCTGGAAGAAAAGTACGATTTCGTTCTCTGTGAAGGTACCGACTTTCGCGGCAAGGATCCGACCTTCGAGTTCGAGCTCAACTCCAACATCGCCCTCAACCTCGGCGCGCCGGTGCTGCTGGTTTCCACGGGACAGAACAGATCCACCGACGAAACCTGCTCCTACACCGCGATCCATCTCGAAGCCCTGCAGGAAAAGGGGATCGATATCCTGGCCTGCCTGATCAACCGGGTACCGGATTCCTTTCTCCGCGACACCGCGGGCAACAGCAAGTGCCGCGAGCTGTTCGAGCACGATTTCCCCCTGTACGTTCTTCCGGAAAACCGGGAGCTGGGCAACCCCACCATGGAGGACGTCAAACGCTGGCTGAACGCCGAGGTGCTCTACGGCAAGGCCAGCATGCTCAACCTGGTGGACAACTATCTGGTCGCGGCCATGCAGATCAGCAACTTTCTTGACTACATCAAAGAGGGCAGCCTGATCATCACTCCCGGAGACCGATCGGACATCATCATCTCCAGTCTGGCCAGCCGCATCTCCGCGGCCTACCCCAACATCTCCGGTATCCTGATCACCGGCGGCATCGAACTCAGCCCCTCGATCCAGCGGCTGCTTCTGGGGTGGAGCGGCATCCCCGTGCCGGTCCTGTTCGTGGAATCCCATACCTACGACACGGTGCAGACCATCAGTGAGCTCTACGGCCGCATCGCGTCCACCGACACCAAACGAATCGCCACTGCGCTGGGCTGGTTCGCCCGTCATGTCGATATCCAGGACCTGGGCAATCGGATGATTTCACAGCGCTCGACCAGGATCACCCCGCGGATGTTCGAATACTCGCTGGTCGAAAAGGCCGCGGCCAACCGGCAGCGCATCGTCCTGCCCGAGGGCGGGGAAGAGCGGATCCTGTACGCCACCGATATCATTCTTCGCCGGGGCATTGCCGATATCGTGCTGTTGGGAAATCCGGACGAGATCCTCACCAGGGCCCAGGCCCACAACCTGGAACTCGAGGGGGCGCGGATCATCGATCCCATTCACTCGCCCGACTACGAGGACTTTGTCGAGACCTATTTCGAGCTGCGCAAGCACAAGAACGTCATTCAGGCCATAGCCCGCGACCGCATGTCCGACCCGACCTACTTCGGCACCATGATGGTGTACAAGGACAAGGCCGACGGCATGGTTTCCGGCTCGGTCAACACCACGGCCCATACCATCCGCCCCGCCTTCGAGATCATCAAGACGCGGCCTGGAGTTTCGGTGGTCTCGTCGATTTTCATCATGTGCCTCCAGACCAAGATTCTGGTCTTCGGCGACTGTGCGGTGGTGCCGAATCCCACCGCCAGGCAGCTGGCGGAAATCGCGATCAGTTCGGCCGAAACCGCCATGATTTACGGCATCGAGCCCCGGGTGGCCATGCTCAGCTACTCCACCGGCAAGTCCGGTTCGGGCGAGGATGTGGACAAGGTGATCGAGGCGACTGCCCTTGCCAAAGAGCTGATGGCTGCCCAGGGTTTCGATTTCCCGCTGGAGGGCCCGTTGCAGTACGACGCTGCCATCGATCCGAGTGTCGGGCGGCTCAAACTGCCCAACTCGCAGGTTGCCGGTCGGGCCACGGTCTTCATTTTCCCGGATCTCAACACCGGGAACAATACCTACAAGGCGGTTCAGCGCGCGGCGAATGCCGTGGCCATGGGACCGGTTCTGCAGGGGCTCAACAAGCCGGTCAACGATCTGTCGCGCGGCTGCACCGTACAGGACATTGTCGACACCGTGGCCCTGACCGCGGTTCAGGCCCAGAGCGGAAAGAAGGGGAACGAAGGTTCCGGAGGAAGGGAAGTATGAAAATTTTTGTTATTAATTCGGGAAGTTCTTCAATCAAATACCAGGTGATCGAACACGGAACGGAAGCTGTGCTGGCCTCGGGCCTGGTGGAGCGGATTGGCGAGGTGACCGGTCGTCTGAAAAACACGATCTTCCCCGCTACGGACCGGGAACGGGAAACCGTGCTGGAGATGCCGATTCCGGATCATGAAGACGGCATGCGCCGGGTGATCGACCTGCTCACCGATGCTAAGCAGGGGGTGATCGCCGATGCCTCCGAGATCGACGCCATCGGCCACCGGGTGGTGCACGGCGGCGAGGATTTTCAGGCCTCGACCCGGATCACCCCGGAGGTGATGAGCGCCATCGAGCGCAACATCGCGCTTGCGCCGCTGCACAATCCCGCCAACCTCGACGGCATCCGGGTGGCCATGCAGCTGTTTCCCAAGGCCCCGCAGGTGGCGGTGTTCGATACCGCCTTTCATCAGACCATGCCGCCGCGCGCCTTCATGTATGCCCTGCCCTACGAGCTGTATGCGCAGCACCGTGTGCGGCGCTACGGTTTTCACGGCACCTCGCACCAGTACGTGGCCGGTGAATGCGCGCGTCTTCTGGGCAAACCGCTGGCCGAATGCAACCTGATCACCATTCACCTGGGTAACGGTTGCTCAATGACCGCCATTGAGCAGGGTAAAAGCATCGATACCTCGCTGGGGATGACCCCGCTGGAGGGGTTGGTCATGGGAACGCGCTCCGGCGACATCGACCCGGCCATTCATCTGTTCCTGCATGAAAACAAGGGGATGGATCTGGAAGCGATCGACGCCCTGCTCAACAAGGAGTCCGGGCTCAAGGGCTTGTGCGGGATGAACGATCTGCGCGACATCCATGCCGCAGTCGACAAAGGCGACCAACGGGCAGCGCTGGCGCTCGATGTGGAGACCTACCGCAACCGCAAGTATATCGGCGCCTATCTGGCGGTACTCGGCCGGGTGGACGGACTGGTGTTTACCGCCGGGATCGGCGAGAACGACGGGGTTGTCCGGGCGCGGTCGCTGGCTGGATTGGAAGGGTTTGGTATTCGACTCGATCCGGAAAAGAACGGGGAACGCTCCCGGGAGGCCCGCTGCATCAGCGCCGCCGACAGCCGGATTCCGGTCTTCGTGATTCCCACCAACGAGGAACTGGCCATAGCCCGCGAGGTGGCCGATATCCTCGGGATGCAGTGAGGTCGTCGCCTTGTTGCTCTTTTTTGCATGGCTCCGTTCCGGTCGGTCCGGCCGGAACGGGGCGTGCGCCCTCTCTTTTCCTTCCTATCGGGCGAGCTGTTCCGCCAGCTCGCTGACCGCCATGGCATAGCGGTTGGAGTTGTTCCAGGCCGTGATCGCCTGAAAATTCGGATACCCCGCCACATAACGCTTGCCTCCCTCCTGTTTTCCGGGCGGCGTCTCCAGACCGACAATGGTCACCGGCCGGTTTCCCGGCGCATCCGGCAACATCTTTCCTTGGGCCTGACGGACCAGGGCAAGGGGAACCGTTGCCTTGCGTCCCCGGTGGTGGGCGGCAATCAGCCGGGCGTCGTTGAGCGTATCGCCCAGCGGTCGGTAGATCGGCGCGTGCAGGGTCCAGCCCCAGGCCCGGAGATAGTTGGCGATGGAGGCCAGGACATCCGGGGTCGATTTCCAGACATCCGGGAAAGAGTCGCCGTCAAAGCTGATTGCATGGCGCAGGTAGGAAGAGGGCATGAACTGGGTCTGACCAAAGGCCCCGGCATAGGAACCCTTGACGGCTTTCGGGTCGATGCCGGTCTCCCGACAGAGGCGGAGAAAGGCGATCAGTTCGCCCCGGAAGAAGGCCGACCTGCGCGGATAGGCATCGAACAGGGTGGTGAGGGTGCGCAGGACGCCGAAACCGCCCTGGTTGGCGCCGAAGCGGGTTTCTATACCCCATATGGCCACCACCACCTCCCGGTCCACGCCGAAACGGGCCTCGATCCGGTCGAGCAGGGCCCGGTGCGTCTGCATATGCCGGCGTCCCAGGCGAATGCGTTCCGGGGTGATGATGTGGGCGACGTACTGATAATAGGGACGGGATTCCGCCTGTTTGTCCATCAGCACCAGCACCCGGCGGTTGATGGTTTGCCCCTGAAAGATGCGGTGCAGTGCCTCTGCCGTGAAACCGTGCTGCTGTTGCAGCTCGGCAAAGAGTTGCTGGAACTTGGCTGCGTGCAGATTAACCGGCTGACCATCCCGCACCAGGTCCGCGGCCAGGGGCGGGGCCGCGTGGAGCGGCGCGCCGGCGAGGATGCACAGGGAGCAGAGGAGCGGGATGAGGAAGACGGGGAAGTGCAAGGGCATGGCGCAAACAGCCTTCAGGCCGGGGCGGGTTGGGGGAAATGGGCGGCAAAATCGGCCAGAAACTGCTCCTGCATCGCCCGGGGAAGATGGTTGATGCCCGCGGCGGCGGCTCGGCCTCCTCCGGTGGCATAGGCGCGGCAGAGGCTGTCCGCGCCCTGGGCCGTGTGCAGTGGGGCCCGGACGCTGACCATGCAGGCTTCGTTTCCCAGGGGCAGGAGCAGGGCATGGGCCAGCTCGGGCCGTTCCCGGCAGAGCCGGTTGGCCAGCGGCCCGAGCATGCGGGCCGCCCAGGCTGCCTGGGGCAGCAGAAAGACGCGACCGCCGGGAAATTCGCGGTAGGGCTTGAGGTGGGCGGCCGCGGCTGTGTCTTCGGCATGGCCGCGACGCAGGGCGGTAAGCATCGGGCTTTCCCGACAGAATTGCAGCGGGTCGGCATAGGGGGCAAGGGCGCGGTACAGATCGGCCGGATGGATGTGCAGGTCGCGTTCGCTGCGGCCGTAGCTGTTGTAGTTGAGGAGTCGGCCCAGTTCGGCCAGCAGCATCAGCTCGTCGTCGTTGTACCCCAGGCTGCGGCCATGGGCCCCGGCTGTCTCGTCCAGGCTGTCGCCATAGGCCCCGGCCAGGGCCCAGCCGCTGTGAGCGCTGTGGAGCAGGCGATCGACGATCAGGCTGGTGCAGGTGCGGGCGGAGGGGTCGATATGGGCCTCGAGCAGCGGGGAGTCGGGCAGGGAGCCGCTGAAGTGGTGGTCAGCGTAGAACACCCGGCATCCCTGGGCCAGCAGCCGGTTGAGCGGCTCCCGGTTCCGGTCGAGCGAGACGTCGAGCACGGTGATGCGGCTGCCGGGCGTGGCCTCCACCCGTTGCAGCAGGGCGCTGTCGCGTTTGACCCCGGTGATCAGGTGTGCCCCGGGCCGGGGCGTGTGCAGGCGGAGCTGTTGCAGGGCGCAGATGCCGTCGGCATCGCCGTTGAACACATCGAAGTGCTTGGTGTCCGGCGTTGTCGGAGCTGCGGGCCGCATGGCTCAGTTGCTGCCCGGCATGCCGACCCCCAGGGGCAAGCCGATGTTGGCCAGCCGGAAGGTCAGCATGACGGTGTGATCGCCTGGCGTGCTGTTGGAGGAGAGTTCCACAGACCAGCAGGGCTGGGTGAAGCGCAGCCGGAAGATCTCCTCGATGGTTTTGCGGGTTTCCAGGGTGCGTTCCAGTTCGTAGCCGGCGGCGAAGTTGTGGGGCAGATTGTACCAGAGGGTGGTCGAGATCGAGTTGATGTCGGTTTGCTCGTTGTAGCGGTAATCCACGGAAACCATGTCGCCCGACGAGTTGCGGTAGTCGCCCTCGAAGGAATGGAGGAAGGCGCCGTCTCCGTACACGTCGATATTGGTGAGGTATTTCAGGCGCATATTGTCAAGCGGGTACCATCCGGTTTCGGCGATGACCGGGCTCAGGGGTTTGTCGCTCATCGATGAGCGCATATCGTAGCCGTGCTTGATCTTGAAATAGCCGAATTCCCGGTCGACCGGGCGACCGTTCCGCAATCCCGAGAGGTTGAAGTAGTTGTTGATCCCGTAATAGATCGTGTTCTGCTCTTCCAGTTCGTCCAGGCGGTCGAAGCGGGGCAGGTGTTTTTCGTCCGGGTTCGTGGTGTAGGCGTAGGCGACAAAGGGCCGCAGCACATGGTTGAGCAGGCCGGTGTCGCCGAAGTCGAAGTCGCGCATCAGGGTGGTGGCGATTTCACCGCCCAGGTTGGCCATGAACCGGTTGCGGGAATCCGTGTTTTTCCACTCGTCGGCGCCGTTGTCGTTGATCAGATAGGAGGTGTTGCGCAGCCCGCCGCTGACCGAGCTTTCCAGATGCCGCCCCAGCGGTACCCCCATGGTGATGGTGGGTGCCAGGTCCAGACGTTGCGCGCCCACCCCCTCCTCGCGGTAGTAGTTGCTGTAGTTGGCGTTCCAGGAAAAATCCGGGCCGGTGTTGTCGCTGGTCAGCGGGATCAGGCCGGAGTAGGTGAAGCTGGGCAGTTTCCACGGCCGCGAGGGATCGTTGGCCGAATAGATTTTTTCGCTGACGTCGTTGATCGCCTTGGCCTCGCCCAGCAGCGCGGTGCCGTTGTCCCAGCTTCGGAGCGCGGCCAGGGTGTTTTCCCGGTAGCGGTTGTTCTTGTCGATGAAACCGCGGCCAAAGACCTCCTCGAAACGCTGATCACTGTGGGAAAAGCCGGTGGAGCCGGTATCGAATTCCCGGAGATAGTCGGCGTCCGAGACCAGGTCCAGATCGAGCCGGGTCGTCCACTTGCCCAGGTCCTGGTCTGCCTTGCCGCGCACCCAGTACCGGTTCGAGTTGGTGTGGGTGAAGCTGCCGTCCCGATAATAGGCGACTTCCGAGGGATCGGACAGGCGGTCGTCGAGCAGGTTGGCCATGAGCATGCCCTTGCTTTCCTCGTCCGAAACGAAGCGGAACTCGCCGCCGTGCATGATGCCGCGCTTGGCAAAGTAGCGGGGGGTCAGGGTAATATCGGCACTGGGGGACAGGTTGATGAACAGTGGGGTTTCGACGCTGAAACCGTCGCGGTCGGAGGTTGAGAACGTGGGAAACAGCAGGCCGGTCTGGCGCTTGCGTTTTGCGGGCAGGATCATGTAGGGCGTGTACAGCACCGGCACGTCGAGAATGCGGAAGGTGGCGTGCTTGAGCAGGGCGTAACCGCCGTCGGTGACCTGGGTGTCCGCGGCGGCGAAACTCCACGGCGCGGTTTGGCCGGGCTTGAGCTTACAGGTGACCACCCAGCCGTCTTCGATGTGGTAGGAGAGATCGCCGGTTTTCTCGATGGTGCGGCCTTCAAAATGCAGCTCTTTTTCCCGGCGGATGATGGCGGCATTTTCAAAGGATCCGGTCGCGTTGCGCAGGTCGATCCGGCCGGATTCGGCCCGCAGATGATCGGCGCCGATATCGATGGTCAGGTTGCCTTTGGCCTCGAGGACGCCGTCTTCGATATTGTAGGTCACGGTGTCGGCCTTGACCGTGGTCACCGTAGTGACCGTGGTGACCGGCTGGGCGCTCTCGTCTTCGGCTTCGCGGCTCTGCGGCGTGGCAGGCAGCAGGGGATCCCAGGGTGAGGCAGGCTTGGGGGCCACCTTGGTCACCGGTTCTTTTTTCTGGAGGATGACGTTACCCTTGGCCACCAGCCGGGGGGGATTTTCGTAGCGGGTCATGGTGTCGGCGCTGATGTCCCAGTGCCGGGTGTCGGCGGACACAGCCGCTTCCGCGGACGGCACCATCAGCAGCAGGGCGGCAAGCAGCAGGAGGAGCGAACGGCGGGTGGGCAGGGGAAAAGAAAAAAACGGCACCTCGATCGGCTCCTTTCAAAAATGGGACGGGTGGCGGACAAGCGTCGCAAGGCCCCGTCATTCCAGGGGGATCACGCTGCACTGAACAGCCGGAACACAACAGGGGGCACAGGCTTGCCGACCACGGCAACGGCCGGAATGTACGTTGTTTGCCGGTGTTGTGTCAAGCGAAAATTCGCAGATTTACCTTGCGTCATCAGGGGATTTAGTTTACAAAATTTTGTTTGAAGTATATTCTGCAAAGTTCACTTATTTCCCGTTCGCCTTCGGTGCCTGCCTCCCTTTTCAACCTTGCCCACAGCCCGTATGACCTGCATTTTTGGCCCGGTTCGCTCCAGACGGCTTGGTCGTTCCCTCGGCATTGATCTCTTTTCCTCGAAAATCTGCAATCTGAACTGTATCTACTGCGAGGTCGGCAGAACCGTTGTTCCGGTAACCCGGCGCGGGGCCTATACCGATGTTGCCGTTCTGCTTGCGGAGATAGACGAGGTCTGCGCGGATGCGGAACGGATGGCTGAAACCGATGTGGTGACGGTCACCGCCAAGGGCGAGCCCACCCTGCACACCGGTTTGGGCGAGATTCTCAGGCATCTGAAGAGCCGAAGCGAAAAACCGGTGGCCGTTCTGACCAACGGCACGACCCTGACCGACCCGGAGGTGCGCGAGGCCCTGCTGGTTGCCGATATTGTGGCGCCCTCGTTGGATTCGGCCCGGGAGTCGAGTTTTTGCGCGGTCGACCGGCCCGCTCCGGGGATAGGCCCGGCAAAGGTTATCGAAGGGTTGACCCGGTTTTCCTCTATGTATTCCGGGGCCCTGTGGCTGGAGATCCTCCTTGTTCGCGGCGTGAACGACGCGCCCGAGGATATCGATGCCCTGCTCCGGGCCGTGCGTCCGATGCGGATCGAAAAAATTCAGTTGAACACCGTCATGCGGCCGCCTGCGGAGGAGTCCGCCCAGCCCGTCTCCCGGGAAGTGCTGACCGCTGTCGGACAACGTTTCCAAGCTGCTCTGGGTATTCCGGTTGAGCTGCCCTTTGTGCAGCCGGAGCAGCCGGAACCCGCCCCCTGTGCCGTGGCTGCCGAGACCGGCCAGGATGCCCGTGGTGTCCGGGACGGGGTGTTGGAAAAAATTATCGCCATGGTTCAGCGGCGCCCATGCACCGCTGCCGATATTGACCGGATCTTTCATTTGGGTGGTCCGGAACGAGTTGAACAGCTGCTCAAACCGCTGCTCGATGCCCGGGTTCTGCACCAGCGGAACCTTGACGACGTCTGTTTTTATCAACATGTCTCGTTGGATGGCCGGACATGAAGCAAAATTCGTTGCACGGCACGGCCGGTTTGAAGCGCGTAACACGAGATGCGAAGAAAGGAGCCGTATGGCTGAAGACAACCAGGAACCAAAGAAGAAATCCCCCCGCCGCGCCCCCCGCAAGGCAACAACCGGGGCGTGGTGGAAAAGTGTAGTTACAAGCGAGCAGGACGAAGCGCCGCCGGAGCAGGCAGCGCAGTCCACCCCGGAACCCGTCCGGAAACCTTCCCGTGGCCGGAGTAGGGCAAAGCCCCGCAGCGAAAAAACGCCCTCCGGGTCTGCGGATGCCGAGAAGGATGTAGAGAAGAGCGCTGCAGCGGAATTGCCGCCGCTGCCGCCGGACGATGCGGGCGCAACCGATGACGCGACCTTGGAGGCGCCTTCCGTCGATGCGGGTGCGGAAGAGATTGCCGCGGAAGGCGAGGGCGAAGAATCTGCGCCCCGTCCCCGGAAGAAACGGCCCAATCGTCGCGGTCGTCGGCGAACCGCCAAGTCCGGGGAATCTTCTTCCGCTGAGACTGCGGATGAAGGCGCCGAGGCAACCGCTGTGGCCGATGAAGCCCCGGAGGAGAGCGCCGCAGAGGAGGACGACGACGAGGTCGATGACGACCGGGTGGAAGATGTCGAGGAAGCGCCCGACAAACCGGCCAAAAACGTGGTCTATAAACTCTTGGTCAACGCCGAAGAACCCGAGGAGTGCCGGATTGCGTTGGTGGAAGATGGTCGGCTGGAGTCGTTTCACGTCAACACCGTGGAGCGGGAGGCGACCAAGAACAATATCTACAAGGGCCGAATCGTTTCGGTGGAGGCTAACCTGCAAGCCGCCTTTGTCGACATCGGCACCGGTCGCAACGGCTTTTTGCCCTTTAACGAAATTCATCCCGAATACTATCGCCAGGATGTCAACGAACGGGTGGCCGGGCTGATCGCGCAGCAGCAGTGGAAAAAGATCAAGATCGAAGAGGTCATGCACAAGGGGCAGGAGGTGCTGGTGCAGGTGGTCAAGGAGGTGACCGGCAACAAGGGCGCCAACATGACCACCTACCTGTCGCTTCCCGGTCACTGCCTGGTGCTGATGCCCGGCAGCGACAGCGCCGGAATTTCGCGCAAGATCGTGGGCGAGGAACGGCGTTCCAGCCTGCGCGAGATCATGAGCGAGTTCGAGATACCCGAGGGGATCGGCTATATCATCCGTACCGCCAGTGCCGAGATCACCAGCGCGGGCCTGGAGCAGGATCTGCACGCGCTGCTTGCCCGCTGGCAGGAAGTCAAGCAGCGGGGCCAAACCATGGCCGCGCCCGCGTTGATCTATGAAGAGCAGGAGACAGTGCTTCGCTATCTGCGCGATCATTTTTTCCCGGAGATTCAGGAGATCCTGGTCGATACCGAAGAGTCACTCGACCAGGTCAACGACTTCATCGCCCACCTGCCGCCCAAACAGCAGCAGGTCAAGGTTCGGCTGCACCGGGGCTCCAGGCCGATCTTCAACCAGTACAATATCGAAGAGCAGATCGAATCCATCTTCCGGCCGCAGGTGCCCCTGCCTTCGGGCGGTTCCATTGTGATCGACCCCACCGAGGCCCTGGTCGCCATTGACGTCAACTCGGGTCGCACCTCGAAAAACAGCGATTTTGAGGAAACCATCTTCCAGGCCAACATGGAGGCCGCCGTGGAGCTGGCCCGGCAGCTCAGGCTGCGCGACCTGGGCGGGCTGATCGTGGTCGACTTCATCGACATGCGCAACAAGAAGCATATCCGCGAGGTCGAACAGCAGGTCAAGCGCAGCATGAAGCGCGACAAGGCCAAGGTGGATATCAGCAAGATCTCCCGGTTCGGGCTGATGCAGATCTCCCGACAGAAGATGGGCGCGCCGATCGAGAAGGGCAGTTACCTGCCCTGCGCCCATTGCCAGGGCCGCGGCGTGGTGCGCTCGGTGGAGACGTTGGCGCTTTCCTATTTGCGCCGCATCCAGACCGGCGTGACCCGGAAAAAGGTCGGCAGGGTCGAATGCCGGTTGCCGCTCGAGGTCGCGCAGTACCTGCTCAACAAGAAACGGGTCGAGTTGGCCGAGCTGGAAGAGAAGCACAACGCAACGATCGATATCTTCCCGCAGGTGGAGATGAAGCCATCGGACCATCAGATCGACTTTCTGGCAGGCGAGCCGGGTCGCTAGCGGCGAGAGCGGCGGGCTGGTGTGGTGTTTGTGCCCAGCCCGGAGCCGGGCACGGCTGAAGCGGCCAAGAAAAGGCTTGAAGAGAAACGCGCTTCAGAGTATAGAAGACAAGCTTTTCTGCGCCTGTAGCTCAGCTGGATAGAGCGCCGGACTACGAATCCGTAGGTCGGGAGTTCGAATCTCTCCAGGCGCGCCAAACGAACAAGGGCTTACGGTGCATGCCGTAAGCCCTTTTTTTGTTGCCGCCGGGCAAGCGGTTTCCCGACTCTTTCCCGGTCTCTTTCCAGGCGCATAAACAGTTGTTTGCATCTGGAGCGCCCATTCATGGGTGGCCGTATGCTGCGTGATCAGCTTGATCGTGTAGGCATCTAGGTTGGCCACAGGCGTGTGTGTGGGCATCTCAGCGCAATGAGTATCGAGGCGTTATACCGGAAGCCGGGTGCCAGTAAGAAACACCCGGGCCGCAAGGTGTATCCCTCGCTCCTCGGGGGATGACGATCAACCGGGCCAATCAGATTTGGGCGCTGGACACACCCCTATCCGGATGGTCAAAGGTTTTCTGCTATTTAATTGATCTCTTTAGGCGATTTGACAACAGATAGTTCTTTATCACCATTAACCAGAGCATAAACAATGAAAGCCACCGAAGCCAATCTTCTCGATTTCCTGAAAAAGTCGCCTCAGTTCGTCATCCCCATTTATCAACGCACCTACTCTTGGGGTAAGCAGCAATGCCAGCAGTTGTGGGACGATATTTTACGTGCTGGTCGCAGTGAGGAGATCAGCGCCCATTTCATCGGCTCAATTGTCTACATCGAGGAGGGGCTATATCAGGTCTCCAGGCAGTCGCCGCTGCTGGTAATCGACGGGCAGCAGCGGCTTACTACTGTGACGCTGATCATCGAGGCGCTTTCGCGTCACCTGGGAGATACCGAACCCGTGGAAGGCTTTTCCGCCAGGAAGCTGCGCCACTATTACCTGCTTAATCCGTTGGAGGAGGGCGAACGCCATTTCAAGCTATTGCTGACGCAAACCGACAAACAGAGTCTGCTGGCGCTGCTAAGACAGAAACCATGGCCGACTGAATACTCATTGCGACTGAGGGAGAATTTCGAATTCTTCGAGACGCAGATCAAACAACTGGGCGGCGATCTGGACGCGCTGTGTAGGGGAATCGCCAAACTCATCATTGTCGATATTTCCCTGAGTCGGGATCAAGACAATCCGCAACTTATCTTCGAGAGCATGAACTCCACCGGGCGCGAGCTGAGTCAGGCAGACTTGATTCGTAACTTTGTATTGATGGGACTTGAGCCCGCGCACCAGACCCAATTGTATGAAGACCACTGGCGGCCGATGGAGATTGCGTTCGGCCAAGAGGGGTACGATGCGCACTTCGACGGGTTCATGCGCCATTATTTGACGATGAAGACCGGAAATATTCCAAAAATCGGCGATGTGTACGAAGCGTTCAAGGCCCACGCACGGCAGCCGAAAATTGTGGAGAAGGGCATTGATGCGCTTGTGGCCGATATCCAAATGTTTAGTGACCACTATTGCGCTATGGCGCTGGATAAGGAGACGGACAGGGAGCTTGCCGCCGCCTTTCAGGATCTGCGTGAGCTGAGGGTGGATGTAGCCTATCCTTTCCTGCTGGAATTGTATCACGACTATCACAACGGAATCTTGACAAAGGGGGATTTCCTTCAGGCGGTTCGGCTGGTGGAGGCGTATGTGTTCCGCCGGGCGGTGTGCACCATCCCCACCAACTCTCTCAATAGAACCTTTGCCGTCTTTACCCGATCGCTGAAAAAAGATCGTTACCTGGAAAGTATTCAGGCGTATCTGCTTACCTTGCCGTCATTCCGTCGTTTTCCCGACGATGAGGAGTTTAAACGTGAGCTGATGAAGCGCGATCTCTATAATTTCCGCAACCGCAGTTATTGGCTGCGCCGTTTGGAGAACTTTGAGCGTAAGGAGTATGTGCCGATGAACGAATATACTGTCGAGCACATTTTGCCGCAGAACGACAATCTGTCTAGCGAATGGCGCAAGGCTCTTGGAGAAAACTGGCAGCGTGTGCAGCAAGAATGGCTGCATACTTTGGGTAATCTCACTCTTACCGGTTACAACCCGGAATACGGCGACCGTGCGTTTGCCGATAAGCGCGACATGAAAGGTGGATTCAAGGAAAGCCCTTTACGCCTTAACGAGGGGCTAGGCGAGCTGAGTACCTGGAATGAAGCAGCCATCAAGGAACGGGCTCAGCGCTTGGCCACAAAGGCTGTAAAAGTATGGAGCCCTCCTTGGTTACCGGATGATGTGCTTGACACTTACCGCACTAAGACAGAAACAGTGGTGAGCTACACCCTTGACGATAATCATCCACATATTGCCGTTGGCGGTGCCATGCGGTCCCTGTTCGAGTCCTTCCGTAAGGAGGTTCTGGCTCTTGATCCCGGAATAACCGAGGAGATCCTCAAGCTCTATATCGCCTACAAGGCTGAGACGAATTTCGTCGACGTGGTGCCGCAAAAGAGTCGTTTGCGCCTGTCTTTGAATATGAAGTTCCATGAACTTCACGACCCCAAGGGGTTAGCTCAGGATGTCACAAATAAAGGTCGCTGGGGCAATGGCGACATTGAGGTGGGGCTGAGTAAGGTCGATGAACTGCCGTATGTCATGGGTCTGGTGCGCCAGTCGTTTGAGAAGCAGATGGGCGATGGAGAGGATGTTTGATTGTGATCCGCCCCGGGCATACCCGACAGTGCCGTCGCCGCTGTATGCCGGTATGGGGTTACATGCCTGAGCCGGGCTGGGTGCTGTACCGGTCGGGAAAGAAAAGGGCCGTATGAGGCGGCCTGCGCACCTGTGCGAGCCGGAAGCAAACCGGGGACTGTCGCGTGCAAAAAACAGATGCGGACTTGCCGGTTCTTCCGTACAATACCGGGGCGGGCGGGGCTTCACCCGCCTTCTTTTTTGTCCTTGTTTTCGTGGCGGCTTCCCTGCGCGGGAAACCGCTTTTTCATTCAGGAAGGAGTCTTTTATCCACAATGCACATCCACGAACACGAATTGCTCATCCTCGACGGCGCCTGCGGCACGAATCTTCAGGAGATGGCCATCCCTGTTTCCGCCTGGGAGGGCCGGGAAGGGTGCAACGAACTGCTCAATCTGACCGCACCTTCGGCCATTGTTGAGCTGCATCGCAGCTTTGTCGAGGCCGGGGCCATGGTTTTGGAAACCAACACCTTCGGCGCCAATCGGGTCGTTTTGGCGGAATACGGGCTTGCCGACCGGGTCGCGGAGATCAACGAGGCGGCGGTCGCCCATGCCCGCGAGGCCATCGGCGGCAAGGCCGATACCTATGTTGCCGGTTCCATCGGGCCGGGGACCAAGCTGCCCTCGCTGGGCCATATTTCGGTGCAGGAGCTGGCCGATGCCTATGCCGAGCAGATTCGTGCCCTGGTGCGGGCCGGTGCGGATATGCTGATCATCGAGACGTGTCAGGATCTTTTGCAGATCAAAGCCGCGCTGACCACCTGCTTCACCATCCTGGAGGAGCTGGGCAGCACCGCGCCGGTGATGGTTTCGGTGACCATTGAACGGACCGGAACCATGCTGGTTGGCTCGGATATTGCCGCGGCCGCGGTCACCTTCGAGCCGTATCCGCTCTTTTCCTTCGGCCTGAACTGCGCCACCGGGCCCACGGATATGGAGTCGCATATCCGCTACCTCAGCCAGAACTGGCCGGGCAGGATTTCCTGCGTTCCCAATCAGGGCCTGCCCGAGGTGCTGGACGGGAAAACCTGCTACCCGCTGACGCCTGAAGCCTATGCCGAGCAGATGAAGCGTTTTGTCACCGAATATGGAGTCAGCGTGGTCGGCGGCTGCTGCGGCACCACGCCGCAGCATACCCGCGTGCTGGTCGAGGCGCTTGCCGGGGTTCGCCCCGCCCGTCGGGAGGTGCGGCAATGAAGCCATCGGTTGCCAGTTTGTACCAGGCTGTGGAGCTCCAGCAGGATATCTCGCCGCTGTTCATCGGCGAGCGGGCCAATGCCAATGGGTCGAAGAAGTTTCGGGAGCTGCTGCTGGCCGATGACTACGAGGGATGCCTGAAGATTGCGGTGGAGCAGGAGGCCAAGGGCGCCCATGTCATCGATCTGTGCACCGCCTATGCGGGCCGCAACGAGGCCGAGGATCTGACCACCCTGGTCCGGATGTGCGCTGGCGGACTCAAGGCGCCGCTGATGATCGATTCGACCACGCCCGAGTGTATCGAAGCCTGTTTGAAAATTTATCCCGGTCGGGCCATCGTCAACTCGGTCAACCTCGAAGACGGCGGAACCACCTTGCGCCGGATTTGCACGGCAGCCAAAAAGTACGGTGCCGCCGTGGTCGCGCTGACCATCGATGAGCAGGGCATGGCCATGACCGCGGAGGACAAGCTGCGCATTGCCGTGAGGATTCATGAGATGGCGGTGCAGGAATGCGGCCTGCGCCCCTGGGATCTGCTCTTTGACTGCCTGACCTTTACGGTGGGTTCCGGCGATGCCTCGCTCAAGGATGCCGCCATCCAGACCCTGGAGGGGATTCGCCGGATCAAGGCGGAGCTGCCGGGCTGCATGACCGTGCTCGGCCTGAGCAATATCTCCTTTGGCCTGTCCCCTGCGGCCCGGCGGGTGCTCAATTCGGTTTTCCTGCACGAGGCGGTGGAGGCTGGCTTGGACGCGGCCATCGTCGACACGGCACGCATCATTCCGTTGGCCAAGATATCTGCCGAGGACCGGGAGGTCAGTCTTGCTCTGCTCTACAACCGGCCATGGAAGGATGGACAGGATCCCCTGCTGGGCTTTATCGACCACTTTAGTAAAGCCTCCGCGACTGCCGGTGAGGAGGAAGAGGAGCACAAGGCGGTCCCGGAGGAACAGCTGTTTCGCAAGGTGCTGAACGGCGACAAGGACGAGCTGGAGGATGTGTTGGCCATTGTTCGCCAGCGTTTCCAGCCGCTTGAGATCATCAACCAGATTCTGGTGCCCGCGATGCGCCATGTGGGCGAACTGTTCGGCAAGGGGGAGATCCTGCTGCCGTTCGTGCTGCAGTCGGCAGAGGTGATGAAGGAGGCGGTGACCCGGCTGGAACCGTATATGGACAAAACCGGGGCTGACGCGGCAACCAAGGTGCTGCTGGCCACGGTGCAGGGCGATGTGCATGATATCGGTAAAAACCTGGTGGATATCATCCTCTCCAACAACGGCTACCAGGTCTACAATATCGGCATCAAGGTGCCGGTGGAAACCGTGATCGAGAAGGCGCGGGAGTACCAGGTGGATCTGATCGGCCTGAGCGGGCTTCTGGTCAAGTCGGCCATTGTCATGCAGGAGTCCATGCCGCAGTACCGGGACGCGGGGCTGACCGCGCCGATCCTGTTGGGCGGAGCGGCCCTGACCGCGAAATTCGTGGCGGAATCCTGTGTTCCCGGTTATGGCGGCAACCCGGTGGTGTACTGCGCCGACGCCTTTGCCGCGCTGAAGGCGGTGCAGGCCTTTGAGGAGGGCACGCTGCAGTCCACGGTCTGGGATGTACAGACCGCTGTGCGGCCCCTGAAACCGGGGGTCAGGGTGAGCGAGGTGGCCCATGACGTTCCCGTGCCGGTGCCGCCTTTTCTTGGTCAGCGCTATGTGGAAGAGATCGATTCCCGCGATCTTTTTCCGCTGGTCAATGTGGAGGCTCTGTTTCGTGGGCGATGGGGGTATCGTCGCGGGAAATTGAGTGCCGCCGAGTATGAGGCCCTGATCGAGGAGACCGTTCGGCCGCGTTACCAAGCCCTTCAGGAGCAGGCCCTTGCTGAGCGTTGGCTGGAGCCCAAGGTCAGCTACGGGTATTTTGCCTGCCATGCCGAAGGTGAGACTCTGTGTGTGGAAGATGGGGACCAGGTACATCGGTTCGACTTTCCCCGCCAGAGCGAAGCGCCCGGACTCTGTATTGCCGATTATTTCCGCTCTGCGGAAGAGGGCGGTGATATTGCCGGATTTTTCGTGGTTACGATCGGCAGCCGGATCAGCGAGGAGACCGCTCGTTTGTACCAGGAAAACGCCTACCACGAGTATCTGTTGCTGCACGGTTTCAGTGTGGAGGTCACCGATGCCCTTGCCGAATACTGGCATGGAGTGATGCGCGACGAAATGGGGATCGGCGGGACGCCCCAGGAACTGTTCGGCGCCTCCACCCAGAAGTATCAGGGATCGCGCTACGGATTCGGGTATCCGGCCTGTCCGGATCTGGAGGCCCAGAAACCGGTTTTTGCCCTGCTTCGACCCGAACGGATCGGCATAACCCTGACCGAGAACATGATGATGATCCCCGAGCAGAGCACCTCGGCGATTGTTGTCCATCATCCCCAGGCCAAGTATTTTTCTGTGTAGGCAGATGGAGAAAGCAGAAAAGACAGCGCGTTATATATGCGTCAACTGCGGGTATGTCTATGACTGGGCTGTTGGCGATGCGATGAATGCCATCCCTCCGGGGGTGGCGTTCGAGGATTTGCCGGAAGCCTGGGTCTGCCCGATGTGCTATGCGGGCAAAGACGCCTTTGATCCGCTGGATTGAGCTGGGCGGTTGTCCCGGTACGGCGGGGAAGGGTAGGGCGCTTCCGGTTTTTTGAGGTACGCTGAGATATAGCGCACTCTGTCTGTCCAGGTCTTCCTTGCAGGCTGCCACGTGCACGGCGATGATTGTGATGGCATCAAATAAAAACGCCCGTCGTTCTCTTGAAGAACGGCGGGCGTTTAGTTGTTGGTGAGCTATCTGTGAGCTGCCAGAAAGATCGCGTTGGCTCAGATCGACTGATGGTTCGCCGTGGTGGGCGGTTTTTTGTATTCGATCGTTGCTGTTTTTATATAATGGCGCTGGGCAGCCTTGACCCGTTTTACAAAGGGATTGTTTTGCTTGGTGCTTTTGTATTTTTTTTGCATTTTCTTGACGGCAAAAGGGCCTCTGTTATAGGCGACCAAACCCAATTCTTCATCCCCAAAGGTGCGGATACATCTCGCCAGGTATCGCGCCCCGCCCTGCAGGTTATCCAGGGGATCGTGAATGTTGCGCACGCCAAGTCCGGCGGCGGTTTTCGGTTTGAGTTGGGTCAGACCGCGGGCCCCGTTCGCT
>JBMNKV010000001.1:405000-880000 GCA_050952385.1 Desulfobulbus sp. | reverse complement strand
GTCAGTTCCGGTTGGGCCGGCGAGCCCGCAATGGCACATCGTCCCTGGATGCTGCCGGAGAGTTTCACTGTATGGTTGCTGAGCGCGAAAATCGGGCTGAGATCTTTGATTTGGATGTTCAGGTCGCCCCGCATGGGAATCCGGAGAAAATCCGCTGTCTGCAAGTCGGCAACGCGCATGCCGAGATTGCCGCGAATATGGCTCTCATCCGCCAGCACGCTCTCCAGGTTGATGCGGAGTGCGCTGCCTGCGTAATTTGCCCGGATCGTGTTGGTTTTCCAGGTAAACTCCTGTTTATCGTACCCCTCGGCATGCACACGTAGCCTGGTGTTAACTGTTTCAAGCAGGGCCTTGGCCTGAGCAATGCGCCCGGCCTTGCCGGAGGCGTCGAGGGTGGTGTTGATCCGGCCGTCCAGTGTCCAGGGCCGCTCTTCCAGCTCGGGGTTGAGCCGGAGAAGGGGAAAGGCCTTCAGCGCGGCATGGGCTTGCCATGTGCCCGACGCTTTTTCCCAGTCGCCCGATACCCGCAATTCTGCATCTTCGCCGGAAAGCAGGCTGAAGGGAGCCAACTTTGCCTGGTGGGCGGAAACGGTCAGGGCAGCTGGCTTCGCTTGTTTCCAGGAGCCGACCAAGGGGGCCGTCAGTTCCGTTTCCTGCAGCATGCCGTGCCAGGTTTCGTCGGCAACCCGCCCCTTGAGCACGAGCGCGCCGTTGAGATCGGGCCCGCTTCCGGTGAGGGAAAGCGTGTGGCTGGCCAGTCTGCCGTCAACAAGCATTTGGAGCGAATCCAGCTTGTAGGCTCCCTGACGGACCTGGCCCAGGGCAAGCTTGGCCTGGATTGTGCCCTTTTGGGAAAGTTCCCCTTTGGCGCCAAGGGTGATCTGTTTGATCCTGGCATCCTGCAGCGCCAGGTCAGAGCCTTCCAGATCCAGGTGCAGCTGCGGCGCCTTGGCTGTTCCGGCAAGGGTTGCCCGAAGGTCCAGCTTGCCGCGCGCTTTGGTATGCAGCGTGCGCAGGTCGGGTGCCTGCATGGCAAGGCTCAGGTCGATCTTGTCCGCCATGGCTCCCTGCGCCTGCAACGAGGTTGTGCCGCTTTTCAGGGCCAGTTTGGGAATGCGCAGCTGTTTGCCGTCGATATGGATTTCCGCCTGTCCCTGTACGGGGTACTTGCGCAGCTGTCCTTGCAGTTGGGGCATCAGCACAGAGGCCTTGACGCCTTTGTCGGTCATTTCGCCGCTGGTGCGCAGGGTGCAGCTCAGGTTGCCGGGCCAGTCCGCCGCAAGCAGGCCGGGATCGACATGGGCCCCGTCGACCTCAGCCTGCCAGCGCAGGTTGGGTTGCCAGTGCAGGTCGCCCTTGACTGCCAGTTGCGTGGGGCCGTTGTTGAAGGTCAGCTGCTCCAGGCGTATCCCGTCCAGGTTGCCCTTCAGTTCCGACTTGAGAGAGGTCAGCCCCTCGATGTCTCGAATCTTTTCTGTCGAGACCTGGATGGAAAGCGCATAGTTTTCCAGATCCCCCTTGCCGCTGATGCGCAGGTCGGCCAGTTGCTGATCAGGCCAGTTTTTGTTGATGGCCTGCAGGGCAACCGTCGGACTGGTCAGCAAGAGGTCCCATTTGGCGGCGCTCAGCGTGTCCCGCACCGTGGCTTTGAGGCGCGTGGCGACCGGAGCGGTCAGGTTTGCATCGATTGTCAGCTCGGCCGGGGAGCCTGAAATCGCGGCATGCAGGTCCAGGGGCTGGTACTCAGGCGGATGCGCCTGGAGCGCCACGCGCCACTGCATAGGGTAATTGCCTGTTGTTTGCAGTTGCCCGCCCAGGGTGAGCAGATTGTCCAGAAACGCGACCAGCAGTTCGTCGATTTGGAACGCACTGCCGCTGAAAGAACACTGTTTGAGGGCGATGCGCCGGATTTCCGTGGGGCTTTCCTTGTCGGCGACCAGGGTGAGCGGCTGGATGTCGACCTCTTCGACCAGCACCTTTCCGGGCAGGGAAATGTCGGACAGGGTGGGGGGCTCGCCGGACTTTTCGCTCGCGGCGCTCTGACCGGGATCGATGCGGACCCCGGTGGCGGCTAGCCGCCTGATACGGAGTTCGCGCTGGAAAAGCCGGGTCGGCATCCAGTGCAGCTCAAGGCTCTTGAACTCGTAGGTGCTGTTGCCGTCGCTATAGCGGAGATCCTGGAGATGCAGCGGGCTCAGCAGGGTGCCCGAAGCCTTGCCGATGCTGATTGTTCCCTTGCCGAAGTGCACCGCCATGGCGCTCAGGGCCTGGAGGCCGGTGGTGGTGCCGAGCAAAAAGGCCAACAGCGCCATGGTGGTGAAAAAAAGCAGTCCGCAGCCAATCAGGGTGGAACGCAGCCAGGTATGCATCAGAGATCCGCTCCCAGTGAAAGGTGGATGCGCCAGGAACCATCGCTGTCAATGGGCTTGGCCACGTCGACCCGCAGTTGGCCGAAGGCGCCGCTCCAGCGAACCCCGAGGCCCGCGCCCGAGTGCATGTCGAGATCGGAAAAGGAGTTGGTCGCCGTGCCCGAGTCGCAGAAGGCTGCCATGCTCCAGGAGCCGGACAGCGCCCGCTCCATCTCCATGCTGTAGAGGAGGAGGTGTCGTCCGCCGAGCACCCGGCCTTCGGCATCCTTCGGGCCGATGGCCTTGTAGCCGTACCCGCGGACGCTCTGGTCGCCGCCCGCATAGAAACGGAGTGAGGGGGGAATGTCTTGCGTGTTGTCCACCATGGTCGCCCCCAGATCGGCCCGGCCGATCAGTCGCCATTGTTCGTTCAGCCGGTAGATGCCCTTGCCGCGCAGGGTGGTCTGGAGGAAATCGGCGTCGGAAAGCGCGCCTGTATTGCCGCCCTGGACCATGGCGTTGAGCCGGATGCCCCGGTTCGTCGAGACCCGGTCGTCGGTCCAGAAGACGGTGCCCTTGACGCCGGGGATCAGGAACCGGTCATGGCCGCTGTCTGAAGAGCCCACCTCGTAATCTTCATCGAGGTAGCGCAGAAAAACAGAGAGATCCCAGGTGTCGCGAATCCAGTCGCGGGTGGTCGCCAGATCCAGCGACTCGATATCGGTTTCGTCGAAGCTTTCCGAGGTGTACTGGCCCCCCAGGGTCATCCGGTCGCGCCGGGGATTGCCCAGGGGAATGATGTAGGTGGTGGCGGCCGTTGATTTTCGCTGGGATGGTCGCAACTGCAGGGCAAACTGGTGCCCCCGGCTGTTGACCAGCCGGTCGGTATATTCCAGGGTGCCGCGCACTCCGGTGTCGGTGCCGTACCCGACACCGACGCCGTACTGATGGGTTGCCGAGGGCGTCAGCGCCACGGTGATCGGAACGGCATGGGGTTCGGTCGTGACCTGGTCGAGGTTGTATGTGAGCTCGACATGGTCGAAATAGTTGGCATTGAACAGGGTCTGGCGGATAAGGGTCAGGTTCCGGGGAGAAAAGGGCTCGCCTTCCCGGACCGGCAGCATTGTGTGGAGGAGCTTGTGGTCGAGGCTGTCCGTTTCAAAAGTGATGGGGCCGATCGTGTACTGCGGGCCGGTTTCCAGAGACAGGCGCAGATCCGCCCTGAGGTCGTCGCGGTACACCGAAACCCGAGCGCTGTTGATGAAGGCCTTGTTGTAGCCTGCGGACAGGGCCGCGGTGATCAGATCGTCCTTGCCCGACTCATAGACGCTATGGTTCAGAACATCGCCGTCTTGTAGCGGGAAGGCGGCAATGGCCTCCTGGATGGCCGGATCTTCCCTGCCCGCGCCGGCGACCAGGATTTCCAGCTCCCTCACCGTGACCGGTGGCCCGGGAGTGACCGTCACCGTGATCTGCTGGCCCTCTTCTGTTTTCTGCAACGTGGTTTCCGCCAGGGCCTCGTAATAGCCGAACGGTTCCATGGCCGTGACCGCCTCTTCCGATATTTTCGCGTACAGCCGTTGCAGCGTGAGTTCCGAGATCTTTCTGTCCTTGGGCATCCGCTCCAGGGAGAGGTTGCTGAGAATGTTATCTTTCTGTTTGTCGGTGAGCTTGCCCGCAAGAACGATGCGAATCCCAGGCGGCGCGGCAAGGGCTGGAGTGCTGCCCAGAAGAACGAGACAGACGAGCGCGAGCAGCGTGGCGAGTGCGCGAAGCGTGTCTTGGGCAATCCGGCGGGAAGCTCCGCTACGGTGCGCGCAAGCGGCTGGCAGGACAAACGATGAAAGAACCGAAGGCATAGGGGGCAACCCAAAGTATCCGGAGCATGGGTGGATCATACAGCGTCGGGTGTGGCAACCTCTGCACGATTCAACGCCGTTTGCAGACAAGGTGGTTCAAGACTACCCGGGGAGGTCGGGTTTGCAAAGGATGTTTTGGGTAAATATACCAGGTAGCCCTCCTCTCCGGCAGGTGCGCCGGAGAGGAGGGCAAGAAGTTATCGGGAGAAGGTCAGACGATTGTCCTGGCCCCGATCGATGTGGATGTGGTCGCCCTCGCTGAAGTGATTTTCGAGAATCTCCAGGGCCAGCGGATCCTCGATGTACCGCTGGATGGCCCTCTTCAGCGGCCGGGCTCCGAAGTTCGGGTCGTAGCCGGTTTCCACCAGAAATTCCTTGGCCGCCTCGGTCAGGCTGACCGTGAAGTTGCGTTCAGCCAGGCGTTTGGCCATCCGTTCGATCTGGATGTCCACGATGCGGGCCAGATCCTCGCGCCGCAGGGCGTTGAAGGTAATGATCGCATCGATCCGGTTGAGGAATTCTGGTTTGAACTGGCGGTGCAGCAGCTCGTCGATCCTCCGGTGCATCGCCTCCTGATCGACCTGGGCCATCTCCATGATGATCTGACTGCCGAGGTTGGAGGTCATGATCAGGATGGTGTTCTTGAAATCCACGGTCCGGCCCTTGCCGTCGGTCATGCGGCCGTCGTCCAGCACTTGCAGCAGCACGTTGAACACATCCGGGTGCGCCTTTTCGATCTCGTCGAGGAGGATGACCGAATAGGGGCGTCGCCGGACCGCCTCGGTCAGCATGCCGCCCTCGTCGTAGCCGACATAGCCCGGAGGCGCTCCGATCAGCCGGGACACGGAATGCTTTTCCATGTACTCGGACATATCGATCCGGATCATCGCCTGTTCGGAGTCGAAGAGGAATTCGGCCAGGCTGCGCGCCAGCTCGGTTTTGCCGACCCCGGTCGGGCCGAGGAAGATAAAGCTGCCCAGCGGCCGGTCCGGATCCTGCAACCCGGCCCGGGCCCGGCGTACCGCATTGGCCACCACGCCGACCGCCTCCTCCTGACCGATGACCCGCTTGCCCAGCAGACTCTCTGCCTGCACCAGTTTTTCCTTCTCGCCCTCCAGGAGTTTGTCCACCGGAATGCCGGTCCACTTGGCGACCACAGAGGCCACGTCCTCGGCCGAAACCTCCTCTTTCAGCATCTGGTGCTCGCTTTGAATCTCGGCCAGCCGGGCGTTGGCCTCGTCCAGGGCCTTGGTCAGCTCGACGATGCGACCATAGCGGATTTCCGCAACCTTACTCAGAAGTCCCTGCCGTTCGGCCTGCTGCTCTTCCATGCGGGCCTGATCGATCTGGGTCTTGATGTCGCGGATCGACTGGATGATCTCCTTTTCCAGGGTCCACTGCCCCTTCATGGCAGCGAGTTCCTCGTCGAGATTGGCCAGCTCTTCCCCGACCCGGGTCAGCTGTTCCGCCGAGGCCTCGTCTTTTTCCTTTTTCAGGGCCTCCTGTTCAATCTTGAGTTTGATTTTCTTGCGCTCCATCTGGTCAATCTCGGTCGGCATGGAATCGATTTCGATCCGCAACCGGGACGCGGCCTCGTCAATCAGGTCGATGGCCTTGTCGGGAAGGAAGCGGTCGGTGATGTAGCGGCTTGACAGGGTGACCGCGGCCACGGTCGCGGCATCCTGGATGCGCACCCCGTGGTGGACCTCATATTTTTCCTTGATGCCCCGGAGAATGGCGATGGTGTCCTCTTCGCTTGGCTCCTGCACCAGCACCGGCTGGAAGCGGCGCTCAAGGGCCGCGTCCTTTTCGATATACTTCCGGTATTCATCCAGGGTGGTCGCGCCGACGCAGTGCAGTTCGCCCCGGGCCAGCGCGGGCTTGAGCATGTTGGAGGCATCCATCGAACCTTCGGCCGCGCCCGCACCGACCAGGGTGTGCATCTCGTCGATGAAAAGAATGATCTCGCCGGCGCGGTTTTCCACCTCTTTGAGCACCGCCTTGAGCCGGTCTTCAAACTCGCCCCGGTATTTGGCGCCGGCCACCAGAGCGCCCAGGTCCAGCGCGACGACCTGTTTGCCCTGCAAGGTCGAGGGGATGTCACCGTTGACGATCCGCTGCGCCAGGCCTTCGACTATGGCGGTCTTGCCGACTCCGGGTTCGCCGATCAGCACCGGGTTGTTCTTGGTCCGGCGGGACAGCACCTGCACGACCCGACGGATTTCCTCATCCCGGCCGATAACCGGGTCGAGCTTGCCGCTCCGGGCCACGTCGGTCAGGTTGCGGGCGTACTTTTCAAGGGCCTGGTATTTTTCTTCCGGATAGGGGTCGGTAACCCGCTGGCTGCCGCGCACGGTGGTCAGGGCCTGGAGGAACGATTCGCCCGTGATGCCGTGCCGGTTGAGCATGGCCGTGACCTTGAGCGTGGAGTCGGCGAGCATGCTCAGAACCAGGTGTTCCTGGCTGATGTACTCGTCTTGCATGGTGTCGGCGCTTTTCCACGCCTGGTCGAGCAACCGGCGGAAGACAGCCGAGGCATAGGTCTGATTGGCGCCCGTCCCGCTGACCTTGGGGAGCTGTTCGATCAGCTGGTTGGTTTCGCTCAGGATCACGCTGGGGGTGACCCCCATTTTTTGCAAGACCGGAACCACCACGCCTTCGGGCTGTTCGAGAAGCGCCTTGAGCAGATGTTCCGGCTGGAGTTCCTGATTGCTGTTGCCCTGGGCCAGCTGTTGCGCGGCCTGGATCGCTTCCTGGGATTTCAGTGTGAATTTATCGGGTTGCATATATGATCTCCTTATCTTGTGCAGACTCTGTTGCCCACAAAGGGATAGTCGTATCGTACGGGGAAAAAGATAAGGCGGGATGAGCGTGTGTCAAGATTTTGGCACAAAGAAAAAGAGGCGATTGAGCAAGGGCGGAAGGCGGGTGTCGTCCCGGCGGATGGTGCGGGGAGGGAAGGAGGGAGAAACCGCGTTTAGTCGGTCTGTTCGGTGCAGGTTCCGCCGCAGGTCGTGCCGCCGCAGCAGTTGTCGGGCACACTGAGGGGATGTTCCGTGGTGATGGAAAATCCGGAGCGGAAACCAGCCTCGATGAAATCGATTGTGATGGCGCCGCAGCGTTCCTGCAGGTCTTCCGCCACCAGAAAACGCAACGTGCCCTCTTCATAGAGCAGATCGGTCTCCTTGGCGGTGTCCAGCGCCATGCCCAGGGGCGAACCGACGCAACCGCTGTTCTGCATCGGCAGGATGCGCACCGCCGAGTTGACCTTGTTCTGTTCCAGATAGGTCTTGAGTTTGTCAAAGGCAAGGGAACTGATGGTAAACATGGGAACCTCCGGAAAAAAGGAACGTAGGGCAGCAAGAACAGCGGCTGTGGTTCCGGGGTGATACCGCGCCTGATTTTCTCCGCGAAAAAGCCGGGATGGGCCATGGTGGTCCATCCCGACCGAGGCGAGCGGGAGACGGCGTGCGAATCAGGGGCAGGTGCCGCCGCAGGAACTGCAAGCTCCCCCACCGCCGACCGGGTTGGCCGAGGTGATGGAGAATCCGGAGCGATATCCGGCATCGACGAAATCGATTTTGATCGAACCGCACTGTTGCAGCAGCTCCTGGTCGACCAGGAAGGTCAGTCCGTCTTCCTTAAAGACCTTGTCCTGGGCCGTGGAATCATCCAGGGCCAGGGCCAGGGCAGGGCCGCTGCACCCGCCCTGCATCAGGGCGACCCGCAGGGCTGATGTGATCTTGTTTTCCTCCATATAGGACTTGAGGTTGCTCTGGGCGAGCGCTGTTACTTCAAACATACATGCCTCCGTGAACGATGCGGAAATAAGGAGGCGGGGTGCGGCCGGCGCCCAAATTCCACTTCAATTTATACCTGCGACAAACCCAAGGAAGACGGTTATCCGCACGAACCGCCGCATGCGTCCGAGTCGCCGCCATAGCTGCAACTGCCGCCCTGGCTGCCGATCGGTCTGGTTGAGGTAATGGAAAATCCGGATCGGTATCCGGCTTCGATGAAATCGACCTTGATTCCACCATACCGCTCAAGCAGCTTCTGGTCGATGAGAAAGGTCAAACCATCTTGATGGAAGGTCGTGTCACCGTCTTGTGGCTCATCCAGAGCCAAGCCAAGCGATGGTCCTCTTCAGCCGCCCTGCATCAGGGCAACCCGCAGGGCCGAGCTGGTACTGTGCTGCTCCAGATAGGCCTTGAGCTTGGCTATGGCCAATGATGTTACTGCAAGCATGCTGCCTCCTCGGGAAAAAGTTGTCGCCCCTCTCCCAAAGGGGAAGAAGGAACCTGAATGCAGGCAAGAGTAAGAATCAAACAGGGCGGCGTCAACAGCTGTTTTCCCGGAAAAGGGGCCGGAAGCGGTGTGGCTATCAAGTTCCGGCCGGATTTGAACCCGGGAGAGAGCGAAGGGAAAGGATTTTGGAAAATTTTATTGGATGCAAAACCATGGGAAAATAAGTACCGTCTCTGGGATGGACTTTTTCGGACAGGGTCTGTTGGCTTCTGTTCTGCGGTTGAACATTTTTTTGGGGGAAAGAGGTTTTGGCAATGAATAAAAAGTTGCTTATTTCAACGGGCGGTGGCGACGCGCCGGGTTTGAATGCCGTTATTTTCGCCGTGGTCAAGTCGGCCACGCGCAAGGGCTGGGAAGTCTACGGCAGCCGGTCGGGTTATAGAGGTCTTCTCGACCGCGACGATCTGGTCCGCCTGGTCCCGGAAGAGGTCGAGGGGATTCTTTCCCAGGGCGGCACCATTCTGGGATCGACCAACAAGGGCAATCCTTTTGCCAAGCCGGTGGAAAACCTTGCCGGCGAGATTCAGATCATCGATATTTCCGACAAGCTGCTTAACGCCTTCAACCGGATGGGCTTTTTCTGCCACATCGCGGTGGGGGGCGACGGCAGCCTGGAGATTGCGCACCGCTTCGCCCAGAAAGGCATGCCGGTCATCGGCGTGCCCAAGACCATTGACAACGACCTTGAAGCCACTGACCGAACCTTCGGGTTCGATACCGCGGTCTCCACCGCCACCGATGCCATCGACAAGCTGCACTCCACGGCTAAATCGCACGATCGGGTGATGGTGGTCGAGGTCATGGGGCGTGACTCCGGCTGGATCGCCCTGTATTCGGGCATCTCCGGCGGTGCGGATGCGATTCTCATCCCGGAAATTCCTTTCCGGCTTGATTCGGTCTGCGCCAAGATCGCCGACAACGAACTGCACGACAAGCACTATTCGATCGTGGTTGTGGCCGAGGGCGCGCGGGCCGAGGGCGGCGAGGTGATCAGCAAGGGGCAGGGTGAAATCGGCCGCTCCGAACTGGTGCTGGGAGGCGTCGGCGAGTGGGTGGCCAATCAGATCCGGCAACGGACCGGCAAGGATACCCGCTCCCTGGTCCTGGGCCATTTGCAGCGCGGCGGTTCTCCCACCACCTTCGACCGTCTGCTGGCCCTGCGCTTTGGCGCGGCCGCGGTGCGGATGGCCGAGGCGCGGATCTTCGACCACATGGTCGCCTGGGTGCCGCCGGACATGACCGCCGTGCCCATCGAGGAGGCGATCCGTCGCCGGAAAAAGGTGGATCTGGAGAGCGACAAGGTCCAGACTGCCCGCGATATCGGTATTTGTCTGGGAGACTGAGGCGGTGCGCACCGCCCAGCGGCTCCGCCTCCTTTACGACCGGATGCGGGAGCGGTTCGGTCCGCAGCACTGGTGGCCGGCGGAAACACCGTTCGAGGTGATGGTGGGGGCCATCCTGACCCAGAATACCAACTGGAAGAACGTCGAGCGGGCGATAACCAACCTCAGGGATGCCGGGGTGTTATCGCCCGCAGGTCTTTCCGGATTGCCGGTCGGCCTGCTGGCCGAATACATCCGCCCGGCTGGCTACTACAATATCAAGGCCGGCCGACTCCGCAACCTGCTCGAGTGGATCGACAACGAATACGGCGGCGATCCGGCGGCCGCGCTGGCGCAACCGCTTTCCACCCTGCGCGCTCAACTGCTGGCTATACGGGGGATCGGTCCGGAAACAGCGGACTCCATCCTCCTGTATGCCGCTGGTCTGCCGATTTTTGTGGTGGACGCCTATACCTGCCGGATTTTGTCCCGCCACCAGCTGCTCGACGAACCGTTTGACTATCACCGTGTCCAGGAACTGTTCATGGACAATCTGGAAAGCGACCCGCAGCTGTACAACGAGTACCACGCCCTGCTGGTCCGTATCGGCAAGACCTACTGTAAAAAAAGCAAACCCAACTGCGCGGACTGCCCCCTGCTGGGACTGTAGGCGTTTGCGGCCGGAGTCTAGCTCTGGCCCGGGGCGTTCTCGTGGACGGGGAAATCGGCGGGTGCCTCGGCAAGAGACCGCTCATGCCGGCTGTGCCAGAGCAGTCGGCGACAGACGCCGCGAATCATGCTGGCATCCTTTTTCTTCAGGTGAATCCGGCCGAGAAACTGACGGATACAGCGCATCCAGTAGGCATGGTTGGTTTCATGGAGGAAGGTGATTTCGGTCAGCGCCTCCTCTATATGCGCATACATGCCTTCCAGTTCAAACGAGTTGGCATACTCGGATTTGGGGACCGCCGCGAAGGGATGGGGCTGGAGCGCGGTGTAGAGTTCGTAGCAGTGAATGGCCACGGCCTGGGCCAGGTTGAGCGAGGAGAACCCGGCGGTGGGGATGGTCGAGGCAAACTGGCAGAAGTCGAGGTCTTCGTTGCTGAGGCCCGAACTTTCCGGACCGAACATCAGGGCCGCCTTGCCGCCCGCCAGGAGTGGAACCAGCTCTTCCATGACCTCGCGCGGGGTCTGATCCTGCGGTCGATGTCGACCCCGGCGGGCCGTGGTGCCGACAATGAAGTTGAACGGCGCGGCAGCCTCGGCCACGGTGCGGCAGACCCGCATCTTCCTGATCAGGTGCGCCGCCTTGTGGGTGGCCATTTTGAGCATTCGCTCCTTGTCGAACTGCTCGTCGCTGACCACGACCAGACCTTCCAGTCCGAAATTGGAAGCAATGCGGGCCGAAGCCCCGATGTTTTCCGGGAACTTCGGCCCAACCAGGATCAGACTTGTCTGGTGCAGGTCGGCGCTGGCTGTGTTGTTCATGCCTGTCAGCGGCCCGCGGACTGTTCCAGCTCCAGCGGCTTTTTCCCGGCCTTGTCCGATCCGGGATTGCTGCCGGTGGTCATCCGCCGGAAGAAGGGGATGATGCCGCGCTCGGCCTGTTTGATCTCCTCTTCAGCCTCCTTGAGGGTGATCTGCCAGGCAGGGGCAAAGCCCGGCGATTTTTCATACATGATTTCAATCGCCTTCTGATAGACCTGCATCTGGCGCAGTTCCTGGCGGCCGGGCTTCTGGTTGAGGAGCTGGACCATGTTGCGCAGGTTATCGCGCTCCTGCTTGACCTGGTCAAATTCCGCCTTGCGGCGTTCGGTTTCGGCAGCGTCGATCTCCAGTTTGGTGTGCAGGTGTTCGCGCAGTTTTTTCATGCTTTTTTCCAGTGCCCTGGCATTCAGCCAGCCCCGTATCCACAAGATCGCCGCGATCAGCAAACCGATGAGCAGGCCGCGCCAGAAAGGGCTGGCAAGAAACTCGACCAGCCAGTTGCTGTTTTCCATGTGTGTTCTCCTGAAGAGAAGAGAAAAGATGTCTGCGGACAGCGAACGAAATGTTCGGAATCGCAGAGCGTTGACGCCGACTTTTTATTGAACTTGCCGCTGTTCGTCAAGGAAAACGAACGGCGCTCATCCGTGGTGCTCCGGGGCGAGGTGCGCCAGGGTAAAGGTGATCCGCTTGCGGGGCAGGTCGACGTGTTCGAGCCGGACCCGGAGCTGGCCGCCCAGCTGGTAGATCCTGTTGGAGCCCTCCCCGATCAGGCGGTGGCGTCGGCTGTCGTGCAGATAAAAGTCGTCGGTCATGGTGGTGAGCGGAACCAGGCCGCTGATATGGCTTTCTTCCAGGCTGACGTAGAGCCCGAAGGCCGTGACCCCGGAGATGACGGCGTCGAACTCCTCGCCCTCCCGGTCAAGCAGGAAGAGGGCGGCGCAGCGGGCATTGGCGTCGCGTTCGGCATCCACCGCCTTGCGTTCACACTGGGAGAGATGCAGTCCCGTCTCTTCAAGTGAGGTGCGGGCATCGGGTACAAGGGCGGTTGCCTCTTCCGGGAGGTGTAGCAGCCATGCCTGGAGGGCGCGATGGACCAGCAGGTCGGGGTAGCGGCGGATCGGCGAGGTGAAATGGGTGTAGAAGGGGGCTGCCAAGCCGAAATGCCCAAGGTTCTCCGGACTGTAGCGGGCCTGCTGCATGGCGCGGAGCAGCAGGTTGTTGACAACGTACTCGGCAGGCGAGTTGTGGGCCAGGCGAATGACCTGGGCAAACCAGGTCGGGGTGACGGCAAATTTCGGCAGCTGCAGTCCCATGATTTTGGCCGCGCTGGTGAAGGTTTCCAGCTTTTCCGGATCGGGCTGCTCGTGGATGCGAAAGAGCAGGTTGCGTCCGGCCCGGGACAGGGTCTCGGCTACGGCTTCGTTTGCAGCCAGCATGCAGTCCTCGATCAGCATATGGGCCCGATTGCGTTCAGCCGGACGGATATCGGCGATCCGGTCGCCGTGCAGGCTGATTTCCTGTTCCGCAATCTCAAACTCCAGACTGCCGCGTTCGCTGCGGTGTTGTTTCAAAAGCCGCGTCAACCGGTCGGCCGAGAGCAGCATGGGCAGCAGCTCGCCATACTCGCCCCGGAATTCGTCCGGTTGGTCAAGCAGCCGGGAAACCGTGGTGTAGGTCAGCCGCTTGCGGCTGCGGATCAGGCTTTTGGCAAAACGCATCCCAGTGCGTCGGCCCTGGGTGTCGAACTGGAGAATGGCGGTGAAGGCGGCCCGGTCCGCATCGGGCAGCAGGCTGCACAGGTCGTCGGAGAGCCGTTTGGGCAGCATGGGCAGAACCAGCCCGGGCAGGTACACACTGGTGCCGCGGGCATAGGCCTCGATGTCGAGGGCTGATCCGGGCCGGACATAGTGGCTGACATCGGCAATGGAGACATACAGGGTAAAGCCGTTTTCGTCTTCTTCAACGCAGATGGCGTCGTCAAAGTCGCGGGCTGTTTCACCGTCGATGGTGACATGGGGCAGGTGGCGCAGATCAAGACGCCCGTCCGCCGCAGTCACTGGCGACAGGGCGCTCGCCTCCTGCTCCACGGCTTCGGGGAAGGTTTCGTGCAGATCGGCCTGGAAGACGGCCATGCGTACCTGGACCGCAACGCTGCGGGCGTCGCCCAGGACTTCGAGAACCCGGCCGGTGGGTCCCTGGTTCTCCGAACCGTAGTCCGCCAGTTCCACCAGCACCGCCGCATTGTCCGGGGCGGACCGGGTATGGGCTGCCGGAATCAGGACGGTGTAGGGCAGGCGCTCGTCATCGGGCATGACCAGGCCGCCCCTGCCCCGGCTGCGGAACACCCCGGCAAGCCGGGTCACGCCGCGTTTGAGAATGGTTTCGACCCGTCCCTCCCGTTGTCGTCCCGAGGAGCGGGAGAGCGTGACCGTCACCAGATCCCCTTGGCTGGCCCCCTTCAGAAACCGGGCCGGGATGAAGATGTCCTTGCCGCTTTTCATGGGTTCGCCTACGGGAACCGCGAAGCCGAAGCCTTTTGTGGTCAGGTCGATGGTGGCCCGCAGCCGCTGTCCCTGGCCGATGGCGAAGCGTCGCCCCTGGCGGACGACCTTGCCGGTTTCGATCAGCAGGGTCAGGGCGTTCTGGAGCTGCGGCAGCCGCCGTTTGTCGATTCCCAGTTCCCGCATCAGCTCGGTCATCAGCATCGGCTGGTTGCGGTCGGCGAGTAGGTCCAGAATCGGGACGCACAGCGGGGAGGGCGCAGGGTCGCTGCGTCGTGCGTTACGGGAAGATTTGAACCCAAGGGGACGTTTTTGTTTTCTGCGAACATGCCTTCTGCTCATTTTGTTTCCCGGGAAAAGGTGGCGCTGTCGGAGGGCGAGCAATTTGCTTTGTTCCGGAGGAACTCTCTGGTAAACTAGGTCCTTGCATTGTTGGTCGAAATTGTCGATTGTACATCATTTGCGTGGCAAGGAAAGGAAAAGCAAGGATGGCGCGGGGTGCTGGATGCAGTATGTAAAGTTTGATCTTGAAGGGTACCGGGATGTCATGCGCGGTTTTCTTGGCGAGGGCGCGGAAACCGATGTGTTTTGGAGGGCCCTGGATTTTGCGCTCACGGCCCATCAGGACCAGTGGCGTCGTTCCGGAGACCCCTACATCATGCACCCCTGTTCCGTGGCCCGGATTTTGGCGGAGGAGCTGGATATCCGCAATGGTGAAATCCTGGCGGCGGCCCTGCTACACGATACGGTCGAGGATGTGGAGGAGGTGACCACGGAGATCCTTGCCGACAAGTTCGGCTCCGGTGTCGCAGCAATTGTCGAAGGCTGTACCAAGGTTACCCATTATACCGGCGATCAGCAGAGCTTCAAGAAATTGGTGCACCGCAAAATATTCAGCGGGGCTGCTGCCAGGCTTGAGGTTATGATCGTCAAGCTGGCCGACCGCCTGCACAACCTGCGCACCCTGACCAGCATGCCCAAGCGTAAACGGCAGAAAATCGCCGACGAAACCCTGGCGATTTATGCTCCCATGGCCACGATTCTGGGGGTGTACGCCATCAAGCGCGAGCTGTACAATCTGGCGTTGATCTACAAGTTTCCCCGTCAGGGCAACCGGTTGCAGCTGCACATCAACTCCCTGCGCGAAGATCCGGAGGGACTGGAAATCGTGGACAATGTCCAGCAGGCCCTGGACCAGAAGGGCATCTCCGGGCAGGTCACCATGCGGACCAAGGGACTGTGGGCCTATTACGATATCCGCAGCCAGATTCTGATCAAGGAGATCGAAAGTCCGCAGGAAATGTTGATGCTGATGGAAAGCAGCGAGGACTGTTATCAGGCCCTGGGCATTCTCAACAGTATTTATCCGCCCCTGCCGCGCAGCATCCGCGACTTTATCGCCAATCCCAAGCCTACCGGCTATCAGGGCCTGCATGCCCGGCCCAATATCGACGGGAAAAAATACCTGTTCAAGATCCGTACCGCCGAGATGGCCCGGCAGGCCCAGCGCGGTTTGCTTCGCGACTGGACCTCCGACTCCCAGGGCAACAACCGCTACTTCGAGGAAATCCAGGAGATGCTGGATATCCTCGGCAGCGACGATTCTTTGTCCTACCGTGAGATGATCGCGGCCAGCGGCCGCAACGAGATCTATACCTATACCCCCAAGGGCGACATGTTTTGTTTGCCGGTGAACTCGATCTTGCTGGATTTCGCCTTCCGGGTCCATACCGCGATCGGTCACAGCTGTGTCGGCGGGATGATCGGCATGCAGCGGGTCGGACTTGATCATAAATTGCGCGACGGCAACGTAGTCAAGATCCTGCGGCAGGATGAACCGGTGTCGTTTGACCCTGCCTTGCAGGCCCAGTGCCAGACCGCCAAGGCCCGCTCCGAACTGTCCAAGGCGTTCCGGCTGCGGCGCGAGGATATCCTGCGCAAGATCGGGGCCTCGGTGCTGGGGCAGGAGCTGCGACGCTATGGGGTACCCTTCAACGTGGTTAACAAGGAGGGCATGCGCTATATTTTGATCTATTTCAATATCCAGGATCTGGATGACCTCTATCTGCAGATCGGTGAGGGCCGGGTGCGGATGCGAGGGCTGATTCACGAGATTTGCAACGGCCTGTATGTGGGAGGACCGCCCCTGAATCCGCCGACCGGGAGTTTCAACCGGGTCGATCTGGATTCCCTGGATCCCACGGTGCTGAAGGCCTCGGCCTGCTGCAAGCCGACCCCGCTTGATAAGGGAGTGATCGGCCTGCTCAGTGAACGGGGGTTGTCTCTGCATCGGAAGGAATGCGGCCAGTTGGCCAAGATCAACTTCCAGCGGGAAGATGCGGTCGCGGTACGCTGGAAGGCGAAGGCGACGAAAGTAGAGAAGAACCAAGGCATTGTCGTCATGCAGGTGACGCGTCGCCGCCTGCTGTTGCTGCTTGCCGACGCGCCGGAGGAGATGAGGGTGGTCGAGGTCACCTATCTGGGCCGGGGCAGGTCGGAATTGCCCGACTGGGAGGTGCAGTTTCAGGTTGATAACCTTTTGGGACTCCAGAGAATAAACCGGTACTTTGCCCGCTCCGGTCTGACCTACGAGTTCGAGCTGGAGGCGTAGGATCGGGGTGTGATGCGCCAGGGCGGTTGCGGACGGCAGTCGTCGATATGGGCGGCCAGCAGGCTTTGGAAATGGGCCCGGGAAACTTCGCGCGCACCGAAACCGAGCAGGTGGTTCGAGCTCACCTGGCAGTCGATCAGGGCAATCTTTCGGGCCAGGGCCTCCTGAACCAGGGCTGCCAGGGCGACCTTGGAGGCATCCCGGACCAGGGAGAACATGGATTCGCCGAAGAAGACCCGGTCCAGACAGACGCCGTACAGCCCGCCGACCAGTTGACCGTCCTGCCGGCATTCGATGGAGTGGGCGAAACCAAGGGTATGGAGACGGATATAGGCCTGTTGCATGGCCGGGGTGATCCAGGTGTTGTCCGGACCGCGACCGGGTGCGGCGGCACACCCGGCTATCACCTGGGCAAAGGCGGTGTCGGCGCTGATGGCGAACCGTCCCCCCCTGATCGTGCGGGCGAGGCGGCGGGGCAGGTGAAACTCGGCGGGGATCAGGATCAGGCGCGGAGAGGGGGTCCACCAGAGGATCGGGTCGCCTTCGCTGAACCAGGGAAAGATGCCCTGACTGTAGGCCAGAATCAGCCGGGTGGGTGAAAGGTCGCCTCCTATGGCCAGCAGTCCGTCGGGGTCGGCGAGTTCAGGCGGGGGGAAGACCAGGCGGCGGGAAAGCAGGAAGGGCGGCATCGATGCGCGGGCAGGAGGATGAGTGGACGAGTGAAGAGGCGTACAACACTCACGCAATAAAAAAGAACGGTATAAAAAAGGCAAGCCCTTGGGCTTGCCTTTTTTATGCCTGGTGTCCGAAGACGGAGGTTTTATTGCTCGCGACGACGGGCAACAGCGGCCAGGCCGAGCATACCGGCACCGAAAAGCAGCATGGTGGTCGGCTCGGGGACGGGCTCGTAGATGATCTGGCTCTGCGCAAGCCCACCGGCGGCCGTGTTCAGGTTGAGCACCCAGACAGAGCCCTCAAAGCTGTAGTCCTCCTGAGCCAGCACGTCTAAGTATCTCTGGGAAGCATATCCGGAAATTTCTTCTTCAAGGGCCCAGATAATGTTTTGCACGTCATTGATCATTCCAACTGTTCTGGTTTCCTCGTAGAAGATGCCCTGGTTCAGGATATAGTTGGCCATGACCCATTTTGTCGCGGCGGAAAGGTAGTCCTTACCATCTACAGCACCATTGCCCCCGGCCACGGCGTAGTCTGTCACAGAGTCGATGGTGTAGGTCTGTCCCATGGTGATGTATTCATCTTTTTCCGCACAGAAACTGATGTAGTCGTATTGCTGGTCCCCGTTGGTATCGATATAGAATTCACCACCGGTAGTCGTTCCCTTTTTGTCAAGAAATGTGACGCTGTCTCCCGCCGAAGGCAGGGCCATGGCTGTGCTGCTGAGAAGAAGGGTGGCTGCTGCAATCAGGCCGATCTGTGTTGTTGTTTTCATGGTTCTCTCCTTTGTGGTTGGATATACGGTGTTCATGTCGGTGTGCAGTGAGTGGTGCGCACCGTGAATCAGAGACGATCTTTACCATGGTTTATGCACATGGTATGCCTGTAAAGATTTTTAATTCTTTTTCTGCGTAAAAAGACAATGTTATGATGTTTTTGCCGTCTTTTTGCTCCCGTCCCCGGATACAAAGGGAGCAGTCGTCTGTTTTTTTTCCTGAAAACAGGAAAAGGGGGGACGTTTTTGTTGTATCTATGCGGAATATCTATAATGTAACTCTTGGTGTTTCCGCAACGCTTTTCCGGAAAAAAGAAAAGGGCGGGAAAATTGGTGGAATGGGTGGAGGTTGACGGGACAGGACAACGGGTGTTCGCGCCATGGGTCGGACAGAAAACTTGACGGGCAAAAGGTTTCACGGCATGATGAAAATCCGCATATTCCCCGGTCCACACTACGTGTGCGTCATCCGGCCAAGCAGCCTGGGCGCAAATGTTTTGGGTGATGGGCTCGGTCGGCCCTCTCTTTTCTTTGAACCTCTTCACGGAGAACCCTAGCTATCATGGATCATGGTCACCGCCTCTTACCATCCTCCGTTTTTTCGGAAAAAAGAGCGATGGACGCCTTTTTCCCGGGGGGCCGGCGTGAGGAGATCTGTCAGTCATTGATTGTCGATCTGCTGACCGGTAAGCGGTTTCTGGAGCTTGTCGGTCCGGAAGGATCCGGCAAGACCCTGATCTGTCGCCTGATTGCCGACCGGCTCACCGAGACCTTTGAGATGGTCTTCCCGGATATGCGGGTATCCTCCTTCGGCGAACTGACCCGGAACCTGCTCCGGGACCTGGAACCGGGCGACAGTCCGGAATGGATGGACAAACTTTCGGAGGATGCCGTCTATGAGCGACTGCGTCAGGCCCTGGATCGCAAGTGGTCCGAGGGGATCACAGTGGTCCTGGTGGTCGACGACGCAGACCAGGTTGCGCCGCTGGTGCTGGAGCACTTGCTGAACCAGGTCGGTGACGGTCCGCGTGACCTGCCCCTGTCCCTGCTCCTGGCCGGTCGCCCCGAGCTGGACGACCTCCTGCAGCGCCTGGAGCGAACAGATCCGGAATCCGCCGCACCGGTCCGCTACGAGTTGCCCGCTCTGACCGATGCCGAAACCCGGCAATATATCATGTTTCGCCTGGATGCCGCTGGTCTGCCCCGGGAACAGTGCGACCATTTGTTTCCGGAGACGGTTCTTGAGCGGATCGCCAGCCAGGGTCAGGGGATTCCCCGCACCATCAACATGCTGGCCAGCAGGCAACTGCCGATCCCGCCGCCCGAACCGGCCGCGGCTGAAGAGGCGGAAGACGGGGGAGAGGATGCCGTGCTCCGGGAGGAGAAAACGGTAGACCCCCGCAGTGCTCTGCGGCGGGAATCTCCGGCTTTCCCTGGAAAACGCGCATCCGGACACTGCTCGCCTGCCCGGTCCGTTGCGCCGTCCCTGCCGCCTGAACCGGCCCCTGCGGCGGAGCCGCAAAAAAAACGTCCTGCTGTTTTGCGTTCCGAATCCGCGCCTGCACAGCGAGTGGAGGATCGTTGGCCGGATGGAATGCTAGCGAGAAAAAGCTCTGCGGTCCCCTGGTATGATGCTCTTTGGCATTTCAGGCGACTTCTGGGTCTTTGTGCCGCGGTCGCTCTGGTGTTGTTGCTGATCGGGTTCTGGTTGCACCGGAGCGGCAACGATGCGCTACGGACAGTCCCCGGCGAACCGGGCGAGCCTCTGGTGACCGCTTCTGTCGCGCCGCCCCCGGCAGATGATGTCGAAGCTGTCTATCGGGAACGGCTTGCGGCCAGCGCCCGCTGGCTGACCGGCATCTACCGGGACGAGTACACGATTCAGCTTGCCGAGGTTCCCGCAGCCGCAGCGCGCGAGGAAATCGTGGCGCGACTGGCGCGTGAGGACTATTGGCGCGAGCGGGACACGCTCTATATTCTGCGCCGGACCAACCCGGCCACGGTCTTTCTTTTCTGGGGACGCTATCCAACCCTGGAAGAGGCGGACGCGGCCTGTCGGTTGCTGCCGGAGACTGTGCAGCAGGATATGCCGCGTCCGGTCGCCATCAGCGAGGTGCTCGACCGGCTTGCAGGCAGGCACTAAAGTGAGAAGGAAACCAATGCAGGAGGTGCAGGTGAGGGAAGAGGCGGGTATCAAGGTGTTTTTGGCCAATCCAAGGGGGTTCTGCGCCGGAGTGAACCGGGCCATTACCCTGGTGCATCAGGCTCTTGAGCGCTATCATGCCCCGGTCTATGTCCTGCACGAGATCGTGCACAACACCTCGGTTATTGACGAGCTGCGTCGTCGGGGCGTGGTCTTTGTCGAGTATTTGGAGGAGATCCCCCGGGGCGCGATTACGATCTTCAGTGCCCACGGGGTTTCCCTGGCCGTGGAGCGCCAGGCCGAGGCCCTGGGACTGCGAACCATTGACGCCACCTGCCCGCTGGTGGCTGCGGTGCATCGCCGGTTGATCCGGCTCAATGCCCAGGGGTTCGATGTTTTGGTGATCGGCCACAAGGGGCATCCCGAAGTGGAGGGCACCTGCGGCCAGGTGGAGGAGGGGGCGGTGCATGTGGTTTCCACCGTTGCCGAGATCAACAGGGTGCAGGTGGCCGACCCGACCAAGGTCGGCTATGTCACCCAGACCACCCTGAGCGTGCACGATACCCGGGAGTTGATGCACGCCATCCGTGCCCGGTTTCCCGCCATTGCCGAACCCGAGCGAACCGATATCTGTTATGCGACCACCAACAGGCAAAGTGCGGTTCGCCAACTGGCGGATCAGGTCGATATGGTACTGGTGGTCGGCTCCAAGAACAGTTCCAATTCCAACCGACTGCGCGAGGTTGCGGAGCAGCGCTCCACACCGGCCTATCTCATCGACCATGCCGACGAGATCGATCCGGCCTGGCTGGTTGATGTGCGACGGATAGGCATCACGGCCGGGGCCTCGGCGCCCGAGCATCTGGTGATGGGCGTGGTGGACTGGCTCCGGGCCCATGGCGCCGTTTCTGTCGAGGAGATGCCCGGCTCGGAGGAGTGTATCCGCTTCGCTGTCCCAGACCAACTGGTCTGATCCCCAATTTCGGGGCCCTGCCCGGCTGTGGCTCTATCTGTTGCCGGTCTGTGGTCGGCTATGGTCTGCCGATATTGTTTCAGGCGTCGATATGTGTTTTCCGGGACGGTTGGCTGCGCGGGAAGTCCGCTTCGGTGCGTGCTGCGGCCTGATCTGATGCGGCCGGAAAGGGCAGGGGGAGCTGGTGGGGGCCCGGGGGCCGGAGATCCTGCCGGGAGCCCAGGTTGGAGACCGAAATTCCAAGCAACCGGATCTTGCGTTTCCCGGCCTCGGTGGCAGCCAGCAGGCGGGGAAGCTGGTGGAGTATGTCGTCGGCGGAAAAAAAGCCCTCGATCGAGGTGTGGGAGCGGGTGATGGTGGTGAAGTCGCTGTAACGCACCTTCAGCGACAGGGTGCGGCCGCCGGTGCGGGCGTGCGCAAGACCGGATACCACCCGCTCGACCAGTCGGCGGAGCACGGCATTGATTGTTGCAGAGTCGTAAATGTCTTCCTGAAAGGTGGTTTCCGCGCCCAGGGATTTACGGACACGGACCGGGGTGACCGGGCGGATATCTCGACCTCTGGCTATTTCGTAGAAAAAACGGCCGGTTTTGCCGAACAATCGGGTCAGTTCTTCCTGGGAAAAGCGGAGCAGGTCGCTACCGGTCCGGATGCCGTGGTCGTGCATCTTCTGTTCGGTGACCCGGCCGACCCCGTAGAATTTGCCGATGGGCAGGCTGGCGAGAAAGTCTTTGGCCTGGTCCGGAGCGATGACGGTGAGCCCGTCCGGCTTGTTTTGGGCCGAGGCGATTTTGGCAAGAAACTTGTTGTAGGAGACCCCGGCCGAGGCTGTCAGCCCGGTGGCCTCGCGGATCGCGGTTCGGATGGATTGGGCCAGCCGGGTTGCCGAGGGTTCCTCCACCAGGTTGCAGGTGACGTCGAGAAAGGCTTCGTCCACGGAGAGCGGTTCGACCAGGGGCGTGTAGCTGTGGAAAATACCCATGATTTCCCGGGAGATCTCCCGGTAATACTCCATTCTTGGACGAAGGAAAACCGCCTGCGGGCAGAGCCGGTAGGCACGGGAGCTGGGCATTGCCGAATGGATGCCGTACCGGCGGGCCTCGTACGAACAGGCGGCAACCACTCCCCGGGTGCCGGGCGCGCCGCCGACCACCACCGGTCGTCCCCGCAGGGCAGGCTGGTCGCGCTGCTCGATCGAGGCGTAAAAGGCGTCCATATCGATGTGAATGATTTTGGAAATCGGCGGCTGGAACGCGGTGTTCGGCTGCACGGTGATCACCTTGACGCTGCGGAAGGGCGCGGTTATTATCCGTTTGAGAAGGCCTTTCGTCGTACGGTGCAGGGTACACTACATTTCAGCAGAGGGAAAGAGACGCGATGGGTGTCTATCAGGAACGTCAGCAGCAGCTCCGCAATCAGCCCGCCACCTGGCTGGTGACCGGCGTGGCCGGCTTCATCGGCTCCAATCTTCTGGAGACGCTGTTGGCCTTGGGACAGCGGGTCGTCGGGCTGGATAACTTTTCCACCGGCCATCAGGCCAATCTCGACGAGGTTGAAGGCCGGGTGGGCGACAAGGCCTGGCAGCGGTTCAACATGATAGCAGGAGATATCCGTGATCAGGTGACCTGCCGGGAGGTGTGCGCCGGAGTCGACTATGTCCTGCACCAGGCGGCCTTGGGCTCGGTGCCCCGTTCCATCGAGGATCCGGTCACCACCAACGAGAATAACATCACCGGTTTTCTCAACATGCTGGTGGCGGCCCGCGACGCCAAGGTTCGGCGGATGGTGTACGCCGCCTCCAGCTCCACCTACGGCGATCATCCCGATCTGCCCAAGGTTGAAGACAAGATCGGCAATCCGCTCTCGCCCTATGCGGTGACCAAGCTGGTGAACGAGCTGTATGCGGCGGTTTTTGCCCGCACCTATGGGTTCAAGACGGTGGGGCTGCGGTATTTCAACATCTTCGGCCAGAGACAGGATCCGGAAGGGGCCTATGCCGCGGTGATTCCGAAGTGGTTTGCCGCCCTTCTGGATGGAGAACCGGCATATATCAACGGCGACGGCGAAACCAGTCGCGATTTCTGTTTCATCGACAACTGCGTCCAGGCCAATATTCTGGCGGCAACAGCCGGCAACGAGGCGGCCGACCATGTCTATAATGTGGCCTTCGGCGAGCGGACCACCTTGAACGAGCTGTTTGTCCTGATCCGGGAGAGGGTTGCTGCCCGGTATCCGGAGGCTGCGGCGGCGCAACCGGTCTACCGGGACTTCCGCGCCGGCGATGTGCGCCATTCCCTGGCCGATATCGGCAAGTCGGCCCGTTTGCTGGGGTACCAACCGGAGTATTCGGTCCGGTCCGGGCTGGACAAGGCCGCCGCCTGGTATATCCAGCGTTTCCGCGCCTGAACCCGCAGAGAGGGGCCTTATGTCCAGCACACTGGGAAACATCTACCGGGTGACAACCTTTGGCGAGTCGCACTGCAAGGGCGTCGGCGTCGTGGTTGACGGCTGTCCGCCCGGCCTGGAGCTGACCGAGGCGGATATCCAGCCGCAACTGAGTCGTCGTCGGCCCGGCCAGAGCGAGTTGTCGACCCCCAGGCAGGAGGCCGATCAGGTCACCATCTATTCGGGCACCGAGTTCGGTCGGACCTTGGGCACCCCAATCATGCTGCTGGTGCTGAACCGGGATCAGCGGCCCGGCGACTATAGCGAGATGAGCCGTATTCCCCGGCCGTCCCATGCCGACTACACCTACCAGATGAAGTACGGGATTCGCGCTTCCAGCGGCGGCGGTCGCTCCAGCGCCCGGGAGACGATCGGCCGGGTGGCAGCCGGCGCCATTGCCGAAAAATGGCTGCACCAGACCCTCGGGATCGAAATTGTTGCCTGGGTGAGTTCCGTGGGCGACGTCATTGCGCCGGAGACAGATCCGATGACCATTACCCGGGAGGCGGTCGACGCCCAGCTCATCCGCTGTCCGGATGCGTCGGCAGCCGGACGCATGCAGGAACTGGTTCGCGAGGTGCTGGCTGCCAAGGACAGCATCGGCGGTGTGCTGAGCTGTGTGTGCCGGAATGTTCCGGCCGGGTTGGGCGAGCCGGTTTTCGACAAGCTGGAGGCCAGGTTGGCGCAGGCCATGCTTTCCTTGCCCGCGACCAAGGGGTTTGACATCGGGTCCGGATTCGCGGGCACTCGCCTGCGCGGGAGTCGTCATAACGATCCCTTTATCCGCAAGGGAGAACGGCTGGGCACCGTCACCAATTTCAGCGGCGGCGTTCAGGGCGGCATCAGCAACGGCGAGCCGATCGTTTTCCGGGTGGCCTTCAAGCCTGTGGCCACCATCGGCCTGCCGCAGCAGACTGTTGATTTCGACGGTAACGATGTCCTTTTGGAGGCCAAGGGACGGCACGATCCCTGCGTGGTTCCCCGGGCCGTGCCCATCGTCGAATCCATGGCCGCCCTGGTGCTGATGGACATGGTCCTGCACCAGCGTTCCCGCTCTCCCGCGGTCTTTTGAGGACGCTATGGATTGCGGGAATTCCATCCTCATTGTCGAGGATTCGCCCGTCAACCGGCGTCTTCTTGCCCGTCTGCTGACCGGTGAGGGCTATGCGGTCACCGAGGCCTGCCACGGTAAGGAGGCGCTTAAGCTGCTGGAGAACGAGCGGCCCGATTTAATTCTGCTCGATATCCTGATGCCGGAAATGGACGGGCTGGAGCTGTGCCGTCGCCTGAAGGCACATCCGGAACTCTGCGACATTCCTGTGATCTTCATCTCATCGCTGGGCGAGACCGCCGACAAGGTCAAGGGATTCGAGGCTGGCGGCGTGGACTATATCCCCAAGCCGTTTCATGATGCCGAGGTGCTGGCCCGAATCAGCACCCACCTCAAACTCTGCCGCCTGCAGCGACAACTGGCGGAGAAAAACCGGCAGCTCAGCCTGGAAAAACAGAAGTCCGAGGCCCTGCTCCTCAACATCCTGCCCGCCAGGGTGGCGCTGGAGCTGATGGAAACCGGCACCTGCACGCCGCAGTGTTTTCCCGAGGTTGCGGTCTGCTTTATCGATATCGCCCACTTCACCTCCATTGCCGCTGCCCTGCCCCCGGAATCCCTGATCGGTGAGCTGAACGAACTGTTCACCGCCTTCGACCGGATTGTCGAGGCCAACCACTGCGAACGAATGAAGACCATCGGCGACGCCTATCTGTTCGTCTCGGGAATTCCCGAAGCCCGCCCCGGTCATGTGCGGGATGCGGCGGTCGCGGCCCTTGCAATCCTTGCCTACCTGGAGAAGCGGAACCAGGAGGCAGTCCGGCAGTGGCAGGTCCGGATCGGCTTGCACTGCGGTCAGGTGGTCGGCGGCATCGTGGGCACACGGAAATACCTGTACGATATCTTCGGCGACACAGTCAATATCGCGGCCCGACTGGTCGAATTGGCCGAGCCCATGCGCATCAACGTATCCTGCGACATCGTCCAGCGCCTGCAGGATGTTTTCCTTTTCTCGTGCTTGCAGAATGTCGAGATGAAGGGTAAGGGGACACAGTCCACCTGTTTTCTGCTCGGTCCCCAAGAGGAGACCGCTCTCGAACCGCCGGAGTCATACGGCATTTCCTTGTCCTGAACCTGTTTGTTGCCAGAGAGAAAATGCGCCTTCCTTTTCCGGGGGCGTGCTTTTTTTGTTGCCTTTCGTGCGTGGGCAGTCCAGTTTTATATGGTCCGCGTGTTTTTGAGCGGAGCTGCCGCGAGAGTTCCGGAGTTGGTTGCGTGAACAATGTGTGGAAACTGTCCGATCTGATCGATCTGCATTATTTTTGCCGCCTCGATGAACAGGTGCGCCGCCGGGAGGGAGATGCGCCCCTGGTGCGGCGCGACCGGGTCATCTTTCTGGCCCGGATCGAACCCCGGTTGCGGGGCGGCGGGCAGATGGACAGGCCCGGACTGATCCGTCAATGGCTGGATGCCCGTCGTCTGCATTCCACCAGGGAGCAGGGTGGGGGACAGGAAGAGATCCTGCCCGGCATGCTGTGGCAGGCCCTGTCCGGTTGGTGCCGGATACTGGTCCTGCTGGCGGGGGAACTTGTCGGGGCCGGGGCGGCTGCCTCGCTACTTTTGTATTCCGGCGATGCGGCGCTGAATGTTTCGGTGTATTTCGGCCTCTTTGTGTTGGTACAGGCCTTGTTGATCGCCGGCCAGGCTCTGCTGTTCGGCGGCCGCATTCTGCGGCGTGCGCCTCTGGCCTCCTCCCGGCTATACGGCGCGATCGGGCGGATGCTGCTGAAAACTGCGGCGACGTTTGGCAGGCGGATGCGGCGGGGGCTCTCCGCCCGGAGCAGGATGGATCTTGCCGCGCTGTCCGGCGGCCTCCGGCAACATGGGGAGCTGATGTCGGTGTTGAGTTGGTCGGCCTTTCTGCTCGTGCAGTTGGGGGGCATCGGGTTCAACTGCGGGGTGCTGACCGTCACGCTGGCCAAGGTCGCCTTTACGGATATCGCCTTTGCCTGGCAGTCGAGCCTCCAGGTCTCGCCGGAATACGTGGCCGAACTGGTGCGCTGGATCGCCCTGCCCTGGTGGTGGATCGGCGAACACGCCTATCCGGGACTGGAGCAGATCCAGGGGAGTCAGGTGGTCTTGAAAGAGGGGCTGCGCCATCTGGAGAGTGCGGATCTTGTCGCCTGGTGGCCTTTCCTCTGTTGTGCCGTGACCACATACGGCTTGTTGCCCCGGATCGTGCTCTTGGCCCTTGGTCGGATACGGCAGCGGACCATCTTGAACGGACTGAGTTTTTCAGCGCCTGAATTTCGTGCCCTGGCGCGACGGATGACCACCCTGCACCTGGAGAGTTCAGGCGAGGGCGGGGCCGCCCTGTACGGAGCTGGCGAAGAGACCGGGCCCGAAGGGCAACCGGAGCGCAGACCGCCGTCCGCCGAGGCGCAGTCGGTCCCGGTCGGCGCTTCGGTGCTGGTGCTGATCCCTGATGAGCTGTACGACGACTGTCCCCTGGAAGATCTGCGCGTCTGTTTGCACCACCGTTTCGGCGTGCAGGAACCGATGTGGCTGCGCTATAACTGGTTCGGAGGCGTTGGCGTTGAGGACGAGCATCTGGCACCGGTGCGGGAGGCGCTGGCGGAGCGGCCCGGCCTGAGGGCCCTGTTCGTCCTGCAGGAGGCCTGGCAACCGCCGCTACGTGAGACCGAGGCCTTTCTCCGCGGTCTGCGCCAGGTTGTCGGGCCTGCGGTCGAGCTGGTGGTGGTGCTCATCGGCAAACCGGAGGGTGCAACCATGCTGACTCCCGCCGATCCCGATCAGGCCCGAATCTGGCAGCGCACGCTTCAGGCCATGGGCGATCCCGCTCTTGACGCGCAATCTCTGGTGGAGCCATGAAAGCAGCAATTCCGGAATTTGCGATTATCGGTCATCCCAATGAGGGGAAATCGTCGGTCTTGTCCACCCTGGCCGAGGACGACTCGGTCCGGGTCAGCGCCATTCCCGGAGAAACCGTGGAGTGCCAGGCCTTTCCGGTTCGTATCGATGGCCAGGAGATCATCCGGTTCATCGACACGCCCGGCTTCCAGAATCCCGTCCGGACCCTGCAATGGATGCGCGCCTATGACGGGCCGGAGGAGCGGATGGTGGAAGCCTTTCTTGCCGCCCATCGGGACGACCCCGACTTCCATGACGACTGTGAACTGATGCGGCCGGTAGCGGCTGGTGCGGGCGTGATCTTTGTGGTGGATGGTTCGCGGCCCGTGCGCAACGTCGATCGGGCGGAAATGGAAATCTTGCGCCTGAGCGGAGTTCCGCGGATGGCGGTGATCAACTCCAAGGAGGACGACAGCGTTTACCTGGCCCGTTGGCAAGGCGAGTTTCGTCGTCATTTCAACGCGGTCCGGGTATTCAACTCCCGCCGCGCCAACTACCGGCAGCGGATAGAGCTGCTGGAAAGCCTGAAGTCCATCGATCAGGAGCTGGAGCCGGTCTTGCGGGTCGTGGTCGAGGCGTTCCAGGAAGACTGGGAGGTGCGGAATCAGCGAACCGCCGGGATAATCACCGATTTTATCCGCGGGGTACTGGGATATCGCCAGTCAGCTCCCTGCGCCGAGGGCGAAGAGGAACGTGTGCGCGCCTCGCTGCACCAGGATTTTCTCAGCCATGTGAGCGAGCAGGAACGCCAGGCCCAACAGGCCATTCGCCGACTGTTCAAACACAACATCTTTCATCTGGACATGCCGCCCCAGTCCATTCTGGCCGAGGATCTGTTCAGCAGCAAGACCTGGAAGTTTCTCGGACTTAACGATCGCCAGCTCATCGTTGCCGGGGCCCTGGGGGGCGCGGCCCTGGGAGTGGGCATCGATGCCGTGACCCTGGGAAGCTCCTTCGGTCTGTTTTCGATGGTCGGCGGTCTTCTGGGGGCGGGGGCAACCGCCTACAAGGGGCGGGAGCTGCTTTCCGGGGTCCGTCTTCTGGGTATTAAAATGGGAGGGCGGCAGGTGCAGGTCGGCCCGGTCAACAATATCCAGCTGCTCTATATTCTGCTGGATCGGGCCCTGCTCTTTTATGCCTATGTCATCAACTGGGCCCATGGCCGCCGGGATTACGAGCACATGGCCTTCCAGGAGTCGGCGGGCAGGGAGAAAAACGGGTTCACGACCCGCTGGAGTCGGGAACAGCGGGCGGTGTGCGATCGCTTTTTCCGTGCTGTCGGCAAGGACCATCCCGGAGAGATCGAAGAGGCCGAGTTTGCCCTGCAAGATTTGCTTCTCGATCAGTTTTTTGATATTGCCGAGGATCGGGCTTTTTTTTGTCCGGGAGACGGGTGATCGACCAATGATCCTGGCCCCGTCCCGTGACAGACCGGTTCCATCCGCCGCCAAAACGACCGGATCGGATTCGGCCGGTTGTGCAGCAAAACCGCACGCACTGTGTACGGGTATTGCCGTGTACGGATATTGCGTTATAGTTATAGTGTGTTTGTTCGCGCAAATATCATTTTTATCATGCTTTTTGGAGGCAGTATGAGTTTGTCGACGTCACCCTCGGCCGAAAATCAGGCCTATATTTCTATTTTTCAGGGCAACACGGTGGAGGATTTCAAGCGGCGTATCCGGCATCACCTGGTCAGTTTTCAGGGCCGCGATCCGGACCGGGCAGGCGATGATGATGTCTATCGCGCCCTGTCCTATGCCCTGCGCGACATCTTGATGGAAAAGTGGATCAATACCCAGAAGACCTTTTACGCCAGGAAGAAAAAGCGGGTGTATTATCTGTCGCTGGAGTTTCTCATCGGCCGTTCTCTGGGGAATGCGATTGTCAACATGGGGCTTTTGGGCAAGGTGACCCAGGCCCTGGAACAGCTGGGCTATGATCTGGAAGCCCTGCTCGAGTGCGAGGAAGATGCGGCCCTGGGCAACGGCGGTCTCGGTCGACTGGCGGCCTGCTTCATGGATTCGATCGCCACCATGAAGATTCCTGCCTACGGGTACGGCATCCTGTACGATTACGGACTGTTCCACCAGAAAATCGTGGACGGATACCAGGTCGAGACGCCGGACAGCTGGCTGAGGCTGGGGTGTCCGTGGATGTATGAGCGCACCTCGTTCATGTACCCCGTGCAGTTCTACGGACACGTGAGCTCGACCATCGATGAAAACGGCCGTTATCGGGCACGCTGGGTCGATACCGAGATCGTCATGGCCATGGCCTGCGACTTTCTGGTGCCCGGTTTCAACAACGACCACGTCATCAATATGCGATTGTGGCGGGCCAAGGCCTCGCGGGAACTGGATCTGCGTTCCTTTAATGCCGGTGATTACGTCAACGCCGTGGAGGCCAAGGTCAAGTCTGAAACCATTTCCAAGGTGCTCTATCCCAGTGACGATATCCGGGAAGGGCAGGTGCTGCGCCTGAAACAGCAGTATTTTTTCGTGGCCGCGACCTTTCAGGACATCCTGCGCCGCTACCGCAAGGAAAATGTGACCTTTGACGACTTCCCCAACCAGGTTGCGGTGCAGCTCAACGATACCCATCCGGCTATCGCCATCCCCGAACTGATGCGGCTTTTGCTCGATATGGAGGGGCTTGGCTGGGAACAGGCCTGGGATGTCTGCACCAAGACCTTTGCCTACACTAACCACACCCTGATGCCCGAGGCCCTGGAGACCTGGCCGGTGGAGCTGCTCAGCCAGATTCTGCCCCGTCATATGGAGATCATCTTCGAGATCAACCGGCGCTTCCTCGACGAGGTGACCCGGCTCTATCCCGGCAACCTCAGGAAGATCCAGGAGATGTCGCTGATTGACGAGAGCGGTGGCCGCCGGGTTCGCATGGCCAACCTGGCGATTGTCGGCAGCCACTCGGTCAACGGGGTTGCCGCCCTGCATTCCGAGTTGCTGAAGCAGCATCTGTTCCGCAACTTCGACGAGATGTATCCTGACCGGATCAACTCCAAGACCAATGGGGTTACCCCGCGTCGCTGGTTGCTGAAATGCAACCCCGATCTTTCCGCGCTGATCGGCGAGCGGATCGGATACGACTGGGTCGTGGACCTCGACAAGCTGCGCGCATTGGAACCCTTCTGCGAAGAGCCGGAATTCCAGCAGCGCTGGCGCGAGGTCAAGCGGATCAACAAGGAAAAACTGGCGAGGATCATTGCGGTGGAGTGCGGCGTGAGTGCGGATCCCGACTCCATGTTCGATATTCATGTCAAACGGATTCATGAGTACAAGAGGCAACTGCTGAACGTGCTCCATGTCATCCATCTGTACCAGTACATGGTCGCCCATCCAGATTTGAACATCACCCCGAGGACCATCATTTTCGCGGGCAAGGCCGCGCCGTCCTATCACAAGGCCAAGCTGATCATCAAGCTGATTACCTCGGTGGGGCAGGTGGTGAACAGTGATCCGCGGGTCGCCGACAAACTGAAGGTCGTCTTCCTGCCCAACTACAGCGTATCGCTGGCCGAACGGATCATGCCCGCAGCCGATTTGTCCGAGCAGATTTCAACCGCCGGCACCGAGGCTTCGGGAACGGGCAACATGAAGTTCGCCCTCAACGGCGCCCTGACCATCGGAACCCTGGATGGGGCCAATATCGAAATCCGTCAGGAGGTTGGATCTGAAAATATCTTCATTTTCGGGTTGACCGCGGATGAGGCTGAATACGAGAAAAAGTGCAAATCCAGAAAACCGATCGAGATTTACGAACACAACCCGGATGTGAGCGCCATTATCGACGCCATCGATACGGGCGTGTTCAGCAACGGCGATACCGAGCTGTTCCGGCCGTTGGTCAATGACCTGCTCAACGAGCACGATCCGTATCTGCTGCTGCTCGATCTGGAGTCGTACATTCAGTGCCAGCACGAAGTCGGCATGCTGTATCAGCAGACCAAGGAGTGGACGAAGCGGTCCATTCTCAACGTGGCCCGGATGGGCAAATTTTCCAGTGATCGGACGATTAAGGAGTATGCCGAGGAGATCTGGGGCGTGGAGGTGAACAGCGACTGAGCCGAACGAGACGGCAGGATGCAGGCCCGATGTGCGAAGGAGAGCGTTCGCGCATCGGGCCTTTTATTTTTTGATGAAACATTCGCCGTAGTGGCGGAGTTCGGCGATGGATTCGCGAATGTCGCTGAGGGCGAGATGATGGTGCACCTTGTTGAACCGGGGCAGGTGAGGGGCCCAGCGGATCGCCAACTCTTTCAGGGTGCTGACATCGATATTGCGGTAATGGAAGTAGTGTTCCAAAGTGGGCATGTAGAGGGCGAGGAAACGCCGGTCATGCCAGACCGAGTTCCCGCACATCGGAGATGTGCGGAACGCGACCCATCGGGAAACAAAGTCCAGGGTTTTTTGCTCGGCCTCGGCGCAGGTGCAGGTGCTGGCGCGAACCCGCTCTATCAGACCGGATTTGCTATGATGTTCCTGGTTCCAGCTGTCCATGGCGTCTAGAACCTCGTCCGGCTGGTGAATGGCAAGGACCGGCCCCTCTGCCAGAATGTTGAGGCGGGAATCGGTCACGATGGTCGCCACTTCAAGAATTCTGTCGGTCAGGGGATTCAATCCTGTCATTTCCAAGTCAATCCAGACCAGATTCCCTCTGTTTTGCATTGTCTGCCCTGATCATCGTTTTGAAGACGTCAGCTGAATATTTTCTCGACCATACCGTACCTGCCGCACAGTTCAATCTTTTTCTGTGTTTTCATACCAGTTAGACCACTCCCTGGGGACCACGACATCCAGACCGGGGAGTGGCGTGGCGTGCTCAGACCCGGTTGGCACTGCCGAGGACTGCGGTGTTTTTGTGGATAACCATGGCGATCAGCTCCTCACGGGCCGGGCCAAGATACTTGCGCGGGTCGAATTCACCAGGTTTTTCCGTGAAGATTTTGCGAATTATCGCGGTCATCGCCAACCGGCCGTCACTGTCGATGTTGACCTTGCAGACCGCCGAGGCTGTTGCCCGCCGCAGTTGCTCCTCCGGAATGCCCGCCGCGTTTTCCATTTTGCCGCCGTACTGATTGATCATGTCGACATGGGCCTTGGTCACCGACGAGGCTCCGTGCAACACGATGGGAAATCCGGGTACCCGTCGCTCTATCTCCTCCAGAATGTCGAAGCGCAGGGGAGGCGGCTCTTCGCCCGGAGCCAGCTTGAACTTGTAGGCTCCATGCGAGGTGCCAATCGAGATGGCAAGGCTGTCCACCCCGGTCTTGTCCAGGAATTCCTCCACTTCCTCGGGCCGCGTGTAGGAGGAGTGCTCGGAACTGACCTCGTCCTCAATGCCGGCCAGCACGCCCAATTCGGCTTCGACCGAGACGTCGAAGTCACGGGCGTATTCCACGACCTGTTTGGTGAGCGCGATGTTGTCTTCAAAGGATTGGTGGGAGGCGTCGATCATGACCGAAGAAAAACCGGAATCGATGCACTCCTTGGCCAGCTCGAAGGAGGCTCCGTGGTCAAGGTGCAGGGCGATGGGGATGGCCCGCCCCAGCTCCTGCGCCAGATCGACCGCCGCTGCGGCCATATGCGGCAGGAAGGCGGGACCGATATAGGAACGGGCGCTGCCCGACACCTGCAGGATGACCGGAGAGGCGGAGCGGACACAGCCGGTAATAATGGCCTGGAGCTGCTCCATGTTGTTGAAGTTATAGGCGGGAACCGCGAATTTTTGTTCGAGAGCCTGTTGAAACATGGCCTTGGTGTTGACCAGGCCGAGATCGGCGTATCGGTATTTTCGCATTGTGCATCCTCCTGAAAGGGTGGAAAAAGATATGTAACTCCATACGGATAAAGAACAATTTACACTCGGAGCCGGGAGGGGCAAGAGAAAAGTGCTGTTTGCCCTGTCGATTCAGGGCAAGCGTGCGCTTGTTGGCAGTGGACAGCGCCGGGCAGGACCGACGAGCAGCGCAGTGTCGCGTGCGACGTATTTATCGGGACAGGGAAGGTGCTGCCGGCGCGAACAGGGCCTTGAGGCGGGTGATGTGCTGGTCGATTTCCAGATGGTGCCGTTGGGCAAACCCGGGCTCTATGTGCCAGTGTCGTTCCAGCTGACGGATGGCCCGGATCAGGGTGGTGGGTTGGTTGTCGGGCAGTACAACCGCCTCCCGGTCGGTCAGCAGTTCGGCTGCGCCTGCGGCCACCGTGGTGATGACCGGTGTGCCGCACTGCAACGACTCGGGAATGGCCAGCCCGAATGCCTCGTAATGTGAGGGCAGGATGGTGCAATCAACCGCGCTGTATACCGGGGCCAGATTGTTAATATATCCAATATAGCGGATATTTTCAGGATGATTTCGGGGGATGTCGTGCCCGGCGACCAGTAGCTCGTAGCGATCCGGATCGAGTCGGGCAAAGGCTTGGGCGAGTTGTTCGTACCCCTTGCATTGATGACCGCACGACACAAAAAGACAGGTCAGCCGATCGGGATGGATGTTCAGGGTTTGCCGGGTCGCTTGGCGGATCGCAGGTTCGGCAGGGAAAAATTGTTCTGTATCGATCGGAGGATACAGCACTTTGAGTTTCTTCTCGTCGATGCTGTAATGTGACCGGATCTGGCGAGCGATTGTCCGGGAATGCGCCATGATCCATGGTGTGTGCTGAAACGACTCGGCCTCATACGCATTTTCAAATAGATCATAGACCTTGCGCAGGAGTGCTGTACGGCGAATGTGCCGGATGGTTTCCTTGTGCACGCCTCCGCAGACGGCGACATGGGAGCTACACGTCCGGGCCAAGCTGACGGCGAAGTCGTACCGGTCCCGTAGCGGCAACCGGTTGCAGAGGTGGAGGAAACGATATTCCCGGAGCTTTCGGGGCAGTACCGGTTTGATCTGTCGGAGCTCGCAGCCCTCCGCCGCGGCAAGGCGGTGGTCCGCCTTGCAGGCATAGACAGTTATATCGTCGCCCTGACGGAGAAATCCTTTGACCAGGGAGCGCATATAGACTTCCATGCCGCCGCCAAATGACCAGTTGGTATGGACGATCGCGATCTTCACTGTCTTTCATCCATACAATATACGGATCGTGTGGAAGGGAGTGATCGGGCCCGGGTGCATCTAGGACGGACCCGCTGCGACCGGTTTTGTGTGCTTTTCTTCGGTCGGGCGGAATTGACTTTTGGGGTAGCGCCCTTGGGGGCTACCTGCCTACCTTCAGGTTTCATGGACTTTATTGTATATTCCGGATACCAAAAAACCCGCGTTCCTTGAAAGGAGGCGGGTTTGGGGAACGGCTTGGGATACCGTTGGATTGACTTTTGGTGGAGCTAAGCGGGATCGAACCGCTGGCCTCTTGAATGCCATTCAAGCGCTCTCCCAGCTGAGCTATAGCCCCACGCAATGTATAACAGGCCTGATACCATGTTTTGAGGCCGGCTGTCAATAATTTCCCGATTCTTTTTTCAGGGTCTGCATATCGATTGCCAATCCCCGGATCAACTGGTAGACTAACCGGTTTGTTTGGGTATTGGGCAAATTGTCCTCTTGGGCCGCGTTTTTTCGGGAATGCGGCGATTTTCGAATGAACAGGTGGTGCCGGATGTTTTCTCCGTTGAATTTTTTCTTTGGCTGGATGTCCAATGACTTGGCGATCGATCTGGGGACCGCGAACACGGTGCTCTATGTGAAGGGCAAGGGTATCGTTTTGCGGGAGCCTTCCGTGGTCGCGGTGCGTAAGGACAGTCGCGGCAGCCGCGTTCTGGCGGTCGGGAAGGACGCCAAGGAAATGCTGGGCCGAACTCCGGGAAACATTGAGGCCATCCGCCCCATGAAGGACGGGGTCATTGCAGATTTTGAAGTGACCGAGGCGATGCTGCGTTATTTTATCAACAAGGTGCATAATCGGCGGACCCTGGTGCATCCCCGGATCATTATTTCGGTACCATCTGGTATTACCCAGGTGGAAAAACGGGCGGTGCGCGACACAGCGGAATCCGCCGGCGCCCGTGAAGTCTATCTGATCGAAGAGCCGATGGCAGCCGCCATCGGCGCCGGTCTGCCCATCACCGAGCCCATCGCCAATATGATTGTCGATATCGGAGGCGGCACCACCGAGGTGGCGGTCATTTCCCTGGCCGGGATCGTCTACGCGAAGTCGGTCCGGGTGGCGGGAGACAAGATGGACGAGTCCATCCTGCAATACATCAAACGGACCCATAATCTGGCCATCGGCGAGCGGACCGCTGAGGAGATCAAGACCACCCTGGGCGATGTCCTGCCGGAGGAGCCCTATGCCACCATGGATATCAAGGGGCGCGATCTGGTGACCGGTATTCCGAAGACATTGACCATTACCTCCAAAGAGGTGCAAATCGCCATTTCCGAGCAGGTCGAGGTGATTGTCGATGCCGTCCGGGTCGCCCTGGAGCAGACGCCGCCCGAGTTGTCCGCCGATATCGTCGACTCCGGCATCGTTCTGACCGGTGGCGGGGCCCTGTTGAAAAACCTGGATACCCGTCTCCGCAACGAAACAGGCATGCCGATCCTGATTGCGGAAGATCCGCTCTCGTCCGTGGTCGTCGGTTCCGGCCAGGCCCTGGACAAGCTCGAAGTTCTCCGGGAAATCGCCATTGATTAGCGGCGCTGCATCAGGCTCCCCGCTTGCCCCATCTGCGAACCCACCGCTTGTTTTGATGTTTTTCCGATGAGAAAACAATCCACCCGAAAACGGAACGATCGTTTCCGTCTTTTTCGCATAGCCCTGCTCGCCGGACTGGTGCTGACCCTGGGGCTGATTTTTCTGGTTTCCACGCTGGGAAGCCAGAGTTTCGGTCCCCTGCACAAGCTCGTGCTGGAGGCCGTGGCGCCCCTGCAGAAAGTGATTGCCGCAGGCACCAGTTCGGCCGGCCGGTTCAAAAGCGAATATCTGGATATCCTCCAGGACAGTCTCCGTCTCCGGGAAGAAAACAAACGCTTGTTGCAGCAGCTTCAGGATAACGAGGAGTTACTCAACAAGAGCCGCGAGGCCATGGCCACCAACGCGACCCTGCGCAAGCTGTTAGAGTTTAAAAACACCCTGGGCCAGCAGCAGAGCATGGCGGCGACGATTATCGGCAAGGATCCGTCTCCGCTGTTTCGTTCGGTGATTATTGATCAGGGCTCAAACAGCGGCATCATGAAGGGCGACCCGGTGGTCAGCCATGACGGGGTGGTGGGGCAGATTTTTGCCATTACCCCCAACTACGCCAAGGTGTTGCTGGCCATCGCTCCCTCCAGCGCCATCGATGTGCTGCTGCAGAAATCCCGGGTCCGGGGCATCCTCAAGGGCGACGGCACCCTGACGTATAAGCTGGAATACATCCTGAAAACCTCGGAGATCGAAGAGGGGGATCATGTGGTGACCGCCGGGTACGGCGGGGTGTTCCCCACCGGGCTGCCCGTGGGGGTCGTCTCCAGAATCATCAGGAAACCGCGCGGTATGTTCCATGAGATCGAGGTGACGCCTTCGGTTGATTACCAGACGCTGGAGAACGTGTTGGTGCTGCATCAGCCCAACAGCACCGAGATCAAACAGATGGAGCCGCAGCCATGATGTCCGGATGCGGTCCGGTTCGGCGGCCGGGCTCGCATCAAGAGGTCGCGCAGGTGGAACGGATGCGCTCATGATTATCTTCAGTTTTCTCGGTATAGGGCTGCTGCTGGTTCTGTTGCAGACCACCGTCTTCATGCCGACCGCGACCTGGCCGCTGGCGCCGGACCTGTATTTTGTTCTGGTCGCGTATCTCGCGTTTCGTCTGGATTGGGTGCGCAGCCTGATCATCCTGTTTTGCCTCGCCTGTGTGCTCGACGTCCTTTCAGGCACCATCCTGGGCGGGTACGGCTTGATTTGCTTTCTCGGCTTTTTCCTGATCCGGATTCTGGCCGGGAAACTGCCCATCAATGAATCCCTGTACCAGATTCCACTGATCGGTTTGAGTTATCTGACCGTTTTTGGGGTGGTGTACTGCGCGTTGAATCTGTTTGCGCCGGGGTGGATGGTTGCCTGGTCCTGGTGGAAAATGGCGGCCCACGCGGTGATGGTGGCGCTTTTCACCTATCCCCTGTTCCTCTGTTTTGACCGGGTGCTCAAGTTTGCCCGGCGCGGGCGCTTGCCCTGGAAGCGGATAGGTGTGCAGGCAGAGGACGGGAAGCGTCGGCGTCACACCTGAGCGGCCCCGGTCAGCCTCAGGGCCGGTGAGCCTTTTTGCAAAAAATATGAAGAACATCAGGAAACCGAATCGAAGACGACCGGAACCCTTGCTGGATGCCGAACGGCGGAAAGACAACGGGCTGACCAGGCTGACCCATCGGGATGAAACCGATCTGGGGGGCTACCGGAAAAAGGCGATGTATTCCTTCGTCTTGCTGATTCTCGCCTTTTCGCTCATCGTCACCCGGCTCTGGTTCCTTCAGGTGCAGCAGGGCGACCATTACCGGAAGCTTGCCGACACCAACCGGGTCCGTTCATTGGAGATTGCCGCTCCCCGGGGCAATATTTATGACTGCAAGGGTCGGGAGATCGTCACCAACCGGCCCTCGTTCAATGTGGTCTGGATTCGGGAAAGCAACAAGATCGACGACGAGTGGCTGAAAACCCTGACTCGCCTGTTGCGTCAGGATCCATCTGTCCTGCTCGAAAAAATCCGAAAAATGTCGGGCACGCCGGGGCATATTCCGGTGCGCATTGCCGAGGATATCGACTGGGAAACCGTGGCCCGCATTGAAAACAACCGGATGTACCTGCCTGGAATCAAGATCGAGGTGGTGCCGCTGCGGGTCTATCATGCCGGCAATCTGGGCTCGCACCTGATCGGCTACATGGGGGAGATCAGCAGGGAGGAGCTGGACAAGGCGGACCGAACCCGCTATCGCGGCGGCGATCTGGTCGGCAAGATGGGGCTGGAACGTCTGTGTGAAGTGGATTTGCGCGGGGAAAAGGGCCATGACAATATGGAAGTCAATGCCCTGGGCTTTGAGCAGCAGAACCTCAAGGGGGATGAACCCCTGCCGGGCAACGACTTGCATCTCACCATCGACATGGAGTTGCAGAAGATTGCCGAAGAGGAGATGGCCGCCAAAAATTGGGCCGGCGCGGTGGTGGCCATGGAGGCGAACTCTGGAAGGGTTCTGGTGGCGGCCAGCGCCCCGGAGTTGCACCTGGAAGAGTTTGTCGGCGGTATTTCCACCAAGGCATGGAAGGCCATGCTCGACAATCCCCTGCATCCTTTGGTGAACAAGGTCGTGCAGGGCCAGTATCCGCCGGCCTCCACCTATAAGATCGTCACCGCTTTTGCCGCGCTCTCCGAGGGGGTCGTCACACCGAATACCTCCTACTTCTGTGGCGGTTCCCTCAGATTCGGCAACCGGACCTATCGGTGCTGGAAACGCGGCGGCCATGGATCGATCAACTTGCGCCGCGCCCTGGCGGAATCGTGCGATGTGTATTTTTATCAGGTCGGTCAACGACTGGGAGTCGATCGCCTGGCCCGGTATGCCCGCATGCTGGGCTTGGGAGAGGTTACCGGAATCGAGATGGAGCACGAAAAACCGGGACTCGTTCCCACCTCGGAGTGGAAGAAAAAACGCCATGGGGTCAAATGGCACGAAGGGGAAACCCTTTCCGTGGCGATCGGACAGGGCTATAACCTGACCACCCCGTTGCAGGTCGCCCACATGACCGCGGTGGTCGCCAACGGCGGAACCGTGTACCGGCCGACCCTGGTGGAGCAGGTCAGGGACCCGGACGGCAATGTGGTCCGCACCCTGCAACCCGAGGTTGTCAGGCACTTGACCGGCCATGGGCGTCGGCTGAAGCAGATTCGCGACGGCATGGTGGATGTCGTGAACGCCCCGCGCGGCACCGGCCGCCGGGCGCAGATCGATGTCAACGGCATTCTGGTCGGTGGCAAGACCGGTACCGCCCAGGTGGTGCGTCTTGCCCAATACAAGCATCTGCGGGAAGAGGCCATTCCCTATGAGTACCGGGATCATGCCTGGTTCACCTGTTTTGCTCCTGCCGCAAACCCGGAGATCGTGGTCACCGTGCTGGTCGAGCACGGATTACACGGCAGTTCCGCTGCCGCCCCCATTGCTGCCAAGGTGCTGACCCGGTATTTTGAGAACAAGTTCAAGAAAAGCGATACTGACGGGGAGACCGGCGAACAGGGTGCACCCCTTCTTGTGTTCCCCCAGGAGCTGATCGAAGCCAACGAGGCTGCCGAAGCCCGCGAGGCAGCGGAGGCGGCGGATGCCGAACCCGCGCTTTCGGGACGTTAGCCCCTCTTTCCCTTTTTCTTTTCGTTGACAGCCATGTTGCGTTTTGACAGACGGTTGCTGCATCATTTTGACTGGGTCATGCTGCTCATGCTTATGCTGGTGGGGGGCATGGCCCTGCTGAATCTGTACAGCACCACCTACAGTATGGGGCAGGCCGACCTGATTTTTTACAAACAGCTGATCTTTTTCGGCTGCGGTCTGGCAGTCATTGCGCTGATTCTGACCCAGGATTACCATCGGTTTTCCCGGATAGGCTTTGTTTTCTATGCAGCTTTGATTCTGCTTCTGATCTATACCCTGCTGTTTGTCGATGCCGTTTCCGGATCGCAACGCTGGATCAATCTCGGCTTTTTCAATTTACAGCCTTCCGAGCCGGTCAAGCTGGCGTTGATTCTTGTCCTGGCTTCCTGTTACGCCAACAGCGATGTTCCTGACGGCTACCGGATTTTCGACCTGATCAAGCCCGTTCTGCTCACAGTCCTGCCGTTTGCCCTGATTCTGCTCCAGCCCGACCTGGGAACCGCGTTGATCTGCGGCATCATCTTTGTGTCCATGACCCTGTATGTCCGGCTGCGCTGGTCAACCCTGGGGATTCTGGTCGGATCCGGTCTTGCCTGTGTGGCGATTGGCTGGAAGTTTCTTTTGAAGGATTATCAGCGGAAGCGGATTGAAACCTTCCTCAACCCGGAAGGTGATCCCATGAATCATGGCTACCAGATCATGCAGTCAAAAATCGCGGTGGGCAGCGGCAAGGTGTTCGGCAAGGGATTCATGGAGGGCACCCAGGGGCATCTCCATTTTTTGCCGGAACGTCATACCGACTTTGCGTTTGCGGTGTGGGGCGAGGAGTGGGGGTTTGTGGGCGCGGTTTTTTTTCTGGCCTGCTACTTCTTCATGCTCGCCTGGGGACTGAACATCGCCATATCGGCCAGGGATAAGTTCGGCTCCATTCTGGCCTTTGGCTGCGTGATGCTGATTTTCTGGCAGGCTGTGATCAATCTGTTCATGATCATGGGCCTTTTGCCGGTGGTGGGCGTTCCCTTGCCGATATTCAGTTATGGCGGTTCCTCGCTGCTGACCAACATGGCCGCCATCGGCATTTTGATGAATATCCGGATGCGCAGCTTTCCCGTGACCACATCGCCGTCCGGAACCTGAATGTTACCTGCTCACACTCAGCACCAGTTGGCGTAGCCCTTCAATAAACCGGGGGTCCGCGTTGGGCGCCCGGGTGACGGCGAATCCCATTCCCAGCTCCTCTGCCTGGGCGCGGTACTGGATGTCGATTTCATACAGAGTTTCCACGTGGTCGGAGACAAAGGAGATCGGCACCACCAGGAGGTTGGCGGTCTTCTGCTTGGCAAGTCGCTTGATCTCGTCACCGATTGACGGCCCCAGCCACTCCACCGGTCCGCTGCGGCTCTGGTAGCAGAGAATGCCGCGGACGCCGGTTTGTTCCTCGATGGCCCCAATGGTGCGCTGCAGGTGCTCCACATAGGGGTCGCCTTCCCGGATGAACTGCATTGGCAGGCTGTGGGCGCTGTACAGCAGCTGGACCGGCGCGCCGTGAAAGCCAGCCAATCCTTCCTGGATGCGTGTTGCCAGACAGTCGATGAAGTGGGGCTCGTCCGGCCAGGAGTGGACGGCACGCATTTCCAGATCGGCCAGGGCGCTGCGCTGATGCGCCCGGCGCAGATCGTTCATCGAGGAGCCGGTGGTGGCGATGGAATAGTGCGGGTAGAGGGGCAGGGCCACGATTTTATCCACCCCCTTCTCGTGCAGGGCCAGCAGGGCCTCGTCGGCAAAGGGATGCCAGTAGCGCATGCAGCTGTGCACCACATAGGCGCCATCCTGTTGCAGCGCGGTTTCCAGGGCTGCCGCCTGCTGATCGGTCATGGCGCGCAGGGGCGAGCCGCCACCGATGCGCCGATAGTTGGCCATGCTGTGGGGCGCGCGTCGATGGGCGATGAGGTGCGCCAGGGGCTTTTGCAGGAGCTTGGGGCCCAGGCGAATGATATCCCGGTCGGAAAAGAGGTTGACCAGAAAGGGCCGGACGTCTTCCTGACGTTCCGGACCGCCGAGATTGAGCAGGAGCACACCTGTTTTTTCGTGCGTATTCATGGCGTTACTGTACCTGTTTGTTTGCAGGAGCGTCAACAAAATGAGGGTTCCGTCTTGATTTCCTTTTCGCAACGGCATTATAGTGAAGACATGCTTGCGTGAGTGCATGTTTTGGTTGTTGCCGTCGCCTCAGGGTGTTTTTTTGATGCGCCTTTGCCGATAGGCATGACGAAAACAGGCAGGAGCAAGGTTTCCCGTCAGCGGCGTGGGGCTGCTGGTGTCATTCTCATGGAGGATGTTGCATGGAACTGAAAGTCGAAGCCAAAAATCTTGATATACGGAAGAGCTGGCAGGAAAAAATCGAGGAGGAGCGGCAAAAATTGATTCGGCATCATGCGAATCTTGTTCTCCATTTGCGTGTCTCGATCGAGGCAACTCCGGGATACAAGGAGGGGGGCTATGAGGTCCGGCTGGTGGCCGCAGTTCCAAATGATACGGTTGTTGTCAAGCGGTGGGGCGGGAATGTGCGGGGGCTCTTGGTCGAAACCTTTGACCTTTTGGGCGCGCAATTAAAAGAGATGGTCAAAAAGAAACAGCAGAGCGACAAGTCCGGCAAAGGCTTGGTCTTTGTGGAGGATAGCGGAGTTCAGGGCATTGTCCGCAAGCTTTTTCCCGACGAATCGTACGGTTTTATCGTGACCGACGACAAACAGGACGTCTTTTTCCATGCCAATGCCCTGCGCAATGTCGAGATCGGCCAGCTGGCCGAGGGCGACGAGGTCTTGTTTGCCATGGAACAGGGCGACAAGGGGCTCCAGGCGATCTGGGTTCGAAGCGCTCAGGTTTAAACGCCCCGTCCGCCCGTTTTGCACGGTGCGGGCCTTCCATGTTCAGAAAAACCCGGCAGCTGCCGGGTTTTTTTTATTGCTGCCGCAGGTTTTCGCGGCGGCATACAACAAAACATGGTCGACTTCCGGTCGGCCGTGTATACAGAAAGCTCAAGCCGTTTCCGTGCGGCTGCCCTGTTTTCGCCACACCAGGATATCGTATGACTGCTCCATGCTATCTGATCGACGGCAGCGCCTATCTGTACCGGGCCTATCATGCCATCAAGCCCCTGTCCAACGCGCACGGCCTGCCGACCCATGCGATCTACGGGTTCACCACCATCCTCCGCCGTCTCCTTCGGGAGTGCACCCCCCAGTACCTTGCCGTTGCCTTCGACACCCGCGGACCGGTTTTCCGTCACCGGCTGTACGACGCGTACAAGGCCAACCGGCCGCCCATGCCTGAAGATCTGGCCGTCCAGACCCCGTATGTCCGGAAAATGGTGGAAGCCTACCGGATTTTGCTGTTGGAGCAGGATGATCAGGAGGCGGACGACCTGATTGCCTCGGCCGCCTCCCGTCTGATTGCCCAGGGCTACCGGGTGGTGATCGTTTCCGGCGACAAGGATTTGCTGCAACTGGTTTCGCCCCAGGTCACCATGTGGGATCCGATGAACGATCGCCTGTTTGATGAGGCGGCTGTGCTGGAGAGGTACGGCGTGCCGCCGTCCAGTCTGCTGGACTATTTCGCCTTGACCGGCGACAGCGCCGACAACATCCCCGGCGTGCCCGGCGTTGGTCCCAAAACAGCCCAAAAATTGATGACAGCACACCAGAGCCTGGAAGGATTGTACGATGCGCTGGACACCCTGAAGCCATCCAAGACCACCGATCGGATTCGGGAGCACCGCGCGCAGGCTTTTTTGTCCCGCGACCTGGTGCGTCTGAATGAAGATGCCCGAGTTCCGGAGGATATTGAAGCCTACCGTCTGCCCGAGCCCGACCACGACCGGTTGCGTACCCTGTTGACGGAACTGGAATTTCATTCCCTGCTGAAGGAGGAATCGCGTCCCGACAGGATCGATTCCTCCCGGTTCCACCTGGTGCACGATCTCGATACCCTGCACGAGGTGGTGGAGCGTTTGCTTGGGGAAAGGGTGCTGGCGCTGGATACGGAAACAGACGGCCTGGATACCCTGCGCGCCACCCTGGTGGGTGTCTCGTTGGGAACAGAGGAGGGCACATGCTGGTACTGCCCCTGCGGCCATCGCGATACACAGGGACAGCTCGTGGCCGGTCAGCTCGACCGGGAGGAGCTTGTCCGGATTCTGCGGCCGCTTTTCGAAGCACCCGACATTGTCAAGGTGGGGCATAATCTCAAGTTCGATCTGGCTGTTCTGGCGGCGGACCACAACGGCGGCCTGGAACTGTCCGGCCCCTTGCACGACACCATGGTGGGCGCCTGGCTGCTGGAACCGGACCGTCGTTCCTACCGGCTGGATGACCTGTGTGCCGAGATCGGCCTGAAGATGGCCACCTTTGCCGAGGCAACGGCAAACGACAAGGCGCCCGACGCCTTCTGCCGGGTGGAGCTGGATGCGGCAGCCGTTTACAGCTGCGAGGATGTGTATGGCGCGATGCGGTTGTATGCGCAGCAGGTGCCGCTTTTGGCCGAGGCCGGGCTGGATGCCCTGCTCCGCGATGTGGAAGGGCCGCTGATTCCCGTGTTGATGAACATGGAGCGGACCGGCATCTGCCTGGACCTCGAACTCCTGGTGCAGCTGTCGGCGGAGTTTGGCGAGCGGCTCGCCAGCGACGAGCAGGCCATCTACGCGGCGGCTGGTGAGCCGTTCAATATCCAGTCGCCCAAGCAGCTCGGCGAGATTTTGTTTGAACGGCTCCAGTTGCCCAAGGGGCGGAAAACCAAGACCGGCTGGTCCACCGACGTCAAGGTGCTGGAGCAGCTCCGCACGGTGCATCCGTTGCCGGATCTGGTGCTGCAGTATCGAAATCTGGCCAAACTCAAGTCCACCTATATCGACAAGCTGGCTGAGCTGTGCGACCCGGCCACCGGGCGGGTCCACACCTCGTTCAACCAGTGCGGAACGGCCACGGGTCGGCTCAGCTCCAGTCAACCGAATCTGCAGAATATCCCCATCCGCACCGAGGAGGGACGGCGAATCCGCGCTGCCTTTGTTGCCGCCGAGGGATGCCACCTGCTCGCCGCCGACTATTCGCAGATTGATCTCCGGGTGCTGGCGCATTACTCTCGCGATCAGGCCCTGGTTTCTGCCTTTGTCGAGGGACAGGATATCCATCGCTGGACCGCTGCCGAGATTTTTTTTGTCGCGCCCGAGCTGGTGACTGCCGAGATGCGTCGAGTGGCGAAAACCATCAACTTCGGCATTGTCTACGGCATGTCGAGTTTCGGCCTGGCCAGCCAGCTCCATCTGAGCCGAAAGGAGGCTCAGGGCTTCATCGACCGCTATTTTGCCTACTTTTCCGGAATCAAGGCGTTCATGGAGGCGATTGTCGAACAGGTGCGCCAAGACGGTTTTGTCACCACCTTGCTGGGGCGTCGTCGTCCCTTGCCGGGAATACACGCAACCAACCGCGTCCAGCGCGAGTTCGCCGAACGAACCGCGATCAACACGCCCATTCAGGGGACGGCGGCTGATATCATCAAACTGGCCATGCTGCGTGTGGACAGGGAACTGCGGGCTCGTTGTCTTCAGTCAAAGATATTGCTGCAAATTCACGACGAGTTGGTCCTGGAGGTGCCTGACGACGAGCTGGAAATCGTCCGCGCCCTGGTCCGTGAACACATGGAGCAGGCTTTCCCCTTGCGGGTTCCCCTCTCGGTTCACCTGCATGCCGGTCCTTGTCTTGATCTGGAGTGAGATGTAGCGACAATGCCCCATGCTGGGAACAACGATTGGGTGGGAGGAAAATTCGTTTTTAAGGAAAAATTTTCAGGGAAAGAGGAAAATTGGTGCGAGACGGTCCCGAAATGTGTTGAAATTCCATTCTTGTAAGATGGCGTGATTGTTGCTTGCTCTTGAGAAACCGGGCAGATGTGAGGTGTTCCCGTGGTCAGAGCGGTCGCTTGATCCGGTTCGGTTGTCGGTATTTGCCGACGGTTCATGGAGGAATGTAGAGACAGGCTGGTGCAAAAATGGAGCAGAAAAGGTTGGGCAGGCAAGAGAGAAGACAGGCGGAGCGGTTTCGTTCCGACGACAAGGTCCTGGTGTTCATGGGCATGGATACGGGGACCGTGGTTGATATCGGCAGGGGGGGACTGGCGGTTCATTTTGTCGCCTTTAAGCAGGATATCCCGTTCGTGCGGCATCTGGACATCTTCCATGCGGGGCTCCGTTTTTTTTTGCAGGATGTGCCCGTGACCCTGGTCAACGAGGTGGAGACGCTGCCGAAATCGGTTTTCAGCACCCTGCGCATCAGGCGTCTGTGTCTGTGCTTCGGCGCGTTGTCGCCGCCGCAGCAGGCGTTGCTGGAAGATTTGATCGGTTCGATTGCCCTTGACGGTGCACAGTAGCGCCCCGCGATATCGGGGCAGCCGAGACGTCATGAGGGCAAAACAGGAGGCAAAATGAGCAGGAAAGTGTGTGCGGCTGCGGCTGCGACGGTATTGGCGCTGCTGTGCGCCTGGTCCGTTTCCGCGGAAGAAATCACCGTGACCGGACAGGATCAGCAGGCGGTCAACGTCACCATCTACACCAACAATTTGGCCCTGGTCAAGGACCGGCGTACCGTCTCCCTTGACCAAGGGCGTCAAAACCTCGCCTTTCGGGAGGTGAGCGCCCAAATCAAGCCGGAAACAGCGCGGCTCTACGGGCCCGGTGTGGAGGTGCTGGAACAAAATTTCGAGTATGACCTGCTCAGTCCGGAGTCTTTGCTGCGCAAGTATGTCGGCCGGGAGGTGACCCTCATGCGGCGCAATACGGCGACCGGCGCGGAGCAACCCGTTCCGGCCACGGTGTTGAGCGCCGGTGGCGGCATGGTGCTGCGGGTCGATGGACGGATCGAGCCCGTTCCTGAGGGGCGGCTGGTCTATCCGGATGTGCCCCGCAACCTGCGCGATCTGCCCACCCTGACCATGCTGGTGGAAAATCAAGACGCCGGAGCCAAGACGGTCGAATTGAGCTACCTGACCGAAGGGTTATCCTGGCATGCCGATTATGTGGCGGAGTTGAACCCGGGGGATGACCGCCTGGCCTTGCAGGGCTGGGTCACGCTGAGCAACGAGAGCGGGGCCCGGTATCCGGAGGCTGCCTTGCAGCTGGTTGCCGGGGACGTCCACCGGGTGGGCCCGCAGCGTCCCGCCATGCTGAAGCGCGAAATCAGGGAGATGGCGGTCTATGCCGCTGAAGGCAGGAAGATGGTCGAGGAATCCATGTTCGAGTACCATCTCTACTCTTTGGAGCGCCCGACTAGCATCGAGGACAACCAGAGCAAACAGGTGCGGCTGCTGCAGGCCGAAGCCGTGCCCTGCCGGAAGGAGTTGCTGCTGGAGGGGCGATCGGGTTGCTATCGGTCTTCGTGCGGCGTGATTGGGAAAAACCGGAAGGCCGGGGTCTTTGTCGAGTTGGACAATACCCGGGAAGGCGGCCTGGGTTTGCCGCTTCCCGCCGGTGTGGTGCGGATGTACAAGCAGGACAGTCGCGGTGGTTTGCAGTTTGTCGGCGAAGACCGGATACGGCACACAGCGGAGCAGGAAACGGTTCGCCTGTTTCTGGGGGAGGCCTTTGATGTGACGGCGGATACGGTGCAGACCGCGTTCAATAAAAAGAAACAGCCGGATGGCGAGGGGTTTGTCTATGTCAGCGCCTATGAGGTCGAGTTGCGCAACGCCAAGGCCGAACCGGTGACCGTCAGGGTGCGGGAAAGCTTCCCTGCTGGTTGGGAGATTCTGGAGTCCTCCCTTCCGCATCACCAGGAAAATGCGCAGACGGTTTCCTGGCTGGTGTCCGTACCGGCCCGGCAGAATCTGACCCTGACCTACCAGGTCCGGGTGACTGATTGAACACTGCGGCGCTTCGTCGCGCAACAGAAAGGAAAAGGCCCGTGCGTGTGGATCGCACGGGCCTTTGTGCTTATCGGGGTTTGGGGTTCCCGGGATCCTGCGTTTATTTCCTGTCTTCTAGCGGGACGAACTCCCGGGGCGGAGAACCGATATAGATCTGGCGCGGCCGATAAATTCTGGTGTTTTTGTCCTCGCGCATCTCCCGCCACTGGGCGATCCAGCCCGGCAGACGACCCAGGGCGAACATCACCGTGAACATGTTGGTTGGAATGCCCATGGCGTGGTAGATGATGCCGGAGTAAAAATCGATGTTTGGGTACAGGTTGCGGCTGACGAAATAATCGTCCTTGAGTACGATCTCTTCCAGGTTGAGTGCGATTTCCAGGAGCGGATCCTGTACGTTCAGAACGGAAAGGATCTTGTGGCAGGCCGTCTTGATGATGCGTCCCCGGGGATCGAAGGTTTGATAGACCCGATGCCCGAACCCGGACAGGCGGAACGGATCGTTCTTGTCCTTGGCTTTGGCCAGGTATTTTCTGTAGTCGTTATTGTCCTTATGAATATCTTTGAGCATCCGGATCACCGCCTCGTTGGCCCCGCCGTGGAGCGGACCCCACAGGGCATTGATGCCCGCCGAGATGGAGGCGTAGAGGTTGCCGCCGGCGCTGCCCACCAGCCGGACCGCCGAGGTCGAGCAGTTTTGTTCGTGATCGGCATGCAGGATCAGCAGCTTGTTGAGCGCGGCGACCATCTCGGGCAGGATGATGTACGGCCTGACCGGGGTATCGAACATCATGTTGAGGAAGTTGCCGCAGTAGGAGAGATCGTTGCGCGGGTAGACCAGCGGCTGGCCGATGGATTTCTTGTAGGAAAAGGCCGCGATGGTGCGAATTTTGGAAATCAGGCGACTGGCGGTGATGTTGATGTTGTCGAGCGGGTCGTCGCTCATCTCCGGATAAAAATTGTGGAGACTGTTGACCATGACCGACAGGATCGACATCGGCGAGGCATTGGCCGGAAACTTGTCGAAGAAGTGAATCATGTCCTCGTGGATGAGGGCATGTTCTTCGAGCAGGGTCCGGAAAGCTTCCAGTTCCGTACTGTTGGGCAGTTTATTGTGCAGCAGGAGGTAGGCCACTTCGATGAAGATGCACTTGTCGGCCAGATCGTCGATGTTGTAGCCACGGTAGCGGAGAATGCCCTTCTTGCCGTCAAGGAAGGTGATCGTGCTGCTGCATGATGCGGAATTCTTGTATCCGACATCGAACACCGTGTATCCGGTGTCGCGCAACAGGTGGCGAATATCGATGGATTTTTCTCCTTCCACGCCTTCGAGAATCGGCAGGGAATAGGTTGTGCCGTCGAGGTGCAGTTCCGCAATTTTTGTGCGCGGATTTTCATGCATAGGTGGTTCTCCTGCAGGGGGATCGGCGATCCCGTGGACGAAAAAGAACATGCCGTCGGAAGCGCGGCTTGCTGTTCCGCAAAAAAGCATGCGCGAGTGGGGCGCGATAGGTGGACAGTGCCAGCCGTTGCGTCGCCATGGAGGGCCGGGGAGGGTTCCCACGGACGTTTTTTTTGGGTACTGTTTGCAAAAATAAACACAAAATATATCGTATCTGTTGGTGAAGATCAAGGGAACGGGATTTTTTTTGCCCGTATTGCTGGGTACAAAGAGACTGTTTGTTTGGGATATACGCCGAAGGAGGGACACGTGGAGAGCTTACGGGAACAACGACACGCCATCCGTACGGCCATGGACTATGTGGTGCCGGACACGCATCGGGCCGAAGCCGACGATGTGCTGGATATCTACCGGGATGACCGGATCGGGCTTCAGATTTTGCTGGAATTTTACAGTTATCCGCCTGAAGCGAAAGATGACTGGATTTGCGAGCTTCGCCTGGTCAACCACCGACAGGGCATCTTTCTGATTGCCGCGATCACCCCGGACGACGGGTATCTGTACCTGGTTTCCAGCGAGGGCATCGAGTTTGAAGGGAGCATGCAAGACGGCTTCCTTAGTCGGGACCTGCTCGCCTTTTTTGACTATGATGCAGCCCAGGATTTTGAACGGGTGTGTGCCGATCCCGAAGCGCTTCCCGTATACGAACCGCTTCAGCAGAACGAGGAGATTTGTCCTGCCTGTCATGTCCGGGTCGGGGAATGCCACCATCTGGGGTGTCCGGTCGAGATTTGTCCCTGGTGCGGAGGTCAGCTGGTGTACTGTTCCTGCCGGCATGATCAGTTGGGGGTTGATGTGATCACTTCGGAGCAGGAGCTGGCTCGTTTCGAGGAGTTGCTTGAAGAGCGGGGGCGGATTCCCTATTCACGGGAGCAGCGACCGAGTTTTGCCGCCGATGGTCCGCCGGTGATTCTGGATTGATGTGCTGCAGACAATTCATGAAAGGAAAAATCCCGCTGACCTCAGGCCAGCGGGATTTTTTGTATGGAGCGCCGGTGCGGGTTCCTCTAGTTATGCGGCCGCTGCTTCTGGAGATAGCGAAGCAGGTCGGAGTCGGGTGAAAGGATGAGCGCCGTGTTTTTCCCCAACGCTGTCCGATAGCTTTCCAGGCTCTTCTGGAAGGCGTAGAACTCGGGGGCGCTGTTGTAGGCGTCCGCGTAAATCCTGGTGGCCTGCGCGTCGGCCTTGCCCCGGATTTCAATGGCCTCTTTTTTGGCGGTCGAGGTGATTTCCTGAAGCTCGCGTTCGACCCGACCCAGGATTTCCGCCTTACGACCTTCCCCGGTGGAGCGTTTTTCCGCGGCGATTCGTTTCCGCTCCGAAATCATCCGGTCATAGACCTTCAGCCGCACCGACTCGATGTAGTTGACCCGGGTAAAGAGCACGTCAAGCAGCTCGATTCCGTAGCGCGGGGTTATTTTGGACGCACTGGCCAGCACCTGGCTGCTGATCTTGTCGCGGCCGATTTTCGGCGGCTGCAGCATGTCCGGCGGCTGGGAAGCCGAGGCGATGATGTATTCCGGCGTCCAGTCCGAGCTGCGGATAATCTCGATCAGGTCATTTTTGTTGACCAGGTCCCGAACCGTACCGGCCAGGATGTCGTTGAGCAGGGAGTTGGCCCGATGCTCGGTGCCCACCGCCTGCAGGAAACGGAGCGGATCGGCAATGCGCCAGCGCGCGGTGATATCCATGTAGATGAAGGTCTTGTCGTTGGTCGGGATCTGGTTGGGCTCCCCGTTCCAGATCAGGACGCGCTTGTCGAAATACTGCACAACCTGAATGAAGGGAATCTTGAACTTGAGTCCGGCTGTGGAGACGGGCTGACCCACGGGTGCGCCGAACTGGGTAATAACGGCCTGCCTGCCTTCGGGCAGGATGAAAAAGCCGTCCCACACCGCCAGGATGGCGGCAAAGATCAGGACGAACATGAAGGGACGAAGTATTTTCTGCATACGATACTCGCGGCGATGGAGGTTGAAAGAAGAGACCCTGGTTTAGGGCGCGTCCGCAGGTGCGGGCGCAGACGCTCCCGGAGTCCGGCGGTTCAGGTCCAAAAACGGCAGGAGCACCTGTTTCTGCTGGTCCATGACGTAGACCCGCTCCACCTGGGGCAGAATCGACTCCATGGCCTCCAGATACATCCGCTGCCGGGTGACCTCTTCCGCGCCCTGGTATTCCTTGACGATCGCCTTGAAGCGGGTGGTCTCGCCCTGGGCGCGGTTGACCCGCTCGGCCGCGTAGCCGTGGGCCTCCTCGATGATCTGCTTCGCGCTTCCCCGTGCCTTGGGGATGACCTTGTTGTAGATTTCTTCCGCCTCGTTGACCAGCCGTTTCATATCCTGATCCGCCTCGTTGACTTCGTTGAAGGCGGGTTTGACCTGTTCGGGTGGGTTGATGTCCAGAAGTTGCAGGGTGACGATGTCCACCCCGCCTTGCAGGCGGTTCATCTGCTGCTGGAGTTCTTGCTTGGCGTCGGCCGCCAGAATCTCGCGGTTGCTGAGCACGTAGTCAAAGTCCATATTGCCGACGATCCGGCGGGTGACGGTTTCCGAAACGTCACGGACGGCCTGGGCCACGTCGCGCACCTTGAAGAGATAGTTGACCGGATCGTTGACCTTGTACTGGACGATCCAGGCCACCTCGATCACGTCCTTGTTGCCGGTCAGCATCAGGGCTTCCATGTCATAGCCCTTGCGGTCTATGGGCGAATTGCCGCCGCTTAACCGGGAACGGAAACCAAACTCCTCTTTGCGGACGGTTTCGACATCGACCTTGATCAGCTCCTCGATGTGGGGCAGCTTGAAGTGCAGACCGGGATCGGTCGTGCGGTGGTACTGGCCGAAGCGGAGCACCACGCCGACCTCGCCGGGGTTGATCGTGAAAAAACAGGAAAACACCGCCTGCAACAGGAAAAGCGCGACCACCAGGGCCAGCATTTTACCAAATGTCGGCGCTGTGCCGGTCGGCCGTGGCTGGCCCTGCTCGTCCGGACCGCCCGCAGGCGAACCGCCTTCCTTTTCGGCAAAGGCGTCGCGTATTTTCTGGATCAGCGAAGCGAGCAGCTCCTCCGGTCCCTGATTTTTTTTCTTCTTGCCCCAGGGGGGTTGTTCGTTCATTGGCATAGACGGCTCCGATATGTGCAAGGAACACCCCGCGACCGCAGGGGAACGGGAACCCCGCATGGCGAAGTTCATGATGAGCGAAGCATGTATATATAGGCGGTCTCGATCGGAAGGTCAAATACAAGATCGGGTTGTGCGCCGCTTTCCCGTTCGTCTCGTTTGTCTTGTATTCGGTGCGGCGGCCTGGAAAGGACGGTTTTCGGGCGGTCGATGTGGTCGGGTAGAATTCGGGCAAAAACAAGGGAGACAGGCGGCCCGGAGGAGGGCATCAAAATAAAGAGTAATGAAAACAGAGTATTATTTGTTTTGATGCCCTCCATATATTTCCCTGAAAAAAGATTTGACAGTCAGGGGCTTTTACAATAGATGAATATACGCTTCACATGTGTCCCGTCCGCGTCTGTACCTGTCAGGGACACCTTCTCCCGGACAGAAAACAGATTGTTGTTGTTTTTGTCGCATCCAAGGAGGGTTGCGGAGCATCCCGCATGTTCTTCACAGGGAATCACGCCCCGCGCCGAACAGTATCTCTCTTTACGAGCAAGATGGAGGCTCCAGTGGCTTTTTCCCTGATCGAACTTTCGTGTACCGATGGCATTGCAACCCTGACCTTCAATCGTCCCAAGGCCTTAAACGCGCTGAACAGCGCCCTGCTCGCGGAATTTGCCCAGGCACTTGAAGAGATTCGGAACGACGAGGCCACCAGGGTGCTCGTTCTGACCGGTGCCGGCGACCGGGCCTTTGTCGCCGGGGCCGACATCACCGAACTCGCCTCCCTAAGCCCGTTGGCGGCCCGCTCTTTTGCGCAGATCGGCCAAGAGGCCATCAGTACCCTGCAACATCTTCCCATTCCTGTTCTTGCCGCGGTCAACGGGTATGCCTTGGGCGGCGGTTGCGAAATGGCCTTGGCCTGCGATTGCCTGTACGCTTCGGAAAAGGCGGTTTTCGGTCTGCCCGAAATCACCCTGGGCCTGATCCCCGGATTCGGCGGCACCCAGCGCCTGCCGCGCCGGATCGGGGCAGCAAAGGCCAAGGAGCTGATGTTCACCGGCGGCCATCTGAGCGCGGCCGAGGCCCTGGAGATCGGGCTGGTCAACAAGGTCTTTGCCCCCGAGGCGCTGTTGGACGAGGTGTACGCCATTGCCGGGAAGATCGCTGTCAAGGGCCGGGCCTCGCTGGCAGCAGCCAAGCAGGCGGTGAACGAGGGGTTGAACACCGATCTGGCCACCGGGTTGCGGATCGAACAGAACGCCTTTGCCCTGTGTTTCGCCACCCCGGACGCCCAGGAGGGCACCGCGGCCTTCCTGGAAAAACGGAAGCCGGTTTTCACGGGCGCATTAAACCAATGAGCGATTGCGGCACGAGGAGGGATTCATGAACGAGGTTGTCATTGTTGGCGGATGCCGGACAGCGGTCGGATCTTTCGGCGGGAGTCTGAAGGACACGTCGGTGATTGATCTGGGGGCGACGGTCATGCGGGAAACCTTGCGCCGGGCCGGGCTCCGTCCGGTGGCCGATACCGGCGCGGCATCGTTGGCGCCGGAGAAATTGCAGGGCAAGGGCCTGATCGAGCTGGAGCAGCGCTTCATGCACTGGGACGATGCTGCCCAGGCCGTGGCAATCGACGAGGTGATCATGGGCAATGTGCTCCAGACGGGTTTGGGCCAGAATCCCGCCCGTCAGGCTATGATTCGGGCTGGTTTGGCCAAGGAAACGCCTGCCTACACGGTCAACAAGGTGTGCGGCTCCGGACTCAAGGCCATCGCCTTGGGCGCCCAGGCGATCATGGCTGGTCAGGCCGAGGTGGTCTTGGCCGGAGGCCAGGAAAACATGAGCATGGTGCCCATGGCCCTGCCCAAGGCCCGCTGGGGATACAGAATGGAGCTGACCGGCTTTGGCGAGATCCAGGACCTGATGGTCTTCGACGGGCTGTACGAGATTTTTTACGGCTACCACATGGGCGTGACCGCCGAGAATATCGCCCGACTCTACAAGATCAGCCGGGAAGATCAGGATCGGCTGGCCGCCCTCAGTCATGCCCGGGCCCTGCAGGGCATTCGGGACGGGGTGTTCCGCGAGGAAATCGCGCCGGTGACCGTGCGCGAACGCAAGGGAGAGCGGGTGTTCGATCAAGACGAGCGGCCCATGGAAACCTCCATGGAGAAGCTGGCCCGGTTGCGGCCCGCCTTTGCCAAGGACGGCACCGTGACCGCGGGCAACGCCTCGGGAATCAACGACGGGGCCGCTGCGGTGCTGCTGATGAGCCGTCGCCGCGCCGAACAGCTGGGCCTGCAACCGTGGGCGGTGATCGAATCTTTCGCCTCCGGCGGTCTCGACCCGGCCTACATGGGGCTGGGACCGGTCCCGGCCATTCGCAAGGCCCTGGCCGCATGCGGTAAAACCGTGGCCGACATGGATATGATCGAACTCAACGAGGCCTTTGCCTCGCAGGCCATCGGCTGCATGCTGGAACTCGGCATCGATGTGGAAAAACCCAACCAGTTGGGCAGCGGCATCTCCATGGGGCATCCGGTGGGTTGCACCGGGGCCCGGCAGATGGTGACCGCCCTGCACGAAATGCGGCGCAAGCAGTATGAAACGGCCCTGATCAGCATGTGTATCGGCGGCGGCATGGGCATGGCCATGGTGATTCGCCGGGCTTGATCAGTAAACCAGAACGTGAAGAAGGGGGAAAACGATGGACGTACGGACCTTCGGTGTTGTCGGGGCGGGACAGATGGGCAATGGTATCGCGCAGGTTGCAGCGACATGCGGCCTGAACGTGATCATGAACGATATCAAGCAGGAGTTTGTCGATCGGGGCCTGGCCACGATCACGAAAAACCTGCAACGTAATGTGGACAAGGGCAGGCTGGAGGCGGACGAAAAAGACCGCATTCTGGCGCGGATCAAGACCAGTGTGGACTTAAAGGACATGCAGGCCGCGGACTACGTGGTCGAGGCGGCCTCCGAGAACGAGGGGATCAAGTTCAAGATCTTCGAAAGCCTGGAGGCGATCTGCCCCGCGCACACCATTCTGGCCTCCAACACCTCCTCCATCCCCATCGGCCGCATCGCCGCCCATACCAAGAGGCCGGGCAAGGTCATCGGCATGCATTTCATGAATCCGGTTCCGGTCATGAAACTGGTCGAGGTGATCTGCGGCGTGGCCACCGATACCGAAACCCTGGACACCACCATGGAGCTGACCGCCCGGATGGGCAAGACTCCGGCCCGCTCCAACGATTTCCCCGGATTCATCGCCAACCGTATCCTCATGCCCATGATCAACGAGGCGGTTTTCGCCCTCTACCATGGCGTGGGCACCAAGGAGGATATCGATACGGTCATGAAGCTGGGCATGAACCACCCCATGGGCCCCCTGGCGCTGGCCGACCTGATCGGGCTGGATACCTGCCTGGCCATCATGGAGACCCTGCACCAGGGCTTCGGCGACTCCAAGTACCGGCCCTGCCCGCTGTTGCGGCAGTATGTCGAGGCAGGCTGGCTGGGCCGCAAGAGCGGTCGGGGTTTTTACAGCTACGCATGACGGGGACACCCGTGCCGTCGACCACGGCTTGTCCGAGTGCCGACGGCACGAAACCGTCTCCGGCCATTCAGGACGGCTATCCGGATCTGCACGCCCACTGTTACGGGTGCGGTCGTCTGAATCCGGATGGCTGGCAACTGAAGAGCTATGTGGACGGAGAGGAAACGGTCTGCCGTTTCACCCCGGATGGCAAGTATACCGGCGGGGTGCCGGGCTTTGCCTACGGCGGACTGCTGGCAGCCCTGATCGATTGCCACTCCGCGGCAACGGCTGCGGCTGCCGGGGAACGGAGCGACAGCGGCGAGCCGCCCCGGTTTGTGACCGCTTCCCTGCGTGTTGACTACCGGAAGCCCACCCCGCTGACCGAACTGGAGATTCGGGGGCGGGTGCGGTCGGTGGAAGGGCGGAAGGTAACGGTCGAGGCGGCGGTGATCGCTGCGGGGCAAACCTGCGTGACCGCCACGGTGCTGCTGGTGCGGATGCGGGAACAGACAACAGACTAAGAGGCCTGCTCCGGCGGGTGCTGGTGCGCGGCAGCAGGCATAAGGCTTATTCATCAGGCTCATTCATTTTTTGCAACAGGGGGACAGCCATGCATTTTGAATTGACGGAAGAGCAGAATCTCATCCGGGAGATGGTCAGGAGTTTTGCCGAGACAGAGGTCGCGCCTTCGGCCACGGAGCGGGATGAGGAAGAACGGTTCGATCGCGCCCTGATGTTCGATCGCTTGGGCGAGCTTGGCCTGACCGGCATCGTCTTTCCCGAGGAGTACGGCGGCGCGGGAGCCGACTATATCAGCTATGCCATTGCCGTTGAGGAACTTTCCCGGGTCTGTGCGTCGACCGGCGTGACCCTGTCGGCCCACCTTTCCCTGTGCGCCAATCCCATCTTCCTGTTCGGCACCGAAGAGCAGAAACAGACCTTCCTGACACCTCTGGCAACAGGAGAAAAGCTCGGCGCCTTCGGCCTGACCGAACCGTCCGCCGGGTCCGATGCGGGCGGCACCAAAACCACCGCGGTCCGGGACGGCAACGAGTGGGTGCTCAACGGCTCGAAAATTTTCATCACCAATGCCGGCGATGCCGAAACCTACGTGGTTTTTGCCCGCAGCGACAAGAATGCGGAAAAGCACCGGGGAATCAGCGCCTATATCGTTGAAAAGGGGACGCCGGGTTTCTCGTTTGGCAAGAAGGAACGGAAAATGGGAATCCGTTCTTCCCCCACCATGGAACTGGTTTTCGAAAACTGCCGTATTCCGGCGGAGAATCTTCTGGGGCCCGAGGGACAGGGCTTCAAGGTGGCGATGCAAACCTTGGACGGCGGCCGGATCGGTATTGCTGCCCAGGCCCTCGGCATTGCCCAGGGCGCGCTGGACGCCGCCATTGCCTACACCAAGGAGCGCGAGCAGTTCAACAAGCCGCTGACCGCCTTCCAGGGGGTTTCGTTCCAGCTGGCCGACATGGCGACCCAGGTGGAGGCTGCCCGGTTGCTGATCTACAATGCCTCCTACCGGGCCAGCGCGGGCCTGCCCTACTCGCAGGAGTCGGCCATGGCCAAGTTGTTTGCCAGCGAGACCGCCATGCGGGTCACCACCCAGGCGGTGCAGCTGCATGGCGGCTACGGCTACACCAGGGAGTTCCCGGTTGAGCGCATGATGCGCGACGCCAAGATCACCGAGATCTATGAGGGAACCAGCGAGGTGCAACGGCTTGTGATCGGGGCGGCTCTGACCCGTTGAAACGGCGTCCCGCACGGAATGCGGAGCTGCTGCGGGGCTGCCTGGAACATACCTGCAAGACGGAAGAGAGCTCCGGCCTACGCCGTCTCTCTTCTTTTGTCCATATCCGCAAGAACATGCCTGTTGCATGCAGGGAGGGGGCGTCGGGATGGAGTTCACCCGTGAAATATACTGGAATGTCGGCCATGGAGCAGCCACCTTGGCGCCCATGTACGGGTTGCTTTTGGTTGCGCTGGCGATTTTTGCCGTGGGTGCGTGGAAACGGTTAAAGGTCTACCGTCAGGGCGGCCCATTGGAACGCAACGATCAGCGCGGCCGACGTCTGGGAAAACTGGCCGAAACCGTTCTGATGCAGACCGGCGTGGTCCGCGTGCCGGGTGCAGGCACTGCCCATGCCCTCTTTTTCTGGTCGTTTTTGCTGCTTTTTCTCGGCACCTGTCTGATCGTCCTCCAGGCCGATTTCACCGACCTGTTATTCGGTGTCGTTTTCCTCAAGGGCACCTTCTACAAACTGTTTTCCCTGACCCTGGATCTGGCCGGTTTGCTGGCGCTTGCCATGCTGGCAGTGCTGGCGGTGCGGCGCTACCTGCTGCGCCCGGAAGGGCTGGTCACCAAGGCCGATCACGCCCTGATGCATGGACTGCTGATGGCGATCCTGCTCACAGGTTTTTTGATCGAAGGCGCACGGATGGCGGTGACCGAGATGGGGATGCTCCAAGCGGGCTGGTCGCCGGTGGGACTGGCCACCGCCAAGCTGCTGCTCCTGTCCGGCGCGGACGAGGCGGGCCTGAAAAACCTGCACCAGATCCTGTGGTGGCTGCATCTGGGGCTGGCCTTCCTGTTCATCGCCCTGATTCCCTACACGCGACTGCGTCACCTGGTGACGACCAGCGCCAACGCCTACCTGGCCGATCTCGGGCCCACCGGCAAGCTGACCAACCTGAATCTTGAAGACGAGGATGTGGAGAAGTTCGGCGCCAGCGAAGTTGGCGACCTGCGCTGGAAAGATATCTTCGATGCCGATGCCTGCACCCTGTGCAAGCGTTGCCAGGACCGTTGTCCCGCCTACAGTACCGGCAAGCCCCTGTCGCCCATGCAGGTGGTCAACCAGATCGGCGAGGCAGCCTTCACCAACCCCGAGGCCAACCTGATCGAGCTGATCGGCCATGACGCCATCTGGGCCTGCACAACCTGCCGGGCCTGTCAGGATATCTGCCCCGCCTCCATCGAACATGTCAATAAGATTGTCGAGCTGCGCCGCAACCTGGTGCTGATGGAAGGCGACTTTCCCGGCGAAGAGGTCATGGCGGCCATGGAACAGACCGAGGTGAACGGCAATCCCCTGGGCCTGGGCTATGCCTCGCGCGGCGACTGGGCCGAGGCCATGGGCATCCGCCCGATGGCCGAGGATGCCGACGTGGAGGTGCTGTACTTTGTCGGCTGTTATGCCTCGTTTGACAAACGCAACATTGCGGTGGCCAAGAGCTTTATCGCCCTCTGTCAGGCGGCGGACGTCAAGGTGGGCATTCTGGGCAGGGAAGAAAAATGCTGCGGCGAGCCCATGCGCAAAATGGGCAACGAGTACCTGTACCAGACCCTGGCCCTGGAGATGGTCGAGATCATCAAGGGCTATAATCCGAAGAAAATCGTCACCACCTGTCCCCACTGCTTCAATACCTTGAATAAGGACTATCGCGATTTCGACTTCCCCTTCGAGGTGGTTCCGCACACGGTTTTCCTGGAAGAACTGGTTGCCGAGGGCAGATTGTCCCTTAAGGCCGCGCCTTTTGCTTGCACCTACCATGATTCGTGTTACATGGGACGGCATAACGGCATCTATGACGCGCCGCGCCGGCTGATTCGTGCCGCGGGCGGGACCATCGCCGAGATGCAGCGCACCCGCGACCAGGCCTTTTGTTGCAGCGCCGGCGGGGGCCGGATCCTGGCGGAGGAGAACATCGGCGAGCGGATCAACGGCAAACGGGTGCAGATGGCCTTGGCCACGGATGCCGAGCTGCTGCTGTCCAACTGTCCGTTCTGCCTGACGATGTTTGAGGACGGCGTCAAGGGCGCCGATGCCGAAGAACGGCTGCGGCCGCGGGATGTTGCCGAGGTGCTGGCCGAACGACTTGCCTGAACCAGGGCATTGCATGAACTCTGTCTTTTCAGACTGCGGGAGAAAATATGATGAAGGTATTAGTCTGTATCAAACAGGTTCCCGACATGGAATCCAAATTCAAGATCAACGGCGAGGGCACCTGGTATGACCGGGCGGATCTGGCCTGGAGGATGAACGAGTACGACGAATATGCGGTGGAGCAGGCGGTCCGCCTGAAAGAGCAGGTCAAGGATGCCGACCTGACCGTTCTCTGCATCGGTCCGGACCAGGTGACCGAGCCCATGAAAAAGGCCCTGGCCATGGGCTGCGACCGGGGCGTGCACGTCAAGGACGCCGATGCCCATGCCAGGACGCCCCTTGAGATTGCCTCGATCATCGCCGGGTTTGCCCGGGACAAACAGTTCGACATCATCTTCACCGGCATGCAGTCGCAGGATCGCGGCAGCGGCCAGGTCGGGGTCATGGTTGCCGAGCTGCTCGGGATGCCTGCGGTCACCACCATTGTGGATTTTGTGTTTGAAAACGGCACGGTCCAGGTCAAGCGGGAGCTGGAAGGCGGCAGCAAGGCCCTGGTCACCACCCCTGTGCCCGCCTTGTTCACGTGCCAGCTGGGGCTGAATACCCCGCGCTATCCCACGTTGCCCAATATCATGAAGGCCAAGAAAAAGGAGTTGCTGGTTGTGGAGCCCGATACCGGCGGTGCAGCGCCGCTGCAGAAAACCGTGACCTGCTCCTTCCCCACGAAGAAGGGCGGCGGGTTGGTTCTGGAAGGCGATGTCGGCGAGTTGGCGGATAAACTGGTCGCGATACTCAAAGAAAAAACCAGCGTTCTGTCCTGAGGAGGGCCCCATGAAAACATTACTTGTCGCGGAATATCGGGAAGGAACCTTGCGGGCCGAGTATACCCAGCTCATCGCCTTTGCCCAGAAGTTACAGGCGGAAGCCGCCATGTTTCTGGTGGGTGATGCGGGGCAGCTTCCCCAGTTCGACGGTACGCTGTACCTGGCTGATGTGCAGAAGTACGGCGAGTACAGTCCGGCGGTGCACAAACAGCTGCTGCTCGATGTGATTAGCCAGGAGCAGCCGGACCAGATCGTGTTCATGCACTCCTCCTACGGCTGGGATCTTGCCCCGCGGATCGCGGTGGCGCTCAAGCTCAGCCAGGTGTCCGAGGTGGTGGATCTGGAAGACGGGTTGCCGGTGGTTCCGGTCTGCAACGCCAAGCTGCGCCGCACCATCCAGGCGACCTCGCCACAGGCCGTGGTCACCATCCAGGCAGGGGCCTTTTCCCTTGCCGATGAACCGACGGGCACGCCCAAGGTGGTGGCTGTAGAGACTGATGCGACCGGAGCGGTGCAGTGCACCGGCTACGAGGCCGCGGAGACCGGTGGGGTGGACATGACCAAGGCCGAGGTGATCGTCAGTGCCGGTCGCGGGGTGGGTAAGGCGGAAAATGTCAGCCTGGTGCAGAATCTGGCCAAGGCCCTGGGCGGCGAGTACGGCGCCAGCCGACCGGTGGTCGATGCCGGTTGGGTCGAGCACCAGCGCCAGGTGGGCACCACCGGCAGCTCGGTTGCGCCCAAGCTGTACGTGGCCTGCGGTATCTCCGGGGCCATTCAGCACCTGGCTGGGATGAAGAAGTCTGATTTTATCGTTGCGGTCAATACCGACAAGGATGCGCCGATCGGCGAGGTGGCTGATGTTCTGGTGGTGGCTGATGTGAAACAGTTCCTCCCGGCCTTGACGGAAAAGCTGGTAGCCGCAAAGTAATCCGGTTCCGGATCAGTTCGGAGCCGTTGCCATGTGCGCGGGCCCATCGTGGATGGGCCCGCTTTTTTTATGCTTTTTTCTCTGTCTTTCTCCTGTTTGCCTGGATGTTCCCGCAGGGAACCCGGTATTTTCTCCTTCTCCCGCCCGTTTTGTGAAGAGCGACTGCATAAAAAAAGCCGCTTTCCTGTAGAGGAAAGCGGCCTGGCGTACAACAGAATGAACCGGGGGGGTTAATCGTTAACCACCTCGATGCCCTCCAGCTTCCAGTCCTCGGTCCGGATAGGCCGGGCCCAGGTCCATTTTTCAGCGAACTTGACCGGTTCGGTCATGCTGCCGTCGATCAGCTCGCCTGTTGTATCGTCCACCGTGTAATCGAGCAGGTTGGCGGTGAAGAGGACCGTGACAAAGTCTTCCCCGTTCTCACTGCCTGCCGCGGCGATTTCCACCTTGCGCACGGCAATGCTTTCCAGCTTGTTGATATAGCCCTTGGCCTTCATCTCCTCAAAATGTTGCGCATACTCCTGCGCCAACTGGTTGCCGAGCAAGTGCCGGGAGGCATCCAGGTCGCGGCGTATCCAGCCGGCCTGCACCTTGAAGAAGACATCGGACGCCACTTCAAGGAAGTATTTTTCATCAAAACCAGGATCGGTCTGCCGAATTTCCGCAAGACCAGCGCTGAGCGGGTCGGTGTCCCGGATCGGCGGGATCGGCGAATGCATCGACGAGGAACCGAATTGGCCGCCCTCCCGCTGGAAGAGGGAGGAGGGTGGGCCCTGCGATCGTGGCCCTCCTGATTCCGCCGGTCGGTTGATGAAGCGTTTGTAGAGGAAGTAGCCGGCCACGGCCAGCAGGATCAGGGGGAGAATGCCCGGGCCGCTGCCGCCGGCGCCAAACAGGCTACCGAACAGCAGGCCGCCCAGGGCGCCTCCGATCAGGCCCCCCATCAGGCCCCTGCCGAATCCGCCGGGTTGGGCCTGCTGCGGCCGGGACTGGTTCATCTGCTGCCTGGGGGCAACCTGCTGTTTCGGGGCGCGTTGCGCGGGACTGCTGAAGGAGCGTCCGCCCGCGCGGGGCCGGGCATCGGCGTAATCGGTGGTTATGCTCGCCTCGAAACAGGCGAGAAGAAAGAAAATAAAAAAGAAAGGGGTACAGCGCCGGAGCAGTGTTGGCATGGTTGGACTCCTGTCGGGGAAAATCGGGACAAAGGGGCGGCGAAACCGCCGGATTGGGACGACATACGCAGTGTAGTCCCGATTTTGTCGATGTCAAGCAGGGTGAGCAGGATACATGGGGGCAAGTTGGCGTCTTTCGGGATGCACTTCACCCGGTACCCTGTGTTCCCCGGGAGGCGGAGCGCCTCCGTTAAGGGTATATACTCGCTTAACGAAATGCTCCTCAACGATGGGCAGGATCAGTGCCGGTATAATCGCCTTTTGCGGCTGGCCATCATGATCTCCAGGAACAAGCCGTCGTCGTGTCGTCCTTTGTGCTTCGGATACCGGCAGGCGGCAGCAACCTCTTTGTCGGTCAACTTGCCCATAGAGCCACAGCCCTGGTATTTTTGTGGGTAGATTTTTGCGGGTCTTAAGATTCTTGTTTCTTCGTGCCCACAAACGCACCCACAAAAAAGTCTGTACGTCATAGGCCTTGCTGAAACTTTGAGGGAAAGGGCAAAGAAAAACCCCGTAGAACCTAATGGTTCCACGGGGTTCATGTATTTCTTGGTGCCGAAGAGAAGACTCGAACTTCCACTGGGGAACCCCAACTAGACCCTGAACCTAGCGCGTCTACCAATTCCGCCACTTCGGCACTGCGGCGGCCATTATGTCCGATGAAGGGATGGTTGTCAAGTTTTTCTTGTCTTTTCGGGGCAAAAAAGCGGGAATGGATGTGCTGCTGCGGACTGCCCGGCCATGAACTGTTTGCGTGTTTCCGTTATATGAGGTACATATCCGCACCCCATCATTATCAGGACTGAGGACTGTTCGGTGCGCGGCATTTTTTGCCCGGACCGGTCACGTCGTGCGACGGCTGGCATGAAAGTATATACGAATCTTGAGGATATCCGGCAGCCCTTCCCCGGAGCCCATATTACCATCGGCAACTTTGACGGCGTGCATCTCGGCCACCAGAAGTTGTTTGAGCTGGTGGTCAGCCGGGCCCGTCAGAACGGAGGGACCAGCGTCGCGGTTACCTTTGACCCGCATCCGCTCAAGGTGCTGGGTGATAAAGGCATTCGGCTGATTTCGACCATCGAGCAGAAGATCGAGCTGGTGGAACGCGCCGGTATCGATGTGCTTGTGATCGTCCCGTTCACCCGTGCCGTGGCAACAACCACGGCCGAAGAGTTTGTTGACCGCATCCTGCTCGGCAGGTTCGGCATGCGGGACCTGGTTGTCGGCTACGATTACGCCATGGGCAAGGGGCGGCGGGGCGATACCGCATTTTTGCAACGCCAGGGCCGGGAAAAAGGATTTTCGGTCTACGTTCTCCCCCCGTATCACGAACAGGGGCAACTGGTTTCCAGCACCCGGATTCGGGAGCTGGTTGCCGCCGGCAAGATGCGGGATGTTCGCCGCCTGCTCGGTCGCTGTTACCAGATCCGCGGCGTTGTTCAGGAGGGACGACAGCGAGGCGGATCCTTGTTGGGGTATCCGACCGCGAACCTCGCCCTTTCCACGGAAGACCTCTGTCCGAAGCGCGGCGTGTATGTCACGCAGGTGCAGTATGGCGGCAAGCAGTACGGCGGGGTGTCCAATATCGGCTACAATCCCACCTTTGGCGGGACGGTTTTGGTGGCGGAAACCCATATTTTTGATTTCAGTGATGATATTTACGGCAAACCGCTTAAGATCGGACTGCTCAGGCATCTGCGGGGCGAAATTCGCTTCGATGGTCCTGATGCCCTGGCGCGCCAAATTCGGCGGGACATCGAGGTCGCCCGGAGCGTCCTGTCCAAAGAAGGACAGAAACATTTGATCGCCTACCAAAAATCCGCCTGAGCGTCGGTGAACCGGAAGTCTCGCGCCATCCCTTGCGCCCAAACTGATTGGGGTTATAGTACACCGGTATCACCGATTTTTTTATACCCTGCCAGCCCGAACGGCCCAGGGACTCCTTTTGTAGAGAGAATGTGTATGGAAGCGCAAAAAAAAGCCGACCTGTCGACTGTCATCAAGGAACTGGAGAAGGTTGTCGAGGAGAAGCCGAACAACGTTGTAGCCCACCATCACCTTGGGTTGGTCTACCGTCAGGCTGGTCGCATTGATGAGGCGATCGCTCAGTTGAACAAGGCCATCGAGCTGGACAATCAGTCGATGGAGAGCATGATCAACCTGGGCGCCATTTATTTTGATCAGGGCGACACCGATCGTGCCTTGGAACTCAATCAGCAGGCCTTGGCCATCTCGCCGGACATGGCCGAAGCCCTGGTGAATATCGGCCTGATCCATCAGCACCGCAACGCCATCGACGAGGCGATCGAACACTACAATCGGGCCTTGCAGATTGACCCCAAGCTGATCACGGCCTGGCTCAACCTCACCTCTGCCTACACCATGCAGGAGGAGGACGACAAGGCGGTGGAGGCTGCCCGTCAGGCCGTCACCCTGGAGCCGGATTCGCCCATGGCCCGAAACAACCTGGCGGTGGCCCTGTACTTCAAGGGGGACTATGCCGAATCCCAGCGCAATATGGAGAAGGCCCAGGAGTTGGGCTACAGTGTTGATTCTCGCTTCGTCGAGGCGCTTGGCGAAAAATTGGCACAATCATGAGCAGCAAGGCAGAAATCCTTCTCAAACCATGGTGCCCGTTTTGCGGCATGGATGTCGGGCGGCCCACGGAAAGCCCCCAGCGCAAGATGCGGGAATTCGCGACAGGGACCTGTGAATGCGGCGCCGTCTATGTCAGCGAAGTTACGGGTCACAATATCGGAGCGGCCATGGTTGAGTGCCTGGTCACGGCCTGTCACGGCAACGGGGAGCTGGCGTGGGATCTGCTTCCCGAAGACGACTACCTGGACGGAATCGTTGAAGATTACGATGAGATCACCCATCAGGTCGTCCCCAAGCGCAACCTCGACGGTCGGGCCGTGCGCGGCGTGCTGTATTTTGTTCGCCTCCATGGCCCCATGGCCGAACTGGTGCATCGGTCCAAGGCTGGGCAGGAGGAGGCGGATGGCGATGCCGAAGCGGGTGTTGCCGCAGCCGATGTGCCGATCGAGCCGGAACGGGACCCCAAGCGGGTCAGAAAACGGGCCGGAAAACAGCAGGTCAAGGATTTGGTGGCTGCGGGCGATATCGACGCGCTGGTGGACCTCTGCTTCGATGACCGCAAGACGCTGCGCTATATGCAGCGTCTGCTCTACACGCCCGATTCGTTTGAGCGCTATCGCACCGCCTGGATCCTGGGACAGGTCGGGGGCCGGGTGGCAACGCGGGAGCCCGGTCCCGTGGCCGACATGCTGCATCGGCTGTTTGGATCCAGCGCGGATTCGGCTTCCAGCGCTTGGGGCATGATAGAGGCCATTGGCGCGCTCATCTCCGCCCGACCCGACATTTATGGGGCCTTTGCCCGCCATCTTTTCAACTTCATGGGTGATCCCGGCACTCGCGAGGCGGTTTTATGGGGCCTGGGCGAGATTGCCGCCGCCAGGCCCGAACTGATCCGTCAGCTGCCTTTTTATGCTCTGTTCCCCCTGCTTGGCCACGCCAACCCCCTGTATCGTGGGCTGACCCTGCGTATTTTGGGGAGGATCAAGGCCAGGGAGGCCAGCTTGCAGATTCTTGGTCTGCAACATGACGATACTTCGATCAGTTTTTGCGAGGCAGGAAACCTGGTAACAACGACTGTGGCCGATCTGGCCTTGACGGCCAGCCGGACCATTCACAAGGAAAACGATCATGGCACATGACAATCTGCAACCCCTGACTTCTCTTGGCCCGATGCCCAAGTCGGCGGCCGACGAAGAGACCGATCCTGCAAAAAAGGAGTACCTCGAGGGGCGTGAACTGTTTGACAAGGGAGAGTATGCGGCGGCGGCCATGGCCTTCCACAACGCGCTCCTTGGTTTTGAAAAGCAGGGCGACCAGATTGGCGTGGCCAATGCCGCCGACCGGTTCGGCGATGCCTGCCTGGCTCGGGAAGAGTACGCCATGGCCCTGGCCCACTATGAGCGGGCCCATGCGATTTGTGCGGAACTGGATGACAGCTTTTCAATCCTCTCCCTGAACAGGAAGATGGCTACGGCATGCAGAAAGCTCGGGAACCATTCCCGGGCGGTGGAGCTGCTGTTCGACATGCTGGAACATTATCGCCTGACCAACAATCCCAAGGGCGCGGTCGAACTCCTGATCGTGCTGGCGGAGACCTATCAGGAAATGGGCAATCGTACCGCAGCTGCCGATGCCTATCGTTCCGCGGCAGGTATTCACACGAGTTTCAAGCATCCCCGGGCGGCCAGTGAATTGCTCCAACGCGCCGAGGCCCTGGAGCAGGAAGGCTGAACATGTTCACCGGGATCATTCAGGGAATGGGAACCGTGCTGGCCAAACGACCATCCGGCGGAGGCGTGACCTTCGAGCTGGAGGCGGATTTTCACCTGACCGATCCCGAGGAGGGGGAATCCATTGCCGTCAACGGGGCCTGCCTGACTGCCCGGTCGATTACGGGCCGCAGATTTCTCGCCGACGTTTCGCCCGAAAGTTTGTCGCGGACCGGGCTTGGGCGTCTGAGCGCCGGCAGTCGGGTCAATCTGGAGCGGGCGCTGCGCCTGTGCGACCGGCTGGGGGGGCATCTGGTCAGCGGCCATGTCGATGCCCAGGCCCAGGTCAGGGAACGGCGGCCGCAGGGCGAGTTCACCTTCTTTGCGTTTACGCTTGATCGTTCGCTGATGCGCTATGTTGTTGAGAAGGGTTCCGTGACCATCGACGGTATCAGTCTGACCGTGAACGGTTGCGCGGATGAATGGTTTTCCGTCTCCATCATTCCCCATACCCTGGCGGTAACCACGCTGGGGGAGCTGAGGCCGGGGGACAGCGTCAACGTGGAGGTGGACATCATTGGGAAATATGTGGAGAAACTGCTGGCCGGCCACGATGTCGCGCCGGCGACAAATCGGATCAATCCGGCCTTTCTGGCCGAGCATGGTTTTTTGTAGACAAGCACCTTGTCGTGTCGGTTGAACGGGCGGGATAAACGGGAAGTGCTGTCTGGGGGTTTTCAAAAGGGGCGGGGTATGGCGGTCAGTACGATTGAAGAGATTTTAGAGGATATCAAGGCCGGGAAGATGATTATCCTGGTGGATGACGAGGACCGGGAAAACGAGGGCGATTTATGCATGGCCGCGGAGCTGGTGACCCCCGAGGCCATCAATTTCATGGCCACCCACGGTCGCGGCCTGATCTGCCTGGCCTTAAGCCCGGACATTGTCGAGCAGCTCGAACTGCCGATGATGGTCAGCAACAATCAGTCCCCGTACGGTACCGGATTTACGATCAGCATCGAGGCCCGCACCGGCGTGACCACGGGGATCTCGGCGGCGGATCGTGCCCGCACCGTTCAGGCGGCGGTGGACCCGAAGGCAACGGCGCGCGACCTGGTCAGTCCCGGTCATATTTTTCCCCTGCGGGCCCGGGGCGGCGGCGTTCTGGTGCGGACCGGTCAGACCGAAGGATCGGTTGATCTGGCCCGTCTTGCGGGGCTGCGGACCGCGGGCGTGATTTGCGAGATCATGAATGCAGACGGCACCATGGCGCGGATGCCCGATCTGGAGCAGTTTGCCGAAGAGCACGGTCTCAAGATAGCCACCATTGCCGATCTGGTCGCCTACCGGCTGCGCAAGGATGCTTTGGTGCACCGGGCCGCCGAGGCCCGCATGCCCACCTTTGCCGCCGGCACGTTCCGGGTGATTGTGTACCAGAACGATGTTGATCACTGCGAACATGTGGCCCTGGTCAAGGGCGAGATCAATCCGGATGAGCCGGTCATGGTGCGGGTGCATTCCGAGTGTCTCACCGGTGACACCTTCGGCTCTTCGCGCTGCGACTGTGGGCCCCAGCTCCGAGTCGCAATGCGGATGGTGGACCAGGAGGGAACCGGCGTGATCCTGTACATGCGCCAGGAAGGCCGCGGCATCGGACTGATTAACAAGGTGCGTGCCTATAAATTACAGGATCGGGACGGACTGGATACCGTGGAGGCCAATATCCGTCTTGGTTTCAAGCCCGATCTGCGGGATTACGGTATCGGTGCGCAAATCCTGCGGGATCTGGGGGTTCGGAAGATGCGGCTTTTGACGAACAATCCCAAAAAAATCATTGGATTGGAAGGGTATGGTCTGGAGGTGGTCGACCGACTGCCCATCGAGATCCCCTGCGACAAAGACAACGAGAACTATCTGCGCACCAAGCGCGACAAGATGGGCCACATCCTGGAATTGGACGATGTGGACGATGACCTGCCGGTCGTGTCCTGTCCGACGGCGGATAAACGGTAACAGGAGCAACAGGAATCCGATATGGCGCACTATATTGAAGGCTATTTACAGGGAGCGGGCCGGAAAATCGGCATTGTCGTGGGGCGTTTCAACTCATTTATTTCTGAAAAACTTTTGGAAGGCGCCCTTGACAGTCTGATTCGTTCGGGGGTGCAAAGCGAGGATGTGGTCGTTGTCCGTGTGCCCGGCGCCTTTGAGATTCCGTTGGTGGCCAAGAGGATGGCTAGCTCGGGCAAGTACGATGCGATTTTATGCTTGGGTGCCGTCATTCGCGGGGCAACCCCGCACTTCGACTATGTGGCCGGAGAGGTGGCCAAGGGAACCGCACAGGTCATGCTGGAAACGGGTGTGCCGATTCTGTTCGGTGTACTGACCACGGAAACCATCGAGCAGGCAATCGAGCGGGCCGGCACCAAGGCCGGCAACAAGGGCGCGGATGTCGCCATCGCGGCCCTGGAAATGATCGACCTGCTGGCCCAGCTCGACTGAGCGGTCGGCTGCCTTCCTCATTGCCGCCTTGCCGGGAATGGTATGGGATTACGTCGAAAATCGCGCGAGTTGGCGCTCCAGTTTCTTTTCAGCCACGATTTTCAGGGGCATTCCTGCGCGCCCGAAGCAGTCGAGCGGGAACTCGCCCTTTTCTGCGGGATGTACGAGGTCAACGAAAAGGCCATGCCCTATGGCCGTGAACTGATTTTCGGCGTCTGTCTGCATCGGGACGACATCGACAGCCTTTTGGCTGCCTCTTCTCACAACTGGCGCGTGGAGCGCATGTCTTTGGTGGACCGGAACATTCTGAGAATCGCTGTGTACGAGATGCGCTTCTCCGGTCCGGTCCCGGTCCAGGTGACCATCAACGAGGCCCTGGAAATCGCCAAGCGGTATTCGATCGGCGAATCCGTCTCTTTCATCAATGGCATCCTCGATGCCATTCAGTCAGCGCCCATTCAACAGTAAGTCATGACGGAGCGGGCATGCGGGGAGAATTTCACCTCCTTGCCCCCTCCGTCGTCGTCGGCCCTGTCCAGGCGAATCCCTCCGGTTTCAAGGCGCGCTTTCCGGCCCGGAGCCGGTCTGCTGCGTTTGCTGTATCATATTGAAAATACGAGCTCGTGAGTCGCTTGCATGCATGCCTCTGACCAACGAACAGTCCCCCGGCGACGGCAAGAGGTTGCCGCGTTGTTTTTGCTCTTCCTGGCACTTTATTTCTTTCTCGCCCTTATCAGCTATATCGTGCCCCTGTTCGGCCCCACGCCGGCCTTGCAGGCACCCGACGAGAACTGGTGCGGCACTTTGGGGTTTTATGCGGCCCATCATCTGCTCTCGTTTCTCGGGTTGATCGCCCTGGTTCCGGTCTGCCTGTGCGTCTATGCCATGGCTGCGATTTTACTGTCGAAGAAGGCCGGCAACCGGCTGCCCATTGTCGTTGTCGGCCTGTCAGGCATCATGCTGAGCACCTCCGGTCTGTTCGGCGCCTTTGACCAGCTCATCCTGCCTGCCGGCTTTGTCGCTCCCGGCGGCTATCTCGGTGCCCTGGTCTGGGATCTGCTGTACGGCGCCATCGGCACGGTGGGCACCGTGCTGGTTCTCCTTTTGATCCTGTTGATTTCCTTGATGGCTGCGGTGCGCTTCTCGCCCTTTGCCCTGTTTTCCCGGGCAGGAAAACCAGCGGCCGGGCCGGTGCGTTCCGGTTCGGTGGACTCGTCCGGTGCTGCCGTGTCGCGGCGGACGCGCAGGGAAGACCGGCCTGTTCGCACGGAGCCTGAGCCGTTACCGATGGAATCCGGTCCGCCGCCCGCCGTGCATCAGGCCCAGGTGACGCTGCGGGAGCCCCCCCCTGCCTCTGCCGGGCCTGTTCGCCGGCGGGGCACGTTTTTGCTGCCGCCCCTTGCGCTGCTGGACAGCGAACGGGAGGATACGGTGGCCGTCAGTCCCGAGCATTATTACGAGGTCAGCGAGATTCTGATCGCCAAGCTCCAGGATTTCGGTGTTCAGGGAACCGTGGCTGGAATTTCTCCCGGCCCGGTGGTGACCACCTATGAATTTTCACCTGCCCCCGGCGTGAAGATCAACAAAATCGTCAGCCTGGCCGATGACCTGGCCATGGTGCTCAAGGTCGACCGGGTCCGTGTGATGGGCTCCATCCCCGGGAAGGCGGCCATCGGCATCGAAATCCCCAATCCGGTCCGGCAAACGGTGTACCTTCAGGATATTCTAGCTTCGCCAGCCTATCAGGAGGCCACGTCCATGCTGAGCTTGGCCCTGGGGTTTGACGTCATCGGCCAGCCCGTGGTGGCGAATCTGGCCCGGATGCCCCACTTGCTGATTGCCGGTGCGACCGGTGCGGGCAAGTCGGTGGCAATCAACGCGTTTATCGCCTCGATTCTGTTCAAGGCCACGCCCGATGATGTCCGCCTCCTGATGATCGACCCCAAACGGATCGAACTGTCGGTATACGACGATATCCCGCACTTGCTGCATCCCGTGGTAGTCGAGGCCAAAATGGCCTCCCGTGCCCTGATGTGGGCGGTGCGGGAGATGGAGCGGCGCTATCGTCTGCTTGAGGAACGCCGGGTCAAATCCTTTGCTTCCTACAACAAGGTCGCCGGGGAAAAGCTGCCGTATATCGTGATCATTGTCGATGAGCTGGCCGATTTGATGATGGTGGCCTCCAAGGATGTGGAGACCTCCATCGCCCGTCTGGCCCAGATGGCCCGGGCCGCCGGTATGCACATCATCCTGGCGACTCAGCGCCCCTCCGTGGACGTGCTCACCGGATTGATCAAGGCCAATTTCCCCACGCGCATTTCCTTCAAGGTTTCCTCTCGGGTGGATTCGCGCACCATCCTGGACGGCTCCGGAGCGGAGCACCTGCTCGGCATGGGCGACATGCTGTTTTTGCCGCCCGGAGCCGCCAAGCTGCGGCGTATTCACGGGGCGTTTATCTCGGAGCATGAAACGGAACGTCTGGTTGAGTTCCTGAAGGAGCAGGGGACCGCCGAATACGACGAATCCGTGTTACGACTTGTGGAGGAGGAACCGGAGAATATCGAACCGGGCGAGGAGGAGTATGACGAAAAATATGATGAGGCGGTCGCGGTGGTCACCGAGACCGGTCAGGCCTCCATCTCCATGGTGCAGCGCCGGCTCCGGGTGGGATATAACCGTGCGGCCCGGATGATCGAAATGATGGAGCGGGAAGGCATTGTCGGCCCTGCGGACGGCGTGCGCCCCCGCGAGGTGCTGGTGCGTTCCCATCGCGACGAAGAGGACGACTGATTGTGCGTTTTGGGGCGAGAAAAAACAGACGGCGATCAACGCGTGTATCAAAGCGGAAAAGAACGCGGCGAGTATCTATCCATAATTCTGATAGTTTTGATAAATTTTGCTGTTCAGGCTTGTTTTGACGATTTTTCTTGACATTAGCAAAGTAACAAATTAATACTTGGAAGGCTACGAAATGAGCGGTCATTCATTTTTTTGAGTGAAATAAATGTAGAAATATTCGGTAGCTGCTGTGTGGTGGGGCGATGGTTTTGTCCCCGCCTGTGTGGTGAGGTTACTGGGCGGCTTAGGACTGGACGCCATAATGGAAAAACTAAGTGAGGAGGTAGTTGAATGCCAAGTTATGTAGACCCTGAGAAATGTGATGGTTGCAAAGGTGGCGACAAGACCGCCTGCATGTACATTTGCCCGAATGACCTGATGGTGCTGAATGTTGAGGCCATGAAGGCATACAATCAGGAGCCGGATGCGTGCTGGGAGTGCTATTCCTGTGTAAAGATTTGCCCGCAAGGCGCTATCTTCGTTCGTGGTTACGATGACTTCGTTCCGATGGGCGGACAGGTACATCCGATGCGTTCCTCCGACTCCATCATGTGGACGGTTAAGTTCCGCAATGGAAACATGAAGCGTTTCAAATTTCCGATCCGGACAACTCCGGAAGGCGCGGCCAACGACTATGCCGGAGAGAAGGGCGCCAATCTGGACGACGAATGCCTGCTGCTTGAAAGCAATCTGCCTACCCCGACCAAGTTGGCCAAGTAAGTAAGCGCGACGTGGGTATGTGGTAAAATTATTTTTAAGTATAATATCTAGATATATCAAGGAGATATAATATGGCATTACCGAACAAACCGAAAGGTGAACTTGCTGCCGTTGTCGATCCGGAAATTGTAGAACATAGCTGTGACGTTTTGATTGTCGGCGGCGGTATGGCTGCCTGTGGTACTGCGTTTGAGATCAAGAAGTGGGCGCCGGAAGGCATGAAAATCCTTCTGGTCGACAAGGCTGCTCTGGAGCGCTCCGGTGCGGTTGCTCAGGGCCTGTCTGCCATCAATACCTACATCGGTGAGAACTCCATCGAAGACTACGTCAAGATGGTTCGTAACGACCTGATGGGTGTTGTTCGCGAGGACCTGATCTACGACCTTGGTCGTCACGTCGACGAGTCGGTCAAGCTGTTTGAAGAGTGGGGTCTGCCCATCTGGAAGAAAGCCGAAGACGGCAGCAATATGGCAGGCGACAAGCCCGCCAAGAGCCTGCGCGAGGGTGGAACGCCGGTTCGTACCGGTCGGTGGCAGATCATGATCAACGGCGAGTCCTACAAGCCCATCGTTGCCGAGGCCGGCAAGAAGGCGCTGGGTGAAGAAAACGTCCTGGAGCGTATCTTCATCGTTAAGCTGGTGCTGGACAAGAATCGGCCCAACACCATCGCCGGTGCGGTCGGTTTCTCGATGCGCGAGAACAAGGTTCATGTCTTTACCTGCAAGGCCGCAGCAGTTGCCTGTGGTGGCGCGGTTAACATCTTCCGTCCCCGGTCCACCGGTGAGGGGAAGGGTCGGGCCTGGTATCCCATATGGAACGCCGGCTCCACCTACACCATGTGCGCTCAGGTCGGCGCGACGCTGACCATGATGGAAAACCGGTTCACACCGTCCCGCTTCAAGGATGGCTATGGCCCGGTCGGCGCATGGTTCCTGCTGTTCAAGGCCAAGGTACAGAACGGTCTGGGCGAGTTCTATGCCGGCAGCGATGCAGCCAAGGAAGAACTGGCCAAGTATCTGCCCTACGGCAAGTCTCCAGTTACCCCCACCTGTCTGCGGAACCATCTGATGGTCAAGGAGTTGTTGGCTGGTCGTGGTCCGATCTACATGGCTACCGACGTTGCCATCAACGCCTTCCTGGATGAACAGCGTGCCGCTGGTAAGGATGAGAAGGAACTCAAGAAGTTCTTCAAGGGTCTTGAGTCCGAAGCTTGGGAAAACTTCCTGGATATGTCCGTTGGTCAGGCTGGCCTGTGGGCTGGTATGAATATCGAACCGGAGAAGACGGGTTCCGAGATTATGCCGACCGAACCCTACATGCTGGGCTCTCACTCCGGCTGCTGCGGCATCTGGACCTCCGGTCCTGAAGAGGACTGGGTACCGAAGGTGGATGGCCCGCGCTCCCATCAGTACAAGTGGGGCTATAACCGTATGACCACGGTTGATGGTCTGTTCACCGCTGGTGACGGTGTTGGTGCTTCCGGCCATAAGTTCTCCTCCGGTGCGCATGCCGAAGGTCGGATCATTGCCAAGCAGATGGTGAAATACATCCGCGACAACAAGGATTTCACGCCCGAGTTGTCCCAGACTGCCAAGGAACTGGCGGATGAAGTGTACGCACCGGTTCGTCGTTTCCACGAGTTCAAGGGTGCGAGTACGGACCTCGACGTCAATCCGAACTATTGCAAGCCCCATGGCTTGATGATGCGGTTGATGAAGGCCACCGACGAGTACGGCGGCGGCGTAGCCACCTACTACATGACCTCCGGCAAGCTGCTCAACATCTGCCTCGACCTGCTTCGCATGCTGCGCGAAGATGCCGAGAAGATGGCAGCCGGTGACCTGCATGAGTTGCTGCGTGCTTGGGAAAACTACCACCGTATCTGGTGTGTTGAGACCCACATCCGTCACATTGAGTTCCGGAAAGAGTCTCGCTACCCCGGATTCTACTATCGCTCCGACTATCCGACCTGTGATGATGAGAACTGGCGGGCATTCGTTAACTCCACCTTTGATCCGAAGACCAAGGAGTGGAAGTGCGAGAAGGTAGAATGCATCAACATCATTGAGACCGAGCCTTGGATCTAATTGTCAACCGACGTTGATCCTCTGAAAAAGAAATCTCCAGACTCCTTTTCAGGAGTCTGGAGATTTTTTGTCTACGGCATTGATTTTGTTTGAGTTGATGCGGAAGATAAAGTACTTTTTCCTTTCGGATCAATTGAGCCAGAAATCACCTTTCATCAATACCAGCCATGGAGGTTTGGCATGAGTGACACTGTAGGAAATGGTGCGATACTGGTTGTGGGTGGCGGCATTAGTGGTTTGACCGTCGCACTCGAAGCTGCTGAAGTAGGCCGAGACGTTTTTTTGATTGAAAAAAATGCGTATTTCGGCGGAAGGGTAGCCCAGCTTAATCAGTATTTTCCCAAACTTTGTCCCCCGACGTGTGGGCTTGAAATCAACTTCAAGCGCATCAAAAATAACCGCCGGATTCGGACATACACCATGACGACGATCAAGTCGATTTCTGGTGGCCCCGGCAACTTCACGGTTCAGCTGGAAACAGCTCCCCGCTACATCAATTCGAATTGTACGGCATGCGGAGAGTGCGCCCAGGCATGCACGGACGAGATTGACGATGCGTTCAACTTCGGCATGAAAAAGATCAAGGCCGTGTATTTGCCGCATGAAATGGCCTTTCCTCGCCGGTATGTCCTGGAAAAAGAGGCCTGTTCCCCCGCCTGCCTGGATGCCATCAAGGATGCGTGCAAGTACAATGCTGTCGAGCTGGACATGCAGCCCAAGACCTTTACGGTCAATGTTGCCTCCATTGTCTGGTCGACGGGCTGGAATCCGTATGATGCCAACAAGATCACCAATCTGAATTTCAACTCTTCACCTTCCATCATTACCAATATGATGATGGAGCGGTTGGCCTCGCCCAATGGGCCGACCCAGGGCAAGATTGTGCGTCCCGGCGACGGCAAGGAACCGGCATCGTTCGCCTTTGTCCAGTGCGCGGGTTCGCGTGACGAGAACCATTTGCAGCACTGTTCGTTTATCTGCTGCATGGCGACATTCAAGCAGATTTCCTATATCCGTGCTCAGTACCCGGAAGCCAAGATTTATGTGTTCTATATCGACTTGCGCACCCCGGGCAAGTACGAGCATTTCCGGGAAAAATTCTCCAACGATCCGAATACGGTCTTCATCAAGGGCAAGGTGGCTGATATCACTGCAGAGTCTGACGGCGGTGTTACGGTCACAGCGGAAAACGCTTTGACGGCAACCAAGGTGAATCAGAAGGTTGACCTGTGCGTGTTGGCCACGGGCATGGAACCGGCTTTGGGCGAACAGGGCAAGTCGTTTGGCGTTGATATGGACGGCAACGGCTTTGCTGTCTCTGCTCCTGAAAAAGGCATGGTTGCAGCGGGTTGTGCAAAGTCCGCCGTTGATGTCTATACCAGTGGGCAGTCGTCCACGGCAGCCGCGCTTAAAGCAATTCAGATTGGACGGTAGGAGGAAGGTCAATGAAAAAAGTATATGGCGCATATCTCTGTACGGGTTGTGGCATTGGCGACGTCCTCGATATCGATGGTTTGAAAGATGCCGCCTCCGATGCCGGCATTGAAATGCAGGACCACACCTGCCTCTGCGGAGCCGACGGTCGGGCGTTGATAGAAAAGGATATTGCCGAGAAGGGAGTCAATACGATTGTCGTCTGTGCCTGCTCTTCTCGTGTCATGAAAGATGCCTTTGATTTTGGACCGGAGACCATCACTGTTCGCGGTAACCTGCGGGAGCAGGTGGCGTGGACAGCAGGAGAGGCCGCGGAGGGCGGCGAGGTCGATGAGTTTCTCCAGGAGATGGGGACCGACTATGTGCGCATGGCGGTTACCCAGGCGCAAAAGACGGAGATGCCCGAACCCTACAAGTTGGAAACGATCAGCAAGAAGATTCTGGTCATGGGCGGAGGGCTTGCCGGGTTGACCGCTGCCAGCGAAGCGGCCAAGGCAGGGTATGAGGTGACCTTGGTGGAGAAGGATGACAAGCTGGGCGGCAAGGCCCTGGGCTGGAGGAAAATGTTCCCCACCCGTTATCCCTACACGGATCTTGAAGAGCCGAATATCCTTCAGATTATCGCCGAAGTTGAAGGCAACAGCGCGATAACGGTCAAGACGTCGTGCGAGGTCGCTCGTATTGCCGGTGCTCCGGGTAAGTTCAACGTCACCTTCAAGGAGCCCGGAACCGAGACGGAGTGGGATGCTCCTGCCAAGGTCACGGCCGAGGAGCAGGATCTGATCAACAAGAACGAGATGGAAGATCCGAACAAGGGGCTGCAAAAATACACCACCATGAATCCCGAAGGGGAGATGTTTGGTGCGGTTGTCCTGGCGACCGGATGGAGGCCGGCGGATGTATCCGAATATGAGCATCTTGGCCATGGCAAGCTGACCAATGTCGTCACCAATGCCGAGTTCGAAAAGCTTGCCAAAGACGGCAAGGTGCCGGCACGGGTTGCCTTTGTCCAGAGCCCGGGTGGTACGGACAACGATCAGGATTTCCCCTACGCCGGCTCGGTCACCTCCATGGTGGCGCTGAAGCAGGCCAATTATGTCGTTGCCGACAATCCGGCTGATGGCCAGGCGTTTATCATCTATCAGCATATGCGGACTCCCGGTCATGCCGAGCTGTATTACAAGGGCATGCAGGAGCAGGATGGTGTTTTCCTGACCAAGGGCGCAGTGACCAAGGTATCGGCCTCGGGTAGTGCACTGATGGTCGATGTGACTGATACCTTGTTGGGAGAGGATCTGCAGATCGAGGTTGACATGGTCGTTCTCGCCGCCGGCATGGTGCCGACCACGGCTGATGCCAACACGATCAACCTTGCTTACCGGCAGGGACCAGCCTTTAGTGACCTTGATTTGTTCGACGGATACGCAGATTCGCATTTCGTCTGCTTCCCGTATGAAACGCGGCGGACAGGTATTTATACCTGTGGTGGTGTGCGCAAGGCGGAGACCATGGAGGAAACCATCGACGATGCCACCGGTGCCGCGCTCAAGGCTATCCAGTGTATTGAGTCCACGGATCGCGGTGTTGCCGTGCACCCCCGCTCCGGCGATAAAACCTATCCCGACTTTTTCTTCTCGCGCTGTACGCAGTGTAAACGCTGCACCGAGGAGTGCCCGTTCGGCGCCCTGGATGATGATGAGAAGGGCACGCCGTTGCCCAACCCGACCCGGTGCCGTCGTTGCGGTACCTGCATGGGGGCCTGCCCGGAACGGATCGTCAACTTCGCCGACTACAGCATCGATATGATCGGTTCCATGGTCAAGGCGATTGAGGTGCCGGATGATGATGATGATAAATTGCGCGTTGCAGTGTTCGTTTGCGAAAACGACGCCTATCCCGCACTTGATATTTCCGGTATGCATCGAAACAAGATCAATCGCCTGGTCCGCTTCATCCCGGTCCGCTGCCTGGGCTCGATGAACATGGTCTGGATCAAGGATGCCATGTCTTCCGGTATGGACGGTGTTCTGCTCCTTGGCTGCAAGTATGGCGACGACTATCAGTGCCACTTTGTCAAGGGATCGGAGGTCGCTGCCAAGCGGATGGAGAACATCGGTGAAACCTTGGGTTCGCTGGGACTTGAGCCTGAGCGATGCGGGGTCCGTCAGATCGCTATTTCCGATTACGACCAGATTCCCGCGATCATTGATGAATTTGTCGAGGAAATTGTTGAGATGGGACCGAATCCGTTCAAGGGATTCTAAGTTTCCGGTCATGGTTTCCGGTCATTGCAAGATGGCCGGAAACCATGTTTTCCCCGCATCAATCGACGCACATGAACACTTTTAGGACAAGAGGAGACAATGTCCATGAACGTGCAACCTGATCTCAATTTTATACGAGCCATGAAAGAGGCGGGCGGCGATACACTGAAGAAATGCTATCAGTGCGCCACATGTTCCGTTGCGTGCCCGCTTTCCACAGATGGAAATCCTTTCCCCAGAAAGCAAATGATTCTTGCCCAATGGGGGCTGAAGGATCAGCTGGTCAATGACGTTAATATTTTTCTTTGCCACAACTGCGGCGACTGTTCGGAGCTGTGCCCGCGCGACGCTCGTCCCGGGGATGTGCTTGGTGCGATTCGCGCCTATGCGTACAGGGCGCTGGCATGGCCTAAAGCGCTGGCCGATCTCTGCGCTTCGGCCAAGAATCTGCCCATGCTCATAGGTATCCCCTCTGTTTTTGTTTTTGTCCTCTGGCTGATCTCGGGCGGTTTGCGCATCCCGAGCGGCGAGGTGTTCGCACAGGTGGGCTACACACATTTCTTCGGTCACTGGGATTGGCGGTACCTGTCCAAGAATGTTCTGTTCATTGATATCATCATGTTGACCGCCCTCGGTATCGCCGTCGTTTCCTTCTGGAAAGGACTTTCAAAGATGTGGCGCAACATGCAGGCATCGGCCGGACAGGAAGATGCGCTGTACCGTCCTTCCATTTGCCAATTTATCACACGTTTCCTGTGGCCTTCCATTGTCGAGATCGTCAAGCATACCCGGTTCAAGGAGTGCAACATCCAGCGCGACCGTGTACGCGGGCATCTGCCCTTGGTCTGGGGATTCATTGGTCTGTTTATTGTCACCGCCTATTCGGCTTTCACCCAAGATGTGATCGGTATCTTCATTCCGTCCATGCATGGGCCGATTTCCATGTGGAATCCCATGAAGCTGCTGGCAAACGTCAGTGCGGTCGCCATGATTTTCGGTATCGCGGTCCTGTGGAAGAACAGGCAGCAGATGGAAGCCGAAGGGCGTGCGACCGATACCTTTTATGATTGGTTTTTAATTTGGATCATCATGGGCGTTGGCGTCACCGGCCTGGCAGCCGAGGTTCTACGTTTGGTCGGCATCCCTTCGCTGGGCTATGTCGTGTATTATCTGCACCTTGTTTCTGTCGTCATGCTTTTTCTGTACATGCCATATACGAAATTTGCGCACCTGGTCTACAGGACGTTTGCCATGGCGATTGAGCGATATCGTACGTCTGCGTACATCAAGGATCCGCTTAATGAATAAGGTTGACGCTCGTCGTCACAGGGCCGGAGCGGATTTGCTCCGGCCTTTTTTCATGTTCAAACATAAATTAAAGGTTGATTTTTCTGTTCTTCGGTGTATACTCTTCCAATTCACGCTGGCGTAGCTCAATTGGCAGAGCACCTGATTTGTAATCAGGGGGTTGCGGGTTCAAGTCCCATCGCCAGCTCCATGGATTGGGAGATGAAAGAGAGAAAACGGCTGATTCCAGCCTTTTTTGTCTTTTGTCTTCTCTGCTGGTATGGAGGGGTTCCCGAGCGGTCAAAGGGAACAGACTGTAAATCTGTCGGCGGCGCCTTCGGAGGTTCGAATCCTCCCCCCTCCACCATGTATCCTGACTGGAAAGTTGGCCGGTAAGCGGGAATAGCTCAATGGTAGAGCATCAGCCTTCCAAGCTGAGGGTTGCGGGTTCGAGTCTCGTTTCCCGCTCCAATCTTGCCCGGATGTGCGGTGTAGCGCTCGTTGCGTAATTGTTCCGTGCCCACGTAACTCAGTGGTAGAGTACCTCCTTGGTAAGGAGGAAGCCATCGGTTCAAGTCCGATCGTGGGCTCCAAGCATCAGTCGGCGGAAAGAGGGGATCGGCTGAGTCTGATTGATTTTTTTGTTGTCCAAGGAGACATGAAATGGCGAAGGAGAAATTTGCGCGGACAAAGCCGCATGTCAACGTCGGTACGATCGGTCATATTGACCACGGCAAGACCACTTTGACGGCAGCATTAACGACAGTTTTGGCGACCAAGGGTTTTGCCAAGTCGACGGATTTTAACGAGATCGACAAGGCTCCCGAGGAGAAGGAGCGCGGGATCACGATTGCCACCTCCCATGTCGAGTATGAGACCGAGGCGCGTCACTATGCCCATGTCGACTGCCCCGGTCACGCGGACTACATCAAGAACATGATTACTGGTGCGGCGCAGATGGACGGTGCCATTCTGGTTGTTGCCGCAACAGATGGTCCGATGCCGCAGACTCGGGAGCATATTTTGCTGGCCCGTCAGGTGGGCGTCCCCGCGATTGTGGTATTTCTGAACAAGTGCGACATGGTGGATGACGCCGAGCTGATCGAGCTGGTCGAGATGGAGCTCCGGGAGCTGCTGGACAAGTACGATTTCCCTGGCGACGACATTCCGATCATCCAGGGCTCTGCCCTGCAGGCGCTGGAGAACCCCACCGACGAGGAGAAAACGAAGTGCATTTGGGATCTGATGGCAGCTGTTGACAGCTACATCCCCCAGCCCGAACGTGCGATCGATAAGCCCTTTTTGATGCCTGTCGAGGATGTTTTTTCGATTTCCGGTCGTGGGACGGTTGCTACGGGACGTATTGAGCGCGGCACGGTTCATGTGGGCGACGAGATTGAGATTGTTGGTATTCGTCCGACCACCAAGACGACCTGCACCGGCGTTGAGATGTTTCGGAAGCTCCTTGACGAGGGTCAGGCAGGAGACAATATCGGCGCCCTGCTTCGCGGTCTGAAGCGTGAAGAGGTTGTTCGTGGTCAGGTTCTGGCGAAGCCGGGTTCGATCAAGCCGTATAAGAAGTTTAAGGCCGAGGCGTATATTCTGACCAAGGAAGAGGGTGGTCGTCATACTCCTTTTTTCAATGGGTATCGTCCGCAGTTTTATTTCCGCACCACGGATGTGACCGGTGTCTGCACCCTTGATGAGGGTGTTGAGATGGTTATGCCTGGGGATAATATCCACATGACGGGTGAGCTGATCACCCCGATCGCGATGGAGGTTGGTCTTCGCTTTGCAATTCGCGAGGGTGGGCATACTGTAGGCGCGGGCGTTATCAGTGAAATTATCGGGTAAGACGCTCCCGCTTTTTTTAAAAGGGTGTCGTGCAGTAAACAAGCAGCCGGGCAAGTCCCGGCTGCTGTGGCTCTATAGAGTTTGATATGAGAGACAATATAACGTTAGCGTGTCAGGACTGTAAGCAGCGTAACTACACAAGCACAAAGAACAAGAAAACGGTCCCTCACAAGTTGGAACTGAAAAAATATTGTCCTTTTTGCAAAGTGCATACTTTACATAAGGAAACCAAGTAAATAGGCCAGTAGCTCGAATGGTAGAGCACCGGACTCCAAATCCGGGGGTTGGGGGTTCGAATCCCTCCTGGCCTGCCAATTCATCTAATTACACCTGTTATTCTATATCGCAATGGCGACCAAAAGGGCATCGCGTTCCGGCAAGACCAGTTCGGAGAGCAAGCGGAATGTCTCGGTGCGGGATGAGGGCTCATATCTTTCTCCTGCCGGGATTCGACGCTTCGTATTAGAGGTCTATGCCGAGTTTCGGAAAATTACATGGTCGGGAAGAAGGCAGACCGCCGGGTTGACCGGATTTGTTATCTTGCTGGTTATCGTTCTTTCTCTTTATCTTGGCTCTGTTGACCTGCTGCTTGGGAAACTGGTATCGACCGTGCTGAATTGATACGCGGGAAATTTCATGTCTAAAAGTTGGTATATTGTTCATACCCACACAGGTTTTGAGGATAAGGTTAAGTCTGCGTTGGAGGAGCGTATCAAGACTGCGGGACTGGAAGAGATGTTTGGAGAAATTCTTGTGCCGACGGAGCAGGTAGTCGAGATGGTCAAGGGCGCAAGAAAAACATCTGAGCGCAAATTTTTTCCTGGATACATTTTGGTGCAGATGGAGATGAATGAACATTCGTGGCATGTTGTGCAGGAAACTCCGCGTGTCACGGGCTTTGTTGGCATCAATATGAATCAGGCCAGTATTGATAAAGATATTTACAAGAAAATTCCTTCACTAACTCCAGAGGAAGCTGAAAAAATATTGGGCCGTATTGCGGATGGCGCAAACAAGCCCAAACCTAAGATTATATTTGAAGAGGGTGATGCCGTTCGTGTTACTGACGGGCCTTTTGCCAACTTTCAGGGTGTTATAGAAGAGGTTTTTCCTGAAAAAGGTCGGGTTAGAGTTATGGTTTCTATTTTTGGGCGTTCAACTCCTGTGGAACTTGAATACATCCAAATTAGCAAATATTGAGTTTTCAGCAGATAAAGAGGGTTAGGAAATGGCAAAGAAAATTCAGGCGTATATCAAATTGCAAATCCCGGCTGGAAAGGCAAATCCTTCTCCCCCGGTTGGACCTGCGTTGGGCCAGCATGGTGTCAACATCATGGACTTTTGTAAGGCATTCAACGCTCAGACGCAATCCGCTGGTGACACGATCGTTCCTGTGGTTATAACGGTTTATTCTGATCGCTCTTTCAGCTTTGTTACCAAAACGCCGCCTGCCTCGGTTTTGTTGAAGAAGGCAGCAGGGCTTCAGCGGGGATCCAGCAATCCAAAACGAGATCGTGTCGCAGAGTTGACACGAGATAAGATTCGGGAAATTGCTGAGATCAAGATGCCCGACTTGAATGCCTACGATATTGAGCAGGCGGTTCGGATTGTTGAAGGAACTGCGCGGAGCTGTGGGATTACGGTTGTTAAGTGATTGCAGTAAACATGAATCGTTTACCTATGCGGTTCCCCGCCGCATCAGGGAGAAGAGGAGGGGGACATGCCACGGCGTGGGAAAAATTATAGAAATGCGATTGCCGCAACCGATCGGCAAAAATTGTATGATCTTCATGATGCGCTTGAGTCCCTGTTGAAGGTCAAGTTTGCAAAATTTGATGAATCTGTTGATATTGCGGTGCGATTAGGGGTTGATCCTCGACATGCTGATCAGATGGTGCGTTCGAGTGTTATTTTGCCGAACGGTACCGGCAAGACAGCGCGTGTTCTTGTCTTTGCAAAAGGGGAAAAGGAGCGGGAAGCTCTCGATGCTGGTGCTGATTTTGCCGGTTCTGCAGAATTGATCGAAAAAATCAAGGAAGGATGGCTGGAATTTGACAAGACGATCGCGACGCCTGATATGATGGGCGAGGTGGGGAAAATTGGTCGGATTCTTGGTCCTCGGAACCTCATGCCGAACGCCAAACTGGGTACGGTTACCTTTGATATTGCACGTGTTGTGAGTGAGATAAAAAAGGGTAAGGTCGATTTTCGTGTTGATAAAGCCGGAGTTGTTCATGCCGCGATGGGCAAGGTTTCTTTTTCCGCGGATAAGTTGGAGGAAAATATCCTTGCTTTCGTTGATAAACTCATTCAGCTTAAACCTGCAACGAGTAAGGGGGTTTATCTACGGTCAATTTCCGTTTCCAGTACAATGGGTCCCGGGTTCAAGGTTGATCCGCTGCAGGTGCGGGCATTGATTAAAGGGGCTTGAGAAAAAGATTTTTTAGATCTCAAGTTTCTGAGTTGTCCTAACTCCCCGTTGTTAGGTTTGTAATGCAGGCAACTCTCCTTCCAGATTTCAGCATATCAATGGCAAAACCCATGACTGCATCAACAATGGCAACGATTGCATTTTCGGCGATAATGCCTGCTGACCTGACCTTGTCCAATGCCAGGCTGAGTAGCCGCTCCATAGCCTCAGCGAGACTCAGATCCCGTTGTTCTTCGCTACAGGCGTAAAAGAGCGTGCCAAGAGTACGGGGATCATCATGACAGCGTTGCTCAAAAGCAAGGAAAACATAACGGCTCATGGTAACGGTGATATGGCCTATGATACCGTCAAAATCACGCAACTGTGTCTCCCTCTCCAGGTTGAGATAGTGCTTCAACATTTTGAAGAACACCTCAATGTCCCACCGTTTGCCGTAGATGCGGATGATCTCCTCGTCTGCAAGATCAATTTTGGTCGAGAGGATGGCCAACCACTTACGTTGGTGACGGTGGCGGACAAACACAATTTTGACCTTTTGTTCCTTTTTGGTTTCCACTACCACGCTGGCCAGAATCCTGGCCTTACCGCGCCGCTTCTTCAGCTTGGCGAAGAGTCGTCCCAGTCGCAGCCATTGTCCTTGATACCGGTAAAAGATATTTGGCATATCCTTGCCCATGCAGAGTACAGGCAGATGTTCGCCCAAGGTGGCGAGGAGGGAGGGAAAGGCAAACCAGCTGTCCATCAGGAGGTAGTCGGCTCGAATCCCCCGCGACAGCACCCGTTTCACCATGGATTCCAGATGCTCGGTGGATTTGTCCATGGCCTCCATTCTGCGTTTGTAGCCGCAGCAACGCTTATCCAGCTCTTTTCTGATGCCCTGCAACCGCTTGCTCGCCCTGGATGCGGAACAGAGGATGAAGTCAAGCGGCAGGAAGCTGACTCCATCCGACCAGCCCAAGGTCATGAGTTTGAATCCTTTCAGGCTTCGATTGGCGTTATGATCGTGTACCCAGGCGAGGAGTTCAACCACTTTGGATCGGGATCGGTCATAGGTGCTGTCATCGATGATCAACACCTTCTCACGCTGTTCGTCGGTCAGCACGTCCATGAACCGCACCACCACCGTCACCAGGCTCAACAAAAATTTCCGCCAGTTATACCGTGGATTTTTCAAGAACTCGTAAGCGGCATCCTTGCGGAATTGCAACCCGGGATTGTTGACGATTCCACGAGAAAAATTGACCCCGCAAAACGGCAAAGAAAAAATAGTCGCGAAGACTACCAGAGGTTTTGCCCCACGCACTTTACGGATGCCGCTGCCACTCAGCAGGGTGCCAACCTTGAAATCTTCCAGAAAGGAAGAAATCCGGTTCTGCAGTCGTTTTGCCTCTTGTTGCTCCTGGTAGTTTCGAGTATGGTCCATTTGAGCCTTTTCTTTTTGATATCATTAGGTATTTTCGTAAATCCAAATGTATCGGAAAGCAAAAGGCTTTTCACGTTAAAATGATAGTATTTCAAGAGGTTGGCTATCAAATCGCGCTTGCTAGTACCAACCCCGAAACTTGAGTTAGATGTTTCTTGTTATTGGGTCTTGAAGTTTGATTGATTAATACTGTAGGGAAGGTCAGAGACAGCAGGTGCAAATGTTTAAAAACTCTTGAACTTGTCAAGGGTTGCCTGCCGAGGCCAAAAGGTGCTTAGTGGACTAGCGCCATTTTCACTCCTCTTTTTGTTCTTGTGACGCTTCCTGTTCTCAAGGAGGTAGCAAGCGTTGAATCGTGATCAGAAAACAGAGCTCATAAAAGAGCTCAATGAATCCTTTACCAAGGCGCAATTTGCCGTTGTCGCTGACTATAGCGGCCTGAAAGTGACTGCGCTGGAAAAGCTTCGTAAAAATTTGCGTCAGAATGATGCAAAAGTTCAGGTTGCCAAAAATACGCTGCTGCGTTTGGCGGTAAAGGGTACCCCTTATGAAGGGCTGAGCGACTCGTTTACTGGAGCTACAGCGGTCGCTTTTGGTTTTACTGAACCGGTTGGTCCATCAAAAGTTATTACGGCTTTTGCTGCAGAGTTTGGCACTTTTTCAATCCGTTCCGCCTCGTTGGCGGGTAGCCCTTTAAGCGCGGATGATATCGTTGCGCTGTCGAAACTGCCAAGCCGCGAGGTGCTGCTTGGAAAATTGTTGGGCACGATGTCGGCTGTACCTACAGGGTTCGTCCGGGTCTTGAGTGCGCTTCCGCAGAAGATGTTGTATGCTTTGACGGCTATTAAAGAACAAAAAGAAAATTGAAAAATCTCCTTCTCTAAGGAGAAACATCACTTCATGGAGGAATGAAGAATGGCTGTAACAAAAGAGGATGTAATTGAGTTTATTTCCAATATGACTGTCCTTGAGTTGTCCGAACTGATCAAGGAACTGGAAGAAAGATTTGGTGTTTCTGCTGCTGCTCCTGTTGCGGTTGCCGCTGTTGGTGGAGGTGGTGATGCTGCTGCCGCTGCTGTTGAAGAAAAAACAGAGTTTGATGTTATCCTGACCAGTGCTGGCGATCAAAAAATCAAAGTAATTAAGGAGGTTCGCGCTGTCACTGCCTTGGGACTGAAAGAGGCAAAAGATCTTGTTGAGAGTGCTCCTGCTCCTGTCAAAGAAGGGGTATCCAAAGAAGAAGCAGAGTCGATCAAGGCTCAGATTGAAGGCGCCGGCGGCACTGTCGAAATTAAATAATTTATCCTATCGTTTGCAGTTCAGGGTTCCCCGAAAGCAACCCATCCTGTCAGATAACGCTATTGGGCCTTGCGCCCCATAGCGTTACTGTGTTTGTAGGTTATTCTATTTTTCTTGCTGGATTGCGTCTGTTTTTATTCTTTTATTTCAGGTAGTTAGCCGAAAATCCCTTATTCGGATGTTTTTGAGGAAACTATGAGAAGAGTACGTAAGAGTTTTGCGAAAACGAGCCAGATCATTGAACCGCCTCACCTGATCGCCATGCAGAGGGAATCTTACGAGCACTTTTTGCAATGGAATGTTCCACCTGACCAGCGGACTAATCAAGGATTGCAGGGAATCTTCCAGAGCGTATTTCCGATCACTGATTTTAACGGCATGTGTCTGCTGGAATTTGTCCGCTATTCATTTGGAGATCCCAAATACACTATAGCGGAGTGTATTGAGCGGGGTATGACGTACGAGGCCCCTCTCAAGGTGACTGTCCGGCTTATCACTTTTGATGTCGATGAAGAAAGTGGTGTGCAATCGGTTCGCGATATAAAAGAGCAGGAGGTTTTTCTTGGGGCCCTGCCATTGATGACGCAAGATGGAGTTTTCGTTATAAATGGAACGGAGCGTGTCATCGTCAATCAATTGCAGCGTTCTCCCGGTTTATTTTATACACATGACAATGGCAAATCGCATGCCTCGGGGAAGCGTTTATACTCGGCTAGAATCATACCTGTGCGCGGATCATGGTTAGATTTTGAATTCGATATTAAAGATATCCTGTATGTTCGTATTGATAGGCGTAGAAAGCTTCCTGTAACCGTTTTATTGAAAGCTTTCGGTTATAACAATGAGCAATTGCTCAATGAGTTCTATCCTGCCGATACCATCCATTATGATGGGGGGGAATATTTTATTGATTTTAATCCCGATACTTTTTTGAATCAAAGGGTAACTGCTGATATTATAAGCCCTGTTGACGGCTCGATTTTATCCAAAAAAGGCAAGAAGGTAACAAAAGCATTGATCAAAAGGATTGAATCGTCCGGGATTACTTCTTTGCCGATTACTAAAGATGAATTACTTGAAAGATTTTTTGCGCGGGATGTTATAAACGAACACACGGAAGAGGTTGTCTTTAAGTGTAACGATGTTGTTACTGAAGAAGCACTGGAAATTATTTCTGAATTAAATATCAATACTTTTTCACTTCTGCATATTGATGGCGTCAATTTCAGCGATTCCTTCCGGAAGACTTTACTGGTTGATAAGGTCAAAGATTCAGAAGAAGCCCTTATTGAGATTTATCGTCGCCTTCGCCCCTCGAGTCCACCCACCCCGGAGATTGCCAAGACTTTTTTTGAAAACTTATTCTTCAGCGCTGCTTCGTACGATCTTTCCGAAGTGGGGCGCTACAAAATCAATACCAAGCTTGGTTTGGACACCCCCATCGAGGAGCGAACACTTACTCGGGAAGATATTATTAAAAGTGTCAAGTATTTGGTGCGGCTGAAAGATGAGTCGAAAGATGGCGACGACATTGACCACCTGGGTAACCGCCGCGTCCGTACGGTTGGTGAACTTTGCGAAAATCAATTTCGCATGGGCTTGATCCGCATGGAACGGGCCATCAAAGAGCGGATGACCCTGCAGGAAATTGAAACGCTCATGCCGCATGATCTTGTCAATCCCAAACCTGTGACGTCCGCTATCAAGGAGTTTTTCGGGACGAGCCAATTGTCACAGTTCATGGACCAAACAAATCCGCTTTCAGAGGTTACCCACAAGCGTCGCCTCTCCGCTCTTGGTCCCGGAGGGTTGTCGCGAGAGCGGGCCGGGTTCGAGGTTCGTGACGTCCATCCTACTCATTACGGGCGAATTTGCCCGATCGAGACCCCTGAAGGCCCCAACATCGGACTGATCGTGAGTTTGGCCACCTATGCAAAGGTGAATCCGTACGGGTTCATTGAAACACCATACCGATATGTGCATGACCGGGTTGTCTCGGACGAGTATGTCTATCTTTCGGCCTCCCAGGAAGAAAAGCAGGTCATTGCTCCCGCCAAAAGTCTGCGTGCCGGAGAGCGCCTGGAAGAGGAATATCTCATCGCGCGGCAGGAAGGTGAGGTGACCATGGTGCCAGCCGACGAGGTGACCATGATGGATGTCGCCCCCAATCAGATGGTCTCCATTGCAGCCTCATTGATCCCCTTTTTGGAAAATAATGATGCCAACCGGGCCCTGATGGGTTCGAACATGCAGCGTCAGGCCGTGCCTCTGCTCAGGACAAGCTCACCCCTGGTCGGGACGGGGGTTGAGAAGTATGTGGCGCGTGATTCGGGAGCCTGTCTGCTTGCGGCGGGTGATGGCGTCATTGAGGAGGCCGATGCCAACCGGATTGTTATCCGCTACGATCAGCCGGGCACAGACGGTTTTGAGGCGGGTATTGGTATCTATCGTCTTGCCAAGTACAAAAAGTCCAATCAGAACACATGCTTCAATCAGAAAGCGCTCATGTTTCCCGGTCAAAGGGTGACAAAGGGGGCTGTGCTGGCCGACGGTCCTTCAACCGAAGCCGGAGAGCTCGGGTTGGGCAAGAACGTGACCATCGCCTTCATGCCGTGGCGAGGCTACAACTTTGAAGACTCGATCCTGGTCAATGAACGCTTGCTGAAAGAGGATACCTTTACCTCGATTCATATCGAAATTTTTGAAACCATGGCTCGGGACACCAAGCTGGGTAAGGAAGAGATTACCCGAGACATCCCCAATATTGGTGAAGAAGGTCTCCGAAACCTTGACGACTCCGGCATTATTCGGATCGGCGCCGAGGTGCATCAGGGAGACATGCTTGTCGGTAAGGTAACCCCGAAAGGGGAAACCATGCTTTCCCCGGAAGAAAAATTGCTGCGTGCCATTTTTGGTGAAAAGGCCAGCGACGTTAAAGATTCCTCTCTTCGCGTTCCTCCTGGAGTTGAAGGTGTTGTTATTGATGCCAAGGTGTTTTCGCGCAAAGGCGTCGACAAGGACGAGCGGACCCTCATGATTGAGGAGATGGAGATTGATCGCCTCAATCGCGATATGGAGGATGAGCTGAAAAGCCTGAAGGGAGGGGTAAGGAGTGCCCTGACCAGTCTTTTGGCGGGTCGGACCGCAAAAAATGACGTGAAGGATAAGAAGGGAAAGGTCATCCTCAAGCTGGGTAAACAGTTGACCGCGAAGGTGATTGATCAGATTGATTTTGCCGAACTGCGGGAGCTGGATTTTGCCGAACGGGCAAAGTATGAGGAAGAGATTGAGGCTATCTTTCAACGGTACAACAATCAGGCCGCCCTTGTGCGCAATCGGTATCAGGGGATTGTCGAGCGCATGGAGAAAGGAGATGATCTGCCGCCAGGGGTTGTGAAGATGGTCAAGATTTATGTGGCCACCAAGCGAAAACTTGCGGTGGGGGACAAAATGGCCGGTCGGCACGGAAACAAGGGCGTGGTTTCGCGTTTGTTGCCGGAAGAAGATATGCCCTTTTTTGCCGACGGGACAACCGTTGACCTTGTTCTGAATCCTTTGGGGGTTCCCTCCCGAATGAATGTCGGACAGGTGCTGGAATGTCACTTAGGATACGCAGCGAAAAAACTGGGAGAAAAAATTGCACAACTGGCGCAAAAACGTGAGATCGAGGCGGTCAAGAAAAATCTCCAGAAATTTTATTCACAGGAAGAGTATCAACGTTTTACAGAAGGCCTGTCCGATGACGAGCTTTTGGATGTCGTGCGCAAGTATGCCCATGGGTTTCATGTGTCCAGCCCGGTTTTTGATGGCGCCTCGGAGAGTGAAATCAGTCAATTGCTCGTTGATGCCGGCGGGGTGGATCAACTGGGACAAACAGTGCTCTATGATGGTTTGACGGGAGAGCCCTTTGACAACCAGGTGACGGTTGGCTGCATGTATATGTTGAAGCTGCACCACCTGGTCGACAACAAAATTCATGCTCGCTCCACAGGACCGTACTCATTGGTTACCCAGCAACCTTTGGGAGGAAAAGCACAGTTCGGCGGCCAGCGATTGGGCGAGATGGAAGTCTGGGCCATGGAAGCGTATGGAGCTGCCTATACCCTCAAGGAATTCCTGACGGTAAAGTCGGATGATGTTGAAGGGAGAACAACAATGTATGAGAAAATCGTCAAGGGCGATAACTTCCTGGAAACCGGAATGCCGGAATCGTTCCATGTCCTGGTGAAGGAACTGAAGGGCTTGTGCCTGGACATTGAACTGATGGAATAGCAGGTGGTGCAGGAGTCGGTGCACACGAAAAGCGCAAAGAGCCTCGCTCTTCGTCGGCAAGCGGGTTGATTATTGAGAATAGGTGATTTCGTGGAAGATCTGTTCAACTTTTTTGCAAAGCCAAAAGGTCCTGCCGTTTTTAACAGGGTAAAAATTTCCCTTGCCTCGCCGGATAAGATCAGGGAGTGGTCGCATGGAGAAGTGAAAAAGCCGGAAACCATCAATTACCGGACATTCAAGCCGGAGCGGGATGGTTTATTCTGTGCCAAAATATTTGGCCCGGTCAAGGACTACGAGTGCAACTGCGGTAAATACAAACGCATGAAACACCGCGGTGTTGTCTGCGAGAAATGCGGTGTCGAGGTCATTCAGTCGAAGGTGCGTCGAGAGCGGTTGGGACATATCGAACTGGCTGCCCCGGTGGCTCATATCTGGTTTCTCAAGAGCCTTCCGTCCAAGATCGGTGCGCTGCTCGACATGACTTTAAAGCAGCTGGAGCGCATCTTGTACTTTGAGATCTATGCAGTTGTCGAGTCCGAGCTGGAAGAATTGCCGGTCGGCTCGCTTTTGAACGAAGAGCAATACCGTACCGCCCTGGAAGAATATGCAGGCAAGTTCCGTGTAGGTATCGGCGCGGAAGCGATCCGGGAAATGTTGATGAATCTCGACCTGAAAGAGCTGTCGGATACCCTTCGGGAAGAGATGAAAGAAACAGGATCGGCCACCAAGCGCGCCAAGTACGGGAAGAGACTCAATGTGATTGAGGCGTTCCGCGATTCCGGCAACCGTCCGGAATGGATGATTCTGGAGGTTATCCCGGTTTTACCTCCGGATTTACGGCCATTAGTTCCACTTGAAGGCGGTCGATTTGCCACATCTGATTTGAACGACTTGTACCGACGGGTGATCAACCGGAACAATCGTTTGAAGCGTCTCTTGGAGCTGGATGCCCCTGACATCATCATTCGAAATGAAAAAAGGATGTTGCAGGAGGCTGTTGATGTGCTGTTTGATAACGGTCGTCGGGGTCGAACGATTACCGGACCGAACAAGCGGCCGCTCAAATCCTTGTCTGATATGCTCAAGGGAAAACAGGGTCGTTTCCGTCAGAATCTTCTGGGAAAGCGGGTCGATTACTCGGGGCGTTCTGTTATTGTTGTCGGCCCACATCTGCGCCTGCATCAGTGCGGTTTGCCCAAAAAGATGGCTTTGGAGCTGTTTAAACCGTTCATCTACAATCAGCTGGAACGTAAAGGATATGTTTCGACCGTCAAAAGCGCCCGTAAAATGGTAGAAAAAGGCACCAAAGAGGTGTGGGATGTACTGGATGACATTGTTCAGGAATATCCCGTCATTCTCAACCGTGCGCCAACACTGCATCGTCTGGGAATGCAGGCTTTTGAGGTGCTTCTGATTGAAGGGAAAGCGATTCAGCTGCACCCATTGGTGTGCGCCGCCTTCAATGCTGACTTCGATGGTGATCAGATGGCCGTGCATGTGCCGCTTTCCGTCGAAGCCCAGGTGGAAGCCCGAGTCTTGATGATGTCGACCAACAATATCCTTTCCCCGGCGAACGGTGGTCCGGTTATTATTCCCAGCCAGGATATCGTGTTGGGGTTGTATTATATGACCCGGCAACGTGTTGGCGTTGCCGGTGAAGGGCTGATCTTCAGCTCACCTGCAGAAGCGCGCATTGCCTATGATCATGGTGCCGCGCACTTGCAGGCCCGGGTTCATCTCAGAGTCAAAGGACATTTGACGGAAACGACCATTGGCCGCATTCTTGTGGGGGAACTCTTGCCGCCGATGGTACCCTTTTCGTTGGTCAACAAGGAACTGTCAAAAAAAGAGTTAGCCTTTCTCATTGACTACACCTACCGCCACGGAGGAACCAAGGAAACCGTTATCCTGGCGGACCGTCTGAAAGATTTGGGGTATGAATATGCCACAAGAGCCGGAATTTCGATTTGTATCTATGACATGAAAATTCCGGTTAAAAAAGAAACCCTTGTTGAAATGGCCGAGAAGGAGGCTGCTGATGTTGATCAGCAGTATACCGACGGTTTGATCACTGGTGGAGAAAAGTACAACAAGGTCATCGATATCTGGTCAAAGGTCACGGACAAGATCACCAAGGAAATGATGGATGAGATGGCCGTTGAGTACACGCATGATAAGGACGGGAAACTTTTGGAAACAAAAAGTTTTAACTCAGTCTATATCATGGCGGATTCAGGCGCCCGTGGTTCCAAGGATCAGATACGTCAGTTGGCCGGTATGCGCGGTCTGATGGCGAAACCTTCCGGTGCAATTATTGAAACGCCGATCAAGGCTAATTTCCGGGAAGGGCTGAACGTACTGGAGTATTTTATTTCGACCCATGGCGCGCGCAAGGGTTTGGCTGACACGGCGCTGAAGACTGCCAACTCGGGATACCTGACCAGGCGTCTTGTCAATGTTGCGCAAGATTCCACGATTGTCATGAAAGACTGCGGCACCATGCGAGGAACCTTGGCTGAGCCCTTGATTGAGGGGGGCGAGGTTATTGTTCGAATCGGTGAGCGGATTCTTGGGCGGGTTGCCCTGGAGGATATCGTTGATCCACACAGTGGTGAAGTGCTCGTCAAGATGAACGAGGAAATTACCGAAGACGGGGTGGATGCCATTGAGGCCGCCGGTATTGATAGGGTGTACATCAGATCGGTACTGACCTGCGAGGCACGGGGCGGCATTTGCTCCATGTGTTATGGACGAGACCTGGGGCGCGGGCACATGGTGAATATCGGTGAGGCGGTTGGAATCATTGCCGCTCAGTCCATCGGCGAGCCGGGAACTCAGCTCACAATGCGGACTTTCCACATAGGTGGTGCGGCTCGTGGTGCTGTGGAACAGGCCGAGGTCCGTACCCAGCGTGGCGGGCGGATCAAATATACAAACCTGCATTCCGTCACCAATAGCGAGAAGCTTGAGGTGGTCATGAACCGGAATGCTGAAATTACGGTTCTGGATGAGCGGGGAGTTGATCGCGAGCGATTCCCTGTTCCCTATGGGGCGACCTTGCGCATCCAGGACGGAAACGTGGTTGAGCCCGGAACCGTTATTGCGGACTGGGATGCCTTTTCAATCCCGATTGTTGCCGAGGTCGGCGGCCGGATCAAGTATGGAGATCTTGTCGAAGGAGAGTCCATCCAGGAACGGGTCGATCAGATTACCGGCAAAGCCAGCAAGGCAATTATTGCCGTTGCCGCGCACAAACAGATGAATCCCCGTATCACCATCAAGGATGAGCGCGGCAGGACGTTGAAGCTGCCGGATGGCGACGTGCCTGCGCGATACCCGCTTCCTGTCGGCTCTATCATAACGGTTGATGAGGGGGACGAGATTTCTGTGGGCACGGTTATCGCCAAAATTCCTCGCGAGACGACAAAAACAAAAGACATCACGGGTGGTTTGCCGCGAGTTGCCGAGCTGTTCGAAGTTCGCAAACCCAAAGAGCAGGCGATCATTTCTGAAATCGATGGCCGCATCAGCTTTGGCAAAGATCTCAAAGGTAAACGGCGAGTTATCGTGACTCCGGAGATTGGTGAACCCAAGGAGTATTTGATCCCCAAATCAAAGCACATCACTGTGCATGAAAATGATAGGGTTGAAGCCGGGGATCCTTTGATGGAAGGTAATCGTCTGCCGAATGATATCTTGCGGGTTAAAGGCACCGAGGCCCTGGCGAGCTTTTTGGTCGACGAAATTCAAGAAGTCTATCGTTTGCAAGGTGTAAAGATTAACGATAAGCACATCGAAACAATCGTTCGACAGATGCTGAAACGTGTCCGCATCACCGATGCGGGAGACTCTCGATTCATGTTGGATCAACAGGTGGAATGGTGGAAATTTCAGGAGGAAAACGAGCGACTTCTTCAGGAGGATTTGCGGCCCGCAGCAGCTGAGCCGTTGTTGCTTGGAGTGACCAAGGCCTCGCTCTCGACGGATTCTTTTATTTCCGCCGCATCGTTCCAGGAAACGACCAAAGTGCTGACCAATGCAGCAATGGCCGGAAAGGTTGATGATCTTTCCGGTTTAAAGGAAAACGTAATTATGGGACGCTTAATTTCTGCGGGCACCGGGCTTAAGCGGTATCAAATTCAGACTGAAAAGGAATAAAGATATAACTTGACCCGGATCTTCTTTTTGGGTAAAATGTACCCCTTATGCTTGCTCCTCGCGTGCGATTTGCAGGGGGAAGCGTCTGACCGTATTTTTTTAAGGAGTTGTTTGCATGCCCACGATCAATCAGCTTGTCAGGAATAGACGGAAAAAGATCACGAGGCGGACCAATTCGCCGGCTTTACAGGGGTGTCCGCAGAAGCGGGGTGTTTGCGTTCGTGTGTATACGACAACGCCTAAGAAACCCAACTCGGCGTTGCGAAAGGTGGCAAGGGTGCGTTTGACGAACGGGATCGAGGTGAGCTCGTATATCCCCGGCATCGGCCATAACTTGCAAGAGCACTCGGTGGTGTTGATCCGTGGTGGGCGTGTAAAAGACTTGCCCGGTGTTCGCTATCATATTATCCGCGGAACACTGGATACCCTCGGGGTGAACGACCGTCGCCAGGGACGGTCGAAGTATGGTGCGAAGCGCCCCAAATAAAATTGTTTTTGGAAAGGCGGACTAGATATGCCACGTAAAAAAATGTTGGATAGGCGTCCGATCGCGCCGGACCCGCGGTTCAATTCTGTGCTGGTTTCGAAGTTTACGAATGGATTGATGGGTGATGGCAAGAAGACGGTTGCTCGTCGTCTGTTCTATGATGCCATGGATATTATCGCCTCCAAGGTTACGGACCAGGAGCCCCTTGTTGTTTTTGAAGAGGCTATGGAGAACGTTCGACCGCGGGTTGAGGTGAAGAGTCGCCGGGTTGGCGGCGCTACATATCAGGTTCCGGTCGAGGTGCGGCCGGAGCGCAGGAACGCCTTGGCCATTCGTTGGATCATCTCCTATGCCAAGGGGCGTTCGGGGCAGGACATGTCGCAGAAGTTGGCGGCGGAGTTGCTTGATGCGTACAATAGTCGCGGTGCTTCGGTGAAGAAGAAGGATGATACGCATAAAATGGCCGAGGCGAACAAGGCGTTTGCGCATTACCGATGGTGATTTCCGGTAGGAGTCGTCGGGATGAGAAACGCCTTGACGGAAGGGTTGGAATGCGGTACGAACAGCGACATTTTTTTGGTTAGATTGATGGTGTGGGTATAAAAGAGACGGGTGTTCATGGTGGCTGGGCTAGGTGCGTTATGCAGTGTGCGCAATATAGGCATAATGGCCCATATTGATGCGGGAAAGACAACAACCACGGAGCGAATTCTTTTTTATACCGGTCGATCGCATAAGATGGGCGAGGTCCATGACGGGGCTGCCGTCATGGACTGGATGGAGCAGGAGCAGGAGCGCGGAATAACAATAAGCTCTGCGGCGACTACATGTCGGTGGAAGGACGTTCATATAAACATCATCGACACTCCCGGTCATGTGGACTTTACAGTCGAGGTGGAGCGGTCGTTGCGGGTTTTGGACGGTGCAGTCGCAATTTTTTGTGCTGTTGCCGGGGTTGAGCCGCAGTCTGAAACGGTGTGGCGTCAAGCTGATCACTATAAAGTACCGCGTATTGCTTTTGTAAATAAAATGGACCGGGTGGGCGCTTCATTTAAGCGCTGTCTGGTTCAGATAGAGCAGCGACTTGGTGCAAATCCCGTTGCGATAACACTTCCTGCGGGAGGCGAAAGCCATTTTTCGGGTGTTATTGATCTGATAGATCAAAAATTGCTGACCTTCGACGACGAGTCCCAGGGGCAGGTCGTCACGGAAGAGGCGATTCCCGACCAGTTTATACAAGATTCTTCGGCTGCGAGAATGACGCTCATCGAGAAGTTGGCCGACTTCGATGATGGCGTCATGGAAAAATATTTAAACGATCAAGAGATCGCTCCCGCTGAGATTCGAGCTGCTCTGCGTAAGGCTGTTTTGGCCTCCCGGCTCGTGCCAGTGCTGTGCGGCTCGGCATTCAAGAATAAAGGGATTCAGCCTTTGCTTGATGCTGTCGCCTGGTACTTGCCTTCGCCTGTAGATATTCCTCCGGTTGAAGGGAGGGATAAGAGCGGTGCGTTGCTTGTCCGTAAGCCTGATGAGAGCGAAAAATTTTGCGGCTTGGTGTTCAAGCTTCAGTCCGATCCTTTCGTTGGAAGCCTTTCTTTTTTGCGCATCTATTCCGGGCAATTGAAGGCTGGATCGAGGGTTTTGAATCCACGAAAAGGAAAAACAGAGAAGCTTTCCAGGCTGTTGAAGTTGCACGCCAACAAGCGGGAAGAGGTGCAATGTCTGGGTGCGGGAGACATCGGAGCTCTCGCGGGATTGAAATTTACCCAAACCGGCGACACCTTGTGCGAGGTCGATGACTACATCCTTCTTGAGTCAATCGATTTTCCCGAACCGGTCATTGGCATCGCCATTGAGGCAAAGAGTAAGGCGGATGAGCAGCTTTTGACGGAAAGCCTGGAGAAGATCGTTCGAGAAGATCCGAGCTTTCAGGTCTCGAAAAACGAGGAAACAGGGCAGACTATCATTTCAGGGATGGGCGAGTTGCACCTGGAGGTCATTGTTGATCGTCTCATCCGCGAATTTAAGGTTGCTGCCAATGTCGGCCGTCCCCAGGTTGCCTATCGAGAGGCCATAACCGCGGAGGCTCAGGCCGAGGGACGGTTTGAGACCTTGGGAACGGGCAAAGAGCAGTATGGGCACGTCGAGCTGGTGATGGCTCCCGGTCCGCCCGGGAGTGGTAATCGGTTTGAGTGTTTGGTTGATGAACAATGTCTACCCGGACAATATATAGATTCGATCGAGAAGGGGGTCTTGGGCAGTCTGGACTCGGGTCCTCTTATAGGATATCCATTGCTCGATGTGGTGGTGAAGCTTGTCGGGGGATCCTATGACGAGGAAAAGTCAACCGAAATGGCTTTTGGGGTCGCCGCAACCATGGCTTGCCGCAAGGCCGCTGCCTTGGCCCAACCTGTTTTGATGGAACCGGTCATGCGGCTTGATATTGTCACGCCTGACGAATATGTGGGAGAGGTTATCAACGATCTCAACCGCAAGAGGGCGCAGGTGATCGGGGTTGAAACCGAGCCGGGACGGCAGGTGGTGCATGCCAAGGCTTCTTTGGCGGAGTTGTTCGGCTTTTCGACGGATTTACGCTCCGCGACCCAGGGGCGAGCAACTTTTTCGATGATCTTTAGTGAATTTGCTCAGGTGCCCTCAAAGCGGGCCGAGGAAATTATTTATAAAATTAAAGGTGTCTAAGCGTTTTGAGGTGTGTTGATGGCGAAGGAGAAATTTGCGCGGACAAAGCCGCATGTCAACGTCGGTACGATCGGTCATATTGACCACGGCAAGACCACTTTGACGGCAGCATTAACGACAGTTTTGGCGACCAAGGGTTTTGCCAAGTCGACGGATTTTAACGAGATCGACAAGGCTCCCGAGGAGAAGGAGCGCGGGATCACGATTGCCACCTCCCATGTCGAGTATGAGACCGAGGCGCGTCACTATGCCCATGTCGACTGCCCCGGTCACGCGGACTACATCAAGAACATGATTACTGGTGCGGCGCAGATGGACGGTGCCATTCTGGTTGTTGCCGCAACAGATGGTCCGATGCCGCAGACTCGGGAGCATATTTTGCTGGCCCGTCAGGTGGGCGTCCCCGCGATTGTGGTATTTCTGAACAAGTGCGACATGGTGGATGACGCCGAGCTGATCGAGCTGGTCGAGATGGAGCTCCGGGAGCTGCTGGACAAGTACGATTTCCCTGGCGACGACATTCCGATCATCCAGGGCTCTGCCCTGCAGGCGCTGGAGAACCCCACCGACGAGGAGAAAACGAAGTGCATTTGGGATCTGATGGCAGCTGTTGACAGCTACATCCCCCAGCCCGAACGTGCGATCGATAAGCCCTTTTTGATGCCTGTCGAGGATGTTTTTTCGATTTCCGGTCGTGGGACGGTTGCTACGGGACGTATTGAGCGCGGCACGGTTCATGTGGGCGACGAGATTGAGATTGTTGGTATTCGTCCGACCACCAAGACGACCTGCACCGGCGTTGAGATGTTTCGGAAGCTCCTTGACGAGGGTCAGGCAGGAGACAATATCGGCGCCCTGCTTCGCGGTCTGAAGCGTGAAGAGGTTGTTCGTGGTCAGGTTCTGGCGAAGCCGGGTTCGATCAAGCCGTATAAGAAGTTTAAGGCCGAGGCGTATATTCTGACCAAGGAAGAGGGTGGTCGTCATACTCCTTTTTTCAATGGGTATCGTCCGCAGTTTTATTTCCGCACCACGGATGTGACCGGTGTCTGCACCCTTGATGAGGGTGTTGAGATGGTTATGCCTGGGGATAATATCCACATGACGGGTGAGCTGATCACCCCGATCGCGATGGAGGTTGGTCTTCGCTTTGCAATTCGCGAGGGTGGGCATACTGTAGGCGCGGGCGTTATCAGTGAAATTATCGGGTAAGGGGAGCTGCCATGATTCCGACGGAAAAAATCCGCATTCGACTGAAAGGATACGATCACAAGCTACTTGACCTGTCCACGCGGGAAATCGTTGATACTGCACGGCAAACCGGTGCCACGGTTGTTGGGCCGATACCGCTGCCTACCAGCGTCAATAAATATACTGTGCTTCGCTCGCCGCATGTTGACAAAAAATCTCGAGAACAGTTTGAGATGCGGACACATCGTCGTTTACTCGATATTCTTGAGCCTACACAACAGACAATTGATTCATTGATGAAGCTTGAGCTTTCCGCTGGGGTAGATGTAGAGATCAAACTTCCTTGATCAAAGGTAACGATGATTTTTATTCGCTGAAGGGTTGATGGCGGTCTTGCGTCACAGGTGAATATGTGATTCTTGAAATTGAACTCAGGTAGACAGATGCCGAACAAAAAAGGAATTTTAGGAAGAAAGCTTGGAATGACTCGGGTCTATGATGAGAATGGCCGATCGATACCGGTAACTGTCATTGAAGCTGGTCCCTGTACAGTCCTCCAAAAGAAAACCGAGGGGAAAGAAGGTTATAACGCCATCCAGATTGGTTTTTTGGAAAAGAAGATCAACCGTGTCAATAAGCCGGAAGCAGGTCATTTTAAACGCTCTGGTGGTAAAGCTTTTTATCATATCAGAGAATTCCGCGTTGCTGATCCGGACGCATATGAAGTAGGACAACAAATTACTGTTTCGGATGTTGTTGCGACTGGTGACCTTGTTGATATTTCAGGCCGTTCAAAAGGGCGAGGTTTTCAGGGGGTTGTAAAACGTCACGGGTTCCGTGGCGGGCGGAAAACGCATGGTTCGAACTTTCACCGAGCACCCGGATCGATCGGTTGTAGTGCATGGCCGGCAAAGGTTGTAAAAGGAAAGAAGCTGCCGGGACAGATGGGGAACACGATGGTGACCCAGAAAAATCTTAAGATCATTGATGTGCGCATTGATGATAATGTGCTGCTTGTTTCCGGGGCAGTTCCTGGGGCAAAGAATGGTTTGCTCAACATTTATTTAAAAGCGTAACCTTGCGTCCTGCTTATCAAGGAGATACTCATGGCTGTTTGTGATGTTTTTAATACTCGTGCTGAAAAAATCGGAGAAATCGATTTAAAGGATGAGCTCTTTCTGGTAACAGTCGATACCGGTGTTTTACATGAAGTGGTTTGCATGCAAAGAGCAAATCGGCGGAGTGGTAATGCCAGCACCAAGACACGTGGAGAGGTGCGTGGAGGTGGCGCAAAACCTTGGCGCCAGAAAGGGACGGGACGCGCACGGGCCGGTAGTCGAACTTCTCCTGTCTGGCGTGGTGGTGGTACCATTTTTGGGCCCAAGCCGCGTGATTATAGTTATAGCGTTCCTAAAAAAGTGAAACGTCTTGCACTGAAAATGGCGATGAGTGCTCGGCGAGAAGAGGGAAATCTTGTTGTCCTTGATAAATTCGATTTGCCGGCAGTGAAAACAAAAGAATTTGTTGCCGTGATGAACAATTTTCGTTTTGATAATTGTTTGGTAGTTACTGCAGATACTGATGCTGTGCTGAGTTTGTCTTCACGGAATGCCGTTGGATATAAAGTGCTGCCTGTCGCCGGGTTGAATGTGTATGATATTTTAAAACATTCCAAACTTATGCTTGTGCAGTCTAGTATTGAGAAGATTGAAGAGAGGTTGATGGTATGAAGGATATATTTGATGTTGTCAAATCTCCTTGTTTGACGGAAAAAAGCAACCTGCTTCAGGAAGCCCAATCAAAAGTTACTTTTAAAGTAGATCCACGTGCCAATAAGATTGAAATCAAAAAAGCGGTTGAAGGTCTTTTTAATGTGAAAGTCTCGAAAGTATCAACAGTGTCTATGGTAGGAAAAAGAAAACGTGTTGGTGCTAAGTCTATTGGGAAAACAAGTGATTGGAAAAAAGCTTATGTAACTTTATCTGAAGGAAAAATTAACTTCCTCGACGAGCTTTAATTTATTTCGATCCTCCCGCCACCGGCTCTAGAATTTAAGGAATTGCAATGTTGATAAAAATTCATAAGCCAACATCATCTGGTAAACGTCACCATGTCTCTGTCCAGGTTGATCTTTCATCAAAAGGACCTGAAAAAAGCTTAACAGCTCCGCTTAAGAAAACTGGTGGTCGGAATAAGTATGGGCGCATTACCGCTCGGCATCGTGGTGGCGCTCACAAGCGAAAATATCGGTTGGTAGACTGGAAACGGAACAAGATTGATATTCCTGCCAGAGTCGTAGCAATTGAATATGATCCGAACCGTTCAGCAAATTTAGCATTGTTGATGTATGCCGACGGAGAACGGACCTACATTCTGGCACCGGCAGGATTGTCTGTTGGCGATACAGTCGTATCTGGTCCCAGCTCTGACATCAAGACTGGGAATTGCCTGCCGATGATGAATATACCTTTGGGTACAGTCATCCATAACGTTGAAATGAAAATCGGCAAAGGTGCCCAGCTGGTGCGGTCCGCAGGTGCGTCGGCGCAGTTAATGGCGAAGGACGGTGAGCATGTTTTGGTTAAACTGCCGTCCGGTGAGGTGCGCCGGTTTCATAAAGAGTGTAGGGCTTGCATCGGCAGCGTGGGAAATGCGGAGCACAGCAGTCAAAAATTAGGCAAGGCCGGTCGAGCTCGTTGGAAGGGGATTCGTCCCTCGGTTCGCGGGGTTGCTATGAACCCTGTGGATCATCCCATGGGTGGAGGGGAAGGGAAAAGTTCGGGTGGTCGTCATCCCTGTTCTCCTTGGGGGATACCGGCAAAGGGTTACAAAACACGGCGGCGCAAGATGGCTGACGGCAATATTGTTACTAGGCGGAAATAATTGGAAGGGTGACTTATGGCTCGGTCTGTAAAAAAGGGTCCGTTTGTTGATGACCATCTCATGAAAAAGGTTGAACAGGCACAGGAAACAGGTTCGCGGAAAGTTATTAAAACCTGGTCGCGCCGGTCTGATATTTTGCCGGAAATGGTTGGTCTGACATTTGCTGTTCATAATGGAAACAAGTTTATCCCTGTCTATGTTACGGAGAATATGGTTGGGCATAAACTGGGCGAATTTGCCCCAACGCGCACATATTATGGTCATGCTTCCGATAAAAAGGGTAAATAAGTGAGTTGTCTTTTGTTGTGAAATTTTGAGGAGTGAACGATGGAAACGAAAGCCGTCGCTAGATATGTACGAATTTCTCCGCAAAAAGCTCGCCTTGTTGCAGATACCGTTCGCGGAATGAGTGTAGATAAGGCCTTGACGACATTGCGGTTTATGCCCAAGAAAGGAGCACGCCTCATCCGTAAGGTTCTGGAATCTGCCATTGCTAATGCTGATCAGTTGGAATCTGTTGATGTTGATACCCTCTATGTGAAGAAAATTACTGTTGATGGGGGGCCAATGCTTAAAAGATTTCGCCCGAGGGCAATGGGTAGGGCAACCAGGATTCTGAAGCGAACGAGTCACATTACTATTGTTGTTGACGAGGCTTGATAGTTTAATCTTTTTACTGCTAACTGAAGAGGGAACGGAGGATATCTTGGGACAGAAAGTCAATCCCATAGGGTTACGCATTAACATTACACGCTCTTGGGAATCCATTTGGTATGCAGATAAGGATTATGCGAATAATTTGTATCAAGACCAGATGATTCGTGGGTACTTGAAGAAAAGACTGTACCATGCTGGAATATCGCGTATTGTTATCGAGAGAACGGGTGAAAAGGTTAAGTTGAAACTTTTTACAGCTCGTCCCGGAATTGTAATTGGCAAAAAGGGCGCAGAAATAGAAGGATTAAAAAAAGACCTTGAAGCCAAATTTAAGCGAAGCTGCTTCATCGATATTCAAGAAGTCCGACGTCCAGAAGCTGATGCTCAACTCGTTGCAGAAAATATAGCGACCCAGCTTGAGCGCCGAATTGCTTTTCGGCGAGCCATGAAGAAAGCAATCAACTCCGCGCTTCGTTTTGGTGTGCAGGGCATTAAAATTTCTTGTTCCGGCCGGTTAGGTGGGGCGGAAATGTCTCGTACTGAATGGTTTAAAGAGGGACGGGTACCGTTGCATACTCTTCGGGCCGATATTGATTATGGTATAGCAGAGGCAAAGACCACCTACGGTATCATAGGCGTTAAGGTTTGGATCTTTAAAGGGGAAATACTGGCCGATGCCCCATTGCTCTCTTCTGAGCAAGCTCCGTCTGCTAGTTGAAGTTTTCCCAATTTGTCGAGAGTCACTTAAGGAGATGGTATGTTAAGTCCCCGCAAGGTTAAATATAGAAAACAACACAAAGGACGTATGCGTGGTGCTTCTTTATGCGCCTCGGAGCTTGCGTTTGGTGATTATGCATTGAAAGCTGTTGGTTGCGGACGTATGTCTTCGCAACAAATAGAAGCGGCCCGTATCGCGATTAACAGAAAAATTAGACGTGGTGGTCAACTTTGGATTCGTGTTTTTCCAGACAAGCCCATCACAAAGAAACCCGCTGAAACAAGAATGGGAAAAGGGAAAGGAGCCCCTGAGTATTGGGCGGCTATAATTCGTCCAGGCCGAATTCTTTATGAATTGAAAGGGGTACCAGAGGAGCTTGCGATTGAGGCTTTGCGCTTGGCAAGTTTTAAATTACCATTTCCGACGACTATAATTTGCAAGAGTAAAGTGATATGAAAGCACAAGAGCTTCGAGAGTTAACTATAGATGATTTGCAAAAAAAAGATCGTGAGTTACGAGAAGATTTTTTCAAACTTCGCTTTAAGCATGGGATCCGTCGTTTAGAAAATCCAGCCGCTCTTGCGAAGCTGAAAAAAGACATTGCGAGAGTGCAAACTGTACTTACAGAAAAGACATCTGCATAATTTAATGAAAATATTTGGGCATAAATATGAATGGCCGCGTTAAAAAGACACGTCAGGGGTTTGTAGTCAGTAATCAAATGAACAAGAGTGTTATAGTGATGGTGGAGCGTAAGGTTCCCCATAAGCTATACGGGAAATATATTAACCGTCGGGTGAAATATATGGCCCATGATGCCTCTGATGAATGTCAGGTTGGTGACTTGGTGCTTATTGAAGAATGCCGACCATTGTCGAAACGAAAGCGCTGGCTTGTCCGAACTATCATTGAGCGTGCGGCTTAATCTTTCTGATGCAGCTGTGGAGATTTGGAATAATTGAAAGGTAATCAGGTGAGGTTATGATCCAAACTGAAACCGTTTTGAATGTCGCCGATAATTCCGGCGCGAAAAAGGTGCTTTGCATCAGGGTTCTTGGTGGTACTAAAAGACGCTATGCGAGTATTGGTGATATTATCGTAGTTACGGTGAAAGAGGCCATACCTCATGCAAAAGTTAAAAAAGGGGATATTTTAACAGCCGTTGTTGTACGTACTGTTAAAGCGATTAGTCGTCCGGAGGATACCACGGTACGATTTGACGAAAATGCCGCTGTGCTGTTGTCGGGCAGCGGTGATCCAATAGGTACTCGTATTTTTGGGCCGGTCGCACGTGAGCTTAGGTCTTTAGGATTCATGAAGATTATTTCGCTTGCTCCCGAAGTTTTATGATTGTTTAGGCTTTGCTTGGTCAATATAGAGGGTTTAGAAATGCAAAAGCGTAATATAAAACTGTGTATCAATGATAAAGTTGAAGTAATTGCCGGGAAGGATAAGGGGCGTGTTGGTAAAATACTTAAGTTTGATCATGATGCGAATCGGGTGATAGTCGAAAGGATCAATATAGTTAAAAAACATCAGAAAGCAACTGATCCAACCCAAACCGGACAGATTATTGAAAAGGAAGCTGGCATTCATCTCTCAAATGTAATGCTTGTATGTCCCGAGTGTGCCGAGACTGTCAGAATTGGAACGCGTGTCCTTGAAGATGGTGCTAAAGTGCGTGTGTGTAAAAAATGTCAGGCGACAATCGAGAATCCTAAGAAATAAATTCGTTTGTTGAACGGAGATACGATGAGCACTTTACGAGAGCAATATATCAACGAGATCAGGCCGCTTTTGCAAGAACAGTTGGGGATTGCCAATGTAATGGAAATACCCAAAATCACTAAAATTGTTTTGAATATGGGTTTGGGAGAAGCCGTCCAGAACCCCAAAATCATCGAAAAAGCAGTCGAGGAACTGACAGCTATTGCCGGTCAGAAGGCGGTTGTTACCCGTGCAAAGAAGTCTATCGCAACTTTTAAATTGCGGGCGGGAATGCCGATTGGTGCGTGTGTAACATTGCGCAGAGATCGGATGTATGATTTTATGTCGAAACTTATCCATGTTGCACTCCCACGTGTTCGTGACTTCAGAGGAGTTTCGGTAAAGGGGTTTGATGGACGTGGGAATTTTTCCATGGGTATTGCAGAACATATTATCTTTCCGGAAATCGACTATGACAAAATAGAACAAATTCGTGGACTGAATGTCACGATCGTAACATCTGCCCAGCATAATAGTGAGGCACAGGCATTGTTGAGTGCTATGGGCATGCCATTCAGGAAGAAATAATATTATTGGTTTGATATTGTAGATAAGGAGGAGTTTGTGGCAAAAAAATCATTAATTGCCAAAGCAAAACGCTCGCCAAAATTTTCTGTTCGGGCTCATAATCGTTGCCCGCTCTGTGGCAGGTCAAGAGCTTATATCAGGAAGTTTGGTATTTGCAGATTGTGTTTCCGTAAACTTGCCTCGCAAGGCGAGATTACGGGTGTAACTAAATCGAGCTGGTAACGTATAGAGTGGGGGTTTTGCAATGTCCATGAGCGATCCTTTGGCAGACATGCTGACAAGAATTCGAAATGCGACGGAGTCGCATTTTAGTTCTGTTGAAATGCCATCGTCCAATATTAAAGTTAATGTTGCTAAAGTGTTGAAGGCTGAAGGGTATATCAATGACTATTCAGTTGACAATACTGGTAAACAGAAAACCTTGACTGTTGAGCTGAAATATGGACCTCATAACGAAAAGGTAATAACCGGCATTAAACGTGTCAGTAAACCCGGGTGTCGCAGGTATACGTCAAGCAGAGAAGTGCCACAGGTGATGAGCGGCTTGGGGATAGCGATTTTAACCACCTCGCAAGGAGTTATTACTGATAAAGAAGCGCGCTTGAGAAATATTGGCGGTGAGATTCTTTGTGAAGTTTGGTGAGAAAAAGAATGTTGCTGTTGTAAGGAGTTACAAATGTCCAGGATAGGGAAAATGCCAATTACGATTCCGGCGGGCGTCAAGGTTGAAATTGATGGTCTGCATGTGAAAGTTCAAGGACCGAAAGGGTCTCTTGCAAGAGAGATTTGTCCTGATGTTCAGGTTGAGAAACAAGGCGATACCTTGATCTGTACCCCAAAGGGAAACAGCAAAAAAAATATGGCACTTTGGGGGCTGACTCGTTCGCTTTTGAACAATATGGTGACGGGTGTCGATCAGGGATTTGTCAAAAAACTGTCTGTGGAAGGTGTGGGGTATCGGGCTAATGTGAGCGGTCAAACTCTGACTTTGAATGTTGGTTATTCAAGTGGAGTAGAATTTGCATTGCCAGCAAACGTGTCTGCCACGGTTGACAAAGACAATTCTATTACGCTTCAGGGAGTTGATAAAGAGCTCATTGGTCAGACCGCCGCACAGATTAGGAAAATAAGAGGGCCAGAGCCTTATAAAGGAAAAGGGATTCGTTACGCAGATGAGTACATCATGCGTAAAGTCGGCAAGGCTGGCGGTAAATAATAATTTATGTAATCTGAAATATCATGGCTAAAACAAATCCTAAAGTAACAGCAAGAAGAAAACGAGTACAGCGGATCAGGAAGAAGATTTTTGGGACACAAGAGTGCCCTCGCTTGTGTGTCTATCGCAGTAATCGTCATATTTATGTGCAGTTGATAGATGATGTTCAGCAGAAAACTTTAGCTGCTATGTCAAGTGATGACAAAAATTTTGAGGATAGCGATTCCTCAAAAAAATGCGACAAGGCGCATAAAGTTGGATTGTTGATTGCGGAAAAAGCGAAAGCAATTGGTGTTGAACGCATAGTTTTTGACAGAAGTGGCTACCTCTATCACGGAAGAGTTAAGGCCCTGTCAGAAGGGGCACGTGAGGGTGGTTTGCTTTTTTAGTCTTGCTTTTTTTTAAAATTTACCACAAGGGGGTGTTCCTTGTCTGAGTTCAAACGAATGAAAGAAGGCGCTCAGGAAGAATTAATTGAAAAAGTGGTTTTTATTAACCGCGTCGCAAAAGTTGTAAAAGGCGGTCGGCGCTTTAGTTTTAGCGCCATTGTTGTTGTCGGTGATGGGTGTGGACAGGTTGGTTATGGTCTTGGTAAAGCAAATCAAGTTCCGGAAGCAATTCGAAAGGGGATTGAGCAGGCGCGTAAAGATATGAAGCCAGTGGCCCTTACGGATGTTTCCATTCCTCACAATATTACCGGTAAATTTAAATCTGGTAGCGTCATGTTGCGACCGGCTTCAGATGGAACCGGAGTGATTGCCGGAGGCGCAGTTCGTGCCGTTTTGGAAGCAGCCGGTGTCCAAAATATTCTGACGAAATGTCTTGGTTCCAACAATCCCCATAACTTGGTCAAGGCTACGCTTGATGGATTACGGCGTTTACGATCTGCTGAACAAATAGCCAAATTACGCGGATTGAATCCTCAAGAAGTGCGTGCTTGATTGAATGATTGAGCGTGAAGGATATGAAAGAAACTGTCACATACCGTCAGGTCAAGAGTTATATTGGTAGCCGGAAGGCTGTACGAGCAACCTTGCGTGGACTCGGTTTACTGAAATTGAATCAAATAGTTACAAAAACCGACACTCCTGAATTGCGTGGCATGCTCAACAAGGTGCAACATTTAGTGAAAGTGGAGGAATGATCTGTGTTGACGCTTAATTCTTTGAGCCCTGCTGCGGGAGCCAGAAAGGATAAAAAACGTGTCGGCAGAGGAGGCGGGAGCGGTACTGGGAAAACAGCAGGGCGCGGTCATAAAGGTGCACGTTCACGCGCGGGATACAGCATGAAGCCTGGCTTCGAAGGCGGACAGATGCCTTTGCACCGGCGGTTGCCAAAGCGTGGTTTTACGAACCTATTCAAAAAAACATATACAATCATTACTCTTGATGACTTGGACATGTTTGATGAGGGAACTGTCATTACTCCTCAATTACTGGTCGATGCCGGATTGCTTAGGCAAGATATGGAGCCCAAAATTTTATCGAATGGAGAAATTTCTAAATCTTTGACGGTTAAAATCGAAAAGATGAGTCGAAGTGCCAAGGAGAAAATTGTTGCTGCTGGCGGTGTTGTTGAGGAGCAATAAATGAGAAGTCTCGCAAGTGCTGCCAGCATACCAGAGTTGCGTCGAAGAGTAATTTTTACTCTTCTGATGCTATTAGTTTATCGGATGGGTGTACAGATTCCTACCCCCGGTATTAATGGTGAAGCGCTCGCCGCGTTTTTTGCACAAAATGCGAGCACTCTTTTTGGTATGTTCAATATGTTTTCGGGTGGTGCCCTTGAAAATTTTTCAATTTTTGCCTTGGGCATCATGCCGTATATATCAGCATCAATTATCATTCAGTTGTTGACCGTTGTTATTCCGCACCTTGAATCCCTTTCCAAGGAGGGAGAAGCAGGTAGAAGAAAAATTACCCAATATACTCGATATGGAACCGTTGGACTTTCTCTGATCCAAGGTTTTTTTATTGCATCTGGACTTGAAAGTATGGTGAGTCCAAATGGGATACCGATTGTTATTGACCCCAGTCTACAGTTTCGTTTGATGACCGTGTTGACTTTAACTTCGGGGACAGCGTTTATTATGTGGCTCGGCGAGCAGATGACCGAGCGAGGCATTGGAAACGGCATATCACTTATAATTTTTGCGGGTATTGTCGCTCGTATGCCTTCGGCTGTTGCCAACACTGTACAGCTCATTAAGTCGGGAGAAATTTCGCTCATTTTTGTCCCCGTCCTTATTGCAATGATGCTGCTTGTTGTTGGTTTTATTATTTTTGTGGAAACTTCGCAACGGCGGATTCCTATCCAATATGCAAAACGAGTTGTAGGGAGAAGAGTTTATGGCGGACAGTCTTCCCATTTGCCTCTCAAAATCAACGTCTCTGGTGTTATTCCGCCAATATTTGCGTCTTCAATTATGATGTTTCCCGCAACAATCGGTACTTTTGTAAAGGTTGATTGGGTGCAAAAACTTTCTGCCTCATTTTCTCCTGGAACTACATATTATTATTTATTGTACGTTGGCATGATCGTCTTTTTCTGTTTCTTTTATGCTGCTGTGACTTTCAAGGCGGACGATGTGGCGGAAAACTTGAAGAAAAATGGGGGGTTCATACCTGGAATCAGGCCTGGAAAGAAAACATCAGAATTTTTGGATACCGTTTTGATGCGTTTAACCGTGGTCGGGGCTATTTATTTGAGTTTGGTTTGTATTATGCCTACACTTTTAATTAGCGAGTTAAACATTCCCTTTTATTTCGGAGGAACTGCGCTTCTGATCGTGGTTGGTGTTTCAATTGATACTATTTCTCAAATAGAGTCACATTTAATCATGAAAAATTATGATGGGTTCATGAAGGGTCACAAGATTAAAGGCAGGTAATAAAAATTGTGAAGGATCCATATTCTTATAATCGGGACTCTATTACAGTTAAGACGCCCGAAGAATTAGTTATAATGCGTCGTGCGAACAAAATTGTCGCAGATGTACTCCTGTTGTTAGAGAAGTACGTTTTAGATGGTACTTCTACGTATGTTCTAGACAAGGTTGCGGAAGAATATTGTCGCGATCATCATGCGCGTCCTGCTTTTAAAGGGTATCGTGGGTTTCCTGGCACTCTTTGTACTTCGATCAATAATGAGGTCGTTCACGGTATTCCTTCAAAAAAAAGAATTTTGCATAACGGTGACATTGTTTCGATAGATTTTGGGGTCGTTTTCAAGGGCTTTTTTGGTGATGCTGCTGTGACGCTTCCTGTTGGGGAGATATCAAGTGAGGTGCAGCGCCTTTTGGATGTCACTAAGGTCTCTCTTTGGAAAGGAATCGAACAGGTTCGTGTGAATAACCGGGTGTCGGATATTTCTCGCGCCGTCCAGAACTACGTCGAGAGTCATGGTTTTTCGGTTGTGCGACAATTTGTTGGACATGGTATTGGTTCGCAATTGCACGAGCCGCCAGATGTGCCTAATTATGTGCAACAGAATACGTCATCTCCAAGATTGGTTGAGGGGATGACTCTGGCCATTGAGCCTATGGTGAATTTGGGTACGGAAAGAGTGAATACCTTGAAAGACGGCTGGACTGTTGTAACTGCCGATGGCAAACCATCTGCCCATTTTGAGCACACTGTAGCTGTGACCAATGACGGTCCTTTGGTATTGAGCGTAGCAGGCACTGTGGAAGCTCCTCTGGTTTAGCTTTGTGATGGGTATTGATTTTTGTTTTTTTTCTTGGTAGTCGTTGACAGCCCGTTGAAAAACTCTTCCACTCTGGCATAATGGCTTGAATCTCTTTTCAAGGAGGACGTTATGAGTCTTGGCCGGAGCAAGGAACAGCAGCGCAGCATGTGGCTTTCGTACGATCAGCTTCCCCAAAGCAAGGGGCATGTTTTTTACGAACGGCTGCAGAAGCTCCTGCGCCAGGAGGGATTTGACGCCTTCCTCGAAGACCTGTGCGCTCCGTTTTACGCTGCAAGGCTCGGCCGCCGTTCCATCCCGCCGGGCCGCTATTTCCGCATGCTTTTGATCGGCTACTTTGAGGGCATCGACTCGGAACGAGGTATCTGTTGGCGCTGCAGCGATTCCCTGTCCCTGCGGGAGTTTCTCGGGCTTGCGCCCAGCGAAAGCGTGCCTGATCACTCCTCTTTGTGCCGTATCCGTCAGCGTCTGCCGCTGGAGGTGCACCACGAAACATTTGTTTTTGTGCTGCGCATCCTGGAACAGGCCAATCTGCTCCATGGAAAGTACCTGGGAATCGACGCTTCGACCATGGAGGCGAATGCAGCCATGAAGAGCATTGTGCGCAGGGACACGGGTGAGGGGTATGAGGCGATGCTTGTGCGTCTGGCCGAAGAGAGCGGTATCAAGACGCCGACCAGGGCGGAGTTGATCGCCTTTGACCGCAAGCGCAAGGGGAAGAAAACCTCCAACAAGGACTGGCAATCGACCACGGATGAGGAGTCTCGCATAGCCAGGCTCAAGGATGGCCGCACCCATATGGCCTACAAGCCCGAGCATGTGGTTGATCTGGAATCCGGGGCGATTGTTTCTGCTGTGATCCATCCTGCTGATCAGGGCGATCGCACGACCATTACCACCACCCTTGAAGATGCCCAGGCCAAGCTGTGTGCGGTTCGAGAGAAGGAAGAGGCACCCGGCATTGACGATCCCTTTGACCTGGTGGCGGACAAGGGCTATCACAGCCGGGAAGTCTTGAAGAGTTTGCCGGAATCCTGCTGCAGCCGGATCAGTGAACCAAAACGCAAGGGGCGTTTGCGCTGGCATGGCGATATTGAGGCGCGTGATGCGGTGTATACAAATCGCGCCCGGCTGAAGTCGTACAAGAGCAAGGTGCTTTTGCGTGTGCGGGCCGAGCGGGTGGAGCGCAGTTTTGCCCACTGCCTTGACCGTGGCGGTATGCGGCGCAGCTTTTTGCGGGGCCTCGAAAATATAGAGAAACGCTATATCATTCATCTTGCCGGGTTCAATCTGGGGATACTGTTGCGCGCCTTGTTCGGCTTCGGCACACCCAAGGGCCTGGCTGATGCCCGTGTAGGGCTGATTTTTGCCCAAATTGGGGAGATGCACCTGCTCATATTGGCTGTTTGGCTGCCGAATGAGGCTGAAACCCCTGATTTGACCATGATTGTCCTTTTGAGATGAACCCCTGAGACAGGTTGGCACAAACGGCCATCTTGCACCCTATGCGGAAAATCAGGATTCTTCAACGGGCTGTTAAAGGTTTTGTTCGTTTCTGAGGATAGATAGGTATGACCAAAGAAGATGCCATTGAGGTTGAAGGAACAATTGTTGAGCCGCTTCCCAATGCGATGTTTCAGGTGGAGCTGGATAATGGGCATAAAGTATTAGCCCATATATCGGGAAAGATGAGGATGCACTATATTAAAATTTTGCCAGGTGATAGAGTGACTGTAGAATTGTCACCCTATGATTTGTCGAGAGGAAGAGTAACGTTTCGCTCGAAAGGCGGCAAGGTAAGAAGATGATATAAAGGGAATCGTTATGAAAGTTCGATCTTCTGTAAAAAAAATATGCAGTGAATGTAAAATTTTGAAACGGAAAGGTGTTGTTCGGGTAGACTGTGTCAACAAGAAACATAAACAACGCCAAGGATAATGATGTACGTATCCTGTAATTTTCTGATAAAGGAGAGATAGATTGGCACGTATAGCAGGTGTGGATTTGCCACGCAACAAGCATATGGATCGCGCTCTGACCTATATATACGGTATAGGGCTTACTACAGCCCGGGCGATTCTTGATAAGGCGGATCTTCCTTATCAGATGAATAGCGATGATTTAAGCGTTGATGATGTAAATAGAATTCGAACCATTATCGAGAATGGCTATGTCGTTGAAGGTGACAAGCGGCGTGAAGTTTCCATGGATATCAAACGTCTCATGGATCTTGGGTGTTATCGGGGACGTCGTCATCGCAGAGGATTGCCAGTTAACGGCCAACGGACAAAAACGAATGCACGTACACGCAAAGGACCGCGGCGCGGTGCTGCTGTTCGTAAAAAATAATTTTCGATGGAATTCTGCTGGATCCTGAAGAGGAATCGCTATGGCAAAGTCGGGGAAAGGTAACGTCAAGGTTAAAAAGAGAGACAAAAAGAACGTTCCCGAGGGAATTGTTTTTATCTATTCAACATTTAACAATACAGTCGTGACGATTTCTGATCGTCAAGGGAATACATTGTCCTGGTCAAGTGCAGGCGTGCTTGGTTTTAAAGGTTCCAGAAAATCGACTCCCTTTGCTGCGCAAAACGCATTGAATGATGCAGTCGCCAAGGCAAAGGAACACGGTTTGAGGAAAGTAGAGGTACATGTAAAAGGCCCAGGCCCCGGACGGGAAGCGGCCCTGCGAGCATTGACCACTGCGGATCTTGATGTGAGCCGCATTGTTGACGTAACTCCTCTTCCCCATAATGGCTGTAAGCCGCCTAAACGGAGAAGAGTGTGATCCTGGTGCGGTGGCGCATTGACGCAGAGTTGGTGAGATAAACTTTTGGAGGTCAAACTTGGCTAGGTATATCGGGGCATCCTGCAGGCTGTGCAGACGCGAAAATTTGAAAATGTTTTTAAAGGGTGATCGGTGCTATTCTGACAAATGCGCTTTTGAGCGTCGGTCTTTTGCTCCTGGACAGCATGGGCAGAATCGATTTCGGAAAATGTCGGATTATGCGGTTCAGTTGCGGGAAAAACAGAAAGTAAAGCAGATGTATGGAATGCTGGAGGCGCAATTCCGTCGTTATTTTGAACGTGCAGAACGTATAAAAGGTGTTACTGGCGAAAACTTGCTTATTATGCTTGAACGCCGTTTTGATAATGTTTTGTACAGGAGCGGGTTTGCTAGTTCCAGAGATCAGGCTCGTCAAATGGTCCGGCATAATCTTTTTCAAATTAATGGGAAAAAGGTAAATATACCCTCTTATCAAGTTGAAGTCGGGGATGTTGTCACCCTTAAAGAAAAAAATCACAAGAACGCCTTGGTCATTGATAACCTTGAAGGTGCTGTCCGCCGTGGTCTGCCTAGCTGGCTTGAGCTTGATCAGTCAAAATTTCAGTGTGTTGTTAAAGCATTGCCCAATCGTGAAGAGATAACAATGCCGATTCAGGAACAGCTGATTGTTGAGTTGTATTCTAAGTAACTTTTATAGTTAGGTATTGCATGACCCAAGAAATTCGGGATGAAAATCCTTTTTATAAAAACTGGCATAGCCTCATATCTCCCGAGAAGCTCGAAGTTGATGATGCTACCTTGACAAATAGGTATGGTAAATTTGTCTGCCAGCCTCTTGAGAGGGGGTTTGCGACCACAATCGGCAATTCGCTGCGTCGCATTATGCTGTCCTCGATTCGTGGAGCTGCGATTACATCGGTACGAATCGGCGATGCATTACATGAGTTTACAACTATCGACGGCGTTCATGAAGATATCGCAGAAATTATTCTTAACCTGAAACAAGTTAGGTTGAAACTGAAAGGGCCCGAGGCTCGAACGGTTGTCATTGAGAAGTCCGGACCTTGTTCGATTGTTGCCGGTGACATCAATGGTGGAGCCTATGTTGAGGTTATGAATCCAGAGCTTCCTATTTGTACCATTACCGGAGAGGTTCCTTTTCGTGCAGAATTGTTTGTTCAGTGGGGTAAAGGATATGTTCCTGCTGATCAGAACAAAAAAGAGGGGCAACCAATCGGTGTCATTTCAATTGATTCAATATTTTCGCCAATCGTCCGTGTACAGTATGTCGTGACTCAAGCTCGCGTTGGCCAGCAGACCGATTATGACCGGTTGACTTTAGAGGTTGAAACGGATGGAAGTGTTGTGCCACAAGATGCCTTGGCCTATGCAGCGAAAATACTGAAAGAGCAGATGACTATTTTCATCAATTTTGATGAGGAGGCCGCCCAAGCTCCCGAAGGAACAGAGTCGGATGATGAGGCTAAATCTTATCCTGCATTTCTGGATAAAAATGTTGAGGACTTGGAGCTTTCTGTGCGCTCTGCCAACTGTCTTAAGAATGCGCAGATTCAGTACATTGGTCAGCTTGTCACCAAGACAGATGCGGAAATGTTGAAAACGAAGAATTTTGGCCGCAAGTCGCTCAATGAAATCAAAACCCTCCTTGCTGAACATGATCTCACGTTAGGGATGAAGTTTGAAGGCTGGGAGCCCCCGGAAAAGCGGGACGAAAATTTTGAAGAGTGACGGACTTTATTTGCTCCACTTTTACGACAGAAGGATTGAATCATGAGACATAGAAAATCCGGCCGAAAACTTGGCCGCACTGCAGCGCATAGAGATGCCATGTTGCGCAATATGGTCACATCGCTTCTTGATCAAGAGCGGATAGTGACAACCCTTCCCAAAGCCAAGGAGGCTCGTCGCATTGCGGAACAGATGATTACATTAGGAAAACGTGGAGATTTGCACGCTCGCCGCCAGGCTTTTTCCTATATTCGCTCTAAAGACATTGTTGCAAAATTGTTTGATCAGTTGAGCCCGCAGTATGCGGACCGCCAAGGTGGTTATACCCGTATAATTCGCACTGGTCATCGGCTTGGTGACGCTGCACCTATGGCGATTTTGGAGCTGGTTGATTATCAGCAGCAGGTCTACGAAGAATCTGTTCCCCAAAACGAACAGTAAGTCTTATTTTTTTATTCATAAATAGAAGCTGGTATGGTCCTCATGCCAGCTTTTTTTATATGTTATGTTAGGAATTGATGATTCGTTTTGCTTTCATTGTCACTCCGGGGTGAGTTGTTTTCTCTTTTGTTGTCACAATGTAAATTTATTACTTTTCCCGTATGATATTGTTCTGGTCAAGCAAAGTTTAGGATTGCTTTCTTCTGAAGTTCTTGAACGCTATGTTGAGATTTGTCCGGGGAGTCACCCTTTTTTTCCGGGTTTAAAGATGAAGATGCGTTCCGATGAAAAATTATCTTGCCCCTTTCTGGAAAAAGAAGGATGCGGTATTTATAAAAATCGACCTTCTGCTTGCCGAACATATCCCTTGGAGCGCGGAGTCGAGTTTTCTGGTATTGGAGGAACACTGACGGGGCATTATTTCATGACGAATCATTCCTACTGCAAGGGACATTTGGAATCCCGACAATACACAGTCCGGCAATGGGAACGCGATCAGCAGCTCCACGATTGCAATATGTATAATGATATGTGGGCTGAACTGGACGCTTTTTTTGCGACGAATCCCTGGGAAGGGGAAGGAAAAGCGGGACCTAAGCAGCGGCTTGCCTTTATGGTTTGCTATGACATCGATAATTTTCGTCTTTTTGTCGAAACGCACAACCTGTTAAAGCAATTCAAACTGTCGAAAGAGCATCGTCGACGTATTATGCGAGACGACGGGGCCTTGCTCGGTTTCGGATTTGCCTGGTTGGAGCAGGTGCTGGGAGGGCGGAAAAAATTGATCCCTCTTTGAGGTTGGGGCGCTCTCTCCTTTTTTGAAAGCTTGCCAAAGCTTATTCTCCATGTTATTTTCATAAATTTTATGGGGTGCCTTTTTGCTCGGGCATCCTGACTACACACATCCCTCTTGAATATTTTTGGTGTTTCACGACTCGTGTCGTGGAATGAATAAGGGATGGAGGTTTTAACCAAAAGAAAGGAGTTGGATTATAATGGCAGCAGTGACTATGCGGCAGATGCTCGAGGCCGGTCTTCATTTTGGGCACCAGACCCGGCGCTGGAATCCAAAAATGAAACCCTACATTTACGGGCCCCGAAACGGGATCTATATTATCAATCTGGACAGCACCATGAAGCTGTTTCGCCAGGCATATAGTGCCCTGGTCGAAGTAGTGGCCAATGGTGGGTCCGTCCTTTTTGTGTGTACGAAACGACAGGGTCAGTCCATTATTCGTGAAGAAGCAGAGCGGTGCGGGATGTACTTTGTCAGTCACCGTTGGCTTGGCGGCATGTTGACCAACTTCCAAACGATTCGTTATTCTGTTGATCGTCTGAAAAAAATTGAAAGCATGCAGGAAGACGGTTCCATCAATCGATTCCCCAAAAAGGAAGTTCTGCAGATGGAAAAAGAGCGGGTCAAGCTTGATAGGAATATCGGCGGGATAAAAAATATGCGCTCTACGCCGGATATTTTGTTCATTATCGATCCTAAAAAAGAAGATATTGCAGTGAACGAGGCGAATAAATTGGGTATCCCGATCATCGCCCTGACCGATACAAACTGTGATCCTGACGGCATCGATTACGTGATTCCCGGGAATGACGACGCTATTCGCGCCATTAAACTGATTACCTCGCTGATGGCCGAAGCGGTTCTTGAGGGGAAGGCGCAACGCGGCGAAGAGACCGTGCCCAATGTGGACGATCTTGAGGCTGCGATGAGTGCGGACGCAGAAGATGAGCTTGAGGCCAAGGTGAACGAAGAATAACACGTGGGCTGCACGGTGCGCCGACTGTCATGCTCTCGACCGACAAGGCAGGTTGCGGCCTCTTTGTCGGTTTTTTTATCTGGATTAACATTACCGCGGGGCGATTTCGTCCTGCTGGAAAGGAGTGCGAATCGTGAATATTACAAGTCAGATGGTCAAGGAGTTGCGAGATAAAACCAATGCCGGCATGATGGACTGCAAAAAGGCCCTGACCGAAACCGGCGGCGATATAGAAAAAGCCGTGGACCTGTTGCGGCAGAAGGGATTGGCGGTTGCGGCAAAACGGGCCGACAGGGCAACCAAGGAAGGGGTTGTGCAGTCCTACATTCATGCCGGCGGCAAGCTGGGGGTACTGGTCGAGGTGGGGTGCGAGACCGACTTCGTGGCCAAGACTGATGATTTTATCGCCTTTTCCAAAAATATTGCCATGCACGTGGCTGCTGCCAATCCGATTGCGGTAAGCCGCGAAGAGGTGCCGGCAGATGTGCTCGCCCGAGAAAAGGAAATTTATGTCCAGCAGGCGCTGGACTCCGGCAAACCTCAACAGATTGTCGAAAAAATTGTTGAAGGGAAAATGGAAAAATTTCTGACCGAAATCTGTTTGATGGAACAAAAGTACATCAAAGATCCTGACTTGACCGTGCAGGATCTGCTCAATGAGCTGGTAGCCAAAATGGGTGAAAATATTTCCATCAAGCGTTTTGCCCGTTTTCATATAGGTTGATGCATGCGTCTGTTCTTTAAAAGCGTTTGCCACTGAGGAATCCTATGTCGTTTAAACGTGTATTGTTGAAAATCAGTGGCGAGGCATTGATGGGCGAAGGGGCCTACGGCATCAGTCCGGGCGTAGTCCAGTATGTTTCGCAGGAAATTCTGGCGCTCCATCAGCGTCATATCGAACTGGCCCTGGTTATCGGCGCCGGGAACATTTTCCGAGGTGTTGCGGGAGCTGCCGCCGGAATGGACCGCGGCGCCGCCGACAATATGGGCATGCTGGGGACGGTCATGAATTCGTTGGCCATGCAAGACGGACTGGAGCGGACCGGTATTCCCGCCAAGGTCATGTCGGCCATTGCGATGCAAAACGTCTGCGAGCCCTATGAGCGCCGGAGGGCTCTCGCGTATCTGGATCAGCAACAGGTAGTTATTTTTGCTGCCGGCACGGGCAATCCCTATTTCACCACAGATACGGCCGGTGTGTTGCGGGCGCTTGAGATCAAGGCCGACGTCATCATGAAAGCGACTCGGGTCGATGGCGTCTATGATCGTGACCCGGAAGAATTCCCCGAAGCGATTCGCTACCAGCGGCTGACCTTTTCCGAAGTGTTGCGCAAGGATTTGCGGATCATGGATGCCGCCGCTATTTCATTGGCTCGGGAAAATGATTTACCCGTCCTTGTTTTCGATATGACGACGCCCGGCAATATTGTAAAGGCGGTGACAGGTGAAGATGTGGGAACCCTGATTACCAACGAGGCATTTCCCGGTGCGGTCTGATGGAACATTTGGGTTGTTCCCTGCACCATTGAGTTTGCTATCGATGTGAGGAGTTATGACCAATCCTATTATTGATGAATTGAACACGAAAATGGCGGCCAGTCTTGAGGCGCTGAAACGTGATTTGGTTAAGATCAGAACGGGACGGGCCACTTTGTCCCTGCTCGACGGTATCAAGGTGAACGCCTATGGTTCAGAGATGAGCCTGGATCAGGTGGGCACCTTGACCATTCCCGAGAGTAATATGATTGCGATCAAACCCTGGGATCCCCAGGTTTTGCCTGCGATCGAAAAAGCCATTCTGGCCTCCGATCTTGGGGTCACGCCTGCCAATGACGGTAATGTTGTTCGTTTGGTCTTTCCGCCGCTGACCGGCGATCGACGCAAAGAACTGGTGAAGCAGGTCAAGAAGATCGGTGAGGAGTACAAGGTCGCCATCCGGAATGTTCGCCGTGAAGCCAACGATACCCTGAAGAAGATGAAAAAGGACAAGGAGGCCTCGGAAGACGATCTGTTCCGGATGCAGGAAGAGGCCCAAAAGGCCACCGACGCCCATATAGCCCAAATCGAAGAAATTGTCGACGGCAAGGAAAAAGAGGTGATGGAGGTCTGAGCGGCGTTGGCGCTTGGAGGCGGGAAGCCGTGGTTGCGGAAAAGCAGGACATGTCACTGCCTCGCCATGTGGCGATCATCATGGACGGGAACGGTCGTTGGGCGGAAGAACGTCGGCGGCCCCGTCTCTTCGGTCATCGGGCCGGGGCTGAGACCGTTCGCGAGGTTGTCGAGGTTGCCCGTGAACTGGGCATCCCTGTCTTGACGCTGTATGCGTTTTCCACGGAGAACTGGGGGCGTCCTCAGGACGAGGTTTTCGGCCTGATGAATTTGCTCAAAACGTACTTGCACTCCGAATTGCGTACAATGCTGCACAACGACATCCGGCTTTGCTGTCTTGGTCAGCAGGATCGATTGCCGGAGGATGTACGTCTGATTGTGCAGCAAACAATGGCCCAAACCCGGGCCTGTACCGGCATGACCTTGAACCTGGCGTTGAATTACGGCGGTCGGGCCGAGTTGGCGCACGCTGTCCGGGCGCTGGCCCGGCAGTGTCAAGAGGGAACCCTCGACTGGGAATCGATCTCCGAGGCGAGCATTGATGCACACCTGTACACGACAGGCCAGCCCGACCCCGACCTGTTGATTCGCACCGGCGGCGAGCATCGGCTTTCCAACTTTCTGCTCTGGCAGGTCTCCTATGCCGAGCTGTATTTTACCGATGTAAAATGGCCTGATTTCCGCAAAGAGCAGTTCCTGCTGGCTCTGGATACCTTTCGTCATCGGCGGCGCCGTTTCGGCAAGACAGGGGCACAGCTGCACGTGGAATAAAAAGAGAGAGACAATGGACCGAGTAATTCCCGGCCTCTTGCTTGGGGCCGGATGGTTTGCGTTGGTGTTTTGGGGCTCTGTGACCATGTTCTGGTGCGTGACCCTTGTCGGTGTGTTGATCGCCTTGCAGGAATTTTTCCGCATGACCTGCGCTTCGCTCAGCGGCGTCCGTCTCTTTTTGACCCTTCTGTGTTGCTCCTTGCCGGTACTGGCCGCGTGGTGGCCGACCCCGGAAGCCGTTCTTGCCGGCATGGCTGGCAGTCTGCTGCTCATTGCCCTGCTGGGGCTCCGCAGTTTCTCCGTCGATCCCGACATCCTTCGCTATCTGCTATGCAGTGGTTTTGCGGTGCTGTACCTGCCGCTCTGTGTTGCCCATCTGCTGCTTCTGCGTTCCCTGGACAAAGGGCCGTTCTGGTTGGCCCTGCTGGTCGTGATCGTGGCTGGCTCGGATATCGGAGCCTATTATGCCGGTCGGAGATGGGGTAAAAAGAAAATTTTTCCCCTGCTCAGCCCCAAGAAAACCGGGGAGGGGGTGCTGGGTGGCCTGGCTGTCGGAATCGTCGCGGCCGAACTGTTCAACCTGCTGTTTTCCAGTCCGGTTTCCTTTCTCTCTCTTCTGGTCGCAGCCGCGCTTCTGATCCTTGTTGGTATCGCCGGCGACTTGACGGAATCGCTCCTGAAACGGGCGTCCGGAGTCAAAGACTCGGGCACGTTGCTTTTGGGGCACGGCGGCATACTCGACCGCGTTGACAGTCTGTTGCTGTCCGCTCCTGTTTTGTACTATCTGATTCGCTGCGGTGCCTTGTGAATCACACGCTGTCCATACTCGGTTCCACCGGCTCGATAGGGAAGAATGTGCTGGACGTGGTCCGGCGTTATCCCGGACGGTTTCGGGTGGTCGGTCTTGCCGCCGGTCGGAATGTGGAGCTGCTTGCCGCGCAGGCGCGCGAGTTCGCCCCGGAGTGGGTCAGCGTGGGCGATCCGGACAGGGTCAGCGCCCTGCGGGAACTCTTGCCTTCACGCTACCGGGACCGGGTGCTCTGCGGCGAGGAGGGCAACTGCGCGCTGGCAGCCCTACCCGAAATCACCATGGTCGTGTCCGCTCTGGTCGGCAGTGTGGGCCTGCTCCCCGCCCTGGCAGCCCTAGAGGCTGGTAAGCGTTTAGGTCTGGCCAACAAGGAAACCCTGGTCATGGCCGGTCGTCTGGTGATGGAAACCGCGCGTCGCCATCAGGCCCCACTTGTACCCATCGATTCGGAACACAGCGCGATTTTTCAAGCCCTGGAAGCCGGTCGCCGGGAGGATGTGTCCCGGTTGATCCTGACCGCTTCCGGCGGTCCCTTTCGCACCTGGGACGCCCACCTGCTGGCCGATGTCCGGCCCCAACAGGCGTTGGCGCACCCCAATTGGTCGATGGGACGAAAGATATCCATTGACTCGGCCACGCTCATGAACAAGGGGCTGGAGGTGATTGAGGCGCGATGGCTGTTTGCCATGCCGCCGGAGCAGATAGAGGTTGTGGTCCATCCCCAATCGATTATCCACTCACTGGTCGAATATCGAGACGGTTCCGTCATCGCACAGCTTGGTCTTCCGGACATGCGCATCCCGATAGCCTATGCCTTGACCTGTCCGGAACGTCTGGATCTGGATCTGCCCCGTCTTTCTCTGTCCCAATGCGGTGCTCTGAGTTTCGAGGCTGTGGATCATCAGCGCTTTCCGGCGTTGCGGTTGGCCTATGCGGTCCTGGAGGAGGGCGGCGTCAAGCCGGCGATCTTCAACGCGGCCAACGAAGTTGCGGTGGAGGCCTTCCTGGATGGCCGCATTCGCTTTACCCGAATCGTCGAGGTGGTGGCCGAGACCCTTGATGCGTCCATCACGGGAGACGAAAACGATATCAATGCCATCCTGGCCGCTGATCAGGAGGCGCGGAGGGTTGCCGCGGCGCTTGTCGCTTCCTGAGGGACGACGGCCGCCCTTGTTGCATCCCTTCATTGTTCAGCGATTTTTCACAGGACTTTCATGACTTCTGTTTTTTCATTCATTCTGGTCCTCGGCATCCTGATTTTTGTCCATGAGCTGGGCCATTTTCTTCTTGCCAAGGCCTGCGGCGTCAAGGTGCTGAAATTTTCCCTCGGCTTCGGCCAAACCCTTGTCAGCCGAACCTGGGGGGAAACCGAATACGTCATCAGCGCCTTGCCCCTGGGCGGGTATGTGAAGATGTACGGCGAGGTGCAGGGCGAAGAGGTCAGCCCTGAAGATCAGCACCGTTCGTTTGCCGCCAAAACGGTTTGGCAACGGTTTGCCATTGTTCTTGCCGGGCCGCTGTTCAACCTGCTTTTTGCCGTGTTCCTGTTTTTCGGCATGTTTGCCCTGGCCGGTCTGCCCGAACCCGTGGAAAGCACCCGGATCGGTGGGATCAGTGTCGGATCGGGCGCCGAACAGGCTGGCCTGCAGGTCGGAGACGAGGTGCGTGCGATCAACGGCAAGACGATCACCGGTTGGCGGCAACTTTCGGAGATCATACGCGACAGCGGCGGCCGCGAGGTTGTGCTTGATGTCGATCGTCAGGGTGAACGGTTGGTGGTGCGGGCCACTCCCACGGTGCAGCAGGATAAAAACCTGTTCGGTGAGGTGACGGGCGAGCGCTACATGTTGGGAATCGTCCGCAGCGACGAGATTCACTATGTGGATGTCTCGCTCGGCGAGGCAGCCTCTGCCGCGTTCCGCCAGACCTGGAATCTGAGTTACCTGACCGTGATGGGTATTGTGAAGATGATCCAGCGGGTCATCCCTGCCAGCGAACTGGGCGGACCTATCCGTATCGCCGAGATTGCCGGAGAGCAACTCAAGGCCGGGTGGACGTATCTGCTCTATTTCATGGGGCTGTTGAGCGTCAACCTCGGTATTCTCAACCTGTTGCCCATCCCGGTGCTGGACGGCGGACACCTGGTGTTCCTCTCCCTGGAGGCCGTGCGTCGCAAACCCTTGCAGGAACGCACCATGGAAGTCGGTCAACGGGTAGGAATCGCCATTCTCGGCACGTTGATGATTTTTGTTTTCTATAACGATATCCTTCGCTTGGTTAAACGGTGGCTGATTTCCTGATTCTGGCAATCGAGACCGCGACCGGCTGCGGCGGTGTGGCCCTGACCCGGGGCGGTGTGGACAGCGGCCGGTTGATCGGCGAGTATACCGTGCAGCCCGAGACCACCCATTCTCGGCAGTTGCTGGGTTCGGTGGTTGCGTTGATGAGGGCGGCGGCATGTGATTGGGGCGAACTCGACGGCGTGGCGGTCAGTCTGGGCCCGGGTTCGTTTACCGGTTTGCGAATCGGTCTGGCCGCGGCCAAGGGGATTGCTCTGGCTGCTGGTCGTCCCCTGCTGGGCGTGCCCACGCTCGATGCCTTGGCCGCCCAGATACCCGGTGGTTCGGATCTGCCTTTGTGCTGTCTGCTCGATGCCCGCAAACAGCAGGTCTATGCTGCGTTTTATCGCCACGAGAACGACGGGCCTCGCCGAACGAGCGATTTTCTCGCCCTGTCGGCCGAGCAGCTGGCGGAACGGATCACCGAACCGACCCTGGTGGTCGGCCCCGGTCTTGTGGCCTGCCGCTCCTGGTTGGAGCACCATCCGTCGGCCCGCCTGGCACCGACCGGGTTGGTGCATCCCCGGGCCGCTCTGGTCGGACTGTGCGGCGCGGACGCGCTGGCCCGGGGAGCGACGGCGGCGGAGGATCTGGCCCCGCTCTACGTGCGCGGCTTTGAGATTGGGGCGAAAAAGGAGAAGAGAACGTGATCGTGCGCAAAGACACCCGACAGATCCGGGTGGGGTCGGTTGCCGTCGGCGGTGGTGCCCCGGTGGTGGTGCAGTCGATGACCAACACTGTAACCAGCGAGGTGGAACAGACCGTTGCCCAGATCCTTCGGCTCGAAGAGGCGGGTTGTGAAATAATTCGGGTTGCCGTGCCCGACATGGCCGCGGCCGAGGCGCTCGATGCCATCCGCGCCCAAATCACCATTCCGCTGATCGCCGATATCCATTTCGATGCCCGCCTGGCAGTGGCGGCCATGGAACACGGGGCGCAGTGCATCCGGATCAATCCTGGCAACCTGGGCGGCCCGGACAAGCTGGCCCGGGTGGTGGACGCGGCCAAGCTGCATCGGGTTCCCATCCGGGTGGGCGTCAATGCCGGCTCCATTGCCAAGGAGATTCTGCACCGCCACGGCTACCCGACCCCGGAACGACCGGACGCCCTGATCGAAAGTGCGCTGCAGGAGGTCCGTCTGCTGGAACGCCACGGTTTCACCGAGCTCAAAATTTCCATCAAGTCCTCGGATGCCCTCACCACCATTGCCGGTTATCGCCACCTTGCCGAACAAACCGAATATCCGCTGCACTTGGGCGTGACCGAGGCGGGCGGCCTGATTGCGGGCACGGTCAAGTCCAGTCTGGCCCTGGGGATGCTGCTTGCCGAAGGTATCGGCGACACCCTCCGCATCTCGCTGACCCGCGATCCGGTGGAAGAGATCCGGGTCGCCTACGAGCTGCTGCGGGCGCTCCGCATTCGGGAACGCGGGCCGGAGCTGATTTCCTGTCCCACCTGTGGTCGCACCCGGATCGACCTGTTCTCGCTGGCCGAGCAGGTGGAGAGGCGATTGCAAACCATGCGCAGTCCGCTCAAGGTTGCGGTCATGGGCTGTGTGGTCAATGGACCGGGCGAGGCGCGGGAGGCAGACATCGGCATTGCCGGCGGCAATGGGGTGGGGATTATTTTCAAAAAAGGCGAGTTGTATAAAAAGGTGCCGGAAGCGGAGCTGTTACCGCTTTTTTTCGCCGAGTTGGACCAGCTTGAGGCCGAATATGCCGCCGGGCAATGACCGGCAGGGGTATTTTGTTCGTTGCGCTCTTATTTGCACGGAGATCGTTGTATGCGTTATTCAAAGATGCTGTTGCCCACCACCAAGGAAACGCCTTCCGAGGCCGATGTTGTCAGCCATCAGCTCTTGGTGCGGGGCGGGTTTATCCGCAAGCTGACCTCGGGGATGTACACCTACCTGCCCCTGGGATTTCTTGCCTTGCAGAAAGTGATCGGGATTGTCCGCGAGGAGATGAACCGTGCCGGTGCCCAGGAAATCCTCATGCCCATGGTGCAGCCCGGCGATCTTTGGGAAGAGTCGGGCCGATGGAAGAAGTACGGCCCGGAACTGCTGCGCTTTCGCGACCGGCATGACCGGGATTACTGTCTGGGGCCCACCCACGAGGAGGTGGTGACCGACATCGCCCGCCGGGAATTGCAGTCCTATCGTCAGTTGCCGGTCAACCTGTATCAGATCCAGACCAAGTTTCGCGATGAAATCCGGCCCCGTTTCGGTCTGATGCGCGGCCGCGAGTTCGTGATGAAGGACGCCTACTCCTTTGACGAGGACGACAAGGGCGCGTCCAACAGCTACGAGACGATGCGGGAGGCCTATTACCGGATCTTCCGGCGTTGCGGCCTGGAGTTTCGGGCCGTGGAGGCGGACAGCGGTGCCATCGGCGGTTCGTTTTCCCATGAATTCATGGTGCTGGCGGAAACAGGCGAGGACACCCTGGCGATCTGCAACGACTGCTCCTATGCGGCCAATATCGAGAAGGCCGCCGTATCGCCGCCGGAAGGGGGGCGGCCCGATGTGCCCCTGGAGCCCCTGACCCGGGTGGACACCCCCGGTCGGAAAACAGTGCATACCGTGGCCGAGTTTCTGGGATGCCGGGCCACCGATGTGATCAAAACCATGGTGTATCTGGCCGATGACCGGCCTGTGGCCGCCCTGGTCCGCGGCGATCGGGAGGTGCAGCTGGTCAAGTTGAAGAACCTGCTCGATGCCACCGATATTGATGTGCTGGACGAGAACCAGGTCTGGCTGCAGACCCGTCTTCCGGTGGGTTACCTGGGTCCGGTGGGTCTGGAGGATATCCGGATCGTGGCGGATTACGAGGTGATGCAGATGGTGAATGCGGTTGCCGGAGCCAATGTCAAGCAGTGCCACTTCACCGGCGTGGTGCCTGGCCGGGATTTCATCCCCGATGTGGTTGGCGACCTGCGCCAGGTGACGGACGCTGACCGTTGCCCAGTGTGCGGCGGGGCCCTGCGTCTCCAGGAGGGAATCGAGGTCGGCCATATTTTCAAGCTCGGCACCAAGTATTCCGAGGCCATGGAGGCGATGTTTCAGGACAGCGACGGTCAGGAAAAATGCTTTGTCATGGGCTGTTACGGCATCGGTGTCAGCCGGGTGGTGGCCGCGGCAATCGAGCAGAATCACGATGACAAGGGCATTATCTTTCCCGTGCCCCTAGCTCCGTTCCAGGTCATCTTGTTGAACCTGTCGCCCCGTGATGAGGAGTACTGTCAGGCCTCGGAGCAACTCTATGAGGCCTTGCAGGAGCAGGGCCTGGAGGTGCTCTACGATGACCGTGATGAGCGGCCCGGCTCGAAATTCAACGATGCCGACCTGATCGGCATTCCGTATCGGGTGACCGTGGGCAAGACCTTTGCCAGGGAAGGGCGGGTCGAGGTGCGTTCCCGCCGGACCGGTGAAACCCGGATCGTGCCGCCGGACGAGGCGGTTCCCCTGCTTGCCGGACTGGTCCGGCAGGCGCTTGACCAGGAATGACGGCCGTCCTCTGACCGTCGTCCGGAACCTCCGGAAGAACGCATGCGTATACAGAGCCTTCAGCCCATTCTGACCGTTGCTTCCGGCTATCTCGTCGATGTCGACCTGAGGCCGCTGCACGATGCCTATGAGTTTGTCTGTGAACGGCATGCCGGTCAGCTCTACGCCGGCGAGCGCTACGTCAACCATCTGCTCGAGGTGGCCTCTGTTCTGGCCTCCATGCGTTTTGATTTGGACACCATTGTCGCCGGCCTGCTCCACGGCACGCTCAAGGAGGGCGTCGCCACCCTGGATGAGCTGAAAAAAAGGTTTGGGGAAACGGTTGCCCGGATTGTGGACGGTGTAACCCGCACCAGCAACGTGCGCTACGATTCGAATCTGACGCACGAGGCCGAAAACATCCGCAAGCTCCTCTTGGCCATGAGCCAGGATATCCGGGTCTTGCTGGTCAGGCTGGCCGACCGCCTGCAGGAGATGCTCAATCTCCATTTGCTGGACGAGGAGGAGCGGCTCGCCAAGGCCCGCGAAACCATGGATCTGTATGCGCCGCTGGCCAGCCGGATCGGGATCGAGTGGATCAAGCGGGAACTGGAGGATCTCGCCTTCAAGCATCTCTATCCGGTGGAATACGCCGATCTGAGCGCCCAGCTGGAAAGCACCATGGACGAGCGTCAGGCCTATGTCGACGAGGTGGTCCAGATCCTTGAGGCCAAGCTCCGGGCCAACAAGATCGATCCGGTCCGGGTCCTCGGTCGGCCCAAGCACATGTATTCCATCTACAAAAAACTGGTCGCTCAGCGGATTCCCCTGGAACGGGTTTTTGACAAGGTGGCCTTCCGCATCATCGTGCGCACGGTCAAGGAATGCTATCAGACCCTGGGCACGGTGCATGCCGACTGGCCTCCGGTTCCGGGCCGGATCAAGGACTGGATCAGTGCGCCCAAGGCCAACAATTACCAGTCGTTGCACACCACGGTGGCCGGGCCGCTGGGCCACTTCATCGAAATCCAGATTCGAACCGAGGAGATGGATCGGGTGGCCCAGGAAGGCGTGGCCGCTCACTGGGCCTACAAGGAAGGGCAGAAGGCCAGCAGTGGCGATGCCCGGCTGTTCAAGGAAATCAAAAAGCTGGTCCAGTCGCTGCAAGATGTCGAGGATCCGAACGAGTTCATGGAGTCGCTCCGGGGAGAACTGTCCGATCCCGACGTCTATGCCCTGACCCCCACCGGCGAAGTGAGGGAGCTGCCCCAGGGAAGCACGCCGATCGATTTCGCCTACTCGATTCATTCGGATATCGGCGATACCTGCGTGGGCGCCAAGGTCAACGGGCAGCTGGTTCCACTGAAGTACAAGCTGCAAAGCGGCGATATCGTTGAGATTCTCACCCGGAAAAATCAGCATCCGCGCCGCGCTTGGTTGCAACTGGTCAAAACCAGCCGGGCCCGTACCCGCATTCGTCAATATCTACGCCGCAGGGAGCGGGAGCGCTCGCTGAAACTGGGCCGGAAGATCTGCGAACGGGAGCTGACCAAGCACAACGTCAACCTGAAAGGTTTGGTGCGGGACGGCCATTTGCGGTTGGTCCTGAAACGGCTGAACTGCAACACCCTGGACGAGATGCTGATCCGGGTGGGAACGGGCGCAATCACCATCCCCCATCTGGTCCGTATCCTGGAGCCTGGCGAGTATCGGGAGGCCGAGGAACGACAGCGGATGGAAGAGATGCTCGAAAAGGCCCGGCGGAGCGCGGCTGGCAAGGCCTCCCCATCGAGCACTGCCATCGATATCGACGGGGTGGAGGGCATGCTGGTCAAGATCAGCCAGTGCTGCCATCCCGTGCCCGGCGATCCGATCATCGGCTTCATTACCACCGGTTCCGGCGTCTCCGTGCATCGGACTTCCTGTGCCAACCTTTTGGCGACCGATCCCTCGCGCTGGGTCGAGGTTTCCTGGACCGGCTCGCCCCAGCGTGCGCACCGGGTGTCGCTGTTCATTCGTGCCGAGAACCGGAAAAAACTGCTGGTCGATCTCAGCACGGCGATCAGTGCTGATGACGCCAATATCGTTGAACTGACCGCGCGCACCACGGTGGAAAACACGGCGGTGCTCGATGTGCTCCTGGAAGTCGTCGACCTTGAGCATCTCCAGCGTGTGCAGCAGCATCTCTTGCAGTTGCCAAGTGTCCTCGACGTGCGCCGGCAATAACGTCATCATGGCCCGGAAGCCAGTCCGACGCGCCGTGCGGATCTGCGCGGTTTGCGGAAACGAATTCCCGCCCGAGGCATCTTCCTGTCCTTTTTGCCGGACCCCGTGCGCCGCCGCTCCTGTTCCCCGATCAGCAGCCTTCCTGCACCGTGAAATCAACCTGAAAAAAGGCATGCCCCTGGTACGGCAGGCCCTGGACCGACTGGACAACGAGCTGCGCCTCTGTGCCGGTCTGGGGTGTCGGGCCCTGACCCTGATCCACGGGTACGGCTCCAGCGGCGCGGGCGGGGCGATCCGGGAAGCTGTTCGTCAGCAGCTGCTGTTCTGGCAGCAGCAGGGGCGGATACGGGCCTATATCCCGGGCGAGCAGTTCGAAGGACGCTCCCGTCGAGGCCGTCAGTTGCTGCGTGCATACCCCTTTCTTGCCGATCATCATGATCTTGATCGGGCCAACCCCGGGATCACGGTGGTTCTCCTGTAACCTGTCGGTTCAGCATTTTTTCTGTTTTTCCTGCAAGGAGGTGCGCCATGCGCAACGACAATCGTCCGCCGGATGCTCTGCGTCCGTTTGCCGTTACCTGTGGGCTGCAACCCCATGCCGATGCTTCGGTCCTGATGCGCATGGGCCGGACCCATGTGCTGTGCGGGGTCACGGTCGAATCCGGTGTGCCCCCCTTCCTGCGAGATCGGGGGCAGGGCTGGATTACGGCGGAATACGGCATGCTGCCCTGCGCGACCTCGACCCGTACCCGGCGGGAGGCGGTCGGCGGCCGTTCCGGGCGCACCTATGAAATTCAGCGGCTGATCGGCCGCAGTTTACGGATGATGGTGGATCTGCGCCTGCTGGGCGAGTACACCCTGCGCGTTGATTGTGACGTGCTCAATGCCGATGGCGGAACCCGTTGCGCTGCCATCACCGGCGGTGCGCTGGCGGTGCGTATGGCCATTGAGCGGATGGTTGAGCGGGGATGGCTGGACCAGGTGCCGCCGCTCTTGCCGGTGGCCGCGGTCAGCGCCGGAATCGTGCACGGAGAGCCGCTGCTGGATCTGGACTATGGTGAAGATGCCTCGGCCGAGGTGGACGCCAACTTTGTCATGAGCCGGGACGGCCGCTGGATCGAGGTGCAGACCACTGCCGAGGGCGCGCCCTTTGCCCCGGAGATGTTCACCCGGCTGGCCGGACTGGCCACCTCAGGGATCAAGCAGCTCTTTACCCTCTGGGACCGGCCGTTATCCTAGGATATTGGCAAAGGAGATGGCCTCCAGATAGGTCGGGTACAGGGTTTCAGGCGGTACGCCCAGCGGCTCCAGCAGGAGAAGACAGCTGTCCGGGTCGGCCTGTTCGTAGGCGATGGCTGTTTCCAGATAAGGGGCCAGGGCGCCCTGTCGGCTGGTGAGCGCCTCTACCACCGGTCCAGCCAGGGGAAGTTTGTTCATGACCTGTTCCATCGGCGTGTCGAGCATGGCGTCGATCAACGAAAACAGACCCAGTAAAAACACCTCGTCCGGGTCGTGCCCGGCCGTGGCGGCCTCGGCCAGTCGCTGGCAGAAGCGGGCCCGGACCATGGAGAGTCGCATCAGCTCCGTTGGTTTGTCCGAGGCCAGTTCCGAGACGATCACCAGGGTAATGAAGCGCCGGATCTCCTGCTCACCCAGATAGACGATGGCCTGGAACACGGTGTCGATCTTTTTGACCAGGGAGAAGGCCACCGAGTTGAGATAACGCAGCAGCTTGTAGGTCAGGGCCACGTCGGTGGCGATGATCTGCTCCAGCTTTTTGGTGGAAATCTGGGGTCTGCTGATCTCGGCCAGCAGGTTGAGCAGGTTGGCCTTGTTGGAGGTGAGTTCCTTGATCTGCAGGGATTCGGGTTTGGCGAAGAAGTAGCCCTGAAAGTAGCGAAAGCCCAGTTCGGCGGCCTGTTCGAACTCCTCGTATGTTTCAACTTTTTCCGCAAGAAAATCGAGATTGAACGGGGCCAGCCGCTCCAGCATGCGGACGATTTCTTCAGGGGAAGAGAGCCGGTAGTCGACCTTGATGATGTCGGCCACCTCGATCAGCGGGGTCAGGTCGCTGCGGTAGACAAAATCGTCCAGCGCCAAGGTGTAGCCCTGTTCGGACAGACTGCGACAGGCGGCTATCACTTCGGGTGAGGGGGTGACGTCTTCCAGGATCTCGATGACGATCTGCTCCTTGGGAAACGAGGGCGCAATCTCCTGCAGCAGCAGGTTTTCGGTGAAGTTGACGAAACAGGGTTTCCCGCCGCTGATCTGGGTGATCTCTTCCATGAGAAAGGCGGAGGAGAGCAGGCTGGAGGTTGCCTGGTCGCCGTCTATTTCCCCCAGGGTTCGGCCCATGGACTGGCGGAAGAGCAACTCGTAGGCATAGACGGATTTGCGCTGATTGAAGATGGGCTGTCTGGCTATTTGTGAGAACATACGTCGTGTGGGGATGAAGGGGTATCGACGTGTTCCGACCCCGGAGAGGCGGCTGCAACACCAGGGAGGAAACCGTCACGGAGCAGGCGGATGCCGCACTTCCCAACAGCGGTGAATGCGGTTGTTGCGCTGAAAATCCAGGGGCAGGGTTTCGGCGGTTATCTCCTGAAAGGCAAATTCCTGTTCCAGCTCCGGATCAAGCCGGAACTTGCGGAAGTTGGTGGAAAAAAGCAGCACCCCGTTTTTTGTCAGCCGCTGCATGGCCAGGCGAAGCAGGGCTGGATGATCCTGTTGCACGTTGAAGGTCTGTTTGCGGTGCCGGGTATTGGAAAAGGTGGGCGGATCGAGAAAGATCACGCCGAAGCGGTCGGTGCATTGCTCCAGCCATTCCATGCAGTCGGCCGCCACCAGCTGGTGGGTCGGGCCGCCGAATCCGTTGATGGCCAGATTGGCGTCGGCCCGGGCCAGATAGGTGTCGGAGATGTCCACCGTGGTGGTGGAGATGGCGCCGTGCATTGCCGCATACACCGTGGCTGATCCGGTGTAGGCAAAAAGGTTGAGCAGGGTCTTGCCGCTGGCAAGCGCGCCCAGACGCGCCCTGGTGATCCGGTGGTCGAGGAACAGGCCGGTATCGAGGTAGTCGGTAAAGTTGACCAGAAAGCGGGCACCGCCTTCCCGCACCTCGTACAGCGTGCCGAGACCGCCGCCCTCGTTTTTCTTCTGGTACTGCTGCGTGCCCTTTTGTTTTTTCCGGGTCTTGATGAACAGTCGGTTGCGGGGCACGTCCAGCACCGAGCGGATGGTCTGCAGGGCCAGTTCAAAGCGATGCGCAGCCTTGTCCTGGTCCACGCCGGGCGGAGCCGCGTATTCCTGCACATGCACCCAGGATTCGTACAGATCGATGGCCATGTTGAATTCGGGCATGTCGGCGTCGTAGAGCCTAAAGCAGGTGATGTCGTTTCCCCGGGCCCAGGGCAGCAGGACCGTGCAGTTTTTGATCAGGCGATTGGCAAAATCCTCGCCCGGCGTACCGGGCGGCAACGGCTGCGGGTTCCACGCATGGGCGGGCCGTTCCGGTCTCTTCCCGGCTGAACCCAGCATCAGCTGACACCTGATCGGGCCGTTGAACAGCCGGAATCGCTCGCGCCAGACAATGTCCTGAATGCCGCCGGTCAGATCAGGGTTGGCGGTGAACAGGGCGATGCTCCAGCCGGAAAACTCCTCAAGAAAGATCCGTTCCAGACAGCGATACAGGTACTTGACCGTCTCCTTGTCGGAGAGCCGCTCGCCGTAGGGCGGGTTCGTCAGCAGGCAGCCCGCCGGAGCGGGCACGCGCAGCCGGGCCAGGGGGCGCTGCTTGATGGTGATGACGTCGCGCAGTCCGGCGGCGATCACGTTTTTCCGGGCCGCGGCCACCACGACCGGGTCGGTGTCGTAGCCGATGAAAAGCGGCCAGGAGGCGGGCATGTTCCGGCCTTCCTGGTCCAGGGCCTCCTGCACCAGCCGCTCCCAGAGCCGGGGATCGTGCCTGTTCCAGCTCATAAACCCAAAACTCTTGCGCTGCAAGCCCGGCGCACTCTTGGCCAGCATCAGGGCCGCCTCGATCAGCAGGGTGCCACTGCCGCACATCGGGTCGAGCAGGACCGGTTCCGAGTCGCTTCGCTCCAGCCAGCCGGAAAGCCGGACAATGGCCGCGGCCAGGGTTTCCTTCAGCGGCGCTTCTCCGCCTCCGGTCCTGTAGCCCCGGCGGTGCAGGCTCTCGCCGGAGAGATCGAGCGAGAGCGAGGCTTCGGTGCCCTGCACATAGAGGTTGATGCGGATGTCGGGGCGGCTTGGGTCAACGTCGGGCCGTTTGCCGAAGCGCTTGCGGAATTGGTCGACAACGGCGTCCTTGACCCTGAGCGAGGCGAACTGGCTGTGCGGCAGGGACGAGTTGACCAGGGTGGTGTGGACGGCAAAGGTCGAGCGTATGCCCATGTGGTCGTCCCAGAGGATGCGACCGGCCTGCTCGTAGAGGTCGTCGGTGGAGGGGGCCTCGAAACGGGCCAGCTCCAGCAGGATGCGCGAGGCGAACCGCGACCAGAGGCAGGCCCGGTAACCGGTCTCCAAGTTGCCGGTCCAGCTGACCGCTCCCGGCCCGGTGGTTATGTTCTGGCCGCCGCAGGCGGCTATTTCTTCAGCAACCAGCTCTTCCAGGCCAAATCCGCAGGTGGCGACAAAGTGCAGCGGCTGTCTTTTTTTTTTCTTGGCGATGGGCGCGGAACGATACATGGCGTGTAGGGAAAAGAGCTGGGCTGCGAGACCGGAACGGGAAGGTTGGGGCGCACACGGCCGGCAACGATCCGGGCCCGTGTTGCGGCGGCAGGCTCGTCTGTCGGGGTGTTTTGACGACCGCGTGGCGAATCATCGTAGCATACTTGTTCCCCGGGGGAAAGTAAACAGGAACAAGGTGGAATAGAGCGTGGCGGGCAGCCCCTTTCTGGGATTTTTTTGGGCTTTGGGTGTGTGTTGCGGTGCCGGGCTATTTGATCTGGCAAAATGGAAAGAGATTTTTTCAAGGTCGACTACGGAGGGGGACATGGAGCATCGGGTACAAATCATGGGTATTCTCAATACCACCCCTGATTCTTTTTCTGATGGTGGAAAATGGAGGCAGGAAGCTGCGCTTGATGAGCGAATTGCCCAACTGATCAGGGAAGGGCGGATCTCATTGATGAGCGGGGAATCGAACTTGGTCTTTTGCCGCCAGGAGCTGCCGAGGAGAAATTGCGACGGACGATTCCGGTAATTCGGAAATTAGACAGTGAAGCACTCTCCCAATTTCGATCGATACCACGAAAGTTCTTGTCGCCGAGAAGCTCCAGCCAATGGGCAACAATGATCAATGATATTTCTGCACTTAGCCATCATCCTGAAATGATAGATGTTGTTTGTTTGATGGACTGGTCGTCATCATGCACAGGCAAGGAACACCAAGTGACATGCAAGTCGATTCGCACCATGAGGAGGTACCCAAACTATTCATTCCTTTTTTTCGGAAAGAATTGATTGGCTGGTGCGCCATGGAGTGGATCGATCGCGGATCATTGTTGCCCCAGGCATGGGCTTTGACAAAACGCTGGAGCACAATCTTGCCATTTTTCGCGGTATTAGGGCGTTTACGCTCCATCAATGTCCTGTGCTGATCGCTTATTTGCGCAAACCTTTTTGGGGCAACTCTTGGGCATTGTGGTTGAGGAATGGGCTCGGCCAAGCGCTCTTGTTTCCGCTTTTGCGGAGGAAAACGGAGCAGGTATTGTTCAGGTGCATCAGGTTGGCCCTACGGAGCAGGCAATACGGTTGCTGCAAGCGATGAGAGGGATAATTATGACTCATTATAAACACGATAATTCAGCCAGATATACTTGAGTTTCGATCAGCAGCTTCATTTTAAAAGTCGGGGGGCAGCTTTTCTGGCCCTTTTTTTGCAAAGAGACAGCATAATTTATAGTTGGGCCTGCGTTAAACACGATTTTGTCTATCTGAGGGCAGGTCCTTATTACATTGACAGAGCTAAAGGGAGAGCGACATGAAAAAGACATTGGTAGTGGGTCTGGCTATGGGGTTGCTGGTGACTGGAGGGATTGCCGTGGCTGAGGCGGCGCCCTTTACGGTAAACGATATTGATGGTGATTGGATAAATCCCAATCCTGCCACTATTACCGTACAGAATGACAGTGACCCCGACGGGCGATTGAGCACTGCCCGGTGGGGTACGCCATCTAATTCGGCTAACAAGCGAAGCGGTTATGATTTTTTAAGCAATGCCACGCCAATCACTGTGGAATCCGATGGCTCGATGTTTGCCCTGGGCACCTTTACACATCATAACTATGCCATCACTGGCACGACACTTGAGTCAATCGATCTGCAGTTCAGCCTGGCGTTTAACGAGGTGGTTGCCTCTGTAACTGCGACTTTCGGCATTGATCACAATGAGACGCCAAATAGTGGTGAAGATCCCAGGGATATAGTGACAATTGAAAATCCCATTGTGAACCAGCTGTTCACCTACGAGGACAAGGATTATTATTTCAATCTGTTCGGTTTTTCGCAGGACGGCGGAGCTACGCTTTCGACTGTATTTTATACAAATGAAGGGATGTCGAATCGGGCCATTTTGTATGGCCGGATTACTGAAGCGCCTGTCGACCCGGTACCTGAGCCCACCACCATGCTGCTCTTTGGTGCTGGTCTGGCCGGTCTGGCTGCTGTTGGTCGCCGACAGAAAGCCGAATAATTTCCGGTTTTGTTTCGTGACAAGCCTGGTCGCAAAAGCGGCCAGGCTTTTTTTGTGTGCTGGATGGAATACGTGCAGGGCTTTGTCAAGGACGACGAGGGTTTGATGGATGCTTGTAGGCGGCAACCGGCCAAGTGGTTGTTGCCTTGAGCTTGCGGCAATGATGAAAAAGGGGGTCTCGGCCCCCTTTTGTGTTTTCTCTATCCGGACGGCGATTATCCGTAGCCCAGCTCCTCCAGCTGGGCGTCGGTGAAGCCGAAGAAGTGGGCGATTTCATGCACCAGGGTGATTTCGATTTCCGCGAGCAGTTCTTCCCGGTTGCGACATACCGCCTCCAGCGGTTCCTGGAAAAGCAGGATCCGCTCCGGATAGAGCGGCGGATCGATCAGGCTGCGCTCGGTGAGCGGCACGCCTTCGTACAGACCAAACAGGGTCTCTTCCGGGCCCATTCCCATCTCGGCCAAGAGTTCCGGGTCCGGCCGGTCCTGGATGAAGATCGGACAGTTGTCCAGATGGGCGCGAAGCGCCTCGGGAATCCGGGCCAGGGCCAGTTCGGCCAGACGGGCAAAGGCCTCGGGATGCAGGTGAAAAGGTTGCTCATCCATGTCGGAGCCCCGGGGTGATCTGGTCGTGTCGCGCCTGTTCCCGGCTGGCCAAGGATGCGTCGTCGGGCCGGAGCGGACGTCGTCGCGATTGCACCATGAAATAGAGCACCGGCACTGCCATGCGGCTGATGAGCAGCGAGGCGATTTCCCCGAACATCAGGGCGATGGCCAGTCCCTGAAATATCGGGTCCGCCAGAATCACCGCCGCGCCCACCACCACGGCCATCGCGGTCAGCAGCATGGGCCGGAAGCGGATCGCTCCGGCTTCGGTCACTGCCGAAGCCAGCGGCAGGCCATGACGCAGACGCAGCTCGATGAAGTCGACCAGGATGATCGAGTTGCGGACCACGATGCCCGCACCAGCCATGAACCCGATCATCGAGGTGGCGCTAAAAAACGAATTCATGGCCCAGTGGGCCGGTAAAATCCCGATCAGGGAAAAAGGGATCGCCGCCATGACCACCAGCGGGACGATGTAGTCCCTGAACCAGCCCACCATCAGCATATAGATCAGGATCATCACCACGCCGAAGGCGATGCCCAGATCCCGGAAGACCTCTAGGGTGATGTGCCACTCGCCGTCCCATTTCAGGGAAGGCTGGCGGTCCGTGAACGGTTGTTTGAGGTTGTGCACGGCGATGGGGCCGGGCGCGCCGCCGAACTCGGCGGCATCAAGCCGGGCTATGTGCTCATTCATCTGCAAGATGGGGTAGACCGGGCTTTCTGCCGCACCGGCCACGTCGCCGGTGACATAGATCACGGGCTTGAGATTCATGCGATGAATCGGTTGTTCCACCGGTTGTTCGACTACCCGGACCAGCTCGCGCAGGGGAACGGACCCTTTCCCGGACTGGCCGGACTGCCCCGGCGGGTGCAGGGCGAGTTCGAGCAGGTCGCCGATCCGTGCCCGTTTGTCCTGTGGCAGTTGCAGGATGACCTCGATCTCCTCCCGATCGGGCGGCTGGTGGAACAGGTCGATGGATCGGCCGAACAGGGCCGTGCAGACAGCCTCGGTGACCGTGGCAACGGGAAACCCGTTGAGCGCGGCCTTTTCCCGGTCCACCTCCAGCACCAGCTTGCTCCGCTCGTTTTCGCGGGACCAGTCGAGATCGACCACGCCCGTGGTATCGGCAAAGATGGTCTTGATCTTCGTGGCCAGGGCGACCCGGCTGGACTCGTCCGGGCCGTGGACCTCGGCCACCAGGGTTTGCAGCACCGGTGGTCCGGGCGGCACTTCGGCCACGGCCACGGTTGCGCCGTATCGCGCGGCAAGGGCAGCCACAGCCGGGCGGATGGCAGCGGCGATTTCATGGCTCTGCCGGTCCCGCTCCGCCTTGGGCAGCAGGTTGACCTGGATGTCGGCAACGGACGGACCTGAGCGAAGGAAATAGTGGCGCACCAGGCCGTTGAAGTTGTAGGGCGCGGCCACGCCCGCATACACCTGGGTGTTGACGACCTCGGGCTCCTGCGCTACCACCCCGGCCATATCCATGGCGACCCGGGCGGTCTGTTCCAGGGAGCCGCCCTCGGGCATGTTCAGAATGATCTGAAATTCCGATTTGTTGTCAAAGGGGAGCATCTTCACCTTGACCAACCCCAGGGGGACCAGGGCACAGGCCGCTACTAGCAGGGCGGTGATGGCCAGGAAGAAAATAATCCGCCAGCGGGTATGGGCCAGCAGCGGGTCCATGACCCGGTGATAGAGCCGGGTGAACCAGTCGTCGGGGGCATGGTCGGGATCGTGACTGGCACTTTGGAGAGGCCCCGGCTCCTTGCGCAGGATCCGGATCGCGGCCCAGGGGGTGACGGTGAAGGCGATGATCAGGGAAAAGAGCATGGCCGTGGACGACCCCACCGGGATCGGCCGCATATAGGGGCCCATCATGCCACCGACAAAGGCCATGGGCAGAATGGCGGCCACCACCGCCATGGTGGCGAGGATGGTGGGGTTGCCCACTTCGATCACCGCATTGACCGCGATTTCGCGCAACGAAAGCTGCTGGTTGGCGGGCAAGCGCAGGTGGCGGACGATATTTTCCACCACCACGATGGCGTCGTCGACCAGGATGCCGATGGAGAAGATCAGGGCGAACAGGGTGATGCGGTTTAAGGTGTAGCCGTAGAGATAAAACAGCAGCAGGGTCAGCGCCAGGGTGGAGGGAATGGCCAGCAGCACGACGATTGCCTCGCGCCAGCCCAGGAAAAACAGGATCAGCAGGGCCACGCCGAAGACCGCGATGCCCATGTGGAAGAGGAGTTCGTTGGATTTTTCCGCCGCGGTTTCGCCGTAGTCGCGGCTCACGGTCACGCTGACGCCCGCGGGAATCAGGCCGCCCTTGAGCTGCTCGACCTTGTGGAGCACGGTCTCCACCACCCGCACAGCATTGGCGCCGGGCCGTTTGGCCACCGACAGGGTGACCGCCGCCTCGGCCCGGCCGCCCCTGTCGGTATGCAGGACATAGCTGTCCGTTTCCGCCGGGCCATCGGTCACCGAGGCCACCTCGCGCAGCAGCACGAGCTTGCCGCTGTGCACGCCGACCACGATCCGCCCCGCCTCTTCCGCGGAATCAAGGAACAACCCGGTCTGCACCAGGGTTTCCTTGTTCATGGCCTTGAGGGTTCCAGCCGGGGTCTGGCGGTTGGCCGCCTGAAACTGCCGGGCCAGATCGTCCGGGTTGAGACCGTGGGCCGCGAGCCGTTGCGGGTCGAATTCAATCCGCAACTGCCGCCGTGCGCCGCCGGTGACTTTGGTCTCCGCTACCTCGAAGATGGATTTGACCGCATCTTCCACCTCGACGGCCAGTCGGCGCAGGGTGAAGTGGTCATACTCCGCCGAATGGAAGGTCAGGCAGAGGATGGGCACATCGTCGATGGTGTGCGGTTTGATCAGCGGCTTGCCGACCCCGTGGGGGATGCGGTCGAAATTGGTTTGCAGCTTCTGGTTGAGATCGACGATGGATTTCTCCATATCCTCGCCGACGAAGAAGCGGGCGGTGAGCAGACACTGACCCGGTTGGGAAACGGAATAGATGTATTCAATGCCGGAAAGCTCGTAGAGCAGTTTTTCCATGGGCGCGGCCACGCGCTGTTCCACCTCCTTGGCGGTGGCGCCGGGCATGGTCACGAGAACGTCGATCATCGGTACCTTGATCTGCGGCTCCTCCTCGCGGGGCAGAAGCACCAGGGCAAGCAGCCCCAGCAGGAGCGAGGCGGCCAGACCGATCACCGTCAGTTTGGAGTCGGAGAACGCCCGGGCCAGGCGACCGGCAAATCCGGGATGATCCTGCGGGGCGTTCATGGTAGAACCCGCACGGGTTGGCCGTCGGCAAGCAGACGGTTGTTGCTGATGATGACGATATCCTCCGCATTGAGACCGGAAAGGATTTCGGTCATGTTGCCCTGGCGGTTGCCGCTGCGCACCAGTCGTAGTTCAGCCCGGTTATCGCGAACAACAAAGACCCTCTCCATCTGCCCCCAGGCCATGATGGCGCTGTCCGGTATCATCAGTGCCGGGGACGGATCGCCGGGCAGCAGCAGCCGGGCGAACTGACCGCCGCGCAGCAGGGGATGGGGCGGCAGATCGAGTACCACCCGGACGGTCCGCGAGGCTGGATCCGCGGCAGGCGACATCTCCGTGATCACGCCCTGCACCTCGGCCCCGGCCCCGGGCACCTGCACGGTCAGGGTATGGCCAACGGCAAGCTGCGGGGCGAGGCTTTCCGGAACATCGGCCCGAGCCTGAAGGCGGTCTTCGCCTTCCAGTTCAAGCAGGACCCGGCCCGGTGCGGCAAGATCGCCGACCTCGACCTCCTTGCGGATGATCTTCCCGGAAAAGGGCGCGGTTATCGCGGTGGCATCGGCCAGGGCGCGGGCTTCGTTGTCTTCGGCCTGGGCGATGCGCAGCTGATCGGTCATGGTGCGCACCGTTTCCCGGGTGCTGGCCTCTTCGCTCAGCAGCCGCTGTTCCCGCTCCAGATTGCGCCGGGCCTGGGCCAGCCGGGCCGCTGTCCGGGCGCGCCGGGCCTCGATCTCCCCGGCGTCGATCCGTACCAGCAGCTCGCCCCGCTTCACCTGCGAGCCCAGGGTCACCGGCAGCTGGCTGATCACCCCGGTCACCCTGGGGGCAATATCGGCCTGTCTCTTTGCCCGGAGCGAGGCCGCAACCGGCTGCAGCGGGGAAACAGACTGTACCGTCACCGGCACTGCGGCGACTTTGGCGGGCACAGGTTCGGTTGCGGGTTCACTTGCCAACGAGGCGCGACCGGCAAAGAGCATGATCAGGACAAGGAGCGCGGCCGAAATGGGAGCGGCAGGAATGGCCCGGTACAAGGCTGGAGGAAAAAACATGGTCATTGCTCCTGGTTGGATTGGGGCAGGCCCACGGTTCGTCGGAGATCGGCAAGGGCGATACGGCGGGAGGTGGTGGTCAGGGTGTGGTTGAGCCGGGCATCGGTCAGTCGGGTTTCGCTGTCGATCAGCTCGGAGGCAAGCATCAGCCCCTCCCGGAAGCGCAGGCGCGCCAGCCGGGCGCTTTCCTCGGCTGCGCGCAACCGGTCGCCGCTGACTTGCAGGCGCGCCTCCTCCCGCTTCAGGGCCAGCCGGGCCTGTTCCTGTTCCAGATCCAGGGCCAGTTGCAACTTGCGTCGCTGTTCTTTGGCCTCGCGCAGCCGGGCCTCGGCCTGGTCGGTTTCAGCCCCGGTGCGGCGACCGTTGAAGAGTACGTAGTGAATCAGGATGCCCGTGGTCCAGGAGTTGCCGGAACCGGCATCCAGTTCGCTCCCCTGATCGACCTGGTAGCGGCCGAAGGCGTCGATGGTGGGCAGGTATCCGGAGCGGGCCTGGCGGACCACGGCCTCCTGCGCGCTGATCAGGGCCTTGATGGCCGCCAGTTCGGGGCGATGGTCGATGGTGCGGCCTGGCCCCGGAAGGGGCTGTTCGGCGGGCAGGGCAGGGACCGGGTGGATATCCCGGTTGTCCGCGTCCGCGCCCAGCAGATAGAGGAACCCCCGCTGGGCCAGGAGCAGGCCGTGCCGGGCGGTGATCAGCTCTTCTTCGGCCAGGGCCTTTTGCACTTCCAGGTTGAGCAGGTCTTCCCGCAGCAAGATGCCCTCGCCGTATCGGGACCGACCTACGGCGAGCGAGGCGTGCGCCGCTTCCAGGGCTGCCTGCCTGGTCTGGATGATTTCATTGGCCTGAACCAGGGTGAAGATGGCCCGCATCACCTCAAATTCCAGACGCAGGCGCAGGGCGGTTCGTTCGTGCAGAGCGGCCTGCGCCTGGGCCCGGGCCGCGGCCAGTGCGGCGCTGTCGCGGCCGCCGCGGTACAGGTTGTACTGCAGCGAGGCCGTGCCCAGCAGGGAGTCGGTGGTTCCGGGATCGTTGAAATCGATCCGGTCGGAAAATTGCCCCTGGTTGAGGATGTTGCCAAACGAATACATGGGGTTGTTGGTGCGGGTATAGCCCCCGCTCAGCGACAGTTCGGGGAAGAAGGCGGCCTGGGCGGCCCGGATCTCGGCGTCGGCGGCCTGAATCCGCTCGTGGAGCGCCCGGATGTCCGGGTTATGCCGGAGCGCGAACTGCATTGCCCGCTCCAGGGTCCAGGGGCTGGAACGGGATTCAGTGGGCGGTGCAGCCGTGGTCGGCCCGGCAAGGAGGATCAGCAGAAAAATGAGACAGAGAACGCGGACCTTGGAGGGCATGGCAGTTTCTCCTGTGAAGAAAGACGAGGGGCAGCGGCACAGCTGGCAACCGGTCGGCACCTCTTCCCGCCTCAATTGTTCCGGGCCTGCCCGCCTCTGTGCGGCCTGGTGGTCGGCATCCGGGTACGCTGGGCAGGGGGACGGACAGTCGGGCAACGGTACAGAGTGCGGGACGGCGTTCACCCCGTGCCCGGCAATCAGAGCGGAAACGACTGGTGCTGATCGGGGATTACGATCTGGGTATTGGTAAGCTGTGCCGCAAAGCCCTGCATGGAGCGTTCTTCGCCGTGGACCAGAAAGGTGCGCTCGGGGTTGCCGGTCTGCGCGTGCCAGGCGAGCAGCTCTTTCTGGTCGGCATGGGCCGAAAAACCGCCGATGGTGTAGATGCGGGCATTGACCTCGACCTCTTCCTGAAAGACGCGCACCGTCTCTTCGCCGTCGATGATGCGTCGCGCCAGGGTGCCCGCCGCCGCATAGCCGACAAACACCACGGCCGCTTCCGGCCGGAACAGGTTGTGCCGCAGGTGATGCCGGATGCGGCCGCCGGTGCACATGCCCGCTCCGGCGATGATCACCGCGCCGCGGATGTTTTTCAGGGCCATGGACTCGCTGGTGTCGCGGGTCATCACCAGGTTGGGCAGCTCGAAGGGGTCTTTCCCCGCCGAGATCACGTCCCAGGTTTCCTCGTCGAAACATTCCCGGTGCCGCCGGAAGATCTGGGTCGCGGAGATGGCCATCGGCGAATCCAGGTACACCGGCAGATGCCGGGGCAGTTTGTTCTGCTCGATTCCTTCGCGGAGGTAATAAAGGATCTCCTGGGTCCGTTCCAGGGCAAAGCTGGGGATCAGCACGTTGCCGTTCTCTTCCAGGGTCGAGGTGATGGCCTGGTAGAGTTCCTCGATCGATGGTTCCAGCTGCTTGTGCAGGCGGTCGCCGTAGGTGGTTTCCATGACCACGACATCTGCGTGGGGCGGTGTGGCCGGATCGGGCAGAATGGCCCGGTTGTCGTAGCCAAGGTCGCCGGAAAACAGCACCTTGCGGCGGTAACCGTTTTCCTCCAGCTCAAGGAGGATGCAGGCTGAACCCAGGATGTGGCCCGCCTCGAAAAAGGTGGCGCAGATGCCCGGCGCCAGTTCGTAGGTCTGATTGAGGGCGGTGATGTCGGCGAAGGTGTCCATGGAGTTGAGCGCATCCAGGGTGTTGTAGAGTGGCTCGACCGGCGCGCCCCGGTTTTTGCGCTTGCTGGACTTGTAGTTGGCGTACTTGGCCTCCTCTTCATGAATCCGGGCGGAATCAAGCAGCACCAGTCGGGTGAGTTCGCGGGTGGCCGCCGTGGTCAGCACCGAGCCCCGGAACCCCTCCCGGTAGAGCAGGGGAATCCGGCCGCAGTGGTCAAGGTGGGCGTGGGTGAGCAGCAGAAAGTCGATGGAGGCCGGGTCGAAGCCGAAATCCTTCCTGTTTTTTTCATCCATCTCCCGACCGCCCTGATAGAGGCCGCAGTCGATCAGGACCTTGGTGCCGTTGCATTCGATGAGATGGCACGAGCCGGTGACATTGCGGGCCGCGCCGTGAAAGCTGATGCGCATGGGAACTCCTGGGAAAAGGGAACGAGATGTGCCGGCGATGCGGGGTCGGCCGGTTCAGCCGGTTCAGAACCGGCCCAGATCCTCCGTGGAAAAGGGCAGCCAGCGGAACAGATACTCCTCCAGGGCGATGCACTGCTGGAAATTTTGGTGGATGAGCAGGCAGCGGTCCGGCAGGCCCTTGCCGTAGTGATCGAGAATGTATTCCCTGCGCTCGTTCAGGTTGACCACCACGTTATGGCGTACCCGTTTATCCGCGTAATACACCAGTTCGGCCGCGTTGAACCGACCGGCCTGGTAGCGGTCCGGATCGAAGTTCCGGATGCGTACGTGCTGCTCGACGATTTCAGCAATTTCAGGATAGCCGTGTTCCCGGCAGATTTCGCCGCCGAGCTGCGCGTGGTTGCAGTTGCGTCCCAGACACGGGGTCTTGGCGATGTCGTGGAGCAGGGCCCCGGTGATGACCAGCCGGTAGTCGGGCTGGGGCTGGTCGGGGGCGAAGTCGGACAGGCCCCGGTGCAGGCACTCGGCCAGCCGGGCCACCACCAGCGAGTGATGCCGGATATTGACCAGCATCCCGTAGTGGTCAAACAGCTCCACACAGTCGGAGAGCGAGGGCAGGTGGAGACCAGCGGTTTCCATGTGTTCAGTGCTCGTGGCGGAATCGGTGCACGGCGTCGACAGCGATTTTGACCTGGTCGGGCGGTGTTTCCGGAAGGACGCCGTGGCCGAGGTTGAAGATATATCCGCCTCTGGCCGCCCGGGATTCCCGCAGCATCCCATAAATGCGTTCTTCCAGTGCTTTTTGCGGCAGGAAGAGCGCCATGGGGTCGAGGTTGCCCTGAATGGCGTGGTTTCCGACCCGGGCGATGATTTCGGTAAGCGGCAGTCGCCAGTCAAAGCCGAGGACATCGGCCTCCAGCGTGGTGGTCATCGGGATCAGGGTCGAGCCGTTGTTGGCGAAATAGATGATCGGCACGTCGGTCACGGCTCGAAGGTCACTGAGAATGGAGCGGACATAGGGCAGGGCGAAACGTTCGTAGTCGCAGGGAGCGAGCACGCCGGCCCAGGAGTCGAAGAGTTGGAGGGCCTGGGCCCCGGCCCGCACCTGGGCCTGAAGATGGCTGCTGGTACAGGCGGTGATTTTGGTGAGCAGGTTGTGGTAGAGCTGTGGCTCCTGATACATCATTTTCTTGGTGTGCAGGAAGGATCGGGAGCTGCCGCCTTCAATCAGATAGGTGGCCAGGGTGAAGGGCGCGCCGGTAAAGCCGATCAGGGGCTTGTTCAGTTCCCGGCGCAGCAGGCGGATGATCTCCAGAACAAAGGGCATCCTCTCTTCCGGGTCGGGCACGATCAGACGGTCCACGGCCTGCTGGCTGCGAACCGGGTCGGCGAAGACCGGACCCTGTCCTTCAATAAAGGCCAGCTCCAGGCCCATGGCCTCCATGGGGATCAGGATATCGGAGAAGAGGATGGCGGCATCGAAGCCGAAGCGGCGGATGGGCTGGAGCGTCACCTCAACCGCCAGTTCCGGGGTCTTGCACAGTTCAAGAAAACTGGTCTGGCCGCGTATGGCCTGGTACTCGGGCAGATATCGTCCTGCCTGGCGCATGAACCAGACGGGTATGGTGCCGGTTTGTTTGCCTCGGCAGGCTTGCAGGAAGGTGTCGTCCATGGTTTTTACTCTTGAAAAGATGCGGCCTGGGGCCGTGGAAGGCCTCTTACCTTGGTGGCCGGTGGGTGCAAAAGGGTTCGCCGGCCATGTAGTCGCCGGTCATCGCATAGGCTCGGGCGCGGCAGCCGCCGCACACGCGCAGGTATTCGCAGCCGCCGCAGTGATCCTTGTAGGCGCTGAAGTCGCGCAGATCGCGCAGCAGCGGCGACTGTTCCCAGATCTCCTGAAACGAGCTGTCGTGCAGGTTGCCGGCCGAAAGCGGGAAGTAGCTGCACGGCAGGATATTGCCGTCCACGTCGATGAGGCAGATCAGCTGTCCGGCCAGACAGCCCTTGGAGCCGCCGGTGGAGAATTTCAGGCTGCGCCGCCGGAACCGGTCACCCTCGGCCTTGGAGCGCTGGAGAACGACGCGGTAGTACTGGGGCGCGCAGGTGGGACGGACCAGGAGATCCTGCTCGTCCTTTTCCATGTCGTAATGCCAGTTCAGGATCGCCTCGTACTCATCGGGCGGGATCAGCTCGCTCATGATCTCTTCGCCGCGGCCGGTGGGCACGATCATGAACATGTACCAGGCCGTGGCACCCAGCGATTTGACCAGGGGGTAGACCTTACCGATCTCGTCGCGGTTGCGCCGGGTAAAGGAGGAGTTGACCAGAAAGCTGATCCCGTGCTCGTTGAACAGGCGGGCGGCCTGCATGACCCCGGCAAAGGCTCCGGGCTGATTGCGGAAATCATCGTGCACCTCCGGGGTGGAGCCGTCCAGGCTGAGCGACACCATCTTGATGCCGCTGGCCTTGATTTCCCGGCAGATCGCCTCGGTGACCAGCGAGCCGTTGGTGGCCAGACACATCCGCAGACCGAGTTCGGTGCCGTGGGCTGCGATTTCAAAGACGTCCGGTCGGAGCAGGGGCTCGCCGCCGGAAAGCACCATCACGGGATCGGCATATCCCCGAATTTCTTCAAGGATGCGTTTGGCCTCGGGCAGGGGCGGGTCGGGATGTCCGTCCGTTTCCAGCTGGGAAGACGAACGGCAATGAACGCACCGCAGGTTGCAGCGCCGGGTGATTTCCCATGCGATCCATTTGGGAGTGAATTCCATAGCGATTCGGCTCCGGCTGCCGCAAGCAGGAATTGATAACAAGGCGGAGGGCGGGACGGCCGGGCAGGGGCCGCTGCCGCTTCGGTGCGCACCTTGTGCGCGTCTCCCTGAACGCATGAGTATAGGCGTGATGGCCGGGCCGGTCAACTGCTTTGTCGGCCCGGTGATCAGGGTTCGTCCGGAAGGAATAATAGTGGAGAAAATTCGCTGGTCGGGCTATTTTTACGCGAGGTGGAAGTCTTCTATTCTTTTGACCAGGGAGGTTCCTATGCATGCGATAGAACGTATTCTGGCTCCCATCGATTTTTCCGACAATGCCGGCAAGGTGTTGCAGGCCGCCGCCTATGTGGCGGGAGCGTTCAAGGCCCATGTGTACGTGGTGTTCGTGGTGCAGAGTTTCGAGGGGTACAGTGGTTTCTTCGTTCCCCCGGTGCATCTGCCCAACATGGAGGAGGAGCTTTTTGCCTCGGCGCAGCAACAGATGGAGGCCTACATCGGGGAAAACAGGGAGCTGTTCGTCTCGGCGGGCGCGCTTGGGGTGGAGGGCAAGGTTCTGTCCGGCGACGTGGCCGAAGAGATTCTCGCCTATGCGGTTCGCCAGAATATTCAGCTGATCGTCATGGGCACGCACGGCTACAAGGGGATGGAGCGGATCATGTTCGGCAGCGTGGCCGACCAGATCGTGAAGACCGCCTGCTGTCCGGTGATGACGATCAACCCGTACCGCGAGACATGCGGTCACGACTCCTGAAGGTTTGATGCGCTCGTTCCGGCCCGATCTTTTGTCTGCAAGGGCGGCTGACCGGAGACGGAGACGGTCCAACGGTCTTTTTAGAAAGAATATGGAAAAACGACAATTTAAAAGAGTGCAGGTCGACAACCTCCAGATCGATCTCTCCGACGGCATGGGTTGTTGTTCCGGGCAGGTGAGCAATATCTCCCGTCGGGGACTGGCTGTTGCGGAGATATCCGGCCGGTTCGGCCGTCAGGCCGACGCCTTCACGGCTGTGGTCTCCGACGGCGTCAACCATTTTAAATTTCGTTTGTACCCCTGCTGGGAGCATCCGGGGGAGCCCAACAAGACCATGAGACTGCGTATTGCCGGGTCTGTACCCGAGTGGGATTCCTACGTGAGGAAACTTGAACGGGAGGAGGTGGCCTAGGGCCGGGAGGCGCGCAGCAGGCCGATGCAGCAGCCCCTGTCGGTCGGGATCGGTGTCTGTGGAGCCTGCTGTTCGTCGCACCCCTCCGCCAGCAATTGCTGAATCGTTATGCCCGGAAAGTAGAGAAGGCTGAACCGGAATGTTTCGCTCTTTGCTGGTGCAGGGTCGTTGTTTTTTTCCCGGTGTGGCCATCCTCGGGTTGTCTGATCGCAAAGCTGGAGGAGCTGGTCAGCGTCGATGCCGTCTTCCCCGGCTGCCAGCAGGGCCGGGCGCAGCAGGGCGCGTTCCGTCGACTCGGGCGCATTTTCTTTATCCAGGGCCGGGATCGGGAGGTCGAGAATCTGGCGCGGTTCTCGGTCGTGGTACCGGGTAAAGGCGTCGCTGAGTCCGGACAGTACGGCGCTGTGCCGGGTCAGGAGCAGACCGGGCGGCCAGGCGGAACCGTACAGGCAGAGTCGGGTCCAGGCCCGGAGCCGGTGGACGAGCAGGTGTTCCTGTTCAGCGTCGTCGATCGGTAAAGAGACCGGGGAGGGCAGGCCGTCATCATCGCCGTCGTTCAGGGCAGCGAACAGATTTTGATGACGTTGCCTGATGCGCTCCAGCCCTGTTCGGACTTCCATCTCCTGCTGGTCGGACCATTCCGCCAGCTTCAGCACCAGGCTGGCCTGCCAGAGTCGCTGGTCGACAGCCTCGGTTGACTCGTCCGTGTCCTGGCGAAGCTGGTGCACAAGCCCGGTGGCCCGTGATTCCCGTTCGTCCGGACGCCACGCTTCCGAAAGCATGAGGGCGCTGAGCTGGGCCAGCGCCTCCGTGCCCCGAGCGGCCATGTCCTGCACCAGGAGCTGGAAGCGTTCGCTGTTCCCGTTTAAGGGGGCGGGCGTCAGTGTCTGCAGCCGCCCGGCCCGGTGCAGAGAGGCGAGCCGCGGCGAGGCGGCGGGTTCTGTTTCGCCGTCCGCGGTCCGGATCAGGACGATGCGGTCGAACAGACGACCGACCTGGTCCAGAGCAGGGTGATAGGGAGCGGTTTCAGGAAAGATGCAGGCAATGGATGGGTTCATGCTATGAAGACGTTCCGGGAAAAAATTTCGTTTGTCCTGACCGCGCTGGCCTACCTTCTGTTTCATCTGCGCCTGGCGCCCGAGCTAGACGCCACGGTGCGGGGCACCCTCTATCAGCTGCTGCTGACCGCGCCCTATGCCGCGGGATTTACGTTCATTGTTACCGCCGTGTTCCGGCGGTTGTCGACCCGCGGGCGCTTGCCGTGGGACCGGATCTGCCGGATTTTTTTCACCTTCGGCATCCTGTTCGGTTTTTTTTTCGGTCTGTACGAGTATGCGGGCGGCAAGATGCCGGAGCCCGGTCAATCCCGGCCTATGGGCGTAGAACGGTTCTTCGGGGATGCAGCCCGGAAGGGGCCGTCGTATTGGGCATGATCAGGCTGTCCGGACCCAGAAGGGTTCCCGGCGAGGTCACCGAGTTGCATCCTGTCTGCACGCCGTCGCCGAGAATGGCTCCCAGTTTGCGCAGACCGGTGTCCACCGGACCGTCCGGGGTCCGAACCTGTACGTTGCCGGGCAGAAAACGCAGGTTGGCGCACTTGGTGCCCGCGCCCAGGTTGACGTTGTTGCCGAGAATCGAATCGCCCAGATAGGCAAAGTGCCCGGCCTTGGCGTCGTTGAGAAAGATGGAATGCTTGACCTCGGTCGTGTGGCCGACCACGCATCGTTTGCCGATCAAGCAGTCACCCCGGAGATAGGCGCCCTGCCGGATCTCCGAGTAGTCGCCGATAATCGCTGGCGCTTTGATCATCGCGCCGGACTCGATCAGTACCCCCTTGCCGATCTTTATGTGTTTGCCGAGCATGACCACGCCTGCCATAATAACGGAGGCGCCGTTGAGAAACTGGCCGTTTTCCCAGACCTGCAATCCGCCCTTGGCAGTATTGTTATAGGTGATGATGCATTCGCGGGCGTTGCGCAATCGCCCGTTGTACCAGATGTAGGGACTGTCCAGGGGCGCGCCGTCGACGATGCAGAGATGCCGGAACGTGGGCGCGGTTCGGCTGGCGATGTAGCTCTTGAGGTTGACCAGGGGCTCCCAGACGGTTGTGCAGCCTTCAAAGAGTTCTTTTTCTGGAAAATCAGAAAGATCAAAAAACGATCCGGCGGTCAGCATGGACGACTCCTGGGCAGGATGGCGTTGTCGGTAGGGGATGAATACATCCCGCATCTATATTGAGCGGCCGGTATTAATTCAAGAGAAATCTTGTGCTGTTCCGGGCCCTGTCGTTGTCTTGACTTCAGGCGGGCCCATGCTTACCGTTCCAGGATATTCGGCCTCAAGAAAAAGAGGCTTTTGTGTGGTAAGTCGAAGGAGGAACAAGGTGGAATTTGACGACGCAGTATCGACCAGTCTGGGCGATTTCGGGGAACAGACACAGGATCTGGAGATTCCTGACTCGCTGCCCATGATGGCCATCCGGGATGTCGTTGTGTTCAACTACATGATCATCCCGTTGTTTGTCGGCCGTCCCGGTTCCATCGACGCCGTCAGCGAGGCCCTGCAAACCAACAAGCTGCTGATGCTGGTGACTCAGAGGGATCCCACCCGGGACGACCCCGAGGTGGAGGAACTCTACGAGGTGGGCATGGTCTCGATGATCATGCGGACCTTAAAACTGCCCGACGGCCGCCTGAAGGTCTTGGTGCAGGCCCTGTCCAAGGCCCGGGTGCGCGAATACCTGCAGAAAAAACCGTTTTACCGGGTGGGGATCGACCTGATCGAGGAGCCGGAATCTCCTGAAATGACGGTCGAAACCGAGGCGCTGATGCGGACGGTCCGCGAACAGACGGAAAAGATCATGTCGCTGCGCGGCATCCTCTCCTCGGATCTGATGATGATCATCAACAATATCGAGGAGCCGGGGCGTCTGGCCGATCTGGTCGGTTCCAACCTGCACCTGAAGATCTCGGAATCCCAGAAGATCCTGGAAACAATCGATCCGATCGAGCGGCTGCGGCTGGTGGCCGACCTGCTGCACAAGGAGCTGGAGGTTTCGGCTGTGCAGGCCAAGATCCAGTCGGACGCCAAGGAGGAGATGTCGCGGAGCCAGCGGGAGTACTTCCTGCGCGAGCAGATTCAAGCCCTGAAGCGGGAACTGGGCGACGAGGACAGCTACTCTCAGGAGATCGAGGAGTTAAGAAAGCAGCTGCGTAAGAAAAAAATGCCCAAGTACGCCAAGAAAGAGGCGAAAAAACAGCTGCGCCGGTTGGAGATGATGCATCCCGACGCCTCTGAGGCCACCATTGTCCGCACCTATCTGGACTGGTTTCTCGATCTGCCCTGGCGGGATTCTTCCACCGATACGCTCGATCTGCAGGTCGCCGCCGAGGTGCTGGATGCCGACCACTACGGTCTGGACCGGATCAAGGAACGGATTCTCGAATACCTGGCGGTCCGCAAACTGAACCCCGAGACCAAGGGCCCGATCATCTGCTTTGCCGGTCCTCCCGGTGTCGGCAAAACCTCGCTGGGCCAGGCCATTGCCAAGGCCATGGGCCGCAAGTTTTACCGCCTGTCGCTGGGCGGCATGCGTGACGAGGCCGAGATTCGCGGCCACCGGCGGACCTATATCGGCGCTCTGCCGGGCCGGATTCTCCAGGGGCTGAAGAACGTGGGCACCAACAACCCGGTCTTCATGCTGGATGAGATCGACAAGGTGGGCGACGATTATCGCGGTGACCCGTCGTCGGCGCTGCTCGAGGTGCTGGACCCGGAACAGAATGTGAGCTTTTCCGACCATTACATGAATCTGCCCTTTGATCTGTCCAAGGTGATGTTCATTACCACCGCGAACCGGACCGACACCATCCCGGGCCCGCTGCTCGACCGGATGGAGGTGATCCAGCTTTCCGGCTATACCCTGGAAGAGAAGATGGAGATCGCCAATCGGTATCTGTTGCCCCGGCAGATCAGGGAGAACGGCATCCGTCCCTCCCAGATCAGGTTCGATGACGCCATTTTGGAGGGTATCATCAGCAAGTACACCCACGAGGCCGGGGTGCGGAATCTGGAGCGGGCCCTGGGCAAGGTGTGCCGCAAGGTGGCCCGCAAGGTGGCGGAGGGCGGCAAGGGGCCGTACGTGATTTCGGCCAACACCGTGGAAAAGTATCTCGGCCCGCCGAAGTTTTTGCCGGAGACCGAACTGGACACCAGCGCCCAGCCCGGTCTGGTGATCGGTCTGGCCTGGACCGAGGTCGGCGGCGAGCTGTTGCACATCGAGACCTCGGTGCTGCCGGGCAAGGGCAAGCTGCTGTTGACCGGTCAGCTGGGCGAGGTGATGAAGGAGTCAGCCCAGGCCGCGCTCAGCTACTGCCGCAGCCGCAACGAGACGCTGGGCGTGGATCCGGAGTATTTCGACAATATCGACATCCATATCCATGTCCCTGCCGGCGCCATCCCCAAGGATGGGCCGTCGGCCGGAATCACCATGACCACGGCCCTGTTTTCCGCCATCTCCGGCAAGGCCGTGAAAAAAGGGATAGCCATGACCGGCGAGGTGACCCTGCGCGGTCGGGTGCTGCCCATCGGCGGATTGAAGGACAAGGCGCTGGCCGCCCTGCGTGCCGGGATCGGCAAGGTGATCATCCCGGATGAGAACCAGAAGGATCTGGTCGAGATTCCGGAAGAGTTGCGCAAGAAGATCACCTTCTACCCGGTCAAGCACATGGACGAGGTCATCGAGTTGACCCTGGGCAAGGTGCCCAAGCGCAAGCCCGTACCGCTGTCGGAGCGGAAGGGTGAAAAAAAGGATGAAAAAAGTCCGAATTGAACGGATTGGAAAATGACGACTGGCGCGCCGGATGCCTCCGGCGCGCTTTTTTGTTTGTGGCCTTCCGGCATCGGTGGATATGCGTCACTGGTTGATCGTGGTTTTCACATTGCTCTTCTCCGTCGGGTGCGGTCTGGGCCTGTGGTACGGGGCCTACCTGGTGCTGCCCGCGCCTGCGGGAGAGGATGTTGTGGTGGTTGTTCCCAAGGGGACCGGCGTGCGCGGGATCGGGACCCTTCTTGCCGAGCAGGGCCTGCTGAAAAACGATCTCCGCTATCTGGTCTACGTTGCCTTGAGCGGCACGGGCGGTCGCCTGCAAGCCGGGGAATACCGCCTGCCCCGGGGGAAGACACCGCCCGAGATTCTGGAATTGCTGGTCAGTGGCCGAACCCTACGCCACCGGGTGACCATCCCCGAAGGGCTGACCGTGGCGCAGATCGCCCGCCTGTTTGCCCAGGGCGACTGGGTGAGTGAGGATCAGTTCCGCGCCCTTGCCTCGGATCGGGATTTCGTCCGGCGGCACGGTGTCGATGCGGCGAGTCTTGAGGGGTATCTTTTCCCGGAAACCTACACCCTGTCGCGGGGCGAGACCAGTACCGAGGGGATCCTGACCGCGATGGTCCGGCGTTACCGCGAGGTCTGGCAGGATCTGGGCAATGCCGACGAGGCCCACGGTCTGGGGCGGCATCAGCTTCTGATCCTTGCCTCGGTGGTGGAAAAGGAGACCGGCGTGGCCGAGGAACGGCCGCTGATCGCCCGGGTTTTTCTCAACCGGCTGGCCCTGGGCATGCGTCTGCAATCCGACCCCACGGTCATCTACGGGATCGCCGATTTTGACGGCAACCTGAGGACTGCCGATCTCAGGCGCAAGACGCCCTATAACACCTATGCCATCTCCGGTCTGCCTGCCGGGCCCATCTGCAACCCCGGCCGGGCGGCGCTGGAAGCGGTCCTGCATCCGGTCGACTCGCCGGCCCTCTACTTTGTCTCGAAAAACGACGGCACCCATGAGTTTTCCACCAACCTGAAGGATCACAACAGCGCGGTCCATCGCTATCAGCGCGGCCGCTGAACGCGTATCGCCGGGGGTGGAAAGATGCGTTATCAAATAGCTTGTTTTTCCCGACACGAGCATGTAAGGTGCCCCGCATTCATACCATGTTGTCTTTTCCGGGTATTTCTTGGTGTGTGCCCTTGGGGTGGACTGGAAACGGAAGCGGCGCGTGGCAAGATTCAAGGTCCAACAAGGAAAAACAGGGAGTACGTGTTGAAAGGGACAGTCAAGTGGTTTAACGAGGCAAAAGGTTTTGGTTTTATCGCGCAAGAATCCGGTAAGGACGTTTTTGTTCATTATTCCGCCATCAGCGGCGCGGGCTTCAAGACGCTCAATGAAGGCGATACGGTTGAATTCGATATAGTCGATGGTCCCAAGGGCCCGTCGGCGGCCAATGTCGTCAAGCAGTAACCCGTGAAATTGCCGTAACCCGACGTCATTACGCCGGGTTACGGATTCGGTCCTGTTTCCGCCGCTGTGCGGCGATCGTCCGGTTGCCTTTCTTGCCCCGCGGACGTTCTTTCACCCCTCCCCCCGCAACGGGTTTTTTTATCGGTTGTTGCACTGTTTCTTTCTTGCGGGAGAACCATCGTGAAAATCGCTCTTGTGCAAACCAACCCGGTCATCGGCGCCTTTGACCGCAATGTCCGGCAGATTCGTCACTGGCTCGGCAAGGCTCGTCAGGCCGGCTGCGAGCTGATTCTTTTCCCGGAGTTGGCCCTGTGCGGGTATCCGCCCGGGGGGCTGCTGGAGCGGGCAGGGTTTCTCACCGCCCACGACCGGGCCCTGGCCGACCTGATCAAGCATCTGGACGAGGGGATCACCTGTGTGCTCGGCGTGCCGGAACGGCTGCGCAAGGCCACGGGCAAGCGGCTTGCGAACACGGCTTTGGTTGTGGAGAGGAACCGGGTCGTCGCCTGGACGCGCAAGCAGCATCTGGCAACCTATGCTGCCTTTGACGAGTCCCGCTACTTTGAACCCGGCGTGACCGCAACGGTATTCTCGTATCGGGGACGCCACTTCGGCCTGACCGTGGGCGAGGATCTTTGGGGCGAGGGCGGCCGGGCGGCCCGCCGTTCCTTGCAGGATGTGATCCTGGGTTCGATCGTGCCCGACTGCCTGCTCAACATCTCCGCCCTGCCGTACTGGTACGGGAGCACCCAGGAGCGGCTGAGGGTTGCCCGGGCCTTTTGCGCCCCGAACAGGTTGCCGCTGCTCGAGGTCAACCAGGCCGGCGCGCAGGGAGAACTGCTTTTTGCCGGCCACTCTCTGGCATTGGACCCCTCCGGCGACGTCTTGCGGATGGGTGCGGGGTTTATCGAGGACATGGTCGTGGTTGAGACCGAGTTGTGGGATCGACCGGGAGTCACCCCCGCCTTTAAGGCAGAGAAGGCAGAGGGACCGGACGATATCCTGGCCGGATTGGCCGCCGGTATCCGCGATTATGCGCGCAAGACCGGTTTTACCCAGGCCGTACTGGGCCTGTCCGGAGGCATTGATTCCGCCTTGGTCGCGGTGATCGCCTGTCGCGCCCTCGGCCCTGAAAACGTGGTGGGCGTGGCCCTGCCCTCGCCGTACACGGCGGACGCCTCCCTTGAGGATGCCCGCGAACTGGCGGCCAACCTGGGATGCGCCTTCCAGAAGATCGATATCGCACCGCTCATGGACGCCTTTCAGAACAGCCTGGCTCCGCTGTTTGCGGGGCTGGTCGAAGACGTCACCGAGCAGAACCTCCAGGCCCGTATCCGGGGCGCACTGTTGATGGCTCTTGCCAACAAACACAACCGGCTCTTGCTGAATACCAGCAATCGGTCGGAGCTGGCCATGGGCTACAGTACCCTGTACGGAGATCTGTGCGGCAGTCTGGCCGTGCTTGCCGATGTGCCCAAGACCACGGTGTACGCGCTTTCCCGCTACATCAACCGGGATCGCGTCGTGATTCCGGAACGCACCCTGACCCGCTCGCCGACAGCCGAACTGCGGCCCGATCAGTGCGATCAGGACGATCTGCCGCCGTACGAGGTGCTTGACGAGGTGCTTCGCGCCTATCTGGACCGGAATCAGGGCGTGCAGCAGATCATAGAGGGCGGCGCAAACGAAGAACTGGTTCGTTCCCTGGTGCGGCGCATCAACCGCAGCGACTACAAGCGGCGGCAATCTCCGCCGGGCCTCATGATCACCCGACATCTTTCGGGCGATAGACGCAACCTGCCGCTGGTGCACGGCTTCGAGGCCTGAACCGGCCGACGGGCAGGCACAGGGACGAGATGGGCCGTATGAACCGAAAGCCCCGGGGCTCTCTGGCGCTGCTGCTGTTCATTCCCTTTTGTTTGGCCCTGGTTGCGCTTTTGGTGTTCCAGGAACGCCGTACCCAACGCCCCGAGCAGCTGGTGGTCACCACTGCGGGGATGGTCGAGGTGTGCCTGAACTGCCATGCCGACGAGAAACCGGACGGCGCACACGATCGTCTGGTCATCGGCTGTTCACCCTGTCACTTAGGCGATCCGCTGGCCATCGACAAGGACGGGGCGCATAAAGGCATGGTCCTTAACCCCGGAGATCTGCGGGTAGTGCATAAAACCTGCGGGGTCCAGGGGTGTCATCCCGAAGATGTCGACAAGGTCAAGAACTCGCTGATGGCCACCAACCGGGGGATCCTGTCGACCCTGCTGTATTACTGGGGTGAGCGGGATCATCAGCATGCCGATATCACGGTCGAGCATCTGCTGAAAAGCGGCGAAAATTCGCTGGCCCTGGACTACTATCGCAAGCTGTGCGCCACCTGCCATCTGTGGAAACAAAAAAACGACCTGCCCGGCGCACCGGCTTTTTTCAATGAAAAGGGCGGCGGCTGTTCGGCCTGCCACACCATCTACCCGCCGGGCACTCCCCAGCCGTCGCTGGACGGAGAATCGGCGGATCGAAAACAGGAAGCAGACAAGCGCCCGCACCCGTTGATGGTGAAAAAGGTGCCGGAGGAACTCTGCATCCGCTGTCACAACCGGTCCGCCCGGATTGGCCTGTCCTACAAGGGGATGTTTGAGTCCGAGGGCTACGGCACGCCGTATGAGCGTGGCCGTCAAACCTCGCAACGGTTGGCGGGAAACCGCTTTTATCTCCAGATCGCCGATGACGTGCACCACCGCAAGGGCATGGTCTGTATCGATTGCCATACCCGAGACGAGGTCATGGGCGATGGAACCAGCTATGCCCACTATGAAGAGCAGCTGGAGATCACCTGTCAGAGTTGCCACGAAACCCGGCCCGGCCTGACGCAAAAGGGCAACCAGCTGACCAATGTGGTTCGGGAGGGGCCGGCCTTTGTCCTGACCGGCAAGGTCGACGGCACGAGGCGGGAGCTGCGTCCGCCCGACCCGGACGCCTGCCTGGCCTCGTTCCATCAGCGGGTTACCTGCGCTGCCTGTCATTCCACCTGGGTGCCGCAGTGTTACGGCTGTCATATCAAGCGGGACCGGCGCGAGACCGATCTGGACAAGCTGACCCTGAAAAACACGCCCGGCTGGTGGGAGGAGGGGCGCTCCTACATTCGCTATGAACGGCCCATGCTCGCCGTCTGGGACGACAGGGTGGTGATCGTGACCCCGGGATGCCAGGATCTGGTGACCCTGATCGATGAGCAGGGCGCCTCCGAAGGTGGTTTCGACCGGTTCACCATGGCGGCAATCAACCCGCATACCATCCAGGCCAAGGGACGAACCTGCAAGGATTGCCATGCCTCCACCAAGACCGTTGGCCTGGGCGAGGGAACCTTGGTGCGCCGGGACGGGCAATGGCGGTTTTTCCCTGTGGATCAGGGGGTGACCGGCGTCCAGGGTCCGACCCCGCCCTTTGACGCCTTTGTCACCCTGGACGGCACGCCGCTCCAGCATGGTTCACGGAAGAACCTGCGGCCATTCAATGCCGGAGAACTGCAACGTATCCTTCGGGTCGGACTCTGTCTTGATTGCCACCAAGGCGCCGATGATCCGGCCTATGCCGACCAAAACCGGAATCGTCCCTGTCCAGTCTTCAGGGAGCCCTGAACCGATTCGAAGACATCCCGGCCAGCGCGCCGGGTTTTTTGCCTTGTGAAAATATGACGAAAGGAGTACGTTTCCCCGTTTTTTAATTTAAACTGTGGTTTCGATGAAGGAGTCAAGCATGTCGCCAGTCACCATCAGACTTGCGGATCGTGTCCTGCAAGTCCCCCCGTCTCCAACCCTTTCCATTAACGCCAAGGCCAAGGCCCTGAGCGACGCTGGTGAGGATATCCTGAATTTCAGCGTCGGCGAGCCGGACCTGCCCACCCCCGATCATGTATGCGAGGCCGGAAAGAAGGCGATTGACGACAGGCATACCCGGTATACGCCGGTTCCGGGCATTCTGCCGCTGCGACAGGCGATTTGCGACAAACTGCTCGCGGAACAGGGCTGGAGTTACAGTCCGGACGAGGTTCAGGTCAGCTGCGGCGGCAAACACGGTTTGTACAATATCTTCCAGGCTCTGCTCAATCCGGGCGACGAGGTGCTGATTCCCGCGCCGTATTGGGTCTCGTACCCACCCATGGTGCAACTGGCCGGGGGTGTTCCGGTGATCGTGCCGCTTGCGGAAGACAATGATTTTGACATTGATATCAATGCGTTGCTGCCGCATGTTACGGAAAAGACCAAGGCCATCGTGCTCAACAGCCCTTCCAACCCGACCGGAGCGGTGTTTTCCCGGGAGGCACTGACCGAGGTTGCCCGTCTGGCTGGCGAGCGGGGCTGGCTGGTCATCACCGACGACATGTACGAGTCGCTCTATTACAAGGAAGGGCGACTGCCTCATATCCTCCATGTGGCACCGCACCTGCGCGACCAGGTGATTCTTTCCAACGGGGTGTCCAAGTCCTTTGCCATGACCGGCTGGCGGATCGGGTATTCCGTAGGACCGGCCGAACTCATCCGGGCGATGAACAAGATTCAGAGCCAGTCGACCTCGAACCCGGCTTCACCTTCCCAGTATGCCGCCCTGGCCGCGCTGACCGGGCCTTCGGATTTCACCCGACAGTTGCGGGAATCCTTTGCCGTCCGCCGGGCTTTTTTTGCCGATGCCCTGCAAGCCCTTCCCGGAGTGACGTGCGTCACCCCCGTGGGCGCATTCTATGTTTTTCCGAATTTTTCCTCCTACTATGGCACACGTTTCGAGGGAACGGCCATAGACGGCTCGGTCGCGCTTGCCGACTATTTTCTCGATCAGGCCAAGGTCGCCACGGTTCCCGGTGCCGCCTTCGGCGCGGATGCGTTCATCCGGTTCTCGTTTGCCACCTCGATGGAGGTGATCAGGCAGGGGATGGAACGAATCGCCAAGGCGCTTGCAGCGCTGCGGTAAGAGAAAAGAGAACGATGCGAGGATAAGGGGGGAGACCGGAGCCACCGCCGCCCTGGGCGAAGGGCTCCGAGGCGAGGCTATTTCTGCTCGTCGTCGGAGTCGTCGCCCCCGCTGACTTGGTGCTGGCGCAGCAGGGCTTGTAGTTTATCCGGCGAGGACAGGCTTTCGCGCCGCCCCAGCCGATTTTTTGCGATGACCTCGCAGAACCTGAGAAATTCCTTCATCAGCCGGGTCGTGATTTTGTCCTTGTGTTGGACGATCCAGAACTGGCGGCTCATGTCGATTCCCTCGATCGGCAGAATTTTGAGCCAACCTTGTTCCGCCTCCCGGTGCACGGCCAACGTGGACAGACAGGCCGCATCGATACCGGATTCCACCGCCTTCTTGATCGCCTCGGTATGACCGGTCTTGGTCACCACCCGCAGCTGCGAGGCGTACCTTCCCAGTTTTTTCGTAAAGATTTCCGCTGTACCCGATCCTTCTTCCCGCATGATCCAGCTGGTTTCGCTGAGATCTTTGGGAATATGAAAGGTGGTGCGCGCGGCCAGCTTGTGTTGGGCGCTGACCACGATGCTCAATTCATCCTCGAACCAGGGGGTTGCCGCCAGGGTTTCGATATTGATGTCACCTTCGACAAACCCCAGATCCGCCTTGCCGGTGGCGACGACCTTTTCCGCGGTCATGGTGTTGACCACCAGCATGTTGATGTGCGCCTCGGGGTACTGATGCATGAAGGCGCCGATCAGATAGGGCAGGACGTAATTGCCGATCGTTGAGCTGGCGGCAATCTCGAGCACACCGGCAACCTTGTCGTGCCGTTCGGTCAGAACCGTCTCGATACCGGATACCTGATGGAGGATGTCTTTGGCCAGGGGGAGCAGGTAACGGCCCCTGTCGTTGAGCAGCAGACTGCGGCCGTGGCGATCGAACAGCGGACCGCCCAGCTGATTTTCCAGCTCGCCGAGCGCCATGCTCACGGCAGATTGGGTCAGCAGGAGTTTTTTGCTGGCCCGGGTCACCTGTTGCGTTTCGGCAACGGCAATGAAAATTTCCAGTTGTCTGAAGGTGATGGGCATAGGCTTCGCGTCACGATGTTTGTACGATTTTTAAACGATAAAATTTATACATTATATGAAAAAAATTAAAAGTAAACCATGCATGCATTTTCTCGAAAAGCAGGCTTTCCGGATCAGGAAAAACAGATCCGATCGATTTGTCAGCAAACAAACCGTTTCGTGATGCCGGGGAAGGACGGAAGGGACGGCTGGGCTGGTGAAGGAGGGGCCAGGAAGAGGGAAGAGGCGACAGAGACGCGCTGGCGCGTCCCTGTCGCAGCAAGCGGAGATTCAGGCCAGGTGTTCCAGGCCGGGAGCGGGAAAAGCGGCGCACAGTTCCCGAACAGCCGCAGCGATTTGCTCCTGGAGGGCAGTATCGGCGGGAGCGCTGACAATGGCATCGATCCAGCGACCAATCTGTTCCATCTGCGCTTCCGTAAATCCGCGCGAGGTGACCGCGGCCGTTCCCAGACGGATTCCACTGGGATCGAAGGGTTTGCGGGTATCAAAGGGAACGGCGTTGTAGTTGAGGACCAGTCCGGCGGCATCCAGGGCCTTGGCAGCCACTTTGCCGGTCACGCCCTTGTTGGTCAGGTCGATCAGCATCAGGTGGTTGTCGGTACCGCCGGTGATCAGGTCAAAGCCGTTGCCGGTCAGGACGGCGGCCAGGGTCTGGGCATTTTTGACGACCTGGGCTGTATACTGTTTGAAGGCCGGGGTTGATGCTTCCTTGAGCGCGACCGCTATGGCAGCGGTGGTGTGGTTGTGGGGGCCGCCCTGGGTACCGGGGAAGACGGCCTTGTCGATGGCTGGGGCATGCTCCTTTTTGCAGAGGATCATGGCTCCACGCGGGCCGCGCAGGGTTTTATGGGTGGTGGTGGTGACCACGTCGGCATAGGGAACAGGAGAAGGATGCGCCCCGCCGGCGACCAGACCGGCAAAATGGGCCATGTCCACTAAAAGCAGGGCGCCGCATTCGTCGGCGATCTGACGGAAGCGGGCGAAATCCAGGATTCGGGGATAGGCCGAGTACCCGGCGATCAGAATCTTGGGGCGGCAGGCAAGGGCCTGTTCCCGGATGGTGTCGTAGTTGAGCAGGTTGTTGCGATCCATGGAATAGGATTCGGCGTTGAAATACTTGCCTGAAATCGAAACCCGGGCCCCGTGGGTCAGGTGGCCGCCGTGCGGCAGGGCCATGCCGAGGATGGTGTCGCCGGGATTGAGGAAGGCCAGATAGACGGAAAGGTTGGCCGGTGAGCCTGAATAGGGTTGTACATTGACGTGTTCGGCGCCAAAGAGGTCCTTGGCGCGCTGGATGGCGAGCTGTTCGACCTGGTCGATGTACTGCTGCCCCTCATAGTAACGCTTTCCGGGATACCCCTCGGAATATTTGTTGGTCAACACCGATCCGGTGGCCTCCATGACCGCGGCGGACACATAGTTTTCAGAGGCGATCAGGCGGATTTTGTCTTTTTGGCGTTCTTCTTCCCGACGGATCAGGTCGAAGATTTCCGGATCGTGTTGTTGCAGGGTGTTCATGATGGCTCCTTCAATATCTGGACAAGGGCGGAATGCCCGGCAGTGGGGCGAAGGTCCGGTGCGGAATCCAGCCGCACAAAAGACCGGGATTGAAAAAAAGTATCATACCCAACCCGCCGGGACTTGCACAACAGAAAAGGTATGCTGGCTGCGTACTGGCCCCGGTTGTCGCCGCGGGATACCAGGGAGGGGCCGCGGCCCGGATCAGGATCGGTTATTTTGCATTGCGGGAGGCTCTCTGTTCTTGAAAAACAGGGTATGTGGAGTATCTTGAACAGAATGTGCTATGGAAAGAGGGGGGAAGGGAAGGCCGCATTGGCAGTCCTCGGGATGGGCTTGAATCAACGAAAAGGTGGGAGCATGGAGAAGGTGGCCTTATTTTGTTACGGGACATTGCAGTCGCCGATGGTGATGAAGGCCGTGACCGGCCGGGCCTATACGGGGAGCGAGGCCGTACTGCAGAACTGGGCCCGGTTTCGTGTTCGCGATTCCGAATATGCCGGTATCGTGCAGAGGCCGGATTCTCTGGTCATCGGCAAGCTGTACTGCAATCTTGACGCCCAGGCCATGGCTAAGCTGGACGATTTCGAAGGTGAAAAGTACGAGCGGGTGCGCGTACGGGTCACCTGCCCGGACGGTGCGGTCGAAGATGCCTATACCTACGCAATTCGCGACGATTTCCGCGACCTGCTTTCCGATGATCCCTGGGACTTCGACAAGTTCATCCAGAACGGGTTGGAGCGATTCATTCACTGGTTTGTCGAGGACCGTCGTTACTTTTTCGACCGGGGAGATCTGTGAGCGACCCGCCTTTTCGGGTAGGCCCTGGCACAGGGTCTGTTTGCAGCGCTGGGCGCTGAATCCGGCCGGGCGCTTTGTTCAGAGGGTGATTCGTTTTCCGGGTGGAAGCTTCGGATTGGGGCGATAAAGCAGAAGGGTGCGGCCTATCACCTGAACCAGGAAGCCGCCGGTATGCTGTTGCAGCAGGCCGGCGGCCTCGTTTTTTTCCAGGGGGCAATTCTGCCCCAGTTTGAGTTTGATCAGTTCATGGGCGGTCAGCGCCGCCTCCACCGACTGGAGCAGGGAAGGGCTGAAGCCCTCCTTGCCCACCAGCACCACAGGTTGCAGGTGGTGTCCCAAGCCGCGCAGGGCGTGCCGCTGCCGGTTGGTCAGGACGGGTGGTTCGGTCTCCGGCGTTGTCTCCGGATCGGGAGATGATGGCTGCATGGGCGTTCCTTTTGGGCCTTCTCAGGTGATCAGGGTGCTGATGATGCGATAACCGCCAAGCCAGGTTCCCAGTACGGAACCGAGCGTGGTGAAGATGAAGACAAGAAAGATCCGGAGCAGTTTGTTGCGCCACCACCCCCTGACAGAGGAAAGATCAGCACCTGCCGATTCGAATTCCCTGACCACCGGCGGACTGACCATGATCTGCACAAATGCGCAGACATAACCGGCCCCGATCAGCGGGGACAGGCTGGTGAAGGGAGCAGCGACAAAACCGGTCAGGATCGTGGCCGGGTGGGCCCAGGCCAGGGTCGCGCCCAGGGCGGCCGGGATGCCGTGGGCCAGGATCCAGTACAGGGCGTTGGCGCTGAAGGTGTCCCAACCCTTGTAGAGACCGCTGAGCAGCAACCCCAGCAGGATGAGCGCGGGAATGCCCCAGGCAAGCACTTTGCTCCATCGGCTCGCCGGCGGGATCGAGGCGATTTCGGCAAGCAGGGCGCGGTTGTCCTGATCGATGACCCGGCTGATCCCTTCCATGTGCCCGGCGCCCACCACCGCCACCAGGCGGGAGCCGGATGCCTGTTTGATCTTCTCGGCCATGAAGATATCGCGCTCGTCGATCAGGGCCCGCTTGGTCTGGGGCAGGGCCTCGCCCAGCTCGTTCAGCAGTTCGGAAAGCACGTCCTTGCGCCGCATCTCCGCAAGTTTTTCCTCATCCAGTTCAGTGCGGTCAAAGAGCGAGTTCAAGAGCGTGGCCAGCAGGTAGCCTTTTTTCAGCCAGGGGGTGGAGCGCCAGGCCCGGCGCAGGGTGACCCGCACATCACGGTCACAGAGAAAAACAGGAATACCGAGTTGTTCGGCAGTCTGGGCCGCGGCCAGCAGCTCGGTTCCCGGCTTGATCCCCAGCTGGTCGCCCAGTTTTTTCTGATAGGTGGAAAGAATCAGATTGACCATCAGGGTGGCTAGCTGTTTGCGGCGCACGATCTGCTTGAGATCCAGATTCTCCCACTGCGCCTGCCTGGACAGGGAGGCGTAGCGTTTTTCATCGAGCTCGATGCAGACGCCGTCCGGTCGCTCCTGCTCGATGACCTGGCGCACCAGATCGGTCGAATGTCGGGAAATATGGGCAGTGCCGACCAGCAGGATGGTTTTGTCGCCAAAGTGCAACGTGGCCACGTCATCGGGGTAGCTCTGGGCGGGAAAGGCTGGCGTTGTCATGGTAGGGGCGGGGGACGGAGATGTTCGGCGACGGCGGAAGCGTGGTTGATGCCTGTTTTTGCCCGGATGTGAAGACAAAAGAGCAAGGTTCCCCTTGCTCTTTTGTCTTTTCGGAAACGGAGTGGATGGACCGCTGCTGCTCAGCCTTTGCGGACCAGCAGCTTGTTGCCGGTTTGCACGGTGTTGCTCGACAGACGGTTGAGCTGGCGCAGGTCCTTGGCGGAGGTCTTGAATTTTTGCGCAATGGTGGAAAGGGTGTCGCCGCTTTTGACCACATACCAGGTTTGGTTGCTCGGCGAGGACTTTTTGGCCGCAGCAGCAACGACGGTCGCTTTTTTGGTCGGCTCGACTGCCGCGCTCCGCTTGCTTGGGGCCGACTCCTTGGCTGTTGCGGCAACTTTTTGTCCCTGGTGCGGCACCGCCGCCCTAGCCACCACGACATTCTTGCGGGTCGAAGTTTGCGATGCGGCCTTGGTCGCCGATGCCGATGCGGTTGTGGTGGCGGCGACCGCTTTCTTTTTGGCTGCTGTGGCCACGACCACCTTGACGCCCTGCTGCCTGGTGGAGTCCGAACGGGCTTCCGAACGGCTGGAAGAGGCAGGGGTTGCCGCCTTGGCGATCCGGACCTTTTTGCTCTGGCTGCCGGAAGAGGCGGCCGCATAGGCGGCTGCCGAGGTGGGAATCCGCAGGCGCTTGCCGCATTGCAGGGTCGAGTTTTTCAGGTCGTTGGCCCTGAACAGGGCGGTTTTACTGATGTTGTATTTCCGGCACAGACCGGAGACCGTATCGCCGCGCTTCACCGTATGCATCACGTAGTGCTTGCCTTTTGCCGGTGTGGAGTGGACCACGGGTGTTTCAGGCTGGACCTCTTTGAGCTGGTGCATGTTGCCGGCGATCAGGGCGGCAGATCCAATCGGCACCCGCAGCTCGTAGCGCTGGCCGGGCGGGGTTTGGTGCCGTCGCAGCTCGTTGTTTAGGGTGCGCAGATGCTTGCCCGAGGTGTGGGCGACCGCGGCAAGCGTGTTCAGGTCGATGTTGCCGGGAACGGAGATGGTTTCGTACCGGTGCGGTCGTTGATACTTGATGTCGGTAAACCCGTACTTCTCGGGATTGCGGCCGATGATAATGGCGGCGATGAGTTTGGGCACATAGTGCTTGGTTTCCTGAAAGATGCCCCGGGAGGTGGCTATCTCCCAGAAATCGTTGGACCGGCAGAGTTTGATGGCGTCGTCGATCCGCCCCTCGCCCGCATTGTAGGCGGCAACCGCAAGGTGCCAGTCCCCGAATTGCCGGTACAGCCGCGACAGGTAGCGGATGGCGGCCGGGGTCGCCTTGGCGGGCTCACGGCGTTCGTCCACCCATTTGTTGATCTGCAGGCCGTAGTCGCGACCGGTGGGCGCCATGAACTGCCACAGACCGCAGGCCTGGGCCGGGGAGTAGGCTGAAGGGTTGTACCCGGATTCGATCATGGGCAGGAAAAAGAGATCCTTGGGGAGTCCTGCCTTCTGCAAGGCAGCTTCGATCTGGGGTCGGTGCGCCGTGGAACGGGCCAGCCAGTGGGTGAAGTAATTGCGCTGCTTGCCCTGGAACAGGTTGAGATAGTACTGCACCTGCGGGTTGATGGTGATGGGGAAATCGTAGTCAGCCGGATTGATCCCGGCCCGGCGCAGGGCCTCCGCCTCTTCGGGGCCGCACTTCCATACGCCGAGACGGTTGATGGCGTCGCGCTCTTCCTGGGCGTTTTCTTCAGGTTCGGACGGGGTGAGCGCCTCTTCCTGCGCGGAGACCAAGTCGTTCTCCAGTCCGTTTCGGGCGGTGCGGGAAGAACAGGCTGTAAGTGTAAAACAGAGCAGGGCGATACACAGGGGGGAAAGAAATCGGAATATTTTTTTCATATGCATTGCTGCCTATGTGGTTGTCTTGCGAAAAGAGACGTCCGACCGGATTTGGTTCATGGTCGGGAACGCTGTCTCTCCTCAGGGAAATGTCGTCCTTGCATAACACCAAATAACCGGAAAAAACAAGGGGAAGACTTCCATCTCTTTCATTTTCCACAAGAAATTGCTGTTTTTTGTCGTTTTTTCCGGTTGTTTCGGCTGTTTTTCGAAATTCCGGATTCCATTTCCGTCAAAACGTTTATTTTTATAACCTATTGTGTATATTGATAATTTTTATACGGATGTGTCGTATTTCTTGTCCGGGAAAATCCGTCTCCCGGTTTTTTCCTGTCCGGTTTATTTTTTTGTGACTGTTTTTGGCGACTTTTTGCCTGCGGAAACCAGCTCCCGATGGGAGAATGCTTCCTTCCGTTTCGGTTCAAGGTCTGGTAAAAGGATCAGCTTGGCAGCGGGAAGAGGGCTCCTGCCGTCCTGGTCGGTTTTTCGCCCCCTATTTTGCCCCATACTGTTTTTGTTTGCCGTGTGCGAGTCATGCTGAAATTTTTCAAATACCTTTTTTTCCTGCTGGTCGCCGTTGTCGTGGTGGCCGCCGCCTCCGGAGCGGGGTGGCTGTACTATATGGTGGTTGTGGCGCCCGCGCCGGAAATGGAAGAGTCTGTCATCAGCGATATTCTGGCGCGGGAAAGTCCGGTCTTCTACCGCGACGGTCAACACCAGCTCGGCGTGCTGTTCGAGGGAACGCACCGTCAGTACGTGCACTACAAGGATATCCCCAAGGATTTCATCCATGCCCTGCTTGCCGCTGAAGACGAGGATTTCTTCAGGCACTACGGGGTGGACCCGCCCGGAATCGTCCGCGCCCTGATCGCCAATATCCGCGCCGGGCGAATCGTGCAGGGGGGCAGCACCATCACCCAGCAGACCGCGAAAAATCTGTTCAAGCGGGAATCCCGAAGCTATCGGGCCAAGCTGAAGGAACTGCTCTACGCCTTCCGCCTGGAATATCGATACAGCAAGGAGAAAATTCTCGAATTCTACTGCAACCAGTTCTTCGTCAGCGGCAACGGTCACGGACTGGGCGTCGCTGCCCGGTACTTTTTCGACAAGAAGCCCGAGGAGCTGACCCTGCACGAATGTGTGTTCATTGCCGGCAGCGTCAAGCGGCCCAACTATTACAATCCGTTTCTCAGCAGGAATCAGGATGACCCCGCCGAGATCCGTCGTCGGGGCAAGGAGCGGATGGGGTATGTGCTCGGCCACATGCTCACTGCCGGAACGATCGACCGGGCAACCTTCGACCAGCTCAGCGCGGCTGAGCTGACCTTCCGCCGGGGCCGGATGTCGTTTACCCAGAACACGGCCATGGATCTGGTTCGGGAGGGTCTGGAAAATCCGTTCATCACCGACGCGCTTGAAGAGAACGGCATTTCCAACATCTCCACCTCGGGGGCGCGGGTGATCACGACGCTGGATTTCGCCCTGCAAAACCGGACGGTCGAGACCATGCGCCGCCATCTTTCCGGATTGGACACCCAACTGCGGGGCTACCGTCGCGACGAGGTGCAGGCTGAATATCAGACCCTGGAGTACAGGGGCGACAGGGACTATGTGCCCGGCAACTTTGTTTTCGGTGTGGTGGAACGCATCGACAAGACCGAGCGCGGAACCGTGGCGCGGGTCAGCTTCAACGAGGGACGGGTGCAGGGCGAGCTGGACAGCGCGGGCATGCAGGAACTGGCCGAGGGCTACGCCAAGCGGCACGGCGGTTCGGGTGCTGCGGCGCGGGCGGCCGTGTTTAAGCAGTTGCAGCCCGGCGACACGGTGTATGTTGCCATCAGGGCGGTCGGCGAGGACGGCGTTCTGGCGCTGGATCTGGTCAAGTATCCTGAGGTGGAGGGGGCGGCCATTGTTTTGCAGGAAGGCGCGATCCGGGCTATGACCGGAGGCGCGGCCAACGAGCACTACAACCGGGCCACCGCGGCCAAGCGCCTGATGGGCTCGACCTTCAAAACCTTTGTCTATGCCGCGGCCCTTCAGCTGGGCTGGAGTCCGCTCGACCTGCTCAGCAACACCCGGCAGGATTTCCCCTTCCTGCGCCAGAGCTATTCCCCGCAACCGGATCATTTCAGTCCCTTTTCCCGAGTGACCATGAGCTGGGCCGGTGTCACCTCGGAGAACGTGGCCACGGTTTGGCTGCTGTACCATCTGACCGACCACCTCAATCCGGCCATGATCCGGGAACTGGCGACCAAACTGGACATGGCCCCGCGGGTACGCGACGGCAAGGCCGAGACCTACCAGGCCTACAGGGCGAGGATGCGGGATAGGTACGGCATCGTCGTCTCCCGGGCAAATCTGGGCGAGGCCGTGTTCAGCACGGCGGTCCGCTCGCTTCGGCCCGACTTTGTCTTTGAAAACCGTCTGGACGAGTACCGCCGCCTGGAACAGCTCGGGTATGGCGAATTTCAGGAGTTGCGCAACCTGCGCGCCCGGCTCGCCGAGTTTCGACGTTCTCCGCTCCCGCCCGCACCGCAACTGGATGTCGATCTGGCCTTCGAAGCGCCCGGCAGCCAGCCGTTGCCGCCGCCCGCGCCGAACGGACGTCTGGTGCAGGATACGACCGGTCGCTTCATCTATACCCTGCGCCAGACACTGCCGCCGAACTGGCGGGCCCTGGACGCCAACGAGATCACCGATTACCTGGTCTCGCTCGATTCCCGGCAGTTCGAGGACTTCTGGCACTGGCAGGTGCTGCTCGACGGCCGGTTCCCCCCGGCCATTATCGCCCAGCTCGAGGAGCAGCTGGCCCGCGAGCGCGACAATGTCAGTGAGGAAAAACTGTATACGCTCGATGTACTCAGCCTGTCCCGTGATTTCCGGGTCATGCTGGGCTTGCAGTACATGGTGCGGCTGGCCAGGGAATGCGGGGTGAGCAGCCGGTTCTTGCCGGTCCTGTCCATGGGGTTTGGCTCCAATGTGGTCTCGCTTTCGGAGACGGCCCGGATCTACGAGGCCATGATCACGGGCTTTCGCCACGATGCCGCCGATCCGGCGACCCTGGCCCTGGCCGAACTGGACGGGCGGGTGGATGCGGACGGCGCAAGCATCATCGACCGTATCGAAACACCGGAAGGCAAGGTAGTTTATGCCCGTGAGCCCCACCGGGTACCGGTGTTCGATCCCGCTACCTCCGCCGAGATCGCCAGCATCCTGCACAACGTGGTCAACTACGGCACCGGCGCGTCGGCCAAGAAACAGGTCCGGCTCCGCAGCGACGATCCCAAGCAACAGGCCCTGCTGGACAAGATGCGTCGGAATTATCCGCTTTTGGGCAAGACCGGCACGGCCAACGACTACCGCAACGCCGCGTTTCTGGGCTATGTGCCGGTCCCCTTGCCGGACGGCTCCGGCGTCGGCTTCCAGGGAGGCTACACCGTGGGGGTCTATGTCGGGTACGACGACAATCAGAAGATGGTCCGCAGCGGCTTCCGCACAACAGGCTCGCGGGGCGCCCTGCCTGCCTGGAGCGGGATCGCCCAGGCCATCCTCGATACGGAGAAGATCGCCGACCGGTTCGATGCCACCGATCTGGCCTTTGGCAGCCTGTCCCTTCAGTACCCGGAACTGGGGCAGGTCTTTGTGCCGGTGGCGCCCTCGCAGGGCGGTTTGCCGGAAAGACGGGTGGCGCTGCGGCAGAGCGTGAGTCCCGACGGCCCGTCCACACTCTGTTTTGGCTCATTCTCGGCGGAAGGACAATTCCTGCCCCAGCGTCGTTTCCTGCCGTTTTGGAAGAACCGCTGAGAAGGGTGGACCGCTTCTTCGGGACCAGACCGCCCCCGCGGATCAGGAAAGCGTTGTTTCCTGATCCGCAATTTGGTAGGTTATTGCCTGTGTTTTTCCCCTTTTCGTGGACTGGTGCGTCATGACGAGGCGCGGTGTCCCGCCGGTTCCGGACAGTGAACCAGGCCGGGATCCTTTTCTTTTTTGGTGTCGTATGGATTTAACACATCGTTCTTTTTCTGTTCGGCTCGGCTCGTTGCTGCTCGCTTCCTGCTGCTGTGCGCTGCTGTGCGCCGGGTGTTCGGGCCTTGGCATGGATCCGGCCGATGCCCGCCAGCGGCGCGAGGCTGCCATGCGGCAGCAGCAGGTGCCGGAGGAGCCGGTGCGGCGTGAGACCCAGCGCGCAGCCCTGTCGTCGATCAATACCCGCATCCAGGCCTACGAAAAGAAGGTGAGCGAGTGGCGGGACGTCCGCCGGAAATTCGGACCGACCCAACTGTCGACGGAGCAGATGAACCGGATCGACGCATGCGAGTCGGATTTGCGTAACATCCTGCTTGAATACAAAAATCTGGCGGTTCAGCTTCGACAGGAAACCAGTGAAGTTGCCTTTCATACCCTGGCCAACAACGAGTTGATGCGCCTCAATTACCAGGATATCGACTACCTGGAGAGCGGTTGCAGCGCTTTTTTGGGTGAGTTGTCGACGCTGGCCGTGGCCAAGGCTGTTCCGGTGGCTGATCCGCGGATCAACGACGCCTTCCTGCAGGGTGACTACCGGCAGGTCATCAACCTTGCCGGACAGAGCTTAAGCGCCACCGGTCAGCCGCTGCCGCCGGCCACGGCCCTGCAGTATGCCCAGGCCCTGGTGAAAAATCATCAGGAGGTGGAGTCCTACCGCGTGCTGATGGATCTGGTGCCCCGGCTGCGGGAGTCTTCCGAACTGGTAAAAGAGCTTCTGGTTGCCACCCAGCTGGTGGCGGATCTTGATTTTGTCCAGGGCTCGGTCGATACGGCCCGGCGAGGATACGAAGAGGTGGTGCGGCTTTCCATTGAGCAACGGGCCGGCCGGGAGGAGTGGGCCGGGCTGCAACTTGCCGGATTGCAGCCCGGGGCGATTGATCCGACCGAGATGCGGGACTATGCGGTATTGGTGAAAAATCACCTGGCCTATGATCCCGGAAGGGACGGCACGTCGGTTGTCGATCAGGCGGATCGCTTCGCCCAAACCTATCCGGGGTCGCGGCTCATCCCCAACGTCAATCTGATTCGTACCGAGTCCAGGAACCAGGCCGCGGCCTGGAGCAACCGCCAGGCCATGCCGCCGCCCGCGCCCGCACCGATGCCCGCTCCGGCCCCGTCCGGAACGGAGACAGCTCCGCCTCCGGCGACTACGCCGCCTGCGGACCCGGCTTCCGCGCCTGTCGCCGATTCATCCGCCGCGCCGGTCGGCGTGCAGCAGGGGACGACCGGGTTGCAGGGCCGGTACGATCAGGGCGTGGCCCTGTTGCAGGCCCGGCAGTATGACCAGGCCCTGGAGCAGCTGAACCCGCTGCTCAACACCGAGTGGGATGCCAAGGCGCGACCCAAGGTGGAGGAGGCCTCGCGGCTGGGGGCACAGGATGCCCGGCAGAAGGCGGCGGAGTATTTTGTCCGGGCCAACAGCAGCGGCAGCACCGAAGAAAAACGGCAGCTGCTCACCACTGCCCGCGATCTGCTCCAGAATGCGCTGGACAAATACCCCCTGTCCGGACTGAGCGACAGGGTGCGCCGCAACCTGTCCCGGATCGAGACGGAGCTGCGGGCGCTGGGCGCGGTACCTGCGGGCGGAACGCACTGACCGGGAGCGGGCGGTTTTCTGCACGAATCGGCCCGTTTGGGACAGGCGGAGAGCGTACGTTGTTGCCGACAGACATGCGGACCACGGGCCTGCATGTCTGTCTTGTTTTGGAGAACGCGCCGATCACCGGGCAGATGCCGAGTGGCGGACGCGTGGAAGAGAACCTCGAAAAGTAGAAGGATGAGGTGAGTGATGACAGTGAAGGAAACTGTGACAAAAGTGGATGGATGCGAGCTGCACAGCCTGGAGACCGGGAGCGACAGCGGTCTGCCGGTGCTCCTGCTGCACGGCAAGAATTTTCAGGCCGAAACCTGGCGCGAACTGGGCACCCTGGACATGTTGGCCCAAATGGACGTGCGGGTCATTGCCCTGGATCTGCCCGGGTTCGGCAAGAGTCCGGAGTCCTCAGTGATGCCGGCCGAGATGGTGTCGCATTTTTGCGCCGAGCGCAGGCTTGCTCCGACCGTGGTGGTCGGGCCGTCCATGGGGGGCCGGGTGGCCATGGAGTTCGCGATCCGGGAGCCGGAGTGTATTGCCGGACTGGTGCTGATCGGTGCGGTGGGCGTCGAGGAGAACCGGGCCGACCTGAAGCGGATCACCGCGCCGACCCTGATTCTCTGGGGTGAACAGGATCAGATTTCTCCCCTGGCCAACAGCGACATCCTGCTTCAGGAGCTGCCCCAGGCCCGCCGGGAGATCTATCCCGAGGCGCCCCATCCCTGCTACCTGACCCTGCCGGATCGCTGGCACGCCAGCCTGCGCGATTTTGTCACTGGTCTGCTTTTCTGATACGGCGCATGGCATGGGCAAGACACTGATCATCGCCGAGAAGCCGAGCGTAGCCGCCGATATCGTCAAGGCACTGCCCGGCTCCTTCACCAAGACTAAAACCCATTTCGAGGGGGACGAGCACATCGTCTCCTTTGCCATCGGCCATCTGGTTTCCATCGCCTATCCCGAGGAGATCGATCCCGCCTTGCAGAAGTGGTCCCTGGACAACCTGCCGATTCTGCCCGAAGAGTTTCCCCTGGCCGTACTTCCCGACACCAAGGCCCAGTTCAACGCCTTAACCAAGCTGATCCGCCGCCGCGACGTGGATGTGATCGTCAACGGCTGCGATGCCGGTCGGGAGGGCGAGCTGATCTTCAAATATATTCTGAAGAAGGCGGAAAACCGCAGCGTGGCCGGCAAGCAGATCAAACGCCTGTGGCTCCAGTCGATGACGCTGGACGCCATTCGCGAGGGTCTGTCGCGGCTGCGCGACGATGCCGAGATGCGGCCGCTGGAAGAGACGGCCCTGTGTCGTTCCGAGGCCGACTGGCTGATCGGGATCAACGCCACTCGGGCGCTGACCTGCTACAACTCCCGTTTCGGCGGGTTCCGCAAGACCCCCTGCGGCCGGGTCCAGACCCCGACCCTCTCGCTTCTGGTCCAGCGGGAAAACGAACGCCGCGCCTTTGTGCCCACAACCTACTGGGAGCTGCACGCCGACTTTGCCGCCGGACCGGTTCACTACCAGGGCGTGTGGATCGACCCCGGCTTCGTCAAGGACGAGACCCGGCCCCATGGCCGTAAAAACCGCATCTGGGACGGGGAAAGGGCCGCGGAGATAGCCGCCCGCTGCGCCGGTAAACCAGCCGCGGTTGAAGAGACGAGCAAGCGGGCGACCAAGAGCGCGCCCCCGCTGTACGATCTCACCCTGTTGCAGCGCGAGGCCAACTCCCGGTTCGGCTTTTCCGCCAAGAATACCCTGGGGCTGGCGCAGGCCCTGTATGAGCGGCACAAGCTGATCACCTATCCGCGCACCGACAGCCGCTGCCTGCCCGAAGACTATCTGGCCACGGTACGGGAGGTCGTGCAGCGGCAGCAGCAGTGGCAGTACGGCCGGTTCGCGGCCGAGGCCCTGGAAAAGTCCTATTTGAAGCCGGATAAACGCATCTTCAACAACAAGAAGATCTCCGACCACTTTGCCATCATTCCCACCCAGAATCTGCCTGGAACCCTGTCCGAACCGGAGCTGAAGATCTACCAGATGATCGTGCAGCGTTTTCTGGCGGTGTTCTTTCCGGTCGCGGTCTATACCACCACCACCAGGCTGTCGAAGGTGGAAGGGGAAACCTTCCTCACCGAGGGCAATATCCTGGTCGAACCGGGCTGGCGCGCCATCTATGGGGCCGACGCGGAGCGGGACGACAAGGAGTTGCAGGCCCTGCCGCCCGGCGTTTCGGTGGACTGTGGGGAGATCGAGCAGCGCGAGCTGCAGACCAAGCCTCCGGCCCGCTTTACCGAGGCTACCCTGCTTTCGGCCATGGAACATTCGGGGCAGCTGGTCGAGGACGAGGAGCTGGCCGAGGCCATGAAGGAACGGGGCCTGGGCACGCCCGCCACCCGGGCGGCAATTATTGAGAAACTGCTCAATGAGAAATATATTGTCCGGGAGCAGCGGGAGCTTGCCCCCACGGGCAAGGCCTTTGAGCTGATCAGCCTGCTGGCGGCCCGCCGGATCGAGGTGCTGGCCTCGCCCGAGCTGACCGGCGAGTGGGAGTACAAGCTGAACCAGATCATGCGGGGCACGATGACCCGCTCCCAGTTCATGAGCGAGATTCGGGACATGACCAGCTCCATTGTCGACAAGGTGCGCCAAGGCGACGAGGACGAGCTGCTTGATGCCCCCTTCTCGCCGGTGGACGGCGTCCGTTTTTTCGAGACAGCCTCTGCCTATGAGTCCGAGGATCGGCAACTGGTGATCCGCAAGGTTCTGGGCGGCCGCCTGATGGAGCCTGAGGAGGTCGTCGCCCTGATCCGGGGCGAGACCATCGGCCCGTTCAGCGATTTTCGCTCCAAGAAGGGCAAGCTCTTCACCGCCTCGCTGCAGATCGCCGAATCCAAGGTGCGGTTTTTGTTCGCCGACTCCACCGACGAGCTTGATCTGGACGCGATCCGGAGCGGGGAGCCGCTGGGACTTTCCCCCATCGACCAGGCCCCGGTCTTTGAGACTCCGGCTGGTTTTCTTTCGGAATCGGCCTTAGACGGCGACCAGAAAAAGGGCCTGCGCATCTCCAAGGTGATTCTCGGTCGCCAGCTCGACCGGGCCCACATCACCCAACTGCTGACCGCCGGCCGGACCGAGCTGATCAAGGGGTTTATTTCCAAGAAAAAACGGCCCTTTGACGCCTACCTGCTGCTGGACGGCAAGGGGAAGCTGGGTTTTGAATTCCCGCCCCGGACCAAAAAGGGCGGGGCGCGGAAGGCGGCGGCCGAAGACGACTGAGCCGGTGCGAAAACCATAAACGGCCGCTTTCCAGACGGCCGGGGGAAGGTATGCGAAAGTTAAAACAGGATTATGCCCGGAAAGAGGGACGGGATTTGGCGGAGGTGTGCGTCCGGATCGCCCTGGACGGCAAGGCCGAGGATGTGGTGCTGCTCGATGTGCGCAAGCTGGCCTCGTTCACTGATTATTTTGTGATCATGAGCGGCCGTTCCACCCGTCATGTTCAGGGACTGGCCGAAGCCATCGAGAACGAGCTGACCGCCAAGCGGATCAGCACCAAACACAGCGAGGGTCTGCGCGAGGGGTTGTGGGTGCTGCTGGATTTTGGTGACGTATTGGTGCATGTTTTTTATCATGAAAGCCGTAGGTTTTACGATCTGGAGGGGTTGTGGCGAGACGCCCCCCGGATCGAGATAGTGGAACCGTCGACAGCCACGACCGGCGACGCATCGCCGGAGGAGGAAAACCAATGACCGTGCCCGTACCTGTTGTGCTGACCATTCTCGACGGCTGGGGCGTGGCGCCCCCCTCCCCAACCAATGCGGTTTCCGTGGCCGCGACCCCCAACATGGATCGCCTGGCTGCAACCTATCCGTTCACGACCCTGGTTGCCCATAACGGCATGGTCGGCCTGCCCGAGGGGCAGATGGGCAACTCCGAGGTCGGGCATCTCAACATCGGGGCCGGTCGCATCGTCTATCAGGACTATACCCGGATCAGCATGGCGGTGGAGCGGGGCGAACTGGCCACCAATCCGGTGTGCAGCGGCATCATGGATCAGCTTGCGGCCGCGGGCACGGGGCGCTTGCATCTCTGCGGCCTGCTCTCCGACGGCGGGGTGCACAGCCATATCAGCCATCTGATCGCCTTAATCGAGTTGGCAGCGGCCAAGGGAGTGGAGTGTTTTGTGCACTGCTTCATGGACGGCCGCGATACCCCGCCCAAGAGCGGTCTGGGCTACATGGAGGAGCTGCTCGCCGCCTGCGCCCGGATCGGCTGGGGCCGGGTCGCCACTGTGTCGGGCCGCTACTGGGCCATGGACCGCGACAAGCGCTGGGATCGGGTACAGCGGGCCTGGGAGGCCATGGTCGACGGCAAGGGCCAGACCGCGCCCGATGCGCTCGAGGCTGTCCGTCTGGCCTATGAGCGGGACGAGACCGACGAGTTCATCGCGCCCACCGTGGTGGCGGGCGTCGACGGAACGATTGCCGACGGCGATGGGGTGCTGTTTTTCAACTTTCGCGCCGACCGGGTTCGGGAACTCTGTCATGCCTTCGGCGACGCCGAATTCACCGAATTTCCGATCAGCCGCAGACCCGCCCTGTTGCAACTGGCCACCATGACCGAGTACGAGGCGGAGTTCACCTTTCCCGTGGCCTTTCCGCCGCTCTCCCTGACCCGCATCCTGGGCGAGGAGATTGCCGACCGCGGCCTGCGCCAGCTGCGCATCGCCGAAACCGAGAAGTACGCCCACGTCACCTACTTTTTCAACGGTGGCCGGGAAGAGCCCTTTGCCGGGGAAGAGCGCTGTCTGATCAACTCGCCCCGGGACGTTGCCACCTACGATCTCAAGCCGCAGATGAGCGCGATCGAGGTCGCCGACGCCCTGCTTGCCCGGCTGGCCGAGGCGGAGCAGGCGGGCAAGCCCTACAACCTGGTGATCCTCAACTTTGCCAACGGCGACATGGTGGGCCATACCGGCGTGATGGAGGCGGCCGTGATTGCCTGCGAGACCGTGGACGCCTGCGTGGGGCGGATCTTCGACTACGTGCATGCCCGGGGCGGGGTGATGCTGATCACCGCCGATCACGGTAACGCCGAGATGATGCGCGACCCGGAGACCGGCGAGCCCCACACCGCCCACACGCTCAACCCGGTTCCGTTCATCCTTGCCGCCGAAGCGTACCGGGGCCGGAGCCTGCGTTCCGGCGGCGCGCTCAAGGACATCGCGCCCACCATCCTGTCGCTGATGGACCTGCCGGTCCCTGCCGAGATGGAAGGCGAATCCCTGCTGACCCCCGCAGCCTGAACGGCGCGGCTTGTTGACGAAGAAAGGAGCACCATGCGTTATATCAGCACACGGGGCGGTATTGAGCCCCTACGGTTTCAGGATGCGGTGATGATGGGGCTGGCCCGTGACGGCGGCCTGCTTCTGCCCGAGACGCTGCCCACGGTCGAACCCAACGCGCTCGACCGCTGGCGGAATCTGCCCTACCAGTATCTGGCCAAGGAAATCCTCGGCCTCTTCATCGACGACATTTCTCCGGAGACCCTGGAGGAGCTGGTCGAGCGTTCCTACGCCTCCTTCGATCATCCCCAGGTCACCCCGGTGCGCAAGTGCGGCGATCTGTACATCCTCGAACTGTTCCACGGCCCCACCCTGGCCTTCAAGGACGTGGCCCTGCAACTGCTGGGCAACCTGTTCGAGTATGTCCTTGCGGTGCGCGGCGGCTTCATGAACATCCTCGGGGCCACCTCGGGCGACACCGGGAGCGCTGCCATCGCCGGGGTGCGCGGCAAGAAGAACATCAATATCTTCATCCTCCATCCGCACGGCCGCACCAGCCCCATCCAGGCCCTGCAGATGACCACCGTGCTCGACCCCAACGTATTCAACATCGCGGTGCGGGGCACCTTTGACGACGGCCAGGCCATCGTCAAGGCCATTTTCAATGACCTCGCCTTCCGCGACACCTACCAGCTGGGCGCGGTCAACTCGATCAACTGGGCCCGGGTGCTGGCCCAGGTGGTGTACTATGTGTACGCGTATCTCAAGTTGCGCAAACAGGGGGCCGACAGCGTGGATTTTGCGGTGCCGACCGGCAACTTCGGTGATATCTTCGCCGGTTACGTGGCCCGCCGCCTGCTGCCGCCCGGCTGCATCCACACCCTGATCCTGGCGACCAACGAAAACGACCTGCTGACCCGCTTCGTCAATCAGGGCGACTATTCCCGGGGCGAGGTGATCCCCACCAGCAGTCCATCCATGGATATCCAGATCGCCTCCAACTTCGAGCGCTACCTCTATTACCTGCGCGACGAGAACGGCGAGCTGGTCCGCCAGGACATGGAGCAGTTCGCCGCCACCGGCAGCCTGGATCTGAGCGCGGTGCACCAACGGGTCGGCCGGGATTTCCGGTCGCGTTCGGTGTCCGAGGCCGAAACCATCGAAACCATTGCCGCTTTCCATGCCGAGCACGGTTACCTGATCGATCCGCACACCGCGGTCGGCGTGCGGGCGGCCCAGGAGCTGGCCGTCCCGGAACGGCCGGTGGTCTGCCTGGCCACGGCCCACCCGGCCAAGTTCGGCGAGGCGGTACAGAAGGCCATCGGCGAGCCGCCCGTCCTGCCGCCTGCCCTGGCCGATCTGGAGCAGCGCGAGAGCCGCTGTGTGGTGCTGGATGCCGACACCGAAACCGTCAAACAGTTTCTGGAGAGCAAGGCCCTGCGGGACACCCTGTAACAGAAGAGGGGAGATGAACGGGGAGAGAAACACCATGGAGGCATACCGGAGACAGGCCGAGGAGGCGGCGGATTTCCTGCGCAGCCGCATCGACACGCCGCCCGAGATCCTGATTCAGCTGGGAACCGGTCTGGGTGGGCTGGTCCGGGCCATGGAGGTGGAGGCCCGGTTTCCCTATGCCGAGATCCCGCATTTTCCCCGCTCCACCGTGGTCAGCCACGCGGGCAACCTGCTGATCGGCCGCCTGGGCGGGCGTCGGTGCGCCGTACTCCAGGGGCGGCTTCATTTCTATGAGGGCTATACCACTCGCGAGGTGACCTTTCCCATCCGGGTGCTGGCGCTCTTGGGCGTGGCCGACGCCATCATCACCAACGCCTCCGGCGGTCTCAATCCGGCCTTCCGCCCCGGCTCGATCATGGTTTTTGCCGACCACATCAACCTGCTGGGCGACAACCCCCTGCGCGGGCCCAATATCGACGACTGGGGCGAGCGCTTTCCCGACCTGTCCACCCCCTATGCCCCGGCGCTCCGGAACCAGGCCCTGGCCCTGGCCCGGCGGCTTGGTCTGGACGAGGTGAGCTGTGGCACCTATGTGTGCGTGCCCGGCCCCAGTCTGGAGACCCCGGCGGAAACCCGGTTCCTGCGACTGATCGGCGCGGATGCGGTGGGCATGTCGTCGGTGCCCGAGATTCTGGTCGCCCTGCATGCCGGTTTGCGGGTCCTGGGTCTGTCGGTGGTGGCCAATGTCAACAATCCCGACGATTTCCAGCCCATCCTGATCGAGGACATCATCGCGGCTGCCGAGCGGGCCGAACCCCGGCTGCATCAGCTGATCCTCGCGCTTCTGGAAGAGTGGCCGCAATGAGCGCCCCGAACCTCTTGCTGACCGGGCAGTATCTTCTGACCATGGATGCCGCGCGCACCCTGATTGCCGACGGCGCTCTGGCTATCAGCGGCGAGACCATCGTCGCGGTCGGGCCTGCCGCCGAGCTGCGTGAACGTTTTCCCGGCGCGGAAGAGCTGGCCACGCCCCGGGGACTGATCATGCCCGGCCTGGTCAACGTCCATACCCACGCCTCCATGGCCCTGTTCCGGGGCCTGGCCGACGATCTGCCCCTGATGCGCTGGCTGCACGATCACATCTTTCCGGTGGAGGCCCGGCTGACCGGCGAGCTGGTCTACCAGGGCGCGCTGCTGTCGCTGTGCGAGATGATCCGCTCCGGCACAACCTCGTTTTGCGACATGTATCTCTTTGCCGCCGAGGTGGGACGGGCCGCGGCCGAGGCCGGGGTGCGGGCCTGGGTGGGCGAGGCCATGTACGATTTTCCCTCGCCCTGCTACGGTCCGCTGGAAAACGGTTTTGCCTGCGTGCGCGACCTGTTCGCCCGGTTCCGCAACCATCCGCTGGTCACGGTCACCCTCTGTCCGCACGCGGTCTACACCTGTTCGCCCGACCTGTTGACCCGGATCGGGGCCGCGGCCCAGGACGAGAACGCGCTTCTGGTCATCCATCTGGCGGAAAACAGCGACGAGGTGCGCACCTGTTTTGAGCGCTATGGCCAGCGGCCGGCAGCACATCTCGATGCCCTGGGGCTGCTTGGAACGCGGACCGTGGCCGCGCACTGCGTGATGCTCGACGAAGACGAGATCCGGCTTTTGGCCAAACGCGGGGTCGGGGTGGCGCACTGTCCGGAATCCAACCTCAAGCTGGCCTCGGGCATTGCCCCGGCAGCGCGGATGCTGGAGGCGGGTGTAAAGCTGGGCATCGGCACCGACGGCAGCGCCTCCAACAACGATGTCGATATGTTCGGCGAGATGCGCACCGCCGCCTTCATCCACAAGGCCGCCCAGCTGGACCCCACCGCCATGCCCGCCGACCTGGTTCTGGAGGCCGCCACCCTGAGCGGGGCCCGGGTGCTGGGGGCCGAGCAGTCCATCGGCAGTCTGGAGCCGGGGAAAAAGGCGGACTGCATTGTGCTCGATCTGGATCAGCCCCACCTGACCCCGCTGTACAATCCGGTCTCCCACCTGGTGTATGCGGCCCGGGGCGGGGACGTGCTCCATTCGGTGATCAACGGGAAGGTGGTGATGCGCGACCGCTGCCTGCTGACCCTGGATCAACCGGCGATTCTTGCCCGGGCCCGGGAAATCGCCTCGGCCTTCCGCACCGGCTGCGATGGCGGTTGACAGGGCTTTGTCGCCAATGCTATTATTTGACTCTTTTGTTGCTGTGTTGCTTAGTTAAGTGAGGTGAGACATGTTCGGACTCGGCATGCCGGAACTGATTGTTATCCTGGTTATCGTCGTCATTATTTTCGGGGCGGGCAAGTTGCCGGAGATCGGCAGCGGCATCGGCAAGGGAATTCGCAACTTCAAGGAGGCCACCAGGTCGGAGGGCGAGCCTGCCGGGAAGATCGAGGATGACGAGAAGAATAAAACCGCCTGAAAACGCGGTTGCGCGTTGTCTTAGGGGATAGATATGTTTGGACTCGGAGCGCCTGAACTGGCGCTGATTGTTCTCTTGGCGGTTCTGCTTTTCGGCGCCAAGCGGTTGCCCGATCTCGGCGCGGGCCTGGGCAAGGCCTTGGGCGCATTTCGCCGGGAGACCCGAGAGTTGCGCGAGGTGGGTGAGTCGCTCAAGGAGAGTGTTCCCGGCGTCAAGGAATACACCGAGATCAAGGAGACCGTGGACAAGGTGAAAGACCTGTCCGGTACCCTGCGCAAATAGTTTTTTTTAGTAGGCTCTGCAAGAGAGAAAACGGCCGTAGTCCCTTGGAACATCCAAGGGACTACGGCCGTTTTTGTTCTCCGAGGTTTGTTGTCCGGGTTTCGTGGATTCGCCTCGTTGAGTGCGCAGCCCCGGAGCGCACTTGCGTCTTCCGGCGACGGGCGCTGTGCCGGTTGATCGCCAGGCGCGCTATTTTTTCATGAAGCGCAGCAGCACCTTGTAGCGGCCCACGTCCAGATCATGCGGCAAGAGGGTGGCGTCGTCGATCATCAGGGTCAGCACCTTGCCGTTGGCCGGGTCGCGCCGCTGTTGTTTTCTTCGCTCCGTTCCCACCGGTCCCAGCACGCGCTGGCGCGGCTCGCGAATGTGCAGCAGTTCGGCGGTCACCACCGGCGCGCCGGTCTGCGGCTTGTTGAATTCGGGGCGGATGGGTTCGATCGCGCCGATAATGATATCAACCATGGTCGGTTCCTCCACAGCCTGGTATGCGTTGTTGCCGGGTTGCTTTCTCTTTCATTGTACCTGATTTTTCCGGCACTATCCGCATATTCCGGCCGCTGCCCCGGATACGCCAGCCTTCCAGTTGCAACAGATGGGCCTTCATGGCCAGGCCGCCGCCGAATCCGGTCAGCCTTCCGTCCGCGCCCAGCAGCCGGTGGCAGGGCACCACAATGGCCACCGGGTTGGCGTGGGCCGCGCCGCCCACGGCCCTGGCCTTACCGCGATCTCCGAGCCGTGTTGCCAGCTCGCCGTAGCTTGCGGTCGTGCCGTAGGCAATGGCGCGGAGCTGTTCCCAGACCTGGAGCTGGAACGGGGTGCCGGACAGGGACAGGGGCAGGTCGAAGGCCCGCAGCTCTCCGCGCAGGTAGGCCAGCAGCTGGGACTCCGCCTCGATCAGCAGGGGATGCGTTGCCGGGTGGAGGGTTGCGGGCGGGGTTGGGCCGGGAAAGTCCAGACCGCAGAGGCCCCGCTCGTCGGCAGTGAGGGTGAAGACGCCCAAGGGCGTTGCAAGGTGGCTGGTCCAGTGCATGGGGTTCTCCTGCGTGGTGCACTTGCAACTTGAATTCATCCTCCCTTCCTCCACATCCATCTCCTTTGGGTTTTGGGAAGAGGTTGGAACGGTAGACGCGCTCCCCTTTTTTCTTCCCCTCCCACCTCTCGTGTTTTTTATCGATTTTTCCAATAAAAGAAATTCGTAATATCAGCATGTTATGCAAAATAATGAAAAAATCTGCCCCGGGTTGGGAATAAAAAACCTCCTCGATCGTTATCCCCAGTAAAGACCCCCGATGGCAGCGGAAGATTTTGGGACGGCGTGGGTGGAGAATATCCCAAAACGGCCTGATCTTGGTTGATTGCAGAGAGGGTGATGCGAAGCAGAACAGCAAACAACATGGAAAATTGGAGATATGAGGATGAAAGGCAAGAGTTTTTTCGTCAACGGTTATTCGCTTCAGGAACGTTTAAAGAGCGCTAAGGCCGCTTTTACGACCAGAAGGGTTGACTTTGGTCGTGGTCAGTCCCTGAGGACCGATCAGGTTCCTGTGAGTGGGGATCTTCTTTTGGCAAGGGTTGTGGAGTTGGGACAACAGACGCGTCTTCATCTTACCAATGGACGTCGCGCCAATCTTTTCCCCGGCGATGAAATTATCGTCGCTTACGGCAACCGTTATGCTCCCGACCAATTCGAGGGCATTGTTCCCGACAACCTCGCTCCCTGCCACCTGGTGGCCTGTGGCGGGATCGCCGCCCGCTGCCGTTCGAAGCACAGAAAAATGAAACCCCCGACCGTTATCGAGCCGGTCGGTCTTATTGCTGATCATAACGGCCGGGTTCTCAATCTCTTACAGTTTGCAATGGAGGAGTCCCCCCACGGAGAACGGCGATCTCCCCTGACCCTGGCGGTGGTCGGCACCAGCATGAACGCGGGGAAGACCACCATTGCTGCCAGTCTTGTGCGGGGACTGAGCGCCGCTGGTCTGAAGGTGGGGGCAGCGAAAATCACCGGTACCGGTGCGGCGGGGGATTATTTTCTCTACACCGATTCCGGGGCCCTCTCGGTTTACGATTTTACCGATGCCGGATTTTCTTCCACCTATCTGCTTGAATTGGAGAAGATCGAGAAAATTACCACAACGATTTTCTCCAAATTTGCCGCGGAGGGGGTGGATGTGGTGATTGCGGAGATTGCCGATGGGCTCTATCAGCAGGAGACGGCGCACTTGCTTTCCTCCCGAATTCTGCGCGATCAGGTGGACGGACTGCTCTTTGCCGGCGCCGATTCGATGGGGACCATTGCCGGGGCGGAGTGGCTGCGGCGGGCGATCGAAATCCCTCTACTCGCCGTTTCCGGGGCGTTTACGATGTCGCCCCTGGCTATAGAGGAAGTGGAGCAGCGTTTGGATCTTCCCATTCTCACCAGTCGCCAATTGGCAGCGAGTCGGATTGCACAAGGGCTCTTCCACTGCTTTCCCTATCGTCGTCCCGAAAGATACGAAAGTTCTGGTCTGATCATCGAGCACTCCCTGGGCGTAGAAGGAAAAACCCTGGCGCATACTTGCTAGCAATGAAGATGGGTGAACAAGAGAGCCCAATAGCAAATTTTCACTTTTTGAAACGACGATGAAGATACCATCTGTTTTTGCCAGATCCCGCCTTCCTATCTTCTTGCGCCTGATCGGTAACGGTGTGGCCCAGGCGAGTTGTGCCGTTTGTTCCGTGCTGCTTATCCGTTGGATTTTTGACTCGTTGATCATTGCAAGCGGACCTGTGGAATTCTCTCATATCGTCCTCGTCGGGCTGGGGCTCTTGCTCTGTGCCCTGGGCCTGGGATGGCTTCAGGCGATGGAACGGGTCGATGCGGAAAGGTTAGGGCAGGGTTACGTGCATCAGATCCGGATGCGTCTTTACCGTCATCTGAGCGCGGTCGGTCCTAGGGTGTTGCAGGAGCGTAGCCGCGGCGCCCTCAATCTGCGTTTTATCGGCGATTTGAATGCTGTCAAGCGTTGGGTGAGCATGGGACTGGTCCAGGCGAGTGTCTCAGGGATGGTCATCCTGGTTTCTCTGATAGCTATGGCGGTGCTCAACTGGCGTCTGGGGCTGACCCTGCTCTTGGTGGTTTTGGTCGGGGTCATTTATGCCTCCTTCCTCGGGGGAGCGATTCGCGAAGCCTCTCGGGAGAGTCGGAAACGCAGGACCTATCTGGCGACCAATGTTACCGAGAAGGTGACGTCTTTGCCGGTGGTTCAGGTTTTCGGTCAGGAAAGACGGGAACGAAGACGGTTGCGCAAACAGAGCGAACGTCTCACCGAGGCGATGGTGGAACGGGCGAAGAGGATCGGCGCGATGCGTGGCATGACCCAGGCACTGACGACCCTTGCCTCCGGTCTGGTTCTTCTGGAGGGTGCCCGTGAGGTGTCCAATGGCCTGACCACTCCGGGGGTGGTGGTGGCGGCGATGAGTGTGGTGGGGCTTCTCCTGCCCCCCCTGAGAGGTCTGGGGCGTGTCTACGAGTATTATCAGGATTCACGGATTTCGGTGGAGAGAATAAAGAATTTCATGCAGATGCCGGCGAAATTTGCGAGGAAAGATGACTACCTCCCCTTTGTCCCGGGTCCTGGACTGCTGGAGTTAAGGGAAGTCTGCTTCGATCCGCTCTTCCGTGACATCTCTGTCGTGGTGCCGCCGGGAAGTCGGATTACGGTGGTGGGGGCAAACGGCAGCGGCAAGTCCACCCTGCTTTCCCTTATCGCCAAAATGGTGGACCCGGATTCCGGCGCAATTCTTCTCGATGGGCAAGACCTCGCCGACCTCGATCCCAAATCGGTCAGGGAGACGGTGAGTGTGGTTGCCCCCGATCTTCCTCTCTTACGCGGAACCTTGAGAAGGAATCTCCTCTACCGTCATCCGCGGGCCAGTGAAGAGGAGATCGAACGGGTGTGGAAGCTCTGTGGGATCGACCAGATGCTTGCCGAGCTTCCCCAGCATGACCAGACTCGGGTGACCGAGGAGGGGGGGAATCTCTCCCTCGGACAGCGGCAGATGGTTACCTTGGCCCGGGCCCTGCTTGGGGAACCGAAAATCCTGCTCCTCGATGAGGCCGAGAACTTCCTCGACTGGGAGGCAACGCAAACCTTCTCCGATATTCTCCGGAAGTTCCCCGGCACCATCCTCCGCGTCAGTCATGATTACGAGACCATTGCCCCTGATGATGATATTTGGCTGATCGAAGATGGAGGGCTCACCATCCTCAGTGGCGAAGAGTTTCTGACACTCCAGGAAAACAGAATCAGTGAAGGATGATCCGAACTGGATAAACACAAACAATACAGGAACGAAAAAGGCGCTATGTTTATAGAAACAGAGTATCAACAAGAGACGAACCCATTTCGCGGAGAATCCGCCCCTCCCGCTTTTCTGATCGAGCGAGGTGCATGTCGCGGTAAGATTCTTTCCATACTCCTTTCATCGGATACAAGGCAACGCTACTACCTTTATCTGCCGCAGAACTCCTGGAGACCCACCACGATTTTGGTCGCGGTACACGGCATCAATCGCAAGGCAAAGGAGCATGTCAGGGGATTTATCGATTTTGCCGAGCGTCATGGCATCGCAGTGTTGGCGCCGCTTTTTCCCAAAAAACGTTTCCCGGAATATCAACGTCTCGGGGTGGGAAAGCGGGGACTGCGCTCGGACATCGTCCTGCAGAAAATTCTTGAGGAAGTTGCGGATACCTTTGCTGTTGATACGTCGCGGCCCTTGATGTTCGGTTATTCTGGTGGCGGGCAGTTTGTGCATCGCTATATCATGGCCTATCCCAAGCGGGTGCGTCGCGCTGTGGTCGCGGCGTCGGGATGGTACACTCTGCCCGATTTTGGGAGTCGTTTTCCCTACGGTATTGGGGGAACGGGCACAATCAACGGAAGAGGTTTCGATCCCGCCGACTTCCTCAAAGTTCCGGTTTGCGTCGTGGTGGGTGACAAGGATATCCGGCGTGACCCCGCCCTGCGCAAGGAGAAAAGGCTCGATACCCTCCAGGGGCGCAACCGCCTTGAACGGGGGAGGAATTGGGTTGCGGCAATGAAGCGCCAGGCAGATCTGTATTCGGTCGGCGGGACGTTTTCCTTTATTTCCCTTCCGGAATGCGGTCATTCCTTTCTTGACTGTATGGAGCGGGGGATGGGGGAGATCGTTGAACAATTTTTTTTGGGTGATTTTCATGCGGCCCAAAACGTCGATGGCAACGCTCCAGCTGGATATGTTCCGCAACCGTCTGGAACATATCCTCAACCGGAACCATGAGTTGTACCGGCTGGCAGCCCTGCTCGACCCCAGGCAGAGGATGGCTTGAACCAAGCCGTAAGCTAAAAAGAGCCTTTTTCAGGGACGACTAATGCAAAAATTGCCTGCTCAAAACAAGGCACAGTAAAAGGGGAAACCGCTTTCTTCAGGAGTGCGACTATGGTTCTTTTCATCGCGCAGCGGGCAAACAGAAATTGCCCGTACACCTCCTGAAAAGCGGCAAAGGCCGGACAGCGACGGCTGAAGCGCAGCATCAGCCGTCGGCATCCTTCCACACCGGTTCTTTTTTACTGCACCATCCCGCCCGTTCAAATGACGCCGTCTGTGCGCAACTGCGCCTGGGCTTGTTCATCCAGGCCGAGACCGGCCAGGATTTCGGCGCTGTGTTCGCCCAGTTCCGGGGCATGGCTAGTAATCCTGCCGGGTGTGCGCGACAGTTTGGGCGCAATGCCGAGCTGACGGTACGCGCCCCAGCGTTCATGCAGCAGCTCCACCACCATCTTGCGCTGCCGCACCTGTTCATCGGCCATGACCTCCTCCATATTGAGCACGGGTTCGCAGCAGCAGTCAACCGGTGCAAACATCCGTATCCACTCCTCCAGATCCTTTTCCTGAAACAGGGCCGCCACCTGCTTTTGCAGTTGGTCTTGATGCGGGCCCGGCTCGAAATAGCTGGGCTGATTCCACTCGGGGCGGCCAACCGTTTCACAAAAGAGTTGCCAGAACTGCGGTTCGAGCGCGCCAAGCGACATGTATCGGTTATCCCGTGTTTGATAGAGGTTATAACAGGCAAAACCAAGGTTGAGAAAACCATCGCCCGTGGTCGGGAGCGTGCCATCGGCCAGGTACTGTCCCCAGCGCAGGCAGTTCCAGGTCAGCGCGCCATCGGCCATGGCCAGATCAATCTGCTGCCCCACGCCGATCCGCTCCCTGGCATAGAGGGCGGTGGCAATGCTGAAGGCCGCATACAGCGCGCCGCCGCCCAAATCGGCAATCTGCACACCCGGAATCGTGGGAGCGCCTTGCGGCCCGCTATGGGACAGCACCCCGTTCAGTGCCAGATAATTGATATCATGGCCTGCCCGCTGCGCCCTCGGCCCATCCATGCCATACCCGGTGATGGCGCAATAGATCAGCCGGGGATTGACGGCCTCAAGCACATCAAAACCCAAACCCAGGCGCTCCATCACGCCTGGACGGAAGCCCTCCAGCAGCACGTCGGCCTTGGCAGCCAGTTGCAAGAAGATCTCCTTGCCTGCCGGCTTTTTCAGGTTCAGGGTCAGGGAGCGCTTGTTCCGGTTGAGCACCACATGAAAGCCGCTGTTTTTCCCTAAAAGCGGCGGCCACCAGCGGATGTAGTCGCCGCCCTTCGGGTCTTCCACCTTGATCACGTCTGCGCCAAAATCCGCCAGCAGCATGGAGCAGAAAGGGCCGGGCAAAAGACGTGATAAATCAAGCACCTTCACACCAGCAAATGCAGTTTCCATGGTCACCTCGGGTAGATTGGGGGATGATTCCGGTTGAATACGGGAAAAATAGCAGAGAAGCGGGCAGAATGCGACACCGACCTGCCCAGGGACCGCCCCGGTTATCGGCGGTGCGGGTGAAGACGGGCCAAAGGATTGAAGGTGACTGTTCCTGTGCATACAAATCCCCTTCCCTTGCCAAGCAAGCAAAAAGGTGGTTAATCTTGCTGACTGATGGTGAATGCACCCCAAGGATAGACTACCGGCTTGGTCAAAATTTATGGTGGATGGACGGAGGCTTTCGTATGAAATTGTCAATATTTCGGCAAAGATTCTTGCGTATGCCATTTCAGTATCAAATTATGACAACACTTACCTTTATCGGTATGGTAGTTGCGGGATTATGGGGTGTGTATACTTATAATTTTCCTCCAAAAAATAGTGCTCACCCTGATCAGACTAAATTGACCGCCGAAAGATTGTTTGAAGAATTAGGAAATAAATATCAAGAAATAGCAGATAAAGATAAAGAAATAGAAAATAAGGACATACAAATTGAAGAGCTACAAAAGACACTTCATCAACTTCAAGGAAATATTGAAAAACCAGGAGTGCAAGAGGCACTGGCTCTTTTAGAGCAAGGGGATACGCAAAGGGCTGAGGCGCTCTTTCAGGCAACACTGGAACGTAAAAAACAGGAAGGTAAAGAGGCTTTGAAAGAGGCTGCCGATGCGGCACGCCGTGTCGGTTCTTTGGCCTTCTTTCATGATACAGAGAAGGCAATACAATATTATGGGGAATCTGTAAAACTGGATCCTGAAGACCATATTGGCTGGAATCAATTAGGCCGTCTTTTTTATCGTTCCGGCAGGATGGATGAGGCGCAGCAATGTTATAATAAGGTATTAGATCTTGGCAAAAGCAATGATAATAGGAGTTTAATCGCTCTTGCCTACGGCAACTTGGGCATAGTTTACCGCACCCGTGGCGATCTTGATCAGGCAGAAGAGATGTCCAAGCGTTCACTTGCAATCGACGAGTCACTGGATCGAAAAGAAGGTATGGAGAGTGACTACTGCAATTTAGGCATAGTTTACGCCACTCGTGGCGATCTTGATCAGGCCGAAGATATGTTCAAGCGTTCACTTGCGATCAACGAGTCACTAGGTATAAAAGAAGGTATAGCAGATCAGTACGGTAACCTGGGCAATGTTTATCTCACCCGTGGCGATCTTGACCGGGCCGAAGAGATGTTCAAGGATTCACTCGAGATCAACGAGTCGCTAGGTCTAAAAGAAGGTATGGCGAGTAGTTACGGCAATTTGGGCAATGTTTATCTCACTCGTGGTGATCTTGATCAGGCCGAAGAGATGTTTAATCGCTCTCTTGAAATCAACAAGTCACTGGGTCTAAAAGAAGGTATGGCTCTTTCCTACGGCAATTTGGGCATAGTTTACCTCGACCGTGGCGGTCTTGATCAGGCCGAAGATATGTTCAAGCGCTCACTTGCAATCGACGAGTCTTTGGGTCGAAAAGAAGGCATGGCAAATCAGTACTGCAATTTGGGCATAGTTCGCGCCACTCGTGGCGATCTTGAGAAGGCCGAAGAGCTGTACAAGCGCTCACTTGCGATCAACGAGTCTTTGGGCCGAAAAGAAGGTATAGCAGATCAGTACAGTAATTTGGGCAATGTTTACCACATCCGTGGCGATCTTGATCAGGCCGAAGAGATGTTGAAACGCTCACTTGCAATCAACGAGTCTTTGGGCCAGAAAGAAGGTATGGCGAGTAGTTACGGTAAGTTGGGCACAGTTTACCTCGACCGTGACGATCTTGATCAGGCCGAAGAGATGTACAGGCGCTCACTTGCAATCAACGAGTCATTGGGTCGAAAAGAAGGTATGGCAATTCAGTACTGTAATCTGGGCGTAGTTTACCTCAACCGTGGCGATTTTGACCGGGCCAAAGAGATGTTCAGGCGCTCACTTGCCCTGTTTCAAGAGATCGGCGCCACGCCCAGGGTTGAACAGGTTCGGAATTTGATGCACAAATTGCCTGCTCAAAAGAAGGCGCAGTAAAAGGGGAAACTGCCTTCTTCAGCAGGAATCTGCTTATCTGGGCATGTGTAAGGCTGGTTCTACAGCCGTTCCACTCTTCCAAGAGCAGAAGTGCTCCCCAAAATTTGGACAGGTGTTATAGCTACTCAACTACAGGAGGAGAACACCCATGTCCAAACGAAAGAATCATGCCCCAGCGTTTAAGGCCAAGGTGGCTTTGGCCGCCCTTTCCGGCGAAAAAACCATTGCTGAACTCAGCTCGGAGTTCGGCGTTCACCAGACGCTCATCCATAGATGGGTGAAGCAGCTCAAAGAGTCGGCGGCAGGCGTCTTTTCCGGTGCAGTCAAAACAGAAGAAGCCAAAAGAGAAAAGGAGCTGCACGAACTCCACGCCAAAATCGGACAGCTCACCATGGAACGCGATTTTTTAGCCAAAGCCTGGGGGAAGCGGTGAGCGTCTCCCGCAGGCAAAGCATGGTCGATTCAGGCCATGGGACGCTCAGCGTTGTCCGGCAATGTGCCTTGCTCAAAATATCCCGTTCCAGTTTCTATTACAAAAGAACCGGTGAATCGGCCTTCAATCTTACGCTGATGCAGGAAATTGATCGGGCTTTCATCCAATGGCCTTTTCTGGGTGTGCGCCAGATGCGTCGCTATATGGTATCGCTGGGATACCCCGTCGGCAGAAAGCGCATCCGTCGTCTGATGCGGCTGATGGGCCTCATGGCGGTGTACCAGAAGCCGAAAACCAGCGTGCCGAACCCGGAACACAAACGCTATCCCTACCTGTTGCGCGGCCTGACCATAGACCGGAGCAACCAGGTCTGGTGTGCGGATATCACCTACATTCCCATGCGCAAAGGCTTCCTGTATTTGGTCGCCATCATGGACTGGCATAGCCGCAAAGTGTTGGCCTGGCGGCTGTCGAATACCATGGACACGGATTTTTGCGTCTCGGCCCTGGAAGATGCCTTGGCGAAGTACGGCAAACCAGATATCTTCAACACCGACCAGGGCAGCCAGTTTACCAGCTTTGCCTTTGCCAACGTCCTGCGAGACAAGGGGATCCGCATCTCCATGGACGGTCGGGGCCGCTGGTTGGACAACGTATTTATCGAACGCCTCTGGCGCTCACTCAAATACGAAAACGTCTACCTGAACGCATACGAAACCGGCTCGGAAGCCCGCGCCGGCATCGGCAGATGGATCAACTTTTACAACCAGACCCGGCCTCACAGCAGTCTGGACGGGATAACCCCGGAGCGTTATTACCAAGAAGGACTCTTGAAGGCAGCCTGATGAGGAAAAAAACAAGCTAAAAAACCATTGTTCCCTGTCCAAACAATGGGGACCACCTCTAGCTTTCTCTTACAGCCCGGCACGAAGCATTTCCAGCAGCGCGGTTTCAATCCGGGTCTGGCTGCCGAGCACGGCAGCGGCGCGGGCTTCAAGCTCGCGCAGGGCCGAAGGGCTGGTCGCGTGCACAATATGGGTGCAGTTGTAGTTCAGGCAGAAGATCGGCTTGACCAGAAACCGGCACCCCTCCGGGCCAAGAAAACCGCATTCCGTCCCGTTTTCCGTGGGCGCGGCCACCGGGTGGTTAAGCAGCATGTTGATCAGGATCTGCGGAACGTCGCTGTTGTCCGCCATGAGCGCGCTGCAACAGCCGCCCCCGGGCCGGGCCGCGCAGTGGGCGCAGAGGCGGTGCATGGCCAGCGCCCGCATATGCGCGCTCAGGCTGAGGCAATGCTCGCGCAGCCGGTCCAGCTCGCGCCCTACCTGGACGGGCAGGCCAGGATGCGCCGTTCCCAGCTGCTGGTGCAGCATCCGGGCAATGTGCCATTTCTCCAGGGGCGTGCCCTCGTAGAGGCGGGTCAGCAGATGGGCTTTGTCTGTAAACATGCGGGCTCCTTTCAGCGGATGGTCTGGGTCATGAACTGTTTCCACACCGGCGCGGCTGCCTTGCCGCCGGTTTCCCCCTCGCCCAGCGACAGGCCCCGGTCGTGGCCGAGCCAGACGCCGGTGGTCAGGCCGCCTGCCGAGCCGACGAACCAGGCGTCGATGTCGTTGTCCGTGGTGCCGGTCTTGCCGCCCGCTCCGGGCACGCCTCCGGCGTTTCTGCCGGTTCCCCGCCGCACCACCTCTTCCAGCATCCGTTGCATCCGGGCCGCGTTCTGCGCGGACAGCACCTGTTCGCCTTCGGGCCGGGGCCAGAAGCAGAGCCGTCCGTCCGCGGTCACAACCCGGGTGATGGCCACCGGCGGGTGGCGCACGCCTTGGTTGGCAAAGGCGGTGTAGGCACTGGTCAGCTCCAAAAGCGAGACCGGCGAGGCCCCCAGGGCCAGGGTCAGGTCCGGCTCCATGGGGGAGTCGATGCCCAGTTTCCGGATGCGGGGCATGGCCCGGGCAAGCCCGACCTGGTGCAGAAGACGCACGGCCACCACGTTGCTGGAGCAGATCAGGGCCTCGCTCAGCGACAGGGTTCCCTGGTATTTGTCCTGGAAATTCCGGGGACTCCATGGGGTGGCGCCGCCCGCGCCGGGCAGGGAAAGGGGCGTGTCCGGCCAGGTGGAGTCGGCGGGGACGCCCAGCTCCAGGGCCGCCGCATAGACCAGCGGCTTGAAGGCCGAGCCGGGTTGACGCCGGGCCTGCACTGCCCGGTTGAACTGGTTTTCCCTGAAATCCACGCCGCCGACCATGGCCCTGATCCGGCCGGTGGCCGCATCGAGCGCGACCAGGGCCCCCTGGGGCTGGCCGTTTTTCGGGTGGCGCAGGGCCACCTTGACGGTTCCGGCCTGGAGCGCCCTGGAAGCGGCCTCCTGCAGGCGGTTGTCCACGGTGGTGGAGACGAACAGGCCGCGGCGGAACAGGTCGTCTTCGGAAAAGGCGGTCTGGAGCTGGCTGCGGACATAGAGGGAGAAATACCCGTTGATGCCCTGCCGCCAGTTGCCGACCGTGCGCAGCCCCTGGTCATAGGCTGCCCGCGCTGCCTCGGGGCTGATGATGCCGTCCTCGGCCATCCGGTTGAGCACATAGCGCTGCCGGGCCCGCGCTGCCTCGGGCTGACGGAACGGGGAGTAGTTGGAGGGGGATTGCGGCAGCCCGGCCAGCAGGGCGATTTCGCCCAGATCGAGCTGCCGGGCCCGTTTGCCAAAATAGGTCAGGGCCGCGGCCTCCACCCCGTAGGCGCCTTCGCCGAGGTAGATCTCGTTGAGGTAGATGTAGAGGATTTCTTCCTTGTTCAGCATCCGTTCCAGGCGAAACGAAAGCACGGCTTCGGCCAGTTTGCGGCGATAGCTCTTTTCCCGGTTCAGCAGCAGCGAGCGGGTGACCTGTTGGGTGATGGTGGAACCGCCCTGGGCCCGGCGGCCGGAACGGAGGTTATTGAAGGCGGCCCGGACAATGGACCAGCCGTCGACCCCCTCGTGTTCCCAGAATCGGCTGTCCTCGGCCGCGACAAAGGCGCGGGGCAGCAGGGGCGGCAGGTCGGCGTAGGGCGTGAGGATGCGGAATTCGTTGGCAATGGCGTCGATGGGCCGGTTGGTGCTGTCGAGCAGCAGGGTGGCCACCTGGGGCTGGTAGTCGGCGGCGGTGCGGAAGTCGGGCAGGCTGGAAAACCAGGACAGGATCGCGCCGATGAGCAGGACCACGACCCCGGCGATGGTCAGCAGCAGGGTGCACAGGGCCCGCTGATCGAGCACCCGGCCCGTGAACGGGTCTTCCGGGGCGGGTTCGTCGGCAGGGGATGCGGGTTTGATGGACAAGGACACGAAGAAACGGTAGTGTGGACGGGCGCGGGCTTGGGGGTTGTACGCGTCGGTCGTAAGCGTTGCACGCGGCGCAAGGACGCTCCGCAAGCCTCTCCGATAGCCTGATGCCCGCGTGGTTGTAGCCCGTGTTACCATGATTTCCGCTTTTCGACATCGTTAAACCAAGGTTTCCCGAATTCCCGTGTCCCGAATACGCATTCTTTCAGAACAGCTGGCCAACCGGATCGCGGCCGGTGAAGTGGTGGAGCGGCCCGCCTCGGTGGTCAAGGAGCTGATGGAAAACAGCCTGGACGCCGGGGCCGGACGGATCGACATCGATGTCGAGGGCGGCGGCACGACCCTGCTGCGGGTGGCCGACGACGGCTGCGGCATGGACGAGGACGACGTGCTCTTGTCCATCGAGCGGCACGCCACCTCCAAGCTGCACGACGAGACCCAGCTGGCGGCCATCGCCACCCTGGGGTTTCGCGGCGAGGCCCTGCCCAGCATTGCCTCGGTTTCCTGGCTGACCATTGTGTCGCGGCAGCAGGAGGCGGTAGCCGGAGTTCGCGCCGAACTGCGCTACGGCGTGCTCCGCGAAATCCGCGCCGAGGGATGCGCGCCGGGTACGGTGATCGAGGTCCGCCACCTGTTCGGCAACATGCCTGCCCGGCGCAAGTTTCTCAAGTCTGCCCGCACCGAGCTGGCCCATATCGAGGAGGCGGTTCGGGGCCAGGCCCTGGCCCATCCGGCGGTGGGCTTCGTCCTGCGGATCGATGACCGGGTTGTTCTGGACTATGCGCCCGGCGCGGAGCTGGCCGACCGGGTGCGCGAGGTCTTCCGCTACCGCGAGGAGCTGCTCGACCTGGACGCCCCGGCCGGGGAAGCCGGGGAGGGGGAGGAGAGCGCCCGGATCGGCGGCTTCCTGCTCTTGCCCGAGTCAGCCCCGTCCGGCAGGGCCCGGTTGCGCATCCTGGTCAACGACCGGCCGGTGCATGACGCCATGGTCCGTCATGCGGTGCTGGAGGGCATGCGCGGTTTTCTGATGAAGGGCTACGAACCGGCCGGGCTGGTGGTGCTGCGGCTGGAGCCGGATCAGGTGGATGTCAATGTGCATCCGGCCAAGCGCGAGGTCCGCTTCCGGCAAAGCGAGGAGGTGCGCCGGTTGATTATCGAACGGGTGCGCAGCGCCATGGCCCGGCATCAGGAGCAGCTGCGCGCCTCTATCTTTGCCCTGCCCGACGCGAAAGGGCGGCCAGGTGCGGCCGCAGTCCCGGAGGAGGGCGGTGCTGTCGATACAGTCGACGCACCGTCTCGTACTGACCATGCCGATGCCCCCCTTGGCGCTTCAGTCTGCCTGGAAGAGCATGACGAGCTGAAGACAGCCGAGCCGCTTCCCCTGCCCGGAGCCAGGCCGGATGGAATCATCGTCGACCGGTCCGCCCGGCCACGGGCAGAGATCAAGGCTGCCCGCAGTCGGAGCGAAACCGGCGAAACCGCAGCGCCGGAACAACCGGCCGCGATGGCGGGGACGGAGCCAGAGCCGGAGCGGGTCTTTGCCGGACTCACCCTGATCGGCCAGCTTTTTTCCCTGTACCTGCTCTGCGAGCAACAGGGGCGGCTGATCGTGATTGACCAGCATGCGGCCCATGAACGCCTGCTCTACGGGCAGATGCGCCAGCAGTACCTTGCCGCGCCGCTGCCCCGCCAGGTCCTGCTGCTGCCGGTTACAGTGGAGCTGAGCCCCACCCGGCAGGAGACCCTGGAGCAACGGGCCGATCTGGTCACCGCCCTGGGACTGGAGGTGGAGCCCTTTGGCGGGGCCACCCATGTGATCAAGACCGTGCCTGCTTCGGCCGGACAGGTGGAACCCGGCGCCCTCTTAAACGAGGTGCTGGACGGGTTGCGTGGTCCGCTGGGCGACGATGCCGGGCTGCCGGTCCCCCGGGCTGTCGACGAGCTGCTGGCCTCCATGGCCTGCAAGGCGGCGATCAAGGCGGGCAACCGTCTGTATCCGGCGGAGATGTTGGAGCTGTTGGCGCGGATGGAGGCAAGCGAGGTCTTTTCCCACTGCCCCCATGGCCGTCCGGTGCTCAAGGTGTTCACCGCCCGGGAGGTGGAACAGTGGTTCCACCGTCATGGCAGTTGAACCTCGGCGCCTGATTGACAGGGGAGGGGCGTCGTGGTAGAAATGCCCTCTTTTGTCAAGCATTGGCCAATCTTGAGGTCACATTCAAGGAGGCGGAAAAATGATGAAACTGCACGTGCGTACGGCCCGGACCAGCAGTCCGGAGGGGCAGGGCTGGCTGGCTGCCCTCCGCGACCGTTTTTCCGGGGAAAGTGAGGGGGACTGCCGCAAGGAGGTGGCCGCCATCATCGAGCGGGTCCGGCGGGAGGGGGACGCGGCGCTGCTGGACTACAGCCGCCGCTTTGACTGCCCTTCGCTGACCCTGGAGACCCTGCGGGCCACGGACGAGGAGTTCGAGCAGGCGTACCACGAGGTTGACGACGATTTCCTTGCCTCCCTGCGTCTGGCTGCGGAGCATATTCGCGATTTTCACGAGCATGAGCGGGAAAAATCCTGGATGCTCACCCGCGAGGACGGCGCGATCACCGGGCAACTGGTGCGGCCGGTGGACAGCGCCGGACTGTATGTGCCCGGCGGCCGTCAGGGTTCGACGCCCTTGGTTTCCTCGGTACTGATGGGCGGTATCCCGGCGGCGATTGCCGGAGTGCGTCGACGGGTGATGGTCTCCCCGCCCACGCCGGAGGGCCGGATTCATCCGGCGCTTCTGGTCGCGGCCCGCGAGGTCGGCATCGACGAGGTGTACAAGGTCGGTTCGGCCTGGGCCATTGCCGCCCTGGCCTACGGCACGGCCACGCTTCCCGCGGTGGACGTGATTGCCGGGCCGGGCAACCGCTATGTGGCCGAGGCCAAGCACCAGGTCATGGGCCGGGTGCGGATCGACATGCTGGCCGGACCCAGCGAGGTGCTGATTATTGCCGACGGCAGCGCCCAGCCCCGCTTCGTCGCCGCCGACATGCTGGCCCAGGCCGAGCACGATCCCCAGGCCCTGGCCGTGCTCATTACCACGAGCCGCCCCCTGGCCGAGGTGGTGGTTGCCGAGCTGGAGGCCCAGCTGCCGAACCTGTCGCGGGCCGAGATCGCCCGTACCTCGCTGGAGGAACGGGGACTCATCCTCCTGGCCGCTGATCTGGACGAGGCTATTGCCCTGGCCAACGAGATCGCCATCGAGCATCTGGAACTCCAGATCGATGATCCCTGGTCGCGGCTGGGACAAATCCGCCACGCCGGTGCGATTTTTCTGGGCCACTGGACGCCCGAGGCTGCCGGCGACTACACCGCCGGGCCCAACCATGTGTTGCCCACTATGGGCACGGCCCGGATCGAGTCGGCCCTGGGTGTGGAGACCTTTCTCAAGAAGAGTTCGGTCATTGCCTATTCCCGCTCGGCTCTGGCCGGGGAGGGCGAGCATATCCGGCGGCTGGCCGCGATCGAGGGCCTGGACGCCCACGGCGCGTCCGTGGCCGTGCGCCTTGCATGACCCCCAGCCGCAAGCTTCTGGCGCAGGGGGCCGAGGTCCTGGGCTTGTCGCTGTCGGATGCGGTGCTTCAGCAACTGGCACGCTACGAGGCCGAGCTGCGCCACTGGAACCGGCGCATCAACCTGGTGGCCCGGAACACCACCATGGAGCAGGCGGTGGAGCTGCATTTTCTGGACTCGCTGACCCTGCTGCCGCTTTTGCCGGATACGGGCGGCCGCTTGCTCGACATCGGGACCGGCGCCGGGTTTCCCGGTCTGGTCTTGGCCTGCGCCCGGCCCGAACTGGCCTGTATCCTGGTCGAACCCCGGCAGAAGCGGGTGAGTTTTCTTAAGTATCTGATTCGCACCCTGGGCCTGACCAATGTCGAGCTGGTGGCCGACCGGATCGAGGAGCACCGTGCGGATCTGCAGGGCCGTTTCACTCACGTTGTCAGCCGGGCCCTGGCTGAGCCGGAACGTTTTCTGGAGCTGATCCGGCCGCTGATGACGCCTGCGGTCCGGGCGGTGTTGATGCTGGCGCGTGAAGAGGCCCTGGCTGGTTTTCCCTGGAACACCGGGCCCTGGGAGGTGGAGTTGACCACCCGGCTGCGCCTGCCTTTTTCCGGCGCGCCTCGTTTGCTAGCCGTGGTGCGGCTTCCCTGAACTTCTTGCTGGAAGAATGGCGGATGATCTGGTAGGAACGAAGACGCAACGCTGTTTGATTTTGTTTTTTTTGTACGCTTTTTTCGCAAGCCCACGAGGATGGTATGGCACATAAAATTGCGGTATTGGCCGGTGACGGCATCGGTCCTGAGGTCGTGGCCGAGGCAATCAAGGTTTTGGACGTTGCCCAGAAAAAATTTGAGTTCCAGCTCGACTACACCGAAGCGGATGTCGGCGGCATTGCCATCGACCGTCACGGCAAGGCCCTGCCCGACGCCACCCTGAAGGTGTGCGAGGAGAGCGAGGCCATTTTGTTTGGTTCGGTGGGCGGCGCCAAGTGGGAGAAGCTGCCCCCGGAAGATCAGCCCGAGCGGGCGGCCCTGTTGCCCCTGCGCAAACACTTCGACCTGTTCTGCAACCTGCGTCCGGCCAAGGTCTTCCGGGCCTTGGCCTCGGCCTGTCCGCTGCGGCCGGATATCGTGGGCAACGGTTTCGACATCCTGGTGGTGCGCGAGCTGACCTCGGGCATCTACTTCGGTCAGCCCAAGGGGCGCGAGGGCAAGGGCGACGACGAGCGGGCCTGGGACACCAAGGTGTACACCAGGGCCGAGATCACCCGCATCGCGAAGCAGGCCTTCGAGGCGGCCCGGCTGCGACAGGGCAAGGTCACCTCGGTGGACAAGGCCAATGTCCTCACCTCCATGGTCTTCTGGCGCGAGGTGGTCTGCGAGGTGGCGGCCGACTATCCGGACGTGACCCTCAACCACCTCTATATCGATAACGCCACCATGCAGCTGGTCCGCGATCCGCACCAGTTCGACGTGCTCCTGTGCGGCAATATGTTCGGCGACATCATCTCGGATGAGGCGGCGATGATCACCGGTTCCATGGGCATGCTGGCCTCGGCAAGCCTCAACGCCACCAAGTTCGGGCTGTACGAGCCTGCGGGCGGTTCGGCCCCGGATATCGCCGGTCAGGGGACCGCCAACCCCATTGCCCAGATTTTGTCGGCGGCGATGATGCTCAAGTACAGTCTGGGACAGGATCTGGCCGCCGCCACCATCGAGGAGGCGGTGTCCGCGGTGCTCTCCCGGAAGATCATGACCCAGGATATTGCGGTGCTGGGGGTCGAGCCGGTGTCCACCGCCGTGATGGGCGATGCCATAGCCGAGGAGATCAACAACAGTCATTGACAGGAGGTGGGCATGGCGGCACGGGCAGGGGACAAAGAAAACATCATCCTGATCAGCAACACCGGCGGCACGGATATGGCCGCCAAGGTCGGCCGGGAGCTGGAGATTCCGGTCACCGAGATGATCACCCGCACCTTTGCCGACGGCGAGCACTACCATGCCTTTCCCTGTGATATTGCCGGTCGGGATCTGGTGATCGTCGCGCCCACGCCCACCGACAGCGACCATCAGGAGCTGATCGACCTGATTGCCGGGGCGCGGTTCTGGAACGCCCTGTCGGTCAACGTGGTCATCCCCTATCTGGGTTACTCGACCATGGAGCGGGCCAAGCACGATTCCGGCGAGATTCCCAAGGGCATCACCCGCACCCGCCAGATTTTCCGGGCGCGGCCGGACTATGTCGCCTTTGTCGACCTGCACTCCGAATCGGTGCTGCACGCCCATACCGGCGAGATCCGTACCGGGCACCTCTGGTCTGAACAGGCGGCGGTGGACAAGATTCTTGCCATGGATCTGCACGACATCGTGCTGGTCTCGCCGGATTACGGTTTTTCCAAGCGGGTGGCCCGCCTGGCCGGTTTTCTGGGGTGTCCGCACACCGCTGCCAACAAGGACCGCTACGATGTGGACCAGACCATTGTCGGCCAGCTCTCCTCGGCGGTGCGGGGCCGGTTGGCGATTATCTGCGACGACATGATCCGCACCGGCGGTTCGATGTTGCAAACCGTGGATCGCTGCTATCAGGCCGGGGCCACCGGCGTGATGGTCATGGCCACCCACCTAGTGCTGGCCGGTGACGCCCGGCAGCGTTTCATTGACCGGGGCATCACCCGGATCATCGGGGCCGATACCTATCCGGGCACGGTCGGCGATGATCTTTTGGAAGTGTTTTCCGTGGCCCCGCTGATTGCCGGGGAATTGAAAAAATATTTCCGCCTGTGACGAGCAGGCGCTCTCCACACTCGGGAAGGGAGACTATGAAAAAGGTCGGGATTGTTGGTTGGCGCGGTATGGTTGGCTCCGTGCTCATGGAGCGGATGCGGCAGGAGGGGGATTTTCAGGGCTACGAGCCGTTCTTTTTTTCCACCTCGCAGGCGGGTCAGGCCGGGCCCGAGGTGAACGGCACGGTGTATGAACTGCTCGACGGCCTCAATATCGGGCTGCTTGCCGATATGGATGTCGTGCTGTCCTGTCAGGGCGGCGCGTACACCGGTGAGGTTTACCCGCAGCTTGTGGCTACCGGCTGGAAGGGCTACTGGATCGATGCGGCCTCCACCCTGCGGATGGATGCGGATTCGATCATCGTGCTCGACCCGGTCAACCGGGCCGTGATCGACCAGGGGCTGGCCCAAGGCATCCGCAAGTACATCGGCGGGAACTGCACGGTTTCCTTGATGCTGATGGCCCTGGGCGGACTGTTTGCCAACGATTGGGTGGAGTGGGTCAGCAGCCAGACCTATCAGGCCGCCTCGGGCGCGGGCGCAAAAAACATGCGCGAGCTGGTGGCGCAGATGCGAAGCATCGGCAATGCGGCCTCGGCACTGCTCGACGATCCGGCCACCGCCATCCATGAGCTGGATCGCAACGTGATCGGCACCATGCGCGATGCCGCCTTTCCCATAGCCAACTTCAGCGCGCCGCTGGCGGGCGCCCTGATCCCCTGGATCGACATTGCCATGGAAAACGGGCAGACCCGGGAGGAGTGGAAGGGTGCCACCGAGGCCAACAAGATCTTGAACAGCCCGAAACAGATCCCGGTGGACGGCTGCTGTGTGCGGGTCGGCGCCATGCGCTGCCACAGCCAGGCCTTCACCATCAAGCTGAAGCGGGATATCCCGCTGGCCGACATCGAGCAGGCCATTGCCGCGCATAACCCGTGGGTTTTTCTGGTGCCCAACACCAAGGAGGCGACCTTAAAGGATCTGACCCCTGCCCGGGTGACCGGTACCCTGGATATTCCGGTGGGCCGCTTGCGCAAGATGAATCTTGGCCCCGAATACCTCAGCGCCTTTACCGTCGGCGATCAGCTCCTCTGGGGCGCGGCCGAACCGGTCCGAAGGATGCTGAAAATCGTCCTCGAACATCTGGGATAATTGGGCTGGGCCTCGGATTTCCGGTCCGCACGCCGTCTCCCGCAAGGGGGACGGCGTTTTTTGTTGGGAGGTGCGCTACAACCGGTCGTTAGCCGTCGCCCTCACTTACCACCGCCTAGGGTAGCAAGCCAGAGCCCAGCGCATCCGGCTGCCACGCTCACTGCCCTCAATGCCTCGTTTGCCATCTCAAGCGCCGGGAACCACCGCGCGGAAATGGAGAGCGCCGCGACCACGAAGATGGAGGCACCCATCCCCAAGAGAAGTCTCGCACGTGCAACATAGGACCTTCGTAATGCCACCGTCTGCTCGAGTCGCGTCAGATCAACATAATTGTAGGGGTCGAGGCCAATCCGGAGTTGGCGTTTTCCATCGAACCGCGCCAGCCAATGCAGCGCACAGACTCTTGGTGCGCCGGTTTGAAGTGACGCTGCCACTATCTCTATGGACAGTTTCTTGGGGACGGTCGTGACATCGAGTACATCAACTCCGACAAGCAACTCGCTTGTCCGCTCCTGCGAGAACGAACACGGCACGAGCACGGTGGTTGCGGCTTCCTGGTATGGTTGCGCCAAAGTACCGATGTTCGCGAGCTTCGCATGCAGCTCTTGAATGAACTCGCTTTGCTCTGCGCCTCTGTGTGGTGAGGTTGGGTTGTCGTTGCCGTGAAGGAACGCAATCTCGATTTTTTCAGGGCGATATTGCTGTACCATCGCTGCGATCGCGTCCGCGTATGCGTCCACACGCGGCGAGTAGAACACAACCCGTCCAGTGATGCCCACTCTTACAGCTCCTCGCAGCGGACTATCTCGCCGCGTCCCTTGGTCTTGGCCTTCGCCAATGCGATCAGCGCCGCCCTAGGTGTGCGGCCGACGCCAACCGAAAACGTAAGGCCGTTCTCTGCAATGGGCAATGTCTCCAGAGCGAGCCGCCCCGGGCCGACTGCCATGACACTATCGCCAGCCGCAAAAAGAACTTCACACCCCATACCGTTCAGCTCGTCCCGCAGTGTTTTTACGGCACTTGATACCGTTCGCGATAAGTGGACAAGGCCCGGTACGTCATTCTCCAGAATCAAGGTCTGAACGCGCCGGCCAACTTGGTCACCGTCGAACGAGTAGAACCAACGATCATCATTGCTTGTGCTCATCTGGCTTTTGCGTTCCTCCGTATGGCTAAAATTATATGGTTTCTCCATACCACCTTCAGGTTGCAACATCGCAATATAAACCCCAGTGACACTTCGTATCCAAATCCCGCATTCATACGTCAGCAGGCTGTTTTCTGTACGGGTTGTGGGTGAATATAGTCCTCTTATTCGTCGAACAATTTCCTCCAAGCAGGGTGATTTTGTCAAGTCCTGAATGGAGCTTTTCGCAATCGACCGTGACCGGCTGGTGTTTCTCCTCGAAACGGATGCCGCCGCTTGCAGCTTTTCTACTCCTGGCCGATGCAGCGTTTGCAGATGGGCAGGCGGTAGCGCCGCTGTCGCAGTTCCCGGCGCAGGGTGCGGTAGCGCGGATCGAACCAGATGTCGCGCAGGCTTTGTTCCCCGAGGTTGCCGAAAATCACGGTGCTGTGATAGTCGTGGCAGCAGAGGATGACGTTGCCGTCCGCGTCGATGGCCACGGGATTGGCCGGATCGGCGCAACGGGGCGTGGTGTTGACCACGGGTGGATGGACCAGGCCGCCCCGGTTGTAGAGTGGGGTGGTTTCGTCGAAGCGTGAGCAGGACACCAGGCGTTGCCGGTCGGGCCTGTCGGCCAGATAGGCGAACAGCTCGCACATGGTCGCGCTCATGATTGGGCCGTGCTGGGTCAGGGAGAAGCGGTTCACGCCTGCTGCCAGCAGGTTTTCGAACTGGTCGACACCCAGGGCGTCGCCGTTGCTGATCAAAACGATCCGCACCTTGGGCAGTTTGCCGCGGGTATAGCGCATCAGGCGGGGCAGCCGTTTGTCGAGCAGGGGCTCGCCATAGAGCTGCGGGCTGATGCGGCCCCGGAACCTGATTTCCGCCAGCTCGTCGATCAGTTTATAGTAGATTGCCTCATCAAGCAGCCGCTCGTTGTGCAGCGCCCCCCGGTCAAAGATGCTGTTGGGGCAATAGGTGCAGCGACGGTTGCAGGAGGTGTTGATCTCGATGTTGAAGTCGCTGAAAAAGTCCCAGTGTCCGTAGCGTAGTACCGACTTGATGCGGTAGCGGAACCATTTGAAGTGCTGGCTCCAGGTGTTGTGTTGGGTGGCGTACTGCGGTGCCGGAGGCATGGCGTCTTTTTGTTTGGATTGGAAGACGGCCGAAGGATGGGGGCCGTTTTCAGGGGCCCTCGGTGTTCATGGCCGGAGCTGCCGGGTGGAGAAGCCCGCCGTGCAGGGTCAGGCAGCGGTCCATGCCGTGGGCCAGTTCCAGGTTGTGGGTCACCATCACCACGGCCAGGCCCAGACCCGCGCTCAGTTCGCGCAGCAAGGCAAAAACACGTCGACCGCTTTCAATGTCCAGGTTGCCGGTGGGCTCGTCGGCCAGGAGCAGGGCCGGTTCCATGATCAGGGCCCGGGCCAGGGCCACCCGCTGCTGTTCACCGCCGGAGAGTTCGCCGCTGCGATGGCCAAGCCGCTTGCCCAGGCCCACCCGGTCAAGCAGGGCGACGGCCCGCTTGCGCAACGGATCGTGCGGCTGGCCGTTGATCAGGCCGGGCATCATCACGTTTTCCAGGGCCGAAAATTCGGGCAGCAGGTGATGGAACTGAAAGATGAAGCCGATGTTGCGGTTGCGATGGTCTGCCAGGGCTGGTTCGCTTTTGTCGGTCAGATCCCGTCCCTGGAAGAGGAGGCGTCCCGAGTCGGCCGCATCCAGGGTGCCGAGAATCTGGAGCAGGGTGGTCTTGCCCGAGCCCGACGCGCCGACAATGGCAATCATCTCGCCGCGCTGGACCACAAGATCGGTCTGGTCAAGCACCACGATGGTGTCGTGCCCGCTGGCGTATGTCTTGCACAGGGCCTGAGCCTCAAGCAACGGCTGATCATTCATAGCTGAGCGCCTCGGCCGGACGGATGCGCGACGCCTTCCACGAGGGATAGAGCGTGGCCAACAGGGTGATGAGCACGGCGGACACCGCGATCAGGCCGACATCGAACCAGACCACCTTGATCGGCATGGTGGACATGGGATAGACATTGGGCGGCAGTTCGATGATCTTGTAGCGGGCGAGCAGGGCGCACAGCCCCAGTCCGCCGGCCACGCCCAGGACCGTGCCCGCCAGCCCGATGACCATGCCCTGATAGAAGAAGATGCGCATGATCGAGCGGGTGGTGGCGCCCATGGATTTGAGGATGGCGATATCCCGGTTTTTTTCCATCACCACCATGACCAGGGCGCTGATGATGTTGAGCGCCGCCACTAAAATGATCAGATCCAGGGCGATGAACAGACCGAGTTTTTCCAGCTTCAGCCCGGCAAACAGGTTGCGGTTGAGCCGCATCCAGTCGCGAACCAGATACCCCGGCCCGAGCGCGGCCTGCACCCGGTCGGCCACCACGCCCGCCTGATCGACGTGGCGCACCCGGATCTCGATGCCGTGCGCCCCGGCACTCAGACCGGCGAGGCTGCGGGCGGTGTCCAGATCGATATAGCCGATGGTGGAGTCGTACTCGAACATCCCGGTTTCAAACAGGCCCACCACCTCGCAGGTACGGATCTTGGGCAGGACGCCCATGGGCGAGAGAGGGCCGTTGGGCGAGATCAGCCGCACCCGGCTGCCGAGACCGACCTGGAGCTGGCGGGCCAGATCATGCCCCAGGATCACGCCGGGCACCTCGCCCTGCCGGTCAAGATCGGTCAGTTGGCCGCTTGTCATCTTGTTGCCGATGGTGAGCACCTTTAGGGCCGAGGCGGTCTCGATGCCTCGCAGCATCACGCCCGAGGACTGCTCCAGCGAGCTGATCAATGCCTGGGCATTGACATAGGGCGTGGTGGCCGCGACCCCGTCCACCTGGTCGACCGTGGCCTGCACCTGCTCGACCTCGGTGACCGGCGCGCCGTAGCGCTGGACCAGGGCATGGGCGTTGACCCCGATGATCTGGTCGCGCAGCCCTTCGGTGAAGCCGGTGTAGACCGAAAGCACCACGATCAGGGCCAGCACGCCCACGGCCACGCCCAGAATCGAGATCACCGTGATCAGCGAGATGAACTTCTGCTTGCGCTTGGCCCGCAGGTAGCGCAGGCTGACAAACCATTCGAAGGAGGCCATGGCTGGAGCCTATTCGCCACTTTCCGGCTTCATCTGCGGGAAGAGGATCACGTCGCGGATCGAGGGCGAGTCGGTCAGGAGCATGACCAGCCGGTCGATGCCGATGCCCTCGCCCGCGGCAGGCGGCATGCCGTATTCCAGGGCGCGGATATAGTCGCGGTCAAGCACCGGATGGATCTCCTCGTCGTCGCCGCGCTCGTCGATCTGTTTCTGGAACCGTTGGAGCTGATCCGCCGGATCGTTGAGTTCGGAAAAGGCATTGGCTATCTCCCGGCCGGTGACGAACAGCTCGAAGCGGTCGGTCACCGAAGGGTCGGCCTCGTTGCGGCGGGCCAGCGGCGACACCTCGGTGGGGTAGGAGGTGATGAAGGTGGGGTCGACCAGTTGTTCCTCGACCAGCAGCTCGAACAGCTCGGTCTTGACCTTGCCCGGCCCGGCCTCGGGCTGCAAGGTGATGCCCTTTTCCTGGGCCAGGGCCCGCATGGCCTCCTCGTCCGCCAGAACCTCGGGGGCAATGCCTGCCACCTCGATCAGGGACTCTTCCATGGTCAAGCGTCGCCACGGCGGGGCCAGACTGACCGGGGTGCCCTGGTAGACGATCTCGGTGGCGCCGTGGATGGCCAGGGCCAGCCCGGAGATCATCTCTTCGGTCAGGTTCATCAGGTCTTCGTAGGTGGCATAGGCCTGATAGAACTCCAACATGGTGAATTCCGGATTGTGCCGGGTGGACAGGCCCTCGTTGCGGAAGTTGCGGTTGATTTCAAACACCCGTTCAAAACCGCCGACCAGAAGCCGCTTGAGGTAGAGTTCCGGGGCGATGCGCAGGTACAGGTCGATGTCCAGAGCCTTGTGGTGGGTGCAAAACGGTTTGGCCGTGGCCCCACCGGGTATCGGCTGCATCATCGGTGTTTCCACCTCCATGAAGCCGCGTTTATTCAGGAATTCCCGGATTAGGCGGATGATCTCCACCCGCTTGCGGAAGGTTTCGCGGGTTTCGGCGTTGACGATCAGGTCGACATAGCGTTGCCGGTAGCGGGTTTCCACATCGGTCAGGCCGTGGAACTTTTCAGGCAGCGGCCGCATCGACTTGGTGACCATCTCCAGATGGTCGGCCTCGATGGACAGCTCGCCGGTCTTGGTCCGGAACAGTCGGCCCTCGACCCCGACGATGTCGCCGACATCCCATTTTTTAAACAGGCTGAAGCATTCTTCGCCGAGCAGGTCGCGGCGGGCATAGACCTGCATTGCGCCGGAGGCGTCCTGGATGTGAAAAAAGGCGGCCTTGCCGAATTTGCGCATCGACATGACCCGGCCGGCCACCCGGTGGCGGGTGCCGGATTCGTCGTGCTCCTCGGCTTCCAGGCCCTTTCCCCGGGGCAGGAGCTCGGCAATGGGCTGGGGTGCGGTGAAGGTGTTGCCGAACAGTTTGACGCCGGCCTCGGCCAGGGCTTCGGCCTTTTCCCGGCGCTGAATAAGCAGGTTGTTTGTCGTGTCCATCGGATCGTGCGGAGAAGATTGCGGGGCGCTTCCGCGTGCGGGCGGCGGAAGATGCTGTCTGTTGGTTGAAACCTGTCAGGATAGTTTGCCCTGTCCGCGATGTCAAATCCTTTCCAGAAGGGCGACCGCTTCGATGTGGTGGGTCTGGGGGAACATGTCCACGGCGCGGATGGAGCGCAGCCGGTAGCCGCCTTGCACCAGGAGGGCCAGGTCGCGGGCCAGGGTGGCCGGGTCGCAGGAGACGGCGATGATCTGCCGGGCTTTGAGGCGGGGCAGAAGGGCCGCGGCCTTGCCCAGACCCTGGCGGGGCGGATCAAAGAGGATGGTGTGGAAGCGGGCCTGCTGTTTGACGAGGGCGTGCAGGCGCTTGCCCACGTCAGCTGCAAAAAAGCGGGCATCGGCAAGACCGGCCTCTTGGGCGTTGCGGCTGGCCCAGAAAACGGCGTGCGGGTTGGCCTCGATGCCGGTCACGCGTGCCCCGGTGCGCCCTAAGATCCCTAAAGGTAGGGAAAAGTTGCCTGCCCCGCAGAACAGGTCCAGCGCGTTCCACGCATTCCCCGAGGCGGGGGGTGTCTCTATAGTCTTGATAAGCTCCAGGGCTGCTGCGATCAGGCGGGGATTCTGCAAGGCATTGACCTGGAAAAAACAGCGGTGATCCCAGCGGAGCTGCCAGCTGCGACCAAAGAGGCTGAAACTCTGGCTCAGTTCCGCCGGTACTTCCGGGAACTCGCCGGTCCTCCCCGGCGGCGGACGGAATACCACTGCATCGGCAGTTTCGCTCAAGCCCGGAAGCAGGGCGGAGAGCTGGGCTGGGCCTGTTGCGGCGCGTGGTTCCAGGGCCAGAATGATCCGGTCATCATCCGGACTCTGGAGCAGCTCGACAGCCGCAACCAGCCCGGCGAGGCGTTGGGGCAGGCCCTGGTCGATCAGCCCGGCAATGGCCTGGTTGAGCGGTTCAGTGGCCAGCAGGCAGCGCTGAACCGGCACCACGGTGTTGCTCGCGCTGCGGTGAAAGCCGATCTGTCCCTGCTGGTCCAGGTGCAGCCGCAGCCGGAACCGGTAGCCCAGGCCACGCGGCGAGGCCAGGGCCGGCTGGAAGATACCATCGCACTCCAGGTGCGCCCGCTCCAGGGACTCGCGGAGGATGGCCTCTTTCAGCGTCAGCTGGGTCTCGGGTCGGGCGTGTTGCAGGTTGCAGCCGCCGCAGCGGCCGTACAGCGGGCAGGGCGGGTCGATGCGCTGGTCCGAGGGTTCCACTACCCGGAGCAGGTCAGCCTCCTGATGGTTGCGGTACTTTTTGGCGAGGCGGACGGTCACGGTTTCACCGGGCAGGACACCGGTGGTCATCACCACCATCCCGTCTTCCAGCCTGCCCAACCCCTTGCCGCCGGCAATAACCTTGTGTATGGTGAGCGTGCGTTCCATGGGCCGCACTATAGGCGTTTTGCGGCCGGGATGCTCTGGAAATGACCGGGTCGGTCGCACTTTCAATGTCGGGAAAAAGGCGGGGCAGTGGAGGAACAAAAACGGGTCACAATTCTGATTGTGGATGACGAGCAGGTGCACCGGTTCATGCTGCGGTCGCTTTTTGCCGAGTGGGGCTGGGGCGCGGAAGAGGCGGACGATGGCCTGACCGCGGTTGCCGCGGTTGAACAGGGGCCCTTTGACGCCATCCTGATGGACGTGCGCATGGCGGTCATGGACGGCATGGAGGCGCTGCGGCGCATCCACGCCATCAATCCGGCCATCCCGGTGGTGATCATGACTGCCTTTTCCTCGGTGGATTCGGCGGTGGCGGCCATCAAGCAGGGCGCGTACGACTACCTGACCAAGCCGCTTGATTTCGACCGGCTGCGGGCCACCCTGGATGCGGCCACCGGGCACCGGCGGCAGGAGGAGGGCGCCGCGTCCTCCGAAGAACAGACCTACGGCGACGACGGCCGGATCATCGGCAACTCGCCTGCCATGCGGGCCCTGTGGGAGCTGATCGTGCATGTTGCGCCCACCGAGGCAACGGTGCTGATCACCGGTGAATCGGGAACCGGCAAGGAGCTGGTGGCCGAGGCCCTGCACCACCGGAGCCTGCGCCATGACGGGCCGCTGGTCACGGTCAACTGCGCAGCCCTGGCCGAGAACCTGCTGGAATCCGAGCTGTTCGGCCATGAACGCGGGGCCTTTACCGGCGCGGACCGCCGCCACGAGGGCCGGTTCGTCCAGGCCCAGGGCGGCACCCTCTTTCTCGACGAGATCGGCGAGACCTCGCCCGCCATGCAGGCGAAGCTGCTGCGCGTCTTGCAGGAGCACGAACTGCAACGGGTCGGTGGTCAGGAAACCCTGCAGGTCGATGTCCGCATCCTCTGCGCCACCAACCGCAACCTGGAGGAGGAGGTCGCGGCCGGCCGGTTCCGGGAAGATCTGTACTACCGGCTCAACGTGGTCGAACTGACAGTCCCCCCTCTGCGCGACCGCCAGGGCGATATCCCGCTCTTGTCCGGTTTTTTTCTGGAACACTTTGCGGAAAAAAACAATCGGCAGGTGCGCGGCATCACTCCGGAATGCATGGACGTGCTTAACCGGTATCCCTGGCCGGGCAATGTTCGTGAGCTGGAGCACTCGATTGAGCGCGGAGTGATCCTGATGCGCGGCGAATACCTCGACACCGGCGTCCTGCCGATGCCGATTCAGCGCTGGGCCGGGCTGAACACGGCCCCGGAGGGCGGCGGCGAGCCCTCCACCATCCGCGAGGCCGAGAAGGCGTTGATCCTCAAGACCCTGGAAGAAACCGGGGGCAATCGCAGTGAGGCGGCCCGCCGTTTGCAAATTACCCGCAAGACCCTTGCCAACAAGCTGAAGAGCTATCAGATCAGCTGAAACAGGCCGTGCGGACCGGTTTTCCGTCCCTTGTTTCGCCAAAAAGGAAGAATGATCCTCATGGATGCGCCTGTTCCCCCCCTTCAATTCGTCCTACTGCGAATCGGCGGAGAGATCTGCCGGTTGTTGCTTCGTGAAGAAAATCCGGCTGCCGCGCTTCAGGGCGTGTGCGATCATCTGGTCACCATACCGGAAAGCCAGGCCGCCCTCCTGGTGCTGGTGGATCAGGCAGCCGGTCAGGTGGCGCTGGCTGAAACCGGCATGGCGCGCGACCATGAGCTGCTGCTGTCCCGCATCCGCGAGGGCCGGTTGCCCGAGTGCGGCCTGCGCGCCCTGGAAGGGGAGGTGGTGCTGTGCGACCAGGAGGTCTGCGGCCTGTGCCCGGAAGCCGGGGGCGGCAGCGGGGGGAACTTTCTGAGCGCGCCCCTGTGGCGCTTTTCGGGGCGGGTGGGGTTTATGCTGCTGTCGTTTACGACATTGCCCCGGATGGACCAAGACCTGCGCGGGGCGATCATGGGGCTGGCGCAGACGATCGGCGACGGCTTAAACCACCTGTTCGCTCGGGAAAGCGCCCGGATTCGTCTGCAGGAGCTGGAGCGGATGGATGAGCGCGTCCGTCTGGCCCTGGAGGCCGCGGATGCCGAGCTCTGGGAGTGGGATATCCTCGCCGGCATCATGCACACCAGCCTCGGCCGGAGGGAGCAACTCGACTATCGGTCCGACCATTCGAGCGTGCCGAACACGGTGAGCCGGGAGATCCACCCCGACGACCGCAACCATTCCCTGGCCGTGCTGGCCAATCATCTGGCAGGCAAAACCCGGGAATACCGCATTGCCTACCGTGTATCCGACCAGGACGGCGCCTGGCAGTGGTTTCTTGACCGGGGCCGGGTCACCGAGCGGGACGAGAACGGCATGCCGCTGCGCATGGCAGGCACCCACCAGGACATCACCCGACAGAAAGAGCAGGAAGCGGCCGTGGCCGAGGTGCGCCGCCAACTGCATCGAGCCCTGCAACGGGAGCGCAATTTTCTGCAGGCCGTGATCGACGGGGCCAGCAACCCGATTCTGGTGATCGACTTCAACCACACCGTGCTGTTGATCAACCGGGCTGCGGCGCGGCTGTTTGCCAGAGACGGCTCCACCGAGGACATGCGCGGCGCGCAGTGCTACCAGTTGCGGGGTGGGGATGCGCCGTGCACCGATTCGCGCTTCCCCTGTCCGGTGGCGCAGATGCGCGAGCAGAGACAACAGACCAAGCTGCTCCACAATCCCTACCACGGCAACCGGATCAACAATACCTTTGAGCTGGAAATTTCGCCGCTGGCAGATCAGAACGGCCGGATCTACGCGGTGATCGAGGTAGGGCGCGATATCACCGACCGCCTGCGCATCGAGCACGAGCTGCGGGCCAGCCAGTCGCATTTCTACCGTCTGGCCCATCGCGACGCCCTGACCGGTCTGCCCAATCGGCTGCTCTTTGCCGACCGCTGCACCCAGGTGCTGAACAAGGCACGCCGCGACCGGCGCGAGGTGGCGCTGCTGTTTCTTGATCTGGACTATTTCAAACAGATCAACGATACCCTGGGCCATGATGTGGGCGATGTCCTGTTGGTGGAGGTGGCGCAACGCCTCCAGGCCCAGTGCCGTCAGTCCGACACCGTGGCCCGGCTGGGCGGCGACGAGTTCGTGTTCCTGCTTGACGGCGTTGCTGGTCGCGAAGGCGCGACCGTGGTTGTCGACAAGATCATGGCGGCTGTGCGGGAACCGGTCATGGCCAAGGGACACCGGTTGCAGGTCGGCGCCAGCATCGGTGGGGCCCTGTTTCCCGAAGATGCCCGAACCAGGGACGAGCTGATCAAGTGTGCGGACATGGCGCTTTATGCCGCCAAGGAGGCTGGTCGCAATACCTCCTGCTGGTATCGGCAGGATCTGCAGCCGAGCGAACGCACCGCGTGTTCCGATGGCGATTTTCTGTGCGCCGCCCTGGATGAGGGCAGGTTGAGCATCGATTACCTGCCCTGGCTGAGCCTGCCGGAGGAGCGGGTCGCCGGTCTGGAGGCCCGGCTCTGGTGGCGGCATCCGGTGACGGGCCTGGTGCAGGCCGACAATTTTCTGAAACTGGCCGAGGAGGGCGGGTTTCTGGACCGGTTGTCGCTGTGGATGCTGGCCCGGATCCTGGAAGATCGGAGAGGCTGGCCGGAACAGGTACAACAGGGCACCTCGATTCTATTCCCGGTCAACGGCAGCCTGCTGCTCGATGCCGACTGGCTGGAACAGGCCGCCGACCTGGCTCGCACCGATTCCCCGGGCATGGGCCCCTTGCTGCTGGGGCTGCGCGCGCGGGACCTGGCCGAGGCCACCGCGCCCATGCTGGCCGGGCTCGAACGGGCGCGGGAGAGCGGCTTCGGCCTGGCGGTGACCGAGTGCGGAGACGGTTCGCTCTCTTTGGGACGCCTGGAGTATCTGGATGCGCAGCTGTTGACCCTTGATCCGTCCCTGGTGGCCGGATTGCCCGGTCAGCGGCGCTCGTGCCGACTGGTCTCGGGGCTGGTCGGGCTGGGTCGCGCCCTGGAATCGCCCGTGCTGGCCTGCGGGGTGACTGATGCCCGGCAGCGTGACTTCTTGCGGCAAAGCGGGTGTTCGCTCTTTCAGGGACCGCTGGTGATGCGGGCGATCAAGGCGGGGGAAGTGGCGGCCCTGCTGGAGAACCGGGTATTGGTTGGTTGACGCGTATTGTATCTTGTGATAAATATGCGAGGTTATCCTCTTTGCGGAGGCGTCCGGCTCCGGCCGATTATCCGGCGGAGACAGACAGCCTCTTCTTTTTTTATCTCTTCTCTGAGCTGTGAGCAATGCGGACCAATATCCTCCACGCTGGCGCGGGTGAGCTGACCTACGAAATTCGCAACATCGTTTCCGTGGGCGAAAAACTTCAGGCAATGGGCATTCAGGTCAACTGGGAAAACATCGGCGATCCCGTGGCCAAGGGCGAAGCTATCCCCGACTGGATGAAAGAGATCGTGGCCGAGGCGGTGCGCGAGGACGCGACCTATGCCTACAGCCCGACCAAGGGCCTCTTGGAGACCCGGCAGTTCGTGGCCGACTGCACCAATCGGCGGGGCGGGGTGCAGATCGACGCCGAGGACGTCATCTTCTTCAACGGCCTGGGAGACGCCATTGCCAAGGTCTTCGGGTTTCTTAACCGCACGGCCCGGGTGCTTGTGCCCACGCCCAGCTACACCACCCACTCCTCCGCCGAGGCCGCCCACGCCGGCGCCCAGCCCGTGACCTATATTCTGGATCCCAACCACCTCTGGTATCCGGATATTGCGGACATCGAAAACCACATCAAGTACAATCCGGCGGTGGCGGGCATCCTGGTGATCAATCCGGACAATCCCACCGGCGCGGTCTATCCGGAAGAGATCATGCGGGCCATTGTCGAGATCTGCGAGAAGAACGATCTGTTCATCATCTGCGACGAGATCTACCAGAACATGACCTACAACGGGACCGTGGGCGTGCCGTTGTGCACGGTGATCGGCGACAAGGTGCCGGCCATCTGCATGCGCGGCATCTCCAAGGAACTGCCCTGGCCGGGCAGCCGCTGCGGCTGGATCGAGATCTACAACCGCAAGCGCGACCCGATGTTCGCCACCTATGTGCAGTCGATCCTCAACGCCAAGATGCTCGAGGTCTGTTCGGCCACCCTGCCCCAGCGGGTGCTGCCCCGGATCAAGTCGCACCCCCTGTACCAGTCCCACCTGAAGGCGCGGATCAAACGCTACGAGCGCTACTCCAACCTGGCCTACGATATTTTCAAGGACGTGAAGGGCGTGCTGGTCAACCGGACCAACGGCGCGTTTTATATGACCGTGGTCTTCGAGGCTGGAAGACTGAACCATCAGCAGACCCTGCCTATTGCCAGCGACGAGGTGCGTAAGACCGTGGAAGGCATGGTTTCCGGGGCAAGCGTCCAGCTCGATAAGCGTTTTGTCTACTATCTGCTGGCCTCGACCGGGCACTGCGTGGTGCCGCTCTCCTCGTTTGCCACCGACCTGCAGGGCTTCCGCATCACCCTGCTGGAGAAGGAAGAGGAGGATTTCATCAGGATCTTCCAGAGCATAGCCGACAATATCAGACTCTATCTCGACTCATCTCCGAGCTGATCGCGTCTGGAACCAGGTTGCCCGTCGGCCCGGTTTTTGCTGAGCAACGATCTGCACCGGGCATGGACAACCTCCCTGTCGACTGAACGGGCGGTCCGCCGTCCAGAGGAGCTGTGCACATGTCGTGGAACGATTCGGTTGTCCTGACCGGCATCATCACCGGCGTGGTAACGGTTCTGGTCTGGAAGCAGGCCAACTGGCTCGGTCTGTACGAGATCGTGCCCGGCTTCCTTTTCGGAGGGGCGGCCATCGTCCTCTTCAGCCTGCTGGGCGCGCCGCCCTCGGCAAGCGTGGTGGCCCGCTTCAACAAGGTGAAGGAAGAGCTGGCCCGGATCTGAAGTGTTCACGGCTGCGGACGGACTTCGCATTGGGATGCAGGTGGCTCGAAATTATTTCAAATTTGCGCCGATGCAAGTGCAGACGATGACGAATGCCCAACGATGGTTTTAGATGACAAGCATCGCTCTTGTGGACAAAGTCGTTTTGGATGTTGGACGTGCACCGTCGTACAAGAGGATGAGTCACTTACAGTTCAAGTGGAAAATGGAAAAGAGTGGCTTGGCCTATTTCGGCCAATACACCGTGTTCGATAATCTAAAAGAAGTGGGCCTGCCCTCGGAAGACGGTTGCGTGTACTGATTGCGCGCAAAGGTCCATGCAAGGAAACGCCATGAATGCCTATTGCCCGGAAGAATTTTTTTCCCGCCAGGAAATCGAAGCCGTCCAAACATCTCGTCTTGTGAACAGCGTGCAGCGTGCGGCCACATCGGAATTTTATTCGCGTCATTTTGCGGAAGCCGGTGTGGATCCGGCCAGCATCCGCGGGCCGCAGGATATTGAACGGCTGCCCTTTACCACCAAGGACGATCTGCGTCGGGCGTATCCTGCCCGCATGCTGACCCGGCCGCTGGAGGAGATGATCCGTTTGCACGCCTCCTCGGGCACGACCGGTTCGTCCACGGTTATCTATTATACCCGAAAGGATGTTGATACCTGGGCGGATCTCGTGGCTCGTTGCATGCATATGGTCGGCGTCCGCCCCGAAGATACCTTTCAGAACATGGCCGGATACGGCCTGTTTACCGGCGGTCTGGGCATCCATTACGGCGCGGAGCGTCTGGGCTGTCTGACCATTCCGGCCGGGGCGGGCAATTCCAAGCGCCAGCTCAAAATGCTGGAAGATTTCGGCGTTTCGGTGGTGCATATCATTCCATCCTATGCCATGCATTTGAGCACGGTGAAGGAAGAACTGGGCTACACCGCGGATCGTCTGCGTCTGCGCATAGCCCTGATCGGGGCCGAGCCGCACACCGAGGCCATGCGCCAGCGCATCGAGGAAATTTACGGCATCAAGGCCTATAATTCCTACGGCCTGTCCGAAATGAACGGGCCCGGCGTGGCCTTCGAATGTCTGGAACAAAACGGCCTGCACGTCTGGGAAGATGCCTATCTCCCGGAAATTATCGACCCGGATACAGGGCAGCACGTTCCCGTAGGAGAAATCGGAGAGCTGGTCCTGACCACCTTGTGCCGTGAAAGCATGCCGCTTATCCGTTACCGGACCAAAGATCTGACCCGCTTTTTGCCCGGCTCCTGCCCCTGCGGTCGGGAGCATCGCCGTATAGACCGGATCTTGGGCCGCTCCGACGATATGTTTATTATCAAGGGCGTGAATATCTACCCGATGCAGATTGAGAAGATTCTCATGGACATGCCTGAGGTCGGGCAGAATTACCAGATTGTGCTTGAGCGCGAAGGCTATCTGGATCAGATGCGGGTCAAGGTCGAGATCAAGAACGAGTTTTTTGTGGAAGACATGCGCGTATTGAAACAGCTGCAAAACCGGATCGCTACCAGATTGCGTAACGAAATACTGATCAGTGTGCCCGTGGATCTGGTGGAGAGCAATTCCCTGCCAAAGGCCGAAGGCAAGGCAAAGCGCGTATTGGATCTCAGGGCATAGCAGGTTGGTGAAAATCTTTTTCTGACGTTGTTGCTACGAAAAGTTCAAATACTCGTTCCAGACGTACGGTGAGAGCATAGAAGTGCTCCCTAAAATTTGGACATTTGTGTCCTCCTCGTGTGGCTGAGTAGCTATCGCACCTGTCCAAACAATGAGGAACGGTAGATTCTCATTGCAAATGCACCACCGTGGATGCGTGAAAAGTTAAAAGGACACAGCGGTATTCTGGTAGAGTTGGAAGCGCCAACAGCCAACCATCCAGAAGGAGTCCGCCATGTCCCACAGCCACCTTATACTGGAAGAACGCATTGTTATCGAACTGTTTGTGCATAGGGGCATGAGTTGCCGGGAAATCGCCACGCATCTTGGCCGAAGCCATACAACCATTTCCAGGGAATTACGCCGTAATAGCTCCAAAAGCGGCTATCGTGCTCAAATCGCCAACCGACGTGCCCAAAAAAGACGAGAGATGCCGCGTCATTACCGCTGCATGACCCGGTCCGAGCTGGTCGCCTACGTCGATGAAAAGTTGCGCAGCGACTGGTCTCCTGAGCAAATAGCAGGACGAATTCGCCTGGATTATCCACAGGATCCAACCATGCGCATCAGCACGGAAACCATCTATCGCTGGATCTATGCTGCCGCACAGGTTGGCGATACAAGCTACCGCCATTTGCGCCGCGGTCACAAACGACGCAAACGGCAAACCAGGTACGGCCAAGGCAGACGTATTTTCCCTGGCCGCATTGATATTGCCCAGCGTCCGCAGGTTGTTGCCGACAGATCCCGGTTTGGGGATTGGGAGGCGGATCTTGTCTACGCCTCCAAAGGCAAGGCAGCACTGGTGAGTTGTAACGAGCGTGCAAGCCGTTTTCTGGTGTTGGCCAAGGTCGAGAGCAAGACAGCCGCTGCCTTCAACGAGGCGCTTGTTCCCCGCCTGTGTGAGATTCCACCGGCCTTGAGGCAGACGTTGACGCTTGACAACGGCTCGGAGATGGCCCGGTTCAAAGAACTGGAGTCGGCCACCGGTATGTGCACGTACTTTTGCACGCCGCGTTCGCCGTGGCAGCGTGGCACGAACGAGAACGGCAATGGCCTGTTACGACAGTATTTTCCAAGAGGAATCAGCTTCCACAAGATCACGGAAGAGATGCTCTTGCAAGCAGCAAAGCGGCTGAATAACCGGCCCCGAAAATGTTTAAACTACCAGACCCCGGCTGAAGTTTTTAACCATGCCCTGCGTGGTGCACTTGCAATTTGAATTCACCGAACAGCTGGCCTCCTGCAAGCGCTACGCTGCGCAAAAATTATGTGACGACATGCAAAATGGTAACATCCCCGTAGTTTAGACCGCTTTTCAAGATAAGAGGAGGTAGGATGCGCGTATCTAATAGAAAAAGAGTCCTTGTAACGGGTGGTGCCGGTTTTTTGGGCTCCCATCTCTGCGAACGACTACTGAATGACGGATGCGATGTGTTGTGCGTCGATAACTTTTACAGTGGTACTAAAGATAACGTTACCCATCTTTTCGGCAATCCTCACTTCGAGTTGATGCGTCACGATGTGACTTTTCCGCTTTACGTTGAAGTGGACGAAATTTACAACTTGGCTTGCCCGGCATCTCCTATTCACTATCAATGGGATCCGGTGCAGACAACAAAAACCAGCGTCCATGGTGCTATCAACATGCTGGGGTTAGCGAAGCGCACCAAAGCAAAAATATTCCAAGCCTCAACCAGTGAAGTTTACGGTGACCCCGAAGTGCACCCCCAACAAGAAAGCTATTGGGGGCGTGTCAATCCTATCGGCATCCGTTCTTGTTACGACGAAGGTAAACGCTGCGCTGAAACCCTGTTTTTTGACTACCACAGACAGCATGCATTAGAGATTAAAATTGTACGCATTTTCAATACCTATGGTCCGAGAATGCATCCTAATGATGGTCGGGTGGTAAGTAATTTCATTGTGCAGGCTTTGCGCGGTGAAGACATTACTCTATACGGCGATGGATCGCAAACCCGCAGCTTTTGTTACGTTGATGACCTGATCGAGGGATTTGTGCGCTTAATGGCGAGCCCCAAGGATGTCACAGGACCAATCAATATGGGTAATCCCGGGGAATTTACGATTCGTGAATTGGCCGAGACTGTATTAAAAATGGTGGGTGGTAAGTCCCAACTCGTCATGATGCCTCTACCGCAGGACGACCCCAAACAGCGCCGGCCAGACATATCATTGGCCAAGAAAACATTGGGGTGGGAGCCGAAAATAAAACTTGAAGAAGGCCTTGGTAAAACCATTGATTACTTCAGGAGTTTTTTGGCATCATGATCAACCAAAGACATCGCCTCATTGTTGTGACGCCGGTCTATGAGGATGTAGAGGCGAGCAGTCGCCTATTCAGGGAACTTTACGCTGAGTTCGGCAGGAATGTTTTTGTGGTCGCTGTGGATGACGGATCAGTCAAACAGCCTCTAGAAATCGAGAGCCTATCGGATGCCGGCATTGAAGGGGTGGTACTCAAACTGCGACGCAACGTAGGCCACCAACGCGCAATTGCCATCGGGTTGGGCTATGTTTCCGAGCATATGCAGGCTGATCATCGTGTGGTTATCATGGATTCCGATGGTGAAGACCTACCTGCCACGATCCCTGATCTCTTGGAACAGCTTGAGTCGCCACAAGTTGATGTGGTGGTAGCGAAACGAAAAAGTCGTGTCGAAACACTCCAATTCAAGGTGTTCTACGCGGTTTATAAGCGCTTCTTCGGACTGATGACCGGGCGTTCGATCAGCTTCGGAAACTTTATGGCCCTGAAGCCAGCTGCGGTAAAACGGTTAATTGTCATGCAAGAACTGTCTATTCATGTGGCCGGTGCAGTGCTTGCGTCGAAGCTGCGCACAGGTGTTTGCTCGCTAGATCGAGGGCCCCGCTATGCAGGACGGTCCAAAATGAACTTTGTAGGCTTAGCGCTGCATGGTTTCAAAGCCTTGATGGTGTTTGCCGAGGATGTACTCGTACGCGTGGGTATTGCGTGTGCAGCAATTGCCGTTCTTGCGGTAGGCGGCGCAACTGCAGCAATCATACTCAAACTGATAGGCTTTTCAACGCCAGGGTGGTTTTCCATCGCGCTCGGCATCCTGGTGTTGATGTTTCTGCAGACCGGTGCATTGGCTCTCATGACCTTGATGCTCACAGGGGTGGTGCGAGGGGGGACAGTGACGACGGCGATTGACTATCACGATTTCGTAGAGGAAATCATTGAAACTAGCGAGCGACGGCAACTTGCATGAAGTCGCAAACTGCGGAAATTTCGCGGTATATAATCAACGGACTTGTCGCGACAGCCGTGCATTATGGCGTTCTGAATGTAAATATAAACTTTCTGGAATTTAAATCCGCCGGCCTGGCTAACTTAATTGCCGCGATTTTTGGCGTTATTACTTCATTCTTAGGGAGCCGTTATTTTGTTTTCAAACGGGTCGAAGAGGGCATTTTGCAACAGGCTTTGAAGTTTAGCGGTTTGTACGGATCAATTGCTGTGCTACACGGCTTGCTTCTTTGGATTTGGACCGATTGGATGGGCTTAGACTATCGCTTGGGATTCTTGATTGCAACTGGCATGCAGGTTTTACTGAGCTATATGGGTAATAAATTTTTGGTTTTTAAATTATGAAAACTATTCGGGCACTGACTGGTTCAGCAATATTTTTTTTTGCTCTTGCGGTTATTTATTATTTTCACATCAATTATTTTAAGGTTGATGTAGTGTTTTACGCAGCAATCTTCGACGGGGTCCTGGCAGCAATTATCGTTGGAGGAGTACTTTGGGGAGGGGGTTTTTTTAGACCACTTGGCACTTTTGAGAAATCTTTATTGATTTTTATTTGGTTAATAACTGGTTATACATTAGCGATCTCAGTGCCAACAGTTATCGATCGTTCTCTTTCCTTTTATATTTTGGAAAAAATTCAGCAGCGTGGTGGCGGAATCCGTCAGGATGCCTTTGAAAAGATATTTATCCAAGAGTATATGAAAGAACATCGTTTAGTAGATGTACGACTTACAGAGCAAATACAATCAGGAACCATTGAAATTGAAAATGGATGTGTATTGTTGACGCCAAAAGGGGACATGATTGCTGCCTTTAGCAGAAATTTTCGTCAGCACTGGTTGCCCAAACAAAGGCTTCTGCTAGGCGAATATAGTGATGACCTGACAGATCCATTCAGGACTAGCTCCACTATTGAAAACTATACCTGCACGAGATGAGATGTTCGCATAAAATTTATTTTTGATTTTAAAATATTGACACCACCTGTTCTTGAATTTCTTTCCTATCGCCTAGGAATTATCGATCCCAGAGAAATTAGAGATCATAAATGTTATTATGACAAGAGCAGTGTAACCAAAATCTTACAACGCGCTGGCTTTAAAAATATTGGTCACAAATATTTTCAGTTAGGCATGAGCAATTTCTTTGTGGCCTACGCACAGGGGCCGTTGCAATGATTGGTATTTTTTTGTTGAGCGTTATCTTGCTGTTGGCTGTAAGCAGCTCCGGTTTTGCGCTTTATACTATGCTGGGGCAAAGCCCGCGTAATCCATATTCGGCTTTTTTTGCAGGTTTTTTTTTACTTAGCCTTCTGGCAATGGCGGTATCACTAATTGCGCCGCTTAACAGCATTTATTCACTTTTATGCCTTAGTCCCTCACTATTAGGCGTAAAGCAGTTACGCTACCTCTTTTCCCCCTGTAGTGGGCGCAATCACAGCCAATTACGCCTGCTGGGGATCTTTTTTGCTACTGCCGCAGCTTGCTCTTTGTGCGCTGCTCATGCGACATGGTCAGGCCTCGCCTATGATACTGACCTCTACCACATCCAGATTGTGCGATGGCTCAATGAATTCGGGACTCCACCTGGACTTGGTAACCTGCATTCAAGGCTTGCAAACAGTTCTACATGGCCACTTTTTGCAGCATTGCTTAACCATTCGATCATAAAAGACAGCGTCCCCTGGATCATGATGCCAATGTTTATAACAGCCTTTACAATGTATTTTATATATGATTTTTTGAATTCTCATTATCATTTTCTTCGCATTTATGCATTATGCATGTTTCCAGTTTGTATATATTCCCTCATACTTTGGGGGTTCCCAAATCTTTATCATGATTTTCCTTCGCTTGCGCTTGTGTGCATTGTTGGCGCAGAATTTTTATTTTTATCTTTTTCTAACAAACACGGTACAATAAATGTTACAATTTCTATACTTATTTGCATAGCGCTTTCTTTTTTGATTAAACCTCTTTCAATAATAACTGTAATTTTTATTACTCCGATTGCAATATTGTACTGTAATCAACACAATGACATTACAGTATACACTTGGGCAAAAATTCTAGCTTTTCCTTTACTGGCCGCTGCCCTGTGGTGTATTCGTAATATAATAACTTCTGGATACCCTTTTTTCCCAATTACTGCATTTCCGTTGCAAGTTGATTGGGTTATGCAAGCCTCAGATGTAGCAAGCAATGCCACTGATGTTAGAGCTTGGGCACGCATTCCTGGTCCCAACTATCTACTCGCATTTGAGCGAGGTATTACTTTTTGGTTGAAACCTTGGGTTACAGCGTTTATTAACTCTAAACATGCAATTCCTACTATATCTGTTCCCCTAATAGCTGGCAGCGTATGTTGGCTTTTTATGCGCAAAGAGCTTGCTTCGTTTAAAGCTTTAAGCCTGTTATGTTGGCCGCTACTTTCTCTCATATATTGGTTTTGGATGGCACCAAGTCTGCGCTTTGGTCGGGAACTATTCTGGCTTTTTTTTGCTCTAGGGGCTGCATGTCTTGTGCAGTATCGACCAATTCCCTGTATACAGGCCATAGACAAATTCATTAATAGCACAACTAGCCTGCGCTATTCCTGCATCGTGATAGTTGTTTTTTTGATGTTTGTTTGCAGTGTAGTGTCTCTCAAGGTATGTGTGTCTCTCAAGGTATATTTCAAACGAAGTTTGCAAGACAATAGCATTGCATTTTTTGTACCAGGAACAATTCAGTCATTGCCTGTAAAACTTGTGACTGCCCAAAGCGGTTCCGCACCATTTGATGTGTATACTCCGATTGAAGGTGACAGATGCGGCAATGCACCTTTGCCCTGTGCCCCCTCAGTGCCACAATACATTGAGCGCCGCGATGCGCATAACCTTGGAGCAGGGTTTAGGCCCATGGTGCAACACCCGTAACCTAATAAAATAACGCTTCTAATTGAAAGATATTTCTCGGACGTTAAACTTTGTGGAGAAGTTTATCGGTAGCTCACTACCTCAAGTTTCGGGGTTGGTACTAGCAAGCGCGATTTGATAGCCAACCTCTTGAAATACTATCATTTTAACGTGAAAAGCCTTTTGCTTTCCGATACATTTGGATTTACGAAAATACCTAATGATATCAAAAAGAAAAGGCTCAAATGGACCATACTCGAAACTACCAGGAGCAACAAGAGGCAAAACGACTGCAGAACCGGATTTCTTCCTTTCTGGAAGATTTCAAGGTTGGCACCCTGCTGAGTGGCAGCGGCATCCGTAAAGTGCGTGGGGCAAAACCTCTGGTAGTCTTCGCGACTATTTTTTCTTTGCCGTTTTGCGGGGTCAATTTTTCTCGTGGAATCGTCAACAATCCCGGGTTGCAATTCCGCAAGGATGCCGCTTACGAGTTCTTGAAAAATCCACGGTATAACTGGCGGAAATTTTTGTTGAGCCTGGTGACGGTGGTGGTGCGGTTCATGGACGTGCTGACCGACGAACAGCGTGAGAAGGTGTTGATCATCGATGACAGCACCTATGACCGATCCCGATCCAAAGTGGTTGAACTCCTCGCCTGGGTACACGATCATAACGCCAATCGAAGCCTGAAAGGATTCAAACTCATGACCTTGGGCTGGTCGGATGGAGTCAGCTTCCTGCCGCTTGACTTCATCCTCTGTTCCGCATCCAGGGCGAGCAAGCGGTTGCAGGGCATCAGAAAAGAGCTGGATAAGCGTTGCTGCGGCTACAAACGCAGAATGGAGGCCATGGACAAATCCACCGAGCATCTGGAATCCATGGTGAAACGGGTGCTGTCGCGGGGGATTCGAGCCGACTACCTCCTGATGGACAGCTGGTTTGCCTTTCCCTCCCTCCTCGCCACCTTGGGCGAACATCTGCCTGTACTCTGCATGGGCAAGGATATGCCAAATATCTTTTACCGGTATCAAGGACAATGGCTGCGACTGGGACGACTCTTCGCCAAGCTGAAGAAGCGGCGCGGTAAGGCCAGGATTCTGGCCAGCGTGGTAGTGGAAACCAAAAAGGAACAAAAGGTCAAAATTGTGTTTGTCCGCCACCGTCACCAACGTAAGTGGTTGGCCATCCTCTCGACCAAAATTGATCTTGCAGACGAGGAGATCATCCGCATCTACGGCAAACGGTGGGACATTGAGGTGTTCTTCAAAATGTTGAAGCACTATCTCAACCTGGAGAGGGAGACACAGTTGCGTGATTTTGACGGTATCATAGGCCATATCACCGTTACCATGAGCCGTTATGTTTTCCTTGCTTTTGAGCAACGCTGTCATGATGATCCCCGTACTCTTGGCACGCTCTTTTACGCCTGTAGCGAAGAACAACGGGATCTGAGTCTCGCTGAGGCTATGGAGCGGCTACTCAGCCTGGCATTGGACAAGGTCAGGTCAGCAGGCATTATCGCCGAAAATGCAATCGTTGCCATTGTTGATGCAGTCATGGGTTTTGCCATTGATATGCTGAAATCTGGAAGGAGAGTTGCCTGCATTACAAACCTAACAACGGGGAGTTAGGACAACTCAGAAACTTGAGTCACTACTATACGGCTCACGGCCTGAAGTCCGTCAATCCTGTTCGCAGGGTGCATAACCTTAAAAGTGATTTCGATCGGAAAACTGTATCTTTTATTGCATTGCTGGTCGACTGAAATACATTGTTTCCGAGATGTTTTTAAATAATTTCAACTGGTTGAGAGTTTTCAGGTTCAACTAAATCAAGTCTAGGCTGCTATAACTAAAATACAGATAGGTAGCTATATGGCATTTTTAGGATTATTCCCATATATAACATTGCTTATAATTTTCTCTATAAGAAAAAATTGTAGCTATCGAGAAAATTTTATATATTCATCTATTATATTTGCAAGCTATATTTATTTCAGCACTGAAATATTAAGCTTCTTTAATTTGTTAACGCCGACAGCAATTATATTATGTTGGATTATATTTTTTGGCATTACTACATTGTTTGCTATCCGTATAAATATTAGTTTCCCGCGACTGAATTTGTCTCCATCTACGAGCATCTTTGGTATACTGATTCTCATTCCTTTTACCGTTGGCTTAATTTATCCCCCCAATAATTGGGATTCAATGACATATCATCTTCCAAGGATAGAGCATTGGCTGCAAAATGGATCATTGTCCCCCTATCCAACAAGTATTCAACGACAAAATCATATGATGCCTTTTGCAGAAATGATTTTGCTTCATTTTCGAGCATTGTCTGGGAATGATATTTTTTACAATAGCCTCCAATGGTTATCTTACTTCGCTTCTATTCTTAATGTCAGCTTGATTGCTCAAAAGCTTGGTGCAAATAGATTAGGGCAATTCATTGCCGGGGTATTTTGTGCGACAATTCCCATGGCAATACTGCAGGCATCAAGTACTCAGAATGACCTAGTTGTAAGTTGGTGGTTGAGTTCTATGGTTGCATTGGCATTGCTTTGGAAAAAACAAGGATCATTGAATGTTGCATTAATGTTCGGTGCAGCATTGGGGCTTGCATGCTTGACAAAGGGAACGGCATATCCAATTGCGTTGCCATTTGTTATCTATTTTGCAATTCACGCATTGCATCATTGTAGAGTAAAATTTTTATCAGCTGCACTTGCTGCAGTTTTGGCTATAATTTTTATAATACCTACATTTTCTCGTAACTATATTGATAGCGGCAGTATTATTGGCGGCGATACAGTTGCAGATAATATACTTGTTCCATCGATAAATAATTGTATAGTTAATATATTATGTAATTTTGGATCTAATTTAGAAATTCCTCGTGGACAAAAAATACATGACAAGCTTACATGTTATTCAAACAGAGTGATTAAAACATTAAACATTAATGAAAAAGAATTTTTCAGATATGGTGCATTTGAAAATAGGCCAAGATTTAATTTGCATGAAGATATGGTTCAAAATTTACTCCATAGCTTACTAGTCTTGCTAATATTACCTATATGTTTTATTAAATACTTCAATTTTAATAAAACATATATAGCTTGTTATATATCATCATTAATATTGTTTTGCAGCTTAATAGGATGGCAACCATGGATTACAAGATTGCAATTACCTCTCCTTATTCTTTTTGCACCAATTTTTGGAATAGTCGCAGTCCATAAAAGAAAAATATGCATATTTTTAGTAGCATTGCTCTTTATTTCGGCCATTTTTGTAAATTGTTTCAATATGTCAAGGCCAATTTTGAATTATAAGGGATTCAATCCATTTATTGCCATAAATCTTGATAGAGAAAAAAACTATTTTAAAAATAAACCTGATCTTTACCATCAATATAAAGAAACTGTTGACAAACTAGTTGATTTCAAAAATATTGGGTTAATTATTGGCGGTGATAGCTGGGAATATCCTCTATGGGCGATGATGAGACAACGTGGCTGGCAAGGAAATATTTCGCATATTACAAATCATGAAGAATTAAGACATAAAGATGCTATTTTTATGCTCGATATAAAAGAACGATACGGGATACAACGACCAAAAGATACCAATCCTTTTGTATTGTTATCAATCAATAAGTGGTGATTCAAATTGCAAGTGCAGCAGGTAATCCCCCCTAAAAAAAGTAGTGTTTTAAAGTAGACCTGAATCCGTGAAGGCTTAGGTCAGTATGTTGCGACTCGGTATCAAACCGGTAAGTTTCGAGCTAATCAAGTCATCCCGTGCTGGTTTACTCGAAAGCTACAGTAAAAATGGCCTCATGTCCTTTGATTTTCTTTGAAGAGCAACCCAAATGCTGACCGGCAGGCGCACTCCTCCTGTCATATTGCTCGCAGAACCCTGAAAGTCGCGTCAGCGGGCTGGGACAAGTTGACCGTACACCTCTTTGAAAGCTGCAAAACCAGGACAGTGACGGCCAAAGCGCACAAGCAGCCGTCTGCCGCGACTCAGCAGACGGCCCGCCAGGTAGATCAACTCCTGCATCACCGTACGGATACGGCGGCGTTTGGCTGGATGGCGAATCGGTGAAAACTCGCCCAGCAGCCCCATTTGTCCGATGGCACGCAGGATGTTATCAGCCCGTTGAAGAATCCTGGATTTTCCGCATGGGGTGCAAGAAGGCCGTTTGTGCCAACCTGTCTCAGGGGCTCCATCTCAAAACGACAATCATGGCCAAATCAGGAGCTTCAGCCGCATTCGGCAGCCAAACAGCCAATATGAGCAGGTGCATCTCCCCAATTCGGGCAAAAATCAGCCCTGCACGGGCATCAGCCAGGCCCTTGGGTGTGCCGAAGCCGAACAAGGCGCGCAGCAGTATCCCCAAATTGAATCCGGCAATGTGGATAATGTAGCGCTTCTCAATATTTTCGAGGCCCCGCAAAAAGCTGCGCCGCATACCGCCACGGTCAAGGCAGTGGGCAAAACTGCGCTCCACCCGCTCGGCCCGCACACGCAAAAGCACTTTGCTCTTGTACGATTTCAGCCGGGCGCGATTTGTATACACCGCATCACGCGCCTCAAGGTCGCCATGCCAGCGCAAACGCCCCTTGCGTTTTGGTTCACTGATCCGGCTGCAGCAGGATTCAGGCAAATGCTTCAAGACTTCCCGGCTGTGATAGCCCTTGTCCGCCACCAGGTCAAAGGGATCGTCAATGCCGGCCTCTTCCTTCTCTCGAACCGCACACAGCTTGGCCTGGGCATCTTCAAGAGTGGTGGTAATGGTCGTGCGGTCGCCCTGATCAGCAGGATGGATCACAGCAGAAACAATCGCCCCGGATTCCAGATCAACCACATGCTCGGGCTTGTAGGCCATATGGGTGCGGCCATCCTTGAGCCTGGCTATACGAGACTCCTCATCCGTGGTCGATTGCCAGTCCTTGTTGGAGGTCTTCTTCCCCTTGCGCTTGCGGTCAAAGGCGATCAACTCCGCCCTGGTCGGCGTCTTGATACCGCTCTCTTCGGCCAGACGCACAAGCATTGCCTCATATCCCTCACCCGTGTCCCTGCGCACAATGCTCTTCATGGCTGCATTCGCCTCCATGGTCGAAGCGTCGATGCCCAGGTACCTTCCATGGAGCAGATTGGCCTGTTCCAGGATGCGCAGCACAAAAACAAATGTTTCGTGGTGCACCTCCAGCGGCAGGCGCTGGCGGATGCGGCACAAAGAGGAGTGATCAGGCACGGTTTCGCTGGGCGCAAGCCCGAGAAACTCCCGCAGGGACAGGGAATCGCTGCAGCGCCAACAGATGCCTCGTTCCGAGTCGATGCCCTCAAAATAGCCGATCAAAAGCATGCGGAAGTAGCGTCCCGGCGGGATGGAGCGGCGGCCGAGCCTTGCAGCGTAAAACGGAGCGCACAGGTTTTCGAGGAAGGCGTCAAATCCCTCCTGACGCAAGAGCTTCTGCAGCCGTTCGTAAAAAACATGCCCCTTGCTTTGGGGAAGCTGGTCGTACGAAAGCCACATGCTGCGCTGCTGTTCCTTGCTCCGGCCAAGACTCATAACGTCCTCCTTGAAAAGAGATGCAGGCCATTATGCCAGAATGGAAGAGTTTTTCAACGGGCTGTTATACGTCAAGCAACCCAGGGCCATGACCAGCGCATTGGTGGCAAATTTACCACTGGGCAGGCGCTCCAAATCAAGATCGGTCTTGAATTCGCTGTGGAATTGCTCCGAAGTGGCGTGGTCCCGATACAGACAATCACCTCATCGGAAGCCATTTCCAGATTGGTCCACCAGCCTTCCAGAGTGATCTGCGGCATGAGCAATATTTGCCCGTTGCGGTCGCTGCTGCGCTCCGTCACCCGCACGATCCGTTGACAGGGAGAGCTCCGGCCCTTGATCTCCACCGCTTCATCGATCACCAGGTGTAGCGGTTGATGCATGCGCCGACCAGGGCCAGGCCGGAGTGGCTGGTGTAGAATTCGTCGCTGCTCTGCTCAAGAATCAATCGTTTCATCTTTTCACCTGCCTGGTGAATTGTACGGACAGGTGGATATTGCAACTTTTTAACTGAAATTTCAACATGTTAGTTGCATGGGCAAGCAACTTTCATTGATGAATGTTCACGGAAACAGGTGGAAAGAGAGTTACCTGCATTACAAACCTAACAACGGGGAATTGGGACAACTCAGAAACTTGAGTCAATGGCCACTCAGAACGGCAAGATCAACGAGCCACCTCACCTCAAACTCGAACTTCTTGTGCGCCTTGCCTTTGCCGATGCATTTCACCTCGGGCGCGTGCAGGCTGTAGAGTTTGTTCTTATCCTGCCGCTGCTGGTTGAGTAAACGCTGCGCTAGGGCAAGCTCTTCCGAAAATGCAGTCTGCAGATCGGCCTTCCCATTGATTTTCCGAACAATATCCCGGTACACCCGGCCCAGAAAAACCTTCAGCCGCTTGATCCCACGCCGCGCCCGTTTCGCCTGGCGGGCATGGAAATACCGGCCAACTCGCATCAGGGCGCGCGGCCCAAGCCGGTTGTAATTCTGCCGCAGTCGCACACCATGTTTCCCGGCAAGTCGCACCAACCGCTCACGACTCTGGTTGTACAGGCGCGCATCCGTGGGATGGGCAATTGCCTTCTCCTGCACAGTGGTGCCACGGTGACCCACTCAAGATTGCCGGCCTTGATTATGGAACGCGGCGAGCGTGGCCGTGCGGATGGCCGGCATGCTTATCCTTGACGCCGGTCAAGCCAGCTGCGCACGGCATGGGCCACGCCCTGATCGGCGGGACAGCAGCGGTATCGCGCCCGCATCGGCGCCGGGGCCGAGGCCATGACCCAGCTTTCGCCGGTCGCCTCAAGCAGATCGGTGTCGTTGTAGTCGTTGCCGATGCCGAAGGTATCGTCCAGAGACAGATCGAACCGTTCGCACAGCCGCTGCACCGCCGCCCCCTTGGAGACCGAGGAGGAAAAGATCTCGATCCAGGTATAGCGGGGATCAAGGGGCGAGGTGGTGCGGATGACCTTCAGGTAGGGCAGGGCGGCCGCGACCTCGGCCAGTCGCGCTTCGTTTTCCCGGATGATCGCCAGGGCCTGGGTGGCGGGGAAGGGGGCGATGTCCGGATCAAGCGGCCGGGCAAAGGCCCGGTTGTTGTCCAGCCTGCGGAGGTAGTCGCTGCTCGCACTCTCTTTGTTTTGCCGGTAGAAGAAGCGGTGTTCCTCGGGAATGGCAAGGTGCACCATGAAGTTGAGCTCCAGCTGCTGCAGCGTATCGATCATTGCTTCGGTGGCTTTGGGCGCAATGGTCTCCTTGAAGACGAGCTGCTGGTCGGACCAGCGGACGATTCCCGCGCCCGAGGAGAAGATGAGGTAGTCGATGGGGAAGTCGGACGGGATGACTTTTTTGGCAAAAAGCAGGTTCCGGCCGGTGGCGATGGCCCGGACAATGCCCTGTTCGCCCAGCTCGCGGAGCAGTTGCAGGTCTTCCGGCGCGTATTCCTGTTGCCAGAGCTTCAGGGTGCCGTCGAGGTCAGAGGCGAACAGGCTCATAGAATCTCGTAGCTGCCGATCTGCACCGGGTAGTGCAGGGCCTGAAGGATGCGTTCGAGCACGATGCCCTGGCGGCTGTCGTAGTCGTAGCCGAAGGTGGAGCGGATGCCCAGGGAGATGAACTGCACCGCGCGGTCAAGCGCGATGGGCAGGCTGTCGCCCTGGAGCAGACAGCCGGTGATGATGCTGGAAAAGGTGTCGCCGGTTCCGGGATATTCGGCGGGCAGGTATTCGCAGCTCACCTTCCACATCCGGTGGTCGAGCCGGCTGTAGGCGATCACCGAGGTCTTGCCGCTCTGGCCTTTGAGCGCGGCCGAGGTGAAGATCACGGTTTCCGGCCCTTGGTCGGCAAGCTCCATGATCCAGTCTTTCACCTCCGCAAGCTCCATCTCTTCCGAGTAGCCTCGGTCAAGCAGCATGGCGGCCTCGGTGAGGTTGGGGGTGATGATGCTGGCATGACGGATCAGTTCCTTCATCTTGTCCTGCATCTCCGGACCGAATGGGGCGTACAGGCGGCCCGCGTCGCCCAGTACCGGATCGATCATCACCAGTTGCCCTGGTCGGCGGAAACTCTCGATGAAGTCGGCGACAATGTCGATCTGTCGGGGCGAGCCGAGCCAGCCGCTGTAAATGGCGTTGAAATCAAGGGCAAGCGTTTTCCAATGCTCGATGATGTGTCCCATTTCGTCGGTGAGGTCGACAAAATGGAAGCCGGGGAAGTGGCTGTTGGCGGAGAGAATGGAGGTGGGCAGCGGGCAAACGTTGCACCCCATGGTCGAAAGGATGGGGATGACCACGGTGAGACTTCCCCGGCCGTAGCCGGAGAGGTCATGAATGGCGGCGACCTGTTTGACGGGTTTCATGGGCTGGGAACGGGTTGAGGTTGTTTTGGTCTGAGGAGGCTGGCATCCGGGAGCGTGAAAGGTGCTCGTCCGGGAAGGTTTTACGGCCACGGCCGGAATCCACGCATATCGCATCTCCGGTGCAGTCTTGTTTGCGGTACGAGGTGTGCGCCGCGCCCCGGTTCCGCGTCGCCTTCCATGTGCCGAGACAGCGGCGGGGCGGCGACGCAGGCAAGCAGAGCGTCTGAGTATATGAGGCGGCTGTCGAGGTGTCAAGAAGCAGCCGGGCACGCGGGATCAGGGAAACGATGCGCGGCGGCAGAGGATGCGGGCCCGGAAGCGGTATACAGGCGTTTTGGCGGCTTCAAAACCCGGTTGAACGGGTCGTCTAGCCTGCTCCGGGCGGTTAAATCCCGGCCTCCCTCTCTTGACACCCATTTAGGCTATACTTATTGTCCTGTCAGATTTGACCGGCTTGAACCCTCCGCGTGTGAGTGGTTCGGCCTGCACGATAACTTGGCGAATACGGCCAGTCAGGATGCAGACGAGGGGGATTAGGTGATTGAAGAAAACAGGGAGCAGGGAGCGCCCGGCGAACAGCAGTTCGCGGATGTTGCCGGAGAAAACCCGGCGGAGACGACAACAGCGGAGACAGAGGAACGGACGGATGGCAGCGTGACCGATGAGGCAACGGTGGAAGCGCTGCAGGAACGCTACGATGCCCTCTACGATCAACTGATGCGGGTTGTCGCCGAGTTCGACAATTACAAGAAACGCATGGAACGGGAGCGGGCCAAGCAGCTCAAGTATGCGGAAGAAAACATCCTCCGCGATCTGTTGGGCACGGTCGACAACCTGGACCGGGCCATCGAGCAGGGGCAGGGAGGCGAGGAGGAAGAGAATCCCCACCTGCAGTCCATGCTGGAAGGGGTTGAGCTGACCCGCAAGGGGCTGATGGCCACCTTGGAACGGTTCGGCGTCGAGGCGATCGAATCGGTGGGCGAGAGCTTCAATCCGGATGAACACGACGCCATGCTCATGGAGGCCAGTGAAGAGACCCCGGCCAACCATGTGCTGCGGGAGTTCGCCAAAGGCTACCGGTTCAAGGACCGTATCCTGCGGCACGCCCGGGTCGTTGTTTCCAGCGGACCCGCTCAGGCTGCCTGAGGTGCTTAAGTGCTTAAGGCAGCCGTCAAAGTTTGAACATACAGTACGCATCCCGTTTTTTATAGGACGTTTTTGATTTCACAGACTGCCGAAAACGGCATGAGGAGAGAACAATCATGGGAAAAATCATAGGAATAGACCTGGGAACCACCAACTCGTGCGTGGCAATCATGGAGGGCGGCGATCCCAAGGTGATCGAGAACACCGAGGGGAACCGCACCACGCCTTCCATTGTCGCGTTTACCGATAGCAATGAGCGGCTGGTCGGGCAGATCGCCAAGCGTCAGGCCGTGACCAACCCGACCCGGACCCTGTTTGCGATCAAGCGACTGATCGGCCGGAAGTTTTCGGACCAGGAGGTCCGCAAATCCATTGGGGTCAGCCCGTTTGCCATTGTCGAGGGCGCCAACGGGGACGCCGTGGTCGAGGTGGAGGGCAAAACCTATACCTCCGCCGAAATCTCGGCCATGATCCTGGGCAAGATGAAGCAGACCGCTGAGGAGTATCTCGGCGAGCCGGTGACCGATGCGGTGGTCACGGTGCCTGCCTACTTCAACGACGCCCAGCGCCAGGCCACCAAGGACGCGGGCAAGATCGCCGGATTGAATGTGCAGCGGATCATCAACGAGCCGACCGCGGCCTCGCTGGCCTATGGTCTGGACAAGAAGGGCGAGGAGAAGATCGCGGTCTTCGACCTGGGCGGCGGTACCTTCGATATCTCGATTCTGGAGATCGGCGACGGTGTGTTCGAGGTCAAGTCGACCAACGGCGACACCTTCCTGGGCGGCGAGGACTTCGACATGCGGGTCGTCAACTGGCTGGCCGACGAGTTCAAGCGCGACCAGGGCATCGACCTGCGCACCGACAAGATGGCGCTCCAGCGCCTGAAGGAAGAGGCGGAAAAGGCCAAGAAAGAGCTGTCCACCGCCATGGAGACCGACATCAACCTGCCGTTTATCACCGCCGACGCCAGCGGGCCCAAACACCTCAACATCAAGTTGAGCCGGGCCAAACTGGAGGCCCTGGTGGAAGATTTGATCGACCGCTGTGAAGGCCCGTGTCGCACCGCGCTCAAGGACGCCGGCATGGATCCCTCCGAGATCGACGAGGTCATTCTGGTGGGCGGCATGACCCGGATGCCCAAGGTGCAGGAGAAGGTCAAGGCCATCTTCGGCCGTGATCCGCACAAGGGCGTCAACCCGGACGAGGTCGTGGCCATTGGGGCGGCCATCCAGGGCGGCGTGCTCAAGGGAGACGTCAAGGACGTCCTGCTGCTCGACGTCACCCCGCTGTCGCTGGGTATCGAGACCCTGGGTGGAGTCATGACCCGACTGATCGAGAAAAACACCACCGTGCCGACCAAGAAGAGTCAGGTCTTTTCCACGGCAGCCGACAATCAGCCGGCGGTCTCCATCCACGTGCTCCAGGGAGAGCGCGAGATGGCCGATGCCAACAAGACCATTGGTCGCTTCGAGCTGGCCGACATTCCGCCCGCTCCGCGCGGCGTGCCCCAGATCGAGGTCACCTTCGATCTGGATGCCAACGGCATTCTCCACGTTTCCGCCAAGGATCTGGGCACCGGCAAGGAGCAGTCGATCCGGATCACCGCCTCGTCCGGTCTGTCCGAGGCTGAGATTGAGCGGATGAAGAAGGACGCCGAGCTGCATGCCGAGGAGGACAAGAAGCGCAAGGAGCTGGTCGAGGCCAAGAACAACGCCGACTCCATGGTTCACATGACCTCCAAGAGTCTAACCGAACTGGGCGATAAGGTGGACGCCGAGACCAAGGCCAATGTCGAGCGCGAGATCGAGAACGTGAAAAAGGCTGTGGAAAGCGACGACATCAACACGATCAAGCAGGCCACCGAGGCATTGACCCAGGCCTCGCACAAGCTTGCCGAGCTGATGTATGCCCAGGCCAAGGGCCAGCAGCCGGGTGCCGACGGCGGCGCTGGTGCTGCGGGCGGCGGCGCGGGCGCGGCCGGCGGCAAGAAGGGCAAGGATGACGACGACGTTGTCGACGCCGATTTCGAAGAAGTGAAGTAAACCTGTTGCCCATGGGGAACAACCGGGGAGTATGGTGCAATCCATGCTCCCCTTTTTTGTTCCGGTGCGCTATATAACGGACCGTCTGAAGCAGGCCGATGAGGATTATTTTATCAAGAGAGGACCATGAAAAGGGTATTGTCAGGCATCCAGCCTTCGGGGAAATTGCATATCGGTAACTATTTCGGCATGATGGAACCCATGCTCCGCCACATGGAGACATCGGATCTGTTCGTGTTCATCGTCGATCTCCATGCCATGACCTCGGTGCACGAGCGCGACCGACTGCGTCAGGGCACCCTGGAGGCGGCCTCCGACTTTCTGGCCCTGGGACTGGATCCGGACCGCTGCACCTTCTGGGTGCAGTCCGATGTGCCCGAGGTGTGCGAGCTGGCCTGGATGTTTTCCAACGTGACCCCCATGGGGCTTCTGGAGCGCTGTCACGCCTATAAGGACAAGGTGGCCAAAAACCTGTCCGCCACCCACGGCCTGTTCTCCTATCCGGTGCTGATGGCCGCCGACATCCTGCTGTACCAGGCCGAGGTGGTACCGGTGGGCAAGGACCAGAAACAGCACGTGGAGGTGGCCCGTGACATTGCCATCCGCTTCAACAACACCTTCGGCGAGACCTTTGTCGTGCCCACCGAGGAGATCAGCGAGTCCACCGCCATTGTTCCCGGTCTGGACGGCCAGAAGATGTCCAAATCCTATGACAACACCATCCCGATCTTTCTGGAAGGAAAGGAGCTGCGCAAGAAGGTGATGGCGATCCAGACCGATGCCACCCCGGTGGAGGCGCCCAAGAATCCGGATACGTGTAACCTCTATGCCCTGTTGAAGCTCTTTGCCCCTGAGGACAAGTTGCGCGAGGTGCATGATCTGTACGTGAACGGCGGCGCGGCCTACGGTTATCTCAAGCAGGATTTGTTTGAGCTGATCGACCAGCGTTTTGCCGCAGCCCGGGCGCGGAAGAAGGAACTCCTGGCAAACCCCGACTATCTGCGCGATATCCTGGCCAAAGGCGCGGAAAAGGCGCGGGCGCGGGCCGCTGAAACCATGGCGCTGGCCCGCGACCGGGTGGGACTGCGCTACTGAGGATCCGAAAAAACGAGGAATGCAAAAGAAAAAGGCGGGAGCAGATCCCGCCTTTTTTATTGGTGCGATATGGGTGCGTTGCAGGCGCGGCGGCTTAGAAATCCACCAGCTCGACGTCAAAGACCAGCCAGGCGTTCGGCGGAATGACTCCGCCCGCACCCCGTTCACCATAGGCTAGGTCAGGCGGGATGATCAGGGTACGCTGCTCGCCCTTGCTCATCTGGCTCAGGGCCTCGTCCCATCCGGGAATGACCTGGCCGACGCCCACCGGAAAGGCGATGGGTTCGCCCCGGTCGTAGGAGCTGTCGAACTTGCGGTCACCCAGGAGGAGGCGACCGGTATAGTGCGCCTTGATCACCGTGCCCCTGGCGGGCGGTGAGCCCTCGCCCTTTTTCTCCACCTGGTAGTAGAGGCCGGAGGGGGTTTTCACCGCCTTGGGCCACTTGGCAAGGATTGTTTTGCGGATCTTCTCCTCCTGACCCTTGCGGCGTTCGGCATCCGCCTGTTGGATGCCTTGTAAGGCCGCGTCAAAGGCGGCCTGGTCGGTTTTGAAGGCCTCGGCCTGCTTGCCGACCCGGATAATGCTCACCGCCTTGATTACATCGCCCTGTTTGATCTCGTCCACCACCTTCTGTCCCTCGACCACCTCGCCGAACACGGTGTGCCGGTCATCCAGGTGCGGTGTGGGAACGTGGGTGATGAAGAACTGGCTGCCGTTGGTGCCTGGTCCGGCATTGGCCATGGACAGGATGCCGGGCCGATTGTGGCGGAGTTCGGGACGAAATTCGTCGGGGAAGGTGTAGCCGGGGCCGCCGGTACCGGTACCCAGCGGGCAGCCGCCCTGGATCATGAAGTCGGCGATCACCCGGTGAAAGGTCAGACCGTTATAAAAGGGGGAACCCAACGGCTTGCTGCCGCCTCCGGGATGCAGGGAACCTTCGGCCAGGCCGACGAAGTTGATGACCGTCAGCGGGGTCCGGGTATAGAACAGGTTGAGCAGAATATCGCCCTTGTCGGTGGTGATTTTGGCATACAGTCCGTCTTTCATGGGGTTTCCTTCGGCAGAAAAGGCAGGGTGTCCGGAACACAGAAGGAACGCGGACAAAAGCATAATTGCAAGTCGTCTGGTCATGGCGTTCTCCAGCGTGGACCGTGTTTTTGGTGCAGCCTGCCTGCCGGATGCGCCGACAGCGGCTATGCAATCCGGATGCTTACAAGGCTGCACGCTCGCTTGTCAATGAAAAAGGCGAGGCGGAGTGGAACGGACGGGCGGGGTGTGGCCGCTCGACCGCCGCTTTTTTTGTCCTGAAGGGGGAAGGGTGTTGACGCCCGCGCCTCACCTTTGGTAAATAAAAAAGTTTTGTGTCGTGCCCCCTTATCCGACGATCCGACGGGTGAATGCGTGGAAAAGTTGCTGTATCTGCTGTACTGTGCCGCAGGTATCGTCTGCCATGCGCTGCTTGTGCCGGCGGCTCCGGTCTTGCGCAGGCTGGGGGGCAGGTACGCATACGGACTTGACCAGCGCTTGGGACGGCTGCCGCGCCGACAGCTCAGCCGTTTTGCCTCCGGTCCCACCCTGTGGGTGCATGCCTCGTCGGTGGGGGAGGTGCAGGCCGCTGTTATTCTGATCCGGGCGCTTCTGGCCGCCGGTTGCACCGGCCGCTTCGTCCTGACCACCACCACCTGGCAGGGGCAACGAATGGCGCAGGATCGTCTGGGTGCTCAGGGCGTGGTCTGCCGGATGGCGCCGCTTGATGTGTATCTGGCGGTACAACGGACCATCCGCTGGGTGCGGCCCGATCTGTATATCGGCCTGGAAACAGAGCTGTGGCCCTTGCTCCTCACCTCTCTGGGGCGGGCCGGCATCCCCTTTCTGATTTTGAACGGTCGGCTCTCGGCCCGTTCTTTTTCCCGGTATCGGCGGGTTCGATCCTTCATGCGTCTTTTTTTGCGCCATGTCCGCCGGATCGGCGCGATTAGTGCTGCGGATGCCGAGCGGTTCGTCGCCCTGGGCGCGCCCGCCGACCGGGTGCAGGTCTGCGGCAATCTCAAGTACGACATGCCTGCCGGGGACACCGGCCAGGTTCGCGCGCTTCAGCGCAGGCGTCTGGCTGTGACCGATCAGAAGGTGCTGGTCTGCGGTTCGACCCATCCCGGAGAGGAGGAACAGCTCATCCCTGTTTTCATGCAGCTGGCCGCTGTGCTGCCGCTGGTCTGGGTGCTTGCGCCCCGGCATGTGGAGCGGGTGGGGGCGGTCGGCTCGCTGCTGTCCGCGGCCGGGCTGCCCTATGTGCTCTACTCGCAGCTGACCGGCCAGGAGCGCCGGGCAGCGGTAGTGCTGGTGGACACCATCGGCGATCTGGCCGATCTGTACTGCGGCGGCGACTATATTTTCTGCGGCGGCAGCCTGGTGCCCATGGGCGGACATAACCTGCTGGAGGCAGCCCGCTGGGGACGGCCGGTGTATTTCGGCCCTCATGTCGACTCGTTTCAGGACGCGGCCGATCTGCTGCTTGCGTGCGGCGGTGGTTTCATCGTTGCCGACGCCGATGAGCTGGCCAGCCGGATCCTCTACCATCAGGGGCATCCCGAGGCCTATCTGGCGGCCTGTTCAAGTGCGGCCTCTGCCGCCTCCGGTCAACGGGGCGCTGTTGATCGTCAAACCGAAATCGTCATGCAATGCCTGGCAGATCTGTCCCCTCCGTCCGGTGCCGGGCAGCGGCACGGGCCGGGAACGCAAAAGAGACTGTGATGGACTGTGATGGTGGTATATTCGGGAAACCGTTTTTTTAAGGGGGAGTATGAAAGCGTTAATAGGACTTGAAGACGGCACGGTCATGACCGCACGCTCCTTTACCGGCCCTGGTGAGGCGGTGGGAGAGATGGTGTTCAACACCACTATGAGCGGCTACCAGGAGGTGCTCACCGACCCTTCCTACACGGGCCAGCTGGTCGCCATGACCTATCCGCTGATCGGCACGTACGGCGTCAATGAGGAAGACATGGAGTCCGACGCCGTCCATCCGCGCGCCTTTTTGGTTCGGGAGTATCAGGCCATTCCCAGTAACTTCCGGGCGACCGGAACCCTGGCCGATTTTCTGAAGCGCTACGAGATCCTCGGGGTCGAGGGACTGGACACCCGGATGTTGACCCGACGAATCCGGATCAACGGGGCCATGAAGGCCGTGGTCTCCACCAAGGATCTGGACCCGGACTCCCTGGTGCGCCGCGCCCGCGAGTGGCCGGGGCTGGTCGGACAGGACATGGTGGCCCAGGTGGGGTGCAAGACGCCGCAACACTGGATAAACGGCCGCCTGGTGGCGGGAACCGGGTTTCCGGACTTGGCTGATGGCCGTTTCAGGGTGGTGGCCTATGATTTCGGCATCAAGTACAACCAGCTGCGTCTTCTGGCCCGCAAACACTGCCGGGTACTGGTGGTGCCGGCCACTACGACAGCAGCCGAGGTGCTGGACCTGCGGCCGGACGGTGTGTTTCTCTCCAACGGTCCGGGCGATCCGGCCGGCGTGCGCGGCGTGGTCGACAATATCCGTCAGCTGCTCGGCAAGGTGCCGATCTTCGGGATCTGTCTGGGCCATCAGCTCCTGGGACTGGCCCTGGGCGCGCGCACCTACAAGCTCAGATACGGACACCGGGGCGGCAACCAGCCGGTCAAGAACCTGCTGACGGACAGGGTGGAGATGACCTCGCAGAATCACGGTTTTGGCGTGGACAAGGACAGCCTGCCTCCCCGGGTCGAGATGACCCACGTCAACTTAAATGACGGGAGCTTGGAGGGGCTGCAACACCTCGACCTACCGGCCTTTTCGGTGCAGTATCATCCTGAATACGCCTCGGGGCCGCATGGTGCGGAATATCTGTTTGACCGGTTCATTTCCATGATGGAGCAGGCGAGCTGAGAGCTCGGCAGGGACGAAATTATGCCTAAACGTACGGATATACACAAGATTCTCATCATCGGTTCCGGGCCGATTATCATCAGTCAGGCCTGCGAGTTCGATTACTCCGGGGCCCAGGCGGTCAAGGCGCTCAAGGAGGAAGGGTACGAGGTGGTGCTGATCAACTCGAATCCGGCCACGATTATGACCGATCCGGAACTGGCCGATCGCACCTACATCGAACCGATCACCCCTGAATGCGTGGCCAGGGTCATCGAGCGCGAGCGGCCCGACGCCCTGTTGCCGACCCTGGGCGGCCAGACCGGGCTGAACACCGCGATCAAGGTTGCGGAGATGGGGGTTCTGGAGCAGTACGGGGTGGAGTTGCTGGCTGCGAATATCGAGGTCATCCGCAAGGCGGAAGGCCGCGAGGAATTCCGGGACGCCATGCTTCGCATCGGCCTCAAGGTGCCGGAATCGGCGATCGTCCACACCGTGGAGGAGGCCATGGCCGCCGGCGAGAGCATCGGTTTTCCGGTCATTGTCCGGCCCAGCTTCACCCTGGGCGGCACCGGCGGCGGCGTGGCCTACAACCGCGACGAGCTGCGGCGGATGTCCACGGCGGGCATCGACCTGTCGATGACCGGCGAGGTTATGCTGGAACGCTCCCTGCTCGGCTGGAAAGAGTACGAGATGGAGGTGATGCGCGACCGGAAGGACAACGTGGTGGTGATCTGTTCGATCGAGAACGTGGACGCCATGGGCGTGCACACCGGCGATTCCATCACCGTGGCCCCGGCCCAGACCATGACCGACAAGGAATACCAGGTGATGCGTGACGCCTCCATCGCCATTATCCGCGAGATTGGGGTCGAGACCGGCGGTTCCAACGTGCAGTTCGCCGTGAATCCGGCGGACGGCGAACTGATGGTGATCGAGATGAATCCGCGGGTCTCCCGCTCTTCGGCCCTGGCCTCCAAGGCCACCGGGTTCCCCATCGCCAAAATCGCCGCCAAGCTGGCCGTGGGCTATGCCCTGGATGAGCTGAAAAACGACATCACCCGTGAAACCTACGCCGCCTTCGAGCCCGTCATCGACTACTGTGTGGTCAAAATTCCCCGCTGGACCTTTGAGAAGTTCCCGGAAGCCGAAGACATGCTGACCACGGCCATGAAATCGGTGGGCGAAACCATGGCCATCGGCCGCACCTTCAAAGAGGCCTTCCAGAAGGGCATGCGTTCCCTGGAAACCGGCCGGATGGGCTTCGGTTTCGACGGCAAGAACGGCATGGACGACCTGCATCAGGACGATCTCGACCAGGGCCTGCATCAACCCAGCTCCAAACGGGTCAGCTACTTGTTCGAGGCCCTGCGACGGGGCATGTCGATTGAGCGCATCCATGAGCTGAGCGCGATCGACCCCTGGTTTCTCAATAATTTCAAGCAGATCATCGACAAGGGCGAGTCGATCCGGGCACAGGGGTTCACCGGTCTTGACCGTGATGCGCTGTTCGAGGCCAAGCAGTACGGTTTTTCCGACGTCCAGCTGGCCACCCTGACCGGCACCTCCGAAGACGATATCCGCGGTCTGCGCGAACGTCTGGGCGTGCAGCCGGTGTACAAACTGGTGGATACCTGCGCGGCCGAGTTCGAGTCGTACACCCCCTATTACTATTCAGCCTACGAAGAGGAGAACGAGGCCCGGCCGAGCAGCAACCGGAAGGTGATGATCCTGGGCGGCGGGCCCAACCGGATCGGCCAGGGGATCGAGTTCGATTACTGCTGCGTGCATGCTTCGCTTGCCCTGCGGGAAATCGGGATCGAGTCGATCATGGTCAACTCCAACCCGGAGACCGTCTCCACCGACTATGACATCTCGGATAGACTCTATTTTGAGCCGCTGACCCGCGAGGATGTGCTCGGCATCATCGACCAGGAGCAGCCGGAGGCGGTGATCGTGCAGTTCGGTGGGCAGACCCCGCTCAACCTGGCGGTGCCGCTTGCACGCAAAGGGGTCAACATCATCGGCACCTCACCCGACGCCATCGACCGGGCCGAGGACCGCAAGCGCTTCCAGCAGTTCCTGCAGAAGCTGGGACTGCGTCAGCCAGCCAACGGCACCGCGCACAGTCTCGAAGAGGCCCTGGCCACGGTGGAAAAGATCGGCTATCCGGTGGTGATGCGGCCCTCGTACGTCCTGGGTGGTCGGGACATGCGCATCGTCTACAACGAACGGGGCATCCGCGAGTTCATGGCCATTCCCGGCATCGCGGGCAGTGAACATCCGATCCTGCTGGATCAGTTTCTCAAGGATGCGATTGAAATCGATGTCGATGCGGTCTGCGACGGCGTCCAGACCGTGATCGGCGGCATCATGGAGCATATCGAGGAGGCCGGCATCCACTCCGGTGATTCGGCCTGCGTCCTGCCGCCGCACACCCTGTCGCCGGAGATGATCGCCGAGATCGGCGCCGCCACCCGGGCCATGGCTATGGAGCTGGGGGTGATCGGCCTGATGAACGTTCAGTTCGCGGTCCAGGGGGATGTGCTCTTTGTGCTGGAGGTCAACCCCCGGGCCTCGCGGACCGTGCCTTTTGTCTCCAAGGCCACCGGCGTGCCCCTGGCCAAGATCGCCACCAAGGTGATGATGGGCATGACCCTGGAAGAGCTCGGGTTCACCAGGGAGAAGGTGTTGCACCACTGGGCGGTCAAGGAGGCGGTGTTCCCCTTTGACCGGTTCAAGAATGTCGATACCCTGCTGGGCCCCGAGATGAAGTCCACCGGCGAGGTTATGGGGATCGACGATGATCTGGGCATGGCCCTGGCCAAGTCGCAGATGGCCGCCAATGTGCACTTGCCCACGAAAGGGACGGCGTTTATCAGCGTGCGCCACAGCGACAAGGACGCGGCGGTACCGGTGGCGCGGAAACTCGAGAAGCTGGGCTACACCCTGGTCGCCACCCGGGGGACAGCCGCCAAGTTGCAAGAGAGCGGCATCACCTGCACCGAGGTCAACAAGATCTCCCAGGGGCGGCCTCATATCCTGGACAAGATCCGAAACGGCGAGATCCAATGGATCCTCAACACCTCTGCCGGCAACCGGACCACGGAGGATTCCTACATCATCCGGCGGGCGGCCTTGGACTATCATATCCCTTATGCGACCACCATCACCGGCGGCCTGGCCATGACACTGGGCATGGAGTCCCTGATTCACGAATCGGTTGGGGTGAAGACCATACAGGAATTCGCAAAGAACATTGACTGAAAGAAAATCAATGTTAATGTACGAAATGTGTTCCGCATGTGACTGTGTTCAAGACGGCAGCCTTCATGGCTGCCGTCTTTTCTGCTGATGGATTCCCTTGTGGAGATGTTTTTTGAATACCTTTTATAAAAATCTCAGTATGTGGCTGGTTATCGGCCTGACCACTATCCTGCTGTTCCAGCTCTTCAACAAGCCGCATTCCCAGAGCCGGTCCATTTCCTACAGCGATTTCTGGGCAAGTGTCGAGAGCGGCGACGTGACCAAGGTCAGCATCCAGGGAGAGGAAATCACCGGAATCGGTCGGGATGGGCAGCCCTTCAAAACCGTGGCCCCCCGCGATACCGAGCTGATCCCCATGTTGCGAGAGTCCCGGGTCAATATCTCGGTCAAGAAGCCCGAGGAAACGCCCTGGTATCTGACCATCTTCGTTTCCTGGTTTCCCATGCTCCTGCTGATCGGGGTATGGATTTTTTTCATGCGACAGATGCAGATGGGCGGTAAGGGCGGCGCGCTGAGTTTTGGTAAAAACCGGGCCAAGTTGCAGGGAGAAGGCGAGGTCAAGGTGACGTTCAAGGATGTGGCCGGGATCGACGAGGCCAAGGAGGAACTCGAGGAAATAATCGATTTTCTCCGGGATCCACAAAAATTTACCAAGTTGGGTGGCCGCATCCCCAAGGGTGTGTTGCTGGCCGGTTCTCCGGGTACCGGTAAAACCCTGCTGGCCCGCGCCATTGCCGGCGAGGCGGGAGTGCCCTTTTTTACCATCTCCGGTTCCGATTTCGTGGAAATGTTCGTGGGTGTCGGGGCTTCGCGGGTTCGTGATCTTTTTGCCCAGGGCAAGAAAAACGCGCCCTGCATTATTTTCATCGACGAGATCGACGCCGTGGGCCGTCACCGCGGGGCGGGTCTGGGAGGTGGGCACGATGAGCGTGAACAGACCCTGAACCAGCTTCTGGTGGAAATGGACGGCTTTGAGGGCAACGACGGGGTGATCATCATTGCGGCCACGAACCGGCCCGATGTCCTTGATCCGGCCCTGTTGCGGCCCGGCCGGTTCGACCGTCAGGTGGTGGTGCCGGTGCCCGATGTCAAGGGGCGGGAAGAGATTCTGAATATTTACGGGAAAAGGACCAAGCTGGCTGCGGATGTCGACATGGCGGTCATCGCCCGGGGTACCCCCGGATTTTCCGGAGCGGATCTGGAAAACCTGGTCAACGAGGCTGCGCTGATGGCGGCCCGCGAAGGCAAGGAAGAGGTTGACAGCGAGCAGCTTGAACGGGCCAAGGACAAGGTGATGATGGGCGCGGAGCGGCGCTCGATGATCATCAGCCCCAAGGAAAAGAAGATCACCGCCTATCATGAGGCCGGGCACGCGCTGGTGGCCCGACTGCTGCCGGGCACCGATCCCCTGCACAAGGTGACCATCATCCCCCGGGGCCGGGCCCTGGGCCTGACCATGCAGTTGCCCGTGGATGAACGCTATACCCATGCCCGGAGTTATCTGCTCAACTCGATTGCCATTCTCTTCGGCGGCCGGGTCGCGGAAAAGCTCGTGTTCGATGAGATCACCACGGGTGCGGGCAACGACATTGAACGGGCCAGCGAGTTGGCCCGCAAGATGGTGTGCGAGTGGGGCATGAGCGAGGAGCTGGGGCCGCTTGCCTATGGCAAGAAGGAAGAACAGATCTTCCTTGGCCGCGAGATCGCCCAGCACCGCGATTACAGCGAGGAAACCGCGCGGAAGATCGATGCCGCGGTCAAACGCATTATCATCGAGGCCAATGACAAGGTGACCCAGCTGCTTGAGGAAAACCTGGAGATTCTCCACGCCATTGCCAACGAGCTGCTGGAGAAGGAGACGATCATGCTGGAGGATATCGACCGGATCATCGCCAGGTTCCGGGATGTACCCGAGCCGGTTGTCGCCGAGGCCGAGGGCGAGTCGGAGACCGACGCAGCCTGAAGAGCCCATTTTTTGTTGTCCACACCGTGACCGCCCCCTGCTGCCACTTAGTCAGGGGGCGGTCACTTTTTTTCAGAGCGCGGAAGACGCGCATGGGAGGTGCTATGGCCCGGACAGTGCGGATTATGGGAATTTTCAATGTGACCCCGGACTCGTTTTCCGACGGTGGATGCTGGAATTCGGAGCGCGGAATCGAAGAGCGGGTCGAGCAGCTTTTGAGCGAGGGGGCGGATCTGATCGACGTGGGGGGCGAGTCGACCCGGCCGGGATCGCCGCGGGTCTCGGTCGAGGAGGAGCTGCGCCGCGTTCTGCCTGCCCTGCGCGCCATCAGGAGGCGCAGCGACATTCCCGTTTCCATCGATACCTACAAGGCCGATGTCGCCCGGGCGGCCCTGGAGGCCGGGGCTACGATCATCAACGATATAGGCGCGTTGCGCCTGGATTCAGCCATGGTCGAACTCCTGTGCTCCTCGTCCGCACAGGTGGTGGTCATGCACATGCAGGGGGTGCCGGAGGATATGCAAGAGAGTCCGCATTATCGGGATGTGGTCGCCGAGGTCAATGCCTTTTTCAGCGAGCGGATCGCCTTTCTCGGTGAGCGGGGCGTGGAAAAAGAGCGGATCATTCTTGACCCAGGGATCGGTTTCGGCAAGACGCTGGCGCACAATCTGGCCCTCCTTCGTCATATTCCGGTGTTCCGGGAGCACGGCTGCCCGGTGTTGATCGGCCATTCCCGCAAGACCTTTCTCGGTGAGCTGCTGGATCTGTCCGTGGAGGAGCGCGACTGGCCCACGGCCCAGGTCTCGTCGTTCTGCGCGCGGCAGGGGGCCGACATCCTGCGGGTTCACAATGTGCGGGCGACCCAGCTGGCCTTGCGGCTCGACGCAGCCCTGCAGGGAGAACTGGTTGTCTGAGGAAAAAAGGGACCGGTGCCAGGAATGCCGAGCTTATTGCAGCCTCGCGCGCGGGCTACGGCCGAGCGTGCATCGTTGCCGTACCGCTTTCCCCCTGCTCAAGCAGGACCCGGCTCAGTCGCTCGGGGGTCGCTTCCCTAGCCATGAGCACCGGTCCGGTGACAAGGGCGGCACGGCGGGAGGAACCGTGCAGGGCCAGGGGTTGAACCGGGAAGTTGCTCTGTGCCGCCAGTCGGGATGCAAGCAGGCATGCCCGGGAGGGGTCGTCTCCTCTTGCGGGTATGCGGGCTGCGACGATCAGAAGGAAAGGTTGATGATAGTCGGTCAGGATCATCTGTCCATGGGCTTCGGTACCTCTCCATGCGGGCGTATCCGCGTCCTCAATCGGCAGAGGGGTTCCGCCTTTTCCGAGGAGTCGCCCCAGAAATGAAGTACGGAGCACCTCTGGTTCGAAGAGGAACTGAGTCTGAACAGGGAGGCGGGCCAGTATCTGCATCAGCTCGCCGGGGCCCTCCGCCGCGCACACCAGGATGCGCGGCCCCGGTTCGAGGAACAAAGACAGATTTTTGTCCCGTCTCCGGAAGTGGTCCGCCCAGAGCATCCAGAGCAGAAGGCGCAGGGGCAGGGTCGGGACTGACAGGCAGAGCGCAACGATCATCAGGCCGTTGCAGACCGCTGCAAGGCCGAACAGTTGGGGAATGGTTGTGCCTGTGGTCAGCAGGACGGCAGCGGCCACCGCACCAATGACCATGAAGAGGGCGTTGAGGATGTTGTTGGCGGCAATGACCCGGGCCCGGTGGCGCACCGGGCTTCGCACCTGCATCAGCGTATAGAGAGGAACGATGAACAGACCGCCGAAGATGCCGATACAGGTCAGATCGACCAGGATGCGCTGGATCGGCATCTGTTTAAGGAGCTGGCTCAGGCTGCGGGGTTGGTCGGCTATCGGGCCGGGATCGGCGCAGGCGAGATCCAGACCGAACAGGGTCAGCCCCGCGGCCCCGAAGAGCACCAGGCCGAGTTCGACCCGCTTGGCGGAAAACCGTTCACAGAGCAGTGAGCCTATAGCAATGCCGACGGTGAACAGGGCCAGCATCAGGGTGACCAGGGTTTCGCCGCCGCCCAGGATTTTTTTGGCATAGACCGGGAATTGGGCCAGAAAGAGCGATCCGTACAGCCAGAACCAGGAGATGGTCAGCACGGTTGACAGCAGCAGGCGATCCTGACGGACAAAGGCCAGCGTGCGCCAGGTTGCCCGTGCTGGATTCGCCTCGATTCGTAGGCCCGGTTCCGGCGGTGGGGCTGAAGGAATGGCGCGGCTGGCAAGGTAACCGGCCAGGGCCACGGCCATGCCGCCCGCGGCAATCCAGGTCGGTGCGCCGGGTGTTGCCGCCAGCAGGCCGCCAACCAGGGTGCCGAGCAAAATGGCGGCAAAGGTGCCGGCTTCAACCAGGGCATTGCCGCCGATCAGCTCGTGCTCCGCCAGCAGTTGCGGAAGAATGGCATACTTGATCGGGCCGAACAGGGTGGAGTGGCATCCCAGCAGGAAGAGCGCGCCCAGCAGAAGGGCGAGGCTGTGGAGGAGAAACCCCAGCGCCGCCACTCCCATGATAGCGATTTCCAGCAGCTTGACCAGTCGGGCAAGAAAGGCCTTGTCCAGTTGGTCGGCAAGCTGTCCGGCGGTGGCTGAAAACAGGAAATAGGGAAGAATAAAGAGCCCTGCCGCCGCGTTGGTCAGGACCTCTATGGGCCAGGTGCTCCACTGCGCGGTATGGAAGGTCAGCAGGACGACCAGGGCGTTTTTGTAGAGGTTGTCGTTGAATGCGCCGAGAAACTGGGTCACGAACAGGGGGAGAAAACGGCGGGTTCCGAGCAGGCTGAATTGGGTGGCCATACCGTAGCGGCGGAAGGAGTTCAGGGGATGGGGGCTGCGTCGGGTCGGAGCTGATCCGGCGCGTGACGTAAGATTGTCGCTTCGGCGCAGGGGGACGTTGCTGGAGGCCCGCTTGGATGTCCGCTAAGGGTGATGAACCCGTCCGCATCGAGATGCGCCAAGGTTCCGGTATCGCGCCAGCCCGACTCTGAGGGAGGTGGTTGCACGATGCCGGGCGCTTCCGGGCTCAGCAGGCCGCTGATCAGGCCTGGACCGCGGATCTGGAGACGACCGCCGCCAAGAGGCGCACCTGGTGTGGGAACGATGCGCGCCGACAGGCCGGGCAGAAGGCGGCCGACCGTGCCTGCGCGATACTGTATGGGGGTGTTGAGGGCCACCAGCGGCGCGGCGGTGGTGCAGCTATACCCGTGCAGAAGGCGCAGGCCGAACTGTTCGCACCATTGGTGCTGGAGCGCTGTTTCCGGCGCGGCGCCAATGGCAAGGACGTGGTGCAGTCCGTGAAAATCATAGGGATGGGCGCAGGCGGCGCTGTCGGCAAGCTGGTCGGGATCGGCAAGCAGGATGGTGCAGTCGCGGTCGTAAACGAGTTCGGGGATGGTCCTGTTTCGGGCAGTACTAGGGGCATGGGGCGGGAGCACCAGCCCGGCCCCGGTCAGAAGCGCCAGAAGCGTGCCGACCAGCCCCATGGGGGTGCAGAGCGGCAGGGCATTGAACAGGCTCTCTTTCGCTGTGATGGGGAGCACGGCCCGGATTCGGGCGATTGTGGTGAGGAGTGCCTCATGGGAGAGCGCAATCCCGCAGGGGTTCTGCGGTTCTGGAAAGAGGACCAGTTCGGATAGCTCCGAGGGAGGTGGCCCGAGGCGGAACCGGCTTGTCAGGGAGTCCCGGATCCGGTCCGGGTCGAGAAGCTCCACCCCGGGCAGGGAGGCACTGTTCAGGCCGCACTGTTCGCGCACGCTCCCGGGACAGATGATCCGGCGCAGACCAGCGGCGATGCAGACCGCGCGCAGGTTGTCGGCATGGGTTGTGCTGTTGATCAAGACCGGGACGCGGCCGTAGCGGGACAATCCCAGTACCAGCGCGGCCGCAAAGAGCGTGTCAGGCAGCAGCAGGCCGACCCGTTCTCCCGGACCAGTTATCGTTTCGAGGTTTTGTCCCCAGAGCAGCGCGGCAGCAAAGAGTGCCCTGACCGTGATCCGTCCCTGGAATGCGTCTTCCAGACAGGCCCGCCGCCACCCGTGCAAACGGGCCGCCTCGCGGGCGGCCGCAAACAGGCCGATACCCGGCCGGACAACGGCCAGCATATTCTGCATGCCATCCAGCAGGGTCTGCGCGGCCCGTGCCCGCTGTTGCCGGAAGGAATGGCCTTCGGATGAGGGCATGGCGATCGGGGACTGGACCGTGATCCGGATCTTGGGCAGGAGTTGCCGCCGCCAGCCGCAGCCTTTCCGGGAAAGGATGCTGTACAGTGTGCCTTCCAGGTGCACGGGCAGGAGACAAGCTCCGGTTTTGGCCGCGAGGAAGGCCGGTCCCTCGTACACTTTCATCAGGCCGCCGGTTCGAGTGATGCGGCCCTCCGGAAAAATGACCACCGGACGACCGCGCTCCAGCAGCTGCACCACCTGCTTCATGGCCAGTGGATTTGCCGGATCAACGGCGAGATAGTCGACAAAACGCAGCAATGGCCGCATCCACGGCTTGGCGACCCAGTGCGAGTGGATGAGAAAAACCGGATCAACCGGAAGGAAGAGCACCAGCAGCAGCCCGTCGAGAAGTGACTCGTGATTGGCGATGATCAGCAGCCGCGGTGCGGCAAAGGCCTGGGACGGCGCGCTGTAGTCCACCCGGAACAACAGCCGGCAGAGACCGCGCAGCACCGAAAGAGGCAGGGTACGGAGCGGTCCGCTCAATCGGAGTTGATTGGGGCCGGGTGCGGTGTCCATGAAGAGGCCAGCGTACGTTGTGCGGCAACTACTTTTTCACCCAGGCGCCGTTGAGGTGAATATACTGGCCGCTCGGTGTTTTTTCCATGGCCTGTTTGCCGGCCAGCTGTTCCACTGAACCCAGGGCGACGTTGTTGCGTTGGGCCAGGGCCTGATATTCTTTTCGTCGTTGCTCGTTGATTTTCCGGATCAGCTGCTCGGCCTCGGCAGAGGCGGGGCCGACCGCGGCCAGGTAGCCGGTGGGCGTCTCGCCGACCAGTCCCTGGGCCTTGGCGGTCCGCAGGTCGAGCGCCCAGCCGTTCCAGGGACAGCTGAACAGGAGAACGAGCAGCAGGGATGCGATGCGATACATGGGGCCTCCGTTAAAACAGTCCGCTTTCCGGGCTGAGCACGCTGTCCAGTTCCTTTTCCAGCTTGACCCGGATTTCGTGCTCGATTTTTACATTCATGTTGATGACGATGGGCTCCTTGGACGGTGCGACCTGCACTGTCGGCGTACAGGCCCAAGCTAGCAGCCCTGCGGCCAGTATCCCGAAGAGGGTGTGTCTGGTCATATGATCTCCTCGTTTCGCGCCAAGTCGTTTCACACCTGAAAGGCGCGGCGTCATTTGTTGAGCTGTCGGTCGAGTTCCGACGACAGCCTCTGACTATACTGAAGACTTTTGAGCAGGGAAAGCAGATTCTGGCTCAGGTTCAGGTTGAGCTGCACCGGGCGGTGGCTGTCCAGTTGCGGGGCTGTGCCCTCGATTCGGGCCGCGATCACCAGTTCGCCGTCCGGCGCGTAGTCGAGATCGGCCGTGAGTTCCCGGTAGCGCAGGTCGCTTAAGGCCTTGAACGCGGTGGCGCTGAGGCCGGATTCCATGTCCGGTTTGCCAGCAGGGGTGTAGCGGATCTGGCCGCCGCCCATGCTTTCCAGATGTCCTTGGCGCATCCGCAGTCCTTCGCTTTCAAGTGCAAGGGGCAGGGAACCGCGCACCGACCCGGTGATGTGCAGATCCTCGTTGTTGAGCAAGAGTGCTGAAAGCTCGTGCAGGTCCAGACGGTCGAGCTGCACCGGACAGGTAGTAGTGGCGGCGCTGCTGGTGTAGAGGCAGTCGCGCGCGCTAGCGGTCCCGCCCAGAAGCCGGGCTTCGGCCCGGTGGAGACGGAGCTCGAATCCGTTCCCGTTTCGGGATGGTTGTTGGCGAAATGCGGCCCGCACATCCAGGTTGGCAACAGGAACCGGACCGCCGATCCGGGCGACCCGCAGGTTCCCCGGCCCCGTCGAGGCAAGGCGGGGGAGCAGGTGCAGCTGCTGGTTTAGTTGCAGTCCGGAAAAGGGCAGTCCGGCAATGGTGCCCGTGCCTTCGGCGCAGCTGATGCGGCCCTGGAGGGCAAGGGGTTGGGCGGTTCGCCATTGGGCGAGCAGGTTGAGAGAAAGCTGACCACCTGAGAGCGTAAGCGGGAGCGCAGGCTTCAGAATCAGGGGCGGTCGGCGTGCGGGGTCGACCAGTCGCAGTGCCTCCGGGGTGCGCAGGGTGCATTGGCCCTCCTGTGCGCCGGTCCGCGCGGTGGTGCAGGCAAGGTGCAGCCTTCCGGCGACCTGGGGCAGACCAAAGCTCCACGAGGCATGCACCGCATGCGGGGTGAGGCGTAGCTGCAGCTTGGGGCTGGTGCAGCGCACCGGGGCCAGGTGGAGGGTTCCGCTGTGCAGACCGCTGATTTCCCAGGCGGAAGAAGGCTGGAGCTCCAGGGTCCAGTCCTTGCCGTCAAGGTGGACCCGACCCTTCAGGCCGAGGTCGACTGCGGCAAGGCTGATCCCTGGTGTTGCGAACCGGCGCAGCCGCAGTCGGGAGGATGGGGCAAGGGTCAGATCCGTGCCTGAGGGGGAAAGTGTGCCTTCGACAACAGCCTCAAGCGATCCCCGCAGCGGTGTGCGTACTCCTGTCGATACCAAGGGGGCCAGCTCGGCGAGATCAAGCTTGAGGCGGGCGCTGAGGCGGTTCTTTTCCAGGAGCAGCTCGGCCTGCGGTGCGGCAGGACCGGGCAGGACGGCCATGCGCAGGCGGGGTGCGGAGGTACCTGCTGTGTCTGCTAAGGCGGTCACTACAAGGCGGCGTCGCTGGGACTCCGGCCCGTATACAAGCTCCAGCTCCTGAATCTCCAGGGAACGGAACGGCAGAGTACCGGGGATTTCGGGAGTGAAGCGGAAACCGGCACCAGGCGGGTCAGCCGGTGTCGGGGCGGTTGCCGTGCGCCGAGATGGTTGCGATGGAGGCAGGTGCAGTTCCGCGCGCTCGATGCTCAGCCGGTCCAGCTTGCCCCGGAGCAGCCCGTGCAGATGGTGGGTGAGCCTGAGGTTCTGGACTGTGCAGGCGGTCGCGCCCTGTCCCGCTTCTCCGGGCAGGACAGCGCTGAAGGCGGCAATGGCCAGCTCGTCGCGCTTCCAGTGGGCGATTTCCAGTTCAACCTGCTGCAACCCAGCCTGTTCGAGTAGCCAGGGCAGGAGCCAGCCGGTCCAGGTGGTGCGAAACACCAGAAGGGCCGCGAGTCCCGCGGCGACGATGAGCAGGAAGAGGGCGGCGGGTCGGATGAGGCGCATGATCAGGCGCATGGCTTGGGGCATGGTGGACGGCAGAGGTCGGAGTCACTGCGGAGAAGGGCCTGCTTTAGCGGCGTTAGCGGCTGCCGGCCTCTGTCGCCGGGATATCCGGGTGCTTGGGCAGTTCTATCTCAAAGACCGCGCCCGGCGGCGGGGTGTTGAGCACAGTGATCGTTCCCTGGTGATGTTCGATGATCCGGCGGACCAGGTGCAGTCCCAGGCCGAATCCCTGGGTATTGCCCGTCCGGCTGCCCCGCTGGAATTTATCGAAGATGGACAACCGTTCTTCCGCGGGGATACCCGGCCCCTGATCGGAGACTTCGATCACGAAACGGTGGGCGTATTCGTTTAAGCGGACGGTGATACTGCTCTGTTCAGGGCTGAATTTGACCGCGTTGTCGAGCAGGTTGATGATGGCCTGCAAGAGCATGGCTTCGTCGCCGATGAGCGGACTGGTTTTGAGCGGCTGCTCGATATCGATGGTGATTCCGGCCGCCTTTGCCCTGGGCGTCAGGGCGGTGACAGCGTCTTCCAGCATCCGGCCGGGCGGGAAGGGAAAGAGGCGGACCTGTTTGCGGCCGCGTTCCAGCCGGGAGATATCAAGGAAGTCCTCGATCATGCGCTGGAGCCGCCTGCACTGTTCATAGATCTCCTGGGCATAGTCCAACGTCTTGCCCTCAAGCTGGTGGGTCAGGATCTCCGCATAGCCCAAAATGGTGGTCAGCGGCAGCTTCAGTTCGTGGGACACCACGCTGACTACCTCGTCTTTGCCCCGTTCCTCTTCCTTGATTTCAGTGATGTCGTGGAGCACGGCCAGGTTGCCCTGAAAGTCGCTTTCGGGTTCCTGCAGCGGGTGCAGCATTACCTGATAGAAGTGGCGACCGTTCACCCCCAGCAGTTCAATGGTCAGGGTTTCTGCCGATTCCTCTTCAGCCGGCGAGGAGTCGACAACAGAGAGGAATCGGGCCCTGTCCGGCAAACTGCGCTGTTCCGGGAAGGTCGCCTGCCACAGACTGTGGAAGGCGTCGTTGGCGAACAGGGGCTGATTGCTGTGCTCTTCCCAGAGAATCAGGGCGGGCAGCTTTTCCTTGAGCAGGTGTTCGAGAAAGTGGTGCTGGAGACTGATGGCATGCACCGCCGACTGGAGCCGGTTGAGATGCCGCTGGACCACGGAGCTGGTGAGCGGCGTATCCAGCGACCGGCTGTGCAGGTATTGGCTGGGAAGGGTGCGGGCGACCTGCCGGAGTCGGCTGTCCAGGGTCTGGTGGAGTCTTCTGGTTTCCTGAAGAATGCCCCGTGCAGCCCGGAACAGCTGGATAAAGAGGTGAATGGGGTAGGCGGTCAGCAAAAAGAGCACGACCATGGGATAGTTGAAGAGCAGGTCGTACCGGAACAGCACATAGGCGGCAAGCAGCAGGCCGGCGAGCAGCGCGGCATTGATGGCGAGGTTGGTCCGCTCCCCGTAGTTGGGCCAGACCAGGACCGCCAGCCCGGAGATGAGCCCGATGAGGAGCCAGTGCAGGGAGACTAGGGGGCGGATGAACGAACCGTCGAGCAGGTTGTTGATGATGGTGGCCTGGATCTCCACGCCGGGCGTGGGCAGGCTGCGGGTATAGGAGGTGACATGGGCGTCGCCCAGGCCCATGGCCTTGGCCCCGATCAGCACGATCCGTCCCTGGAAAAAGGCGGGGGGATAGAGTCCGTTGAGGACATCGACATAGGACAGGAACAGGAAGGTCTCTTCCGGACCGTAAAAGTTGATCAGGGTCGGCCCATCGGTGGCCGGCTCATGGAAGGGCACTCCCGCCGCCTCAAGCAGGGTGGTGGAGAAGGGCGGGTAGTTCGGCCGTACTCTGAGATCGACCTGACGGACGATGCCGTCGCCGGCCAGCATGGTTTCGATATGACCGCTCCCCGCCTGCCCGTGCACGGTATCGGCGGGATGGAGGATGCGGGCGTCGCGTTCCGGGCTCAGCGGGAGGATGGTCGGCGGGCCCTGTTGCAGGGCGCGGGAGAGCACGGCATCGTCGTCGGTTGGTTCGGGGAAGAGGAAGTCGATCCCGATGCCCTTGGCCTGGTGCAGCTGTTCGAGGAGCCGGGCGTGCATGCTCCGGGGAAAGGGCCACGCCCCCAGCTGTTGCAGGCTGCGGGCGTCGACGCCGGCAATGACGATGCGCTGGTCCGGCGGCCGGGGCCCGCGCAGCTTGAACAGGAGATCCAGACCGTCGTTGCCGATCCAGGTCAGCAGGCCGCCGAGGTGGAGCAGGCAGGTGATGAGCAGGGCAAGCCCCGGTGCGATCAGGCGTTTGGGCATGTTGGCATGGGGCCGGGCTCAGAACACCAGTAAAATGCCGATGACACTCGCCCCGAGGGCAAGCGGCTTCCAGATCGAGGGTTCGATCGTCATGGATTGTGGTCGCGACCAGGCGGTGGTCTGGATTTCCTTTCCTGTGGCGCGGATGCGAATAAAATATTTTCCGGGCCCCAGCTCGCGCTGCATGACATAGGTGGAACTCGGCAGCCGCTTCTGGTCGATCACCAGCCGGGTGAACTCTTTATCGCGGGCGACTTGCAGGTCATAGACGCATCCAGGGGCAACTGCGGGCCATTGCAGGGCCGGTCGGGTCCGACGATCGGCGGCCGAGGCCGAAAAATTCGGCTCCGGAACCATGGTGCAGGCGACCGTGGACGAATATTCGCTGGTAAAGCCGTCCGGGGCCACGGCGCAAACCCGGAAAAAGTAGACGCCGGGCTCTGTTTCGGGGCCGGTATATTGGGTCGTCTTGACCTGTTTTTCCTCGATGATCTGGGTGAAGCCCTTGTCTTTGGCAAGTTGCACCACGTAATGATCGACCTGTTCGGAGGCAAGCCAGGTTGCCTCCGGGCGCGATCCCCAGAGGGCTGCGCCGCTCTGCGGCGAAGAGACGATCGGCGCGGCGGGCAGGGTTCGGAGCTTAAACGGCAGCGGGCCGACAGCCGCGCCTTCAAACAGGTCGGCGTCGATGGCGCTTGCAAAGGCGTAGAATCGGCCGTCGTCCAGGTTATTCACCTGCAGGGTCTCCCCCGGTGCGACATGCTGGTCGAACACGGTGGCCAGCCCCTGCTCGTCGCTGGTGATGCGGAAATGGATCGTTTTGGCCCTGGGATGGGCGGGGGCCGTGATCAGGATGGGCAGCGTCCGGTAGAGCGGTTGCAGCTCCGGGGCCGCAGGCGGCGCCGGCAGGGGCCGGGGGCGCTCCGGGCCGTGTGCTCGGGTGACGCGCACCCCTTGTCCGGGCCTCAGCATCTGCATGGCGCCGGTGTTGTTTTGTCCGCTGACCGCGACCTGACCGGACAGGGTTTCCACGATATTGGTATCCGGGCCGGTTGTCTTCAGCCGATATTCCGTGCCCCGGATGCCGGTGATGGTGACCGGGGTTTCCGTGAGAAACTGCTCGTTGCGACGCAGTTTTTTCAGCAACTGATGGAAGATTTCGCCTCGGGCGAGTTCGAAATCCATCTTGAGCGCGCCGTTTTTGAGTTTGAACAGCGAAACCAAGGTCAGGTGGGAGTTGGCCCCGACCCGGGTATAGGCGCTGTTGGGCAGTACCAGGTGGGCCCGCCCATTGGCGCCGGTGGTGATGGTTTGGCCCGGCAGAAGAAATTCGCCTTCCTTGAGAGGGACGGGCTCTTTGCCGTCGGCGAGCAAGTGGACTTCGCCCTGCACCGAGGCCACGGTGGCCTGTAATTTTTCAATGACCAGGATGCGCAAGGGGATGCGGAGATAGCTGTCCTGATAGATGAGGTAGGGTGACTTGAGCTGGTTGGTTTGGGCGATGATTTTCCAGTCGTTCGGATTGTGGCAGTAGTCGCGGGCAATGTGGGTCAGGTTGGCGCCCTTGTGCACATAGAAAGGGATCAGGGTGTCCGCCTGTTGAGCGGGGGGTTGCTCTGCTGCGAAGGCTACGGGGCAACAGACGACAAGGGAACACAGCAGGACGAGGATCGCGGAGCGGATTGTGCGCATGGGAACACCTCGCTATTTATTTGGGTTCACCCGGGATGAGCTTGTAGCCAACCCCGGCCACCGCCTTGATGGTCAGGGCCCCGGGACAATGTTGATCGATCTTGCGACGGATGTTGGCGATATGCATGACCAGGGATTTGGTTTCCACCATGGGGTCGTAGCCCAGCACATCGCCGAGCAGCTGGGCGTGGGGCACCACGGCTCCGGGCCGGTCAGCGAGAAAGGCCAGCAGGTCGAACTCGGTTTTGGTCAGATGCAGGAAAGAACCGTCCGGGAGGAGCACCTCACGGGCCTGCAGGTCGATGCGGAGAACGCCGATGGACAGCACCCGCGCGTTGCCGCCGGCCTGATGGCTGCGTCGCAACTGGACCCGCACCCTGGCCAGCAGTTCTTTGGGGCTGAACGGTTTGGTCATGTAGTCGTCCGCCCCGTATTCAAGGCCGGTCACCTTGTCTTCCACCTCGCTTTTTTCCGTGAGCATGATGACCGGCAGGTCGCGATTGGTCTGGCGCAGCTCCTGTAAAATGGAAAAGCCGTCCCGATAGGGCATGACCACGTCCATCAGCAGGATGTCGGGCGCAGCCTCGGCGATGCGGGCCATGGCGTCCCTGCCGTCTTCCGATGTGGCCACCGTGGCGCCGGCGGCCATGAATACGGCGACGAGCATGGAGCGGACGGTGGGGTCATCCTCGAAAAGAAGAATTTTGCAGGACAGAGGGTTCAACGGATCGGCTTCCTGTACAAACATTTGATAAAGAGCGGTTGGGCTTTATGAACTTGTCGTATCCATGGCTCGCTTCCAAACCAATATGCACCATAAAAACTTCTGCTCCATAGGGCAAGAGGTTATGGAAAAATGAGGAAAAATGACGTGTTAGTCGGGTGCGCATCATGGCGACATGAAGAGTGAAAAAGTCGACAGAGGATGACAGCGCAGGGAAAGTACTTTATCTTGTACAGGAAGAAAGGCAGGCTGCTCTATCGGTTCCTTGTCCGGAATGAAAACGCCCTGTCGCAGGCGACCTCTGTGGAAGAGCGCGCCGGGCACGGCATAGATGGAGAGACGCACATGGAAACATCGTATCGATGGTTGACAGAGCGGACCTTTCATCATCGTCAGTTCTCGGACCTGAGGGATCTGGTGCGTCGGAAAAAAGAGCAGGGGCTGCGCCTTTCGCTGTGCATTCCCACCTTAAACGAGGCGGAGACCATCGGCCAGGTGGTGACAAGCCTGCTCCCGCTCTGTCGCGGGGATGGTCTGATCGATGAGCTGGTGGTCGTGGATTCCGGCTCGACAGACCAAACCCAGGCCCGCGCCGCCGCAGCCGGGGCTGTCGTGTATCAGGCGGCCGATATTCTGCCGGAAACCGGCCACGTTCAGGGCAAGGGGGAAAACCTGTGGAAGGCGCTTTACCAGCTGACGGGCGATATTCTGATTTTCCTCGACGGCGATGTCGTCAACATGCACCCGTGTTTTGTGACCGGTCTGGTGGGGCCGTTGCTGCACGATCCGGATTTGGGATATGTGAAAGCCTTTTATGATCGTCCGGTGGACTGCGGGGATCAGGATGGCGAAAAGACCGGAGGCCGGGTGACGGAAATTCTGGTCCGGCCCATGCTCTCCCGCCTCGTGCCGGAGCTGACTGCCGTGATCCAGCCCCTGTCCGGCGAGTACGCGGCCCGGCGCTCGATTCTGGAAAGCCTGCCGTTTCCCCAGGGATATGGCGTGGAACTCGCCCATCTGCTCGACCTGCATGCCGCGCACGGTCTGGATGTGCTGGCTCAGACCGACGTGGGGGAGCGTCGGCATCGCCGCCGCTCCAACCTCGAGATGGGGCGCATGGCCTTTTCCCTGGTGCAGGTGCTGGAGCGACGGATACCCTGGCCGAACACCGTGAGTGCCGAACCGCCGATGCTGCGGCAGTTCGTGCGCCGGGACGGGTGCTTCCGGCAAAGTATCTGGACGCATCGGGAACAGGAGCGGCCGCCGATGTTGACGCTTGCCGCCTATTGCCGCAGACACGGACGGCCCCTGCCCACCGGCGAATCGCAGGTGGAAGGGAACGAGGAGGAATGAATGCGGGTCGCCATTGTTCATTATCATCTGCAAAGTGGCGGGGTGACGCGCATTATCTGCCATCAGGCAAAGGCGCTCCGGGCGCTCGGGGTGGAGGTGGTCATTCTGACCGGCCGGTCGCCGCTGTTCGATCCGGGCTGCCCCTTCCGGGTGGTGCCCGCGCTCCTGTACGAGGCGGACCGCCCGGTCGTCTCTCCGGACGAGCTGGCGGCACGGATGCGGCGCACGGCTGCCGAGGCCCTGGGGGCTCCTCCCGATCTCTGGCATCTCCACAATCACAGTCTGGGAAAGAACCTGGTGCTGCCCATGGCCCTGCGTCTGTTGGCGGAGCGGGGCGAGTCGATGCTGTTCCAGATTCATGACTTTGCCGAGGACGGCCGGGCAGCGAACTTTCGTCTCATGCTGAACAAGTTGGCCGGCGGGCGGCAGCAGGTGCTGTCGCGTATTCTCTATCCCTGTGGAGACCGGATCCACTATGCCGTGCTCAACAGGCGCGATGTTCGCTTCATGCTGGCTGCCGGCGCATCGGGGGAACGGTTGCACCTGTTGCCCAACCCGGCGGCGCTGACCCCGCCTCCCGCCAAGGGGCGGCTCCCGCTTCGGAAACCGGGTCGTCTGTGGATCTACCCGACCCGGGCCATCCGCCGGAAAAATCTGGGCGAATTTTTGCTGTGGTCGGCCCTGGCCCCGCCGGACTCCTGCTTTGCCGTCACCTCGGGGCCGGAAAACCAGCTCGAGCAGCCCCGGTACCATCGCTGGAAACAGCTGGCCGCCGAGCTGAACCTGCCGGTGGCATTCGAATGGGTCGGGGCGGACAAGGGAACCTTTGTCGAGCTGCTGGCTGATGCGGACGTGGCGGTCACCACCAGTATGGCTGAGGGGTTCGGCATGGCCTTTCTTGAGCCCTGGCTGCTGGACACCCCGGTTTGCGGTCGCGACCTGCCCGAAATCACGGATGGAATCAAAGAGGATGGCCTGGTCCTGCACGGGGCCTACACCCGGCTGGATGTACCGCTCGCCTGGCTGGGCTACGATGCCGTGCGGCGGGCTGCTGAAATCGGGCTGCGCGACACCTTTGCCGCTTATGGCCGGGGCGAGCCCTCTGGTGAGGATTTGGCCCGGGTCATGACCGCCTGGTTGCGCGACGGCCATGTCGATTTCGGACGGTTGAGCGAGCCGTTGCAGGAGGTGGTGTTGCAACGGGTGGTCCGTTCCCGGGCTCAGTCCGGATTGATCTATCCGCATATCTTCGCAAGCCCTGCAACCCTGCGCGCGCCGTTGGCGGAAAACCGGCGCATCCTTCTCGACCTGTATTCGTTGACCCGATACGGCGAGAGGCTTGTCCGGGTCTATCAGAGGGTGCTCGATGCCGGTCCTTCCCGGCTTGATGGTCATCTTGACGGTGGGGCCCTGCTCGATCGTTTTCTGGCCCCGGAACGCTTGGTTCTTTTGCGGGTCGACTGAGGCGCTCAAGTGGCGATCAGACCCTGGCCAGGCAGAGGAAGGAACAGATCGCGTAGACGAGCAGCCAGAGGCCGATGAGGGCAAGGACCAGGGCGCGGCGGCTGCGGGGCGCTTTGGGGAGCGCGCAGAGCAGGATCAGGGGCAGGAGCGGGATGCACACCCCGGCGACCAGGGGTGGAAGAAAGCGAAGGAGTTCCTGAAGCCCCAGAAAAAACCAGGGCCCGGCAATGAACAGCAGACCGAAACGGACCGGCTCCACTGGCGCGGCGCAGAGAAACGAAAGCGCCAGCAGGCCCGCTGTCAGCGGCAGGTGATCGCGCCACCGGGCCGTGTAGCGGCGCAGGTGCGGCCAGGCCGTGACCCCGCCCAGAACCACCAGGCCAACGACATGCTGGAGATACACCTTGCGCAGGCCGCTGTCGGCCAGGTCGAAGAGCAGGTCGTTGAGCAGCGTTCCGAGCAGCGGAATCGACAGACAGATATGCTCGGCAATCGCCCCTGCCGCCTCTCCGGTGGCATCCCCCCGCAAGACATACCCGGTGAACAATAAGAGGATCGCGCAGGGCAGGCTCAGCATGAGCCGGACCCAGGCGCTCCGTCGGAAGTTGTGTGTGTTGTTCCACAGCACCACCGCGAGATGGACGAGCAGCAGCAGAAAAAACGCCTGGCTGGAAAAATAGTGCAGGCTTCGCCAGAAAGAACCGTAGGGAACAGCCAACTCAATGGTCGAGGTAGAGTAGAACGGTTCGGTCGGATCGTACTGGAGCCCGAGAACAATGCCCGAGAGGATCGAGAGGAAGAGGCTGATCAGCGAGGCGCCCCCCCAGGGGTGTTCGATGAGCAGGTGCAGCGGTGTGCGCAGAAAGAGTGGGAGCGACCGGGCCATCAGAGCGTGACCACGTAGGCGATGGTTCGACCGGTTCCGTCCTTTTTGCGGCTGACGGCATAGGTGGGCAGGTCGGTTTCGGCTGGTCCCGAGATGCGTCGCCCCTGTCGGGTAAAGCGGCTCTGGTGGCAGGGGCACTCGATCAGGTCGGCGTCGGCCTGGTAGTTGACCCGGCAACCGAGGTGGGTGCAGATGCGGGAGACAGCAATGATTTCATCGCCATTGCTCACAAGGAGGAAGTCCCGGTCTGCGTGGACCCCGCTGAGCGGCAGCGGGGCGGGCACTTCCACCAGGCGGGGTTTTTTCGGGATGCGGTGGCCGGTAAACCGTGCCAGAGGGTACAGAAAGAGTGCGGCCGAGACGGCGGCCAGCCAGCGCAGGGTGCTGCGCAAAAAACCGCGACGGGTGTCCGGTGTGTTGGGTGCGCGGCCGGGGCGATCCATCAGGCGAATTTATCCTTGAGAGCCAGCTCCACATGGGGAGGAACCAGGCCGGTGATGTTGCCCTTGTACCGGGCTGCGTTCTTGATGCCGCTGGAACTGGTGTAGATCCAGCGGAAACTGGTCATCAGAAACACGGTTTCGACCCGGGGCTCAAGCCGTCGGTTCATCAGGGCCAGCTGGAACTCATAGTCGAAATCCGAGATGGCCCGCAGGCCGCGGATGATGGTACAGGCGCTTTGCTGCAGGGCGTAATCGACGATCAGTCCGTCCGTCTTGCCGACCTGGACCCGATCTTCGCGGCCGGTGAAACAGGTACGGATCATGGCGCAGCGCTCTTCGAGCGAAAACAGGGGGGTCTTGCTGGAGTTGATCGCCACCGCGATGATGATCTGGTCGAAGAAGGTGAGCCCGCGTTCAACGATATCGATGTGACCGTTGGTGATCGGATCGAAGGTGCCGGGATAGATTGCCCGGCGAAAGGCGCCGTTGGGAATGTGGTCGCAGATGGGAAGGATGTCTTCATTCATGGGTGGTCGGGAGGTCGCTGTTGGTAGAACCACAGGCCGGTTTCTCCATAACGGCGCTGGTCTGTCAACTGCAACGCGCCGATCCGGCCGGGCAGGGAGACACGCTGGTGCTCTTCTGCAACCACCAGTGCGTCGGGACTCAGGATGTCCGCCTCTTCTACCATCTCCAGTACCGGTTGCGCCAGTTCTTTTCGGTACGGCGGATCCATAAACACTAGATCAAAGGGGCCTGCCTTCCGCAGATAGGCCTGAACGCGCCGCAGTTGGCGCGGCAGGGTCAGGTCGAGCAGGAGAAAGGCGGCCTCCGGATTGGAGAGGCAGGCCTTCAGATTGGCCTCAATCAGCCGTCCCGCCTCGCGGGCCCGATCGACGAAGAGGGCCGATTGTGCCCCCCGGCTCAGGGCCTCGATGCCGAAGGCGCCGGTTCCGGCGAACAGGTCCAGCACCCGGGCACCAAGGATGCGGTCTCCCAGGATATTGAACAGGGCCTCCCGTACCCGGTCGCAGCTCGGGCGGATGCCGTCCCCGGCCGGAACAAGCAGCTTGCGCCCGCGGGCGCTGCCCCCTGTGATCCGCACTCCGTGCCTCCCTGCCTACATCGGCAGCTGTTCCGGCGACTGCCGTTTTTTTCTCCGGCGCAGGATTCGGGTGCGGACAGCCATGATCGGGCCGGAAAAGATGTACAGCAACAGGGCGATGAACAGGGTGATGGGCGGCTCGCTCGCCAGCAGGATCAACAGCAGAATCAGGCCGATGAAGACCTGGAAGCGTTTGCGCTGCGCGATGTTCACATGTTTGAAGCTCAGATAGCGGTGCGAGGAAACCATCAGGTAGGACAAGAGATAGACCAAGAGCAGCAGGGTGATGTGCTGCACGGTGTCCGTGGTGCGGAACACATGGGTGCTGAACAGCACCGAGGTGGCGATCATGCCGGCGGCGGCCGGGCAGGGGAGGCCGGTGAAGTCGTGATGGGAGGGTTCGGCGCTGTCGATGGCCTGGGCATTGAACCGTGCCAGGCGAAGAGCGGTGGCCGCGACATAGAGGAATCCGGCCAGCCAGCCGTAGCGGCCGTAGGGGGTCAAGGCCCACAGGTAGGCGAGGATGCCGGGTGCCACACCAAAGGCGACCATGTCGCAGAGCGAATCGAGCTCCATGCCGAAGGTGGAGGTCGAACCGGTCATCCGGGCGACCCGGCCATCGAGGCCGTCGAAGACGCCGGCAATGATGATGGCGACGGCGGCGGCGAAAAAGTCCCCTTTGAACGAGGCGACAATGGAATAGAAACCGCTGAACAGGCTGCATATGGTGAGCATGCAGGGAACGATGTACAGACGGTTGTGCGTTGTTGTTGGACTGCTATCCATGGGAACCTGTTGACGGCAATGACGCGTCGGGATGGAGCGCTGGCTCAGGTGTCCGGCCGCGTTTCGCGTTCGGGCAGGGCGGCGATGACGCTCTCGCCGGCCCGAACCTTCTGCCCGACGTGCACGAGGATTTCGGCCTCGGGTGGCAGGTAGAGATCGACCCGCGAGCCCATCCTGATCATGCCGAACCGTTCCCCGGCGGCGAGTCGGTCGCCCGGCTCGGCCCAGCAAACGATCCGGCGGGCGATCAGTCCGGCAATCTGCACCATGGCGTAGCGCCAACCTTCCGGCGTGCGCAGGGTCAGGGCGCACTGCTCGTTGTGGAGAGTGGCCTTGTCGGTATCGGCGCTGTAAAACCGGCCCGGCGACCAGAGAACGGTTTCGACGGTTCCGGCCAGCGGGGTGCGATTGACATGGACATTGAAGACGTTCATGAAGATGGCGACCTTCCGCGCCTTGCCCTGGAGCAGGGGCGCGTGCTCCAGCGCTTCGATGCCGATGATCTTGCCGTCCGCCGGGCAGACGACCACGCCCGTTTCCGCCGGCAGAACCCGGACCGGATCACGGAAAAACCAGGTAACAAAGGCGGTGAGCACCAGGCACACCAGGGCCGGAGCGATCAGGCCCAGCAGGGAAAATGTCAGGGTGGCCAGCGCGCACAGGGCGATGAAGGGCGCTCCCTCCGGCGTCACGGGAATCGAGGGCTTTTGCATGGGCGTCTCCTTTGCGTCTTCCGGGCGGACTATTTTTTCGGCGCGCGGACCATGGCGATTTTGCCGGTACGCACGATTTCCTTGATGCCCAGGGGCTGCAGGATTTCGATCACCGCCTTGATCTTGGACTCCGAGCCAGTTATCTCCAGGGCATAGGAGTTCGGGCTGACGTCGACGACCTTGCCACGGAAGATGTCGATGATCCGCAGCACCTCGGCCCTGGTTCCGGCCTCGGCCTTGACCCGGATCAGGGCCATTTCCCGTTCGACGAACTCCCCTTCGCTGACATCGTTGACCTTGATGACGTCGATCAGTTTGTGCAGCTGTTTGGTGATCTGTTCGATGATGGCCTTGTCGCCGCTGGTGACCACGGTCAGACAGGAGATCTGCGGATCATGGGTTTCAGCGACGCACAGACTTTCGATGTTGAAGCAGCGGCCGCTGAAAAGGCCGGTGACACGGGAGAGGGCGCCGGGTCGGTTGCGCAATAAGACGGTCAGGGTGTGTTTCATGATAGTCAGATCCTGTTCGGCGATCGGTTCATGCCGGCGGATCGGAATCCGCCGGCGCAATGAGTGTAGTTCAGACCAGCAGCATTTCAGTGGCGGCCTTGCCTGCCGGTACCATCGGGAATACGCCCTCTTCCGGTGCGATGGCAAAGTCCATGATCACCAGATTTTTGGTGGCCAGGGCCTCCTTGATCACCGGCTCAACCTCGGACTTGGTGGTGGCCCGGAGGCCGACCGCGCCGTAGGCCTGGGCCAGGGCGACGAAGTCCGGATTGTAGGTCATGGGCGTGGCCGCATAGTGGCGGTTGTAGAACAGCTCCTGCCATTGGCGGACCATGCCGAGGAAACCGTTGTTGAGGATGGCGACCTTGACCGGGGCGCCGAATTCCCGAGCCGTGGCCAGTTCCTGGATATTCATCTGGATGGAGCCGTCGCCGGCGATATCGATGACCGTGGCTTCCGGAAAGGCGATCTGCGCGCCGATGGCTGCCGGAAGGCCGTAGCCCATGGTGCCCAGTCCGCCCGAGGTCAAGAGGCGACGGGGCTGATTGAACCGGTAGAACTGAGCGGCCCACATCTGGTTCTGGCCGACCTCGGTGGTGATGATGGCGTTGCCGCCGGTCAGCCGGTCCAGAAGCTCGATGACGTACTGGGGCTTGATGATCTCGCCGTCCTCGATATAGGTCAGGGGGTGGCGGGCATTCCATTCGTGCACTTGCGCGAGCCAGGGCTGGAATCGCTCGGGCAGGGTTGCGGTCTCGGGGGCCTTGTCGAACCAGGCGTTGATTGCTTCCAGGGCCAGACGACAGTCGGCAACCAGGGGAATGTCGACGCCGACATTCTTGCTGATCGAGGTGGGGTCGATGTCGATGTGGATGATCTTGGCGTGCGGGGCAAAGGAGTCGAGTCGCCCGGTGACCCGGTCGTCGAAGCGCGCGCCCACGGCGATCAGCAGGTCGCTTTCAGCCACGGCCATGTTGGCGGCATAGCTGCCGTGCATGCCCAGCATGCCCAGGGAAAGCGGATCGGTGCCGGGGAAGCCGCCCAGGCCCATCAGGGTCATGGTCACGGGGATGCCGAGCCGGCGCGCCAGCCGGGTCAGCTCTTCGTTGGCCCCGGAAAGGATGACGCCGCCCCCGGTGTACAGCACCGGCCGCTTGGCTTTGAGGCAGGCACGACAGGCCTTGTCCACCTGATTCGGATGGGGATTGACGTTGGGCTGGTAGGTCTGCATCTTGATCGGGGTCTTCGGCGGATAGGAGATCATCGAATTCATGATGTCCTTGGGCAGATCGACCAGCACCGGGCCGGGCCGTCCCGCTGCTGCCAGATAGAAGGCTTCGCGCAGGGTCGGGATCAGTTCCTCGGGTTCGATGACCAGGTAGTTATGCTTGGTGCAGGGCCGGGTGATGCCGACGATATCGACTTCCTGGAAGGCGTCGTTGCCGATCAGGGCACGGGGCACCTGGCCGGTGAGGACAACAAGGGGGATGGAGTCGCAGTAGGCGGTGGCGATGGCGGTCACCCCATTGGTCGCGCCGGGACCAGAGGTCAGCAGGGCCACGCCGACCTTGCCGCTGGCCCGGGCAAAGCCGTCGGCCGCATGGACAGCACCCTGTTCATGGCGGGACAGAATATGACGGATGGGGCTTTTACACAGGGCGTCGTACAGATCAATGACCGCGCCGCCGGGATAACCGAAGATAATCTCCACGCCCTCTTCCTGCAGACACTTGACAATGGCATCGGTGCCTTTGATTTTGCTCATACGGGATCCTTGTTGTGATGAAGGTCTGGTTGCGACAGACGAATACGACTGAAATACGGCTGAAACGACTGGGAGAACCGCGGTTTGGATCTCCGGAAAAGCCGCCATGGTGGCGCGGGCGTCTCCCGGATCAGGCAAAGGAGGTCGAGACGCCCAATGGGCAGTCTCCGGTTCGCCGAGAATACATACTGCGAAATCGTTAAATATAGCGATTGGCAGATGGCATGTCAAGGCGGAGTTCCGATATACCCCTTCCCGATCCAGGCGGGAAATCGGGGTCGGAAAATCCTGTTATGAAATACCCGGCTATTTTTGTTCAGGGCTTTTTTGGGGTGCGGACTGCTGCTCCAGTTCTTCGATCAGTTCGATGACGTATTTGCCCGAGGGGGTCGAGGCCATGGGGAAATCCCGGACCAGCTGCCGCCACTCGTCCAGGGCGCCTTCCCGGTCGTTGCGACCGGTCAGCAGGACCACGCCCCTGTTGAACCGTGCCTGCCGGTGGCGGGGATTCTCGCGCAGCACCTGCGTGAACAGGGAGAGTGCCTCGTCGTGTTGGTTGTTTTGGTGGTACATCACCCCGAGATCGGTCATGACGTCGAGGTCGCCGGGACGGAGTTGCAGGGCTTTGTGGTAGGCGTCGATGGCCTTGTGCACGTTGCCGGTATCGTAATAGGCATGACCGAGTTCGGCCCAGGCCTGGGCGTTTTCGGGTTGCTGGCGCGCCTGCTCTTCGAGTTGGGCCAGGGCCTGGCTCGCATCCCGGCCCTGGGTGGCCTGCTGGGCGTCGCCGCCGGGCAGACGATAGACGGCAAAGACGGCGCCGCCGATAAATCCGATGATCAGGGCGAGGATGACCAGGATCCAGGTGGGGCGGCTGATGTGATTGTGGGCGCTGTCCATAGGGTTCTCCGGGGTTCGGGCATGAAAACGATCGGCCACCATAGCATGGCCGCTTATGCGGTGCAAGCCGGGCTGAACGATGCGTCAGAAAATGGGCCGACCCGGGCGTCCAGACAGATTCGATCCAGGGCCACCCCGCAATGACCACAGCGCACCACGCGCAGCGGTTGCAGCAGATAGCCCGCCTTCCCGGCAAGGGTCATGGCCTCGTGGACCGGATCGGTGCGACCCTCTTCCCGCATGGCGTACAGGTGGAGCATACCTCCGGGGCGCAGCGCATCCAGGGCATGGGCAAGGAGTCGGTCGCCGCCATAGGGCACGGCAACAAGGATGCGGTCAAACCGCTCCCGCAGGGTAGGCAGCATCGTGGCCACGTCGCCGGGCAGCAAGCGGACCGGGCAGGGGATCCGGTTGGCAGCCAGGTTGCGCAGGGCATAGTCGTGGGCCGCGGGATTTTTTTCGATGCCGACTACCTGCCGGGCAGCGCTGTACTTGCCGATAATCAGGGGAAAGGGGCCGATGCCCGAGCCGAGCACGGCCACTGATTCGCCCGGCAGAACCTGGGTCGCGATCCGGGCCCGTTCGTGGGCCAGACGGACAGAAAAATAGACCCGGGCGATGTCGAGATGGAGGGTGATTCCGTTTTCCCGGTGCACGGTGGTCAGCCGTTTTTCCCCGGCCAGGAGGTGCAGGCGCGGTATGCGGAACTCGCCGTGGTGGCGTCCCTCCCGTTGGGCAACCACCCGCAGGAAGGGACAGTCTTCGAGAATGGCCTCGGCAAGGGAGTGCGCATGCCCGGTCACTGCATCCGCCAGGGTGAGCAGGGCGATGTCGCCGACCCGGTCGAAGCCGCCGGGCAGCAGGGCGGGGTCCAACAGGGGAAAGCGCGTGTGCAGGCGTTGTCGGAGTCGCATGACCGGACCGTGAAAAAGACGCAAGCGGCATTGCAAAAAGCGGATTGGAAGCGGATCGGCGCTTCGCCCTGTCCGGGCTTGATCCGTGTTGCGCCGCTTTGTTGAATGTGGCAAGCTCAAGGGAACCAACCTATCAAGGAAGAGGTCTCTATGAAAGCGAAATCATCCCGCATCGATCGACGTCAGTTGTTGCGCCTGGCTGGTCTGGGCATGACCGCGGTGGTCGCCGAGCAGCTGCTTTCCGGCTGCGCCGTCAACCCTGTGACCGGGGAAAATCAGCTGATGATGGTCTCGGAAGGAGAGGAACTCCAGATCGACCGGAGGCAGTCGCCCCGTCAGTTTTCCAATGACTACGGGCCGACGCAGGATGCCCGGCTCAACCAGTATGTCAATCAGGTCGGACGTGAGGTGGCGGCCCGGTCCCACCGCCCCGGCATGCCCTACTCGTTTCGGGTGGTCAATGCGCCGCACATCAATGCCTACGCCTTCCCCGGAGGCTCCATTGCCGCGACCCGGGGGATCCTGGCCGAGATGGAAAACGAGGCTGAACTGGCCGCCCTGTTCGGCCACGAGATCGGTCATGTGGCGGCCCGTCATACCGCGCAGCAGGCGAGCAAGGGCATGTTGACCAACATGGTGCTGACCGGCGCGACCATTGCCACCAGCGCGGCCGGTTACGGAGCCGGGGCCGATCTGATCCAGAATCTGGGCGGGCTCGGAGCCGGGGCTTATCTGGCGAGTTACAGCCGTGACCACGAGCGCGAGGCCGATGCACTGGGCATGCGCTACATGACGGCGGCCGGATATACACCCGCGGGCATGGTGGATCTCATGCAGGTGCTGGTCGAGAACAACAGGCGCCGTCCCAGCGCGTTGGAGATGATGTTCTCCACGCACCCCATGAGTAATGAACGACTGGCCACGGCCCGGAAGGAGGTGGCGACGACCTACAGCGCCTATACCAACCAGCGCGTGAACCGTGAACGGTATATGGATGAAACCGCCTCGGTGCGTAAGCTCAAGCCCATGCTCGATGCACTGCAGAAGGGCAGCGCCGCCATGAACCGGAAAAACGCCAACGAGGCCGGGCGCTATTTCCAGCAGGCCCTGCAGCAGAAACCCGACGATTATACGGCCTTGCTCATGATGGCCAAGTACAGGATGAGTGTTCGGGACAACAAGGCGGCGGAGCGTTTTGCCCGCCAGGCCATGCAGGTGTATCCCCAGGAGGCACAGGCCTATCTGGTCAGCGGGGTGACCGCGCTCAATAACCGGAACTATAGCGCCGCCTATCAGACGTTGACCCAGTACGACCGGATCATGCCGGGCAATATTCAGGTGCAGTTTTACGAGGGCTATGCCCTGGAAAAGATGGATCGGATTCGTGAAGCAAGCGCGAAGTACGCCACCTTCCTGCGCTATCAGCGGCAGGGCCGGGAGGCGCAATACGCCTATCAAAGGCTGCAAAGTTGGGGGTATGTGCGCTGATGCGGCCGCGTTTTTGTTCTCAAGGCAAGGTGGGCGTGGCAGGGTGGGGAGCGAGATCGGCGCGCCCCGCCTAATTGCGCCCGGCAGGGTGCTGGTTGCCGGATGGAAAGACAGCCGCCGGTGTCCTGTCGCGGGATGGGTCGAAGGCGGCGTGAAACGGCGAGCGGAAGAAATCGGTAGCCTGAGTCCAGGGCGCGGGCCGATCCGCTCCGAGAGCAGGATGAGCGAGGCTTGCGAGCAAAAAACCGATCAGCAGGGACGCTGTTTTGTTGTCCATTTCCTCCCTCCCGTCTCCCTTTCCTGAACAGTGTAGACCACCCACTTTCTGCGGTCCGCTTTTGAGGGCTCTGTCCGCGTCGTCGCACGCATCAGAGGAGCCCCTCTTCCATTTTTCTTTGAAACTCCTCCTGGGGAATGGGCTTGCTGAACAGATACCCCTGGATTTCATCACAGCCGATGGCTTGCAGAACCTCCAGCTCCTCTTCGGTCTCCACTCCTTCTGCCACCACCTTGAGTTGAAAGCTTTTGGCGATCTTGACGATGGATTCGATCAGGGTCAGGTCCCGTCCGGCCTCGGCGATGTTGTGGACAAAGGAACGGTCGATTTTCAGCGTGGTGAGCGGAAAGCTTTGCAGCTGGCTGAGTGACGAGTAGCCGGTGCCGAAATCGTCGATGGCGATGGCGATGCCCATCTGCTCAAATTGCCTGAGCCCATCCACGGCCTCTTCCGTATTTTCCATGATCACCCGTTCGGTCAGCTCCAGTTCGAGGTAGCGCGGCTCCAGTCCGGTCTGGTTCAGGACCTCCATGATCCGCGCTGCCAGGCTCTTGAAGTTGAGATTTTGGCCGGAGATGTTGATCGCCATGCGGCAGTTTGTGAACAGGCCTGCCTCGACCCAGCGTTTCGTTTGCACACAGGCGGTTTCCAGCACCCATTCGTTGAGGGGATAAATCAGACCGCTCTCTTCGGCAAAGGGCAGGAAGCGGAACGGTGGCACCATGCCGCTTTGCGGGTCGATCCAGCGGATCAGCGCCTCGGCGCCGGTCATTTTACCGGTCGTGCTGGAAAATTGCGGCTGATAGTACAAAACGAACTCATTGTTTTCCAGGGCGCGGCGCAGGCTGTTGCCCAGCTGGAAGCGGAGCATGGCGGCCTCGTTCATCGCGGCCTGGAAAAACTGGTAATTGTCGCGGCCCTTTTCCTTGGCCGCATACATGGCGGTATCGGCGTTGCGGAGCAGGACGTCGATGTCGTCGCTGTCATCCGGATAGACGCTGATGCCGATGCTGGCTGAAAGGGCAATATCCTGTCCGTTGAGATGGAGCGGTTGTTTGATCACCATGGTGATGCGCTCCGCCAGCTTGGCGATGTGGTCCAGCGAGAGAAAATTCGGGGCAAGGATGGTGAACTTGTCCCCTCCCATGCGGGAGATGATGGGTGTCTGTTTTGTTCTGTGCATCCGGGAGATGACATCGGTCTGGCGCAGGGCGCTCTTCAGGCGTTCGGCAACGGTGACCAGCACCCGGTCTCCCCTCTGGTGCCCTAGGGTATCGTTGACCTGTTTGAAGTGGTCGAGGTCCACAAACAGGATGGCGACTTTTTTCTTGTCCTGCTCCATCTTGGGCCTGAGGCTATGCCAGTGGTCTCGGAACATGCTCATGTTGGCCAGACCGGTGAGGTTGTCGTAAAAGGAGAGGTAGTGGAGTTGATCCTCGGTATGTTTGATTTTGGTAATGTCCTGCATGATGCCCATTATTTTATCGGGCATACCTGAACGGTCGGGAACGACTTCTCCCTGGTTGAAAATGATCCGCTCCTCGCTGTTGGGCAGGGATATCCGATAGTGCGTGGAAAAGGATTGGCCCGTATTGCGAGCCTGATCAAAGAGCCGGCGCACCTGCGGGCGGTCTTCCTCCACGATGCGGGCGAACAGGGCTTCAAAGCTGGTGGGATCGTCGATCCCGAATAATGCGGGGTTGTTGGTGGTCATTTGGAAACGGTTGGTGGGCAGGTACAATTCCCAATGACCGAGCCGTGCGATTTGCTGCGCCTTGGAGAGCCGCCTGCGGCTGAATTCCAGATCGGCGAGGATGGCGCCTGAACGAAGCCAGTAGCGAACCCGATACCCGAGGATCAGCATGTTGATCGGTTTGCTGATGAAGTCGGTGGCGCCGGCGTCAAAGGCCGAGACAATGGTTTCGGCGTCTTCCATGCCGGTGACCATCACGATGGGGGTGTGCTCGCCTCCGGGAATCCGGCGAAGATGACGGCAGGTGGCAAAACCATCCATATTCGGCATGATGATATCCAGCAGAACCAGTTCGGGGGCGTGTTGGGCGAACAGCTGCAACGCTTCTTTGCCGCTGCTTGCCTCCAGCACAGTGTAGCCGGCATTCTCCAGGGTGAAACGGATGGGCAGGCGGGCGGAAAAATCGTCGTCCACGATCAGGATGGTTGACGTTTTGTCTTCCAGGTCGTGTGGTGTCATAGGGTCTGAGTGTTCAGGGTTTCTTGCTTGAACCGGGATGCGGGCGTTCTTTCTGCGGCCGGAAAGGAGGGTGCAATCCTGCGTGTTTTTTGTTGCCTGCAATAATAAAATATTTTGTATTCCTGACGGGTTAGAGCAGTATGCAGAAGAAGCCGCCGGATTGGATCGTCTCTGTGTGCCGGAGCGGGCCGCCCTTTCGGGATCTTACAAAAACAATGATAGCATGGACGGCTGGTAGCCCCAAGCCCGATTCTTATCTTGATGGTTGTTTGGACGAACGGGGAAACGGGTCAGATCCGAGCGGAGGAGGGGTTGGAAGGAGGGGGCTCTCCGATGCCGTACGGAGCGCTTGCCGGGAAAAAGAGGGTGAAGCGGATGCCTGTCCCCGGAATGTTGGCGCAATCAAGGAAACCGTCATGATCCCTGACCGTGGCGCGGACGACCGGCAGTTCGAGGCCCGTGCCGCCGAGGTGCATGATCTTTTTGGTGTAAAAGGGATCGAAGATGCGGCGCAGATCGCTTGGGGCAATGCCCTTGCCCTGGTTTTCCACGGTCAGCACCACGTAGCAACCTTCCCGGATGTGTTCATAGAGGCGGAGCGAGGTGTCGATGGTGCGTTTTTCGACAGCAATATAAATTCGGCCGCTGTCCGGCATGGTCGCTGCCGCGGTACTGATCAGGTTGCTCACGGTTTTCGTCAGGTGCAGGGGCGAGCCGAAAAGAGTCAAGCGCTGATCGATGTTGCCGACGTGCACCTCGATATCCGGACGGCGGCGGCAAAGCAGCATATATTCCGGGCTGCGCAGATACTGCCGGACCACACGATTGAGATCGACCAGTTCTTTCGGGAGCGCGCCGCGCCGTGCCAGGGCCAGCAGATCCTGGATAGTGGCGACCGCCATTTCTCCCGAATGCTGGATCGATTTCAGCGGCTGGATAAGCGGACTCTCCGGGGGCAGCTTCAATAGCAGCAGGTCGGGATAGGTGATGACGCCGGCCAGAATATTGTTGAGATCGTGGGCCACCTCTCCGGCAATGGAGCCGATCATTTCCAGTTTCTCGACCCGGCTCAGGCGGTCTGCAACCTGGTTGTACTGCCCGGCGGCCTGTTGCAGGGCGTCTTTTCCTTGAGCAATACGCTGTTCCAGATCGCGCCGCTGGGCGTTCCACGCCTGTTCCGCGGTTTGTCGCGTCCGGGCGGCGTCTTCCAGACAACGCCGACTGTCTTCCTGTCGACCGATCAGGGTGTGGATTGCGCTGACGAGCTCGTCGATCTCGTCGGCCCGCTTCGGTGCCGGAGCGGGGAGGACAGGCTGTTCGGTTCCCGCCGAAGTTCGGACAAGCATCCAGATGAGGCTCTTCAGCCGGGAGGCGACAATTCGCCTGAAAAGCAGGACGGTGAACAAAAAAATGCAGGCCAGGGGCGCTGAGGCGGCGAGGAGCAGGGAGGTGTTGGTCCGGAAAAAGGCGACCGGATCACCGGCATCCATCGGTTGACTCAGGCTGACGGTCCACTGTGCCTGCTGGAGTGGCTGCACAAAGGTGAGGACGTTTCTGCCCTGATTTTTGTTTTTATGGAGCGTGGCCCGGAGGTCGTTTTTATCCGTTGTGCGGAGAAAGGCTTCGAGCCCCGGCAGCAGAGGAGACTGCTCAAACGAACTGGCCAGCCGGTTGGTGTTCTGGTCGGTGAGTACCACCAGGGGGGCCTTGGGGTCGCGCCCGCCGGCAAAGAGCGCGCTGCAGGACGACGTGGGCGCGGCACCCGCCACCAGGCCCACAATCCGGTTGTCCTGCCTGATCGGTGTGACGATCAGGAAAACCGGATTGTCGGTGAGCGGATTTTTCATGGCGGAAGATATGACCTGCTCCCCCTGCATGGCTTGCCTGAAAAAAGGCTGCTGCTGCATGGCAGCCGGCTCAAGGCTCCGGTGTCGGGTCGTGCCGGCAAAAAGCGTCATTTCTCCCTGGGGCGTTATCAGGAAAAGCGTTTCAAAGTGCGGTCGTTCCTGTCGGACCACGGTGAGCAGTTGGAGCGCCTGTTCCCGGATGTGTTGCGATGCGTGCCCGCCCAGAACCATGAGCAGCGGTTCCTGTCGCGCCAGCGCCTGAAAGACGATGCGCTGCTCGTGCAGCCATGTTTCGATCAGGCGGGTGGTCAGCGTTGTTTCCCGCTGCAAGGCCTTCACGGTTCCACTCTGGATGGTCTGCCCGGTAAAGACGAACAGAACGGCGAGCAGAATGGCTGTCGCCAGCAGAAAGGTGGCTGCAAGAGGCAGGAATATCCGTTGTTCTGTCCGGGAAAAAAACATGCTTTCCGTCGTTGTTGCAAGAAGTGGAGAAGCGCGACGCGAACTGGAGCGGTTGTTGCGCAAATATTATAATTAAACAATTTGTTCTGCAAATAACGGGCCGGTTCGCAGCGGGAGGGAGGGGTTCGTATCGTGCGAATCCCCTGTCCTTTTTGGGGTTTTACTTTGGGCCGGCCCGTATTTTTCCGAAAAAACAGGATTGCTTGTCGCAAATTTTCCTATAATTTGGGATTTTACCCTGTATTTTTGGACAAGCGATGTTCCTTGAGCAGGCCGTACAGGCGGGAGCGGCTGAGGCCCGAGATGCGGCAGCACCGGGTGATATCTCCACCGGTTACGCGGAGGAGCTGCTGCAGGTAGTGATGGTCGGCCGCAAAGGTCTGTTGGCGTCGAAATTCCCTGAAGGAAGGCAGATCAGCAGGGCCGGTCGGGTCGGATGCGGCCGGTATTGGCTGCGGGGCAAGTGGCGCTTTCAGGGGGTGGTCTTGTTTGTTTGAAACCAGGGTGCGGATGCGATCGATCCGGATTTCCGGAGGCAGGTGCACCGGATAGATGAGCGGTGCTTCAGGAGCGGAGATAACCACCCGTTCGAGCACGTTCTTCAGTTCCCGGATATTTCCGGGCCAGTGATAGTCTGCCAGCGCGGCAAGCGTCTCGGGAGCAATCCCTTTGACCGGCATATTGTGGTGACGGCAATAAGAAAAGACTATGTGCATCGCCAGGGATTCGATGTCTTCCGGGCGTTCCCGCAGCGGCGGCAGGTGGATGGTAAAGGTGTCCAGGCGGAAAAAAAGATCGCTGCGAAACAACCCCTGCTGGACCTGTTCCCGCAGGTCGCGGTTGGTGGCCGCCACCAGACGGAAGTTGCTGGCGCGTTCCTGTTCCATACCCAGGGGTCGGAAGCGCTGGTCCTGCAGAACCCGCAAGAAGGTTTTCTGCGTCTCCAGCGGCAGTTCCCCTATTTCATCGAGAAAGAGGGTGCCGCCGTCGGCCTGCTCGATCAACCCCTTGTTGTCCCGCACCGCTCCGGTGAAGGTGCCCTTGAGGTGGCCAAACAGAATACTTTCCACCAGCTGTTCCGGCAGGCTGGTGCAATCGACCACGACAAAGGGCCGATCGGCCCGGAGGCTGTTGGCGTGAATGGCCCGGGCAAACAGCTCCTTGCCCGTGCCTGTTTCACCGGTGATCAGGACGCCGGTTTCCGTGGCCGCGCAGTTGGCGACCTGGTCCAGGCAGTCGGAAAGTGCCTTGCTGCGGCCGATGATGTTGTCGCGTTTGAGCGAGATGTTGCGGGAGCGTTTTCGTTTCTGTTCCCGGTACTCCAGGGCCCTGCGGATATGGAGGATGATTTCGTGGGAGACGAGCGGTTTTTGCAGATAGTCCCAGGCCCCATTTTTAATGGCCAGCTCCGCTCCGTTGCCGTTGTCCACGCCGGTGATGATGATGACCTCGGGTTCTCCCGGCAGCGTCTGCATTGCAGGCAGAAGGTCCAGTCCGTTGCCGTCGGGCAGGCTGACGTCGAGAAACACCAGGTCCGTTTCCTGGCTGGCCAAAAGTGCGCGTCCCTCCTCCAGGGTGCCCGCATGGTGCGGGACATGTCCCTGTTGCACGCAGTACTCGCTCAGCAGGGCGGCGAAGGTGGGGTCGTCATCGATTATAACGATTGTACTCATTGCAAAACAGCCGGGTGCGTGAACGGAGAGCGGAAACGCTGTCGTCGCTGCCTTTCCGGCAGGGTGGAAGGTTTTTCTTTGCCCCGATTACATGGGAGCCCTTCTCTTTGTAACGGGATTCCGGGAAAAGGCGAGACGATTTTGGAGAATGACCGTTTCTTTACCGTTTTTCCGCCCAAAACGGCAAGGAGTCGTGCCGGGCTTGAACGGCGGAACGCTTCAGGACCGCAATGCGCTCCCCTGGGGAAAATCACGCAACAGCTCGTCAATCGCTTCGGCCAGCGGTTCAAGCAGGGCCAGATAGGGCAGGTCTGCCTGGTGTTGTATCCCGTCGTGAATGGCCTGCATCTGCTGTCCCCAGCTGGTCAGACCGCATTGCAGAAGCGTGCCCTTGAGGGTGTGGGTCGCCCGGGCCAGAGCGGGCAGATCGTTGCCGCGCGCGGCATCCAATGCTGCCCGGGTGTGGGTTTCCAGACTGGTTCGGGCTGCCGTCAGGATCTGGTCGATCTGCTCCGACTTGAGCATGGTGATCTGCTGGAGATGGGCGCGCACTGTTTCCAGGGTCGGTGCGTCGTCCGGCTGCGCGGATGACGGCTGTTCGGCTTCGGTCTCGCCCCGGCCGCCGCCCATGTGCAGATCGGAAAGAACCTCTTCGAGTTGTCCGGGGAGGATGGGTTTGGTGACATAGGCGTTCATGCCGGCGTCTTTGCACATGTCCTGATCGCTTCCCATGGCGTGGGCGGTCATGGCCACGATGGGCAGCCGCCCGTGGGCCAGTCGCCGGACAAGGGCCTGCACCAGTTCTTCGCGCAGGGGATATTCCGGTCGGTTGCCTGCCTCTACCTTGCGAATGATCCGGGTAGCGGTCAGTCCATCCATGACCGGCATCTGGATATCCATAAAGACCGCGTCAAAAGGCTCGGCCGCTATTTTTTCCAGGGCGTCAAGGCCGTGTTCGGCGGTGACGACGGTATGATGCCGTTCCAGCGTCATGCGGGCCACATCCCGATTGACTTCATTGTCGTCGGTCACCAGGATGCGCAGGCCGCTCAATACGACCGCCTCGGCATCGGGCGACGATCCTTCGGCTTCCGGCAAGGCTTCCTCACAGGCCCGGAGCTGGACGATGAAGTGAAAGGCCGCGCCCTTATCCTGTTCGCTTTCCACCCATATGGCGCCGTCCATCAGTTCGACCAGCTGGCGGCAGATCGCCAGTCCCAGACCGGTGCCGCCGTATTGCCGCACGTAGGAGCTGTCCGCCTGCTCGAACGAGTCGAAGATCTGCCCCTGCTTTTCTTTGGGTATACCGATGCCGGTGTCGATAACGGCGCAGTGCAGCTGAATTTTTCCCGGATCCGCGGGGTGCTCGGCGCTTTCCGCCCGAATGGTCACCATGCCTGCGGGGGTGAATTTTATGGCGTTGCCGATCAGGTTGATCAGGATCTGGCGCAAGCGCAGATCATCGCCCAAGAGCCGGTCGTGCAGGTCGGGGGCGAGTTCGGTTCGCAGCTCTATCCTTTTTTCACGGGCTGCCATGTTCATGGTGGAGTGGACGCTGTCAAGCAGTCGGCGGAGTGAAAAGCGGACCGGGACGAGTTGGAGCTGTCCCGCCTCCATCTTGGAGAAGTCCAGAATGTCATTGAGCAGACCGAGCAGCCCTTCGGCCGATTGCTGTACCGTGGTCAGAAAACGTCGCCGCCGGTCCTCGTCCCGGGTTTCCAGGGCCAGGTGGGTCATGCCGATGATGGCGTTCATGGGCGTGCGGATTTCGTGACTCATGTTGGCAAGGAACTGTGATTTCGACTTGCTGGCGGCCTCCGCGCTGTTCCTGGCGTGGAGCAGATCCTGTTGCGTCTGTTTTTCCGAGGTGACGATGCGGCCTTCCGGAACCAGCAGAATCACCTCTCCCTGTTCGTTTTTGACCGGGTTCAATGAGAACTCGAGATAGTCGACCTTGCCCTCGCCGCTGAGGCCGCTGGTTTCAAAATGCACTGGCTGCCCGTTTGCGGCACTGGTAATGGCGGCGCGCAGCCGGTCCCGGTCGGTGGAGTCCTGCCACCAGTCAATCTCCCAGAAGGGGCGGTTCAGCACGTCCTGCTCACGGTCCTGCGCATAATTAAGCGCGGTTTTGTTGATGCCGATGACCACGCCCTCCGGCGTGAGCAGACCGATCAGCTGACAGCTGTGATCGAAGATGGCCCGGAGCTTCTCTTCGCTTTCGCGCAGGGATTTCTGGGCCTGCCGACGTTCTTCGATTTCCTGATTGGCGCATTCGATCTGAATGGTGAGGCCGGTGTGCAGGGTTTGTATTTCGGTGACCATGCTGGCGTAGCTGTCGGTCAGCTGGTCCAGCTCCAGGATCTGGCTGCGGCTGTCGGAGATCAGGTAGTGCCCTTTGGCAATTTCGCCGCTTTTCCGGGCGATATCGCTGATCGGGGTGCTGATCCGGCGGGCGATTTTCCGGGCCTTGGCGAGAAGATAGCAAAAGAAGGCGATGTAAAAGACCACCATGCCGGCGATGGCCAGGTAGCCTGCCCGCGAGGTGGTTTTCTCCAGGGCGGCGATCGGCTGAAGAATGCGGGACTTGCTGCCCAGAACCACGAGCTTCCAGCCGGTGATCGGTTCGGTGGATTGGGCCAGGAGGTACGGTTCTTGTTCGATGGTCAGCTCTGTGATTGCCGCCGTTTCCGTTAAAAGCCGGTGGAAAGCCTTGGCCGCCTCCGGATCACGGGTTTTGAGCAGGTTGAACTCTTCGGGTTTGAAGGTATCCGCCGCCACCCGGGATTGGTAAACATGTCGGCGCAGCTCGCTTAAGCCCAGCAGTCGTTCTGTTGCCGGCTGCATGGCCATGATCTTGCCCCTGGCGTCGACCAGCATGACTTCGGCGTTCCAGGGCAGCTCCAGATGCAGGACGTTGTCCAGCATTTTGCTGATGGTGATGTCGATGCCGACAACGCCTTCAAGGGTGTTGTCGTGGTACACGGGGGCCGCGCAGGTCATCATCCACCCCTGGCCGGCAGGGTCGAGGTAGGCTTCCGTCCACACCGGCTTGCGGCTGGGGTTGTGTTTTTCCGTGGCCAGGTAATAGAAGTTGAAAGTCCGAACGTCGAGTTTCGGCAGGTATTGGCGGGCCACATCCTCGATGAACGGACAGTACCGGTTCATCGAGTCGTAGGTGTTGAGATAGACGGCAACGATGTTGTTGTTGGCCGCCATGATGTGTTGATAGGTGTGATCGAGCACCGCGCTGCGGGCCGCCTTGTTGCGTTCTTTCGGGCCGACCGGGACGAATCCGGAGTAATAGAGCGAACAGCCGCCAATGTCGTTGGTCTGGTAGTAGACTCCTTGCGAGCTGTAGGCAAAGGTCGCGGTCGCTTTGGAAGGAGGGGGCGCCAGGTCGGGATGGGCAAAAAAATGCTCGGTGTCTTTTTGCATGATCCGGGCCAGCGTGGAGATCGTGACCAGTTGTTCGCTGAGAATCCGGGCCTGATCGTCGGCGATTTCCTGAAGATGACCGATGCTTTCCTGCTCCAGGGTCTGGATGGATTTTTGCTGGTTGTAGCTGTGGACCTTGAAATACAGCAGGACCAGCGCCAGCTCTATGGCCAGCAGTGGGAACAGGGCAGCCGTGAAAAATTCACGAAAAACGAACCGTTTCAGCGTGGTGGGATGCGTGGTCGACATGGTTGTGCGTGCAGGTTGGTCTCAAGGGGAGCGGAGGAGCTTCTGATGCGTTGGAAAAGATGGTGCGGTCTTGGTGCGGCCGGAACGATCGCTGCTCCCTCCGCGTTTCGGACCGCCCGTTGCGGGAGCCGATACCGTTAGTCTTTGTTGTTTACGCGCGGCTGGCTGTTTTTGAGTTCGATGTGCACCTCTACGTCCGGCCAGCGCTTGTCCACCGGTTGAATCGAAGGTTGGGCGATGATCTTGCAGAACAAGGTGGTATCCTCGGAGACGGACTCCAGGTAGACGGGGGTGGTCAGCACCTCGGTAATGGTGTTGCCGTTCTTGTCACTTGGCGCGGTGATCAGCACTGTTTCCGGCACGACCCTGATCTTTTTGATTTTGAGGTCGCCCGGCAGCTTGCCGATGATTTGCGGGGTGATTTTCACACTCTTTTCCACCAGGGGGGTCAGCGTCAGCTTGAGCTGTTGCGGCGAGACGTCCAGCAGGCTGACGCCCTTGGGCAGGCGGATATTTTCGCTGGTGATAATGATGCGCTGGGTTCCCTTGGCCATCTTCGAGAGATCGATCTTGACCGTGGGCGGGTTAACCGCCAGCTCGTCCATGTCTGATTTCTGGCCGGAGAGGTGCAGGTTGACTTCGGTGAGTTTGTCGCCCATCAGGGCCAGGTTGTCGCTGGGGGAGGTGTAGTCGATGCTGGCCGGTAACATGCGTTCGACCACCTCGCGTTGGGAAATGACCAGGGAGGACCAGAACGCAATGGCGATAACGAGGCTGAGCGTAAACTGGATCAGGTTCTGCCGGCTGATCCGGGGGGCGGTTTCTCCCGTGAAAAAGCCGATTTGCTGCTGATGCCGGATAATGGCCTTGGTGATCTCCTCGGAACTGAAGGCCGGGTGCATGGCGCCGTCATGGAAGATGGAAACCCGCCCCCGTTCTTCGGAAACCACCAGAACAAGGGCGTCGGTCTGCTCTGCCAGCCCCATGGCCGCATGGTGACGGGTGCCGTACTCTTCGGAGAGGCGCGTTGACTGGGACATGGGCAGGCGGACGCCGAAACGGATGATCTTGTTGCCCTGAATGATGATGGCGCCGTCATGGCCGGGTGAGCTGTCGTCGAAGATGCTCAGGATCAGGGGGATGCTGGGAATGGCATCGAGCTGGTAGCCGCCGGAAATTTTTTCGCGGATCAGCTCCTTGCCGGGAAAGACGATGATGGCACCGCAGCGTGCGGCGGCGAGTTTCATCAGGCTCTCGGCAATCATGTTCTGATAGAGCGTGTCCAGCGAGGTGCTGGAACGGGGGCGAACCGAAACCGCCTTTTCCAGCAGTTTGCGCAACTCCGGTTGGAAGATGACGATCAGGCCCAGTACGGCCACGTGGCTGACGTTTTTATAGATCCACTCGACTCCCTGGAGATTGACGGCGCTCGCCAAAACAAAAACTATCAGGGCCAGCAGGATGCCGCCCATAATTTTCCAGGTACCCAGGCGGGTGAGGGTCTTGTAGAGGAAAAAGATACCGGTGGTGATCAGCAGGATGTCGAGGACAGCCCGCCAAGAATATTCGGTTAGCAGAGCAAGAATCTGCCCCATCGTCGCCTGTTCCTGTGAATGGTCATTGGTGGTGAGTCGGGTGAGCGGACGATGGAGCTGTCCGGCTTGTCGGCGGCGGGGTGCTGGCCCCGCTAACTACCCGGTGATTGTGGAGATTATAGCAAAAAAACGTATGCTGTCTCGAAATATTTCCGGTTCCATTGCCAGTCGCGGCAAGAAGATAGCGCACACGATACGGTTTTGCCCATCTGTTTTTGATGAAAAATCTTGATTTTTTATGAACGGCAGCTAATATAAGCGGTTATTCGTCAATGTTTTCCGAGGAGAGATCATCATGCCCCGTACCTGCGAAATCTGCGGCAAAGGCCCTGTGACCGGTAACAATGTCAGCCATGCCAATAACAAGACTCGTCGCCGCTGGCTGCCCAATCTGCAGAAAGTTCGGTCCACGACCCCCAAGGGCGGCGTACGACAGATCCTTGCCTGCACTCGCTGCATTCGCTCGGGTGCCGTGGTAAAGCCGACGATCTGAACATCTTTTTGGGATGCCCAGGCGAGGTGATGTATTCAGCTCGCCTTTTTTGTCTGCGGCCCGGTGTGCGCCGGGAGACTGGTGGGGAGGGTACGATGAGCGAGGAAGAGATGCAGTTTCTGCCGTATGAAGAGGCCATCCGGCTCGTGGGCGCGATTCAGGAAGAAGAGGATATCGATGAGCCTGACCACCGGATCCTGACCGTATACAGTCTGGAAGACAAGGAGCTGTGCTGGTTCGATTTTGACGAGGTCATGCGTGCTGTCGGAGTGGAGCGGTTCGACGATCAGGCCCGCGTGCGGGTGACCGAATACATCGCCCGGCATCTGCCCACCTGGGTGCTGGAAGACTGAGCGCTGTTCATTGTCTTTCTGGTACAATTGCTTTTTGTCGTTTAGCGCTTTTTGCAGCCTGCGCTGCAATCATTCCTCGATGCCCGCTTCCGGAGCACCGAGCTTTTCTTCTCTTATGCCGGTCGGCATGATTGCCGCTGATTCTCCTCCCAGCAGATAACCGCCATCCATCCGGAGCACGGTTCCGGTGATGAAATCCGCCTCGCCGATCAGGAACAGGACGGCGCGGGCCACCTCGTCCGGCGTGCCGGTTCGGGCAAGCAGAGTGTGGTCGATAAGGCGCTCGCGCTGATCCGGATCAAGCAGGTTCCACCCCCGGGTTCCGGGGCCGTGGCGGTGGTCGATCAGACCCAGCATGAGTTCGTTGACCCGAATGGTCGGCGCGCCGATTCTGGCCCAGGTTTCGGTCAGCGAGGAAATGGCCCGGTTGGCGGCGGCATACCCGTCGCTGAACAGGAGATCGGCCGGTCCGGACCGACCCACGAGTCCGGCAATCGAAGAGATGTTGACCACCGCGGCCCCTTCGGCCCGGCGGAGCAGGGGCAGGGCCTGGTCAAAGACCAGCCACTTGGCGCGCAGGGTGGTTTCCAGCTCCAGTTGCCACTGGTTTTGGTTGTACGGACGGCGATAGCTGCCGTGCAGTACGGGCATGCCGCCGCGCTCGACATTGTTGACCAGGATATCCAGGCCGCCGAACCGTCGTTCAATGGCCCTCATCAGGCCGGCCACCGCCTCGGGCCGGCGCAGATCGGCTTCCAGAAGCAGATGTTCGTTCGCTCCGAATTGTTCGTGCAGGGTTTTCACCGAGTCCGGCCAGTCAAACCAGGGCAGGGCCAGACGAACCCCCCGGTCGGCAAGCGCCCCGGCGATAGCCCGGCCGACCGGTCGTGAGGCCCCCAGCACCAGGGCGCGTTTTCCGGTAAGTTGCATTGCGTTTCCTCCTGCCGCAGTCCACTGCGGCTCCATACTGTTCGTTCTCATACCTCATTGCCTCAGGTTCGACAATGAAACATCCCAGGCTTGTCCAATGTATCTGTGTTTTTGTGCTCCTGCTCTGCACCGGTTTACTCTCTCCGGTTGGCCTCTGCCGGGCCGATCCGCCGGAACCGGGATGCTTTTCCCGGGGCTGGCCCCATGACGGCAGTGATCTCCAACCCGATCCGGCCCTGCGTTTTGGCCGGTTGGACAACGGGTTGCGCTATGTGATGCTGCGGAACACCGAACCCCGGAACCGGGTGGCCATGTATCTGAACATCCAGAGCGGCTCCCTGCACGAGACCGAAGAGCAGCGTGGTCTGGCCCATTTCCTTGAACACATGCTTTTCAACGGCACCACCCATTATCCGCCCGGGATGCTGATCGAGTACCTGCAACGCATCGGTATGGGATTTGGCAACGATACCAATGCCCATACCGGATATGATGAAACCGTCTACAACCTGTTTTTGCCCACCAACACCGATGCCGCCGTGACGGAAGCCTGTACGGTGCTGGCCGATTATGCCCGGGGCGCCCTGCTGCTGGAAAGCGAGGTGGATCGGGAACGGGGGGTGATTCTTGCCGAGAAGCGGGCCCGCGACACGGCCGCATCCCGGGTGATGAAGGCGCAGCTTCGTTTTGATTTTTCCGGGACGCGAGTGGCCGAGCGCGAACCCATCGGGGTGGAGTCGGTGCTGACGAAGGCCGACAGCGCACTGCTGCGTTCTTACTACGATCAATGGTATCGCCCTGAAAACATGATCGTTGTGGTGGTGGGCGATATGGATCCCCAGCGGGTCGAACCCCTGCTGCGGCGGGCCTTTTCCGAACTGCGGCCAGCCGGTGCTCCGGGAGTCTGTCCGGACCTGGGCCGGGTCGAAGAGACGGGGGGAGTTGAGGCGCTGGTTTTTTCCGAGCCCGAACTGGGATACACGAGTCTGGCGTTGACCACCGTGTTCAACGCTGCTGTGCAGAAGGATGGCCGGGCCTGGCAACGGCACAGGCTGCACGACTATCTGGCGATGTCTTTGTTGCAGAATCGGCTGGAAGAGCTGGAGCGGCGCTCCGCAAGCCCTCTTGTTCGACCCCGTGCCGGGAACGGGTATTTTGTGCGGCACTTCGGTTATGCTACGCTGCTTGCCCAGACCGAACCGGACAAATGGCGACAGGGGCTGACCCTGTTGCAGACGACCCTGTCCCAGGCGCTGCGCGACGGCTTCACCGAGGGGGAGCTGATCCGGGGCAAACGCGATTTTCGGGCTCTGCTGGAAAAGGCCGTGCAGACCCAGGCGACCCGCGACAGCCGGGAGGTGGCGAGCGATCTTCTCCGCAAGCTCAACGACGGCGAGATCATGCTGTCGCCACAGCAAGAGGTCGAGCTGTACGGCCCGATGCTGGATGCGCTGGAGCTTGCCGAAATCAACACCGCGCTGCGGGAGCTATGGGGCCGGTCGCGGCGGCTGGTGAAGGTGACCGGCAAGCTTGCGCCGGAGCTGGATACGGACAAGGCCGAACAACAGGTTCTCGGGCTCTTTGCTGCCGACAGCCTTACGAAGGTTGCGCCCTGGGTTGAGCAGGAACGGGCGTCCTTTCCCTACCTGCCCGCACCGGAAGCGGCGTCTAAGGTCGATAAGGCCGGGGAGGTCATCGACCATCCAGCAATCGGCGCGTCCACCCATGTGCTGCCGGGTGGGGTGCGGGTCAATGTGAAGTCCACCGATTTTCAAGCCAATCAGATTCTGCTCTCCATCCGTTTCGGCCAGGGAAAACAGGGTGAACCTGCTCCGGGCCTGGCCTTGCTGGGCGAGGCGGTGCTGACCGAGAGCGGGCTTGGCCGGTTGACACGCACCCAGCTCGATGAGGCGCTGGCCGGGTCCAATATCCAGCTGGCCTTCAAGATCAGGCCGGAGAGTTTCGACCTTCAGGGCGAGTGTCTGACCGATCGGTTTGAACAGCTGCTCCAGCTCGCCTACCACCAGCTGCACGACCCCGCCTTTCGTCCCGTTGCCTTCGACCGGGTTCGGGGCAATATGCGCCAGATGTACCGGCAGTTGTCCGCCTCGGTGGAGGGTGCGTACCAGACACAGGGCCTGCGTTTTCTGGTTGGTGAGAATCCGGAATACAGCTTTCCCAGCTGGAGCGAGGTGGAGGCTGTTCGCCTGGAACAGATCCGGGACTGGCTGGAACCCGCGCTGCGGACCGCGCCGCTGGAGATCAACGTGGTCGGCGATATTGCGCCGGAAGAAGCGGTTCGCCTGGTTGGTCGCTACTTTGGCGTGGAGCGACGGCGGGCCGAAACCGGAAGCACCCCGGCCCGCATCCCCTTTCCGGTAGGTAAGGAGCAGGTGGTGTCGATTCAAACCGCCATCGACAAGGGCATGCTGATGCTATCCTGGCAGACCGATGATTTCTGGGAGATCGACCGGAACCGGCAGCTGAACCTGTTGGCGGCAGTCTTTGATGACCGGTTGCGGGTCACGATCCGGCAGAAGCTGGGGGCCACCTATGCCCCGCAGGTCATGAGTCGGCCCAGCCGCTGCACCAAGGGATTCGGTCTGATGCAGGCCGGGGTGATCGTCGACCCGAAGCAGATTCGCCAGCTTGCCGGTGTGGTGCGCGAGACCGCAGCAGACATGGGCCGCAACGGTGTGAGCGAAGACGAACTGCGCCGGGCGGTGGAACCAGTACTGACCTCGATCGCGGATAACAAGCGCACCAACCTCTACTGGCTGGAAACGGTGCTGGCCCTGTCCAGCCGGTATCCGCAGCAGCTGGAGTGGCCGTTGTCGATCACCCAGGGCTTTGCCTCGATCCGGGCCGAGGAACTCAGCGAGATGGCCCGTCGGTATCTCAGCCCGGACAAGGCGGCAACCCTCATCATTGTTCCCGAAGCCGTTCGGCCCGCCGGGCAGGACGCGGCTGGTGTGTCTGAGGGGGAAACGTCATCCGGAGCGGGAAGCCGCTAGTGTATCCACAGCGCGTAGAGCAGGGCGACCAGCGCGATGCTGACGGCCCGGAAGCCCTGGCTGTACAGGATGAGCCGGGCGGCCAGGGCTGGTTTGAAGATTCCGGCATAGTACGGATACTGATGACGGATGGCCCGGATCGGCGCTGACAGCAGGTTGCCGATCAGCAGGACGAGCACGATCTCCTGCGGCTGCATGGTCCCGTTGGCGAGGAGCGAGCCTGCGACCGCCAGACCGGCGGTGAATTCGGCGGCGAGCTGGAAGGTGAGGATGGATATGGCCTGGGGCGTCAGCCAGGCCAGCCACCCGAGGTGTTGGGACATGAAACGTTCGGCCCCGCTAAAGAAACCGGCTTCTCCCAGCAGGTAAAACAGGATGTAGATGGGAACGGTGTAGCTGGCGATTTTGCGCATCCTGCGCTTGAACCGTTTGCCGGTGTTGCGCAGGGCGCTTTGAAACGGGTTGGCCGGTCTGGGTGGTACGTCGCCCGGTGCTTCGGTGTTGTTCGCCGGGAGGATGTATCGGGACACTAGAGCGATGCACAGCGTGCGGAAGAGGGCGGCTGCAAGGGTCAGGCCGATATAGACCACAGCCGCACTCTTGATGAGCGGCGCGGCGATGAAGAAGGTGGTGGGCAGGTGCTGAAAGTTGCTGGGCAGACTGTTGAACAGGTTGGCCAGAATCAGCTCTCTGCGGCTCAGGCGCTGTTGATCGTGGGCTTCGGCAAGCATGGTGTTGGCGGCCATGCCGGAAACAAAGCACAGGGCAAAAGAGGCTCCGGCAGTAGGCGACAGGCGGGCGAACCGGGTCAGGGGCCGGGCAATGACTGCCAGTCGGCTGGTCCAGCCGAGGGACTCGATCAGCAGGGCAGCCAGCAGGCCGAAGGCGAGCAGGATGAGCAGCCGCAGGAGCGGCCAGCCGAGATGCTGCCAGAGGTGAAGCAGGGTGTCTTCCATGGTTATGGTATGGGGCAAAAAGGCAAGGGGAGCAGCGGCCCCCTGAGAGTACGGCACAAATCAGAAGCGGTTCAATATAGTTCAAAGCGCGGGAAGGACAAGAGGAGATGTTGTCCTCCCCGTTTTGGGGCGGCCCTGCTTCTCTTGCAACCTTGCGCACCAGGTTTGCCTAGCGGACAGACAGGGCTGAGAGCGGCACCAGGCAGTGGCTGTACAGTCCTGCCGGAGCATCCGGGGGCAACATGTCCAGTTGTTCCCCGAGCAACTGTTGGACCGGGTCGCGCGGAAGAAGGGAGGGGGTGAACCGGGCCAGCAGGGTTTGCATTGATTGACGGATCTGGTCGAGTCCCAGGTATTCCCTGATGTCATCCTGGAGAAAGACCGCGTTTTCTTTGGGAACCTTGGCCAGACGGGCGGCTTCGGCAACGGCGGTTTCCAGATTGCCCAACCGGTCCACCAGACCCAGGGAATGGGCGGTTGTCCCGTCCCAGATCCTGCCTTGGGCAATGCGGTCCACCTGTTCCGGGGACATCTTGCGCCCGGTCGCGACAATTTCAATAAAGTGTCGGTACCCCCGTTCCACGTCGAGCTGCATCATTGCCGCTTCAGCCTCACTCATGCCTGCAGCCGGATTGCCGAACCGGGCAATGGCCGTGGTCCCGACCCCATCGCCATGAACGCCCAGACGGGCCAGGGTCCGCTGCAGATCGGGCGCAATCCCGAAAATGCCGATTGAGCCGGTCAGGGTGGTGGGGGCGGCGACAATCGCGTCAGCGTTGGCCGCAAGCCAGTAACCACCCGAGGCTGCCATGGAACCCATGGAGACCACCACAGTCTTGCCCGCCTTTTGCAGTTGTTCCAGCTCCTGCCGGATCTGCTCCGAGGCCAGGGTGCTGCCGCCGCCGGTGTTCACCCGCAGAACCAGGGCCTTGATGCGTGCATCCTGCCCGGCCTTGCGGATACGTTTGCACAGATCATCTGCCCCTATATTGCCGATTGCTCCGTCTCCGGGCAGAATGTTGCCTGTGGCGGAGATAATCCCGATCAGTTGCTTTTTGTCGGCAGTGTCCGTGTAGGAACGGGATACGGTTTTCAGGTAGTGCTGGAATCCGATCTGTTTGTATCCCTTCCCGTTGTCGGCCGGCCCCAGCTTCTGCGTCAATAATTCGTTTACCTCGGCCCTGGTTTTCAGCGCATCCACCAGCCCGGCGGCCAGGGCCAGTCCGGCCCGATCACCCTGCACCTCGGCCAGACGGGCAGGGAAATGATCGAGCAACTCCTGGACAACGGCCGGGTCGAGTTTGCGGTTGGTCGTAATATCAGCAAGATATGATTGCCACAGGTTGTTGAGCCACAGCAGGTTGGCCTCTTTGGCCTCCGGGGACATGTCGTTGCGAAGAAAAGGTTCCACGGCGGACTTGAACGTGCCGACCCGGAAAACACGTGCATCGATGGAAAGGTTGTCGAGCAGTTCACGCATGTGGAGGCGGAACAGGGAAAAACCGCGCAGATGCACGCCACCCATGGGGTTGAGGTACACTGTGTCGGCCTGCGAGGCCAGGTAATACTGGGCCTGGTTGAAGTTGTTCCCCACGGCGACGACGGTTTTCTTTTGTTTTTTGAAGGAGGCAATGGCCTCGCCGATGGCCCGGAGCTGGTCCAGACCGGCATCTCCCAGGGCATCGGTGTCGAGCACCAGCAGACTGATCCGATGGTCCTGGGCTGCGGCTCTCAGGGTATCGAGGATATCCTGGAGGAAGATCTCCCGTTTGAGCGGGGAGCCGGTGAGCCGACTGGCGATGCGGGTCATCGGATCGATGGGCGAGCGGTGCTCCACCAGATCGCCGTCGAAACGCAGGGTCAGGGCGCTGTGCATCGGCACCTCGACCTTGGGGGTATACAGGACCGTGAAGAGAAGAACGGCAAAAGCCCCCAGCACGAGGAGGTTGGCCAGAATCGTCACGCCGGATGTCAGGAATTTTCCGAGCCAGACCAGAGGACGGAACAGGAGACGAATGATTGTTTTCATGCAGATACCTTAGATCGGCTGGAACGGGCCCGCCTATGGGATAAACAGCTGTGTGGGTATGGGCGTGCCAACGGGCGGAGAAGGGACAAACGGCAAACGGCCGCTTCCGTTTATGCGGGAAGCGGCCGTATTCAGCAGGTTTGGAGGAATACTCAACGCATCCGTCTGCGTCCCGTCAGGGCTATGCCTGCCAGGCCCGTGACCAGCAGCAGGAGTGATGTCGGTTCCGGAACCGGGGTGATCTGTGCTACAACGGCATCGTTCCCGCACTCCATGTTCCAGTACATATCCAGCGTCTGGGCGGCCGGGTTCCATGCTCCGGCAAGATCGATCATGATTTGCAGCGAGTCGTTGCCGTTGGCATCTTTGACGTATTGCCAGTTGCCGATGCTGAGCACATCGGCGTTCTCACCCGGATCGAACCAGGACATCTGCGCGGTTCGCAGCACACCGGCATTGATCGTACCATCCTCGGTTGCATACAAGTTGGCTGTGCCGGAGGTTATGCCCTGTTCAATATCGGCAAGGCTGACGACGTAATTCCATATTGCGCTGCCGCCGTCCATAACGACATCGGTGTTGTAATATGTCTCGGCCGTTCCCTGAGGCGTCCACCCGTTGGTGCTCAGGAAGAGGTCGCCGGGCATGTACATTTTGTGGTTGGTGGGGAGCTGGATATTGTTGAAATAGCTGTCGGAGAGAATGGTCGCGGTCAGGAATGTTCCTGAATATCCCACGTTGATTCCGGAAATGTCGTATCCTTCGTTATTTGAGTCGTAGACATCGCCGCTTCGGCCGGGCTCATTGGCGTATATGCCGTCGTTGACGATGCCTGCAATGCCCGCGCCCCAATAGTTGTCCGGGAAATAATAGTCCGCCAGTACCGGCGTCGCGCAGAGGGACAGGGTGGCAAATGTTGCGAGAATGCGTATTGACTGTTTCATGGCCGTTCCTTGTATAAAAAATGTTGCGGGTTATGGGCCCGGGAATGCCGCTGTCGGCTCGCCTGGAGGGGCAGGGCGGCGTTTCATTGCTCCTTATGTATACAGCGTACGGGGAATAAGAAAAAACGACAATAGTACTTTGGTCCAATGGCGAATGTTTCCCGATATCGTATGCTAAAGGCACAAGAACATTTTTCAGTGGATCTCAACAAGGAGCAGATCATGGCCTCTGCGACACACCTACCAATTGGCAAGGTATTCCTCGTTTACGGCACAGTCAAGGCCGTTTCACCCGCCGGGGTGGAACGAATCCTTGGGCCGAACAGTATCATTTATGCCGATGACCGGATCGTGACCGGTCCGGACGGCAGTATTTCCATAACTCTGAACGGGCAGGAACACAATCTCACCCTGGGCCGCATGTCGGATGTCTTGCTGGACACCGATGTCTACGGTGGTGGGCAAGCCGCCGAGCCCGATGCGGTTGCCCAGGTGGAAGATATTCAGGCTGCGCTTGAAGACGGAACCTTCGACCCCACCACAGACCTGCCCGCTCCGGCGGCAGGCGCAGGTGTCGGCGCCGTCGGTCTGGGGGCTCGGGGCGGAGGGCGGCAAATTGTAGTCTTCACCGCCGATCAGAATGAGCTCTTGCCCGATTCGGGCGCGGAAACCACCGGGATTGGCTACAATTTCCTCGATCCGCCTCCCGGGGCCTTTGACGACGAGCTTCCGGGCGCATCCGTGGCGGCTGATGGCGAGCTTCCGGGCGGATCCGTTCCGGCAGTGGCTCCGGAAGGTTTGACGGTCGAGGAGGCCAATGATCTGGGGCGGCCGATGCCCGGTAGCCTGAACATTAACCCCGGCGCGGACGGTCTCGGCTCAGTGGAGCTGAGTGCTTCGGGCGCGACCTGGAACGCTGATGACCGCACCCTGGCCGCCGATGACGGGAGCTGGACTCTGAGGGTGCTGGATGATGGGGGCAACTACACCTTCACCCAGCACAAGGCCATGACGCACCCGGATCCGAACGATCCCAACGATTCCTTGCCGATCGATATCACGGTGACCGTGACCGACGGCGACGGCGACAGTGCTTCGGGCGAATTTACGATCAACGTGTTCGATGACGGGCCGGTTGTGGCGCCGGAAGGTTTGCCCGTTTACGAGTCCAGCGATCTGAATAAGTCGCTGCCCGGTAGCCTGAACATTAACTACGGCGCGGACGGCTTCGGCTCACTGGAGCTCAGTGCTTCGGGCGCGACCTGGAACGCTGGCACCCTGGCCGCCGATGACGGGAGCTGGATTCTGCAGGTGGAGGATGATGCAGGCAACTACACCTTCACCCTGCGTGAACCGCTGACGCATCATCCGGAAGGTAGTGAGTTCGATGATTTCTTGCCGATTGAGATCACGGTGACCGTGACCGACGGCGACGGCGACAGTGATTCAGGCAAGTTCACGATCAACGTGTTTGACGATGAGCCGAGCTTCGGTGTTCCTCAGAATATCATTCTGACCAACGAGGCAGGGAATGAGGCAACCGCGTCCCTGGCAATTGATTTCGGCGCCGATGGCGCCGCTGCCATAAATGGTCTGCAACTGCTTGATGCGACAGGCGCGAGCCTCGCAGGGCAGCCCGTTGTCGACATAGACGGCACACCCTTGACCTCGAACGGCAATCCCCTGGTCTATCAGGAGAACGGTGCAGGCGGAGTCGAGGCCGTGGATAGTAACGGGAACGTGGTCTTCGAGGTAGTTGTCGATCCCGTCCAGGGAACCTACTCGCTTATCCTGAGCGAAATCTATCCGGTGGACAGCGCCACAGAGGTTGGGGGCGGGGCGTTTACCGCAGGCACGGAACCCGGAACCGCTGTGTACCAGTTTGCCGACGGCATCAACATTGTTGCCTCATCGTCCTTTCCGAACCATGGCGTCCACATCGGACCCGACGGCCTGGGTATCGACGCCCGTGCCGGGAGTGGCGGCGACGCAGACCCTGCCGCCATTTCCGGTTCGGAACTTCTGATCCTGAATTTTCTGGATGCAGCCGGTCAGTCGCAGGATATGGAGTTGTCCGGATTCACTCTCCAAGGATTGGGCGGGACATACGGCCGTGGCGGGGTTTTTACACCGGAAGAAGCCTCGTACTCGCTGTATAACGATGGGGCGCTTATCGGTACCTATACCGTGTTGGGAGACCCGTCGGGAACCGTGAATGTGAACTTCCCGGCCAACACGGTCTGTGACCAGGTGGTGTTCGGCGCGGACACGAAGGCGACAATGTATCAGGTACAGGAACTCACCTTCAATCATGCCGGAGATCACGTCCTGAGCTACCGGGTCCAGGCAACCGACCAGGATGGGGATACTGACTCGACCTCGGTGCAGGTAACCCTGGATGCGAATGGAACCATCGTCGGTTCAGACGCCCCTGAAGTTATTGTGGGGGGCAGCGGGGACGATGTGATTCACGGTGGCGGCGGGGACGACATCATCGACGGAGGGGCGGGGAACGACTCGCTCTTTGGTGATGCCGGCGCGGACAGCTTCTTGCAGAGCGAGTATGACGCCGGCGAGGTCATGGACTTTGGTTTGAATGGTGACCTTGACCAGCTGCTCGGTCCCGGCGGCGGCTCTACCTCCTGACGGCTCGGGCTGATCCGCTGGTTCCGGCGCGGAACCGGTTTGGGCTGGTATCGGATGACCGATATCAGCCCATTTTGTTTTGATTGATCAGCAAGGCCAGGGCGAGCCGGTTTTTGGTGGATGTTTTGCTGTAGATGGAACCGAGGTGGGCCTTGACGGTGCGTTCCGTGATCTGGAGCTGTTCCGCGATTTCCGGGTTGGAAAGGCCGTTGGCCACCAGGCCGGCGATCTGATATTCCCGGTTCGAGAGCATGCTCAGTTGTTGGGCCAAAGGGGAAGGGGTGTTGTTGGACGCGGTAGGCCGGTCTGGTGAGGGGGCTGTGCGCAGGATCAGCTCCCGCATGAGTTGCTGGTTGATCCAGACCGATCCCTGGGCGACCGTCCGCATGATTTCACGCAAACGCTCCGCACTGCTGTAACTGTTGGCATAGCCCACAACGCCCGTGTGCAGAAGGGCCAGCCCCTCCTCCTGATCCGGACGATCAGACAGGATGACGACCTTGGTGGCCGGAGCCCGGTCGTGAATATAGAAGAGCGCCTCCGCATCCACCAGGGGTCGATGGATGACCAGCAGGTCCAGACCGATCCGTTGACGCACCAGGATGGCGAGATCCTGGAGGGTGGAGGTCCGATAGACGACATAGTCGCCGACAAGGGCGCTGTACCAGCGTTCGGTGAGACCGGCAATACCGCAGCAGAGAATCAGGTTCATGTTATCGCTCCCTGAGCGCCGTATACCGGGCGCGCAGTACCGGTTTGAGGAGATAGGAGAGAATGGTTTTCTTGCCGGTCAGAATATCGACCGAAACCACCATTCCGGGGATAATGGGCAAGGGTTTTTCTTCGTTGCCCAGATAGTTTCGGCTGGTGCGCAGGCGCACCAGGTAGAAATCGTTGCCCTGTTTATCGGTGATCGAGTCGGCGCTGATGTGTTCAAGTCGAGCGTCCAGACCGCCGTATGTGGTGAAATCGTAGGCAGTGAACTTGATCGTGGCGGTTTGATCCGGCCGGAGAAAGGCGATGTCAGCCGGTTTGATCCGGGCCTCGATCAACAGGGTGTCTTCCAGGGGCACAATCTCGACCAGGTCCATGCCCGGCTGAATGGCGCCGCCTTCCGTGTTGACCTTGATCTGGTTGATGATGCCGCGTACCGGGGAACGGACCTCGGTTCGTTCGAGCCGGTCTTTGAGCGCCACCTCGCTGGCACTGATGCTTTCCAGTTTGGCGTGGGCCTCGTTGAGCTCCTTGCGCGCGGTATTCTGAAAGTTCAGGCGCTCTTCCTCCAGTGCCTTTTGCGCTTCCGCAATCTTCGAGGTGACTTTGGGGATGGCAACCCGCGTGTTTTCCAGGTCGCCCCGCATCTGACTGGCCTGGCGTTGCAGGCGCAGCACCTCGACCTCCGATACCGCGCCCTGGGCGATCAGGGGGCGGGTCATGGACAGTTCCTTTTGCACGAGGCCCAGGGTGCGTTCCTGTTCCGTGGCGCGGGAGCGGAGTTCCGACAGCTCCTGACGCCGTTGGTTGTACTGTTCCTGCAGGATTTGCAGTTTGGTTTTCAGTTGTTCCTGGCGCGATTTGTAGAGCTGCTGTTCGCGTTCGCCGATATCCGGTTTTTCCTCGTGCACCTCTTTGGGCACGGTAAACGGTGTGTCGTGGGTTTCCGCCTCGAGCCGGGCGATCTGCGCCTTGAGCGCCAGAAAATTCGCCCGACTTTCCATATAGGGGGCTGAAAAACGGGTTTTGTCGATTTCCAGCAGCAGCTGGCCCTTGGCAACCACGTCTCCGACCCGTACCAGCAGTTTACCGAGGATGCCGCCCTCCAGGTTCTGCACCACCTGAATCTGCTGGGAGGGAATGACCTTGCCGTCGCCGCGGGTCACCTCGTCCACCTCGGAGAAGCCAGCCCAGATCAGGAAAACGCAGACAAACAGCGCTATCAGCCAAAGGATCAGCCTGCCGCCATGGGGCTGTTGCTCCATCAGGGTGGCGCGGATATCGGTGGCGAAATCGCGTTCCACCGGCAGGCGTTGAAAGAGCCGGTCCTTCTGGACGGGCAGGGTGTCGGTATTCGACTTTTCAGTGGGATGCGAGTCCATATGCGCCTACCTGTCTAGGTGAATCTGTCCGCTTTTCATGGCATTGATGACCTGATCCCGGGGGCCGTCGGCCACAATGACGCCGTTGTCGAGCAACACGATCCTGTCGACCAGGGACAGCAGGGAGCCCCGGTGGGTGACGAGAATCAGGGTTTTTCCGGGCAGCAGCTGTTCGAGTTGTTCCTTGATGTGGCTCTCCGTGCGGTTATCCATGGAGCTGGTCGGCTCGTCGAGAATCAGGATGGGCGGGGCAAGCAGGAGGGCCCGGGCCAGGGCCACGCTTTGGCGCTGGCCGCCGGAAAGTCCGCGTCCCCCTTCGCCCACCTGCATGTCGTAGCCCTGGGGATGACGATCGACAAATCTGTCGACCCCGGAGAGAGCGGCGGCGCGCAGGATCATGGCGTCGTCGGCTTCGGGCGAGCCCAGGGTGATGTTTTCCCGGACCGTGCCCCTGAACAACGTGACATCCTGAGGCACCACGCCGATGAAGCGCCGCAGCTCGGCAGGATCGATCTGGCGAATATCGGTGCCGTCCAGGGTAACCATGCCGCTGGTGGGTTGGTACAGGCCGAGAATAAGCTTGCCCAGGGTGCTTTTGCCCGAGCCGATGGGGCCGATGATCGCCACCCGCTCTCCCGGCTCTATGGTCAGGGTGATGTTGCGCAGGACGGGATTGCTCTGTTCGGGGTAGGTAAAATCAACCTGTTCGAACGCCACCCGGCCCTCGCAGGAGCCGCGCAGCAGAAAATTCCGATCTTCGGAGCGCTCTTCCGGCAGGTCCATGATGGCGTTGAGTTCCTGCAGGGCGGTTCGCGCCCGATGGAAACGGGTGGCCAGGGCTGCGAGCCGCGACATCGGCGCAATGGCCTGACGGGAAAGAATCAGCAGGGCGATGATCCCGCCCTGACTCAGTTCACCCTCTGCGATCCGGTAGACCCCGGCAATGATGGTGGCCACCACGCTGAGGTTGATGAGAAATTCACAGCCGTGATTGACGGAGGAGGCGTACAGTCGGGCCCGGCCGCTCCAGGTGGCGATGAAGCTGACTGCCTCTTCCCAGCCGCGCTGCACCTGGCTTTCGGCGTTGAGCATCTTGACCGTTTCGAGTCCGGCAATTCCCTCCACGAGGATGGCGTTTTTCTGGGCCGAGGCGTCGAAGGTCTGTCTGACCGCGTTGCGGAGAGGGGCCTGCACGGCAAGCGCCAGCAGTCCCATCAGGAGGATGGCGACCAGCTGAACAAGGACGATGGAGCCGCCCAGATACCAGATAGCGCCCAGGGCCAGAATCATGAAAGGCAGGTCGATCAGGGCGGTGATGGAGAAGGAGGTGATGAAGTCGCGCACCTCGTCGAACTGTTGCACCTTTTTGGCAAAGGCGCCGACCGATTGCGGCCGTACCTCCAGCCGAAGGCCGAGCACCTTTTCAAGCAGGACGGCGGAGAGGCGCAGGTTGGCTTTTTTCCCTGCCTCATCGATGAAATGGCCGCGCAGACCCTGCAGGAGCAGGTTGAACACATAGACAACGCCTATCCCGATACCGAGCACCCACAGGGTCTCGAAGGCCAGGTTGGGGATGACCCGGTCGTAGACGTTCATGGTGAAGAAGGGGCCGGCCAGGGCAAAAAGGTTGATCAGAAACGAGGCCAGCAGAACGTCGCGGTATATGCGCCAGGAGGACAGGATCGTTCCCCAGAACCAGTGCCTGCCTTCGGGCTTCCGCAGACGCTGATCGATGGTGCGGTCCTTGCGGAACCGGGGCCGCACAAAAAAGGTGTAGCCCGTATAGCGTGTTTCGAGTTCCGCCAGGGGGACCTGGTTGCTGCCCAGTCCGGTTTCAGGCAGAAGAAGGGTCGCCTGACCCGCTTCATGGTCGATCGCGGTCAACAGACAGCTTTCCCCTTCGGCAAGCAGCAGGACCGCAGGCAACAGGCTGTCCTGGAACTTGGCCAGCGGGTAGGCCACCAGCCGGGCATGGAGTCCCGCCCGGTCGGCGGCCCTGGGAAAGAGCTCGGCGGTCAGGCGGTCGTCGACCAGGGGCAGTCCGGCCCGCAGGCTGGTCCGGGAGAGGGGGATATCATACAGCTTGCCCAGCAGCAGCAGGCAGTCGGCCAGGGGATCACCCCCGGGCGCTGCCTGACGGGCAAGCTGCGACGGGTCTGGGTGCGGGGAGAAATCCGGTGTGGACATGGGGCATTGAAAGGAGAGTTGAAGGTCGGGGAGAGAGTGTGATACTGTGGGATACAGTGTAAAGCAGTATGCAGTCCTGCAAATTGTATCACAGGCAAATTCGGTGGATCAAGGGGAGGTCGTGTTCATGTTGGTTGTTGAACGAAACAGCGAGGGCGAGATTGTCGCGCTCCGCAATGTGGACCGGTCCGAGGCTGGAGCGCTGGAGCCGGCCTCGCTGCTCGACAATGAGGTTATCGCGTTTTTGCACTCCTCCGGCCAGGACGATGCCTTGGCACAGCTTCTCTCCCAGTCGGACAGCGCGGTTGCCCGGGTCGTGGAGGACCTGATTGACCTGCTGATCGCCAAAAACATCATTCTTTTCACCGACCTGCCTGTGGAGGCTCAGCGCAAGATCCACCACCGCAAGCAGCTGCGCGCGCGCATGGTCGACCCCAGCCTTCTGGTTGACGACATCCTGTAATTCAGCTCTTTCCCGTTGTCCAGATCACCTGTTCCGGCCGCTGGATGAAATAGCCCTGAACAGCATCCACCGGCATCTTTGCCAAAGCCTTCCATTGCACCTCGGTTTCAATGCCTTCGGCCACGACCCGGATGCCCAGGCTATGCGCCACGTTGCACAGAGCGGTGACCAGAAATGCGGTGTCGCCATAGGGATCGTGCAGTTCATTGGTAAGCGCCCGGTCGATTTTGACATAGTCGGGCAACAGGGACTGGAGATAGCCGAACGGGACAGGCTCCTGCCCGAAATGGTCGATGCCCAGACCGTGGCCCATGGGCCTGATGGTGTCGACAAATTCCCGGATAACCGCAAGGCTTCTGGCAAGCCGATACTCGGAAACCTCAAAATAAAACCGGATGCCCGCATCCGCGCATTGCTGCAAGCGCGGATAAATCCATTCGGTAAAGTCCGGATCGCCGAGTGAATGCGGCGACAGGTTGATTGCGATCCCCTGCGGCCCGAGCTGCGAGAGGGGCAGTTGCATGAGCTGTTCGATAATGAGTTTGTCCAGTTTCGGCATGAGATTGAACCGTACTGCTGCCGGAACGCACTGGCCGATGGAGAAGGGAACACCCGAGGGGTCGGGCACCCGGGTGAGCAGTTCGTGATGGATGAGCCGGCTCCGGTCCTCTCGGGCAACGATGGGCTGGGCGTAAAAAATCAGTTCACGATTCTGCAGGATGGTTTGAATCCGTTCTTTCCAGGCCAGTCTGCCGATGGCGGGCTCCTGCCTGTCCTGGGTCAGCACCACCAGGCGGCCTGCCTGCCGGTAGCGGGCTTCGTTGAGCGCCGTGTCCGCTGTGGCCAGCAGGTCGGTGAACGATGTGGCCTGTTCGTACAGGGCCGCCCCCCGGAGCAGCCTTGGGGCGGATGCTTCCGTGGCCGAGACAGCTTCAACTACCTGATCGGCGATGGCCGTGGCGGTGGCGGCGTCGGAATCCGGAAGCAGGAGAACGAAATCGCCGCCACCCAGTCTCCCGACTATGGCATCGGGCAGGCTGGCAGTGGTTTGGCGCAGACTCTGCGCCAAGCCCTTGAGCAGGTCGTCGCCGGCCTGATAACCGTCGTTCTGATTGAGGGCTTGGAGATCCTGAACCTGAAACAGCACGAGTACACCCCGGACAGCGGCTTCCCGCCGGGACATTTTGGTTCCGATCTGGCTCTCCAGAAAACGCCGGTTGCCGATCCCGGTCACCGGATCCTCATAGGCCCATTTGCGCAGCCGGTCGGCAATGAGGGTCTGCTCTTCGAAAAGTCCGCGAATCTGCTCGGTCATCTGGTTCATGGCCATGACTACCTGGCGCAGCTCCCTGGTGCGCGGCATGATGTCCAGCCGGGGAAAGCGGCGTTCGCAAAGCGCTATGGCCTGGTCTTCGATGGCGCGCAGCGGCAGGAGCAGACGTCGCAGGGCCAGTCCACCCACCAGGGCGACCAGTCCCATGGTTGCCAGCAGCCACAGGGCCACATTGATGGTGGAGGTCCACAGCGCCTGATAGGCGAAACCTGGATGACCGATCACGATGATGGTTCCCGCCTGCTGCCAGCCCCGCATGAGCATGGCCTGTGCCTGGGGGGCGTCCAGCCGGGTCAGGCGAACGAACCAGTCGGGAACGCCCTCGACCTGCACCTCGGCGGTGCGGTCGACGAGCAGGCCGCCATGGATGTCGCGCACCTGGATCGACAGGTAGTAGCCCCGGTCGAACAGGGCATTGACCATGGATTCCATGGCCGCCACATCCTGACCGTCGGTCAGGGTGCTGAGCGACAGTCCCAGGAAGGTGGCGGTGTCCTGATTCTGGGAGGCGAGCTGGCTTGTGAGCGTTTTTCTGGTCAGGTGTATTTCGGCTGCCCAGAGGCCCACGGCAAGGGCCAGCAGGGTCAGTCCGGCGTAGAGCAGCAGTTGGCGGTACAGGGTCATGGGGATTCCTCACTTGATTGCAGTTCTTTCGGCAGGCGTTGCAGCATATCCTGCCATCGGCTGAGCCGGTCGCTGTTGCCGACCCGTTTGCCCTTGCCGCGCTGCTTGGCCAACCAGAGGCCGGTGCCGTTGAGGCTGTAGACCGGCAGCAGGTCGGTGCGCTGCGACGACCACCGGATCGCGGGGATCAGGTTGTCGAGTACCAGGGGTTCCGCGCCGGGTGTGGGGTAATAGGTGAGCACCATGTGGGCCTGGTTCAGCCGCAGGGCTTTGACATAGGTGAGTGCCAGTTGACTGTCCGGGATGCCCAGTTGCAGCAGGGTCAGGTATTTGGCGATGGCGAAGTCCTCGCAATCGCCGCCGTTGCTCGCCAGAAATTCGACCGGGGTTGCCCAGTAATCGTCTTCGCCCCAGTGCAGCTTGTCGTCAACAAAGGGCAGGGCATTGAAAAACCGGTTGACCCGCTCCAGCTTGTCGCGGTGGCTGCCTGTGGTGGTGCGCATCAGCTCTTGCCAGGCCAGAAGGCGGGTGCGGGCCGAGGGACCGTATCGCTGTTCCATGGCGACAATGGTCTTCTCATCGAGCAGCACATCGTTGCCGGAAAACAGGGGTACCGCCGGGATCAGCAAGACAAGCAGGAGCACCAGCCAGCGACCGGTCAATCGGAGCGCAGGCAGGGAGCCGGAGCGCGGGAGAAGCAGACGGGAACCGCTGTGGCGGGAAAGGATGGACAACAAGGGCGGCAGCAATCAATCCGGGTCATCCTGTGGCAGGACGACCCGGATCGCGGGCGATTTTCAGGATTTTTTGGAGGCAGCCGGCATGACGGCGGCGTTGTTGCCGTCGGCGGTGGTGCTTTCCGTGGGCCACTGCATCTGCAGGGCCGGGATCAGCTGACCGGTGCTGTTGAGAATCCGACACTGGGCGTAGAGTCCGTCATATTCGGCGGTGACCAGCTGGCGGGCCGAATCGATCCGCTCGGCTTCGGCATCGAGCACGTCAAGCAGGGTCCGCTGGCCGATGTTCCACTGCAGGGTGTAGGCGTCGGCCGTGTTGGCGGCAAACTCAAGGCGCTGGGCCAGGTAGTTAATCTGCTTTTGGGCAGCTTCGTGCGCTCTCCAGGACAGGCGGGTCGACTCCACGACCTGACGATGGGTATGGTTTCTGATCTCCTGGGCCTCGTTGACCAGGTGCATGGTCTCGGTCTTGCGGGCCTCATCCTTCCAGCCGTTGAACAGGTTGTAGCGCAGGCGGAGGAACAGGCGGAGGTCTTCGCGTTCGTAGCCGTCGTAGTTGGAGTTGTAGCTGGTGTCCTCCTCGAAGACCTGGTCGGCCTCGAAGTCGACGACCGGCATGAAGGGGCTTTTGGCCACCTCTTCCTGGGCGCGACGGGCCTGCAGATCGGCCTGGGCGGATTTGAGCTGCGGATGGGAGGCCAGCGCAAGCTCTTCGGCCTTGGCCATGGTCGGCGGCAGCAGTTTGCTCATATCGGCCGGTCGCTGGAGCTTTTCCGGCAGGTTGCCGACCACCGCGTTGTAGGCGGTCTGGGCGTCGAGCAGATTCTGTTCACTCACCACCACGCCGGCGTGGGCCAGACTGAGACGGCTCCGGATCTGGTCCATATCGGCCCGGCTGTCGACGCCCGAGGCGCTGCGTAGTTGAACCTGGTCGGCGATCCGTTGATGGAGGAGCAGGTTTTCCTGGGCCAGGTCGTTGATGGCCTGATACTTCAGGACATCGAGATAGACATCGGCAACCCTGAGCGCCATGTTGTCGGCGGTGCTGCGGATAAGATACGCCTGGGATTCCACGCGGGCCTTCTGCCGTTCAATCTCGTTTTTGGTGGACAGGCCGGCAAAAATGTTCTGGCGGAGTCCGAGCCGGAGCAGGCGCGGATCCAGGTCGGAGTCAAAGGGTTTGTCCACGTAATTGCGGCCGGCGCCGGCTTCGAAGTCCACGGTGGGGAAGTAGCCGGAGCGTGCCTGCCGCACCTCCTGGTCACGGGCGAGCCGGTTATGGATGGCGGAGCGAACATCCGGATGGGTATCGATCATTTTCTGAATCGCGTCCTGGATGGTTTCGGCGCCGGAAACCGGGCAAAAGGAAAACTGGCTGGCGAGACTGACGGCAAGTACGGCACAAAACTTCTTGGCGCGCATGAAGGCCCTCCTGTGGAGCGTGAAAAGAGAAAAGTGAATAGTTGTGTTAGCAGCATACCGCCCGTGCTCTGTAAACGGTAGCAAGTTTTTGGTTTGCAACTGTTTTTGTTCGTTTTTTTGCAAAGACCGACAGGACGGTTGAGCGGAAAATTTATCTCTTTTTGGTAAGTTTTGTTTCCACCGGGAGCGATCCGGGAAAACATCGTCGTTGTCGTGGTCCAGTCTGAAGAGCTTCGGAAACGATGCGTTTGCCGGGGCGCGACCGCTCCTCTTGCCAGTGTCTTCTCGTGGTGTGCGGAAACAGACTTGACCCTAACCGGGTTGGTGGTACCATGCCGGGTGCGAATTTCTATCGATTCATCGTGCCGATTATTCCGGTACAAGGAGGAAGCGATGCTGGTGAACGGACAGCCCTACCGGTCCATCTGGCTTGCCCCGGACGGGGTGACGGTGGAGATCATCGATCAGACCCGGTTGCCGTTTGAGTTTGTCATTGCCCGGCTGGAGACCCTGGAGGCGGCCATGGACGCGATCAGCCGGATGCTGGTGCGCGGCGCGCCGCTGATCGGCGCGACCGCCGCGTACGGCCTGTGTCTGGGACTGCGGCAGGCGCGTTCGGACGCGGCGCTTACGCGCATGGCTGAACAGTTGATCAGTTGCCGCCCCACCGCGGTCAACCTGCGCTGGGCTGTGGAGCGGATGCTGGCCCTGCTCCGCCCCTTGCCCGAAGGCGAGCGCACCGCCGCCGCCTATGCCGAGGCCGCCCGGATCTGCGAGGAGGACGTGGCCGCCAATCAGGCCATCGGCCGCCACGGAGCCGCGCTTATCCAGGCTGTTTTTCAGGGCAGGCAAGGGGGTGAGCCGGTCCGTATCCTGACCCACTGCAACGCCGGCTGGCTGGCCACCGTGGACTGGGGCACGGCCCTGGCGCCGATCTATGTGGCAATGGAGCAGGGGATTCCGGTGCATGTCTGGGTCGACGAAACCCGGCCCCGCAACCAGGGCGCTTCGCTGACCGCCTGGGAGCTGGCTGCTGCCGGTATCCCCCATCATCTGCTGGTGGACAATGCCGGGGGGCACCTCATGCAGCATGGTCGGGTCGATCTGTGCATCGTCGGCAGCGACCGGACCACGGCCCGCGGCGATGTGTGCAACAAGATCGGCACCTATCTCAAGGCCCTGGCTGCCCACGACAATGGGGTGCCGTTTTACGTGGCCCTGCCCGGCTCCACCGTGGACTGGCGGCTCGATGACGGACTGTCCGGCATCCCCATCGAGGAGCGCGATCAGGACGAGGTGCTCCGGCTTCAGGGCCGGGACGAGGCAGGCGTCCTGCGCCGGGTCGCCATTGCCCCGGAGGGCACGCGGGCGCTCAACCCGGCCTTTGACGTTACCCCGGCCCGACTGGTGACCGGTCTGATCACCGAGCGCGGTGTCTGTCCGGCCTCGCGGGAGGGATTGGCGGGCCTGTATCCGGAGGAGGCCCGGTCATGATCTCGGCGATGTCCGCGCGGGAACAGGTGCTGGCCACGGCCCGGAAGATGAATGCCATGGGCCTCAACCAGGGCAGTTCAGGCAATGTCAGCGTGCGCGATGGGCAGGGGTTTCTGATCACCCCTTCGGCCTTGCCCTACGATTTGTGTGAGGCGGCAGACATGGTCTGGCTTGATCTGGACGGTCAGCCCGCCGATCCTACCGATCCCGCCAATCCCCGCAGGCGCAGGCCCTCGTCCGAATGGCGGATGCACGCTGCGATCTACCAGAGCTGTCCGCAGGCGGGCGCGGTGCTGCACACCCACAGCATCGGCTGCACCGCCCTGGCCTGTCTGGAACGATCCATTCCCGCCTTTCATTACATGGTGGCCCTGGCTGGCGGCGACTCCATCCGCTGCGCGCCCTACCAGCCGTTCGGCACCGAGGAGCTGGCGCAGTCGGTAATCGAGGGGCTGCGCGACCGCACCGCCCTGCTCCTGGCGCATCACGGCCTGGTCTGTTATGCCGGGGATTTGTCCGAGGTGCTGAATCTGGCCGCTGAAATCGAGGCCCTGGCCCGCATGTATCTGCAGGTGGTGCAGGTCTGTCCCGATCCGCCGCTGCTCTCGCGCGAGCAGATGGACTGGGTGCTGCATCGTTTTGCGGATTACAAGCGCGTCGAGAGCGCGTAGAGAAGCCGCCGGTGAAGCCGCCGGTCCGAACCGGTTGCGCTTGCATCCCGCCGATTGTTTCATTCCCCCTGGCGGAGGCGTTCCAGCTCGTCCCACCGTTCATAGAGCCGGTCGACCTCGGCCTGGGCCTGCTGCTGCTCTTCCCAGCAGGCATGCAGCCGGTCCGGGTCGGCCGCGGTTTCGGGCGCGGCCATGGTCTCTTCGATTTCGGCCAACCGCGCCTCGGCCTCGTTGATCGCGGCCTCGATCCCGTCGTATTCCCGTTGATCCAGATAGGAGAGCCGCCCCGGTTTCGTTGTCTTTTCCCGCGCCGGTTGCGGAGCTGGGGCTGTCTTGCGCAGCTCTTCCCGATCCTGTTGCCGGAGCATCTCCAGCCACTGTTCATGATCGGCGAAATAGCTGGTCCCGCCCCGGCCGTCGAACCCCAGTACCTGGTTGCACACCGTGTCCAGAAGCATCCGGTCGTGGGTGACCAGAATCAGCGCGCCGGGAAACTCCTCCAGGCTCTCTTCGAGAACGCTGAGTGCCGGAATATCCAGATTATTGGTGGGCTCGTCGAGCAGGAGGATGTCGGCGGGTTGCAGCATCAGCCGGGCCAGAAGAATCCGGGCCTGCTCGCCGCCGGAGAGTCGTTCCACCGGGGTATCGAGCTGGTCGGGTCGGAAGAGGAAGCGCTTGGCCCAGGTGACCACGTGGATGCTCTGCCCCAGGTAGAGCACGCTGTCGCCCTCCGGGGCCAGGGCCCGGCGCAGGGTGACCGAGGTGTCGAGCTGTTCGCGGCGCTGATCAAAACTGACGATGCGCACATTGGGCGCCAGGGTGATTTCGCCCCGATCCGGTTTGGGCCCGTCTTCCTGCCCGGCCCCGGCAAGGATGCGCATCAGGGTCGACTTGCCGCTGCCGTTGCGACCCAGGAGGCCCAGGCGCAGACCAGGGCGGAGCACCAGGTCAAGGTCGGAGAACAGGGGCGTGTCCGGATAGTTTTTGGTGAGCCCTTCGGCTGTGAGCAGCTTCCTTGTCTTGCGATCTGTACCGGAAAAGCTGAGTCCCACCTGACCGGCCGCCCGGTTCCGGTCGCGAACCTCGGCCAGTTCATCCTGAAGCCGTCCCGCCTCCTCGATCCGGTAGCGGGCCTTGGTGGCGCGGGCCTTGGGGCCCCGCCGCAGCCACTCGGTCTCGCGGCGCAGCTTGTTGGCAAGGCGCTCCTCCAGGCCCTGCTGCTGTTGCAGGTAGTCGGCCTTTTTTTCCAGAAAATCTGCGTAGTTGCCGTGTACCTGCAGGGACCCTTCCGGATAGCTGCGACCGAGTTCGATAATCCGGCTCACCGTATTGTCGAGGAATCGCCGGTCGTGACTGATCATGAGAAAGGCGGCCGGGCTGTCCGCCAGGCGGGCGTTGAGGAGGCGTTCCAGCCAGAGAATGCCCTCAAGATCGAGGTGGTTGGTGGGCTCGTCTAAAAGCAGCAGGTCGGGATGGGCGATCAGGGCCCGACAGAGGGCCAGCCGTTTGCGCCAGCCGCCGGAAAGCAGGCCCACGGGCTGTTCCGGATGGGTGAATTCGGCCCGGCTGAGCAGGGCATGCGCCCGGTTGAACCGCTCCGCCTGGGGCAGGTCCAGTTCGGCGGCGGCCCGGTACAGGTTTTCGGCGCAGCTTGCCGCATCATCGAACACATCCTCCTGGGGGACGTAGCCGAGTCGCAGGTTTTTTTGCAGCATGACCGCGCCTTGGTCGGCCTGTTCCAGTCCGACCACGATCTTGAGCAGGGTCGATTTGCCGGAGCCGTTGGGTCCGATCAGCCCTATGCGGTCGCCGGCGTCGATGCTGAAACCAACGCTGGTGAACAGGGTTTGCGAGCCGAAGGACTTGGCCAGCTCCCGGCAGGAGAGCAACGCACACATGGAGATTCCTGAAAGTTTCGGGGGATTGCCGCGGGCGACCGTCCGGACGGGTTGTCAGCCGATCTCGCCGCCGATGTCGATTTCATCGGCCCTGGGATAGGAGCCGAGCACCTCGAAATAGGCGCAGATCTGTTCCAGAATGCGGCAGGCCTCCTGGATGACCGGATCTTCGATATGGCCGATCATATCGAGGAAGAATATGTATTTCCACTGCTTTCCCTTGGTCGGCCGCGACTCGATCTTGGCCAGATCGATGTTTTTGGCCGAGAGGATGGTCAGGATCTCGTTGAGCGCGCCGGGCCGGTTGATCAGGCCGATGAGCAGGGAGGTCTTGTCGTTGCCGCTGCGGTTGGGCGACTTCTTGCCGATCACCAGAAAACGGGTGGTGTTGCCCTGATAATCCTCGATGCCCCGGGCCACCACCTGGAGGCCGCAGGCGTGAATGGCCAGGGAACCGGCAATCGCGCCGATGGTGGGGTCCTTGAGGGCCATCTGCGCCGCGGTTCCGGTGGAAAAGAGTTCCAGGGTGGGGGTGCCGGGCAGGTTTTTGCGCAGCCAGTTGCGGCACTGGGCCAGGGCCTGGGCGTGCGAGGCCACGGTCTTGACGTCTTCGATGTTGCCCGACCAGTTGGCCAGATTGTGGCTGATCGACAGCTGTAATTCACCGCAGATCTGGACCTTGCAGGAGAGGAAGGCGTCGAGCGAGGAGGTGACCGCGCCCTCGATGGAGTTTTCCACCGGAACGATGCCGAACTGGACCCGTTCCCTGTCGACCTCTTCGAAGATCTCGATGATGGTTTCCAGGGGCCGGTAGTCGGCGCTCTGGCCGAAATAACGGACCGCAGCCTGATGCGAAAACGTCCCCTCCGGCCCAAGATAGGCCACCATGGCCTTGCGTTGGGAGAGGCGGCAGGTAGTGATGATTTCGTGGAAGATCGAACGCAGCGCCTTGTACGGGAAAACCTCGTTATTTTTGACGCGCAGGCGTTCGTAAATTTCCCGTTCGCGCTGCGGATCCCATTTGGCGCGGGAGGTCTCGCTTTTGAGGTAGCCGATGGTTTTGGCGCATTCGAGCCGCTCCTTGAGCAATTCAAGGATGGTATCGTCGATTTCGTCGATGCGCTGCCGAACCTGGGGGATCGTGGGCTTGTTGGTCATGGATTCGGGACTCGGGTGGATGGTTGCGTTGGTCGCCTCGATGAGCGAAGAATGGGGGACGGATGGAGTATCGGGACGGCCGCGGCCATAATACCGCTTCTGCGCCGTCCCGGAAAACCGTGCCGCATTGCAGAACCCGCCTTCGCGGGGGCTGGCGGCGCTAAAGATTTCTTGAACAACCTGCCCGTGACGTATTTTTCAATAGCCTTTTAAAAATTCCCAATTTTGCCGGGCGCCCTGGGGGAAGTCAACCCTTTTCTGGCAAGGAAAACCGCGCGGCTGTCGGACGGAATGTGAGCCTGGCCTGCCGTGGGCAGCGGGACTTGCATTTTAGAGATCGGCCAGTCTATTTGTTTTAGATTAAGCTAAAAAAATATATTGACAAACACCCTTAAGCGGAACATAATGGCCGCAGGGTTAGCCCAGTCTAATTTTATAAGTCTTATTAAAACCGCTGGCCTGAACACGACACAGGGTCGTTAAGGGGCGAGGATGCAAGGAGCAACACAACCATGCTGCCGCGAAATATTCCGGGACGAAAACGGAAAATCTGGGAGATAGACGGGGAGCACAAGTGCAGTCTGATCGGCACGAGCCTTGGCCGGATGGAGTTACGCCGTCTGGGGCGGGATCGGGTCTACCAGGCACCCCCGAATCTGGACGATTACCATCTGCACATGCACTTTATCAAGGTCTCCGGCCGGGACGACCAGGCGGGTCGGGCCCTGCATAAATACCTGGAACGGAAATACCGGGTCGAGGGCAAAAAATATCGGCAGGCCGAGAGCGAAGACGAGCTGGCGGCCCTGTGGGAGGCGGATCTGGCGGAGGGGCGGGTGGGCTGCGCCTGGTGGTGTCTTTTGGTGCATCCCTGTGCCTCGATGGACCTGATCACCCGATGTTACGGCCGGCTCCACATGTTCGGACACGAGGCAGCCTGCGGCCTGTACCGTGATCGTCAGCAGATTGCCGCCCTGCGCGCCAAGGTCGAGATGTTGCAGGAGGTGCTCGTGTCGGAGCGAAAGGCATTCCGTCAGGAGCGGCGACGGCTGGTCGATGCGGAGGCGGCATGGCGGGAAAAGGCAGAGGAAGGGAAGCGCCATGCCGGGGAAAACCGGCAGCTCCAGGACGAGGTGGTGTGTCTGCGCGAGCGGGTCGCCGTTTTGGAGGAGCAAAACGCAGCCATTGAGGCGGAAAAGGCGAGCCTGGAACACCATGGGCGCAAGGACGGGGAGCTTGCCCGCGTTGTTGCGGCGCTGCACGAGGAGCGGGAGCTTCGGAAGCGTTTGCAGCGGCGCGAACAGGACCTGGCGCAGGACTTTGCCGCGCTGGAATCCCTGGTGTTTGAAGAGACGCCGACGCCCCCGACCCTGTGCGCCCGGTGTGCCGACCAGGATACCGAAAACTGCCCCGGTCTGGATCTCTGCGGCAAAACCGTGCTCTATGTCGGCGGGCTCCACCGGATGGTGCCCCATTACCGGAACCTGGTGGAGCAGTACGGCGGTCGTTTCCTCCATCACGACGGCGGGAAAGAGGCCTCGCGCAACAAGCTGCCCCGGTTGCTCGATACCGCGGACGCCGTGCTCTGCCCCATCGACTGCGTCAGTCATGACGCCTGTAACTGCGTCAAGAAGATGTGCAAGCGGCAGCAGAAGCCGCTGGTGTTCATGCGGGGGTCCGGACTGTCGGCCCTGGAGCGTGGGCTCAATGAGATCGTGCAGTAATCGTCAACATCTCGCAACAAGGAGTTTGTATGGAAATGCAGCAAACCATCAGCGCCGACCAACGAAACGGCAACCTGCATCTCAGCCTGCACGGCAGGTTTACCCCGGAAATCGCCATGCAGCTGGGGCAAACCATTGCCGACAGCTATATCGGCAGGGGCAACATCTTCATCCACACCTCCCAGGTCACGGAAGTCGCGTCGGGTTCGCGCCACGCTTTCGGCAGGATGATCAGCGACTTTGGCCTGCCTCACGACAAAATGTACCTGATCGGTGCCCGGGGGCTCGATATCGGGCCGGACACGACGCGGGTCATCATCTATGAAAAAAAGAAGAGGGGATGCTGCGGCAAGTGCCGTAGCTGCGCATGCGGCGGAGAGCACGCACACCCTTCCCATACAGGAAAACATCAGGAAGAGAGGGGGGCCGCATCATGGGCAAGGCAGTGATTGTGTACGGGTCCACCACCGGCAATACCGAAAGTGTTGCCAGGCGCATCGGCGATATCCTGACCAGGGCCGGACACGAGGTTCTCGTGCAGGATGTTCGCGCTGTTCAGGTTGACCAGTTGGGGCAGGGATGCGACATCACCCTGCTCGGCAGTTCGACCTGGGGCGAGGACGAGATCGAGTTTCAGGAAGATTTCGCCCCGTTTTTCGATGCGATGGACCGGGCCGAACTCGGTGGCCGCAAGGTGGCCCTGTTTGGCTGCGGCGATTCCAGCTATCCGCATTTCTGCGGGGCGGTCGATCAGCTGGAAGAGAAGGTTCAGGCACTGGGAGCGGTGGTGGTCGGCACGCCGCTGAGGATCGACGGCGATCCCGTCGACGCCTCCGCCGAGATCGACGAGTGGGCCGATGAGGTGGCAGCCGCCCTGTAGGGCTTGTGCCCTGTCGGCGCATTTCGTGCGGTAATCGGGCCGGTTCGGGCTGCTCGCGCACCTGCCCGGATCGGCCCCCAGGGAACTGCGCGTGACGGACTGTGCGGCTGGTCGCGTGCTTGTGGAGAAAAAAGTGCATATTTATCTTGCCTTATTAGATAAGAATGCTTATCATTATTTTCCAGTAAGGAAACACAACACGCGGGCCCGTCCGAATGCGGACGGCGGATAGTGTCCGCACCCGCACACATCATCCCATTTTTTTCAAGGAGACCAGTATGGAAGCAAGACCGCAGATGCCGCTTTTGGGTGACGCCTTTCCCGAGCTGACTGTCAGCACAACGCATGGACCCATGAATTTTCCCGGAGATCTCAAGGGAAAATGGTTCGTCCTCTTCAGTCATCCGGCGGATTTTACCCCGGTGTGCACCACCGAATTCGTGGCTTTTCAGAAGCGTATCGATCAGTTCCGCGCCCTGGGGTGTGAGCTGGTCGGCCTTTCGATCGACCAGGTCTTTTCCCACATCAAGTGGGTCGAGTGGATCAAGACCAAGCTCGACGTGCAGATCGAATTCCCGATCATCGCCGCCAACGACAGCGTGGCGCTCGCCCTGGGCATGCTGCATCCGGGCAAGGGAAGCAACACGGTCCGCGCCGTGTTCGTCGGCGACCCTGCAGGCAAGGTACGGATGGTGATGTACTATCCGCAGGAAATCGGTCGGGACATCGACGAGATCGTTCGTGCGGTCAAGGCCTTGCAAATTTCTGACAAGCAGGGCGCGATTCCTGCCGGTTGGCCGAACAACGAACTCATCGGCGACCGGGTCATCGTGCCGCCGCCGCAAAGCGTCGAGGCCGCCCAGGAGCGCATGAAAACTTGTGAAGGCTATGATTGGTGGTTCTGCCATAAACCGCTGGAGAAGTAACACCCACCCACAACCGGTTCAATCCTCCTCTTTTACCGGTTGCCCCAGGCTGCCGCACTTATGGTGCGGCAGCCTTTTTTATTGTTTTTTCGACCCTTTTCCGGATGCGGTCGGCGGAAGCCCGTCGAAGTTGTCAAGAAACTGCTGAAAAAAGACAAGTTCGTTCAGGTAATTCAGCATGAAACTCGTTAAGGAGAGAGGCAGAAAATTTTCATTCCAGGTGCCGAGCGCTTAAAGGGGAACTCCGTGCAAGTCGGAGACGGGCCCGCCGCTGTAACCGGGGACGACCGCCGCAGGATGCCACTGATCCACTGATCACAAGGGTTGGGAAGGCGCGGCCAGTAGGACGATCCGGAAGTCAGAAGACCTGCCTGGATACATATGTTTTCTCCCTTGGCAACGGGAGCGACACTACGAGGATAAACAGGGCTATCCCCGGTCGGTTGCAATATCGTCCGGGGATTTTTTATTACCGGAGCACTACAGCAAGAGCCACACCCGCCGTGAGACGGGGCCGGAAAGCCACGGATCTGTTCCAGACAGCCGGGTTGCCTGATGAACAAGGGTAACCCGGCTCTTTTTTTTGGAAAAAAAACGGGGCCGATCGCCCTGTCCGGGCCTGGTCGACGACGCAGGGCCTGAACATCTGAAAAAGCCAACCCCGGTGGAGAACCGGGGAACAAGAGAGAAAAAAAGGAGAACGACATGAAGAAGAAGCTCATAACTGGCCTCGCTGTTCTGGCCTTTGCCGCGACCGCCCAGGCCGGACCCTATTCACCGGGCAAGGGTGGACCGGACGAGGCCGGATATATCGATGCCGGCATCGCCGGATTTGTCGGCCCCGCTGGTCTTGGCGTCACCGCCACCGACAGCAACGGCAACTATGTCAACCCCGTTTTCACCGCCTGGGCCACCAGGGTGGTGGAATACACTCCGTCCGATACGGTCGGCGTGTACGGCATGAACGGGATAGGACCGGCGTTCGCCGACCCGACCAAGGCCCTTGGTCCGGTGACGGGCAGCAATATGGACATTGTTTCCCTGGGCGACATGGACAGCAATGAAATCTCGGCCTACCTGGCGGGAACAGGGCCTGGTCCGGGTGTGCTCACCCTGGGGTTCGATGTGGTCATCACCAACGGGCCCGGAGCGGATTTCGCCGCCTTTGAAAACGGTTTCGTCTCCAACTACAGCACCGGCGCGGGCACCACCTCCGGAGAGATGTTCGCCGAGCTGGGCTATGTGTCGGTCTCCACCGACGGCATCAACTTCGCCACCTTTCCCAGCACCTATCTGAATTATCCGGACGCTCCTCCCGCAAGCCAGGGCTATCTCACGCAGGACGTCAGCAACGTGCACAACCTGGTGGGCAAGCATGCCAACGCCTACGGAGTCAGTTGGGGAACCCCCTTTGATCTGGACGATCTGGTAGACGACCCGCTGGTTCTGTCCGGCTTGGTCGATCTTGATGCCATTCATTACGTGCGCATTACCGATATCCCCGGCGACGGCACCTGGAAAGATGCCCATGGCAACGCCATTTACGATGCCTGGGTGACCTGGGGTTCCGGCGGCCTGGATTTCGAGGCCCTGGGCGTAATAAACCAGCAAGCATCACCGGTCCCCGCCCCCGGCGCGATCTGGCTGGTGGGCGCCGGTGTGATTGCCCTGTCCGGCCTTGGTCGACGACGCGCGGCCTGAACATCTGAAAAAGCCAACCCCGGTGGAGAACCGGAGAACAAGAGAGAAAAAAGGAGAACGACATGAAGAAGAAGCTCGTAACTGGCCTCGCTGTTCTGGCCTTTGCCGCAACCGCCCAGGCCGCGCCTTACAATTTCAACGGGACCTGGGTCGAGGTCGATGCCTGGACCGGCTCCGGTGTGAATGAAAGCATTCTGGTGGTGGACTGGAACAAGCTGGATACCGGTCCGGAGACCCTTTCCCAATCGCATGCCTTCGGCTTTCGCTGGGATGGAACCGCCTATCTTATCGACATGCTTAACGCCTTCAACGACGCCGGAATCCTTACGGTAACCACCGGTTACGGCGGCGGTTTCGTTATGAATATCGGCTATGACGGTGCAGCGGACGGCGAGGTGCACCTGCATGTGCAGGAGGGCAGCTGGAATCTGGCCAGCACCGCCGATCCCAACGCGCCTTGGAGCTCCGGATGGGCTTTCAACAGGGCCGGGGCGGACAAAGAGCTTTTGGCAGACGGCCAGTACGAGGGCATCAATGCAATCATATGGGGCGGAGACCGGCCGGACTATGCCGACACCAAGCTCGATATCCCCTTTGCCGATCCACCCGCCCCGGTCCCGGTCCCCGGCGCGATCTGGCTGCTGGGTGCCGGTGTGATCGCCCTGTCCGGGCTTGGTCGACGACGCGCGGCCTGAACATCTGAAAAAAGCCGACCCCGGTGGAGAACCGGGGAACAGGCGAAAAAAAGGAGCACGACATGAAGAAGAAGCTCGTCACCGGCCTGGCTGTTCTGGCCTTTGCCGCGACCGCCCAGGCCGCGCCTTACAATTTCAACGGCACCTGGGTCGAGGTGGATGCCTGGACCGGCTCCGGTGTGAATGAAAGCATTCTGGTGGTGGATTGGAACAAGCTGGATACCGGTCCGGAGACCCTTTCCCAATCCCACGCCTTTGGATACCGGTGGGATGGAGAGGCCTATCTCTCCGACATGCTCAGCGCCTTCAACAACGCCGGGATCCTTACGGTGACCACCACCACCGGCGGCGGTTTCATCAAGAATATCGGCTATGACGGGGCCGCGGACGGCGAGGTACACCTGCATGTGGAGAACTACAGCTGGCTTTTGGCCAGCACCGCCGATCCCAACGCGATCTGGTGGGGCACCGGGGGCTACTCCGAATGGGATTTCAACACGGCCGGAGCGAATGAAGAGCTTTTGGCAGACGGCCAGTACGAGGCCATCAATGCCATCATGTGGTACGGAACCATGCCGGACCATGGCGACGACCAGCTCGATATCCCCTTTGCCGTTCCGCCCGCCCCGGTCCCGGTTCCCGGCGCGATCTGGCTGGTGGGTGCCGGCCTTGTGGGGATTGCCGCGTTGAGGAGAAAACGTTAAGTACACAATTTTCAATAACTAATCAGGAGAATATTATACTGATGAGGAGAATATTATGAAAAAAGTGTATTTATGTTCAACCATGGTTTTATTGCTGATGTCTGGCATAGCCCACGCAGATCTGACCACTATCGGCACGGCAACCTACAACGGAGCTGATTACAAGCTGATCTGGGATGATGACAACAACGGCAATTCAGTGGTCTGGCTGGATTATTCGAATGCCAAGGCAACTTGGGATGATCAAATTGCCTGGGCATCAAGTCTAAATCAAGCAAATGCTTTGACCTACAATATTAATCCTGCCTACACGGTACAATGGGGAACAAATTCCTGGCGTCTGCCAGCTACGGTTGATCAACCCTTTCTCAATGGTTATGACGGCACAACTACGGGAGGGTATAATGTCACCAGTTCCGAAATGGGCCACCTCTATTATACAGAGTTGGGCAACCTGGGAATGAAGGATACTTCCGGTAATAATCAATCCGAATACGGCCTGAAAAACACAGGAAGTTTTGACAATTTAGTTGCGGACTCCTGGTATTGGTCCGCCACAGAACATAACCATGACCCGTTCTATGATAAGGTCTGGAGTTTTAATATGCAGCGGGGTCATCAGAGCATCCACAGGTTCAAGAACAGCTATGGTCATGGCTTGGCGATACGCGACGCACAGGTTTCTGCTGTCCCGGTCCCCGGCGCGATCTGGCTGGTGGGCGCCGGCGTGATCGCCCTGTCCGGCCTTGGCCGACGACGCGCGGCCTGAACATCTGAACAAAGCCAATCCCGGTGGAGAACCGGAGAACAAGAGAGAAAAAAAGGAGAACGACATGAAGAAGAAGCTCGTTACCAGCCTGGCTATTCTGGCCTTTGCCGCGACCGCCCAGGCCGCGCCCTACAACTTCAACGGCACCTGGGTCGAGGTCGATGCCTGGACCGGCTCCGGTGTGAACGAAAGCATTCTGGTGGTGGATTGGAACAGGCTGGACCAGGAAGACAACGGCAAGCCCATAGTGTCCGAATCCCATGCCTTTGGCTACCGGTGGGATGGAACCGCCTATCTTATCGACATGCTCAACGCCTTCAACGATGCAGGGATCCTTACGGTGACCACCGGTTACGGCGGCGGTTTCATTATGAATATCGGCTATGTCGACATACGGGACGACGAAGTGCACCTGCATGTGGAGGAGGGCTCCTGGAATCTGGCCAGCACCAGCAATCCCTACGCGCGCTGGGGCACCTGGGGCGACTCCGAATGGGAGTTCAACACAGCCGGAGCGGACGAAGAGCTCTTGGCAGACGGCCAGTATGAGGGCATCAATGCCATCATGTGGTTCGGAAGCCTGCCGGACTATGCCGACACCCAGCTCGATATCCCCTTTACCGACCCGCCCGCCCCGGTCCCGGTTCCCGGCGCGATCTGGCTGCTGGGCGCCGGTGTGATCGCCCTGTCCGGCCTTGGTCGACGGCGCGCGGCCTGACCACCTGAAAAAAGCCAACCCCGGTGGAGAACCGGAGAACAAGGGAAAAAAGGAGAAAACAATGCGAAAAAAACTCTCTCTGCTCGCGTGCGCCGCGCTGGTGTCCGGCGGGATCGCTTCCTGGGCCCAGGCCTCGCCCTATGCCACGGAACTCGTGTACGCCTCGCCGAGCCTGACCGGCAACAGCCTCTATAACGACCCCTACGCGGTGCTGGGCGCGCCGGCCACGAACTTCAAAAACACCTGGGGAGGCACCACGGGACGGGTCAAACTGGTGGAACCGGCCTGGAACGTGGGCTTGAACGACGAAAAGCTGATCACCACGCTGAAGCGCGATCAAGTCATTGTGGTCGGCTTTGATAACCCGATCGAAAACGACCCCCGCAACCCCCACGGCATTGACTTTCTGGTCTTCGGCAACCCCTTTTACACCGGCAGCGGTTTTGTCAGCGACTCGACCAACATGAACACCTACATGCTCTCCGGCGGCGGTGTTTTCAACGGGGACGGCTGGTTCGAGAGGGTGCTGGTGTCGGTCAGCCAGGGGCCGGAATACGAGGGACAGGATCCCTTGGAGTGGACCTGGTACAGCTTCGACGAAGGCCCGTACGGTGACCAACCGTACCCCACCAACAGTTATCTTTGGGATGCCGAAAACGCCACCTGGACCGATACCCTGTCCGACTTCACCCGGCCGGTCAATCCGGACGTGTTCGGCGCGCTGTATGGACAGACCAATGTTTCGGCGGCAGACGCCATTGCCGCCTATCAGGGGTCCGGTGGCGGCACCGGTTTTGACCTGGACGACCTGTATGAGCTGCACGGTGTACAGCTCGACTGGATTCAGTACATCAAGGTGGAAGGCACGGACCTGCACTACGATGGCGAGATCGACGCCTTCAGCGACGTCGCGCCTGCCCCGGTCCCGGTTCCCGGCGCGATCTGGCTGCTGGGTACCGGTGTGATTGCCCTGTCCGGCCTTGGTCGACGGCGCGCGGCCTGACCATCTGAAAAAAGCCAACCCCGGTGGAGAGCCGGGGAACAAGAGAAAAAAGGAGAAAACAATGCGAAAAAAACTCTCTCTGCTCGCGTGCGCCGTGCTGGTGTCCGGCGGGATCGCTTCTTGGGCCCAGGCCTCGCCCTATGCCACGGAACTCGTGTACGCCTCGCCGAGCCTGAGCGGCAACAGTCTCTATAACGACCCCTACGCGGTGCTGGGCGCGCCGGCCACGAACTTTAACAGTGGCTGGGGCGGCAAAACTTCCCGAGTCAAGCTGGTTGAACCGGCCTATAATGTCGGTCTGAACGGCGAAAAGCTGATCACCACGCTGAGGCGCGATCAAGTCATTGTGGTCGGCTTTGATAACCCGATCGAAAACGACCCCCGCAACCCCTACGGCATTGACTTCCTGGTCTTCGGCAACGCCATGTACACCGGCAGCGGTTCGGTCAGCGACGCGACCAACATGAACACCTACATGCTCTCCGGCGGCGGTGTTTTCAACGGGGGCGGCTGGTTCGAGGAGGCACTGGTGTCGGTCAGCCAGGGGCCGGAATACGAGGGACAGGATCCCTTGGAGTGGACCTGGTACAGCTTTGACGAAGGCCCGTATGGCGACGGCCCGTACCCCACCAACAGTTATCTTTGGGATGCCGAAAACGCCACCTGGACCGATACCCTGTCCGACTTCACCCGGCCGGTCAATCCGGACGTGTTCGGCGCGCTGTATGGACAGACCAATGTTTCGGCGGCAGACGCCATTGCCGCCTATCAGGGGTCCGGTGGCGGCACCGGTTTTGACCTGGACGACCTGTATGAGCTGCACGGTGTACAGCTCGACTGGATTCAGTACATCAAGGTAGAGGGCACGGCCCTGCACAAGGAGGGTGAGATCGACGCCTTTGCCGATGTCGCGCCTGTTCCTGTTCCCGGCGCGATCTGGCTGCTGGGCGCCGGTGTGATTGCCCTGTCCGGCCTTGGTCGACGGCGCGCGGCCTGACCACCTGAACAAAGCCAACCCCGGTGGAGAGCCGGAGAACAAGAGAAAAAAGGAGAAAACAATGCGAAAAAAACTCTCTCTGCTCGCATGCGCCGTGCTGGTGTCCGGAGGGATCGCTTCCTGGGCCCAGGCCTCGCCCTATGCCACGGAGGTGGTGGCCTATCAGGGGCCCTTTGGCAGCAGCCCCTATAACGACCCGGCCGCGGTTTTAGGAAAACCAAGCCTCCAGTTCAAAAACTCATGGGGACAAGTTCCCACTGGACGGGTCAAACTGGTGGAACCGGCCTATAACGTCGGCTTGAACGATGAAAAGCTGATCACCACGCTGAACTCGGGTTCGTTTATCACGGTGAAATTTGACCATAAGGTCATGGATGATCCCCACAACCCCTTTGGCATAGATTTTCTGGTCTTTGGCAATGCCATGTTTCCAGGATCAGGCTGGGTGGATGACTCCACCAATATGAACACCTACATGCTCACCGGCGGCATTTGGGCCGAGGATGTTACCGTGTCGGTGAGCCAGGACGGAATCAATTGGTATACCTATGAAGACGGCCCCTTTGGTGATAACGCGTTCCCCACCCAGGCCTATCAGTGGGATGCGGTCAACGCCCAATGGACAGACAATGAAATGGACTTTACCAAACCCGTGGACCCTGCCCTGGAGGGTGTCCTGGTTGCCGGAGGCATAACCGCGGCCGAAGCCATTGCCCTGTATAACGGATCAGGCGGCGGCACCGGGTTTGATCTGGCGGAATCCGGTTTTGAGTGGATTCAGTATATCAAGGTAGAAGGCTACGGCGGCGAGATCGACGCCTTTGCCGATGTCGCGCCTGTTCCTGTTCCCGGCGCGATCTGGCTGGTGGGCGCTGGTCTGTTGTCCCTGGCAGGCGCGGGACGCAGGAGAAGCGCTTAAGAGGTTGTTGAAAATCTCCTTCCGGCGCTGTTGCGACGAAAAGCTCAACGACCCGGTTTTTGTCTCGTCATTCCCGCGCAGGCGGGAATCCAGTGGGTTGGAAGAACTGGACCCCCGCCTTCGCGGGGGTGACCTCCCGTCTTCACGGGGGCTGGCGGCGTTAAGGATTTTTTGAGCAACCTGCCTGTGAACTCATTTTTCAACAGCCTGTGGAGCGCCTGAAAGCGGGCGCGATACTCGACTTGTGATGGCCGCATGGGGCGGCCCTGTTCCGCCCCATGCGACGCATTCTTGAAATCATGAACCGACGAAGAACGGTCGGGCAAGACGGGACGACCCGTGGCAGGAGGACACGGGGCCGCCGCACGCACACAGTGCACAACGGTACGGCACATCATGCCTACAAGGAGGAAGAAAACATGCAAAACAGAGGAAAAAAACGAGAGATGGCCCGTCGGCTTGCCTGCCTGGGCGGAGCAGTGCTCTGCCTGGTGGCCTTTCAGCCCTGGGCCCAGGCCTCCGATTTCGACACCTACAAGACGGCCCACACCCCGGCAGTGATAGATTTGCCCACGGTCGAGAACGGCTGGTTCACGGCGGCGGAGTATTTTCCGGCCGAGAGCACGGCCATGATCGACGGCCGCTTTCAGGTCAGGGGACGGCTCCTGGCCGCCAACAACACCACCATCTACATGCAGCGAACCTATGGTTCAAGCGTCTGGGATCCCGTGGCCCGGATCGAGGGTGGGGTCATGGACCCCAGCTTCATTCACGTCTCGCCGGATGGCAGCAAAATTGCGCTGGGCATCGGCCATGGCGCACCGCTTCTCATCATCCCCACCGATATACTCAGCATCCAGAACCCGCCGGTGTTGACCGGCCATCCCCAGGTGACCTCTTTTCCCCAAGTAAACTACTATGACGGCACTTGGGCCAAGGGGCCCGGCATCGAGCCGAACCGCTACTTCGTGATCAACGGCGGCCAGTGGCCCGCGCCCGGCGGCAGCTATGCCAGCGGCGTGGGCGTGGTGGATACCCTGACCGCCAACCCGGCCACGCATACCGGCGCGGCGCTGGTCGTGAATATTCCGGGCGCCTCGGGTGATGTGGAGGTGGACCGGGAAGGCAACCTGCTCACCGGCCTGGGGCATGCCGCGGGACCGCCCAACCGCACGGGTGAGCTCAAGGTGTGGGCTCCGGGCGAGTGGGACCCGGCCAATCCGGTCGCGCTCGACTACAATGCCAACCCCAAGATCGTGGCGACCAATATCCTGAGCGTGGCGCATCTGGGTGAGGATGCGGAGGGTAACCTGCACATGGGTGGCGGGGATGCCTTTGGTTCGGGTGGTCCGGATGAGAACGGCTATGCGGTCCTCATCCGTCAGGGCGTGGTCAGCGCCATTGCCTCGGGGGCCCGGACAACCCCGGTTAACGACGGCAACCTGAGCGATAATGCCGAGTACCAGTACTTCGCGCCCGATCCCTACCGGGACGATTCGGCCACCGGCGTTCTTGCCGGCAACTGGGGCCGGGGACTGGCCGTGATGTGGAACCCCACCTCGTATGAGCAGGGCCAACCCGCGGGTCCGCCCGGATCGGCGACTGAGTACTGGCTCCCGGGCGTTACTCCCCGGCTGACCGTGTACTATCCGGCCTCTGCCCCGGACAGCGACGGTGACGGCATTCCCGACGGCGCGGACAACGCCTACCTGACACCCAATCCCGGTCAGGAAGATACGGATGGCGATGGGTACGGCAATGCAGCGGACGCGGATTTTAACAACGACGGCGTGGTGAACCTGCTGGATGCCAACATCTTCAAGACTCAATGGGGTATAGGTGACACGCTGATCGATATGAATGGTGACGGAATCGTGGACCTGCAGGATGCCAATATGTTCAGAAACAGATGGAAAACATCCGAACCCTCTGCACCCTATTATTGAGGCAAGGAGGATAGGAGGTCCGACGGAACCGTGACCATGCGGGATTTAAACATGTTCAGGGGCAGATGCCCTACATCTGCCCCCATTCTTGACAGTACATTTTCAAGGAGAAAAAGATGAAAAAGATTATTTCGACTGTGGCGTTTGCCTCCATGATGCTGTTGTCCACGAATGCCCTTGCTGACGTCGGCTGGGCGTTTAAGATCGACAACAGCGATTTTGACAATGTTTTTGATATCTACTTCGTTGCAGACGAGGAGACGCACGTTGAAAATTGGTGCCTTGATTTCTTCTACGATGCGGGGGAGATGCGCTACCTCAGCTATACCAACACGCCTCCCAGCGGTTGGTACGAATTCCTCGGCCCACTTGACGAGAAAGAACCTGGTGAACTGGTAAATCTCACCGCCGGGTACTGGTTTGGTAATCCCTGGGTCGCTGCTGCCGGCAGCTCAACCAAGATCGGGACCCTGACCTTTGAGATTTTCGACACCGCTATTGCCGACGGCGAGAAGGACCTGTGGTTTGGGCAGACAATCCGTGGCGGCGTGAGCATAGATGATGATTTCAATCCGGACACGATCGCTACCGTCTTTCATTTCAGGGATTATCCCGAAATGGCACGCTATGGAGAAGGCTTGGATGTGGGCGCGCCTCCCGCTCCGGTTCCGGTTCCCGGAACCTTGGGCTTGGTTGCCGTGGGCCTGGTCGGTCTGGCTGGTATCACTCGTCGACGTGACGATGTCTAACGGGCAGGTTGCCTGACCAGGCGATTGCGTGGCCGGGGCAGGAGGGGAACCGCTTCGCCTGCCCCGGTTTTGCGGGTGGTCCGGATGAGAACGGCTATGCAGCACTCATCCGTCAGGGCGTGGTCAGCGCCATTGCCTCGGGGGCCCGGACAACCCCGGTTCTCGACGGCAACAAGAGCGACAATGCCGAATGAATGCCGACGGAACCATGAACATGCAGGATTCAGACATGTTCAGGGTAGATTCTCATTGCAAATGCACCACCGTGGATGCGTGAAAAGTTAAAAGGACACAGCGGTATTCTGGTAGAGTTGGAAGCGCCAACAGCCAACCATCCAGAAGGAGTCCGCCATGTCCCACAGCCACCTTATACTGGAAGAACGCATTGTTATCGAACTGTTTGTGCATAGGGGCATGAGTTGCCGGGAAATCGCCACGCATCTTGGCCGAAGCCATACAACCATTTCCAGGGAATTACGCCGTAATAGCTCCAAAAGCGGCTATCGTGCTCAAATCGCCAACCGACGTGCCCAAAAAAGACGAGAGATGCCGCGTCATTACCGCTGCATGACCCGGTCCGAGCTGGTCGCCTACGTCGATGAAAAGTTGCGCAGCGACTGGTCTCCTGAGCAAATAGCAGGACGAATTCGCCTGGATTATCCACAGGATCCAACCATGCGCATCAGCACGGAAACCATCTATCGCTGGATCTATGCTGCCGCACAGGTTGGCGATACAAGCTACCGCCATTTGCGCCGCGCTCACAAACGACGCAGGCGGCAAACCAGGTACGGCCAAGGCAGACGCGTTTTCCCTGGCCGCATTGATATTGCCCAGCGCCCGCAGGTTGTTGCCGACAGATCCCGGTTTGGGGATTGGGAGGCGGATCTTGTCTACGCCTCCAAAGGCAAGGCAGCACTGGTGAGTTGTAATGAGCGTGCAAGCCGTTTTCTGGTGTTGGCCAAGGTCGAGAGCAAGACAGCCGCTGCCTTCAACGAGGCGCTTGTTCCCCGCCTGTGTGAGATTCCACCGGCCCTGAGGCAGACGTTGACGCTTGACAACGGTTCGGAGATGGCCCGGTTCAAAGAGCTGGAGTCGGCCACCGGTATGTGCACGTACTTTTGCACGCCACGTTCGCCGTGGCAGCGTGGCACGAACGAGAACGGCAATGGCCTGTTGCGGCAGTATTTTCCAAGGGGAATCAGCTTCCACAAGATCACGGAAGAGATGCTCGTAAAAGCAGCAAAGCGGCTGAATAACCGGCCTCGCAAATGTTTAAACTACCAGACTCCGGCTGAAGTTTTTAACCATGCCCTGCGTGGTGCACTTGCAATTTGAATTCACCCAGGGGCAGATGGCATACATCTGCACCCCTTCTTGACAGCACATTTTCAGGGAGAAAAAGGTGAAAAAGATACTACTATCCTACTTAATTGTTGCCGTTTCTTTTGTTATGAGCGGTAATGTCATGGCTGATAGTTGGTATGTTGAACTTGACAATGCTGATGGCGACGGCATTTTTGACATTTATTTTGTTGCTGATAGCAATAATATAAATGATGTTGTTGTGGAAAACTATCAGATTGATTTCCAGTATGATAGTTCAGAGATGATCTTTGTCGGCTTTACCAACACCCCTCCCGCTGATCTAACACCGAATATGCTGGGAAAGCTGAGAGAGAAATTTCCTGAGACACCTGGTACATTGACTAATTTTAATGCAGCACTTGGCTTTGATTTCACTGATCTTGGTTACCGCGCCACACCTGGAAGTCGGTATCGTCTTGGTACGGTAATTTTTGATATCTTTGAGCCAAAGCAGGTACAGGATGGCTTGGTAGATCTTTGGATTGATCCAGCATCACCATTTGGCGGTGTTTCCATCGATGAGGATGATGATCCAGAGACTATTGCCAACTTTATACGGTTCTATACTGATTTTGATTCTCTGGTGAGTTTATCGGGAGAAGGCATGGATGTGGGGTATCCTCCCGCTCCGGTTCCGGTTCCCGGAACCTTGGGCCTGGTTGCCGTGGGCCTGGTCGGTCTGGCTGGTATCACTCGTCGACGTGACGATGTCTAAGATGTCTAACGGGCAGGTTGCCTGATCAGGCGATTGCGTAGCCTGCTGATCCGACCATGGATATGAATTCCGATAATGTTGTGAATGCGTCGGATTATTTCATCTTCAAACAACGGTGGAACCAGACAGCACCTTATTATTAATTTCTATGCCAATGGGAGTAATACCTCATGAAAAAAATCATTTGTACAGTATGTTTTTCGTTGGCAGTTCTTTTTAATGGGAACGCTAACGCAGCTTATTCTATTTTGATTGACAACAGTGATCAGGACAATGTTTTCAGTCTCTATTTTGTTACCGATGAATATGCTGTAGTTGCTGGTTATCAACTCGACTTCGCTTATGATGATACGGAAATGAGTTATGTCGGGTATACCAATGACGTTCCGTCAGTTGGAATCATTCCTGATATGTTTGGCGCCCCCAATGGAACGACCCCTGGAATAATCAATAACTTCAATGCATTCACCTTCTTCGGATCCCCTTATTATGCAGAAGCTGGGTCGACAACCCTTATCGGAACATTGACCTTCAGTATAAATGATGGCGCCATTGCGGATGGCGAGCGGGATCTATGGATGAACCTGAATCCGTGAAGGCTTAGGTCAGTATGCTGCGATTCGGTATCAAACCGGTAAATTTCGAGCTACTTAAGTCATCCTGTGCCAGTTTACTCGAAAGCTACAGTAAAAATGCCTCATGTCCTGAATCCGTGAAGGCTTAGGTCAGTATGCTGCGATTCGGTATCAAACCGGTAAATTTCGAGCTACTTAAGTCATCCTGTGCCAGTTTACTCGAAAGCTACAGTAAAAATGCCTCATGTCCTTTGATTTTCTTTGAAGAGCAACCAAATCCTGACCGGCAGGCGCACTCCTCCTGTCATATTGCTCGCAGACCCCACAAAGCCGCGTCAGCGGGCTGGGACAAGTTGACCGTACACCTCCTTGAAAGCTGCAAAACCAGGACAGTGACGGCCAAAGCGCACAAGCAGCCGTCTGCCGCGACTCAGCAGACGGCCCGCCAGGTAGATCAACTCCTGCATCACCGTGCGGATGCGACGGCGTTTGGCTGGATGGCGAATCGGTGAAAACTCGCCCAGCAGCCCCATTTGTCCGATGGCACGCAGGATGTTATACGTCAAGCAACCCAGGGCCATGACCAGCGCATTGGTGGCAAATTTACCACTGGGCAGGCGCTCCAAATCAAGATCGGTCTTGAATTCGCTGTGGAATTGCTCCGAAGTGGCGTGATCCCGATACAGACCAATCACCTCATCGGGAGTCATTTCCAGATTGGTCCACCAGCCTTCCAGGGTGATCTGCGGCATGAGCAATATTTGCCCGTTGCGGTCGCTGCTGCGCTCCGTCACCTGCACGATCCGTTGACAGGGAGAGCTCCGGCCCTTGATCTCCACCGCTTCATCGATCACCAGGAGGCCGACCCGCTTGCCGGGCCGCGGCGTGCTGACCGCGCCTTCGCCAAACACACGCTCGCGCCAGGACAACACATTGCTGCCGCGCGGGTTCCACTTGATGATGAAGCGCACCTGTTCCGTTGCGGCGAGCAGCTTCCGGTTTTCTTCGGCATCGTGGGCCGAATCCAGCCGCACCAGACACTCCTGATTGGTGAGGCTGCGCGCCGCCTTGAGCGTCCGCTGAAGAAAGGGGACAAACTCGTGCTGAGCATGCTGACTGCCGGGCCGCAGTTCAACTTCCAGGCACCAGCCTTCCAGGCCCAGGTACGCGGCGATGGGGGCATAGCCATCGAAATTTTTATAGGTCCGGCTCACGCCTTCCTTGGTGGTGTTCGAATTATCCTGGGGGAACACGTCCACATCCAGGGGAACCAGCCCTTGAGCGCAAGCAGAAATTTTGACGCCAAGCTGTTTGAGCATGGTATGCGCTGCGCGAAAGACGTGTGGAATCAGGCCGGTTGCTCCTGCCGTATCCAGGCGTTGACGCAGGCTTTCGGCTGAGGGCAGGCGGTGAATGGCCAGGGCCTGTCTGAAATAGTCGTCGCCCTGCATGGCGGCAATTGCCTGAAAATCGCTTTTGCCCAGGGACAGTAAGCCCAGGTAACTGCGCAGGATATCGATGTCGCTGATCTGCTCGGTCCCCCGGCTCTGCCGGCTTGCACGCCGGCTCAAGTCGCTGTAGCGGTTGATGCACGCGCCGACCAGGGCCAGGCCGGAGTGGCTGGTGTAGAATTCGTCGCTGCTCTGCTCAAGAATCAATCGTTTCATCTTTTCACCTGCCTGGTGAGTTTTACGGACAGGTGGATATTGCAACTTTTTAACTGAAATTTCAACATGTTAGTTGCATGGGCAAACAACTTTTATTGATGAATGTTCACGGAAACAGGTCATGTCCTTTGATTTTCTTTGAAGAGCAACCCAAATGCTGACCGGCAGGCGCACTCCTCCTGTCATATTGCTCGCAGAACCCTGAAAGCCGCGTCAGCGGGCTGGGACAAGTTGACCGTACACCTCCTTGAAAGCTGCAAAACCAGGACAGTGACGGCCAAAGCGCACAAGCAGCCGTCTGCCGCGACTCAGCAGACGGCCCGCCAGGTAGATCAACTCCTGCATCACCGTGCGGATGCGACGGCGTTTGGCTGGATGGCGAATCGGTGAAAACTCGCCCAGCAGCCCCATTTGTCCGATGGCACGCAGGATGTTATACGTCAAGCAACCCAGGGCCATGACCAGCGCATTGGTGGCAAATTTACCACTGGGCAGGCGCTCCAAATCAAGATCAGTTTTGAATTCGCTGTGGAATTGCTCTGAAGTGGCGTGATCCCGATACAGACCAATCACCTCATCGGGAGTCATTTCCAGATTGGTCCACCAGCCTTCCAGGGTGATCTGCGGCATGAGCAATATTTGCCCGTTGCGGTCGCTGCTGCGCTCCGTCACCTGCACGATCCGTTGACAGGGAGAGCTCCGGCCCTTGATCTCCACCGCTTCATCGATCACCAGGAGGCCAACCCGCTTGCCGGGCCGCGGCGTGCTGACCGCGCCTTCGCCAAACACACGCTCGCGCCAGGACAACACATTGCTGCCGCGCGGGTTCCACTTGATGATGAAGCGCACCTGTTCCGTTGCGGCGAGCAGCTTCCGGTTTTCTTCGGCATCGTGGGCCGAATCCAGCCGCACCAGACACTCCTGATTGGTGAGGCTGCGCGCCGCCTTGAGCGTCCGCTGAAGAAAGGGGACAAACTCGTGCTGAGCATGCTGACTGCCGGGCCGCAGTTCAACTTCCAGGCACCAGCCTTCCAGACCCAGGTACGCGGCGATGGGGGCATAGCCATCGAAGTTCTTATAGGTGCGGCTCACGCCTTCCTTCGTGGTGTTCGAGTTATCCTGGGGGAATACGTCCACATCCAGGGGAACCAGACCTTGAGCGCAAGCAGAAATCTTGACACCAAGCTGTTTGAGCATGGTATGCGCTGCGCGAAAGACGTGTGGAATCAGGCCGGTTGCCCCTGCCGTATCCAGGCGTTGACGCAGGCTTTCGGCTGAGGGCAGGCGGTGAATGGCCAGGGCCTGTCTGAAATAGTCGTCGCCCTGCATGGCGGCAATTGCCTGAAAATCGCTTTTGCCCAGGGACAGTAAGCCCAGGTAACTGCGCAGGATATCGATGTCGCTGATCTGCTCGGTCCCCCGGCTCTGCCGGCTTGCACGCCGGCTCAAGTCGCTGTAGCGGTTGATGCACGCGCCGACCAGGGCCAGGCCGGAGTGGCTGGTGTAGAATTCGTCGCTGCTCTGCTCAAGAATCAATCGTTTCATCTTTTCACCTGCCTGGTGAGTTTTACGGACAGGTGGATATTGCAACTTTTTAACTGAAATTTCAATATGTTAGTTGCATGGGCAAACAATTTTTATTGATGAATGTTCACGGAAACAGGGATGAACTTAACTGTGAATGCCGGCGTGGGGTTCGGTGAGCCACAACACGAGACTTTCTACCTGTTTAGAGATTATCCAGATACGGTTACTTATGGCTTAGGCCTGGATGTGGGTGATCCTCCCGCTCCGGTTCCGGTTCCCGGAACCTTGGGCCTGGTTGCCGTGGGCCTGGTCGGTCTGGCTGGTATCACTCGTCGACGTGACGATGTCTAACGGGCAGGTTGCCTGATCAGGCGATTGCGTGGCCGGGGCAGGAGGGGAACCGCTTCGCCTGCCCCGGTTTTGCGGGTGGTCCGGATGAGAACGGCTATGCAGCACTCATCCGTCAGGGCGTGGTCAGCGCCATTGCCTCGGGGGCCCGGACAACCCCGGTTCTCGACGGCAACAAGAGCGACAATGCCGAGCACAAGTTCTTCGCGCCCGATCCCTGCCAGGACGATTCGGCCACCGGTATTCTTGCCGGCAACTGGGGCCGGGGACTGGCCGTGATGTGGAACCCCACCTCGTATGAGCAGGGCCAACCTGCGGGTCTGCCCGGATCGGCAGCTGAGTTGTGGGAGGTGGGCGTTACTCCCCGGCTGACCGTGTACTATCCTGCCTCTGCCCCGGACAGCGACGGCGACGGCATTCCCGACGGCGCGGACAACGCCTACCTGACGCCCAATCCCGGTCAGGAGGATGCGGATGGCGATGGCTACGGCACTGCAGCGGATGCGGATTTTAACAATGATGGGTTGGTGGATGGTACCGATTATAGCAGTTTCAAGTCCAAGTGGAATACCGCTGATCCGGATGCCAACATCGACGCGAGTGGATTGGTGGATGGCAATGATTACATCATGTTCAAATCGCGTTGGAATACATCCGCACCCTATTATTGAGTGGAAATGATAGATCATCCGGGAATAATAAACTGGAAAATCAAACAAAAGGAGCATGATCAATGAAACGGAAACTTTTCTATGCAGTCTCGCTTTTGGCCGGTTTTCAACTCGGCATCAGCGCAACGGCCCATGCCTGGTACATGGAATTGACCAATATTAAGGGGGATATCACAAAGGACCAGTATTACACTCAATTCATCAGATTTTATAGTGAATCGGGCACTAATATGCTCAATGATTTCTTTTTGACTGTTGACTACGACGAAACCAAGGTCAAGCTAAGGGGTATTGTTTTCTACGACTATTACAATGATGATCCCGAGTTCCCAGAAAAACTTTGGATGGGAGGTGACCTGCCATGGACAGATACCGGCGAATTAGTTTACAATATCATGGGTTCCGAGACCTTCGGTTACATCGACCAATATTTCCCCCCAGCAGGTACCACCGACTATGTTAAACTCGTCTGGACACCTCTGGTCACAGAGTCGGATGTTACTGTGGCTGTTTTTGCCGATTCCGACCGCAGTGATTTCATTACTGTGGACAAGGCACACTACTGGATGCCCGAGGATCCGGTAAATAAACTGGGTGATCCGCTTCTTTCGGTGATCCTAGACGAAAACAACAACCGCCATATACTGACCCCTGTCCCCGTACCCGCAGCCGCCTGGCTGCTGGGCGCGGGTCTGATGGGCCTGGCCGGTCTGCACCGGCGCAAGTCCGCCTGAGTTCACTGATTCATCATCAAGTTGATGAACTCCCGGGGGGGAGAGAGCGGCGGTCAGGCTCTCTCCTCCATTTTGCGTGCATCAGACTCGCGGATTTCCATGAAAGCGTGGCGAGGGCTTGTGCTTCAGTGACCCCCCTTATTCCGGTTCCATATCAATGCCCACTCTGTGCCGGCATCAGCAAATGCTCCTCGGAGTACCTTAATGTGCGCCTACGTTGCATTTGCCTCGCGCCGCCTTGATATTATCTTTGATCTGAAACTGGAATTGCCTACGGCTGCTATCAGCCTTAGATCCGGCCAAATTCACAAAGGATGGGGATGCGTCTCTTGCCTCCGGGAATGACGGTAAGGCCGGTGCATGCTGTCAGCCATTATGGCTAACGGGCAGGTTGCCTGATCAGGCGATTGTGTAGCTGGGGCAGGAGGGGAACCGCTTCTCCTGCCCCGATTTTGTTTTTTTCCGCATGGGGAATGCCGCCTCCGGCGCGGCCCCGCCCCATGCTCCGGGAACATGAGGTCGGCAGACCCGGCGCCGGCAGGAGGAACGCAGATGAAGAAACAGGTGATCCGCGGGTTGAACGTGATCATTTTTGTGTTGGTCTGTGGGGTCGGCGTCCTGGCCCTGTCCCATTTCCGGGGGCAGGATGAACCAGGCCAACCGGTGGAACCGTTGCCCTCGGCCCAGGAACAGGCGGCCGCCCCAATACCCCCGCCCCAATCCGTGCCGGACGCGCCCGTGCCGCCGGCAGCTGGTCCGGCCCAGCCGCTTCCACCGCCTCCGGTGGCCGGGTCGGCCCTGCCCCTTTCGCCGCCGCAGGTAGAGAGCGCCCCGCCGGAGGAGAGCGATGCGGCTGAGGAGGCAGAGATCGACCCGGTCCTGCTTGCCCAGGCCGAAGCGGAGCTGGCCGTCAATCAGCAGTATGAACACAAGGCCCGGGCCTCCTTGCCGATCCTGTCGTTGCAAACCAACAATCCCGTCTGGAGCCTCGAGCGACAGAGCCGCGGTCGGGCTTCTTCCGCTGCTCCGGCGAACAACCCGTCGCAGGCCGCCTCCGGCAGGCCCGAGGCCGCTCCGGATGGAGGTCCGTTCGGGCCCCTGCAACCGCCCAGGGGCGAGATCTGGTTACGGATTCCACCGGAAAAATCCGGGGAATTTCGCGATATCATGGCGAAAAACGCGCGGCTCTATCGACAGGAAAGCAACTATACCGGTCCGGTGACCGTCACCCTCTGGGTGGGGGGCCGGGTGCTTGTCCGGCAACGCTATGAACAACCGGCCCCCCCTGATGCCGCATCAGCGGGGGAGCAGCGGTAGGCCCGGCGACCTTCCGGTCGCCGGGGAATCAGGGCAATCGTTCGAGGCTCCCCAGTCCGGCCATGGCCGGTTCACAGGGGGGCGCGAACCGGCTGTCGTTGTCGACGGCGAACACGCCCGACTCGGTATTTAATCCGTAGAGCCCGCCGATGGTGGTGGGCGAGTAGCCCATGACCGAGGCGCCGCCGGCGATGCTGCCGTCCGCAATCACCCGGAACGACAGGGAGGAGGATCTGCCGGAGCCGATCACATGGCCGCTCTGCATGATGTCGTCCTGCATGTTGAAATCCTCGCCGGTGCGGAAGACCACGCCGTCGAGCTGGGAGCCGTGGAGCCAAGTGCCGTCGGGCTGGGAGGCGCCCCCTGATTTCGGATAGACGGAGATCTTGCCTTTCGCGATAATCCGGACCTGATCCTCATCCTCTCCCCCGTAATGGACAGGGGTCTCCGTGCTGGAGCCGTTGAACACCGTGACCGGGCCGGTGGAGACAAAGGTGATCCCGCGCACCACCGGGTTGGGGTTGAGATAGCCGGCGGGGCGCCGGCAGAAGGGATCGATGCGCGCCTTGTTGCCCCTGCTGTCGAAAAAAATCACGCTGTCCGGTTCCGCGGCGCTCAGGTCAAAGCAGTACTCTCCGGGAAGCGGATACTGGTTGTATCGGTAGAGAATCTCGTCGCGACTGTCGGGGGTGTACACCTTGTCGGCCCGGTCCTGCCACAGGTCCAGCGTCTCCTGGTCCACGGGGCGGATATCGGTGAGTCGTTCCATGTCGGACCGGGTGTTCTCGCCCTGGTGGGACGTGCCCCGGTTCCACTGGATTTCCAGCGTCTCCGCCGGAGACCACCATGATCCTGGTTTCACCTTGACCGGGCAGGATTCGATCTCGCCTGCCGCCAAGAGCAGGCAGTTGGTAAATTCCGGGGCCGCATAGGTTTCCATTCCCGTGCTCCCTTTTCGGGTCGCGCTCTCGGCGAGCTGGATATCGCCGTTGGCATAGAACATCGCGTTCTCCCAGCGGCTCTCGTGACCCAGGCGGATGGAGCCGTCAGGGTCGAGGCTGACCATGTCCAGTTGCCGGAGATAGGCCACGGCCTCCACCATGATCCGGGCCGGCGGGCTCATTCGCGTCAGGCTGGGCAGGGTGCGCCGGAAACGGACATGAACCGCGTTGACCGGACGGTTATCGGGCGGGGCATTGGTGAAATACCTGAACTCGCCGCCCAGACTGCCGTTGAACTCGTTGTATTCGTCATAGAGCCCGGTCTCCACCAGGATCTGCAGCAGCGGATTGCCCTCGCCGTCGACCTGGTCGACGGGCAGACCGGCGTCCCTGGCCGCGTTCCGGGCTGTTTCTTCCCAGTCACCCTCGTTGAGTCGCCGCACCGCGTCCAGGGCCGCGCCTTCCGCCGCGTTCCTGTAGCGGGTCTTTTCCAGATACAGATAGCCGGTGTCGATGACCCCGGCCATGACGACCAGCAAGACGGTGATGAGCAGGGCCGAGGCGACCGAGATCGCGCCCTGTTCGTCTTGAAGGAGCGTCCCCCGTGGCCGGACCGGGCCGGGCCGCTCGGATGTCCGGTTAGTCCAGTTCATCGTGTAGTTTGTCCTTTTTCTTTTCTTCTTCGGTCATGGTCTTGATGTAGCGCTTCTGATAGATCTCCAGAGCCAGATCGCCGGGGAGCCGGTCCACCGGGGACGGGTTGTTCGGCGCTCCGGGATTGACGATCTGGGCGCTCATCGCCCGGTGAGAGGCCTGGCCGAAATCCTCGCTCAGGTGGCGCGGCCCGGCGCATCCGGCAACAAGGCAGGAAACGGCCAGCAGAACGATCAGGACGAGGCAAAGACGACGGTGTGGCGCATACATGGCAACCTCTTTTCCGTGGAGTTTTTGTGGGATGGACTGAAGCGCACTCAGCGGCCAGGGTCCGGGGCCTGCGTCGCCTGGGTGGGCGGCGGGGCGCCGGCTGCCCGCCCGTCCACGGCCGCGGCCGGCGCCTTCCCCTTCCCGGTCCCGGCCATGTCCTGCCGGTGTTCCCGGGCCTTGCGGCGCATGATGATGGCCTGATCCTGTCGTCCGATCTGCTGATAGAGCACGGCCATGTTGTGGTAGGCCGCCCATTCGGGATTACCGGCAAGCAGGATGCGCAGGGCCTCGTGGTCGTTGTTGCGGCGCAGGGCGCAGAGGGCCAGGTTGTTGCGGGCCCTGGCCAGGGCGGGGTCAAGGGTCAGTGCCCGTTGCAGGGTCTGATAGGCCTCGTCCTTCTGCTCGGCCCGGAGCAGGGCATAGCCCAGATTGTTGAGCAGCTCGGCCCGGGCCGGATCGTGGCTCACGGCCTGGCGGAAGGCGTCTATGGCCTCGTCCTGCCGTCCCTGATTCTGGAGCACCATGCCCAGGGCGTCCCAGGCCCCGGCGTGGGTGGCGTCCAGCCGCAGGGCCCGGCGCAGGGCCTCTTCCCCCTCCTTGTTCTTGCCGGTCTCCCGGTAACAGACCCCCATTAAATGAAAAATTTCGGGATCGGTGCTGTCGTGCTCCATGGCGGTGATCAGTTGGTTCAGGGCCACCTCGTAATGGCCCTGGCGGACCAGGTCGCGGGCCAGGGCCAGATGGTTGGGCGTGGCGGGCCCGGCCTTGCCGGTCTTCTCCGGCGGCACCTCGGTCGGCGGAGGCGAAAGCGGCGGCCCGGCCGGGGAGGTTTTCTTGTCGGCGCAGGCCGTCGGCAGCAACAGCAGCAGCACCAACAGCACAAGTCGTAGCCGGTGCCCCAAACGGGTCATGGTAATCCTCCCTTGATTTTTTCGATGATGCCGAGCATGGCCGGGCCCAGGATGATGATGAACAGGGCCGGCAGAATCAGCAGCACCATGGGAAAGGTGAGCCGGGTGGACATCTTCGCGGCGTCCTCCTCGGCCATCTGCCGTCTCAGGGTGCGCATCGAGTTGATATGCACCCGCAGCGACTCCGCGATGTTGGTGCCGAAACGGATGGATTGCAGCAGCACGCCGACCACGGCGGTGAGGCTGGCCACGCCGTTGCGTTCCGCCAGATTGGCGAGCACGTCCCGGCGCGGCAGCCCACTCTGGATTTCCAGAAAATATTGGCCGAACTTTTCGGAGAGCACCGGGGAAATCCCGGCAAGTTCGCGGCTGACCCGGTACAGGGCCGCGTCAAAGCCCAGGCCCGCCTCCAGACAGATGAGCACCAGGTCGAGCGCGTCCGGCAGTTCGCGAAAGATTTGCTCCTGGCGCGACCGGATCCGGATGGTGAGCAGGATGGGCGGCAGGAAATAACCGGCAGTCAGCGGCAGGAACACCATGACAACGTCCCGGCTGTTCAGACTGCCGGTGAGCAGGGCTGCCACCAGATAGAGGATGCCGAAGAGCAGCATCAGGCCCACGCGAAAACCGAAATAGATCGCCACGGCCTGGGGATCGCGGAAACCGGCATGGACGAGACGGGTCCGTATCTGGTCCAGGGCCGTGCCTTTGGGCGGGGTGGCTGCGCGGGCCAGGAACAGGGCCGCGCGCAGCCAGGGCGCGCGCAGACGGGCGATCATCTCGCCGGCCTCCCTGCTTTCCCCGTGCAGGCGGCGGGCCAGAATCGTGCGCCGGTATTTTTCCTCCAGGTAGGTCCAGACGGTGAGCACCCCGGCAAAGACCAGCAGAAAAACCACGGAACTGACGATCAGCGCGGCGTTCATGCGTTGCTCCGGGTCAGCAGGCGCATGCTCAGAAAGCCGAGCAGTTCGAGCAACACGGCGGTCAAAAGGAGTTTGCGACCGGTCGGATCGACAAAGAGCACCTGGATATAGTCGGGCCGGACCAGCCAGAAAAACAGGCCGATCACCAGCGGCAGCACCCCGAGCACCAGCGACGAGGAACGGCTCTCCGCAGTCAGTGCCCGGATCTGTCGCCTCAGCACGCCGCGCTTGCGGATGAGGCTTGCCAGATTGTCCAGGATCTGGGTCAGGTTGCCGCCGGTTTCGTGTTGAATGACAAAGGCGGTCACCATGAGCTTGACATCCGAGAGCCGGGCAAAGCGGGCTTCAAAGTTGCGCAGGGCCTCGATGAACGGCAGGCCCAACAGCATTTCCTCGTGCACCAGCCGGATTTCCAATCCCAGGGGCGGCGGGCAACTCCGCGCGACCTCGGCCAGCGCGGCCTCCACCGACTGGCCAACCCGGAGGGCGCGGACGATCATGTCCAGGGCCTCGGGCAACTGTTGCGCCAGGGTCTGGTTTTTTTTTCGGCGGCGGGCGGCAAGGATCGGGAAGGGAGCGAACAGGACCCCGGCCAGGACGGCCAGGGCGGCAATCGGGGAACGGGTCAGGGCCAGGATCGGCAGCGCCGTGCAGAGTCCGGCGGCCAGGGTGAAGAGAAGAAACCGCTCCGGCGGGAGGGCGACATCGGCGCTGACCAGAAAACTCTCCAGCCGGGCCAGCGGGATCGGCTGGTGGGCTGGTACGGATTCCGGCGAGATGCCCGCGGGGAAAATCGCTTCCTGACCGGTGGGGTGTGGTGCGCCGGTGAGGTCGTCGATGCGGGCGGTGAGCTGCCGTCGCCTGACCGAGCGAACAACAGTGGTGCCCAGCAGGTAGAGACCGCCCAGCAGGGCCAGGACCAGAAGAAAGACCAGAAAAGACAGGGCCGGCAGCATCAGGGCACGCTCACGATGCGGTCGAACAGATCCTCCGGCAGGACATGGCCATGGGCCTGGAGGTGTTCGAGGTAGGCGGAGACCGTGGGCTCGCCCTGAAACGCGCCATGCACCCGGCCCTTCTCGTCCACGGTTTCCTGCCGGAAGCTCACCAGCGGGGCGATGCGGATGCGGTCGTCTTCCATGCCGCGCAACTCGGAGATGGAGACGATCCTGCGGGAGCCGTCGGGCAGGCGGGCGAGCTGGACGATGAGATGGATGGCGCTGGCGATCAGCCCGCGCAGGGCGCGTTCCGAGAAGAGGGCGGTGCCCATGCCCGCCATGACCTCCATGCGCGACAGGGCGTCCTTCGGGGTATTGGCGTGGATGGTGCTCATCGAACCGGGATGGCCGGTGTTCATGGCCTGGAGCATGTCCATGACCTCGGCCCCGCGCGCCTCGCCGACGATGATCCGGTCGGGACGCATGCGCAGGCTGTTTTTCACCAGATCGGTGAGGGTGATCTCGCCCCGGCCCTCGATGTTGGGCGGGCGCGACTCCAGTTTGACCACGTGCGGCTGGTTGAGCCGGAGTTCGGCGCTGTCTTCGATGGTGATGATGCGTTCCGCCTCCGGGATATAGCCGGAGAGGATGTTGAGCAGGGTGGTCTTGCCCGCGCCGGTGCCGCCGGAGATCAGGATATTGAGCTTGGAACGGACCGCGGCCCGGAGAAACTGGTCCATTTCCGGGGTACAGGCCTTGGAGGTGAGCAGGTCGTCCCGGGAGACGGGTATCCGGCCGAATTTGCGGATGGAGAGGGTCGGGCCGTCCAGGGCCAGCGGCGGGATGATGGCGTTGACGCGGCTGCCGTCGGCCAGGCGGGCATCCACCATGGGCGAGGCCTCGTCGACCCGGCGGCCGACGCCGGCGACGATCCGGTCAACGATCTGCATGAGATGGTCGTTGTCGCGGAACTGGATCGAGGTCTTTTCCAGCATGCCGTTGCGCTCGATGTACACCTGGCTGTAGCCGTTGACCAGGATGTCCTGGACTGTTTCGTCCTGCACCAGGGGTTCGATGGGGCCCAGACCCAGGATCTCGTTCATCAGGTCGACGATGAGATCGCTGCGTTCCCTGCTGTTCAAGGGCAGGTTGCGCGCCTTGGTGATCTGTTCGAGGCTGGCGCGGATCGAGGCGCTCAGGGCCTCGCGGGGCAGCTCGGTGACCGAGGCCAGGTCCAGCTCCTCGACCAGGCGGAAATGCACCTGCGCCTTGAGGGCGTTATAGGTGGCCGTGTCCAGCCGGGACCGGGGCGGAAGCCGTTGTCGGTGTTCGCTTTGGCTGTCACGGGCCTTGAGGCGTTCGCTGAGTTTCATGGCAAGGTTCCCCCTCTTCGTTTCGCTCAACGACCAGCGAACAGACCGCTGAACCAGGAGCGGAAGCCCGGATGTGCTCCGGCCTCGTTCATGCCGGTCAGGCGGAGCGCCAGTTCGTGCAGATCGCGAGTGACCCGGCGCTTCGGGTGCACGTCGGCCAAAAGCGTGCCCCGGTCGGCTGCCTGCTCGAAGGCGGTCCAGTCGTTGGCAATGGTCGCGAACAGGGGCAGGCCGAGCACCCGTTCCATGTCTTCGGGTTGCAGGGTGTCCCGTTTGCTGTGCCGGTTGAGGATCAGGGCGATCTTTTCCTCGTCGTTGCCGAGTTCGCGGAAAAACTGGACGTGTTTCTGGGCATTTTTCAGGGCAATCAGGCCGGGCTCGATGGGCAGCAGGATCCGGTCGGCGTTTTCGAGCGCGGCCAGGGTCCGCTCGGACAGGTCATGGGGCAGGTCGATGACGATGTGGGTGAAGTGGCGTTTGAGCAGCGCCAGCAGGGCGGTGATCTGCTCCCTGCTCACCACTTCGGCGTCGCCGATTTCAGCCGGCGAGGGCAGCACGTAAAAACCGTTTTCGTGGTGGAAGAGCGAGGAGAACAGGAGGTTCTCATCCATCCGGCCAAGGTCGCGGATCAGGTCAAAGGGGGTACAGGCCCCGGTGATCGACAGCAGGGAACGGAGATCGCCCATGCACAGGTTCAGGTCGGCCAGGAGAACCTGGCCGCCGGTGACCCGGCGGATCTGGTCGGCCAGGTTGGCGGCGATGGTGGTCACGCCCTGACCGCCCTTGAGGCTGTGACAGGCATAGAGAAAGCCGCCCCCCGTGTCCGGGGCGGAGCGCGTCCGCCGGATTGCCTGCAAAAAGGGCGTCGGCTCGCCCTCGCCGGGCAGGATACAGTCGCGGATGCCCAGGCGCAGGGCGCGGAGGATGATTTCCGGGTCCCGGCGATCGAGAATCAGGTAGATGTCGATGTCCGGGTGGGCCCGGCGCACGTAGTCCGCGAACTCCAGATCCTGATCGGCGGTCTCGCTCGTGGGGTGGAGAAAGAGGAGCGAGGGCGTCCGGTTTTGCAGGGTGCGCGCCAGTTCCTGGAGGGAATCGTCCACCAGGTCAATCGACAGGACCGGGCGGAGTTCCCCGACCAGGGCCATGGCCAGGGACGGATCCCGGACCAGGGCCAGGCCGTGGGGCGCGGGATTGAGGACGGGGCCAGGGGTCGGGGCGACGGGGATATTATCGAGCAAAGCCGCCACCTCCGATAAGCTGGTCGTCGCCGGGCGCCGCCGCTTCGGCCCGGGGTTCGGCTTCGTTGCCGAGGAAAAAGGCGCTGTCGCTCACCGCGTGCATATTGTTCTCGCCGGGCAAGGACGGCACTTCGGCGGGGTTGAGGGCGCGGACAAGGTGCGGGGTGACGATGATCATCAGTTCGGTTTCCTTTTTCTGGTACTCCTTGCTGGTAAACAGCGTGCCCAGATAGGGGATGTCGCCCAAAAGCGGTATCTTGGAAACAATGGAGGCCAACTCCTCGTTGAGCAGTCCGGCCATGACAAAGCTCTGGCCGTCCCTGAGCTGGAGGGTGGCCGAGGCGCGCCGGGTCTTGAGCCCGGGAACCGCGACCCCGCCGGAGGCGACGGCGGTGGAGTAGTCGATATTGCTGATCTCGGGGTTGACCTGGAGGTTGATGGTTTCACCGGCCGTGACCGTGGGCGTGAAGCGGAGCATGATGCCGTAATTTTTGTAGTCGATGTTGGTCTGGTTGTCGCTGCCGCTGACCGGAACCGGAAACTCGCCGCCGACCAGAAAGCTGGCCTCCTGACCGCTCATGGTCACCAGGGTCGGGCTGGCCAGGATCCGGACCAGGTTCTGCCCCTTCATCATGCTGAGAATGCCCAGAAAATTGTCGTGCAGGGAGTAGACCGCGAGCTGGAAGGCCGAGGAAAATGCCGAGCCCAGTTCCGCTCCCGTTTCCAGGCTGGAGGAGGTGCCGCTGATTTCGCTGCTGAGGCGGTCACCCCCGGTCCTGGTGTCGGTCGCTCTTCTCCCGCTGTCGGTCGTTATGTTTCCTGTCGCCCCGGAACCGGGCGGCAGCACCCCTATGCTCCAGTCGCGGTTGAGGAGAAAACCCAGTCCCATCTGTTTGAGGTCGCTGCGCGAAACTTCGGCAATGCGCACCGAGAGCTGCACCTGCTGCATGCCGCGCACCACGATCAGGTCGGTGTAGTTGGCGTCCACGTAGCCGGCAACGATCTTCCGCACCGCGTCCAGGGTTTCCGGGCCGTCGACCTCGCCGCCGAGCAGGATGCCCTTGCCGCCCGGTCGCACCCAGGCCCGACAGACCTGCGGCGGCAGGCCGTTCAGGGCCTGGGTCAGACGCATGATCGTGTCGTCGGGAAACGAGACCACCACCTCATAGGTATCGTAGGGGGCCACGCTCTCTTTCGCGTTTTTCTGGTACCAGACGATCAGGTTGGTGGCCCCGGTCTTCTTTTTACTGAACAGCAGGATCTGCCGTTCGTTCTGGTTTTCCGGGATGTGGACGTCGGCAAGTTCCGGGTCGGCCACCGAGATCGCCGATATGGGCCGCTTGGTGTTGATGACCGCTCCCTTGCCGGGCTCCAGCACCACGGTGCCCACCGGGGCCTTGGTAACGATCGGCGCTGCTCCATCGGCGTGCGCCGACACAGTGGAGAGCGCAAGCAGCAGCAGGACGAGCGGGAACACCAGGTGGATGCCGCCTCCCGGGCGGCGGCGATTACAGTGCACGGTAAAACACCTGGTCCTTGACCATGGGCCCCCGATAGATGCGGACTGTGGAATAGGGAATGCGGCCACCCAGCAGGTCGAGCAGCTCGGCGCCCTCGGTCTGGGAGAGGTGGTCATCGCCCTGGTTACGGGCAAGCAGGCGGAGCACGTTTTTTTCTCCCTTGGAATCCACCAGCACGGTGAGTTGCTCCGCCTGGCTGGGGGTGACCTCCAGGGTGACCTGCTTGACGGGTCGGTTGAAGGGCGCGTGCCAATGGAGACTTTGACTGGTGGTGAGGATCTTGAGGTTTTGAAAGTAGATCTTTGCGTTTCGGTGCGTTTCCTTGACCGTGCCCTTCGCCCCCGGTGCGTTTTCGCCGCCCAGGGCCAGGTTGCCCCAGGGGCAGGTCACCACCACGTCGACCCGGTCGCCGGGCTGGAAGATGCCGCCCACGCCGTCGGTGGATTCGACCTCCACGGTGATGGCCCGCATGCCCGGCGCGATCATCTCCCGCAGGTCCAGTTGTCGGGGCCGGTAGGCGCTGACCCCGCCTTCGGTCAGAAAGGCGGCGGGCTCCCTCCGGGCTGTTTCCCGATCCTCGGGCCGCCGCAACACAAGGCGCAGGGAGGAGGCCTGCTCGGCGGCGGCGAGTTCCAGGGCCTGTTCGGGCGTCACCTTGAGGGTCACCGGCTGTTTGCGGCTGCTCCTGTTGCCCGCGGTATCGGCAACCTCCAGCACCTCGATGGCGGAGAGAAGCAGCCGGGAAAGGCGTCCTTCCTTGATGTCTTCGCCAGCAGGCGTCACGGCGATCACGTCGACCCTATCGCCGGGGCGAAGGGCATCCAGTCCGGTGGCGGCGTCCAGGCTCAGGGTCACGGCCCGGAACCCGTCTTCAAGCCGCTGGCTGAGCCGGGGCGGCGGTTCCGGCGGCTTCTCGACCGTGGTCTCGGCCGTGGCCGACGCTGTTTTCTTCGGCGGAGCGGGTTCCTGCATGCGGTTGTAGACGGCATAGGAGGCCAGCCCGGCCAGGAACAGGGCGGAAAAAAGGGCAATGAAACCGCGAAATTTTTTCATGAGGGGTTCCTGTTCACGTTGGAGAGTTGGTCCATGCCGCCTCCCTTTGTTGTAGAGGTTTCGGAGGGTTCAGGGAAAGTTTCAGGGAAAGGCCATGGTCGCCTTGGCAGCCATGACCTTCGGCATCAGGGACTCTCCCAGGTAGCCGCTGAGCGGTCGATAGGGAACGTCGGTGGCGCGCACCACGATGCGGCGGGGTCTTTCGCCCTCCGCGTCCAGAATCCGGACCTCCAGGCGCTCCGGAGGAAAGTTGGTAAAGGTCCAGAGCGCGTCCTGAAAGGCTGTTCGGGCAAACACCTCGGGGTCTTCCTCTTCCCGCTCCTCACCGGGAAACGAGCTGGTCCACTCGCGGGCCTTGATGCCTGCCCGCGCTGCCGCGGTGACCGCATTGTTGAGGATGACGTTTTGTGTCAGGTACCAGCCGTAGTCGATGGCGGCGAAGACAATGAGCAGCAGCATGGGCGCGACCAGGGCGAATTCCATGGCGGCGACGCCGCGTTGATCGTCGACGAGTCGGACGGTTTTCATGTGATTTTCCCCCGAAACAGCAACAGGATCAGTCCGCTGGCAATGGCCAGGGCATAGGGTATGGTCCGGTCCGGCACGTCGTTGCCGCGCCGCCGCCTCTGCCACCGCTGCACGAGGCGGCCCACTGCCAGCAAGCCGCCCGCGACCGTGGCGTACAGGAAGAGCGAAAAGACCGCGCCCGGCCCAAGCCAGGCCCCCAGCGCGGCCAGGAGTTTGAGATCGCCGCCGCCGACCATGCCGCGTAGGTAGGGCAGCAGGAGCAGCCCGCCGCCAAGCAGGGCCCCGGTGAGGGAGAGGAAAACCCCTTCCATGCCGGGCAGCGTCAACCCGAGATAGAGACAGCCGCCGAGCAGGGTGGGCAGGGTGATGGCGTTGGGAATGATACGCCCGTGCAGGTCCGTGGCCGAGGCTGCCGTCACGGCGACGAGGCAGGCCAGGGCGGCATGGGGGTCGCAGGGGGCGCTCATCCCTTTCTCATCCCTTCATTATGGGTTGGGGTTTTCGCTTTTGAGTTTGTCGACCGAGTCGGCGAGTTTGTCGTTGATGGCCTGGAACAGCTCCTTGAGGTTGTCGCCGAACAGGCCCAGCACGGTGACCAGAATCGCGGCCATTACCCCGGCGATGAGCCCGTATTCGATGGCGGTTGCGCCCGATTCGTCCTGCCAAAGACTGCGTAATCTGCTGTACATGGTGCCCCCTGTTACTTGATGGGTTCGTTGAACCATTCGTTGAACCGGCTTTCAAAAAAGTGCCTCTTGCGTCACGTCCCTAGCGCAACCCTCCGAAAAAAACCTGTACAAACTTGGCGAAAATCAGCAGAAATTTGGAGCGGCTGCCAGTATTTGAGGAGAAGATGCGTCCCGTTCTGGTGTTTTTCCTGCTCATTGTTTTTCTTGACAACGTTTCGGTTCTTCAGTCTACTAGGGGCGTTCAGGTGTCCTTTGGGACGTAATAGGGAATTCCGTGCAAGTCGGAGACGGGCCCGCCGCTGTAACCGGGGACGACCGCCGCAGGATGCCACTGATCCGCTATGAAGGGTTGGGAAGGCGCGGTGGGAGGATGATCCGGAAGTCAGAAGACCTGCCTGAATGGAAGTTGGCGACGCCTGCGTGGACGGCAGCGTAACCGGTCATATATTCTGCGGATAAACAGGGCTATCCCGGATCGATCTCTTCGATCCGGGATTTTTTGTTTTTGGTTTCCTGTTTTCCCATTGCCGGATCTGTCCGCCCGTTTCGGGGCTGGATGCTCCGGTCATGCCGCCTGGAGCGCCGTTGCCTCCTTTCTCTCTTTTTTCCCGTCCCGGGCAACCGGGAAAATGGTCGTCGTTTTCGGTCGTCGTCTTCGCCGGTTCCGTGTTGGGGACGCGGCAAGGCGCGTGAGCCATGGTTTGCGGAGGGGCAATGGAAATCGGGCGTTTGTTCATGGAGATCGATCCCTATCGACGTCTGGAGGCACGGCAGTTGGCGGAACTCGCCTTCTCCTTTCAGGAAAAAACCTGGACGCCGGGAATGGTTGTCGTCGAATCCGGCCATCCCGTGCACTGGTTCGGTCTGATTCAATCCGGGGTGGTGGAGGTGTCGGGTGTCGATGAAGGGGGCGAAGAGCGGAGCTGCGCGGTGCTGCATGGCGGCGACATGATTTTTACCCTGTCCCTGATGACGGGCATGGCGGCAACGGTCAGCATGACCTGCCGCAAGGCCACTGTTGCCTGGGTGCAGCCGCGCGATATTTTTATGCAGAGTATGGAACGCTACGAGGTGCTGAAGGAATTTTTCTATGAGAAAATCATGCATTCCATGCAAAAAACGAAAAAAAGAGATGGGGACGTTACCGGGGAACGAGAAGAAACAGGGCTGTGCGCCGATTACAATGTGTATGTTTTTTGGAAAAAGATGATGCAGTATCTTGACGAAAATTACCAAAACAATGCCACTGTTGAAGAGGTTGCCAGAGACTTCGCAATGAACCGGTTTTGTTTTGCGAAAAAAATAAAGAACTATACAGGATTGACATACAAACAGCATCTGAACAGAAAAAGAATAGCAGAGGCCAAAAAATTACTCGCCCGGCAAGTATACAATGTCACCGAAACTGCCTATGCGGTGGGCTTTAACGATTCGTCGTACTTTGCCCGGATCTTTCGCGAACATGAGGGCTGTTCTCCCCGGGAATACCAATCTATGTCCCGAAACAAGGCATGAATGCGGCAGTGGTGGCACTGGCCGGTTGCCCGCTCCCGGAAGGCGCGGTATGGTGCACGGCAGCCGGATGGACGATAGCGATACGAAGCAAAGGAGCAAAGGAGCAAAGGAGCAACTGATGCGTTTTTTCAAGATGTGGCGCACGGCGCTTGTTGTGGTGCTGTCCCTGATGCTGCTGGCCGCCTGTGGTGGTGCCGAGGCGAAGCGGGACAAGTTCATGGCCCAGGGGCAACGTCATTTTGACGAGGGCGACCTGGTTTCCGCCCAGCTGAACGTGAAAAATGTGCTGGGGATCGATCCGAAGTTCGGGCCAGGCTACCTCCTGCTCGGCAAGATCGAACTCAAACGACAGAATTTCAAGGCGGCCTACAGCGCCTTCAGCAATGCGGTCAAGTATGCGCCGGACGAGATGGAAGCGCATCTCGAGCTTGGCCGGTTGCTGCTGGCGGCCCGCCAGACCGACAAGGCCCTGGAAGAGGCCGAGCTGATTCTGGCCCAGGACGCGCATCATGCCGAGGCCCGGGGGCTCAAGGCCTCGGTCCTGCTGACCCAGGAGAAGACGGCCGAGGCCACCGCCCTGCTCGAGGAGGTGGTGCGGCCCGACCTCAAGTCGCCCCAGGTGTTCAGCGTTCTGGCGATGTGTTATCTCCGGGAAAAGCAGGTGGACAAGGCCCGGCAAACCCTGTTGCAGGGTATAGGTGCCAATCCGGAGGCGGTGCCGATCCGTCTCTTGCTGGCCCGTCTGGAGGCGGCAAACGACCAAGTGGACGCGGCAGCGGAACAGGTGCGCGCCGCAATGGAACTCCAGCCTGAAAACACGGCGCTGCCCCTGCAACTGGCCGAGCTGTACTGGTCGTTTCAGAAGGTCGATCAGGCCCGAGAGGTGCTGGACAAACAGATCGCGGATCGCGCCGACGACGAGGAAACCTACCTGATGGCCGCCGGATTCTGGCGCGGCAAGAAAGAGTTCAAGGAGGCCGAGGCCCTGCTCGAAAAAGGACTGCGCCAGTTGCCGTCCAGCGCCAAGCTGCGTCTGGCCCTGGTGGATTATCTCGTCCAGCGCCGGGAGACCAAAGAGGCCTTTGCCATGCTCAACGAGTGCCTGAAGCTCTCCAAGGATCCCGCCGATCCCGATAGCATCAGGGCCCGTCTGGCCATGGCCCGGTTGCACCTGCTGCTCCGTGAGATGCCCGAGGCGCGGGAACAGGTCGATCAGGTGCTGAAGGCCAGTCCCAAAAACGTCGATGGCCGCTTCCTGCTCGGCCAGATGCTTCTGGCCGAGGGCAAGGCTGCCGAGGCGGTGTCCGAGTTTCGGGTTGTTGTCGCGGAAAAACGGGAGTTTGCGCAAGGACACCTGATGTTGGCCCAGGCGCATCTGAGTGAGAAAAAGCCGGAAATGGCCATGGATGCCCTGGCCAAGGGGCTGGAGGCCGTGCCCGGTTCGCCGGAAATCCTGCGGGCCATGGCCATGCTGCGCGTCCGGCAACAGGATTATGCCGGAGCCGAGAAAGACCTGCGCGCCATTGTCCAGGCTGCTCCCAAAAACGTGCGGGCCCGGGCAGAGCTTGGCGACCTGCTGCTGCAGGCAGGCAACACGGCCGGAGCGGCGAGCGAATACGAACAGCTCGTTCGCGAGCATGCCGACAATCCGATCGGGTATCTGCGGCTTGGCCAGCTGCACGCGCAGCAGAAACAGTGGACCGAGGCGGAGAAGATCCTGCGCCAGGGGCATGAGCGGTTCCCGGACAACCCGGTCCTGCTGACCACCCTGACCCAGGCCCTGCACCAGGCCGACCGCAACAAGGAGGCGGAGCAGCTGTGTCAGGCCGCCATTGAGCGCAAGCCGGACCGGGCCGACGGGTATCTTATCTACGGTCGACTCCTGCTCCAGCAAAAACGCTATGCCGAAGCCGAGGCCCAGCTGCACAAGGCGGCCACCCTGGCTCCGACCTGGCCCGCGCCGTACGATCTGCTGACCAGGTTGTACGTGGCGCAGGGCAAGCAGGCCGAGGCGATCCGGGAACTGGAGGCCCAGACGACCGCGCAGCCGGACAACCTCCAGGCCTCTTTTTCGCTGGCCATCCTCTACGAACGAAGCGGCCAGTCTGATAAGGCGCTCGCTGCCTACCGCCAGATTCTGGAGCGGAATCCGGATTTCTGGCCGGCCGCCAACAACCTGGCCTATTTCCTCAGCGAGCACGATCCGGGGCCCAAAGAGCTGGACGAGGCCCTGGAGCTGGCCACCCGTGCCGAGCAGCTGCGGCCCGGAGACACCTCCCTGCTCGATACCCTGGGCTGGGTCCACTATCGGCGGGGCGAGGTCGATCAGGCCCTGGAGATCTTCACGGACGCGCTGGAAAAAAGCCCTGAAATTCCGGAGCTGAACTACCACATGGCGGTTCTGCTCCACAGCAAGGGCCGCGATGCCGAGGCCCTGGAGAGGCTGGCGGTTGCCCTGAAGGCAGAGCATTTCTTTAACCGGGACAAGGCGGAGGCGCTGCACAAGGAGCTCTCCCACTGACGGTCATCAGAAATATTTCCGCCTCCAGCACGGGCCGGATTGTGTCGGTTTCCCCGGCTGGAACGGGCTTGTTTTTTGTCGGCTTTTGTCCTGATACAGGCTGCGGCAGGCCGCCCTACCGTATACTCTTTGCTTGACATCGGTAGGCAGATGTGTTTCATGGGCCCTGTTCAGGTGTTCGCAAGAACCTAACTGGGAACCCCGTGAGAATCGGGGACGGGCCCGCCGCTGTGACCGGGGACGAAGACCGTCGACATGTCACTGATCCTGTACGGGGTTGGGAAGACGCGGTTGTCAGGATGATCCGGAAGTCAGAAGACCTGCCTGAACGGTAAGAGACGACCTGCATGGACAGCGGCGTACCCGGCACATCATATTTTCGCGGATAAACAGGGCTATCCCGGATCGGCAACCGATCCGGGATTTTTTTGTCGTTTTCTCTCGTCACGCCCCCGCATCGATCGCCCGGCTGTTCCCGCATGGCTTGCATGTCGTCGGAAGTGGTCGACGCCCCTCCTTCCGCAGCCGCGCCCCGTTTTCAGGGGCCGTCCCCTGCTCCCGTCGTAGCGAATATCTTTCTTTTTGCAGATGTTTCGTCTTTTTCCGGAACATCTGTCTTGCCCCAGGAGATTGTGTCATGCAATGGCTGCACACACTTGTCGATTACGGCGTCCTCGGTCTGCTGCTGGCGATGAGCATCGTTGCCGTGGCCCTGGCCGTGGAGCGCTTTTTGGTCTGCCGTGCCTGCGAGGTGGCTGATTTTACCGATCGCCGCGCCCTGGAACTGCACCTGACCCACCATCTGCACCTGATCGCGAGCATCGGCGCCAATGCTCCCTATATCGGGCTGCTGGGCACGGTGCTCGGCATCATGCTCATCTTTTACGATATCGGCTCGGCCGGGTTCGATACCGCCAAAATCATGACCGGCCTGGCCCTGGCGCTCAAGGCCACGGCCGCCGGACTGCTGGTCGCCATCCCCTCCATCGTGCTCTACAACATGCTGGTGCGCCGGTGCAAGGTGCTCCTGCTGCAATGGGATATCCATCATGGACGAGAAGGAATTTGATTATCTCAACGTCATTCCCTTAGTGGATGTGATGCTGGTGCTGCTGACCATCGTCCTGACCACCTCCACCTTCATTGCCACCGGCGGCATTCAGGTGGACCTGCCCAAGGCCGAGGCCGGGCGGGAGAGCTTGCCGCTGGATCCGCGCACCATCGTGCTCGACGCTGAGGGCCGGATCTGGCTTGACGGCGCGGAGATGGACCTGCCCGGTCTTGCGGCCCATCTGGATGAGGTGGATCGCAAGACCCCGCTTTTGCTCCGGGCGGACCGGGATCTGGCCCTGCAGGTCTTTGTGGACCTGTACGAGATGGTCACCGGGCTGGGGTTCACCTCCCTGAGCCTGCAAACCGAACAGAAGCTATGAATGCCGTCCGTCGGGGATTTCTGACTTCGCTGCTGCTGCACACGGTCTGCGGTCTGGCGGTGTTCTGGATCAGCATGGAGATGGAGCCGGAGGTCCGGCCACCGGTGGCGCTGGACCTGTCAATCCTTGCCGGTTCCAGCGGCGGGGAACCAGGTCCCGGGCCCGCTGCCGAATCGTCCGGGTCTGCTCCGGCCGCGCCCACGCAGGCCGCCCCTGCTCCGGAACCGGAGCGGATCGAACCGGTGCGGCCCAAGAAGGTGGTGCACCAGGCCGAACCCGTCAAACCGAAAAAAAAGCCGCCGCAACCGGTGCAGCCGACCCGGAAGGTCGCCGCTGCGCCGCCTGCACCGAAACCCGCCGCTTCTCCATCCACCGCGGCTTCTTCTCAACCCGCCGCCACGCAGGTGGGTGGCGGAGCCCCGGCAGTGTCGTCCGGCTCCGGGGTACCGGGAGGGCAGGGTCGCTCCGGCGGGGGCAGCGGCCGTATTTACGGGGCTGGCCAGCTCGACCGTCCCCTGGTCGCGGTGCGGCAACAGGCGCCGACCTATCCCGGTTCGGCCCGCCGCCGCAATATCGAAGGCTGGGTCAAGGTGCAGTTTGTGGTCAACGAGCAGGGCAAGGTCGTGCGGGTGCATGTGCTCGATGCCCAGCCCAAGGGTGTCTTTGAACAGAGCACCGTGCTCAGCATCCGGCGCTGGCGCTTCCATCCCGGCACGGTGAACGGGGTGGCGGTCAGCGCCATGGTCGAGCAGACCATCACCTTCAAACTGCAAACCTAAGGGCGAGATACCCGTGCGTCCCTGCTTGTCGCTTCAACAAGAAAAGAAAACGTCCCGAACTTGGCGGTCTTTTTTCGTGCGCTGTCGCCCCACGTTGCAGACCGCTGAAAACCAGAAACAACAACCCCATGGAGGCTTGTATGCGCACCTCATCCCGTTTCTTTCCCGATCAGCTGCTCTTTGCCCTGGCCCTGGTTCCCCTGACCGCGCCCGTCGCCCTGGCCGCGCCCCCGAAGGAACCCGCCATTCGGGTGCAGGCCGACGAGATGGTGGTCACCGCAGGCCGTACGGCAACCCGCGAGATCGACACTCCGGTCGCCACCCAGGTCATCGACCGGGAGCGGATCGAGATGTCAGGGGTAACCAATGTCGGCGATCTGCTCGGCAAGTATATGACCGGCCATTACCATAAGTACACCGGCATGCTCAGCCCGGTCGGCCTGCGCGGGTTTCGCACCGACGCCACCGGGCTTGATATCAACGGCGGGGTGCTGATTCTGGTCGACGGCCACCGGTTGGGCACGGGCAACGCGGCCAAGATCGACATGGACCGGATCGAGCGGGTCGAGATCATCAAGGGCCCGGCCTCGGCCCTGTACGGTTCGGCGGCCATGGGCGGGGTGGTCAACCTGATCACCAAAAAGGGAGAGGGGCCGATGGAAGGAGCGATCGGCGTGGAAGCCGGAAGTTTCGACCTGTACAAGGGGACGGTTTCCGGCGGCGGCGAGATCAACGACAGGCTGCGTTTTTTTGCCGCGGCCAGCGGTTCGGGCAGCGACGACTACGACGACCCCACCTTCGGCCGGGTGTACAACAGCGGCGAGGAGCGTTTCAGCATCGGCGGTAATCTGATTTATGCCTTCAATGACCGCCACGAGCTGCGTTTCGGCGGTAACTACTCCAACCTGGTCGCCGAATCTCCCCGCTGGATTGCCTACAAGGCCTATTCATCCTACGACCGCGACGTGCGCGATGAGGCAGACAAGTCCACCGGCTATGCCGACCTCGAGTACAACGGTGATTTCTTCGACGGCAAGGTGCACTGGCGGGGCATGGGGTACTATCTGTGGGACCGCAACGAGTGGCGCGAAGGGGCCATCGATCCGGAATCGGACCGGAGTAAAATGGTGGACTCCACCCTGGGCACGGATCATCAGTTGAGCTGGAAGACCGCGGACTGGAACACCCTGCTGGTCGGTTTCACCCTGGAGGACATGGAGCGGAAATCCTCGGCGCACAAGAATTATCTGCCGAGCACCCCCTATTCGCCCGGTTTGGAATACGACAATCGAGCTGTCTTCCTGCAAGATGCGCTCGATTTGTTCGACAACCGGGTCAACCTGGTTGGCGGCCTCCGCTATGACCGTTTCAAGATCAAGAGCACCCAACCGGAAACCGGCTCCTTCAGTGGCTTTCGGGGACGCTCGGAGAGCTACAGCCACGTTTCGCCCAAGCTGGGGGCCAGCATCAAGTTTTTCGACGAGACCCTCCGCCTCCGCGGCAACATCGGCGAGGGGTTCAAGTCGCCCACTGCCGACCACCTTTCCTCGGATTATATGCTCTGGGGTGTCCGTTATCTCGGCAACCCGGATCTGGATCCGGAAACCAGCCGCACCTATGATGTGGGTGTGGACCTGTACCTCGATGCCCTGACCCTGAAGGTGGGCTACTTCCATACCGACTACGAGGATCGCGTCGAGCAGTACTGGTCCGCCGCTCACAACGCCTTTACCTACCGCAACGCCAAGGACGATGTGACCATTGCCGGATTCGAGGGCGAACTGCGCTGGGATGTGGACAAGAGTTTTTCCATGCCCTTTGGCCTGGCCCTGTGGACCAACATGCTCTACAACACCGACAAGAAAGACGATGCCACCAACCGGGACGTCAAGTATGTTTCCGACTACGAGATCAAGTCCGGGCTTGATTTCCGCCATCAAAACTTCACCGCTCAGCTCAGCCATGTGCTGGTGGGACCGCAGATGATCGACAACTGGGACACCTACACGGAAGAGGAGAAGGGCAGCTTCCAGTACTGGGATCTGACCCTGCGCTACGTCTTCCGCGAGCATTGGGAGATCAAGGGGTCGGTGCTCAACCTGTTTGATCAGGATGTGGAATGGGTGCGGGGCTATCTGATGCCCGAGCGCAACTACCGGATCGGGCTGACCTACCATTTCTAGGAGATGGTCGCGGAGGAAGGGCGGGAAACCGGGCGCCCCTTATTGGAAACGGGGCGCCCTTTGTTTCACCGGGGCCTCCTCTGCCTGATGCATTGGCAAGAGACTGTTCAGGCCCGGCCACGGCAGGTCACTTCGTGTAGATCAGGCGGATATCGGAGAAGGTGTAGAGGCCCGGAGCACGACAGAGCAGCTGCACGTTGAGCGCGCCGTTTTGGGACGTGAGCGGTGGGGAGAGGGCAAGCGCGAATTCGAGCGGCCCGCGGCCCGGGGTCAGGTCGACCGTCGAGGTTTCACTCGCCCCGGTTGTGCTTGAATCGGGGTACTGGAGCGCGGCAATGCCGCCTGCGGTTGGACGGCCCTTGATCCGCAGTCGCCCCAGGAGCTGGTGCGGCGTGTTGTTGAGTTTTGGGATGAACTCGGCGAAGACCCCGCCGGGCGCGGCCCGTTGCAGCTCGACCACGCCGATCGGCTTCGTAACCTCGCCGGTTGCGTCCTTCGTTTTCTCTGATCCCAACCGCCACCAGCAGCGACCGCGAACTGCTCGCAGCTCCAGCCAGAGCGCCTTGTTTTCAGGCACATCCACCACCTGTTCCAGATCAAGGGAAACCCACTGTTCCCTGTCCGTTGCCGGCACGGTGCGGGCGGCAAAGCGCGCTTCGGGAAGAGAGGTTCCAGGCGCGTTCTGCTCGTCGCGGCGCAGCATGGCCACGATCTCGGCCCCGCCCTCGGTCACCACCAGCGGCAGGCGCACCCCCTCGATCTGTTGAAAACCGGCGAGCAGGTCTTTATCGAGCCGGGCGGCCAGGTAATGATCGGGATCAAGCACGAGTTCGCCCAGCTCGCTTTCCGGGAGATGCTCTGCCGGAACAACGCGGGACTCGCCGGTTTTGCCGCTCAGAGAGCCGTGGATTTCGGCAACCTGCCAATTGCCGCTTCCCTCGGGCAGGGGCAGGGACAGGGTGCAGGGTCCCTCTTCGCTCATCGTCAGCGACAGGGCCTGACCCGGCAGGCGCACGGCATGAACGAGCCGGTAGGGCGCGTTCAATTCCTTCAGGCCCAGGCGGCAGGCGGGCGTGGCGTGCAGGACAAGGGGGATCTTGGTGTTGCCGGCGTCGATTTCCTCGTGCACCATCCGGGTGATATCGACCCGTTCACAAAATCCCGCCTCCGGGTCCTCGGCCGTGGTCAGTCCGTTCCGGGCGAAATGGGTCCAGGCGGTGCGGCCGTTGACCGTGAGCGTCAGGGTTGTGGGCGTATCGGGCAGGGTGATGGCGCCCTCGTTCCGCAGCTTCTCAAGGTCGAAGTTGTCGCTGTAGAGGGTCACCTGCAACCGGTCCGTGGCCACCTCGCTGAACCGCTCTTTTTGGGTATCTCGGGAGAGCAGGTTCTTGCGCGTCTGGAACTTGGCTCCGATCCAGGGGTAGACGGCCTGCATCTTCTCGGGCAGCTCCAGATTGGCGATCGGGCGGTGCTGGTTGAGGTCGATAACAATTTTCTGGACGCCGTCCTGGCTTTTCCGTAAATCCGCCACCTCGCTCAGCTGGCATTTTCCCGCAGCCTTGGCCGTTATTTCGACCTCCACCCGGTCCGCCGGCGCGCCGCCGGAAAAGTCGGGCGTGATTGTCGTCGTGTCGGCGCAGGGAATCGTGCTCATGGTGTTTTCCCAGCCTCAGCCAGCTCGATGACCAGACGGCGCAGATACCCCAGCAGCTCTTCCTGATCCTGGCACTCGGTGGTGCGGGTATCCACCGCGGCGAGCAGCTTTTCACCTCGCGAGCGCAGCTGGTCGGCGGTCTCCTTGGGGAAGTCCGGCTGCTCCGTACCGGCCAGCACCGCGTCGACATAGGCGGAGAGCCTGCCCGGCAGGTCGTTGTCCTGGAACATGCTGCCCTGGCCCGTGGCCTGGGCGTATTCCAGGATATGCCCGGCCAGGGCGACCACGGTCTCGCGGTTGAACACCCTGCGCGGGATCGATTCGGGTTCGGCGGCATCGGCCAGACTGATGAGCAGCCGCCGCATGTAGCCCAGCAGCTCCTCCTGATCCTGGCACTCATTGGTGCCGGTATCCACCTTCTTGAGCAGGGCTTTCCCTTTGGCCTGGACCTCTTTGATGCGCGAGGTCTCCACGGACTGTTTTTGCGCCATGGCCTGCACCTCGCCGATGTAGGCCGCCAGCTCGGTGGGAATGGTGGCATCCCGGTACAGTGTCTTGTTGTCCGTGGCCTGGGCGTATCGGTCGATGTGTCCGCTCAGGGAGTTGAGGGCGGGACGGTTGAGCCGATCCTCGGGAAGAGGGGGTTCCGGTTCGGGTTTTTTAGGCGGTTCTGCCGGTATCTGCGCCTTCGCCGAGACGATCAGCCGGATCGACACTTGTTTCGGGTCGATCACCGTGTGTGCGGCTGGAGACTGATACAGCACCACGCTCGATGCAGGCTCCTCGTTTTTTGCGGAATATGTTCTACCGAAGCTGTCCCAAATGGAACCGATGCGGATGCCGCACCCGCTCAGTGTGGTTTTGGCCGCGCTCAAGGACTGCCCGAACAGGTCAGGCATCCTGACCCCGTCGATTTCAAGGGTGACGGCGATCGGCGCCGTTGCCGGGACAGTGATGGTCTGGCTGTGTGGCTTATGGCCGGGTGCGGTGATGTGCAGGGTCCACTGGCCTTCGTGCAGACCGGTGAGGGTATGGGCCGTTCGTCCGGGGAAGGGAGGGATAGCGCGGATGACCCGGTTGACGACCTGGCTGTCTTTTGTCGGTGTGCTGACCGCGATCACTTCAGCCGGGTTGATTTGGAACGCTTCCTTCTTGTGTGGCAGGCGCCCACCGGTCCCCTTGCCCGGTAGGGTGGGGTCGGGCTTGACCTCGGGTTCCAACACGTCCTGGAGGCGTTCGATCAGGAGTTCTTTTTGATCGGCTTTCAGGGCGAGGAGCTTGTCCTGTTCGAGTCTCTCGATCAGTTGTCCGGGCGTTTTGACTTTGGCCACCTGGATCGCCTCGCGCAGATAGTCTTGCAGACGGGTATGTTCGGAGGCGGACAATAGCTGCACGGGCTTGCCGGGCTCCCGGGCGATCCCGCCCATGACGTCCGCAATATCAACCATCCCCAAGCTATGGCCCGGATCAGGACGCAGTACTGGGCCGATCCACCCGGGTTTTTCATCGTCGCTTCCGGACGGTTCCGGTTCATCGTGCAGGCTCACGGTAACCAGCGTCTCGCCGACGTCGACGGTGTTGACGGCTTTGGCAAGCAGGCCGAGGGATTCGAGAATGGCGTTCCAGGCATCGGCGGTGATGGGCCGTCCCGGTTCAGCAGGGACAAGGGCGGGAAGTTGCACGGTCATATCGGTCTCCTTATTGGGCATATTTGACTTCGAGCTTGACGCCCGCGGCCCGGTGGCGCTCCAGCAGCAGCGCGAGCCGCTTGGCCATCGTGTCCGAGGCGGCGTCGCGGGGGGTGAAACGCTTCGGCAATAAGAGCCTGAGGGCGAAGCTTTCCCGCTCCCACCAGCTGAATTCGGCGGCAAAGATCGGTTTTGTGTGGTCGATTTCGCCAAAGAGTGAGGCGTCGTATTGGCCCGCGCCGTAGCTTGGGCAAGCGTCCTCGTCATCGGGCGCATCGCCCCGGCGCACGCCGAAATGGGCGATGCGGACGAAGAAGCGCAGGTGGGTTTCACCCATGGTCAGGATGAGGGGGTCGACCGCACCGCCCTTGTGGGGCATGGCGTCGTCGGCAAAGCCCGAGGAGGCTGGCTTGGTGGTGACGAAAACCCCGGCCTGTCCGTGGGGCGTGTCGCCCTTTTCAGTGCAGAAGGCAAACTCCGCGGGCCCGGCCGTGCTGCTGCCCTTTCCGGCAAAGACCGCGCCGGAAAAGCTCAGGGCCCGGTCGTCGGCGGGCGCACCGTTCAGCAGCACCCGGCCGTCGTCGGTGAACTCCAGTTCCTCGCCGTCGCCGACTATGCCCGCATAGTACAGGCCGCAACCCCTGCGGGTATCGACCACCATGGGAAAACAGGTGCGTTCCCCGATGCCGGTGATGCAAACATTGACCAGCGCGGGGTCCACCCCCCGGTAGAGGATGGTCCTGTCCGAGCCATAGGTGCAGTCTTCCCAGCCAACAGCTCCCTCCCGGCCCGGGTTCTCCTCCAGCACCAGGGTGTCGGAATCTGCGCTCTCCTTCTGCTCCGCATCCGGCGGATCGACCAGATCGGTGCACTGGGCGGTATGCCGAAACTCGCCGTTGGATTTGATGTGGTTGACGCGCAGGCAGAGGTAGGCGGCCGCCGCCTCCAGCAGGGTGCGGACCGTGGCGTTGCCCGCGTGGTGGATGCGGATCAGCTCGCGGATCTGGTGGCGAAGCGCAGCGAGCCAGGTGGGAAAGGTGCTGTCAGCATGCCGCAACCGCGCGATTTCAAAGTGGATGGGTTGCAGGTCGTGGAGCCCGGCCAGAAGCAGCAGGTCGCGTACCTCTTCGGCCTGCCCCAGCCGGTGCGCGGTCCGGACCCGGCCGGTCTGCATGGTCTTGATGTCCAGTTCCCGGGCCAGGGCCTCGACCATCCGGGCAAAGACCTTGTCTTCCCGGGTCAGATCCAGATGGCGGGGAAAACGGGAAAGAATAGTGGTCGCCCGAACGCTGAGTTCAGGTTCCCGGCGGTTCATGGTTTCCCTCCGTCTGGCTGCGGGGGGTCGCTGACGACGACCCTGCGCAGCCAGGGCTGTTGATCCGCCCCCACCGTGATCGGGAGATTGGCCTGTCGCAGCCGCAACCCCTCCTCGATGAATTCGGCGAGGAAGGAGACTGTTTTGACCTCGAAGTTGGGAGAGCCGCCAAGGGTCTTCTCCAACGACTCCCTGGTGAGTTCCGTCGGCCCGGCGGCAATGAAGGCGTTGAGCCGGGTGAGCGCCTCGTCGCGGACCCGGCTCAGCTCGATAGCGGCCGTATCCAGTACGCGCAAGCCCTTGCGCTTGACTGTAAGGTTCAGATCCAGGGCGATCAGGCCGCCGCGCATGACGACCTGCAAGGCCTCATCGTCGAGTCGGATGCGGGTGTCGGGTCGGGGTTGCAGGTTGGTACGCCGGGTGCTGCGGCCTTGGGGGTCGGTTTCGGTGCGATCAAACACCTCCAGGGCGATATCGAAGACCCCTTCGACCCCCATCACCGCATGGAGGAGTTGGCTGTGGATGAGCGGCCGGTCGATGCCCAGGCCATCGACGTAGCCGCGCACCGCCTGGCGCACCTGTTCTCCGATCCTGGCCTTCTGCGCCGTGGTCAGGGCGGCGTCGGCGGGCAGGACCGCCACACTGATTCCCACCGGGTGCCAGACGCTGTCGGCGGACGGTTCAAGCGGCGCGGGCGGCGGGGTGGACGGGGGCCGGGGCTCAGCGCCCGCGGCCAGGGTTGCGGGCGGCGACACCTTGAGGTTGTGCTGCACCCGGATTCCAGCGGGCCGGTAGGCCTCGATCAGCTCCACGGCTCGCGCAGCCCGGCGGTCGTCCAGGTCGGCGGCAATGGTCACCCGAACCACGCCCGGATGGTTGACGTGATCTTCCTTAACCGAGATATCTTCCTCGCGCAGGCCCTCGATGGTCATCAGCGCCCCGGTCAGGGCCCGAACCGTGGCCCGGCCCGAGGTTTCCAGCGCGCGGGCGGCGCGACGGCGGAGCATGGCGTCCTCTTCGCGGCCGCCCCGGAAGTCGAGGGCATGGGGGTTGGTCGCGCTTTCGATGCCGAGAACAGGACGATGGATGATGGTCAGGGTGCCGGCCCCGGCCTTGCCCGCGCTGCCTTCCAGACTGCTGCGCACCGGAACCGCGACCGACAGGCTGCCGGCGCGGAGAATGGCCTGTTCCAGGGTCTCCACCGTGATCGGCGGCGCGTCGGCGGTGGAAATCAGGCTGCCCTCGGGGATGACGACATCGGCCGGGGCCGGGGTCGAGCGGGAAAAGATCACCTCGCCCGCGGCATGGCGATGGTCGCGGCGCTGAATGCCGACCAGGGCGGCAACCTGATCCAGATCACGGTTTTCAGCGGTTTCAAGGAAGGCTGCCCGGTAGACCATCTCCAGCTGTCTGGACAGCACCGCGTATTCCCGGGCAAAGCTCTCGGCCAGCAGGCGCAGGATGCTGCCCGGATTGCGGTCGGTCAGCGCCGGTCGGCGGCGGTAGCCGGGCTTGGTCTCGTAGCTGAGGTAAAACCGGCTGCCCGCGTCCGGGAGGGTGGCCGTGGCCGCATCGGTAAGCCAGCTGATGGTGCCTTTCGAATCGATCTTGTAGTCCCGGTCGAGGACAAAACGCCGGAACGCGCCGTCGGCAATACCGTGCAGGCGGACGCTTTCGGGAACATACTGGTCACCGGCGGACAGCCGGGGCGCTTCCGCGGGCGGCGGATAGACGAACTCCTCCCGCACCACGCCGCCGGTCAGGGCCGACACCAGATCGTCGACAAACACGCCGTAGGGTTCCGCTGCAAAACTCATATTCTCACTCCAGGCCGAACCCCACAACCAGGTTGCGCGGCTCGTCGATTGCAATGATTTTCGCGGTGATCGCGATGCGGACCGCGCTCGGGTCCGCGGGGTCGACGCTCACCTCGCAGGACAGCACCTGTTCCAGCCGGGGCTCGTGACTCAAGGCTTCAAGGATGTGCAGCTTGATCAGGTTGCGGGTCCGCTCGACATTGGGCTCGCCGATCAGCTCGTGGTGACGGCTGCCGTACAGCGGGTGGCCCAGGGCGGCCAGCTCGCCCTGCTGGGTTTTGAGCCGGTTGATCAGCATCTGGTCGATGGCGTCGATCCCCTGGGCCACGGCCGCATCCGTTCCCCGGCGGGGACGGCCGCGCTCCAGGTCCAGGTCGGCGTCCTCCCACAGACCCGCGGGTCCGGAAAAAGCCAGCTTCAGATCGGTGCCCATCCGTTCCATGCGCCGGTCCAGCGGCGCGCCCCGCTTCATGGCGCCCCTCTGTCAGTGATGTAGGGGGCGGCCGGCGGTCCGAGGATGGTAAGCACGCCGGGCCCGCTGGGGATCATATCACCCATGCGGACCAGCCCCTGTCCGGCCACGGTCACCGACTGCGACATACCGATTGAGCCGATGGGCAGCATATAGGGCGTGCCGCTGACCGAGTTGACCATCTGGCAGATCGAACCGGCCGTGGCCAGGGGCATGCCGCCTGCGGTGGCATGGGCCTGGGTGATGAGGCTGATCGTGCCGGCATCGGGCGGCCCGGCCATTCCGGGATTGAGGCTGACCGCGCAGCCGATGGTGACGGGGTTTCCGGGCATGGTGTTGTCGCCTCCTTGGGTCTGCCGGCTTGGTCTCCGGTTCAAGCCGGGCTGAAGTCGGTCATGCCGGCCAGTTTGATGGTCGCACCCTTGACGGTGGTACTGCCCTGCGCCTCGGCAGTGAGGGTCGCTCCCTTGATGTCGACACTGGTCTTGGCCTCGATGGCGATGTTTTTGCCCTTGATGCCGACATCGCCCCCGGCCTCCAGATTGAGCGCGCCCGAGGCATTGAGCCTGATGTCGCTTCCTGCCTCGATCACCACCGCGCCGTCGGCCTCCACCGTGACCGTGGTCGAACCCAGCAGCACCTCCAGCTTGCCGTCGCGCAGGGTCAGGCTGCCGCCGCCGGCAAGGCCGATGTGCAGGCGGCGGGTCTCGTCGTCAGCCTCGTCCGGGGGCAGATAGACCACCTCTTCGGCAGCGGCGGCCGGGGCCCGGTGCTGCTCGTCGTAGAGAAAGCCGATCACCACCGGGTTATTGAGGTCGCCGCCGATGAAAATCACCACTGCGAGGTCATCGACCCGGGGCGCGAGCGACATCCCCAGACGGCTGACCATGACCGGGGCCTTGTACAGTTCGCAGGCGCTGCCCTGTAGGCGAAGGTTGACGGCGATGTTGTGGTCGCCCGAGTCGTCCTGGTTGGTGAACACCTGGGTGACCACGCCCAGCCGCACCTCTTGCCGTTCGTCGAGCTGATCGCGGATGATGGTCCGCAGGGCCGGAATGACGCCGTTCATGCGCAGCCTCCCAGGGAGAGCAGGGTGGTGAAGCCGTAGGCTGCGTCGAAACGGTGGCGCAGCTCCACGATGCGGCCGCGCACCGTGCCGCCTTCCGGCAGACCAGCAAGTTCCGCGCTGTCGCCGGGGCGGATGATCGGGCTGCCGAGGGTGAGCACCCGGCCGGTGAAGCCCGCGCGCTCGCGGCGGGCCTGCATGGCCTTGCTCATGGTCTGGGCCGCATCGCGGGTACGCAGCGCGCCTTCGATGCGGACCGCTTCCCCGGGTGCGGGGTCACGCAGCACGATGTGCCACTTGTCGCTGCCCAGCTCGCTTCCCGCCCCGCTCCGGTCGGCCCGGCGCGAATCGCTCGTCGTCTGTTCTGCCGCGCTCAGCGCCAGAATATCTGCGCCGTGGCGGAGGGTGTGGGTTCGGCCGCCGCTGCCGGTGCTGCGAAGAGAGAGCGCACCACTGGGCTCGCAGAGCAGTTCATAGTCACCCAGTGCGGCCAGCCGGTTGATGTGCCACCAGGCGGAGCGCCGTTCATCCACATGCCAGATGCTGACCGTGGCGTCGGCGGCGATTGTGGCGGTGGGTACGCCGGCCTTGGTGACAAGGTCGCGGACGATGCCGGCCACGGTCTGCTCCTGATAGGTTTGGGCCCCGAACCAGCGGGAGAGTCGGATTGTAGGGGCCAGCATTTCGAGGCCGACGCCGTGCAGCCCCTGTTCCACCCGGTCGACCTCGCCGCTGAACACAGCGGTCTTGTCGTCGCCGTACCCGAGCGTCAGCGTGCAGAGCGCGCCGCACCGGGCCTGTTGCAGGGGCGAGGCCGGACCGCAGTCCAGACGTACCCGGTCATGACCGTTTTCCAGACTCAGCTCGGCATCGAGCAGGCGCAGGGCAGCCTGGGCTCCGGTGAGGGCGAGGCCGTCGACAGTGATGGTGCAGGCGGGTCGGGGCAGGGGCATCTCAGGGCTCCTCCAGACCGTGGCGACGAATTTCCTGATTGAGCACCCGCGCCAGGGTTTCGGTGAACGCCTGGTCCGAATCGGAGGCAAAGGGGGAGCCGGAGTGCTCGGGCAGGGAAAAGCCCTCAAAGCCCTTCGGTTCCTGCACCGGTTCCCGCATCGGCCCCTTTGTCGCGAGGGTCGTGGGAGCCGTGGGGGGAGCCGTACGTTCGTGCAGCGATCGGGTTGCAGTGGCCTGTTCCCGCCCCTGCCAGGCCCGCACGAGCAGGTCCAGTTGGCTTGCCGGTGGTGCGATCGGCGGGATTGTCCCGGCTCCGACGCTCGGGTCGCCTGCTTCCTCTGCTTCCGGGAAGGCGGGGGGCGGCGCGGTGCCTGGTGCGAACCCGGATGTAGGCCGCGCCACTCCAGGAACAGCTGTGAGGTGTTCCGGCGGCAGGGCTGGTCGGTGGCTGCCGGGAGTTGCCGTCTGTATCGGGGCTTCCGGGGCCTCTGCAAGGGAGGCATGGGCCCAAGCGCGCAGCCGGGATTCGTTCAGCCCCGGATCAGCCACTGTGCGCGGGAGCGGGGCGGCAGCAGTGGTAGTAGCTAAAGAGAGTACCCGGCTGTGGCGGTTTATCCAGGTGCGGGTCGCCTCGGGTCCGGGTGGCGGAACGGATTTGACTTGTTCTGTTGATCCGGCGAGCTGGTTCCGGGGGGCGCGTTCCAGCGGCGCGAGTATCGACGCACGTGTCGAGGTACGTGTCGGCGCGGGTATCGACGGGGTTGCTCGGGTAGTGGTGGCCGGGTCCGGGAAAAAAGCCTGCCGTGCCGCCGAGGGCTGCGGGATATTTGTTCCCGGGGAGGCGGTCGGTTCGGTTCCTACCCCTGTTGGTTTTGCGCTTATGTCTGCTGCTGTAGCCTGTTGCGGGGTGGTTGCCTTAGCTTCTCTGGCTTCTTCCCTATAGAGCAGTGCGCGCAGCAGCTCTGCCCCGGTTTCTTCCACCGCATTAATCCCGGGCCGTGCGGCGGATACGGCGTCGGATGGTCGCGGCAGCGGACCCGTTATGGGATGGATCTTGGGATGGATCTTGGGGCGGATCTCTTCCCGGTCCGGAGGCGCAGCAGCAGTCAGGGAGGCTGGCGCGGGCCATGCTGACCGGAAGACCGGGCCGAACCGCGTGGAAGAAGACCGTAGCGCTTCGGTCCGGTTGGTGGCCTGTGCAGTCTGTGAAGTTTGTGTGTATGCCTCTGAATACGGGACAGCAGCACGCCTGCCCGTGGCCCTCATGACCGTCGCAGCAGGTACAGCGCTGCCGGTCTCGCCCAGGCGGTGAAGCGCGCGCACCAGCCCGGCACCCGCATTCGGGGGATCGCTCAGGGAGCGGAGCTGGTCGCGGCAGTGCGCCAGCAGGGCTGCTTCCCCCTGAAAGAGCGGCCAGCTCGTCTCGGCCATGGCTTCAAGACGGCGCAGAACCCGCCGGATATCAGCCCACCGGGTACGCATCAGCCTGCCTCCTCCCGGTTTTCACCGAGCATCTCCAGATAGAGCAGGATCTGCCCCATGGTCAGGGATGCGCACTGCTCCGGAGTCCAGCCGAATTCCCGGGCAAGGATGAAGCAGGCCCGGGCCAGCGGGGCCTGCACGGTTTGCCGCAACTCGTCGCCCTCCAGCCCCAGGCCGCTGATGCGATTGACCTCGGCCAGCAGGTGCTGGACCAGCCCGGCATGGAGCCGGTTGACCTGATCGACGCTCATCTTCGGTTCCACCAGCGCCTGCTGGACCATGAGCACCGAGGTCAGCACGCTCTGGTCGCGGGCAGCCTTGTGGATGCGTTGCAGGTCAAGCAGGCGCAGGGGCCGCAGCTCCACCGAGCCGGGAGCGGCATCTGCCTCGTCCCCGGCCGGGTGGAGGATGTGGGCCGGAATCGTCACCGTGTGGGTGAGTTCCGCTGCAAAGAGCAGTTCTTCGCTGGTCAGGGTCATGGTCAGGCCGTGGTGTCCTCAACGCTGATCCACAGGGCCTTGAAGGCGACCTGTTCGAGCACGAAGTCGTCTTCCGGCATGGTGTAGTTCCAGGTGTTCAGCTTCACCCCGTGCAGGGTGATGGTGGCGGCATTGCCGGGGAAGGCCTGGTTCTCGTGGCGCAGGCTGAGGTTGAAGCTCGGGCTGATGAAGGCCCCGGCCGGTCGGCTGGGCTCCGCGCCCTCGCCCAGCATCAGCTTGAGCAGCGCGCCGTTGATGTAGGCCCGGTCGATGGTGCCGGTGATGTTGACGTTGCCCGGCCGCAGTTCCGAGGCGTAGCGCTGGCCGATTTCGTGGAAGGGGCGCAAGTCGGAATGGACCTGGATGCTGACCCCGGTGGCCCGGCCGATGGGGGACAGTGCGTAGGTGTCGGCCACGGTTCCGGCGGCGTCGCCTTCCGGGCCCGACTCCACGGCCACGCTGATCGCGCCGTCGAGTCCGGTATATACGTTGGTGTTCGGCATGGTTGACTCCTTGATGCTCTACGGTTGAAAAAAGCAGGATTCCGGCGGCCGGCCGTTATCCGAGATTCATGGTGACCCGGATGTAGTCGATGGAGAAGGTCGGCATCAGGGTCATGGTCACCGCGGCGATGCCGTTGATCTCCTGACTGCGGGTGGCGCTCACCTCCAGGGTATAGCCCACCAGCATTTCATCCATCACCATCTGGGAAAGAAAGCCGTCGAGGGTGGCCTTGAGCGCGGCCCGCACCCGGGCGTTGTTGAGGCGACCGATGTAGGGGTCCGAGCCCCGGCGCACCCCGGCCTTGGCATAGTCCACCACCCGGCGGATCGAGATCTGCTTGAAGGGCCCGTCCTGACTGGTGATGGCGCGGACGATCTGCTTGCCGAACTTGGGGCGCACCAGCAGCATGCCCTTGTCGAGCAGCTTTTTGGTGATGGTTTCGTTGTAGCGCAGGCTCAGGTCCTTTATCGCCACCTCCTTGTTGGTCAGGCTGATGTGCGGGCCCAGGGTGGAAAGCTTGCCTGCGACCACTGCCGCCAGGTAGGACGGCGGGCAGGTGATCTCTGCTCCGCTCACCGGGTCGGCGGTGATCAGGCCCGGAGCCACCAGCACCACCCGGTCGTCGCTGATGCCGTCGGCCTCGTCGGCCACGGTATCCGGGTCGGCGGCGCTGGTCCCCAGCAGGGCGATCCGCTCCTTGCCGCAGTTTTCGGTCTCTTCAAGATGGGCCAGCACCTTGTCGGCGCCGTTATCGGCGTCGAACCCGGCGGCCAACAGGATGTTGACCGGCTCGTCGACCAGAACGGCCAGCCCCTCTTCCAGATCAACGGCGGTGACGTTGGCGTGGTCAAGCCCCTGCACCCCTTCTTCACTGCCGTCGGCGTGTTTTATATAGAGCGGCTGGGAGATGACGGGCCGGAGCCACTCTTGCTCCGAGCCTTCGCTTATCTCTCCGACTTCCACCAGGTTGCTTGCCGCGGCGATCTGCTCGCGGAGCGTGCCGATGTCCTTGCCCTCATGGGTCTCCTTGATGTTGCGGTAGGTGAGGGTGAGCACAAAGTTGGTCTTGCCGTCCTTGAGATCGACCTTGTCAATGGCGTAGTGGATCTGGTTGCCGTAGCTGCCGCCTTCCCGGGCGCTCATGGTGAAGCTCGCGTCGCCCGTGCCGAGAATCGTTGCCGTTGCCTGGACCGGCTCGCCATTGGCGATGCGGACGGCATAGATGTTCTTGCCGCCGCCCTGTAGGGCCATCTGGATGGTGCGCACCAGGCTGAGGCAACCGTCGCCCCAGGCGTCGGGTTCGCCGAAGGCGTCGACAGCCTCGGCCATGTTGCCGATGGCGACCACCTTGTTTCTCGGTCCTTTGGCCGCGGAGCCGACAATGCCGATGTTGCCGACGGCGATGCCGCCGACGCCGATCAGTCCTTCGGCGCGGACATCGATGTAGGTTCCGGGCAGAATCATTTCACTGATGGATTCACTCATGGTTTCCTCTCTGGGTAATGGAGTACTGTTCCGGGAGTACTGTTCCGGTCCCGGGGCCGAACGAACGGACTTCGATGACGCGGATGGGCCCTCCGCCCGTGCCGATGACCGGTTGCTGATGTTCGTAGGTGAAGCGGTACTGCAGGGTGCGGCGCATGGCCTCGTCCGGCGGCGCGACCGGCCGGTCGATGGCCCCCCAGGCCGCCGGGGTCAGGCGGATCAGGCCCGGCAGGAGCGGCTCCGGTCGGGCAAGAACCCTGCCGACGGCGTTGCTCAGCCTCTCCACGGCCGGGGCGTCTTCGGCAAAGACCTCGATCCGGAGCAGGCCGGAACAGCGGGAGACGCTCACGGCCCATTGGCCGAGTTGGTAGTCGATGGTAAGCGTGCCCGCAGGCGGCAGCGGCTCGCCGAAGACAAGCAGACCTTCCGCCGTGCGCAGGCGGCACTGGCCTGCTCCCGGCGCTTCCCGCACCACGGCGAGGGCTTCGCTATCGATGCGCACAGTGCAGTCCTCCGGGCCGAGCGTATCGGGGCTGTCGCCGTGGCGGCTCACCAGGGGCTGATGGGGCAGGTGCAGGCTGCGTCGGTCATCGGCCAGCAGGTGCACTGTCTCGCCGTCTGCAAACGTTGTCGTCGGCTGGGCAAGATCCAGACTGAGCTGCAGGGCCATGACCCCGCGAACCATCCCCGGGGGATTGCCGCCCACCCCGGGCGGGGCGCAGTCCAGCTCGGGCAGCGACAGGGTCAGCGCGGGCAGCTCGTCTGTCCGGCTCGGCCGGACCGGGCCGGACAGGGCCAGGGGCGTGGCTGCTTCGGCGCGGAGCACAGCGGCCAGATTGTCGATCAGAGCCTGCGGCGCGCTTATGGCGGCATTCATGGCAGGGCCCCCTGGAGTCGGGTGAAGGCGTCGCCGGTATCGGTCAGGCCGAGGTCGAGCTGGGCCCCGATCGCCTCCAGTTCATCGAGCACCGGCCGGAGCAGGTCGCGGACAGAGAGCAGGGAGGCGATCTCCAGGATACAGTCGTACTGGGCCAGCAGGTCGGCGAAGAGCACCGTGGGCCGCAGCGGACTTTCCTGATCCAGGAGTTCGCCGGTCGCCTCTTTGAAGGCGTTGATCGATTCCCGGACCGGGGCCAGCGGGTCGAGGTCGCAGATCGTAGACTGAAGCGATTCGAAGGCGGTCAGGCTTGCTTCCAGGATCAGGCTTGGCCGGAGATTCTCAAAATCCGCTCCGAGCCGGGCATGGAGCCGTTCCAGCTCCTCCACCGGCAGCCGGGTGTTGAACGCGGCGGGCAGGTTTTGCAGCCGGGCGACCAGCGTTTTCAGCGGCTGGAACAGGGCCGCGAGCAGCTCTTGGAGCTTGGCGTGCAGGGCCGCGCAGACCACGACCAGAGGGGCAAGCATGTCCGAGGGCCGGAAGACCACTACGATCTCGCCGAGGATGCGCAGCAGCCCCTTGCCCACAGGGTCGACGCCGAAGCCGTGACGGCAGAGGTCGACCAGTTGCCAGGAGCAGTCAGTCAGTGGTCGCAGGGCGGCGCGCAGGGCGGTGCAGGTGGCGGTGAGCTGGCTGAATCCGGAGGTGGCGAGCCGTTCCAGCACCCTGATGGTCCCGTCGATCCGGGTCCGATGGCCGCGCAAGGACCCGGATGCGGCAACCAGCACATTGGCTGCGGCTTGCAGTCCCGAAATCCGGTCCGACAGGGGATGCGTCGTGGGAAGTGCGGCCACAGTCCCGTCGAGGGTGCGGATGCAGGAGAGGGCCTGGGCCAGGGTCGGTTCCAGGTTGTCGTCGATGGCATCCCGGTGGGCGCGCAGGTAGCCGAGCCCGTCTTGGATGCGGGCCTGCACGGTGGCCACGCTGTCTTCCGTGCCCACGATCCAGCGCAGGACCGTGGTCAGCGAACCGCGCTTTGCGGGGGTGGAAGCAGAGGCGTCGCTCCGGTCGCTTCGATCAATCAGGCAGGCCGCGACCGAGGCGGCATCCGCATCCGCGCCCAGAACAGTGACCAGGGCATTGTGCAGGCGGTCCAGCCGCTGCAAAAGCGCCTGTGCGTTGATCCGCTCCAGTTGTTGTTCCAGCCGGGTTTTGAGATCGTCGATTGCACCACTCCAGCGGTCGATGCCGATTTCCTGGCGAAGCTGTCCTTGGAACGCATCGATCTCCTCCATCACCGGGGCGAGCAGGTCGCCGGGGGCCAGGCTGGCGTAGCGATCGATGACCGCGTCGAAGGCCTCATCGAGCCGGGCGACCACCTGGTTTCGCACATCGATGGCCTCGATCCGCGCCTTGACCCGGTCCACCACCTCGGTCACCGGTTTCAGGATCTCCTCCGGGTTCACCGAGCGGATTTTGGCCAGCAGTGGGTCAAAGCTTTTCTGTTCCAGGAACTCCAGAGCCCGGCGCGGGTGGTGCCCTTCAAGCAGGTCAAGCACGTCCCTCCCCATGGCGTCGATCTCGCCGAGCAGGTTTTTTTCGAGAACGTTCAGCAGCTCCTTCAGGGCCTCGGTGAGCGTTTGCCGCACATCCTTGTCGAAATCAATCGCCCGCACCGGGGCCACCGCCTGTTGGAGTTTGGCTTGGGTTTCGTCGGAGAGCAACGAGACTGGCACCGCGCCCAGAACCAGACCAACCGTGTCGATGGCCTGGGCCGCATTGGTGAAGTAAGGGTCGAGGTCGATCTTTTCCAGGGCGTCGGCCGCGGTCTGCACGCCTGTGCGCAGATTTTCGATCAACTTTTCCAGTTCCAGTTCCTCAAGGGTGGCCGCGACCTCGCCCACCATGACTTGCGCCGTGGAGAAGGCGCCATGAATACTGTTTTTTATCTTGGCAATCGTTTGGGTTGCCGTGGCCAGCGCGGAGTTGACCGAGTCGCGGATATCATCGACGGCCTGTTCCACGGCCTCAAGGGCCGACTCGACCGGCTCCAGCGCCTGTTTGATGGTGTCGGCAAAACCGGCGATATTCAGCCGGTCGAGCAGAAGGTGCAGCTCGGAAAACAGCGAGCGCACGGAGTTGTCCACCGTGGACAGCGCCCGGTCGAGGTGGTCGATGGTCGAACCGACCCGGTCGGTGACGGCGGTCAGCGGCGCGACCGCCTGCTCGATTGAAAGGGCCCCGATCCGGCCGGCAAGCTCGTCGGCAAAACGCTGGATCGTCTCGCGCACCTCCTCAGCAGCAGATCCGGGCCGGACAGTGAGCTGCCGCATCACCTGGTCGCGCAAGGACTGGGCCGAGGTGGCGAGCGCATCGTAGCGCAGATCCCGCAGCCCCTTGTTCAGGGCGTTGATAATCGGTTCGAGCCGGTCGATGCTTGCCGTGTTCAGCAGCTGGTCGCCCGTGCCGATGGCGGTGTGCAGGGTATCGGCAAACGTGCGCGTGTCGAGAAGAACCCGGTCGATTTCCTTTTCCAGTGCTTTCTGCGCCTCGGTGTCGTCCGGGGCCAGGGAGCGGATGCGTTCGGCCAGAGCGCCGCAGTCGTTCCAGATAGTGATTGCTTGGTAGTACCCGGCTAGTGGCGGAGAAGTGAAGGCCTCTCCGATATCGAGGGCGGTCTTGGCGGTCCGGTCCAGGTTGTCGAGGATATCGTCCAGCCAGCCGATGCTCTTGAGCAGGGTCTCGCTGCCGGCGCGAAGTTCCTTGGCCGGGCCGGGCAGGGGCAGGCGCACCAGCGAGTCCAAGGCGAAGGTCATGGTGAAGAAGAAGTGGAGCAGTTCAAGCAGGTTGTCGACGACGTCTTCGGCAGAGGCGTCGTCGGGCAGGGCGGTCGTGCTGTTGTCCGCAGCCCCGCTCAGCTGGTCGACCAGGGCGTTGAGGCCGGTTGAGGGCACGGTGCGGCAGGCGGCAAGGGCCGTGGTCGCCGGTTCCAGCAGGGCGTCGTTGTCGGGCAAGGCGGCCAGATCGGCGTGGCAGCTTAGGGAGAGTTTGTCGACTCTGGCGGTGAGGGCGTCGGCGTTCCAAGAGGCGAGCGGCTTGGCAGAATCTGCGAGCCGTTTATCGTCGATGGCGGGCGGATTCAGGGCAGCGCATCCTTCATCTAGATCGGTTTGCAGTCCTGTCGGGATACAGCCGTCCTTCAGTTCATCGCTGAGCGAGGTATGCAGGTTGTTGTTGTCGCTCATCCGCTCGGTTTTTCGGTAAATTTTTCAGTGAGGGGGCCGATGCTCTTTGCCAGGCTGTCGTCGCTGTCGTCGTCGCTGTCGTCGTCGCCGGTGATGATGGTCTTTGCACTGTTCAGCATGGACAACAGCGGCTTGACCGGGTTGCCGATCTCGGGAAGTTCGATGAGCAGGTCCGGAAGCTCCAGACCGTCGAGACCGAGCCCGGCGAGCAGGTCGAGCTCGGCGTCAAGCTCCAGGCCGAATGTATCGAAGGAATGTGGGGCGGCGGGCGGCTCGACGAAACGGCGCAGCACCAGCCGATAGAGCAGGGGCCGGTCCCACTGGTTGCGCTCTTCGATATCCAGCGCCTCGATCAGCACCTTTTCCAGACCGGTGGCGGTGAGGATGTCGGCGACAAACAGCACCGGTTCACCGGCATTGAACAGGGCGCGGACGGATTCGAGGAACTGGTCGCGCCTGTCATCGCCCTGGAGCGAACCGATGATTTCCACCACCAGACTTTCCGTGCCGAGATCCTGATGGAGATCGCCGGTCAGCCCGGGCGGACCGAAGCCGACCAGTCGTCGGCGTTCGAGGCAGCGGATGGATTCGATGCAGGGCAACTCGAATTCGCCCAGCATGGGTTTGATGATCATCGGCGATTCCCTGTCTTTGCGGCCGTGTAGGCTGCGGCGTTCAAGCCCTCTCGCTGCGGCCGTCGGATACCGCCTCGGCAGGATTGGGGACGGAACAGCACAGAGCGCTGCAACATAAAAGTAATTACTTAGACGTTTTTGTTCTTTGCGGCAACAAGAAAGAAGAAATTCTGCTGAAAGATAGGAAAGAACAGTGCGTGCGAGAGGATGAAAACAGTTCTTCGGTTTCGTTTTGGTAATACAGGGTTGTATTGAAGAGCCGGTCAGGAAGATGTTGCATCGTGGCGTCCCGACTAGTTTCATTCTTGCAATTTCTATTTTGTAACTCAAAGAGTGGTGAGATGAAAAAGAAAACGAAAGGAAGAAATTGTAATTTATGAGAGAGTTTTTATGGAAATTCCAGGTGTTCTATCTTATTATTGAGTTGAAATAATAGAGTTGAACATAATGCCTTTGTTTCGATATTGTAATTTTCAATCATTACTGCGTATAGATTTTGAAACAGTCTCCTTGCTCTGTTTTTTGCACTGGTCATTTGCGACGGGAGCGTAAGTACCCCTTATCAGTCCGTGGGAGGTAAACAATGAACTATCCTTTCCGTAATCTCGTTTTCGAGGGTGGAGGTGTGAAAGGGATTGCGTATGTAGGCGCAATGAGAGTTTTGGAAAAGGAAGGAATCCTGAAAAACATTAAGAGGGTTGGGGGAACTTCCGCAGGATCGATTAATGCAGCATTGTTTGCCGCTGGATTGAGCAACCAAGAAACACTCGAGGTTATGAATGCGCTCGATTTCAACGATTTCAAGGACGGTGACAGGGGCGTTCTGCGCAACATGAATCGTCTTCGAGGTGAATACGGTTGGTACAAAGGTGATTTCTTCAGAGAATGGATTGGAAACTTACTCAAGAAAAAGGTCGGTATCTCCAGTATTACTTTTAAGGCTCTGCAAGAGCATACGGGTAAAGACCTCTACGTCTATGCATCCAATCTATCAACCAGGTTCGGAGAGGTTTATTCCCCTGAGCACACGCCGCGCATGCGAGTACAGGACGCGGTCAGGAGGTCGATGTCGATCCCATTATTTTTCCGCGCAGTTCGAGACGATCGAAATGATGTCTTTGTGGATGGAGGTGTTATCAATAACTACCCTGTCAAACTCTTTGATCGAGAAAAGTACCTTGAAGATTCTGGTCTGATAAGAATTCCCGACTACTACAAAGAAGTAAACAAAATGTTGACTGAAAAGTTGCCGAGAAGCAGTCAGTACATTTACAACAAGGAAACACTGGGATTTCGTCTCGATTCCGCCAAGGAAATAGCAGTTTTCCGTGATGGCCAGGAACCTCAACAGGAAAACATTGAAGACTTTGTCGATTATATGATGCAGTTAATCAAGATGGTCCTTGCTGCGCAAGATAGCCAGCATCTTCATGAAGATGATTGGCATAGAACCGTGTATATAGATACTCTTGGCGTCGGCACAACAGATTTTAATTTGAGTGATAGTCTGAAGAAAGAATTAGTTTTATCCGGAGCAAAATCGACGGAGCAATATCTGAAGTGGTGGTCTGATGTGACCAAGGATATTGCAATCAATCACCCTTCATCGAAGGTTTGAACAAGCCTCTTTGCCGCGTGTCAAAATCATGCCTGGGAAGCAAGGCAACAATTTGCCTGAGGATGGTGTTCTGGTGTGCCACGGGCTCGAATTTCCTTTGCAATTTTATGAGACAGCAGTGATAACAAATCCATCAACTCGGGCCGACAAACCCCGCCGCTTCGCTTTGGGGTTGTCGGCCGGTTATGGCAGTCGTTATATTCCAAACTTCTTTTTGCAGGTGCTGCATCATGCCGCGCCATGCCACTTCAAGCCGACGGATTCGATCGCCGAACGGTTGGCCAGTACCAGAACTTCCGAAGGGCCGAGCAGCCATTGATCCAGGCAGACGACAAGGCCGTGACTCGATGGGCTGCAGCTCAGCCAGGCGCTGTTCCGCATCGTTTCCGGGGCTTCGGGGTCCGTATTGACGACAACCTGCAACCCCTCCTGTGACAGGTTGCTGTCAACGACAACGCGCCCGCCGCGCCGTTCGACTCCGTTCGAATTGATCACCACCAGCATCTCCTGGTCGTCAAAGATGCGTGACCAGGCAACGATCTGGCCTGCATCCGGGAAGGCGAAGGGGCCGTCCAGATACGAAATCTGCCGAGGGTACTGCCTTCCCCGCCGCAGTGGAATAAAGGCCCGGCGCAGGCGGGTCAACTCGGCCATCCGCCTGTAAATGGGATGCTCTGTATTGAAAACATGATATCCGGCGGTTCCGTGCGGGCCGAAGCCAATCTGGCCGGAGTCGGTTTCCCCCTGCGCTCCGGCCCACCCTGAAGCCAGGGGATGCTCCGGTCCGAACATGGCTTCACGCAAAAGGCAGTCATGGCCGCCCCAGTCGAGGTATCTGCGCTCTTGCGGTTCGGCGCCTCCGGCCAGACCCTGTTCCATTCCATAATAAAAACAGGGGATACCCAGTGTGAAAAGCTGAATGGCAGCGACCACCGCCGCCTGGTGATCGTTCGGCGCATCCGCGGCCAGCCTCACCTTGGCACCGAAGACATGGTCGTGGTCATTGCTGATGCTCAAATGATGAGAACCCCAGTTGCGGTGCGATCCCATCCCCTGGTCGTAGTAGTTGAAGCCGCCGAAGAAATCCGACGCTTTTGTCAGCCCCTTGCCGAGATTGCATAGAATCTCCCGCTGTTCGCCGATATCGAGACATGCATTGAGGTTGCGTCCGGCGATGTCCAGGTAGCGGTCTTGCGCTGAATTGCCCCCGGCGACCTCGGCAACAAGCAGAAAGTCATCTTTCCCGAGAATCTCGGCATACTCCCTGATGGCATTGCAGAAATTCCTGGCCTGTTCAAGTGTCACGTGCTTGAGGGTGTCGATTCGGAATCCGTCGACGTCGGCGAGGGCGATCCAGTAGTGATAGGCAAGCACCAGCGCCGAAAGTGTTTCTCCCGCAAAGAGATTGAACTTGCGCAGTCTTAGGAAATCGGTTCGCTTATGCTCCGCGGATTCGTCGTTGATGTCGCCCTCACCGAGCCTGCCTTTCCCCGCCCGGAGATAACGATCGCGCCCCTGCAGATCGATGGGCCATACGTAGTCATCTTCCCCCAGTTTCTGCTCGGGGTCGGTAATGGCCCAGCCGTATCCGTTGCGCGGCCAGAGGGTGTCGTAGCTGCCCCAAGGAAGGTAGGGAGGTTCGAAGACGTTTCCGGAAGAGCTGTCGTAGAGCCAGTTGCAGCCGGAATGGTTGAAGATGACGTCAAGAACCACGCGCATCCTGTATTTTTCCGAATGTGCCGCATGGACCAGTTCCACGAGGTCGCGCCGGGTTCCGAAGCGCGGGTCGATATCGAGAAAGTTCTGGATTCCGTAGCCGTGGTAGCTGTCCTCTTCGATGCGCTGGCGGAAGACCGGTGCGATCCAGAGGGTTGTCACGCCAAGACCTGCCAGATAGTCCAGCTTCGAGCGTATTCCTGCCAGCGTCCCTCCCTGAAAACGGTTCGCCCCGGAAAACTGCCATCTGTCCCAACGCCACTCCGCCCCCCGCAAGGCCCGGATCCGGGCGATCCCCTCCGAGGTGCTCAGGTCGACGTTCAGAAGACGGTCGGGCGTTTCCTGGCCGTTGGAAAACCGGTCGGGAAGGAGGAAGTAAAAGATTTCATCCCGCCAGTCATTCGGGGACGGTTCATAACGGTCCCTCACCGGCCAGTTGGCCAGAGCTTCGGCTAAACTGCGGGGCGGTGCTTTGTCGAGAATGTCATTGAGGTCGGCCATGATATACCTCCTGCGAATTCTGCCCTGAATGCTTTCAGGAACACTACGTTGCAAAGGGCCGGGGTGGAATGACTAGGGCCGTCCCGCCCCCGGCGGCGTCTGGGAAAGGCGCCCTTCCCGGACCTGATCCTTCCCGTTCGGAGTGGACACCCAGTCAAGCATGTTGAAGCGCTTCAAACGCCATGGGGCTGATAAAGCCATTGATACTATGGCGGCGGGTACGGTTGGAGTCAACTTCAATGTATTCGAATACACTCCGACGCTTTTTGAGCTGTTACGGCGCACTTCCCTGGAAACGGTGGTATGATGGGGGCCAAGATGCGTGGCGATTTCCCGGCAACTCATGCCCCTATGCACAAACAGTTCGATAACAAGGCGTTCTTCCAGTATAAGGTGGCTGTGGGACATGGCGGACTCCTTCTGGACGGTTGGGTGTTGGTGCTTCCAACTCTACCAGAATGCCGCTGTGTCCTTTAAACACTTCACTCCTCCACAGTGGTGCATGTGCAATGAGAACCTACCAGCCGAGATCTGTGACGGAAGTCTATTTTGAACAATATAAGATACTATCAACGTCATTCAATGACGAGATTACACGCTTCTGGTCAAGGTTCAACATACTTATGGGAATTCAGATGGGCGGATTCATAGGAATCCTTGCATCACCCAAACTACTTTTTATGAGTCCAGAGTTGTTCCGACTTACGCTCATCTTGATGTCCATGTTCTCTGTCTCTACCACATTCATTGTATTTAGGGGCTGTATGATGCACGGGGCGATTTTGCGTATGTTGGCCATGATGGAACAAGATTCCAAGTATGAATTGGGCCTTGTTCGTTTGGCATGGGAAGTATCTTCCATTTCCATAGGGATAAAATCTCGCATCCCCATAGGGATAAAATCTCGAATTCCTATTTGGTTAGAATCTCGTATTCCCATTAAACTAAAATTTCGCATTCCTATTGGGCTAAACCAAATTATAGCATCAGTAATTGCTGTCGCTTTCTCTGTCGTATGGCTTGTTTTCTTCTTCATTGCTAAGGAAAATAAGTATGACTTCACCTTACCAGCCAACACTAGATGGCTATGGGACATGACGGACTCCTTATGGATGGTTGGCTGTTGACGCTTCTATCGGCCAGGATACCGCTGTGTCCAACTCTGTATCCCCTCCGCTGGTGCTGCATGTGCAATGAGAAGCTACCTTCACTCATAACGGGCAGGATCAGTTGACGAGAGGCCCGCCTTGCCGGTACAGTGCGCATTCCGGACGCCGGATGGGCGGCGAGCCGGGAACAGTCCTGTTTTGGGAAGGAGGGCGAGATGGAGTTACAGATTCCGGTGGGGGTTGAAGGACGGCAGCAGATCGTGGTGGGGCCGGAAGACACCGCGGCCCGGTACGGCAGCGGGCTGGTGGAGGTGTTCGCCACCCCGGCCATGGTGGCGCTGATGGAAAAAACCTGTCTGCAATCGGTGCAGGAATATCTGCCCGAGGGCTGCGGCACCGTGGGCATTGCAATTGCGGTGACCCATACCCGGGCCATGCCGGTGGGCGCGACAGTGACTTGCACCTCCCGTCTTCAGGAGGTGGACCGCCGTCGTCTGGTCTTCGAGGTTCGGGCCGTGGACGAGAAAGGCGATATCGGCGCGGGTCGGCACGAGCGCTTTGTGATCGACACCGCAAAGTTCATGGCCAAGCTGTGAGCGCTCAGTCCTGTCGTGCCGGAGGGGCGGGGCGCTGTTTTTCCGTTTCGGGGACGGTGTAGAGGTTCAGAACCCTGTAGAGCATGTCGGGCAGGTCGTTTTTTTGCCGGGAACTGCGCTGGATCTGTCTGAGGCATTTGTCGAAGGTGATGGGCTCTCCCAGAAAAATATGCCTCAAAATCAAAGAGATCAGTCGGGTAATGGTGGTCAGGGTGGAGATGCGCGACTGTAAATCCCGGCTGCGGTCAAAGGCGGTGGAGGCAAAAATTTCCACCGGCCTCCCCTCCACCTCGCTCACCGAGAGATACCACTTGTTGGCATCCCGGTCGATGGTACGGTAGCGTTTGCCGTCCAGCACATCGGGCAGTTCCATTTCGGCTTCAGTCGGCCCGGGAGAAACGTGCATGATTGTTTCGCCCCGGGCGCGCAGCCAGGCACGGCGGACCAGCTCCGGTTGTTCTTCAACCAGCCGGAGGATCGGCTGACAGGCGGGGCAGACCGCGCCGTCCTCCAGAGGGGCGGGCGGGGTGTTTTCACAGAGCGGACAGGAGGGGGGAGAAGTATTATTGCGGTTCACGGTATCGTTCCAGGAAAAGAACAGGGCCTGTTCGGGCATCTATTTTAACCGTCTAAAATACACCGCTCCCGTGAAAAGAACAACCCGCTTCGGGGCTTTTTCGGGACTGTCCGTCCCCGCTTCCACGCCTTTTTTCTTGCACATTCACGCCGGAATTGTACAATCTTTCCTTTCTCACTGTGGACGGCCATGGGCCGCCTTTTTTGTTCCTATGCCGATCGGGGTATGTGATGGATTATCGGGAAACACTGAACCTGCCGCAGACCAAATTCAAAATGAAGGCCAATTTGGTCCAGCGCGAGCCCCAGGTGCTGAAGCGCTGGGAAAAGGAACAGCTCTACCACAAGCTGCAACACCATACCGCGGATCGACCGCTGTTCACCCTGCACGACGGCCCTCCCTATGCCAACGGCAACATCCACCTGGGTACCGCCTTCAACAAGGTTTTAAAGGACATCATCCTCCGTTCCAAACGGATGGCCGGGTTTAATGCCCCGTATATCCCCGGCTGGGACTGTCACGGCCTGCCCATCGAACATAATGTGGACATGGAGTTGGGCGACAAGAAGGCGACCATCCCGGTGCTGGCCAAGCGGGCCGCATGCCGGAGCTATGCGGAAAAATGGATCAAAAAGCAGCGTGAGCAATTCCGGCGGCTGGGTGTGATCGGCGACTGGGACAACCCCTACCTGACCATGACCTTTGCCTACGAGGCAGCCATTGCCCGGGAATTCAACGCCTTTCTGCTTTCCGACGCGGTGATTCGTTCCAAAAAGCCGGTGTACTGGTGTTCGACCTGCGGCACGGCCCTGGCCGAAGCCGAGGTCGATTATGCCGATCATCGCTCCGACTCGGTGTACGTCAAATTCCCCCTGACAGAGGCTGCCGCCGCGGCGCTTCCTGTTCCGGACGGCCGCAAGGCGTCCCTGATCATCTGGACCACCACTCCCTGGACCCTGCCCGCCAACCTGGCCGTGGCCCTGCACCCGGATCTGGACTATGCGGCGGTCGCTGTCGGCGACGAGATCTGGATACTGGCGCAGGAGCTGGTCGCCTCCTGCATGGAGCTGTTCGGCATCTCCGACTATACGGTGCTGACCACCTTTGACGCCGCCGGACTGGAGGGTACGCACTGCTGTCATCCCTTTATGGATCGGGACTCCCTGATCGTGCTGGCCGACTACGTGACCGCCGATGCGGGTACCGGCTGTGTCCATACCGCGCCCGGTCACGGGGCTGACGACTATCAGACCGGGTTGCGGTATGGTCTGGAGATCCTGTCGCCGGTCAATGACGAGGGCTATTACACCGCCGAGGCCGGTCCCTATGTGGGCGAACAGGTACCTGGAGTCAACCGGCGGATCATCAACGACCTGGACGCCTCCGGCCATCTGCTCAAAAAACAAGGGTTGACCCACAGCTACCCGCATTGCTGGCGCTGCAAGCAACCGGTCATCTATCGGGCCACGCCCCAGTGGTTCATCTCCATGGACCGTCTGAACCTGCGCGAACGCGCCCTGCAGGCGATCGACACGGTGCGCTGGACCCCGGCTTGGGGCCAGCAGCGGATTCGCGGCATGGTCGAGGCACGGCCGGATTGGTGCCTGTCCCGCCAGCGCACCTGGGGTGTGCCGATCACCGTCCTGACCTGCACGGTCTGCGGCGAGCCCCTGAAAAACGAGCGGGTATGCGCGAAGATAGACGAGCTGTTCCGCAAGGAAGGGGCTGATGCCTGGTTTAAGCACGAGGCCGCCGACTTCGTTCCCGAAGACGTGGCCTGTGGCTGCGGCGGCCGGGAGTTTCGCAAGGAGTCCGACATCCTCGACGTCTGGTTCGACTCCGGCACCAGCCATGCGGCGGTGCTGGAGGAGCGCGACGAGCTGCGCTCGCCGGCCGACCTCTATCTGGAGGGCAGTGACCAGCATCGTGGCTGGTTCCAGTCCTCGTTGCTGACCTCGGTGGGTACCCGGGGCCGGGCGCCCTATCGGGGCGTTCTGACGCATGGCTACGTGGTTGACGGACAGGGCAAGAAAATGTCCAAGTCGGTCGGCAACGTCGTGGCCCCGCAGGAGGTGATCGACGAGTACGGGGCCGAGGTTTTGCGGCTGTGGGTGGCCAGTGAGAATTATCAGGAAGACGTCAAGGTCTCCGGCGAGATCCTCAGGCACGTTTCCGACGCCTACCGCAAGATGCGCAACACCCTGCGTTTTCTTTTGGGCAACCTGTATGACTTCGATCCCGAACGCGACCGGGTGGAGGCGGACGCCCTGCACGAGATCGATCGCTGGGCCCTGGCCCGCTTTGCCGAGCTGAGCAATCGGGTGACCGGGGCCTACGAACGCTACGAGTTTCACTCGATCTATCAGAATTTGCACAACTTCTGCGGTTCGACCATCTCCAGCCTCTATATGGATGTGCTCAAGGACCGGCTCTACTGCTCGGCCCCGGCGAGTCCGGAGCGCCGGGCGGCCCAGACCGTGGTGTATCGGATTCTTGACGGACTGCTTCGATTGATGGCCCCGATCCTGTGCTTTACCGCGGCCGAGGCCTGGGAGCATCTGCACAACCAGGGGCCGGATACGCCGCTGGAAGAGTCGATCTTTTTCACCTGTTTCGCCCCGGTGGACGACATTGTGCGTGACGAGATCCTGGAGGCCCGCTGGAGCAAACTGCTGACCCTGCGCGGCGCCATCACCCGCGTTCTCGAAGGCGCGCGGCAGAACAAGCAGATAGGGCTGTCCCTGGATGCGGAGGTGGTGCTGGCGGCCGAGGGCGAGTGGGCCGATTTTATCACTGAACATCGCGATCTGCTGCAGGAGCTGTGCATCGTTTCCAGTCTGCGACCGGCGAATGCGGGCGAGGAGGCGGAACCGGGCTTTGTCGAGGCCGGGGACGTGCCGGGCCTGCGCATCGCCGTCAAGCCGGCGCCCGGGGGGAAATGTGAGCGTTGCTGGACCCTATCGCCCTCGGTGGGCGAGGATGGGGAGCATCCCACCCTGTGCAGCCGGTGCGCTGCCGTTGTCCGGCAACTGGTGTGATCCTGATGCGACGGATGCTGGTGTTTTTTGTCACCATTGCGGTGGTGGTCGCGGTGGACCAGCTCAGCAAGTATTGGATCATGCAGCATTTTTCCCTGTTTGCCGTTTATCCGGTCATTCCCGGTTTCTTTAACCTGACGCTGCTGACCAACAACGGCGCGGCCTTTGGCCTGCTTGCCGGGCATCCCGCTGCCTGGCGGCAGGCGTTTTTTATCGGGGTGAACTGTGTGGCTCTGGTGATTCTGTGGCTGGCCCAGCGCAGCTATGGCCGATTGTCCACCCTGTGCGCCTTTTCCCTGGGGCTGATCGGCGGCGGGGCCATCGGCAACCTGATCGATCGGATCCGTTTTGGTTTCGTCATCGATTTTCTTGACGTGTATGTGGGCACGTACCACTGGCCGGCCTTCAATCTGGCTGATTCGGCCATCACCGTGGGCGTGCTGCTGTTCCTTTTGACGACCTTTTTCGCCGATCGGTTCCGGAAAGACCAGGCGAGTTGATCGATACCGGGTGGAGAAATGAAAAAAACAGCGGTGCTTTTTCCGGGACAGGGGTCCCAATATATCGGGATGGGGCAGTCCTTTGTCGAGCAGGATCAGGATGCCGCCGCCCTGTTTGATCTGGCGGAGCAGATCTCCGGCTTTCCGTTGCGCGCCCTCTGCTTTGAGGGCCCCCTCAGTGAGCTGACCCGGGTTGTGCACCTGCAACCGGCGCTGACCGTTGTCAACCTGATCTGCTGGCAGCAGTTGCGCAAGCGGATGCCGGATTTCACCCCGGCTTTTTTCGCCGGCCACAGTCTGGGCGAGTATTCGGCCCTGCACGGAGCAGGCGTGCTGACCCTTGCCGATACCCTGAGCCTGGTGACCCGGCGCGGTGAGCTGACCGAGCGCGAAGGCGCGCTGCATCCCGGCTCGATGCGGGCGGTGGTGGGCTTGGCGATCGACGAGGTCGAGCAGGTGCTGTCCGGCTACGACGGTCCCGGCGTGGCGGTGGTGGCCAATCACAACACGGCAACCCAGATCGTGCTTTCCGGCGACCAGGTCGGTCTGGACGGGGTGGGTGCGCTGTGCGCGGCCAGGGGCGCGAGGGTCCTCCCGTTGAAGGTCAGCGTGGCCAACCATAGCCCGCTGGTGGCCGGAGCGGTGCCGGATTTCACCGCCCACATGAACGAGATCGCCTTTCAACCGCCGCAGGTGCCGGTGCTGTTCAACGTCACCGCCGCCGAAGAGCGGGAGCCTTCGGCCATCAGGTCGATCATGGCCCGCCAGATCGCCTCGCGGGTTCGCTGGCTGGAGAGCATCGAGGCAATGCTTCACGCAGGGGTCGAGGTGTTTGTCGAACTGGGGCCCAAGAACGTGCTGACCGGGATGATGAAAAAGATCCTCCCCCGAGATGCGGGCGCTACCTGTCTTCAGGCCGACTCTCCGGAAGCGCTGGACAGGGTCATTGACCTGCTTGCCCGCTGAAACGCCGCGCCGGATCTTCCAGTCTTCCTGCTTGACAAGACTTGGTCTTACAGGTATAAAACGCAATTTACCACAGGTAGAGTCGCCCATGAGTAAACGGCCCCGTTGAGGGCGTTTTTGTTTTTTCCGAGGCTCAGAAATATGTTTGAAAATCTGACCGACCGTCTTGAAAGCACCTTCAAGAAACTGCGCGGCCATGGCCGGTTGACCGAAGAGAACATGCGGGAGGCCATGGGCGAGGTGCGGACCGCCCTGCTTGAGGCCGATGTCAACTTCGGGGTGGCCAAGGAATTCATTGCCACGGTGACCGAGAAGGCGCTTGGCCAGGAGGTGTTGACCAGCCTTTCGCCGGGGCAGCAGGTGATTAAGATCGTGCGCGACGAGCTGATCGCGCTGCTCGGCGGCACCGAGGCACCGCTGGAATTCGATGATCGCCAGACCGCCGTGATCATGCTGGCCGGGCTGCAGGGTTCGGGGAAGACCACCACGGCCGCCAAACTGGCGTTGCAGCTCAAACGCAAGGGGCGCACACCGTTTCTGGTTCCAGCCGACGTCTATCGACCGGCAGCCATCGAGCAGCTGCATGTGCTGGCCAAGCAAGTCGGCGTGCCGGTCTTTGCCTCAAGTTCTGATCAGAAACCCGTTGAAATTGCGCGGCAGGCCTTTGCCGAGGCAACCAGGGAGCGCTACGACACGGTTATCATCGATACCGCCGGTCGTCTCCATGTGGATGAACTCCTGATGGGCGAATTGCAGGAGATCAGCCGCGCCGTGCACCTGACCGAGGTGCTCTTTGTCGCCGACGCCATGACCGGACAGGACGCGGTGACCGTGGCGCACCGGTTTAACGAAGACCTGGAGCTGACCGGGGTGATCCTGACCAAGATGGAGGGCGACGCCCGCGGCGGCGCCGCGCTGTCGGTCAAGAAGGTCACCGGTAAGCCGATCAAGTTCGTCGGTGTCGGCGAGTCGCTGGAGGCGCTGGAGATCTTTTATCCGGATCGCGTTGCCTCGCGCATCCTCGGCATGGGCGATGTGCTCTCGCTGATCGAGCGGGCGGAAGCGGTTGTCGATCAGAAAAAGGCGGAGCAGCTGGCGAAAAAAATTCAGAAGAGCGCCTTCACCTTGGAGGATTTTCTCGATCAGATCCAGCAGATCAAGAAGATGGGCTCGCTGGAGCAGTTGATGGGCATGATTCCCGGGGTCAACAAGCTCAAGCAGCTGAAAGACGCCCCGAAACCCGATCAGAAGGAGCTGCTCAAAACCGAGGCGATCATCCGTTCCATGACCCTGAAGGAACGACAGAATCACCGGATCATCAATGCCGGTCGCAGGCTGCGTATCGCCAATGGTTCGGGCACCTCGGTGGCGGAGGTCAACCGGGTTCTGAAGAGCTATACCATGATGTTGAAGATGATGAAGAATCTGAAAGGCAAGGGCGTGATGGCCGGAGGCAAGCGCCGCAAGCTGCCCAAGGGACTCGTGCGCTGATCGTTTCTTTTGTTTTTTGTTTTGTTTTTTATGTCCCCCCGCACGGAGCGGGGAGCATCCATCGGAGGATTGGAAAGCATGGCCGTTCGTATTCGCTTGACCAGGAAGGGGAGAAAGAAACAACCGTTTTACCGGATCGTCGTTGCCGACAGCGAGTCGCCCCGCGATGGCAAGTTCCTTGATATTATCGGAAGCTATGATCCCATGCAGGACCCTGCGGTCATTGCGCTTGATCGGGAAAAACTTGCGGATTGGATTGAAAAGGGGGCCAAACCGTCGGTAACCGTGGCCAGCCTGATTAAAAAACAGGGCAAGGAAGAGGTCGCCGCCGTCTAAATGAAGGAGTTGGTGGCTTTTATCGCCGGGAAACTGGTGGAGCATCCTGAACAGGTCGCTGTTTCGCAGCAGGAAGACGAGGACAGCATCACCATCGAACTGCGGGTGGCCCAGAATGACCTGGGCAAGGTGATCGGCAAACAGGGACGGACCGCCAAGGCGATACGGTCGGTCCTGGCGACCACCCTTGGGCCGGACGAGGATAAACGGATTCGGCTGGAAATTGTCGAATAGTGCGTGGGGAAAACAACGGGTCTCCGGAGTTTGTTCTCTTGGGCAAGATCATACGCGCCCATGGCATCAAAGGGGCCGTGAAGGTGTGGCCCTGCACGGAGCGGCCCGAACATCTTGAACGCTATACCCGTTTTTTTCTGGGGGGCGAAACCGCGGATGCATCCATGGTTGAGGTCTCGTGCCTTCAGGCCCGGACCAGCGGGAACAGCGTGGTGATGCAGCTTGCCGGGTGTTCGGATCGTACCATTGCCGAATCGCTGGTCGGTCGCTCTCTGTGGATGCCTGCCGCAGACCTGCCTCCCTTGGAGGCGGACGCGTTTTATCTGCACGAGTTGATGGGCAAACAGGCCAAGACCCGGGATGGACGGGAGCTGGGCCGGGTAGCAGGATTGCTTTCCGGCGGCCCACAGGAAATTTTGGTGATCCGGGACGGAAAACAGGAATACCTGATTCCGGCGGTCCGCGCCTTTGTGGTACGAATCGATGCCGAGGTCGTGGTGTTCGACCCTCCGCCCGGTCTGCTTGAGTTGAATCAGGGCGACTCGGCCGGGCAATGAGGTTCGATATTCTCACGATTTTTCCCGAGCTGCTGAGCTCGCCCCTGCAGGAGGGGATCCTGCGTCGGGCCCTGGCTGCGGAGCAGATTCGGGTTGCGGTGCACAATATTCGTGACTTTGCCCTGGATCGGCACCGGATGACCGATGACCGGCCCTTTGGCGGCGGTGAGGGCATGGTCATGAAACCCGAACCTCTGGCAGCCTGTTTGCGCGCCATTGAACGGGTGGACGGGGCACGGGTGATTTTGCTCTCGCCCAAGGGACGGCGTTTTGATCAGCAGACCGCTGTTCGCCTGAGCGGATATGGTCAGTTGATGCTTGTCTGTGGCCGGTACGAGGGCGTGGATGACCGCTTCGAGGCTGGCTATATCGACGAGGTGCTTTCCATCGGCGACTATGTGCTGACCGGTGGCGAGCTGGCGGCCCTGGTGGTGCTCGATGCGGTGACCCGGCTCTTGCCGGGGGTGCTCGGTTGTGAGGACTCTGCAGCCAACGACAGCTTCAGCCGCGGCCTGCTCAAGCACCGCCAGTATACCCGCCCCCGGGTGTTTGAAGGTGAATCAGTGCCCGAGGTACTGCTCTCCGGCGACCATGCCGCGATAGCACGCTACCGTTTTCTGGATTCCGTGGCGATAACCCTTGAGCGGCGGCCGGATCTGTTTAACGGTCTCGTTTTCACCACCGGTGAGTGGAAGATGCTGCAACAGGCCGGTATGGCCGACCGGGTTCGAACCCTTGGCGGACAGAGTGGACAGCCCTCGGCATAATCCCGATCTTCGGGTCGATGTTGCCCTAGTCCACTACCCGGTGCTTAACCGTCGGCAGGAAACCATCGGTTCGGCATTGACCAACCTGGATGTCCACGACATTGCTCGCGCGGCCAAGACGTACGGCGTGTCGACCTACTGGGTGGTCACGCCCTTTGCCGAGCAGCAGCGGTTGGCGGCAGAGATTATCGGCCACTGGACCAATGGGTACGGCGGCGAGGCCAATCCCGATCGGAGCCATGCCCTGTCGATGATCACGATCTGTTCGTCGGTGGCGGAGGCAGTCGACGGATCGACCAGGAATTTCGGCGCGCGTCCCCTTGTGGTGGCGACCTGCGCCCGTTGCCGGGACAAAACCCTGGACTATGGCGCAGTCCGGGAGCGGGTGTGGGCCGGGGATCCGGTGCTTGTGTTGTTGGGCACGGCCTGGGGCTTGGCTCCGGATGTGCTGACCGGCGCGGACGGCGTGTTGCCGCCCCTTGTCGGTCCTGCTGGCCCCGGAGCATTCAACCATCTTTCCGTGCGATCGGCGGCTGCTATCATTTTAGACAGGCTGCTGGCGCCGCGGAACGAGCGTTGAGACGGACAAAGACGCGTCCTTCGTGATTGATGGGCGTTTTCGAGTGAACGGTGGGATGGTTGGAGGCATCCATCGGCAGGGACGGATCGGAGGACCTGCGGTAAACAAAGACGAGTATGACTATGCATATACTGGATAAGATTGATTTGGAGCAGATGCGTTTCGATATCCCCGATTTCAGACCCGGCGATACCGTCAAGGTGCACATCAGGATTATCGAGGGCAGTAAGGAACGGGTACAGATCTTTCAGGGAGTGGTCCTGAAGCGGAAGCGGGGCAACATGGATGCCAGCTTCACTGTGCGCAAGATCTCCCACGGGGTCGGGGTGGAGAAAACCTTTGCCCTGCATTCGCCCCGGCTGGAGAAGATCGAGGTGGTGACCGAAGGCCGGGTTCGCCGGTCCCGGCTCTACTACCTGCGCCGCCGCCGCGGCAAGGCCGCCCGGATTCGGGAGCGCGGCATCCTGTAAGCACTCTTTGCCGGAGTGCTCTCCGGCCCGGCCCGTACTGCGCAAGCCAGTCTCTCGAATTCGTGGGATATCCCGGTTCGGCAGGCTGGCTTGTTCCGTTGTCGGCCCAGTGCAGATACAGATCAGGTACAGACACAGGCGAGCACTCTTTTTGTTTGAACCGGCGGTATGACGCATCCCCATCCCTCATTTGTTTTCGCAGAGAAGCCCGAAGGAGACGATACGCTGCGTTATGAGCGCTACCTGGGCCAACGCGGTTATGCCCGGGTGGCCGGACTTGACGAGGCAGGCCGCGGCCCGTTGGCAGGCCCGGTCGTGGCTGCCTGTGTGGTCTTGCCGCCGGACTGCGATCCTGCCCCATTTATCGACTCCAAGCGGTTGACCGCCCGAGCCCGGGAACATGCCTTTACCCTGCTGCACGACAACGGTGCGATTGTGGGCAGTGGGGTAGCCGATGTCCGGGAGATCGAGGCGCTCAATATCCTGCAGGCCACGCTTCTGGCCATGCGGCGGGCGCTTGCGGCTTGCGGACAGCAGCTTGCCAGCGGTTCCCCGGATTTTCTTCTGGTCGACGGCAAGCAGACCGTGCCTGTGTCGCTGCCGCAGCTGGCCCTGGTCAAGGGGGAATCCCGCAGCGCCTCCATTGCCGCGGCCTCCATCGTTGCCAAGGTGCTGCGGGACCGTTTGATGGTCGAAGCGCACACGTTGTATCCGCAATTCGGGTTTGACGTGCACAAGGGGTATCCGACCCGGGCGCACCGTGAGGCGATTCGGCAATATGGTCCCTGTCCCCTGCACCGGACGACCTTTCGCGGGGTGCGGGAGTACTGCGAGCACACCGACAAGCCCAGCCCCTTTGTGATCGGGGGCGAGGGCCCCGGCGCATGAAGGCCCGGCGCACGCCCCAGGAGAAGGGGCGGATCGGGGAAGAGCTGGCCCTTGATTACCTGCGCGAACAGGGCTACGGTATTGCCGAGAAAAACTACCGCACCCCGTACGGCGAGGTGGATATCGTTGCCCGCGACGGGCAAACCATGGTGTTTGTCGAGGTAAAAACCCGTAGCTCTTCGAGGTTCGGTACGCCTTTTGATGCGGTGGACAGCCGCAAGCAGCTGCACCTGTGCCGGGCGGCGCGCGCCTACCTGCATTGCCATGGACTGGCCGGGACATCTGCCCGTTTCGATGTGATTTCCGTGGAATTGTCTCGGACCGATGGGGGAGAACCCCGCATCACGCACCTGCAAAACGCCTTTGATTGTGGATAGGGTTATGAAGACCCCTGAACATTCCCGTGATGTGCCCCTGGCGGTGACCATGGGATGCCCGGCCGGTGTCGGCCCGGAAATTCTCTGTCGACTGGCCGTTGCCGGGGCCCTGGGCGACGTGCTCGTGATCGGCGATGCGGCTGTGCTTCGCCAGGCGGCCGCGCGTTTGGGTCTGTCCGTTGCCCTTGTTTCCCGGCAGCCGGGGCGACCGGTTTCTCCGGGGGAGCTAGCGCTGGTGCAGAGCGGCCCGGTCCTGTCCGAACCGATCACTTGGGGCCAGCCCAACCTGCACACCGCCCGGGCCATGGCCGGGTACATCGAAGAGGCGGTGCTTTTGGTTATGAAGGGCCGTTGCAGCGGTCTGGTCACATGTCCGATCAGTAAATCCGGCCTGCACCAGGCGGGATACAACTACCCTGGCCATACCGAGATGCTGGCCGCCCTGACCGGAACCGGCACGGTGCGGATGATGATGGCCGGTCCCCGGCTGAAGGTGGTGCTGGCCACCATCCATGTTCCCTTGCGCGAGGTCGGCTCTCTGCTGGATGGGGAAGATCTTGCGGACTGCATTGAGCTCACCCGGCTCTCGCTGCAGCGCGATTTCGGGATAACCAATCCGCGGATCGCCGTAGCCGGGCTCAATCCGCACTGCGGGGAGGGTGGTTTGTTCGGCGACGAAGAGGCGCGAATCCTGAGCCCGGCCATTGCCGTCGCAGCCGGTCGCAACCCGACGGGGACGGTCACGGGTCCCCATTCGCCGGACACGGTCTTCTATCAGGCCGCCACTGGCCGGTTTGACGCGGTCATTGCCCTGTATCACGATCAGGGTCTGATTCCATTCAAGCTGCTCCACTTCACCGACGGCGTCAATGTGACCTTGGGGCTTCCCCTGGTCCGGACCTCGGTCGATCACGGCACAGCCTACGATATTGCGGGCCAGAATCTGGCCGACCCGTCCAGCCTGGCCGCAGCCCTGGACATGGCCCATGAGATTGTCGACAACAGGCGACGCCGGGAGCCGGCATGAATGAGCGCGGATATCTGATCGCCTTTGAAGGCATCGACGGAACAGGCAAGTCGACCCAACTTCCCCTGCTGGCCGAATTTCTCCGGTCCCGGGGGCGCGCGGTGGTCGCGACCCGGGAGCCCACCGACGGGCCCTACGGTCAGAAAATTCGCGCCCTGTACAGGGATCGCAGCCGGGCCACCCCGGAGCAGGAGTTGGACCTGTTCATCCGGGACCGGCAACAGCATGTGGACCAGTGTATCCGGCCCGCGCTGGAGGCGGGCCACATCGTTCTGACTGATCGCTACTATTTTTCCACCGCCGCCTACCAGGGCGCTGCCGGGTGCGATCCCGCGGACATCTTCGCCCGGAACGCCTTTGCGCCGGAACCGGACCTGGTGCTGCTGCTCGTGCAAACTCCGCAGCAGAGTCTGGAGAGGATTCAGATCGGCCGCCGGGAACCCCCCAATGAGTTTGAAAAACTGGACCAGTTGACCAGGGTCGCCCAGCTGTTCGCCTCCTTCTCCCATCCCTGCATCGTGCGGATCGATGCCGACCGCCCTGTCGACGAGGTGCAGGAGGCGATCCGCTCGGAGGTCATGCGGATGCTTGCCGGGCAAGGTGGACCATGCCAATCTTGAAACTCTTGTCTGTCACGCGTTTTTTTTATGGGATGGTCGCCATTGCCCTGGTCGCAACCCTCTGCGGTTGCCCGGACAAGTCCGTGCCGGTCGTGGAGAGGCAGATCACGCCCGAAGAGTACGATGCCCGCAGTTGCGCCTACTTCCACTTTCTTTGGGCCCGGCGCTCCGAGCTGCTGCTCCGTTTCGACGAGGCGCTCGAATTTTACCAGAGGGCCCTGGACTGTGATGAGTCGGCGGAATATATCAGCGAAAAAATTCCTCTTCTGCAAATCCGTCTGGGCCGCTTTGCTGAGGCGGCAAACTGGTTGCGCGATTATCTGGTGACCCGTCCGAACAACACCGGAATGCGCCTGCTCTATGCCAAGGTGCTGCTGCGGCAGGAAAATTCCGCCGAGGCCATGCGCCAGTACCAGATTGTCAGCGACAGCAATCCCGATGATCCGGCCATCATGCTGCTGCTGGCCGAGATGTATCTGGATGCGAACCTGGTCGACAAGGCCGAACCCCTGGTGCAGATGGTGTTGTCCCGGGATGAACGGTCCTATCCCGGGCACATGCTCATGGCGCGCATTGACCGGGCCCAGGACCGGATCGACGAGGCCATTGCCCAATATGGTTTGGCACTGGAACAGAACTGGTCGACGGAAGTGGCCATGGAGCTGGCCGAGGTGTTCACCCGGGCCGAGCGGTATGACGAGGCGATCCGTACCTACCGAACCATTCTGGAAAAAGACGAGGCCGACGAGACGGCGCGGGTTGGCCTGGTGCACGTCTACCTTTTAAAAGAGGACGAGGCCGCGGCGCTGAACGAATTGCAGCGACTGAAATCCTTTGTCAACGATCCGGCACGGGTCGATCTGACCATCGCCCGGATTCATGCCCGGCAGCAGCGCTACCGTCAGGCCATCCGCATGGTCGAGCGTCTCCTCAGGGAAGAGGAGCTGAGCGAGGGCCGCTACTTTTTGGCCCTGCTCTATGCGGAAGAAAACCGGTACGACCAGGCATTGGAGCAGCTGCGCCGTATTCCGCATGGCGCGCCCGAGTTTGCCGATGCGGTCCTGTTGCGCGCCCGATTGCTGCACGCGGAAAAAAAGGTCGGTTCCGCCCGGCGACTTCTGGAGCAGGAGGTGCGGGAACCGCTCACCCGTAATGCCGATATGTTCCTCCTGCTGGCCGCCCTCTATCAGGAGCAGGGGCAGGGGCAACAGACCCGGCAGATCCTGCGCGAGGGCATTGTCCTGTTCCCCGAACACGTGGGCCTGCTCTACGAGTACGGATTGCTCCAGGACGAGGACGGAGACCTTGCCGGCGCTCTGGCGACGATGGAGCGGATCCTGGTGTTCGATCCGGAAAACGCCCTGGCCCTGAATTTTGTCGGTTACACCTGGGCTGACCAGAACATCAAGCTTGATCAGGCCCAGGAGTACCTGCTCAAGGCGGTCGCGCTGCAACCCGAAAACGGCTATATCCGCGACAGTCTGGGGTGGCTCTATTACCGCCGCGGAAAATTGGAGGAGGCGATTCGGGAAGTGGAGAAGGCGGTAAGCCTTTTGCAAGAAGACGGGGCGGTGCTTGAACATCTGGGCGATATCTATGTGGCGGCCAAGCGGCCCGCCGATGCGCTTGATGCCTACCAGCGGGCCCTGCGCCAGGCGGCCGACGGCCCGGAGAGCAAGCGGTTGCGCGACAAGATTCGCTCGCTCACCATCAAGGAGCCCGGACCATGAGCGCATGCCGGTTGTCACACCTACTTTCGTCCCTGTTGCTGGTGGGGCTGTTGCTGAGCGGTTGCGCAGAGAAAGACAAGCGACCGGCACCTCCCGTGGCCGACACGGCGGATTGGCTCGCCTTTCTTGACCGGAAACCGCCGCAGGCCCTGGACGCGGATGCCCGGTTGCAGTGGGATGTGCGTGGCAACAGGGGGGCGGTGGCGGCAACGGTGCAGACCGAGCGGCCCGCTTTGTTGCGTTTTGCCGTGCACGATCCGCTGGGCCGGGATCTGTACCTGGTGGTTGCCGATGGCCGGGAGTTTACCTTTGTCGATACCCGCAAGGGACGGGTGTATCGGGGATCGACAGTGTCGGAATTTTGGCAGACCTGGGTACCGAGTGCCGTGACCCCGGAAGACCTGCTGCCGATGGTGGGCGGTTTCGTGCTTGACGACGAGGCGAGAACGGCGCGCAGGCTGGGAAGAGGGGAGGCGCTCTGGTATGCCTGGAACGACCGACGCGGCCTGACCCACCATGTGCAGCTTAACCAAGAGGGTACCGGACTGCGTCGGCACCTGCTCATCGACCAAGGCGAGCAGGTGCTCGATATTCAGTATACGGGCCGCGCGCAGGCGGAGGCGAGCGATGGTTGGGCCTGGCCCGGGGAACTGCGGGTGACCGGCCCGTCGGTCGGGGGTGTTATTGAGCTCAAGATCGGTCGGGTGTACGGCCAAGAACCGCAAGGGGCGGCTGTCTATCGACTGAAGCCGCCCCCGCAGTTCACGGTGGAAGAGGTTCGCTGATTACCTCGTGGTGTTGACGATGAGGACGAACAGGTTTTCGTCCTTGAAGAAGACCTGTTGCAGATCGTAACTGCGGTTGGGTTCAAGATCGATCACGGTCCGGATCTTCTTCGGCTTGCTGGTGATGGTGGTTCGAATCATTTTGACGTGTTGCCCGTTGGCCTTGATGGTCCGGCGCAGCTGGTCTGCTGCGCTGGTATCGGTAAAGTCACAGATCACCCGGGGCACGCCTTCTTCAACCCCGTGGATGGCCGGGGGGTGGAAGCCGTTGAGCCGGAACAGCACCATTTCGCCCTTGGACGAGTCCGGGTCAAAGGCGATGGATTCGAGTCGGGGCGACGCTTCCGCCGCGGCCTTGTCGGCGGCTGCCGCAGGCGCGGGTTGCGGAGCCGTGGCTGGCTCTTTTTTCTCTTCGGCTGCGGGCTTTTCAGCTGCCACCTGCGGCGCAGCCGGTTGAGCGGGTTGCGCCGCAGGTTTCAGGGCTGGTTTGTCTGAAACGGGCTGGGCTGGTGGAGACGTTTTTCCCGCGGGAGCAGAAGCCGGGGCCTTTTCCTTCTGCCGGGGTTCCGCCGGTGTCGGTTTTTTGTCGGGCTGGGGAGGCTTCCGGGTTGCAGGCGGTGTGGCTTGCTCCGGGGCCGTGGTCGCCGCAGCTGGTGCCTTTACTGCCGTCTTTGGGGTGGCGGCTGCGGTCGTCTTCGGTGTGGCTGCTGCTCCGGGGCCGGTGAAACGGATGATCAGGCTGGAGTTCGCCTGATCAAACGAGGAGGTATAATGGACCCCTTTCAGGGTCTTCAGGTCAAACACCACCCGGGTCTTGGCAGCAGCGCCTTCATGGCGGCCGACCCGGACCTGCTCGATCAGGGGACTGTTGATCCGGGTGATGCTCTTGACGTCTCGGCTGTGCGTCATCCCAGGAAAGTCGAAGATAACCCGGGCCGGGCGGCCATCCAGGGTGAAGTCGTTGACCCGGGAGGGGCCGTCGAGCTGAAGACTGATCTGCTCGACGCCGGGGGTAGGACTGCTGTGGGTGATGCCCAGGAGTCGGGCCTGGGCAAGGGCGGCGTCCGGTCCCATTGCCAAAAGAAACATCAGGACCGGGACGGCAAGGATGTGTGCGATATTTTTCATAGTCTGTTCCGTTTGTTGTGCCATGAATCATCCGGCGGGAAAAACCGTTTGCCGGCTTGTCGGTAATACTGCAAATTGCGGGCCATTTTTTATGCGCAGGAAAGGGTGTCGTCAATCAGGCGCGGATGCACCTTTTTTACCCGATTATCTTTTTTTCTCATCTTTTTTCTGTGTTTTCTGAAACGCTTCGGCCACAATGACCAGTCCATCACCCCTTGATCTCCACGATATTCTGCCCCTGGTGCGCAAGCCCGGCCAGTATGTGGGCGGCGAGCTGCATGCGGTTTCCGGCGATCTCGACCGCGCAAAGATCAACTTCTGCCTGCTTTTTCCCGATCTGTACGAGATCGGGATGTCCCATCAGGGGTTGCAGATTCTGTATCATATCCTCAACCGGACGGACTGGGCGGTTGCGCATCGGGCCTATGTGCCGGACGTGGATATGGAAGCAGAGCTGCGCCGCCGCGGGTTGCCGCTTTTTTCGCTTGAAGCGCGGGTCGGTCTGGCCGCCTATGATGCGGTGGGCATTACCTTGCCGCACGAGCTCTGCTACACCAATATCCTCACCGCGCTGCACCTGTCCGGACTGCCGCCCCGTTCCCGGGATAGAACCGCTGCCCATCCGCTGATCCTGGGCGGCGGGCCCTGCGCGCTCAACCCCGAGCCGGTGGCCGACTTTTTCGATGCCATTGTCCTGGGCGACGGCGAGGAGACCATTGTCGATATCGCGGCCCTGCTCCGGCAGGCCAAGGCGGAAGGGTGGGATCGGCCCGTGGTGCTGGAGCGACTGGCCGAAATTGCCGGCGTCTATGTGCCCGCCCTGTTCCGGCCCCGGTACGAGCAGGACCGGCTGGTCGCGGTGGAGCCTTTGCAAGCGCAGCGACCCTTTGTCCGCAAGAGGGTGCTTGCCAGACTGCCGGACGGGGAATACCTCCATCGTCCGCTGGTGCCGGTGGTTAACCCGGTGCATGACCGGCTGGCCGTGGAGATTGCCCGGGGCTGCACCCGGGGCTGTCGCTTCTGTCAGGCCGGGATCACCTATCGCCCGGTGCGGGAACGGAGCCCGGAGGTGATCATGGCCCTGGCCGAAGAGGGCATCACCCATTCGGGTTTCGAGGAACTGGCCCTGCTGTCGCTCTCCACCGGCGATTACTCGTGCCTGAGCAGCCTGATGACCCGCCTGATGAACCGCTTTGCCCGGGAATCGGTGTCGATCTCCATGCCGTCCATGCGTGTCGGAACGTTGACTCCAGAGCTCATGGAAGAGATCCGGCGGGTCAGGAAAACAGGCTTCACCATCGCGCCGGAGGCAGGAACCGACCGGCTGCGCGAGGTGATCAACAAGGGGGTCAGCGAGGAGGATCTGCTTGCCACCTGCCGGGACGCCTTTACCCTGGGATGGAGGTTGATCAAATTCTATTTCATGATCGGCCTGCCCACGGAAACCGATGCCGATATCAAAGGTATTGCCCAGCTGGCGCGCAAGGCCCGGGCCCAGGGAGGGCAGGGCAAGGGGCGACCGGTGCAGATCAATATCGGAGTCGCCGCCTTTGTCCCCAAACCGCACACGCCCTTTCAGTGGGAGCCCCAGTTGAGCTTGGGCGAAACGCGGGCGCGGCTTGACCGCTTAAAGGAACTCTTGCCCCGGCAGGGATTCAGGATCAAGTGGCACGATCCGGAACAATCCTTTGTGGAAGGCGTGTTTGCCCGGGGCGACCGGCGGTTGTCGGCGCTTCTTGAGGCGGTCTGGGACAGGGGAGCCCGGCTCGACAGCTGGTCCGAGCATTTCCGGCTGGACTCCTGGCGCGAGGCCGCGGCTGCTTGCGGGCTGGAGCTGGAAAGGTACCTGCGAAAGCGGGAGCTGGACGAGGTCCTGCCCTGGGATCATCTGCACAGCGGAGTGGACCGCGCGTTTCTGGAGGAGGAACGGGAGCGGGCCTGGCAGCGGCAGTACACGCCGGACTGCCGGGTGCATGGCTGTCAGGGCTGCGGGCTGTGCGATTTCAAGACCGTGCAGCCGGTGGTGCATGGGGAACACCCTGCCGGAGAGCCGCCGTCCACGCCTTCGCGGCGCGTGTCCGGCGCGGGGCCGGGAAAGAAAGGGATGCGCTACCGGGTCAGCTATACCCGGCTGGGCGACAGCCGTTTCTACGGCCATTTGGAAATGCTGCAACTGATCTTCCGCACCCTGCGCCGCACCGGTCTGCCGGTGCTGTTCTCGCAAGGCTTCAACCCCTCGCCCCGGGTCTCGTTCAGCCAGGCCCTGCCGGTGGGCGTGGAGAGTCTGAGCGAATACTTTGATGTGGAACTGGCCCGCCCGCTGCCCTCCATGGAGGCGGCAATGCGGCTGTTCAACACCCATCTGCCCCCGAGCATTCGGGTCACCGCGGTGGCTGTTGCGCCGAAGAAGACGGCGCAGGAGAGCATCACCAGCTACCGGATCGGCAAGGTGGACTGCTCGGAGGTGGTGTGCAAGCGGATACACGATTTTCTGGCACGGGACACCTACGTGATCGAGCGGTATCGGAAAAAAAGACACACCTCACTGGATCTGCGTCCACTGGTGGTTCGTCTGGAAGCAGGGCCGGAACTGATGCTTGAGCTGAAAACCACGCAGGGGCAACCCGGAACCAACCCCCGGGAGATCCTGCAGGCGGTGCTCGGTCTGCCGGAAGAAGAGGCCCTGCGCGCCCGGATCCTCAAAACCGGCGTGCGTGAACACTCTTCGTCTTCTTGAGAATTTTTTTGAAATATTGTAGATAACCCCGGATGGTCCCGGCACGTGTTCGGGGTGAATGTCTTGTTTATACAAAGCGGTGTTTCTTCGCATAAACGCGGTGGTGCCGTTGAATGATTCGTTGAGAAAGGAGAAAGCATGAAGAAGATTGTGCTGCGTGAAGATGAAATGCCGACCAGCTGGTATAACGTTGTTCCGGACATTCCCAATGGGTTGCAGCCGCCCCTGGACCCGGTGACCAAGAAACCCATCGGTCCGGACAAGCTGTCCGCTCTTTTCCCCATGGGCCTGATCGAGCAGGAGGCCAGCCAGGAGCGGTTCATCAAGATTCCGGACGAGGTCCTGGATATTTACCGGATCTGGCGGCCCTCGCCTTTGGTGCGGGCCACCCGGCTGGAAGAGGCCCTGGGCACCAAGGCACGGATCTTTTACAAACACGAGGGCCTCAGCCCGGTGGGAAGCCACAAGGGCAACTCCGCGGTGGCGCAGGCCTACTACAACAAACGGGAAGGAATCAAACGGTTGACCACGGAAACCGGGGCTGGTCAGTGGGGTTCGGCCCTGGCCATGGCCACCTGCATGATGGGCATGGAGTGCAAGGTGTTCATGGTGCGGGTTTCTTTTGATCAGAAACCCTACCGCAAGTTCATCATCCAGACCTATGGCGGCGATGTGGTCGCCAGCCCGAGCATGGACACCGAGGTCGGTCGTCGCATACTGGCCGAAACGCCGGATACCACCGGGTCACTGGGCATGGCCGTGTCCGAGGCCATCGAGGAGGCCATGAACCGCGAGGACACCAAGTACTCGCTGGGCTCGGTGCTCAACCATGTGGTTTTGCACCAGACCATTATCGGCCTGGAGGCCAAGAAACAGATGGAGATCGCCGGGTACTCTCCCGATGTGGTGGTGGGCTGTTGCGGCGGCGGTTCCAACTTTGCCGGGATCGTGGCTCCCTTTGTCCCCGACTATCTCAACGGCAAGAAGATCGAGTTCGTCGGGTACGAACCCGCCTCGTGCCCGTCGATGACCAACGGCAAGCTGGCCTATGACGCCGGCGACGTCTCCATGATGACGCCGCTTCTCTACATGTACACCCTGGGCCACAGCTTCGTGCCCCCGGGATTCCACGCCGGCGGTCTGCGCTATCACGGCATGGCCCCGACCATCTCCGCCCTGGTCCGGGAAAACATCGTGACACCCAGGGCGGTGAACCAGCTGGAGTGCTTCGAGGCGGGCCTGCTCTTTGCACGAACCGAGGGCATCATCCCTGCTCCTGAAACGACCCACGCTATCCGCGGTGCAATCATCGAGGCCATGCGGGAGCCCGACAGGCCCAAGAACGTGCTGTTTAACTTCTCCGGAGTTGGTTTTGTCGATATGGCAGCCTATGACCAGTACTTAAGCGGAGAACTCAGCGATCAGACCTGCTCGCAGGAAGAGATCGACGCCTCTTTGGCCCGCCTGCCCAAGATCGACTGAGATCGACCGGGATCGACCAAGAAGGATGGGGCTCCAGCGGCGCGGGCAGCGGTTTTTCCTGCGGCTGTCTCTGGCAGGACTGCTCTTTGCCATGGCAAGCGGGCTGAACGGTCAGGCCGCCGCCTGTCCGGGCATGGATGGGCTCATCGTCCGCGGCGCGTACGGTGTGGTGGACCGGACGGACCGGCTGATCGGGGGCTGTAATCTCGATCAGCCTCTGGTTCCGGCCAGTGTGGTCAAAATCGCCACCGCGGCTGCTGCGCTGGAGATACTGGGCTCGGCGTACCGGTTTGCCACCGAGTGCTATCTTGATCGCAGAAACAACCTCTACATTCGGGGACAGGGCGATCCCACGCTGGTCTCCGAAGCCGTCACCACCCTGGCCCGGCAGCTCCGGGCCAAAGGGATACAGCAGATAGATCAGCTCTACATCGATACCTCGTTCTTTGCCCTGGAGCACCAGGTTCCGGGCGGGAGCAACAGCGACAACCCCTATGATGCACCGGTCGGACCGGTGTCGGTGAACTTCAACAGCGTCGCCCTGGTCAAGGAGGCCTCGGGTCGGGTTCGTTCCGGCGAGTCGCAGACCCCGACCCTGCCGATTATGACGGAGCTGGGTGCAGGGCTTGCGCCTGGATCGTACCGGCTCAACATCTGTTTTCAGGGTGCGGAGGCGACCGGGCAGATCGCCCGCCATGCCGGTGAACTGCTGTGTGCCCTGCTGCGCCGGGAAGGGATCGCCGTGCAGGGCTTGGGCGGCATCCGTCCGGCTCCGACGGACGCACACCTTGTCCACACCCATTTCGCCAGCCAGCCGCTTGTCGAGATCATTCGGAGCATGCTGCACTATTCCACGAATTTCACCGCCAACCAGGTTTATCTGGCCTGCGGAGTCCGGAGGTTTGGGCCGCCGGCAACCTGGGCCAAGGGCAGGACTGCTGTGCAGGGCGTATTGGCGCGGCAACTGGGCCGTGAAAGCGCCGATACCCTGTTCCAGATCGAGGGGGCCGGGTTGTCACGGGACAACCGGGTCACGGCTCGTTCCATGCTGCGGCTGCTGGCAGCCTTTCGTCCCCATGCGGATCTGTTGCCGGTCAAACAGGGGGTTCGGGTCAAGACCGGCACCCTGACCGGAGTCTACAACCTGGCCGGATACGGGCCGGACGGGGAGGCCTTTGTCATTTTGCTCAATCAGAAGGCCAACCACCGGGAGCGGGTTCTGGAGCAGTTGAAGAGCCGATTTGCCCCTGCACGTAGACCTTGACGGGGAAGTCGGACTGTAGGCGGGCAGCGTTCTTGCCGATGGACAACCCGGTTTTCGCGCTTATAGTGTGAAAGGTATCCTGTTTTCTGATTCTTTTTTTCTTTCACCTACGCAAGGCAGATGGAATATTATAAGATTTTGGGCGTTACCCAAACCGCCACCGCCGACGAAATCAAGAAAGCCTACCGTAAGCTGGCGCTCAAGTATCACCCCGACAAAAACCCCGGCGATAAACAGGCCGAAGAGCAGTTCAAGAAGATCAGCGAGGCCTATGCCGTCCTTTCCGATCCGGAGAAAAAGAAGCAGTACGACACCTTCGGCGAGGCGGGTTTTCGTCAGCGCTATTCGCAGGAAGACATCTTTCGCAACTTCGACCTCAACGATATCTTGCGGCAGTTCGGCTTCGGCGGTTCATTCCGGAACATGGGAGGCATGCATACCGGCGGCTTCCGCGCCACAGGCGGCGGTTCACCGTTCGAGTCGTTCTTTGCACAGAGCGGCATGGGCGGCTGTGCCAGCGGCGGGTGTCGCCCCCAACCGGCCAAGGGGCGGGATTTGACCTATGAAATGACCGTCACCCTGGAAGAGGTTCTGCACGGCGGTGAAAAGACGGTTGGCCTTCGTCAGGGCGGCGAGACCCAGAATGTTTCGGTCAAAATTCCCAAGGGCATCGAGGACGGTAAACGACTTCGGCTCTCCGGGAAGGGAGCGCCTTCTCCTACCGGTGGTCCTGCCGGCGACCTTTACCTGAAGGTGCATGTGGCCGAGCATCCACTTTTTCAGCGTGTCGAGGATGATCTGGTGCTCGAGCAGCGCATCCCGTTCAGTCAGGCCTGTTTGGGCACCACCATCGAGGTGACTACGCTCGACGGCAAGAAATTCAATGTCCGGGTACCGGCCGGGACGCAACAGGAGGCCAAGCTGCGGATCAAGGGGCACGGGCTTCCTTCCGGCCCCATCGGGAAACGGGGCGATCTACTGGTCAAGATTGCGGTGTCTATCCCCACGGAGCTGACCCCGGAGCAGGAGAGCGCTGTGCGCGCGCTGGCAGCGGTCTCGCTCTGAGCGTCCCGGGTCTTCGGGTCGCTACCCGGAAAAGCACAAGGGCTGAAAAGAAAAGAGCCGCTTTCCCAATAGGGAAGCGGCTCTTTTGTTGTGCGTGGGTGAGAGGCGGATCAGCAGCCTTCCAGCTGATATTTTTTGGGCGCTTTTTTTGTTTTTTCGGGAGCCGGCTCTGCGGCTGCTTCCGGAGCGGGCTTGGCCGCATCGGGTGTGGTCTCGACCACCTTTTCCGTTGTGTCGGCGATTTTTTCTCCGGCAGCCTGGGCTGCGGCTTCTGCCTTCTCAGCCATTGCCCCCGCCTGTTCGCCGGCAGTCTGAACCGCTTCCTTTGCCTGTTCGCTCACGGCATCCGTTGCCCTGGCCGCGGCGTCGGCGGCTTCCTCGCCGGTTGCCTTGACTGTGGCTTCCGCCTTCTCAACGAATGCTTTCGCCTGTTCGCCAGCGCTTTGGGCTGCTTCCTTTGCCTTGTCGGCCATGGAGTCCACAGCCTTGGTCGTCTCGTCGGCCGCCTTCTCGACAGCCTGCACTGTTGCATCAACAGCGTTCTTGGCAGTGTCTTTTACGCTTTCCTGTGAGACTGCGTCGGCCGGGGGTGCCTTCTTATCCTGATTGCTGTCGCAACCGGTCAAAAGAAGCGCCGCCAGGGCAAAAGACAGACAGAGACGAAGAACCGTGCTTTTTTGTTGTAGAGCCATGTGTGTACGTACCTCCTGTGAAGATTAAGGGGGATCTGTAGCCCACACCCTAAGCAGCGGACTCCGGTTTGGCAAGCTGCTGCTCAGGGATTGCCGGAATGTTGCCCTAGGCAAGATCCCTGATCGATTGACCGAGCCGCTTGATCCCTTCAAGAATCACCGGCTCTTCCGAGCAGGAAAAGTTCAGGCGCAGGGTATTGCAGTCCTTGACATTGACATAGAAGGGGGTGCCTGGCACAAAGGCCACTTTTTTCTTGATGGCCTCGCTAAACAGGGTCATCGACGACATGCCTTCGGGCAGGGTGGCCCAGAGGAACATGCCGCCGTCGGGATTGGTGGATTGCACCTCGGGCGGGAAATACTGGTTGATGGCCTGGATCATCGCCTCCTTCTGCTTGCCGTACTGGGCGACAATGGTGGCGATGTGCGCGTCGATGTCGTTGTCGGTAAGGTATCTGTCCAGAATGCGCTGGGCCAGGTAATCGGTGTGCAGGTCGGCAGCCTGTTTGGCGGTGACCAGTTTATCCATGATCGCGGGCGGTGCCACCATCCAGCCGATGCGCAGGGCCGGGGCCACGATTTTGGAAAACGAACCGAGCAGCACGGTGTTTTCCGGCGATATCTTTTTGAACGATGGCTTCGGCGTGCCGGAAAAACGCAGGTTGCCGTACGGGTCGTCCTGGATGATGATGCAGCCACTGTCGCGGACCAGGTCGGCGACCTCCCGACGGTTTGCCTCGCTGTAGCTGATACCGCTGGGATTCTGGAAGTTGGGGACCGTGTACAGCAGTTTGGGACGCCGCTTTCGCAAGACGTCGGCCAGCTGTTCGGTATCCATGCCGCCCTCCCGAACCGTGACCGGGTTGAACCGCGGCCGGTACATGGCAAAAGCCTGGATGGCGCCCAGGTAGCCGGGCTCCTCGATAAGGACGTCGTCGTTCTCGTTGAGAAATATCTTGCCCAACAGGTCCAGGCCCTGCTGCGAGCCGGTGGTGATCAGGATATCGTCGATGGAGACTTCCAGCCCTTCCCGTTTTTTGTACCGGTCAACGACAAACTGGCGCAAGCCGGGATAGCCTTCGGTATTCGTGTATTGCAAAATATCGTACCCCGCCTCTGCGAAGACATCGTTGGCGGCTTTTTGCAGGCCCTGCACCGGAAAGAAATGACGGTTGGGAAGGCCACCGGCAAAGGAGATGATCGACTGGTCGACGGTTACCTTCAGGATTTCCCGGATAAAGGATTTGGGCACATCATTGATACGATCGGCAAATGCGTTTTCCATGGCTCACACGAGGGGGAGAGACGGGGATGGCGCGGTTGCGGCGGGTGGTGGTCCGCAGGCGCGATGTAGGAGCAGCGCAGGTACCGGGAAGTCGAGGAACGGCTCGGGCCCTGTCCGCGTCCCGGTCACGCGTTGCAACGTTTAAATTATCAGGTGTGCGCAGGTGAACCGTGATCCCCACAGTGGCACTAGCCGCACAATCCCTGTGCGTGCCTTTGTGTCTCTCCACGATATGGGCAAGGCAATGCATGGGATGGTTATAAAGCTCAGGCGGACTCCCCTGGCGCCAGAGAGGGGCGGTTGTCCTGGTGGACATGCTGCGCGGTGCCCAGGCATGAGATCTTCAGATGCGAAATCCTTAATCCTTTAGTTGCCGGGGCGACCCGTGGCAGTGTACCAGATTTTTCGCAGAGCGGCTTGTTTATTTTCGTGCGACAGGAAGAGACCGCGCAGAAACGAAGGGGCCTCTCCTGTCTGTGTCACGGTCTTGGGCGGAGATTTCGGGGTTGTCGAACGGTTTTCCCGGTCGCGCACCGGGAAAACCGTGTTCGAGCGTCGTGAGGCGAGCGGTCCGGAAAAATGGAGCTTGGCCCGTACCGGCGTCTTGGAATGTCTTGCGCAACGCGGCGGGCGCTGTCAGTAGGCTGCCTCGGCAAAGGCCAGCCAGCCCCCGGCGGCGATCAGCTTCTTGTCAAAGGGATTGAGCTGGAACAAGCAGGTAACCTGGTCGCCGTCGCCGGTGGCGGTCAGCTGTTCCGCGTCCAGGTCCACCTCGACCATGACCTTGCCCTTCAGAGCGAAGAGCCGGTCCAGATCGTCCTTGGCCAGTTCCACCGCCAGAATGCCGCAGTTGAACATGTTCTGCCGGAAGATGCGGGCAAAGCTTTCTCCGATCACCATGTTGATGTCGTTGACCTCGAGCGCCCAGACCGCATGTTCGCGGGAGGAGCCGCAGCCGAAGTTGGAACGGGTGATCAGGACCCGGGCCTCCTGCATCTCCGGCGAGTGCGGATCAAAGTTTTGTCCTTCAAGACGCAGATCTTCCAGCAGGTGCGGTTTCAGGGCCTTTTTGCTGATCTCCGTCAGATATTTGGCCGGGATGATCTCGTCGGTATTGATGTCGTTTCGGTCAAGAAAGGCTGCCGGGCCGCCGAATGTTTTCATGGTTGGTCCTCTGTATTCTCGTGGGAATCATGCCGCAAAACGGCGCGGATCGCTGATAACGCCGGCAACAGCGGTTGCGGCGGCGCTGGCCGGGCTCATCAGGTGGACCATGCCCCCCTTGCCCATGCGGCCGTTGAAGTTGCGGTTGGTGGTGGAGGCGCACACCTCCCCTTCGGCAAGGACGCCGCTGCTCATGCCCAGGCAGGCGCCGCAGGTGGGGTTGAGGACACAGAACCCGCTGTCCATGAAGATCCGGATCAGCCCCTCGTCCAGGGCCTGGGAATAGGTGGCGGGCGTGGCTGGTACCAGGATGCCGCGCACGGTGGGGGCAAGCACCCTGCCACGCAGGATCGCGGCGGCCTCGCGCAGGTCTTCGATCCGACCGTTGGTGCAGGAGCCGATATAGACCTGATCGACCGGCGTGTTCTCCAGCTCGGTGATGTCCTTGACCTGATCCGGCTTGTATCCGTGGGTGACCTGGGGTGCCAGCGTGCTCACGTCCAGGGTGAGCACCCGTTCATAGACGGCATCGTCGTCGGATTTCCAGCGGGCGAAATCCTCGGCCGCCTGTTCCGGACTGGCGTACTCATCCTTGATAAAAGGCCAGAGATAACGGGCTGTGACCAGATCGGGCTGACAGACTCCGGAGGTGGCCCCGGCCTCGACCGCCATGTTGCACAGGGTCATCCGGGCGGCCATGCTCATGGCGTCGACCACCGGTCCGGTAAACTCGATGACCTTGTCCGTGGCGCCGTTGACGGTCAGTTCCTTGATGATGCGCAGGATGACGTCCTTGGCCGAAACCATAGGGGGGAGCTGGCCGGTCAGCTCGATTTTCATCGAGGTGGGCAGGCGGAACGCGCACACCCCCTTCAGGATGCCGACCTCCAGATCGGTGGTGCCGACCCCGGCGGCAAAGGCCCCGAACGCGCCGTGGGTACAGGTGTGGGAGTCTCCCATGATCACGGTGTTGCCTGGACGGATGAATCCCTTTTCCGGAAACAGGGCATGGCAGACGCCGTTGCGGCCGATATCAAAGAAATCCTTGATGTTGTGCCTCCGGGCCCAGTCGCGCATGATCTTGCCTTGGGTTGCGGTTTTGGAATCCTTGGCTGGGGTGACATGATCAATCACCGCCTTGATCCGGTCCGGATCACAGACCCGGTCCATGCCCTTGTCCATCAGATCGACAATGGCGATGGGTGTGGTGATTTCGTGGCACATGATGACATCGATATCCAGAACCGCGTTCCCCGGCGAGGGGGTGTCCCGCAGGTGTGCGGCAAAGATCTTTTCGGTGATGGTTTGGCCCATGGGGACAGCTCCGTATTGGTGAGAAAAAGAATGGCGGAACCCGTGTGAAGCCTGGGTGCGCACCGGTTGCCCAGTCAGCCGCTACCATATTACACCGGGGCGGTTTGTCAAATTTTTTTGGGATGTTAGAAGGGCGGACGGGCGGGAAGGGCTGTACAGAGCGTCCGTCATTGCGTATAGTGCGGCTATCGAACACTGTTCACGTTCTTTTTCGCTCCTTTTTTCGGGGTTATCCATGCGTGCTCTTCCTGTTCCCATGTTTGCCCGGCGGATCGTCGTCTGTCTTTTTTTCCTCTTCTCTGTGCCCTCGGCGCTTTTTGCGGCCCATGGCCTCAGCATCGACGGACAGCTGAAGTATCCCAAGGGATTTGAGCGCTTCGAGTATACCTCGCCCGAGGCCCGGCCCGGCGGCACCCTGGTGCTGCACGATCTGGGCAGTTTTGAAAAAATGAATCCCTTTACCCTCAAGGGTTCGGCCCCGGCTGGTCTGGCCCCCTATGTTTTCGAAACCCTGGCCGTGCCGAGCATGGACGAACCCTTTGCCGAGTACGGGCTGATTGCCGAGGACATAACCCTGGCGGCCGACCGCCGCTCGGTGACGTTTACGCTCAACCCGCTGGCGCGTTTTTCCGACGGAACCCCGGTGACCGCCGAGGATGTCCGTTTTTCTCTGGACACCCTGAAGAGCGAGGCTGCGCACCCTTTCTATCAGATCTATTTTCACGACATCGAACGGGCCGAGGTCATTGACGAGCGCACCATTCGTTTCCATTTTTCGCGGATCAACCGCGAGCTGCACCTGATCGCGGGCCAGTTGCCGGTGCTGCATCGTCAGTTTTACCTCAAGCATCCTTTCGATGCCGTTGACGGCAAGAGCGCCATGGCCGTGCCGGTGGGCACCGGGCCCTACCTGGTGGATGAGGTTGTGCCGGGAAAATCCATCACCTACAGGAAAAATCCGGGCTATTGGGCCCGAGACCTGGCGGTCCGCAGGGGGATGTTCAACTTTGACACCATCGTGATCAAGTATTTCAAGGATCCGGTGGTCAGCGTCGAGGCCTTCAAGGCCGGAGAGTTCGACGTCCTGCCCGTGCACGTGGCCAAGCAGTGGAGTCGTGATCTGAGCGGCCGTCGTTTTGCTTCCGGTGAACTGGTCAAGCAGACCTTTGACCATAAAAACAACGCCGGCATGCAGGCCTTTGTGTTCAATACCCGCAGGCCGCTCTTCCAGGATCGCCGGGTGCGCCAGGCCCTTGGTCTGGCCCTGGATTTCGAGTGGACCAACAAGACCCTGTTTTTTTCCCAGTACACGCGCAGCAACTCCTATTTTTCCAACTCCATCTATGCGGCCTCAGGTCTGCCGGAGGGCGAAGAGCTGCGCCTGCTCGAACCCTTCCGCGACCGCGTGCCGTCCGAGGTTTTTACCAAAGCCTTGGCGCCGCCCGATACCCGTCCTCCCGGGAGTTTGCGCGACAACCTCCGTGCCGCCGGGAAGATTCTGGAGGAGGCGGGCTGGACCGTGCAAAACGGTCATCTCGCCGACGCCTCGGGCGCGGTGTTCCGTTTCGAGATTTTGCTTGCGGATTCGGCCTTCGAGCGGGTGATTGCCGCCTACGCGGCCAATCTGAAAAAACTCGGAATCGAGGTGCAGTACCGGAGTATTGATCCGGCACTGTATGCGGACCGGATCAAGAATTTCGATTTCGACATGGTGGTGTCCACCTTCGGTCAGTCCCAGTCGCCTGGAAACGAGCAGCGCGACTACTGGACCAGTCAGGCCGCTGCGCGCAAGGGATCACGCAACATCGCCGGAATCCGGGATCCCGTGGTGGATGCCCTGGTCGATGCGGTGGTCTATGCAGAAACCCAGGATGCCCTGGTCGTTGCTTGCCGGGCGCTGGACAGAGTGCTCTGGTATGGGTATTATGGGGTGCCGAACTGGTATCTTGCCAATCATCGCATCGCCTACAAGTCCAGCCTGCAGCATCCCGCGCAGCTTCCTCTCTATTACAGCGTCGGTCAATGGCTCGATACTTGGTGGTCCGGAAAGGAGGAGCCAGCAGCCCGTTGAACGCAACGGTTCACACCGGTCCCGCATGGATGCGCGGGGCTGTATTGTTGATCAGAGAGTCAACAGGAATGTCATGACCACTGCCGCAGGAAAAAATACGAAAGATCAGCAATGGATCTATCTGACGGGAAAGGAGATCTATCAGTTTTACAGCCGGATCAAGGGGCGGCTGCAAGGGATCTCCGTCTATGCCTTGGTGGGTAAGAGTGGTACCGGCAAGAGCTTTCGCGCCATGCTCCTGGCCGAGAAGCTGGGGGTGCCGTACATTATCGACGACGGGCTGCTGATTCACGAGACCACTATTTTGGCTGGCAAGTCGGCCAAACAGGAAAAAAATTACATCAGCGCCATCCGTACCGCCCTGTTCACCGATGAGGAACACCGGAAGAGCGTGATCGATATGATCCAGCAGAAGAAAATCAAAAAGATTCTCCTGCTGGGCACCTCGGAGAAGATGGTCACCCGTGTCGCCGAGGCGCTGGAGCTGCCGCCCATCAGCCAGATCATCAGGATCGAGGAGATCGCCAGTCAGCAGGATATCGAGAATGCTATCAAGTCCCGGTTTGAAGAGGGCAAGCATGTCATCCCCGTGCCGGCGATTGAAGTAAAACGGGACTATGCCCAGATTCTTTCAGACACGATCCGGATCTTTTTCAAGGGCGGCAGGGACAAGGACGGTGTCAAACGTTCCCGTTTTTTTGAAAAATCGGTGGTGCAGCCGCAGTATCAGGACAAGGAGCGGGAGGAAAAGGCCGCGGCTGGCAAGGTAACCATTTCCGAGGCGGCCCTGACCCAGATGATTCTGCACTGTATCGACGAATGCGACAGTGAGATTGCGGTGCGCAAGATCAAGGTCCGTTCGGGACGTTCGGGTTACAGCATAGACGTGTTCATCGATGTGCCGTTCGGCAAACCGCTCAGCGGCGACCTGCACGAGTTGCGGACCTATATTCTCAATAGCGTGCAACGGTATACCGGAATCGTGATCGAACATCTGGGAATCTCGATTGACAATATTTCCCAGCGCAAGAAGACGCCCAAGCATCCGGCAAAGTAGGGCGACGTGCAGGCTTTTTCTTGTTTTTTCGCCTCATTTTTTTCTGATAGCTGATTGGCGCTGATTTCCTCCGAACCCGGACGGCGTTTGTTCCTTTCCACTGGCGGAAGAACGGAAAAGAACAGGCTGTTCCGGATTTTATCCCTTGACTCTTGTCAACGATTCTGGTTATAGATCGTCAGTTCTGAGTGGTTTTTTCGGGCGAAACTGGAAGACGTTCCTGTTGTCGCATGGTTTCAGGGTGCGTGTGCGGGTCTCTAGATCGTATCTGAGGCGGATCTTGGGCCGGAGAAACGAAATTACTCAACACCCCCTTGATTGTGCGGAGCGCAATGCTCCGGGTTTTTGCAGGTTGTTTTCGCCCGATAACCTCGTTTGGAGTAGTTTGTAGTACGTTCCACCACCAGGTGGAACAGGAGTGGTTTTCGGAATAGTAGCGGCATTGGTGGTTCAGCATCTCGTCTTCCCTGTTGAAGCGAGATGCGCGATGACTTGAAGCCGTACGTCTTGACCCGTGTACGATCTCTCCTCCTCGTCGCCTCCCTTGTCATGTACGCTCCGAAGCAGGTTCGTTGGCACTTCTCTTGTTTGAATTCTTTGTGCTTTGCTGGAATTAAACGCCGCTGTATGTACTGCTGTGGCTGCTGAAGGAGGGCAAAGCTGTTCGGGACGATTGCAATCGGGCCGCGGAAGTTCTAGGGCGCTCCATTTTGTCTTGTGTGCATTGTGATGGCGAAATGGAAGAATTGCTTCCGGGCGCGTCAAGATTGTGCTGATCTGTTGCTGTACCTGTAGTATGTCACAAGCTGATTGTTGACAGGGACTCGGAGTACCACCTTATTTCTCTGGGGCCTTGCATTCTCATGCGGGGCCCGTCGCAAAAAAGGACGCATTTATGAAAATTCATGAGTATCAGGCCAAGGAATTATTTCGAAAGTACAATGTACCTACCCCGAAGGGGAAACTCGCGCTGACGACTGCCGAGGTCGAGAAAATCGCCGATGAGTTCGGGCTTCCGGTCGTCATCAAGGCGCAGGTGCACGCCGGTGGCCGCGGTAAGGGCGGCGGCGTCAAGCTGGCCAAAACAAAGGCGGATGTCAAACCCATTGCCGATTCCATCATCGGTATGACCCTGGTTACCAAACAGACCGGCGCAGAGGGCAAGAAAGTGCGGAAAGTGCTGGTCGAAGAAGGGTTGAATATTCAGAAAGAGCTGTATTTCTCCATCATTCCCGACCGGGAGACGGCGAGCGTCGCCATTATTTGCAGCCAGGACGGCGGCATGGACATCGAAGAAGTTGCCGCCAAAACTCCTGAGCGGATCGTTACGGTCAACATCAGCCCGGCGACCGGCATACAGCCCTTCCATCTCAATCAGATCTTTTTCGGCCTCGAAACACCGAAAGACCTGCAGAAGCAGATGGGCGCCCTGGTCAGGAATCTGTACAACCTGTTCATGGACTATGACTGCTCCATGGTCGAGATCAACCCGCTGATCATCACCGCGGAAGGCAACATTCTGGCCCTGGACGCCAAGATGGATTTTGATTCCAACGCCCTGTATCGGCACCCCGACGTGCTGGAGATGCGGGATATCGACGAGGAAGACCCGGTGGAAGCCGAGGCGTCGAAGTACGACCTGAACTATATCAACCTTGACGGCAACGTCGGCAACATCGTCAACGGCGCCGGACTGGCCATGGCCACCATGGATATCGTCAAGATGGCGGGCGCTTCTCCGGCCAACTTCCTCGATGTCGGCGGCGGCGCCAATGCCGAGGCCATTGAAAACGGTTTCCGGCTCATCATGAAGGATCCGAACGTGAAGGGTATCCTGATCAACGTGTTCGGCGGTATTCTCCGTTGCGATATCCTGGCGCAGGGTGTCGTTGCCGCTGCGACCAAGTTGAACCTGAGCGTTCCGGTCGTCGTTCGCATGGAAGGAACCAATGTGGATGAGGGCCGCAAGATTCTGGCCGAATCGGGTCTGGACCTGGTGACCGCCAAGGATCTTGCCGACGCGGCCGAGAAAGTCGCGAAGCTCGTAGCCTGATGAGACTGTCGCGCATGCGCCGCTGTGCGGCCGATGCGTTTCTGGTCGGTTCTTGGAAGTCAATTATATCGTGATAGAGGAATAGAATGAGTATATTTGCAGATAAAAACACCCGCCTGCTTGTACAAGGTATCACCGGATCGGAAGGACAGTTCCACACCCGCGCCTGCATCGCCTATGGCACCAACGTCGTTGCCGGGGTTACTCCCGGGAAGGGCGGCCAGAAGATGGACGATGTGCCGATTTTCAATACTGTGAAGGAAGGACGCAAACAGACCGGCGCCAACGCTTCCATGATCTTCGTGCCGCCGCGTTTTGCCGCCGATGCCATCATGGAGGCCGCTGACGCGGGGATCGAGCTGATCGTCTGCATCACGGAAGGCATCCCGGTGCTGGACATGATGAAGGTGAAAAACTATCTGGCCACCAAGCCCAATTCCCGCCTGATCGGTCCCAACTGCCCCGGTCTGCTGACCCCCGGCGAATGCAAGATCGGCATCATGCCCGGCTCCATCGTCAAACCCGGTGGACCGTGGGGCGTTGTCTCCCGTTCCGGAACCCTGACCTATGAGGCGGTCCATCAGTTGACCCAGGTCGGTTTCGGCCAGACCACCTGCGTGGGCATCGGCGGCGATCCCATCAACGGCACCAACTTCATCGATTGCCTCCAGGCATTCAAGGATGACCCCGAGACCAAGGCTGTGGTCATGATCGGTGAGATCGGCGGCCACGCCGAGGAAGACGCCTGCGAGTGGATCAAGGCGAACATGCCGGATAAGCCGGTTGTCGGCTTTATCGCCGGCCTGACCGCTCCTCCCGGACGGCGGATGGGGCATGCGGGCGCGATCGTCAGCGGCGGCAAGGGTACCGCCGAGGCCAAGATCGAGGCTATGAAGGCCTGCGGTGTCCATCATTGCGCCAACCTCGGCAAGATGGGCGAGCTGTGCAAGCAGGTTTTTAAAGGATGAAAAGCCGTAGGATGACGGCGGATGCGCTCCATTCGCCGTCATCGGCTTTTTCATAATCGGGCACGGAATTTTATTGAATTCTGCAGCAAGGAGATAGCATGAGCACAAAGAAAAAATTGGAGCAGTTAAAACAGAAACGAGCCAAGGCCATGTTGGGCGGCGGCCAGGACAGAATCGACAAGATTCACGCGAAAGGCAAGATGACTGCCCGTGAACGCATCGCCGCTCTCCTCGACCCCGGCACCTTCGAGGAATACGATGCCTTCAAACTCCATCGCTGCTACAACTTCGGCATGGAAAAAGTCAAATTCCTGGGCGACGGTATTGTAACCGGATATGGCAAGCTCGCTGGCCGCCCGGTCTACATCTATGCGCAGGACTTCTCCGTTCTGGCCGGTTCCCTTTCCGGAACGCTTTCGGAGAAAATCTGCAAGGTCATGGATCTGGGTGTGAGAAACGGTATCCCGGTCATCGGTCTGAATGACTCGGGCGGCGCGCGTATCCAGGAAGGTATCGAAGCCCTGGCCGGCTATACCGAGATTTTTACCCGCAACGTCCTGAGTTCCGGTGTTGTGCCGCAGATCTCCGGCATCTTCGGACCCTGCGCCGGCGGCGCCGTGTATTCTCCGGCCCTGACTGACTTCATCATCATGGTCAAGCAGCAGTCCTACATGTTCCTGACCGGACCGAAGGTCGTCTATACCGTTCTGCATGAGGAGATCACCACCGAAGACCTGGGCGGTGCGGTCATGCACACCACCAAGAGCGGTGTGACCGACTACGCGGCCGAAGACGAGATGGATGCCATCCAGTACATCAAGGATCTGATGTCCTACCTGCCGCAGAACAATCTCGAAGATCCACCCTTTGTTCCCACCGACGATCCGATCACCCGTCGCTCGGAGATGCTCAACGATATCATCCCCGACAACCCCAATGCGGCATACGATATCAAGACGGTCATCACCGAAACGGTCGATGACGGCGTCTTCTTTGAAATCAAGAAGAATTTTGCGCCCAACATCGTTGTCGGTTTTGCCCGTTACGGAGGCAGGGCGGTTGGTATCGTCGCCAACCAGCCTTCCTACTACGCCGGTGTACTGGACATCAACTCGTCCATCAAGGGCGCTCGCTTTGTCCGTTTCTGCGACTGCTTCAACATCCCGGTCATCACCTTCGTCGACGTGCCCGGCTTCCTGCCCGGCTCCGAGCAGGAATTCGGCGGCGTTATCCGTAACGGCGCAAAACTCATGTTTGCCTATGCGGAGTCCACTATTCCCAAGATAACGGTCATCACCCGCAAGGCCTATGGCGGCGCCTACTGCGTTATGTCCTCCAAGCACCTGCGGACCGATATCAACTACTCCTGGCCGACCGGCGAAATCGCGGTCATGGGTTCCAAGGGCGCGGTCGAGATTCTCTATGCCAAGGGCGCCAAGACTGCCGAAGATCCTGTCGCATTTTTGGCCGAAAAAGAGGAAGAGTACAACGAGAACTTCTCGAACCCGTACTGCGCGGCTGAACGCGGTTATATCGACGATGTCATTGAACCGGCGGAAACCCGCTTCCGCATCATCCGGGCACTGGAATCAATCAAGGACAAGCGGGATACCATCCCGATGAAAAAGCACGGCAATATCCCGCTGTAAGTATGTTATCGGAACGGTGTGGGCCTGTCCTGCGCCGTTCCTCAATAATCGCAGAGGATACCACATGGTTAAACAAAAGAAGAAAATTGCCGCTGCTCTTGCCGCCGTCAACGCCTATCTGATGGAAGAGGAAGCGGCGCAGGCGGCACAGTTCGAGATTGAACCGCAAATCGGGCCCAGCCTGTGGGCGGTTTCCGGCCGTCAGAACATCATGAATTTTCGTAACCTGATTCAGTACAAAGCCTTCAACAGATGAAGGTAGGTTGATTGCGATCTGTATTAATTTATTAATCAATGAATGGTACCAAAACATTCCAGAGGGAGAATCAGAACAATGAGTGATCAATTGAAAATGACCGCAATGAATTACGCCCCTGATCGTCCTGCCGCAGAAAATCCAGTCAAGATCATGGATCTGTCGTTGCGTGACGGACACCAGTCGCTGTTTGCCACTCGCGGTCGGACCGAAGACATGCTGCCGGTTGCCGAGAAGATGGACGAGATCGGCTTCTGGGCCATGGAAGTATGGGGTGGCGCGACCTTCGACACCATGCACCGCTACCTGCAGGAAGATCCGTGGGAGCGTCTGCGGGTTTTGAAGAAGTATATCAAGAAAACCCCCTTTTCCATGCTGCTTCGGGCACAGAACCTGGTCGGTTATCGGAACTATGCCGATGATCATGCCACCCTCTTTGTCGAGCGTGCCGCTGAGAACGGCATGGATATCTTCCGGACCTTCGATGCCCTGAACGACTACCGGAACTTCGAGACGGTCGTCAAGCAGATCAAGAAGAGCGGCAAGCATTTCCAGGGCTGCATCTGCTATAGCTTGACCGAGCCCCGCCTGGGCGGTGAAGTGTACAACCTCGATTACTATGTCAACAAGGCCAAGGAACTGGAGGCCATGGGCGCGGATTCGATCTGCGTCAAGGACATGGCTGGGCTGATTGCCCCGTACGATGCGTACAATCTGATCAAGGCCCTGAAGGCGGCGACCACCAAGCCGATCCATCTGCACAGCCACTATACCTCCGGTATGGCCTCCATGAGTATGATAAAGGCCATCGAGGCTGGCGTTGACATCATCGATACCTGCATGAGCCCGTACGCGCTGCGGACCTCGCATCCGGCCATTGAGCCCTTGGTCATGACCCTGCTCGGCACCAACCGCGACACCGGTTTCGATATCCGGAAGCTGGTTGAGATCGATGAGATCCTGGAAAAAGAGGTTATGCCGAAGTACAAGCATCTGCTCGATACCTCCAAGCTCTCGCAGATTGACATCAACGTTCTGCTGCACCAGACTCCGGGCGGTATGCTCTCCAACCTGGTTAACCAGCTGCGCGAGATGGATGCCCTGGATCGGATCGGCGATGTATACCGCGAGCTGCCCCGGGTCCGGAAAGACCTCGGACAGGTACCGCTTGTTACCCCGACCAGCCAGATTGTCGGTATCCAGACGGTCAACAACGTTCTGTTCGATACGCCGGACGAGCGCTACAAAATGATCACCGCCCAGGTCAAGGATCTGTGCTATGGCCTGTATGGCAAGACTGCGGTTCCGATCAATCCCGAGGTACAGAAGAAGGCCCTGAAGGGATATGCCCGTGGTGAGGAGCCGATTGCCTGCCGTCCGGCCGAGGTTATTGAGCCCGAGCTGGAGAAGGCCAAGCAGGAGATTGGCGATCTGGCCAAGGATGTTGACGACCTGCTCATCTACGCCCAGTATCCGACCACCGGTCGGAAGTTCCTGGAGTGGAAGTACGGCAAGGTCAAGGAAGCTCCCGGTGAGAAGCCGGTGACCCTGGAAGAGGTCAAGAAGCAGGATGAGCTGATTGCCAAGGCCAAGGCTGGCAAGGTTATTGAGATTCCGGACAAGGAGATTCCGGAGAAGAGCGAAAATATCCGCACGTTCAATGTCTTTGTTGATGGCGAGTACTTCAACGTCGACGTCGATCCGACCGGTGACTTCCAGCCTGTGGCTATCAGCCGCCCGGCCGCTGCACCCAAGGCTGCCGCAGCGCCCAAGCCTGCCGCCGCAGCCAAGCCTGCCGCAGCTCCGGCCGCCGCAGCCAAGCCAGCCGCAGCTCCGGCAGCGGCTGTTGAAGGTGGTACGCCTCTGACCGCCCCCATGCCTGGTCTGGTTATCAAATACCTGGTTGAGGTTGGCGCATCGGTTAAGGCTGGCGAACCTGTGGTCGTTCTCGAAGCCATGAAGATGGAAAACAACCTTGCCGCACCGGTCGACGGTACGGTCAAGGCGCTTACCTGCAACGCCGGTGACACGGTCGCAAAAGACGCTGTTCTGGCGGTTATCGGCTGATTGTTGTCGACATCATGCTATAAAAAGGAGCACCCTTTTGGGGTGCTCCTTTTTTTTGTGACGCGTGCAGATAGTTGGCGATAAAAACTCACTCGACCAGTCGCAAATACTTGGCCTGTTCCCAGAGTTTTTTGGCCAGGCGGACCGTTGCCTGGTCCACCATCCGGCCTTCCACGGCAATGGCCCCGCGGCCTTCGCTTTTGGCCTGAAGGTCAGCCTCGATGACCTTGGCAGCCAGGGCAATATCTTCCTCGGAAGGGGTGAACACTTCGTTGATCACTTCGATCTGGCCCGGATGGATGGCCCACTTGCCATCGCAACCCAGCGCACAGGCCATGACTGCCGAGCGCCGGAGCCCTTCCGCATCCCTGAAGTTGCCGTACGGCGCGTCAATGGCCAGGCAGCCGGCTGCCTTGGCGTGCATGACCATGTTGCTGACGGCAAAGTGCCAGCGATGGCCGGGGTAGATTTCCTCTTCCTTTTCGCCGTGTCCTGAAATGGAGACCAGCCGTGCTCCGATCGAGGCGGAATAGTCGGCGATGCCGAAAACCAGTGTTTTAACCCGCTGACTGGCGGTGGCGATAGCCGTGGCATGCAGGAGACCTTCGGCGGTCTCGATGGATGCCTCAATGCCTACCTGCGTGGAACGCTGACGGTTGAGTTCGATGCCGGTGAGCATGTGGTCGGCAAAGTGAATGTCGGCGGGCCGGTTGACCTTGGGCAGGACAATGGCGTCGATGATGTGCCCGGCCTGTTCCGCCACATCAAGCAGATCACGATAGGCGAAGGGGGTGTCCAGGGAGTTGATCCGGACAGTCACGGTTTTTTCTTGCCAGTCGAAGCCCAGCAGGGATTCGATCACCTGCTCGCGGGCCTTCTCTTTTTCTTCCACCGGAACGCTGTCTTCAAGATCCAGCATGATGACATCAGCCGGACTTGTATTGGCCTTGCCGTGCATCTTCTTCATGTGTCCGGGGACGGATAGGTTTGAGCGCCTTGGTTTCATGCTCCCTCCTTGCGGTTTTTGTTGATAATCGCTGCCGCACCGGCTGTGCCCGTGTCGATCCGGTGCGGAGTCATGGGCATTACCCTGATGTGTACCGTATTTTCGGTAAAAAGGAAAATAGAGCCGTACAGATGTGGCCGGGGAGAAAGAAAAAAGAAGGCCCCCTGCACAACTGCATGGAAAATATTGCCGATCGTTTTTTTTGCTGGTAGGAAGCAACCAACTTTTTTCCCAGTGAGGAGCAGTTATGGAACCTGTCAAGATTATGCCGTGCCTGGATATGAAGGATGGACGTGTCGTCAAGGGAATTCACTTCGCCGATCTGCGGGATGCCGGCGATCCTGTTGAAAGCGCCGCCTTCTACCAGAAAGAGGGTGCCGACGAGCTGGCCATGCTCGATATTGCCGCCACCCTGGAAAACAGAAAGAATCGTCTGGAGTGGGTTCGGGCGGTGGCCGGTGCCATCAGCATCCCGCTGACCGTCGGCGGAGGCATTGCCGAACTGGATGATATCCAGCTCACCCTGGATGCCGGTGCAACCAAGGTTTCAATGAACAGTGCGGCTGTTCGGAATCCGGATCTGGTCCGGACGGCGGCTCAGCGGTTCGGCGCGGACCGGATCACGGTGGCTGTGGATGCCCGACGCAATGCGGACATGCCTTCGGGGTTCGAGCTGGTGGTGGCTGGCGGCACCCGGCAGACCGGCAAGGATGCGGTGGCCTGGGCAGCTGAGTGTCAGCAACTTGGCGCCGGCGTCATTCTGCCCACCAGCATGGATGGTGATGGAACCCGGGCAGGGTTTGATTTGCCGTTTCTGCGGGCTGTTGCCGATGCGGTCACGGTCCCGGTGGTCGCCTCGGGCGGGGCCGGAACGCTGGAACATTTTCATGAAGCCGTGGTTGTGGGCGGGGCCCGGATTCTGCTGGCTGCCTCTGTGTTTCATTTCCGCACCCTGCGCATTCAGGAGGTCAAGGACTATCTCCGGGAGCGGGGCGTTCCGGTCCATATGAAGTAAAAAGGCAGGAAAAGAGACTTGTCGCGCATGGTTGCGGTGCAAACGGAGCGCCGCCCGCAGCTGAGCATGGGCGCCAAGAGAGTTGGAAGAGAAACGCCCCGGGCCGTTTTGATGCGGCGACCGGGGCGTACGCGTTTACGGAAACCTACCGGAAACGGTTATTTTTTTCGGGGATAGGGCCAGGCCATGACGCCGCCCTCCATGACCTTCACATTGGTGTACCCATGCGCCCGAAGGACGCAGTTGGCTTCGTAGCCGCGCATGGATATCTTGCAAAAGCAGATAATTTCCGCATTCTTGTCAGCGGGTAGCTCGTCCAGGCGTCCACGCAGCATGCCGATGGGGATCAGGCGCTCGCCGATTCCCAGGTGCATCTCCTCGTACTCGTTCGGATTCCGGTTATCGAGGAAAAACGGCGTCTCTCCGTTCTCGACCTTGGCCCAAACCTCGCGGGCGCTGATCCCGGTCATCCTGCCCTTGAGTTTGTTTTGCATGATATGGGCCGTGGTGATGAAATGGTCAATGGCCGGGGAGAAGGGCGGGGCATAGGGCAGGTCGGCGTTGATCACGTCTTCCACCTTCATTTTGCCCTGGATGGCCATGGCCGCGGTGGCGATCTGGCGACTGACGTCGCCTAGGCCCACGCACTGGTAGCCGATGATGCGCTGATCCCGGTCCACCACCATTTTGGAGATGAGGATTTTCCCGCCCATGAACCCCGGTTTGTCCGGATTGGCGCATATCACGGTGGTCGGTTCGATGCCGGCCTTGATCGCTGCTTTTTCGGAGAGGCCGGTGGAGCCGGCGGTGTAGTCGAAGACCTTGCAAATTCCGGTGTTGATGGTTCCGGGGAAGGTGACGGTGTTGCCCAGAATCGCGTTTTCTCCGGCCACGCGACCCTCCAGATTGGCCAGGTCGCCCATGGGGGCGAAGGTTGACCGGCCGGTCAGGAGCTGGGGAATCTCTACGCAGTCGCCAGCCGCGTAGATATCCGCATCCGAGGTCTGCATGAACGCGTTGACCTCGATGCCGCCGAAGGAGCCGATGTTGAGCCCGGCCTCCTTGGCCAGCGCGCTGTTGGGGCGGACGCCGATCGCCATCACCGCCAGTCCGCAGTCGAGCACGGTGTCGTCTGCAAGACGGACACCGGTGAGCTTGCCGTTCTCACCGAGAAATTCCTTGACGCCCTTGCCGGTGATCACCTGGACCCCCTTGGAACGCATGTGGTTTTGCACCAGTTGGGCCAGCTCCCAGTCCAGAAAGGTCAGAACCTGATCGACCGCTTCGACCACCGTGACCTCGATATTCGAATTCTGGAGCGCCTCGCACACCTCGACGCCGATCAGCCCGCCGCCGATCACCACGGCCCGACGCACTTTTTGTTCGTCACGGATAGCCCGCAGATAGTCGGTATCAGCCATGGAGACCAGGGTGGATATCCCGCTCAGGTCGCTGCCCGGAATGGGCGGACGGTTGGCCGTGGCCCCGGTGGCAATGACGAGCTTGTCGTATGCAAGGTCCTGCTGTTCTCCGGTGACAAGGTTGCGGCAGGTCACGGTTTTCCGGTCCCGATGGATGGCCAGGGCCTCGGTTTCAACCAGAGCGGTCAGGTTTTTGGCGTTTTTGAAGTAGACTGCATCGCGCACCACACCCACAGGGGTCGACAGGAGCTGGTTGCGCTGGTCGAAGACGCCTCCCACGTAGTAGGGAAAGCCGCACGAGGCCATGGACAGGTCGGGCGATTTCTGGATGATGGTAATTTCGGCGCTTTCGTCGAGGCGTTTGGCCTTGGCCGCAGCCTTGGCGCCGGCGGCCGAACCGCCGATAACAATGATCTTTTTGGACATGGCTACCTCCCGGAGGTCAGAAAAAAACAAACAATCCGCCTACCGTGCAGGCAGGCGGGGTACGGTGCGTGAAAACAGGGCGAGGCATCATCGACCGGTGCTGGTCTACCGACAGGGCGAAGCGAGCCGTACGGTTATTTTTTGCACTGGTCCGTTGCCGGGCGCGTTGTCTTCAGCAGGGTCAGCATGCCTCTGACCGCGCTGTAATAGGGGGTGTCGTCTCCCGCGGCCCGGGCCAGGACGTAGCCGCCCTGCATGACGCCGGCCAGGGCGGCAGCTGCATCCAGACTGTCGAGTTCCGGATCCAATGTTCCGTTGGCCTGACCCTCGGCAATCACCTGGCTCAGGCGGTTTTGCAGCCAGTCAAAGGTTGCGCCGACCGGTTGGTGCAGTTCGGGATTGGCAATGATTTCCGGATCCTGGGTCAGGCGACCCAGCTGACACCCCTGTAAGACCTTGCGTTGGTTGAGCAGGAACGATTCGATACGCTCAAGCGGGGTTCCCGGCGCGCTCAGGCACTGTTCGGCATACTCCCGGATCTGTTCCGCGCATCGCAGGATGGCTGCCAGCGCCAGATCGGCCTTGCCGGAAAAATGGTGGTACATGCTGCCCTGGCCCACGCCGGAATGTTGCTGGATCGCCCTGGGGCTGGTCCCCACATATCCTCGTTCCCAGAGTAGGGTCTGGGTGCTGGTGATCAGTCGTTCTCGTGTATCCATAATCGACTCTCTGAAAATTTACATACCAGTAGGTACAATTTTTCCGGGGTTTCGGCAAGGAGTATTTGCCCATGGTTGACATAGTACGTCTCTGGCGCCCTGCCCATCGGGGAAGACGGGTAAAACTTGCCTTTTGTCCGGACGCTGCTTATTGAAAAGACAGCTATCCCGCATCCGGGACAGGCCCATTGCCTCTGAAATCCCATGGACGAACAACACACCCTTGCCCCGCCCGGGGTAACCGACATTATTCTTGAAAGCATCTCGGACGGGGTGTTCACGGTCAACCACGAGTGGCGGATCATGTCGTTTAACCGGGCGGCCGAACGCATCACCGGCATTGCTCGTGAAGAGGCCATCGGCAGCTTTTGCTGGGAAGTCTTCCGCTCCAACATGTGCGAAAGCGGCTGCGTCCTGCGCCGCGCCATGGAAGAGGAGCGTTCCTTTGCGTCGAGTACAACCTACATCATCAACAGCGAGGGCAAGCGCATCCCCATCACCCTGTCGACCTCGCCGCTCAGGGACGAAAGCGGCGCCATCCTCGGCGGGGTGGAGGTCTTTCGCGACAACTCGGTGGAAGAGGAGCTGCGCAACGAGTTGCACGGCTCCTTCCGCCAGGGCGAAATGATCAGCCGCAGCCACCTGATGAAGAAGATTTTTTCGATTCTGCCGCAGTTGGCGGTCAGCGAATCTTCGGTATTGATCGTCGGCGAGACCGGTACCGGCAAGGAGCTGATGGCCCGCAGCCTGCATAACCTGTCCCGCCGGAGCGATCAGCCGTTCATGGCCATCAACTGCGGGGCCCTGCCCGATACCCTGCTCGAATCCGAGCTGTTCGGCTACAAGACCGGGGCCTTCACCGGCGCGGTGCGCGACAAACCCGGCTATTTCAGTCTGGCAAAAGGTGGAACCCTGCTGCTTGACGAGCTTGGCGAGATCAGCCCGGCCTTTCAGGTGAAACTGTTGCGGGTGCTCGATGAGCGCATCTTTTACCCTCTGGGCGCGGTGCGCGGCGAAGAGGCTGATGTTCGGATCGTGGCTGCCACTAACCGAGACCTCGATGCTCTGGTGCGTGAAGGCCGGTTTCGGCGCGATCTCTTGTATCGGATCAATGTAGCGTGCTTAAATCTGCCGCCGCTGCGCCGCCGGACCGAAGACATTCCGCTGTTGGTCGAACAGTTTATCCGGAAAATGAACCGCTTGCAGGGCAAGGCAATCGAAGGCATCGAGGCTGGGGCGCTGGAGCGGTTGATGCGACACGACTATCCGGGCAATATTCGCGAGCTGGAAAATATCATCGAACATGCCTTCATCCTCTGCGAGCAGGGACGAATCGCTCTGCACCATTTGCCGCCCTCGTTGCTCCAGACCTCCACGCCGATCCCTGAAGCCGCGCAGGTTGTTCGGGGTGGATTGGCAGCCAGCCTACACGAAGACGAACGAACAGCGATCCTTCAGGCCCTGGCGCGCAATGACTACAACCGGTCGGCCACGGCCCGTGAGCTGGGGATCCATAAAAGCACGCTGTTTCGTAAAATCAAACGCTTGGGCATCGTTCTTCCCGATCGTGACGGACGTCACCGTCAGCCCGCTACCACAGGCGCATAGCTGCGACTGTGCAGGGTCGCGCATAGTCGTAAGGTGCAACTGTGTGCGACTGGTTTGAACAATCAGGGTGCGGGGTCATTTTTATTTTATCTTGCAATATCAGCATGTTGTGTCTATGGTAATTGTTTCTTTATTCGGGCACGGATTGTGCATAAAGAGGGTATGGAACGTCCACCTCGCCATCAGAAAATTGCCGTGACTGTTTGGGGTGAGCGCATCTCGCCGGTTTTCGATGCAGCACGCACCCTCTTGATCGTTGAAATTGTCGACCAGGAAGTGCGATACGGCATACGGTTGAACTTTGTTCCGGAGCGCGTCGCTGAACTGGTGCGCATTCTCCAATCCCAGCAGGTAACGCTGCTCATCTGCGGTGCGGTTTCCGCACAGCCTGCGGCCATGCTCGAAGCAGGCGGGATTGAACTGGTTTCCTTTGTCGCGGGCGAGGTCGGCCATGTGCTGGCTGGCTGCGTGCGCGGTGGAGCCTGGGCAAGCGAGTTCAGGATGCCTGGTTGCGGCCGGCGGTTATGTTGCCGGGGCAAGATTCGCCGTGGTTGGGCCATCGGCCCGATCCAGGATGGGAGTTCTTGCCGGAACCCCCAGACGATGGACGACAAAGAGTCGGATCGAGGTGGACGGGTACGCGGCGCAACATCTGGTTCACTGCGTAAACGTTGAAAGTTTTGATAGGAGGAAATTATGCCACGACAAGATGGTACAGGACCGTATGGAAATGGACCTTTGGGAAATAGAGGCGTCTGCTGGCGACAGGATGGAACCGGTGGTGTCTCTGGTCAGGATGAGCAGGGGACTCGGCTGCCGCAAATCGGCTTGGGCTTGGGACGCGGTTTGGGAGGAAGACTCGGACAGGGCCGGGGACGGGGTGGCCGTTTTGGTTGCGGCCGAGGTATCCGTCGCCGCAACCGGTGATACGCGCTTCTGCACGGCGGGGGAAGGCCGGGGTGCTTTCCCCGCAACCAGCCTGCGTTTTCAAGGGAAACACCAGGCATATAAAACAGGGAGAACAGAGCGTGATTATTGTTGTTGCAACCCAGGATAGTCCGCGCTGCGCCGCGTTGATTGACCGATTGCGGCGCGAGCCGGGTGTTGAACTGACAGTGGCCGCAAGCGGTCGGGCCGTCTTGGATCAGGTTCGGGCACAATGCCCCGATCTGGTGCTCGCCGATGAGCAGCTTGACGATATGACGGGTTTGGCCCTGATCGAACAGGTGGTGCAGGCCAATCCCATGATCAACACGGCCCTGGTCGGCGCGTTGAGCGAAGACGACTTTCATGAGAAAACCGAGGGGCTGGGCGTCCTGATGCAGGTTCCGGTGTGCCCGACCGAGGCGGATGCCGAGCGCTTGCTGCGTATTGTGAATAATATCGGCATATTGATGCCAAAGCCGACGGAGGGGGACAAGGTATGCTGATCAGTGTGGCCAGCGGCAAGGGCGGCACCGGCAAAACCACGGTGGCGGTCAACATGGCTCTGGCCCTGGATGGCCGGGCCGATCTGTTCGACTGCGATGTCGAAGAACCCAATGCCCATCTCTTTCTTCAACCACAGATGCATGGTCGCGAAGAAGTAACGACCCCGGTGCCGAAGATCGATGCCGAGCGCTGCACCCTGTGCGGCGAGTGTGTTACAATATGCCGATTCAACGCCTTGGCTGTGGCGGGCAAGCAGGTGCTCGTTTTTCCGGAGCTCTGCCATAGCTGCGGCGGTTGCCTGGCCGTTTGTCCGGAAGGGGCGGTCAGCGAAACCGGTCGGGTGCTGGGGGAACTCGCTTTCGGCGCACGGGAAAAGATTCGTTTCGTTAAAGGCCGCATGCGGGTAGGCGAGGCCATGGCCCCGCCCCTGATCCGCAAGGTTCGGGCTATGGCGGATCCGGAGCGGATCACCATCGTCGATGCCCCGCCCGGCACCTCCTGCCCGGTGATCGCTGCCATGCAGGATGCGGATTTCGTGCTCATGGTCACCGAGCCCACGCCCTTTGGCCTGCACGACCTGCGACTGGCGGTGGAAGCGGTGCGCCTTCTGAAGATTCCGGCCGGTCTGGTGGTCAACCGGGCGGATATGGGCGATGATCAGGTTTTCGCCTATGCTAAGCAGGAAAACCTTCCGGTTTTGATGCGCATCCCCTTTGATCGGCGGATTGCCGAGGCCTATTCAAACGGTCGCACCATTATAGAGGAGCTGCCCGAGTGGCGGCCACATTTTGTCAGGCTGTACAGTGATATTGAACGGATTGTCAAGGAGAACAAGGTGGGATCATGCGTGAACTCGTAATTGTCAGCGGGAAGGGCGGTACCGGAAAAACCAGCCTGACCGCGGCGTTTGCCGCATTGGCGCGCAACCATCTGCTCTGCGATGCCGATGTCGACGCCGCGGACATGCACCTTCTGATGCAGCCCCAGGTGCAAAGCCGTCATGATTTTATCGGCGGTGGTCTGGCTGTGATCAATGCGGAGCTGTGCACCGAATGCGGCCGTTGCCGTGAGCTGTGCCGTTTCGAGGCAATCTCTCCCGACTATGTGGTGAATGATATTCGGTGCGAGGGGTGCGGGGTCTGTGTTGATCTGTGTCCGGAGAAGGCCATCGATTTTCCGCCCCAGCGCTGCGGTGAATGGTATAGTTCGGAAACACGGTTCGGTCCGATGATCCACGCCCGCCTAGGTATCGCGGAAGAAAATTCGGGGCGTCTGGTTTCGCTGGTGCGGAAAGAGGCGCGCAAAATGGCCGAAGAGCGGGAACTGGACCTGATCCTCACCGACGGCCCGCCGGGGATCGGCTGTCCGGTGATTGCCGCCATCGGCGGCGCCACCGCCCTGGTGATGATCGTGGAACCGACGGTCTCCGGACTGCACGATATGGAGCGGGTCATCAGCCTGGCCGCCCATTTCCAGTTGCCGGGCATGCTGTGTGTCAACAAATTCGACCTGAACCCGGCCATGACCGAGGAGATCGAACATCTGGCCGTGCAGCGCAATGTCGCCCTGCTGGGGCGGATTCCGTTCGACCCTGTGTTCACCCGGGCGATGATCGAAGGCAAAACCCTGTTCGAGTACGGCGGCGACACGCCGACCCATCGGCAGGTGCGCGAAATATGGGAGAAAATTCTTGCTGCACCGTCTATGAATGCGCTTGGCATCGTGGACTTAAAATCAACTATTCAATAAATAGGGAGAAAACTATGGCAATGGTGCGATTGGCGATTCCCTCCGAGGGGGAGGGCGGTCTGGACGGGGTTCGTTCGGGCCATTTTGGGCACTGCGACGTATTTACCTGCATCGATGTTGAAGATGGGCAGATTAAGCAGGTTTCGATTGTGCCCAATGTTGAGCATGTGCAGGGAGGCTGCATGGTGCCGGTGCAGCTGCTGGCCCAAAATGGCGTCAACGCCCTGGTGGTCGGCGGCATCGGCATGCGGCCGCTGATGGGGTTTCGTCAGGTCGGCATCGAAGTGTATCACGACGGCGTCCGTCCGCAGATTCGGCCGGTGGTCGAGGATTTCCTTGCCGGCAAACTGCCGAAAATCGCCGACGACCAGGTCTGCGGCGGTGGGGGCGGGCGCTGAGCCGCTTGTCATTGAAGAGGAGGCAGATATGAAGATAGCTGTGACATCCAAGGGAACCCAACTTGACAGCGAGGTTGATCCTCGCTTTGGTCGGGCCCCCTATATCATTATTGTCGATCCGGAAACTCTGGAGTTCGAGGCTGTGGACAACAGCGCCAATGTCAACGCCTTCAAGGGCGCGGGCATCCAGGCCGCAGCCACTGTCAGCGGCAAGGGCGCCGAGGTGCTGATGACGGGATACTGCGGACCCAAGGCCTTTATAACCCTGGAGGCCGCAGGCGTCAAGGTTGTCAGCGATATCAGCGGAACGGTCCGGCAGGCGGTGGAGGCCTTCAAGGCCGGACAGGTAACGTATTCAGCTGCTCCCAATGCTGAGGCGCACTGGTAGTCGCATCATATGGATGTATGGAAAAAAGGATCCGCAAAAAGCGGATCCTTTTTTTGTGGGTTGTTTTCGATTCCCTGACGGGATCGGGCTGGGGTTATTTTGTGCCCCTACTCTCAAGATAGAATGCGTCGAGTTCCCGGAGCAGCTCTTCCCGGTTTTTCTCGAACTCGTGCAGGCGCTCGGTTGCCTTGGTGCGCTGTCCTTCGTGCAGCAGCTGGAAAATCGCCTTGGTGTGCTCGTGAAAGGTTTTGTGCAGCGCGGTGAGCTTGCTGTAATGCGGGTTGCTCTCCAGGGACTTTGCCTCCGGTCCGAACAGCCACTTGCCGAAATCGCACTCGTGATCCGAGACAACGCTGTCGGCACGGATCTCTTCTTTGTTTATGTTGAAGGCCGTCACCACCCGGGTGTACCACTGCATATGCGCGGAGCGCACCTTGGCGAAATCGAACCTGGGTGGGGTGGTCGTGAACTGTTCGACAATCTGCATCAGCCGTCCGGAAAGCTCGGCCAGGGCCTCGATCTGGGTGTTGACCTCCATGGTGGCGATGTTCATCTGCCGTGCGCTGGTGCTGACCTCGGCGATGTCAGACGAGATGGAACCGGTGATCGTTGTGGTTTCGGCCACGTGCTCGTTGACCTCCTGAATCCCCAGGGACGCCTGGTGCAGGTTGGATGCGATTTCCGAGCTTGCCGCCGACTGCTCTTCCACTGCCGAGGCGATCGCGGTCACAATCTCGTTGACCTCACCGATGATCCCGGCGATGCGGTTGATTTCGGTCACGGCGTCGCTGGTGGTGGACTGAATGGCCTCGATCTTGTCTTTGATGTCTCCTGTGGCCTCGGCGGTCTGTCGGGCCAATTCCTTGATTTCATTGGCGACCACGGCAAATCCCTTGCCCGATTCTCCGGCGCGCGCCGCCTCGATGGTGGCGTTCAGCGCCAGCAGGTTGGTCTGTTCGGAGATTTCGGTGATTACCTCGGTGACCTTGCCGATTTCATTGACCGCATTACCCAAAAGGTTGACCCGCTCGGCGGTACTGTTGGCCTCTGTGGAGGCCTTGTGGGCGATGCCCCGTGCGGTTTCGGAGTTGCTGGCAATCTCGCGGACCGTGGCTGACATCTCTTCCATGGCCGCGGCCACGGCGTTGACGTTGGTTGCGGCCTGTTCACTGGCCGCGGCAACAGAGTGCATGTTGGTGTTCATGTGGTGCGCGCCTTCATGGACCTGTTTGGACCGGGTAGCGGTGTCGGTCGCACCGGAGTTGAGCTGTTTGGACTGGGTGTCGAGGGTGTGGCTTGTCTGTTGCAAAATGGCAGCTCGCGCGCCCAGCTCGCCGATGATTCGCTCCTGCTGCTCCAGGAAGACGTTGAACCATTTGGCCAGCTCGCCGATCTCGTCGTTGGTAACGACGGGCACGCGGCGGGTCAGATCGCCCTTGATGTTTTTAACGGCTGTAGTTATGTCGATCACCGGCCTGATCAGTCGCGTGGCAAAGAAGGCGGTGGCGGCCGACATAGCCAGCAGGAGAAGGAACCCCGCCAGGAGCATGGTTTTCACCAGCGAATAGAACCTCTCCATGACCTCTGCCTTTTCAATGACGCCGATCAGTTTCCATCCCAGTCCGTCGATGGTGTGGACCTGTGCGTACCACTGGGTGTCGTCCATGCTGACCTGGGCGCGTCCTGTTGTGATGGCGTCGAGTTCCGCCAGTGCCGGGACACCGGATTCGGCGAGTTTTTTCATGTTGAGGTCATCGTGCCGGGGATGGGCGAGGATGGTACCGTCGTCCTGAACCATGATGACGTATCCGGTTTTGCCGATGGGTGTTTTCTTGATCAGCTCGGTCAGGGTTGCGAGGCTGAGGTCCACAGCGGCGACGCCGATGATGTTTTGCTGTGCCTTGTCGCGTACAGTTGTGGCGCAGGCAACCACCGGGCTGCCGGTGTAGGAGAGATAGGCCGGCGACATGACGATCTGCCCAGGCAGGTCCATGGCCTTTTTGTACCAGGGACGAACGCGCGGATCAAAACCTCCGGGCATGGTGCTGGAAGAGGTGGCAAAGCCGCCCCACCGGGTACCTGTATATACTTCGGCATAGTCGGGGTGCGAGGTTTGCAGGCCGACAAACAGATCGGTCATCCTCTGTTCAACAGGGGAAAGCACGCCCTTGTCATTCGTGGCTTCCTTGGCGTTGACATAGGAAAGGATGGACTCATCCGCCTCCTGGACAATGGATGAAGCTGCCAGGAATTGAATGTTTGCCTTGGCGCTTTTAAAAAAGATATCGACGGCGTTATTTATTAAAGAAATCTCTTCCGATGCTGATCTGTAAAAAGATTCCACCTCGTTTTTTCGGATATTGAACCCCGCGATGAGGCAGAGGAAAAATATTGTGACGGTGATGGTTGCAAAGAATGCGATGAGCAGTTTTGTTTTGATGGAATTCAGCATTTTTCCCTCATGCCTGGTGAGCGGTGAATAACTTCCTGTTTTTTGTACTTATTTGTAAGGACGATGTCGTGCGGTTATCGGAACTCCTTGTTCTATTGTACGAGGATGAAAAGACGGGTCAAGGACGGGGGCATAAAAACGTGCACAAGCTGCTACTGGCATGCCTTGAAAAATTACGGGATGTCAAGGGGAAGAGCGGGTCGGATGCGGGGGGAGCGGAAATCGTGGCGCGGAGACGGCCCTGTCGGACCGGGCGGCCGGCTTAGCGGGTTTCGGCGTTAACGGTGCGCAAAAATCCGTCCGCGCTACGCTGAATGCAGCTGGCAATGCGCTCCGCAACCGCCTCCTGGTCAAGACCGTCGCAGCGAATGGTCAGCCCGGCGTGGCGCTGATAGAGCACCTGGCGTTCGTCAAAGAGCTGGCGGAAGGTCTGTTCCGGGCTTTTGGCAATGCCGCGGGTGGCGAAGTTGCGAATGCGCCGGTTGATTTCCGCAAAGGAAACCTCAAGAAAAACAATGAGGGAGCATGCGCCGAGATGGGCCATGGCCCGCTCGCTGTAGGCGGCGCTGCCGCCGGTGGCGATGACGTGGCGCTCCACATTCAGCTTGAGGATCTCCTCTTCCTCGATGGCCCGCAGGACAAGGTGCCCACGCTCGTCAAGGATCTGTTGCAGGGATTGCTGTCGGTTGATCTGGATGAGCACATCGGTGTCGATGAACCCAAGGGACAGGTTTTTGGCAAGGATGATGCCGACAGTGCTTTTGCCCGCGCCGGGCATGCCGATGAGGGTGAGGTTGGTTGGTCGCATGGTGTTCCTGGGTGGGGGGATGGCGGCACGGCCGGGCCTTTGCGACAGCGCGCCAGAGCGGAAGGTATCGCACTATGCGCGGCTGCACCTGATTCGTCAAGCCGCTTTTCCCTCTTCCCGCATGGTGAGGCGCTGTCGTGCATATTTATCGGAAATATAAAGAAAACCTGATCTGTTCCGCACAATGGTCGACAATGATGGCGCCGACTGAAGGCGCGGCCGAGGCCGATACAAGACGGCAGGGAGCTTGACCGCTTCGGCCCCGGTTCTTTCGGGAAAACGGTGTGCGGATCGACCGGCGGCTGCACAACCCAAAAGGACAACCCGCGGAACCGTATGCGGAGCTATCTGCGTTCCATTGAATATTACCGGGCCGTCGCCATTACCCTGATTGTAGCCGGGCATTGCTACCATCTCTGCGGCTGGCGTTTTACCACCCTGCCGGAACACGCCTTGGCCAACATCATCAGCGGCTGCACCACGCTGTTTGTCTTTATTTCCGGCTTTCTTTTTCACTGGGTTTTTTACCCGCGTTTTCAGTACGGTCCGTTTCTTTTGAAAAAGCTCCGGAACGTGGGGCTGCCCTATCTGCTGTTTTCCATCCCGGCCATCACCCTGGCCCTGCTTCGCGATGTTCCCCAGCCCGAATTCTTCTTCGGTGCCGGAACGTCGCTGTACGACCGCATACTTCGGCCCGCAGGTCTCTATCTGCTCACCGGCGCCTCCCTGTTGCCGTACTGGTACATCCCCTTCATTCTGGTTCTGTTCGCGTTATCTCCGCTCTTTTTGCGCTTTATCGAGGCCCGGCCCCGCATCCAGACAGGCCTGCTGATCGTCTTGTTTGTGGTTGCCGGGTTGGTGGGCAGGCCGCTCGACAATCTCTGTGTCGGACAGTCGGTGCTCTGCTTTCTGCCCTTTTATCTTTTGGGGATGGTCTGTTCCCTCCAGCAGCAGCGCTTGTATGCCTGGTTTTCCGGCGGAAGGGACTGGGCTTTACTGTTCGGGGTGGTGGTGCTGGCCTGTGCGCAGACCCTGGTGTATCCCGGCGCGGGCATGGCCCATAAACCGGCCTTCCAGTTCCAGGGGCTGGATCTCAACCTGGTGCAAAAGGTTCTGTTCTGTCTCTGGCTTCTGGTGTTCCTCCACCGCTTTGAAGACTGCCGCAGCCGGGTGCTCACTGCGCTGGCATCGTCGAGTTTTTCCCTGTACTTCATCCACTGGTGGCTGATTGTCTATGTATTGCCGCCGCTCTTTACCCGGATTCCGAAGCAATGGCAGGGGCTGGCGCTGCTGCCGCTGGCCGTTGTTCTGGCGCTGGCCGGATCATACGGCGTGGCCTGGGTGGTCCGTCGTCTTTTTCCCCGCTACAGTCGGATGCTGATTGGTTGGTAGTCGATCTGCCGGTCGCCCCGGTCGAGGCGGCGGGAGAGGCTCATCTCCGGCGAGAGCGGGCTGGGCCTATTTGCCGCCCAGCTCATCCACGGTGCAGCAAAGCACGCCCATGTTCTTCAGGTCCGTGATGTTGGCGGCCGCCACCTCCGGGGTTTGCGCCGAGGTGGCGTCGGTCACGCTCACAGCCCGATAGCCGAGGGCCAGGGCATCCATGAGGGTGGCCCGTATGCAGACCGGGTACTGTGTGCCGCAGACCACCACCTCATCGACGTGCAGCCGTCGCAGCATGAGATCAAGTTCGGTCTGCATGAAGGCGCTGAATCGCTGCTTGATAATCTGATACTCGCCGGGCAAGGGCATCAGCTCATCGACAATCGCGCAGCCTTCTGTGCCCGGCAGCAGGTAGGGCTGCTTGCGGAACCCGGCCAGCCGGGTCCATTCGATGTCGCTGCCATCGGCACGATAGGTACGGATGATGTGGAACACCGGACGGTTCCGGGCACGGAAGCGGTCGAGCAGTCGGCGGATGGCGGACACCGTGGCCTGGGCCCCCCGGATGCAGGCCGGCGCGCCGGGAAGGACGAAGTCGTTTTGCATGTCGATGATCAGCAGGGCGTCGTGGGAGTCGGACATGGGGGCTCCTGGTGTTGCGAACGGTCGGGATGGACGACTCAGGACAAGAAAAAACGGCAGACTGCCAGCGCCGCTACGGGTGTGATGAACTCGCGGCCGGTTCAGTCGCGCCAGCGCCGGACCAGATCGCCGTAAGCATCGATGCGGCGGTCGCGGAAATAGGGCCAGATCCGGCGCACCTCCTCGGTGCGGCCGCGCTTGATATTGGCCAGCAGCAAGGATTCGCCGCTTCCTTCAGCCATGGCCAGCAGCTCGCCCTGGCAACCGGCAACAAAGCTACCGCCCCAGAAATGGATGCCCGGAGTCGAGCCGGAGGGATCGTGCTCGAAACCGACCCGGTTGACGCTGATCACCGGCAGGCCGTTGGCAATGGCGTGGCTGCGCTGGATGGTCATCCAGGCCTCGCGTTGGCGAACCTGCTCGTCCTGGGTGTCGCGGGAGTCGTGGCCGATGGCTGTGGGATAAATCAGCACTTCGGCGCCAGCCATGGCCATCAGCCGGGCTGCCTCCGGATACCACTGATCCCAGCAGACCAGAACGCCGAGCGCGCCTACCGAGGTCGGGATGGGGGTGAAGCCGAGGTCGCCGGGGGTGAAATAGAATTTTTCGTAGAAGCCCGGATCATCCGGAATGTGCATTTTGCGGTAGCACCCGGCAATGGAACCGTCTTTTTCCAGCACCACCGCGGTGTTGTGGTACAGGCCCGGGGCCCGGCGTTCGAACAGGGAGAGCACCAGCACCAGGCCCAGTTCCCTGGCCAGCTCACCGAACCGCTCGGTTGAAGGGCCGGGGATGGGCTCGGCCAGGTCGAAGTGGGCCGGATCTTCGGTTTGGCAGAAGTAGGGCGTAGTGTGCAGTTCCTGCAGCACGACCAGCTCCGCGCCCTGATCGGCCAGGAAGCGGATGCCCTGAGAGCTGATTTCGATGTTTTCTTCCCGGTTGGGGGTGCAGCGTTGCTGCACCAGTCCGGCGCGCAGGGTCGGATTCATGGCAAAACTCCTTGGGGCAGATGCATGGTGACGCAGTGGAGAGAACCGTGTTGGGCGATCAGCGGCAGACAGTCGATGCCGATAATCTCCCGGCCGGGAAACGCCTGGGCAATGGCTGCCAGTGCGTTCTGATCCTGCTTGTCCCGATAGGTGGGCACGAGGACCGCGTTGTTGATGATCAGAAAATTGGCATACCCGGCAGGCAGACGGTGGCCGTCCGCAGCCAGGCAGGGGCTGGGCCAGGGCAGGGGAATCAGCCGGTAGGGTCGGCCCGCGGCGGTCCGCAGCTCGCGCAATTCGTTCTCCAGGGCGGCAAGCTCGGCAAAGTGGCTGTCCTCCGGATCGTCGCAGCGCACATACAGCAGGGTGTGTTCCGGCCCGAAGCGCACCAGGGTGTCGATGTGGCTGTCGGTGTCGTCGCCTTCCAGGGCCCCGTGTTGCAACCACAGTATCCGGCGGCAGCCGATGAGCGCGCACAGGGCGCGTTCGATGCCCTGCTGATCCAGATGCGGGTTGCGGTTGGGGCTGAGCAGGCATTTTTTGGTGGTGAGCAGGGTGCCCGCGCCGTTGCTCTCGATGCTGCCCCCTTCCAGGATCAGGCCGGGAATGCGGACCTCGCGGTTGCCGAAAGCGCCGAGACGGGCGAGCTTTTGCGTGACCTGGTTGTCGAGGTCGGCAGCGAATTTCAGGCCCCACCCGTTGAACCCGAAATCGAACAGGACCGGCGTGTTGCCGAGTTGCACCGTGATCGGGCCGAAGTCCCTGATCCAGGTATCATTGGTGTCGATCTGAAACAGACGGACGCGCTCCATGTCGGCAGAGGTCTGGGCCAGTTGCTGCCGGACCGTTTCCGGTTCGGGAGAGACGATCAGCACCTGTTCAAAACGGCTGATGGCAGCGGCAATCTGGCCGAAAACCGGTTGCACCTTGTCTAGGGTGTCGCGCCAGTCGGTGCGTGCATGCGGCCAGGCCAGGAGCACGCCGTCCTGTTTTTCCCATTCGGCAGGCAAACGTCTTCGCATGGAGATTCCTCGGGGGAAACAAATCAGGGTGCGGAAGAGAAATTGAGGCATCCTAGCGTATCGGCCTGTGCTTGTAAACAGCCAGGGATGAAAGACGAATACCCTGCGTCAAACAGCAGGTATGGACTTGCTGTGCCCTGCATATATTGACCGAGCAGATGCCTTGCCGCGCGGGCAAGGAGGAAAGGAACCGGCAGGAATCGCTGGACAAATACGATCAGCTGTATCATACATCTTTTTATGTGGAGCAAATCCGTTTTGCCGATTCCGTCTGATGCGTGCGGCCCGGCCGCTGCCGTGTATCGGCCTGAGGCGGTTGAGTAGCGGTTATTGGGCCGCTTCACCCAGGAGGCCGGTCGGCTGTCCGGCGCAAAGACGCAATCAACGATCGGATGCGCGTTGCGTGCTGGCGTTCATGGGGGATGCCGGGGCACCGCGCTGAACACAAGGAGGAATGTGGTGGAAGACAAGAGAATTGAGGTGACCTGTCCCAAGTGCGGCATCAAGATCAACAATCCTGTCAGCTGGTTTAAAAAGCCGGGCTCGTGTTGTCCGGGCTGCCAGTTGCGGTGTTCCACCGAACGGTTCAAACGGGCCATTCAAATGGCCGAGGAGCAGGCGGGTTGATCCCGTAACGCAGTAAAAACAGACGAATCCTCGTTGTTGAGGACGGATCGGCCGCAAGACAGACGGCAATACCGCAACTCAACAACGAGGAAGGTGAGGGGTATGCCGCCTTGTGCTATGACGGCCACGTAGCCATCATGGAGGCATGGCGGCAAAATTTAACTGTCCGGGCCGTATCCGACACAGGCGTAATGCTTCATCACCAGAGATAGACGAGGGTGCAGTATGACACATGCAACGGAGCAGGAGTCTTTTTGGCGAGGTGATTTCGGCAACGAGTATGCTGAACGTAACCGAGGACTGCACTTGGTTGCCGCCAACACGGCCTTCTTCAGCACGATTCTCGCGAAAACCCAGGCGGTGCAGAGCGTTCTTGAACTCGGCTCCAATATTGGCCTCAATCTGTTGGCATGAGGTAGGTTGAAAAAAATGGACACCAAAGTTTTGCAAATTTATAAGGAAACAAAATGGAGGTGTCACTGATGAAGAAAATCCCATATGGCCGATACACCAAAGAATTCCGGGAAGAGGCCGCACGCCTGGTCCTTGAGGATGGACAATCGGCAGGTGAGGTTTCCGCCCGCCTGTTCCTGCCCAAGTCCACCCTTGAGAACTGGGTGAGGGCCGCGAAGGCCGGTAAACTGGGAGAGGTTGGCAAGAACCGCAAGCCACTGACCGAGGTCGAGATAGAGCTGGCCAGGGTCAAGCGAGAGTTGGCTGTTACCAGAATGGAGCGTGACATTTTAAAAAAAGCCGCCGCGTACTTTGCCAAGGAGTCGCTGCACGGTACGCGATGATCAACACCTTGCGACTTCACTATCCGTTGCCGCTCTTGTGCCGCGTTTTGACCGTTTCCGCCAGCGGTTACCATGCCTGGCGCAAACGCCCACCGTCCCGACGAGCCAGGGAAGAGGCGCGTCTGGAGATCGAAATCAAGGCCGCGCATCGCCGTACCCGGGAGACGTACGGGCCGGAGCGGCTGCAGCGGGATCTGGCGGCGCACGGGGTGCATGTTGGTCGGCATCGAATCAAGCGCCTGCGCCGCAAACTCGGCTTACGCTGCCGGCAAAAGCGGCGGTTCAAGGCATCGACCAACTCCGGCCACACCTTGCCGGTGGCCGAGAACCTCCTGGCTCAGCAATTCGAGGCAAAGGCGCCTGGTGAGGTCTGGTTGAGCGACATCACTTCTATTCAGACAGGAGAGGGTTGGCTGTACCTCGCGGGGCACAAGGATCTGTATACCCGGGAGATCGTCGGCTACGCCATGGCACCGCGCATGACCAGGCATCTGGTCGGCCAATCCCTGCTGCGCGCTGTGGAGGCCAAGAGGCCGGAGCCCGGCCTGTTGCATCATTCGGACCGCGGCAGCCAGTACTGCGCCCGAACGTTCAGAGAGTTGCTGAACCGCTTCGGGATGCGCGCCTCGATGAGCGGCAAGGGCAACTGTTACGACAACGCCCCGATGGAGAGTTTTTGGGGCACGCTCAAGACCGAGCTTGTTTTTCATCGGCAATACGAAACCCGGCAGCAGGCTATGCGGGAGATCACGGAATACATCGAAATCTTTTACAACCGGCAACGGCGACAGGGAAAACTTGGCTCTCTCTCACCTGCTGCCTTTGAGCGATGCTTTTATGAACAGAGAAAAATCACCGGCCAATTTGGTGTCCACTATTGACGACCGACCTCAGCACTTCGGCATTTACTGCCCCGTGCCCGGCTTGGCGCTGTGGAAATAAACGATCAGGCCGCTGCGGAGCTGCAAGCGAAGCTGCCTGATGTCGAACTGCATGTGCAGTCAATCCTCAGCTTTCAACCGACCACACAGTGGGAGCTGGTTTTCACCAAGGGCGTTTTGATTCACATCAACCCCGAGATGCTGCCCAAGGTGTACGAATGTATGTATCGGGCCTCGTCCCGGTATCTGCTGGTGGCCGAATATTATAATCCGACACCTGTGGAGGTTGCGTATCGGGGGCATGCGGGAAAGCTTTTCAAACGGGACTTCGCCGGTGAGCTGCTCGACAAGTTTCCCGACGTACTGCTGGTCGATTATGGCTTCGTCTACCATCGCGACCCCTCCTTCCCCCAGGACGACATGAACTGGTTTCTGCTGGAGAAGCGTTGCGCCGCGGAGAGCCCATACGCGCCGCTGCGCCGCTGATCAGCCCTTGATGTTGAGAATGGGCCGGACATGGGCGACGATTTCTACCATGTCCTTTTGTTGGCGCATGACCTCGAAGATATCCTTGTAGGCCTGCGGAGCCTCGTCCAGGGTGCCCTTGGTCAGCCGGGCCACGATCCCTTTCATCGAGGCGGCGAACTCATGGGGCCGGATGACCTGGCGTGCCTGCCGCCGACCGAGCACCCGGCCCGCGCCGTGTGAGCTGGACCACAACGATTCCGGGTTGCCCTTACCGCGAACGATGAACGAGCCGTCCCGCATGTTGCCCGGAATGACGCCCATCATGCCCTGTTCCGCATGGGTTGCGCCCTTGCGGTGAATCCACAGACCATCCTTGTATTCGGCGTGATTGTGATTGCGGTTGATCAGGGCGCTCCAGTCCACCTCGCCCTTGAGGCGGGACTGCAGCACCTCGATGACCCGTCGCATGATTTCTCGCCTGTTTTCCAGGGCAAAGGCCAGGCAAAAGGCCAGATCCTGGATATAGGCCATGCCTTCCGCACTGTTGTCCCGAAAGGCGAAATGCCCTTCGCGGGCCTTCTTGCTGCCGCTGGCCAGCCGCATGTAGTGGGCTGCCAGATCATGGCCGATGCCCCTGGAACCGGAGTGGATGATGACCCAGACCTGTTCCTGTTCGTCGGCGCCAATCTCGATGAAGTGGTTGCCCCCGCCCAGACTGCCGAGCTGGAGCAGGCCGTTTCTGCCGAAGAGCTTGTCCAGGGCCGGGCTTCGGGGCAGGGCCTCGCCCTCTTTCCAGGGGGTCTTGCTGGTGTTGTGGCGCATGCCCACCGGAATGACCTGGTAGAGTTCCTTGAAGATCTCGGGGGCCAGCTCCCGCACCTCGTGCGCGGCAAAGCTCGTGGGCAGGGCGCACATGCCGCAACCGATGTCGTAGCCCACCCAGGAAGGCAGCACCATGCCGTCTGTGGCCACCACCGCGCCGATGGGCAGTGAATAGCCCAGGTGGGCATCGGGCATCAGGGCGCCCCGGACGACAAAGGGCTGGCGCAGGGCGCTTGTGAACTGATCAAGCGCAGCCGGCTCCACGGCTTCCGTGAAGATTCGGTATGGTTTTTTGATCGACTCAAGAGGCATGGCGTTCCGGTGCCGGACAGTGGTCCGGCGAAAATATGGTTTCAGGGTTGGTTCCAGGCACGGGTCTCGATGCGCAGAGCGCCGGTCAGACCGGGCCTGCTTTTTTGTCGGATGGGAATTTCAAAGACCAGCCGTGCCGGGTCGGTGTTTGTCGCGGGCAGCAAGCGCCCGTCGGCCACCAATCCCGGCTTGCCGGGATTGGTGCGCTGGTAGCCGTAGCGGATCTTCCAGCCGCCCGCAGCGTTGGCATCGGGGAAGGCCTCGACCAGAATGAATTCGCGGTAGATGGAACCGCCCTCGTAATGGCGTTTCAGAAACAGGACACCGTCCACCTCATAGTCTGGGGCAAGCACGCTGATGTCAAAGGCGAAGCTGACCGATCCGGAGCGTTTGACGCTCTTTTGGGGATCCAGGAAGGTGGAAAAAAGATGCGGACTCATGGCCCGATCGGGCCGGCGCTGGGTGCCTTCCTTGCCGGGAAAGAGCTGGTCATAGGTGCGGAAGATCGCGGAGTGCTCGTTGCGCAGGCGGCGCGTCATCTGCCACTGGCAACCGCGCACACTGACCGCGATCTCGAACTGGTACGAGGCCCGCACTGCCCGACCCTTTTGGTGCAGGGTCATGAGTTCCTGGGGCAGGCTGATGTCGTCGATGTCGAGAAAGCCGTCTGCCCGCAGGCTGCCGAAGAGAAAGCGGGTGAGGTTCTGGTAGCCTTCCTCGGAATTGACGATCCCGTAGTGGCCCGAGTGGGCCCGGTACACAAAGGCGCGGGGCGATTGCACATCCCGGCCCTTGGCGTCCGGGCCGTGGGTGGTGGCGTTTTCGAGCCGGACCAGTCCATCGCTGGCCTCACCGGCCGCCCAGGACGACAGGCCGCTTGCCACCGCATAGTCGCGTGAATTGGTGCCGATCAGGTTGAAGATTCGCTCCGGCGGAAAGCCGCGCACCAGTGAGACGTCGTTTGCCGCGGGCAGGTCCAGGTAGCCGGCCATCCGTTCCCGGTTGAAGTTGTTGATGTCGCACAGCGAGAGCCAGCCCGGCACGTTGCGCACAATGCGCATGTCGATGCCGTTATGCGGGGTGGCATAGGTGAACAGCTTGTCCACAGCGGCCCGGGCCTCGGCCGAGCCGAGGGAGCGGTTCTGCAGGAAGGCGCGGCAGATCAACCCGCCCATGGAGTGGGCCACCAGATAGAGCTTAAAGGTTTCGGGCGTTACCTTGTTGGCGCTGTCGGCACAGATCCGGTCCCGCAGGCGGAGGATGAGCCGATCCAGTCCGCGGGCAAAGTGTTCGATGGGCGGGGTTTCGCCGCTGCCGAAGTCGTCCGATGCCTCGTCATAGTAGCGATAGATGACGATCGACCGGTAGGGAACGGGGAGATCGGCGCGTTCGGTGGCCAGGAGATCGTCGCCGTCGACATACACGTCCCGGTAGCCGTGATCGGCCATCAGGCGAACCAGGGGCGATTCGAAATAAAAGCGCTTGAGTTCGCCTGTCCAGAGAAGGCGGGCCTTGGTCGAGCCGATGTTGAAGCCCAGGTAGGGATCGGCCACTGCCTCGTTGATTTCTCCCTGGGTGGCGGCAAAGCCGCGGACATAGATGATCGGGTGAAAGGGATGATGCCGATTGTGCATGGGTGCCTCGGATGGTTGGAAATATGGGGAAAAGCGGCGGACCAATGCGGACTGTAGAGGGTTCCGGCGAAGAAGGCAAGGAGGATGATCCGGGCGGGTAGTCGGTGGGGGGCCGCCGAGGCACGGGAAAAAGGCGGGTATGAGGAGACGTCCGTCCAAAGGTTGTGTCTCTTCACCCATGGCGGTTTCCCGTGCGGGGAAATCAGGAGAGGGGGCGACGCAGGGCCTTGATCCGGGAACGATGGATTTTTGCCTCCTTGCGGCGGGCGAGGGCGGCTCGGGAAGGGCGGGTCGGTCGGCGCGGCGGGTGGACCCTGCCGGCTGATCGGATCAGGTCGGCCAGTCGTTTGAGGGCGGCCCGACGGTTCTGTTCGAAGGAACGGGATTCCTGGGCCTTGATGACCAGAGCGCCGTCATCGGTCAGGCGGTGATCGCGCAGGGCCAGCAGCCGGTTCTTGTAGTGGTCGGGCAGGGAGGATTCGCGGATGGGAAAACGCAGGTGGACCGCGCTGGCCACCTTGTTGACGTTCTGGCCGCCCGCGCCCTGGGAACGGACAGCGGTGATCCGGACCTCCGAGAGATTGATGCGCAGCTCAGGGGTGATGACAAGTGTGCTCATGGTGAGTCTCCCAGGCGATGCAGGTCAGCGGAGATAAAAGAGCCAGATCAGGGCCATGGTGGCCATGAGGCTCAAGCCAAGCAGCGGCGTGCCGACCCGCGCGTAGTCCATGAACTTGTAGCCGCCCGGTTCCTGCACGATCAGGTTGACCGGCGAGCCCATGGGCGAGATGAAGGCCGAGGAGCTGGCAATGGCAATGGTCATGGCGCAGGCCTGCGGCGAGATGCCCAGGTTGAGTCCGAGGTCGATCGCTATGGGGGCCATCAGCGCGGCGGTCGGCGTGTTGGAAAGAACCAGTCCCAGTAGGACCGTGGCCAGAAAGAGCGCGGCGAGAAAAAACAGGGGGTGCGCATTGGCGAAATGGGCGCCGAGGAAGTCGGAGAGCAGACCGGATGCCCCGGTTTTTTGCAGGGCCAGGGCCAGGGGCAGGATTCCGGCGATCAGGATGACGCTCTGCCAGTCAATGGCCTTGTAGCAGGCCTCGATCCGGACGCAGCCGGTCAGGATCAGGCCCGCGATCGTGGTCAGGACAGCGGTGACCGTGGGCACGATGTTGAACGCGATCAGACCGATCATGGCGGCGAGCAGGGCGACGGCAACGGGCGCACGGCTGCGGCCGGGAATGACGTCGTGGAAGTCGTCCGGCAGGGTCAGCAGGATGTACTGGTCCCGGTATTGCCGGAGCCGGATGATATTGTTCCAGGCCCCGCAGATCAAAAGGACGTCGCCGAACTGGAGCGGTTCGTCGGCAAAGGTATCAGTCAGGGTGCCGCCCTTGCGGCGGATGGCCAGGATCTGACAGCGGAATTTGGTGTAAAAGCCGAGTTCGCGGATTGACTTGCCGATCAAATCGGAGTCCGGGGTCAGCATGACCTCGCCCGCGCCGATCACCCGGATGATTTCCTTGCGGGAACCCGGCGAGGAGGAGATATCCAGACGGGTCAGCTGGTAGCGCTGGGTAAAGCGTTCGATCTGGTCGGGAGCGCCGAGCAGAACCAGCACGTCGGCAACGCGGAACATGGTTTCGCCTTCGGCCGGAACGATTACCCGCCCTTGGTCGGTCGTGGTTTGCAGGGCAATCAGGTTGAGGTCGTATTCGGTTCGCAAATCCACTCCGGCAACGGAGCGGTCGATCAAGTCCGAGCCCGGGGTGACGTGCAAGAGGGCTGAGGTCTGGTTGAGCTGATACCGCCGGAGCAGATCTTCGATGGAGAACTCTTTTTTGCGATGCTGGGTGGTTGTGTCCGGAGCGAGCAGGGAACGACCGACAAGCCCCATGAACGTCATGGCCAGGATGAGCACGGTGACCCCGAAGGGCGTGAAGCTGAAAAAGGAGAGCCCTTCCAGGCCCCGGCCGGTGAGGGCGTTGTTGATGACGATGTTGGGCGTGGTGGCGACCAGGGTCATCATGCCGCTGATCAGCGAGGCTATGGCCAGCGGCATCAGCAGCCGCTTGTGGTTGATGCCCGATTTTTCGGCCACAGCCAGGACAATGGGAATAAAGATGGCCACCGTGGCCGACGAACTCATCAAGGAGCCGATCAGGGCAGAGGCCGCCATGATCAACAAGAGTAACCTGGTTTCGCTGGAACCGCCGCGGCGGAGCACCGTTTCACCCACCTTATGCGCGATGCCGGTGTGGAGAATGGCCTCGCTGACCAAAAACATGCTGGCGATGATGATGACCGCCGGGTTGGAAAAACCGGACAGGGCCTCGTCGACGGTCAGCACTCCCGAGAGCATCAGGGAAATGATGATCAACAGCGCGATCACGTCGCTGCGCAGCCTGTTGCTGATCAGGAGCACGGCGGTGGCCAGCAAGATGGCCACGGGGATGAACAGGTCGTTTGCAAACATGATGGAATCGGGTCGGGTAAGGGGCGGGTCGGCTGGAGAACCGGGGTCCGGAAGGGGACCGGCGCGAATTTTTTTGAGTATCCACAATCTTAGTCACGAAACCACCGGCGTCAAGCTCAACTTGCCGCTGGCGTTGTGGCGAATCGTGCACATAGTATGGGTTTAGAACGAAACGATGACGAATCAAGCGGGATGCGGTCAAGCGGAGAGAGGGAGGCGACCATGGAACAGGCGTTTTTTGGCGGGAGCGGGTGTCCCGCCTTTCAGAAACTGACACCGGACTCCATTCTGGAACAGGTGGAAACAGCCCTGGGCGTGTCCTGCACCAATCTGTGCCGATCATACGCCAGCTATGTCAACCGGGTTTTTGAGCTTGAGGAACGCACGGGCCGGGGGTTGGTGGTGAAGTTTTACCGTCCGGGGCGCTGGTCGGTGCAGGCCCTGCGCGACGAACACGAGTTTCTCGCGGAGCTTGCAGCCGAGGAAATTCCGGTGGTCGCGCCCCTGCGTCTGCGGGACGGGAGCACCCTGGGCCAATGCGACGGGCTCTGCTTTGCGGTTTTTCCCAAGGCAGGCGGTCGCTGTGTCGATGAGCTGGACGGTGCGCAGTGGCTGGCCCTGGGCCGCTTGCTGGGCCGGATGCACATGGTGGGAGCGCGCCGGGCCGCGCAAGACCGCATCCGCCTGCATCCGGATGCAAGCACCACGGCCCAGGTGGCCTTTATCCGGGACAGCGGACTTGTGCCCGACGATCTGATCGATACCTACCTGGATCTATGCGCGGAGCTCATCGAAACCATCCGGCCGGCCTTTTCCGCGACCGAAACCATTCGCATTCAGGGGGATTGCCACGGCGGTAACCTGATTCGGCGACCGGATACCCCGTTTGTCCTGATCGATTTCGACGACATGGCCATGGGACCGCCGGTGCAGGATTTCTGGATGCTGTTGCCCGGGCCGCTGGCCGAGTCAGGGGAAGAGGTGGAGCTGCTCATCGAGGGGTATTCGATGTTCCGCTCCTTTGATCGTCGTTCCTTGAGCCTGATCGAACCGCTCCGGGCCATGCGCTTTATTCACTATTCAGCCTGGTGCGCCCACCAGTGGCTTGATGACGGCCAGACGAACGCGGTCTCCGACTTTGCCACCCGTTCATACTGGGAGGGCGAAATCAATGATCTGCGCGATCAGCTGGAGCGGATTCGGGCCGCGACCGGCTGCGAAGCGCCTGTGCCGTTCTGATTGGTTACCGGGAACAATGCAGCATCAGCCTTTCTTTTCGGAAAAGGCTTGTCGCCGTGGAGGGACGGTGTACAATGGTCGGCCGTCCGGGTCCGGTTGCGGCCCGGGGGTATACCTTTTTTGCAAGGAGCAAGGACATGAAAAAAATCTATCTGTGCATCGGTTGTTTGGTTGCAGCGGGCCTCCTGTCCGGTTGCGGGGCAACCACGGTCAAGCCCAACTACACCTCGGAGGATCCGCAGATCATGCGGATTGGTGGAGAGATGCCCTCGGCCGCGGAGGCTGAAGTTCTTAATCTGGGATCGTACTGTGTGCAGGTCAGGGATCAATGGAAGGAAGACGGCAAGACGCCCGATGGCCAGCAGATCTGGACCAAGGACAGCTTCCGCAGGGTGGTTCCCTGTCCGTAAAACGTGCTTCCGGGCGGCTGTCGCCATCCGGAGCGTGAATATGTTTATGCCGCAGGTTTGCTCCCGGCCGTCCGCCGACACGGTGCGGTCGGCCGGAGCGCCCGTTACCGGGGCCTGTGGGTGATGATCTGTTCCGGTTCTGTTCGTCGTGGCGACGGCAGCCGGATGCAACCTGTCAAAAGAGAAAGAACAATGACACACTGTGCCGATGCCGACGCATCTGAGCGGCAACTCATGGGCGAGGCCGGTTACGCACCGCCCGCGATCGCGTATTATCAGGAAAAGAAGTACATGGGCAACCTGCCCGATGCCGATCAGGTTACCCTGAATATCGGTTCCTGCGGCGATGTTATGAAGATTTACCTGAAAGTCGATGCGGACGGGCGAATCGAGGATATCCGCTACGAGATCACCGGTTGCGCCGGCGCGATTTCTGCGGCCATGGCAACGGTGGATCTGGCCCGAGGCAAGACCCTTGATGAGGCCCTGCAGCTCAACGACGGCGACGTGTTCAAGGCACTGGAAGGCGTCCCGGCCAAAAAACACCACTGCATTCAGCTTGCGGTCAAAACCCTGCACCAGGGCGTCAAGGACTATCTGGCCGAACAAAAGAGTCGTTGACCCTCTGTTTCGGCTGGTCCGGCGTGTTGACGATTCGACTTCTCCTGCCGTCCACCGGCAGATGCGCAAGGAATACGGCGGGTGATGCCGGAGTTGCGAATCTGTCGCCGTCGGCTCTCCGTTTTTTCTTCCCTGGTCCTGATGTCTCGTCCGGATAAGGAGCCGTCGCCATGCACCATTACGTCGCGTATTTTTCACCAGCCGGATCGACCCGCCTGGTTGCCGAAACCATAGCAGCGCGGTTGGCCATCCACAATCTGCACGCTGACCGCATTGATCTGGGCCGACATGCCGCATCGACGCGGAACCGGATGCCGGATTTTTCGCAACCGTGTTGTCTGTGGATCGGCTCGCCGGTCTACTGCGACCATGCCGTACCGCTGGTGGAGGCGTTCATCGACGCGCTTCCCGCAAATATCCGGGGCTATGCCGTGCCCTTTGTCACCTGGGGTGGTGTGTGTAGCGGACTGGCTCTGCCGGAGATGGCCCGGCATCTGCAAAAGCGGGGATTGGTTACCGTGGCCGCGGCCAAGGTGGTTGCGGCGCACTCTTCAACCTGGGCCTCGGATGTGCCGTTCTGCGCCGGGCATCCGGACAGCGCCGACCTGGCGCAGGTTGAACGGTTGGTGGATGCGGTGGTGCATGCGCTGGCGCAGCCGACGGTGGAGCCGCTTGCCCTGGAACAGCTCGACTACCAGAGCGCCGAACAACGGGCTGCCTCGATGGCGCTCTCACTGGCCGTGGCCAAGGCGCATATGCCGCCGCTGGTCGCGCAGCCTGACCTCTGTGATCAATGCGGTACCTGCGCCGACGCCTGTCCCACCGGGGCCCTGCGCCTTGACCCCTCTCCACGGGTCGGCCCGGAATGCGTGCTGTGCATGCAGTGCGTCCGCACCTGTCCGCAAGGGGCCTTTCCCCACGACGCCAAGGCGGTTGCCGCCCGGATCGAGGCCAAGGCCCAAGCCAGTGCCGAGCCCCGGGAAACGGTCCTCTTTCTCTGATTGCCCCGCCCCTCTATACAAGAGGCTGCAACCCCTCCCGCAACTCGGCCAGCAGCTCGGCATAGGGCAGTTGTTCTTTCTGCTTGATCCCGGTGTGCAGATCCTGGGCCTTGTCGGCCCATTCCCGCAGCCCACATTGCAGCAGGGTGCCCTTGAGGGTATGCGCGGCCCGACCCAGCGCGTCGAGGTCGCCTGCGCTTAAGGACTGCTCTGCCTTATCCAGATTGGTGGCCACGCTTGCCTGCACCGCCTTCATGATCTGGCCGACTTGTTCCTCGGTCAGGGGGGTGGTGCGGCGCAGATGATCGATGACCTGCTCCAGACTGGGCCGGGCCGGGCGTTCGCCGCCGGCTTCCGCTATGTCCTCTATGCCCTGCGCCTCCGGTGCGGAGGGAGGGGGCATTGAAGGCGATGCCGTGCCGGAGGAGACGAGGTCCTGGTCCATATGCTGCGAGGTGAGCACCTGCAACAGCGTTTCAGGCTGGAAGGGTTTGGTGATGCAGGTGTCCATGCCGCTGGCAAGGCAGAGGTCGCGGGCATCGCTCATGGCGTGGGCGGTCATGGCGATAATCCGGAGATGGCCGCCTGTCAACCGTTCGACAAGCCGAGCGCTCTGTTGTCCGGGGAGTTCCACCATCAGGGCGTTACCGGCTTCCACGGCCCGGATGATCTTGGTTGTGGTCATTCCGTCGAGGATCGGCATCTGTACGTCCATCAGCACCAGATCAAAGTCGGTTTCGGCCAGCCTTTCCAGGGCTGCCAGTCCGTTTTCCGCAGTGACCACCAGGTGGTTCGCCTCTTCCAGAAGAAGCCGCGCCACGTCGCGATTGATCTCGTTGTCGTCGACCAGGAGAATCCGCAAGCCTGCAATCTGCATTGCCGGAGATTTGGGTGCGCCGGGAGGGGACGTTTGCGGGGAGTCCGCGCAGGCTTCCAGCCGCACCAGAAAGTGAAAATCACTGCCCTTGCCCGGGGCGCTTTCAACCCAGATCCGGCCACCCATCAGGGTGACCAGTTGCCGGCAGATGGACAGGCCCAATCCGGTGCCGCCGTGCTGTCGGGCATAGCTGCTGTCCGCTTACTCGAAGCTGTTGAAGATGGAGGCTTGCTTGTCGGCGGCAATGCCGATTCCGGTATCGGACACCACGCAGTGCAGGAGAAGATCCGGGCCGGAATCTGGTTCGGATTCGAGACGAACCCTGATGGTGACCGATCCCTCATGGGTGAATTTGACGGCATTGCCGACCAGATTGGTGAAGATCTGCCGTAGCCGGAGATCGTCTCCCCGGAGACAGGAGGGAACGTTTTCGTCGATCTGCGCATGCAGGAGCAGCTTTTTTTGTTCGGCCAGGAGCCGGAGGGTCGCCAGCACCTCGTCGATCAGATTCGACGGCGAAAACGAATTGATGCTCAGTTGCAGCTGTCCGACCTCCATCTTCGAGAAGTCGAGGATGTCGTTGAGCAGGCCCAGCAGGTTTTCTGCCGAATCCTGAACCGTGGTCAGAAAATGCCGACGTTTTTCACTGTCATCGGTTTGCATGGCCAGGTGCGTCATGCCGATGATGGCGTTCATCGGGGTACGGATCTCGTGGCTCATGTGGGCCAGGAAAGACGATTTGTTCCTGTTTGCCTCCTCCAGCCGGCGGTTGACGGCGTGCAGGGCCTCTTCGACCTGTTTCTGCTCATGGATATCGATAAAGCATTCCAACAGCTTGGCGCGATCCCGGATGGTGATTTTGCGGATGGTTTTCAGGATCGGTACCCGTGAGCCGTCGGCGCGGAGGATGGTTTTCTCGGTGTCAGCGCGGATAAAATCTCGGGCATCCGCCGGGCAGGGATCGGGTGTTGTCGGGCACAGGAACTGCCGACAGCGCGTGCCGACAATGGCGCTGCGCTCTGCGCCGAACATGGTCGCCGCCATGGAGTTGACCTCTTCAATCACCCTGGTGGCTTCGTCGATAATCACCAGACCTACCGGAAGGCTTTCAATCAGGGTGCTGGAGATGGTCTCGTTTTCCTGTTCCACCCGGCGGTGCTCGGGGAGGTTTTCCGGGATGGCGATGTAATGGGTGATGGTCCCCTCATCGTCCTGCATCGGGGCAATGAAGGTGAGCTTCCGATACGTTTGTCCGTTTTTGTGGCGGATGATCAGCTCGCCCTGCCAGGTCCTGCCCAGGACGAGCGCCTCCCACAACGCATTGCGAGCCTTCTCCGGCGTTTCACCCGAGGTCATCATCCGGAAATGCCGTCCCCGCATCTCTTCCATGGAGTATCCAGAAAGCTGGATGAGTTGTGCGTTGGCGTATTCGATGAGGCCCAGCGTGTTGGTGATGAGTATGCTGACCGGGCTCTGTTCGATGGCTAGGGCCGCCTCGCGGCTGTTTTTCTCACTGCGGCGCAGCTCCTCTTCGAGTTGTTTCTGCGCGGTGAGATCGTGCAAGGTGGTTATCGCGCCGGCCATGCGGCCCTTCTCCAGAATGGGGCGGTAGGAAACGCGCACTCTCCGTTGCTCTCCATCCTTGCACGCCACCACCTGCTCGCCGTCGTATTGGTTCAGCCGCTCGTCTTCATCGAAACGGGCCGTTTTTGTTGCCTCGGCAACATCGTCGTCTCCAAACAGGGTGCGGCTCGTCCGTCCCAGGAGTTCCGCCTCGGTCCGGCCCAGAATCCGACAGGTCGCCGGGTTGACCAAAATGATCGCACCATCGCTGTCATGGACACAGACGCCTTCGGACAGGGCCTCGTTGAGGGCGCCGAGGGTGCGGTGCTTGTCGTTTAAGGCACGGACGTATCTGCCCAGGCGGAAAAATAAAAACAGGAACAGGATGAAGGCACCGGTTCCGGTCAGGATCGCCACATAAAAAGCACGCTGCACCCCGGCAAGAATCGGGTCCGGCGCATAGGCGATCAGGTAGCCGTATACCTGCGTGTCCACACCGTGTAGGGGCAGTAGGGAAACGGTGTAGGTCGTCCCGGCAAGCCTGAGCACCACGCTTACGGGCGCGCCCTGATCCATGGCCGCCCGTACCGATGCCTCCTGTTGCAAAAGCAGGTTCAGACTTTTTGCCTCGGAGGAGAGTGGGGGCGGACTGGTGTGTAAGTGGGCCGAACCGTCTTCGGTCAGGTAGTCATCATGGATGGCGGACGGCGTGTAGAGCCGGGAGTGCCCGGTGAGCCACTGGGGATCGACATGTTTTTTGTTGATGATGTATGCGTATTCCTGGTCGGGCAGAATCGTCTTGAGTTCGCTGAGAATGGTATTGAAGGCGATGTTAACCTCGACGCAGCCTACGTGTTGTCCCTGCCGGATCAGGGGGAACATGTAGTGAACCCCGAAAAAAAAGCGTTCAACAGACACGCCGTGGACAACCCGCCGCTCTTTGTTGCAGAGGTCGATGCCTACCTGGTATTCGGACCGGTACGCGGCGGACTGCTCGGAGGATTGGGGAAAAGACAGAAAGAGGGAGCCGTCGCCTAAGTGGTAGTGCATCTGTTGCAGGTGCAGGTGCTGCAAGGTTTCCTGCAAACCTTCCAGGGTACGGTACAGCTCCTGGCTGGCCTTGTCGCGCTCCTCCTGAGTCTCGGCCCCTTTTGCCAACAGCTCCAGGGCTGCGGGCATGTTGCGGAACATCCCCTCCATGGAGAGGCGGTAGCCCTGAATGCTGGCTGTGTAGGCCGTGCTCAGCAGGGTGCGCTTGTTTTCCAGGTAGATGGTTTCTTCCGCATTTTTGTTGGAAGAATACAGGAGCAGGGCACAGAGAAAACCAAAACAGGCTGCGGCCAGAAAAAAAAGAGCCCGGTATGTGTGCATGGAAGGTTGAAACTGCTTCATTTTTTCCTCACTCTTGGGCGAATGGGCCCGACTTTAGGTCATCCTGGGAATGGTGAGGCTTGATTGCAGAGGGCCGGTTGCGGCAGCGGCAAGACCAATACGGCTGACTGGTGCAACAGCAGCGGTTGGCCTGGGTCGTCTCGATGGACAACGGCAGGCCCGGATCCAGTATATGGTATCGCTCATCCATCGGACAAGGTACAAGAATTCTTTTCTTTTTTGATTTTTGAAGGGGATGACTCCGGGTGAATCAGGTGATGCTGCGGAGCGGGTTCATCGGGAGAGGGTGGTTGCGCCGGGCGGCGTGGTTACCGGATGATCGGCGCTGCGGGTGAGGGCAGGGCCGGGCAGCGCCGCCAGGACGATGAGCAGCACTCCGCCACCTATTACCGCCAGATTGGCGGCCATGGAAAGAGCGTGGAGACGCCGGAAGCGGAGACGGTGCGGGTCGTTTTTCGGAGTGGTTGTAAACGAGGCAATGTGCTGTTTGACGGCCGCGGCCCGGGGTTCGAGCACATAGGCCTGGGTTCCGGTCAGGGCCAGCATGAAGAGGAGCACGGCCAGAGAGACGGCAGCGAACCGGCCCCGGTTGATCAGCAGGCAGACAAGGGCCACCACGCCGCAAACCAGGCCCCAGCGGAAATAACCGGGGAACAGGAACCCCACGATGGCCCCGGCCTGATCGCGGGAGTAGACGGAGAAGAGTTTGGGGGTCAGTACGAAGGTGAACAGGGCCGCACCGCCCAGCCAGCAGCTGAGGGCAAGATGATACAGGACAACGGAAATCGGCATGAAGGTCTCTCTGTTTTGGCGGACGATGGATTGGGGCCACGGCATATTGTTTGCCCATAATGTTGGGGTTCTATTGTAGCATGGCCGGGAAAAAGAGTGTATTGCTCTTTTGTCGCCGCTTTTTTTCTGCGAAACCGGAAAGGTGCGGAAAGCGCGGTATCAACGCAACGGATGCACGGAGGAGACAGGATGTTTGAGGCGATGTTCTATCGGCAGGACGAAAATAATGCCGTGGTCTGCGGACTCTGTCCACACCACTGTCGGATTCGGGAAGGTGGCCGCGGCCTGTGCGGCGTGCGCGAAAACCGAGGCGGCCGGTTGTTCAGCCTTGCCTATGGCCGCCTGGTGGCCGAGCATGTGGACCCGATTGAAAAAAAACCGATGTTCCACCTGCTGCCCGGCAGCCGTTCCTATTCCATTGCCACGGTGGGTTGCAATTTGCAATGCCTGCACTGTCAGAACGCGGAGATCGCCCACTATCCCCGTCTGCGCGGCGGAGACATGCCGGGCCATCCGTGCACGCCTGAAACCGTGGTGGAGAGGGCTGTTGCCGCGGGCTGCCGCAGCCTGAGTTATACCTATGTCGAACCCACCATCTTTATCGAATTTGCTCACGATTGCGCGGTGCTGGCCCGGAAGCGGGGGCTCTACAACATCTTTGTCACCAACGGCTTCATGAGCCGGGAGACGGCCCAGCATCTGGCTGCTGTCCTGGACGGGGCCAATGTCGATCTCAAGTGCTTTGACGATGGACTGTATCAACGGCTCTGCAAGGGACGACTGCAACCGGTGCTGGATACCATCCGGCTGTTCCATGAACGGGGCGTGCTGGTCGAGGTGACCACGTTGATCATCCCCGGCATCAACGACGATGATGATATGCTGCGGCGCACTGCCCGCTTCCTGTGTGAAGTGTCGCCGGATCTGGCCTGGCATGTCAGCGCCTTTCGCCCGGCGTTCCGGTTACAGGACCGGCCGCCCACCCCGCCGGAAACCCTGCTTCGGGCCCGGCGGATCGGCTTGGACGAGGGGCTGCGCTTTGTCTACACCGGCAATGCCGCGCTGCCCGGCGGCGAGGACACCTGCTGCCCGTCCTGCGGCCGTGAGCTGATCGTGCGCCGGGGATTCACGGCCCAGGTCTGCGGAATGGCCGACGGCCGTTGCCGGGGTTGCGGGACCGCCATTGCTGGCATCTGGTCCTGAACACGTTCTGCTTACACCAGGTGGCGGAAGGCGGATGCCTTGATCACCGCCACCACCTGGCTGCCGGGATGTAGGCCCAGCTCGCGCAGGGACTCGGGCACGATTTGCGCGACCAGCTGCTGGCCGCCGCAGTCCAGTTCGACCCGGACCCGGTTGCCCACGCCGTGGGTGGCGCGCACCGTGCAAGGCAGGAGATTGCGGGCACTGGTCGCCTCGGGATGACGTTTGAACAGGATGATGTCCCGGGAGTCCAGTTCGAAGATGTTGTCTTCTTTCCTAGCCTCGTGCGTCAGAATCAGCTGGGCCTCGCCCCAGGGATAGCGGAACAGGTCGCCATGGGGCGCGGGCTTGCCGAGGTGGAGCAGATTGGCGTAACCGGATTGCCCGGATGCGGCCCAGGTCGAGCGCGCCAGCTCTTCCGTGGCGATCAGGTCCGTGGTTTGCCCCTGCGCAAACACCAGCACCTGCCGGGTCATCAGCTGTATTTCCACCAGGGCGTGACTGATGAAGAGCAGGGGAATGGCAAAGGCGGCAAAGACCCGGTTCAGGTAGGGAATGATCTGAAACTTGAGGCTTTCATCCAGCCCGCTGAGGGGTTCGTCCATGAGGATCAGGCGCGGGCAGGTCAGCACGGTTCGGGCCAGGGCCACCCGTTGGCGTTCGCCGCCGGAGAGCCGGTTGACTCCGCGATCGAGCAGAGGCGCAAGCTGCAAGACCTCGATAATGGTCTCCGGCTTGATATGCCGGGCAGCTGGCGGCGTTCGTTTCCAGCCGTAGAGGAGGTTGGCGCGGACGTTGAGATGGGGAAAGAGGTGGGCATGTTGGAAAACCACCCCGATCCGGCGTTGTTCGGGCGGGAGATTGATTCCTGCCGCACTGTCGTACAGGGTGGTGCCGTTTAAGCGGATATGGCCCCGATCCGGCTTCAGCAGTCCGGCCAGCAGCAGCATCAGCGTCGACTTGCCGCTGCCGGAGGGGCCGAAAACGCCGACCCGCTGCTCATCGAGGGTGAAGCGGGCCTGGAACCGGAACGAGCCCAGCCGCTTGGCGAGGTCGACGTCGAGATACATGCTTACTGTTTTTCAAAGCTTTTGTTGATGACGCTGCTGATCAGCAGGACGACAAGGGAAAGACTGATCGAGACGCAGCAGAGGGCCAGGGCCATGCGGTCGCCGCCGGGCGCGCTGGTGTACTCGTAAATCGCCAGGGGAATGGTCTGGGTGACACCAGGAATATTGCCCGCCAGAATGATGGTTGCTCCGAACTCGCCCAGGCTGCGGGCGAACATCAGGGTCATGCCCGCAAGAATCGCCCGGCCCGACAGGGGCAGGGTGATGGTGAAGAGGGCGTCCAGGGGACCTGCGCCCAGAGTCCGGGCCGCCATGCGGTACGAGCTGTCCACCGATTCCATGCCCAGACGGATGGAGCGGACCAGGAGGGGAAAACCGACCACTGAGGAGGCGATGATCGCGCCGGTCAGGGTGAAAATGACCTGGATATCGGCACGGTCCAGGAGCGAGCCGATCCAGCCGTTGCGGCCGAACAGTAACAGCAGCAGATAGCCGACGACCACGGGCGGCAACACCAGGGGCAGGTTGATGATGCCCTCCCACAGGGTTTTTCCGGGAATGCGGGAGTGGACCAGCATCCAGGCCGCTGCGATGCCCACGGGTGTGGAGAGCAGCGTTGCCGAGCTAGCGACCTTGAGCGAGAGAAATATTGCCTGAATATCCGAAGGTTGCAGGGTGAGCATGGCGGCCCGGATGCTGGGTGCGGATTAACGGTTCACGGTAAAGCCGTACTTGGTGAAGACCTTGGCGCCTTCAGGGCCGAGGAGAAACTCGTAGAAGGCACGGGCCTCGGCGGATGCGGCGCCCTGGGTGGTCAGGGCGATGGGGTAGTCCACGGACTTGTACATATCGGCCGGTACGGTGAACAAAATGGCCGTCTGCGGTCCCATCAGGGCGTCGGTCTTGTAGACAAAGGCCCCGTCGACCTCGCCCCGGTCGGCATAGGTCAGGGCCTGGCGGACGTCTTTGGCCATGATCAGCTTGTTTTCCTTGTGCAGTTGTTCGTCGATGCCCGCCTTGCGCATGGCCTCCATGGCGTATTCGCCGGCCGGTACACTGGCAGGGGAACCGATGGCGATGCGCTTGCAGCGGACAATATCGGCAAGAGAGTGGATCTGTTCGGTTGTCGCGGTTTTCCGCCCGGCAAAAACCAGGGTATTGCCAGCCAGTACCTGTTCCGTGGCCGGGTCGATTTTCTTTTCATCCCGCAGAAACTGCATCCACTTCAGATTGGCGGAGATGAAGATGTCGACCGGCGCGCCCTGCTGAATCTGTTTGGCAAGACTGCCCGAAGGCCCGAAGTTGGGCAGGATCGTGGGGTGGTTGCCGCTCGCTCCGTACAGGGTGATGAGCTCCTTGACCGCGTCGGTCATGCTGGCCGGGACCGAGATCCGGAGTTCTTTGCCTTCCTGGGCTGCCTGGGCCACGGGGAGGGCCGAGCACAGCAAGACGACAAGGGCGAAAAGAATCAGGTGAGTGCAGCGCATGATGGGACTCCTTTGGTTGAGGTGTGAACAAGACCGGGGCGGATGCACCTGCCGGTCGAAACGGCGTTTTCGGAGGATCGGTTCAGGCGTTGACCGTATGGCCGTATTCGCTGGCATGATATGGCTTGCCTTGATCAGGACTGTTACCCCCATGTTTTCCTGCAGACCGAGACGGCTGAGTTTGCCGCCGATATTGCGGAGGATGGGACGTTTTTTGTTTTCAGCCACGGTCGCCAGCAGTGTGAGGAAGAGGGACTTGCCCCTGGTTGCCCCCGGAAGATGCTGGAGAGAAAATGAATCGGGGATGGGGAGGGGAGGCAGGTGGTCATGACGTAACGTGCGATTCTCTCCGTGGTTTTATATTTTGAAAACTATAGAGAGAATCCGCACGTTCGTAAAGAAAAATGATTGGGATGAACTCAAGTGAAGTGCGCCACGCAGGGCATGGTTTTCTGGTGCGCGCGTGGATGGAGTTTTCGGAAACAGAAAATAAAAGGCCCGTGGCGAACCACGGGCCTTTGCAGCCAGAAGCAGAACTAGCGTCTGCCGCTATTTTTCAAGCAGGGCCGCCAACATGCGCAGGTGGGAGCGTTCCTCCTCGATGCAGTCCTGGACATGCTTGCGCTCTCCTTCGGGCACGAATTCTCGCATCTCGCTGAAAAACAGGATGGTGTCCTTTTCAAACCCGATGGCGGTCTGCAATGCCTCTTCGCGAGTCCCCATGTACTGCCGCAGGCTGTCCACATCGCCGAGGCGGAACAGGGTGTGCGAATCGATGAGATACTTCAGATACGCCGCATACTCATCTTCTTCCGCCCAGGCGGGCAGCTCGACCTGACCGAGACGCTCGTAGAGCGCGCGGAAAATTTCCCGGTGTTTGCGCTCCTCGTTGCCGAGAAAGATGAAGGTTTCCTTCACCTCCTTGGAGGAGACTGTATCGGCCAGACGCTGATAGAAGATTTCGCCCCGGGTTTCGATCTCCTGGGCGGCAAGAAGAATATCGGTTGCCTTGAATATACCAGCCATAACATGATCTCCTAGAGTTCCGAGGGCAGGGCCTTGAGTTCGGCATAGCTGAACACCGGCCCGTCCTGACAGACGTACTTGGTGCCGATGTTGCACCGGCCGCAGATGCCCACCCCGCACTTCATACGTTTTTCCAGGGTGGTGATGATGTTCTCGTCTTCAAACCCCAGCTTTTTGAGGGCCTGAATGGTGAATTTGATCATGATCGGCGGCCCGCAGGTCACGGCAATGGTGTTGTCCGTCGAGGGGTTGAGTTCCAGCAGCACGTTGGGGATCAGTCCCACCTTGTGCTCCCAGCCGGGATACTCGTTGTCCACACAGAGGACGACGTTGATATCCTTCCTGGCGATCCACTCCGGCAGTTCCGCCCGATAGGTCAGGTCGTCCGGGGATTTTGCGCCGTAGAGCAGGGTGATGTTGCCGAAGTCGTCCCGGTTGTCCAGCATGTAGGTGAACAGGGTCCGGAGCGGAGCCATGCCGATGCCGCCGCCGATGAAGAGAATGTTTTTTCCCCGCATGAAGTCGACGGGAAACGCCTTGCCCAGCGGGGCGCGAACACCGACCTGGTCGCCTGGTTTCAGTTTGTGCAGGGCCGAGGTGACCTCGCCGACCAGCATGACGCTGAACTGGAGATAGTCCATGCGGGTGGGCGAAGAGTTGATGACAAAGGTGGTTTCGCCCACGCCGAAGACCGAGAGCTGGCCGACCTGTCCCGGCATGAACGAGAAGGAGCGCATCCGTTCCTCATCGTTGAGCACGATCCGGAACGATTTGATATTGTGCGTTTCCTGGATCACCTCGACTACGGTGCCCATGTCCGGAAGATAGGGATTAGCATTATTCATCTGCATACTCCTGTGCTGCGGTGACGATCCGGCGGATATCGATCCCGACGGGACACTGCTTGATGCACCGGCCGCAGCCGCAACAGGCGATGAGCTGCTGGTGCAGTTCTGGATAATAGCTGAACTTGTGGCCGACCCTGTTTTTCAGACGGTGTGCCTTGGTGGCGCGCGGGTTATGGCCGCTGCCTTCCAGGGTGAAGGTGGGCGACATGCAGTTGTCCCAGGTCCGGATCCGGCGACTGGTTAGACCGAATTCGTCGTCGGTGATGTTGAAGCAGTAACAGGTCGGACAGATGTAGGTGCAGGCCCCGCAGGACAGGCACTTGGCAGACTGCTCCTCCCAGAAATCCATGTCGTCGAAGCGGGCCAGCACCTTTTGGGGCGCCGTGGAAAAATCAAGGGGCTCGCCCATCAGTTCCCGGGCCTTGGCATTGCTCGCATCCGCTTCCTGGCCCTTGTCGCCGGCATCCTCGAAGAGCGCATCTGCCATCAGGGCCTCGCCCGCGGCAGTGACCGAGCGGGCCACAAACCCGTCGCCAACTTTGGTCAGCAGGATATCCGAACCCGCGCTGTCAGCGGGCCCGCTGCCGACGCTGTGACAGAAACAGGTGGTTTCCGGACGTTCACAGGCCAAGGTCACGAACAGGGTGTTGTCCCGGCGCTGGATGAAATAGGGGTCCTTGATCTCTTCGCCCTCGTAGACAGGAGAAAAGATCAGCTTGCCCCGTGCCCCGCAGGGCCGGCAGCCGATGACCACCCCCTTGCCCTCGGGAAGCGTCTCGTTGATCACCGGCTTCTTTTCGCCTTCTCCCGACCGGTGGACCAGCAGCAGGGTTTCGGTTTCCGGAAAGGTCGCCTCTTTGGGAGAGACAGCGGCCATGCGGCTCAGGTCGAGCTGCATGCCGGGGGCAAAGGGGCGAAAGGTCACGCTCTCTCCGGTGGCGACCGGGGCGAGCACGCGGTGCCCATCCGCCAGCTTTTCCGCCAGGCGGGTGAGATTTGTCAGTGTGATGAATCGTTCCATTACCAGTCTCGCTCCTTGATCCGCTCTTCTTCGACCTGGAAGGTCAGAAGCGGTGGTGTCTGATCCAGGGTTATGCCCGCCTCATGTCCGAAGACCTCCCGCACCTGCCGGTTCATGAACCTGCGCAGGTAAAGCAGGGGGATGTCGACCGGGCAGGCCCGTTCGCACTCGCCGCATTCCGTGCAGCGCCCGGCCAGATGGGAGACATGAATCATCTGGAACATGAAGTTCTCGGCCGGGGAACTCTCCTGGCTCACCCACATCGGGTCCCGGCTGGTGGCGATACAGTGGTCGCGACAGACGCACAGCGGACAGGCGTTGCGGCAGGCGTAGCAGCGAATGCAGCGGCTCATGGTTTCCTGCCAGAAGGCAAGCTTCCAGGCATCGGGCTTGGCTTCGAACTCGTCCTGGCTGGGCAGGCTGGCCAAAGGCTCGGGACTGTGCTTGGCGCCGATCAGGACATCGGCGATCAATGCATCCGGAGTGGCGCAGAGCAGGCATTTGTCGGCCCGCATATCTGCCAGGGACAAGGTGGTTTTCTGCCCGGCGGCAGTGATATCCAGCGTGGTGTCGGTGATGACGGTTTCTTCGACAAATCCCGGATCAACCGGCAGGGCGGCGCGGATCTTGTTGTGGCTGACCACGCCGTCACAGCATAAACCGAAGATGACCAGATCGTCGCGGTTGATGAGGTTTTCGTTGAGCAGTGCGATCACACTGCGGCTGTCGCAGCCCTTGACCACGATGCCGACCTTTTTTCCTTTATATGCGGTCAGGTAGCCAGCCAGGTTGTGTACGGCCAGCGGACCGATGATCAGTCGGTCCAGGTCGGCCTCGGAGCGGATGAACAGCGGCGTGGCGTGCAGGGGATCGTGCCCCTGCTCCCAGCCGATGACGCACTCCAGACCGTCCAGGCGTTCCCTGATGGCTGCCTTCAACTCATCCAGTTGGGACATTTCGTCCTCCTTTGATCAAAACGAAGCGCGCGGCTTCGTGTCCATGCGTTGCGGGGCGAACCCCGAAAAATTCATTCCTGGGCGGTCAGGAGGGACAAGGTGTTCCACTGTGCCGCCGTGGGCGGATTGAACACCGGCGCCGGTCCCAATTCGTGAATCTGGCGGGTGAATTCCGTGACCACGTGCTGCCAGCGCTGCCCTTCGGAGGCCGAAACCCAGGTGTATTCGAAGCGTCGGGCATCGATCCCGGTGATGGGCAAAAAGCGCTTGAGCAGCTCCAGCCGTCGTCGGGCGTAGAAGTTGCCCTCCGAGTAGTGGCAATCCCTGGGATGACATCCCGAAACCAGCACGCCGTCCGCACCGTTGATCAGGGCCCGGACGATGAACAGCGGGTCGATTCTGCCGGAGCAGGGAACCCGGATGATGCGCAGGTCGGTCGGCTGAGTGAATCGGGCCACTCCCGCCGTATCCGCGCCGCCGTAGGAACACCAGTTACATAAAAAACCAACTATTCGTAATTCGCGAACATCTTCGGCGGACATAAGGCGCTCACCTCCGCAAGGATCTGGTTATCTGTGAAATGCTCGAGCTGGATGGCTCCCTGCGGACAGGTGACCGTACAGATGCCGCAGCCCTGGCAGACGGTTTCGATGGTTTCGGCCTTGGGGTTGCCGAAGCGGTCCTCGACCAGGTTGATCGCGCCGAATGGGCAGGTTTTGACGCACTTGCCGCAACCGACGCAGCGTCTGATGTCCACCTTGGAGACCGCTGGATCGGATTCCAGTTGCTCCTTGGAAAGCAGCCCCAGCACCTTGGCTGCGGCCGCGCTGCCCTGGCTGACCGACGAGGGAATATCCTTGGGGCCCTGACAGGCGCCAGCCAGGAACACTCCGGCCGTGTTGGTTTCCACCGGTTTCAGCTTGGGATGACTTTCGGAAAAGAATCCGTACTGGTCGGGGATGACCCGCAGCTTCTCGCCCAGAGCCACCGAGCCGTGCGCCGATTCCGCGCCCACCGCCAGAACCACCAGGTCTGCCGGTATCTCTATCTGGGCTCCGGCCAGGGTATCGGCCCCGCGTACGATCAGCTTGTCGTCCTGGGGATAGATCATGGCTACTCGGCCGCGAATATACTGGGTCTCGTACTCTTCCATGGCCCGCCGGGTGAACTCGTCGTACATCTTACCCGGTGCGCGGATATCCATGTAGAACACGTAGGACTGGGAGTCCGGGAGGTGGTCCTTGGTCAGAATGGCCTGCTTGGCGGTGTACATGCAGCAGAAGCCGGAACAGTAAGGCCGGTCGACCGAGCGATCCCGGGAGCCGACACACTGAATGAAGACCACGTTTTTGGGCTCCTTGCCGTCGGAGGGCCGCTTGATGTGCCCACCGGTGGGGCCGGAGGCCGAAAGCATCCGTTCGTACTGCAACGAGGTGATCACATCCTTGTAGCGGCCCTGACCGTACTGCGGGTACTTGTGCCAGTCGAACAGGTCAAATCCGGTGGCGATGACGATCGCGCCCACATCCACGTTGATCAACTCGTCCTGCATCTCGTAGTTGATGCAGCCCACCGGACAGACCTTGGCACAGATGCCGCACTTGCCATTTTGGATCTTGAAACAGGTGTCCGGGTTGATGGCCGCCTTTTTCGGGATGGCCTGGGGAAAGGGGATGTTGATCGAGGTGGTGGTGGCCAGGTATTCGTTGAACGGGTCCGGAGCTTTTTTGCTGGGACATTTTTCCATGCACTGACCGCAGCCCGTGCACGTGTTCCAGTCCACATAGGTGGCTTTTTTACGGATCGTCACCTGGAAGTTGCCGACATACCCGCCGATGGATTCGATCTCCGACATGGCGTACAGGGTAATGTTCGGGTTCTGGGCCACGTCCACCATCTTGGGGCCCAGCACGCAGGAAGAACAGTCGATAGTGGGGAAGGTTTTGTCGAGCTTGGCCATCTTGCCGCCGATGCTCTGGTCGCGTTCCACCATGATCACTTCCTGGCCGCCGTCGGCACAGTCCAGGGCGGCCTGGATGCCGGCCACGCCGCCGCCGATGACCAGCACCCGCTTGACCGTGGAGAATTTTTTGGCGGTCAGGGGGCGGTTGCGGCGCAGTTTTTCCACTGCCATGCGCACCAGGTCCACGGCCTTAACCGTGTTGAGCTCCTTGTTCCGGCCGATCCAGGAAACATGTTCGCGGATGTTGGCCATCTCAAACATGTAGCGGTTCAATCCGGCACGCTCCACGGCCCGACGGAAGGTCGGCTCGTGCATGCGCGGCGAACAGGATGCCACCACCACGCCGTCCAGGCTTTTTTCCTTGATGGCCTGGATGATTTCATCCTGGCCGGGCTCGGAACAGGTATACATGGTATCCGTGGCGTGCACGACATCCGGAAAGGCCAGCGCCTGTTCCACGACCGCGCCGCAATCCACGGTTCCGGCAATGTTGCTGCCGCAATGACAGATAAATACACCAATTCGCATTGCGTCCTCCTAGGCCTGCGCCGGTTGTTGAAGAGTTTTAAGAAGAGGCTTGGGACTTACGCAGAGTTTTTTGAAGCCGAGTTCCGAGCGGTCCAGGCCCAGGGCGTACCCGAGCAGCTGGGTATAGTAAAAAATGGGAACCTTGAAGCGGGTGCCCATGGCGGAGTTGATCTGCCCCTGGCGCATGTCCAGATTCATCTGGCAGAGCGGGCAGGCGGTGACAAAGGCATCGGCCCCGAGACGGACGCCGGCGTCGAGCAGTTTCCCGGAAAGACGGGCGACAATATCCGGTCGCGGCACCCCGCAGGCTGCGCCGCAACATTCGACTTTGAGAGGAAAGGGCACGACCTCGGCGCCCAGCAGGCGCATGAGGTTATCCATGGCCATGGGGTTTTCGTGATCGTCGAACCGCATCAGTTCCGGTGGCCGGTTCATGATACAGCCGTAATAACAGGCGACCTTGAGCCCGGTGAGCGGTTTGACCACCTTGGACTTGATCGTTTCCGGATCAACCTGCTCGGTCAACACCTGCAGCACGGACTGCACCTTGACTTCGCCCTGAAACGGGGTGTCGAGCAGGGCGTTGACCTGGTCGCGGAATTCGGGATCTTCCATTTTGTGGACCGCGGTCCGCAGGTTGCTCAGGCAACTGGGACAGGGCGTGATCACGATGTCCAGGCCCATTGCCTCGACCAGGGCCAGGTTTCGGGCGGCCAGGGCCGCGGAAAGAAGATGACTGACCGTGTGCGCCGGGGTGGAGCCGCAACAGCTCCAGTCGTCGGGTTCGACCAGGTTCACGTCCAGGGCCTTGCAGATCGCCCGGGTGGAACGATCGTATTCGATAGAGGTGCCCTGGCCGGAACAGCCCGGATAGTAGGCGATGTTAGGCATGCGGCTCTCCTTTGCGGAAGCGTTCGAAAATGCGGGCAACCTGATCCTTGCCCTGGATCGGGTGCGCCTTGAACGGCAGTTTGTTACGACGGAGCACGACGGGCGCCAGGTCGACATTGGAGAAGAGACGCCCCGACTTGAGCATGTATTCGACCATCAGGCCCAGCTCGAAGGACCGGCCGTACCGCTCGATGGAGTTGAGGAAGGCGTCGACAAAGACCTTGACCGGTCGCTCCTGGACCTTTACGTCAGCTTCGCGGGCCATGTGACGGCAGACGTCCATGACCTTGGCCACATCGATGTTGTTGGGACAACGCGTGGTGCACGACTGACACGAGGCGCACAGCCAGATTGAGCGGCTGGACAGTACGGCCTCTTTCTGGCCGAGCTGAATCAGGCGCATGATCCGGCTGACCTGGTGGTCGTAGGCAAAGGCGAAGGGACAGCCGGCGGTGCAGTTGCCGCACTGGTAGCAGGTTCGCAGATCCTGCCCGCTCCGGCGTGCCACTTCCTCCATGAATGGACGGTCCGCGGTGGTGATATCAACGAATTGCATAAGGATACCAGAGAAGAAGGTGAGGGGCGCCCGAGGGCGTCCGATGAGGGGAAAAGAGGGAAAACACGGGGCTTGCGTCCTGTTCCGGAAACAGGTCGCTCCGGCCGGAGCGATTTCCGTCCCTTTTCAATCATTCTTCCTTATCTACTTTGCCGTTTATTTTCAATGAAAATAATGATTGGTTTTCGTTCCTTCCCAAGCAAAACGAGTATCGAAAGGGGATGGACGGGTATGGTGCGTATGCGCGATTTGCCGAGAAAAGGCGAAGTGGAGCGAGGCGGTGCAAGCAGAACGGGAAACGAGTGGGTGCTCAGTGGAGGGAGGAAAAATCCGGAGGTATGCGGATTGCGCGGATTTTCCCGGTCAGAAGGGAAACCATTTCCTTTTTTTCCGGACCGGACAGAGAGAGACCTGGTTTCGTCCCTCGTTCTTGGCAGCATAGAGCGCGGTGTCGGCCTGGTCGATGAAGGCGTTTTTATCGAAATCTTGGTCGAGTTCGTCTGTGCTGGCAATACCGATGCTGACCGTGACATGGTAGGTGTTTCGGCCGTCGTCAAAGCAGTGGGCCTCAACCGTACTGCGAATTTTTTCCGCTACAATCAGGGCTTCATCTTGTGCAGTATCGGGGAGCACAAAAACAAACTCTTCTCCGCCGTAGCGGGCGATGAGGTCGTATTCCCGGATAACCTCTTTGGTGATCCGGGCGAACTCCTTGAGAACGAAATCTCCTGTTTGATGACCAAAGCAATCGTTGAATTTTTTGAAATGGTCGATATCGGCCAAAAGCAGAGAAAGGGGAAGATTGTTGCGGATGGCCCGGTTGATTTCCGAATCCAGAAAATTCTGAAAAAATCGATGATTACTTATTTCCGTCAAGCCGTCGATATTGGCAAGGTTTTCGAGAGTCTTGTTTTTTTGCTCCAGCTCAGCGGTCAATTTTTCCAATTCCATTTTGGATTTGATGAGTTCTCTGTTCATTTCCTCGTAGGAAAGATTGATGAGGCTGAGTCGCAGGTTGGCTTCCTGCAATATTTCGGCGACCGATCTGATTTGCGAGATCTTGATACCGAAAAAACGAGCCGATTGCGTCACAGCCTGGTCGATCATTTTCAGAATATTGTTGACACTGAGCACCTTCAGCCCAAGCAACTGTCTGGCTTCGGTTCTGAACTGCTTATGATACTGCTCGGGAGTATCTGAATAGAAAATCAATGCCAGGAGGCCAGCAAGATAGGTGGCGCGAATGTTGAGCTTGTATCGGTTGTTCGCTTGGGGGTAATCAAGGGGACGATGATGATATTTGATCGGATAGAGCAGGTTTTCGGGAAGTCCCCACTGTTTCGCAAGTAAATAGCCGATTTCATCGTGAGAAATTCCTATCAATTCCTTCTCTATCTTGCAGTCAATAAATTCGGAAATTGTTGTATGCTCTTCAGATGTATATTCTTCTATTTTTTTCAACACCGCATTGTATTCTTGTGGAATGACGGTGGCAAAGATAAGCTGTCCTATATTTTGCAGTAATCCACATGTGAATGATTCTTCCGTATCGGAATCGTCTATCTGCTCAACAATGAATTTTGTGCCGACTGCTTCGACCAGTGATTGTTCCCAAAACTGTTCCAGATTAAATCGGGGATTTTTGGTTCCTTTGCCCATCTCCAGAAAGGAAAAACTGAGCACCAGACTGCGGACCGCATTGATCCCCAAAATGGAGACTGCCTGGCTGATCGAAGATATTTGTTGGGGGAAGCTGTAAAAAGATGAGTTGGCGACCCGGAGAACCTTGGTCGACAGGGCCATGTCCTGGGCGATGAGATTGGCAATATCTGCCAGGGTTGTTTCTTCCTGAGCAGTGAGGACAAGCAGCTTGCTGGCGATCAGGGGCAGAGTGGGAAGTTCCTGGGACGAGAGAATCTTTTGCAGTATTGGCGTTGAGGAAGCTGTCATGGGTGTATCATGCGGAACTGGCTGGCAGAGCCGTTGATCTGGTGGTCGTGTTGCATCCGTTCCGGGTTTTTCCGCCCAAGGAAACGGATCGACACCTCAGTATAGCCGGTTTTGGGCGGGTATCCAAGAGAGCGCAACGGAAAAGACGCGTCTTAAGGAACCGTTGTATTGGGGTAGGTGCAGGGGTGCCCCTGGTACGTGCGAAAGATCAGTTCCGTATCCTGCTGCTCGATATAACCGGGGGTCAGAGGGATTTTTCCTCCTCCTCCGGGGGCGTCCAGGGCATAGGTCGGCACTGCCAACCCGGGAAGGTGGCCGAACAGGTGGCGCATGATGTCCTGCCCGGTTTCGATGGTGGTGCGAAAATGTTCGGTACCCCGGGTGAGATCGGCCTGAAACAGATAGTAGGGTTTGACCCGGATGCGCAGCAGGCCAAGCATCAGTGCGCGCATGATTTCCGGGGAGTCGTTGACGTCCCTGAGCAGGACGGTTTGGCAGCCAAGCGGTATGCCCGCGTCTGCCAGCAGGGCGCAGGCCGTGGTTGCCTCGGGGGTGATCTCGGCGGGATGGTTGAAGTGGGTGTTGATATAGAGCGGATGATAGCGCCCCAGCATGGCGGCGAGGTCGGCCGTGATCCGTTCGGGCAGGGTGCAGGGGATGCGGGTGCCGATCCGGATGGTGGCGATCGAGGGGATGGCGCGCAGGGCTTGAAGAATTTTTTCCAGCCGCTCCTCTGGCAGCATCAGGGGATCGCCTCCTGAAAGCAGGACGTCGACAATGCGCGGGGTTTGTCGCAGATAGGCGAGACCAGCGGCGATAGTATCATCGTTGATGACCATCTCCTTCCGCCCCACCTTTCTTTTTCGGGTGCAAAACCGGCAGTAGGTGGCGCATTCACTGCAAACGAGAAAGAGCGCTCGGTTGGCATACTTGTGGACCAGGCCTGGCACGGGGCTCAAATTTTCCTCATCAAGCGGGTCGACCATGCCCGAGCTGTCGCGCAGTTCGTGGAGATCGGGAACAACCTGTTTCCACAGGGGGGTGCCGTGTTGCTTGACCAGGTTCAGATAGTAGCGGCTGATACGCAGTGGATATACGGCATGGACCGCCTCCAGGGGGGCAGGCGGGATGCCGAGTTCAGCCGCGAGTTCGGCCGGTGTCGTCACAAAGGAGTTTGCCTGCGATCGGCGACAGGAAGAGAACATGAACAAACCATGCAGCAAGGGATCGGCAGTGGAGCAAGAAAGGCCCCGGCAGCATCCAACGCTACGGTAAACAGGAGATGAGGGTGATGAGAGCTTGGCAGCGACCAGGGGCAAGATGGGTTATCTTATAGCCCGAGTTAAAAGCTGCAAGAAAAAAGCTCCTTCCCGAAACCGGGAAGGAGCTGGGATGTCCGGGGAAGGACGGGAAACGGCTCAATGATCGAGCGTGAGCGCCGCCTTGAGATATTCCCTGTTGAGCCGGGCGATATTGCTGATGCTGATGCCCTTCGGGCAAACATTCTCGCATTCCCGTTCATTCCCGCAGTTGCCGAAACCGTCTTTGTCCATCTGCATAACCATGTTGATGGCGCGGGTTTTGGCTTCGAGCTTACCCTGCGGGAGCAGGGCCAGCTGGGAAACCTTGGCCGCGAGGAACAGCATCGGGGTACCGTTCGGGCAGGCAGCCGCGCAGGCGCCGCAACCGATGCAGGCTGCCGCGTCCATCGCCTTCTCGGCGACATGCTGCGGAATGAGGATGGTGTTGCCGTCCTGGGGCGACCCGGTGTTGACGGAAACATAGCCGCCCGCCTGAATGATGCGGTCGAGAGCGGAGCGGTCGACGATCAGGTCCTTGATGATCGGGAAACCCTGCGAACGGAAAGGTTCGATGACGATCGTGTCGCCGTCCTTGAATCGCCGCATATGGAGCTGGCACAGGGTTGTTTCCTTATCCGGCCCATGGGCGATGCCGTTGACAACCGCGCCGCACATGCCGCAGATGCCTTCCCGGCAGTCATGGTCAAAGGCAATGGGTTCCTTGCCCTTGACGGTCAGCCATTCGTTGAGCACGTCGATCATTTCCAGAAAGGAGCTGTCTGTGCTGATATCCTTGAGCGCATGTTCCTCGAGGACGCCCTGCGCCAGAGGACCATTTTGCCGCCAAATTTTTACCAATATATTTATCGTTTTCGAGGCCATGTGATCTCTTCTTTCGTTATGGTTTACCCTTTAATGCCGGTGTTCGAAACAAGACACAAGCATTACTTATAGCTGCGCTGCGAGGGTTGGATGTACTCGAAGGTAAGGGGTTCCTTGTACATAACCGGCTCGACGCCCTCACCCTTGTACTCCCACACCGATACATGGCTGAAGTTCTCGTCGTCACGCTTGGCTTCGTGCTCTTCGGTCTGGCTTTCCTCGCGGAAGTGACCGCCGCAGGACTCTTCACGCTTCAGGGCGTCAAGCGCCAGCAGCTCGCCGAACTCCAGGAAATCGGCAACGCGTCCGGCCCGCTCCAGAGACTGATTGAGTTCCTGTCCAGAGCCCGGCACGATGACGTTTTCCCAGAATTCCTCTCGGATTTCGGGGATCCGCTTGAGGGCAAACTCCAAACCTTCCTTGTTTCGGGACATGCCGCAGTAGTCCCACATAACCTTGCCCAGTTCCTTGTGGAAATGGTCAACGGTCTGGCCGCTTTGTCCGCTCTTGCTCCGCTGCAACAGTTTCGCGGTTCTCTCCCGGACACCTTCAGCCGCCTCTTCAAAGGCCGGATCGCTGGTGTCGGTGGGCTCCATGGGCAGATCGGCCAGATAGTTACCGATGGTGTTGGGCAGAACGTAGTAGCCGTCGGCCAGACCCTGCATCAGGGCCGATGCGCCGAGACGGTTCGCGCCGTGATCGGAGAAGTTGCACTCGCCCGTGGCGTACAGGCCGGGGATGGTGGTCATGAGGTGGTAGTCGACCCAAAGACCGCCCATGGTGTAATGCACGGCCGGGTAAATCATCATCGGCTCTTTTTGGGGATCCGTATCGGCGATCTTCTCATACATCTGGAAGAGGTTGCCGTATTTCCGCAGGATGACGTCCAGGCCATCGCGCTTGATGGCATCGGCAAAGTCGAGATAGACGCCGAGTTTGGTTTCGCCGACGCCTTTCCCCTCGTCACAGGCTTCCTTGGCGTTACGCGAGGCAACGTCGCGCGGTACCAGGTTGCCGAAGGAGGGATATTTCCGCTCCAGGTAGTAGTCGCGATCTTCTTCGGGAATATCGCCGGGCTTTCTGGTGTCGTTCGGATCCTTGGGCACCCAGACCCGACCGTCGTTCCGCAGACTCTCGCTCATGAGGGTGAGCTTGGACTGGTAGTCGCCGTGGACTGGAATACAGGTCGGATGGATCTGAACAAAGCAGGGGTTGGCGAAGCCCGCGCCCCGCTTGTAGGCGCGGTAGGCCGCGGTGACGTTGGAGGCCATGGCATTGGTCGACAGGAAGTAGACGTTGCCGTATCCACCGGTGGCCAGCACGACGGCGTGGGCCGAATATTTTTCGATCTCGCCGGTGATCAGGTTGCGACAGATGATACCGCGGGCGACGCCATCGACCACGACCAGGTCCATCATTTCCCGGCGATTATACATGGTCACCTTGCCGGCGGCGACCTGACGCATCATGGCGCTGTAGGCACCCAGCAGCAGCTGCTGTCCTGTTTGTCCCCTGGCATAGAATGTACGGGAAACCTGCACGCCGCCGAACGAGCGGTTGGCCAGGGTTCCGCCGTATTCGCGGGCAAAGGGCACGCCTTGGGCGACACATTGGTCGATGATGCTTGCCGATAATTGCGCCAGACGATAGACGTTGGCCTCGCGTGCCCGGAAGTCGCCACCCTTGATGGTGTCGTAGAACAGACGGAAGACGGAGTCGCTGTCGCCCTGATAGTTCTTGGCTGCGTTGATGCCGCCCTGGGCCGCAATGGAGTGAGCCCGGCGGGGGCTGTCCTGGATACAGAACGACTTGACGTTGAAGCCCAGTTCGCCCAGGGTGGCGGCGGCGGATGCGCCTGCCAGGCCGGTACCGACGATAATGACATCGTATTTCCGCTTATTGGTCGGGTTGACAATTTTATTGGAAAAACGGTCCTTGTCCCATTTTTCTGAAATCGGTCCTTCAGGAATTTTAGAATTCAGCTCAAGCATAGTCTCTTCTTTTATAAAAGGTTGAAAGGAAATAAATCTTGGTTAGATGCGGTCTTGCTTCTCTTTCCGTATGCAAAGTCAGCGGGGTGACCCTCGATCGTCATCTCCAGTTTTGTTCGATTACAACAACTGATTCTGTGCAATAACCATGAGGAAGGTGATCAACAAAAATACGCCGCCCATGATGATCGCCAGTGCCCAGGCAAGAATGCGCAGGAGGGCATCATACCGCGGATGACTGATACCGAGGGTTTGGAGCAAGGACCACAGGCCATGGCTCAGGTGGATAAAAAGAAGGCTGATGCCTGCTGTATAGATCAGGGTGTAAAACGGATTGTTGAGCACTTGTGTAACGAAGTCGGAAATGGTTTTGACTTCCGTCTTCTCAACAAAGTGGAAATTGCACAAGTGGATCAGGATGAAGATCAGGATCGCAATGCCGGTGTACGGCATGGTCCTGGACCCAATGGTTCGGCCGCCTGCATTGGCCTGAACCTCGTACTTACTCCCGCGTGCTTTTTGGTTTTGCAACCACAGCGTAATGCCGGTGAAAACATGCAGGAGAAAGATGGCCAGCAAACAGATTTCGAAGACAGGGATGAAGACCCCCAAGGAATGAAGATGGTGCGCGTAGGCATTAAACGCGCTTCTCCCCCAGAAAATCGTACTGTTGCCTATGGTGTGGACGAGCAGAAACCCGACCAGCATAAGCCCAGTAAGCGCCATGATGTACTTTTTACCCAGCGATGATCGACAAGTTTGAATGAACCACGACATAATTACCTTTCCTGAATGAGAGTTAAAAGAGAAGAACTGTTGATACGACGGCGACCCGTGTTCATGCCCCATTTTTCCGAAAAGAGACTGAACGCTCATTCATTACCAGCCGGTTCTCTCATCTGTCAAGGAAAAAAGCTCCTTGTAGTTCCGCTTCTTTCTGGTCTGACCAATTTTCCGAGCGTTTTGCGGCAGACCCTGCCTCGCTCGTTTTTTCGGGAAGGGCGTGCTTCGCTTTCAGGTGTTTTCACAGAATCCGGCAGCTGAAATTTTCCTGATCAGCCTGTTTGTCCGAATAGATTTTTCGGGGTCGGGAGTTGCAAGCACAATCGGCGCGTGCGGCACCACATGCGTGCCGGAAAACGGTGCGCGATGTTTATCAAAGGGGCGACAGGAAGATGCGGCGCGCTCCCGCCGAAGGTGGTATGAATCGACAGTTTTCCATACCAGAATACTGAGCTGCCTGCGGGGCTATGGAGGGGACGGACGATGCGTACATCAGTGACTCCCGAGGGACGTTTTCGAGTCGGTATACATAAACCTTCGTACAAGGTGAGCAACATGCGCCGGCACGATCGCCTGGCAACCCTTGGCCATCTTGCCTCCGGTTCGGCGCACGATAACCGGGAAAATTTTCCGCCGGATGATGTCGATGTTGGCCGGGCGCGGCCGATCTACGAAATCATCAATCCCTTGCCGTTTCGCGGCTGTACGTTCATCGATTCCGGTTGGGCCGACGCCCGGGCAGCCGCGCCTGAGCGGATCGCTCTTGCGCCGCAGCCAGCCACCAGCCTGCGCGAACTTTTGGCCGCATACTGCTCTGCCGAAGCGGTGCGCGAAATAATCGGCCGTCTGCCCCTGTCGCTTCGCTACGATCTGGCTGCCAACTCAACCGATCCGGACGAGCTGGTTTGGCTGGCTGAATCCTGCTGTCAGCTGGAACATGACGAGCACGGCAATCCCACGGGACTCTGTTACCGGGAGCGGGACGGTCGGGTCCAGGCCGTCATTGGCCAATTTGAACTGTTTGAAACCATTGCCAATAATCCTTTTCTGCCCGACGTCTACAAAGAGGTGATGGTGCTGCGGCCCGGGGTCCAGGGGGACAGCCCGATTGTCGGTGATTTCGTCCACGGCCGGACCGACATCCTGGAGTACCTGCGCGGCAACTCCTATATTCCCTGGGGCCACTATGCCGCCAACTGCGCTCCAGACTGCATCCGCTACCGGATTGCCGACCTTTCGGCCGACGACATGGCTGGGTTGCGCCACCTCTACTATCAGCGCTCCTATCTGGTTCTTGCGGCAAGGCTCGGTTGCCTGCCCGCTGTTCGCCGTCGTCCCCTGAGCGAAGACGAACTGGAAGCGCTGCGAACGGATATCTGCGCCCGATTGCAGGGCCAAGGGATGGATGCCGAAGATGTGGCCACGCTGTGGGGCTGGAATTTCGGCTATGATATTTCCGGATCCGGCTACCGGCTGCACGCCTCACACCAGATGATCCACCAGCAGTATGCCCTGGTTCCACAGTGGGTCGCCACCGGAGAGGAGCCCGCTCCGGCTTACAGTTGCGGCGACCAGGTGGCCGAGGTGATCGAGGAGTATCGCCGGGCCTTCCGCTCCGATTTTTTCAGCGACTATCTGCGGGCGATCAACGGCAATACCCGCACCGACGGCGGACCTGGGCCCGCCTCGTTGGTGGTCTGGCAAGACGCCCATGTGCAGATTTTTGTTCCCAAGGCCCAGGTTGCGCAGTGGGAACTGCAGTTGATGGTGACCGCCGACGGGGCGGACGGGCCTGTGGGCAATATTTTCGAAGCAAACCGCGAGGTTCGGCGCTCCCTGGATATCGGCATTCTCAAGGCGCAACAGGCCCTGGCCGGGTTGGGTGCCAGGATGGTCACCAGCATCGAATACTCCAAGAGGCTGCGTGCGGCCAACGGCCAGCGCCTTCTCTACGCCTTTTTACCCAAATTGCCCTGGGCCATGGGCGGGTTCACCGAGGCGCAGGGACGGTTCATTCTGGGGCATTATCCCGAAGACTTTGCCCTGGCGTGCCGGATGCAGCTCGATGAGGCTGCGCATCCGCCTGAGCCCGAACAAAATTCCTGAAAAATCTGTTTTGTTATGGTAGAGGAATGAGCGTTTCCAACGGAACTGAATGCGTTCTCAGCCTTGAAAGGAGCACACGGTACATGATGCCCACCGGATACTTTGGACAGTGGGGCGGGACCTTTATTCCGGCGGTCCTCCAGACGACCTTTGACGAGTTGAACGCGGCCTATGTCGATGCCCGGGCCGATGCCTCGTTCTGGCGCAGCTATGTGGAGCTGATGGGGAATTACTCGTGCCGGCCCACACCGCTGACCCATGCCGAAAACCTGAGCCGCGCCCTGGGAGGCGCAGCGATATACATCAAGCGGGAAGACCTGAACCAGACCGGAGCCCACAAGGCCAACAACGTCATGGGGCAGGGGCTGCTGGTACGGCGGATGGGCAAGAAGCGGGTCATCGCTGAAACCGGAGCAGGACAGCACGGTGTGGCCACCGCCACCATGGCCGCTCGTTTCGGCTTTGCCTGCACCATCTACATGGGGGAGGAAGACGTTGCCCGACAACGGCCCAATGTCTTCTGGATGGAGAAGCTGGGGGCGACCGTGGTCCCGGTGAGCTATGGGGCGAAAACGCTGAAGGACGCGATGAATGAAGCCTTCCGGGACTGGATTTCGTCCATGGAGGATACCCATTATGTGATCGGTACGGCCTGTGGGCCCCATCCGTTTCCGGAGATGGTTGCCTGGTTCCAGTCCATTATCGGGCAGGAGGCGCGCACCCAGATTCTTGCCCAGCATGGTCGTTTGCCGGATAGGGTCTACGCCTGCGTCGGCGGCGGTTCCAACGCGCTTGGCATCTTTCAGGGATTTCTCGACGATCCGAAGGTTGCCTTGGTCGGGGTCGAGGCGGGCGGCAAGGGAATCGCCACGGGCAAACACGCTGCACGGCTGGTACCCGGCAGCGGGGCCCGGCCCGGCGCGGCCCAGGGATACAAAAGCCTTTTTCTGCAGAATGCGGACGGGCAGATGCTGGATACGCACTCCATTGCCGCAGGGCTCGACTATGTCGGCGTCTCACCGATCCTTGCCCATCTCGGAGATGAGGGACGGGTCCGCTTCGAGGCTGCCACCGATCAGGAGGTGCTCGACGCGCTGACCTTGGTCATGCGGACCGAGGGGCTCATCCCTTCATTGGAATCCGCGCACGCCTTTGTCCAGGCGATCAAGGAGGCGCCGTCCATGTCGTCGGATCAGGCGATGATCATCAACATGTCCGGGCGGGGAGATAAGGATATCTTCACCATTGCCCAGGCTTTTGATGACCCTTCCTGGAAGGAATTCATCATGGAGCGGGCTGATGCCTATCGGGCTGCTGCCGGGAACGGGACTGCGCCACAGGGAGACGAGGTCTGATCATGGAAAGAATACTGGAGCAGGAACTGCGAAGGCGGCTGCAAGACAAACCCATTTTGGTGATGACCCATCTCGTGCTCGGGTACCCATCCTTTGACGTCAACCGCGAGGTGGTTCGCCAGATGGCGGCTGGCGGCGTGGACTGTATCGAGCTACAGATCCCCTTTTCCGAGCCCATTGCCGACGGGCCGGTGATCCTCATGGCCAACCAGCGAAGTTTGCAGCAGGGGGTCAGCGTGGAGGCCTGTTTCCGTTTTGCCCAGGAAATGGCCACAGCCCACCCCGAGGTTCGTTTCTTTTTCATGACCTATTACAACATCCTCTACCAGTATGGTGAAGAGGCGTTTTTGCGCAGAACCAGGGACATCGGTTTTTGCGGCACGTTGATCGGCGACCTGCCGCCAGAGGAGGGGACAACCTATCTGGCGCTGAGCCGGAAGCTGGGGCTTGCGCCGATCCAGTTTTTTGCTCCCACCTCGACCGATGAACGGATGCGGACCGTGGCGGCCGCTGGTGATGGATTTATCTATTGTGTGGCCCGGCGAGGGGTGACCGGGAAAAAGACGACCTTTGATGCCGGATTGGATGCCTACCTGCGGCGCTGCCGCGCCGCGACTTCACTTCCTCTGGCGGTGGGCTTCGGCATTGCCGATCGCGAGGATGTGGCCCAGCTCGTCGGCAAGGCGGACATGGCTGTGGTGGGCACGGCCACCATCCGGCTGGTTGACGAACAGGGGGCGGAAGCGGTGGGTCCGTTTATTGCCGACTTGTTGCACCAGGAGCGGCCCGACGTCCGTGCCTAGCCTCTTTTCCGCTCCTGATAGGCCGATCTTTGCATCAAAAACATCGAGGGCAGAATGAGCAGCACGCCCAGCAGGGCATGGACCGACGGGATGCTTCCATGGAGGCACCATTCAATCAGCAGGATGTAGGGCGGGTAGAGATAGGCGTACGCGGTGACCCTGGTCGGGCCTAGATGGATGGTGGCCCATTGGGTCAGAAAAAAGGTGATATTGGTTGTGAAAACAGTGAGGTAGCCGATACCGACCCAAACCCGGAGAGGGACGGCTTCCCACTCGACAACCGGCTGCTGCAACAGAACTGCCGGCACAAGCCAGCAGCTTCCCGTTGCCAGAACCCAGAAGGTCATCTGGACCATAGGTTCTCCCCTGTGGAAAATTTTCACCAGGGGCATGTACAGGGCCATCAGCAGACATCCCGCGGCAAAGAGCAGATCGCCGGAATGCATCTGCAAGTGGAGAAGCCGGTACAAATCGCCCTCGGCAATCACCCAGATCGCTCCGGCCATGGCTGGAACGATCGCCAGAACCCGGAGTCTTTGCAGCCGCTCCCCGACCAGCAGCCAACTGTACAGCGCGGCCAGCCCGGGCACGGTGGTATAGAGAATGCCGGTGTTAAAGGGCGTGGTGGTTCTGAGGGCAAAAAACAGCAGGACGAAAAAACCGGCCAGGGTGGCTCCGATCAGGCTGTACTGCATCAGACGACGTGGACCGGGCCAGGAGGTGACTGCGCGGTTTTTCCCGAAGACCTGGGGCGCGAAGATCAGGGTTGCCAGCACAAAACGGATCAGGGTGAGCAGGGTCGGATCGAGGAAGGGGGTGATCGCCTTGCCCACTGGAAAGGAGGTGGCCACGAGAAACGAGGACAAAAGCATCGCCCCGTGAACCAGCAGCAGTGGCGGCCCGGAGGCTGGTCCCTGCGGATGCGCCTTGGTCATCGGAGCAGGCGCAACAGTTCCGGATGCAGGATGCTGTTGCTGGCCAGTGTCTGGGGAATAAACGGCGAGAACGGGTTTCCGGCAAAATCGCTTATTCGTCCGCCTGCCTCTTCCACCAGCAGCCACCCGGCAGCCGTATCCCAGGGTTGCAGGTTCATTTCATAAAAACCATCCAGACGACCGCAGGCGACATAGGCAAGGTCGAGGGCTGCCGCTCCTGCCCGACGGATATCCCTCACCTCGGCAAGCATGGCGCTCAACGTGCGCATGACAAAGGGCAGGGCGGCCTTGATCTCGTAGGGAAAACCAGTGGCGACAAGCGCCTCTACCAGATGGCGGGTCGCGGTTACGGTAACGGTTTGCCCATTGAGCCAGGTGCCGCCCCCGCGACTTGCGCAGAACAGCTCGTCGCGCATGGGGTCGTACACCACGCCGATTTGGGGACGATTCGCTTCGAGCAGGGCGATGGAAACAGCGAAATGCGGAAATCCGTGCGCAAAGTTGGTCGTCCCGTCCAGGGGATCCACGACCCAGAGCTGCCCGGACGATATCTTTTGTTTGGGTGCCGCCTCTTCGGCCATCACCGGGATCGTCGGGGTATCCCGGTTCAGGGCTGCAAGAACGGCCCGTTCCGATGCCACATCCGCTTCGGTCACAAGATCAATACGTCCCTTGAGTCGGATATCGTGCGGACGTCCATACAGAGAGCGGATCAGAGCGCCGGCATCGAGAGCGGCGGTACAGGCGGAGGTGAGCAGCGTGCGAAGTTCGTCGGTCGCGCAGGAGCGGAGGGCAGGGGTGATTCGTTGCATCATGGTTACCGGTCATTCCAAAGTGAAAGAGCTTTCTTGTACACCTGCGAACGGGGAAGGTCAAGGTCAGCGCTGACCCGCTGTACCGCCTCTTTCAGGGTGCTGTTCAGCCGGTCCCGGTACCAGCGCAGAAGCTCTTCCATTTCTTCCGGTTGCATTGCCGCTGGTGGCGCAGCACCCTCCACGATCAGAACCAGTTCCCCTTTGACCTCTTGCGGCAAGGTCTGGTGCAGTCCGGAGAGGGTGTCTTCCAGACATTCTTCATGGATCTTGGTCAACTCGCGAAACAGCTGGATTCGGCGGTCCCCCAGAGACGCCTGAAGGTCGGCAAGGGCGGCATGTATGCGGTGGGGTGATTCGTAGAAGATGAGCGGATGCGGTAGGCTGGCGATCGTGCGGAGCAGTTTGCGCCGTTCAGCGGATGCGGCAGGCAGAAATCCGCCGAAAAAGAAGCTGGTTTCCGCAAGTCCTGCGATGGAAAGCGCTGCGGTGAGCGCAGAAGGACCGGGAATGGCGACAATAGGGATCCCTGCCTGACGGGCCTGCCGTACGAGGACGGCACCTGGATCGGAAAGGGTCGGGGTGCCGGCGTCGGAAACGAGGGCGATACAGTTTCCTGCCTGGAGCAATCGCAAAAGGACTGCTGCTTTTTCCTGCTCCTTCTCGCGATAATAGCTGACCAGAGGTGTGTTGATCCCAAAGTGACGGCAGAGCTTTTTAGTGTGCCGGGTGTCTTCGCAGGCTATAGTGTCCACGGTGGTCAAAATATCGAGCGCCCGCTGGCTGATATCCCCGAGATTGCCGATGGGGGTGGCGACAATATAAAGCGTGCCGGGATTCTCGTAATCAGGATGGAAGTGTGGAATATGCATGATTGCCCGTGAGTTAAAAACGCAAGAGTTGAAAAAATGTGTTCCACGGATGGATAGTGCTCATTTACCTGCTGTTGTCAATATCAAGGTAATACATAATGAAGTTAGAAAAAAAAGAACAATCAAATTTTTTTGTTGATTCTACATTTCAAGCTTTTTTTGAACGATCCAGTATGCCTATGATTATGCTGGATGTAAGCGAGATAAAAAGAAAATGCGAAGAAATGAAGCGTTCTGACTTCATGAATATAGATAGTTGTATTTCAGATGAGTTATTTATAAATAAATATTCTTTTCTCTATATAAATATTGAACGCATAAATAATGCTGCGGCTGTTCTTTTCAGGGTTCGGAACACTTCCGATCTTATTCAAAAAAAATCGTATGTTTTTAACGAGTTATACAAAAAAGTATCTGCTTTTTTGATAAAAAAAATCATAGGCAATAATGATGATTCGGAGTTTGAGTGTAAAGTTTCGCATGTTGATGGGCGTATTTTTTATTATCAATTATATGTAGATATAATTGATAATGGAGGCATGGTATATGCTTTTTTATCTATAATAGAGAATACACGAAACAAAGAATATGAATTTTTAGCAAAAAACCTTGAAGATAAGTACAATATTCTTTTATCTTCTATAGAAGATGCGGTGATAATTGTTGATATTGAAACAGATAAGGTGATTGAGTCAAATAAAATCGCATGTAGGTTGTTTGGATTTTTAGAAAAAGATATTATAGGTATCGATCATTATACATTATTCATAGGAAGCGAGCAGGATAAATATAAAAAATTTTTTAGTGAAGAAATACATAACGAGAAAAATGATAGTTATTTATCGATTTTTTTGTTCGATAAAAAAGGTCAAAAAAATAATCTTTTTGTAAAAATAACAACCTCTGTTATAGGAGACATGAATGTAGCTCAAATAATTTTCCATAATATGAATAACAGATTTAGAGTTGAAAAGCGTAGGGGGTTGTTGGCTACAGCTTTGGATCAAGTTGCTGAATCCATTATCATAACAGATATATATGGAAACATACAATATGTTAATCCTGCCTTTGAAAATATAAGTGGATATTCCGGAGAAGAGGTTTTTGGAAAAAGTACAAGATCTTTTCTTAGCGATGACTTCCCCCTGTATCAGTATAGATTGATTTGGAATGAATTGTCTAGAGGGAATGTTTGGCGTGGCAAACTAGTAAACAAAAAGAAAAATGGAGATATTTATCATGAAGATGCAACAATAGCCCCGGTAAAAGATGACGAGGATCAAGTTGTCAACTATGTTGCAGTCAACCGGGATATCACGCAACATCTCATCCTTGAAAGTCAAATTCGCCAGACTCAGAAGATGATGGCAATAGGCACCCTTGCCGGTGGTGTTGCGCACGATTTTAATAATATTCTCACAGCGATTCTTGGGTATGCTGAATTGACCCAGTCTTTGTGTGAACGTGAATCGTTGATGTATCAAAATTTGGAGGAGATTATCCGTGCGACAGACCGGGCAGGGGAGGTGGTTGACCAGATCCTCAAGTTCAGCCGACAAGGGGGGAAAGATGTCGCCAACCTCAAAATCAGTCTCATCATTAAAGAGGTCATGAAATTATTGCGGGCTGCATTGCCGGCAACTATTGACTTAATCGTGGAGATGAGCGCAGAACCGTATGTCAAGGCCGATCCAACGCAGATGCATCAGATCGTCATGAACCTTTGCACAAATGCGTATCAGTCCTTAAAGGGGCGGGGGGGTGGCGCCATTCGCATCAGCTTGGGGACATGCGTACTGTCACCCGAAGAGGGGGTCAGAATTGGAAACTTACCCCATGGATCGTATGTGTATTTGCAGGTTGAAGATAATGGAGTGGGAATTCCGAAAGAATTTCAGCAGAGAATTTTTGAACCATACTTTACCATGAGAAAAGATCAGCAGGGGACAGGGTTGGGACTTTCAGTCGTCCATGGAATCGTTGCGGACCACTCCGGGGCAATCACGGTCGACTCAAGCCCTGGAACAGGAAGCACATTTACAGTGTATTTGCCAGAGGCTGAAGAAAAAGAAATTCCAACGCAAGATCAGTAGGAAAATGTAGTAGCGTTTAAAGATGGGAGGATAGCAGCCCGTTGAAGAATCCTGATTTTCCGCATAGGGTGCAAGATGGCCGTTTGTGCCAACCTGTCTCAGGGGTTCATCTCAAAAGGACAATCATGGTCAAATCAGGGGTTTCAGCCTCATTCGGCAGCCAAACAGCCAATATGAGCAGGTGCATCTCCCCAATTTGGGCAAAAATCAGCCCTACACGGGCATCAGCCAGGCCCTTGGGTGTGCCGAAGCCGAACAAGGCGCGCAACAGTATCCCCAGATTGAACCCGGCAAGATGAATGATATAGCGTTTCTCTATATTTTCGAGGCCCCGCAAAAAGCTGCGCCGCATACCGCCACGGTCAAGGCAGTGGGCAAAACTGCGCTCCACCCGCTCGGCCCGCACACGCAAAAGCACCTTGCTCTTGTACGACTTCAGCCGGGCGCGATTTGTATACACCGCATCACGCGCCTCAATATCGCCATGCCAGCGCAAACGCCCCTTGCGTTTTGGTTCACTGATCCGGCTGCAGCAGGATTCCGGCAAACTCTTCAAGACTTCCCGGCTGTGATAGCAGCCCGTTGAAGAATCCTGAATCTCAAGTTTCGGGGTTGGTACTAGCAAGCGCGATTTGATAGCCAACCTCTTGAAATACTATCATTTTAACGTGAAAAGCCTTTTGCTTTCCGATACATTTGGATTTACGAAAATACCTAATGATATCAAAAAGAAAAGGCTCAAATGGACCATACTCGAAACTACCAGGAGCAACAAGAGGCAAAACGACTGCAGAACCGGATTTCTTCCTTTCTGGAAGATTTCAAGGTTGGCACCCTGCTGAGTGGCAGCGGCATCCGTAAAGTGCGTGGGGCAAAACCTCTGGTAGTCTTCGCGACTATTTTTTCTTTGCCGTTTTGCGGGGTCAATTTTTCTCGTGGAATCGTCAACAATCCCGGGTTGCAATTCCGCAAGGATGCCGCTTACGAGTTCTTGAAAAATCCACGGTATAACTGGCGGAAATTTTTGTTGAGCCTGGTGACGGTGGTGGTGCGGTTCATGGACGTGCTGACCGACGAACAGCGTGAGAAGGTGTTGATCATCGATGACAGCACCTATGACCGATCCCGATCCAAAGTGGTTGAACTCCTCGCCTGGGTACACGATCATAACGCCAATCGAAGCCTGAAAGGATTCAAACTCATGACCTTGGGCTGGTCGGATGGAGTCAGCTTCCTGCCGCTTGACTTCATCCTCTGTTCCGCATCCAGGGCGAGCAAGCGGTTGCAGGGCATCAGAAAAGAGCTGGATAAGCGTTGCTGCGGCTACAAACGCAGAATGGAGGCCATGGACAAATCCACCGAGCATCTGGAATCCATGGTGAAACGGGTGCTGTCGCGGGGGATTCGAGCCGACTACCTCCTGATGGACAGCTGGTTTGCCTTTCCCTCCCTCCTCGCCACCTTGGGCGAACATCTGCCTGTACTCTGCATGGGCAAGGATATGCCAAATATCTTTTACCGGTATCAAGGACAATGGCTGCGACTGGGACGACTCTTCGCCAAGCTGAAGAAGCGGCGCGGTAAGGCCAGGATTCTGGCCAGCGTGGTAGTGGAAACCAAAAAGGAACAAAAGGTCAAAATTGTGTTTGTCCGCCACCGTCACCAACGTAAGTGGTTGGCCATCCTCTCGACCAAAATTGATCTTGCAGACGAGGAGATCATCCGCATCTACGGCAAACGGTGGGACATTGAGGTGTTCTTCAAAATGTTGAAGCACTATCTCAACCTGGAGAGGGAGACACAGTTGCGTGATTTTGACGGTATCATAGGCCATATCACCGTTACCATGAGCCGTTATGTTTTCCTTGCTTTTGAGCAACGCTGTCATGATGATCCCCGTACTCTTGGCACGCTCTTTTACGCCTGTAGCGAAGAACAACGGGATCTGAGTCTCGCTGAGGCTATGGAGCGGCTACTCAGCCTGGCATTGGACAAGGTCAGGTCAGCAGGCATTATCGCCGAAAATGCAATCGTTGCCATTGTTGATGCAGTCATGGGTTTTGCCATTGATATGCTGAAATCTGGAAGGAGAGTTGCCTGCATTACAAACCTAACAACGGGGAGTTAGGATAACTCAGAAACTTGAGCTGAATTTTCCGCATGGGGTGCAAGATGGCCGTTTGTGCCAACCTGTCTCAGGGGTTCCATCTCAAAAGGACAATCATGGCCAAATCAGGGGTTTGAGCCTTATTCGGCAGCCAAACAGCCAATATGAGCAGGTGCATCTCCCCAATTCGGGCAAAAATCAGCCCCGCAGGCGCATCAGCCAGGCCCTTGGGTGTGCCGAAGCCGAACAAGGCGCGCAGCAGTATCCCCAGATTGAATCCGGCAAGATGAATGATGTAGCGCTTCTCAATATTTTCGAGGCCCCGCAAAAAGCTGCGCCGCATACCGCCACGGTCAAGGCAGTGGGCAAAACTGCGTTCCACCCGCTCGGCCCGCACACGCAAAAGTACCTTGCTCTTGTACGACTTCAGCCGAGCACGATTTTTATACAGTGCATCACGCGCCTCAAGGTCGCCATGCCAGCGCAAACGCCCCTTGCGTTTTGGTTCACTGATCCGGCTGCAGCAGGATTCCGGCAAACTTTTCAAGACCTCCCGGCTGTGATAGCCCTTGTCCGCCACCAAGTCAAAGGGCTCGTCAATGCCGGTCTCTTCCTTCTCTCGAACCGCACACAGCTTGGCCTGGGCATCTTCAAGAGTGGCGGTCATTGTCGTGCGGTCGCCCTGATCAGCAGGATGGATCACAGCAGAAACAATCGCCCCGGATTCCAGATCAACCACATGCTCGGGCTTGTAGGCCATATGGGTGCGGCCATCCTTGAGCCTGGCTATGCGGGACTCCTCATCCGTGGTCGATTGCCAGTCCTTGTTGGAGGTCTTCTTCCCCTTACGCTTGCGGTCAAAGGCGATCAACTCCGACTTGGTCGGCGTCTTGATACCGCTCTCTTCTGCCAGACGCACAAGCATTGCCTCATATCCTTCACCCGTGTCCCTGCGCACAATGCTCTTCATGGCTGCATTCGCCTCCATGGTCGAAGCGTCGATGCCCAGATACTTTCCATGCAGCAGATTGGCCTGTTCCAGGATGCGCAGCACAAAGACAAACGTTTCGTGGTGTACCTCCAGCGGCAGGCGCTGACGGATGCGGCACAAAGAGGAGTGATCAGGCACGGTTTCGCTGGGCGCAAGCCCGAGAAATTCCCGCAGGGACAGGGAATCGCTGCAGCGCCAGCAGATACCTCGTTCCGAGTCGATGCCTTCAAAATAGCCGATCAAAAGCATGCGGAAATAGCGTCCGGGCGGGATGGAACGGCGGCCGAGCCTTTCAGCGTAAAACGGAGCGCACAGGTCTTCGAGGAAGGCGTCAAATCCCTCCTGGCGCAGGAGCTTCTGCAGCCGCTCATAAAAAACATGCCCCTTGCCTTGAGGAAGCTGATCATACGAAAGCCACATGCTACGCTGCTGTTCCTTGCTCCGGCCAAGACTCATAACGTCCTCCTTGAAAAGAGATTCAAGCCATTATGCCAGAGTGGAAGAGTTTTTCAACGGGCTGATAGCCCTTGTCCGCCACCAGGTCAAAGGGATCGTCAATGCCGGGTGCCTCTTCCTTCTCTCGAACCGCACACAGCTTGGCCTGGGCATCTTCAAGGGTGGTGGTAATGGTCGTGCGATCGCCCTGATCAGCAGGATGGATCACAGCAGAAACAATCGCCCCGGATTCCAGATCAACCACATGCTCGGGCTTGTAGGCCATATGGGTGCGGCCATCCTTGAGCCTGGCTATGCGAGACTCCTCATCCGTGGTCGATTGCCAGTCCTTGTTGGAGGTTTTCTTCCCCTTGCGCTTGCGGTCAAAGGCGATCAACTCCGCCCTGGTCGGCGTCTTGATACCGCTCTCTTCGGCCAGACGCACAAGCATCGCCTCATACCCCTCACCCGTGTCCCTGCGCACAATGCTCTTCATGGCTGCATTCGCCTCCATGGTCGAAGCGTCGATTCCCAGGTACTTTCCATGGAGCAGATTGGCCTGTTCCAGGATGCGCAGCACAAAAACAAATGTTTCGTGGTGCACCTCCAGCGGCAGACGCTGACGGATACGGCACAAAGAGGAGTGATCAGGCACGCTTTCGCTGGGCGCAAGCCCGAGAAACTCCCGCAGGGACAGGGAATCGCTGCAGCGCCAACAGATACCTCGTTCCGAGTCGATGCCCTCAAAGTAGCCGATCAAAAGCATGCGGAAATAGCGGCCCGGCGGGATGGAACGGCGGCCGAGCCTTGCAGCGTAAAACGGAGCGCACAGGTCTTCGAGGAAGGCGTCAAATCCCTCCTGGCGCAGGAGCTTCTGCAGCCGTTCGTAAAAAACATGCCCCTTGCTTTGGGGAAGCTGATCGTACGAAAGCCACATGCTGCGCTGCTGTTCCTTGCTCCGGCCAAGACTCATAACGTCCTCCTTGAAAAGAGATTCAAGCCATTATGCCAGAGTGGAAGAGTTTTTCAACGGGCTGATAGGATAGAGGTGGTCCCCATTGTTTGGACAGGGAACAATGGTTTCTTAGCTTGTTTTTTTCCTCATCAGGCTGCCTTCAAGAGTCCTTCTTGGTAATAACGCTCGGGGTTATCCCGTCCAGACTGCTGTGAGGCCGGGTCTGGTTGTAAAAGTCGATCCATCTGCCAATGCCGGCGCGGGCTTCCGAGCCGGTTTCGTATGCGTTCAGGTAGACGTTTTCGTATTTGAGTGAGCGCCAGAGGCGTTCGATAAATACGTTGTCCAACCAGCGGCCCCGACCGTCCATGGAGATGCGGATTCCCTTGTCTTGCAGGACGTTGGTCAAGGCAAAGCTGGTAAATTGGCTGCCCTGGTCGGTGTTAAAGATATCGGGTTTACCGTACTTCGCCAAGGCATCTTCCAGGGCCGAGACGCAAAAATCCGTGTCCATGGTATTCGACAGCCGCCAGGCCAACACTTTGCGGCTGTGCCAATCCATGATGGCGACCAGATACAGAAAGCCTTTGCGCATGGGAATGTAGGTGATATCCGCACACCAGACCTGGTTGCTCCGGTCTATGGTCAGGCCGCGCAACAGGTAGGGATAGCGTTTGTGTTCCGGGTTCGGCACGCTGGTTTTCGGCTTCTGGTATACCGCCATGAGGCCCATCAGCCGCATCAGACGACGGATGCGCTTTCTACCGACGCTGTATCCCAGTGACACCATGAGGCGGCACATCTGGCGTACGCCCAAAAACGGCCATTGGGTGAAAGCCCGATCAATTTCCTGCATCAGCGTAAGATTGAAGGTCGATTCACCGGTTCTTTTGTAATAGAGACTGGAACGGGATATTTTGAGCAGGGCACATTGCCGGACAACGCTGAGCGTCCCATGGCCCGAATCGACCATGCTTTGCCTGCGGGAGACGCTCACCGCTTCCCCCAGGCTTTGGCTAAAAAATCGCGTTCCACAGTGAG
>JBMNKV010000001.1:0-397500 GCA_050952385.1 Desulfobulbus sp. | reverse complement strand
CTCGGGGCTCACGGTATAGCCATGTGGAAGAGGTGTTGACCGAGTTGACCGGCGCGGAAGCGGCCCTGGTGGTCAACAACAATGCAGCCGGCGTGTTGCTGGCCCTGGAAACCCTGGCACGAGGCAGGGAGGTTCCCGTGTCCCGCGGCCAGCTCGTGGAGATCGGTGGATCGTTCCGCATCCCGGACATCATGCAGCGAAGCGGAGCCAGGCTGGTCGAGGTCGGAACGACCAACCGCACCCATCTCGATGATTATGAGCAGGCGATCACGGACGAAACTGCCATGTTGCTCAAGGTTCATTGCAGCAATTACCGGATCATCGGTTTCACCAAAGAGGTGGCCAACAGAGATCTGGTTGATTTGGCGCACCGGTACGGGCTTGTGGTGATGGAAGATCTTGGTTCGGGTTGTCTGATCGATCTTGCGCCCTATGGGCTGGTCGGAGAGCCGACCGTGCAGGCTGTGGTGGCTAGCGGGGTGGATCTGGTCACTTTCAGCGGCGACAAGTTGTTGGGCGGTCCACAGGCGGGGATCATCCTCGGCAAGAAAGAACTGATCGACAAGCTGAAGAAAAATCCATTGAATCGGGCGTTGCGGATCGATAAGTTGACTCTTGCCGCACTGGAATCCGTGCTGCGACTGTATCTAGATCCGGATCGGGCCGTGCGGGAGATTCCCACACTGGCGTTGCTCACCCTCCCCGAGGAGGTGGTGCGGGAGCGCGCTGAAACACTGTGCCGCCAATGTCGGGAGCTGTTGGGAGAACTGTGCGCATTCGAGGTTCTTCCCTCCCATGCCCAGATCGGAGGTGGGGCACTGCCAGCGCAGGACGTGGCGAGCTGGGCTGTGGCGCTCCAGAATCCGCGCCGACTTTCAATTTCCCGGTTGGAAGGCGCGCTGCGCCGGGCCGCTTTGCCGGTGATCGGCCGGTTGGAGCATCAGCGCCTGCTTCTTGACATGCGTACCGTGGCGGACGACGAACTGCCGAGCCTGCTGGAGGGCTTGCAGCGTGCGCTCCAGGGCGGCCAATCTGAACAAATCGCTTTGCACAAAAATCCATGCTGACCCTTGACGACTTTCTCATGCTGTACGCGCCCATGGCGCGGGAGGTGGAGCGGCTCTTGCCCCTTCCCGGCACGGTCGCCTTTTATGCGTTGACCGGTGACGGCGTTTTCCATCCGCTTGCAGAGCATCTGTTTGGGGAGCAGTCCGAAGGAAGGTCCGGGCCCATACAAAACACAGCGGAACTGGAACGGCCGCGGATTGCGGACGACCAGCTGATCATGCCCCTGCCCGTGGCTGACGATGCCTATGTCGCGATCGTGGTTGATGATATAGACCCGACATTTCTGCAGAAAATGTCCATGGGGTGGCTGCGTGAGTTACGTGAGGTGGTGTTGGACCGGCTGTCCCTGCTTCGGGACACCTATATCGATCCGGAAACCGGTTTATATAACAGCCGTGCGGCCACGGCGTTTTTGTTTTCCCCCGAAGCCGCATCGTTCGGGTTCTTTTTCCTGCTGCACACCGTCTTTACCCGCCGCGATGCTGCGGGCAATCTGCAGAAAAATCGTGAAAACGCCGAGCTCTTTCTCGCCCTGAGCCGCGGTTTATGTTGCTCGTTCGGCTATGGAATCTTCGGGGGACTGCTGCCGCTGCACGACAAGAAACGGGCATTGCGCAGAGCTCACTCGTTGCAGCGTCGTTTCCGCCAGGAAGGACTGACCAAGGTGCAGATTGGTTTCGCATCGATTGCCGCATCCGGCGAGCACGTCACAGCGGAAACGGTCCTCAAGCGGTGGTGGCGGGCGCTGGCCATCGCGGAAAAGCGGGGGCCATTTGGCATCTGTGATCTCGAAGCGGCGGAGCTGGGCCAGCGGGAGCATCCCTTCCGGCTACCGGCAACATGGTCGCTCCGGCCTCTGCGGAAGATGTACCGGGGGCGATCCTGTTTTACCCTGGTGCTGCTTGATCGACGCAACATAGGAACAGTGGATGATTCTTTTTCGTCTCTGATCGAAGACATCCTTGCCGGTTCCGGGCAGATTCTGGGGCAGGATGGGAATCTGGTCTTGCTGGGTTTTCCGGACAGCTCGCAGGATGCGGTGCGCCGAACCGTGGAGTCGCTTGCCGCGGCCTGTGCGGACCGGTATGGACAGGGTCGGGTCTCCATGGGCATTGCCGCATGGCCCTGCCTGGATTTCACGAAAGGCGAGGTGGCCGGCAACTGCCTGAAGGCCCTGCGTCATGGCGATTTTTCCGGGCCAGGCAGCGTGACCTTTTTCGACTACCTGACCCTCAATATCAGTGGCGATTATTTTTTTGATGAGGGCGATTATCAGGCCGCACTGCGGGAATACCGGAGAGGCTTGCGCTTGCGGCCCGGCGACATCAACCTGACGAACAGTCTGGGGGTGACCCTGGTCGAGTGCGGTCAGGAGCGCCGCGCTGCCCAGTGCTTTCAGGCGGTTCTCCAGCAGGAGCCTGAAAACTACATGGCCCTGATCAACCTTGGTCATGTCCGCAACTCTTTGGGAGAAAAAACAGTGGCCCTGGGCTGTTTTGAACGGGCCTACCACAAAACCGCGGCCGACGAAGCCGCGGGCGTGGAGTTGTTTTTACCGCTGGGACGGCTCTATGCCGAGCAGGGCGCGCACGACAGGGCCATTGCCGTCCTTGAACGATGGCGGAATGTTCCGGGCTGCGATCAGGATTTTCTGCTCTTTCGCGCCCTGGGGCACAGTTATCATGAAAACGGCCAGCCTGAAGAGGCGATCCGATCCTGCCAGCGCGCCTTGCAGCTGTTCCCGCAGGACAGCGTCTCCATGAGTCTGTTGGGCCTGCTCTATGTTGAGCAGGATCAGGGGCATGATCTGGGTCTTTCCCTGTGCAACCGCGCCGTGGAACAGGACCGGTTCAACGCCGGTCACTGGCATCGCCTGGCCCGGGCACTGTTGCATGCCGGGCAAGCCGCCGCAGCCCTGGAGGCGGTCCGCCAATCTCTGCACCTGCACCACAACAACCCGGAGGCCTTGCTCTGTCAGGGCCGAATCTGTCAGCTCCTGGGCAAGAGCAGGCAGGCACGCAATGCCTATCAGCGCGTGCTGCGACTCAAGGGACGCACCCCATTGCAGGAAGAACGGGCCCGGGAAGCGCTTGATGCGCTCGCCAACACATGAACGTCGAAACTATGCATGGTTGGCCGTTCCCTCCTTGACAGGGAAATTGGATAAGCGATACTCCTAATGGAAGTGTTGACCGACGGAGCCGCATCGAACCGAGCGGGCAGGGCGTCGGCACACGTGGTGCAATACCCATTTTGAGATTGATCATGGAGGAATCGTGGCCCAGATAGATGCATTTTTTAAGCTGATGAACGATGAGGGCGCTTCCGACTTGCATATGATGGCCGGTCAGCAGCCCGTCCTGCGCATCCGCGGCGACATGGAGCGGGTGAAGTTCAAGGTGTTGACCAACGAAGTCCTGAAGGCAATGCTGTACGAGATCTGTCCGGAAGACAAGATCAAGATCTTCGAAGAGACCGGCGACATGGACTTCGGCTACGAGATCCCCGGCCTGGCCCGCTACCGCTGCAACTATTTTCAGCAAAAGAACGGGATCGGCGCGGTGTTCCGCGAGATTCCAAGTGAAATCCTCACCTGCGAACAGCTTGGCCTGCCCAGAGTCGTGTCCCGGCTGGCCTCCCTGCCCAAGGGGCTGGTGCTGGTGACCGGTCCGACGGGTTCGGGCAAGTCGACCACGCTGGCCGCGATTCTCGACCAGTGCAACAAGACCCGCAAGGATCATATTCTCACCGTCGAGGATCCGATCGAGTTCGTCCACAAGAGCCAGAACTGCATTGTCAACCACCGCGAGGTGGGCACCCATACCCGCAGTTTTTCCGCGGCGCTGCGCGGGGCTCTGCGTGAAGATCCGGACATCATCATGGTCGGCGAAATGCGTGATCTGGAAACCATTTCCCTGGCCATGGAAGCCTCGATGACCGGCCACCTCGTGTTCGGCACCCTGCATACCCTCAACGCCATGAAAACCGTGGACCGGGTGATCGAGATCTTCCCGGCCAACCAACAGGGGCAGGTCCGCTCCACCTTGGCCGACTCCCTGCGCGCTGTGGTTTCGCAAACCCTGTTCCGGCGGATCGATGTCAAGGGCCGGGTTGCGGCCCTGGAGATCCTGATCTGCACCCCGGCGATCCGCAACCTGATCCGCGAGGGGAAAACCTACCAAATCGCCTCAAGCATGCAGACCGGAAAAAAATACGGGATGCAGACCCTGGACGACGCTATTTTTGAATTGCTGGAAAAAAAGAAAATCAGCGCTGAAGACGCGTATTCCAACTGCTACGAAAAGGCGAAATTTGCCAAGTTCCTGAAACAGCAGCCGTCGGATTTTACCGAGATATAGTGGCCATCCCGGTCGGCGCGGGCCGCCCGTAGCGGCTCAGACACCTTTGCAGTACCTTGCGCTGCGCCTGATTGAGTCCGACAAATCGGGCGCAGTTGTTGACCACCGTTGTCGCAATGCCCCGAATCACAATGTGCTGCTCAAAAGAGCAGACCACCTCCGCCGATAGGCTCTCCAGGCTCGAACCATCGCTGCAGTTATACAGATCCAGCCGGACCATGCGGTCGGGCAGGGGTATGGCGTTATAGTTCTGGTTAAAACAGAGTCCGCCCTCGCTGATGTTTTTAAGCCGGGCGTACTGACTGGTGCGCCCCGGGATGCGGATCAGGAAGAAAGAGGGCAGTTCTTTCCGGGCATAGGCGCGGTGTTCCACCCCGATTGAGAAGGGGAACAGGTACACCATCTGTTGCCGGCACCGGGCGCAATCATATGCCTGGGCCGTGGGCAGCTTGCCCAGTCGGCACCGGGCCTGCCGGGCCGTCAGTTGCCGTCCGCCGCATGCCGGGCATTTCTTGCCAAAGACGATCATCCCACCATTTCTCTCCAATAAAACAGGCCAAGGACGTGCCATCTTAGCGCGGAGCGGAATACCGCGCAAGCCTCACCTGCGCGTCTGCGCATCTTCGTTCGTGCTCCGAAAAGGCCCCCGTCGATCCCCTGCCTTGTGTATCCGCAGTTGTTCGCCGTCAGTCCAGCAGGTCACGGTGCCATCCGTTCCAGTGATCAAAACACTTCGCTGTTGTTGCCTCCAGGCGGCCAGATGTCCGGGCCACGGCAGGGGCGTTCGGGATTGGCGTCCGGATGAGACGACGATCACGGCTGGATCGACCGCAGCGATGAACGGCGCGCTGCTCGATGTGCGGCTGCCGTGGTGCGGGGCCAGCAACACATCGGCCCGAAGATTTTGGGATGCGCGCAGCAGACGTTGTTCGGCCTCGACCTCTATGTCGCCCGGAAAGAGAAAGGCGCGGTTTTTATAGCGGAGATGGAGAACGAGGCTGGTGTTGTTGATCGAGACCGGACCGCCTGTTTCAAGTCCCGGCATGCCCAGACAGTGCAGGCGAACCCCCGGCCCGCTCCACAGCTGGTCTCCTGCGCCGACAGCCTGCGCGCTGATGCCGCCTTGTCCGGCGTCGGCCAGCAGGCGTGCATAGGCGGGTTCCGTGCCGGAGACCCCGTTGACCAGCAGTTGTCGGGGACGGAAGCGCTCCAGGATGAAGGGAAGACCTCGGTAATGGTCACTGTGGGGATGACTGATGACCACACAGTCCAGCTGCCAGATCCGTAGTTGCCAGAGAAAGGGCGCAATCAGACGCTGGCCGGGGTCAAAACGCTCGCTTCCACCCCCGCCGTCGATCAGCATCGTGGTCCTGTCGGGAAACTGGATCAGGCTGGCATTGCCCTGACCCACATCGAGAAAATGGACCCGCATTGCCCCGTCGCCCTCTTGCTGCGGGAAGAGCGGCGAAAAAGAACACAACAGCGCTGCAAGACAACAGGCGGCCAGTGCAAGCCGAAGGCGATTGCGATGCGGGGCCAAAAGCAGAATCAAGGCCAGGAAATACAGCGTTGTTTCCAGGATATTCGGCGTGATGGTCCACAGCATGACCCCTGGTATCCCCCCGACCAAAAGGGTGAGCCAGACGGCCAGTTCAATACCGGGAGCGCCCATGTGCAAAAACAGGCGGGCAAGGTCCGGGGCCCAGTCGATGCAGGGAATGGCCAGAAGGCCGCAAGGGAGCGCCCACAGGCAGAGCAGGGGTTCGATCAGCAGATTCATGACCGGGCCGACCAGGGAGAACTGGTTGAAATGAAAGAGCTGGATGGGCAGGGTGCCTGCGGTGGCGGCCAGCGACACATAGAAGAGTGAAAGGATGGTTGCGCCTGCCTTGTGCAACCGGGAGGGCCGAGGCGCCTCCTCGTGCACCATGCGCAGGAGCGGTAGCCGGGGCACGATGAGGTTGATGGCCAGCACCGAGGCAAAAGAGAGCTGAAACGAGGGCGTAAAGAGCGAGAGCGGATTGATGAGAAGAAGAATGAGCGCGGCCGCTGCAATCAGGTGGAGCATGGAGCGCCGACGGCGCGTGTACACCGCGAACAACACCAACAGCGCGGTGCACAGGGAACGGAGCGCAGGCAGATTCATGCCCGCAATGGCGGTATAGACGATCAGCACCGGCGCGGTCAGAAGCAGGGCCAGAGCGGGAACATGGGTATGGAGCAGCAGCCATTGACTGCGTTTGAGCAGCAGTTTCCAGAGGGCGGCCACAAAGATGCCGAGCAGACTGAAGTGCAGGCCGGAGATCGACAGGATATGAAAGCAGCCGACGGCCTTGAACGCATCGAGCAGTTCCTGCGGCAACAGGGCGATCCGACCGATGAGCAGGGCCTGGTAGAGTCCAGCGATTTCCGGGGAAAAATGGCGTTCAAGAAAGGCTGCGCTGCGCTGCCTGTGCCGTTCCGGTCCGGCTGCCATGTGCGCCATCTGGTGCCCGAACGAGGGCTGCGGTTCATGCACCACGGCAAGGGCCCCGGGCGAGGCGACCCGGCCGGAACAGAAGATCTTCTGCGTTGCCATGTGCAGGCGAAAATCAAAGGCGCCGGGGGTCTGGTAGCCGTGGATCGGCGAGAGCGTGGCCATGGCCATCAGGGTTTCGCCTGGATGAACGAAGTCCGCCGTCCCCCGTACGATCAGCAGCACCTTGCCTCGGGCTGGTTGAAACGCTCCGCCAGCACCCGGTTCTCGCGCTAGTATTGCCCGGGTATCGAGCACAAGGCGGCTTATGTCGCCGCTCTGTTCGGGCATGGCCAAAACGCGGCCGACCAGGGTGCATTCGGTTTCACCCTGAATCCGGTTGAACAGATGGTGCGGGTCTTGGGGCGGTTGCAGGGCCAAATGGGTGTGGACAAGGCCCAGCAGAACAAACAGCGGCAGAATAAAAAAACGGGTCTGGTGAACGCAGACTGTGACGACAAGGCCAAGTGTCAGAACCGCGAACCCCCAGGGGACAAGCGGAAACGAGGTCGGCCCCGGAATGATGTACAGAGCCAGGGTTGCGCCAGCGATGAAACAGAGCGTAACTGCGACCAGCAAGTTATCGAGGCAGGCGCGCAGCAGTCGATGCGGCAGCTCAGCGACCAGACCCATGCAGTCCAAGCAGTTCGGAGACAGCCTGAAGATGGGCGTCGACGACTCCCTCGTTGGCCACGACAAAGGCGCGGGCCGCCGTAGCCATGGCCTGACGCCGTTCGTGTCTGGTGAGCAGGTGAAGCAGGGCCTGCACCAGGGTGGCCTGTGAATCGACCTGCCATGCGCCGCCGCAATCCAGCAGCTCGCGAGCGATCTCGGCAAAATCTTCCATGTGCGGGCCGAAGAGGACGGGTACGGCTGCTGCTGCCGGTTCAATGGGATTATGACCACCGCAGGCAACCAGGGTGCCGCCGATGAAGGCCAGATCGGCCATGGCATAGCATCCGGCCAGTTCGCCGATGGTATCGAGCACCAGCAGCGGCCCCTGCTCTGTCGGGTCGGCGCTCCGCAGACGACACCTTAGCCCTAGCCGGCTTGCCAGCGCGACGATTTCCCCGGCCCGGTCGATGGAGCGGGGCGCAAGCAGCAGTTGCAGGTCGGCAATGGTGCGCCGCACCTGCAGGTAGGCTTGCACAATGATTTCTTCCTCGCCGGGATGGGTCGAGCCACAGATCCACAGCAGCGCGGCGGGGGCAAAGCCATGGGCGATTCGGGCCTGTTCCCGATCCGTTTCCGGCTGCCTGATCAACCGGCTGGTGTCGAATTTCAGGTTGCCCAAGGCGCGGATACGGTCTGCATCTACCCCCAGTTCGCGCAGGCTGCGGACATCGTTTTCTGTTTGCATGGAGAGCAGATCGAAGCGGCGAAACATCGGGCCGAAGAGCAGGCTGAGGCGCTGGTACCGGCGGAAGGAGGCGGCCGAGAATCGTCCGTTGACGAGCAAGAGCGAAACACGGCGGCTGGCCAGAACATGGAGCCAGTGAGGCCAGAAGTCGGTCTCGACGAGAATGAACAGCGCAGGCCGGATGGTGCGGCAAAAAAACGGCACCACCGGGCCAAGGTCGAGCGGTGCGGCAATCACAAGATCAGCGTCGTCGCCCAACAGGGAACGGGCCAGTTCCTCCCCGGAGCGGGTGCTTGCCGAACAGATCAGGCAGGCGTCGGGCAGGGCGGCGCGCAGGCCGCGGACCAGGGGCAGGGCTGATGTGACCTCACCCACGGACAGGGCGTGCAGCCAGATGGTCGGCCCGGTCCGCGCGTCGGGCAGGCTGGCTACAGCGCGGCCCAGACCCAGGCCCAGCCGGGCCCCTATCCGGCGACGGCGTTTGGGGTGGAGCAGCAGCAGGGGCAGGGCCGCTGCGAGGAGAAGACCCGAAATGAGCTGATAGAGAAACGACATGGCGTCTGTTTCCGACAAGGGACGAGCGGTTGTTGCCGGGGCATGGACGGTCGGGCCCCGGAGACTGTCGCGCCGGTGTTGATGATGTTAAGTTGCTGAAAAACGATTCTGTATCTATTGAACTTGCCCCGGTTGTGCACGTTTTTTTTGCCTTGCCGGGACTGATGGCAGCCGTACAGCTGCCGGGGCGTGGTGAGCAATAAAAAAAAACCGGCAGGGAGGCACCTCCCTGCCGGTAGGATGACGGGACCGGGCGGGTTTTCACCGCCCGGAGTCCTGTTCCGCGGGTTCCGCACTCAGGCGGACTTGATTTCGATCTGCCGCGGTTTGGCGGCATCGGACTTGGGCAGGTGCAGCATCAACGACCCGTTTTCGAGTTCAGCGCTGACCTGTTCAACATTGATGCTCTGCGGTACGGCAAAGGTGCGGCGGAACTCCACCTCGCCGAACTCCCGCCATGCGCTCGCACCCGACATCTTGAGGCGGCGCGCGCCGGCAAGGGTCATCTTGCCGTTGTCGATATTGACGGTAATGTCTTCCTTGTTTACCCCGGGCATATCGACGTGAAGCAGAATTTCCACTTCATTTTCAAAGATATCCACCTCCGGGACCGCCCTCGGCAGGTTTGCCCGCACCAGGTCGGCGGGTTGTTCGCTTTGGCTCACCAGGTTCTTTTCGCTCATGGCATTCTCCTTGTATAGAGTCATCGTGTGTGCGGTGTTGATTAGCTGATGCTGATCTGACGCGGTTTGGCAGCCTCGGATTTGGGAAGAATCATCTGCAAGAGTCCGTCCTTCATGGTTGCCTCGACCTTGGTCGCATCCACCTCGTAGGGCAGGGTGAAGCTCCGGGTGAAGGAGCCGATGCCGCGTTCGGTCCGGTGCGCCTTGTAGCCATCCGGCGCGTCGGATTTGCGCACGCCGCTGATCTCCAGATAGTTGCCCTGAATCTTGACCTGTACATCATCTTTGGCCACGCCGGGCATCTCGGCGACGACCTCGAGGTTGTCGCCGGTATCGCTCAGGTTGGTGCGCGGAAACGCGCTGATCCCCTGCCGACCGCCGAAGTTGTAGGCATGGTCGAATTCGTTGAACACGCTGTTCATCCGGTTACGGAACAGGTCCATCGCGCCGAGAATCTGATTGAAATCATTCCATGTACTCATATCCATCTCCTTGATTTGAGGTTGGTCGTGCTTGTTGCATGCCTTGAATATAAGCATGATTAAAATGGAGTCAATGGCATATATTATTTTTTATTTGCATTACTTTTTATTTTAAGATAGTCATTGGTAATGTAATTTTTAAGCCATGGAGGACTATGAATACATCGCATGATCAGAGTGAAGCGCTGCTGACGGCGGAGATTCTGCGCGGTCGGCAGTCGGTGCGGGCCACCTTTCGCCTGCCCGATCAGCTCATTTCCCTGTTGAGCGTGGCTGCGGGCCAGCTGGGGTTGAAACAGAAAACCTTGTTTGATCATCTGGCTGACGATCCGCAGATTCTGATGGAGATGGCCCAAAATGTGGAAGACGAGGCGCGGGAGACGGATGACCTGCGGCAGAAAACCTTTGTTATCAGCCGGAGAACACTGGTGGTGTTGGAGAGTGTGGCCAAGGATTGCGGCCTGCCCCGGGATCTGGTGGTGGAGTTGTCGCTTAGGCGGTTATTGCCGATCGTCAGCGCCGAGCAAGAGCGACAGAAGCTGCGACAGAAGCTGTTGCGTCGTCTGGAGGCATACTGTCGGCAGGGGCGGGAGCTGTGTGAGGAGGCCGCCGAACTGCTGGGGGAAGACGACCCTGCCGTGCTCCAACTTGATGCCATGATGCTCCAGGGTGAGCGCGCCTGCACCGAGCTTCAGCTCCAGGTGGAGCAGGGCCGGGAACTGGAGCAGTTTTTGTGAGCTGCCGGAAGGCCCGTCGGGCCTGTCCGGCGTGTACATATAAAATCAGCGGACCTCGAAGGGGTTGGAAAAACTCTGGTCCGGCATTTCGCTAAAGGGTTTGTCGCAAAACCGCAGCCCTGCGCTGTAGCGGCCCGGCGGCAGGTCGGCGGGCAGGGTGATATGCAGAAAACGGGAGGCCTTGCGGTTGCCGATGGGCAGACAGAGCTGATCGGCCCCTGCTCCGTGCAGCCGGACCGTGGCTACAGGCATTCCCGGCAATCGGCGCGGGGCTGTCGGGGCATCGGTGGCAAACAGGGTGATCTCGGGCCGGACGCCGAAGGCAAACGAGCTGAGACTGGAGAGCGAAAGCCGCAGCGGCTCACCGGCCCGGTAGCGGTCAAAATTCGTGGACAGGTACAGGTGGCGGTTCCGGTCCGGTTCGGGCGACCGGGTTCCCGAGGTGGCAGCCTCCCAGAAACGGGGCCTGCCGGCATCAAAGTGCACGGTCCGGCCACCGTAATGACCGATGCCGCCGCAGTTGTAGCTGCGAATGGTTTCCCATATCTTTTTTCCGTCCACACCTTCCAGCCAGAAATCAAGGGCCAGTCCGTCCAGGTGGGTGCTGGTGCGGGCCGCGTTGTTGCCCATGGCGCGGATCTGTTCGTTGTATTCCGGGCTGCGGTAGGCGGATTCGATCTGAATGGTTTTTCCCGGGGCGAGCAGGTCGGCGAAATAACTGAGCATGCAGAGCATCCGGGGCGAGATGTGCTCGCCCTTCTCGTTGGTCGGAAAGCCGAACACCCAGTCCACCCTGCCCAGCGCCTCCTGATTGAGCGAGCCGTCCGGATGCAGCAGTTGCACCCTGGCCTCGCGCTGGTTGCGGTGGTTTTTGAGGTGCAGTTCGCCGCTGCCCATCAGAAAAAATCGGCCCTGGTCAGCGGCCAGGGTATCCGGCAGCCGGGGCATACAAAGAAAGAGGGCGAGAATCAAAAAAATCAGTCGGGCGTGCATGGCGTTTGAAAACTCGGGTTGAGGTTGAGACGGACATGGACCGGCAAGGATGGCCGGGTCTGTGCCGAACCGGGGAAGCCGCCGGTTTATTCGATCCGGCGGCAGTTATTTTCCACCTCCTGCCACTTCTGTTGCAGCCGCTGCTCTGAAACCGGCTGGGCCGTGCCCAGTTCAGGGGCAAAGAGCGAAACCCGGAACTCGTCGAGCAGTTCCCGGTACTCGTCCATACAGGCGGCACAGGGCGGCGAGGGGCGAGTGAATCGGTCCATCTCGCGCAGCCGGGCCTCGGGCGTGTCCAGGCGTTTGGCCTTGGCCCGATCCTTGTGCGGCGCATGTTCAGCCCGTTCGATCCGCAGTTCAAGGGCCTGAAGATAGCGGATGCGATGGTGCAGCTCGTCGGGACGAAGGAGTCGCAAAAACTGTTCCGGCGCGATGCGCTCCAGTTCGTGCAGATACTCTTCGTGGCGCTCTTGCTGGTAATGCCGCTGGGCCTTGCTGCGTTCAGCCCAGGCATGGATACGGCCATGCACGGCCCGGCGCTGGCCAAGAAAGGTTTCGACCTGATCGAGCAGGAGGGTGGCGGCGCGGACCAGACCCGCCTCCTGCACACGCTCGACCTCGGCCTGGAACCAGGCCCAGGAGGGCAGGGGGGCGTCGGGCTGGGTGAAGACGCCCTGAAGAAGGAACTCGTGCAGCTGGGCGCGCAGCTCCGCGGCAGGCATGCGCGCCCCCAGGCTGAGCCAGGAGGCGGACCGGCTGGTCAGCGATTTTTTGCCCAGCTTGCGAAGGGCGGTCATCTCCCGGGGAAACCGGAGGGCCAGCAGGGCAAGCACGCCTCTTTGGTTTTCCCGGCGGGCCTCGTCCTCGTCGTGACAGTGGTCGAGTTCAACTGTCCCGTTCTTTCTGATTCGCAAGACCGGAAAGGCAAAGGCCACCAGGGCCTGGTTGCTGGTGATCGGGACCGGATCGCCGATGCTGTCCAGTTCCTCGGCGTCGATGGGCCGGGGCGGCGGCAATCGTTGGGTCGGGACACCGGCAGCATGCGTGGCACGAGCGGCACGAGCGGCAGGAGCGGCACCGGCGGCGCTGGAGTGCTGAGCAGTGGCGGTCCGGCCGCTGTCGAGCAGCTCGTCAAAGACCCGGGTTACCATCAGCACCGTGCCGCTCTCATCGACCAGCTGAAAACGCATCCGCAGGTGGGCCGGCAGGTTGTCGATCCGCCAGTCACTGCGTTCTACCCGAACCCCGGCCACCCGCAAGAGAACCCGTTCCAGCTCCTGGTAGAGCGATCCCTGGTAGAGCGAAAGCCCGTCCATCAGCCGGTCAACGGTATCGGGCAGCGGCACCAGGCGGCGGCGGAGTTGCTTGGGCAGAGACTTGCAGAGCAGCAAGATCTTGTCCGGCAGCAGGCCCGGCACCAGCCATTCGAAGACCTGCGGGTTGATTCCGGCGACCAGGTGTCGGGGAATGCGCACCGTAACCCCGTCGGCCGGGTCGCCCGGCGCGAACAGGTAGTCAAGCGTCAGTTCGATCTCGCCTGCCCGCAGGCTGAGCGGAAAGCGGTACAGCTCGTCGCTGTCCGGCCGGGCCAGGCAGATGTCCTCCTCGCTCATCAAGAGCCCTGCTTCCTGCTCCCGGTCGCGCAGCAGGTTGGCCAGGGTGAAGCGGTCGTAGATCTCGGGGCCCAGCCGGGTATCGTAGAACTGGAACAGTACCTCGTCATCCACCACCAGATTCCGGCGGCGGAACCGCTCTTCCATCTCCTGAAACCGGGCTACCAGGGCAAGGTTGGCCGCAAGGAAACGAAAGCGGCCGCCCAGCTGCCCTTCGACCAGGGCCGCGCGGATGAACAGTTCGCGGGCCTCGGCCCTGGTCTGTTCGTTGATCCGGGCATAGTCCACCTTGCGGCCACTGACGATGATCAGCCCGAACAGGCTGACCCGCTCCAGGGCCAGCACCCGGCCGCTCTTTTTCTCCCAGCGCGGGTCCGACCAGGAGCGCTTGCAGAGTTCCCCGCCCAGCCGTTCCAGCCATTCGGGCATGACAGCCCCGGCAATGCGGGCAAACAGCTGCGAGGTTTCCACAAACTCCGCCGCGATCAGCCACTGCGGACCCTTGTTATAGAGAGCAGACCCCGGAAAGAGCACCACCTCCTTGTTGCCGGCGGAGAGGTAAATGTTTTTTTCCTTTTTTTGACAGATATTGCGCAAAAAACCGCTGGCCAGGGCAATGTGGAGTGCATCGTAGTCTGTTTCCGCGCTCTGCCTGCGGGGGCGTTGCTGCCTCTGTCCTTTCAGAAGACGGCTGATCTGGTCGTGGATATCCATCCACTCCCGCACCCGCTGCCGGGATAGAAAGTGGGCGGTGCAGAAACGCGACAGCGCCGAGTTTGAGGGCGGCGGACTGTCCGGCGGGAACAGGGCCTTCCAGATGTTGAGCAGGGCAAGGAAGTCGGAGCGACGGTCGGCAAAGGCCCGGTGGGCCTCGTCGGCCTTGAATTCCTTGCCCAGCGGCCGGACCCGCGGATCCTGGATGGAGAGCGCTGCCGCGAGAATGGTGATGTCGTTTTGCACGCCCTGAGCCCTGCCCTCGATGATGATGCGGGCAATGCGCGGGTCAAGCGGCAGGCGGGCCATGAGACGGCCGTTGGCGCTGAGCCGCTGCCGCCGTCCACCGTGAACCGCGCCCAGCTCGCGAAGGATGGCGTAGCCGTCGCGGATGGCCGCGGCGGGCGGCGGGTCGATGAAGGGGAAGCGGGCCGGATCGCCCAGGTTGAGGCTGATCATCTGTAAAATGACCTCGGCCAGGTTGGAGCGCTGGATCTCCGGCAGGGTGAAGGCGGGCCGGGAGAGAAAGTCGTCCTCGCTGTACAGGCGGATGCAGGTGCCGGGTCCGGTTCGGCCACAGCGGCCCCGGCGCTGTTCACAGCTGGCCTGGGAAATGCGGCTGACCTTGAGGCTGGTCGCGCCGGTGCGCGGGTTGTAGCGAGCAATCCGGGCAAGACCTGTATCGACCACAAAGCGGATTCCGGGCACGGTGATCGAGGTTTCAGCCACGTTGGTGGCAACCACGACCTTCCTCTTGGCTGCGGGGCGGAAGATGCGGCGCTGGTCAGCCGCAGGCAGGCGGCCAAAGAGAGGCAGGAGCAGCAGCCGGTCTTCCAGGTGGCGCAGAGCGTCCAGGGTGTCGGTGATGTCGCGCTCGGTGGGCATGAACACCAAAATGTCGCCGCCCAGCGGCTGCGCGGCCAACTCTTCAACCACGGCAACAGCCTGATCCACATACGAGAGTTCGTCTTCATCGACCTCGTCCTCGCTGTGGATCGTGGTAACGGGAAAGGTGCGGCCGGACACGGTGAGCACCGGCGCGTCGTTGAAATGACGGCTGAATTTTTCCGTGTCGATGGTGGCTGAAGAGATGATCAGCTTAAGTTCAGGCCGGACGGGCAGCAGGTTTTTCAGGTAGCCGAGCAGAAAGTCGATGTTCAGGCCGCGTTCATGGGCCTCGTCCACGATCAAGGTATCGTACAGGGCCAGCCTGCGATCGCGCCGGGTTTCGGCCAGCAGTACGCCGTCGGTCATGAACTTGATCCGGGTGGCCGGACCGGTCTGGTCGTGGAAACGGATCTTGACCCCCACCATGTCCGGGGCGCGCAGCTCTTCGCCCAGCCGGTCGGCCACGGCCAGGGCCGCGATGCGCCGGGGCTGGGTGCAGCCGATCAGGCCCTCTTGTCCCCGACCCGCCTCCAGGCACATCTTGGGCAGCTGGGTGGTCTTGCCGGAACCGGTATCGCCCTGAACGATCAGCACCTGGTGGTTGCGAATGGCGGCAACGATCTCCTCGCGCCGTTCGCAGACGGGGAGTTCGGGCGGATAGAAAAGCTGCATGGATGTACCGGAATAGTGCTTGAGGATGAAGAGCGCTTCGGGGTAGTATCGGGCTGTGCATGGGCATGGCCCGCATTTATTGAAAAACCGGGCCAGTATATCCGAAAATTTTGCAAGAGACAAACGGCAGGCGCTATGAAACCCATTCGAAAAGCTGTCATACCCGTGGCGGGTCTGGGTACCCGTTTTCTGCCGGCCACCAAGGCCATTCCCAAGGAGATGCTCACCATCGTTGATCGGCCGACCATTCAGTACATTGTTGAGGAGGCGGTGGCCTCGGGCATCGAGCAGGTCATTCTGGTGACCAGCGCCGGCAAATCGGCTATCGAAAACCATTTTGACTACGACTTCCAGCTCGACACGATTCTCAAGGCCCGCAACAAGGTGCAGCTGCGGGAAGAGCTGACCAATATCTCCAACCTGATCGACATCATTTCGGTCCGCCAGAAGGAACCGCTGGGCCTGGGCCATGCCATCTGGATGGCGCGCAATGTGGTCGGCGACGAGCCCTTCATGGTGTTGCTCGGCGATGACCTGGTCATGGGCAAGGTGGCCTGCTGCAAGCAGATGATCGAACTCTACGAGCAGGTGGGGGAGTCCATTGTGGCTGTGCAGCGCGTGCCCATGGAGGAAACCTTCCAGTACGGCATTGTCGAGGGACAGGAATCCGAGTTTGCGCGGACCTACAACGTGGACCGGATGATTGAAAAACCCGCTCCCGGCACCTCCAAGTCGGATATGGCGATTATCGGTCGCTACCTGTTGATGCCGGATATCTTCGATTTCCTGGGGAAAACCACGCCTGGGCACGGCGGTGAAATCCAGCTGACCGATGCCCTTCAGGCCCTGTGCAACAAGCGCGGCATGTACGCCTACGAGTTCGAGGGCAAGCGCTACGATGCCGGCGACAAGCTCGGCTACCTGAAGGCCATTGTCGATTTCGCCCTACGCCACAGTGCGGTCAACAAGGAGTTTTACGCCTATATCCGCCAGGTGTGCGAGCAGGGTGAGCCGCCGCTGTAAACCGCATGGAAGAGAGGCTGTACGAGATTGCGGTTGACGCGCCGCTGTCCGCGACCCTGACCTACGCCCAGCCCGCCGGGATGCCCGATCCGCTCCCGGCGGGCTGTTGTGTTCGTGTCCCCCTGGGAGCGCGGAGCGTTGTCGGCTATGTTCTGGGGCCCGGACAGCCGCCGGACGATGGGGCGATCCGGATCAAACCGATCGACGAGGTGCTGGGTGGGGAGCCGCCGCTGCCGCTCTCGCTCTTGCCTTTTTTCCGCTGGATTGCCCAATACTATCACCACCCCCTGGGCCTGGTGCTGCGCACTGCACTGCCCCAGCATCCCACCTCGCGAAGCTCCGCCCAGGCCAAGCCCCGGTTGCGGGCCGTGCTTGAACCAGGCCCCCTGCTTGCGCCTCTGGTGTCGAGCTCTCCGGACGAGGTGGAGCTTTGGCTGGACGGGCAGCTGATTGACCCGCCCCTGAAAAAGGCGGAACGCAAGGCACTGGTCCTCTTCTGCCAGGCCTGGTGCGAGGAGCCCGGCAGGCCCGTACCCCGCAGCCTCGTGCTGGCGCGCTATCCCGGGGCCGGGCCCCGGCTGAACGCTTTGTGTGAGTGCGGGCTGCTTGTGCAGCAAGAAGAGCGGGTCTTCCGCGATCCGTTTGCAGAGACACCGCCCCCGGTCGTCCCCCCCGAACAGCTGACCGACGAGCAGGAGCAGGTATTGAATCAGGTGCTGCCCGCCGTGGATAGGGAGCGTTTCGCCCCTTTTCTTGTGCACGGCGTCACGGGTTGTGGCAAAACCGAGGTGTATTTGCGCGCGGTCGAGCGGGCGCTTGCCCGGAACCGGACCGCTCTGGCGCTGGTTCCTGAAATCGCCCTGGCCTCGCAGCTGGAGGCCCAGTTCCATGCCCGTTTCGGCGACAGGCTGGCCGTGCTCCACAGCGGCCTGAGCCCGGGCGAACGGCTGGACCAGTGGCAGCGGGTCCGTTCCGGCGCGGCCACAGTGGTTTTGGGGGCGCGTTCAGCGGTGTTTGCTCCCCTGGAAAGGCTGGGCGTGGTGGTGGTGGATGAGGAACACGAACCAGCCTACAAACAGGACGAGGGCCTGCGCTACAACGGTCGCGATCTTGCCGTGCTCCGCGCCCAGCAGGCCGGTTGTCCGGTGCTTCTCGGCTCGGCAACGCCCTCGGTGGTCAGCTACCACCATGCCAGGCAGCATAAATACACCCTGCTGACCATGACCCAGCGGATCAGCGGTCACCCCCTGCCGAGCGTGGAGGTGGTCGACCTGTCCACCACCCAGCGCTCCCGGCCGGATCTCTCCTTTTCCGACCCCCTGATCAACGCCCTGGCCACCACCCTGGAACAGCGGCAACAGAGTCTCTTGTTCATCAACCGCCGCGGCTTTTCCCCCTTCATGCTCTGTCGGGACTGCGGCACGATCCTGCAATGTCCGCACTGCCAGGTTTCCCTGACCCTGCACAAGGGTCGCCACCTTTTACTTTGCCATTACTGCGGGTATGCCCGCGACCCGGCCCCGGTCTGCCCGGGCTGCGGTTCGCTGCACATGAGCGGGGCAGGGATCGGCTCGGAACGGATCGAGGCCGAGGTCGGGCAGCTCTTCCCCGAGGCCCGCATTGCCCGGCTGGACAGCGATACCATGACCAGCCGGCAGCGCTACCTGAAGATTTTGCAGCGAGTGCGGGAGGGGCGGACCGATATCCTGATCGGTACCCAGATGGTTGCCAAGGGCCTGCATTTTCCGCAGCTGACCCTGGTGGGCGTGGTGTGGGCCGATATCGGGCTGGGCCTGCCCGACTACAAGGCGTCGGAGCGCACCTTTTCCCTGCTTTCCCAGGTCATGGGCCGGGCCGGTCGGGGGCGGGAACCGGGTCGGGTCATCATCCAGACCTATCAACCGCACCAGTACAGCATCGAACTGGCCCGACGCCACGATTATCCGGGCCTGTATCAGCGGGAAATCGCGATGCGCGCCCCCCTGGGCTATCCACCCTTTTCCCGGCTGGTGAACCTTCGCTTCAGCGGACGCGACGAGGGGCGGGTCGAAGAGGCGGCCCGGGCCGTGGCCGCCTTTGCCCGGCAGCAGAGGGCTGGCACGGTCGAGGTGCTTGGTCCGGCTCCAGCCCCGTTGGTCCGGCTTCGCGACAAGATTCGCTGGCAGCTTTTACTCAAGGGCGGTAATCAGCCGGCCCTGCACGCGCTGTGCGACGCGATCTTGACAGAGAAAAAGCGGCTGTGTCCGGCAGCGGTGGACCTGCACATCGATGTGGACCCGGAAAACATACTCTAAAAAAAATCGGAGGGAAAGGCGGGACAGGCTCCAGGCACCTGCGGCCTGGAACGAGCAAAAAAGACGAACAAAAAAGGCCCCGGCGGAAAAGGAGGAGGGAAACCGCCGGGGCCCCGAGGGACGCTTCAGATATTTTTATTGTGCCGTTATCGGCTGCGATGCCATCTATCCATGGATCGGTAGTGTCTTTTGGGCGGCGGCATACTGGGATGACGAATGCCGTCATGGTCGTCCCAGAGCAGCATGGGCAGGGGCAGGCCTGTGGCCCGGGCCTTGACCCGCAGTTGTTCCTGCAAATCGAAGATTTCGCCGGCAACCTTCCCTGCCTGCATCGTGTCCGGGGTTCCGGCCGCCATGATGGCCCGCATGATCGCTCTCTTTTCAGCCAGCTGTCGGCGGATCGGGGCGGTTTGGTCGAGGAAGGCCTCTCTGGATTCCAGAATCTCGCAATCAACCGGCTGCTGCGCCACAACCTCCGGCTGCTCGGATGCGACCGCATCCGCGGTCGGCGCGGGCGGCAGGGCTGTTCCCTTGTCGGGCACGGCCAGGGCCGACTGACTGATGGCAAAGGTCAGCCCCGTGGTCAGGATGGCGGCGAGCATGGTTTTTTTATCGATAATTTTGCTATACATGAGCAGATCCTCCGTGGTGTGGTACTGTTGTTGCCTGCCTGTGTTGAAGCGAAAACCGTGCCCGGTTTGTTCGCTTTTTCTGTAACGTAGTGTATTCGTTCAATTTTATGTTTTTTCCTGAGAATAGAGTTCCCGGTGCGGGCGCGTGGCGCTGACCGGGGTGTTCCTTTCTTACCCAGGGAGATCGGCGGAAACGGGTAAAAAATACCCGGTCCGGAGGCGAAACACGCAGCCGGATTCCTCTTTCCGCCGCTAGGAGACAGGCATGAAGCAGTATGTGCGCAAGATAGGCACGTGGTTCTCGCAACATTTTCATCATCCGGCCTCGCTTATCACGTCGTCGCCCTGGCTTCTGGCGGCCAGCGCCGGTCTTTTGATCATGATTGTGGTCACCTTTGCCTTCCACAACCTGCGCCTGGAAGAGCGGCTGATGACCAATGCCATGTTGCAGAAATCCATCACCCTGATGCGCGTGATTCACTCCGGTGCGCGTGCGTCTTTTTTCGATGCCCTGCGCAAGGACAGATGGCGGGTCGAGGGATGGGAGGTCCATGTGCAGCGGGTGATCGATCATCTGGCCGACGATCCGGAGGTTCGTTTCCTCGCCCTGACCGATCTCGACGGCAAGGTGCTGGCCCACAGTAACCATGCGCTGATCGGCTCGATGCTGCCGGTGCCCGAAAAAGGCGTGGTGGTGGGAGAGGGCGAGCGACAGCACCGGTTGATGTACAGCATCGGCGAGAGCAGGGGACATGGCCGGGTCTTTCAGACGGTCCGAACCTATGCGCCCACATTGCCGCCGCTGCGTCCCGGAATGCGGGGTGGATCACACTTCCCGCGCGGCGACGACGGCCTGCGTTCGAGCCCGGGATTTCGTCCGCCGCTGCTGCCGTTTCCAGGCATGGGCCAGCGCTTCTTGGTGCAGGCCGGGCTGGACATGACCGAGTTCGACCGTATCCTTGCCCGGCTGCGGATGCAGATCTTCATGCTTTCGCTGGCCATGCTGCTGGTGGGGCTGGGGAGCTGGTTTTCGCTGGCCGCGGTGCAGGGATACAGGATGTCGCAGAAGATTTTGCAGGAAATGCAGGCATTCACCGCCCTGCTCATCGCCAAACTGCCGGTTGGGGTCATTGCCACCGACACCGGCGACCGGATCACCACCTGGAACCAGACCATCGTCCGGCTGACCGGGATTCAGCAGGCCGAGGCTGCCGGCAAGCGAGCCAAGGAGGTGCTGCCCCCGGAACTGCTTCGGTTTTTCGAGGAGACCGCCGGGGAGGCGACCGGTCTTTCCGCCTCGTCCTCGACGGTGGAGCGGACCATCCGTCTGGAGATAGACGGACGGCGCTACGAGCTGCGCTGTCATGCCCTGGTGATCACCGACAGCGACCATGCCTGTCTGGGCCGGGTGCTGTTGGTCTCCGATGAAACCGAGATCCGTTCTCTGGAACAGAGAATGCGGGAAAACGAGCGACTGGCCGCGGTGGGTCGGATGGCGGGCGGTGTGGCCCACGAGGTGCGCAACCCGCTGAGCTCGATCAAGGGATTGGCGCTGCTGCTGAAAAACAAGTTTCCGAGCGGCAGCAGGGAGCAGTACACAGCCGACTTGCTGATTCAGGAAACGGAACGGATGAACCGGACCATCACCGAGATGCTCTCCTTCACCCGGCCGCCGACCCTGCAACTGAAGCGGGTGGAGCTGGAGCCCTTGCTGGGGCGCTGTTTTGAGCTGATCCGCTCCGAGGCCGACGAGGGCGGCGTGGAGCTGGTTGTGCATGTCGAGCCCGGAGTACGGGCCGTGTGCGGCGATGTCGACCGCTTGCAGCAGGTGCTGATGAATATCTTGCTCAATGCCCTGCAGGCCATGCGCGGGGGTGGCCTGCTGACCGTGACGGTCGAGAACCTGAGCGCGCAGGAGGTGGAGGTGCAGATCAAGGATACCGGCGAGGGCATTGCGCCGGAGCTGCTGTCGCAGGTCTTTTTCCCCTATTTCACCACCAAGAACAAGGGGACAGGGATCGGGCTGGCCATTTCCCAGAAAATCATTGTTGACCATGGTGGTGCGATCGAACTGGACAGCACGCCGGGGCAGGGCACGACCGTGTCGATTCGGCTGCCGGTCTTCCGGGAAACAGCGTGATGGTCGGCGGATGCGATTGCCTCTCGCGCCTTGCAAGGCGAAGCAAACGCTTGCTCAATTACCCTGGAAGTTGTTGTCGAGAAATTCCGACTCGGCCGGGGTGAGGTCGAACCGAAGCTGCGCCTCCTGCAAGATGAGATGGCGCGGCTTGTCGGGGTTGCACAGGGTCTCTTCCGAGACCCAGACCAGGGCCTGCTTGAGTTGTGACGAGGGGGTGATGCACGAGCTGCTCATGGGTTTGCTCCCGTGGAGGGGGTTGATTGTTGACCGCGATCTGATTACACTCTAGCCATGTGAATATGAAACGGCAAGTCTACCCACGCACACCATCTGGCGGGAGCGTGGGCAGACGGTCGCCATCGGGAGCGGGAGACCGCCGGACAGGCATATGAACAATTTGACAGGACATTTTCTCATCTCCACACCGCAGATGCCCGACCCCATGTTCCGGGAGCAGGTGATCTTTCTTTGCGCACACAACACCGAGGGCGCCATGGGCCTGGTGATCAACAATCCCAACCCGACCATCACCCTGCTCGATATCTTTCACAATGCCAGCCTGCCCCTGCCGGAAGGGCCGATGCCGCCGGTGTACATGGGGGGGCCCGTCGAGATGGAGGCGGGCTTTGTCCTGCACAGTGGCTCGTCTTCCGAAAAAAGCTATTCGGCGGAAATCTGTCCCGGGATCTTTGTCAGCCGCGACATGCGCCTGCTCGAAGATATCTCCCGGGGAGAGGGGCCGCGGGACTTTCTGTTCCTGCTGGGCTACGCCGGTTGGGGTGAGGGACAGCTGGAGCGGGAACTGATGGATAACAGCTGGCTGGTCGTGCCGGTCGATCCGGAGGTGCTCTTCCATGCCCCGGACGAGGAAAAATGGCGCAAGTCCGCCCGCCGCTTCGGCATCGACATTGCATCGTTCGGCAACGTGATCGGCACTGCCTGAGCGCGTCTCTTTTCCTTTTTTGCCACTCGGGTTTGCCGGACGCAGCTTTTTTCATCATGCACACATCTTCTTTCCCCTGCTCGATCAGCGACATCTTCACCTGCACCCGCTGTGGTTTTTGTTGCCACGGCGAAACCACGGTCTCGCTGGATGCGCACGACCAGCAACGCATGGCCGATGTGCTGGGACTGACGCCGGAGCAAGCAAGGGAACGCTACTGGCGGGTCACCGGTTCGGTGGTGCAGATGCGGGTGCGTGACGGACACTGCATCTTTTTCGATGCGGACAAGGGCTGCACGGTGCACGAGGGGCGGCCCCGGCGTTGCCGGCAGTGGCCCCTGCACCCCAGCATCCTCGATGATGAGAACAACTTCCTCATCATCACCGAATCCTGCCCCGGGCTGCGCAAGGAGCTGGGCTACGACAAATTTTGCCGCATCTTCCGCGCCCTGATTGAGCAAGGCGCGATCGACACCTTTGATCAATGAAGGTTCGTATTCCGCTGCTGGGCAAGACCCGCAGCGCCTACCTGGATGCCGGTATCCGCGATTACAGCCGACGCCTGGCCCGGTTCGTGCCGGTCGAGCTGCCGGTGTTGCGCGAACAGCGCCACGGCCGCAAGGAGGACGGTGCCTTGAAGTCGGCCGAGGCAGCCCTGCTCTTGGAACAGGCTGTGGGCACTCATGCGGTGGTCCTGGACCCCGGCGGAGAAGCAGTGGATTCCGAAGGGTTGGCCCGGTTGGTGCGTGCCTGGACCGATCGGGGAGTGGGCACGCTCTGCTTTCTGATCGGTGGGCATCTGGGCTTGGACCGCTCGGTGCTCGACCGCGCCGACCATATTCTTGCCCTGTCCCGGCTGACCTTTACCCACGAAATGACCCGCCTGATCCTACTGGAACAGCTGTATCGGGCCTGGACCATCAACGCCGGGCATTCCTATCATAAATAACCGGCAAGAACCGGATTTGCTTGTGTGTTTTTTTTGCACGCTCGCGGTCTTTCCGTTATGCTAGGGCACTGCGCCCGGCCCGTACCTCCCTACGCCGCGCATTTAAACAACCTTGCACCGAAAAAAGGATCGCGCGCAATGACCCTTGCCCCCACCCGGCCGCCAGTCGAAAAACCTCTTGTCCTGATTTGTCCCACCGTGGTCGAGCTGGCACGGTTGACCTCTGAACTGGCGCCGCTGATCGAAGCGGGCGATGCCATCCTGCTGCACGGCCCTCTGGGGGCGGGCAAAACCACCCTGGCCCAGCACCTGGCCGCCTCGCTGGGCGTGGGGGACGACCAGTACGTGTCCAGCCCGAGTTTTGCCCTGCTGCATGAGTATCGCGGTCGGCTGCCAATCCGTCATTTCGACCTGTACCGCCTCCACGACGAAGACGACGTCGAGGCCGCGGGCTTGGCCGAGTATCTGGAACATCAGGGCCTCAGCCTGATCGAGTGGCCCGATCGGCTCGGGACACTGACCCCGGATATCCGCCTCGACCTGAGCCTGAGTCCTCGGGACGGCGATGCGCGTCTGGTTACCTTGCAAGGCGAAGGCGGTTCCTGGCCGGAACGTCTGCGTGCGCTGGCGGATCGTCTGGCCCAAAGCGCCTCTTTTGCCCCTGCGAGTGCCGCGCCATGAGAAACGCCCTCTTCACCCTGCAATCCTGCCCCAAACGCTACACCTTTGATCAGGACAAATCCTGTTCGCCGACGGAAACCGTGGCCCGATTTCAAAGGCGGCTTCAAGCCACGGGTCTTGATGTGTTGAAAGAGATCCGGAGAATCGATACCGGCCGGCTCGGCATTCCGGTGTATTTCAGCGTGTGCGGCGAGGATGCCCGCGAGCTGATTGGCAAGAAACAGCAGATGGGCAAGGGGGCGACCCCGGAACAGGCCCAGGCCAGCGCCTGTATGGAGCTGGCCGAACGGTTCAGTTTTTTCAGTTTTCTGAAGGAGCCGGGAAATTTTCTGATCGGCGATTATGCCGCCCTGGAAGCCGGGCATCCGGTACTGCCGGTGGAGGAGCTGCTGCGCTCGGTGAACGATCAGAGCCTGGGGCCGGATCGGTTGCGCGAGCTGCTCTCCGGCATTCCCCTGCGCTGGACCATGGCCCGGCGGCTGTCGGACAACCAGCCTGTACTGGTTCCGCTGTCCTGGTTTTACACGATCAACGAGTTCAACGGCGCTTCAGCCGGCAACACCCCGGAAGAGGCGGTGCTTCAGGGGGTCTGCGAGGTGGTCGAGCGCCATGTCTGCGCCCGGATCACCCATGAACGGCTGCGGCCGCCGCAGATCGATCAGGACTCGATAACCGATCCGGTGGCTTGTGAGCTGCTTACCAAGTTCCGAAACAACGGCATCGAGGTGGTGCTGAGTGATTTTTCCCTGGACATGGGCATTCCCACGGTGGCGGTTCTGGCATGGGACCCAGCCACCTGGCCGCAGGCCAGCGAGATCGTCTACACCGCCGGAACAACACCGGGAGCGGCCAAGGCCGTGATTCGCGCCCTGACCGAGGCGGCCCAACTGGGGGGCGACTTCAACACCGGTTCCTGCTATCTGGCCAGCGGGCTGCCCAAACCGCGCACACTGGACGAGGTCGATCATATCCGTAACAGCGGCCACCTCATCCGCCTTGCGGATATGACCGACCTGGTGGATGCGGACATCTTCCAGGAGCTGATGGCCTGCACCCAGGCCCTGCACCAGCGGAATATGGACGTGTTGACCATCAATACCACCCATCCCCGGCTCGGGATTCCGGCCGCCTACACGATTATTGCCGGAGCCCAGTTCCGCGAACGGGCCAGGTCGGGCAATGCCGGACTCTTTGCGGCCCGGCTGGCCGCCGACCTGCTGACCGGCCCGGCGCTGACCGACAAACTGACGCAGATGGAGCGCCTTGTGCCCGGTGCCTACTATCTGCCGTTCTACCGAGGGCGGATACTCTACGAACAGGGCGAGGCCACCGAGGCCCTGCACTGTTTCGAAGAGGCCCTGAGTCGCGGGCCAAACGATGAAGACCTGCCCTCTCTCCACTCCTATCAGGGGGCCTGCCTGCGCGATCTGGCCCGCTACGACGAGGCCATCGCCGCCCTGCACGCCGGGCTGGCCGTTGATGCCGACCGCTCCGACCTGCACAATGCCCTGGGGGTCTGCTTTTTCAAGACCGGCCGCCACGAAGAGGCGGTCCACCATTTTCAGCACGCCGTGGCCCTGAATCCGTCTTCGGCCATTGATCACGCCAATCTGGCCTTGAATCTGGAGCACACCGGCAGGCCCGAGGAGGCTGTGCAGGCCTACGAGGTTGCCCTGTCCCTGGACCCTGATATCACCTTTGCCGCCCAGCGACTGGCCACGCTGCGGGCTGCATCTGCTGGAGACCGGTAATATGCCTGCCTTTCCCCGTCATCCCCGCAAAATTCTGGTTCGATCCACCAACTGGATCGGCGACGCGGTGATGAGCACCCCGGCGGTGCGCACCATCCGCGACAATTTCCCGGAAAGCGAGATTTCCATCCTGGTGCACCCCTGGGTGAGCGATGTGTTTCGCTACAGCCCCCGGGTGGACCGGGTGCTGCTGTACGAAAAAAAAGGCCGACACCGGGGGCTGCGCGGCATGTGGCACTTGGCGCAAGAGCTGCGCGCCGAGGAGTTCGACTGCGCGATTCTCCTGCAAAACGCCTTTGAGGCCGGTTTGATCACCTGGCTGGCCGGTATTCCGGCTCGGGGCGGCTACACCACCGACGGCCGGGGGATGCTGCTCACCCACGGGGTGCGCAAGCCGCTGGATCTGGTGAAAAAACACGAGGTAACCTACTACCAGCGCATCATGGTCGGACTGGGCATGAAGCCTGCGCCCAACGATCCGGAGCTGTTTATCTCCGGCGAACAGATCAGTGCCGCCAAGGAGCGGTTGTGCACGTTGACCGGTCTGGAGCCGGGCGCGGCGCCGTTGATCGGTTTCAACCCCGGCGCGGCCTTCGGTCCGGCCAAGCGTTGGCCAGCCGAGCGGTTCGCCGAGCTGGCGACCATGCTGTGCCGGCAGACCGACGCCCGGATCGTGATCTTCGGCAGCGGGGCCGATCAGCCCACGGCGCGCGCCATCATCGCCGGGGCGGGTCAGGCGGCAGACCGCATCCACGACCTCTGCGGCGCGACCAGCCTGATCGAGGCCATGGCCCTGATCGGCGAGTGCGACGTATTTGTCACCAACGATTCCGGACTGATGCACGTGGCCGCGGCCCTGCAGACCCCGCTGGTGGCCATTTTCGGCTCTACCGATCATATCGCCACTGGCCCGTACTGCGACAACGCGATCGTTATCCGCAAACCATTGCCCTGTAGTCCCTGCAAAAAAGCCCAGTGTCCGGAAAAACATTTTCGCTGCATGACCCTGATCAGTACCGAAGAGGTGTTCGAGGCTGTGCTGCGCCAGTTGGAGGCAAACCGATGAATCTGCAGCCGGCGGTTTTTCTTGACCGGGACGGCACCATCAACGAACAGATGGGCTATATCAACCACCTGTCCCGCTTCCAGCTCCTGCCGGGCGTGGGTCGGGCGATCCGCAGCCTGAATGCGCTGGGCCTGCCGGTGGTGGTGGCGACCAATCAATCCGGTCTGGGTCGGGGCTATTTTCCCGACGCGCTGCTGGATGAGGTGCACGCCGAAATGCAGCGCTTGCTGGCGCTGGAAGGCGCCCGGCTCGACGCTATCTATGTCTGTCCGCATCACCCCGAGGCCAAGGTGGAGCGGTACCGGCAGGACTGCGACTGCCGCAAACCCCGGCCCGGCCTGCTCGTTCAGGCTGCCGCCGACCTGCATCTGGACCTGACCCGCTCCTACGTGGTGGGCGACCGCTGGTCGGATCTTCGTTGTGGTGCGGCAGTGGGTGCGGCAACCATTCTGGTCCTGACCGGCTATGGCCGCGGTGAGGCGTGTTATATCGGGCCGCACCAGCAGGTTCAGCCCACCCATGTGGCCGAGGATCTGGTTGCCGCTGCCGCCTGGATCGCCTCCAGGGAGCAGCAGGGCAGGGCGGTTTGAGGATCGGCGTGCCTCGCTGAGCAGGGCAATCTTTACCCGGAAACGTCTTGATGTTGAGGTTGCCCCTGAACAGGGCTTGATGCCCAGGTGGGAGAGTTTGGAGGATTGGGCGGCAAGATTCATGACCAGGTCTCGCAGACTTGCACGTGCGGAGAGCTGGCCGATGAACAGGGCCATGCATTGGCTCCACCGATGAAAGGCTCGAAATTTCTGGCCGTGATGATGTGCTTTTGCCAGCGCATCAAAATCATGTCTGGGAGAAATGCAACGATTTGCCTGAGGATTGTGTTCTGGTGTGCCACGGGCTCGGATCTCCTTGTTCTGGTGAGTTTTTTTGCAAAAACAGTGTAACCTGAAAAGAGGTCCGAGCCTTTATTTATTGGATTTCCTTTGCAATTTTATGAGATAGCAGTGAATAATTCGATTATTCATCGTGTTTCCCCTAACTGTTTATTTAAACAAGTGTCTAATCTTCTGGTGGCATCTCAGTGGGAACTTCTCCATAAACCAAGTCTGTAGTTGTAAACCTATCATCTATAGATTTTAAATAAACAACCCCGTTTATTTTCGGCCAAAAATCATGTTTATGAACAACAATTCCATCTTCTAACGTAGGGTTTTGCTTCGATGCGTCTATATAAACAAAATAAACTAAATGGGCAAATTTAGCCCACTTGTCCGTATCTACAAAAAAGAACCATATAGGTCCTTCAATCGTATAAACTTCATTATTATACGAATCATCTCCAGAATATGCTGTCTCTACTGTATCACCACTCTCAAGCATATCTTGTGGGCAGAAAGCCATATAATAATCCAAGTTGCCTGCCATAGTAATGATAACTTGTTCATTTAAAACAGTTATAGCTTGGTCTCGTGTGAGCAAATCGTCAGACCAGGCTTTCTGGAAAGCGCATCCGACTATGGTAAAAAAAACAACAAGAGAAATACACATTAGATTTTTCATTTTTAATACCTCCTTTTGGTTTATTCCCACTGCTGTCTCATACCTGAATCCGTGAAGGCTTAGGTCAGTATGCTGCGATTCGGTATCAAACCGGTAAATTTCGAGCTACTTAAGTCATCCTGTGCCAGTTTACTCGAAAGCTACAGTAAAAATGCCTCATGTCCTTTGATTTTCTTTGAAGAGCAACCCAAATGCTGACCGGCAGGCGCACTCCTCCTGTCATATTGCTCGCAGAACCCTGAAAGCCGCGTCAGCGGGCTGGGACAAGTTGACCGTACACCTCCTTGAAAGCTGCAAAACCAGGACAGTGACGGCCAAAGCGCACAAGCAGCCGTCTGCCGCGACTCAGCAGACGGCCCGCCAGGTAGATCAACTCCTGCATCACCGTGCGGATGCGACGGCGTTTGGCTGGATGGCGAATCGGTGAAAACTCGCCCAGCAGCCCCATTTGTCCGATGGCACGCAGGATGTTATACGTCAAGCAACCCAGGGCCATGACCAGCGCATTGGTGGCAAATTTACCACTGGGCAGGCGCTCCAAATCAAGATCAGTTTTGAATTCGCTGTGGAATTGCTCTGAAGTGGCGTGATCCCGATACAGACCAATCACCTCATCGGGAGTCATTTCCAGATTGGTCCACCAGCCTTCCAGGGTGATCTGCGGCATGAGCAATATTTGCCCGTTGCGGTCGCTGCTGCGCTCCGTCACCTGCACGATCCGTTGACAGGGAGAGCTCCGGCCCTTGATCTCCACCGCTTCATCGATCACCAGGAGGCCAACCCGCTTGCCGGGCCGCGGCGTGCTGACCGCGCCTTCGCCAAACACACGCTCGCGCCAGGACAACACATTGCTGCCGCGCGGGTTCCACTTGATGATGAAGCGCACCTGTTCCGTTGCGGCGAGCAGCTTCCGGTTTTCTTCGGCATCGTGGGCCGAATCCAGCCGCACCAGACACTCCTGATTGGTGAGGCTGCGCGCCGCCTTGAGCGTCCGCTGAAGAAAGGGGACAAACTCGTGCTGAGCATGCTGACTGCCGGGCCGCAGTTCAACTTCCAGGCACCAGCCTTCCAGACCCAGGTACGCGGCGATGGGGGCATAGCCATCGAAGTTCTTATAGGTGCGGCTCACGCCTTCCTTCGTGGTGTTCGAGTTATCCTGGGGGAATACGTCCACATCCAGGGGAACCAGACCTTGAGCGCAAGCAGAAATCTTGACACCAAGCTGTTTGAGCATGGTATGCGCTGCGCGAAAGACGTGTGGAATCAGGCCGGTTGCCCCTGCCGTATCCAGGCGTTGACGCAGGCTTTCGGCTGAGGGCAGGCGGTGAATGGCCAGGGCCTGTCTGAAATAGTCGTCGCCCTGCATGGCGGCAATTGCCTGAAAATCGCTTTTGCCCAGGGACAGTAAGCCCAGGTAACTGCGCAGGATATCGATGTCGCTGATCTGCTCGGTCCCCCGGCTCTGCCGGCTTGCACGCCGGCTCAAGTCGCTGTAGCGGTTGATGCACGCGCCGACCAGGGCCAGGCCGGAGTGGCTGGTGTAGAATTCGTCGCTGCTCTGCTCAAGAATCAATCGTTTCATCTTTTCACCTGCCTGGTGAGTTTTACGGACAGGTGGATATTGCAACTTTTTAACTGAAATTTCAATATGTTAGTTGCATGGGCAAACAATTTTTATTGATGAATGTTCACGGAAACAGGTCATAGTTTTTGAAACAACAAAAGTTGCCTATAAACAACGGGTTGCTTATCAGGCGGTTTGAAAAGCTCGATGCAATCGCGTCGTTCAAAGAGATTGAGCTGGAGCAAGCGCAGCATGTGCTGCAGGGACACGCCCAGCTTGGCCTTGAATTTCAAAAAGCTAAGGAGCAGGTACACGCTCAGGGCAATCCAGATTTGCGTCAGCACCGCATTGCGCGATGTGCCCAGAAACGTCTTGATGTTGAGGTTGTCCTTGAGCAGGGCTTGATGCCCAGGTGGGAGAAATGCAATGATTTGCCTGAGGATTGTGTGAAGTGGTTGCGTTTATTGAGACATAGGTATAAGCAATGAGCCAATCCATTTGAAAGGAGAGGTTCTATGAATCGCCGCACCCGTTACAGCGCTGAATTTAAAGCCGAGGTCGCCTTGGCCGCCGTGTCAGGCTCCAGAACGTTAGCAGAACTGGCCAGTGCATACAAAGTTCATCCCAGCCAGATCTGCAACTGGAAGCAGGCCCTGCTGGAAAATGCCCCAAACCTCTTCGGCAAGGGGAAGAGGAAAGAGGTCGACCACGAAGCCGAAGTGGCCGAACTGCACCGCGTCATCGGCAAGCTCAAGGCGGAAAACGATTTTTTATCCAATCTGCCCGTTCTGAACTTGACCGGGCGCAGAAACAAAAAGTGATCGCCGCAGGCCATCCCAAGGTTTCTGTCGAGGCCAGGTGCAAGCTGCTCGGCATACCGCGAGCCAGCTACTACCGAGGGCCTGCATCCGGGCTTCGCTCAGGCGACCTTGAACTCATGCGGCAGATCGATGAACTTTATCTGCAACACCCCTGGATGGGAAGCCGCTCCCTGGCAGATCACCTGACAACAGCGGGAAAACCAGTCGGTCGCGACCGGATCCGCCGCCTGATGCTGCGGATGGGCATCGAGTCTTTATCGCCCAAACCTGGGACCAGCAAGCGGCATGCGGGGCATCCGGTGTACCCGTACCTGCTCCGGGGGCTGCGTATAGATCGGCCCAACCAGGTATGGGCAACGGATATCACCTATATTCCGATGGCCAGGGGGTTCATGTACCTGGTTGCCATCATGGACTGGGCCAGCAGGAAAGTCCTCAGCTGGCGCCTGTCCAACACGCTTGACAGCCGATTTTGTGTGGAGGCTCTCAAGGAAGCGTTGTATCGATACGGCGCTCCCGAAATATTCAACAGTGACCAGGGCAGCCAGTTCACCAGCGAGGCATTCACCGGAGTGCTGAAGCAATGGCAGGTGAGGATCAGCATGGACGGCAAAGGCCGCTTCAAGGACAACATCTTCATTGAGCGGCTCTGGCGCACCCTGAAGTACGAACGGATCTACCTGAGAGCCTACGAAACCGGGGCCGAACTTTTCAAGGACCTGACTGACTGGTTCACCTGGTACAACGCGAGCAGGAAACATACATCGCTTGATAAACAGACACCCGACGCAGTGTATAACCAAGCTCCGGAGGCATTGAAGCTGGCAGCCTGAAGCCGGAAACGACAAACAAACCGGTTCATTGCTTATTTTACTACTCAGGCTGTCTCACAAAACCCGACCAGTTCAGTGTTCTGGTGTGCCACGGGCTCGGATCTCCTTGTTCTGGTGAGTTTTTTTGCAAAAACATTGTGACCTGAAAAGAGGTCCGAGCCTTTATTTATTGGATTTTCTTTGCAATTTTATGAGACAGCAGTGATTCGTGATATTGTCTTTACAAAACTGCTCGAACTGCCGCTGCGCCAGCTTCGAGGGAATGGTCTTGCCGTTCTCCCAGCAGTTGACCGTGGCGAAGCTCACCCCCGAGGGCGTGGGCCAGTCCCTCTTGGGAGAGTGCCAGCTGCTGCCGCACCTCCTTGACCGTTTCCGGCCGGAAGTTTTCGGGTTGGCGGATCATGGCCATTGAGCATCTCCCGCTGATTGGATCAGGCGCAGCAGGCCGGGAGCGACGTTCCATCGGTGGCCGTCATCGGTGGCGACGCTGATAGTCTTCTTGTTGAGGCGCAGCACCATGCCTTCCAGCATCCGACCGTCCGGGGCCTGGAAGCCGACCCGGTCACCTCTGGTGAAACTGGTCATCAGCGCGGTGGCGCGGGCCTGGGAAATGAGCTTGAGCCGTTCGACGATCAGTCGGTTGAGAAAGAGCAGATCCTCTTCGTTCAATCGCTTGATCGCCTCGACAGCGGAAGGGCGGTCAATGATTTTGACAGTCTTGGATTTCATGATTGAACCTCGTCTTTCATCGCCTTGATCAGCGGCACGAGACCGGGCACGTCATCCCGGATGATACTCCAGAGCGTGTCGTCGTCGATGCCGAGGGAGCCGTGAATGAGGCGGTTGCGGGTGGCGATGATCATTCGCCAGGGGATTTCCGGATGGGCGGTGCGGACTTCATCCGGGATATGGGTGGTGGCTTCGCCGATCAGTTCCAGGTTGCGCAGGGTGGCGTCGTAGGTCAGTCCGTTGGCCACGAAATCAGCCTGGTCGAAGCCGTCGGTGTAGGCAAGCACCTTCTCGGCGAAGTCGATCATGTCGTCGAGATAGAAGCTCCATGCTCGCTGGCTGGCATCAGACATCGACCCGCTCCTGTTCGATGTAGGGGCGCAGCTCCGACCGCAGGGCCTTTTCAGTGACCAGATCGACCGGACAGCCGAGCAGGTCCTCCAGGTAGAACTGCACACCGAAATAGCGCCTGGAGGTAGCCGGGCCGTCAAAGGCCACCAGTACATCGACATCACTGCCGCTGCTCGCCGTGCCACGGGCGGTGGAGCCGAACAGGGCCAGCCGGGTCACGCCGAAACGGGCTTGCAGCTCCGGCTTGCTGCGGCTCAGCAGGTCAAGGACACGTTGTCTGTTCATTGCCCAGCCTCCAAAGGCAGATTCATCTTCCGGGCTTTCATGGCCCGAAACCACCGGGCGCACGAAGGTTTATTCTCAACTACCCGGCAATATACCATCTGCTATGCGGCGTGCAGCTCAAAATTCGATGGAGTTTCGACAGATTTGAAACCGCTCCGGTAAGTAAGTCTCAGAAGGTCATCACGAAAAATTGGCTGTTCCCGACCTGTCACAGAACAAAAATGCATGGAGGCATGTAAACGGCATCTTCCGTGTTGACGTTTCTCTCCCGGTTTTGCTAGGTTCCACGTATTTCTGATTGCAGCGGTTTTGTCCGTTCGCACCCTGCGGAACCCCAGATGATTGCATAAAGGAACACGCCATGCCCATGTCTCAAGGTTTCAAGAATCGGCTCTTTCCCCATCTGCCAGCCATAGCCCGTCACTTCGGCACCCCTTTCCATATCTATGACGAAACCGGGATTCGCGAGACGGGCCGGGCCCTGCAACAGGCCTTTGCCGGTGTGGCTGGTTTTCGTGAATACTATGCGGTCAAGGCCCTGCCCAATCCGGCCATTTTGGCGATCATGCGGGATATGGGATTCGGCTTTGATTGCAGCTCCGTGGCAGAACTGCACCTGGCCCGTGAACAGGGAGCGCGGGGCGAGGACATCATGTTCACCTCCAACAACACCAGCCTGGAAGACTTCGAGGCTGCCGCTGCCGACGGGGGGTGTCTGCTCAATCTCGATGACATCAGCCTGATCGACAAGGTGCCGGTCATGCCCGAACAGATCTGCTTCCGCTACAATCCCGGCTCCCGGCGCACCGGCAACGACATCATCGGCAAGCCCGAGGAGGCCAAGTACGGGGTCAGCCACGACCAGATCACCGAGGCCTACCGTCGGGCCATGGCCAGAGGGGCGCGGCGCTTCGGCCTGCACACCATGCTGGCCTCCAACGAGCTGAACTATCACTACATGGTGCAGACCGCGGCCATGCTGCTGGACCTGGCAGCCGACATCGGCGCGGAGCTGGGTATCCGCTTTGATTTTCTCAACATCGGCGGCGGGCTCGGCATCCCCTACCAGCCGGACCAGGCTGAGCTTGATCTGGCATCCATGGGACGCGAGATCACGGCACTGTTCAATACCTTCCGCGATCGTCACGGCTACTGCCCGGCCCTGCTCATGGAAAGCGGCCGCTTCATCACCGGGCCCCACGGCGTGCTGGTGGTTCAGGCGATCAACCGCAAGGACATCTACCGCACCTATATCGGCGTGGACGCCTGCATGTCGGCGCTGATGCGGCCCGCCCTCTACGGCGCTTATCACCACATCGAGGTGCTGGGTAAGAGCGAGGACGGCCCGCTCGAACTGGTGGATGTGGTGGGTTCGCTCTGTGAAAATAACGATAAATTCGCCATTCAGCGTCTGCTGCCCCGCATCGATGACGGCGATCTGCTCATCATTCAGGACTCCGGGGCCCACGGCCATGCCATGGGCTTCAACTACAACGGCCGCCTGCGTCCCCGGGAACTGCTGCTGCGCGGCAACGGGCAGGTGCGCCTGGTCCGCCGGGCCGAAACCCTGGACGACTATTTCGCCACCCTGCGTTTTGACGAGAAGGTGCTGAACCTCTGAACCCGGGCCGGGCGTTTTCCCATGAATATCGTGCTGCTGGAGGCAGACGAGCTGCAAGGCGGCCGGGCGTTGCTTCGTGGCCGGCGGGCAGGGCATCTGCTCGGGGTGCTTGGCGTGCAGCCCGGCGACGTGGTGCGGGTGGGGGTGATTGACGGCGCGATCGGGACCGGTCGGGTGTTGAGCGTGGGGGAGGGGCGTGTGTCGCTGGAGCTGCTGGAGGTGGGGCTGGAGAGCGCTCCCTTGAGTGGTGGTGGGTTGAGCGAATCAGGCGAATCAGGTGGGCTGGAGATCGAACTGATTCTGGCCCTGCCCCGGCCGATCATGCTGCAGCGCGTGCTCAAGCAGGGGACCGTACTGGGCGTGCGGCGTTTTCACCTCATCCGCTCGCGACGGGTGGAAAAATCATTTTTTCAGAGTCCGGTCCTGCATCCGGACAAGATGCGCACCCTCCTGCTGGAAGGCATGGAGCAGGCCGTGGACACCCGGCTGCCTTTGGTCAGCATCCATCCCCGGTTCAAACCCTTTGTCGAGGACGTGCTGCCCGGTCTTGGGGGCCAGGGTCTGATCGCCCATCCCGGTGCTGCCGGTTTTCTGGGAAACGGGCCGGTCACAGGTAGGGCTGGTCAGCGGCTGCTGCTTGCGGTCGGGCCCGAGGGCGGCTGGTCGGACTATGAGCTGGACTGCTTTCTCTCCCGGGGCTTTTATGGCTTCACCCTGGGCGAGCGCATTCTCCATGTGGATACCGCGGTTGTGGCGCTGCTGGCACAACTGCACCTGCTTCACGAACTGCGCCGCAAACGCTGAGCGAATTTGCGCGCAAGCAGGCTGCATTCCGGCAGCCGCAGCAGCACCAGCATCATCCCGTACAATGCAGCCCCGCCGCCTATCAAAAGCGCCAGCGCCAGCGCCTGCTCCAGCAGCCCGCCCCGACTCAGTCCGGCCAAAAGCGGCTGCATCGTTCGGATCGCGCCTGTCATCACCAGGGTGGCGGCCACTATCTTTGCCAGTCCCCTGAACAGATAGAGCAGGGGATATCCGCCCAGTTTCCGGTACAACACCATTCCGAGGAACAGGAAGTTGAGCATCATCGCGCAGGAGGTGGACAGGGCGATGCCCCGGTGCTGCAGGGAGTCGATGACCAGGGAGATGATGAGGAGGTTGGTCCCGACCCCGATGAAGCTGCCGATGACCGGAAACTTCGTGTTTTCGATGGCATAGAAGACCGGCACCATGACCTTGATCGCCGCGTAGGCGAACAGGCCGATGGCGTAGAAGAGCAGGGCCTGGGCGGTCTGGCTGGTATCGATCGCGGTGAAGGCGCCCCGCTCGAAAATGATGCGGATGATTGGTTCGGCCAGCAGGATCAGACCGGCTGTGGCGGGAAGCGCCAGGGCAAAGACCAGCACCAGCGACGAGGTGAAGGTGGCCTTGAGTTCGCCGATGTTTTTGGTGGCTGCCTGCCGGGCCAGAACCGGCATGATCGCGATGGACAGGGCCACGCCGAACAGACCGATGGGCAGTTGCACCAGGCGGAAGGCGTAGTTGAGCCATGAAACCGAGCCCTGGACGCAGGACGCGGCGAAGTTGGTGTTGACAAAGATGTTGATCTGGGTGGCGGACAGGCCGATGGTGGCGGGCAGCATCAGTTTGAGAATCCGGCGCAGCCCCGGATCGGCCGGGTTGCAGTGGAAACGGCAACGGAATCCGACCCGGCGCAGGGTTGGGACCTGCATCAGCAACTGGAGCATGCCGCCCAGCAGCGTACCCCAGGCCATGCCCGCGATGGCGGGCTGGCCGAAAAAACGCGGGAGGAGCCAGGCCAGGCTCAGGCCGCCGACGATCGAGCCCAGGTTGAAGAAGGTCGAGGACATGGCCGGGACGAAAAAATGTCCCTTGGTATTGAGGATGCCCATGACCACCGCGGCCAGCGAGACAAAGAGCAGAAAGGGCAGCATGATCCGGGTCAGGTGCACGGTCAGCTCGGTCTTGCCGGGGATGAGCGCGAAATCCGGGGCCATCAGGTTGACGATGGGTTCGGCCAGGTACAGTCCGGCCAGGGTGAGCAGGCTGATGAGCACCGAAAAAAAGACCAGCACATTGCCGGCCAGCCGCCAGGTCGCCTCGGGGCCGCGGTTGGTGCTGTAGTCGGTGAAGACAGCGACAAAGGCCGCCGAGAGCGCGCCTTCGGCGAAGAGGTCGCGCAGGAGGTTGGGGATGCGGAAGGCGACGACAAAGGCGTCGTAGGCGTATCCCGCGCCGAACAGACCGGCGAAAATCTGTTCACGGATCAGGCCGAGTACCCGGCTGCACATGACGGCGATGCCGACCGAACCGGCGGAGCGGACAATGGTCCCGGTATTGCCGGAAGGTTGGGGAGTGGACTGGGCAGGCATGAATTGTTCCGGGATGACTCGGCGGGTTATCGCTTGACTTTGGATTATTGTTAAGAATATAAGTGGACGTTCCCGTCTGCGGGTTCGATGGTTACCACTGTTGCCGCAAAAGAGGAAGGGCTTTTCTTTTGCCCCGCTGCAGGGAACCGTTCACGTACATATTCCGTCTTCCCCGTTTCACTCTATACTGGAGGCTCTTATGCAGGATGTGCAGCATATACGCAATGTGATTCTTCTCGGTCATGGAAACAGCGGTAAATCCACCCTTGCCGAGGCGTTGCTGTTTACCGCCGGGGCGTTGAAACGGCAGGGCAAGGTCGACGAGGGCACGGCGTCCATGGACTTCGAGCCGGAAGAGGTGAAGCGGAAGATCTCTATCAGCGCGGCCTTCAACCGTCTGAGCTGGCAGAAAAACGAGATTTTTCTCATCGATACTCCGGGCGACGACAACTTCTTCAACGAAACCCGCTTTGCCGCGCAGGTGGCGGACAGCGCGGTGCTGACCGTGGGTGCGGCGCTGGGTGTGCGGCCGCAGACCGAGAAGTTCGTCGACCTGATCAAGGAACACCAGCTGCCCTGCCTGATCTGCGTGACCAAGATGGACCGGGAGCGGGCCAACTTCCAGCAGACCGTTGCTGGTATCCGTGAAGCCACCGGACTCAATCCGGTTATCCTGTATCTGCCCATCGGCGCGGAGGCCGACTTTAAAGGCGTGGTCGACATCGTGGCCGGCAAGGCCCTGATGTTTGCCCCTGACGGCAGCGCCAAACCCGCCGAAATTCCGGCGGATCTCGCCGACGAGGCCGCCTCCCTGCGGGAAAGCCTGATGGAGTATGTGGCCGAGACCGAAGACGATCTTCTGGAAAAATTCCTGGAGGAGGGCGAACTGTCGGACGACGAGCTGCAGGGCGGCCTGCTCGCGGCGGTCCGCTCCGCCCAGATCGCGCCGGTCTGCGCCTGCGCCCCGCTGGGCAACCTCGGGTCCGCGGTCGTGCTCGATGCCATGCTCAAGCTGCTGCCGTCACCGGACCAGCGGCCGCCGCGGGTGGGTTCCGATCCCAAGACCGGCGACCTGATCGAGCGGCCCGGCACCACGGACGCCCCCTTTTCCGCCCTGGTCTTCAAGACCATGGCCGACCCCTTTGCCGGCCGGCTGACGCTGTTCCGGGTTGTTTCCGGCGTGCTGAAGGGGGATACCTTCTACAACGCCAGCAAGGAGACCTCCGAGCGGTTCGGCCAGCTGTTTGTCATGGCCGGGAAGGAACAGCAGTCGGTGGATGAGGCGGTTCCCGGCATGATCGTGGCCGTGGCCAAGCTCAAGGAAACCGCCACCGGCGATACCCTGTGCGCCGAGAACGCGGCCATCGTCTATCCGACGATCGAACCGTTGCCCACGGTCATCGCCTATGCGGTCAGCGCCAAGAAGGGCGAGGAGGAAAAACTGTTCGGCTCGATCAGCAAGCTGCTCGACGAGGATCTCACCCTGCAACTCAACCGCGAACCCCAGACCCATGAAACGCTGATTTCCGGGGTGGGGCAGGTGCACCTTGAAGTTATCAGCGAGAAAATCAAACGGAAATTCGGCGTCGAGATGGAGCTGAACGTGCCCAAGGTGCCCTACCGGGAGACCCTCAAGGGCAAGGTCACTGTTCAGGGACGGCACAAGAAGCAGTCCGGCGGCCGCGGCCAGTTCGGCGACTGCACCATCGAGATGGAACCGTTGCCCCGGGGCGAGCAGTTCGAGTTCGTCGACAAGATCGTGGGCGGCGTGATTCCGCAGCAGTACCGGCCCGCAGTCGAGAAGGGCATCATCGAGGCCATGGAGCGTGGCGTCATTGCCGGGTATCCCTTCGTGGATCTCAAGGTCACCCTGATCGATGGTTCCTATCACACGGTCGACTCGTCGGAGATGGCCTTTAAGATAGCCGGTTCCCTGGCCTTCAAGAAGGGCGTGGTCCAGGCCAACCCGATTTTGCTCGAACCGATCATGAATGTCGAGGTGCGGGTTGCCAAGGATTTTGTCGGCGATGTCATGGGCGATCTCAACAGTCGGCGCGGCCGGGTGCTGGGCATGGATTCCACCGACCGGTACGAGGTGGTCAACGCCCAGGTGCCCCAGGCCGAGATGCTGCTGTATGCGCTGGATTTGACCTCCATGACCGGCGGTCGGGGCACCTTCACCACGTCCTTCTCGCATTACGACGAGGTACCGGCCCATATCGCCGAGAAGATCATTGCCGAGTACAAGGATGAGTCGGAGGAGTGACGATTCGCTTGGCAACCGCGCCTGCCGGTGCGGGGTGCTGACGCTCAGCGACCGGGGGGCGCGCGGTGAACGGGAGGATACCAGCGGCCCTCGGCTCCGGGAGATGCTCGATGCGGCCGGTTACAGCGTGACCAGGTATACTATTCTCCCGGATGATCAGGGATTGATTGAGCAGACCCTGCGCCTCTGGGCCGATGAGCTGGATTTGATCGTGACCACCGGTGGAACCGGTGTGGCCCCGACCGACCGGACCCCAGAGGCGACCCGGGCGGTTATTGATCAGGAGATTCCCGGGCTGGCCGAGGCCATGCGGCTGGCCAGCCTTGAAAAAACCGTGCAGGCGGTATGGTCGCGGGGTATTGCCGGCAGCCGCAACGGCTGTCTGATTCTCAATTTGCCCGGCAGCAAAAAGGCGGCGGCCGAAAATCTGGCTGTTGTTCTGCCCGCCCTGCGCCACGGGATAGATAAGCTGCGTGGCGACCCGACTGATTGCGGCGGTTGAATTGAAACAAAGCGGTAACAACAAAGCTCCGGACAGAAATTGTCCGGAGCTTTGTATTTTTGTGGGCGGCAGCGGATCAGCAAACGCCTTCGATACAAACCCGACCTTCGCCCTCTTTGTCCGCCGCAACGATTTCCCCGATCAGGTACGGCTGTTCGCCCCGGGCCGTGCACTGGTGCAGCAGCTCGTCGACCTGGTCGCGCGGGGCGACCACCATCATGCCGATGCCCATGTTGAAGGTGCGGAACATCTCGTTCACCGTGATCTGTCCCTGTTCCTGGAGATAGGTGAAGACCGGATGAATCGGCCAGGACCCCGGATCGATCCGCGCCGCGCAGCCGGCCGGCAGGATACGGGGGATATTGTCGATGAAGCCGCCACCGGTGATGTGGATCAGGCCGTGGATGGCGCTGCGCCGGAGGATGGGGCCCAGGCTCTCCACGTAAATCCGGGTCGGCCGCAGCAGCTCTTCGCCGACCGTGCAGCCCAGGGCGTCGATCCGGTCGTCCACGCTGTGGCCCAGTTCCTCGAAGAAGACCTTGCGCACCAGGGAGTAGCCGTTGGAATGGATGCCCGATGAGGCCAAGCCGATAATGGCGTCGCCGACATGGATGTCGCTGCCGTCGATCAGGGCGTTGCGGTCGGCAATGCCGACCACGAAACCGGCGAGGTCGTAGTCGCCGGGTTGGTACAAACCGGGCATTTCCGCGGTCTCGCCACCGATGAGCGAGCACTGGGCCTGTTTACACCCTTCGGCGATCCCCCGGACCACGTCGGTGGCCACCTGGAGGTCCAGCGAGCTGCTGGCGAAATAGTCGAGGAAAAAGAGCGGTTTGGCCCCGCTGACGATGACATCGTTGGCGCACATCGCCACCAGATCGATGCCGATGGTGTCGTGGCGGTTGCACATCTTGGCAAGGGCCAGCTTGGTGCCCACCCCGTCGGTGGAGGCGACCAGAACCGGATCCTGCACCTGTTCGTGGCCAATGGCGAAGAGCCCGGAAAAGCCGCCGATGTTGGTCAGCACTCCCCGGCGGTGGGTGGAGGCGACGATGGATTTGATCTGGCTGACAAAGAGGTTGCCCTTGTCGATATCGACCCCGGCTGCCGCGTATCTGGAAGAAGAGTGCGTCATGATCCGTCCGTGGTGGAAGGGCCTGTGGACGAGGCAGTGCGCTGCGCATCGACCGCGAGGCGGGAGAATTGTTGTTTGGGTTGAGACCTGAGGGAGGGTACTTTTTCTGCTCCGTGCTTGTCAACAGCTTTGTCGTGCCTTGCGGCAACCGGCGTCTTCATGGTACAGAGGGGACATGAAACTGCTGCTGACACTCATCGGTCTGATTCTCATCCTCGAGGCCCTGCCCTATGTGGCGGCCCCGGAAGCCATGCAGCGCTGGCTGGCGCATATGCAGGAAATCCCGCCGGAGCAGTTGCGCAGGCTGGGGCTGGTGGCCATGGCGGCAGGGTTTGCGCTGTGTTTTCTTACCCAACGAAGCGGCCTGTTCAACTGAGCCCTGCGCAGCCGCCTGGTTGCGGAAAAAGAGAGCGTTTCTCTTTCCGGATTGACATTCTTCCCGCCGATTCAGTAAAATGACGCGCCCGTTCCCGCCGTAAGCCAGCGCGTAGACGGCGGAATCAGGAGGGTTCTTCGTTGTTTTTTGATCAGGAATGCTGCCATGGTCAACTATTTTTATTTCGAAAACAAGATTATCAAGATGGTGAGCAACAACAGCGCCATCAGTCCGGATATTTTCTGGATCGATCTGATCAGTCCCACCAAGGAAGAGGTCGAGCAGGTCGAATCCGACTTCCGGATGGAACTGTTCACCAAGCAGGAGAGTGAAGAGATCGAGAGCAGTTCGAAGTATATCGAAACCGAGGATGAAATCGGCATCAACCTCAACTTCCTGATCCCGGACGGCAACACCTTCGACAAGGTGCCGGTCTCGTTCATCCTCAAGGACAAGATGCTGTTCACGCAGCGCAGCCACGAGTTCCGCGCCTTTACCGATACCTACCGCCGCCTGCGGGCGATCCGGCCGGTGGACGGCGACGATGTCTTCCTCTCCATCCTCGAAACCCGGATCGATTTCGACGCCGACCTCATCGAGAGCACCACCGACAAAATTTCCCAAATCAGCCGGGACATGGTGGGCAACAAGGACGCCGACCGGGACAACCTGCTGAAAATCGCGGCCCTGCAGGAAACCACCATCACCATCCGGGAAAATATCGTCGAGAAACAGCGCATCCTTTCAGCTCTTTTGAAGAGCAAGATGTTTCCCAGCGAGGATCATGAAAAGATGCGGATCATGATCAAGGACGTGGGTTCGCTGCTGGACTACACCTCGTTCAATTTCGAGCGTCTCGAATTTCTCCAGAATACCTTCCTGGGCCTGGTGGACATGGAGCAGAACCGGGTGATCAAGATCTTTACCGTTGTCACCGTGATTTTCATGCCGCCGACCCTGATCGCCAGCCTGTACGGGATGAACTTCGAGTACATGCCCGAGCTGGACAAAATCTGGGGCTATCCCGCGGCCCTGTTGATGATGTTCCTCTCTTCCGCCATGACCCTGCTCTTCTTCCGGCGCAAGAAGTGGCTGTGAGCGCGGCCGTACTGCTTGCCCCTGCATCGGGGTATCGCCTCCATGTTCGGAGTCTGCCATGACAAGAACGATTTTCTGGATCCTGGTCGCGGGTGTTGCGGGCTGGCTGTTCTACCAGACGGTGCAGCCGGAATTGCCCGGCCGTCTCGATCCCCAGGCGGTTTCGCGGCCCGTTGCGGCTCGGGGCAGTCTGGCCGACGACGAACAGAACACCATTGATGTTTTCCGGCGGGCTGCCCCTTCGGTGGTCTACATCACCAGCATCGCGGTCCGTCGGGAACTGTTCAGTCTCAACGTCCACGAGATCCCCCAGGGCACGGGTTCCGGCTTTGTCTGGGATAACGAAGGCCGGATCGTCACCAATTTTCATGTTATTGCCGATGCCAGCCGGCTGGAGGTGACCCTGTCCGACCACTCGACCTGGAAGGCTGTTCTGGTCGGGGCCGCCCCGGACAAGGATCTGGCCGTGCTGCAGATCAACGCGCCGCGGGACAGGCTGGCGCCCATTGATATCGGTGAATCCGCTGACTTGCAGGTCGGGCAGAAGGTCTTTGCCATCGGCAACCCCTTCGGCCTTGACCAGACATTGACCACCGGCGTGGTCAGCGCCCTGGGCAGGGAGATCACCTCGGTGACCGGCCGAACCATCCGTGATGTGATCCAGACCGATGCTGCGATCAATCCCGGGAATTCCGGCGGGCCGCTTCTGGACAGTGCGGGCAGGTTGATCGGCGTCAATACGGCTATTTACAGTCCGTCCGGGGCCAGTTCCGGCATCGGTTTCGCGGTGCCGGTGCGGGAGGTCAACCGGGTGGTGCCCCAGCTGATCAGTCAGGGCAAGCTGATTCGACCAGGCCTGGGCGTGACCTTGGCGAACCGGAGGTTGACCCGTGAGTTGAATCTGGACGGAGTGATGATCCTGAGCGTGGCGCCGAATTCAGCGGCAGCACGGGCAGGTCTGAAAGGGGCCCTCCAGGTGCGCGGCGGACTGGTGCTCGGGGATATCATCGTGGCTATTGATGGGCACACGGTGGAGGATGCGGATGCGCTGCGCGACGAGCTGGAGCGGCGCAAGGTGGGCGACAGCGTGCGCCTGCGCCTGCTGCGCGACAGCGGGCCGGTCGAGGTGGTGGTCACCCTCGAGGCTCTGAACTGATCACTGCAACAGCGAGGAGTGGGAACGTCTCCGGTTGCCGCTGACGCGGCCGATGATCCAGCCGACCAGCAGAACCAAGCTGCCGGTGAAGAACCACATGATCGACCTGTTTTTCTTGAGAACCTCGCATTCGATTTCCGCGCTGGTCAGCCGTTGTTGCAGCTCCTTGATCTGTTCATGGGCTTCGGCCAGGGCCCTTTTTGCATGGTCTTCATTCCCGGGATCGTTGAGCTTCTGGTACTTGTCGTTCAGTGTGCTCAGGTCCGTGGCGCACACCGCCAGCTTTTTACGTAACTGCTCGGTTTCTTCCACGATATTGAACAATCGCATCTGTGGATCGTTGACGGTGCCGTCCGGGTTCATTCCCGCCCGGAAACGGGCCACCGGGATTTCGGGCGAGCGCCCGAGAAATTGGCTCCGCACCCACCCTTTGGTTCCATTCTGCAACTGAATCTGCGACCAGTCCTTGCCGCCTTTCAACAGCCGTACCGCCGTCCCCATGGGCAGAGTTGCTATGATCCGGGAGTTGCCGGCCGGATTTTTGCGCATCAGCACTTCCAGGCTGGGTTTGATGTAGAGCAGATCGGTCTTCTTGCTGCTCGGAGCGGGCGCTGCCTGAACCTGGGAGACAGCCAGGCCGAGGAGCAGGGGGAGAGTACAGAACAAGACGATCCGCCGCAGGGCGGAGAGTGCGCTATGCATGAACGGATCCACAGGGAGAAATGAGCGAGCGAGACCGACCGTTTCCCGCCGGGACCGGCGGGACGGAAGCCCCCGGCGGGCGGTGTTCAGTGTCTCGTATTCAGTGTCTATCCGCGCCGCAGGGCTACGCCACGCTACCATGAATTATTGGGAAGAGCCAGTTTCTTTCTCGCCGGTTCCCTTTTCGTTCACCGGCGGCGTAGAGTTGGGGTGCCCGGGTTGGGTATGGAGCTTTTTTTTGCGCAGCATGGCCAGCTCCCGCATGTTGCGGGTCTTGTCGAACTCGTCGACGATCTCCCGGCCGATAATTTCTTCCAGAACGTCTTCCATGCTGATGACCCCGGTAACGCTGCCGTACTCGTCCACCACCACGAAGAGATGCAGATAGTGTTCGAAAAATTCGATAAAGACCCGGTCAAGCGCCGTGGTTTCCGGGACAAAGTGGACCGGCCGGCGGAGCTGCTCCAGCCGGAGCGTTGACTTGCCCTCGGCTGCGGCTAAAAGTACGTCCTGGCTGAGGACGATGCCGGTGACCTCGTCGGGTTCGCCGTCATAGATCGGAACCCGGCTGTGCATCCGCAACAGCTCCTCTTTATCTTCGACCTCTTCGATGGTCAGGTTCTGGTCCAGGGAAAAGGTAACGGTGCGCGGGGTCATGACATCGCGCACGGTTTTGGCGCCCAACTGGAGGACGTTGGCGATCACCGCCTCCTGATCAGCCTGGATGACTCCTGATTCCCGACTGAACGAGGCGATGGTTTTCAGCTCTTCCGCGGAGATGATGTGGGGCTTGCTGTCGCGGGGCACAAGGCGGGTCAGCAGTTGACCCAGGTAGATCAGAGGCTTGAGAATGAAGATGCTGACCTGGAGCGGCCAAACCACATAGGGGGCAAGCTGCCGGGCGTAGGTGACGCCGAAGGTCTTGGGCAGAATCTCGGTGAACAGCAGAATCGCCAGGGTGAAGGCCAGGGAGAACCAGACCAGTCCCTCCTGACCGAACAGCGCCACGGCCGCCGCTCCGGATACGGACGCGCCCATGGTGTGGGCCAGGGTGTTGAGCGTCAGGATCGCGGTGATCGGCTGCTCGATGTTGTCCTTGAGCGCTTGCAACCCTTCGGCCTGCTTGGGATGTGTTTGCCGCATCAGGGCGATTTGCGGGGTGGAAAGGGTCAACAAGATCGCCTCGAACACCGAGCAGGCGGAGGAGACGATCAGGGCAGAGCTGACGGCAAGAATGAAAACAAGAAGCACGAAAACCTCCGTGTGCGGGGGCGTTTTTGGGGGGATACGGTCAACGAGCGGCCCATTTGCCGATTGAGGTTCAATCTCGTTTCGTGTATGAATCAAACACAATACCCGGTTATTGGACGTTGTAAAAGGATAATGCCGCCAAGAGGCGAAAGGAAGGTGTTCGGTGCGGTCCGGATCGGTCGATGTTCAGGTTTTTTCTCAGGAGTTGTCTGCTTTTACCGGACCGCTTGTGGTCTGTCCGGTGGCGGAAGGATCGTTTTGTGAAGAGGGGCTCGACGCCTCGCTGGTCGAGAGTGTGCGGTTTCTTGGGGAGACCGGAGATTTTTCGGGACGACAGGGACAGACCGCGCTGATCTATCCCGGCCTGCTGAAAGAAACCCGGCTTCAGGCCCGTCGGGTGCTGTTTGTGGGACTGGGCAAGCCGGAGGAGAGCGCGGACGCCCATCGGGAACAGCTGCGTCTGGCCGGAGGGACCGCGGCCCGGGAGGCGGCCCGGTTGAAGGTGCGGGAAATGCTGCTGCTTCTGCCCCGGGTGCCGCTGCTCGGTGCGGACGAGATTGCCGAAAGCCTGAGCGAAGGTGTGGTGCTGGGCAGCTACCGTTTCGAGCAGTACAAAAGCAAAAAGAAGGATGACGATCCCGATGCCTTCGAACCGCTGGAGCGACTGCTGCTCCATGGCGGTGAGCATGCCGCCGAAGAGGTGGAAAACGGGCTTGCCTGCGGCCGCAGTGCGGGCCATGCTGTGTGCGCGGCCCGGGACATGGCCCATCAGCCCGGCAATTACTGGACGCCGATTGCGTTTGCCGAATACGCCCGGCAGCTGGCCGAGCGGACAGCGTCGTTGCGCTGTACGGTGCTGGATCAGGCGGCTCTGGAAGAGCTGCGCATGGGCGGCATTCTGGGGGTCAGCCGGGGCTCGTCCGCACCGCCCTGTCTGGTGGTTCTGGAGTACAGGACAAGGGTCGAAAACCCCACGGTGCTGCTCGTGGGCAAGGGCCTGACCTTTGATTCCGGCGGGGTATGCCTCAAACCGCCGGCCGGCATGGAGGCCATGAAGTTCGACATGTGCGGCGGCGCAGCGGTCTTGGCCGCAATCCAGGCCGTGGCCGAACAGGAGCTGCCGGGAATCAACGTGGTCGCGCTGGTGCCGGCAGCGGAAAACATGGCCGGCGCGTCGGCGCTGAAGCCGGGGGATGTCATTTATCATTTCGGCGGTATGAGTTCGGAGGTGATCAACACCGATGCCGAGGGACGGCTCATTCTGGCCGACGCCCTGGCCTACGGGGTCGCTACCTACCGGCCCGAGGCGGTGATCGACCTGGCCACGCTGACCGGCGCGGTGATCGTTGGCCTGGGCCATCATCATACCGGTTTGATGAGCAACAACGAGCAGCTGGCAAAGCGGTTGATTGCAGCGGGCGCGCAGGCGGGCGAACCGCTGTGGCGTCTGCCCCTGGGGCCGGAGTACCGGAAGCAGCTTGATTCGTCGATCGCGGATATCCGCAACGCCGGGACCGATCGCAGCGCCGGAACGATCATCGCCAGCTGCTATTTGCAGGAATTCATAGGCGAGACCGCCTGGGCCCATCTCGATATCGCGGGAACCGCCTGGGATGGTCCGGAAAAATCATATGCGGCCAAGGGGCCTTCGGGCACAGGGGTGCGAACCCTGATCGCCTGTTTGCGTCGGTGGACGCCGCTTGCACCAGCCGCACAAGACTGAGCCGCCCGGTTCTGCCGGACAGACAAACGAGGGAGAACGTTATGCAACCAAAACGAAAGGGTGTGACCATCAGCCGGCAGATCATGGATGACCAGTCTCTGCATCCCGGCGCGACCGGCGAGCTGACCGGAGTGTTGAACGACCTGGTGGTGGCGGCCAAGATCATCAGTGCCGAGGTCAACATGGCCGGTCTGGCCGATATTCTCGGTCAATCGGGCAAAACCAATATCCAGGGCGAGAGCGTGCAGAAACTCGACGTCTTCGCCAACCAGACCATCAAGCGCCGGATGGAGCAGTGCGGACGGATCTGCGTGATGGCCTCGGAAGAGGAAGAGGAGATCATTCCCGTTCTGGATGGCTATGAAGGCCGCTACACCATTGCCTTCGACCCTCTGGATGGCTCGTCCAATATCGATGTCAACGTCAGCATCGGCACCATCTTTTCCATCCATCGACGCCTGAGCAGCGGCGACGGCCAGGGCACGGTGGAAGACCTGCTGCAACCGGGCACCAAGCAGGTGGCTGCCGGGTATATCATCTATGGTTCCTCGACCATGATGGTCTACACCACCGGTTCCGGTGTCCACGGCTTTACCTTAGACCCCAGCGTCGGCGAATTTTTCCTTTCCCATCCGTCGATCCGGATTCCGGACACCTGTCTGTACTACAGCGTCAACGAGGCCTACGCTCCCCACTGGTTCGATGGAGTCAGGAATTTTATCGACCATCTCAAGACGGTGGACGGGGGCAAGGCCTACAGCCAGCGCTATATCGGCTCCCTGGTGGCGGATTTTCACCGGAACCTGATCAAGGGCGGCATCTTTCTCTACACCCGAGACAAGCTCAGCGGCGAAAAATCCGAGGGCAAGCTGCGCCTCCTGTACGAGGCCGCGCCCATGGCCCTGATCGCGGAACAGGCCGGCGGTCGGGCCGTGACCGACGACGGCCGGCGGATTCTTGATATCGTTCCCGAACATCTGCACCAGCGCGTGCCGTTGATCATCGGTTCCAAGCGCGAGGTGGATCTGGCGGAGCGATTCATCAGGGGCGAGCTGGCGTAACCGGCAGGTGTGGGGCCCCGGCTTTCCTGCTTGACAAACGCGCCCGGCGTTTTATTATTCCGGAACTGTTGAACGTAAAAAGGTGCATGACATGGCGCAACATCTCGCTCTCCTTCTTCTTTCCCTTGATCGACTGCACAGGAATACTGTGGCGGGAAAGGGAGGTTTGTGCTGAGCGCACCCCAAAGAAGCAGACCCTTGAAGCCACGGTTTTCCAACCGTGGCTTTTTTTTTGATTGGACATGGAGACGACAATGGATCAGGAAAAAGTGAATAAATATCGGCCCTATCCGCAGGTATCCCTGCCGGATCGAACCTGGCCGGACAAGGTGATCGACAAGGCACCCATCTGGTGCAGCGTGGATCTGCGCGACGGCAATCAGGCCCTGATTCAGCCGATGAATCTCGAGGAGAAGCTGGAAATGTTCCATCTCCTGGTCGAGATAGGGTTCGAGGAGATCGAGGTTGGTTTTCCTTCCGCCTCCCAGGTGGAATACGACTTTCTTCGCCTGCTGATCGAAGGCGGCTATCTGGGCGACCGGGTGGTGCCCCAGGTGTTGACCCAGGCCAGAGAACATCTGATCCGGAAGACGTTTGCCTCGCTTGAGGGCGCGGACAAGGCGATCGTGCATCTGTACAACTCCACCTCGACCCTGCAGCGCGACGTGGTGTTCAAGAAAGGCCGCAAGGAGATCATCGCCCTGGGGGTGGAGGGTGCGAAACTGATCCGCGACTATGCACGCGATTGCGGCACCCAAATCCGCTATGAATATTCTCCGGAGAGCTTCACCGGCACGGAGCTGGATTTTGCCCTGGAGATCTGCGAGGCGGTGATGGACGTGTGGGAACCCACGCCGGACAATCCGGTGATCATCAACCTGCCGGCCACGGTGGAGATGTCGACGCCCAATATCTATGCCGACCGGATCGAATGGTTCTGCCGCCGGATTAAAAACCGGGACAGCGTGCTTGTCAGCCTGCATGCCCACAACGACCGGGGCGAGGCGGTCGCCGCCACCGAGCTGGCCCTGATGGCGGGCGGAGACCGGGTGGAGGGCACCTTGTTCGGCAACGGCGAGCGGACCGGCAACGTGGATATCGTCACCCTGGGGCTCAACATGTTCAGTCAGGGCGTCAACCCGGGTCTGGATTTCTCCCGGATCAACCGGCTGATCAATGTCTACGAGCGGTGCACCAAGATGACGGTGCATCCCCGTCATCCCTATGCCGGAGATCTGGTGTACACGGCCTTTTCCGGCTCCCATCAGGATGCGATCAACAAGGGGATGACCGCCCTGGAGCTGACCCAGAGCAACCTCTGGGCCGTGCCCTACTTGCCCATCGATCCGCAGGACGTGGGCCGGACCTACGAGTCGATCATCCGCATCAACAGCCAATCTGGCAAGGGCGGGGTGGCCTACATCATGGAGCAGGAGTTCGGATTCAAGCTGCCCAAGGAGATGCAGCCGGGGTTCGGTCGGGTGATCCAGGAGCTGACCGACGCCACCGGCGACGAACTGAGTCCGGACCAGGTGCTGCACGCCTTTGAAAAGGAATATCTGTACAATACCAACGGGTACGTGCTCAAGGAGTTCAATGTGGTCAAGCGCCACTTCGAGAAAAATCAGGAGAGTTCCACCGCCGAGATCGAGGCTGTGGTCATGCTCAGGGGCCGGGAACAGACCCTGCGCGCGGTGGGCAACGGCCCACTGGACGCCTTTTCCACAGCCTTGCGGGAAACAGGCCTCTCCTTTACCCTGCACGCCTACCACGAACATGCGCTGGCCCGGGGGAGTTCCTCCAAGGCCGTGAGTTACATAGAAATTCTTGACCAGGACGAGGAAAGCTGGTGGGGCGCGGGCGTGGATACCGACATTATCGTCGCCTCGATCAAGGCCCTGCTCAGTGCGCTCAACCGCTCGGCAGGCAAGGTGAAAAAGGAGGAGCAGCAATGAGGACGAGGCAAGGGATGGGACTGCTTTTGGCAGGTGCTGTGCTGCTTGTCGCCGGAACGCTCCAGGCCGAGGAGATCGGGAAGGTGAGCACGACGTTTAAGTTTTTGGGTGCCAACGACAAGATCGTGATCGAGGCCTTTGACGATCCGGATATTCCCGGTGCGACCTGCTATGTCAGTCGGGCCAAAACCGGAGGTGTGTCCGGTGCTATCGGCGTGGCCGAGGATACCTCGGACGCCTCGATCTCGTGTCGTCAGACCGGACCGATCACCCTGCCGGAGCGGGTTGCTTCGGGTAAGGATGACGGCAAACAGGTGTTTAAGAAATCAAGCTCGATTTTATTCAAGAAACTTCAGGTAGTGCGGTTTTACGACAAGAAACGCGCCACCCTGGTGTATCTGAGCTATAGCGACAAGCTGATTGACGGTTCGCCCAAGAATTCGATCTCCACCATTGCGTTGGGCGAAAATCCGGCGGATCGGTAAAGAAAAACAGCTCTCTGTCGGTAAGGCCGAACCGCCGGTGAAAACCGGTGCGGTTACCCTTCGGACAGAGAGGAACAAGGAAAAAGAACAAGGGGCATCCCGGCTGGCGCCGGGATGCCCCTTGTGGGTTCATGTGATTGAAGAATCGTTACGCTGTCAGGCGGACTTGCGTTCCGGAGTCTTCATTGTGGCGAGAATCACTACCGCAACCGCGAGCACGACCGCGGACACGATGAAGGGCACGAAGAACGAGTTGGTCATTGCCTGCAGCTTGCTGCCGAAGGTCGGTCCAAAAAGTCCTGCCACGCCCCAGGCGGTGAAGAGCAGGCCATAGTTGGAACCCTGGGCGGTGCTGCCGTAGTAGTTGAGGGTTGTTGCCGGAAACAGGGTGAACATCGCGCCATAGTTCCAGCCGATCAGCGCTGCTGTAATTGCCAGCAGAAGGGTGTTGGAACCAGCCGGATACAGGGCGACCATGGCCAGGGCCTGCAGGGAAAAGAGGATGACAAACAGTTTTTTGGTGCCGCCTAGTTTGTCGACAATGGGGCCGATCAGCACGCGCACCGCAGCATTGGTGATGGCCAGGGCCTGCACTGCCAAGCCCGGATTGGGGTTGCCCGCATCGGCGCCATGCTTGGCAATAAGGCCGATACACATCAAACCGGCAAAGGAACCGCAGAAGTACGAGATCCACAACAGCCAGAACTGGGGGGTCTTCTTGCTTTCTTCATAGGTGTAGTCGCGGAACGCTTTCGGCTCTTTGGCCCCTGCGGGTGGTGCGGGCGGCTCCCATCCGGCAGGCTTGTAGCCTGCGGGCGGATTCTTCAGACAGAGTGCGGCCGTGACCACCAAAACGGCCATGGCGATGCCGACATACTGGAAAACGGGCAGGGCGCTGCCCCCGTGGGCTGCCATGATCCGGGTGGCAATGGGCACCATGATAAAGGAGCCGACACCCAGACCAACAACCGTAAATCCGGTGGCCATGGCCTTCTTATCCGGCCACCACTTGGAGGCAACGGCGATGGGCGGCAGGTAGACAAAGGCGCCGCCGAAACCGGCCAGTACACCATAGTAGAGGTAGAAGAGATAGAGTTGCGTTTTTGCAGCACCCTTTGCCGCCTCCCCGCCCGCGGCCAGGACAGCCGGATCAGGCGGAGTCAGGGTGGAAACCAGATAGAAACCAAGGGCCAGAACGATACCGCCGACTAAGACAACATTTCTCGGGCCGAATTTGTCACTGAGCTTGCCGCCGGGAAATGTCATCATGCCGAAGACAAAACAAATAAGGGCATAGGCGAAAGCAACTTCCGTCTGTGCCCAGCCGAATTCCTGCATCAGCGGTTTGATCAAAAGACTGAATGCATACAGCAGTAAACCGCAGGTGGTACTGCCGAGAAAGCCGCCAAGAAGAGGTATCCATCTTGGAAACGATGTTGCCGTGGGTGTCGTCATAGAGTGTTCTCCTGCTGTAGTTGTGGTGAACAGCTTGCAGATTGGTCAGGTTTTCTTCCCGTGCGTTTTTCACCTCCCGTGCACCGGGCGTTGTGGAGATTTAAGCGGAGCAACCTCGGCGTGCGCCAAGGTGAGGCCTCTTCGGGCATACAGACAGAGGAACGGGCGCGGCGACGGAACGCTCTGAAGATTCGGACCGACACGCCCCTCCGTCAGGTTCTTGTTTCCGTATCGAACTCGCTCATCACACATGAGACACGTTGACGAACAGGGGAGAGAGCCTTTTATAGACTAAACACGGCAGAAAAAATCAACAAAAAAAGAAAAAACACTTTTTCCCTGTATTCAGAGAGATACAAGGCGATCTCCCAGTTGGCGGGCGTTTTGGGCGGGGTGGAGTGACAGCGAGAAAGGCGGAGTGCTGAGTGTTTGCTGCTTGGTCAGAGCGGTTGGCAGCAGGCTGCGGGTCGGAAAATGGCCTCGTCCGCCGCCATAAAGAAACAGCGCAGCACCTGAAACAGATGCCAGCTATCCAGCACGCCGGCTGTTTCCCTGATCGAGTGCATGGCCAGTTGCGGCACGCCGACATCCACCGCAGCGATCCCGATGGTTGCCGCGGTCAGCGGACCAATAGTCGAACCACAGGGCTGGTCGTTGCGCATCACGAAATCCTGACAGGGCACGTCTGCCTGGCGGCACAGGAGGCGGAACAGGGCGGCGGTCGCGCCCGAGGTGGCGTAGCGCTGGCCGGCGTTGGTTTTGATCACCGGGCCGTGGTTGAGGCGGGGCAGGTGGTTGGCATCGTGTTTGCCTGCGAAGTTCGGGTGGACGGCATGGGCGTTGTCCACGGAAACGAAGAGGGAACCGGCCAGTATCCGGTTCCGGTTCTCCGGTTCGGGCCAGAGCCGCTCGAGCAGGGCGCGCAGCAGGGTCCCCTGGGCGCCGCTGTCGGAAAGACTGCCCACCTCTTCATGATTGTTGAGGATCACCAGCGCGTCGCGCAACGGTTCCCCGGCGTGGACCAGGGCCTGGATCAGGGCGTGGCAGGAGAGCAGGTTGTCCAGGCGGGGACCGGTGATCAGATTGCCGGGCGCGCCGATCCTTGCCGGGGGATGTGGGTCGTACAGGAAGAGATCCCAGTCGAGTATCTCTGCCTCCCCGATTGCCGGGTACTGTCTGCGCAGCTGGTCGTGCAGCAGGGCCGGAAAGTCGGGCGGGTCGGTCTCGTCGGTCTGGACCAGGAGTGGGAGCAGGTCGGTCTGGCGGTTGATAGCCCGGCCCTTGTCGGCCTCGCGGTCAAGATGGATGGCCAGACTGGGGATGACGGCCATGGGTCTGCAAAAGTCGATCAGACTGCATTGCAGCGGGCCCTCGCCCGTGCGCCAGCTCACCCGTCCTGCCAGGGAGAGATCCCGGTCGAACCAGGAGGTGAGCAGCGGGCCGCCGTAGACCTCGACCCCGAGCTGGGCACATCCCTGATTCACCTGCATGGGGCGGGGTTTGACCCGCAGGGCCGGGCTGTCGGTGTGCGCGCCCGCCATGCGCAGCGGGCGGCCTTGGGCAAGCGGTCCGGCCAGGGTAAAGGCGATTAGGGAGGCGTCGTCGCGCAGCAGATAGTACCTGCCCCGGTCCAGGGAAGACCAGGCGTCCCGTTCTTGCAGGAGGCGGAATCCGTGCCGTTCCAAAAGGGCCGCGCAGGTGTGCGCGGCGTGGTACGGCGTGGGCGAGGCGGTGATAAAGGAAAACAGGTCGTCGAGGTAGGCTTCCGGGCTGTGCATGGGTCGGTTCGGGGAAGGGCTCTCAGGCGAAAATGCTCAGGGGCTGATAGTGTCGGGCGGGGGTGTCTGCGGTTTGCGGCACCGCTGTGTCGGTATTCGTGTCGGTATTTTGGTCGCCATCGGCTGCGGGCTTGTCGTCCGCCTGCGCCTCCCGGTTTTGGATCTTTTGGGCCTGCAGTTCGCTCAGGGCCTGGGCTTCCCGGGCCGCTGCCTCGGCTGCTATCCGGCGGTCGGCCGCAGACGGCGAGGCCGGAGCCATGGCCGCCTGTTTCACGGTCCGCATCTTGCTTAGGGTGGCTTCCGGGGTGCTCTCCTTGCTCACGTCAATGGGCACCTCGCCGCCCACGGCATAGCGCTTGCCGTCCGGACCCTGCTGATAGGTGTAGCTCGCTCCACCCCGGGCGTATCGCCCGGCTGTGACCAGGTGCGCTGTTTCGTGGGCCTTGACCTCCTGATCGCGTTTTTTCAGCTCCCTGATCATGGCGAGATCCTCGGCGCTCAGTTCCCGGCCCCCCGCGCTGGGGACCGGCTTTCCCTCCCGACCTTCGGCTTTTGTTTGCCCTTCATCGCCCTCCCTGTTCGTTCCGGTCTTTTTTTTCTCCGTCTGCCTATCGTCGCCGCCCTCGGCAGCGGCCCGGCGGGCCCGGTCAAGCCCGGCAGCGGAAAGGGTCACCGTGTCTCCGGAGCGGGCGGCAAGAGAGGCGTCGAATTCACTGCTGTCGGCGGCGGGGGCGATCCGGGTGACGGGCCCGGAACGGAATGCGGGCAGACCCTGACCGCTGCGGTCATAGGTGGCGATAAAGGAGTTGTTGAGCGAGGAGGCTATGGAGGACATGCAGGCACCGGGGCAAGACTATCTCTTCCCCAAGTATAGGGTATTGTCCTGCAAAAGGCCATGATGAATGTAAGTCTTTTCATATCGCGCCGGAAAGTTCGCTCCTGTTGGTCTCCGGCCTACCGGCGCTCATCTGAGCCTGCCTGCGTCCCTGTGCCGATGCCGATACTCCGTGGTGGTGGGTGGGACAGGGTGCGCTGTTGGTCCGGCTTGGTGTATGCTTTTTGTTTTGAAGGCAATGTGCTGCGCCAAACCACCCTGGATTGTGCGGCAACCGACGGTTTTTTCTAGCGACTGTCTCTTGATGGCGACGGCGGAGGCTCGGCGGCAGCGGCGCGAGTGGGGCTGGATTTGGACCAGCGCGCCGATGAGCTGATCTTTGTCGGGCAGGGTCCCGCGGCCTCTATGTTGGGTCTGCGGGGGCGCTGCTCTGGGGGCTGGTGGTCGTCGGGAAGCTGGGGGAGGAGCGCTGGCCGGGCGGACGTTAGTCCTGGAGCGCCTTGGTGATGGTTTGCCTGATCTGCTTGGCAGACAGGCCGTACTGCTTCATCTTGTCGTACAGGGCGGTTTTGCCGATGCTGAGCTGTTCGGCGGCGGTGGAGACATTGCCGTTGTACTTGATCAGGGCCCGCTGGATGACCTTGGACTCGAATTCGGCCAGGATGCCCTTGAGCGGTACCGTACCGACCTGATCGTCGATATTGATCAGCTCCTTTTCCTGTTCGTCGGTCGGATTCTGGTCGAAGATCAGATCCTCGTCGGTGATCATTTTGCCCTTAGCCATGAGCACGGCCCGCTGGATCAGGTTTTCCAGCTCCCGAACATTGCCGGGCCAGTTGTGCATCAGCAGGCGATTGATGATGGATTTGGGGACAAAATCGATCTCTTTCTTGAATGCCTCGCGGTAGTGGTTAACGAAATACGAGACCAGCTCGACAATGTCTTCCTTGCGCTCGCGCAGGGGAGGGATTTCGATGTTGATGATGTTGAGCCGGTAATACAGATCGAGCCGGAAGCGTTTTTCCTTGACGGCCTGGGCCAGATCCACGTTGGTTGCGGCAATGATGCGGACATCGACCTTGACCGGTTCGGTGCCGCCGACGCGGATGATCTCGCCGTTCTGCAGAACCCGCAGCAGGGCGACCTGCATCCGCGGGCTGATGTCGCCGATCTCGTCAAGAAAGATGGTACCGCCGTCGACCACCTCGAACTTCCCGATTTTCCGGGAGGTTGCTCCTGTGAACGCGCCTTTTTCGTAGCCGAACAGGTCGGATTCCAACAGGGAATCGCTGATGGCGTTGCAGTTGATTTTCAGAAAGGGCTTGTCTTCCCGGGAGCTGGTCGCCTTGACTAGGTTGGCCACCAGCTCCTTACCGGTGCCCGATTCTCCGGTGATCAGGATGGTGGCGTCCGAGCCCGAAACCTGGTGGATCATCTCCCGCAACTCCCGCATCTTGCGGCTCCGGCCCACCATCTTGTCGGCCTTGTGATGGTGGCCGAGCTGGCTTTTGAGGCTGTTGACCTGCCGGGACAGCCGGTTTCTGAGGGTCTCGCTGGCTTCGAGCTCCCCGATCTTCTGCTGGAGGATGGTTTCAATGTTGGTGTTGAACTGGAGCAGTTCCTGTTCGAACTTCTTGCGCTCGGTCACGTTCCGCATCAGGAGCATGATCAGCTTTTCGCCGGTGTACCCGGAAAAGGGGACCGCGGAATATTCGACCGGCACGGTGCCGATCGTGGTCTCGACCATCCGGGGGGACTGGAGGGGGTCTGGTTTACCTACCAGGTCTTCCTTGTACCGGCGGCAGACATGAATCAGACTGTCGCAGACCGGGGGCGGACAGGGGAAGCCGAAGCAGGCCTTGGCGCAACGGTTCATATATTCGACTGAACCGTCGTCCCGCAGCAGGAAAACCATTTCAGGCATGGTGTCGAGCAGGGTCTGCCAGTTGCTGGCAAGGCGCTGCACCTCGTCCTGCATGTTCGGAGAAGCTATATTGGGTATGGCCACGGATTTATAGACGGGGAAAAAGGAACGGGATACATCAGGGATCGTTTTCAGCATAGCATCCCCCGTGAAGGAGGGCAAATATATTTCCGGTAAAGTGAACTCTATGTTCCCTTATTTGGAGTTCTCTTTGTCTTTGTGCCAGGTTGTACTGGTGCTGTTTTTTTGTCTTTCCCGGAAAGCGTTCTCTGGCCGAGCGCTGCGACCAGCTGACGATGCCCCGCAGGGTAGGGATAGTCTGCCAGCCGGTGCAGCGGCGCCCAGGCCGAGCGGGTCGCGGCGGTTAGGATTGGCTCCGGGGCGGCTTCCGGCACCCGGCCGAGAAAACCGTGCAGGGTGACCCGGTAATGGGTGTAGTGGTGGACCACGGTCTTGAACGGTTGCAGATCGGCGACGTGCCAGCCGGTTTCTTCCTCTATTTCCCGCCTTGCCGCCTCTTCCGGTGTTTCTCCTTCTTCCAGGCGGCCGCCGGGAAACTCCCAGAGTCCGCCCCAGATATCGTCGGGCAGGCGCTGCTGGATGAAGTACTGGTCGCCCCGAGAAAGAATGCCGCAGGCCATGAGGATGTCGATTTTCTTTTTTCCGATCACCGGTAGGGGCCGGAACTCGACGGTATCGGCGTGCAGGGCGCGGCAATGACTCCCTAGCGGGCAGGCCGGGCAATCCGGTTTTTTCGGAGTGCACACCAGGGCACCCAGCTCCATCAGGGCCTGGTTGTACGAGCGTGGATGGTCCCGGTCCAGCAGTTCGGCGGCCATCTGTTCCAGGTGTTTTTGGGTGGAGCGCTTTTTGACGGGTTGGTCGATATCGGCCAGCCGGGCGAAGACCCGTTCGACATTGGCATCCTTGAGCGGACAGGGTTGATTGAAGGCAATGGACAGGATGGCGGCTGCGGTGTATGGTCCGATTCCCGGCAGGGCGAGCAGTTGTTTCTGGTCGTTTGGAATCTCTGTTCGCCCGGCACCAACCAGGGCGAGCGCCGCCTTCCGGATATTGCGGGCCCGGCTGTAGTAGCCCAGTCCCTCCCAGGCCTTGAGGATCTCCTGTTCGTCGGCCCGCGCCACGGACCTGATATCGGGAAAGCGGTCGATCCAGCGAAGAAAATACAGGACGACCCGTTCCATCTGGGTCTGTTGACCCATGACCTCCGAAATCCAGATATGGTACGGATCGTAGGTGGTGCGCCAGGGCAGGGGGCGTTGGTGGATTTTGAACCAGGCAAGAAGACGCCTGTGATAGTCGGCGATATCGGCCGGGTCGTTTTTGTCGATCACCGGAAGGTTCTCCTTCACTCCCGTGTTGCAACGGGATTGCTCTTTTTTGCACAAGGGTAAGCTGCCATGAAACGATGTGCCAGTCATTTTTTTACGCGATACCTGCTGGGGCTTGCCCTGGTGTTGATTCCGGCCTGGGCCGCGGCCCTGGAGCCAGAGGAGATCCTGGTGGTGGCCAATACCCGCGCGCCTGCCGGTCTGAGGCTGGCGGAATACTATATGCAAAAACGCGGCATCCCCCCGGACCACCTGGTCCAGATCCGTTGCCTGCCGCAGGAGCGTTGCTCGCGCCAGGTCTATGAGCGGGAGATCCGCCTTCCTGTCCGCCGGGCCCTGGAGCAACGGGATAATCCGACCGGTATTCGCTGTCTGGTGGTGCTATACGGGGTACCGCTGGCCATCCAGCCGGACAGGCTGTCCGAGACCGGAACGGATCAATCGGCTCCGGCTGCGAAAGCGACCGAGGCCCAGCCTGCCCAACCTGTTCAGGAGAGCGATTCCAGGCGGCGGATCGAGCGGCCCCGACGGTTGCAGGAACCGCCCGGCCGGCCCGCCCGCAAACAGGAACCGCCCGGTCGTCCGGCGCGCAAGGTGCGGGATTCTGTTGGCCAGGATGTCCAGACCGCAGCGGACGGGTGGCCCCGGAGGCCGGTGGTCGTCAATGCCGAAACCGGCCGGATCTGGCGGCAGATCGGTCAGGTGGGCATCAGTGTGGGGATGGATGACCGGGCAGCGGTGGATTCCGAACTGATGCTGGTGCTGGTCGATGACTATCCCCTGGACGGCTGGATTCCCAATCCCTATTTCCTCGGATTCCGGGGGCAGCCCGCCCTGATTCCCCGTGACAATGTGCTCATCGTCAGCCGACTGGACGGCCCCGATCCGGCCACGGTCAGACGCATGATCGACGACAGCCTCCAGGCCGAGGCCCAAGGGCTGCGCGGCCAGGCCTGTTTCGATGCGCGCTGGCCTGTGCCCACCGACAAGAAGAATCTGCGCGGCTATGGTCGCTATGACAATGCGCTCCATCAGGCAGCTGCGACCGTTCGGGCCAGTGGCCGGATGCCGGTGCAACTCGACCAGGCGGAAGCCCTGTTTTCGGCAGGGAGCTGTCCGAACACCGCTCTCTACTGCGGCTGGTACAGTCTGGCCACCTATGTGGATGCCTTTACCTGGGCCCGGGGCGCGATCGGCTACCACCTTGCCAGCTCCGAGTGCACCACCTTAAAGCGGCGCGGCTCCCAGGTGTGGTGTAAACGGATGCTGGAGGAGGGCGCGGCCGCAACCATCGGCCCGGTGAGCGAGCCCTATATCGAGAGCTTCCCGCAGCCGGACATCTTCTTCACCAAGTTGCTTGAGGGGTACCTTGGCCTGGGAGAAAGTTATCTGGTCAGCCTGCCGTACCTTTCCTGGCAGATGGTGCTGATCGGCGACCCGCTGTACCGCCCCTTCAGCCCGAAATGAGCCGTTGGTTTGCCGCTGTCGGCGTCCGCCCATGAAACTTGCCCTGCTTCGTCGTCTCCGATCGCCCCGCCTGTTGGTCGCCTTTATCATGGGCTTTGCCTGCGGGGTGCCGCTCTTGTTGACCTCGTCGGTCTTGCAGGCCTGGATGACCGAGGAGGGCGTCAACCTGAAGGTGATCGGCCTGTACTCGCTGGTAGGGCTGCCGTACACCCTGAAATTTCTCTGGGCCCCGATCTTCGATCGTTTTACCCTGCCCGCACTCGGGCGCAGGCGGGGCTGGCTGGCCTTGATCCAGGTGCTTTTGATGCTGGCCCTGATCGGCCTCGGGCTGACCAATCCCGGCCGGAGTCCGTGGCTGGTGGCCCTGGCCGCCTTCTGGGTCACCTTTTTTTCCGCCTCCCAGGATATCGTGGTCGATGCCTACCGCCGCGAAGATCTGAGCGACGCGGAGCTGGGGCCGGGCAGTTCGCTCTATATCAGCGGCTACCGACTAGGCATGCTGCTGTCCGGCGGTGGCGGGCTGATTCTGGCCGACCATATCCCGTTCTCCCAGGTGTATTTTCTGATGGCCGCGGTGATGCTGCCGGCACTCTGTTCCACCCTGCTGTGCCGGGAACCGCCCCTTGAGCGCGGTACGCCCCGCACCCTGCGCGAGAGCGTGATCGAGCCGTTTATCGACTACTTCCGCCATGACCGGGCCGTGCTGATCCTGCTGTTCATTGTGCTCTACAAGATCGGCGACCAGATGGCCAGCGCCATGACCATGCCCTTCTATCTGGATCTGGGGTTCAGCAAGACCGAGGTCGGGGCCATTGTCAAGCTCTTCGGCACCCTGGCGGTGATCGGCGGCGGTCTGCTCGGCGCGGTGGTGATGCTGCGGCTGGACAGAATCGCCAGCCTCTGGTGTTTCGGCATCCTCCAGGCGCTTTCCACCGCCGGTTTTGCCCTGCTGGCCCTGATCGGCTACAGTCCGGCCTGGCTGGCCGCGGTGATCGCCTTTGAAAACCTCAGCGGCGGGCTGGGGACCGCGGCCTATGCCGCCTACATGGCCTCGCTCACCAACACCCGCTTCACCGCAACCCAGTATGCGCTGCTTTCCAGCGTCATGGGCGTGCCCCGGGTCATCATTGCCGCGCCCACCGGCTGGATGGCCGAAACCATGGGCTGGCCCCTGTTTTTCCTTGTCTGCACCCTGGCCGCTGTGCCCGGATTGCTGCTGCTGCCGCTGATCTCCGGCCGGTCGCGGAAAGGCTGATTCCTGTATTTCCGGTTGTGCGCTCTCATCCCGATGGGGTACAATGATGCCCCGCAAATATTCATCCCTTTTTCTGCCCGGATTCCTATGACCATTACAATCTACAATACCCTGACCCGGAAAAAGGAGCCGCTCCGCCCCCTGGAGCCCGGCCGCGTCAAAATGTACGTCTGCGGCATCACCTCCTACGACTACTGCCATATCGGCCACGCCCGTTCGGTTCTGGTGTTCGATATGGTGGTGCGCTATCTGCGCTATCGTGGTTTCGATGTGCTCTTTGTGCGCAACTTTACGGATATCGACGATAAAATCATTGCCCGCGCCGCCGAGCAGGGGGTGGAGAGCGAAGCCCTGGCCCAGCGCTTCATCGACGAGTTCCACACCGACATGGATGCCCTGGGCATCCTGCCGCCCAACCTGGAACCCCGCGCCACCGAACACATCGACGAGATGATCGAGCTGATCGGCGAGCTGATCGACAAGGGCATGGCCTATCCGGCGGGCGGCGACGTCTATTTCCGGGTCGAGCGCTATGCCGGGTACGGGCGTCTTTCGGGCCGCAGCCTGGATGACATGCAGGCCGGGGCCCGGATCGAGGTCAACGAGAACAAGGAACATCCCATGGACTTCGTGCTCTGGAAGGGGGCCCGACCAGGGGAGCCGAAATGGCCGAGCCCCTGGGGCGACGGCCGACCGGGCTGGCACATCGAGTGCTCGGCCATGAGCCGCAAGTACCTGGGCGACACCTTCGATATCCACGGCGGCGGCAAGGATCTGATCTTCCCGCATCACGAAAACGAAATCGCCCAGAGCTGCGCGGCCAGTGACGCGTCTTTTGCCCAGATCTGGATGCACCACGGCTTTGTCACCATCAAGGATGAGAAGATGTCCAAATCACTGGGCAACTTTCTCACCATCCGCGACGTGCTTGCCCAGTACGAGCCCGAGGTACTGCGACTGTTCATTTTTTCCACCCAGTACCGTAACCCCCTGGATTTTACCGAAACCGCCCTGCACGATGCCCGCTCCGGACTGGCGCGGATGTATGAGTGCCTGGCCGGAATCGCCGCCTTGCCCGCAAGTGGCGGGGAGGGCGCTTCCGTGCTTGCCGCCGGGGATCGGGAGGCGCTGGCAACCTTGGCCGACCGGTTCTGTGCGGCCATGGACAACGATTTCAACACCGCCCAGGCCCTGGCCCATCTGTTCGATGCGGTCAAGGTGTTCAACAAGGCGCTCCATGCCCTGCCCGCAACACCCGGCCAGGCCGATCTGGACCTGCTGCACCGGGCCGCGGCTGTCTTCCGCGACCTTGCCGAAATCCTCGGCCTGCTCGGGCAGGATCCGGCCGAGGTGGTCGCCCGCAACCGGGCCGAGGTGCTGGCCGGACTTTCCCTGGATGAAGCGGAGCTGCAGGCCCTGATCGAGCGGCGCAATCAGGCCCGTGCTGCCCGGGACTGGACAACTTCCGACCAGGTGCGCGACCAGCTGCTGGCCCAGGGCATCGTGCTGAAAGACGGCCCGGACGGCACCACCTGGGAGGTGAAGAAGTAAAAAAGCGCGCATGCGCAAGGAGGCCCCATGACCAGGATCATGACCCGGATGCCCGCTGTTGACGGCCGTTTTTATCCAGCCGACCCCAAGGGATTGCAGGCAATGATGGAACAGCTCGTCCCGGCCCGGCCTGCCGAAGAACTCGAAGCAGCCCTGGCCGTGGTGCTGCCCCATGCCGGATATGTCTACTCCGGCGCTGTTGCCGGGAAGACGATCAGTCGGGTGCGGGTACCTGAAAGCGTGCTGCTGCTGGGCCCCAATCATCATGGCCGGGGCGCGGCAGTGGCGCTTGATACCAGGGACTGGCGCATGCCCTGGGGCCTGGTGCCCTGCGACCGCGAGCTGGCGGATCTGCTTGTGCAGAAAGCCCCCATGGTGCGCGAAGACCACGCCGCACACGCGGCCGAGCATTCGCTGGAGGTGCAGCTGCCCTTTTTGTACCGCATGCAGCCGAAGCTGGCCATTGCGCCGCTGGTGATCGGCCGGGTCGACTACCCAAGCTGCCGGGAAACCGCCTCCGCTTTGGCTTGCGCGATTCGCGCGCTGAACCGGCCGGTTCTGGTGGTGGCCTCCACCGATATGAGCCACTACCTGTCTCGGCGGGAGGCCATGGTGCTCGACCGGCTGGCCATCGACCATGTGCTTGCGCTCGACCCGGAAGGTTTGTACCAAACCGTTGTGCAGCGCCGCATCTCCATGTGCGGTGTCATCCCCACCACCATTGCCCTGCTGATTGCCCTGGAGCTGGGCGCACGCCAGGCCGAGCTGGTCGAATATACCGATTCCGGCGCGGTCAGCGGCGACACCGCTCAGGTGGTGGGCTATGCCGGGGTGATTATCCGCTAGGTCCGCGTTTTTCGGTTGTGTCGGTTGTGGCCATGGTTTTTGCTTGACAACCGAAGGCGTTTTTTTTATCGTGCAGTTTCTTCTGCGTCACCCAAGTTAGTTACCCGATTGGGGGATGGTCTAATGGCAAGACAGCGGACTCTGACTCCGCTTATCGGGGTTCGAATCCCTGTCCCCCAGCCAGAGAATGTCAAAGGGCTTGCAGCTACCGGCTGCAAGCCCTTTTTGTTTTCTTTTTTGTGTGAGCTGAACGATCCGTCGTTCAGCTTTGTCCCGACTGCGGCTTCGGCAAGCAGGCAAACCTGCCTGTCAACTGGATCTCGGTGTCCGTCGTTCAGCTTTGTCCCGACTGCGGCTTCTTACCCAAAACGAGCGTAAACGTACACGAAAAACAGGTGTCCGTCGTTCAGCTTTGTCCCGACTGCGGCTTCCGTTCAGCACGGCTTCGCGTGGACGCAGGGTGGCAAGTGTCCGTCGTTCAGCTTTGTCCCGACTGCGGCTTCTGATCCTCGACGAGGAGATGCGGCTCCTCGATCTGTGTCCGTCGTTCAGCTTTGTCCCGACTGCGGCTTCGGGGGCGGAACGTACACCCTACCCCCTGCAACGAGTGTCCGTCGTTCAGCTTTGTCCCGACTGCGGCTTCGGGCGCATGATGAGTACCGGAAAAACGGACGACCTTGGTGTCCGTCGTTCAGCTTTGTCCCGACTGCGGCTTCACCCCATCTTCATTCAGACCGAAGACGGCTTAGAGTGTCCGTCGTTCAGCTTTGTCCCGACTGCGGCTTCAGACCTTCTTCGGCGCTGTTCGCGTGCACGGTGGGTGTCCGTCGTTCAGCTTTGTCCCGACTGCGGCTTCGCGGGTACGACAAGAAGGTGGTCGATGGTGTCATGTGTCCGTCGTTCAGCTTTGTCCCGACTGCGGCTTCGTCCTCACCCCGCAGCTCCTGCAACAGCGTCAGGTGGACCGTGTCCGTCGTTCAGCTTTGTCCCGACTGCGGCTTCCGCCACCCTGCCGACCCTGCGCTGGCGCGGCGTTTTCGGGCCGCTGTGCGAGCATGGCCGAACGTGAATACCGCTGCACCGTGCACGGGGCGCTTTTTGGTCGGATTACTCGCATTCTTTCAAAGAATTCCAAGGGGTTCGAGCACCACTTGGGCCCCCCTGCACCACCTCCGCGCTCGCGGAGGCTGCTGTCGGGAAGGCGTGTTTCGGCGCAAAACTGATAGACCCACGCTCTCTCACCATTGAAGGAACGACACTGAGCGTGGTTTTCTTGTCTCCTGTAGAGACGCCCTGAGAAGTACCATGGACAGGAGTCAAAGTCAAACAACAACAATGCCGCTGTCCTGCGCGGGCAGGGGCTGGCCAAGAACCGTGGCCGCCTTGCGGGCCTTGTGTTCGTTGGCACCAAGATCGAGAATCATCACCTGATCTTCCCTCTGGTGCATCTGCTCTTCGATGTCGATCTGCAAGCGCACCCGGTCTATATCCTTGAGCACGCAAAAGAAGATGGAAAACTGCCAGGGTTCGCCGTACCCCTTGAGTACCTTGTGGATGCGGCGCAATCGTTTGGGATCCCTGATGTCGTAACAAACCAGATAGCAGCGCCGCACAGCGGTCTCCTGTTGTTCATCGTGTGGTCAAAAAGGCCAAGGAGGGAATTTCCTCCATGAACCAGGCTGCGATCATGCGCGCATGCAAAACAAGCATCCGGCGGTAACTCAGGCGATACCGGAACACCGGATGGGTGATCTCGGTCTCCATCCTCCGGCTCAGGGTGCTGAAAAAGCTGCGTCGCCCGGCATCGGTGAACGCGCAGCCCGAGGTGGTGCGCAGGAAATGGCCTTCGGTCAGTTCGCCCCGGTTGAAACAGGTCAGGGCGACGGAATCCGCGATCAGCGGCCGAAACGGCTCCATGAGATCAAGTGCCAGCGCGGGGCGGCCCGGCCTTGACACATGCAGTCCGCCGATGGAGGGCTCCAGCCCGGCAAGGCGCAGCGCAGCCACGCATTCGTGGGTCAGCATCGAGTAGGCCAGCGACAGGCAGGCGTTGATAGGGTCGGGCGGTGGTCGCCGTTTTCTACCGTTGGCGTTGAATTCCACTGCGAGCGGGGTTTTGCACATTCCGGCAAAATGCCTGAAATAGATGGCCGCTGCCTGGCCTTCGTGGCCGCGCACCGCATCCACCGAGTCGGCCAGGGAGGCGCTCCGAGCCTCGCGCGCCAGCTCGGCGGTCACGCCCTTGGCCAGTGCGCCGTGGTTACGGAGCAACAGGGTGCGCTGGTTCATGATTTTGGACGCCACCAGGGCACGTGCCAGTTCAAGGCATGTGTGCCGGTGGTCGAGTTTGCGGATCTGCGCCCTGCGAACCTCGGCGCTGACCGAATCAAGCGGGTCGATCATCGCCACCAGCCGCCCGGCCGAAGAAAGGAAGGCAACGGGAATGTGTCGGTCGGCAAGAACATGCAGGGCCTGGGTGCTGATTTGCACCGACCCCAGCAGCGAAAGGCTTTCAAGGGTGGCCAGGGGTACGCTTTTGGTTTGCACCCCGTTTTTGTCGGTGACGTGCAAGGCCGTGCCGCGAACCCCGATCCTGACGCCGTTGGTTTGCGCCACGATATGGATGCCGTCGTCACGCGGCGGCCAGATTTTGCGCGGTGCCGGTGCTTCGGGGGCAGGCGGGGTGCGTTGAAGGTTGATTTCATCGGGCAGGCAAACAGGTTGCAGCGAGCAGCGGGGGCAGCGGGGATCGTTGACCAGCGGTAGAGGACGAGGGCCCAGAGCGCATTGTTTTGCCTTTTCCAGGGTGGCCAATGCCTCGGCCTTCAGGGCGGCATCGACGACAAGAACGAGACGGAGTTTTTCTCCGGCATAGTACAAAACCGCCTCGGTAACCGTGTACCCGGCGCTTTCGAGCAAAATGGCCTGCAAGCCCACCTGAACGCGGTCCGGCGGCCAGGCTTCGGGGACAAGCGATGCGGGCGCTGTTGCCCAACCGCTTGCAGAGGAGGCCGGAACAACGCGCCGGGGCCGTCCTTTGCGGTACTCGACGGGAACGGCAACCCGTCCCGAAATTTCTGCCAGATCCAGGGTTGCGGTAAGCCCGAGCGATTCGCTTGTCAGCGCCAGGCTGCGAACCACCTGCGGTCGTTCGGGTTCGTCCTCCTTGGGCCTGTCCCGTGCCACGCCGGGTTTGTCGACCCGCCGGTGCACCGCCATGCCCTGCTCGGTGTCGCTGCTGGGAATAAATGTGCCTTCCACCTGCATGAAGTAAAAAAGGCGCGGACAATACGCATATTCGGCCACATTCCGGGCAGGCCACAGCATGGTCTGCATAGCGCTCCCCCGCTCAGAGCGGCACGTCGTCCCCGATGGACCGGTCGCGGGGTGCTGGGTCGTCCACAGGTTCGCCAAACTGCCGCAACAGCACCCTGGCAACCCGTTCTGGAACGGACTGTTGCCAATAGACCGTGTATGTTTGCCAGTTTTTCGCCTCCCCGTACAGGGGCGAGGACGATATATCGCTCCAGAAATTGATGATGTTCCCGGATGCTTTTTTGTTTTTTCCGGTGCCCGGTGGTACGGGAACCAGCGGCTCCTTCCAGTCCGCAGCCCTGCTGCCTTGTACTTTTTCCTGAACCGGTTTGCGGGTGCTTGCCTCGCAGGGCACATACCACCACCGGCCCGGCCAATCCGGATCCATGAGCGCCTTCAGGCCGATGTTGGCGGCGGCGTTCAAATCGGCCTGAATACCCCTGGCCGCCGGGGAATCGGGCTGGGCAGAGACAAAGATCTCGCCGCCCTCACGGGGAATGCGGACAGTCGAGGGGGGCTTGGCCGCTTTATCCTGTTCAGCTCTTGCCCGGAGCTGGTCATCGAGCGCGCAGAGAAGCCGCTCGTTCCTGTTTCTGTCCTGTTCTGTTTTTTCTCGGGCCCAATCCACCTGCCGTTTGAATTCCTTGAAGGGTATATCCTGACAACGCCGGCCGGGCGAGCCGGTGCGGGAGTCCTGGCGCGACGTGTAGGCTGCCCGAACCTCGTGCAGATACAGGCCGTTCAGCAGGCAGGATTCGTCCAGGTATGTTTTGACCTTTGAAGACGACCACTGCATCAGTTGGCGGTTTTCCTGCCGGGTGCGCACCTCGTCCGGCCGGTAGTTGGTGAGATTCTCAATGACAACGGCGTGGCAGGGGGCAAAGCGTGGCTCCGGGATGCGCTCCCGCGGCCGCTTGCCGCCTTCCCAGCCTTTTCCGCCCTCGCTGCCGATGCCCAGCGCGGCCTCGACGATGCGGCTGGCAAGCTGTTTGACCCGCTGTTCACGGCGCTGCTCAAGCGCATCCAGCGTGCGTTGGCCGAAATGCTCGGGGGCCTCGTTTCGGGTGCCGTCCGGCCGCAGGCGAGTAAAAAAGGCCACCTGAACCTTGCGACGGAACTCGGTCAGGGTGGCCAGCCGCAGAAGCGAGAGCCCGCCGGCCCGGCTTTTTTCCGGACCGCGCGCGGCCCGGCCGCGCGGCAGCAGCCAGTCTGTAGCGCGGCGCAGGTGTGTGTGCCAGTGTTGGTCATCCTCTTCCCAGCGGCGTTTCCAGATATCGTGCAGCGTGTTGCGAAGCTCGGGCTGCTTGCTCAGGGCTTGCGCAGCCCCAAAAAGCGCTTCCCGGATTTTTTCTCTGCGTTTTGGGTACGGTCCTGTTGCTGCGTTTGTTTTCGGTTCGCTGTATCCAGGGAGCGGGACAATGTGCTCGTCCCACAACTTCCTGGCCTGTTTGTCTGTCCAGCCGGGGGCAAAGGCCAGGTTATGCCAGAACGTAAGCGCGGTTTGCAGGAGATTGACGAGGCCCTCTTCATTCAGTGGTTCGCTGATGTTGCCGGGTTTGATGCGATGCGTGGCGATCAGGTCGCGGGCGATTCGGGCCCGGTCGCCATGCCGTGCAAGGGCAAGACGCGCGGTGCGGACAGCGGAATGCCTCAGCTCGTCGATCGAGATCGACGGGCCGGACGATGTACTGTCCGCAGGCGTCGCAGCGGATGCCGGGGTCCAGCCCAGGGCACGCAGCGCATCGAGCCGCGCCTGCTGATTGTTGGTAGGTTCCTTCCACCTGGTGCGCGCCAGCCGGTCGATCAGCGGTTCTGCGCGTTCGAGCTGAACTTCCAGTTGATGGACAAACCATATCTCCTCGTTGCCGGCTGCCCGCGCCTTTTCCTTCTCACCCTGAAGCCTGATCAGAAACTGTCGCTCCAGCCGCGCCCAGGGGGCGGGGTGGGGTGTGCCGTCCGGCAGCCTGTCCGCGCCGATGCGACGGTAGATCGTTGTTGTTGCCACCTGCTTGCCTTGTTGCTTTTTCCCCGCCTTCTTTTTCAGGTGCAGATACAGGTCGCTCTCCTGCGGCCTCGGGTGTCCGGCCTCGTCACAGGCGTGTTCGACCGCTTCGCTGGTCATCGTCTCCCATACCGCGCAGGCAGCGGCATAGCGGTGGCCCAGGTCCACGGAAAGTATGCGCAGTCCGGCGGGCAGGCGGGAGAGGGTTTGCAGCGCCATTGCTTTGCGGCTGTTATCCCCCTTGCTGTCGATAAAGTTCTGGGGGATACAATCCTGAAAAAGACGTTTCAGGGTGGTCGCTGTGGAAGTTTTGGACGTTTTGGGCGTTTTGCCCTCTTGTGCCGCTTTATTGCCCGCAAGATGCCGGGAGATGTAGTCAAACCCTGGTCCTTGCGGCTGTAATTGCGCCGAGAACGTCACCAGCCAGGCGAGCTGGGTGCACCTGCGCCTGGCTTCGCCATTCCAGCCGTGTTTTTTCACATATGCGGCCAGCCTCTCCAGTTGCTCCCTCGGGGCCTGGAGACGGGCGTTCCAGTGGGTTTTCTTATTATGCAGTTGCGGAATACAGACCGCATCCCCGCTAGATGCCCCGGCGGCAGCGCGGCCCAGTCGGTCTGCCCGGGCCGCCTGTATTGCCGATGTGGTCGCGTTTTCCGGCCCGGCGGGGGTGTTTTGGGGAGTAGGCGGCGCGGGCAGGAGGTCGCGCTTCGCCCGCAGGGATTGCCAGCGGAATCGACGCGATTCGAGTGCGCTGCCTGTCCAGAGGTCCATTTCGAGCTGCCCCGGAGGGAGTTTGGAGATATCTTTCTTTGTTTTATCCTCGGTTTTATAGTCGCCGTAGGCGATACGCCACTGGGATTTGCCGAAATCGCAGAAAGCCGGATGGAGGAGAGGGTCCGGGTGGCGGTAGGCGGGCACCTTGAACTTCTGCTGTTTGTATTTCGCATAACGGCTAAGGACGTAGTTGTCCAGGTGTTGGTGATCGGCTGCCGGCGCGGGGCCATCGCCGGATTGCCAAACGCACATGGCATCGTTTGCGGCAAGAGCCTCGAAGAGCTGGATGTCGCCGAACTTGTCGATCTCCGGGTCATTCTGAAGCGCCCGGGCAGCTGCCCTGCGCTGTTCTCTGGTTGTGCAATCTTTTTGGCTCCAGGTGTGGACCAGTACTTTCCACCCCTCGATCGCCCGCTTCCGGATGAGGTACGACTCCTTTGCGCCGGATGTAAGCAAGCGTTCCCGACAGTAGGCATCCAGCCATTGTTGTGCCGACTCCGGAACCGCATCGATTTTCAGAACGTCTTTTTCAAGTTCCACGCGCACCGTTTCGGCACGTTTGATCCAGCTATGGGCCTGGGAAACGCGGCGCAGCGCATGGGCCAGCATGACGGCAAATTCATCCGTGTGATCCCTGTTGTCGTGAAAGGGCATGCCGCAGTGTTGTTCAATCGATTGCAGAAAATTTGGCGCCCAGGGGGGAGCACCAGGCGATTTTTTCTCTTTCTCTTTTGCTTCTTCCGTGAATTTTTTTTGCAGGGTTGGGATGGATTCCGGGGTGAGCGGGTCGGGTAAGTTGCTTATAGCAAGGTGACCTGCCGAGGATCTGCCGGTTTTCCATCCAATGGCGATGCGCAGGTTTTGTTCAGGGTTTTTCTTAGGATTCTCTTTGTGTTCCCCTTTGAGTTTCCCCCGCATGAATTCGATGCATGCTTGTCTTTTTTTGCCTGTGAATGTTTCACGCTCATCTTCCTGCTGAAGAGCGCCTGCCAGTTTGCGCAAATTCCTGGCTATTTGGGCGGGATTGTTTTTTTTCCCTGTTCCGAAATAGCGACTGATCAACCCCCTTGCCGCTATTTTAAAATCAGGCACCTTATCTTCATCCGGAGGTTTCTCCGTACGAGTTTGATCTTTGTCATCCTTGACAAGACGTTTCAGATAAGAAGTTCCGGTTTTGTCGTTGAAAAAGGAAAAAAATATCTCCTTGGCATCGGCGCGGGTGAACTCCGGGTAGGTGGGGCTCATCTGGTCAAAGGCTTGGCTCCGGTCGACCCAGACGGCGTCGTCGCGGATGGCCGCCTCCAGAGAGGGCAGGCAGTCTTCCACCCAACCGGTGATTGCCTCGGGCGCGACATCTCTTTTTTTGAGGATTTCCCTCAGCCTTTTTTCAAGTTTTTCACCTCGTTGTTGGGCAGGATCGGTTCCATGGGCAACAATGTGTTCTTTCGGAGCGCCTGCACGGGATTCCACCGTAAGCCAGGACAGGGCCAGAAGGACGCGCCGCCACTTCTTTTCACTTTGTTCCGTGGCACTCTCTTCCAGAGTATGGGGCAAACCGCCGCGCAGGGTGAGCAACCAGCTGCCGAGAAATTCGACGCCCTTGTTGAAGGCTTTGTGGGTTTCCCAGAGGGGAGCGCTCCAGGAGTTGTCCTTCGGGTCGATGCCCTGAAGACGGAGGGTATAGGCTCGTTGGGTGGGCGCCAATATGGGAGGTGCCATGGAAATCTGAACTGGTCGGGTTTTGTGAGACAGCCTGAGTAGTAAAATAAGCAATGAACCGGTTTGTTTGTCGTTTCCGGCTTCAGGCTGCCAGCTTCAATGCCTCCGGAGCTTGGTTATACACTGCGTCGGGTGTCTGTTTATCAAGCGATGTATGTTTCCTGCTCGCGTTGTACCAGGTGAACCAGTCAGTCAGGTCCTTGAAAAGTTCGGCCCCGGTTTCGTAGGCTCTCAGGTAGATCCGTTCGTACTTCAGGGTGCGCCAGAGCCGCTCAATGAAGATGTTGTCCTTGAAGCGGCCTTTGCCGTCCATGCTGATCCTCACCTGCCATTGCTTCAGCACTCCGGTGAATGCCTCGCTGGTGAACTGGCTGCCCTGGTCACTGTTGAATATTTCGGGAGCGCCGTATCGATACAACGCTTCCTTGAGAGCCTCCACACAAAATCGGCTGTCAAGCGTGTTGGACAGGCGCCAGCTGAGGACTTTCCTGCTGGCCCAGTCCATGATGGCAACCAGGTACATGAACCCCCTGGCCATCGGAATATAGGTGATATCCGTTGCCCATACCTGGTTGGGCCGATCTATACGCAGCCCCCGGAGCAGGTACGGGTACACCGGATGCCCCGCATGCCGCTTGCTGGTCCCAGGTTTGGGCGATAAAGACTCGATGCCCATCCGCAGCATCAGGCGGCGGATCCGGTCGCGACCGACTGGTTTTCCCGCTGTTGTCAGGTGATCTGCCAGGGAGCGGCTTCCCATCCAGGGGTGTTGCAGATAAAGTTCATCGATCTGCCGCATGAGTTCAAGGTCGCCTGAGCGAAGCCCGGATGCAGGCCCTCGGTAGTAGCTGGCTCGCGGTATGCCGAGCAGCTTGCACCTGGCCTCGACAGAAACCTTGGGATGGCCTGCGGCGATCACTTTTTGTTTCTGCGCCCGGTCAAGTTCAGAACGGGCAGATTGGATAAAAAATCGTTTTCCGCCTTGAGCTTGCCGATGACGCGGTGCAGTTCGGCCACTTCGGCTTCGTGGTCGACCTCTTTCCTCTTCCCCTTGCCGAAGAGGTTTGGGGCATTTTCCAGCAGGGCCTGCTTCCAGTTGCAGATCTGGCTGGGATGAACTTTGTATGCACTGGCCAGTTCTGCTAACGTTCTGGAGCCTGACACGGCGGCCAAGGCGACCTCGGCTTTAAATTCAGCGCTGTAACGGGTGCGGCGATTCATAGAACCTCTCCTTTCAAATGGATTGGCTCATTGCTTATACCTATGTCTCAATAAACGCAACCACTTCAATCCTCGTTCTGGTGTATGACGCAGGGATGCGGGGATGGGCCGGGGAAAGACAGATGTTCCGGCAAACGTACGCCTTTGCCGGTTTTCCGTCAAGCCGTTTGCCCGGACCGGGTTTCAGGGGCGGGTTTATCGGGCGCGGTCTGTGCGATCCGCGCACAACTGCGCGATCAGTGCTTCGGTCAGCTTTTGGATGAGGGTGCGTACGGTCTTGATCTCGGCCGGGGTGATGGCCTCCAGGTGGATGCCGCCGGTGACGACCACGGTGGCGCGCAGGGTGGTGGCCAGTTGCCTGCCCATGTGCTCTGCAACCTCTCCGTCCTTGTGGCCCAGCAGGTTGAGCACAGAGGTGGTGGCGGAGACCCGGGATACGTCCGCCAGGCTGGGCCGGGACTGGCTCAGCGAGACGCAGCCGATGTGGGGCTGGTCGCCGCCGGTGAGCACCACGCATAAATCGTTTCCAGCCGGAACCACGGTGGCCTGCACCGCAATGCGGCCGCAGCGACCGCTGACCGTTGTGCAGGGGATGGTTGCGACGCACGGCGCAATCTCGGGGAGTTCGGGGCTCATGGGTCTTCACCCCAGCGCCGCAGGTCGGGCAGGTCGATGCCCAGACGGGCCAGCACCTTGCCGACGAGGTGGCGGTTCATGTCGTCGATGCCGGCGGGCTGGGTGTAGTAGGTGACCATGGGCGGCATGACCACGGCCCCCGCCTCGGCCACGGTCAGCAGGTTGCGCAGGTGGATGGTGCTCAGCGGGCATTCCCGGGGAACCAGCACCAGCGGGCGGCCCTCCTTTAGGGTAACGTCGGCGGCACGCAGAAGGAGGTTGTCGGAATAGCCCGAGGCGATCCCAGCCACGGTTTTCATGCTGCACGGCACAACCGCCATGCCCACGGTGCGGAAGGTGCCGCTGGCAATGGCTGCGGCCAGGTTGTCGTTGTCGTGGCATACGTGAGCCAGCGCCCGCACCGCCTCCACCGTTGTCCCGGTTTCCAGGGGAATGGTCTGGGCCGCGCCCGCAGACACCACTAGGTGGGTTTCGTACCGGCCCAGGTCGTGCAGGGCGCGGAGCAGCTCGATGCCTAAAATCGCGCCGCTTGCCCCGCTCAGGCCGACCACGATGCGCTGTTTCGGTTCACCGGGGTTCATGGTCAGCGTTTGCGACGCTGCAGGTTGTATTTTTTCATCTTGTACTGCAACAGGCTCTTGGTGATGCCCAGCTGTTCGGCGGCCCGGGCCTGCACGTAGAGGTTGTCTTCCAGGGCCTTGCGCACCAGCTTTTCCTCGATCCCGTTGAGCACCTCGGCCAGGCTGAGGTTTTCGGGAATGAACTGGCTCAGCTCCAGGCCGGTGCTCCACTCCTGGGCTGAAACCAGTTCGCTGGAATCGGGCTGGACGTCTTCGGGTTCGATCTGGTTGCCGTTGCAGAGGATGGCCGCCCGTTCGATGGTATTTTCCAGCTCGCGGACATTGCCCTCCCAGGGCAGGCTGACCAGCAGCCGGAGCGCTTCCGGCGAGATAGTCAGTTCTTTACTTAAGGTTTCGCTGTTTTTCTTGATGAAGTGGGTCACCAGGGCCGGGATGTCGTCTGTCCGCTCGCGCAGGGGCACCATGTGAATATGGATGACGTTGAGCCGGTAATAGAGTTCGTCGCTGAAATGCCCCTTGTCGACCTCGTCCTTGAGATCCTTGCTGGTGGCCGCCAGAATGCGGACATCCACGTTCCGGGTGGTGCTGCCGCCCATCCGCTCGAAGCCCTGATCCTGCAGGAAGCGCAGCAGCTTGTCCTGGAGCGCGGGCGACAGCACGCCGACCTCGTCCAGAAACAGGGTGCCGGTATGGGCCTGGTCGAAGCGGCCCTTGCGCATGGAGGCCGCCTCGGTAAAGGCGCCCATCTCATGGCCGAACAGGTCGCTTTCCAGAAGCTGCGGGGACAGCGCCGCGCAGTTGACCGAGATGAACGGCGCGTCCTGGCGGGGGCTGAGGGCGTGGATGGCGCGGGCCGCCAGCTCCTTGCCCGTGCCTGCCTCGCCGGTGATCAGCACCGATGAGGGTGCGGGCGCGACCTTTTCGATCAGCTGGTAGACCGAGAGCATGGGCGGACTCTTGCCGATCATGCCGCCGAAGCCGGACTTGGGCATGGCTTCGGCCCGCAGACGCCGGATTTCCCGGACCAGGCCGTAATGTTCCACCGCCTTGGTGATGCTGGCCAGCAGTTGCTGGTTGGAAAAGGGCTTGGCCACGTAGGTGAAGGCCCCCAGCCGCATGGCTTCGACCGCCTTTTCGATTTCGGCGTAGGCGGTAATGAGGATGACCGGGAGTTCCCGGTTGTACTCCTTGATCTTGGCGAGGAATTCGATGCCGTCCATGCCCGGCATCTTCATGTCGGAAACCACCAGGTCAAGATCGGTGCTGTAGACGATGGGCAACCCGGCCGTACCGCTGTCCGCGGTGAACACCTCGTATCCTTCGTCTTTGAGCAGCTCGGAGAGCACTATCTGGTAGTTGGGTTCATCATCTACAACGAGAATGGTGTGCATTGTTGTACAAGCAGGTAAAATTCAGGGTTCAAAAGGGATGCCGAGACGGCTCCCGAGCTCTTCCATCAGGGCGTAGGGCGGGCAGAAACCCTTGCCCGAACCGGCCAGAGGGTGATTGGGACGGCCCGGTCCGTGGTAATCGCTGCCGCCGGTAATCAAAAGACCGTGTTTCTGCGCGATGGCGGACAGTTTCTTGCGGATTGTGCGGGTGTGGGTCGGATAAAAACATTCTATTCCGTCCAGGCCGCGCAGGGCCAGTTCGGCGATGATGGCCGGTAAAATCCGCAGCGACTGGTCGATCTGGACGGGATGGGCCAGCACCGCGATGCCGCCTGCCCGGTGCAGGGCCGCGATGGCCTCGGCGGGCGTATAGCAGAAGCGACCGGCCCAGGCGGATTTGTTCTTGCCCAGATAGCGCTGAAACGCCTCGGAAAAGCTGCCGACCACGCCCTTGGTCATCAGCACCTGGGCGATATGCGGTCGACCGGTCTGGCCGCTGGGGGAAACCGCCTGCACCTCTTCCAGACTGATGTCGATCCCCAGGTCGCGGAGCTTGTCCAGAATCTGGAGGTTGCGTTTGACGCGTCCTTCCTGGAGCGGTTCCAGCCAGCGGTGCAGATCGCTGTCGTCCACGTCGATGCCGTAGCCGAGCAGATGCAGGGTGTGGCCGCGCAGGGTGGTGCTGATCTCGACCCCAGGCAGGGTCACCAGCCCGGCCTGCCTGCCTGCCTCAACAAGCTCGGCAACGCCGTCCATGGTGTCGTGGTCGGTCAGGGCAAGAACGCGCAGCCCGTTGCGCACCGCCAGATCGACCAGTTCCGCAGGCGTGTTGCTGCCGTCGGAATACAGGGAATGGGTGTGGAGGTCGATGCACATGGGCGGTTTGAGCGGGCAAGATGGCGAAGGGCGTGCGGACGCGGGAAACAGCAGTCTACTCAGGGGTCGGGCTTTGCGCAACAGGCAAATGCAGCGGCCAGGGACTGGCGGGTTGTCAATTTCCGGGCGGCTTCTTATGGTAAGTCCCATGATTTTTTCTGCAACAGGGAGGAAGCGATGAGCGGCGGCGCACAGCGGATCGACGAATATCTGATCAGGGAAGAACCGTACTATCTGGCCACCGGCGAGGAGTTGGCCATTGCCGAGGCTGCCTTCCGGGAAGGCCTGCCGCTTCTGCTCAAGGGGCCGACCGGCTGCGGCAAGACCCGGTTCATGCAGTACCTGGCCTGGCGGCTGCAACGGCCGCTGATCACGGTCTCCTGCCATGACGATCTGTCCACCTCCGATCTGGTGGGCCGTTACCTGATCCATTCCGGCGAGGCGGTCTGGCACGATGGCCCGCTGACCATGGCGGTCCGCGCCGGGGCTATCTGCTACCTGGACGAGATCGTCGAGGCGCGCAAGGACACCACCGTGGTCATTCACCCGCTGGCCGACGACCGCCGCCAGTTGCCGGTGGAAAAACGGGGCGAACTGCTCACCGCGCCGCCGGAATTCATGCTGACGGTCTCCTACAATCCCGGTTATCAGAGCGTGCTCAAGGATCTCAAGGCATCGACCCGGCAGCGTTTCGTTTCCCTGTCGTTCGACTATCCCGAGCCCGAGCTTGAATGCGAGATCGTGTGCCGGGAGGGGGATGTGGATGCGGAGCTGGCCCGGCTGCTGGTCAAACTGGCGGTCATGACCCGGGGACTCAAGGATTCTGGCCTACCCGAGGGCGCGTCGACCCGGTTGCTGATCCAGGCGGGCAAGCTGATCGGCCGGGGTATTGCCGTGCCGGTGGCCTGTCGCGCTGCTGTCGGCGAATCGCTCACCGACGATCCGGAGCTCTTGGCCGCGATCGACGAGATGATCAGCTCGCTGTTCTGAGCCATGAAAGCGGAAGAACTCAGGGAGCGGTTTTACCGGGCGGTCGACCCCAGCATACCCAACGAGTGGGACGTGGAAGAGGCGGTCGCCCCGCTCGTCGACGTTGACGAGCCTGCGCTGGATCGTCTCTTCGCGCAGATTCCCGCGGTCTGGCCGGTGTCGCAATCGCTTTGTTTTTCCTACATGGCGGCCGGGGCGACCCTGGCCGGGCTGGAGTCCGACGAACTCTCCCTCTGGGTGCACGGGCTGCTTGCAGGCTATGAGAGCGGCGGTCTGGCCGAGGCCCGGCGCTTCATGGCCGAGTCCGGCGGTAGTATCCGGCGGGAAGGCGGTTTATCCGGGATGCGCCTGCTGGATGTCCGGCCCCGGTTGCAGCCCTATGTCAACGGTCTGGCCGGGCGGGAGCTGCCGCTTGTCGCTGCCGAGGCCGCCTCCACCGACACCGAAAACATCTACCTGCCCCGCGAGCTGGCGGTGTTTGCCGATCGGGAAGAGAATTTCCTGCTCTACAAGCTGATGGTCAGTTTTCAGTGGGCATGCATCCACGCCGGCAGCTTTGCCGCGCCGCCGGATATCAAGACCGGTCGCAAACGGGCCCATCCGCTGGACTGCTTTTTTGCCGAATTCTCGGAGCCCGAGGATGCCCAGGCCCTGTTCCATTTTTTTGAGACCGCCCGGATCCTGGAGGTGTTGCGGATCGAACTGCCGGGCTTGATCCGTACCACCCGGTCGTTGCTGGCCCGCCTGCCCCTGGCCGATCCTGCCCCGGCGGACCGGATCGATCTGCTCGGGCCGCTGCAACGGGTACTGACCACAGGCGAGCGACCAGAGGCCGGACAGTCGACTGTTTTGTACACCGCACTGGAGCTGCTTGACGATTGCCGGAGGCGGATCGACGCCAATACAGCCAGCCTGGAGGCGGTGGCTGCGCTCATGCCCCTGCTTGATCGGGGCCCCCGGCTGCACCGAACCGAACCACTGATTTTTCAGGGTGTCCTGCGCTTGCAGGAGATTCGGAACCTGGGACTGCGCGACCGGATGGACAAGGAGTTGCGGCTGATGCAGGCCGGGGTGCGGGAGTTGCCGACGATCTCCTCCACCGGAACGCCCGAGGCAGGGGAGCAGGGCAACAGCGGCGGGCAGCAGGGCGATATGGCCGTGCTCGACCTGGAAGAGGCCCAGGCCCAGTTACCGCCCTATTCGCATTGCATGATGTATGACGCCATGGAGCTCCTGAACACCCTTGCCCGGAAGCGTGAAAAGGAGGGCGGCGCTACGCAGACCACCGGCCAAACGGCTTCGGCCACGGCAGGCGGCGCTGGACAGGTCTTTGCCTTGAACCATCGGGAAGGCTCCGCACCCGAGGCGCGGGTTGAGGTGCACCCGTACGTCTATGACGAGTGGGATTACCGGCGCAAGGGCTACCGCAAAAACTGGTGCGTCCTCCGCGAGCGTCCGCTTGATGCGGTGCGGGGACCGTTTATCGAGCAGACGCTTGCCCGCTACCGGGGCGAGATCCGGCGCCTGCGCTACCGGTTCGAGCAGTTGCGGACCACTGAACGCTTTGTACGAAGACAGCGGGAGGGGAGCGATATCGATATCGACGCTGTGGTCGAGAGTCTGGCCGATCAGGCGGCGGGACGGACCGGGTCCGACCGGCTCTTCATCCGGCTCTGCCGGGATCAGCGCGATATCGCGGTGTATTTTCTGGTGGATATGTCCAACTCCACGGCTGGCTGGGTCAATCAGGCGATCCGGGAGGCCCTGGTGCTGCTCTGCGAGGCGCTCGAGGTGTTAAACGACCGGTACGGTATCTACGGTTTTTCCGGGATGCGGCGGCTGCGCTGCGAGGTGTACCCGGTCAAGGCTCTGGAAGAGCGGTATACGGAGGAGGTCCGCCGCCGGATCAGCGCCATTGCTCCGCGCGAGTATACCCGGATGGGCCCGGCGATCCGCCATATGAACGCGCTGTTTGCTTCGGTCGAGGCGCGCATCCGGCTGTTGATCATTCTTTCCGACGGCAAACCTGAGGATTATGATGACTACAAGGGCGAGTACGCCATCGAGGATACCCGGCGCGCCCTGCTGGAGGCCAAGGCTGGGGGCATCCACCCCTTCTGCATCACCGTGGACCGTCAGGCCCGTGAATACATGCGCCACATGTATGGTGAGGTCAACGCGATCTGCATCGACAAGGTCGAACAGTTGCCGGCGCGGATGGCCGAGATCTATCGGACCCTGACCAGTTGACAGGGAGCATCTCATGCAACGAAGAGCACGCCTGCGGGTATTTTTTTTGATCTTTTGTTTGATCACAGGGGGACTTGTCTTGGCGATGCCGGTCGTCTCTTCGGCGACTGACGCGGCCGAACTCAAGCTGCATGCCTGGCGGGCCTATTACGGCAGGCAGGGGCCGGTGAACCATGCGCGGGCCCTGCAGCTGTACGGCCAGGCAGCGGCCCTGGGCGATGCCGAGGCCCAGCACGTATACGGCGGCATGCTCTACGAGGGCGTGGGCACCAAGCCGGACCGGGCCGCCGGCGCGGCATGGCTGCTGAAGGCGGCGGAGCAGGGCTATGTTTCGCCCGAGTCCATGGCGATCGTCGGGAGGATGTATCTGCACGGCCAGGGCGTGCCCCAGAACTACGAGGAGGGCCGGAAATGGTTGACCAGGGCGGCGGAAGAGGGGAACATGCAGGCCCAAAACGATCTGGCCTATCTCTATACCCGCGGCCTGGTCGATGGTCAGCCCGATGAGGAAAAGGCGCTGCGTTTGTACGAACAGGCAGCCTATCAGGGCGATGTTTCGGCCCAGGCCAATACCGGAATCATGTACGCCACCGGCATGGGCACGGAGGCGAATCCGGTGCGGGGCTACAGCTGGCTGTCCGTGGCGGCCGGCCAGGGCCATGCCGGCGCGGCTGTGCATCGCAACAATCTGGTGCTTGATATGTCGTGGGAAGAGTTGAATCAGGCCCAGGCCCTTTCGCTGGATCTGTATCGGCAGGTTCGCCAGGGCAAGGGTTCGGGTCGGCTTGCGCCCGCGCCTCAGGAACCGTCAGCCTCGCCCTGAGCGTGGTGCTCCAGGATTTCGGTCATGGCGGCGACGGTCGGGCAGGCATAGAGTGCCTGCCGCAGGCCGGATGCGCCGGGCAGCCCTGAGAGGAACTTGGCAGTGTGATTTTTGACCTTGAACAGCACCTTGTCCAGGGGCAGGAACTGCTCGGCCAGCTCCAGATAGCGGCGGATGACCGGCAGACGTTGTGCCAGGGTCGCGGGCCGTCCGTCCGGTGAAAAGAGCCAGGGGTTGCCCAGGGCGCCCCGACCGGCCATGACCCCGTCGCAGCCAGTGCGCCGGCGCATGGCTTGGGCGTCGGCATGGGTGAGGACATCGCCGTTGCCTATGACAGGGATGGAAACCGCCTGCTTGACCGCGCGGATACTCTCCAGATCAACCGTGCCGCCGAAGCCCTGATCCCAGGTGCGGCCGTGGATGGTGATGGCCTGTGCTCCGGCCTCTTCAGCCATGACCGCAAATTGCGGCGCGGTAAGGGTGGCGCGGGTCCAGCCGCTGCGAAACTTGACGGTGACCGGCAGGCGGCTGTTGCGGCACACCTCCCGGATGATGGCGCGGGCCAGCTCAGGATTGCGCATCAGAGCGGCTCCCGCCCCCTTCTTGATGACCTTCCTGACCGGACATCCCATGTTGATATCGATCAGGTCCACCGGTCGTTCGGCGACCATGGCCGCGGCCCGGCCCATGAGCGCGGGATCGCTGCCGAACAGCTGAATGGCCACCGGTCGTTCTTCGGCTACGGTTTGCAACAGCTCGAAGGTTCTGGATTGGTGGTAGACCAGGCCGTGGCAGCTGACCATTTCCGAGTAGCAGAGATCCGCTCCGTTTTCCCGACAGAGCAGGCGGAAGGGCAGGTCGGTGTAACCGGCCATCGGCGCGAGGACGAGATTCGAGTCGAGCCGAAGCGGGCCGATGATCAGGGGCGCCGGGGCGACAGGAGCGGGCATGGCGAGAAAAAGGCCGGAAGCGCGGGGCATTCCGGCCGGGATCGGTCAGCGGTCCGAGGCTGCCTGCGGCGACGGCTTCGGATTGTTGCCTGCGGCGGTCTGCATGCGGATGCGGCGTTGCGCGCCGATGTAGATGTCTTCAGCCATATCGGCAATGATGACCTTCAGGGCTGCGTCCTCGGTACCGCTGGTGGCGAGCTGCACATCGAAATCAGCGGTGTACAGCTTGCCGGGAACCTCCCAGACCAGTTGGCCGGTCTGCCGGTCTTTCAGCACGTAGCGGACATAGAGCTGCACCTTGGTGCCGCTGGCGTCGGAGACGCCGGCCCAGGCGATGCTGGGCAGGCTGATGGAGACGATCTCGCCGGCCAGATCATAGTCGGCAGTACCTGGCTGGCGGACTAGGGCGATGGAGCGGGACTTCTGGAACCAGGCGGCCAGCCCCTGGTAAATCTGCATGTCCAGATCGAGCTTGTTGGTCCTGTTCTTCCACGGCGGCATGTAAATGGTCTTGTGCGTGCCGTCGTAGGCATAGGGAGAATAGTAGCCGCAGCCAGCCATGAGCAGGAGCAGGGGCAGCAGGACGGCAAGCAGCCGCAGCCCGCCTTGCCCCGGCCGGACCCTGTGCAGGAGTGTCGATGGTGTTGTTTGCATGAGCGTCTCGTCTTGTTAGAGGACAATGTTGACCAGCTTGCCGGGGACAACGATGATCTTTTTGGGCGGTTTGTCCGCCGTCAGCGGGGCGATTTTCTCGTCGGCCAGGGCCAGTTCCTGCAATGAGCGGTCGTCGATACCGGCGGGAACCAGCAGCCGGGAGCGCAGTTTGCCGTTGACCTGCACCACGATGGTGAGCTCGTCTTCCTTGGCCGCCTCGGGATCGAACTCGGGCCAGGGCGTGTGGTGCAGCTCCTGCTCGTGCCCGGAGAGTTGCCAGAGTTCTTCGCACAGGTGGGGCGTCATCGGGAACAGCAGGATGAGGATGGTTTCCAGGGTGGAACGATAAACCGCCGGATCCAGGTCGGCTTCGTTCTGGGCGGTCAGCAGGTTGACCAACTCCATGACCCCGGCGATGGCGGTGTTGAAGTGGAAGTTATTCTCGATGCTTTCGGTGACCCTGCGGATGGTCTGGTGGGTCTTGCGGTGCAGGGCCCGGGAGGCTTCGTTGAGCGCGTTCGGGTCGAGGGTGGCCTGTTGGCTGAACAGTTCCGCGTTCTGCACGACCAGGCGATGGATGCGGTTGAGAAAGCGTGACGCGCCTTCCACGCCCTGGGCGTTCCATTCAAGGTCGCGCTCCGGAGGAGCGGCAAAGAGCGAGAACAGCCGGACCGTATCCGCGCCGTAGCGCTCGATCAGGTCGCTTGGGTCCACCACGTTGCCCTTGGACTTGGACATCTTGGCCCCGTCCTTGATCACCATGCCCTGGGTCAGCAGGTTGGTGAAGGGTTCATCCGCCGAAAGGTAGCCGAGGTCGCGCAGCATCTTGGTGAAAAATCGGGCATAGAGCAGGTGGAGGATGGCATGCTCCACCCCGCCGATGTACAGGTCGACCGGCAGCCAGTAGTCGGCCCGTTCCCGGTCGATGGCTGCGGTGTCCAGTTCCGGGGCGGTGTAGCGGATAAAATACCAGGACGACTCGACAAAGGTATCCAGGGTATCGGTTTCGCGGCGGGCCGGCTCCTGGCAACGCGGACAGGTGGTGGTGAAAAAGGATGGCTGCTGGTGCAGCGGCTGGTGGTTGCCCCCGGCCCCGTCTGCCCCTGGGAGCAGAATCGGCAATTCCGCTTCCGGAACCGGGACGATGCCGCAGTGTTCGCAGTGGACCACCGGGATCGGCGCGCCCCAGTAGCGTTGCCGTGAGATACCCCAGTCGCGCAGGCGGTAGGTGATGTGCGCTCGGCCAAAGCCCTGGGTTTGGGCGAACTCGATGATGGCCTCCTGGGACTGGAGGGAGTCCATGCCGGTGAAGGCTCCGGAATCGACGAGTGTGCCAGGCTCCACCGAGGCCTCGGTCATGGCAGCCGGGTCCAGGGCCGGGCCTTCGGGTTGGACCACGACCTTGATCGCCAGGTCGTACTTGCGGGCGAATTCAAAATCACGCTGGTCGTGGGCCGGTACCGCCATGACCGCGCCCGTGCCGTACTCCATGAGCACGAAGTTGGCGGCATAGATGGGCACCCGGTCGCCGGTGAAGGGGTTGATGCAGTAGTGTCCGGTGAACACGCCCTCTTTTTCCGGTTCCTGTTCCAGGGAGGCCCGCTGTTTGGCGACGATCGTCCGCTGGATAAAATCCCGGACCTGCTGTTCCTGCGGCGTGCCTTGGCACAGGCTGTCGAGCAGGGGATGTTCCACGGCCAGCGACATGAAGGTGACGCCGAAGATGGTGTCGGGCCGGGTGGTGAAGATGGTGATGGCCTCGTCGCGGCCTTCGATCTTGAAGTCGCAGGCCAGACCGGTGCTTTTGCCGATCCAGTTGCGCTGCATGGTGACCACCTTTTCCGGCCATCCGCCCAACTGATCGAGATCAGCAAGCAGCTCCTCGGCATAGTCGGTGATCTTGAAAAACCAGCCGTGCATGATTTTGGGCTGCACCGGCTGGTCGCAGCGCCAGCAGGCGCCGTCGATCACCTGTTCGCGGGCCAGCACGGTCCGGCAATCGTCACACCAGTTGACCATGGTCTTTTTCCGGTAGATCATCCCCCGTTCCAGCATCTGGAGGAAGAGCTTTTGCTCCCAGCGGTAGTAGTCCGGACGGCAGGTGGCGACTTCACGGTCCCAGTCGTAGCTCAGCCCCATGGCCTGGAGCTGGCGTTGCATATAGGCGATGTTCTCCTCGGTCCATGCGGCGGGATGGACGCCCCGCTTCAAGGCCGCGTTTTCCGCCGGAAGGCCGAAGGCGTCCCATCCCATGGGGTGGAGGACGTTGAACCCGCGCATCCGTTTGTAGCGGGCCACCACGTCGCCGATGGAGTAGTTGCGCACATGCCCCATGTGGATGCGTCCGGAGGGGTAGGGGAACATCTCCAGCACATAGTATTTGGGTTTGTCGGAGTGGTGGCTGACCTTGTTGGTTTTCTGGGCGTCCCAGTGGCGCTGCCAGCGTTCTTCGATGCTTTTGAAATCGTATCTGTCGGTGATCTGCATGATGGCGTGGGGTCGAAGTGAAATGCGGGTTAAGGAAAGCCAGCGCTGGGGGGAGCGTTCAGCGCGAGCATCGGGTCCGGAATCCGTCCGGTATAGTTGTCGAACCGGGTGTATTCTCCCTGGAAAATCAGCTTGAACATGCCGGTCGGGCCGTTGCGCTGCTTGCCGATGATGAGTTCGGCCAGACCGCGGTTGGGGTTTTCGGGTGCGCGGTTGTAGACCTCGTCGCGGTAGATGAACAGGATTACGTCCGCGTCCTGCTCGATGGCCCCGGATTCGCGGAGATCGGCGAGCTGGGGCCGTTTGTCGGTGCGGGATTCGAGGCTGCGGTTCAACTGGGACAGGGCCAGGACCGGAACGTCGAGTTCCTTGGCCATGGCCTTGAGAGAACGCGAGATTTCCGAGATTTCCTGGGCGCGGTTTTCAGCGTCGGCCCGGCCCTGCATGAGTTGGAGATAATCCACCACGATCAAGCCCAGGTTGTGTTCGGCCTTGAGGCGGCGGGCCTTGGCGCGCATCTCAAGAGCGGTCAGTCCGGGGGAGTCGTCGATGTAAATTGGCGCTTCGGTCAGCATCTTGGTGGCGCGGTTCAATTTTTCCCAGTCGTTGTCGTTGAGCTGGCCGGTCCGGATGCGCTGGGAATCGATCGGGCCCAGGGAGCCGAGCAAACGCAGGGCCAGGGATTCCATGGACATTTCCAGGCTGAACACGGCAACAGGCACCTTGTCGACCACGCTGGCCTGCTGAACGATGTTCATGGCCAGGGCGGTTTTGCCCATGGAAGGCCGGGCCGCGAGGATGATCAGCTCGGCGGGTTGCAGTCCTGCGGTCATTTTGTCGAGGTCGACAAATCCGGTGGCAATACCGGTGATATGTCCCTGTTGCTGGGATCTGGATGTGATCCGGTTATAGGCCAGGGTAACGATGGTGGACATCGGCTGAAAGCCCTGGTTTTTGGAGTGGGCGATTTCGAAGATAGCCTTCTCCGCCTGGTCGATCAGCGGGGCGATATCGTCCTGGGCATCGTAACAGCGGGCCGCCACCTCGGTGGTGGTTTGAATCAGCCGCCTGAGGGTCGCCTTTTTGCGGATGATCTGGGCATAGTGGACCAGGGATGCGGTAAAGGGGATGACATCGCACAGGGCGGAGAGGTAGGACATGCCGCCCACCTCTTCCAGCTTGTTCTGGTCGCGCAACAGGCCGCTTACGGTGATGGAATCGTGCGGTTCCTTGCGCTCGAACAGCGTGCGCATGGCGGCATAGATGGTTTTATGCGCGTCGCGATAGAAATCGTCGGGCTCCAGCAGTTCGACGATCTGGAGAAGCGTTTTGTCCTGGCTGAGAATAGTGCCTAGAACAGCCTGTTCCGCCTCGATGTTCTGCGGGGGCAGGCGATGCGTGGGAGGAGAGGCGGGAAAGGAATCGTCATAGGACATGCTGTTGGATCGGCTGAGAGGATGGAGAACACTGCCTTGCCACTATACAGGCCCTGCTCGGGCTTGACGAGTGGAAAGTAAAAGTGCCTTTTCTTGCGGGAGAAAAGGCACAAAAGACCCGCAGGGGAACGGACGGCGTTTTGCAAGTTTTGCAGGCGGTATCCGGCCGGTTCCTGTGGCGCTGCGAACCGTTTGGGGTACGGACTTACGCCTCGTCTCCCACTGTCTCCGGAACGACCTGCACCTGAATGGCGGCAACGGTCTGGTAGCCGGTTTTGATGTTGACGGTGTATTCCCCGATCGCCTTGATTGGTTCCGGCAGGACGATGTTCTTCCTGTCCACGGTGACGCCTTCCTCTTCCAGCTTTGCGGCAATGTCGGCACTGGTGACGGATCCGAAAAGCCGGTCTTCTTCACCGACGCGCTTGGCAATGGCGATCACCTTGTCCGCCAGTTGGGTGGCCAGGCCTTCCGCCTGCTTTTTCTGTTCGGCCAGGCGGGCGGCAATGGCGTGTTTTTCCTGGGCAAGCCGGGCAAGAGAGGCCTTGGTCACCAGAACCGCCTTGCGCGTGGGCAGGAGAAAGTTTCTGGCATAGCCGGGCTTGACCTTGACGATGTCTCCTTCCTGGCCCAGCGTGTCAATTGTTTCTTTCAATATGATTTCCATTGTACATCCTCGCGTATATCAATGAAGTTGTTTGTCTGGAACAAATACAGTGTGGAAAGTCGTTTCATACCGGCCGGTCTATCCGACGGGGCCGAAGATTGAACCAGATGTCGAGTATCCCCAGTATCGCCAGAATGAGCAGGCTGTAGCTTTGTATCAACAGGACTCCATACAGGATAAATCGGGCGATGACCGGTACATTCCAGCGATCCAGCAGGGCAACCAGTACCGCCAGCCCCTGAAAAAAGTACAGAATCACGGAAAGAAGCACAAGCCAGCCGCCCATGTATCGAAGTGATCCCGACCCGATCAGGAGCGTGGTCACACCGACAATCAGCAGCCATATAACCTGATCCGGCAGTCTCCAAGTGGCATAGGGCCCCCAGGAGCGGGTGGCGTCCCGACCAGCGTGACGTGTCAGCGTAGCGATGAACAGCATGTTGATCCATACGGTCAGGGCGATCATGGCCAGTAGCAGACCAGGCAGCATTTTGGGCATGGTCGCCCGTGCCGCCGCAATAAATTGCTCGGTGGCGGCAACAACCTCCGGACCCAGGTCGAGTTCGTTGGCTGTGTAGATTTCCCTGGTCTGTTCCAGTGTCTGGTCTATGGCGGAGAGCAGCTCCGTATAGGGGTTGAAGCCGGCCAGCGCGCCGTACAGGGCCCAGAACGCCAGCCAGGAGGCGGCCATCGCCACCGCGCCCTTGCCGCCGCTTATCGCTGCGGTTTCACCTCTGTATGCACTCTGATAGAGATACAATCCCAGAGGGACCGAGGTCAGGGCAAAGCCGAAAATCGCGAAACCGCCGACCACAACGGACCCAACAGCAGCCACCAGCAGACCGGCGCGGATTTTGCGCCATCCAAGGGTGGGGCCGTTGATCGACAGCATAAAGAAAACAGGAACCGCCAACAGACCATTGAACCATCCGAATATCGCCGGGTTCAGGGCCGGTAAAAAAAACAGACTGCTGAACAAAAGAATTTGACCGGGCGGCGAAAAATCAGTTTTCCAGTTCGGTCCGGTCATGGCCAACCTGCCGGCGTCTCAGATCTGGGTATTTCCCGAATACGGCAACAGGGCGAGCTGCCGAGCCCGCTTGACCGCCTCGGTCAGGGCCCGCTGATGCTTGGCGCAGGTGCCGTAGATACGGCGGGGAATGATCTTGCCCCGTTCGGTAACAAAATTTTTGAGTGTTTTTGGATCCTTGTAATCAATCGTCAACTCTTTGTCCGTGCAAAAACGGCAAACACGACGGCGAGTGAAAATTTTTCTTGGCTGCGCCATGATGGATAACTCCTTGGAAGAAATGCTGTGTCAAATGAAGATCAGTTGTCGTCGTCTTCGTCTTGCCGGGTTTCCTGCTCATCATCGTCATCTTCGTCTTGCGCGCTTTCGTCGGCGTCGCGAGCTGCGGCTTTTGCAGCGATTCGCTGCTGCTCCGCTTCGATGCCTTCCGCGGTGATGGAATCACCCAGTTTGATGGTCAGGTACCTGAGAACCCTGTCGTCAATACGGAAGATACGCTCGATTTCGTCGACCGTCTTTCCCTGGGCAGCATAGTTGATATAGACGTAGTATCCCTGGACCTCTTTTTTGATCTCATAGGCGAGCCGTTTCATGCCCCAGCGATCAAGGCAAATGACAGTGCCTTGATCACCGGTGATGATCGCATTGGTTCGGTCGATGATTTCCGTGAATTGCCCTTCGCCCAGATTGGGACGGAGGATGTACGTGGTCTCGTAATGTCGCATGATGCCTCCTCTTGGTCAATGCGGCCCTCGCTTCCATGATGTGAGAGCGAGAAGGTGTAAAAATGAATCTAAAATTTTAATGAGATATGGAGGAAAATGTCAAGAGAAAAGGTTCGGGCTCCGTTGGCGGACGGTCAGGGCGTGTCGGTTTTCTCCTGCCGCTTGATGCGTTCCCACTGTTCCCGCAGGTAGGCTTCGTCGCCGGTGGGCGCCTGTGCGAAGACATGCGGGTGCCGCCGGATCATCTTGGCGACGATGTCCGTGAGAACGTCGTCGGCTGTAAAAAGTCGTCGCTCCGTGAACATCGTAGTCAGCATGGTGAGGATGAACAGCACGTCGCCGATTTCTTCGCGAATGGCGGCAGGGTCTTCCTGGTCAACGGCATCCGCGAGTTCCTGACATTCTTCCAGCAGATAGCGCTTGAGCGAGGCGGGCGTTTGTTTGCGATCCCAGGGGCAGCCGGTATCGCCACGCAAGGTGGCGACTACCTGCTGCAACCTGTCGTAGGGGGAGAGGGTTTCGTCGGGGAGTGGAGGGGTGGGCCGGGAGGTCATCGGCTGGTGTCGAGCAGTTGCAGGGCTTGGCGGATTCGGCTCTCCGCCTCCAGGGACTGGTCGCCTAGCACGGAGCGCAGCTGGCGCACGAGCTGCTGATGTGTGCTGTTGGCCATTTCGAGATCCTGGATGGTTTGAGCTGCGGATGTCTCGGTGACGCTCATCGCTTCCCGGAGGTCGCCGGCGTTTTTGACCAGGGCCTTGATTTCGGCGATTTTTTCCAGTTTGAGGAACAATTCGTCAAAGTTGACGGGTTTCTCCAGGTAATCGATGGCTCCTTTTTTCATGGCCTCGACAGCGGTGTCCACTGAAGAGTGCGCGGTGATCATGACTACCTCTGTTTCCGTGCGGCGCTGCTTGGCAATGTTGAGCAATGCGATGCCGTCGATTGCTCCGGGCATGACCAGATCGGTAATGACCACATCAAAGGGCCTGGATTCCAGCAGGGCTGCCGCAGAGGCGCCGTCTTCGGCAAGGGTGACCGTGTATCCTTCCTTGCTGAGCCGCTTTTCAAAAAGTTTCCTGATCACCGGATCGTCGTCGGCAACAAGAATTGTCATGTCGTTCATAGCTGCACCATAGCATTGTGATTCGCTGTACGCATTGTGAATGTGTCGGCAGGGCTCCCTGCATTTCATTGCAGTTGGTAAAAGATCGTGCGCAGATGTTTTTTGGGGATAAAGCGCGGGCAGACCCCTGTCAGTGATTCTGTCGATCCGATGATCAGATATCCATCCGGTTCAAGTGTGTCGGCGATCTTGTTGAACAGTTTTTTTCTGTCTTCTAGCGTGAAATAGATCGCCACATTGCGGCACAGGATGATGTCGAATTTTCCCAAACCGGCAAAAGACGACATCAGGTTGAATTTTCGGAAGTTTACCATGGCCCGCAACTGATCATGGACCTTCCAGGTCTGACCGGAAGGGGTGAAGTATTTGTTCAGTTTGTCTTTCGGCAGCCCTCTTTCAATTTCAAATTTATTGTATTTTCCGCTACTTGCCTGGGAAATGGCCGCATCACTGATATTTGTGCCCAAGAGTTTGAGAGAGTATTTCGACAGATCTCCAAGCAGCTCTCGCAAGACGATGGCGACAGAATACAGTTCTTGGCCGGTGGAGCTGGCTGCGCTCCATATTTTGATGTTGGGTTTCAGCAGCGATCCTTTTTTTGATCGGGCATCAATCAGTTCAGGGATAATTTTATGCTGCAGAAGCTGGAAGGGACCATTGTCGCGAAAGAAAAGAGTCTCGTTGGTTGAAATGGCATCAATGATTTTCCGTTCGATGACCTTGGATGTATCCGCCTTGGCTTTTTGGTAAAAATCCATATAGCTGGAAGATCCGTACTCTTCGGCAAGGACATTGAGCCGGGTCTCTAGGAGATACTTCTTGCTTGAATCAAGATATATTCCTGAAATATCGTGTATATATTTAGATATAACCTTGATTTCTTCAGCACTGATGTTCAGCATGGGAGCCCGTTTCGCACAAAATACGTTATCTGAGGGACTTGACAATTTCGTTGGCAATGTTGTCCAGGGGCGCGACTACGTCGACCAGCCCGAGATCAGCTGGCGCTTTGGGCATGCCATAGACAACACAGGTCGCCTCGTTCTGGCCGATGACGTGGGCTCCTTTTTGTTTCATCAGTTGCAATCCCTTGGTGCCGTCCGATCCCATCCCGGTCATGATGACTCCGGTGGCCCGGCCCACGTAATAGTCGGCAACCGAGCGGAAGAGGTAGTCGGCGGAAGGACGACACGAATTCTCGGGAGGATCGTTAGTGAGCCGTATTATGCGATTCAAACCGTCGGCGGAGGCCACGAGTTTCATTTGTTTACCACCGGGGGCTATATATGCAACATTTGGCTGAATGGCTTCTCCCTCTTCAGCCTCTTTGACGGTCAGGGCGCATTTGGCATTCAAGCTGTTGGCCAGTGATTTGGTGAAAACAGGGGGCATATGCTGGACAATCACGATGGGAACGCCGATGTCGCCCGGCAGCATGGGCATCATGCGCGCCAGGGCATTGGGGCCGCCTGTCGAGATGCCGATGGCCACAATTTCAGATTTTCCCTGTCTGCGGCCGAAATTTGCCGTTGCCCCTGCTGTGTCCTTGCCAGTAGTTCGCGTCGATCCGGGAGCCGGGACGTCGCTGGAACGGTTTTCCGTGGTTGCGGGAATGGTGCGGGGGGTTCGGAGCAGGGGCGTACGGGAGGTCTGCATTGAGCCCACGGTCGTCCTTCCGGTTTGGAAGGCCTTGATCAGTGGGGTCAGCAGGAGTCTGAGTTGCTCTTTGCTTTCGTTGATGTTGGTTGTCGACGGTTTGAGGAGAAAGTCGTATGCGCCGAGTTCCAGAGCACGCATCGTCATGTCTCCGCCTTCACTGGTCAGGGTGGAGACCATGATAGCCGAGATGTCCGGTTTGTTTTTCTGGAGATACTGCAACACCTCTATCCCGTTCATTTCCGGCATCTCAATATCCAGGGTCAGCAGATTAGGCTTGAGCGTCTGAATTTTTGAAATGGCGATTTTGCCGTTGTGGGCGACTCCGACCACCTCGACACCCGGCATTTCGCTGAGAATGTCGCTGACCGCTTTACGATAGACGATGGTATCGTCTACAACCAGTACCTTTATATTTTTACCGAACATAACCTAAATGAGATAGAATTTATTATCGTTCAATGCCTCTTGAAATATTATCTGTTTCTATTCTAAGCACTTCTTTTACATCCAGTATGCCTATAAGTTTTGTTTCTGTCTTATAGACACCTGTAAAAAAAGATCCTTGAATGCCGTTCATATTCGCAGGGGCATGCTCTATTTTTTCCGGGTCGGCCATAACGACATCGCTGATTTTGGTGACGACCAATCCGATATGTTCACCCGGTGCGTTGATGATGATATTTCTGGATTCATTTGTTCTTTCAATAGAACAAAGCCCAAGTTTCATTCCCAAATCAATGATGGTGACGATTTGCCCTCGAAGGTTGAGTATACCGACCATGTACTCTGGGGCCTGCGGTACCTTGGTCATCTCCATCAGTTTGTTGATTTCCTGTATTTTGAGTATGTCCATACCGCATAAGGCATCACCAACATAGAACGTTGAAAGTTCGATGATGTTTTTTGCTGTTTTTTGTCCTTCTGACATAAATTTACTCCGTATAAATGAAGGATGATGTTCGTTTTTTTGATATATAGCAAGAATCGTCCCGTCAACTCCTCTCATGTGTCAACGGTTGTTCCTGTATATCGATAAAATGACAGCTTTGTATGGCCGCTGAAAAGATCATATGAGGAGGCGCTTGTTGCGCGCCTCCTCACTGCTCCTTGGTGTGATACGTCTTGGTCGTGCTCTCTTCAGCTGCGGTACGACACCGGTTTGCAACCCGGTCCGGAGGAAAACGGCACTTCCGTGTATCCTACGGATGTTTTGGCTCCGAATTCCGCAGAGTGCCGACGTCCATGTTCAGGCACTCATCAGGGCTGTTTTGGCGTAGCGATGCACACTTTCCATCAGGCGTTCCTTGTCGAGCTTGATATGGTACTCGTCCACACCTACGGCCTTGCCGCGGGCAATGTCCTCATCAGCGGCCAGGGTGGTCAGGGCGATAACCGGCAGATGCCTGAACCTGTCATCGCCCTTGATCTTTTCGGTCAGGACAAAGCCGTCCATGTTCGGCATTTCGATGTCGGTGACGACCATGCTGATGGAATCGCCCTCCTGCTCAAGTATATCCCAGGCGACGACACCGTCTTCGGCTTCCAGAACAGTGAACCCTGCCTCTTGCATGTATCCTTTGACCTGGTTGCGGAAGAAGTTCGAGTCTTCGACGATGAGTATGATTGGAACCTGTTCCTCGTCGACATCCAGTTCCGCATACGCGGCATGGTCGGCAAACCATTGGGGATTCGAAATCTTGAGAATTTCGAAAATATCGACCAGCATGGTGGTGCGATCGCCGATGATGGTGGATCCCATGATACCGGATTGTTGCAGCGTGACGTCATCGATCTCCATGGCGATTTCAATGGCGTCGATGGGTCCGATGGCCAATAGGCCCACATCTTTGCCCGCCAGATGAAAGACGATGACCAAAAGATCGTCATGGTCCTCCAGCGGCTGGACTGCGGCCACCTCGTCGATACTGACCAGGGGAAGGGTACCCCCCCGGTACTGCATCACCCTGCGTCCGCCAATTTCCTCGATCTGGTGGCGTTTGATCTTTTCCACCCGCTCCACCTGATTGAGCGGCACTCCGAACTGCTCTTTCACTGAGCTGAAGAAGGTGAGCAGGGCTTGCTTGTCGCGGGTTTTGGTAATGGCTTCTTTGGTGGCTTCAGCCAGTTCCGCCGCCCGTTCGCTTTCGTCAAGAGAGGTCAGTCCAGCCATGCGGGCAAGATTGGCCACGTCGAGAATCAGGGCGATCCGGCCGTCCCCCATGATGGTGGCGCCCGCGTATCCCTGGCACTGTTGCAAGTGGCGACCCAGGGGCTTGATGACGATTTCCTCGGAGTCTTGCAGGCGGTCGACGATCAGGCCGTAGCGGATAGCCCCGGTGGAGACCACCACGATATTGAGGGCGCTGGACGCGCTTTGGCGACGATCTTCCCCGGAACGCTGCTGCATTTTGGACGAGGTTGCGTCTTTCTGGCCGGATGTTTGTTCCTCTTCTCGCCGGTCGGCAATGTTCTGACGCCGATCGATTTTGGTTTCTTCTTCGATCAGGTCGTAATAGGTCATCGGCTCGATGTCGAGCACATCGGACATCCTGATCAGCGGGAGCAGATTGCCGCGCAGGCGCACCACCTCGGCGTCGCCGACCCGTTCGATTCGCTCCCTGGCCCTTGAGGCCGGAATACGCAGCAGCTCCTCCAAATTGACCTGCGGAATGGCATACCGTTCCCCACCCGTCATAACGATCTGGCAAGGGATAATAGCCAGGGTGAGGGGGAGTTTGACGCTGATGGTTGTGCCTTTGCCCAGCTCGGATTCGATTTCGATCGATCCGCCGAGTTGGTCCAGGTTGGTTTTCACCACATCCATGCCCACACCGCGGCCGGAAATGTCGGTGACACTTTTGGCGGTGGAGAAGCCGGGAAGGAGGATGAGGTTGATCCGCTCCTTGTCGGACATGGCCTTGGCCTGTTCCTGTGTGATCAGGCCTTTTTTGATGGCAGCCTCGGCCAGCATGTCGCCGTCGAGCCCTTTGCCGTCGTCACTGATCTCAATGACGACCTGACCGGCGGAATGGTATGCCTTGAGTACAATCAGGCCTCGGGCATCCTTGCCTTTCTTGATGCGTTCCTGGGGAGTTTCAACACCATGATCGACCGAGTTGCGTACCAGATGGGTCAGCGGGTCATTGATTGCCTCGATGATGGTTTTATCGAGTTCGACATCCTTGCCGACTATGGTCAGGTCGATCTCTTTGGCGAGCTTTTGGGAAAGATCTCGAACCACCCGTGGGAATTTGTTGAACACATTGCCGATGGGCTGCATCCGGGTCAGCATGATCGCCTCCTGGAGTTCGGAGGTGACCAGGTCGATACGCTGTCCCACAGCCTCTGCGTTGCGAACATCACCGGAGGTGATTGTTTGCAGGAGCTGATTGCGGGACAGGACCAGTTCGCCGGCCAGATTCATCAGCTGGTCGAGCAGGCTGACGGTTACCCGGATACTGGTGTCTGTTTTGGGCGAGCTGGAAGATGTCTTGCGGGAACGGGAAGAGTTGGGCGGAGGCTCGCCTTCGTCCCTGGTTTCACTCTCCGTGTCGGCCAGACTTGGATCGCTCTCGGTTTCGGAGGCCTCGTCATGCCCCTCGTCATCATGCTCTGCCTCTTCGACCTCCGGCTCCTCCGGAGCGGGCTGCGGGGAAGGGGCGGTTGCTTTCGGGGCGGAATCCGTTGTCTGGGGCACGCTCCGCCCCTCATAAATCGCATTCAGCGCGACGGTATGGCGGGAGATGTCGACACTGTTGCTGTTGCCGACATCCCCGATCAGGTGTTGCAACTCGTCGGTAGCCAGAAGAAGTACATTGACGATTTCTCCCGTGGGCACCAGCTTGTTGCTTCGGATCAGGCCCAGTACGTTTTCCGTGGCATGGGCCAGATCCTGAATGACGCTCAGGCCCATGAATCCCGCTCCGCCCTTGATCGAGTGCGCGGCGCGGAACACCTTGTTGACCAGCTCGACATCGATATCGGCGCCGCCTTCCTCTATGGCGAGAAGGTCGGCTTCTATATCGGCCAGATGCTCGATCGACTCTTCGATAAATCCCTGCAGTATTTCATCATCTTCAATAGACATACAACTCTCCTCAACCTCGGAAACAGCGAATTTTTACGGACGGAACACGCCGCCGCCCGCTTGGATGGTTTGATTGGTGGCGCGAGCGCGGAACATAATGATCTCACTGAATATTGTACGTTGCCGAAAGTGATTGTACAGAAATTTTCGTACAAAAGATGCGAGGCGGGATAAAACGGAGAGGAACGCAACGCTCCGGCCAGCGTGCCGGAGAGTTGCGAAGACGCCGCGGAGGCGATCTGTCAGAGGAGACTGAGTCTGTAAGAAAAGATCAGTGTTATAGATGAGTTATCAAGTTCCGATGGCGTGCAGTTTCATCGTGTAGGTAATCACCCGGCCAGCCAGAGGGTGGTTGTAGTCAACGGTAACCGAGGTTGAATCCGCAGCGAGGACCGTGGCGGGAACCTGCTGCTCCATACCGTTTTTTTCGATGTTCAGCGCGAGGATCATGCCGGGTTTGGGATCGAGCCGATCGCCGAACGCCGAGCGGGGCAGGGTCTGGACCAGTGCTTTCTGGTAGGAGCCGAAGGCGTCTTCCGGTTGAATATCCACGGTTCTGCTTTCTCCCGGCTCCATGCCCAGCATGCAGACCTCGGCAGCCTTGAGAATGCGTCCCGAGCCGATGGCCAGGGTGATGGGCTCGGTTTCCGGGACATGTTCGACGACCTCTCCGGAGGGCAGGGCGGCAGTGTAGCTGACTGAGACGGTATCAAGCAATTGTACGGGGCACATGGACAGATCCTTTGTTGATGACGGGAGAAAAAAGAATACTCTATATACCCCGGAGGACTTTCTTTGACAAGCGCACGGATGCCGACGGAAAACTTGACAAAGCATTCCGGACGGCATACATGGAAGCGATTCAACCCAGAACACTGTGAATGAGAGACGGAGTCGTTGCAGAAGCTGGTTCGAGGGGGGAGCTGTACCGCCTCTTCCGCCTGTACGCTCCGTTCTTTTTTCAACCGGATTCCATGGCGCTCCCATGATAGAACTCGCATTTGACAAGGATCCCGGCGGCCTCATCCCGGCCATTGTTCAGGATTATCAGACCGGCGAAATACTGATGCTCGCCTATATTAACAAGTCGGCCTGGGAAAAGACCCTGGCCACCGGCAAGGCCCATTACTGGAGCCGTTCCCGACAGTCTCTCTGGCTCAAGGGTGAGAGTTCCGGTCATGTACAGCTGATCAAAGAGATTTTGGTGGATTGCGACGAGGACGCCGTGGTGTACAAGGTCGAACAGCTGGGCGGGGCAGCCTGCCATACCGGGTATCGCAGCTGCTTTTACCGTACGGTGACCGATGGTGCGCTGATGGTTCACGAGCAGCAGCCGGTTTTTGATCCCGAGGTCGTGTACGGCAAAAAAGACAAGGAACGTAAGCCACAGGAAGAGAGAACATGAATGTATTGAAGATAGGCATCCCGAAAGGCAGTCTGGAAGATGCAACCATCGCCCTGTTCGAGAAATCGGGCTGGAGGATCAAACTGGCGTCGCGCAACTATTTCCCCGAGGTGGACGACCCGGAGTTGTCCTGCTCCATCTGCCGGCCGCAGGAGATGTCGCGCTATGTGGAATCCGGCCTGCTCGATGCCGGGATCACGGGCAAGGACTGGACCCTGGAGAACGGTTCGGACATCGTGGTGGTGGAAGATCTCGTCTACTCGAAGGTCAGCAAGAAACCGACCCGATGGGTGGTCGCCGTACCGGGCGATTCGGATATCACCCGGCTGGAGCAGCTTGAGGGGAAACGCATCGCCACCGAGCTGGTCAACGCGACCCGCAAGTTTTTCGATCAGCGGGGCATCAAGGTCGACATCATGTTTTCCTGGGGCGCCACCGAGGCCAAGGCGGTGTCCGGACTGGCCGACGCCATTGTCGAGGTGACCGAAACAGAGTCCACCATCCGGGCCCATGGTCTGCGGGTCATCCACGAGATGATGCAGTCCAACACCCAGCTGATCGCCAGCCACGAGGCCATGGCCGATCCGTGGAAACGGGAAAAGATCACCAACATCTCCATGCTCTTGCAAGGTGCCTTGCGCGCCGACCGGATCGTCGGGCTGAAGATGAACGTTCCTGAAGAGCGGCTGAGCAAGGTGGTCGGCATGCTGCCCAGCCTCCATGCGCCGACCGTGGCCCAACTCTACGACCACTCCTGGTTTTCCGTGGAAACCGTCATCTCGCAGCATCAGGTCCGGGAATTGGTGCCCAAGCTGAAAAAGAGCGGTGCTGAGGGAATCATCGAGTATTCCCTCAACAAGGTCGTCTGAAGGAGCGGGGCGGAAGATGAAATTCAAAAAGACGCGCTTTCTGCTTTCCGCCCATACGCTGCAACAGCTTCCGGAACCGGTTCGGCCGGAAATCGCCTTTGCCGGTCGTTCCAATGTCGGCAAGTCGAGCCTGATCAACCGGCTGGTCGGGCGGACCGGACTGGTCAAAACCAGTGCCCAGCCGGGTAAGACCCGGTCCCTGAATTATTTTGCGGTGGATGACTCGCTGTATCTGGTCGATCTGCCGGGCTACGGTTTTGCCCGGGTTTCCCGGGAACTCCGGATGGACTGGCAGGGGTTGGTCGGCGGCTATGTGGAGACGCGTGCCACCTTGGCCTGCGTGGTGGTGATCATCGACCTGCGTCACGAACTGAAGCAGCTGGACCGGGAACTGGTCGACTGGCTCCGTTTTCTCGGCCGGCCTTTTTTGCCCGTCTATACCAAGGCCGACAAGCTGAGCCGCGCGCAGCAGCTGAAAAATGCGGTCCTGCTCGATGCAGCCCTGACCCTGACTGCGGCCGACCGTATCATTTTTTCGGCGCGCACCGATCAGGGGCTGGACACCCTGCGCCTGCGTCTGGCCGGTTATGTCGCTGCGCCGGCCGACGGCGCAACGCTCACTGATCCGATTTAAGCACCGCGAGAAAGGCCCGCTGGGGAATCTCGACGTTGCCCACGGTCTTCATCCGCCTCTTTCCTTCCTTCTGTTTTTCCAGCAATTTCCGTTTTCGGCTGATGTCGCCGCCATAACATTTGGCGGTGACATCCTTGCGCAGCGCCGAGATGTTTTCCCGTGCGATGATGGAGCCGCCGATGGCTGCCTGGATCGCAATCTTGAACATCTGGCGCGGAATTTCCTCCTTGAGGCGCCCGCAGGCCAGCAGGCCCCGCTCCCGGGCCCGGTGGCGGTGCACCAGCTGGGACAGGGCGTCCACCTGTTCGCCGTTGACCAGGATATCCAGCTTGACCAGGTCGCTGGCCCGGTAATCGATCAACTCGTAGTCGAACGAACCGTACCCCTGGGTCACGGATTTGAGGCGATCGTAAAAATCGTAGATCACCTCGGCCAGAGGCAGCTCGCAGGTGAACTCGATCCTGCCGGGCATGGGATAGTGGTACTTGGTGTTTTCGCCCCGTCGTTCCATGCACAGGGTCATGAGCGCTCCCATGTAGCGTTCGGGAATGTGGATGGTGGCCTTGATGTAGGGTTCCTCGATGCGGGCGATGGTGCCGGGATCCGGGTAGTAGGCCGGGTTGTCGACCTCGATGACCGTTTTATCCTGCAAGGTGACCAGGTATTTGACCGTGGGTACGGTCAGGATGAGCGAGATGTCGAATTCCCGCTCCAGTCGTTCCTGCACAACCTCCAGGTGCAGCAGGCCAAGAAAGCCGCAGCGAAAGCCGAATCCCAGGGCCACCGAAGAATCTTTCTGAAAGGTGAGGGCCGCGTCATTGAGCTTGAGTTTCTCCAGGGCGGCGGTCAGGTCTTCGTACTCATCGGTGTTGATGGGATACAGTGAAGAGAAAACGACCTGTTTCACCTCCTGAAAGCCCGGCAGGGGAGCGCTACAGGGATGTTCCTTGAGGGTGATGGTGTCGCCGGGCCGGGTATCGGCCACGTTTTTGACGCCTGCGATCAGGTAGCCGACCTCGCCGGCGGAGAGTTGTTCTTCCGCCTGGCGCTGGAGCCGGAAGGTGCCGGTTTCTTCTACCCGGTACTCCGCGCCGTTGGACATGAACACAATGATATCTCCCACCTTGACCGAACCGTTGACGATGCGCACGGAGATAATCGTGCCGCGGTAGGGATCGTAATGGGCGTCGAAAATCAGGGCTTGCAGGGGTTGGTCCGGGTCGCCGCTCGGAGGGGGCGAGAGCCGGACAATGGCGTTCAGCACATCCCGGACCCCCTCGCCGGTCTTGGCGGAGCAGCGCTGAATACTGTCGGCCTCCAGACCGAGTTCCGCGACAATGCTTTCCGCCACCTTGTCCGGTTCGGCGGCGGGCAGGTCGATCTTGTTGATCACCGGAATGACTTCGAGTTCGTTTTCCAGGGCCAGGTAGAGATTGGCCAGGGTCTGGGCCTCGATCCCCTGGGAGGCGTCGATCAAGAGGAGCGCACCCTCGCAGGATGCCAGGGCACGGGAAACCTCGTAGCTGAAGTCGACGTGACCGGGGGTGTCGATCAGGTTCAGAATGTACTGCTCGCCGTCATCGGCCTGAAAGGGCAGACAGATGGTTTGCGACTTGATGGTAATGCCCCGTTCCCGCTCTATATCCATGTTGTCGAGGAGCTGGTCCTTGAATTCGCGGTCGCTGACCAGTCCGCAAAGCTGGATCATCCGGTCGGAAAGGGTGGATTTGCCGTGGTCGATATGTGCTATTATGCTGAAGTTGCGAATATTTTTCATGTTTTATGTGCGGGAAGGAAGGGGGATGGAAGGGCCGCCTGCATGGCTTCCGTTTTCTAGCATAGATTTCCTGAAAAAAAAACTCCCCAACTTGCTTCGAACATATTAAACTGGTATTTTCCATTTTTTCGAGTAAAGTCCACTGAAACCCTGCTGGCACGACCTCTGCGTCTGCCGTGCAGGGTTCTGTTTTCTCCCGCTGCCGACAACCCATGACCGAACAGAACGAACAACGCGACATCACCGACGAAGAGCAGGAACGCGCTCCGCAGGCCGCTTTGGTGTTGGTCAGCCAGGATGAGAATCTTCCTGCGGTCAGCAACCCGGCGTTGCATCATTATCTTCAGGAGATCAGCCAGTACGAGCTGTTGACCCGCGAAGAGACTGAGGATCTGGCCGTGCGCTTTCAGGAAACCGGCGATCCCGACGCGGCGTACCGGCTGGTTTCCTCCAACCTGCGTCTGGTTGTCAAGGTGGCCATGGATTTCCAGAAATACTGGATGCAGAATTTCATGGATCTGATCCAGGAGGGGAACGTCGGACTGGTGCAGGCGACCAAGAAGTTCGACCCCTACCGGGGCGTCAAGTTTTCCTACTATGCCGGCTACTGGATTCGCGCCTATATCCTGAAATTCATCATGGATAACTGGCGGCTGGTCAAGATCGGCACGACTCAGGCCCAGCGGAAGCTGTTCTTCAGCCTCAACAAGGAAAAGAAACTGCTGGAGTCCCAGGGCTTCAAACCCGAGGTCAAACTGCTGGCCGAGCGGCTCAATGTCAGGGAGAGCGACGTCATCGAGATGAGCCAGCGCATGGATAACTGGGATCTTTCCCTGGAAGCCCCGGTGCGCGGTGATTCCGAAGAGGAACGGAAGAGTTTTCTGCCCCATGACGGGCCCGGCATCGAAGAGATGGTGGCTGGCCAGCAGGTTCGGGAGCAGTTGGGCAAGATGCTGGACGAGCTCTATCCCCATCTCAACCCGAAAGAACAGAGCATTCTCTCTTTCCGATTGCTCAGCGATGAACCCAAGACCTTGCAGACCATTGCCGACGAGTTCGGCATTTCGCGGGAGCGGGTGCGGCAGATTGAGTCCAACTTGTTGAAAAAACTGCGCAAGCATCTTGAAAAAGAAATCCCGGACATCCAGGACGTGCTTGATGGCGAGGGGGTGATCCTTGTCGCCGGGCCAACGGATGATTCGCCCTGACCCCTTCCTTTTACCACGGTTCCCCCATGCATGTTCCCCTGCTCGATCTGAAGCCACAGCTGGCCTCCCTGCGTCCCCAACTTCTGGAAGCCGTCACCCGCGTCCTTGATTCCACCGGATACATTCTCGGCCCTGAAGTCGCGGCGTTCGAGGAAAGGGTCGCGGCCTACTGCGGCGTGCCCCATGGTATCGGCGTTTCGTCGGGAACTGATGCCCTGCTCGCCGCCCTGATGTCGCTTGACATCGGTCCCCGGGACCGGGTGCTGACCACTCCGTACAGTTTTTTCGCCACCATGGGCGTGATCCTGCGGGTAGGGGCTGCGCCGGTTTTCGTCGATATCGATCCGCAGAGTTTCAATATCGACCCGGCTGCGGCAGAGGCGGTCTTGGCCGAAGATCGCGGCCACGGCGGACCGATCAAGGCGATGATTCCGGTGCATCTGTATGGCCAGTGCGCCGACATGCAGCCATTGCTGGTCCTGGCTGAACGATATGGGCTGGCCGTGATCGAGGATGCGGCCCAGGCCATCGGTGCGGAGTGCCCGTTCACCAACAACGGAACGATCTCCTGGCACCGGGCGGGCAGCATGGGAACCTGCGGGTGTTTTTCTTTTTTCCCGAGTAAAAATCTTGGAGGCATCGGCGACGGCGGCCTGGTCACCACTGCGGACAAGGAGCTGGACCAGATTCTTCGGGCCAACCGGAACCATGGCGCCGAGCCCAAGTACTACCATTCCCGGGTGGGCGGCAACTTCCGTCTGGACCCGATCCAAGCTGCGGTACTGACAATCAAGCTCGATTATCTTGAACGCTGGCACGAAGGGCGCAGAAAAAACGCGGCCCGTTACCGCCAGCTTTTTTTCGAGGCCGGGCTGGTTGACGATCCCGTGGTGCTGCCCACCGAAGTGTATGCCGGAGTTGCCGGAGCTGATCGGCACGATGCACATATTTACAACCAGTTCGTCATTCTGGTTCCCGAGCGCGACCAGTTGTTGAAGTTTCTGCATGCCCGGGAGATCGGCTGCGAAATTTACTATCCGCTCTGCCTGCATCAGCAGGAATGCCTGCGCGACCCTGCATACCGCGCGCAGTCGTTTCCGGTTGCCGAGCGGGCGGCGGCCACCTCGCTGGCGCTGCCGATCTTCCCTGAATTGCGCGATGAGCAACTCGCCCATGTGGTCGAGACCATCAAGGCCTTTTATCATGCGGGCTGAGCGTATTGCCAGGTAGGTTCTGGTTCTGCCCCCGCATTTTTTTGGGTTGGAAAGCGTTGAGTCGCGGCTCAACGCTTTCTTTATTGTTGATAGACGCCCCTTGGACGCGGATTGTGATCGGCGTCCGGTCCCGGGCAGGAGGTATTTATGATTGAACGCATCCCCATGTCCATGACGGGTAATAAACGACTTCGTGAAGAACTGGAACGGCTCGAACGCACGGAGCGTCCGGACATTGTCAAGGCGATCGAGGTGGCGCGCGCGCACGGCGATTTAAGCGAGAACGCCGAATACCATGCAGCCAAGGAGCGGCAGGGTCTGGTGGAGGCACGTATTCTGGAGTTGAAGGACAAGTTGAGCCGGGCGGAGATTATCGACTGCTCCAAGGTTGCCACCCGTCGGGCCGTCTTCGGGACGGTGGTCACCCTTATGGACCTCACCACGGAGGTGGAGGTGACCTATCAGCTGCTGGGGCCGGAAGAGGCTGATGTGAAAAACGGGTCCATTTCCGTCTTCTCTCCCCTGGGACATGCGTTGCTGGGCAAGGAGGTGGGCGACGAGGTGGTCACCAGGACACCGGGCGGTATCCGGGAATTCGAGGTGATTGATATCGAGGTGGGCGAGATCCGTTGAAAAGATCCCGTCATTTCCCGGAAAGGGAAGGGCGGGGGCCTCAGTCGGCGGGGGTTTGCATGATGCCGCGCAAGATGATCTGGGAAAGCTGGCTGCTGACCTCCTCCGGGGTGAAGGCGCAGTCGTTGCTGCCCACATGCCAGCATCGCGAGATTTCGTCGAGTGCGCCGTAAATCATCTGCATGGCAATGACCGGTTCGATTTCCGGGCGGAATATGCCGTCCTCCTGGCCCTGGCGGATAATGGAGGCGATGAGCTCCAGGTAGTCGTTGAAGGTGTTTTTTCGGTATTCCCGCATGAGCTTGCTCGCCTGACGAAGCTCGACGTGCATGACCTCGGCAAGGTGGCGATTTTTTTTCATTTCATCGAGGTGCGCGGCAATGAACACCTCCAGCTTGGCGCGCGGATCGGTTTCTTTTTCCAGCAGGTGAGTGATCTGCCCGATGAGTTTGCCGATCTCTTGCTCGAAGACCGAGAGTAATATATCGAATTTGTTTGTGAAATAGAGGTAGATCGTCCCGTCCGCCACCTTGGCTTCCTTGGCGATGTCGGCAATGCGGGCGTTGTAAAATCCTTTTTTGGCAAAGACCTTGGTCGCGGCGCGGATGATCTTGCTGTGTTTGTCTTGCGATTTCATTTAAGTCCGTTAAAACAAAGAAATGCAATTCAAAATGAATGAACGTTCATTTAAAAATACTACAGTTCACCCGATAATGTGTCAAGAAAAATGCCGGTATGTCGCGGACGGTGCCCAGGTGCGCAGCGCCCGGAATTTTGCTGGACGGCAGGGGAAACGATTGGGTAAGAATTGAGAACAAAAGGGCGGAGCCGTAGAGTCCGCAAAAGGAGCCCGCAAAAGGGGAGCTGGGAGGAGCTATGAATATTCTAGTCGTTGGCGGCGGTGGGCGGGAACATGCCCTGGTGTGGAAACTGCGGCAGTCAAAGAGGGTGAAGCGGGTATATTGTGCACCGGGAAACGCCGGCATCGGGGCCCTTGCCGAGTGTGTCGATATCGCGGCAAACGATATCCCCCGCCTGCTCGCCTTTGCCAGGGAGCACCAGATCGACCTGACCGTGGTCGGACCGGAAGAGCCGCTCACTCTCGGGATTGTCGACGCCTTTCAGGAAAAGGGGCTGCGCATATTCGGACCGGACAGCAAGGCCGCGATCCTTGAAGGCAGCAAGGTGTACACCAAGGAATTTTTGGCCCGCCACCAGATCCCCAGCGCCCGGTACGAGTCGTTTTCCAGCTCCGGTGCGGCCAAGGCGTTCATCAGGCAGCTTGGCACCCCCTGCGTGGTCAAGGCCGATGGTCTGGCTGCGGGCAAGGGCGTGATCGTGGCGCAGAGCATTGCCGAAGCCGAACAGGCGGTTGACCTGATCATGGAAGACAAGGCCTTCGGCGCTGCTGGCAACCGGGTGGTTGTCGAGGAATTTTTGCGCGGGGAAGAGGCGACGTTCATTGCCTTTGTCGACGGCACCAACATTGCGCCGCTGCCGTCCTCCCAGGATCACAAGGCGGTGTTCGAGGGCGATCAGGGCCCCAATACCGGCGGCATGGGGGCCTATTCTCCGGCGCCGGTCCTGACCGAAGCCCTGGAGCGCCGGGTCATGGACGAGGTCATGGCGCCCGTGGTGCGGGGCATGGCCCAGGAAGGGCGGCCGTATCAGGGCATGCTCTATGCAGGGTTGATGATCGACGGCGACCGGATCAATGTTCTGGAATTCAACTGCCGGTTCGGCGACCCTGAATGCCAGCCGCTGCTGATGCGGTTGCAGAGCGATCTGGTACCGATCCTCAATGCCTGCATCGACGGTGATCTGGACAAGGTCGAGTTGAAGATCGATCCCCGACCAGCGGTTTGCGTGGTCATGGCTGCCGAGGGATATCCCGGCGCCTATGCCAAGGGACAGCCCATCAGCGGGCTCGAACAGGCCGCCCAGGTAGACGGCGTGGCCGTGTTCCATGCGGGCACCGCGCTCAAAGACGGCACCATCGTCACCAGCGGTGGACGGGTTTTGGGCGTGACCGCCCTGGGCGACGAGCTGTCCCAGGCGCTTGAGCGGGCCTATCGCGCGGTGGCCGCCATTACCTGGCAGGGCTGCTTTTACCGGCGGGATATCGGTCACCGGGCCTTGTCCCGCCGCAGCGGTTCGGCTGGAACGCCTCGGGTGGGCATCGTCATGGGTAGCGACTCTGACCTGCCGGTCATGCAGCTGGCCGCCGACCAGCTGCGGGAGTTCGGCGTGGCGTGTGAACTGCGCATCTCCTCGGCGCACCGTACGCCGGCGCAGGCGGCTGAATACGCCCGCACCGCCCGCGAGCGGGGGCTGAAGGTGATCATCGCCGGGGCCGGAATGGCGGCCCATCTTGCCGGGGTACTGGCCGCGCAGACCACGCTACCGGTGATCGGGGTGCCGCTGGACGCCTCGTCGCTCAATGGTCTGGATGCGCTTTTGTCCACGGTGCAGATGCCCCCGGGCATTCCGGTGGCCACCATGGGTATCGGCAAGGCTGGCGCCAAAAACGCGGCGGTGCTGGCCGCGCGTATACTGGCGCTGGAGGATGCCGCGCTCCAGGCGCGGCTGGACGAGTATGCCCGCGAGATGGCCGCGCAGGTGGCCGCCAAAAACGCGGCCTTGCACCAGGGGTGAGTCCGACAAAGAATGCGGTCGAGGCGGACGTGCACCGGGCTATCCAGCTGCTGCGCAGTGGAGGGGTCGTGGCCTTTCCCACTGAAACCTACTACGGCCTGGCAGTGGACCCTTGGCAGCCGCGGGCGCTGGAACGGCTGTACCGCGTCAAGCAGCGTTCCCGCACCCTGCCGACCCTGGTGCTGGTGGCTGGCCCGGAACAGATGAGCCTGCTTGCGGCCGAGGTTCCGGCTGTGTACGATCCGCTGATCCGGGCCTTCTGGCCCGGCCCCCTGACGCTGGTCTGCCCGGCCCGGCCCGGCCTGCCCGAGCTGCTGACCGGGCAAACCGGCACCGTGGGGTTGCGTCATTCGCCGTCCCCTGTCGCCAACCGCCTGATTGCCGCCTTGGGGAGACCGATTACAGCCACCAGCGCCAATATCTCCGGCCAGCCGGCAGCCACCACAGCTGCGGAGGCAGCGAATTTTCTGGGTGATAAGGTCGATCTGATTCTTGACGGCGGCGCAACCCCCGGCGGCTGCGGGTCGACCCTGGTCGGCCTGCGCAATGGTACTCCGGTGTGTCTGCGCGAGGGGAAAATTCCTTTTTCCTCTGTGGCCGCTGTTCACGCCGGCCGCTGATTCGACCTCTGATTTTGTCCGATTTCAACCGATGGAGGGAGTATGGCTGATCTGCAATGGAACAAGACCTTTGCCCTGGAGCAGACCGGGGGCGACCAGGAGCTGCTCGACGAACTGCTGGAGCTGTTTCGAGACTCGTCGGCCGCCGATCTTGCCCAACTGCGGCAGGCGGTTGCGGCGGACGACGCCGCAGGCGTGGTCCGGGCCGCCCATGCCATCAAGGGCGCTGCCGCCAGTCTGGGGCTTGAAAGCGTCCGGGATCTGGCCCAGGCCATGGAGAGCGACGGCAGACAGGGAAGCGTGGCCGTGGCCCGGACGCATCTTGAACACCTGGCCGAATTGCTCGCCCAGGTGAACGCGCTTGACTGAATCCGCCGTCGCACGGATCGTACCATGGAAAAATTGAAACTGCGGTATCACCCTGACGACCGGCCACCCTGGCCGGAGCTGCTTCTTTTCGGGCTGCAATGGCTGGTCGTGGGCATGACCTCGGTCATCGTCACCGGCAAGGTGGTGGCAGGGCTGCATTTCGACGAGCCCGCGCTCCAGGTGCTCTACCTGCAGAAGCTGTTTTTCGTCGTCGGCTTCACACAGTTGCTGCAAATCTTCTTCGGTCATCGCCTGCCCCTGGTCACCGGCCCGGCCACGGTGTTGATCGTGGGTATTCTCGCCGGGATGGGGCGGAACATCGATACCATCTATACCGCCATCGCGGCCGGCGGCGTATTGCTGTGGCTGCTCAATCTGACCGGTCTGTTCGCCCGGATCTCCCGCCTGTTCACCGTCCGGGTGGTGGCCGCGGTGCTGATGCTCATCGCCCTGACCATCACTCCGGTGATTGTCCGGTTGATCACCGCGGCCCCGTCTCCACACCTGATCCTGCCCCAGATCGGCTGCGCTTTGGTCCTGCTGTTGTGCATGCTTGCCGCCGACCGCCTGCTGAAGGGCGCCTGGAAGGCCACCATGCTGCTCTGGGCCATGGTGGGCGGCAGCGTGCTGGTTTCGCTGGTGTTTCCGCCCGTGGCCTGGCAGACTCACTCCGGCGGGAGCATGATCAGCCACTGCTTTAAGGAACTCACCCTGAGTCCCGGCTGGGATCCCGGCCTGCTGATCGCTTTTTGCATCTGCTTCATGGCCCTGGCCATCAACGACCTGGGCTCTGTCCAGGCCGTGGGGAAACTGGTCAAGGCACAGGACATGGATCGCCGGATCAGTAGCAGCATCAACATGACCGGGCTTGCCAATGCGCTGGCCGGGTTTTTCGGCGTGATCGGCTCGGTGAGTTTTTCCATGAGCACCGGTTTGATCGCCTCCAACGGCAACGCCTCCCGCTTCACCCTGATTCCCGCTGGGCTGGGGCTGGTGTGTATCGCGTTTTTGCCCGATATTGCGGCCTTTGTCTGGAATGTGCCGGGGGTGGTGGTGGGAACCGCGCTGCTCTACATCATGAGCGCACAGTTGACCGCCGGGTTGATGGTGGCCTTTTCCACGACGCGTTTTTCTTTTCAGGACGGTATGATCATCGCGGTGCCCGCCATGGTGAGCGTTGTGATCGCCTATCTTCCTCCGGGTGCACAGGAAGCCATGCCCCGGTTGCTGGCGCCGATCGTGGGCAACGGCTTTGTCATGGGGGTGCTGACGGTCCTGATCCTGGAACACGTGCTGTATCGACCTGCTCGACCCGATCGAGGCCAGCCGGGCCCCTGACCGGCCTAGAGCGGCGGATTTCTCCCCGCGGCCGACTTCATTGATGCCGATCGCACTCAATCAGGCGCTGCGCGCATCGCCCGGCTTGTTTGTTTCTGTTCGCAGGCGGTGATGCCTGATGCCGAAAAAAGTGACGGCCCTGCACCCCTCCCGCAGGACAGCGGGGGGATGCAGGGCCTTTTGTTTTGATAGGCTTGCGCTCCGTGGGATCGGAAGCGCAGCGTTTGGTCAGGGTCGGATGATCTCGCAGTCGCAGGCAGCGTCGCTGATGTCAAGCAAGAGGAACTTGACATTGAATCCGTGTTTGACCAGTTCATTGTAGGCCATGTCGGCCCGTGCCCCGGTGGAACAGTGGACGTAGATTTTTTTATCCTTGGGCAGCTCGTTCATCCGGGCGGGCAGTTCATCCAGGGGGATATTGACCGTGTGCCTGAAGATGCCCAGTTCAGCAATCTCCTCCTCGGTGCGCGAGTCAACGATAAGGGCGTCCTTGTCTTCTCCGGACGCGGCCTTGCGGAAATCCTCCACCGAAACCTCGCCCTTGCCGAGTTTGCGCACCCATCTGATCTCGGTGTTGAAGATCGGGCCCTTTTCAACAGGGCCACCGGAAGCGACCCAGCCCTTGTAGCCGCCCCTGATCAGGGAGACGGTGTTGAAGCCTTCCTCATGCAGGATTTCTATCGCCTCGGTCGGGGCCTCGGTGCCCGCATAGAGAATCAGCGGGGCGTTGCGCGCCACATCGCCCAGACTGTCTTCCAGTCCATCATAGGGTGTGCTGTAGGCGCCCCTGACCCGACCGGCCACGGCCGTGTCCCGCGTGCGGAGATCAAGCACCACCGCATCTCCGGAGAGGACGAATTCCTGGGTGGAGTAAAGCGGCAGAGCGGCCTTGGCCCACTCCGGCTCGCCTTCATGGTAGACCCGGACATCGGTATAGCCGAGCTGTTTGGCAATGACCGCCGAGGCCGGCGAGAGGGGGCAGGTGATGCCGCCGCAGTAGAAGATCACGGGCTGTTCCTTGTCCTTGGGCAGTACCGCGCCCTTTTTTTCCTTCAGGACAGGCATGGGAATGGAGTGTGCGTCCGGAAGGTGGCCCTGAGCAAAACGGTTGGGCGGCCGTGAATCAACAAGAAAGACCGGCTTGCCGCTCTCCAGCAGGCTGCGGAGCTCCTCGGTGCGGATCTCGGCGATGCCTTCCGGGAGTTGCGCCACCTTCAATTGCACTTCGGTGGCATAGGCTTCGTTGCCGCGCATGGTGTAGAAGATCCGCATCGGCCGTCCCTTGGCCGCCTGGGCCATGCCCTTGGTGTGCTGGTCAAAGCGAACCAGCATGGTTTTTGCCTCCGCATCCTTGCCCACGGTGATGGAAATGCTCCGGGCCCGTTCGGAAACTCCGGTGACCTCGCCTTCGTAGACCAACTGTGTGCTTGCCGTGTCTGTTTTTTGTACGGCCTGATCTGGTGTGGTCGTCTCGGCGGCAACGGCCGGGGACGTCAGCGTGCCGATGCCGAGCGCAAGGATGGCCAGTAAGGACCAGGTGCACAGGGAGGGTGTTCGTTTGTCCATAGTCGTTCTCCTCGAAGTTACGGGGAAAGAGAGTGGATTCCCTGCGCGGTCCGGGCAGGCGCGCACAGGGTGTGCTGGGTTGCGCCTTGTGTCGGCGCATTGCATATGGAAAAAGAGAATACTTCTTGTTTTCAGGTTGGGCAAGAACTGAAAGCAGGGGGTGGTCTTTTCGTTTTCTGCCGACGGCCGGGCAGGGCAATCGCTGGGAGGACGGGGCGCATCCGGCGGGACTATATCGGCCAGCCGGATGCGTGGGTCAGCGCTTCTTTGTTATTTGTGCGCGGGCGTGTTGTCGGCGGCGTCAGCAGCCGGGTCGGTGCTGGTTTGTGTCCGGGTCCGGGCAATATTGCGACCGAAAAGGGTGCTCACCCCAGCCAGCTGGTCTGCTGCGGAGTCTGTCAGAAAACGTTTCGCGCACCGCCAGCGCCAGTTGCCGTGCAGGGTGCCCGGCCTGTTCATCCGGCAGTCATTGCCGAAACCAAGCACATCCTGCATAGGGACGATTGCCAGGTTGGCGGGCGAGGCCAAGGCCAGATAGAGGATGTTCTGGTGAAAGGAACCGGCATGGTCGTCGTGCTGATTGGCGAATTGCTTGGCGCGCCACTTGGCTGCGTGATCGACCTCCGGGCTCAGGTACCAGCCGACCGCGGTGTCGTTGTCGTGGGTGCCGGTATAGATGACGCTTTCGGGTTCGATATTGTACGGCAGGTAATGGTTGTCCGGATTGCCGTCAAAGGCGAAGAGCAGTATTTTCATGCCCGGATAGCCCAGTTCGGTGCGCATGGCCTCCACTTCCGGGGTGATGATGCCCAGATCTTCGGCAATGATCTGCATCCCGTGCAGGCGTCGTTCCATTTCAAGGAAAAAGGGCGCGCCCGGACCGGGTTCCCACTGGCCGTTGCGCGCAGTTTTTTCGTCGGCCGGTACGGCCCAGTAGGCCTCGAACCCTCGGAAATGGTCGAGCCGCAGAATATGGGTCAACTGGAAATTGAGGCGCAGGCGTTCTTCCCACCAGCGCCACAGCTGGTCGCGAATCGCCGCATCCGGGGTGTTCCAGCAATACAGAGGGTTGCCCCAGAGCTGGCCGTCGTCGCTGAAATAATCCGGCGGCACTCCGGCCACGGCCAGCGGACGGCCGGTTTGAGGATGAAGCTGGAACAGGGACTGGTTGGCCCAGACGTCGGCGCTGTCAAGCGCCACGTAGATGGGCAGGTCGCCGATCAGCTGCACGCCGCGGGAGTCGGCGTAGGCACGCATCTCCTGCCACTGCTCAAAAAAGAGCCACTGCTCAAACAGGTAGTAGCCGCGGCTCTCGCGCAGCCGCTCTTTGGCTTTGGCGAGTGCGGCGGCGGTTCCGGCGCGCAGCCCGGCGGGCCACTCATACCAGGGGCTTTGGTTCTGTTCCTCCTTGATCGCCATGAACAGGCTGTAGTCAGTGCTCCAGGGGCAGCGGTCGCTGAACGCCTCCAGGATCTCGCCGTAGCCCGGCCAGGTCCGAAACCGGTTCCATGCCGTGCGCAGCATGGCGGTTTTGAAGGCGATCACCTCCGGGTAAGCGATGTGGTATTCCGGAAAGACCGGCCAGTGGACCTCTTCGTCCCGCAGCAGCCCTTGTTCAAGCAAGGTGTCGAGGGCGATCAGCAGCGGGTTGCCAGCAAAGGCCGAGCAGCTCATGTACGGTGAATGACCGAAAACCGGTGAGATCGGGCCGACGGGGAGGATCTGCCAGCATCGCTGACGGGCCCGGTGAAGGAAGTCGATGAAGAAGCGGGCGCTCTTGCCCAAATCGCCGATCCCGCCCTCGCCCGGCAGGGAAAAAATCGGCAGCAGGACGCCGCTTGACCTTTCGCGAAGAATGTTTACAGGTACCGTGTTTTCAGGGCATACCATGTCCTGTTTCTCCCGGCCCGGGACGGGCCTGATCTGTGGAATGAGCTGGATGGGATGCGGAGCCATCCTATCGCTCCGCTTTTCCGCTCTTTTTATATCCAGGTTACTCTTTGATTGCTTTTTTTGCTCACACTGAGTACCTTACTCTATTCTTTGTACCCCTAAAACCGTTTTGTGCGCCCGCGTACGGACTGAAAGGAGAAGGACGGTGCTCGCAGGAATAAAGAATGATCTTCTCGAGGTCGGGAAGGATGAAGGCTGCATCACGTTTCAACAACTCAACGATATCCTCCCCGAACAGATAAACAATCCCGAGGCCATAGAAGGGCTGTTTGATTTCCTGGGCGAGAACAATATCGAAATCGTCACCCGGGGAGAATCCGGAAAACTCAAGACCTTGGCCGGGGAGGAGTGGACCGGCAAAAAGGCTCCCGAGGAAGAGCCGCGCACCGATGCCCTGCCCGAGAGCGATGAGCACGAAAGCGAGGAGACCACCACCACCTACCTGCGCGAGATGGGGCAGTACGACCTCCTGACCCCGGAGGAGGAGGCCAAATACTCCAAGGCCATCCGCGAAGGGTTTGACGCCATTGTTGCTGCGATCCGCGAGGACGATTCCGGTGTCGGTGAAATCAAGATGCTTGTTGATCGCATCGATCTCTGGCAGCGTCGCGACCCGACCCTGAAGCCCAAGAAACAGCAACTCAACTATATGCGGCACTGTGTGACCATCGCGTACCGCAACTATCCCGACAGGCGTGAACTCTTCGAGCTGACCACCAAGCTTGAAGCCTACAACCGTTCGATCGAGTTTGCCAAGGACGCGATGATTCGCGCCAACCTGCGGCTGGTGGTTTCCATTGCCAAACGCTACATGCATCAGGGCCTGACCCTAGCTGACCTCATCCAGGAAGGCAATCTCGGTTTGATGCGGGCGGTATTCCGCTTCGACTATAAAAAAGGCAACAAGTTCTCCACCTATGCCTCCTGGTGGATCCGTCAGGCGATTACCCGCGCCATCCTCGACAAGACCCGAACCATCCGCCTGCCGGTGCACTTTCTCGAACTGCGCAGCCAGTTCTTCAAGGCCTTCTACTCCCTGCTCAAGGAGTTGGGCCGGGAGCCCACCCCGGTGGAAATTTCGAAGATGACCGATCTGCCCATGGACAAGATCCTGGCCATCCTCGAAGCCTCGCGGGAACCCATCTCCCTGGAGACGCCGGTCGGCGACGACGATTCCACTCTGGGCGACTTTCTGGAGAATCAGGAGGCCGAGTCGCCCTATGAGGTGGTGCAGAGTCGCGAGTTGGCCCACCGGGTGACCGAGGTGCTGTCCACCCTAACCGATCGGGAGGAAAAAATCATCCGCCTCCGGTTCGGGATCGGCGAGAAGGCGGAATACACCCTGGAAGAGATCGGGAAGCGGTTCAACGTCTCCCGTGAACGCATCAGGCAGATCGAAAAAAAGGCCCTCAACAGGTTGCGCCATTCGAGCCGCCGGGAAAAGCTGCGTTTTTTTCTGGATTGATCGGCGCACTCTCTGCACGAGCCGACGCCCCTTGTCATCACCGAGGGGCGTCTTTTTTTGACCGGAACGTGACGGAATGAACATGGAGCGCAGTATAGAACAGGCTGGTTTGGGCGCCGTGCTCGACAAGGTGCGGGCAGGAAAGAGATTGTCGCTGGAGGATGGACGCATTTTGTATACCCATCCCAACATCCTGGCGGTGGGCGCGCTGGCCGATATCGTCCGGAAACGGAAGAACGGCGACCAAGCCTTTTTTGTTTATAACCAGCACATCAACTACTCCAACATCTGCATCAATCTGTGCAAGTTCTGCGCCTTTGGCCGGGAACGGGGCCACGAACTCTCCTACGAGATGAGCGTGGACGAGATCCGCGACAAGGTCCGTGAGCGGCTGGATGAACCGATCACCGAGATTCATGTGGTGGGCGGGGTGCATCCGGATCTGCCCTTCAGCTACTACCTGGACATGCTGCGCGCCATCCACGAGGTTCGGCCCGGGGTGCATGTCCAGGGGTTTACCTGCGTGGAGATCGATCACCTCGCCAAGGTGGCTGGGATGCCGGTCCGGGAGACCCTGCAGGCCCTGATGGATGTGGGGTTGGGCTCCATGCCCGGCGGCGGCGCCGAGGTGTTCAGCCCGCGCATCCGCAACCTGACCTGTGAGAAAAAGCTGCCCGGAGAGGGCTGGCTCAATGTGGCCCGCATCGCGCACAGTCTGGGTCTGCGCACCAACGCCACCATGCTCTACGGCCATATCGAAACCGTGGAGGAACGGCTGGAGCACCTGGACGCCCTGCGCCGTCTGCAGGACGAGACCGGCGGATTCCTCGCCTTCATTCCCCTGGCCTATCATCCCAAGAACACCGAGCTGTCCGGGCAGGGCACCACCGGGATAGAAGATCTGCGCAATATCGCGGTCAGCCGGTTGATGCTCGACAACTTTCCCCACATCAAGGCCTACTGGGTGATGATCGGGCCCAAGCTGGCCCAGGTGGCGCTGTCCTTCGGCGCCGATGACATGGACGGCACGGTCACCGAGGAGAAGATCACCCACATGGCCGGCGCGGAAACCGAACAGTCCCTGGGACACAAGACCCTGATTCGTCTGATTCGAGAGGCCGGACGACAGCCTGTGCAGCGCGACACCCTCTACAACGTTCTTGCCACCTTTTAAGCGCCATGCAAAACCTTTTCACCCACATCGAGGCGGGCGGGCGGATCGACGGCGCGGCATGGTTGCAGCTCGCCGAACAAGCCTCGCTTCTGGAACTCGGGCTGCTTGCCGACGCCATCCGGCGGCGACTGCACCCGGAACCGGTGGTCACCTATGTGGTGGACCGCAACATCAACTATACCGATATCTGTATCTCCGGGTGCAAGTTTTGCGCTTTTTTCAAGAGCCCGGATCACCCGGAAGGCCGGGTGCTGAGTCGCGAGGAGCTGGCCGACAAGATCCGGGAGACCAAGGCGCTGGGCGGCACCCAGATCCTGCTGCAAGGCGGTCTGCACCCGGACAAGCCGCTGGAATTTTATGAGGAGATGCTGCGCTTCATCAAGACGACCGGCATCCATGTGCACGGCTTTTCCCCTCCCGAAATCCAGCATTTCGCCCGACTCTCCGGCCTGCCGGTGGTCGAGGTGCTCAAGCGGTTGATCGCCGCGGGCCTCGACTCCATTCCCGGCGGCGGCGCCGAGATTCTCAACGACCGGGTGCGGGGGACGCTCGCGCCCAACAAGTGCACGGCCGATCAGTGGATCGAGGTCATGGAGATCGCGCACAGCCTGGGGCTGCGCACCACGGCAACCATGATGTTCGGCCATGTCGAGATCATGGACGAGCGCCTGGAACATCTCCAGCGGGTCCGCGACCTGCAAGACCGGACCGGCGGTTTCACCGCATTCATCCCCTGGCCCTTCCAGCCGGACCACACCCCGCTGGCCACTGCCCGTGCCATCGAGAAAACCACGGCCGCAGGCTACCTGCGGATGCTTGCCCTCAGTCGGATCTTTCTTGACAATGTGCCCAATATCCAGGCCTCCTGGGTCACCCAGGGCCCCAAGATCGCCCAGCTCTCGCTGTTTTTCGGGGCCAACGATTTTGGCTCGACCATGATCGAGGAAAATGTGGTGGCAGCCGCCGGGGTTTCGTTCCGCCTGTCGGAAGAGGAAATCCGGCGCCTGGTCTTGGATGCCGGTTTCCAGCCGCGGCAGCGGCTGATGGATTACACCCTGCTCTGATGGATAGCCGCGTGCAGCTGTATTGTGCCCCTTGGGTCGCGCCGGTTTCCCGGCCGATGATCGCCGGCGGCGCGGTTGCCGTGGCTGACGGCCGGATCATCGAGACCGGCTCGGCAGCCGAACTCCGCGGCCGCTATGCCGGGGCCCCCTGCATCAACCATCCGGACCATGTCCTGGTACCGGCCCTGATCAACGCTCATACCCATCTGGAATTGTCGCACCTGGAATCCCTGGCGCTCGCGCCGCTGGACACCGGCTTCACCGGCTGGATCGAGCGGCTGATCACCCTGCGCGCCAGCCTGGGCGCCACCGGTCCGCTGGCTGAAACCGCGGCCCGCCAGACCGCGCTTGACCAGTACGAGCAGGGTACCAGCGTGCTGGCCGATATCGGCAACACCGCGCTTGGCCAAATGCTGCGGCACTCGTTTCCCGGCACTCTTCTGGCCTTTAGGGAGTACCTGGGGCTGGCGGGCAGCATGCTCGACAAGAACCTGGCGCGACTGCGCCGGGAGCCGGATACGGTGCTCTGCTCCGGTCATGCCGTGTATTCGACCCACCCCCGCCTGCTCCAGGCAATCAAGGCCCGGGCCACGTCCCTGGGGCAGATCTTTCCCATCCACACCGCTGAACCGGCTGCCGAAGGCGAGCTGCTTCGCGAGGGGCGCGGCGAGATGGTGGATTTTGTCCGGCGTCGGGGGTTCTGGGATGAAAGCGCTGTTCCCCGGGTCGACGGCGGCACGGTTCGCTACCTGTACGAGCTGGGCTTGCTCGATCCGCGCACGCTCTGCGTGCACACGCTCCATGTCACGGATGAGGAGATGCGCATGTTGGCGGGCGAGGGCGTGCAGGTGTGCCTGTGTCCGGGCAGCAACCGCTTTCTGCGCACCGGTGTCGCGCCGGTGGAGCGGCTGCTTGCCCACGGCATCCGGCCCGCCCTGGGCACGGACAGTCTGGCCAGCAATCCACAGTTGTCCCTGTGGGAGGAGATGCGGATTCTGGCCGAAGAACATCCCGGAGTCGATCCGGCGGCCATCTTCGCCATGGCTACCCGCCACGGCGCGGAGGCCCTGGGCCTGGGGCACCGGCTCGGCACCCTGGATGGAGGCAAGGAGGCGGATATACTGGCCGTGGCCCTGGCCGGGGAGGCGGCCGATGCCGCCGGGGTCTATGCCCACCTGGTTCGCGCCGGCTCAACCATTCGCCTTGAGCGCATTTTGCAAGGAGAACCGCGATGATCGCACGAATCGGCATGGTCAACTATATCAATGTCGCCCCCATCTACGAGGTCTGGAAGGAGCGCGACCTGCCGGAGGGGTGGGAGGTGATCGAAGGCCAGCCCAGTCAGTTGAACAGGCTGCTGGACGAAGACCGGCTCGATACGGGTTTCGTTTCCTCGTTCGCCTATACCGTCCGGCCCGAGCGCTATCAGATCCTGGCCGACCTGTCCATCAGCGCCACCGGACCGGTGGGCAGCGTGTGCCTGTATTCCAGGCTTGAACCCGAACAGCTCGACGCCAAGCCGGTGCTGTTGACCCGGCAATCCGACACCTCGGTGCGGCTGGTCAAGATCATCCTTGAAGAGTTTTACAAGGTGCGGCCTCAGTACTCGGTGGGTGACGCCTACAGTGCCGGCGGCGAGGCCGAAAGCGCCGCGGCGGTGCTGGCCATCGGCGACGATGCCCTGCGACTCCACGAGGAGCAGCGCTATCCGTTCGAGCTCGATCTGGGCGAATGCTGGCAGCGTTTCACCGGGTTGCCCTTTGTCTTTTCGGTCTGCGTGGTCCGCCAGGCGTTTCTTGCCGAGCAGCCGGAAACCGCCCGCGCCGTTCGGGCCATGCTGCTCAGCTGCCGGGATGAGGGCGCGCTGCGCATGCCCGAGATCTGCGACCGGGTGGCCCGGCGCATTCCCATGGACTGCGCTGCCTGCTCCCGATATTTGCACGGCATTCAGCATGACCTGACCCCGATCAAGTTGCAGGCCCTGGAGCGCTACTTCCAGTACCTGATCGACCGGGGCGAAGCACCGGCCGAGGTGCTGCCGCTCAAGATCTTCAAGTAGGGCCGAACATGGGCAACTCCTCCTCCCGTCCAGGCTGCGACCTGCCCCCCGACGGAGAAAAAAAACAGTTTGTCCGCGAGAAATTCGCCTCGATCAGCCACCGCTACGATCTGCTCAACTCGCTGTTGTCCTTGCAGATCGACCGGTACTGGCGCTGGCGCACTACCAGGCAACTGCGCGCCAATCCTGCAGGCTGGGTGCTGGATCTCTGTGCCGGTACACTGCCCCTGTCCCTTGAACTCACGCGGCAGGCCCGGGAGCGTCGGGTTCTGGCAGTGGATTTCTGCGAGGACATGCTCCGTGCCGGTATCCGCTCCCTGCCCCTTGGTGACGACCGACCAGCGCGGATCGTGCCGGTCTGCGGCGACGGCGAACAGATCCCCGCCCGGGACAACACCTTCCAGGGCTGCACCGTGGCCTTCGGCGTCCGTAATCTGGCCAATACCGCGCGCGGGCTGGCCGAGATGCACCGCGTTCTCCGGCCGGGCGCTAAGCTGCTGATTCTCGAATTTTCCCGCCCCACCAATCCGTTGGTCAAACCGGTTTACAGCTTCTATCTACACCGGATTCTGCCCGTTGTTGCAGGGCTCATTTCAGGTGACCGGGAGGCTTACCAGTATCTGGCCTCGTCCATTGCCGCGTTCTACGAACCGGCCCACCTGATGAGCATGATACGGGAGGCCGGTTTTTCCGGGGTCAAGCGCATTCCCCTGACCTTCGGCATCGCCTCGATCTATGTCGGCGTCAAACCCTGATCCCCTCCTTTGGTAGTGCGGCTGCCGTCAATTGGTGGTGGCGGGGCGAAAAACACCGGATCTTGCATCCTGTTGCATGCAATCGTTGACGCCTTTTGCGGCCTTCGATATGTTGACGTGGTCATGCTGACTGTTGTCCGCGCACCTGCGGCCTGTTTTTTTGGAACCGCTCCCGGAAAAACGGTTGATAGGAAGCGGCGCTTCACCATACCTTGCCAGGGATTCGCCATGTGGAAGAACATCGCCATCCTGCTTGAGATGATCAAGTTCGAGCACACGATCTTCGCCCTGCCCCTTGCCCTGCAGGGGGCCTTTCTTGCGGCGGGCGGGGTGCCGGGGGCGCTGATTTTCTTCTGGGTGATCGTGGCCATGGCCGGGGCGCGGACCTGCGCCATGGGCTTCAACCGGATAGCGGACCGCCGTTTCGATGCGGCCAATCCGCGCACCGCAAACCGGGCCCTGCCCGCCGGCGAGGTGAGCCTTACTGCCTCATGGGCCATGGTGCTCGTTTCCGGAGCGGTGTTTTTTTTCGCCTGCGCCATGCTCAACCCGCTGGCCTTAAAACTCTCGCCCCTGGCCCTGGGGCTGACCCTGGTCTACTCGCTGACCAAACGGTTCACCTGGCTCTGCCATGTCGTACTGGGCATTGCCGAAGCCTTTGCGCCGATGGGCGGCTGGGTGGCGGTGACCGGCAGCCTGATTGGTTTTCCCTGGATGCTGTCAGCAGCGGTTTTGTTCTGGGTGGCCGGGTTCGACTGCGTGTACGCCTGCATGGACGCGGAGTTTGACCGCAAGGCCGGGCTCCACTCCATGCCGGCCTGCTTCGGCCGCCGCACCGGATTTCGGATCGCCGGGTTCTTTCACCTGCTCGCCTTTCTCCTCTATACCTGGACCGGGGTCTACATGGGGCTGAACGGCTGGTACTACGCTGGAATCGTTCTTACCGCCGCAGCCCTTTTGTACCAACACGCCATTGTCAGCCCCCAGGATCTTTCCCGGATCCACCAATCGTTTTTTTCCATGAACGGCCTGATCTCGGTGACGCTCTTTTTTGCTACCTGGCTCGCCCTGGCCACTGCTTCCTGAGTTCCTTTATGCATACTGTCCACCATTGGTTTTTCCGTCTGCTCCTGGCCCTGACGCTTCTCGCGGCGTTGTCGGCCGGAGCGACGGCCAAGGAACTGGCCTCCTCGGAAGTCCGGGCCGATACCTTGCGCGCCATTTTTTCCGGCGGCGAACGCCTGCACTATGCGGTTTCCTGGAGCGGGGGCGTGAAAATAGGCGACGTCTATCTCGCCATCCTTCCCCAGGAACAACCCGATACCCACCTGATTCAGGCCCGGGTCCGGGACTATGGCCCGCTGACCGTGTTCTATCCGGTCAACGATACCTTTCGCTGTGTTGTCGGCGGCGAGATGAAACTGCCCACCCGGTACGAGGTCGAGCAGAAAGAGGGCTATGGTCGGGAAATCTCCCGATTGACCCTGTACAACCAGGACACCCACCTGGTTCGTTACCGGAAAAACAAGGAGGCGTTTCAGGAGTTTCAGCTCGACGGTATGGTCTACAACGAGTTCGCCTCCTTCATCATTACCCGGGCCCTGAACTTCAACCGGAACAACGAGATCGTGGTCCCGACCTTTGCCGACAAAAAACGGCACGAGGTGGGCGTGACCATGGTCGAGCGGGAGCGTCGGCCTTCGGTCTTCGGGGACGTGCGCACCCTGAAGGTGCAGCCGCGCATGCAGTTCAAGGGACTGTATGAAAAAAGCGGGGAAACCGTTCTCTGGCTGACCGACGACCAGTGCCGGGTACCGGTGGAGATTCAGTCCCGGATCGTGATCGGTTCGCTGGTGGCCAAGCTGGTGGAGTATGAGAACCCGGCCTGCGCGGAGCTGACCGACCTGGCCCGGCGCAAAAACCTGCCCGCTCCCGGGACAGCACCGCCGGTCTCCGGTGGCAAGCAGGTTTCAGCCGCTGTCTCGCGCCCCTGAACCCCGGCAACCGACAGGCAGGGCAGGGAAGGAACATCGCCGACGGGCGGTTCCTTGCTGGTCTGTCTACCCGGGAAGGCACGACCCCCGTGTTTTCCTCCGCATTTTCCGTTTCCGCACAAGGAGTCCACACCATGGCTGATGCTGTAATCATGACCGACTGCCCGGAGCTGCACCTACTCAATCGGGGCAAGGTCCGGGATATGTACGCCATTCCCGATCATCCCGACAAGCTGCTGATGGTGGCCACGGACCGGATGTCCGCCTATGACGTGATCATGTCCGAGCCCATTCCCGGCAAGGGCCGGATCCTGACCGAGATTTCCCTGTTCTGGTTCAGATTGCTGGCCGACATCCTCCCCAACCATCTGATCAGTGCCGAGGTCGAGGAGTTTCCCGCGGTGTGCGCACCCTATCGGGATCAACTGGCAGGCCGCTCCATGCTGGTGCGCAAGGCCCGGGTCGTGCCGGTCGAGTGTATTGTCCGCGGCTACATCTCCGGCTCCTTCTGGAGTGCGTATCAGAAGGGAACAACGGTCTGCGGGTTTAAGCTGCCGGCGGGATTGCGCGAGTCCGACAAGTTCGCCGCCCCGCTGTTCACCCCCTCGACCAAGGCCGAGCAGGGCCTGCACGACGAGAATATCTCGCTTGAGCGGATGGAGGAGCTGGTCGGCAAGGAGTTGACCGGCCGGATGGCCGAGGCCGCGCTGGCCCTGTACCGGAAGGCCGCCGATTATGCCCTGACCAAGGGCATTATCATTGCGGACACCAAGTTCGAGATGGGGCTGGACGAGGCCGGCAACCTCATGCTCGTGGACGAAGTGCTGACGCCGGATTCCTCCCGGTTCTGGCCGCTGGACCAGTATGCGCCGGGCAGGGGACAGCCCAGTTTCGACAAGCAGTACCTGCGCGACTACCTGTCTTCGCTGAGCTGGGACAAGCAGCCTCCGCCCCCGCCGTTGCCGCAGGAGATTCGGGACAAGACCCGACAGCGCTACCAGGAGGCCCTGGAACGCCTGACCCGCTAATCTTCCTTGCGGGGCAGCGCGGCGCGCACGACCATGAGGGCGTCCATGCAGGAGACCGTGTCCCCGGGGCGGAGTTTTTTCCGCCTCCGGGTTTCCACCGCGCCGTTGACCCGGACCAGTCCCTGATCGATCAGGTGGCGGGCCGCGCCGCCGCTGGAGGCGCAGTCTTCCCGCTTGAGGAGTTTATCCAGTTCGATGTACTCGGTGGTTATCTGAACCGGTCGGGGCTGGGGCGAGGGCATGGCGTGTCCTTAAAAGGCTGTCGCGCCAAAGATGGCGCAAAGATGGCGCAGATGTGGCGGCGGGTAAAAGAAGAGAGTGCCGCAGGGTAAACCGTTCCCCGCCTTTTGCCAAGCAGGAGCAGGGCTTCCGGCCTGCGGAAAAAGCCGCCCTTCTTCACCGCCCACAACCTTCCATCGCCTTGTCCTTTCCCCGATCGGCGACCCGCCCGTGGAGTTTTTGTGCACAGTTCGTTTTTCGGCGATCCGGCCCGTTTTGTCACCCACCTGCACGTGGCCGCGGACTGCCTGGATCTGCCCTACACCCAAGAGATCATCCAGCGTGCCCGCCGCGCCGATTTGCCGGTCAGCGTGCTGGAGGCACGCGGCGTCCCGGAACTCGACGGCGTCTATCCCGGCAACCTGAGCGCAGGCAAGCGCCATCTTTTGCTGTGCCGCAACCGGGGCGCATTTTTCAAACCCTGCCCAGGCACCCGCACCTACCGCTGCTGCGGCTATCAGGTGCTCAATATCGGCATGAACTGCCCCATGGACTGCGTGTATTGCATCTTGCAGGCCTATCTCAATAACCCCTGGCTCAGTTTTTTCGTCAATGTCGACGACCTGTTTACCGAACTCGATTTGGCCCTGCGCGCCGAGCCGGACCGGTTCTTCCGCATCGGCACCGGCGAGTTTACCGACAGTCTGGCCCTGGACAGCCTGACCGGGCTCAGTCCGCTTCTGGTGCGTTTTATGGCCGGGCGGAACAATGCGGTGCTTGAGCTGAAGAGCAAGAGCGTCAGCATCGCCAACCTGCGCGATCTGCCGCACAACGGCCGCACCCTGGTGGCCTGGTCGCTGAACAGTCCGCTGGTCATGGCCCGGGAAGAGGTGCGCACCGCACCGCTTGACGAGCGGCTTCGGGCCGCGGCCCAGTGTGCCGACTGGGGCTACCGGCTGGCCTTTCATTTCGACCCGATCATCCTCCACGAGGGCTGGGAGGAGGGGTACCGCTCCACCATCGACCAGCTCTTTCGCGCCGTGCCCCGCGATGCCGTTGCCTGGATCAGCATGGGCGCGTTGCGCTATCTGCCCGCGCTCAAGCAGATCGCGGCCGACCGTTTCCCGGCCTCCCGTTTTTTCTATCAGGAATTTGTCGATGGGCTGGACGGCAAGCGCCGTTATTTCCGCAAGCAGCGGGTGGCCATGTACAGGGTGATCCTGGAGGCCTTGCAACGCTTTGCCGATCCTCGGACCTGTATCTATTTCTGTATGGAAAACGACGCCATCTGGCGCGAAGTATTTGGTTTTACCCCGGAAGAGCAGGGAGGGCTGGCGGCCATGCTCGATCGCAGCGTGGGCTGGTCGGCCTGATCCGGCGGTATTGCCCGGATCGTCTTTGCAACCCAAAGAAAGGAGAACAATGATGGCAGTCTTGCCCATGATGGAGAAATATCGGCCGGTTCAGTGTCATGCGGACTGGCCGCTGTGGTACATGAACGATTTTTCCCGCCTGGGATTGCGGGTCGGTTCGCTGGAGCGGGCGATCGCCGTCCTGCGGGAGGGCGGCTATCCGGTCAGTATGGACGAAAGCGGCGCGGCGGTGCGCATCACCGGGTATGATCAAATTCCAGCCATTCGCACCCTGCTGGCCTCGCACCGCGTGGACTGTGAACCAGCCGACCTGATTACCTGCGCCTATCAGGGCTGATAAGACAACCAGCCTCCGCCCGGGTGGCGGCACGACACTCTCGCCCCATGCGCCGGCTCATCGGTCGCGCCAGGAAACCACGAAGATGGTACCGAATCCCACGGCCAGCATCAGGTGGAAGATGAAGAAACAGTACTCGTTTAAGTAGACGGCCCAGAGCAGGGCCAGCAGGAAGAGGAGGGTCAGCGCGCCTTCGATGAGCAGGGTGTTGCTGATCGGAATCTTCTGGCTGCTGTCGGACAGGGTCCGGATCCGGCCGACGATGTTGTACTTCGGGGTCCGGACAAAGGAGGACTTGATGCCGAGGTACCCTTCGACCACGGCCACCGAGTTGTGGAAGCTCAGCCCCATGGACATGGTGAGCAGAAGAGGGAAGTAAAAGATCAGCGCCAGGATATCCTTCCCGGAACGCCAGTTCAGGGGATGGGGCAACAGGCTGATGTTGGCGTGGAAGTAGACGGCAGCCACCCCGACCAGCCCCAGCAGCGAGATGGAGAGGAAGCGGATGTCGATGTTGAGATCGTCCATGAAGGGCAACAGGGCCACACTGCTCAGCGCCACCAGAAACACGGCCAGAAAGATCGAACTGTTGCAGAGATGGGCCAGACCGTGGAGCTTGGTTCCCAGGCTGGTTGCGCTCTTCAGCAGCGCCGGAATGAGCCTGCGGGCATTTTCGGCCCCGCCCTTCATCCAGCGAAACTGCTGTGATTTGATGCCGTTGATCTCCACCGGTAGCTCGGCTGGCGAACCCACATCTTCCAGGTAGACAATCTCCCAGCCTTTCATTTGCGCCCGGTAGCTGAGGTCGAGATCCTCGGTTAAGGTATCGGCTTTCCAGCCGCCGGCATCCTCGATGGCGCTTTTACGCCAGACCCCGGCGGTACCGTTGAATTGCAGGAAGTGGCGCGCAGCCTTGCGGCCTGCCTGCTCGATGGTGAAATGCACGTTGAGCTGGAGGGCCTGAAGCTTGGTGAACAGGGAATAGTTGTCGTTGAGGTGGGCCCAGCGGGTCTGCACCACGGCCACGGAGGGGTTAGCGAAATAGGGAATGGTGATTTGCAGGAACCGATGATTCGGCAGGAAATCGGCATCGAAGATTGCCACGAACTCGCCCTTGGCCTGAAGCAGTCCGTGGGCCAGGGCCCCGGCCTTGAAGCCGCTGCGGTCGGTGCGGTGAATCACCTTGATGTCGATGCCCTGGGCACGATAGAGGGCGGCCTTGCGCTCACAGATTTCGGTGGTGGTGTCGGTGGAGTCGTCGAGCAGCTGGATTTCGAAGCGGTCGCGGGGGTAGTCTATGGCCGCGATGTTGTCGATCAGGCGTTCTGCCACATAGGGTTCGTTGTAGAGCGGCAGCTGGATGGTGACGAGCGGGAACGTTTTGATTGCCGGAGGCGGCGGCACGGGCTTTTTTCTGCCCAGGTAGTGGAACAGCAGGTTCAGTTGCAGGAAGTTGTACAGCAGGATGCAGGCAAGGGAAAGGACGTACAGCCCAAATATCCAGTACATTGGAATCGTATCCTTGATTGAAAGACAGTGGGGTAGATCCGGGGCGGGCTCTTGCAGCGCCAGAGCGCCTTTGCATAGCCTTGCGCAGGCGTGTCGCCGGGGGGCCGGGCATCTTGCCGGATGATCCGGCTTGGTTGCGCTGTAGACGGACGCGAGGCCAAGGCACGATTGTACCGGGCAGCGCATACCCTGTCAATCCTTCCGCCAGGGGCCGGTCGGCGATGTTGTTTCCTGTTTTTTCTGGCCTTTGTCGACAGGGATGGCGTATGCTGTGCAATCCAAAAATTAGGTTTTGAAGGTGCTGCACGCATCGCGGTGCGCATGCAAGGAGAGGATATGGAAGATCTGAGCCGGTGGCCCAAGGTTGCTAACGTTGCCGAACATGTTGCCGAACATGCCTGTTTCGGTTGCGGGGCGGCCAACCCGATCGGGCTGCGCATGGAGTTTGTCAGCGACGGCAAGCGGGTCGGTTCGCTGGTGCGCGTGCCACCGACCATGGCCGGCTGGGACCGCACCGTGCATGGCGGCATTCTCAGCACCATTCTCGACGAGATCATGGGCTGGTCGGTGATCTATCTTTTGCGCAAGATCGGGGTGACCCGGTCGATGAGCGTGGAGTTCCTCAGGCCGGTGCAGGTCGAACAGCCCTTGACCGTGATCGGCTCCATCATCGAAACGCCGTCCGATCGTCAGGCCGTGGTGCGGGGGGAGATCTTTGTGGACGACGACCGCCCCTGTGTTCGGGCAACGGGCCGGTTCGCGGCCATGACCACCCAGGCCGCGGTGCGGCTGGGGGTGATGAGTGCCGAGTACGAGGCGTTGTTCCAGCCGGTGCTGGACCAGCCTCCGGTTGGAGGCGAGAGCGTCTGATCCGTATCTTCGTATCCGCGGCTGCTCAGCAGTCCGGCGCACCCTGGTTTTTCAGCAGATCGAGAACAGCCCGGACGATTCCCGGGGTGTCGATGCCGGCATCGCTCCAGAGAACGGACTGGGGTCCCTGCTCGATGAAGGCATCGCCATAGCCCAGCAGCCGGACCGGCAGGTGCAGGTTCTGTTCGGCAAAGAGCTGGAGCACGGCACTGCCGAAGCCACCCTGCACGCTGTTGTCTTCAATGGTGACCACAGCTCCGGTGGTTTGCGCCCAGAAGCAGAGCAGTTCGCTATCCAGCGGCTTGATGAAGCGGGGGTTGATTACTGCCGCGTCAATGCCCCGGGCTGCCAGCTCTTCCGCTGCGGCCAGTGCTGGATACACCCGGTTGCCCAGGGGCAGGAGCAACACGTCCGTGCCCTCGCGCAGCAGCTCGGCCTTGCCCATGGGCAGGGGATGGGGATCGTCGTCGATCAGGACGCCCTCGCCGCTGCCCCGCGGATAGCGCAGCGCCACCGGGCCGTCGTGCTGGAACGCGGTGAGGAGCATGCGTTGCAGCTCGTTTTCGTCCTTGGGGGCCATGAGGGTCAGGTTGGGGATGAAGCGGAGGAAGGAGCAGTCGAACACGCCGTGATGGGTCGGTCCGTCCGCGCCGACCACGCCGCTGCGGTCAAGGGCGAAGACCACCGGCAGGCCGGGCAGGCAGACGTCGTGGATGACCTGATCCAGGGCCCGTTGCATGAACGAGGAGTACACGGCCACGCAGGGGCGGAGCCCTTCCAGGGCCAGTCCGGCGGCAAAGGTCACGGCATGCGGCTCGGCAATGCCGACGTCGAAAAAGCGCTCCGGAAATTCCCGGGCGAAATCGCGCAGGCCGGTTCCCGTGGGCATGGCGGCGGTGATGGCGGTGACCCGTGCGTCTTGGCGGGCGATCCGGCTCAGGGCCAGACCGAAGGCCTTGGTGTACGAAATCGGGGCCTTGGCATTGGTTTTGACCGTGCCGGTGGCAATATCGAAGGGGCCGACCCCGTGGTAGTCGCAGGGGTTGAGTTCTGCCGGTCGGTAGCCCCTGCCTTTCTGGGTGATCACGTGGACCAGGACCGGGCCGTGATTGTGTTCGCGGACATTTTTCAGGGTCGAGATCAGATCAGGCAGAACATGACCGTGAATGGGGCCGACATACTTGAACTTGAAGGCCTCGAACAGCATGCCCGGAGTGAGAAAGGATTTCAGGCTCTCCTCGCTCTTGCGCAGCATGGTGAGAATGTTGTCGCCCACCGGCTGGGGCAGGGCCCTGAGCCGGTCTTCGATGTGGTCGCGCACAAGGCGGCTGGTGCGGCCGGTCAGCTTGCGGCTGAGGAAGCTGGACAGCGCGCCCACGTTTTCGGAGATCGACATCTCGTTGTCGTTGAGCACCACCACCAGGTCCCGGCCCAGTGCACCGGCATTGTTGAGCCCCTCGAAGGCCAGTCCGGCGCTCATGGAGCCGTCGCCGATGATCGCCACGACCTTGCCCGGCCGTTTCTGAATATTCCGGGCCGTTGCCATGCCCAGGCCATAGGAAATCGAGGTGGAACTGTGGCCGACCGCGACCGCGTCGTAGACGCTCTCTTCCGGTTTGGGAAACCCGCTGATGCCCTGATGACAGCGCAGGGTGGCGAAGCGGTCCCGCCGGCCGGTGAGCAACTTGTGTGCATAGCTCTGGTGGCCGACGTCCCAAACCAGCTGGTCGTTGGGGGTATCGTACACCAGGTGCAGGGCGATGGTCAGCTCGACCACGCCCAAGCTGGGGGCGAGATGGCCGCCGTTTTGGGCGACCGTGGCAATGATAGCCTCGCGCAGTTCCCGGGCCAGCTCTTCCAGTTCAGGCAGGGTGAGCAGACGGAGATCGGCGGGCGAATTGATGGTGTCGAGCAGGCGCGTGGGGCACAGCGAAGGATTGGGCATCAGCATGATCAGTGATCCCGATGCACAATGAACCGCGCCAGGGCGCGAAGCGGGGCGGATCTGTCGTCAAGTCCGTCCAGGGCCCTGATCGCCGCTTCCGCTGCCTCGTCGGCCATCAGTTGCGCGGTCTCCATGCCGAACAGTGCCGGATAGGTGACCTTGCCGGCCCTGATGTCGCTGCCGGCGTGTTTGCCCAGCTGTTCGGTGGTGGAGACAACGTCGAGGATATCGTCGGCGATCTGGAAGGCCAGACCGATCTGCTCGCCATAGGTCCGGAAGGCGTTTTCCTGAGCGGGTGTGGCTCCGGCAAGAATCGCGCCGCTGAGAACCGATGCGGTGATCAGGGCCCCGGTCTTGCTGCGATGGATGGTGCGCAGGGTTTCGTAGCCCACCGGTTCTCCCTCATAGAGCATGTCCAGCGACTGGCCGCCGACCATGCCCAAGGGGCCTGCCGCCTGGGCGATGAGCTGGATGACGCGGAGCCGGAGGTTGTCCGGCACGGCCTCCTTGACGGCGTGCTGCGGGGCGCTGAGCAGTTCGAAGGCAAAGGTCAGCAGGCCGTCGCCGGCAAGAATGGCGGCGGCCTCGCCGAAGACCGTGTGGTTGGTGGGCTTGCCCCGGCGCAGGTCGTCGTTGTCCATGGCGGGCAGGTCGTCGTGGATCAGCGAATAGGTGTGGATGCACTCCAGGGCCGCGGCCACGGGCAGGGCGACCGCGCGGACCTGTTCCTCGTCGCTGATCGCATCGGCGGCGGCGAGACAAAGGATGGGACGAATGCGCTTGCCGCCGACGAACAGGCTGTAGCGCATGGACTCGATGTGTTCGCTGAAATCGCCCGTAGCGGCCAGCATGCGACCGTCCAGGTACTGTTCGACCAAGAGCTTCCGGTCATTCAGGTAGGTTGTTATCTCCACTGTCGTCCTTTACAAAGGGCACGCCCGCCAGCTCTCCATTCTTCTTCAACAGCAGCTCGACCTGGTCCCGGGCCTCGTCGAGCCGGTCATTGCAGAACTGCACCAGCGTCATGCCTTCGTTGAATTTTTCAAGACTCTTGTCCAGACTAAGCTCACCGGTTTCCAGTTCCTCGGCAAGCTGTTCCAGTCGGGTCAAGGCGCTTTCAAAGGTTTTTTTTGCCATAGATGCGAAGTTTGTCCGTGGAGGAGCAATTTTATTTGCCGCCCGGACGCGGCAAAGGTAACTAAGACATGTAAACGTTCTCGCCCCCGGTTTCAACCTCTCTTTGGATATGCACGGTTTTATCACCCCTTTTGTCGATTGGCTCCTGGTGGAAAAGGGCTATTCAGCCCATACCGCCGACGGGTATTGTCGAGATGTCCGGGCCTTTTGCGCCTTTTCCGGCAACCTCTCCCCCCATGAGCTGACCCCGACCCTGGTTCGGGAGTTCGTGGTTTCCCTCTATGGTCACAACGCCGCCAGCTCGGTGGCTCGCAAACTCTCCAGCCTGCGCACCTTCTTCAGGTTTCTTCGCCGGGAAGGCGTGTTGACGGGTGATCCGGTGGCCGGGTTGGCCGGGCCCCGACAAAAACGGACCATCCCCGGCGTGCTCGGCGTGGACGAGGTGTTCCTCCTGCTGGAGACGCCGACGCCTCCGGACCGGTACTGGCGACGCGACCGGGCCATGATGGAGATGCTCTACTCCACCGGCATGCGGGTCTCCGAACTGGTGGGGTGCAATCTGGACGAGGTGGACTGCGATACCGAGATGGTTCGGGTGCGGGGCAAGGGCGATAAGGAGCGGGTGATTCCCTTTGGCCGGGCGGCCCGCGAGGCCCTGGAACGGTATCTGCCCGAGCGTGACGCCCTGATCGTGGCCCGGGTGCGGCGCGGTCGCAAGCCGGAGCGCGAAGCCCTGTTTCTCAACGGGCAGGGCGGGCGGATGAGCGCCCGCAGCGTGGAACGGCTGGTGCAGATGTATGGTCTGCGCGCCGGAATCGGCACCGTGGTCACCCCGCACGGCCTGCGCCATTCCTTTGCCACCCATCTGCTGGAAATGGGGGCGGATTTGCGGGTGATTCAGGAGTTGCTCGGTCATGTGAGTCTGTCCACCACCCAGAAATACACCCACCTCGACCTCGATCACCTGACCCGGGTCTACGATCAGGCCCATCCGCTGGGCGGACGGAGCGAGGCCCCGGCGGACGACGAAAGCGCTCTCGGGGATTGACGCGCATTTTGATCATGATTACAGGTGTACCAATTCTTTGTGTCGTTCTTTTTTTATGTCGTTTTTCCTTTCCGTGAGCACCGTTGACCGACAGGCCGCACCATCATGCAGAAACCCGAATTTCGTTCCACCACCATCGTCGCCATCCGCCACAAGGGCGAGGTGGTTGTTGCCGGAGACGGCCAGGTGACCCTGGGGGCCACCATCCTCAAACACAAGACCCGCAAGGTGCGACGGCTCTATCATGACCAGGTGATCACCGGTTTTGCCGGCGCTACAGCCGACGCCTTCACCCTCTATGACCGGCTGGAACAGAAACTGGAACAGTATAACGGCAACTTGATGCGTGCCGCGGTCGAGCTGGCCAAGGACTGGCGCACCGACAAGCTGCTGCGTCGGCTCGAAGCCATGCTGATCGCGGTGGATGCGCGTCATTCCCTGCTGCTGTCCGGCACCGGCGACGTCATCGAACCGGATGACAACGTGCTGGCCATCGGCTCGGGCGGTCCCTATGCCCAGGCCGCGGCCCAGGCCCTGATCGCCCATTCCGATCTGGATGCCGAGGCCATTGCCCGCGCCGCCCTGGAGATTGCCGGTTCCATCTGCGTGTACACCAACTCCGAAATCGTGCTCGAAAAGATATGAAGACAACCCAACTGACGCCCCGCGAAACCGTGGTCGAGCTGGACCGCTATATCATCGGCCAGGCTGCGGCCAAACGCTCGGTGGCTGTCGCCCTGCGCAACCGCTGGCGGCGGCAGCAGGTCGAACCGCCCCTGCGCGAGGAAATCGCCCCGAAAAACATCATCATGATCGGGCCCACCGGTGTGGGCAAAACCGAGATTGCCCGCCGTCTCGCCCACCTGGCGAACAGCCCCTTTCTCAAGGTCGAGGCCTCCAAGTTCACCGAGGTCGGGTATGTGGGCCGGGATGTGGAATCCATGATTCGTGACCTGACCCAGCTGGCGGTCAACATGGTCACCAAAGAGGAGGAGGAGGGCGTCCAGGGGCGGGCTGCGGTGATGGCCGAGGAACGGCTGCTCGATCTGCTGCTGCCGCCTCCGCCGCTCTCCCAGGGCGGTCTGCCTGCCCTGGGCCACGATGGCGGGACAACGCGTTCGACCTCTTCTTCCGGGCCGACCACCCGCGAACGTTTCCGCGAGATGCTGCGCCGGGGCGAACTGGATGAGCGCGAGGTCGAACTCGATGTAACCACCGCGGGCGGCCCCCCGGTGGTGGAGGTTTTCTCTGCCTCGGGCATGGAGGAGATGCAAAATTCCCTGCAAGACGCCCTGTCCCGTTTTTTCCCGAAAAAGAAGGAGCGAAAGCGGGTGCGGGTGCCCGAAGCCCTGGAATTTCTCAGGCGCGAGGAGGCGGAAAAGCTGGTCGACACCGGCAGCGTTACCGAGCGAGCCGTTCGCCGTACCGAACAGTCGGGCATCATCTTTCTTGACGAAATCGACAAGATCGCCTCCCGCGGCGGTACATCCTCCGGCTCTCCGGACGTGTCGCGTGAGGGCGTGCAGCGCGACCTGCTGCCCATTGTCGAGGGCACCACGGTCACCACCAAGTACGGACCGGTCAGGACCGACCACATCCTCTTCATCGCCAGCGGGGCCTTTCATCTGTGCAAACCTTCGGATTTGGCCCCGGAACTCCAGGGCCGGTTTCCGATCCGGGTCAACCTGCACGCCTTGGGCGAAGAGGAATTTTTCCGCATCCTCACCGAGCCCAACAACGCCCTGATCAAGCAGTATACGGCCCTGCTCGCCACCGAGGGGATCGAGCTTGAATTCGAGGAGGCTGCGGTGCGCGAGATGGCCCGCATCGCGGTGGAGGTCAACCAGCGGACCGAGGATATCGGCGCGCGGCGGCTGCACACGGTGATCGAACGGGTGCTCGACGAGCTGTCCTTCGATGCCCCGGACCGCGAGAACCTGCATTTCACGGTCACCGCCGAATATGTGCGCGACCAGCTGCGTGATATTGTCGAAGATCAGGATCTCAGCCGGTATATTCTCTGATGGAGCTAGAGCGAGGTTGACCGGGGCGCTGAACTTTGCCCTTTTGCGTGAAAAAGGGTATAGTTAGGCTGCCTTGAGGTGTGAACTCAAGCGGCCGTGTCGTGGAGGGCTGTCCTGCGGGGATGGTTCCTGCGAGACGGCACAAAGACCTTATTTGTCTGACCCTATGCAAAGGAGTACAGAATGAATCGGATCGTAAAATTTTCTTCCGCTATCGCTTTGTCGGCACTGTTGGTCGGTTGCGCCGGATCCAGTAACCAGCAGATGGGCACGGGCGTGGGCGCGGGCGTGGGTGCCGGTGTGGGCGCCATTTTAGGCCAGGCCATTGGCCACGATACCACCAGCACCTTGGTCGGCGCGGGTATCGGCGCGGTCTTGGGCGGCTTGGCCGGCAACCAGATCGGCGCCTATATGGATAATCAGGAGCGGGATCTGCGTAATATGGCTGCACAGACCGACGCCACCATGATTCAGCGCGATCAGGATGTGCTGACCGCCACCTTCAAGGGAGACGTCTTCTTTGATTCCGGCTCCTCCCAGATCAAACCGGGCGGCATGAGCGAGCTGAGCCGTCTAGCCGCGGTCCTCAACAAGTATCCGCAGACCATGATTCGGGTTGAGGGACATACCGATTCCGTCGGTTCCGAGGCCTCGAACCAGCGCCTGTCCGAACGAAGGGCCGCGTCGGTGAAATCGGCCCTGGTGCAGATGGGCGTCAACGGCCAGCGGATTCAGACCGTCGGCTATGGCGAGAGCCAGCCGATCTCGTCGTCCGATGCCATGAATCGCCGGGTCAATGTCGTGATCGTGCCGATTCAGCAGCAACAGCAGCCGCAGCAGCAGGGATACGGACAGCCGCAAGGCTACGACCAGCCGCAGGGGTACGGCTACTGATACAGCCCGTGGGCCTGACGATGCACCGTCAGCGCTCGATGAGTTCAGCGTCCCTCCCGTCTTGTGCGGGAGGGCGTTTTTTTTGACGGCCCGGCCTTTGATTGCGTTGAATGCGTTGATTGCAAGGAGAGCGCGGCAAGGAAGAGCAAGGGGAGGAGGAGGTGCGAACGAAGAAGTATTTGTATCTGGGTACCATCATGTGCATGCTGGTTGCCGTTTCAGGTTGCGGCACGCCTGAGGGCGGCCCCCATCCCGGGACGAGGACGGCGACCGGGCAGAAGCCGGGCGTCGAACAGCGTCCCGGAACGAAGCGAACAGTCCGCGAGCCCGCGGCCCAGGCGGCAACACAGCAGCTTGTCGAGTTGATTAACCGGGGAGTGTCCGATGACGATGCTGCAACGGTCAGGGCCCTGTTGGCCGGCGGCGCGGATATCGAGGCGACCGATGCCGACGGCGGGACCATCATACATGCGGCGAGCGTGCGGGGCAGTGTCGAAATTCTCCGGCTGCTGGTCCGCCACGGCGCGCAGGTCAACAGGGCAGTGGCCGGCTACACGGCCCTGCGTCTGGCCAGGGAGCAGGGGCATAGCGGGATCGTGGAGTTTTTGCGGCAGTCCGGAGCCCACGAGTAAGAGAGGCGAGGGCGGAGGCGGGCGCAACCGGCAATCAGCGCAAGCCGCGGGCTGCTCCAGCCGCTGTCACGCCTCTTTCCACCGTTCCTGCCAGTTGCCGTTGCCCTTCCGTCGCGGTTTGCGTTCCGGAGTGCGCATCCGCACGGCAAGCGAACGGTTGCCGCACAGGGTGGTGATCCTGCGGAACAGTTTTGCCGAGGGGCGAACGCTCATGTCCTTTAAAACCTCGATGTCCACCTCGCCCCGGTTGGGGAAGTGCAGGGTCAGTACAATCGGGGTAGCCCCATGATGCTGGTACAGTACCTCCTTGATCTCCTGCATGTGCTGCACTGAGGTCGCGTCCGCCTGCAGGGTGATCACCACCTGTTCCGCGTAGCGTTCCAGGGCGGTTTCCAGGGTATGGACCTCCTGGGCCACGAGTTTGGGGCCGCGCTCGCTCTGCTGCACCATCCCCAGCACCACCAGAGGCTGATCACTGACCAGCAGCTCGGCGCATTCGGCAAAGGTCGAGGGAAAGACGACCAGCTCGATCCGGCTGCTCATGTCTTCGAGCACGGTAAAGGCCATGCGCTCGCCTTTTTTGGATTTATGGTCCCGGTATCCGGCAATCAGGCCGCCCACCCGCACCAGGTGCCCTTCGCGCAGCTTTTCCACACCCGCGATATCGGTGTCGACGATCCGTCGCATCTCCTCCCATATCCCTTCCAGCGGGTGGCCGGTGAGAAAAAAGCCCACCGCCTCCTTCTCGTAACCGAGCCGTTCCAGATTGGGCCACTCGTCGATCTCGGGCGGCAGCTCGACTTCCAGGGCCTCGGCTGCCTGGTCTGCGGGTTTGCCGACGGCAAAGAGATTCATCTGGCCGCTGAGCCGGTCACGCTGCACGGACTTGGCCCGATCGATGCACAGATCGAGGATCTCCATGTACTGGGCCCGCCGACCGCCCATCGAATCGAAGGCCCCGGCCTTGATCAGGCTTTCCACGACCTTGCGATTGGCCTTGGACGAGTCGATCCGGTTACAAAAATCGCTCAGTGAACGGTAGCCGCCCTTTTCCTCCCGTTCGGCGAGGATGGATTCCAGCGCCGCGCCGCCCACGTTTTTGACCGCGGCCAGCCCAAATCGGATCCGGTCGCCGATCACCGTGAAATCCTTGAACGATTCGTTGATGTCCGGCGGCAGTACCTCGATCTTCTGTTCCCGACATTCGTTGATGTACTTGACCACCTTGTCCGTGTTGTCCACATCGCAGGAGAGCAGGGCCGCCAGGAACTGGGCCGGGTAATGGGCCTTGAGGTAGGCGGTCTGGTAGGCCACCAGGGCATAGGCCGCGGAATGCGACTTGTTGAATCCGTAGCCGGCAAACTTGGCCATGAGGTCGAAGATGTATTCGGCCTTGTCTTCGGGCACGCCCTGCGCCTTTGCCCCGGCCATGAACTTGCCGCGCTCCTTTTCCATGTCTTCGGGAATCTTCTTGCCCATGGCCCGGCGGAGCAGGTCGGCGTCGCCCAGGCTGTACCCGGCCAGGATGTTGGAGATCTTCATGACCTGTTCCTGGTAGACGATCACGCCGTAGGTCTCCTCCAGAACCGGCTTGATCTGCGGCAGCGGATAGTTGGCCTGCCGCCTGCCATGCTTGGTTTCAACGAAGTCATCCACCATTCCGGATTCCAGTGGGCCGGGACGATACAGGGCCACCAGGGCGATCAGGTCGGTGAACTGCTCGGGCTGTATCCTGACCACCAGGTTGCGCATGCCGTCGCTTTCAAGCTGAAATATCCCCATGGTGTCGCCCCGGCAAAGCAGGGCATAGGTGGCGGGGTCGTCCATGGGAATCCGACTCAGATCGATTGCATCGCCCCGGTCGAACTTGATCAGCTTCAGGGCCCGGTCGATCACGGTCAGGGTCTTGAGTCCAAGGAAGTCGAACTTGATCAGCCCGGTTTTCTCGACATATTTCATGTCGTACTGGGTGAGGATTTCCTTGTTGGGGCCGATGCAGACCGGCAGGAATTCGACCAGCGGCCGGGGCGAGATGACCACTCCGGCGGCGTGGGTGGACTTGTGCCGGGCCAGGCCCTCCAGGGACTGCGAAATGGTGAGCAGTTCGCGCACCTGCGGGTCGTTCATGGCCTCGCGCAGGCGGGGCTCCTCCTCGATGGCCTTTTTGATGGTGACTTTCAGCTGATCCGGAATCAGTTTGGCGATCCGGTCCACCTCGGGAAGCGGTATGTCCAGCACCCGACCGACATCGCGAACCACGGCCCGGGCCTTCATCGAACCGTAGGCCACGATCTGGGCCACGTAATCGTCGCCGCCGTAGCGGTCGTGCACGTAGCGGAGCACCTCGTCGCGTCGCTCCTTGCAGAAGTCGACGTCGAAGTCGGGCATGGAAACCCGCTCGACATTGAGGAAACGTTCGAACAAGAGACCATAGGGCAGGGGGTCGATATCGGTGATCGCCAGGCAGAAGGCGGCCAGACTGCCCGCGCCGGAGCCGCGGCCCGGCCCGACCGGGATGGCCTGCTCCTTGGCCCAGTTGATGAAGTCGGCCACGATAAGGAAGTAGCCGGAAAAGCCCATCTTGCGGATCACCTCGATCTCGTGGCCCAGCCGGTCGCGGTAGGCGGTTTCGGTCTCCGGGTCGATGTGGCCCATGGTGCTATGCTCCAGTCGTCGCTTGAGCCCGGCCCAGCAGGCCGCGGTGAAGACGTCGTCTAAGGTTTCGCCCTCGGGAACCGGGAAGACGGGGAAGTGATGACTGCCGAAGCTGAGCTTCAGATCGCACCGCTCAGCCACCTCCAGGGTGTTGGTGACGGCCTCGGGGCAGTAGGAAAACTGCGCCGCCATTTCGTCGCCGGATTTGAAGTAGAGCTGGTCGGTGGAGAAGCGGAACCGGGTGGGATCGTCGATGGTTTTGCCGGTCTGGATGCAGAGCAGCACCTCGTGGGCATAGGACTCGGCATGGGTGAGGTAGTGGCAGTCGTTGGTGGCCACCACCTTCAGGCCCAGCTCGTCGGCCAGCGCCAAAATCCCCTGATTGGCCACGCTCTGTTCAGGGATGCCGTTCTCCTGGATCTCCAGATAGAGGCGGTCGCCGAAGACCTGTTGCAGCTCCAGGGCCCGGTTGCGCGCGCCGGTGGGATCGTTGTGGGTGAGCAGCCAGGGCAGTTCGCCCTGCAGACAGGCGCTGAGCACGATCAGCCCCTCCTGGTGGCGGTACAGGGTTTCCCTGTCGATGCGGGGGCGGTAGTGAAACCCCCTGGTCTGCGCCAGCGAGGCCAGTTTCATCAGGTTACCGTAGCCGTCGGCGTTCATGGCCAGGGCCACGAGGTGGAAATTTCTCCCGCTGTGATCCTCCATGCGGTTTTTCGCCACGTAGAACTCGCAGCCGACCAGAGGCTTGATGCCGGCCTTGCCCGCCTTGTCATAAAACTCCAGGGCCCCGTACATGGCCCCGTGGTCGGTTATGGCCACGGCCGGCATCCCGAAGGTTTGGGCCTGTCGGATCAGGTCGTCGATTCGGATCGCGCCGTCGAGCATGGAATACTGCGTATGGACATGAAGATGAACAAAGGGTGTGGACATGGCTTGCTTGCGGGTAAAAGGGGCTGGAGCGGTCGACCGTGGAGGCGAGCGAAAAGTGCAGCATACAGGAACAGGGGGCGACCTGCACCGTCTTTATCGCTTTATCGTGGCTGCTGGCTCGATTGACTGGCTTGATTGGCTGGCGAAGGTTTTTGCGGCAACCCACGCCGCCGGTTCAGGGGAGGGGCGGCGCTTCGGTCGCGGAGCGGCGAAAGACCACGGTCCGGTTTCGTCCCTGATGCTTGGCCTGGTACAGGGCCTGGTCGGCCATGGACAAAAATTCGGTGACCGAGAGTCCGTCATCGCCGGAGCCGGAGGCAGGGGGGACGGTGGTGGCCACGCCGAGGCTGATGGTGAGAAAGGGCGATATGCCCGATGTGTGATGTTCGATTTGTAAATCCAGAATATCCTGGCGAAGTTTTTCAGCCACCGTCAGGGCCCCGTCTTCTCCGGTGTTGGGCAGAATCAGGATGAACTCTTCACCGCCGTAGCGGGCGGCCAGATCGATCTGGCGGCGCACGCGTTGCTGCATAGCGTTGGCCACGCTGATCAGGGCCTGATCGCCCTGCTGGTGGCCGTAGGTGTCGTTGTAGCGTTTGAAAAAATCCACATCCAGAAGAATCAGGGAAAGGGGGGTTTGGGCCCTTCCGGCGCGGCGCCACTCCCTCTGGATGCTCTGGTCGAACAGGCGGCGATTGGCAATGCCGGTCAGTCCGTCCCGCATGGAAAGGCGGCGCAGCCGGTTGTTGGCAAGGCGCAGTTCCCGGGTCTGTTCGTCGATGGTCCGCACCATGGCGTCCAGACTGTGGCCGAGCCGACCGATTTCATCGTTTCTGCGCAGGCCGAGCCGGACCGAATAGTCGCCCTCGCGCTCCAGGTGGGCGGCGTGTTCGGTCAGCCGCTGGATGGGGCGAAAGAGCAGGGTCTGGAGCAGGCGGTCGAGAACTGCGAACATGGCAAGCGCCAGCAGCACGGTCAGTCCCGGGGAAAACCAGATGCGCGCTATGCCCTGGCGGGTGATGTCGCGCTCCTGGAGGAACTGCACCTCAAAGAGCACGCGGCCTTCCTGGTCACAGTAACCGGAACGGACGTTTTGCGAGGCCAGGGCGTTGGGGGAGGAAGGGACGGCCTGCTTGCCTGCCTTCGGTTCGGCGGCGGGGTCGACGGTGATAGCGCCGCAGAGCTGATCCTGTCCCGGAGGGGTGAGGATTGCAAAGGGAACGCGTGTTTGCTCTCTGAGCCGGGTGACTGTGGCGCTGTCGAGAAAGCGGCCCGCAACCACGAACCCGGAGACCGCGCCGTCGTGCTGTTTGAGGGTTCGGCTTGCAAAGAGCAGGGGTGGATCGGAGGTGACGATGACCCCGGAGTGCCGAAGATCCGCCGAGGCGCTGGCCTGCGTCCGTAAGTTTTGGAGCAGGTCGGGCGGAATCCGGTGGTCGAACCCGGCCCGATGGCTCCAGGTCGGGCTGCCGTCCGAACGGCAGATGAAGGCCAGGTGGATCCGGTCGCGATCGGAGATGCTGATGGTCGGCAGCGGGGAGGGCGGGTTGGCGAGGCGATTGTGTAGGGTGCTGTCTGCCGCCCAGTCGGCGCAGACCTGATCGAGCTGGACGAGCTCCCGATCGATGGCGTCGAGAACAAGCCGCATCCTCCCTTCGGCATTGCGCTGTTCCAGATGCTGGAAGTAGGGCAGAATAATTCCACGCTGGATGAGAAAACCGGAAACGCTGAGGATGGTGAACAGGGCGACGATCAGGATGCGTACTTTGAAGCGGATCGACAATACGGGCCTCTTTGCGGTTGCGGCCGGACGGAACGCGGACAAGCAAATACAATGCGTCTACCCTGGCGGGTTTTGACAACCCGTGCAAGGCGCGGCTGAATGGAAGTGTGAAGCCCCCTGCCGACCCGGAGATCGGCAGGGGAGAAGAGACGGGGATCAGTCGTGGTCGTCGCGCAGACTCTGGAGCGCCAGACCGCCTGCCAGACCCAGCAGGCCGAGATCGCGGACCTGCTGTCCGGCAGCGAGCCGCATCTTGGTCAGGGTCGCACGCTTGAGCGAAACCATGGGCAGTTCCTGCGGGGCGGATTGCTGCAACAGCTCCATATCCGCCGGTTTTTTGCCGTAGTACATGCCGTTGGGACCTATCTGCACCGCCGGCGAGGTCAGGCCGACCGCGCCTTTTTGCACATACTGCGCCGCTTCCGAAGTGGGATCGTCAAGGTCGCCGAAGATGCGGGCATCGGCCAGGCAGGTTTCGACACAGGCCGGTTGCAGCCCCGCGGCCACCCGCGGCATGCAGTAGGTGCATTTGTCGGCCTTGCCGAGCGAGTTGGCATCCTTGAGTTCCTCGTTGATGTAACGGGCGTTGTACGGGCAGGCGTCGCGACAGGCCCCGCAGCCGATGCAGCGCTCGTGGTCGATCTGGACCGTGCCGTTGAACGGATCTTTCCAGGTTGCCGCCACCTCCATGGTCACGGTCTTGCCGGTCTTGGCGTCCCGGAACGTCATCTTCACCGGGTCTGCCGGACAGACCGGTACGCAGGGCGGGGTTTCACAGTGGTTGCACAGGCCCGGATAATAGGTGTAGGACAGCCCCTTCGAGGTCATGGCCGGGCCAAGGCGATGCACCCAGTTGCGGCTGTACTTGGTAGGCACCTCCCATTCGGCCCGGCAGGCAATGACGCAGGCATGGCAGCCCACGCAGCGGTCGATATCAATGATCATGCCGTATCGCATAGCAGTTCTCCAGAAAAACGCGGGAGAGACGAACAGGTCTCTCAGCCCGCCTTGACGATTTTGACGAAGTTGGCGCGCATCCCCTGCCCCCCGGTTTCCGGATCGATGGGCGACTTTGTAATCAGTTGGCAGTCGTCAATGCCCAGGTTGACTGCCTGGGTCATTTCCGGGTTCCGGGTGCCGTAGCCGTGGTAGAGGTAGACGACATCCTCGCGGATACCGGGCGTGACCTTCACCGTGGTCGTGCCCGTCGATTCGACGCCGTCCTGGTTTACCAGGCGGATGGTCTCACCGTGTTTCAGTCCGAGCCGGGCCGCGAGCTTGTCGTTGACCCACAGCGGATTGGTCGGTGCTTCGGCCACCAGCCAGGCGTTGTTGGCCGTACGGTTGAAGCTGTGCAACGGGGTTCGCCCGTAGATCAACCGCAGGTACCCCTCCGGCGGCTGGGGCGTGGGCGTGTAGGTGGGGATGGCCGGATAGTCTTCGTCGGCCAGTTCCTCACTGGAGAAATGAACGATCAGATCATCGTCGACGCCGTACGGATCCTCGCCCGGCTGGATGTGAATACCGCCTTCGGCACGAATCTGGGCCATCGACAGGTTGACTCCGGCCAGCCTTTTGTCCATCAGCTCTTCCTGGGACTGGACGGGAATCTTGTCGCCGTAGCCCATGCGTCGGGCGATTTCGTTGGTGATCCAGACAGGATCCCGACGCTCAAATCCCGGGGCGACCAGCGGCATGCGCGGGGCGATGTACTGCTGCTGCTCGGCCGACAGATCCCACTGGGTGCCGGTTTTCAGGTAATCGGACTTTTCCATGTAGGAACAGTCGGGCAGGAGGATGTCGGCGTACATGGTGATATCCGTGGGCATGACATCCACACAGAGGACAAAATCCATCTGCTCAAGCATTTTGATGGTTTTTGGCTGATCGGGGATGGCCTGGATCGGATTCTGGCCCCAGATCACACAGCCCTTGATCGGGTAGGGGTCGCCGCTGATCGCGGTGTCGCGGATCAGCTCGGTGGGCGTGCCGGGCGGCGCGAAGTAGTGGACCTCCGCCATCTCTTTCAGGTTGGAATCCTCTTCCTGTTCGGTATGGGGCCAGTCGACCCTGGCAATCCCCTTGGGGCCCTTGGGGATGACCAGTCCGCCCTTGACGCCGATCGCGCCGAGCAGTCCGGTGAGGCAGGCCTGGGCCCGGCCGCGCTGGAAATCACTGCCGTACCAGGTGACGTGTCGTCCGGGATGAATGGCGACGTTGGGCATGTTGTCGGCGAGCAGATCGGCAACCTCCTTGATCTGGGCGGCAGGCACATCACACTCTTTCGCAGCCCGTTCCAGGGTCCACTCCGCGATGCCCTCGGCCATTTCCTCGAACCCTTCGCCGTACTCGTCGACAAAGTCCACCGCGTATTTTTCGTTTTGGATCAGGTAGTTCATGATCGCAAGCAGGAGGGCGGTATCCGTGCCCGGACGGATGGGCATCCAGATATCCGCCTTGGCAGCCGAGGCGGAAAAGCGCGGATCGACCACCACCAGCTTGGCGCCCCGTTCCAGACCCTTGAGGTAGTTCTTGACGTGCGAGAGGTGGATGTTTTCCCCGAAGTGGCAGCCGAGCAGGAAAATGACCTTGGCGTTGGCCATGTCCACGTTTTCGTCCGGCGCGATCTCCAGGGTGGTGATGTAGGCCATGTCGCGGACACCGCGGCACTGGAAGAACGAGGGTTCCGAGATATTGGGCGTGCCCACGGTCCGTTCCAGGAAATCCATGGGGTATTTGGCCGAGGAGCCGTGGGGAAACATGGCGATACCCTTGGCGCCGTACTTGTCGACAATCGCCTTCAGCTTGCTGCCGCAGGTGTCGAGCGCCTCCTCCCAGGAGATACGTTGCCATTTGGGAGCGCCGCGTTTGCCCACATTCTTGAGGGGGTATTTCAACCGGTCGGGATCGTAGAGCAGCTTGACCCCGGCATTGCCCCGGGCACAGAGCGCACGACCGTTGTCGATGGATTTGGGATTGCCTTCCAGTCTGATCAGACGGCCGTCACGGACTTTTCCGACCAGCTGACAGCGCCAGAAGCACATTTCACAAATCCCGCCGACCACGGTCTCGGTGTCCTTGAACGTTCCGGGGGCCTCGGACGAGCTTTTGACGACGCCGGGCGCGGCCTGCGCCGCCACCTTGGACAGCGGCACGGAGGCGGCGGCAAGAGAGGCGGTTTTGAGAAAATGCCGCCTGGAGAGGTGCGGTGCCATTTACGGTTCCTCCTTGGTGAAAAAATCAATTAACTGAATCGATACGTTATAAAAGGGATGCCTGATTTGTGCGTTACTTTTTTCTCGAAAGCACGCAAACCAGGGGCGGAACAGTTCCCGGAGAAATTGTTCCTCTTCGGCAAACAGCTCCGATTGTGTCAGGGCAGCCAGGAAATCGAGCTCGATCCAAAGATGGTCGGCGGGTTCGGCATCGTCGGCAAGATCGTATCCGTGGGCCCGGTAAAAGTCGCGGGTGCGTTCGGTGGTGGGACCGTACAGGCTGTGGTCGCCGTCGATATGCACCGAGGCATAGGGTGGAATGGCGGTGCGCGCCGGATTGTTGATGAAAAGGCGCGTGTATTCGGTGCGCAGCTCGTCCAGAGGATCGCCGGCATTGCGCCGCCAGCGGCGCAACTCGGCCTGTTCCGTTTGCCAGCCGAGGGTGTCCAGGAGGGTCTCCAGGGCGTCGAACAGGGTCTCGTTACAGAATTCCGGCTGCGGATAGCGCATGGTCTGCGCCAGCAGTGTGTACAGGGAGGAGAGGGCGACGGCCTCTTCCCGGCTGATGCGGGGGGTGAGCACGGTCATGGCTGGTATCCTGGAAGCCGGTTGACAGGCCGGATGCATTATTGTGCGGGTACGTGTTGTGCAAAAAAATGCGATTGCGTCCCTTCCGTTATGAAGCGAACAAAATAACACACAAACGCTTTTTGTACAAGTAGCCGCGTTTTTTCCCATGTTTTGGCAACGGCAAGCGAAAGCGATGCTGTCGCCCTGTTTCCAGCCGCAGGCCGTGTTCGGAGGGGAGGTACCTGCGCATGCAGGCCGAACTATCGGAGATGTTTCATTATTTTGAAGGAAAGTATCTTGGCCGGACCAGGAGGTTTGAACGCCGCATCCCTGTAGCGGGGCTCTGTGCAGGTCGTCTTTGGGCCGAAAAGGTCTCTTCCGGGCAGGAGGCAAAGGGGCTGGACATGGTGAATTCAAGTTGCAAGTGCATCACGCAGGGCATGGTTAAAAACTTCAGCCGGGGTCTGGTCGTCTCAACATTTTCGAGGCCGGTTATTTGGCCGCTTTGCTGCTTTCAAGAGCATCTCTTCCGTGATCGTGTGCAAGCTGGTCCCCCTTGGAATAGACTGCCAATAGACTGCCGCAACAGGCATTGCCGTTCTCGTTCGTGCCACGGCGAACGCGGCGTGCACAAGTACGTGCGCAGGCCAATTGCCGACTCCAGCTCTTTGAACCGGGCCATCTCCGAACCGTTGTCAAGCGTCAGGGGCTTCCTCAGGGCAGGTGGACTCTCACATAGGCGGGGAACAAGCATCTCATTGAAGGCAGCCGGCTGTCTTGCCCATGCCGACCGCTTGCCGGAATGTGCGAGGCGAAAACGGTTGTCGTTTCTTTGCACTTTCGCGCCTCCTTGCTGCCTTTTTGCTAGATAAGCCGGGCAGCGGATGACCCGCGTCTATGTGTCTGTGTACGGCTTGCGGAAAGTTTTCCTTGACTTTTTTGCTGAACTTCAGTCCATGAAAAGTGCTCAGGTGTCCTTTTGGTCGTAATAAAGGGAACTCCGTGCAAGTCGGAGACGGGCCCGCCGCTGTAACCGGGGACGACCGCCGCGGGATGCCACTGACCCACTGATGACAGCAATCAATGGTTGGGAAGGCGCGGCTGGTAGGGTGATCCGGGAGTCAGAAGCCTGCCTGGATCTGCCTGCATATAAGGTCGCGCGTGTCTGATGGTTGCTGCGGTGTGATTGCCCTATCTGGCCTTGGCCGACGACGTGCGGCCTGAACATCTAAAAAAGCCAACCCCGGTAGAGAACCGGATAACAAAGAGAAAAAAGGAGGAGAAATGCGAAAAAAACTATCTCTGCTCGCGTGCGCCGCGCTGGTGTCTGGTGGGATCGCTTCTTGGGCCCAGGCCTCGCCCTATGCCACGGAACTCGTGTACGCCTCGCCGACCCTGATCGGCAGCCATTCCTTCAACGACCCCTCCGCGGTGCTGGGCGCGCCGGCCACGGATATCAAAGTTTGGGGCGAGACCTATACCTCCCGGGTCAATTCGGTGGTCTCACCGCCCTTTGGCGTGGGCGTGAACAACGAAAAGCTGGTCACCACGCTGGAGCGCGATCAAATTATTGTGGTTGGCTTTGATCATCCGATTGAAAACGACCCGCGCAACCCCCACGGCTATGACTTTCTGGTTTTCGACAACTCCTGGTACGCCGGCAGCGCTTCTGTCGTCAGCGACGCGACCGACATGAACACGTACATGCTCCCCGGTAGCGGCGGCGTTTTCGACATGGGGAGGGTGCTGGTGAAAGGAGGTGAAGGTGATGGCGGTGTGCTGGTTTCGGTCAGCCAGGGGCCGCAATACGAGGGGCAAGATCCCTTGGAGTGGACCTGGTACAGCTTTGACAATGGGCCGTACGGTGGCGGCCCGTACCCGACCAACAGTTATCTTTGGGATGCTGAAAACGCCCGCTGGACCGATACCCTGTCCGACTTCACCCGGCCGGTCGATCCGGATGTGTTCGGCGCGTTGTTGGGACAGACAGATGTTACGGCGGCAGATGTTATTGCCGCCTATCAGGGGTCCGGAGGCGGCACCGGTTTTGACCTGGACGACCTGTACGACCTGCACGGCGTGCAGCTCGACTGGATTCAGTACATCAAGGTGGAGGGCACGGATCTGCACCACAATGGAAGGATCGACGCCTTCAGCGATGTCGCCCCGGTTCCTGTCCCCGGCGCGATCTGGCTGGTGGGCGCCGGCGTGATTGCCCTGTCCGGCCTTGGCCGACGACGTGCGGCCTGAACATCTAAAAAAAGTATTCCGGAATAGAACCGGATAACAAGGAGAAAGAAAAAACAAAAAGAGGCTCGTAAGGGGTACGTGGGTTGGCCGTTCCTGCCTTTGCCACGACCTCCCGCCTGCATCCGGGACGATGGGCCGGGCCTCGGATGCCCCGCATGTTCGCCTGTGTGCCTGCTTTGCCCCTGTGTACGGCTGGCGGAAAGTTTTTCTTGACTTTTTCCCTGAACTCCAGTCTATAAGTAAGTGTTCAGGTGTCCTTTTGGACGTAACGAGGGAACTCCGTGCAAGTCGGAGACGGGCCCGCCGCTGTAACCGGGGACGACCGCCGCGGGATGCCACTGACCCACTGATGACAGCAATCAATGGTTGGGAAGGCGCGGCTGGTAGGGTGATCCGGAAGTCAGAAGACCTGCCTGAATGGAAGTTGGCGACGACTGCGTGGACGGCAGCGTAACCGGTCATATATTCTGCGGATAAACAGGGCTATCCCGGATCGATTTTTTCGGTCCGGGATTTTTTTTGGTTGCAGCCCTGTCCCCCCAGCCTCCGGCTACCTCCTCCCGCATCCGCTCATTCGGCCTCATTGGGTTTCACCCGGCCGGAAGTCACGGCCGTCCCCGGCCATGGTCGTCTCCTTTCCTGTCTGTCTTTCCCGGTCCGGGCGACCGGGCGTTCCCGTCCGGCAGTCTGCTCCGGACGGAGCATGGCGGGCTGCTGTCGGTCCGGTCATGCAATGTTGTACGGTTGTCAGGCTCCGCAAGGATGCAAAGGGAACCCCGTGCAAGTCGGGGACGGGCCCGCCGCTGTAACCGGGGACGAACGCCGCAAGATGCCACTGATCCACAGACCATGGGTTGGGAAGGCGCGGCTCATAGGATGATCCGGAAGCCAGAAGACCTGCCTGATACCGCCATAATCCGCCCTCTGGACCGGGGCTGGAAACCGAGACGTGGATAAACCAGGGCATCCCCGGATCAATCGTGATTGGTCCGGGGATTTTTTTTATTTACTCCCCGGCCGGGAACGAAGATGGGCGCGGATAGGGTCTGTTCGCGGAAGAGAAGGAAAGCCGGCGCCATTATGTAAGAGCGCGTGATGGCCAAAAGGGAAAACGGTGTGAATCCGTTGCGGTCCGGCCGCTGTAACCGGGGACGAATGCCGCGGGAGCCACTGATCCATTGATCACAGTGATCACGGGTTGGGAAGGCGCGGCAGGAGGATGATCCGGAAGCCAGAAGACCTGCCGGTTTTTTGATCAGCACAAGACGGCCAGGTTCCCGTCGTTGATCCTCGCGGCGCGGCATGCGTCGTGGAAACAGAGGCTCCCGGCCTGCGGGTCGGGGTTGAGCATGTATCAAGGAACAAGGAGCGTGGAATGGGAACAACGTGTGAGAGGCAATTGAATATCCTCAAGGATTTCCCGGCCAATACCCATGCCGAATGGCTGGAAGCAGTGGAAAAGGGGCTCAAGGGCAAATCCTTTGAGAAGGCGCTGGTCAAAAAGACCTATGAGGGCATCGACATTCAGCCCAAGTATTTCCTGCAGGATCTCGACGGGTTGCCGTATGTGGACACCGCGCCCGGCGAGCCGCCGTATATTCGGGGCACCTCGGCGTCGGGGTCTGTGGTCAATTCCTGGAAAATCGCCCAGGAGCTCACCCTTGCCGATCCTGCCGAATTCAATGAGGCTGCCCGGCTCGACCTCAGTCGGGGACAGAACGGGCTGCATGTGCTGTTTGACCGGGCCTCCCTTCAGGGGATGAATCCCGACCAGGCGGCGACCGAAAACGTGGGAGGGGACGGACTGTCGCTGGCCAGTCTTTCCGATGCTAAAAAAGCCTTTGCAGGCATCGATCCGGCAAGCTGCGAACTGCGGATCTCCTGCGGCGAGGCGAATATCGCCCTGACCGCCCTGGTGCTGGCCGCCTTCGAGGATGCGAGCTTTGGGAAATTGCACGGCGACGTGCTGGTCGATCCGCTGGCGAAGCTGGCACTGGAGGGACAGCTGTCGGGTCCGCTTGCCGGAGCCTTTGACCGGATAGCCCAGCTGACCCTGTGGGCCAAAGACAAGGCCCCCGGCCTGCGGACCATTGCCGTGCAGGTGGGCGGCTATCAGAACAGCGGCGCCAATGCGGTGCAGGAAATCGCCTTTGCCCTGGCCGCGGGCGTGGTCTCTATCCGGGCCATGCTGGAGCGCGGGCTGGACATCGACCTCATCTGCCGGCACATGGTGTTCGACTTTGCCATCGGGGCAGATTTTTTCATGGAAATCGCCAAGTTCCGAGCTGCGCGCGTGTGCTGGTGCCAGGTGGTGCAGGCCTTCGGCGGTAACGAAGAGTCGCAGAAGATGCGCATCCACGGTCGCACCTCCTGCTGGAACAAGACCGAGGTCGACCCCTGGGTCAACATGCTGCGGGTCTCCACCGAGGCCTTTTCCGGCATTGCCGGCGGCGTGGACAGCATGCATGTCGGTCCCTTTGACGAGATTTTCCGCACGCCCAACGACTTTTCCCGACGGATTGCGCGGAACGTGCAGATCATGCTCAGGGAAGAGGCGCATTTCGACAAGGTGGTGGACCCGGCCGGGGGCTGCTGGTACGTGGAAACGATCACGGCGCAGCTTGCAGACAAGGTCTGGGAGTTGTTTCAGGAGATCGAGGGGCAGGGTGGCATGCTCGCGGCCCTGCAAGCAGGAACGCCTCAGGCCGGAACCGAGGCGGTGGCCGCGCAACGGGCCAAAAATATCGCCATGCGCGTCGATCGGTTTGTCGGCACGAACATGTACCCGAATCTTCAGGAAAAAGTTCTGGATGCCGAACCGTTTGACCATGCGGCTTTTCAGGAAAAAGCCCGCCGCCGGCTCGATGCCCATATCGCTACCGTGGACAAGAAGGCCTGCGAGGAGGCACTGACCGCACTCCGCTCCGTGAGCGGCAACCGTGACGGCGCAGTGGTCGACGCAGCCATTCGGGCGGCGCGGGCCGGGGCCACCCTGGGCGAGCTTGCCGCGGCTCTGCAGGGCGCGGACGGTGAGTCGCCGCAGGTTAAGCCGCTTGCGGTGCATCGCGGGGCAGAGCCCTTTGAGCGCATCCGCCGCACCACCGAAGAGTGGACCGCCCGAAACAACGGGGAACCGCCCAAACTGTTTCTGGCCAACATGGGCCCCATTCCCCAACACAAGGCCCGGGCCGATTTTACCACCGCCTTCTTCAATGTCGGCGCGATACACACCATCGGCAACGACGGTTTCGCCACCGTGGACGAGGCTGCCCGGGCTGCGCTGGATTCCGGCGCACGGGCCGTGGTCATCTGCTCCACCGACGCCACGTATCCGGAGATCGTGCCCGAACTGACCCGACAGCTCAAGGAGGCCAACCCCGGTATCCTCGTCATTCTTGCCGGGTATCCCAAAGACCATGTTGATGCGTTCAAGGCTGCCGGGGTGGACGAGTTTCTCCACGTTCGCAGCAATGCCTTGGAGTTGCTGACTAAATTGCAAAAACATCTGGAGGTGATCGCATGAGCACGCCTGATTTTACCACCATCGCCCTGAAGCCCGGGATGAAGCCCATGAATTATCAGACCTGGGCTGCCAAGGTCCGGCAGGAAACCGGAATGAGCGCCGAGGAACTGGTCTGGCGGACCGTCGAGCAGATCGACGTCAAACCGCTGTATACCCGGAAGGACTACGACGGGCTCGATCATCTTTCCTATATGGCCGGCATCCCGCCCTATCTGCGCGGGCCCTACGCCACCATGTTCGTGCAGCGACCCTGGACCGTGCGCCAGTACGCCGGTTTTTCCACCGCCGAGGAGAGCAACGCCTTCTATCGTCGCAACCTGGCCGCCGGACAGATGGGCTTGTCCATCGCCTTTGACCTGGCCACCCATCGCGGCTACGACTCGGATCATCCGCGGGTGGTCGGCGACGTCGGCAAGGCGGGCGTGGCCGTGGACTCGATTCTGGATATGAACGTGCTGTTCTCCGGTATCCCGCTGGATAAGATGACCGTGTCCATGACCATGAACGGCGCGGTGCTGCCGATCATGGCCTTTTACATCGTTGCGGCCGAGGAGCAGGGGGTGAAGCGCGAGCAGCTGGGCGGCACCATCCAGAACGACATCCTCAAGGAATACATGGTGCGCAACACCTATATCTATCCGCCGGCCCAGTCGATGCGGATCATCTCGGACATCTTTGCCTACACCTCGAAACACATGCCGAAATACAACACGATCAGTATTTCCGGCTACCACATGGAAGAGGCGGGCGCCACCTCGGATATCGAGATGGCCTACACCCTGGCCGACGGCTGGGAGTATGCCCGCGCCGGGGTCAATGCGGGCATGAGCATCGACGACTTTGCCCCGCGTCTGTCCTTCTTCTGGGCGCAGGGCATGAACTATTTCATGGAGATCGCCAAGATGCGCGCGGCCCGGGTGCTTTGGGCCAAGATCATCAAGAGCTTCAATCCGAAAAACGTCAAGTCCCTGCCGCTGCGGACCCACAGCCAAACCTCGGGCTGGAGTCTCACCGAAGGCGATCCCTTCAACAACGTCTGCCGGACCTGCATCGAGGGCATGGCCGCAGCCCTGGGTCATACGCAGTCGATGCACACCAACTCGCTGGACGAGGCCATCGCCCTGCCCACCGAGTTTTCGGCCCGCATCGCCCGGAACACCCAGCTCTATCTGCAGGACGAAACCAATATCCTGCGTCCGGCCGACCCCTGGGGCGGTTCCTTCTACCTGGAGGCGCTCACCGGCGCGATCATGCATCGCGGCTGGGATCTGATTCAGGAGATCGAGAGCCTGGGCGGCATGGCCAAGGCCATTGAAACCGGTCTGCCCAAGATGCGGATCGAGGAGGCTGCGGCCCGCCGTCAGGCCGGGATCGACTCCGGCAAGGAGAAGATCATCGGAGTCAATACCTATTGCCTGGACGAGGAAGAGGCCCTGGACACCCTGGAGGTCGACAACACCGCGGTGCGCGAGGCGCAGCTCAAGCGTCTGGAGAAACTGAAGGCCGAGCGCGACGAGAGCAAATGCCAGGCGGCGCTCAATGCCCTGACCCATTGCGGCAAGACCGGCGAGGGCAACCTGCTGGCCCTGTCGGTTGAGGCGGCCCGGGCCCGGGCCTCGTTGGGCGAGATCAGTTTCGCCCTGGAAAAAGTGTGGGGGAGGCATACTGCCGTGATTCGTTCTATTTCCGGTGTGTACAAGGCGGAGTTCAGCGAGAAGGAAGAGGTGCAGAAGGTACTCGCCATGACCAAGGAGTTCGAGGAGCGGGAAGGCCGACGACCCCGGATCATGGTGGCCAAGATGGGTCAGGACGGCCACGACCGCGGGGCCAAGGTTATCTCCACGGCCTTTGCCGACCTGGGTTTCGACGTCGATATCGGTCCGCTGTTCCAGACTCCGGAAGAGACGGCCCGCCAGGCAGTGGAAAACGACGCCCACATCGTTGGCTTCAGTTCGCTGGCCGCTGGGCACAAGACGCTGCTGCCCGCCCTGGTCGAGGAGCTGGAGAAGCTGGGGCGTCCGGACATCATGTGCGTTATCGGTGGCGTCATTCCGGCGCCGGATTATCAGTTCCTGCGCGACCATGGCGCAGCAGCCATCTTCGGGCCGGGCACGGTTATCCCCGTGGCAGCGATGAAGATTCTGGAGGAGCTGAACGCGCGGTTGTTCACTGAGGCCGAGTAAGAAGGCGGTTTCTTCAGGGATGCCCCGCGGTCTCGGGACAGGCGGGGCATCCCTGTCAATCCATGATGCAAGGAGAAGACATGACGTCGAACACCAAGATGCCGGAATGGGCCCCAGAAGAAAATCAGGGGGAGTTTGCCTGTCGGGTGATGGACGGGGTGGCGGCCGGGCACGATGGAATCAGTTCGTATGAAGGGACAACGGCCTCGCGCCCTCGGGTCATACGACGGCGAAGGGATTTGACCGTACAGGAGCATGCCGACGGGGTGCTCGCAGGCGACCTGGCTGTTCTTTCCAGAACGATCACCCTGGTGGAGAGCAACGCCTCCCACCATATCGACAAGGCCCAGGAGGTGCTGCATCTGCTGTTGCCGCATACCGGCAACTCCATCCGGGTGGGCATCACCGGTGTGCCGGGCGTGGGCAAATCGACCTTTATCGAGGCGTTCGGTTGCCATCTGACCGGGTTGGGGCACAAGGTCGCGGTGTTGGCCGTGGACCCGTCCAGCTCCATTTCCGGCGGCTCCATCCTTGGCGACAAGACCCGGATGGAGCGCCTGAGCCGGGAGCCGAACTGCTTCATTCGCCCTTCGCCCGCTGGAACGACGCTGGGCGGCGTGGCGCGCAAGACCCGCGAAACCATGCTGGTGTGCGAGGCAGCCGGCTTTGATGTCGTCCTGATCGAAACCGTGGGCGTTGGTCAGAGTGAAACCGCGGTGCGCTCGATGGCCGATTTTTTCCTGCTGTTGATGTTGGCGGGTGCGGGCGACGAGTTGCAGGGCATCAAGAAGGGGATCATGGAGCTAGCCGATGCCCTGGTGATCACCAAGGCGGACGGCAAGAACAAACTGTTCGCCGAAACTGCCCGCAACGAATACGAGCGCGCCATGCACTATTTGCAACCGTCCACCGAGGGCTGGGTTTCCCATGCCTATACCTGCTCGTCGATGACCGGAGAGGGCATCGGCAAGATCTGGGAGGTAATCGAGAAGTACCGTGAGATCACCTCCGAGTCCGGCGTGTTCGCCCGGCATCGCAGGGATCAGAACATTCAGTGGGTGCACGAGATGGTCGATGACCACCTGCGCTCCATGTTTGCCCGGCATCCGGGGGTGAAGCGGATGATACACGATATCGAACGCGACGTGGGCGCGGGCGTCATGCCGGCGGTGGCCGCGGTCAGACAGTTGTTGGATGTGTTCGAGAACCGGGACTGAAGCGGATCGACACAGAGGCTGAAGAGAAAAATAAACTGATTTTCCGCCCCTTTTCCCGTGTTGGGGCCTGATTCTGCTTGCCATGTCAGAGTCTCCTGTTTGCCGGCGGGAGGTGTGCTCCGACCATTTGGCTCCGACCGGGAAAAGGGAGAACGGAAAAACAGGGGTCGAACATCCGAAAGATTAGGGTGTTCGACCCGATATGCCCGGCAGGGAAGGAGAAGAGAATGAGAACCGCCCGCATCACGCTGGAGCTTTCCGGCGAAACCCTGGACAACCTGTTGCTGCTGGCCACCCGGCTCAACCGGCATCCCGACGCGCTCACCATAGACCTGTTGTACGGCGCGATCGAGGATTCGCTGGCCCGGATCGGGGTCAGGCGGCAGCCCTCTTCAAACACCGAAGGCACGGTGCACTGAACCCTGGTGCGGCGCGGTCACCCAGTCCCCCCAGTACCCAACTGCGTAAAAAACAGTGCTGAAATGCAGGCATGCAAGCCGTAGGCGAGCGCCGCGCCCGCTCAATGCGGGTGAGCGCGGAGGTCTGTTGGTTGGTGAGGGTAAACCAGGCTGCATGCTCATAGCTTTGCCAACTCATCCTTGAGATCTTTTACCGCCTGAATCGCGTCGGCCAGCTCCATTTTGATCTCGTGCCGCTCGGTGTTGTAGTGGCTGAAGGCGTTGAGTACCAGCGGGCGGTAGGTTTCGATATCGGCTTGGGTGGCCTCAGCCAAATCACCTTTGATGACGTTCCAGAAGTCTTCCGTGCTGTAGTCCTTCAGCCTGGCTTGAAGGTGACGGCTTTTTTCTTCTTTTCGCAGTACCTGCGAATCAGTTTTTCGAAAGCGGAGCGGGCGTAGACAGTAGATTTTCATCGCCGCCTACTTTCTCTGCAACGCTTCGCGGATGGTGCGCACCACCTCGACGCTGTCCAGGGTTTCGATGATATTGCGCACCGGGTGGCGGGGGTCGTAGAGGCGGTCGAACTCGCGCTGGATGGTGGCGAGTTGTTCCGCATTGCCCATGCCGTCGCTGATGGGGGTCAATGTGCCAAGATGGCGGAGGATGTCTTTTCCGGCGGCCTTGAGTTCGTCGGGGAAATAGAGTTCGTAGACCAGGGCATCAATAACTTGCTCGAAATAGGCGGATTGGAGTTTGTAATCTTGTGCTTTAGATAGCTCCACATAATCGACCAGTGGTTCGATAGAACAAGTATAACTTTCCCTGCGGGGTGAAATAGGTAGTAATTCTACATACTGCTTGATGTAGCGGCGGGTCTTCCCGCGCACGTCGGTTGCGACCAGCGAAAAATAGCAATCCATAATTTCGGCATTAAGGATGGCCAACAGCCATTTCAGGTCATTCCCCGTCAAGATGTAGGATGTATTGAGAACAAAATCTTCGTTTGTCGAAAAGGCAAAATTTGGTTTAGGTGACATCTCAAGCCAAACAATTTTCTCCTTGGCAAACTCCTCGAAATAAGAAATTTGATCCTGAGTTTCGAACCACTTATTGCCTGTCTTTTTTCGACTCTTGAGCACAGTGCCGTTTTCATCCTTACCGATCACTTCTCCGGTTTGATAAAGTTTGCGGCCAAATGATTTTAAATAGTCCCGCACGGCAGGGTAATCATCAATATTCAGGTTCAAAGCCGGAAACGTCGCAATCAACCACAAATCGGCAAAGTCTATCCGATAGCGTTTGATGTCCCGGCCGCGCAGGATGGGCTTGATAATCTCGGCACTCTTCGGATCGACAGCGATCAGCTCGTTCTTCTTCTTGCCGTCGATGATAAACGCCTTGTTGAAGCCGGTAAGGACTCCGCGATAGATGACGATATCCCAATCCTTGAGCGGGGTGCCGACCTCTGCAATGCGCCTTTTGATCGCTGCCAGTGCAGCCGAGGCGATGACAAAGCTCTCTTCGTTGAACAGCGCTGCACCGGCGGGATTCTCGTCCAGCATGCGCTCCAGGGAGGTTGCCTTACGATAGGCGGAAGACAAGTCCCAAACGATGGGAGAGTTTACTTGCTTGCCCTTCTCAAAGAGCAGGATATTGGTGTAGGTGGTTGCTTCGGAAAAGATGGGCGAATCGCCAAAGTCGATCAATTGCTTGATATCGACTGTACTCAAAAAAAACCGCCGCAGCTTTTTCCCATAGGCCGCCCGCATCCACTTGTTGGAGGTGATAAAGGCCAGTACGCCCTTGTCCTTTAATAGTTGGTAGCCCTTCTCATAAAACAGGCAGTAAATGTCGCCGGTCCTGACAAAGCTCTCGTATCGCTGCGCCTCCCAGTCTTTTTGCACCTGCTGGCCGGAAAACTTCTGAATCTGCACATAGGGCGGATTGCCGATGACCACATCAAACCCGCCCTTGTGATGCCAGACCTCGGAAAACATCAGCCGGAAATCGAAATCCACCTGATAGCCGAAGGCTGCCTTTGATCCCTCCTTTCGCTTCTCAATGCCCGCATCAATCTCTGCCTTGAGTCGGGCTTTCTCGTCATGATCCGTCTCGGCGAAGAACTGTTCTTTCAAGGCTTCAATCTGTTCAAATGCCCGGCTGGTCCAGTTCTCCGGGAAGCCGATCAGGGAATTCCCCCACACGATCTTGTAATCCAGGTTGGGGAGCGCGGCAATGGTGTCGTAGTTCTCCTCATCCACAATCAGCGACAGCCACAGCCGCAGCCGCGCGATGTCGATGGCCGAAGCGTCGATGTCGACGCCGTAGATGGATTCGGCAATGGCGTGCAGCTTCAGGTCGTAGGCGCTCTGCGTGTTGCCGCTGTGCGGGGCCAGCGCCTGTCGGGCACCCACGATCTCGTGGAGTAGTCCCACGGGAAAGGCCCCGGAACCGATGGCCGGGTCACAGACCTTGATATCGGCCAGGGCAGTATCGATGGCTTTGGCGTGATTCCGTACTGCTTCGGGAAGCTGAAACTGGTAGGTTCCGGTCTCCTCCCCCTTGCTGAGTACCCGGGTATCGTTCTCCAGTGTCAGGTGGCCTTTGCGGATCAGGGTTTCGAGATCCTTCCTGGGCACCTGGATATCCTGATGCTCGACCATGAAACTGAGCTGCCCCTTGCGGCTGGCATTGCCGAACAGGCTTGTTTGGGGGGAGCCGAGTTCCTCGTAGTGGGTGGCGTAGGTGTTGAGCCGATTGTCCAGATAATGAATCAGGCTCTCCTGGCACATGTAGTGGACGATTTCGCGGGGGGTGTAGAAGGCGCCTTTGGATTTGCGCTCGGTGATCTCCAGCATGTTCTCGAAGACCTTGCCGAGCATCTCGGGGTCGACGGCGACCTCTTTTTCGAGGGGTTCATCTTCCTTGATGGTGAAGTTGTAGCGGTCGAAGACGTCAAGAATGCCGGTGCCGACATCGCCGGCGTCGGTCTTTTCATCGTTGTGGAACAGGCGGTTGGGAATCTCGATGCTGACCTGCTGCCAGTCGTAATCGGCCTCGAACAGGCCGCCGTTGAGGAAGGGCACCCGGCATTGGAAGCGTTCGTAGTAGCCGGGGTCGTCCTGCTCCTCGCGCTTGCAGGCCAGCGCCTCGTAGAAGAGGTATTGCAAAAAATCGCGGTAGTAATTTTGACCTTTTTCTTCAGCCTGCTGATAGCGCTCACGCAGGAAGCGCCTGGTGCCTTCGCCCCAGGCCTGGTCCTTTTCCGCGCCCAGCCAGCCTTTTTTCTGCAGGAAGTAGAGAAAGACGATTTGACCGAGCAGTTTTTTGGCAAAGCGGCTGACCGCCTGGTCGGTCTCTTCATGGTCCGCCTGTTTGAATGGCTGTTTTTTAAGATGTTCGGCCAGCTTGTGGAACAGGGCCTTGTACTGATCGAAAAACTCGTCGGTGACCTTCTCGATGGAGAAGGCTGCTTCGATCTCCTCAACTCTCGGGTTGGCGTAGTCCATCTCCAGGATCGGCAGCAGTTGCTTGCAGGCGGTATGGCTGTTTTCATGCTCACCGACCAGATAGGAGTAGCGCCGCGCCGGGGTCAGCTCCTGTTTGAGCTTGACCTTGCCCTCCTCGTCTTTATAGGCCTCGTGTTCGATCTTGACGAAGGAAAAGCGCCAGTCCGCTCCTTTGTCGTCCTGGGCATAGAAGGCGATCAGCGACGCCTCTTTTCCGAACCGCTTGAGTCGGTTGACGGCAAAGTTGCGCAAGGACGAGCGGGCGCGCTCCAGCTTGTCGAGAGTTTTGACCTCCACCACCAGCAGGTCGAGCTGGTTGCCATCCGGATCGCCATACTTGCCGATGCGCCAGTACTGGTTGATGTGCTGCCTGAAGGCATCCGGAATATAGTTGCCGGTGGAGTGTCCGCTGCGTTCTTCGTAATGGTTCAGTAGGTTCAGGACAAATTTCTGGTATCTCTCCAGCTCGAAAGGTTGGGTGAAAACCTGCTGGATAAGCTGCTGTGCCTGTTTTGTGTCCATGCCTTACTTTTCCCCTGCGGCAATCTGGTAGCCGGACAAAATGATCTCGCGCCGTGCGCCGCCAGCGCCTTTCGTCTGCGCGTTCCCCTCATCAACGGCACGAATGTGTTTACGCAGTATGGCCAGCAGTTCCAGCGGATCGAGGGTTTTCTCGAAGGCTTTCTTGATGGTCTGGGCGGTCTTTTTCGCCATGAGCCCCTGGGAGATCATCTTGCGCACGCCGCCGAGGAACTCCTCGTCGCTATCGGTGAACTTCTTGCAACTGCGGAACGCCTTGTCCTTCAGTCGTTTTTCGATATAGCTGATATTGGAGCGGCCGCCACCGGAGCTGACCGGCTCTGCTTCCTGCTGTATGGAGTCTTGGGCAAACCGCTGTTTGTTCATCTCCAGCCAGTGGTAATACTCCTTGGGAATGGACTGCCTTGGGGTGTCGGGTGGACAGGCAAGCATGTTGACCGCCTCGAAAAAGGTGATTTCGCGACTTTCCCCTGCCTGGGTGGAGTAGAACTTTTTCAAGGGGCCGATACGGAAAAAGGTGACCAGCTGGTCCGCGGCCAGTCCTTCGACGCTCCGCCCGGAGCGGGCCTTTTTCGGTAGCCGCTTGATCTTCTCGAACAGCTCCGGTTGTTCATCGCGCAGCGTGCGCATCAGCTCCAGATATTTCAACTCGGAATCGCCTTCTTCCTCTTCACCGGTATAGGCCTGCTTGCGGTTTAAGGTATCGAACAGCTCCTGGCTGCCGATCTCCTCGCCGTCGGAGAGGTACTTGGCGTCTTCGCCGAGGATGTCGTGGAACATTTGGATCTTGTTGGTGACGTTGGCTTCGAGGCCGAGATGGGCGTCGGCCTGGGTGGTCGGGAAGAAGTTGTAGATATAGATATCGGGATGCTCCGTGCCGAGGCGATTGACGCGCCCGACCCGTTGCAGCACGCGGGTCGGGTTCCAGGGCAGATCGTAGTTGATCAGCACGTTGCCCCGGTGCAGGTTGATCCCCTCGGAGAGGATATCGGTGGTGATCAGGATACGCAGGTTCTCGTCACATTCTTTTTGGTTCGGGTCGAAGGCGGCCTTGATCAGGTCGCGGGCCCTCGCCGGGCCATGGGTGACGGCGGGATGACCGGCACGTCCCCCCTGGCTGCTGAAGAACATGACCTGTCCGGGATACTGCCGGTTCATTTCCTCGAACAGGTAATCACCGGTCTCTTTCGATTCCGTGAAGACGAGCAGGCGTTTTGTCAATGCGCGATCCGTTTTCAACTGCTGACTGAAGGCATCCAGCTTGGGGTCCTCATCGACGTGCTTCCATAGCTCCTCAACCTGCCGCAGCAGTTCCAGATCGTGATGCAGGTCATCACTGAACTCCTCGCGAAAATCCTCGGATGCGTATTGGGCGACTTTCTCTTCTTCGATATGTTTTTCAAGAGCATCGATGTCATCATTGTCGAGCAGGTCGTACACATCGATATCCTTGCTGATATAGATGGTGCCTCCATCGTACATGCCGATAAACCGCTCGTAGGATTCGATAAAGCGGCGGATACTTTTGCGGAATGCATGGAAACTGCTTTCCAGACGCTTGAGCAGAATTCCCTTCATGAAGCCGCCGATGTTGCGCTGCTGCTGGCGTTCGAATTCGGAAAGCTGCTTGCTGCCGGAATAGTACAGCAGCGGGATATAGCGTGCGTAACGGAAGTTCTGAAGCAGACCGATGGTCTGGTTGAAGGTTGTCTCCAGCTTGCCTTCAAATTCGTAGATGATTCGCCGCGGGTCCTGAACTTCGGGGAAAAAGAGCCCCTGGCTCTCGATGTCTTTTTTGAAGTAGGTTATGACATCGGACCGGGTGCGACGCACCATGACATGCTTGAGGATACGTTCGCGGATTTCGCGCGAGACGGATTGAACGGTCTCCTTGTAAGCTGGATCGCTGCGGTCCAGTCCCTTGAAACGGCGACGCAGGGAAGCAAAGAAGCGTTCCAGGTTCGGGATGCCGGGAATGGTCGAGTTCTTGGGAGCCTGGAACAGCTTGAGCTGGGAAAAAATGTCGTCGATGGTGTTGTTGAGTGGTGTGGCGGTCACCAGAATGACCTTTTTCCCCCGGCAGATGTCGAGTAGATCGGCGTAGGAACGGGTTGCCTCATTGCGGAAACGGTGCGCCTCGTCAACGACCACATAGTCAAACCGATCAAGGCCGAATTGAATCACCTTCTCCAACTTGCCGAGCGATTCGACCCGCGCCGGTACGCGGAAATCGTGCAGGCTCTCTTCCCAGTAGCTTTTCAAAACCGGCGGACAGATGACCAGGATTCGCCCTTTAATCTGTTGTAGCATTTGCGCGGCGATAAAGGTTTTGCCCAAACCGACGACATCAGCCAGGAAAACCCCGTTGTGTTCATTGAGTTTTTTGATCGCCTGCTGTACGGCCTGCTGCTGGTATTGCAGCGCCATGAAACCTTCGGGAAGGAAAATTTCGATATCGTCCTGAAGGTTGATATCTTCCTGAAGGTACTCATAGATCAGTTTGAGATAGAGTTCATAAGGGGTGATGGAGTCGTTGAGCCAAGTTTTCTTCTGTACCGCGTCGATAAGATCCTCGGAGATGTCAACCGACTGCCGCCACAAATCTTCAAACTGCTCAAGGGCGTACTCGACATCACGACGCTGACGAAGCTCAACGTTGAATTCGCGGTTGGCAACCAGGCCGGAATAGGAAAAGTTGCTTGATCCGGTGACGACAAATCCATAATCACGGTCATCCGGGGCAAAACGGCCAATGTACACCTTGGCGTGGATATTTTTGGACGGGAAGGCCCTGATTTCCAGTTTCCGACCATTGCCGCCCTGCTTGCGGTCATCGGCGGAATCAGTACATTCTGTTTTCAAAAACTCGATGAACTTCTTCACTCCCAGTTCGAGTTTGTCATCTGCTTCTTCTGATTGTTCGATCTCTTCAACCAAGGTTTGCTGAAATTGCTCTTTTGTCCTTTTATGCGATTCAAAATCCAGAACAGTCTGGCTTCTGGAGGCATGAATGGCCTGCCTTGGTTCAGCGTCCATGCCAAGACCCACGAGGATGCGGGTCTTCTCCACCGGCTCGATGCTGTCATAAAGTTGATAAAAACCACTGGCATAAAAATAGCCGACCAGCACATCGAAAAGATGCGTATCCGCCAATGTGGCCTTGAAGCGATCGAGCAGGGTCTGGTTCGGCTCATTGGTAAAAAATGTGAGGTCGGTGTGTTGTTTGCTCATTTGTTGGCCTCATTCATAGCGAGGTTTTCCTTCGTGATCACTGCTGTCTCATAGATCTTTGAACAACAAAAATTGCCTATAAACAACGGGTTGCTTGTCAGGCAGTTTGAAAAGCTCGATAAAATTGCGTCGTTCAAAGAGATTGAGCTGGAGCAGGCGCAGCATGTGCTGCAGAGACACGCCCAGCCTGGCCTTGAATTTCAAAAAAGTAAGGAGCAGGTAGACGCTCAGGGCAATCCAGATTTGCGTCAGCACCGCGTTGCGCGATGTGCCCAGAAACGTTTTGATTTTGAGGTTGCCCTTGATCCATTTGAAAAAGAGCTCGATCTGCCAACGCTCTTTGTCCGGCTCGGCAATGGTCTGTGCATCCAGGTGATCGGCGTTGGTGACAAACGAGAGTTCCTTGCCGGTCTCAGGGTCTTGGTAACAGACCTTGCGCAGCGGCTGGCTCATCTTGCCCAGCAGGATGGTCTGGTCCGCAGTGATTCCCTTGGCTTTTCGGCCTGGCCGCTTGCGGAGCCCCTGTATGCGCGCGTTGCTCTTGAGCCGGGTGACAAAGAAAATCCTGTTCTTCGTGAGGGTCTGGAACCACGTGTTATCCGTGATGAATTGGCTCCACCGATTAAAGGCCCGAAATTTCTGGCCGTGATGATGTGCTTTTGCCAGCGCGTTAAAATCATGTCTGGGAAGATATGCAACGATTTGCCTGAGGATTGTGTTATGGTGTGCCACGGCTCGGATCTCCTTGTTCTGGTGAGGTTTTTTGCAAAACATTGTAACCGGAAAGGAGATCTGAGCCTTTATTTATTGGATTTCCTTTGTAATTTTATAAGACAGCAGTGGTCACGGATAGACCAGATCAGCGTCATCCGAGTTGTTTTGCTCCTGCACGCCTTGTTCATGGGCCTCCGCCAGTTTACGGAAACTGTGCAGGGTACTTTGCCGCATCAGGTCGATTGCCGTTCGGCCATTGGCGTCAGGAGAAAGAGGATAGGCCTCGTGTTCTATCAAAAGAAAGGCGATATCGGGCTGGCCGTCGAACACGGCCATGTGCAACGGGGTAATGTCCTTGCAGTTGGCGATATTGGGGTTGGCTCCTGCCTCGCACAAGACCCGCACCGTGGCCGGGCTGCCGCTGGTCACCGCATAGAGCAGGGCGGTGCCGCGTTTTTTTTCGTCCTGACGATTGATTTCCTCGGGCGCAGCCTCAAGCAGGAAGCGAACCACTTTGGCCTGACCGGTTGCCGCTGCAAGCATCAACCCGGTGTAGCCTGAAGGGGTTGTCTGTCGAACCCGCTCGGGATTTTCCGCAAGCAGACGTTTGACCTGGTGCAGGTTGCCGGTTCGACAGGCCTTGAAAAAAGCGCCTTCATGAAACAGACGGGCGATTCGGGAAAAAATGGGAACAGCCATGGAGTCGGATGAAATGGTTATGGGCTGTCCGGAAAGAACCAATACGGAACCTGCCCGTGATACTTGATGCGAAAATCTGCAAGCACTGGGCACATGCGCTCAATCAGGGCATGGACACGGCTGGGCTGATTGGACGGATATAGCGGCAGCCAGAAACACGGTACCTGGCCGAAACCAACCATGCCGACATGGCGTGGAACGATGCGCTATGCTGTCGGGAAATGTCGGGAACTTTCCCTGGCCCTGTTCTTTGTGGATTTTCGTAACTCGCTGGTGGTGGTGCGAAAGGGGGGATTCGAACCCCCATGGGCAAGCCCGCTGGATCCTAAGTCCAGTGCGTCTACCAATTTCGCCACTTTCGCTTGCAATGATTGCAGAGAGTTACCCGCTATTTTATCCGCATGTTTGCGCACCCGGTTCCAGGCAACCCGGCAAAGCCCCCTTTTTAAGAAAAAGACGGGAAAATACCCGGAGCGCAGAGTTTTTTCAGCTCTTTCTTTAGCGTGCCGGCGCCGAGTTGGCTATCTTTTTCATCTTTCAGTCATCCGGCAAACAGGCATGCCATGATTTTCTCCGCATCCGCAGGTCAGCGCAGACGCCGTCATTGCCGCGGCGTACCGCCTGCCGGGGCAACTGGAGGAGCATCACCGGTGTCGGCCCGCTCCCCGTTCGCCTCGCCGCTGCGGATGCAGGTCACCGAAAGCAGCATACACAGCACAATGGCCGCTGCTGTCAGCTGGAAAGATTGGGGCAGGCTCAGATAATCGACGATGATGCCGGCATTGACCGCACCGGTAAAGACGCCGGCGCTCAATGCCAGATTGAACACGCCCATCATGGCGCCGTGGCCGAAGCGTCGGCCTTCTTCGGCAGCATAGGCGCCGAGCACAGACCAGCAGACAGCCTCGCCGACCCCCAGCAGCAGGTAGGCACCCACCAGTAATCCCAGGTTGTGGGCCGGCGGGATGAGCAGCAGCGACAGGGCAATGCACACCGTGCCGATCAAGAGCAAACTTATTTTGTTGTATTGATCGGCGATGTGGCCGAACAGAAACTGACACAGGCCGCTCATCAGGGTGCGGCAGGCTATGATCAACCCCACATACAGATTGAGCCGGTCCGACCAGCCGGCCATCAGCATCGGCAAAAAGGCCATAACCGGCACAATCATCAGCACAGTGGCAAAACGCGCCAGCAGGATGCCCACGGTCCGTCTGCGGGTGCACATCAGCCGGAAATTGGCCAGCAGGCTGACCGTAATGCGCTGCGTCGGGAGGGTGGCGGGCATGTTGAGCATGACCAGGGCAAAGGCAATGAAGCTGAGCACGGCCATGATGTGAAAGACCGAGTCCATGCCCCAGAGATCGGCGCAGAACCCGCCGATCACCGGGCCGCAGCCGATGCCGCAGAACATGGCTGCATTGAGACGGCTCATGGTCTGCCCTTCCTCGCCCGGCTTGGCCTCGGCCCCGGCATAGGCCATGGCCACCGGCACGATCATGGCCGCGCCCACGCCCTGAAGGAGGCGAATGGCGATCAGGTGGGGCACCTGGGTGGCAAGGGGTATCAGCAGTCCAACAACGCCGTAGATGAACAGACCAAGGACAAGGAAGCCCTTGCGGCCCCAGCGATCGGAAAGACTGCCGACAATCGGCTGTAACAGGCCCCGGGCCAGCGAAAAGACAGCGGTAATCATGGCCAGCCAGAAGGCCGTTGCGCCCAGATTGATCGCCAAAACAGGCAGAACAGGCACAATGATGCCTATCCCGAGCATGGCGATGAAAACAGACAGGGCAACAGTGAAAAAAACGCGACTGAACATGGCGATGGACAACAAAAAGAAGGGCCCGGACAAAGGACGGAACAAAAAGCTGCGCCGGAACGTGGTCTATACCATGGAGCGGAAAGAAAGAGAACAGCTCTTTTGCCGCGTCCCCACTCAGATTCAAGGGGGCGGCAATATCCCTGCCGCTTGAACTGCACGGCAAAAGTCTCTATACTTTTGCACCGTGTGCTTGCGCCGACCCGTCTTGCCGGCCTTGCAGGGACAAGCGGCGCAGTGCGTTACGCGCCGCCCAATGCCGTTTTCATCCATCCCCGTTCATCAAAGGAAGGCAGGTATGGTCAACGAAGTGGTCGATGCCCGGATCAGTCCGGACGGTCGAATGGAAGTGCTGTCCCGTATGGAGGTCGGCACGCTGCTCAACATCACCAGAGGGGCGCTGTATCCGCTGTTCCGGCACAGCTCGCTGGCGGTGCTCAACTATGGCGACTATCTCGACGACAGTCGCGAGCTGCTCAAGCGCTATCCGGATTTTGAGATCCGGGTCATCCAAGAGGAGCGCGGCATCAAGCTGGCTCTGCGCAACGCGCCGGCCTCGGCCTTTGTCGACGGCCGGATCATTCGGGGCATCGGCGAGCATCTGTTCTCGGTGCTGCGCGACATCGTGTTTGTTGACGAGCGACTCAAGGAAGACCTCAACTTCAACCTGGACACCTCGGACGGCATTACCAACGCGGTGTTTTTGATTCTGCGCAATGCCGGCATCATGCGCGCCCGGCGGCCGCCGAATATGGTGGTGTGCTGGGGAGGTCATTCCATTTCGCCCCACGAGTACGACTACAGCAAGGAGGTTGGGTACCAGCTCGGCCTTCGCGGGCTCGACATCTGCACAGGTTGCGGCGCCGGAGCCATGAAAGGCCCCATGAAGGGGGCGGCGGTGGGCCATGCCAAGCAGCGGATCACCGACGGGCAATACCTGGGCATAACCGAGCCCGGCATCATTGCCTCGGAATCGCCCAACCCCATTGTCAACGATCTGGTGATCATGCCGGATATCGAAAAGCGACTGGAGGCCTTCGTCCGGATCGGCCATGCCGTGGTGGTTTTTCCCGGCGGGGTGGGCACGGCCGAGGAAATTCTGTATCTCCTGGCGATTTTGATGGACCCGGACAACTCGCGCATCCCGTTTCCCCTGATTTTTACCGGTCCGGCCAGCGCTGCCGGGTATTTCGAGCAGATCGACCGGTTCATCGTCACCACCCTGGGCGAGGCGGTCCGCCAGATGTACAGGATCATCATCGACGATCCCGAGGCCGTGGCCCGAAAGGTGGTCGAGGGCATCGAGCAGGTGCATCAGTTCCGGCTGCAAACCGGCGACGCCTTCTATTTCAACTGGCTGCTCCGGATCGACCAGAGCCTGCAAACCCCCTTCAAGCCCGATCATGACACCATGCGCGCCCTTGATTTGCATCAGGATCAACCGGTGCACCTTCTGGCCTCCAACCTGCGGCGGGCCTTTTCCGGAATCGTCACCGGCAATGTCAAGGAGGCGGGGATTCAGGCCATTGAAGAGAAGGGGGTGTTCGAACTGTACGGCGACGCCCGGATCATGGAGCCCTTGGACGAGCTTTTGGCCGCCTTTGTCGAGCAGCAACGGATGAAACTGCCGACCAGCGAGTACAATCCCTGTTATCGGCTGATCACGGGGCAGGACAGGTGAGATCGGTCCACGCGCCGGATCCGCTCCGGACAGATTCCCGGTTTCGCGAAAAACCGCGGAGTGGTGCAACCTCCCCATGCTGATGCTCTTGATCAAGCTTGCGGTCTCCATGGGCATGGTCATAACCATAACCTGGATCGCTGAGCGCATCTCATCCCGGTTTGCCGGGGTGCTCCTGGGTTTTCCCTTGGGCGCGGGCGTGACCCTGCTGTTTGTCGGCATCGAACAGGGGGCGGTCTTTGCCGGACAATGCGCGCTATGGACCATGCAGGGACTGCCGCCCACCTTGCTGTGGTGTCTTGGCTATCTGGCGACGGCCCGCAAGCTGGAAGGGCAGGGGCGAGCCATGGCCCTGCTGCTGTGCCTGCTCGCCTCCATGGCGGTGTATCTGTTGAGCGCCTGGCTGACGGTTCGCCTGTTGCCCCAGTCCTTTGCGGTCCGCCTTGTGCTTGCCCTGGCTGGGCTGACGATTCTGGCACTTGTCTTCCGGCGACTGGACCCCGGCCCTGTCCGCCTCGCTCGCCCCCGTCCCGGGCCGCTTGCCTGGTTGGGTCGTGCCCTGCTCACCGGCCTGATCGTGCTGGCCATCACCGAATGCGCCAAACATGTCAGCAGTCAGTGGGCTGGCGTGTTCAGCGCCTTTCCCGCCACCATCCTGCCGGTCGTCCTCATTCTCCACGCCTCGCACGGCGCGGATATTCTGCCTTCACTCTTCCGCGAGATGCCCATGGGCATGCTCGCCATCATTGTTTTCAGCCTGGTTGTGGCCTGGAGTTTCCCGCTCTGGGGCGTGGGGCTGGGCATGGTGATGAGCTACGGCGTGGCGACGCTCTACCTGCTGTTGTATGAGGGGATCCTGCGCAAACCGTTGCAACGGTTGCTGGATCGGCTGGCTGCGCCGTGATACCGGTCACTCTCCGGCATGGGCGGCAAGAAAGAGCGATTTTTCCAGCGATATGAAAAAGTTTTGATACTGCTTGGGATCTTCGATGGGGAAGGAGTTGATCTGGGCCGTGGCCCGCACCAGCTGGGCCTCCGCGCCTCGCGGCCGGACTGAAACCGTGATCTTGATCCGGTCGCCGTCCAGCCTGGTGGCGGAAACCGTTCCCAGCAGGGCATCGGCATTGTCGATGACAAATCCCAGATCCTGCAGGGTGGCAATCACGGCACGCAGCACCTTTTCCCGGTCCGGCGTCATGAAGACGCGGGACTGGTAGCTCCGTTTCTGCAGCTGGCTCTGCGGGCCTTCATGCAGGGACGGCTGGGGCGCGCATCCGGCGGACAGGGCAAGGAGCAGGGCGAGGGCAAGGGCCGGAAACAGGGCGTTCATAGCGAGTGGGCCTCAAGAAAGATGGATTTGGACAGCCTGTCGAAAAAGGCCTGATACACACGCGGGTCGCGCAGGGTGGTCGCGGAGAAGGACAGGTCGCTGCGCTCGATCAGGCGCTGAAAGGTGACCCGGACCAGGTGTTGGTCCGGGACAGCCTGGCCCGCTCCGTCGAGAAGCGGCCGAACCACCAGCGATACCCGAAGCGTCTCCTCTTCGTTGACCGGCGGATGCATACCGAGGCCGAACGCGCCGATCATGATTGCGGTGGAGATCTGCACGTTGCCCGGCCCGGGTGTTGGGCCCCGCTGCTTGCTGGCTGTGATCAGCCCCAGCGAGGTCTCCGAGTTGTCGATGGTGTATTCCATGTCTTGCAGCACATTGGCGGCAGCCACCAAAAGATTCCTGCGGTCGATGCCCTCGTAGCGCCGGGTTTCCACCTGACGCTGTTGCAGGAGCTGCGGGGTGAGGACAAAGAGATCCGGCGGCGGCGCGCTCGCGCAGCCGGTCAAGAGAAGAAGGCAGAGCAGGGGCGACAGGATCTGCGGTCGCATGTTCAGAACCGCGAGGTATGGTACGCGAAGTCGCGAACCAGGCCGGCCTGATCGAATTTGATGATCACGGTCAGGGTCCGCTGGCTGGTCGAGGACGCGCCTGCGCTGGCACTGCCGCCCAGGCCGCCCCCGCCGAGCAGGTCGGAACCCAGTCCCAGAATCAGGGCCGCAACGCCGCCCTGGCTGGTCGAATAGGCGTGGTCGGTGGCGATTTTATCATAGACCCAGACTTCCCGGCGCTCTTCATCGGTGGTGACGATGTTGGGCGAACCCAGCACCTGGGCGACCTGGGCCCCGCTCATACCGACGCGGATCTCCTTCTGGACCGCGCCGACCGTGACCCGGTCGGTGGCAGGATCCTGCACAGCGGCCCGGTGGGTGGCCGCGGACTGGCAGCCCGCCAGGAGGAGGGCGGCCAGGAAAAGGCAAAGAGCGGAAAGATATCGGGTACGCATATCCGGTTCCTCGGGAATGGGTTTGCAGGTTGATCAGAATGGAGAACAGGCGTGGCTGATGCCGACCGTTATCAGCAAAACATACCATAAAAAGGGGAAAAAGGCGCACGCTCTTTGTCCGGGGAAGGGGGCGGGCGCATCGGCTGGCAAAGGTATAGGGTTACAGGGGCTACAGGGCGCGAAATGCCTCCGGTTTCAGGGCGAGTTTTCCCTCCAGGGCCGCGTCGAGCAGGGCCAGAGTCGCGGCCTTTTCTTCCGGCAATCGAGCCCGGATGGGCAGGTAGTTCGAGGCATGATTGGCGTGAAACAGGCCGCCGCTTAAGGTGGTGGTCTCGATCATGGTGCGCAGTTCGCGCAGCATATCCAGCGGCTCGGGCAGAGCGAAGCGTCCGGCCTGAATCTCGGCCATTAGCGGCGTACCCGGTTCCAGCATCAGGCTGAGCGCGCCGACAAACTCGGGGTCAATGGCGCTCAACACCCGGCCGGTTGCCTCGGCGTGGATCTGCGAACGCTCTTTCCCGGCAATGCCCAGAAGCACGGTCAGAGAGAGCAGAATCCCGGCCTCCCGGGCCCGTTTGCCCATGGCGATCATTCCGGCCGCATCCTCTCCCTTGCGCATGCGAACCAGGGTCGTGTCGTCGCCGCTCTCCAGTCCCATGTAAATGATGCCCAGCCCATGATTCCGCAGCTCACGCAGCTCTTCCGGGGTTTTCAGGCGGAGCCCCTTGCCATTGGCATAGATGCCCACCCGATTCACCCGGGGCAGCACGGCCTGTATCCGTTGCAAAATGGGCAAAAGCCGCTTCTGCGGGATAATCAGGGCATCTCCGTCGCAAATAAAGAGCCGCCTGGCCGTGGGAAAGGCGCGGGCCGCATAGTCGATGTCGGCAAAGATCACCTCATCCGGCTTGATCGAAAAGCGCCGGCCCTTGTACATGCCGCAAAACGAACATTTATTGTGCGAACAGCCGGTGGTCGCCTGCAACAAGATGCTGCCCGCCTCACTGGGCGGCCGGTAGACAAGACCTTCGTAGTGCATACCCATTCTTTACTCCTTTTCAGGCGGCGGCGCCAGGGGCGGCAGACGACGCACCAGGGCGGCCATGTCCTCGCGCACCTGCTGGTAGCGCTCCCGGTCAAGACCGGCCCCAAGCGCCACCTTTTCCGCCATCTCCCTGGTGAGAAAATCTCCGGGGCTGTGGGCGTCGGCGTTCACAGCCAGAAGCGCCCCGGTTTTTTCCGCAATTTTCGCCACATGGCCGTTGGTCAGGCTATGACCCCTGCGGCCGGACAGTTCAAGCAGTACACCATTCCGGGCGGCGAGCAGTGCTTCTTCCTCGGTAATGAAGCCCGGATGGGCCAGCACGTCGACCCCGGCCTCAAGAGCTGCACGATTGGTTCCCGGCTGAACCGGTTCCACCGGCGTTTCCCCGTGCACCACCACCAGCTGCGCGCCCAGATCGCGGCTCTCCCGGACCAGCGGGGCGATGAGCGGCGGCGGCACATGGGTCAGCTCCACGCCGACGATCAGCCGGGTGGTGTTGACCGCGTTCAGGTCGCGGGCCACGCGCAACAGGTTGGCAAGCAGGAAACGGATGTTGGAGGAGTCCGCATGATCGGTAATGGCGATAGCCTGGTAGCCAAGCTGTTCCACCCGACGCACATGCTCCGACGGCACCAGCGCGCCGTCGCTGAAAAAACTGTGGGAATGCAGGTCAATCATGATCGTTCTCGGTTAAAGAGGGCAGGGGAGGCCTGTAGGCCTGCCCCTGAGGGAATGTTTGCCGGCGTGTTCGATCCGCACCTGGATGGTTTCGCCGGGGACGGGCGCGGGCGTTGGGACAGGGCAGTGCACCACCTGGTTGGTCGGGGTGCGACCGGTACAGCTCTGACCTGAACAGGATTCAACCAGTACATCAACAGTGCTTCCTATCAACTCGGTATTGCGTTCTAAAGAGATGATGTCTTGCAGGGATTGATAGGCCTGAAGTCTCCGGCCTTTCACGGCTTCGTCGATCTTGTCGTCGTAGTGCAGCGAACGGGTATTGGGCCGGTCGGAATACTTGAAGGAAAAGGAGCCGTGAAAACGAACCGTGGTCAACAGGTCGAGCGTGGCCTGAAAATCGGCGTCGGTTTCGCCGGGAAAGCCGACAATGATATCCGTGAACAGGGCTATGTCGGGCCGGTAGCGGCGCAGTGTTTCCACCTTGGCCAGATACTCTTCGATCGTATAGTGGCGGTTCATCCGCCGCAACACCGCGTTGGAGCCCGACTGAACCGGCAGGTGGAAGTGGGGGCACAGCGGCTCAAGTTCGGCAAAGCAGCGCATCAGGTCTTCGGAAAGATCCTTGGGGTGCGAGGTGGTGAAGCGCAGCCGCTCGATGCCGGGAATGGCCGCCACCTGCCGCAACAGCTGCGGAAAGCCGATCGGCCCATCGGCAACCCGGTTGGTTTTGCCATACGAGTTGACGTTTTGCCCAAGCAGGGTGATCTCGCGCACGCCTTGGCCTACCAGCTGCTCCACCTCTTCGCAGATATCCGCCGCCGGTCTGCTGATTTCCCGGCCCCGGGTATGGGGCACCACGCAATAACTGCAAAAATTGTTGCACCCCTGCATGATGTTCACAAAACGGCGAAAACTGTGCTGCGACGGATATATCGGCGTTTTGGCGATCAGTTTCTGAAACGGCGGAATGGGGAGGTTTGGGTCGAGTTCAACGGCCACGGCCCGATCAACCCGACCTGCGCGCAAATCGGCAATCAGGGCCGGAATCTGGTAAACCTGCTGGGTGCCGACCACCAGATCGACATGGGGCATGCGCTCGAAGATCCGCGCGCCCTCCTGCTGGGCCACACAGCCGGTGACCCCAAGCAGCAGGCGCGGGTTGTTCGCCTTCTCGTCCCGTAGCTGCCCCAGCAGGCTGAACACCTTCTGCGCGGCCTTCTCCCGGATGCTGCACGTGTTGATCAGGATGACGTCCGCCCCTTCGGGGCCATCCTGCGGAAGATAGCCGTCCTGAAAGAGCAGCTGCTGCATGATTTCCGAATCCCGTTCGTTCATCTGGCAGCCAAAGGTCTTGATGTAGAGCTGGTCGTTCATTGCGCCGATTCACCGGAACGGGGCAGGGGAGGGACCATGGGCGTCAAATCCGGGGCCAGGGCCGCGATCAGCCGCATGGTTTCGGCAAATTGCGAGCGGGTGGTCTGCACACGCACCAGGCCCTCTTCCACCGACAGAGTCGAAAGCAGGGCCAGGTTGTCATAGCCTTCAAGGATGCAGCGGAGCCGGTTGATTTGCCCGGAACGGATCAGCAGATAGAAGGAGACGATCCGTTCCTCCGGCCCGACATCCGCGCGAACAGGCGAACCGGTCATACGATCAGGGTGGCGTTGACCGGGGTTTCCAGAAGACTGCGGTACCGTTCCAAAACCGGGGCCACCTCTTCCTTGAGAAATTCCGTGGTCTGTTGACCGGCACGACCGGTAAACTGCTGGTAATCGCTGATCAGGGCCTTCAGTTCAGCCCCGTCAACGGGAACGCGATCATCCGCAGCTAAGCGGTCGAGCAGATCGTTGGCCCTTCCTTCGTTCTTGACGGCCAGACCGGCAGCCACGGAGTGCTCGCGAATCACCTCGTGCATCTCCTGACGGCTCTTGCCCCGTTCCACACAGGCCATCAAAATTTTTTCCGTGGCCATAAACGGCAATTCCTCAAAAAGATGTTTCTCTATTTGTTTCGGATAAACAACCATATCCGATGTAATATTCATGTAAAGCTTTAAGACGGCGTCGGTCAAAAGGAAGGCCTGGGCCAAGTCCATGCGGCGGATCGCTGAGTCGTCCAGGGTTCGTTCAAACCACTGGTTGGCGGCGGTGGCGGCAAAGTTGGCGGGCAAGCCCATCAGCTTGCGGGCTAGGCCAGTCATGCGCTCGGATCGCATCGGATTGCGCTTGTAGGCCATGGCCGAGCTGCCGACCTGTTTGCTTTCAAAAGGTTCTTCCTGCATCTTCAGGTTGGAAAGCAACCGGAGATCCACGGCGAACTTGTGGGCCGAAGCACCGATGCCGCTGAGCGTATCCCCGATTTTCATGTCGAGCTTGCGAGGATAGGTTTGGCCGGTCACGGCAAAAACTTCCTCAAAACCGAGTTTTTGCGAGACCAGTCGATCCAGGGCCCGGACCTTTTCGTGGTCGCCGTTGAACAGTTCGATGAACGTGGCCTGGGTGCCTACCGTGCCCTTGGCCCCACGGGCCTTGATCTGGGTTTCGAGGAGTTCGATATAGGTGAGATCCATCAGCAGGTCTTGCAGGTACAGGGTGTTTCGTTTGCCGACCGTGGTCGGCTGGGCAGGCTGGTAGTGGGTGAAACCCAAAGTGGCCAGGTCCTTGTGGCGCTCACAAAAGGCGGCCAGCTGGGCGATGACCTGAACAAGGGCTTTTTTGACCAGCTGCAGGGCCCGGCGCTGAATGACCAAATCGGTATTGCAGACAACAAACTGCGAAGTTGCGCCTAGATGAATGATCGGCTCCGCCAGCGGACACTGCTGACCATAGACAAAAACATGCGCCATGACATCGTGACGGATCTCCCGTTCCTTGGCAGCGGCCAGGTCATAGTCGATATCTTCGGCATGCGCCTTGAGTTCGGCAACCATTTCCGCCGTGACCGCGGGCAAACCAAGTTCATGCTGGGCCTCGGCCAGGGCGATCCAGCATTTGCGCCAGTGTGTGAATTTAAACCGCTCGGAAAACAGCTCCTGCATTTCACGGCTGGTATAGCGGGAAACAAGGGGTTCCTGATAGATATCGTGATTCATGATGGACACTCGCTACAAAAGTAAGTTGGGAGACAGCCAGCAGCTTGTACCGTGTTTTTATGCTGATCGCAACCGGAGTCGGTTTGTTGCGCTAGATAAGTGCGCTCACGACACCGGGCAGGTTCGACACCGAATGAACATCGAACCGTGTCGAACACACACGTTAAATGTCGCATAATATGTATTATGTTCAAAATCGTTTCGGTTCAGAATATCACGGCGGAAAGACTGATTTCCTGTTTCCGGACAGGGTATTTGCACGGGGAAAATGCACACCGGTGCACACCGGCCGATTTGCACGACCGTTCACCCCGAACAACCGTCATCACAGGGAAAAAGGTGCAATACCTGAATTTGGTCATGTTCCACGCCCCGAAACCAGTTTCGTTTGAGATGAAAGACCAGATCGAGCGGTTCCTGAAAATTTTGCCTGCCTGTGGCCAAATAAAAACCAATACCGGGAAAAATGTGCGCATTGGTCTGCAGTTGAAAACGAAGATGGTTTTTAATCCGCCGGGGCCGCAACAGGCGTTCGCAGGATAAAAGAAAAACCGGTTCATCGTTGCCTTGGCCAAAAGGCTGCAACAGCTGCAATCCCCGGGAAAAACCTTTGGTCAGGATCGATTTGTCGTGCAGGTAATAATCAATAGCAATGGCCGGGCGCCGGCGGGCATCTAGCAACAGGCTGACCTGCTGATTAAAAAAGGCGGCAAACTCCTCCAGCCTGGAACGGTCAAGAGTCAGGCCGGCTGCCATGGCATGGCCACCGAACTGCTTCAAAAAAGAGGCTCCGGATTGCAACAGTTGAAAAAGATGGAGCCCGGCAATGGAGCGACCCGATCCTTTCAGTTCACCGCTCTCTGTCCCTGCAACCGCATCGGTCAGGACAATGGCGGGACAATGAAACCGGTCGGTAATGCGCGAGGCCACAATCCCCAGCACACCGGGATGACAATCGGGCTGATAAACCACCAGTCCCCGGCAACCATCCCGAACAAGCTGTTCGCACTGTTCGCTGACCGCCCGCAACGCCCTGCTTTCCAGCTGTTTTCTGGCGATATTCATCCGGTTCAATTCCTGCGCCAGCAGGTTGGCCTTTTGTGGGTTATCGGCAAGCAGCAGCTCCACGCCGATTTCAGGCTGTCCCAGACGACCACAGGCATTGATGCGCGGAGCCAGTTTGAATGCAATATCATCGGTCAGCACATCACGGCGCGCCATATCGCACTGATCGCACAGGGCCAGGATGCCGGCCCGTCGTTTGGCGGACAATATTTCCAGTCCGCCGCGAACCAGAATTCGGTTGATACCAACCAGGGGCACCACATCGGCGACCGTACCCAGGGCAACTAGATCCAGATATTTCTTCAGATTCGGCAAGCGGTTGCGCAACAGCCCGGCTTCGGCAAAAAAGCTGCGCAGGGCCATGATCAGAAAAAAGGCCACTCCGACCCCGGAAAGATGCGTGAACGAAAAATTGCACTCCTGTTGCTTGGGGTCGACAATGACATCCGCCTCGGGCAGTGTGGTCTGTGGTTCGTGGTGATCGGTCACCAAAACACGAAACCCTCGCTGCCGGGCATAGGCAATGCCGTTGAAAGCGGCAATGCCGCAATCCACGGTGATCAGGAGCCCCGGCGGATCTGCTTCTCCACTGCGTTCCAGGAGCCGGTCGATGGAGCTGGGCGATAGTCCATACCCCTCTTGCATCCGGTCAGGAATGGCATAGACAACACGGGCAACCCCAATCTCACGAAAAAAGGCCACCAGCAATGCGGTGGCGGTAATGCCGTCCACATCGTAATCGCCGTGAATACAGATGGGCAAACCGGCGACATAGGTTGCATGCACCAGTTGCACAGCCTCGCGCATTCCCTTCATGGAGAGGGGCGATGGCAGCATGGAGAGATGGGGATATAAAAAGGATTCCACATCGGGGAGGGTCTGAAAACCGCGGTGGAACAAGATTTCGCCGAGCGGTGCCGGAAGATTGAATTCTTTTGCAATAATCGACCCAAACTCTTCAGATATTTTTGTCCCGGCCTGGGCGGGAAATTGATAGGCTGGATGACGTGGGGGAATGATCATAAATCACAAACCATAAATTGAAAGATCTCCTTCAGGTATTGGGGAGCAAAGCATTTTGACTCTCTACCGATAGAAACAGGTAATCAGTTACTATACAGCCTGCCCCGCTTCCTGGCAACGCTTCCCGGTATGAATCCCCTGCCCTGTTCAACACGGCTCCGTTTTCCTGCCGCCCCGAGCATTACTGTTTCTCCACACAAGCGGCCGCAATACAGCCCGGACAACAAAGTGACCTTTCCGGACCTGCCCGGAAAACTTCCCGAAGCGGATTCCGGTCTTTCCCCACAATGCCCAGCCCTCTCATGCGCCCCATCCTCGGATTTTTTCAAAAACAAAAAAAGTCGGTCCCTTGTTTATGCAATATTTTTTGATACCCTTATGTATGTACACCCTGAAAGGCGGCAAGGCTTTTTCATCCTGCCGCCCGCCTTACGCATCTCTTTCCACACTGTAACTGGTTCGTTGTCCTCACCCACATCTTCCTGGAGAATCCCGCATGAAAATGACCCGTCTCCCCTGCTTCACCCTGCTCTTTCTGCTCCTCTTTGCAAGTTCCGCCTGGGCAGTCACCAATGCCCGCGACTACATCCCTAATCCCGCCGGCACCAAAATGCTCATCCTCTACGGGAACCACAGCTTTGGCGACGACTTGTACCACGATGGCGACAAGGTTCGAGGCGATGCGAACTTCTCGTCGAGCATCGGCATTATCCGGCCGATTTACTACACGAAAATCGGTCCCTTCACAGCCAATCCGCAAGCCATTATCCCCTTCGGCAATGTCGGGTTGTTCGATACCCACTCCTCGGGTCTGGGCGACATTACCCTTGCCGCCACCATCTGGTTCATCGACGACAAGGTCAACAACTTCTATTTCGGCTATACACCCTACCTGACCCTGCCCACCGGTCGTTACCATCGGAACGAACCCCTCAACCTGGGCTCCAACCAATGGTCGACCAAGCATGAGATCGGCATGGGGAAACGGTTCGGTGATGCTCTCTGGCTGGAAGGTATGGCCGGCGTGGAATTTTATTTCGATAACGACGACGCCCTGGATAAGGCCGGCAACAAGGCGACCCTATCCAAAGACCCGCTTTTCAATTTGGACCTGCACCTGAGTTACGACCTGACGGAAAGACTGGTGGGATCTGTCGACTACTACCTCCTCTACGGCGCGGAAACCGAACTGGGCAATGTGAATCAGAATAATGAAAAAATAACCCACACCTTGGGATGCAGCCTGTTCTACATGCTCACCAAGCAGACCCAGCTGATGCTTGAATACAAACGCGACGTCTCCGTTGAAAACGGCGTCAAGGCCAATACCCTGCAAGGACGAGTGGCCTTCATTTTCTAGACTTCCCGTCGCAGGTACACGACTCTTGCCACACGGCTCTTGCGGATCTCCCGACAAACGCATCGGGGGATCCGCTTTTTTAGCAAAAAAACAGAACGACCACCGATCTGCCGGGATTCCATGAAAATCGGATTTACCGGTTGCACCTGCCCCGCCATGAACGGTACGGTTGCGCATGTGGCCCGATGAAAATTGTCTCTGTTTACTATCCATGAGCCTGAAAAGGAGGTCTGTCATGAAACGACTCCTGGTTGTACTCTTCGCAGTTTTTGCGGTGGCGGGTCTTGCGCCGTTTGCCCAGGCCAAGGCGCCGATGGTCGGAAAACAGGTGCCGGGTTTTTACCGTATGCAACTGGGCGCATTTGAAATCACCGCCCTGCACGACGGGCCGAGCGCCATCGACGCCAAGCTTTTGCGCAATATCGAACCCGCTGCAATACAACAGCTGGCTGAGCGTATGTTTGTCGACTACCCGGTCATGCCGAACACGGTCAACGCGTATCTCATCAACACTGGCGAGCATCTTGTCCTGGTGGATGCGGGTGCGAGCACATCCTTTGCCCCCAACCTGGGCAACCTCCTGGCAAACCTCAAGGCTGCCGGATACAGCCCGGATCAGGTGGATGCCGTCCTCCTTACCCATCTGCACCCCGACCATGTCGGCGCGCTCACCGATGACGCGGGCAAGGCGGTGTTCAGCCAGGCACAGGTTTTCACCAACCAAAAAGAAAACGACTACTGGCTGGCCAAGGATGCCCAGGACAAGGCACCGGCCGCGATGCAGTCGATGTTTCAAACCGCGCAACATGCCGCCGCTCCCTATGTGGCCGCTAAGCAGTGGCATACCTTCAAGGCTGATGCCGGGCTAGATGCTGCGCTAGTTCCGGGCATCAAGCCCGTGGCCCTCCATGGCCATACTCCGGGCCATAGCGGCTTTCTGGTTGAATCGGAAGGCAAGAGCCTCTTGATCTGGGGCGATGTGGTGCATGTGCACGCGGTGCAGTTTGCCCGGCCGGGCGCTGCCATCGCCTTTGATGTGGATCAGAACATGGCAATGGAAACCCGCCGCAAGGTGATGCAGCAGGCGGCAGAGGAAAGGATGCTGGTTGCCGGCATGCACCTGCCGTTTCCCGGTATCGGGCATCTGCGCAAGGACGGGGATGACCGATACTCCTGGGTGCCGGTGGAATTTCAGCCCTATCCCGAGGGAAAATAATGTTTTGAGCTGCTGAAGAATCTGCATGACTCCAGACCATCAGGAAAACACCCGATGGTCTGGAGTCGACAAACCTCAAAAAAAGCAAGCTTATCAATCAAAAGAAAGGAAAAATATTATGGCAAAATTTCTTAATACGAGTGCAACAAATTATTTTCTAGAAGAATTGATAAAAAACGCAAAGGAAAGGCTCATTCTTATAAGCCCATATCTCAAAATAAACGAGAGGATAAAAGAACTCATAGAAGATAAAAATAGACTCAAAATTGACGTAAGGGTTGTATATGGAAAAAATGAACTACAACCAGATGAAATAAAATGGCTCAAAGAATTGCCTTACGTCAGGACTAGCTTTTGCAAAAATCTACATGCAAAATGCTATATGAACGAAGAAATATGCATAATAACAAGTTTAAACCTTTATGAATTCAGTCAAATAAATAATAACGAAATGGGTATACTTATTCAAAGGATTAAAGATCAAGATCTATATAAGGAAGCTTACGATGAGGCGCAACGCATAATAAGAATAAGTGATGAAATAAGAATTTCTGTAGAAACTATAGAAAAAGATTCTGAGACTGAAGAGAATGAGGAGAGCAAAAGCAATAAAATAACAACTTCACGGCTCGCAAAAAAACTTGGTCTAAAAACAGCTGAATTGTTACAAAAATTTGTAGATACTGGATATCTTGATCCTCAAGGAGAAAGATTCTTTTTGACACAAAAAGGAATAGATTGTGGCGGAGAATTTAGAAAAAGTCCAAGATTTGGACCGTATTTTATTTGGCCTGAAGATTTACTTCCTGAAAAATAGACAGGACCCTAGCAAAAAAATTCAAATGGACAAAGGCCAGCAAATAAAATCAATTAGTTAGCTATACCGGCTAGCCGGGTGAACCTCCAGATGAAGGGGCATCAAGAAAGCGGGCCGTCTCTTCCAGCACGATTTCCGAACGGGAGATGTCGCACCAGGTCACGGCATCGAGCCGGCGGAACCAGGTCAGCTGACGTTTTCCGTAACGGCGCGTGTCCCGGATCAGGTATTCGGTGGCCTCCTCCAGGGACCAGAGACCGGCGAGATGGTTGCAAGCATGGCGATAGCCTATGGACTGCATGGACGGCAGCGCGGCATCGTAACCGCGCTGGAGCAGATCGCGCACCTCCTGAAGGAACGGCTCCTGCATGATGTACAACGAACGGAGGCGAATCCGCTCGTAGAGCAGGTCGCGCTCGCAGTTCAATCCCAGTTGCAGCATCCGGGTGAAGCGAACGGGCGCGGCCTGGCCCGACTGGCGTCGCAGATGTTCGGACCAGGGCAGCCCGGTGCTCTGCACGATCTCCAGACCGCGCAGAATCCGCTGAAAGTCGTTGACGTGGATCCGCGCGCCGCTCTCCGGGTCAAGCATGCACAGTTCCCGATGCAGCGCCTCCCTGCCCTCTTCCCGTAACCGCCAGCGCAAGCGCTCCCGAATCTGGGGATCGATCGCAGGACCGGTGAACAGTCCGTGGCAGAGTGCGGCCAGATACAGACCAGTGCCGCCGGTGAGCAGGGGAATACGGCCCTTGCTGGTGATACGAGCGATCGCCGCCAGCGCGTCGGCCACAAAACGGGCGGCATCGTACTGTTCGTCCGGGTCGACGATATCGATCAGGTGATGCGGAACGCGCGCCCGTTCCTCGGGTGTGGCCTTGGCCGTGCCGATATCCATGAACCGGTAGACCTGCATCGAGTCCACGGAAATGATCTCGCAGCCGAAGCGTTCGGCCATCTCCAGGGATAGGGCGGTCTTGCCTATGGCGGTCGGCCCGATCAGCACCAGAATCGGCTCGGTTATCTCAAGGGTTTTCATCGGGGTACTGAAGCAGCGGTTCGAGTCGGGCCGCAGTTTTGGGACCGATGCCGGGGATGGCGAGCAGATCGGTTGTGTTGCGCAGCTTGCCGGATTCAGCGGCCCCGGCAATGGCATCGGCCAGGGTCGGCCCGATATGGGGGAGCAGGTCCAGGGTCTCCCGGTCGGCCCGATGCACGGGCATCGGCCGATTGCAGAGGAGAAACCAGAGGGCGGGGAATTCCCGGTCTCCGGGTGCGTCCAAAGCGTCCGGCAACATCACCTCCGCTGCGAAGGGGTGCCGCCCGTGGGCCAGCGCCCACTCATCGCCGGAACGAAATACGCGGTACATCGGCACCTGTTCCTGCCGGGGAAACAAGGAAATCAAGTCGGCCAGCATCACGACCCCGGCCAAAAGAAAAAGGACAAGCATCCGCTTGTCCTTTGCGGTCGACGCGAGGCGCGGCTGTTTTTGCTGTTCAGCCCTCCCGCTGGCGTTCATCCTTGAGCAGCTTGTAGTTGATGCTGTCGACCAGGGCCTGCCAACTGGCCTCGATCACGTCTTCCGAAACCCCGACCGTGCCCCAGCTGTCGTCTAGGTCGTGGCACTCCGTCAGGACCCGAACCTTGACCCCGGTGCCCTGGGTGCCGCCGCCATTGAGCACCCGAACCTTGTAGTCGCGAAGATCCATATCTTCCAGGGCCGGATAAAACGGGGTCAGGGCCTTGCGCAAGGCGCGGTCGATGGCGTTGACCGGGCCGTTGCCCAGGGCTGCGGTGTGCATCTCCTGCCCCTTGACCAGCAGGCGGATGGTGGCCTCGTTGAGCGGAACCCGATCTCCCTTGCTCTTGAGATTGACCACATGGAAGCCTTCGAGCTGGAAAAACTCCCGCTCCAGGCCCAGGGCCCGCCGCATCAGCAGCTCGAAACTGGCCTCGGCCGCCTCGTACTGGTAGCCTTCGTTTTCCAGTTCCTTCAGCTCGCGGATGATCTCCGCCATCCTGGGATCGTCCGGGTCCAGATTCAGCCCGTACTTCTGCGCCTTCATCAGCACATTGGATTTTCCGGCCTGATCCGAAATCAGCACCCTGCGTATATTGCCCACCTTTTCCGGGGCAATGTGTTCGTAGGTCATCGGGTTGCGCTGCACAGCACTGACATGGATGCCGCCCTTGTGGGCAAAGGCCGATTCGCCCACATAGGGCTGGTAGTGGTTGTGCGGCAGGTTGGCCAGTTCGTTGACCATGCGGGCGGTGGTATAGAGCTGGTCGATCCGCTGGCCCACCTTGCACTCCAGCCCCATCTTGAACACCAGGGCGGGGATGATGGAGATCAGATTGGCGTTGCCGCAGCGCTCGCCAAAACCGTTGATGCACCCCTGCACCTGGGAGGCGCCGCAATGCACGGCCATCAGAGCATTGGCCACAGCGGTTTCGGAGTCGTTGTGGGTATGGATCCCCAAGGGCGCCTGGTACCCCTGCTCGGTCATGTACTGCTGCACCCGCTCGATGATCGCTGGAATCTCGTGCGGCAGGGTGCCGCCGTTGGTATCGCACAGCACCAGGGTTTCCGCGCCGCCGTCCAGGGCCCGGCCCAGGGTGGCCAGACAGTAGTCGCGGTTGTTCTTGAAGCCGTCGAAAAAATGCTCGGCATCATAGATCAGGTGCTGCACCCGGGGCCGCAGATAGGCCAGCGACTCCTCGATGATCCGCAGGTTGTCTTCCAGCTCGATGCGCAGGGCCTCGATGACGTGGATATCCCAGCTCTTGCCGAAGATGGTGACTGCTGGCGCCTTGGATTCGAGCAGGGCCTGGATATTGGAATCGTTTTCCGGGGTTCGCTGGAAATGGCAGGTCGAGCCGAACGCCGCAAGGCGGGCCTGAGTGAGCTTGACATCACGCATCCGGCGAAAAAACTCCACGGCCAGGGGGTTCGAGCCGGGCCAGCCGCCCTCGATGAAGTCGATGCCGATCCGGTCGAGCTGACGACAGATCTTGATCTTGTCGTCCACCGACAGGTTGAAGTTCTCGGCCTGGGTGCCGTCACGTAGCGTGGTGTCGTAGAGTTCGATCTGCCGTCCCATATTATCCCGCCTCTTCCATGGGCATGTTGGCCTTGTCAAGCGCAAAGGCGTCGTGCAGGGCCCGCACCGCCAACTCGGTGTATTTCTCGTCAATCACACAGGAAACCTTGATTTCGGAGGTCGAGACCATCATCATGTTAATCCCCTCCTTGGCCAGAATCTGGAACATGGTCGAGGCGATGCCGGGGTAGTTGCGCATGCCGACCCCGACGATGGAAACCTTGACGATTTCCCGGTCGCCAGTCACGGTTTCCGCGCCGATCTCCTCTGCCACCTTGGCCAGAATGAGCATGGCCCGGTCGTAGTCAGTCCGGGGCACGGTGAAGGTCATGTCGGTCAGTTTGCCGTCGTCGGTGTTCTGGATGATCATGTCCACCAGAATGCCTGCATCCGAGACCGGGAGGAAGATTTTGGCCGCGATGCCCGGCTGATCCGGCACCTTCTTGATGGTAATGCGCGCTTCTTTTTTGCTGTAGGTGATGCCGGAAACCAGCATGGATTCCATGATTTTGTCCTCCTCGACAACCCAGGTTCCAATGTTTTCGGTAAAGGTGGAACGAACATGCACCGGCACGCCGTACCGTTTGGCCAGACCGACGGCGCGGATATCCAGCACCTTTGCGCCCAGACTGGCCAGTTCGAGCATCTCGTCGTAACTGATGTAGTCGATTTTCCGCGCCTGGGTACAGATGCCGGGGTCGGTGGTGAACACGCCCTCCACATCGGTGAAGATTTCACAGGCGTCGGCGCGCATGGCCGCGGCCAGGGCCACGGCCGTGGTGTCGGAACCTCCCCGGCCCAGGGTGGTGAGGTCGCCGGTGTCGGTGACCCCCTGAAACCCGGCCACGACCACGATCTTGCCCTGATCAAGAAACGAATTGATCCGTTCGGTATCAATGGATTGAATCCGGGCCGCGGTGTGCCTGGCATCGGTATGGATGGCCACCTGGTCGCCCAGCAGGGAGACAGCGTCAAACCCGGCGGCCTTGACCGCCATGGCGAACAGGGACACCGTGACCTGCTCGCCCGAGGCCAATAGCATATCCATTTCCCGGGGATTGGGGATCGGCTGAATCTCCTGGGCCAGTCCGATCAAGCGGTCGGTTTCGCCCGACATCGCGGACAAGACCACCACCATCCGGTTCCCCTGGCTCTGGGCCTTGATCACCCGTTCGGCCACCTTCTTGATCTTGTCCGTGGACCCCACCGAGGTGCCGCCAAATTTCTGCACGATAAGCGCCATAAGATTGTGCCTGTAAAAAAGAGTTGGGGGAAGCGCTGTGTCCACCATCCGAACCGCTCGGAACCCAGCCTGAAAACGCCACCGACGCGGCGAGTTGTCCCGCCCGTCGCAGGTTTGCGCATCATGTGCGCACCATGGACGGAACCTGCGGGAGATAATGAAAAAATGAGCAAAGTAGTCTAAATCGTATTTTTAAATTTGCAACCTCAATCCATATTCTGTACATACGGCCTTTGTTTTCTTCTGTCCGGCCTTCTTCATGCAGATACAGGAACCTTTGCATATCGTTCTGGTGGAACCGGAAATTCCGCCCAACACCGGCTCCATCGCCCGGCTCTGCGGCGCGACCGATTCGGTTCTCGACCTGGTCCATCCCCTGGGATTTGAGGTGGACGACCGACACCTCAAACGGGCGGGGCTCGACTACTGGCCCTTTGTCGATATTCGCCACTGGGACAACCTGGACCTGTTTCTGGGTGATCAGGATGAAAACACCCTCTATTTTCTGACGACGAAAACGCAGCGACCGTATACCGAGGCGGCGTTCCGCCCCGGCGACCGGTTGATATTCGGCAAGGAGACAAAAGGCTTGCCCGAGGATTTGCTTGCCCTGTATAGTGACCGCTGCCTGACCATCCCCATGAGCAATCCGCATATCCGGAGCCTGAACCTGGCCATGGCCGCGGCAATAGTTTTGTACGAGGCCCTGCGGCAATGCCGCACCGCCCCTTCCACTTCTCTTTTCTGATTCTTTCTGGAGGGCTTCATGTCCGAACGTGTTTTCAATTTCAACGCCGGTCCCGCCGTCTTGCCTGCCCCGGTTTTGCAGCAGGCCGCGATCGATATCGTCAACTTCCGCAACACCGGAATGAGCCTGCTCGAACACAGCCACCGCGGCAAGGATTTCGTGGCCGTGGCCGATGAAGCAGAGGCCCTGCTCCGCGAGGTGATGGGCATCCCCGCTGGCTACAAGGTCCTGTTTCTCCAGGGCGGCGCGTCCACCCAGTTTTTCATGGTGCCGATGAACCTGTTGGCCAAAGACCAAAAGGCCACCTACCTCGACACCGGGGTCTGGGCCAAGAAGGCCATCAAGGAGGCCCAGCTGTTCGGGCAGGTCGAGGTTGCCTACTCCAGCGCAGAAGGTGGCTACAAGCGGGTTCCCCAAGACAATGAATACAGCGTGGCCCCGGACAGCGAGTATCTGTACTTCGTCACCAACAACACCATCTACGGCACCCAGTTTCCGGAGATGCCCGGTCACGACGCCATGCTGATTGCCGACATGTCCTCCGATATCCTGTCGCGGCCGGTGGATGTCAGCCGGTTCGGCCTGATCTTTGCCGGGGCGCAGAAGAACATGGGCCCGGCCGGGGTCACCGTGGTGATCATTCGTGAAGACCTGCTGGACCGGGTGGGAGAGCAGGTGCCCACCATGCTCAAATACAAGACGCATGCTGACAGCGGCTCCATGTTCAACACCCCGCCCTGCTTTGCCGTCTACTGCGTGGGCGAGGTCCTGCGCTGGCTCAAGAACATGGGCGGCGTGCCCGCCATGGAGCGCCTCAACCGGGAAAAGGCTGCCCCGCTGTACGAGGCCATCGACAGCATCGAGCTGTACCGGCCCCATGCCGAGAAGGACAGCCGCTCGCTGATGAACGTCACCTTCACCCTGCCTACCAAGGAACTGGATGCCAAGTTCTGTGCTGAGGCTGCGGAGATCGGGTTGGTCGGACTCAAGGGCCACCGTTCGGTGGGCGGCTGCCGGGCCTCGATCTATAACGCGTTCCCCAAGGAGGGTGTGGAGAAACTGGTCGGGTTCATGGCTGATTTTGCTCAAAAAAACGGCTGAACCACCGGTCCGTCGGTCCGTATCCGGGGCTTTCCATGGAGAATCAGGACATTGCCATTCGCCCGCCAAGCGAGGCCTTTTCCATCCTGTTGCAGGTGACCAGGGGGTGTTCGCACAATGCCTGCGCCTTTTGCGGGGCATACCGCGGCACCCCCTTTCAGCCTGTGCCCTGGTCGCGGATCGAGGAAGTACTGGCCTTTGCCGCCCGCTGGTGCCGCCGCCAGAATACGCTCTTTCTGGCGGACGGTGATGCCCTGAGCCTGAGCCACGACACCATGCTGACCCTGCTGGAGCGGATTCGCCGCGACCTGCCCTGGGTGCGCCGGGTCAGCTCGTATGCCTCGTGCCACAACATCTTGGCGCGCACCGATGCGCAACTGGCCCAGTACCGGAGCCTGGGCCTGAAACGGCTGTACATGGGACTGGAAAGCGGGCATGATCCGGTTCTGGTCGCCATGGCCAAGGGTGTGAACAGCGCGGCAATGGTCGAGGCCGGGCTCCGTGCCCGGCAGGCCGGCATGTTTGTCTCGGTTTCCTGCGTCCTGGGGTTGGGCGGGGTCACCCAGTGGCGGGAGCATGCCCTGGCAACCGCCAGGGCGCTGGAGCGGATGCAGCCGCATCAGATCGCGCTGTTGAGTCTGATGCTCTTGCCCAACACCCCCCTGTACCGGCGGACCCGGGAGGGCCGTTTCGTTCCGCAGGATACCATGGGACTCTTGCGGGAGCTGCGGGAACTGCTGGGCGCGCTCGGCCCGATCCGCACCCAGCTACACGCCAACCATCCTTCCAACCACCTGCCGCTGGTCGGGCGTTGGCCCCGCGACCGCGACGCCCTGCTGGCCACGATCGACAGCGCCTTAAACGGCGCCCTGCCCCTTCAGCCCGAATCCTGCCGCGCCCTGTGAACCCCATGCCCACCAGGACCGACCTGAAAAACCTGTCCCAGGAGCAGCTGATTCGCTTTGTCGAGTCGCTGGGGCAGCCCGCGTTCCGTGGTCGTCAGCTCCTGCCCTGGATTTACCGGCCCGGGATCACCGGGTTTGCGCAGATGACCGACCTGGCCAAGGCGTTCCGGGCCATCCTCGAAGAGACCGCCGTCATCAGCCGGTTCACCGACAGCGCGATCCAGCGTTCGCGGGACGGTGCGGTCAAATTCGCCTTTCGTCTTGCCGACGGCGAGATCATTGAATCGGTCCTGATTCCCGAAGAGGATCGCACCACGCTGTGCATCTCGTCGCAGGTAGGCTGCGCCATGGGGTGCCAGTTCTGCCTGACCGGAACCATGGGCTTTCGCCGCAACCTGAGCACCGCGGAAATCGTCAACCAGGTCTGCGCGGTCCGTGACTGGGCCCTGGAGCACGGGCAGGGAGCGTTGACCAACATCGTGTTCATGGGCATGGGCGAGCCACTGGCCAACTTCAATGCGGTGCTCGACGCCATCTCCCTGTTCACCGAACAGCGCGGGCTCGACTTTTCCAACCGACGGATCACGGTTTCCACCTGCGGCCTGGTGCCGCAGATGCACCAGCTCGGCGAGCGCACGGATGTGAACCTGGCGGTCTCGTTGCACGCGGCCAACGATGCGCTGCGCTCCCAACTGATGCCAATCAATCGCCGCTATCCGCTGGCAGAGGTGGTCGAGGCCTGCCGGACCTACCGCCAGAAACGGCGCAAGCGGGTGATGTTCGAGTACACCATGATCAAGGGAGTCAACGACGCGGACGCGGATGCGGATCAACTGGCTGCCCTGCTTCGGCCGGTGCGCTGCAAAATCAACCTGCTCTCGGTCAACCCCGCAGGAGGCGACTCGTTTCAGGGGCCGGAGTGGGAGCGTATCCTTCGTTTTCAGGAACGCCTGCGCAACCAAGGATTCACGGTCTTCATTCGACAGAGCCGGGGGGAAGACATCGCCGCTGCCTGCGGTCAGTTGGCAGGCCAGGGCTGGCCCGCCGGACAGGAACAGGGCTGACCGCCTGTTCTTTCAGGAGGTATCACCCGGAGTCGAACCCGCCCGCAACTCCCGCTTCTCCCGGCTCTTTCGCTATCGCCATACCGGCCCGGCATTACAGCACCCTTGCCCACGCTGCACGACCAACAACGCCCCTCACAACTTCGGAAGAACAGGCATTTTGGCAGGCTCTCTGTCCGCTGAGCGTCCGGGATCACCCGGAAAGTGAGACCGGGCCGCAAGACAGCCGCGTCCGGTTCAGTCGCCCATCTTGTGGACCGCCCGCTGCAAGCGGCGGATGCTGAACATCGCCCCGCACACGATCAGCATCAGGCTGCACAAAAATACCTTCCAACCGCAATACTGGTACAAAACTCCGGGCGCAAACGAACCAATTGCCCCGCCCAGATAATAGAAGGAGATATACACGCCGTTGGCGATTCCCTTCTTGTGCTTTGCCAGGGTGTTGACATAGCCCGACAGAAGGGAATGGGCCATGAACATGCCCGTGCAAAAGACGAACATGGCCAGAAACATGGTGCGGTGATCAGGAATCATGAAGCAGGCGATTCCAAGCATGAACAGAAACAGGCCGCTTAAGGCCACCCTGGTCTCACTGCCGAAGATCCGAATCAGACGGCGCACGTTCAACGAGACCAGGATTCCCATGACATAGCCGAAGTACATGAAGCCGATCCCGGTTTCACGGAGTTCCGGATTGATGGCCTTGAGTTCGAACGGGAGAAAGTTCAACAGTCCGGCAAAAACAAAGAAAACACCGAAGATGGCGCAGTAGAGCCAGAAAAGCCGGGGATCCTGGATCATGTCCGCCACCTCGGACAATCGGGGTTTGCTGTACTCCAGATTGGCGTCCTTCTCCAGGCTGCGCAGCAGGAAAAAACTCCACACCAGCAAAGCACCCAGCAAAAAGAAGAAAAAACGCCAGTTAAACAGATCGGTGAACAGGCCGGAGAAGAAGCGACCGGCAAAGCCGCCGAAGATGGTGGCCGCGATATACCGGGCCACGGCGGCCTGCACCTCCTCACGGGGTGCGGTAAAGGAGATATAGCTGACCAGCGAGGTCAGGATCGCCGGAATCACCATGCCCTGCAAGCCGCGCAGCACCAGGAGCAGGAGATAGTTGCTGGTCAGGCTGAAGATCAGCTCCATGACTCCCAGAATCAGGACCGCCGAACGCATCAGGATGCGGACGGAAAAAGACTCTAGCAGGATGCCGTAAAACATGGGGGCAAAGCCCAGCGGCGCCATCATCAGGGTGGTGAACAAGATGGCCTGAAAGGCGCTCAGGCCGAATTCCTGCTGAAAAACCGGTTGAATGGGCTGGGCCGCGTACAGCGAACAGAAGGTAATGATCGTACAGAAATAAATTTTACCCAGCGGGCTGAACAGGCGGCGGACAAGGGGGACGGACACGGCGCAATCTCCTGGAAGCAAGTGACGACAACCCGGTCCGGGGGGCCGGAAACAGAACGGACCATGGCCGTCTCTTGTTCCGAAAATTTTTCGGGCCCCGGAAGGACCGGGGCCTGCGAGCGGCAGTGCGTGTCGGAAAACCCGGGCGGCCACAAAATGGGGCCATTATACCCCGATGCGGTCGCAGGCAAAGAGAAAACAGGAAAAGATCGTGGAAGCGGGCGGGAAAAGCCCGGGCGCGCCGAAACCCTCCTAATACAACAAGGCGTCGAGTCGGGACGGCGCGGGCGGCCTCACCAATTCGTCGTCATCGCCCGTGTTTTTGATGCTCAGCCCCAGAAGACCCAAGGTGTTGGCATCCAGACAGAGGCGCTGTTCATAGGCGGAGAGGATGGTGTGGTCCTGGGTCGAAACCAGCCGGATCGAGAGGTACATGATCCGGTTGGCCAGGGCATAGGTGCCGACCACCACGGCCTGGGCCTGCTGCACCCCCCGGAGTTCGTCGAGATCCCGGCTCAGCATGAACTCGCCCCGGTGCAGTTCGACCAAGAGGTCGCGCCGCAGCTTGAGTTCCCGGACCCCGTAACCGCGCCGGACAAAACCGGCGATGATGTTGTTCTGAAAGCTGCGACCAAAACCCGAGGTGTCGTCCAGGTTGTCGTTATTGACCACGGTGGTGACCAAAACAGGCAGGTCTCCCTGCGCTGCCAGAGGCGGCATGGCCTGGGTGATCAGCGACTGGGCAACCCGGTCTCCCAGGCTGACCAGATCGACATCGCCGCCCAGAAGCGGTTCGGCCAGTGTGCCGTTCCAGCGACTACTGCATCCGGAGCCAGCCGCAAGGAGCAGCACCGCGCAGAGCAGCGCCCGCCAACAGAACAAGCCGGACAAGGTTTTCATGTTCATAAGGAAGTCCCCTGTGAAGCGGCGGGCGGCAGGTGTCGTTTCGGGCCGGTCAGCCGGATATCGGCGGCCTGTCGGTGCTTTCCGGCGTCTTTGTACAGCCAGGAATCCGCGCCGTTGAAGGTATAGATATCGGAACTGCGCACAATATAGCGCCCCTTGTCAATGATGGAGGTGGTGATGATCATCTCGTGGTCGCCGCGCTTGCTGTCCAGCAGGTCGATACCGAAATTGGAGGCGACCCAGCCCTGCTCCGGAGGGTGATGCAGGGTTTGCACCTTGTACTCGACGATCAAATCGGCCTTGCCGGGTGCGTCCATGATGCGGATACCAAACTGCGCCAACTGCGTGACCAAAAGGTCGTTGAATCCTGCGTCGAAGGCGAAGGTATCGTCCGGGTTGCATCTCCCTGATTGGGCACAACTGTGCTGGACGTAGATCGAGGCGTTCAGGTATTTCGGCCGCATCAGCTCCTCGTTGATGCGGCTGGCCACCGCATTGGCCAGAATATTCCAGTGCAAGGCCGTATGCATGCCGGGCCTGATGCCCAGAAAACGTTGGGTGGACTGCACCTGCCGGCCGCAGCTGGCAGTCAGGGCGGCCAACGTCACAAAAAGCAGCAGAAGCAACACTCTGTGCATCGTGATCCTACCTGGGTAAAAGGAGAAGATATTCTTTTTTCGGCAGGTCAGGCTCCGGGCAATAGGGAAAAGTGAAAAAGTGTCTTCGGCCAGGTTGGTGCACGGGCGGCCCAGCGGAAAAAACAACGCGGCAGAGGATGAACCTCTGCCGCGTTGGTCCAAGCGCGCCCGGCATGCGGGCAAGAAATGGTGAACTCAAAAATTACTTGGCGGATGCTGTCTGTCGCAGGATGGAATACACAGCGGATTCCAGGGCCTTGTTGAACCGCCAGGGGCGATCGAGCATCAGAAAATGGTCGGCATCGCGCACCGTGATGGCTTGAAACGACTGCATGTGTCGGGCATTGCCTTCCTGATTGACCGGAATCATATCGCCGTTGACGCAGATCACCGGCACCTTGATCGTCTCAAACATCTGGGCAGCCCTGCCATCGGTATACAGTCCGAGCAACTCTTCCAGAGCACTGCCAGCCACACAGGGCGGCGCAGCAGCGACATCGGCGAGAATCCATCCGCGGATTTCCGGGGCGGTGTTGGACAGCATCGAATCGACAAGTTTTCTCGCCTCAGACGCGAAGTCCTCCTCAAACGGGGTCAGCATCTCGTCGAGTTCTTTCTGAGTCATCTTATGCTCCACGTCCTGAAGGGTATCCACCCCTATCAGACCGATCACCTGATCGGGAGCCAGTTTCGCTGCCTCGGCAATGACAAACCCGCCCATTGAATGCCCGACCAGAATCACGGCCTTGCTGTCCGTTGCCTTGATAACCGCCGCAACATCCTCGCCAAAGGCCTGCATGCCGTACCGTTCCCGGTTCATGCCCGAATGACCGTGCCCGGCAAGATCCATGGTGATCAACCGGTATTTACCCTTAAAATGAGCGAGCTGCTGCCGCCAGTAGCGCGAATCGGCGCTCCAGCCGTGGACGAACAGCAGGGTCGGCTCACCGGAACCGTACACCGTATACGAAATCGGAACGCCGTCAGCAGATTGCACGAATTGCGGCCATGGCTCTTCTTTTACGGCCGCCAGCGCTGTACCCGCGACAAGGAAAAAGAACAGCAGACCTGTCAACAAAGACAGCCCGCGAGCCGCCCGAATGCGATGCCTCTCCATCATTGCCATAATGCCTCCATCTTCCATTCAAAGGTTGTTGTGAGGGATGAACAGCGGCACTGCACAGCCAAGGCTGCCCAGGCCCGTTTCATGTTCCAGTAGCATGAACCACAATTTGTCCACACAGTTTGTCCATTGTATAACATGGGAGTCTGCCTGACGCACGTTTTCTTCCTGATTTAGCAAAACAGGATGCGCAAAAAAGAACAGACAAGTTAATCCGCGCGGGCACAATAAAAAGCCGGAACCAACAGGCGTTGATCCCGGCTTGTATGTTTTGAGACAATCTTTCGTTTTCTGCGCAGGGTGTTTGAATGGTCGGGAAGGCGAGATTCGAACTCGCGACCCCAGCGTCCCGAACGCTGTGCTCTACCAGGCTGAGCCACTTCCCGAAGTTCCTGCTGCATTCCTCCGCCGAATGCGCGTTATGCTGTAGCACAGTCTGGACGCCATGTCCAGTTTTTTTCAGGGCAAGGACCATTCTCCGTGTTCCCGTCCACTGCCCGCTCAACACAAGGTCTCGCAACGGTCGACACGCTGGTCAGCCTTTGCTGCTGTCTTCGCCGAATGCTCCTGACACTGCGCCAACAAGGGCTCAATTCACGGCATCGGACAGTTTGCTGCCCGGTTTGAACTTGGCAATGGTTTTCGCGGGGATGTCGATTTCCTCGCCGGTCCGCGGATTTTTCGCTTTCCGTGCGGGTCGATTCACCGTGGAAAAGGTGCCGAAACCGACCAGCGTCACCTTGTCGCCCTTGGCCAGGGCATCGGAAACAGCCATAAGCATGCCGTTCAGCGCCTTTTCAGCGTCGGCCTTGCTAATATCGGCAGCCTCGGCCATGGATTCAACCAATTCCTTTTTATTCATTCTTCCCTCCAAGAATTTTGAACAATGCCGGATAGAAACCCGGTTGACGCAGTGTGTCCGTCACGACAGCGAAGACTAAAATAGAAAAAGATTTCTTTGTCAAAGAAAAACAGCGTTCTCCTGCTCCGTACTCCCGTTTCACGGGGCATTTCCCTTGCGCGAAGCGCGCCAGCCCTACCAGCGGCTGGGGCGGCCGGAAAGCTCAAGCCCGATCCGCCGTGCTCCGGCACGTTGCAAAGAGCGGATCAGGGTTGTTCGCATCGAAGGTTGCAGGAGCCGGTCCAGATCCTGGGGCGCGACCTCCACCCCTACCCGCTCACCGGACGCGTCAAGCATCCGCACCCGACAACCCGCAAACCCCAACAGCTCCACCTCCCGTTCCCACCGCTCGACCAAAGCCAGCCGGGCTGGCGTCAAGGGCAGTCCGGTCGGCAACCGGGTCGCCAGACAGGAGGATGCGGGCTGGTCCCGGTTGCTCAGTCCCAACATGCCGGCCAGCCGCCGCACCTCGTTTTTGCCCAAACCGGCATCGGCCAGCGGCATCCGCACCGCCAATTCCCGCGCAGCCCGCAAGCCGGGGCGATCCTGGTGCAGGTCATCGGCATTGGTTCCATCCGCAACCTCGCCACCGCCGCGAGAGGCGGCAAGCTTGCGCAACAATGCATAGATGCGATCCTTGCAGACATAACAACGCTCCGGCCCGTTCCCGGCGATCTCTTTCAGTGCCAGCGGCCTCCATTTCAACCGCACCAGCTCGACCCCGGAAGGGCAGCCGTTGCCCCGCACCCAGGCCATAGCCCGCTTAAGCTCCTCATTCTTGAGCAGCGGGCTGACGCAGATCGCCAGGGTCACCGCCTCCGGACCAAGAACATCAAGGGCGGTGCGTGCCAGCAGGGAGCTGTCGATTCCGCCGGAAAAGGCGACCACCACCCGCCCGCAGGTTCGCAGCAGCGCGTCGAGCCGATTTTTTTTCGCCTCCAGCTCCACATCATCCCCGTCTTTGTCCGCACCATCGCCCCGGTCCGGGTCCTTCCGCTTTTTTTCGCCTCGCCGCGCCAGCCTGCTCGCCACCGTATCCAACACACGAATTGGGAGCATATACTGTGGAATCTCTTCTGTAAAGCCTTGTTGCCGCCCTCCGGCCCGGATGCCAAATTCCCGACGAGACACCGCTTTTCCGTGGAGAAGAATTCTTGAAAGAATCCATCCGACCGACTACCCTGTACTGTGTACCCGGCCCTGCCTGCCCGGCGCATCCGTCCCGGACAACAGCCGTGCCCGTGCTTCTCCCGCTTTCTCCACCATCATAGCCCCCATGCATGCAAACGAAGATCTGTTCCGCACCCTGCCGCAGCCGTGGAGCTCCATCCTCTCCACCGTCAGCACCCTGCTGGTCTGGGGGCTGATATTTGCCATCATTTACCTGTTACGTTCCTTTTTCCTCCTGCTGTTCCTTACCTTTGTCTTTGGCTATATCCAGGCCCGTTGCGTGAACCGGCTGGCCCCCCTGATCGGCAACCGAACGGTTCGGGTGATTCTGGTGGCCCTGCTCTTGCTCGGCATTCTGACCGCCACCGGAGTTTTTCTGGTGCCCACGGTCAAAACCCAGTCCGAGTTGTTCGTCAACCAGTTCACCACCTACATCCTGCGCGTGGACGAAGAACTGCTCAAACTGCGCGCCGAATACCCCCTGGTCGACAGCATCCTGACGGAAATCATGCCGGTTTCCGAAGAGGAGATGCTTGAGGACGCAGACGAACACAAGGGCCTGAAAGACGCACGCAGGGGCCTGAAAGACTCGCCCACCATGGCCGTGATCCAACAGTTGCTCGGGTTCGGCGAATCCGGGGACGCCATACAAGACATTAACCATGTCCTGAGCACCTTAAGCAATGTCGGCGGCACCTTTGTCTCGATTGCCTCGGCCTTTCTCCTCTCCCTGCTCTTCTCCTTTCTCATTGTGCTTGATCTCGACAAACTGGGCACCAGCGTCCGCAACCTGGCCACAACCAAGCTGGGCTTTATCTACAACAGCGTAGCGGACAATATTTACGAGTTCTCCCAGGTACTGGGGCAGGCCCTGGAAGCCCAGCTGATCATCTCAATCGTCAACTCGTTTCTGACCGCCATCGGCATTTACCTGCTCGGCCTGGGTCAGCATGTGGCCTTTTTGTCGGTCATCGTCTTTTTTTGCAGCTTTGTGCCGGTCATCGGGGTGGTGATCAGCTCGATCCCCATCTGTCTGGTTGCCTTGCAGCTTTCAGGTCTTCAGACCATGTTTCTGGCCATACTTTTGATCACCATCATCCACCTTATTGAAGGATATATCCTGAACCCGCGTATTTACGGATCGTATTTACGGATCAACCCAGTCATCGTCCTCATCATCCTCACCATTGCCGGCAAGCTGTTCAACTTCTGGGGACTGCTCTTGGGGGTTCCGGTCTGCACCTATGTTTTCGGCCACGCCATCCACTTCAAATCGCCCCGTCTCCCGGAGACCGCCGATGCGGAACCGGCCGAAGACACCGCGCCGCCGGACGCTCAACCACCCGCTTCCCCATCCTCCGCAACAACACCACAGTAAGGAAGACATACCATCATGGACTGGCTGCTCGACATCAATATTCTGAGTTCCCTGCTGACCCTGACGATCCTGGAAATTGTACTGGGAATCGACAACATCGTCTTTCTTACCGTGCTGGTGGAGAAGGTGCCGAAGGAGAAACAGCAGTTTGCCCGACAGTTCGGACTGTTTGCCGCCATGGGCACCCGTATCCTGCTGCTGGTATCCGTCGTCTGGCTGGCCCGGCTGGTCACCCCGCTGTTCGAGGTGCTGGGACGCCCGGTCTCGGCCCGCGACCTGGTTCTCCTCTTCGGCGGACTGTTTCTAATCTACAAGGCGGTGATGGAGATCCACACCTCGCTGGAAGGAAGCGGCGAACAGCATGGCCCTGTCACGATGGCATCCAGCCTGCCTGTCGTCATCGCGCAGATCGCGATCATGGACATCATTTTCTCGCTGGATTCGGTCATCACCGCGGTCGGCCTGGCCGATCATCTCTGGGTCATGATCACGGCCATTGTCGTCGCCATATTGATCATGATGGCCGCTGCCCGGCCGATCGGCGAATTCGTCTCGGAAAACCCCACGGTCAAGATGCTGGCCCTCTCCTTCCTGGTGCTGGTCGGGGTCGCCCTGGTCGCCGAAGGGACGGGGCATGCCATGCCAAAGGGCTATCTCTATTTCGCCATGGCCTTTTCCTTCATCGTGGAGATGCTCAATCTCCGGCTGCGCAAGCGGGGACGGCCCGTGCAGCTGCATCAGCGCTATGAAACCGCGGTGGCGGAAAAAATGCCGGTTTCCGGTGACGTATCCTGAAAGAACGGACGGGACTTTTTCCCGTCCGTCTTCCTTTTGACACTTTTTCTCTCTCCGCTTGACGCCAAATGGCGGGGGTTTTCTCTTGCCCGCCTCCCCTTTTCCGCTTGACGCCGAACGCCCTGTTTATCTATATACTGCGCGTAAAGTACGCGTAAAGCTGTCCTGCCTGTAACGCACGGTCCCACACCCGGCGACATGAACGCCCCTGCTGTTCATTGAGGCGATATTGCCGCAGAAGTCGGCCCGTGGTCGTTTCTTTTTTTAACCGCAATCGCTGCCCACGGAGCTCCCCATGCCGGAAAATTTCGATCTGCAAGCCATCCTCAACCACTACGGCCCGGAACGGGACAATCTCATTCCGTTGCTTCAGGCTGTACAGGAGGCGTTGCACTACCTCTCCCCCGAGGCGATTCAGGCCATCGCCGCCCACCTGGATCTTTCGGAAAACGATGTCTACGGCGTGGCCACCTTTTACGCCCAGTTTCGCTTTGTTCCGCCGGGGCGGCATCACATCAAGGTGTGCGAGGGCACAGCCTGCCATGTGCGCGGCAGCGACCGGATTCTGGACGCGATCTCCCGGGCGACCGGTCTCCAACCCGGTCAGACCAGCGAGGACGGCGCATTCAGCCTGGAGCGGGTGGCCTGCTTCGGTTCCTGCGCCCTGGCCCCGGTCGTGGTGGTGGATGACAAGGTCTACGGACGCATGACCTCCGCTAAAACCCAAAAGGTCATCGAGGAGAAGAGATGAGCTTCGCGGCGCGACAACAACAGGCACAGGAAGTCTGGCGGCAATTCGAGCAGCCCGGCAGACTGCGGATTCTGGTCGGCTCGGCCACCTGCGGCCGGGCCGCGGGCAGCCTGGAGGTCATGCAGGCCTTCCGGGACGAACTGGGCCGGCACGGTCTGCTCGACAAGACCGACATGTACGAAGTCGGCTGTCTTGGAATGTGTTATGCCGAGGTGCTGGTCGAACTCCGGGGCAAAGACGGCGTCCGCGTGCTCTATCAGGGCGTGGAGCCCCGCCATGTCGCTGCTCTGGTCGAAACGCATCTGGCCGGAGGCGAGTACTATCAGCCCTTGGCCCTGGCCATCGTGGACGGCAAGGGCGACGAGACGACGCCCGCCTTTGCCGACCTGCCCATGATCAAGCCCCAGCAGCGGATTGTCCTGCGCAACTGCGGCGTGATCGACCCCTCCAATATCGATCATTATCTGGCCCGGGGCGGCTATGCCGGCATGGCCCGCGCCCTGAGCATGAGCCCGGAGGCAGTAATCGAGGAAATGAAGGCATCGGGCCTGCGTGGTCGGGGCGGCGCAGGCTTTCCCACCGGACTCAAGTGGAGCTTTGCCAGAAACTCGGTCAACACCCAAAAATATGTGATCTGCAACGCCGACGAGGGCGATCCCGGCGCCTTCATGGACCGGTCGGTCCTGGAAGGCGACCCCCACAGTGTGCTTGAAGGGTTATTGATCGCAGGCTACGCCATCGGCGCATCGGTGGGCTACATCTACTGCCGGGCCGAATACCCGCTGGCCATCGAACGCCTGGAAGAAGCCATCGGCCGGATGAAGGAGCTGGGTTTCCTGGGCGACAATATCCTTGGTTCCGGTTTCAGCTTCACAATCAAAATCAAAAAGGGAGCCGGGGCCTTTGTCTGCGGCGAGGAAACCTCGCTGATGCAGTCCATCGAGGGCAAGCGCGGCATGCCCCTGTCCAAACCCCCCTTCCCCGCCGTGTCCGGCCTGTTCGGCAAGCCGACCAATATCAACAACGTCGAAACCCTGGCCACGGTTTCAGCGATCATGGAAAAAGGCGCGGCCTGGTACGCCGGATTCGGCACCGAAAAGAGCAAGGGCACCAAGACCTTTGCCCTGGCAGGCAAGATCACCCGCACCGGTCTGATCGAAGTTCCCATGGGAACCACGTTGCGCACCATCATCGAGGAGGTGGGCGGCGGCGTGCTCGACGGCAAGCCGTTCAAGGCGGTGCAGACCGGCGGCCCCTCGGGCGGCTGCATCCCGGCCCAATTCATCGATATCAACGTCGATTACGAGGGCCTTGCCGCCGTGGGGTCCATCATGGGTTCCGGCGGCATGATCGTAATTGACGAAGAATCGTGCATGGTGGACATGGCCCGCTACTTTCTCACCTTCACCGAGAACGAGAGCTGCGGCAAATGCGTGCCCTGCCGGATGGGCACCCAGCACCTGCTGCGCATTCTTACGGATATCACCGAAGGTCAGGGCCAGGCAGACCAAATCGAGGCCCTGCGCAAGATCGGCGACACCATGAAAAGCGCCTCACTCTGCGGGCTGGGACAAACCGCGGCCAACCCCGTTCTGACGACGCTGCAGTACTTTGAACAGGAATATCTGGCCCACATAGAAGAGCATCGCTGTCCCGCCGGCGTCTGTCGGGCCCTGATCAGTTTCGCCATCGACCCGGCCGCGTGCACGGGCTGCGGTGCCTGCGCCCGGGCCTGTCCGGTGGAAGCGATCAGCGGCGAGAAAAAACAGCCCCACTTTATCGCGCCCGATCTCTGCATCCGCTGCGGCTCCTGCCGCCAGGCCTGCAAGTTCGGCGCGGTCCAGGTGTCCTGACAACCAGTCCAAGCCGTCACGGCTTTTTGTGAAGGAGATTGCATGGCTAGCATCAGTTTGACCATTGACGGTCGTACGGTCGAGGTCGAAGAAGGAACCACCGTGCTTCAGGCCGCACGCAAGGCGGGCATCACCATTCCCACGGTCTGCGACCACAAGGATCTCAATCCCTACGGATCCTGCCGGATGTGCATCGTGGAAATCGAAAACGTCCGCGGATTTCCCACCTCCTGCACCACGCCGGCCACCAACGGCATGCAGGTCACCACCCAGTCCGAACGGCTGACCACCCTGCGCAACCGTACCCTGGAGCTGATGTTCTCCGGGCACCCCAACAGTTGCCTGGTCTGCCCGCACCGCGAGGCCTGCGAAACCTATCGCCCCACGGTCACCAAGGCGGCCCGCTCCACCCGTTGCGGATTCTGCGCCAACCGGGAAGGATGCGACCTGCGCCACCTCGCCCTGTCCGCCGGCCCTCGGGAACTCAACCTGCCCACCTTCCACGGCGCCTACAAGCTGGAGCGCGACGACCCGTTCATGGACCGCGACTACAACCTGTGCGTGCTCTGTGGGCGGTGCTGGCGAATCTGTGAAAAGATTCACGGAAAACCAGCCATCTCCATCATCAACCGGGGCAAGTGGGCACGGATCGGCACTGCCTTTGACGCAAGCCACGTCCTGTCCGGCTGCACCTTCTGCGGCGCCTGCATCGACATCTGCCCCACCGGCACCCTGACCGACCGCTTCGCCCGCTGGCAGGGGAAACCGCAACAGGAACCAGCCTCCACCTGCATCCTCTGTCCGGAAGGCTGCTCCGTTATTGCCCGGGTCAAGGACCAGCAGCTCCTGTCCTACAACATGCCCGCGTTCACCAGGGAAGACGGGCTCTGCGCCCTGGGCCGCTTTGTCGCCGCCCAACTGGTGGCGAACACCCGCCGGTTGATCCGGCCCCAGATCCGCGAGGGCGGCGACCTGATCCCCGTGGATTGGGAACAGGCCCTGCAAACCGCTGCCGCCGGTCTCAAAGACTGTAAAGGCGCAGTGGCCTTTGTCATCAGCGCCACCAGCACCCGGGAAGAGCGTTTCCTTTACGGCGCGCTGTGCAAACAGCTGCAAGGACGCCTGCTGCTGCTCCCAGCCTTGGCCGACAAGAATGCGGCGGAGCTTAGCGATCTGGCCGGCTTGTCCCGGCAGGGCAACCTGCGCGGCGTGGTGACCAACGGTGACCTGCTCTCCGGCGAACTGCTTGCGACCACCCCGTTTGCACTGGTGATCGACAGCCTGCACTCCCGCACCGCAGACCAGGCCACCGTCGTCTTGCCCGCGTCCCTGCTCAGCGAAACCGACGGCACCTTCCGGAACGCCAAAGGCGTGATCAAAACCCTGGCCGCCTCCACCCGGACACCGGGACAGGCCCGGGTTGAATGGCGAATCCTCCAGTCCCTGATCCAGCAGCTGGGCGGCGCCTGCGCCGGGGCGTCGGTGAACGACCTTACGAGCCAGATCAACGATGATCCCGCACCCGCGCCGCTCAAGGGCGAGCCGCGCCAGAATGTCCGCGATATCCCCGTTCGTTATCGCGGCCACCTGCTGGCCGACTTCGTTCCCGGCTTGCATGCCTTCGGCCTGCCCACAACCCGAACCACGGCAGACAAGGAACCGGACAGCGAGGGTTGCGAGATCCTGGAAAAACGGGAGATCGTCGCCAACTTCCACTTCTTCAGAATCAAAGCGCCCCAGGTGGCGAAATTCGCCCTGCCTGGTCAGTTCGTCATTCTCATGGCCCGGGAAACCTCGGAACGTTCTCCCTTCACCCTGATCGACTGGGACGCCGACAGCGGCTCCATCTCCCTGGTCATCGAGGAGGTCGGCCGCTCAAGCCGGGAGCTGGCCTCCCTGCGCACCGGCGACCGGATCGCCCATGTCAGCGGTCCGCTGGGCCTGCCCCTACCCATTGAGCAGCACGGTACCATCCTCCTCGGCGGCGGCTGCTACGGCATCGGCGCGATCTATCCGCTGGCCCGGGCCCTGCGTCAGGCAGGCAACTGGGTCATCTGCGCCATCGAGGCTTCCTCTTCCCACCTGCTCTATATGGAAGAAGAGCTGGCCGGGGTCTGCGACCAGCTGATCGTTGCCACCAAGGACGGCAGCAGAGGCATGCGCGGCGGCGTCCAGGAGGTGATCGAGGCGGTGCGTGCCAAGGAAACCATTGACCAGTGCATTGCCATCGGCTGCACCTTCATGATGCGCATGGTCACCGCGCTCACCAAAACCATGCAGATCCCCACCCTGGTGGCCCTCAACCCGATCATGGTCGACGGCACCGGCATGTGCGGCGCCTGCCGGGTCTCCGTGGACAACGCCACCAAGTTTGCCTGCGTCGACGGACCGATCTTCGACGGCCACGCCGTGGACTGGGACGAGCTGGCTTCCCGAAGGAGCGCCTATGCCCGTGAGGAAATCCAGGCCCTGCCCCAGGAGCCGGATTTGAGCGCACTCATGTACCGCCCCCAGGGCCATGTGTGCGGCTGCGGACGCTAACCTCGATCAACGACTGTTTTCAGGAGTTTGCACATGACAACCAGCGAACCGATGTCCCCGGCGGGCAAGACCCCGAAAAAAGGCAGGATCAAAATTCCGCGCCAACCCATGCCCGAACAGGATCCGCGCCGCCGCCGATACAACTTCGAGGAGGTGCCCCGGGGCTACAGTGAGGAGACCGCTGTTCTCGAAGCCTCCCGTTGCGTCCAGTGTAAAAAACCGGGATGCGTCGAGGGCTGCCCGGTCAACATCAACATTCCGGCCTTCATCAAGCTGATCGCGGAGCGCAAGTTCACCGAATCCCTGCTCAAGCTCAAGGAACAAACCGCCCTGCCCGCGGTCTGCGGCCGGGTGTGCCCGCAGGAGAGCCAGTGCGAAGCCCGCTGCATCCTCGGAAAGAAAGGCGAGCCCGTGGCCATCGGACGTCTGGAGCGCTTCGCAGCCGATTATGTCCGCAAGGAGGGCACTGCGCCCGAACCGGTTACGGCCCCGCCCACGGGGAAAAAGGTGGCGATTGTCGGTGCGGGCCCGGCCGGCATCACCGTGGCCGGTGAAATGGTCCGCTGGGGTCATGAAGTGGTCATGTTCGAGGCCCTGCACCTGGCGGGCGGGGTGCTGATGTACGGCATTCCCCAGTTCCGTCTGCCCAAGGAGATCGTCCAGTACGAGATCAACAGCCTCAAACAACAGGGCGTCGTCATTCATACCGACTATGTCATCGGCAAGAGCGAAACCGTGGACCAGCTTCTGCAATCCGGGTTCGACGCGGTGTTCGTCGCCACGGGCGCGGGGTTGCCGGTTTTCCTTGGCATCCCCAACGAGAACGCCATCGGCGTCTTTTCCGCCAACGAGTTCCTGACCCGGGCCAACCTGATGAAGGCCGTCGAGTTCCCGCGCTACGCCACCTCGCCCATCCGGCCCCGCCGTGCGGTCACCGTGGGCGGCGGCAACGTGGCCATGGACTCGGCCCGCACCGCCCTCCGTCTGGGCTCGGATTCCACCATCGTCTACCGGCGCAGCCGCGACGAGATGCCGGCCCGGGCCGAAGAGGTGCACCATGCCGAAGAGGAGGGAGTCAACTTCCATCTGCTGACCAACCCGGTGCGGATTCTCACCGACGCCGACAACCATGTCATCGGCATGGAGTGCCTGCGCATGGAACTGGGCGAGCCCGATGCCTCGGGGCGGCGGCGGCCCATCCCGATCAAGGGCAGTGAATTCGTGGTCGAGGCAGACACCGTGATCATTGCCATCGGCAACCAGCCCAATCCCCTGGTGCCGCAGACATCGCCCGACATCGAGCTCAGCAAGTGGGGCACCATTATCACCGATCCGCTCACCATGATGACCTCCAAGGCCGGGATCTTTGCCGGCGGAGACATCGTTTCCGGAGCGGCCACGGTCATCAGCGCCATGGGTCAGGGCAAGGTTGCGGCCCGCTCCATGCACCGCTACCTGATGGGATCAGACCCGGAATAACCGCCACTCACGACTCCCTGCACCGGGCTTTTCCATCCGGTGCAGGGAGCGCGGCCATGCCGCACCTCCCCACACACTCCCCGCCGTTGCCGTCTTGCGCCCAGCCTCTTTCCCCGTACAACCCGGAAAGGATTTGACAAGGTTCCCGTGGTTGCGTACACTTGGTCTATTTCCTTTTTGATCCGTTTTTTTTCGCTTTGCCTCCTGCATACGGGCTGTCCCGGGTCAGGATCATCGCGCTCGGCGCGACAATCCTACATGCGAACCGATCCCCACCCGGCCCCCTGCTCTCTTCATCTGGGAGAAGCCATGCTGCACCTGATTGAAAACGACATCACCACCCTGCAGGTCGATGCCATCGTCAATGCCGCCAACACCTCCCTTCTGGGCGGCGGCGGGGTCGACGGCGCAATCCACCGGGCCGCCGGACCGGAACTGCTGGCCGAGTGCCGGGGCATCGGCGGCTGCCCGACCGGACAGGCGGTACTGACCCAGGGCTACCGTCTTCCCGCCCGCTACGTCATCCACACCGTGGGCCCGATCTGGCGCGGCGGCACCCACAACGAGCATGCCCTGCTTGCCGACTGCTACCGCCACAGCCTAGAGCTTGCGGTTCGTCACGATATCCGCTCCATCGCCTTTCCGGCCATCAGCTGCGGGGTCTACGGTTTCCCCCTGGATCAGGCTGCCGCCATTGCGGTGCGCACCATCCGCTCGTTTCGTGCACAGACCGGCAAGCCGGAAGAGGTGTTCCTGGTCTGTTTCGGTTCCGAGGTCAAGGCCGCCTATGTGCAGGCCCTGCAGGCGCAGGACGCCTGACCCGGATATCAGCGCCTTTTTCCCTTCAGGCAAGGAGTTGCCATGCGCATAGGAATCGATATCGGCGGCACCCACACCGACGGCGCCCTGATCGGGGAGTCCCGGCTGATCGCGGCAGCCAAAACACCCACTGATCACGACAACCTGCTGCTCTCGATCAACCGGGTCTTGCAGGCCCTGCTTGTCGGCCAGGACGCCCGCCGGGTGGCAACGCTCAACCTGAGCACCACCCTGACCACCAACGCCATCATCAACCAGACCATCGATCCGGTGGGCATGCTTGTTTCCGCTGGTCCGGGTATTGCGCCGGAAACCTACCGCATCGGCGATCACTACCACCTGATTTACGGCAGTCTGGACCATGTGGGCACGGAAACCGCGGAACTCAACGAGCAGGATATTGAAGAGGCGCTCAGCGCCTGCCGTGAACAGGGCGTTGTCTGCTACGGTATTGTCTCCAAGTTCTCGCCGCGCAACCCGATTCACGAGCATCAACTGGCCAAGGCCCTGGGCGACCAGGCCGAGGTAGTCACCCAGGGGCACCTTGTCTCGGGCCGACTCAACTTCGGTCGCAGAATCCACACCGCCTACTACAACTCGGCGGTCTGGCGACTGTTCCGCCGCTTTGCCGCAAGCCTCACCCTCAGCCTGCAGGGGCTTGGTCTGGAGCATGTGGAGGTCAACATTCTCAAGGCCGACGGCGGCACCATGCCGCTTGACCGGGCCATGGAAGCTCCGGTTCAGTCGATCCTTTCCGGCCCGGCCGCATCGGTGATGGGTATTCTGGCCGTTGCCCCGGCCGAAGAAGATCTGATCATGCTCGATATCGGCGGCACCACCGCCGATATCGCCCTGTTCGCCGGCGGGGCGCCGCTTTTGGAACGGGAAGGCATTGCCATCGACAACCGCCCCACCCTGGTGCGGGCCATCCGGGTCGAATCCATCGGTGTGGGCGGCGATTCGCAGATCACTGTGGAAGAGGGTACGGTGCGCACCGGGCCCCGACGGGTCGGACCCTGCATGGCAACCGGCGGCACGACGCCGGCGCTGATGGATGCCTGCAACCTGCTGGGGCTGGCTGAATTCGGCGATATCGACCAGTCTCGCGCCGGCATCACCGGGCTGGCCAGCACCTGCGGCCGCAGCCCCGAAGAGCTGGCGGCAAATGCGGTGACCGCAGCCATCGAGACCCTGGCCGACAAGATCGAGGCCATGATCCGGGAGGTCAACACCAAACCGGTCTACACCATCCACGAGATCCTCGAAGACCGGCGCATCACACCCAAAAGGCTGGTGGTGATCGGCGGCCCGGCCCCGGTGCTGCGGGCGCGGCTTGCCGAACGATTGGGCATCGAGGTGGTGGTGCCGCCGCTGCACGAGGTGGTCAACGCCGTGGGCGCGGCCCTCACCCGCACCACCAGTCACCTGGCCCTGACCGTCAACACCGCACGCGGCATGTTCTCGGCCCCTCGGCTGGGGGTTTTCCGCACCGTGGCCCGGAGCTACAGCCTGGATAAGGCGGTCGCCGATGCAAAGGATCTGTTGCAGCAGGATCTGCTCCGCGCCGGAGTGCAGCTCGGCGACGAGGACATCCAGATCACCCAGGCCGATGCCTTCAACATGGTGGAGGGGTCCTACACCGCCGGCAAGAACATCCGCGTCATGGTCCAGGTCCGACCGGCCGTGCTCGCCCGGCTCGAACCCACCCAGGTCGCCGTCATCCCGGCCTGAGATGCCCATATATTTTCCCACAACCTCCACGTTACCAGGTGCGCCATGCTGAAAGCCGCCACATCCCTTGGGATCATCTTTTTTCCCGCCTTTGACTGGGCCATCTCTCCCACTCATCCCGAACGGGAGGAACGGCTGCTCTACACCCAGGATCAGTTCCGCGAGGAGGGCCTGTTCGATATCGAAGGCATCAGCGAATACCGGCCCCTCTATGCCTCAAACGAAGACATCATGCGGGCCCACTTCTGCTTCCCCAGCGTGGAGGCGGTCTGCACCGAATCGCACCATGTCTCGGCCGGCGGGGCGATCCGGGCGGCCCAGCTGGTCATGGAGGGGGAAACCCAAAGGGCCTTCGCCCTGGTGCGGCCGCCGGGCCACCACGCCATGAAGGTGGTGCACGGCAACCGGGGGTTTTGCAACATCAACATCGAGGCGGTCATGGTCGAGTGGATCCGCAAACACTATGGCCGCAAGCGGATCGCCATTGTCGACACCGACTGCCACCACGGCGACGGCACCCAGGACATCTACTGGCACGATCCGGACGTGCTCTTCATCTCGATCCATCAGGACGGCCGCACCCTCTATCCGGGTTCGGGATTCCCCGACGAGAACGGCGGCCCGCGCGCCCTGGGCAAGACCATCAATATCCCGTTGCCGCCGCGCACCGCGGATACCGGCTATCTGCACGTGCTGGAGCAGGTGGTGCTGCCGATCCTCGAAGACTTCAAGCCCGATTTGGTGATCAATTCCGCTGGCCAGGACAATCACTACTCCGACCCGATCACCAACATGCAGTTCTCGGCCCAGGGCTATGCCCGGCTCAATGAACTGCTCAAGCCGGATATCGCGGTGCTCGAAGGCGGTTACTCGATCAAGGGCGCCCTGCCCTACGTCAACCTGGGCATCTGTCTGGCCATGGCTGGATGCGACTATTCCGCGGTCCGCGAACCGGACTTCAACCGGGCCGCCCTGCGCGAACAGCCCGAGGTGCTCGAGCGCATCAAACAGCTCTGTCCTGTTCTGCTCGATGGCTACTTCCACCCCGAACCCGGCGATTTTAAACGGGAAAAAGGGTTTTTCATCCGCCAGCGCCGCATTTACTACGACACGGAAGGCATTCTGGAACAGCAGCGGGAGGCGCTCAAGGACTGCGACCAGTGCCGGGGCCTGCGGCTGATCAGGACCAGCTCCAGCCACATCCAGACCTGTCTGGGGGTTGAGCTGCCCATCGACTGCTGCCCGGACTGCGAACGTGAAGGGTATGCCGCGTTCGAGAACAAAAGAGAGAACTACGTCGTGGTCCAGATGCTCGACCAGAAAAATAACCAATTCTGTTATCGATCCGGAAACTGAATCGGTCGGAGGAGAAAACTGCTGTGGCAGCTCAGGAAATAGCCGTGGTCGCCGCGGTTGCGGCAGTGATTGCCGGCGGATGCGCGGCACGCTTCTATCTGGGAGCGGAACGCTCCATCCGCCGCCAGCTGGCCCGGATAGAGGAAGAGAGCGGCAAGGAGCCCGCCGAACCTCCGGAAGAATCCGCCAACAAGGCCCGCCGGCTGGCTCTGTTGTTCCACGACCCCTGCACCCTGTCGGCCGATCACGTCGGCTATCAGGGCAACTACACCCGCGCCCAGCTCGAGGCCCGCATCATGCGCTGGCGGTCGGTGTACAGCTGGATGGCCATTCACATTGACGACATCGTCATCACCACCACCGGCAATCGCGAGGCCACACTGCACTGCACCGTGCACACCACCGGCGAAGGTTCGGCCGGCGAGGTGGACGACAGCCCGAAGGTCTGCTTCAAGCTGCGCAAGATCAGGGGAAGATGGCTGTTCACCGCGCTCACTCTGCTTGAAGCGGCCACCCCGTCCGATGATCCTCATCAGGACCTGTTGACGGCGGTCGAATAACGCCGCTCAGCCACACCCCAGCAGAACCAGGCCCATGGAAACGAACGAAAGGACGGTGGAGACCACCACCACGGTCGAGGCCAGCTCGGTATCCGAATTGAGCTGGCCCGAAAGGATATAGATTGCCGTCGAGGTGGGCAGGGCGAAAAAGAGCATGCACACCTGATGGGCCGGGCCGCTCACCCCAAAAAGCCAGAGGAAAATAAAACCAATCACCGGCAGGACCACCAGCTTGAATCCCGCCGCCAGCAGGGACAGCCGCAGGTGGGCGCGCAGGGCGGTAAGGCGCAGGGATGCGCCAATGGAAAAAAGCGCCAGCGGCAAGGTCACCTGGGACAGGAGGCGCAGGGTGTTGTCCACGGGGACCGGGAACCGACCGACAAAAAGCGCATAGCCGATGCCGCAGCAGCAACCGATGATCAGCGGATTGGTCATCAGGGCGCGCAGGACGGCGGAGCGGTTCTTTTCCGTCGCATCGCCGCCGTACCGGATCAGCACCGACACGCAGAGCAGATTGATCAGCGGGATGAGCAGGCCGATGAGCAGACCGAACAGCCGGGCCCCGGCCGCGCCGAAGGCATTGATGACCACAGCCATGCCGATATAGGTATTGAAGCGGTAGCAGCCCTGATTGAAGGAGCCTGCCTGAAACCGGCCGACGGGAAGCAGGTGGATGCACAGCAGGCTCAGCGCGCACACAGTCAGCACCGCCAGCGCCGCAGCGGGCAGACAGGCCCAGTCCTGGCCAAGACGAAGGGGCGCTCCCCCGATTTTCCAGAACAGCATCAGCGGAAAACAGACCAGATAGACCAGCCGATCGGCAACGCGGTGGAAGGCCTCGGTGGTCAGCCCGACCCGGGCAAATCACCAACCCGCAACCAGCAGCGCCAGAACCGGAAACAGGGCCTCAAAAAGAATCATGGCCCATTGCCTTGATCACCGGAATCATCGGCGCTCAGTCGTCAACCGGCTTCAGCGCGGGCAGACGCAGGTGGCAAAGCATTGCCGCGACCCGGGCTAGAATCACGGTCAGCGCCGCGCAGGAAGAGGAGACCGGCGGGATGCATTGAGAGTCACTCTACGCTTTCCTCTTAGAATTAAAACAATTTCCGGCCGAAACGATCCAGATACACCATGTCGGCCACCGCCTTGCGGGCAGGGCCGCTCTTGGCCTCCACCGCCGGGCGGCCGATGGGGATGATGGCCACCGATTCGTAGCCCTCCGGCAGCGCAACCAGTTTATTGCAGGCATCATGATCAAAAAGGCCGACCACCACCGTGCCCAGCCCCATCTCATGGGCCTTGAGGCATAAGGTCTGGGTGGCAATGCCCAGGTCAAACATGTACCAGTTCGTATGCTTGGTGGTTTCCTTCCCCTCATAACAGCCGGAAACCCCGGTCTTGGCGCAGACCACGATGAGCGCCGAGGCTGCCTGCGAACACTTGGTGGCCGGGTTGAGCCCCTTGGGCATCTGGTAGGTCTCGCTCAGTTTTTGAATCAATTCCCGGTCACGGGCCACCACAAATTCCCAGACCTGAGTATTGGACCAGGAGGGCGACCAGCGCACCGCCTCAAAGAGCTGTTCCAGTTCCGCGTCGGTCACCACGTCTTCAGTGAATCTTCGCACCGCACGCCTTTTCAAGATGGCTTCCTGTAGTTCCATGGCTCTCTCCTTTTTGTATCGTTCTTTGATCCTGCCGCTACTATGACAAAACAAGCGGGTACAGGCAATGGGAAGCGGATCATTCCAGCTTCGGCAAATGCCACTGCCGGTAGTAGGCGACCAGGCGAAAGGCAACGCCCAGGGTGAAAAGGGTCATGATCCAGATGATGTTGTTGAGCCCGGCGAGGTCCATGAAGAAATAGACCAGTCCCACGCCCATGCTGATGGTGCCGTAGAGGCCGGTTCTGAAAAACCAGGGCACCTCGTTGAGGAGTACATCCCTCAGGATGCCGCCGCCCACGCCGTTGCAAAAGGCGAGCAGGATCACCCCGTAGATGTTGTAGCCGAACTGCAGGGCAATCATTGAGCCGACAATGGAAAAACTCACCACATCGATGGCGTCGGTCATGATGAAGAGGAAGGTGCTTTCCAGTTTCTCCCGGCGGGTGTGGAGTTTGAGGACAATGGCCAGGATGAACATGGTCAGGACTATGGAAACCGGTATGTAATGGGTAAAGGAGTAGACCGGCCTACCCACCAGCACGTCGCGCAGGATACCGCCGCCCAGGGCGGTCAGAAGGGCGGCGATGAAGATGCCGAGCCAGTCGCAACCCTTCTTGACGCCGAAGAGAAAGCCGCTCAGCGCGGCCGAGGCAATGCCGATATACTCGGTGACCAGGAGCGCGTCCATGTCTTGGCTGTGCTTGTATGCTGATTTGGTATGCTGTGGTTGATAAGCTTCCCTTGCGTCTGCTCAATGCCTGCCGGGCTCATGGGCCGGTGAAAACTGCTGAGTTTCATTAAGAGCCACTTGTTTTCATGACAGCCCAATTCAATATTTATTGAAATATGTCAAGAGACGAGCGGGAAGAGAAGAGTAAAAGAAAGATCTGCGCCCTATCCCCTTCTGATCGCAGCCATGGCGAACGGCAAGCCCTTCCACCCGCAATGCCGATACACAAAAGGCTGATGATTTCGATACCTACAATTGCAGGTCCTTGCCTGGAAAGCACCCGGAGTTGCTTTTTCCGGACGCTGGAGCCCATTCCGCTTCCAACTCAAGGCGCCCCCGGCTGTACCGGTTTTAGAAAATACTCCCTGAAGTACGGCGGCATACGATGCAAGCTTGCGTCGCATTATCACCCCATAACGGCGGCGCACTACCACTCTGCACTCCATTGCCGTTCTCTAATTGCCTCCTTGATCCATTGCGATTGATCTGGAACCGCAATAAGCTGTTCATCTTGAAAAACAGTCCCACGGTTCGATGAACCGTATGCTCCGACTACCGGGCCGGACCAATCCAACTCCATACCAAAGTGCCCCCCTGCTCCGCCACCGACCAGGCAGGAGCTGCACATCATCAGCTAGCACGAAGCATTCCATGACACGACCACGCCAAGTATTTCGACGCCTTGCCTGCCTGCTGCCGGTATTGTTCCTTGTCTCTCTGCAGCCCGGCTGCGCCCTGAAACAGCACAAAGCGGACAGCGACGCCTTTACCCTGACCGTCCTCCACACGAACGACACCCATGGCAACTGGGGCGGGCTCACCCAGGATGGCCGCATTTGCTATGCCGCCCTGTGTGAAAACGGCTCAGGCGGTATCCTGCGGGCACAGCAGGTTATCAGGGCGGTGCGTCGGGAGAATCCCGCCACCCTCCTGCTCGATGCCGGAGACCAGTTTCAGGGCACCCTGTTCTTTGCCCGCCACAAAGGTGCAATGGCCGCCGAAGTGCTGAACAGCCTGGGCTACGATGCCTTTGTTCCGGGCAACCACGAGTTTGACGAAGGCTGCGACCATTTTGTCGACTTTATCCGTGCCCTGGATACGCCGGTACCGGCCGCCAATCTCTCGCTTGGGCCGAAGGCCGAAACCACCTTTCCCCCCTGGCTGGTGGTAGAGCGGCAGGGGCGGCGTATCGGGCTTATCGGGCTGGTCAACCCGGATACTCCCAACCTGTCTTCACCCTGCAACACTGCTGTATTTGATGCTGTCGAAGCCGGGTTGCGCCGGGCCGTGGACGAACTGCGGCACAAGCAGGTGGATATCATCATCCTTATCACCCATCTCGGCCTGGCGGAAGACCGCAGGCTTGCCCGCAGCATGGACGGGATAGACATTATCGTGGGCGGGCATAGCCATTCTGTTTTGTCCAACAGCGATACGGATGCGGCAGGCCCCTATCCGGTGGTGGAAAACTCGCCCGGGGGCGAACCGGTGCTGGTGGTGAGTAACGGCTATGGCCAGATCACTCTGGGCCGGCTCAATGTGGTGTTTGATGCCGCGGGTGTGGCCCAATCCTGGGATGGCGGGCCCATTCCCCTTGATGACGCGACCCTGCAGGCCATGCAGGCCCCGCCCGTGGATGCCGGGCTGGCCACAATGATGGCGAACCGGGCCGAGCCTGTACAAAAAATGCTGAACGAGCCTGTGGGCCGTATTACGGCAGAAAGTGCCGCGGGCGCTCCGCTTGAAACCCCCAGCGTACTCCGCTGCCGGGTGGAAGAGTGCCGCAGCGGCAACCTGGTGGCCGATGCTCTGCGGCACTACTGGCAGGGCAAGGCCGACGTGGCTCTTTTGGGCAGCGGCACCCTGCGCAACCCGCTTCCAACCGGGGCGGTGAGCACCGGTGATATACTGGCCTCCATCCCCTTTGCCAACACCCTTATGCTCCTCACCATGGATGGAGCCACCCTGCTGGCCGCTCTGGAACACGGTCTTGCCCGCTACGAAGAGGGCAAGGGCCGGTTTTTGCAAGTTTCAGGGTTACGCTACAGCTTTAATCCCCACAATGCCCCTGGCTCGCGCCTTGTAACAGCCGAAATTACCGGGACAAACGGTACCTGGCTGCCGGTACGGGACCGCTCCGTCTACAGGGTGGCTATCAGCTCCTTTCAGGCCAAGGGCGGCGACGGCTACAGTATGCTGGCCGGGCTTAAGGGGAAAGATTCGGAGCTGAGTTTAAGCGATGTCCTGCGCCTCTATCTGCAGAGCCACAGCCCGGTGCCGGTACGGCTGGAAAACAGAATACGCAAGGTGGAATAAGGGCATCCGGCCAAAAAAATAGGCTGGCTGGCAAGAATTTGGCCTGGATGTGTGCGAAAAAGTGGTTTTCCGCCATGAACACTCTCAAAGGCTGCTCCAAACGCCGGGTAAGAGCCCCCAGGCTGAACTGTTGCGCAGCACTTTTGTGGGGCGGATGTTTGCCAAAGATAAAAACTTCACCCACTTTGTCTGGGATGTGCTGATGGCTGCCGCCCTGATTGATCCAAGCCTGATCACTGCAGATCGCACCCTCAATATTGATGTTAATACCGAAAGTGGTTCCTAACAATCTTCAGCCTAATTGGCGGCTGTCGAATACCATGGACACGGATTTTTGCGTCTCGGCCCTGGAAGAGGCCTTGGCGAAGTACGACAAACCCGATATCTTCAACACCGACCAAGGCAGCCAGTTTACCAGCTTTGCCTTGACCAACGTCCTGCGAGACCAAGGGGATCTGCATCTCCATGGACGGTCGGGGCCGCTGGTTGGACAACGTATTTATCGAACGCCTTTGGCGCTCACTCAAAGACGAAAACGTGTACCTGAATGCTTACGAAACCGGCTCGGAAGCCCGCGCCGGCATCGGCAGATGGATCGACTTTTACAACCAGACCCGGCCTCACAGCAGTCTGGACGGAATAACCCCGGAACGTTATTACCAAGAAGGACTCTTAAAGGCTGCCTGATGAGGAAAAAGAGCGGAGGAAAAAGAGCGGGAACGGGACATGAGCGTGAGCTGCTGCATCAGGGTAAAAGGGACGGCTGTTAGACTGTAACGGGCACGCAATCGCCCGATCAGGGCAAGCCAGAGGGCGGCAGTCAGTTCGGCGTCGGCTAAGGCCCGGTGAAAAACGCCGTTGTGTTCCAGTTCGAGCCAGGTCGCCAGTGTGGCCAGACGGTGGTTGGGCGCTTCGGGGACAATGCGCCGGGCCGCGAGTACGGTGCAGGCAAAGGGATTGTTGCGGCGTCTGCCCAGCCGGGCGAGCTCGGCATCGAGAAAGGCGATGTCGAAGCGGGCGTTGTGCGCCACCAGTGGCGCATCGCCGATCCAGTCGGCAAAACGGCCGATCACTTCTGCACAGGGCGGCGCTTCGGCCACCATCTCGTTGCTGATACCGGTCAGCTCGGTGATGAAGGGATTGATCCGCATGCCGGGATGCATCAGCGACTGAAACCGGTCGGTTATCCTGTCTCCCTGAAGGCGGACAGCGCCCAGCTCGATGGGGCGACTGCCGCGGGTGGGCGACATGCCGGTTGTTTCGAAGTCAAGGACAATGACGGTGGCAGGCATGGGTAGGTTTGGGTGCGGCCCTGAGCGAGTTCGGCTGCCGGGGCCGGAGGGCATTAGGAGAAAACCGTTTTCGTGACGGTTCATACTGTACTTGCGCACAAGGCGCAACACAAGGAGGAGCTATGCGTCCGGAAGAAATGCAGGAAAAAGCCGTGGATCTTTTTCTCAAACGTCTGCATTGCAGCCAGGTTCTGGCCATGATCGGGCTGGAAAAACTGGACAAGAACGAACCCGATGTGATCCGCGCCCTGGGCTCGTTCGGCGGTGGCATCGGCGGTACCGGCCATATCTGCGGCGCTCTGATCGGGGCGGTCAGCGTGCTGGGCAGCCTGTACAGCCGGAGCAGTCTGGAGGAGAAGGAAAATCCGCGCATGTGGAACGCCACCAAAGAGGTGCTGCGCAACTTTGAAGAGCTGACCAAGGACTACGGCGGCATCGAATGTCGGCAGATCGCCCGGGTCAACTGGATGAACCGGGACGAGGTCAAAACCTTTTACGGTGATGCGAACAGTCGGCGGCAACACTGCGTGCAGGTGGTGGGGGAGACGGCCAGGGCCCTGGGCGTTCTTCTGGAGCAGGAGGCAGAACGGATGGCGGCCAAGCAGGCGGAGCGGGACGCGGCGAAATCCGCCGGCTGATCCGGGTGCTCGGGCGCATCACGCCGACGGTATGAAGACGGGGTGGCAGCAGCTGCGGGTGAACTGGCCGCCCTGGTCGCTGTTGCATATTTCGGGAGCGCCGTATCGATACAGCACTTCCTTGAGAGCCTCCACACAAAATCGGCTGTCAAGCGTGTTGGACAAGCGCCAGCTGAGGACTTTCCTGCTGGCGCAGTCCATGATGGCAACCAGGTACATGAACCCCCTGGCCATCGGAATAGAGGTGATATCCGTTGCCCATACCTGGTTGGGCCGATCTCTACGCAGCCCCCGGAGCAGATACGGGTACACCGGATGCCCCGCGTGCCGCTTGCTGGTCCCAGGTTTGGGCGATAAAGACTCGATGCCCATCCGCAGCATCAGGCGGCGGATCCGGTCGCGACCGACTGGTTTTCCCGCTGTTGTCAGGTGATCTGCCAGGGAGCGGCTTCCCATCCAGGGGTGGTGCAGAGAGAGTTCATCGATCTGCCGCATGAGTTCAAGGTCGCCTGAGCGAAGGCCGGATGCAGGCCCTCGGTAGTAACTGGCTCGCGCTACTCCGAGCAACCTACATCTGGCCTTGACAAAAACCTTGGGGTGGCCCGCGGCGATCACTTTTTGTTTCTGCGCCCGGTCAAGTTCAGAACGGGCAGATTGGATAAAAAATCGTTTTCCGCCTTGAGCTTGCCGATGACGCGGTGCAGTTCGGCCACTTCGGCTTCGTGGTCGACCTCTTTTCTCTTCCCCTTGCCGAAGAGGTTGGGGGCTTTTTCCAGCAGGGCCTGCTTCCAGTTGCAGATCTGGCTGGGATGAACTTTGTATGCACTGGCCAGTTCTGCCAGTGTCCTGGAGCCTGACACGGCGGCCAAGGCGACCTCGGCTTTAAATTCAGCGCTGTAACGGGTGCGGCGATTCATAGAACCTCTCCTTTCAAATGGATCGGCTCATTGCTTATACCCATGTCTCAATAAACGCAACCACTTCAGTCCCTTAACAACGGCAGGATCAAGGTTGACGAGGCGATTGGCAAGAGGTGCAGATCGGTTCGATCCCGTATTGAACATGATATGTATCGATAAACCCGTGTCCTCCCAACAGGCCTGCCGCATTCCCCGCCGTTTGCAAAAAAGGCGAACAAGTTTCCCTTGCTTTGACAAGACGCCTTGGGGTATTTATGTTCTTTTCAACCTCGCGCCCACAGTTGGCGCAATAATGTACCGCATGGCGGCGCCATGCACCAGATACCATCCTCCGCAAGCCCTTCGACGGCAACAGACTACGGTTCGACCGTCCGGCCCGCCGCGGAATAACGAACAAGAGGAACACCCGTCCATGGAAATCGTCGTCGAAAACGTCTCGGAGCTGACCAGGAAACTGACCATCACCCTTCCGCAGGAATCCGTTGGTCCGGCACTGGAAGCAGCCTATGCCAAAATCAACAAGGAGGTGAAGCTGAAGGGGTTCCGCCGCGGCAAGGTTCCGCAGGGTGTGCTCGAAAAAAATTTCGGACCGCAGATTCAGGATGAGGTGGGTGAAAAACTGGTCCAGGAAAGCTATTTTGACGCCATTGAACAGGAAAATATCGATGCCGTGGTGCATCCGGAGATTGCCGAGCACAGTTTTCCCGAAAACGGCACCTTCGTGTACGTGGCCATGGTCGATGTCAAACCGGAATTCGAGTTGAAGGAGTACAAGGGCATCGAGGTGGAAAAACCGTCCACCGAGGTGAGTGCGCTTGAAATCGACAACGAACTCACCCTGCTCCAGCGCCATCAGGCCCCGCTGAAAACCGCGGACGAAGGCCATGCCATTGCCATCGACGACGTCGTCATCGTTGATTTCCAGGGTTTTCACAACGGCAAGGCCATGCGCGAGGTGCATAACGAGAACTTCAGCGTCGATATGGGGTCGAATCGGTTGGGACGGGATTTCGAGGAAAAACTGCTGGGTTTGAAAAAGGGCGACAAGGCCCTCTATGAAATCACCTTCCCTGCCGACTATCCCAACCCGATACTTGCGGGCAAGAACGTGGAGTTCAAGGTCGACGTCAAGGATGTCAAGGTTCGAATCAAGCCCGAGCTGGATGACGAATTTGCCAAGGATATCAAGCCCGAACTGAACACGCTGGAAGAGCTGCGGGAAGATATCCGAAGCCGGTTGCAGAAGAGCAAGGATGATGCGCTCAAGGGCGATCTCGACGACAAAATCATGCTGAAACTGGTTGAGGACAACACCTTTCCCGTGCCGGAGCGGCTGGTGCTGTACGAGGTACAGGAAATGCTCAAGCAGACCGAAGAGAATCTGCGGCGCAGCGGTCTGTCGTTTGAATCCGCGGGCATCGATCTGGAAGAGCTGGCCGACCGGAACCGGGAGATTGCGGAAAAACGGGTCAAGGGTGATTTTATCCTCAAGAAGATCGCGGAACTGGAAGATATCAAGATTGCCGACGAGGATATTCAGCGCGGCTACCAGCGGATTGCCGATCAGTATCGGATGACGGTGGACGAGGTAAAAAAATATTTCAAACGCCGCGAAGAGATCCTGCCCTTTGTCAACGAGCTGCACAACGAAAAGGTGCTCGAGTTTTTGCGCGATCAGGCAAAGATTACCGAAGTCGCAGCCCCGACGGAGCCCGCTTCGACGGATTCGACGGAACAGGCGGCGGAATAAGCCTGCCGATGTCTTGTTTTTTCGGCGACCGGGGCTCCCGGTCGCCTTGTGTTGAGCTTTTCGGAGAGTGATGATGAATTTGGTTCCCATGGTGGTTGAGCAGACTCCGCGCGGCGAGCGGGCCTATGACATCTATTCCCGGTTGTTGAAGGAGCGGATCGTCTTCCTTGGCACCCAGGTCACCGACGATCTGGCCAGCCTGATTGTCGCCCAGCTTCTCTTTCTCGAAGCCGAGGATCCGGACAAGGACATCACCCTGTACATCAACTCTCCGGGCGGCTCGGTCACCGCCGGCATGGCCATCTACGACACCATGCAGTACATCCGCTGCGATGTGGCCACCCTGTGCATGGGACAGGCAGCCTCGATGGCCGCGCTACTCCTGGCCTGCGGGGCGGCCGGAAAACGGTTCGCCCTGCCCAATGCCCGCATCATGATCCATCAGCCCATGGGCGGCTACCAGGGCCAGGCCACGGATATCGATATCCATGCCCGAGAGATCCTGCGCATGCGCCAGGATCTGAACACCATCCTGGCCCGGCATACCGGCAAGACGATCAAAAAGATTCAGGCCGATACCGAACGCGACAACTTCATGTGTCCCGAAGACGCCAAGGCATACGGTTTGATCGACCGGGTACTGACCACTCGAGAGCAACAAAGCGGAGACGAGAAACGGTGAGCGAAACGTTCCACAATAACGACAACCCACCCCGGGAATGTTCCTTCTGCCGGAAATCCCAGGAAGAGGTCGACAAGCTGATTGCCGGCGACGGCGTTTATATCTGCGACCAGTGCATTGCCGCGTGCAATGCGATTCTCGATGAAACCCCGCTCGATGAACAGGACGTCGTCCCCGAGATGCAGCTGCTCAAACCCAAGGAGATCAAGGCCTATCTCGACCAGTATGTGATCGGTCAGGAACAGGCCAAGCGCATCCTTTCGGTGGCGGTGCACAACCATTACAAACGGATCAGCGCCCCGCCCGATCCGGATGGTGTGGAACTGCAAAAGTCGAACATCGTCCTCATCGGTCCCACCGGCAGCGGCAAGACGCTTATCGCCCAGACCCTGGCCCGACTGCTCCAGGTGCCGTTCACCATTGCCGACGCCACCACCCTGACCGAGGCCGGATATGTCGGCGAGGATGTGGAAAACATCCTGGTGAATCTGCTGCAGAACGCCGACTACGACGTGGAAAGCGCCCAGCTCGGCATCGTCTATATCGATGAGATCGACAAGATCGCCCGGAAATCCGATTCAGCCTCGCTGACCCGCGACGTGTCCGGTGAAGGGGTGCAGCAGGCCCTGCTCAAGATCGTCGAGGGAACCATCGCCTCGGTGCCGCCCAAGGGCGGCCGCAAGCATCCCCAGCAGGAGCTGTTGCAACTCGACACCACCAATATTTTGTTTATCGTGGGCGGCGCCTTTGTCGGACTGGACGGGGTGATCGATCGCCGCACCGGCACCCATACCATGGGCTTCGAGGCCCAGGTGAACAGCCGGGGCGAACGCTCGGTGACCGAACTGCTCAAGGCCATCCAGCCCGAAGATCTGCTCAAATTTGGCCTGATTCCGGAACTGGTCGGTCGCCTGCCGGTCATCGCCACCCTGGAAGAACTGGATGAAGACGCCCTGATCCGTATCCTCAAGGAACCTAAAAACGCCCTGACCAAGCAGTATCAAAAACTTTTCTCCTACGAGGGCGTGAATCTCCGGTTCACCGAAGGCGCCTACCGGGCGATTGCCCAGAAGGCTGTCGCCCGGAAATCCGGCGCCCGCGGATTGCGATCGGTGTTGGAAGAATGCATGCTGGACGTGATGTACGAGTTGCCGTCCGTCGAACATGCCGCCGAATGCGTCATCAACGAGGAGGTGGTCACCCGGGGCGACTATCCGGTCATCCTGTACGACCCACCTGCAACTCCCCCAAGCGCCAAGGCATCCAATGACTGAACAACCTGTCGTCACCTATCCCCTGATGCCGCTCCGGGACATTGTCCTCTTTCCCGGAATGGTCGCCCCCTTGGTGGTGGGCAGAAAAAAATCGGTTCTGGCGCTTGAAGCGGCCATGGAGAACCAGTCGTTTATCTTTCTCGTCACCCAGCGGGATCCCCGGGTCGAGGAGCCCGGTCAGGAAGACATGTACACGCTGGGCACCCTGGCCTCGGTCATGCAGCTCCTGCATCTTCCGGACGGCTCGATCAAGGCCCTGGTCGAAGGCAAACGCCGGGCGGTTATCGTCGGTGAGTTGGAAGGAGCGGATGATCCCGAAACCTTTTATGCGGCCCGGTTGGTTGAAGCATTGGATGTGGAGGCCGACCGTCCCGATGTTCCTGCGTATCTGCGTGAACTGCGCAAGGTTTTCGATCAATACATCCAGAGCAACAAAAAGTTGCCGCGCGAGGTACTGCATTCCATCCTGACCATGGATGATGCTTCCCGCATGGTCGACCTGATGATTTCGCACATCCAGATGCGCACGGAGGAAAAACAGGCGCTGCTGGAGGTGGTCGCCCTGCCCCAAAGAATCATCCAGACCCTGGAGGCCCTGCATCGCGAGATGGAAATCTCGGAGCTGGAGAAGAGCATTCACGCCAAGGTCAAGCGAAAGATGGGCACAACCCAGCGCAACTACTATCTCACCGAGAAGATGCGCGCCATTCAGGAGGAAATTGGTCAGGGCGAAGGCGGCGACGACCTCAGCGAGTTGGAGCAGGCGATCGAGGAGAAAAATTTGCCGAAAGCAGCAAAGGAAAAGGTGACCAAGGAGTTCAGGAAGCTCCGGATGATGCCGCCGATGTCGGCGGAAACCACCGTGGTCCGCAACTACATCGATACCCTGCTCAGCCTGCCCTGGACCGAAAGAACCGATGCCCACATCGATATCGACAAGGCCGAGGCGGTGCTGAACGAAGACCACTACGGCCTGGAAAAACCCAAGGAACGTATCCTGGAATACCTGGCCGTGCAGGCTCAGGTCGACAAGATCAAGGGGCCGATTCTTTGCCTGGTGGGGCCTCCGGGCGTGGGTAAAACCTCGGTGTGCCGTTCCATCGCCCGGGCCATGGGGCGCGAGTTCGTCCGGGTCTCTTTGGGCGGGGTCAGGGACGAGGCTGAAATCCGCGGTCACCGTCGCACCTATGTCGGCGCAATGCCGGGGAAAATCATTCACTCCATGCAGCGGGCCGGTGTCGTCAATCCGGTTTTCTGTCTGGATGAAATCGACAAGATGAGCGTCGATTTCCGGGGCGACCCATCGGCAGCCCTGCTGGAGGTGCTCGATCCGGAGCAGAACTGTACCTTCAACGACCACTATCTTGACATTGATTACGATCTCTCCGAGGTTTTTTTCATCACCACGGCCAACAACCTCCACGGCATTCCCCCGCCGCTTCAGGACCGGATGGAAATCATCCAGCTCAGCGGCTACACCGAGGAGGACAAGCTCCAGATAGCGATCCACTTTCTGCTTCCCCGGCAGCTGGAGACCAACGGATTCAAGCCCGGCGAGATCACGCTCAGCGACAAGGCCATGCTGACGGTCATCCGGTACTACACCCGGGAAGCCGGAGTGCGCAACCTGGAGCGGGCCCTGGCAAGCATCTGCCGCAAGGTTGCCCGCGAGCGGCTGCAACGCAAGCAACCGCATAAAACCTATCGGCTGACCCCGCGGGCGATCACCCGGTATCTGGGTGTGGCCAAGTATCGTTTCGGGCTGGCCGAGGCGCGCGATGAAATCGGCCTGACGACCGGCATGGCATGGACCGAGGTCGGCGGCGAACTGTTGCAGATCGAGGCCACGATCATGCCCGGTTCGGGCAAGCTGACCATCACTGGCAAGCTGGGCGAAGTGATGCAGGAGTCGGCCCGGGCGGCGTTGTCCTATGTGCGTTCACGTTCGGCGCGTCTGGGACTGCAAGCCGACTTCTACCAGAAAATCGACATCCACGTGCATGTTCCCGAGGGCGCGATTCCCAAGGACGGGCCTTCGGCCGGGATCACCATCGCAACCTCGATCGTTTCCGCGATCCTCAAACTGCCGGTCCGGCGGACACTGGCCATGACCGGCGAAATCACCCTGCGCGGTCGGGTACTACCCGTCGGCGGGTTGACGGAAAAACTGCTGGCCGCCAAACGGGGCAACATCACCGAGGTGTTGATTCCTGGCGAAAACGAGCGTGATCTCCCTGAAGTGCCGCGGAAGATTAAAAGCAGCCTGACCATCGTGCCGGTGGATGACATGGACGAGGTGCTGCAACGAGCCCTGATCGTCAGAGAGGGGGAAGACCTGTTCACGGATATCCCGCCGGACTCGATCTACAGTGATTTCACCCTGTCCGCACACAATACGGCCCATAATACGGCCCCACATTGATCAGGGAATCCGGAGAGATCGTTTCCGGACGGGACAGACCCGCCGGGACTACTGCTTTCCAGTTTTTACTTGACGGGAAAGACATCATTTGCTAAATAGACGCTCACTTTTTGGGGCGAATAGCTCAGCTGGGAGAGCATCGGCCTTACAAGCCGAGGGTCACAGGTTCGATCCCTGTTTCGCCCACCAAAGTCATACACGGGGTCGTAGTTCAGTTGGTTAGAACGCCGGCCTGTCACGCCGGAGGTCGCGAGTTCGAGTCTCGTCGGCCCCGCCAGTGTAGAGAGGCAGTCAGCGTATTTTCGCTGACTGCTTTTTTTTGTTTCCAGTCACGACAGAGCGGTACGGGTAAGCAGTACTCCTCCCGGCAAGTGTCGGTGAAGCTATACAATCTTTATGAAACAGTCGCCTTGCAGATAAAGCACAAATGCTCCCTCCATGGAGCGCATGAGAAGCGGAGATGTGCTGCGCATAGGCCGACCACCGGGGAACCTTGCCTCCTGCCCTGTCACAGGCGAACCCTCCCGGATTTCAGGATTGCAAGCCGCCCACCCGGCTACATTCGTTTATGGCAGAACAGGCATCGATATTTGGGCGGATGTTTTTCCGGCAGCGGCGCCTCCTTGCCCGGGGCGTGGCACTGTTCGCAGTGACGCTCAGCCTCTTTTTTCGACATCGACCAAAAAGGCTGATGCTGCTCATCCCTCGGCACAGGCGCGGTGGTCTCCGGCGGCGCCTTGAGGAGAAATAGCAGCACGGCGGCGCAGAACAGCACAAAGAGGACATGGTACAGTCGGTTCTTTTTTGGTCTGGTCATCTAGGCATCGCAGAAAAATCCGGGCGCGGTCATTTCCAGTTTCCGGAAATCGAGCAGGCGCAGGCGCAGCAGCAGCAAGGTGCTTTCCATGAGCGTTCCACACAGCCAGCGGCTGCGATCAGCCAGATCCGTAAGCCGGTGGTGACACTTCTGCCTGCGCAGCAGCCCCTGTAACCTCTGTTCCGCAGCGCCCTTCCCCAAAATCTCGTCGGCCACGGCCTGCCCCGAGACCATCGCGGGAAAGATGCCTTCGCCGGTCAACCCGGAAACCAGTCCCGCAGCCTCACCCACCAGCCATCCGCCGGGAAAACGGAATCCGCGGTAATCGAAATTGATCAGGCCAGCCCGCAGCCGTTCCGGATCCAGACGCCATCCCCGGTCACCAGCCCAGCGCAGAAGCGCTTCCTTCAGACGTCGGCCCGAGCCGGAATGCGAGATTGTGTAGGCGCCGATGGAGCACTCCGTGCCGTGGGGAAAGACCCAGGCATAGCCCACGCCGAACCGGTTGGCGTCCAGATGCCATTCCATACGGGGATGCTCCATGGGGTACATCCCCTGAACGCCCAGCCCTCGTGCCGAGACCGGTACGCCGAAAAAACGGCGCACCCGGCTGTTGGCCCCATCCGCGCCGACCAGCCGGGTAAAAGCGAGCCGTCTTCGACCTGAATCTGTTTCCAGAGTCGCCCGTCCCGGTTCAAGGGCCACCACCCTGGTTCCGATCAGGACGATCACGCCCGCTGCCTCGGCCTGCTCCCGCATCCAGGCTGCCAGTCGTTCCCGATTGACGGTGGCCACAGTGGGATGCGGTGTGCTCAGCTCCATCTGTTGTCGGGGCGAGACGACAAACTGTTTACTAAACCGGCGCTCTATCAGGTTCGACGGGATGGATCGCAACAGGCCGTTCATGGTGATCCCGCCGGCGCAGACCTTGTCACCGAACCGGACCTTTCGTTCCACAAGAACGACACGCATCCCCTGTCCGGCCAACCGCGTTGCGCAGGCCAAGCCGCCCGGCCCGCCGCCGACAACAAGCACCTCCGTCTTCTCCATACCCTGCATCCTTGTTGCTCTGCCTGGAACAGGCGCATCATCGCGCCTGCATGATGCGAGAGCGTAAAAAGGCCGACACCGGAACGGACACTCGAGGCTGTGCACGGGTCGTCATCGCACGGTTGCCGCCTTCCGACCGCCGCCCGTTTGTCCGGCGCCATGCAGGCGGCGGCTCACCGTTTCCACGCCGTATCTTCGGTCCCTGAAATATGATTCAGATAGCGGGCCAGCACGAAAAGATAATCCGACATCCGATTGAGATACACCTGGATTCGGACCAGAGTTTCTCCGCCCTCTTCGGCCCTGGTTTCTTCGATCAGCCGGGTCAGGCTGCGTTCGCACCGGCGGCAAACCGTGCGGACAACATGGGCCCATGCCGCCTCCCGCCCTCCTCCGGGAAGAATAAAAGTCCGCAGCTCCGGGAGAGCCTCGCTGATGACGTCGATTCTTTTTTCCAGATCGGTGACCAGGGACAGGGGCAGCTCGGTCAGGTGCTTGACCGCCGACGAACCCGGCATGGTCGCCAGCCAGGCCCCCATTAAAAACAGATTGGACTGCATGCCGACCAAATCGGCCCGGATCTGCTCTTCCTCCTGCGGAACCCCGGCGGCCACCAGGCCCAGGCAGGAGTTCAGCTCATCCAGATTGCCGTATACCTCGATCCGCGCGTGATGTTTTGCGACCCGCTCCCCTGAAAACAGACTTGTTTGACCCTTATCACCGCCCCCTGTGTACACTTTCATCGGCATGCTCCTTGGTTGGATATTCGGGAATGTTCATGCAGGCGCTGCGGATTGCAGGCAGCGGCGGCACAGACGCAGGAAAGACCGGATGTCCGGCCCGGTCACCGGTCGGTCACTCCGTGCATTTCTACTCGAAAAGAAGGTGCCTCGCAACCTGGACCCTGTTTTTTCGTTGTCGCCCACGTCCGCAGACTGGCCGCACCGTTCCCTCTTCCGGGCCATGGGGCAGAGAAAAAAACAGAGTCCTTTTAACCCGCTCTTTTAACGGTGTATTGCGCGTGAATGCCTATTCATTTTCCCAAGGCTCTTTTTTTTCCTGTTGACAAACAAGGCAAACTCCAATAGGTAGACGGTAGTACGAAACGCTAGCACACAGGGATTTTTAATTTTTTCCGTACTCTCCACCGACGTCTTTTTCGGCGCATTCATCCTTTACCCTGCCGGTTTACTTGTACAAACGCAGAGCAGGCCAAGAGCGAGGTAGAAGAGCAACAAAGAATCACCTGAAGGTTTTTTCTTACAACACGAAAAAATCTATTTTCCCTTGGCAAGTCGACTGTGTTTTTCAGAAATGATGGCCCAGGGTTGATGACCTGACCACGATGCAAGATGGCGCAGGCAGGCCATCAAAGGAAAATTGGTTCATTCATGATGAAGGCATATACAAAAAAAGCGTCGTTCTGTGGTCCATCACAGCAACAAAGAGACCGGTAAACCAGTAAGTATAGCTTATTGTTTCCGGTTTTTTTTGTATAAGGGGGATTCGCTCCCGGTTTTGAAGACAGGGGCGGACAAGAGAAAAGCTCGACAGACAGGAAGAGGTAACATGGAAAGCAACGCGAAAATGTTCTGGACTGGTTTATCACCCGATGAAGCAAGGGAAGCGCTTGTCAACAAGGATAAATCCATGCGTGACAAACGGATGACCCTGAAAGAAGCCGTCAATCGCTTCATCAAAGACGGTGACAATATCGGTATCGGCGGTTTTGTCGATTCTCGCCAGCCGGTTGCCGTCTGCCACGAAATGATTCGACACGGCTTCAAGGATCTCACCCTCTCCTTCCAATCCGCAGGTCTCGCTCCCGAGTATCTTGCCGGCGCCATGATTCTCAATCCGGATCGTTTTTCCATCAAACGGATCGAACTGGCCTACTGGGCCCATGAGGGCTACGGTCTGTCTCCGGCCTGGCGCTACCTCGCCGAAAGCGGCCTGGTCGAAATCGAGGACTGGAGCAATGCCAACATGTCCAGCCGCTTCAAGGCCGGCGCCGTGGGCTTGCCCTTCATGCCGACCCGCGGCCCCTTGGGCGGCGACATCCTGCGCACCAGCCGCACCAAGATCATGGATTGCCCGTTCACTGGCCGCAAAATCGGTCTGGTCCCGGCCAGCAACCCCAATGTTTCCATTCTCCACGTGCAGGCCGCCGACATGTACGGCAACTGCATCATCCGCGGTTCCGAGGCCACCTGCCCCGAACTGGCCATGGCTGCGGGTGCCACCATCATCACCTGCGAGCAGCTGCTGCCGCACGAAGTCATCACCGCCAGCCCGAAAGACGTCGCCATTCCTTTCGCCTCGGTGGATGCCGTCGTGCATGTGCCCTTCGGCGCGTTTCCGGGCGCCTGCCGTCGTCACTATTATTTCTGCGGCGACCACATCCGCAAGTTCCTCTCACTCATCGCGCCCCTCAAGAAAGGCGGTTCTCCGGAAGCGCTGCAGGCCTATTACGACGAAAACATCTACGGCGTGGAAACCTTCGACGAGTTCATCGCCAAGATTCCTTACAAGGAACTGCTGGATATCCAGAATATCGAAGCGTACAACTGCCCGCGATTGGCCTGAGAGGCGACTGGAAGCAGAAATGCACCTTTCTGAAATCAAGACAAGGAGTGAACATGACAGCATCAACTGACTACACTGCCGCGGAAATCATTGTTGTCGCGGGTTCAAAAGTGTTGGAAGACAACAAAATCGTTTTTGTCGGTACCGGTCTGCCCATGGTTGCCTCGCTGCTGGCCCAGCTGACCCACGCTCCCGGCCTGCTTCCGGTGTTCGAGGCCGGCGCGGTTGCTCCGCCCATGAAGTCCGGTCTGCCGGTTTCGGTAGGCGACTCCAAGACGTTCACCGGCGCTTCGTACCTCAAGGGACTGAACTCCGCCTTTGAACTGACCCAGCGCGGATATGCCGACTACGGCTTCATCGGCGGCGCGGAGGTCGATATGTACGGGAATCTCAACTCCACCATGATGGGTGACTTCCCGGGCGGCTATCAGAAACCGGCGGTTCGTCTGCCCGGCAGCGGCGGGGCCTCCGACATGGCCGCATCCTGTGAGCGGACCATCCTGATCGTGCCCCACGACAAGAAGAAGTTCAACACTAAGCTGTCCTACGTGACCAGCCCCGGCCATCTCGACGGCAGCCCGAATGCCCGCTTCAACGCCGGCATGCAGGGCAAGGGCCCGTACCGGGTCATCACCACCAAGGGCGTGTTTGACTTCGAAGAGCAGAGCAAACGCATGCGCCTGATTCAAATGTTCCCGGGCGAAACCGTGGAGAGCATCCAGGCCGCCACCGGCTTTGAGCTGTTGGTTGCCTCGGATGTCAAGGAAATGGCCCCGCCCACGGTTGAAGAGGTTCGCCTGATCCGCGAGGAGATCGATCCGCAGGGTATTTTCGTCAAACGCTGATACCCATGGCGGCGCTGTCGAAACATCGCCGCCGTTGATCGCGCGCCGGTTTCCGACTCGAAGCGCGATCTTATACACAGACTGCTTATTAAGGGCAGGGGGAGATGTACCCCTGCCTCTCTTTCACATCCGGCATGAGAACGGAAAGGAGCTATCCTATGAAAATTCTTAAAATTGACCACCTTGGCATCGCTGTTCCCAATCTGGAAGAAGGGAAAAAATTCTGGTGCGATGTCATGGGACTGAAGATGGAAGGGACCGAAACCGTCGAGGAGCAGAAGGTGACCACCGCATTCCTTCCGGTCGGCGAAAGCGAAGTTGAGCTGCTGGTTTCCACCTCACCCGACGGCCCGATCGCCAAATTCATCGAGAAGAACGGCGGACGGGGAGGATTCCAGCATGTTGCCTTCCGCGTGGAAAATATCGAGGCAGCCCTGGCCGAATTGCAGGAAAAAGGCGTGGCCCTGATCGATAAAACACCGCGGAATGGTGCGGGCGGCGCCAAGATCGCCTTCATCCATCCCAAGGCGACCGGCGGCGTACTGGTCGAAATCTCCGAGCGCTGAAAAACGCGGTCGGTTCTCCGCGGCAACGGAGCGCCGACCGTCACCCGGACATCGGCCGCCCTTCCATCCTCCGGATGTATGTGGGGCGGCGGACGACTGTCTTTCATTGGGGAATCTTCCCCGAACAAACTTGGACAAAGTATAAGGAGCACACAACATGGCAAGCAATTATGAGAAATGGGTTGAAGTGGCCACCAAGCAAATGAAAGGGAAAACTCCCGATCAGATGGCATGGAAGGCCCCGGAGGGCATCACCATCAAGCCGCTCTTCTATGAAGAGGACAGCAAGGGTTTGACCGGCGTCGGCACCTTCCCCGGCATGCCGCCCTATACCCGCGGACCGATGGCCACCATGTATGCGGGTCGTCCCTGGACCATCCGTCAGTACGCCGGCTTCTCCACCGCCAAGGCCTCCAACGAGTTCTATCGCAAGAACCTAGCTGCCGGTCAGAAAGGTCTGTCGGTTGCCTTCAGCCTGTCCACCCACCGCGGGTACGACTCCGACAATCCCCGCGTTGCCGGTGACATCGGCAAGGCTGGCGTGGCCATCGACTCGATCGAGGATATGAAGATCCTCTTCGACGGCATTCCGCTGGACAAGATGTCGGTTTCCATGACCATGAACGGCGCAGTTATTCCGATTCTGGCCATGTGGATCGCCACCGCCGAGGAGCAGGGTGTCAAGCAGGAGCAGCTCAACGGCACAATCCAGAACGACATCCTGAAAGAGTACCTCACCCGGAACACCTACATCTATCCGCCGGAGCCCTCCATGCGTATCGTGGCTGATATCATGGCCTACTGCTCCAAGCACATGCCGCGGTACAACACCATCAGCATCAGCGGCTACCATATCATGGAAGCCGGCGCCGACTCGGTCCTGCAGTGCGCCTTTACCCTGGCCGACGGTATTGAGTACGTACGCACCGCCCTCAAGGCCGGCATGGATATCGACACCTTTGCCCCGCGCCTGTCCTTCTTCTTCGGCGTGGGCATGAACTTCTTCATGGAGATCGCCATGCTGCGCGCCGCCCGTACCCTGTGGTACGAGCTCATGCAGCAGTTCAACCCCAAAGATCCCCGGTCCTCCATGCTGCGCACCCACGTGCAGACCTCTGGCTGGTCACTGACCGAGCAGGATCCGTACAACAACATCATCCGGACCACCATCGAGGCCATGGCAGCCGTTCTGGGCGGCACCCAGTCGCTGCACACCAACTCGTTTGACGAGGCGGTTTGTCTGCCCACCGAGTTCTCGGCCCGCATCGCCCGGAACACCCAGATCATCATCCAGGAAGAGTCCCAGGTCTGCAAGGTTGCCGATCCGTTGGGCGGTTCCTACTACATTGAGTGGCTGACCAACCAGGTCGTGGAAGGCGCTCGCAAGATCATCAACGAAATCGAGGAGATGGGCGGCATGGCCAAGGCTATCGCCACCGGTATGCCCAAGATGCGGATCGAGGAGTCCGCGGCCCGTCGTCAGGCCCGTATCGACCAGGGTCTGGACGTCATCGTCGGTGTGAACAAGTACCGGCTTGAAGACGAAAAACTTGATTTCGAAATCCTGGAAGTACCGGATTCCGTCCGCCTTGAGCAGATCGAGCGCATCAACCAGACCAAGAAAACCCGCGACGCAGCTCGCTGCAAGGCTGCTCTTGAGGCAGTGACCAATGCCGCTGCCGGCGACGGCAACCTGCTTGAGGTCGCCATCGAGGCCGCCAAGGCGCGGGCAACCGTAGGAGAAATTTCTGACGCCATGGAAAAAGTATTCGGCCGCTACACCGCTACCACCCAGTGCGTTTCCGGCGCCTACTCTTCCGAGTACAGCGAAGTGAACGCCGAAAGCGCCCAGGTTATCGAGGCCCTGCGCAAGCGGACCTCCGACTTCATGGAGAAACAGGGTCGTCGGCCGCGTATTCTGGTCACCAAGATGGGTCAGGACGGTCACGACCGGGGCATCAAGGTTGTTGCCTCCTCCTACGCCGACCTGGGCTTTGACGTCGATATCAGCCCGATGTTCCAGACTCCGGAAGAAGCCGCGAAAATGGCTATCGAGAACGACGTGCACCTCGTCGGCGCTTCCAGTCTGGCCGCCGGTCACAAGACCTTGGTGCCCGAGCTGATTGAGGAGCTGAAGAAACAGGGAGCAAGCGACATCATGGTTGTTGCCGGTGGTGTTATTCCGCCGAGCGACTATCAGTTCCTCTATGATGCCGGTTGCAAGGGCATTTACGGTCCGGGTACCCCGATCACCGAATCTGCCGGCAAGGTTCTGGATCTGCTTGACGAGAAGTACGGCAAGTAAGCAGCCAGACGTGCCACACATCTCGGCCCTGTAGGACAGCAAACGGACGGACCACAAGTCCGTCCGTTTGCATGTTCATCTGACGAATCCTCAACAAAGAGTCAGATATGCAACAAGATCCCAATTATTATATTCAAGGCGTTCTGGACAACAACCGCCTCATACTGTCCAGAACCATCACCTTGATTGAAAGCAAGCTCCCTACCCATCAGGATCTCGCCAGCAAGATCATCAACGAACTTCTTCCCAGAACAGGCAAGGCGGTACGTCTCGGCATTACCGGCGTGCCCGGTGCGGGAAAGAGTACCTTCATTGAAAGTTTTGGTACGATGCTGGCGGACCAAGGGCATCGCGTTGCGGTTTTAGCCATCGACCCGAGCAGTACCCGCAGCGGCGGTTCCATTCTGGGCGACAAGACCCGCATGGAAAAGCTGTCGGTGCACCCCATGGCCTTTATCCGGCCGTCTCCGTCGGGCGGCAGCCTGGGCGGCGTGGCGCGGAAAACGCGGGAGACAATGCTGCTGTGCGAGGCCGCGGATTTTGATGTCGTGATCATTGAAACCGTGGGCGTGGGCCAATCGGAGACCACCGTGGCCTCGATGGTCGACTTTTTCCTGGTTCTGCAGATCGCCGGTGCGGGAGACGAGCTGCAGGGCATCAAGAAGGGCGTGCTTGAAGTTGCAGACGCCATTGTGGTCACCAAGGCGGACGGCGACAACGTCACCCGGGCCAAGTTGGCGAAAAGGCAGTATGAAACCGCCCTCCACTTGGTCACCCCCACCTCACCCAACTGGTCGCCGCCGGTCATGACCTGTAGCTCGCTGGAGAATACAGGCTTGCAGGAAATCTGGGACACCGTGATCGAGCATAAGAAGATCATGACGCGCACCGGCGAACTGGAGACCAAGCGCCGGGAACAGGCAATGTCGTGGATGTGGTTTTTGGTCAACGAAGGTTTGGAACGGTGGTTCTATCAGCATCCGGAAGTCCAGAAGAAGCTGCCCCAAATTCAGGAAGAGGTCGAAAACGGGCGCATGGCCCCCACCCGAGCCGCCGACGATCTCGTCACCATGCTGGGGAAAGACCTTCTGTTTTAATCCGCTTTTTCCGCTGGTAACCCAACACCTCGTCTCGTGCTCTTTGCGGATCGGGGTGTTTTTTTGTCTTTTCCCCTGCCACAAATTTCCTTGACGCTCCCTGCCCGGAAGGGTATAACCCGCAGCACTGTGCACAGAGCATTCTTGTCTCTTTTTGAAGTATCACTTGTGCCCTGTCCTGGATCCAATATACGGCAGGGCGGCAAGCAGCGCTCTGTGTACCATAACCCCATGATCGCAGTGTGATAGCCGGGTCCTGTGCAATAAAGAACCACGAACCCCGTCAGGTCCGGAAGGAAGCAGCGGTAGTGCCCCTCTTTATGTGTGCAGGGTCGCCCGGCTATCTTTTTTTGGGATGATCCGCTGCTCAGCCCCTGCCGGAACAGGCGACGCGTCTTCCACCTGCCCGATCGTTTGCCCGGTAACCGTCTTGTCCTACCTCGTTCTCGCCAGAAAATTCCGTCCCCAGACCTTTGCCGATGTTGTCGGCCAACAGCCGGTGGTGCGTACCCTGCAAAACGCCCTGGTGCAACAACGCGTGGCCCACGCCATGCTGTTCAGCGGCGTCCGGGGCACAGGCAAAACCACCCTGGCGCGCATCATGGCCAAGGCCCTGAACTGCGAGCAGGGACCGGCGGCAGAACCCTGCAACCAGTGTCGCTCCTGCCGGGAGATTACCGGCGGGACGAGCGTGGCGCTCCAGGAAGTGGACGGCGCCTCCAACCGGGGCATTCAGGAGATTCGTGAGCTGAAGGAAAACATCCGCTTCATGCCCGCGGACTCCCGCTACAAGATCATCCTGATCGACGAAGTGCACATGCTGACCACCGAGGCCTTCAATGCCCTGCTGAAGACCCTGGAAGAGCCGCCGGAACACGTCTACTTCATGTTCGCCACCACCGAGGCGCACAAGGTGCCGGTCACCATCCTTTCCCGCTGTCAGCGCTACGAACTCAAACGGCTGACCCACCAGGAACTCTCCGCCCATTTTGCCCGTCTTGCCCGGGACGAGCAGATCAGCATGGAGCCCGCGGCAGTGGAGATGATCGCCCGCGAGGCAGCTGGCAGCGTGCGCGACGGACTCAGCCTGCTCGATCAGGTTTTTTCCTACTGCGGCACCGAGGTCCGCGCCGTTGATGTTGCCGATATTCTGGGCCTGGTGGGCCCCCAGCAGATCGCCGCTCTGGCCACAGCCATTCTGGCCGGCGACCTGGCTGCAATCTACACCCTGCTTGACGGGATCTATCAGCAGGACGTGGACATCAAGCGGCTGGGCAACGATCTGTTGCAGTGGTTCCGCAACCTGATTGTCTGCAAGGTCAGCAACCATCCGGAACAGGCCCTGTCCCTGCCGGACACCGAGCTGGAACAGTTGAAGGATCTTGCCCAGGCCCATTCGCTGGAAACGATGAGCGCAATCTTCAACCTCCTGCTCGAAAGTCTGGACCGGGTTGCCCTCTCCCGCCATCCCCGACTGAGCATGGAAATGGCCTTCATCCGCGCCGTTCAGTTCCGCGACGCCATGCCGCTTGCCGAATTGCTGACGCGTTTTGACGAGCTTCTCTCCGGCTTGCCGGTTTCCGATCCGATTTCTGCTCCGATTCCAGATCGCGCCCCGCAGTCATCGGCTCCCCGGATTCCAGCACCAGCGCAATCACCAGGGCCGCCGCCCGCTCCGCCTCCTCCTGTACAGGAAGAAGCGCCCCAGCCGGAACCATCCGAGCCCGCGGGTGCCGAAGAACCGCCCGTCCCGCCGCCTGCCGAAACGATGACAGCAACCCGATCCGTTCCCGAATCGGCTGAACCCCTGTTGCCGATCAGGGAGCGAATCCAGCGGGATTGGCCTGCCTTTGTCCAGCATGTCCGCAACCACCAGCCCTGGATTGCCGCTGACCTGAAAGAGGTCGTGGCCGTGGACTGGAGCGATGGCGAACTCGTCCTCCAATTTCGCGACAGCACCCAGTGCGCCCTGCTTGGACAGCCGGACAACCTCGCTTCCTTAAGCGAAAATCTCCTCGATTTCTTTGAGGAGAGCATGCAGATTCGTCTGGATGCACCGGAGGCGGAGGCTGGCGACCCGGCTACCGACGAACAGGAGGAGCGCCGGGCCCTGGCCAACGATCCGCTGGTGCTGATGGCCAGGGACATCTTTACCGGTCAGGTGGGAGACATCCGGACCGGGGCGCGCTACCGGGCCGGACGTCCGGCGGATGCGGGGCAGGCGGACAACGAAGAAGATGAACCGGTGGAGACCGAAGAAGAGGAGCCGACGGAGACTGAAGACTAGCCCGGCATCTCCCCAAGAGAACAGGAGCGACCCATATGGACATCACGACACTTATGAAGCAGGCTCAGCAGTTTCAGGAAAAACTGACTGCGGTGCAAAATGAACTCGGCGCCAAGGAGGTGACCGGTTCGGCCGGGGCAGGCATGGTCACGGCCAGGGTCAATGGCCGGGGCGAACTCTTGGACATTGTCCTGGAAAAAAGCCTTTTGCAGCCGGAAAATGCGCAGATGCTGCAGGATCTGATCGTCGCGGCGGTCAACGACGGTATTGGCCGGGCCAAAGAGCTGGGTAAAAGCGATATGGCCAAACTGACCGGCGGCATCAACATTCCCGGCCTGTTCTGACGTGCGGGTCATTCCCCCCGCCCTGGAGCGGCTCATTGAGGATCTGATGAAGCTGCCGGGTATCGGTCGGAAAACCGCTACCCGGCTGGCCCTCTATATCCTGCGTCGACCTGCCGGCGAGGCCAAAAATCTGGCCGCCGACCTGGTCAACCTGCATGAATCCATCCATCTCTGCCGCCAATGCTGCACCTTTTCCGAGACCGATCTGTGCCAAATCTGCGCCAATCCGAGCCGCAACGCCCGGTTGGTGTGCGTGGTGGAGGAACCGGGCGACCAGATCGCCATCGAGCGGACCGGGGTCTTTCGCGGCACCTACCATATCCTGCACGGCGTCATCGCCCCCATGGACGGCATCGGTCCTGATGAGCTGAAGATGGCGGAGCTGCGGGAGCGGGTCACGAGCGGCCGGATCGATGAGCTGCTGATCGCCACCAGCTCCACGGTTCCCGGCGAGGCCACCGCCTCTTTTCTTGCCGAGATGTTCAAAGACTCCGGGATCCGGGTCAGCCGGCTGGCCTGCGGCATCCCCATGGGCATGGACATCAAGCACGCTGACGAACACACCCTGGCCCGGGCCATCGAGACCCGCCAGGCCCTGCCCAATCAGAGCTGAATCACCCCAGCAGTCCCCAGGCCATTCTGGTGGCCACCGCATACAAAAACAGCGCAAAGATCCGCTTCAGCCGGTCCACCGGCAGGGCATGGGCTATTTTTGCCCCCAGCGGCGCGGTCAGCACGCTGGCGCAGACGATTCCAGCCAGGGCAGGCAGGTAGACATAGCCCCAGCTGTACGGGGGGAGATTGGTGGCGTGCAGATTATTGACGATATAGCCCAGGGCCCCGGCAATGGCGATGGGAAAGCCGATGGCTGCCGAGGTGCCCACCGCCCGGTGCGCCGGAACATTACACCAGATCATGAACGGCACTGACAGCGATCCGCCGCCGATGCCGACCAGCGCGGAAACAACGCCGATGATCGAACCGACCCCGAACATGCCGGTTGGGCCCGGCAGGTCGCGGCTGGCCTTGGGCTTTTTGTTCAAGAACATCTGGGTGGCCACCGCGTAGAGGAACACGCAGAAAAAAATCCTGAGAAACCCGGTGGAGAGCCGTGAGGCGACAAAGGTTCCGAGAAAGGTGCCGATCAGGATGCCCAGCACGATCCGGCGAACAATCGTCCAATCCACTGCCCCCCGGCGATGATGGGCCATGAAGCTGGATATCGAGGTGAAGATGATGCTGGCCAGCGAGGTGCCCAGGGCCAGGTGCATGATCTGGTCAGCGGCTATCCCCTGCAGGGTGAAACAGAAAAACAGCATCGGCACGATGACCACCCCGCCGCCCACGCCGAGCAGCCCGGCAAGCACCCCGGCAACCAGCCCCACCGCCAGATACATGGCCATGATTTCCATCGACATACCCTTCCCTCCCCTTGCGACCCCTTGGTCACGGTTGTGCTGTGTGTTGATGTGATAAGGCCTGCTCTTCCGGCCTGTCCTTCCCGGACTCTCCATTCCGACCGACCGGCGCGCTGAAGATGGCGGCCTCGATTTCCTGAAGATGCTGTTGCATGGCCTGGGCCGCCTCTTCCGGCTCCCGGCGGATCACGGCGTCGAGGATGCGCAAATGCCCCTCCACCGAGGCCTGTTCCCGCTCCGGGCTTTGCAGCTGGCGGGACCGGCTCTGGTCGAGGATCGAGCGGATGGTGGCCATGACCTGCACCAGAACCCGGTTGCCGGTCCCCTCGGCGAGCAGGTGGTGGAACGCAGCATCAAGATCTTCTTCGCCCTCCTGCCCGGACAGCAGGACCCGCTGCTGATCACAGACCAGTATCTTCAAGCGGTCCACCGTGTCGCTGTCGATCCGCCGGGCTGCCAGCGCTGCTATGCGGGGCTCGATCAGGCGGCGAAACTCCAGAATCTCGTGCAGCCGAACGAGCTGACCGTCAAGGCTTTGGGCAAGGCCTGCACGGGTCGGGTCGGCGGTAAACTCGGCCCGCAGATAGGTGCCGTCTCCCTGGCGGCGCTCGATAAAGCCGTGTTCAGCCAGCACCTGCAGGGCCTGGCGCAAAGCTCCCCGGGACACTCCGAAGCGCTCGGCCAACCGCCGTTCCGCGGGCAGGCGTTCGCCCTGTCGCAGTTCGCCCCGGCTGATGAGCCCGGCAATCCGGTCGATGATCTCCCGATAGCCCTGTGTTTTTTTCCCGCGCTGGCGCATGCTCCTCCTGTCAATGGTCAGCCATTTAAAAAGAGCGCCTTAATTTGTCAATAAAATTCTAGAGGTTGTCCGGAAATATTGGTTAACCATTTACCTTTGCATGCGGCCGTTCAAAATAACCGGGAAAACGAAAAGATATCCCGCACGGGACGCACCTCTTCTCCCACCTACAGAAAAATCCGTTGCCGCCAAAACAGGAAAATATCTGTCCTTTTCCCCAAGCCTGCGATAGACTCGTGCCGCCATCCGTCCTCATTCCTTTTTCGCCGGCCGCTGCCATGGGTATTGCCACCGATATCATCCTGCTGGTTCTGCTTTCGTTCTTCTGCGGGCTCCTGATGCAGCGCCTCCATCAGCCGCTCATTTTGGGCTACATCCTGGCCGGGTTCATTCTTGGCCCGCATTCCGGCGGCTTCAGCATCTCCGATGTGCGCGACATCGAGTTACTGGCTGAAATCGGCGTGGCCCTGCTCCTGTTCGCCCTGGGACTGGAGTTCTCCCACAAGGATCTGAAACCGGTCAAGTTCGTGGCCCTGCTCGGTACGCCCCTGCAAATGGCGCTCACCATCGCCTTGGGGATCGGGATCGGCCAGCTCATGCACTGGGATCTGAAAAACTCGATCTGGTTCGGCTGCATGATCTCGCTGTCGTCCACCATGGTTCTGCTCAAAACCCTGATGAATCAGGGGTGGCTCGGCACCCTGTCGAGCAAGGTGATGATCGGCATGCTCATCGTTCAGGATCTGGCAGTGGTGCCGATGCTGATCATCCTGCCGCTGATGAACGACCCGGAGGCCGGGATCGTGGCCCTGGGCCATGCGGCGGTCAAGGCAGCCCTGTTTCTCACCGTGATGTTTGCCCTGGGTGCGAAGTTTCTCCCCTGGCTGATGGAGCGCATCGCCAAGCTGGGCTCACGAGAGCTGTTTCTGTTGGCCATCATCGCCATTGGCCTGGGGATCGGCTATGCCACCTATCTCGTTGGTCTCTCCTTTGCCCTGGGCGCCTTTCTTGCCGGGATGGTGCTCAACGAATCCGATTACGGCCACCAGGCGCTCAGCGACATCATTCCCCTGCGCGACGTCTTCGGGCTACTCTTCTTCGCCTCTGTAGGCATGCTGCTCGACCCAAGCTTTCTGGTCGATCATCTGGGCACGATCCTGCTGCTGGTGCTCCTGGTCAGTCTGGGCAAGGGCCTGATCTTTTCCCTGGTTTCGATCCTGTTCGGGTACGGCAACGTCATTCCCATTGCCGTGGGGTTCGGCCTGTTCCAGATCGGTGAGTTTGCCTTTGTCCTGGCCCGGATCGGGGTCGGCACCAACTCCATCGGCACCGAACTCTACAATCTGGTGCTGACCACGGCTGTCATGACCATGATCCTCACCCCGATAGTCTCCGCCCAGACCGCCCGGCTGTACAGTCTGAAAAAGCGCTGGTTCCACAAAGAGCCGCTGGAATCGGTCAACATTCCCGTTACCGGTCTGCACGATCATGTGGTGATCGCCGGCGGCGGCCGGGTGGGTCGTCAGATCGCCACCGCGCTGCACCGAGTGGGCATTCCTTTCGTCACCATCGAGCTTGACCAGAGGCGGGTCGATCTGGCGCACAAGGCCGGCGACGCGGTAATCTACGGTGACGCCGGGCATGAAGTCGTGCAGGAAGCGGCAGCCATGGCCAAGGCCAACCTTTTGGTGGTCACGGTGCCGGGCGTGGTCGAATCGCATACCATCATCACCCACGCTCGGCAGCTCAACCCCCAAATCGAGATCGTGGCCCGGGTCTCGGACCCGGATTTTTTCCCGCTCTTCCACGACGACAACGTCACCAGCCTCGTCTATCCGGAGCTGGAGGCCGGTCTGGAAATGATCCGCCAGATCCTTTTGCACCTCGATATTCCCGTCACCGAGATCCATCGGCAAACCGAGCACCTGCGCCAGGAATACTTCACCACCGGGCCCACCGGCGACCACTCCTACCAGACCCTTTCCCAGTTCCGGACAGCGGAGCAGCAGTTCGATCTGGAATGGGTACGGGTCACCGAGGCCTCCATCCTGGCTGGCCGTACCATCGGCGAGGCAGAAATCCGCAAGAAGACCGGGGCCTCCTTGGTGGGCGTGCTCCGGGACGGGCAGCTGCACTCCAATCCCGGTGCACAGTTCCGGCTCGCTGCCGGAGATCTGGTGGCGATCATCGGTTCCTCCGAAGCCCGGGCCGCCTTTCAGACCCTGTGTTTTCCGGAAGAGATCGGGCCGGAGATGCAACAGGCCGCCTGTTCCCCGAATGTCGTCTGAACCGGTCCGCAGCACTGTGCTTTGGTTGCCGATAGAACCGATAGAACCAACAAAAATTTGCAGGGCCCCTGCTTCCATGGTAAAAATCTGTTTCGGTGCGCTCTCCTTGCGGACCGGCCTCCCTCCACGACACGATGAAATCGACAAATTATCGGGAAATTCCCTACAACTTCACCTCCGCCGACGACCGGATGATCGTCAACCACCTCTTTGATCAGGCCCTCTGGGACGATCTGGATGAACTGCGCAGTCAGCGGGTCACCGGCCGCTCGGCCCGGCTGGTCATGCGCTGCATCGGCGACCTGTTCATCCTCTACCGCAACCCCTTTCTCTATCAGGAGCTGATCGATTCGCCGCACCGCCGCACCGCCTTCTTCGCCACCATGGAAGAGGATCTGGCCCTGATCGAGGAGACAGCCCGCAAGGTCGATGTCGACGCCGACCGGACCGGCAAGGTTTTCAACCTGGTGCGGCGCTGTCGGGAGCGGGCCCGGTCCCTGCAACAAGATATCGACTCGGCCCGAACCCGGCGGGCAAAGATCCGCAAGAAACTGGCCCCGATCATCGGTGACGACAATGTCTGCTTTGATCCATTCACCCTGATCAGCCACGCCACCGACGCCACCGACTGGCGGCTCGACCTGCCACTGGCCGTGGTCCGTCCCTGGCGCGAGGAACAGGTTCCACCGCTGCTTGCGGCCATCGCCGAGCTGGGACTGCACGTCATTCCCCGGGGCGGCGGCACCGGGCTGACCGGCGGCGCCGTGCCGGTGGCCCCGAACTGCGTGGTGATCAATACCGAAAAACTCAACCGCATTCACGGCATCAGCCACCGGGTCTTCCACAACGACAACGGCGAGACCGTGGAGATGCCGGTCATCCGCCTCGAAGCTGGAGTGGTGACCAGTGCGGCCATGCGCCATGCCGAACAGCAGGGCCTGGTTTTCGCCACCGATCCCACCAGCTCCTGGGCATCGACCATCGGCGGCAATATCGCGGAGAACGCGGGCGGCAAGACCGCTGTCCTCTGGGGCACGGCCATCGACAACCTGCTGGCCTACACCATTGCCACGCCCGGCTCCGGGGCCCTGCACGTCCGCCGGGTCGATCACCCGATGCGCAAGATCCTGCCCGACGACCTGGTGGTGTACGAGGTGTGGGATGCCCACGGCGCGCTCTTGAAAACCGTGGAGTTGCGAGGCAGCCAAATCCGCAAAAAGGGGCTGTGGAAGGATATCACCAACAAGCTCCTGGGCGGCCTGCCCGGCGTGCAGAAGGAGGGTACCGACGGCATCATCACCTCGGCCGAATTCATCCTCTATCCCGCCTACGAGAAGAAGCTGACCTTCTGCCTGGAATTTTTCGGGCCGGACATGGACGAGGCCAGCCGGGTAATCCTGGAAATCTCCCGGCAATTCGTCAATCAGGGCGAGGAGGCCCTGATGGCGCTGGAGCATTTCGACGAGGAATACATCCGCGCCATTGACTACAAGTTCAAGGCAGCCCGCAGTGAACCGCCCAAGGCAGTACTGCTCATCGACATGGTCGGCCACACCACAGCCCAGGTCCTGCGCGGCAAGGAGCGCCTGCTGGCACTTCTGACGCGCTACGCCAATACCGAAATCTTCGTGGCCAACGATGCCGACGAGGCCGAACGATTCTGGCGTGATCGCAAGCGTCTTGGGGCCATTGCCAAACGGACCAATGCCTTCAAACTCAACGAGGACATCGTCCTGCCGCTGGAACAACTGGCGGAATTCGCCCGCTTCGTCGATGCCGCCAACCTGCGGGCCGACCGGGCCAACCAGATCGCCGTGACCCGAGACGTCTGGGACTACCTGGAAACCGCCGAGCCGCTGGAAGATCCGGACTGGATGGAGCTCAAGCTGCCCAAGGCCCGCGAGCTGTCTTTGGCCGCGCGGGAGGCGATCGAGCGCGCCGCCCCGGACGAGCGGGGCACAGCGGCCCTGACCCGGCTGCACGACCAGCTTCTGGAGCTGTTCAGGGGATACCCGGCAATCAGCGCATCCATCCGCTCCATCTTTGCCGAGACACGAAAACGTCGGATCGTGATTGCCACCCACATGCATGCCGGAGACGGTAACGTCCACGTCAATATCCCGGTTTTCTCCAACGACCGGGTCATGATGCAGGAGGCTGCCCGCGCCGCCGACGAGGTCATGGCCAAGGCCGTGGAGCTGGGCGGTGTGGTCAGCGGCGAACACGGCATCGGCATCACCAAGATCAAGTTCCTTGACCAACACCTTTTGGACGAGTTGACCGAGTACCGACGCCGGATCGACCCCAACGGCATCATGAATCCGGGCAAGCTGGCGGATCGGGCCGTGCTCGACAAGGTGTTCACCCCCTCGTTCAACATTCTGAAGCTGGAGGCCCACATCCTCCAACACCACTCCCTGTCGACCCTGGCCTCCAGCATCTCGACCTGCATCCGTTGCGGCAAGTGCAAGCCGGACTGCTGCGTCTTCTATCCGGGCAGCGGCCTCTTTTATCATCCCCGCAACAAGAACCTGGCCATCGGCTCCCTGATCGAGGCCCTGCTCTACGATATGCAGCGCACGCATTCGCCCCGGTTCGATCAGCTCAAATACCTGGAAGAGATCGCCGATCACTGCACCCTGTGCGGCAAGTGTTTTCAACCCTGCCCGGTGGATATCGATACGGCCCGGGTTTCGGTGCTGGAGCGAACTATTCTCAGCGAGCGCGGCTTCAAACACTCCCCCCTGCCGACCCGGATGTCGCTGGCCTACCTGGGCAACCGTAACCGGCTGTTCAATAGCGTCTTCCGCAAACTGGTGCTCGACTGGGGCAGCAACCTGCAACGCCGGGCTGCCATCCTGCTGGCCCGCATGCCCGCGGCTGTGCGCCGGTTGCAATGGGGTCCGTTGCAACTGCTCCGCACGCCCATGATTCAACCGCCCAAGGAGGCCCTGCGCGCCGTCTTGCCCCGGCACACCCTGGGCGAGGCCTTGGTGCTGGGTTCGCGCGGGGCCGCGAAAACCGTCTTCTATTTTCCCGGATGCGGTTCGGAGCGCCTGTACAGCGCCATCAGTCAGGCCGCCCTGTACTGCCTGCTTGCCACAGGTGTTCGGGTGGTGGTGCCGCCCTCGCATCTCTGCTGTGGTTTTCCTGCCCGGGCCAACGCCAAAAACAGGGCGCACGGGGACATCACCCTGCGCACCACCATCATCCTCAGTCAGATTCGGGAGATGCTCGGCTATATCCGCTTCGATGCCCTGCTGGTCAGTTGCGGCACCTGCAGCGAGTCCCTGCACGAGCTGGGCATGGCAACGGTCTTCGGCTGCGAACTGGACGATGTTTCCCGGTATGTGCTGAATCATGCTCCCGACCGGTTCACCCGCAACAACAAGACGCGGGTGCTCTATCATGCGCCCTGCCACGACTCGTTGCAGGGAGAAGGCCCCCGTCTGATCCAGCGGTTTGCCGGGACAGCCATCCCCACCCCGGCCTGCTGTTCCGAAGCCGGTACCCTGGCCCTGTCCCGCCCCGATATTACCGGGGCCATGGCCCGGCACAAGCGGGACAGGATCCAAAAAGCGATGGAGAATGCGGAGCTGTCTCCGCAGGTTGTGGTCACCAACTGTCCTTCGTGCATCTCCGGCCTGGGCCGCAACCGTGACCTCGGCTTCACGCCCCGGCACCTGGCCGTGTTGCTGGCGGAACAGCTGGGCGGGCCGAACTGGCGGATCGAACTGCAAGCATTGCTGAAGAACGCGGAAGCCTTCCGGTTCTGAGAACACGGCGGCCTACCGTCCCCATGGACACCATGGACAGGCCGCCATCCTCCCTGCCCTGAAGCGTCATGGACCCGTCACCCTCCTCAACCCTTTCTTCCGCCTGTGCCGCGTCGATCCTGGAGCTTTGCAGGGTGAGCAAGACCTTTCCGGCCATGGGCCGACGCCGGATCACCGCCCTGGACCGGGTCGACTGCACGATCCTGCCGCACCGGGTCACCGGTCTGATCGGGCCGGACGGTGCGGGAAAAACCACCCTGATGCGGCTCTGCGCGGGCCTGCTCGATCCCGATCAGGGCGAGATCCGCGCCCTGGGCATCGATGTGTGCGACAAGCCGCTTGCAGTGCAGGAGCGCCTGGGCTACATGCCCCAGCGCTTCGGCCTGTACGAGGATTTAAGTGTCCGGGAGAATATGGACCTGTATGCCGACCTTCAGGGCGTGCCCCCGAACCTGCGGCCCGAGCGCTACCAGAAACTGCTTGCCATGGCAGGGCTGGAACCGTTTACCGACCGGCTGGCAGGCCGACTCTCCGGCGGGATGAAGCAGAAGCTGGGGCTGGTGTGCACACTGGTGCGGCCGCCGGAGCTGCTCCTGCTCGACGAGCCCACCGTGGGCGTGGACCCGGTCTCCCGGCGCGATCTGTGGCGCATCGTCTACCAGCTGGTGGAACAAGACGGCATGAGCGTGGTCCTCAGCACCGCCTATCTGGACGAGGCGGAACGCTGCGCCGAGGTGATCGTGCTGCACGAGGGCCGGGTACTGGGACACGATCGGCCCGAGAACCTGAGCCGTCGGGCGGCCGGACGCACTTGGACAGCGTACAGCCCCACCATGCCCAGGCGTGCCCTGCAACAGGAGCTGAGCCGGGCCCCCGGCGTCCTCGACGCCCTGATTCTGGGCCGAACAGTGCGGGTGGTCACCCACGGCAACGAACCGCCAGCCCTCTCCGGGACGGCCGCATCCCTCGTCACCAAACCGGCTGTCCCGCGTTTTGAGGATTACTTTGTTGCCACACTCAAAACCGACGCCGGGCCGGTCGGTTCCCCTATCACCCTGCATCGTTCCGGACCTAGTCCGGGAGGCGCGGACAGACCGGGTGAAGCCGACGTGATCGTTGCCGACAACCTGGTCCGCCGCTTCGGCCATTTCATCGCCGTGGATCAGGTCAGTTTCCGGGTCCGCCAGGGCGAGGTCTTCGGCCTGCTCGGGGCCAATGGTGCCGGCAAAACCACCACCTTCCGCATGCTCTGCGGTCTGTTGCCCATCTCCGGCGGCTCCTGTTCAGTGGCGGGCCTGAACCTGCGCACCGCCGCGGCTCGGGCCCGGTCCCGCATCGGTTACATGGCCCAGCGCTTCTCCCTGTACGGCAACCTGACCGTGCGTCAGAACCTCGATTTTTTCAGCAGCGCCTACGGTCTTGGCGGCAGTCGCCGGAAGCATCGGATAGAGTGGGCCCTAAGCGCCTTTGACCTGGAACCCTTTGCCGCTGCCGAGAGTCAGACCCTGCCCCTGGGCTTCAAGCAGCGGCTGGCGCTCGCCGTGGCCCTGATGCACGAACCCGAGGTGCTCTTTCTCGACGAGCCGACCTCGGGTGTGGACCCGCTGGCCCGCCGTGAATTCTGGGGCCAGATCAACGCGCTGGCCGATCAGGGCGTAACCGTTCTGGTGACCACGCATTTCATGGAAGAGGCGGAATACTGCGACCGGCTGCTGATCCTGGCCGAAGGCCGGGTGCTGGCCGAAGGAACGCCGGAGGAGGTGAAGGGGCAAAGTCACCCCGAATCCGGAGGGCAGGAGGTAAGCATGGAAGAGGCCTTCATCAACCTGCTCGAGTCCGGGCAACCCCGGGAGGCGGCCCCATGAAACCGGCCCTCATGCGTCTTCGCGGCATCATCCGCAAGGAGTGGTTCCAGATCGTTCGCGATCCGTCCAGCATTGCCATCGCCTTTGTCATGCCGGTTCTGCTGCTCCTGATTTTCGGCTACGGCGTCTCCCTGGATGCCCGCAATATCCGCCTTGCCCTGGTCATGGAGGAGGCGGACAGCCTGTCGCTGAGTTTTGCCGGAGGGTTTGCGCACTCGCCCTACTTTGCGCCAATGCCGATGCATTCCATTCAAGAGGCGGAAGAGGCCCTGCGCTCCTCGCGGGCCGACGCCATCGTCTGGCTCCGGCACGACTTCACCGCTGCCTCGCTGCGCGGCGAGACGCCCCCGGTGCACCTGATTCTCAACGGGGTGGACGCCAATACCTCCCGGCTGGTGGAGGGCTATGTCCAGGGGATCTGGGCGGGCTGGCTGGAGCAACGGGCCGCCTTGGCAGGAACCGTCCTGACCCCGGCCATCGCCCTGGAGCAGCGTATCTGGTACAATCCCTCGGTGCGCTCCACCGACTTCCTGGTTCCCGGGATCGTGGCCGTGATCATGACGCTCATCGGCGCGCTGCTCACCGCGCTGGTCATTGCCCGCGAATGGGAACGCGGCACCATGGAGGCCCTGCTGGTCACCCGGATTTCGGTGCGGGAGATCCTTCTGGGCAAGCTGATTCCCTACTTCATCCTCGGCATGGGCGGCCTGATCCTGTCCCTGCTCATGGCCCACTATCTGTTCGCCGTGCCGCGCCACGGCTCGCTCTGGCTGCTGCTCTCCACATCGGCCCTGTTTCTCGTGGTTTCGCTGGGCATGGGATTTTTCATCTCCACCATGTTCCGTTCCCAGTTCGTGGCCGCGCTGGTGGCCATGGTCGGCACCTTCCTGCCGGCCTTCATGCTCTCCGGCGCGATCTTCGATATCCACAGCATGCCCGCCCTGGTGGAAGCCTTTACCTATCTGATCGCGGCGCGTTACTACGTCTCCATCCTCCACACCCTGTTTCTGGCGGGCGACGTGTGGAGCGTGATCCTTCCCAATACCCTGGCCCTGGTGCTGATGGCGGTGTTCTTTCTTGGACTGGTCTACCGCAAGACCGAAAAAAAACTGAGGTGAGCGCATGGGTGGCCGCATTCTCGCCCTGATCATCAAGGAGCTGCTGGCCCTGTTTCGCGACCGCACCAGCCGGATGACGATCATCGTCCCCCCGCTCATTCAGCTACTTGTCTTCGGCTATGCTGCAACCTTTGATCTGGAGCGCATCCCCATGGCCGTGCTCGATGAGGATCAGGGAGCGGTCTCCCGGGAACTGGTCAGCCGCTTCACCTCTTCCACAGGCTTTGAACAGCGCGGCACGCTTCGCTCGGATGCGGAGATAGCGCCCCTGATCGATTCGACCAAGGTGCTGTTGGTGCTGCACATCGGCCCGCAGTGCACCAGGAACCTCGGCCAGGGGGAAAGCTGCCCGGTGCAGGTGCTGATCGACGGACGCAACTCCAATACCGCCATGCTGGCGCTCAACTACGTGCGCACCATCGTCACCGACTACAACCGGGAACTTGCCGAACAGGCGGGCGTCTCCATGCCGTCCCGGCTGGAGGTTCGTTCCTGGTTCAACCCCAACCTGGAGAGCCGGTGGTTCATTGTTCCCGGCATCATCGGCCTGCTGGCCATGATCGTGACCCTGGTGGTCACCGCCCTGTCCGTGGCCCGCGAGCGCGAGGACGGCACCTTTGACCAGTTGCTGGTCACCCCGCTTCGGCCCTGGGAGATCCTGATCGGCAAGGCTGTGCCTGGCCTGCTGGTCGGGGTGCTTGAATCGAGCCTGATCGTGGCGGTGGCCGTGTACTGGTTCCGGGTGCCGCTGGTGGGCGAACTCTGGGTGCTCTATCTGGGGCTTTTTCTCTACATCCTCTCCATTATCGGTGTGGGTCTGGCTATTTCCTCGTTTTCCGCCACCCTGCAACAGGCGCTTTTGGGCTCCTTTCTCTTCATTGTTCCGGCAATAATCCTCTCCGGCTTTGCCACCCCCATCGCCAACATGCCGCCCTTCATGCAGTCCGTGACCTGGCTGAACCCGATGCGCTACTTTTTGAGCATGGTGCGGCGGATCTTTCTGGAAGGTGCGGGGATTCACTCGTTCTGGAACGACCTCTGGCCCATGGCGCTCATTGCCCTGGTGACCCTTGCCCTATCAACCTGGCTGTTTCGCCGCCGGCTGTACTAAAAAGACGGAAAAATACGAGCGACAAAGAGCCTTCCCTTGCGTTTTCTAGTCCTCGGGGCGAGCAAAACTTGACAACTCCGCGTTTATGCTTATCTTTTAATGAAGTACCTGAAACCGCATGGCAGACCATGGAAGGCGCGGACAGAAAGTACACAAAGAGTACAAAAAAATCGCGCATCCGGTCCGCTCGCCGGGAAGAGACGACGTCTGCAGCTACGGACGCTGTTTTTGAAAGCCCGTGGCCCGTACCCATCAAAGAACAAGCATGAGGAGCATATGAAGAAAAAACTGCTGTTGACCTGTGCCGCCCTGTACATCGCCTCTGTCGCCCATGCCGGGGAAGGGGTGCAATGGGGGTATACCGGCGATATCAGCCCGGAACACTGGGCAACGCTCAGCCCGGAGTTCGCGGCCTGTTCGGGCAAGAATCAGTCGCCGATCAATCTGACCAATTTCATTGAGGCTGAACTTGCCCCGCTCACCTTTGCCTATCAGCCGGGCGGGAACGAAATCGTCAACAACGGCCACAGCATCCAGGTCAACTATGCGCCGGGCAGCAGCTTGAGCATCAACGGCAAGACCTTTGAGCTCAAGCAGTTCCACTTCCATGCCCCGAGCGAAAACCATATCGACGGCAAGTCCTATCCGTTTGAAAACCATCTGGTGCACATGGACAAGGACGGCAACATCGCCGTTGTGGCTGTTTTGTATACCGAGGGGGAAAAGAACGAGGCTCTGGGGGAATTCTGGCCGCAGATGCCGAAAAAACCGGGTGATCCGCAGAAGTTGACCAAAAAGGTCGATGCAACGGCACTGTTGCCCGCCCAAAAGGATTACTACCTGTTCAACGGCTCGCTGACCACTCCGCCCTGCACGGAAGGCGTGCTGTGGATTGTGTTCAAGGAGCCGGTTGCCATTGCCCCGCAGCAGGTCAAGGAATTTGCCGACATCATGACCCATCCGAACAACCGACCCGTACAGCCGGTCAACGCCCGGCCCGTGCTGAAATAATCCCGGTCCGTTTTTCAGCGTGACGAACGCCTGCGCCGCTTCCGCCCGCCGGAGGCGGCGCGTCCACCCCCTCCTTTGCCACCTCCGCTCCTGCCGCCGGGATTCTTCCGGGGCGGGTGGCGGTAGTCGTTGACAAAAAGATCGTCTTCAGCCCACTCCACTGGAATCGGATAGCCGATATAGGCCTCGATGGCCTCCAGCGACATCACCCCCACCTCATCGGCCAGGGAAATGGCCTTGCCTTCGGCCCCGGCCCGGGCCGTGCGCCCGATCCGGTGCACGTAGTCCTCGACATCCTCGGGCAGATCGTAGTTGAACACATGGGTCACGCCCTCCACGTGCAAGCCCCGTGAGGCCACGTCAGTGGCAATCAGCACCGGCACCTTGCCCTCCTTGAACCCCTTCATGATCCGTAGCCTCTTTTCCTGGGGCACATCGCCGGAGATCAGCCGACTGGGCTGGTCATTGGCCTGCATCCGGGCATGCAGCATCTCGCCTTCCCTCTTGGTGTTGACAAAGATGATGGCCCGTTCCACCTGCTCCCGTCGCAACAGCCCGAGCAGGAGGGGAAATTTTTCCTTGCGGCCGACGTGGAACAAGACTTCCTCGATATTTTCAGCGGTTCGTTCGCTGCTGACCACCACCCGTTCCGGGTTGTTCATGAACTCGTAGGCCAGCTCCATGACCCGTGGACCGAGCGTGGCGGAAAACATCAGGTTCTGCCGCTGGTCATAGGGCGGCAACCGGCGCAGGATGAAACGCAGGTCGGCAATGAAGCCAAGGTCGAACATCCGGTCGGCCTCGTCGATGACCAGAGTGCTGATCCGGTCGAGCCGAAACACCTTCTGCTTGAGATAATCGATCAGTCGGCCGGGCGTGGCGACCACGATATCCACGCCCCGGCGCAGGGCCTCACGCTGCTGCTCGTAGCCGACCCCACCGTACACCGCCTGCACGCTCAAACCACAGTGACGCCCCAACAGCTCGGCATCGTTGGCGATCTGCACCACCAGCTCGCGGGTGGGCGCCAGAATCAGGGCGCTGGGGTCAGGCCCCTTCCTCTCTTCTCCAAGCAGACGGGTGAACAGGGTGATCAGGAAGGCCGCGGTCTTGCCGGTCCCGGTCTGGGCACGGCCGGCCACGTCCCGCCCGGCCAGGGTCAACGGCAGGGCCAGGGCCTGAATGGGGGTGCAGTCGGTAAAGCCTGCGTCGGCAATACCCTGGCGCAGGGGTTGGGGAAGATCGAGTTCATCAAAACGCATGGGGTCTATCCTTGCTATGGAACGCAAACAACAGAGAAGGAAAAACAGCGGCGCTCGTCCCGGACTGTTGGCCCGGTTTCTTTGCGGGCGCGGACGGAAGCGGGCCGATCAGTTCACCGCAAAGCTGAGCAGCACGGAATCCCGGGTCGGGACAAACCGGCGGTAGGTGGTGTTGGATTTATCCAGCATGATCTTGGCGGCGCGGACCGAATCCGTGTCCCGATACTTGTCGGAAAGATAGATGATTTCGCGAATGCCAGCCTGGATGATGACCTTGGTGCACTCGTTGCACGGAAACAACGCCACATAGAGACGGCAGTCACGCAGGTCGTAGGTCAGGGAGTTGAGCACCGCGTTCAGCTCCGCGTGACAGACATAGGGGTACTTGGTGTCCAGATAGGCGCCTTCCCGGGCCCAGGGCAGCTCATCATCCGAACAGCCCCAGGGAAAGCCGTTGTACCCTACCCCCACGATCTTGTTCTGGCTGTTGGCCACACAGGCCCCGACCTGGGTGTTGGGATCCTTGGAACGCATGCCGGAAAGAACGGCCACGGCCATGAAATATTCGTCCCAGGAAAGATAGTCGGTTCGCTTGCCGGTCATGGAAGGGTCCATGCAGGGCGGTTCATGAATTTTCGGCTTTAAAACGCCGTCGTCGAGCCCGCCAGTCTTCGGCCGTGCCGGTGGCCTGCGCGATGAACTGGCGAATGGTCTGGAAATAGAGACGACCGGCTATGAGCATGACCGTGTTGTGATCCGCGCCGGGAACGATCCGGAGTTCCTTGGTCTGCGCGCCCGAGGCCACGTGCAGGGTTTCCGCCTGCCACAGGGGGATGAGCTGGTCGTGCTGGCCGTGCAGAAGAAGGGTGGGCAGGGTGACCTGCTCGATTTTATGGGCATTGTTGAATAGCTGCTCTTCGCCGATACCCAGGGCCTCCAGGTCGATGCCCAACGTCTTGCCCAGGGGAATGGTCCGGGCAAAGCCGGACTCGATGATCAGCCCGGCAAGCTCGCTTCCGTGTTCGGCTGCCACCTCGATGGCGCAGGCACTGCCCAGAGACCGACCCATGACCACAATCGGCCCGGTGAAGCCGAGTTCGTGCAGCCGGGTGCGGCCATGGACGAACACCGCATTGGCATCCGGCAGCAAGGCGCTGGTTCGGGGCGAGCCGGTGCTCCAGCCGTATCCCCGGTATTCGGCAAACAGCACGCCAAGCCCCTCCGCCAGGAACAGGGGGGCGATCTCGTCGTAATCGGCGATGGTCTCGCCGTTGCCGTGAAAAAACAGGACAATGGCCGCATCCGGTCCGGCACTGTGCAGGCGGCAGGCCACGGTGTCACCGTCGCTAACCGGAATGTCGAAATCGAAGGCACCCGCGGGCAGGGGCGTTTTGGGCATCCGGGTGGGATAGAAAAGATGTGCGATGATTTCAGGGCGATCCATGGTTGTATCCAGAAAAAAGCAGGGAATCTGTCAATCGGGACGAATGTTCCGGCCGCCGCATCGGGTATGTGGCGGGCCGGACTTGTCCGGAGTCTTACCGCATCCGGCTGTTTTTAGCCAGCCTCAAGGTCTGTTTTTCTGCGCCTGTTTTTCTCCGGCCGTTTTCCGCATGAGAGTCCCGAAACATCAAAAGGGAGCACAAGGGGGCTTTTTGTCGTATCTGTCTTGTTTCTTATCGCGTGCAGGCGATGGTTCGTTAGTTTTCCGTTCTCTTGCCTGCGTGAGGAGGAAAAAACTTGCCTCGGGGTATAAAAAACTGTACTTTTTGTGCAATTATCCCACTTTCGTTGCCCAACCCGAACCCAAGGCGTTCATGACTCCCCGTATCCGCCCTGTTGTGCTGCTCAGCTTCCTGGTTTCGGCCCTGTTCGCAGGAACAGGAGACCCGTTGTTCGCTTCAACCGTGGAGGGCAAACCGGTACGGATCACTCCCGCATCCTGCAAACGCAAACCAACCGTCGTCGGACAGCCGATAGCCCGTATCGCCCGACAATCGCCACTCCGCATCGCCCTACGTCGTTCCATGACGCCGGACATTGCCGCCATGACCACCATTGACGCCATGGGAACCCGGGCAGCCACCCACCCCTTTCCCGCGCCGCGCCCGTCCCTGCAAGATCCGGTGACCCAAAAGCAGGACGACAAGGTGGACGACACCTCGCTTGGCTACCGCTACCATCTCGACCCCCAGACCTCGGTCAACGCCAAGGTCGGCTGGATTCAGGACGTGGGTATCTACAGTGACGGACTGCTCCATCGCTTCAAGCTCGCGCGTCCGGAAGACGTCCCCTCCTCCTCGGCCCTCCACCTCCGGATCGGCGGCAACCGGGGGCTCTTTTCGCTTACCGGCGGCTATATCCATGTCATCGACATGGAGGTGCGACCGGATCGTGTCGCAAGCCTGAGCGAAGAGACCGATCCCGCCGCCTGGAACAGCGAACTGACCTGCACCACCACCCTGTCTTCCCGCGAGGCTGTTTTCGCCCTGGGGTACCAGCGCTCGCTGGAAGCTGTGCCTCGCTACCTGCCGGACGAACGTTTTTCCAGCCGGGCCACCGTGGCCCTGAACGAGACGACCACCCTGAGCATGGAATATTTCCACGACCGGGGCTATCTTGTCGACGCCTCCTTCCTGGAGGACGACCGCCAGAGCGTGGTGACCAGCATCGACTTTAAACTCTGAGCCTGTCGCTGATTCGGCCCGGTTCAGGTCTTTCTGACCGCCCAGGCCCGAGAGGAAATCACCTCGTCGACCCGCTGCGACAACTCTTTCCAGAGCGCTGCCGAGGCCTCGCGGTCCAGCTCCTTGGTTTCGGAATACACCAGCACCTCCAGCGGACGCGGCTTTCCCTTGCCCGCCTGAATCGCGATATCGGCGTAGGATTCGATATCGGGATAGTGTTCTTCCAGATAGTCGAGGATGACGCGCCCCTTCATTTCCGCCAGATTGTCGCCGCTCTGCTCCAGATCAAACCCCTCTTCCTCGAAGAGGTTGCCCGTCATGATCATATCGGTGACGATAATTTTGCTGACCGCCATGCGTTCTCCTTGTTCCTTGTGTGCACGGGAAAGGTTGAACCGCCCTTTATACCACGGCATCCGTATCCGGCCAACCCGGAAGACCGCCCCATCCCCGGCATGGCCTGTTTTCTTGCTGGCCGGAACTGCACGAATACTCTATAGTGTCGATGTTTTCGTGTCGATGTTTCCGTCCTTTGGGACAGCATAATGTGAACAAGGAGAACAACCATGCCCCTGCATATTCGCCCCGAAGAGGAACGGGATACCGACAAGGTAAAAGAGCTGCTCACCGCCGCCTACTCACGCCGGCCCCGGAGTTCCTACAACCAGGAAATTTTGGACGATAAGGTCCGCCGGGCGTCTCCCGCGTTGACGCTGGCCCTGGTGGCCGAACAGGAAGAGCGCATTGTTGGCTATCTTGCCCTGTCCCGGGTTGAACTGTCGGACAACACGCCCGGTTGGTACGCCATAGCCCCTCTGGCCATTCATCCCGATCTGCGGCAGCAGGGGATCGGCACTCGTCTGGTCACAGAAGCGCTGGCCCGTCTGCGTGCCATGGAGGCCAATGGATGCGTGGTTATCGGCCCCCCTTCCTATTACAGACGCTTCGGCTTTGATTCGACTCCGGAGCTTTTGGTGGAAGGCATTGCCAGCGAATATTTTCTGGTGCAACCGTTCACCGACGCCGGCGCCCGCAGCCGGGGCATCGTTGTCTACAATCCTGTCTTTTTTGATATCGCTTTTCTGCCCGAGCGCCGCCCCAACCACACCAATTCCAACCAGCCCGTCAGCTAACCCCTTCAGTGAAGGAGGATCCCATGCATTGCCGTTTCCTCGTTCTGCTTCCGGCTCTCTTGCTGTTGCTGTCACTTGGTCCACAGGCCCATGCCGCTCTCCATATCACCATCGGCGATTCGGCCTTTTACGGACTGCTCGACATGGCGGGCTTTTCCAACCCGCGTTTCATTAACCCCAACCCCATCATCATCGACAAAAGTGGTCTGCGGATGGGGAGGGGGATGGACAACCCCCTGTATTTGCGGGTACCGCTGGGCCATCTCAAAAAATGGTCCAAGCATTGCCACAAGTACAATGCCTGCAATCGGCCGGTCTATTTTGTCGATGAAAACTGGTACCAGAACACCTATGCCCCCCAGTATCGCAAGCGCGCCGGATACCGGGATGGTGACCGCAGGGACTACGACCGAAGGTACTGGAAGGACGATGACGACGACGATGACGATAATGATGACGACCGCCGTCGCGACCGAAGACGTTCCTGGAAGGATGACGATGACGATGATGACGACGACCGCCGCGACCGATGGCGCGGCAAGGGGCACGGACGCAAGGACAGGGATTGAGAGATTCCGGGTCCTGTCCCCGTACCCGCATATTGAAACGAACATCCCAAAATCCCGAGTCCGCATTCCCCGGACTCGGGATTTTTTCTTCGCCTACTTGCCTTTCCGCTTGGGCAGTTGCCGGGCATACTGCTTGCGAAAGAGTTTCTTTGCCTCGGCCAATCGCCGCTCACTCCGTTCAATCATAATCGCCTGCGCGGCCCGCTGCTCGCCATCTTCCTGTGGTCGGCGCTGGATATAGCTGCCGTCGGCCTGCATCTCCCAGGCGCCCCGCTGGTCGGCCAGCTGCAGATCGAGGATTTCCCTGAGCTGGGAACGCAAAAGCGGCGATTCCACCGGGGTCACCATCTCGACGCGCCGCTCCAGATTCCGGTACATCAGATCAGCCGAACCGATGAAGTACTCGGCGTTGCCGTCGTTGTGGAAATAGTAGATCCGGGCGTGTTCAAGGAAGCGCCCCACCAGCGAAAGGACGCGGATATTTTCGGACAGCCCCGGAATGCCGGGCCGGAGCAGGCAGGAGTCGCGGACGATGAGATCGATCTGCACCCCGGCCTGGGAGGCCTGGTAGAGGGCGATGATGATGTCCTGATCGGTAAGGGCATTGGTTTTCATCAGGATCCGGCCACCCCGACCCTTGCGCTGATGGCGGACCTCACGGTTGATGTTTTCCAGAAGCGCCTTCTTGAGGATGCGCGGCGAAGGCAACAGTTTTTTGTAATGCCTGGCCGGGGTATGGCCCAGGGTCAGGAAATTGAAGAATTCGGTGAGGTCGTCGCCGATCTCGGGGTCGCAGGTCAGAATCCCCAGATCGCTGTACCCCCGGGCGGTTCCCGCGTGATAATTGCCGGTGCCGATGTGAGCGTAGCGCTTCAGGCCGTTATAGTCGCGCCGCACCACGAAAATGACTTTGGAATGCGTTTTCAGCCCCACTACCCCATAGGTGACGTGGATGCCCGCCTCTTCCAGATAGGTGGCCCAGTGGATGTTGGCCGACTCGTCGAAACGCGCCATCAGCTCGACCACCACCGCGACCTGTTTGCCGTTGCGGACCGCGTCCAGCAGATACTGGATGATCTGTGAGTTGGCCGAGGTGCGGTACAGGGTCATCTTGATGACCAGCACCTTGGGATCGGTGCTGGCCTCCTTGAGAAAACGTTCCACCGAAGAGTTGAACGACTCGTAGGGATGCTGAAGCAGAAACGGGCCCTCCTCGCGGATCAGGTGAAACATGTTGGGGAAATTGCCGGCCAGCTTGTAATGATCCAGGGGCTGGTGCGGCGGATAGTGGAGATCGGGCCGGTCGATCCCGGCGATTTCCATCAGGTCGCGCTTGGCCATGATGCCGTCCACGACAAACACATCCTTGCGGGAATCGAGCCCCAGCTGCGAGGCCAGCATGCCACGGTGCTGTTGGGTCATGGAGCTGTCCACCTCCAGACGCACCACGGCGGCGAATTTCCGGTCGTGCAGCGCGTTTTCGATCAGGGCCAGCAAGTCTTCGCCCTGAGTGCTCGGCTTGCCGGTGATGGCGTTGCGGGTGACCCGAAACAGTTCGCAGCTATCGATCACCATGCCGGGGAAGATGGTTTCCAGGTTGTTGGCAATCACCTCCTCGAACAGAACATAGTCGTGGCTGTCGGCATCGATGCGGATAAAACGCGGAATGCCGGCGCTGGTGGCCGGCACCTTGATCCGGTTCAGATGCACATGGTCGTCATTCTCGTGTTGCCGGGTCGTTACCAGCAGGTTGAGCGACAGGTTGGAGATGAAGGGAAAGGGGTGGGCCGGGTCCATGCCCTGGGGGATGAGCAGCGGGTAGATGTTGTCGCGGAAATAGGTGGCCATCTTCTGCCGTTGCTTTTCGCTGAGCTTGTCGTAGCTCAGGATGCGGATATCCTTTTCCGCCAGCTGCTGCAACAGCTGCCTCTCCATGGACTGCTGTTGTTGCAGCAGGTCGCGAACCATCTCGTAGCTCTCGTCAATCTGCTGCCGGGCGGTCCGACCGTCGATGGTCAGCATTTTCATGTCGGTGCGAACCTGAAGCTTGAGTTCGCCGATCCGTTTCATGAAAAATTCATCCAGATTCGAACCGATAACCGACAAGAAGAAAACCCGCTCCAACAGGGGGTTGCGGGGATCGCAACTCTCATGAAAAACCCGCCGATTGAATTCGAGCCAGGTCAGTTCCCGATTGAGATACCATTCCGGTGCCGACAGGTCGAACACCTCGCCTTGTTCTTTTCCCGTACTCTCTTTTCCTACACCCTCTTTTCCCGCACTCTCTGCCTCAACGGTTTCCTGTTTTTTTGCCATTTTGCTTGTTCTCCTGCATATAGGCCCGAAAGCGTGCATCCCGCGAACAAAAACATTTCCCAATGGCAAGACGGGTGACGCCCTCTGTAACCGTTTGTTTCGTTCTCTTTCGCAAATATTTTCTCAACGAGTAATCATTTTATTTTATTGGTTGAATCAATAAAAGTCACGAAAATACGACCTTCTATGGCGTCACTCCAGGACTTCTCAAGGTAAAACTTACTATAAAAGATTTAGATGAGTCTATTTTTTATTGACACGTCAATCTTTACTCCCTATTCTCGCACACAGCAAAGCATGCGCACCTAGCCAATTTTGTGCTGGTTTTTCCGTGTTTTTGCGCACCTTTTCACCTTGCCACACACCGGAAATTCCATTATGTACCAAGCTGTTTGGAGTCTTTCTTTCTGAAACATCACAAAAAGAGGAGAAACATGATGATGCACAGGGGATTTCGGAACCTTGCCCTCACCGCAGCCGGTCTTGCCTGCTGCCTGACCGCCCAACCCGGACAGGCAGCAACGCAAGCGCAGGAAATCGAGCTGCTCAAACGCCAGGTGGAAGCACTGATGCAGCAAAATCAGGCGCTAAGCAAACGGATATCTGAAATGGAACAACGCCAGACCCCGGCGGTAACGGATACTTCCGATCGCACCGCGATCAAGGAGGAGGTGGCCCGGCAGATCGAGGAGCAGAAGGGCAAAGGGTTCCAGGTCCCCAACATCAACGAACACATCACCCTCAGCGGCTCGTTTGAAGGCGACTTCAAGGCGGGCAAGAATTTCGACGGCGCTCACACCAGCGAATTCAACGTCGACACCATTGATCTGTTCCTGGGTTTTCAGGTCAACGAGTGGGTCAAGGGGTTGATGGTTATTGAATACACCGACGATGACGACGACATCTTCGTCGACGAGGCCCATGTCACCCTGGGCGGCACCGAAACCTTCCCCTTCTTCCTCACTGGCGGTAAAATTTACGCGCCCTTCGGAGATTTTTCGACCAATATGCTCCAGGATCCCCTCACCCAGACCTTGGGCGAGATCAATGATTCGGGCGTTATCGTCGGTTTTGAGCAGAACGGATTCAAGGCCACGGTCTTTGCCTACAACGGCATCGACGAGGGCGACCCTGACAACGATACGATCAACAGCTACGGCGCCTCGCTCAGCTACAGCTACGAGCAGGATGAAATGGGCGTGAACGCGGGCATTGCCTGGGTCAACAACCTTGGCGACGCCGAGGGCTTCGACGATGCTGACGTCTTCACCAAAGATAACCCCGCCGGACCCGACGAACCCAAGCTCCTCTACACCTGCTCCGAGGTTGACGGACTGGCGCTGAACCTGGGTGGCAAGTACGGGCCCTTTTCGGTGATCTTCGAATATGTCACCGCGCTCAACAGCTTCCACTACGCAGACAAGATCCACTACGGCGAATCCGGCGCGAAGCCTGCGGCCTTCAACAGTGAACTGGCCTACACCACCCAGCTGTTCGACAAGGAGACCACCTTTGCCGTTGGCTATCAGAAATCCTGGGAGGCCGTGGCCCTGGAACTGCCCGAGCACCGCTATATCGGCGCGGCGTCCATGGGAATCCTTGCAGGCACCACCGTCATCCTGGAATACTTCTACGATGAAAATTATTCCGAAAGCGACGGTAGACCAAGCGAGCAGAACGGCCACGGCTACGGGTTCACCACCCGCCTCCGCTACGAATTCTGATCATCCCTTCCCCTCCCCGGAACATGCGCATTCCGGGGAGGGTTCACCCATCGCCCCCCCTCTTTCGGAAGTATCAAACGGCACGCTTTGGTGAAGTCGGAGCACTCTCTTTTTCTTGGGCTTCACCTGATCCCGGAGCAAAAATGCGCTCGGTAAATCGATGAAGGGCGAAGAATACGGTGCAGACGTGACCCAGGAAGCACTCCCCTGCAGCCATACAAGCACGATCATAAAACATCCATGTCTTCAGGAGGTTTTCCATGCAACTCAACAAAGACCTGTACCGTTTGTTTTGTGAACAGGCCGCCCGGGTCCGAACCACATCCATCACGATCGGGCTGCGCTACACGGCCGTGACCACGGACGACGGCGGCATCGGCATCGCTTTTACGGATGTCGCCCGCGGTCATCATTGCTGCGGAACAGGCAAGGGCTATCGGGACTTGGAAGGAGAGCCTGCACTGGAATTGCTGGAGTACATCAAGGACGACGAACCGTTACGGCGCAGCATGGCCCTGGCCCTGGTCAACGCGTTAAATTACGGCAACTCCCGTGATCTCCCCGAAGACAGCGAAGACGGCATCTGGATGGATACTTTAGGCGTCCAGAGCGGCACGCGAGTGGCCATGGTGGGGCTTTTTCGACCGCTCATGCACAAATTTCACGAGCGGGGCGCTCAGGTCGAAGTGCTGGACGCGGGCCAGGGTATCGGAAACCGCGATGATTTTTACAAGAAACTGGGCGACTGGGCCGAGGTTCTGATCCTGAGCGGCACCTCCATTATCAACAACACTACCGAAGAAGTTCTCAGCCGCATCTCCGATACCACCAGGACTGTGCTCCTGGGCCCGAGTACGCCGCTGGTGCCGCAGGTTTTCACCCACCCGTCCATGTACCTCCTGGCCGGTACCGTGCCCGTGGACTCTGAAAAGGTGCTGAAGGCCGTCCGACATGGCCAGGGCACACCCGTTCTTCATCGCTATAGCCGGAAAGTATCGATAGTGATGAAGTGATTGGAAGTGCTCCCCCAATTTGGACAGGTGTGCTAGCTCCTTACCACGAGGAGAACACAAATCTTACCTGCCCAAACAATGGGGACCCCCGTTTTCCCTCTGCGCCCTCCTCCCCTTCCTGTTTGAAACTCTCCCGGCAAAGGGGTATGCTGCCGCGCGGCATTCGCTGCACCGCACCTTCTTGCCCGGCTTCCGGCAGCGAAAATAACCCATTCCGTTTTTTTACTGTGCAGGAGGACGCCATGCCCGCGGTTCTCGGTTTTATCGGCTGGCATAATGCCGGAAAAACAACCTTGGCCTGTGCGGTGGTGAGCCATCTTGTCGCCAAGGGCTATGGCGTGGCGGTGCTCAAATCCACCAAGGAACAGGGGCTTGTGCCCGAACCGCCCGGCACCGACACCAGCCGCTACGCCCAGGCCGGGGCCGGAGGCGTGGCCCTGCTCGGCCCGGACCAGCTCCTGATCCGCCGCCCTGCGCCGGACTCCGCCGACCTGCCTGCACTCGCCCGCGCCTGCTTTCCCGATGCGGATCTGGTGCTCGTCGAGGGCTGCAAGCACGCGGATATCCCGAAGATCGAGGTGCGCCGCGACCCGGACAGTCCCCTGCTCTCTGCAACGGTTGCAGGCGTTTTGGCTGTTGCCACCGACCTGCCGCCGGCCGAGCCAGCCGAAAGACTCCGGTTCGGTCTGCACCAGAGCAGGGAACTGGCCGACTTCATCGAGGCCCGGTTCCTGCGCAAGCCCGAGCAGCCATGAACACTTCCCGTCTTCGGTCAAGCTCGCATCGCAAGGCCGGACTGCCGCCGGGTTCGCTGGTGCATGTTGGCGCGCATCCCGCCGCGACCAGCCGCCTGACGCTCACCTGCTACGATCACAGCGGCGCAACCACCCATACAATGCGCTCGCTGGACGATATCCTGCGTCTGCGCACCGCCGACAACCTGCTCTGGGTCCACTGCGAGGGGCTCGACATCGCCGACCTGCTCCGCGACATCGGCCGGGAGTTCGGGGTGCACCCGCTCATCCTCGAAGATATCCTCAACACCCATCAGCGGCCCAAGGTGGAAAGCTACCCCAACGCCCTGTTTCTGGTGCTTAAAATCCTGCATCACGACGCCGACGCCCGAATCGAGTCCGAACAGCTCAGCATCCTGGTGCTGTCCGGCATGGTGTTCACCTTCCGGGAACGGCAGGACGAGCTGTTCCTCGGTCTGCACAAGCGGCTGGCAGCCGCCTCGACCCCTGTCCAGGTGCTGGGCGCGGATTATATCGCCTACGTGGTCATGGACTGGGTGGTGGACAACTATTTCGCCCTGACCGACACCCTGGATGAGCTCATCGGGCAGATAGAACCGCAACTGCTGGATCAGCCGCAACCGCCGATATTCGCCGCCATCCAGGCCGTCAAGCGGGAGCTCTCCGGAGCCCGACGCACCATCATGCCGCTGCGCGAGGTGCTGCTGGAACTCCAGCGCGGCGAACATCCGTTGCTCCAGCCCCGAACCCGACCCTATTTCCGGGACGTGTTCGACCATGTCCTGCGGGTGCTGGACACCCTGGATCTCCATCGCGATCTGATCAACGGCCAGATGGAGATCTACCTGTCCATGATCAGCAACCGTATGAACGAAATCATGAAGGTGCTGACCCTGTTCGCCTCCATTTTCATTCCCCTGACCTTTTTGGTCGGCGTGTACGGCATGAACTTCGACCACATGCCGGAATTGCACTGGAAATGGGCCTACCCCGCCCTGTGGGTTCTGTTCTTTCTGGTGGCAGGGCTCTTGCTTGTCCTGTTCAAGAAAAAGAAGTGGCTGTAGCCTCGGCTACGCTGCCGGAAAGCCGCTCTCCGAAACCTCTTTTGCATCCCGTCCTCTCGCCCATGCTCCCCGTCTTTGATCGCACCATCTTTACCCGGAACTTCGTTCTCATCTCCCTGATCAACCTTCTGATCATGACCGCGCACTACCTGCTTTTTGTCACGAGCAGCCAGTATGCCGCCCACCGATTCCACGCCTCGCCCGCCATGGGCGGCCTGACCGCGGGGGCAATAGTCCTCGGCTGTCTGGCGGGCCGCTTCGTCACCGGGGCCCTGGTCGCGCGGCACGGGTGTAAAAAGATCCTGCTCATCGGTATGGGCATCTTCATCCTCAGTATGCTCTGCCATCTGCCGGTGCGCAGTCTGGCCATTTTGCTGCTGGTGCGCTTCGTCAGCGGCATGGGCATTGGCGCCGTCGGCACCGCCACCGGCACCCTGGCCGCTCTTATCGTGCCCGCGCATAAACGGGGGCTGGGCATCAGCTATTTCAGCATGAGCACCATTTTAGCCCTGGCCATGGGCCCGTTTCTCGGCATCCTCCTGCTGCGCCACTGCACCTACTCCACCCTGTTTTTGCTCTGCACCGGAACTGGCCTTGCCGGGTTCGTGCTCGGCAGCCTGCTCCACGGCGAACACACCGGCCGACCCGTGGCCGCGCCGCCTTCCGGCAGGGGCCTGTCCAGGTATCTGGAGTACGGCGTCATGCCCTTTGCCCTGGTGGTGCTCTGTTAGCCGGTATCTGCTGGGGCAACCTCCAGGCCTTTCTGGCCAGCTATACCGTGGAACAGAACCTGGTGGCCGCATCCGGCTTCTTTTTCCCGGTCTATGCGGTGGTGGTCCTGCTGACCCGGCCGATCAGCGGCCGCCTGTTCGATTGCCACGGGGAAAACCGGGTCGTCTATCCTACCCTGCTACTGATGGGCTGCGGCTTTGCCTGCCTGAGCCTTGCCCACATGCCATGGCTGCTGCTGCTCTCCGGGGCGCTGGTCGGCGCGGGTTTCGGCAACTTTCAGTCCATCGGCCAGGCCCTGACCGTCAAGCTGGCGCCGCCGCACCGCTTCGGCCCGGCGCTTTCCACCTTTTATATCTTCTTCGACTGGGGCATCGGCCTGGGGCCCTACCTTTCCGGGGCTGTGGTGGATGTGGTGGGCTATCGCGGCATGTTCTGGTGCACCACGGCGCTGGCCTTCCTGTGCCTGCCCGCCTACCTGCTCGTCCACGGCCGGAAAAGCACGGCCCAGCGATGAGCGCAAGACCGCCCCTTCTGCTACACCGCAAACACCTGCCGGAAACCCTGGCCGGTGTTCTTTCCCTATGATCTGGAGCTGGAATAAGCTCTCAATCCGCTCAATAGTAGTACCAGATCGTGCTGTAATCCCGCAGTTGTTCGCCATCGGCCTTGAGCCGCCGCAGGTAGCTGTAGATCGACACATCCGTGTAGACATAGGTATCCACCAGAGCAAGCTGCTTCTCCCAGGGGTGGAATTCGTACACGCGCCGACCATCCGGCAGGATGGTGACTATGTTCCGATTCTGGCCCGCACGCAGGTAGTTCTTGCCCAGCCGGGGCACGTTGAAGACAATCTCGTCGGTGCGCACCATGCCCGGGAAAAGACGCGCCTCCTCCTGCTGTTCCTGCAGAAGCCTGGCAATCGGCACCCGGTAGAGATCGGTTTCCTCCTTGCCCTTGGTGTTGAAGGTGTAGTAGGGCGTGACGCCAATCAGGCGCAGTTGCTGGCGCAGGGCCGCAGTCTCGAAACGGCGCGAGTTGTAATAGGTGAACACCAGTTGGTTGTAGACCGACACCCCAAAAAGCCGGAAACGCTGCACTGCCTGCATGGCCTCGGGCGTTATTTCGGCAAGGTGCTCGAAATGGGTAACTATCACGATCTCCCTGCGGCCCGGTTGTTGGAAGCGAGTAATGGTGCGCACCAGTGACTCGGTAATCCGCTGCGGCAAGGTGACCAGGGTGCGCGTGCCGATGCGGATACGCAGCACATGCTCCATCTGGGCCAACCGGGCCAGGATCATCTCCAGTCGCTCATCGGAGAGCAAGAAGGGATCGCCGCCGGTGATGAGCACCTCGCTGACCTCTTTGGTCTTGGCAATCCAATCAAGCGCCAGCTCAAGTTTCCGCTCCTCTTGCTTGCCCGATGCCGTGCTCTCGGCAGGGCTGTCCTGAATCTGCCAGTTGCGCTGACAGTAGACGCAGATCTGCGGACAGGTGAGGATTGGTTTGAGGATGACAATCTGCGGATAGCGCCGGGTGATACCATCAATAGGTGAGGTGTCGCTTTCAGCCATGAAGTCCTGGGAGCAGCACGGGTCGTCACGCAGGGCCGCCATCCGTTCCACATACTGACCGGGCGGCAAGACCTGGGCACGGATCGCCCGATCCCAGGTAGCTGTATTTTCCGCATCCATGAGGGATACGTAGTAGGGGGTGATGCTAAAGGGCACGTGTTTTGCCTGGGCCTCTTCAACGGCGCTGAACTCCTCATCCGACAGGGTAACCAGTTCCTGGAGCCGCGAGGCGCTGCGAATGATATTTGCCGTATGCCAGCGCCAGTCATTCCATTCCAGGTCGGTAATGCCGAAAACCTGGAGCAGGCGCTGTTTGTTGTCGCTGCGTCGACGCACCAGGTCTGCGTCCATGCCGCAGGCATAGCGCCGGGTGTCGGCGCGGACCTTGCGGGCCATGCGCGAGAGATCGGCCGAACGCAAGCGTGCAGCGGTACGGCCTGTGTGCCGAAGAAAGGCCGGTGGCTTTTCAGTGTAGATTTTGGCCTGCCCTTGGATGCCTCGGAAGAGGTGGGTCAGTTCGGCGAGGAAATCGGCCTTGGGCGGTGGATCGTTTGCGTTGGGAGCATGCAAGAGGTTGTTGATATAAGCCAGCATGGAAAAGCCGGCCAACTCTTCGTTGCGCGGATTGAGGATGTTGCGAAACACCCATCTTGCGTCTTGGCAGGTGATCCATTCCAGAGGGAGCATATTCCGGTCATGGTCGTGCTCGGGTAAGAGCAGGCCAGCCAGATAACTGCGCAGCAGCAATCTCTTTTCCTCAAGCGGCAGCTCTGAAAGCAGGATCTCTTCGATCTGCGCGTCAAGGGCGATAATTTTACGAAGCTGGGCGAGCAGTTTTTTATTTTTCATAGGACCTCCGTTGTACAGGTTGCAAGGCAAAAGCCAAAGTCAGCCGGAGTTGTCCTGTGCTTCGTGATACTGGACCAACCTTGACCGGATTTGGGCACCCTTGGTCACACGTGGTTGTTTCGGCCGCAGCCCTGTTTTACTGTTTCAGGGAGGTGGATGTTGAGGCTGCGCGCCACGCTGCATGCGGGTCCGGGCTCATTGCACAACAAGAGGTTGGATAGAGTGAGCTGAGGCGCTTTATTGATAGAGTGGACAAGCGGCAAGGATGCCGATTCCACTGCCTCTCACAGCTTCCCACAGCGGCGCATATCCAACGAAACGGAAAAGCGGATTGTAACAGACCGATAGACAAGGAGTGCTGTGCGACACAGCCCTGAACAGACCAACAACGGATAGATGAACGAAAGAAGAGACCAGCTTGGCCCCTGGACGCAAGGGTTACTCAATTTCTACACATTCTTACACTGCTTTCTCATAAAATTGCAAAGAAAATCCAATAAATAAATGCTCGGATATGTTTTCAGATCACAATATTTTTGTAAAAAAAATTAATTATACCAAGGGGATATCGAGCTCTTTTTCAAATGGATCAAGGGCAAGCTCAAAATCAAAACGTTTCTGGCCACATCGCGCAACGCGGTGCTGACTCAAATCTGGATTGCCCTGACAGCCCGTTGAAGAATCCTGGATTTTCCGCATGGGGTGCAAGAAGGCCGTTTGTGCCAACCTGTCTCAGGGGCTCCATCTCAAAACGACAATCATGGCCAAATCAGGAGCTTCAGCCGCATTCGGCAGCCAAACAGCCAATATGAGCAGGTGCATCTCCCCAATTCGGGCAAAAATCAGCCCTGCACGGGCATCAGCCAGGCCCTTGGGTGTGCCGAAGCCGAACAAGGCGCGCAGCAGTATCCCCAAATTGAATCCGGCAATGTGGATAATGTAGCGCTTCTCAATATTTTCGAGGCCCCGCAAAAAGCTGCGCCGCATACCGCCACGGTCAAGGCAGTGGGCAAAACTGCGCTCCACCCGCTCGGCCCGCACACGCAAAAGCACTTTGCTCTTGTACGATTTCAGCCGGGCGCGATTTGTATACACCGCATCACGCGCCTCAAGGTCGCCATGCCAGCGCAAACGCCCCTTGCGTTTTGGTTCACTGATCCGGCTGCAGCAGGATTCAGGCAAATGCTTCAAGACTTCCCGGCTGTGATAGCCCTTGTCCGCCACCAGGTCAAAGGGATCGTCAATGCCGGCCTCTTCCTTCTCTCGAACCGCACACAGCTTGGCCTGGGCATCTTCAAGAGTGGTGGTAATGGTCGTGCGGTCGCCCTGATCAGCAGGATGGATCACAGCAGAAACAATCGCCCCGGATTCCAGATCAACCACATGCTCGGGCTTGTAGGCCATATGGGTGCGGCCATCCTTGAGCCTGGCTATACGAGACTCCTCATCCGTGGTCGATTGCCAGTCCTTGTTGGAGGTCTTCTTCCCCTTGCGCTTGCGGTCAAAGGCGATCAACTCCGCCCTGGTCGGCGTCTTGATACCGCTCTCTTCGGCCAGACGCACAAGCATTGCCTCATATCCCTCACCCGTGTCCCTGCGCACAATGCTCTTCATGGCTGCATTCGCCTCCATGGTCGAAGCGTCGATGCCCAGGTACCTTCCATGGAGCAGATTGGCCTGTTCCAGGATGCGCAGCACAAAAACAAATGTTTCGTGGTGCACCTCCAGCGGCAGGCGCTGGCGGATGCGGCACAAAGAGGAGTGATCAGGCACGGTTTCGCTGGGCGCAAGCCCGAGAAACTCCCGCAGGGACAGGGAATCGCTGCAGCGCCAACAGATGCCTCGTTCCGAGTCGATGCCCTCAAAATAGCCGATCAAAAGCATGCGGAAGTAGCGTCCCGGCGGGATGGAGCGGCGGCCGAGCCTTGCAGCGTAAAACGGAGCGCACAGGTTTTCGAGGAAGGCGTCAAATCCCTCCTGACGCAAGAGCTTCTGCAGCCGTTCGTAAAAAACATGCCCCTTGCTTTGGGGAAGCTGGTCGTACGAAAGCCACATGCTGCGCTGCTGTTCCTTGCTCCGGCCAAGACTCATAACGTCCTCCTTGAAAAGAGATGCAGGCCATTATGCCAGAATGGAAGAGTTTTTCAACGGGCTGCTGAGTGTGTACCTCTCCTTACTTTTTTAAAATTCAAGGCCAGACTGGGCGTGTCCCTGCAGCAAATGCTACGCTTGCTCCAGCTCAATCTCTTTGAACGACACAATTTCATCGAGCTTTTCAAACCACCTGATAAGCAACCCGTTGTTTATACGCAACTTTTGTTGTTCAAAAATCTATGAGACAGCAGTGTATGGGAATGATCTTTCCCGTTCCGAGTGAACGACCGGTTCTGCACTTTTACGGGCTTCAAGCCTATGGGGCTGATAAATCCATGTGCAGAAATCCCTGCAAAAGTAAGACAACACAAAAAAATCAGACGTAAGCCACTGAAACTGTAGGACGCAATTTCATTTCTTGCCATGGTTTTGGACTTTCGTGCTTCGAGTTTGTTGTCCCCTTGTCTTTCCTCACTGTCCTACTTCGCAGTGTGCCACTGCATACTGGCTGCCACGGTCTTACGGTCGAAGCAGTTCAGAAGGTTCGGCTCATCCCGACCAAAAAATACTCTGCGTCTCTCCAAAATTAAGAACACGTTACTGAAAAAACGACCACCATCCTTGACAAAAACCAAAAAGATGATAATGCTATAAGCTGTAGCGCAACCTTGTTGAGATAATCAGGAAATCTTGAATTATTTTTTACAATGGAGGCAATTATGGGAAAAGAAATCAGACTGTTTAAAAGCAAAGAGCAAAAAACCCGAGCAGATGTAAGCGCTTTTCTTCATCAACTTGCTGACAAAATTTCGGATGGAAAAGTTGTTCTCAGTCAAGGCGCCAAGGAAGTTATCCTGCAAATTCCGCAAAATGTGGTTATCGAAGTGCAGGTAGAAGATGAAGTAAAAAAGACGAGAGGAATCCAGCACAGCCTGGAGATTGAACTTGAATGGTTTGATGACGACGATCAGGCAGGATCAATCGAATTAAAATAAAAAACTGCACAGCACAAGCATCCGCCTGCGCCTTTTTTCCCTGGTTGGAGAGCACATCGGGCCGTTGGATTCAATAATGGCCTCCCCATCCTGGGCCAAGAGAAGGCACTGGCTGAAGCGGCAGCTTTGCTGACCTCGCACCAAAAAACCGGCCATCCGGGGCATCGCAAGGGGAATCAGTCGTCCCCGTTGATGCCCCGGATGGCCATGCGCATCTTGATGAAGCAGTCCAGGCTGAATTTATCAATGTAAGGCCCGCGCGGGATTGGTCGAAATTTGACCAATCCCGTTTTATTCAAGGATCACATCCACGGCGCTGACCTTCCTGACCCTGCCCGCCTACCGCTTGCCCACGGCCGAAAAGCACGGCCCGCCGGTAAACACAAGCTCCGTTCCCACCGCATCCTCCCCTGAAGACCGACCCTTGCGCCACGCTCATCCCCCTTGCCCGGTCCTCCATCCACCCTTGGGAAATCATTAAAATTGCTCCGAATAACCAGATAGGCTGTTTTTCCTTGACAGAGGAGAAACGGTATATTTCTTTCAGTGTGCTTTTTCAGAGTCCGGATCAGACGATACCGGAAAATCCGGCCCCGTGCGGAGCCGGAATAACCAGCACGACGGGCACGTACCGGTCGGCACTACTTTCTTTTTTCAAGGTGATCATGGTTACGCATACCAACAACGAAGAAGATGAAGAACAGATCGAGGAATGCGAGATCTGCGGCGGCGATATCATTATCGATAGCTTTTGCGAAGAAGACGATATAGTTTACTGCAACGATTGCGAGGCAGAGTACCTGATTCACACGCTCGACCCCGTCCGCCTGACTCTGCTCGAAGATGAAGAGGATGAGGAGGACGACGACGAGGACGACTCGTACGACGACGAAGACGATTGAGTCCTCCCTGCGAACACGGGAACACCACGGACGGGCATGAGCGCATCCCAAGGGGTTGATGTATGCACTTTTTAAATCTTTCAACGCCCAAGGCATCCCTTCCCCGGGAAGAGGCCGTCATTCTGCCCGTCCTGTACGGGGGGACGGACGCGGCGGCAGCCAGTGTCAGCAAGGGGGCTACGGCCATCCTTGCCGCCTCGCAGATGCTTTCCACCTTTGACGTGGAAACCAAAACCGACTTCAACGAGCTGGGGATCCGTACCCTGTCCCCAGTTCCGGCGACGCTGTCCCTGCAGGAGACAGTGGAGCAGGTCGCCACACTGTGTACGCCTTTTTTCCGCAAACACACCCTGGTGGCGGCTATCGGCGGCAACTACCAGATCACCGAGGGGCTGGTCCGGGCAGCGGTGCTCGCAAACAACGGGCTCAGCGTCGTCCATCTTGGCGCGCATCCGCACCTGCTCGACCCGGATGACCAGTCCCTTGATGTCATGGGCCGAATCAAGGAACTCTGCCCGGTTTCCCACCTGGGCATCCGCAGCATGCGCAGGGCCGAACACGCCAAACTGCATGAAGACAACCTGGTTTTTGCCCGCGACCTGTATGCCACCGGGCTCAATGCGGCGGTCGACGCCCTCGACGTACTCGACGAGACCGTTTACCTGGCCATTGATCTCGATGTGCTCGATCCGGCCTGCATGCCGGCGGTGGAATGGCCCGAGCCGGGCGGTCTCGACTGGTACGGGCTCAACAACCTGATCCGGATGGTGGCCCGGGAAAAGATGATCATCGGTTTCGACATCACCGGACTGGTGGTGCGGGAAAACGAACTCTCCCCCCAGATGCTGGCCGCCAAACTGCTCTACAAAACCCTGATCTGCTGCATCAGAAACAACCGCTAGAACACCTGCCGAGACGGCGCGGGTTCGCCCGCGCCGCAACCGACCCCCATGCGTTTCCGTCATCTCGCCAACACCGTATGGTGGAATCTGCTGCTGTTGACCTGCGGCTCGCTGATCTATGCGGCCGGGATCAACGGCGCGGTGATCCAGCATACCTTTATCACCGGCGGCGCCTTTGGCGCGGGCCTCCTGATCTATTACCAGACCCACCTGCTTTCTCCGCCGATCTGGTACCTGCTGATCAATATCCCGCTGTTTCTTGCGGGCTGGTACTTTGTCGGCCGCCGCTTCTTCTGGTACAGCCTCTACGGCGTGGCCGTGGTCACCCTGGCCACCCAGGTTCTGGAGCTGAATTTCAACATCCACAACCAGCTCTATGCGGCCGTGGCCGGCGGCATTGTCTGCGGCACGGGCGTGGGGATCACCCTCCGTTCACTGGGCTCCACCGGTGGACTGGATATTGTGGCGGTAGCGCTCCACAACCGCTTCAACATCGGGGTCGGCAAGGTTTCTCTCCTGTTCAACGTGCTGTTGTTTCTTTTGGCAGCGTCCCTGCATTCGCCGGACATCCTGATCGCCTCCATCATCTTGGTGTTTATCTCGTCCACCATGGTGGAGTATGTTGTCTCGATGTTTAACCAACGCAAAATTCTCTATGTCATCAGCGAGCACACCCCGGAAATTTCCCGGATTTTCAACCAGGAACTGAAACAGGGCGCAACCTTCATCAAGGCAAAGGGGGCGTACACCGGCAAGGATCGCCTGATCCTCATGGCCATCGCCAACAACTTGCAGGTGAAAAAGCTGGAGAATATCGTGTTCAGTATTGATCCGGAGGCCCTGTTCATTGTGGAGAAAAGCTTCAACGTGATCGGCCCGAACTTCGGCGACCGGAAGCAGTACTGAAGCCCCGCCCTGCCGACAGGCAGACCCATCCCCGGATATTCCGGTTGCCTTTCCCTGCCCCGCCCTGCTATCTTGAGGGGCCGATCACATCACGCGGCATGGGCCGCGCCACCTTATTGGAAAACCAATGCGGAAAAACAATGAAAAATCAACGCATCTACCTTCAGGAACTGGCCCGGCGCTGGAACAAAAGCAACGACGAGGTGCTGGACCTGGCCATCAAGGGAGAACTGACCCTTTGGATTGAGCTCAACAATGTGTTTCAGGAAAAACAGGGCGGCAAGAAGAAGAAAAAAGCGTCCGAGCCCAAGTTGAGACAAACCGTTGAAATGCAGCCCCTGCCGGAAGTACTGACCCAGATTCAGGGCCGCAGCGAGCGGGTTCTGATCATATCCGAACTGGTCGGGATGAACCGGAAAGGCAAACGCATCGCGCTCACCAATGCCGTGGGCGACGAATGGGGCCCCATCAGCATGCTGGGACTGCGGCCCCAAAACCTGTTTGCCGACTGGGAAGATGTCCTCGCCTATGAAAAGCAACATGACCTGACTCCGGCTGCGAGCATCGACAACGAACCGCTCCGGGAACCGGTAGCCATCGACGAACCTATTGACGAACCAGAAGAACGCGCATCCGCAGAGCACGAGCCGGAAAAACAGGCCAACCTACCGCAGCATCCCTGCTTTGCCTGTGAGCTTCACATCGCGCTGGCATGCTGGCAGGCGTTGTTTGCCGAGGCCGATGCGGCCGACGATGTCGCCAAAGACGATATTTTCGCCTGGCTTGAAGAACACTACCCGGACCTCTCGCAGACCGCCCAGCGACGAATCGCCCTCGTGGTTTCCCCTGCCAGGACCTGCTGAACCGCCATGGGCACGGCATCTTCCGCCCTGTTCCGGGCCGTCTGGCGCGGCGTCGGCATAGTCGGCATCGTCTGCACCCTCCTGTTGGCAGCGCTGTTCGTTCTGCCCGCCCACGCCGCCGGGATGCGCGATTTTCTCGGCATGCGCTGGAACGACTCGCTGGCCGACCTGCAAACCCGCAAAACCCTGGTGCAAACCAAGGCCGCCGCCAAGGACGGCGCCTCCCTGTACGCCCTCAGGGACGATACCGCGCGTTTTGGCGCGGCAACCCTTGCCGCTGTTCAGTGTACCTTCGTCCACGAGCGCTTGCAGGGCATCCTGCTGCTCTTTGAAGGCGAACAGAACTACCAGGCCATGCGCAAGGAGGCGTTCAAACGCATGGGCGAGGGCAAGAAGAGCGGACAGGGACAGGAGGAGGTGCACAACTGGCTGGATGACACCACAAACGCGGTACTTTCCTACAACACCAAGGACAAGGCGGGCTTTTTGTACCTGAAGCCCGGCAAGGCCGTGTCCAAGGCGGTGGTGGCTGTTCCGACCCCGCCGGAAAAAAAGAAACCAGACGACCTGCCGCCCGCCAAACCGGCGACCGACGTTGCCGCGAAAGCTTCAGCCGCCCCGGAACCGGCTCCGGCAGAGGCCAGCGCCCTGGACCGGTTCGATCAGGCATCGGGTATTGCCGCCGCCCCGACAACTGCCGAAACCTCGCCGGAGGGGAAAACGGTTGACGGGAAAACTGCGCTTGATCTGGTTTCTCCATCCACGTGGTCGCCACCCGCCTCCGCCGAGATCAGTGCGGAGATACAGGGATTGATCGACCGGGACCAGGCGCTGAACCGGCTCTGCTGGAGCGGCAGCGATCCCCGGGCCCAAGCAGCCTGTCAGGACATGCGGACCAGCGCGGAACAACTGATGGCCCTGGGCATGTGCATGAGTTCGGAGCAAAGCGGCGGCGCTGTTGTCTGGCAGCCCTGCGCCACCCCGGATTCGGCGACCCCGGATCCGGGGTCGCCGGCTACAGGCGCTCAGGCGCGCTGCCTCCTGGTCGGTGAACTGTTCGACGCCGCAGCCCGCCTGCGCGCTAGCGGCGTGCAACCGCTGGACGCCGAACAGGAGCTGGTCCGGCTGCAGGAAGGCCGCGCCGAAGCCCTAGCCATGCCCCGAATCCGGGAGACCGTGGAGCTGATCTATTTTGACCCGGCATGGGCCACGCCCCTGCCCGGCGACCAGGCGGCCCGTGCCTGCCAGGCAGGATCCGGTCCCTTTGCCCACCCCCTGCCGCCACCCTGAACCAGGGGGACATGCGGACAACCGAAGGCCGTGTGCCTGGCCCCCCTCTCCCCGTGCCCGCTGGGAGGCGCTGGTAGCGCGCCCCGGCAGCGTGGCGGTACCCCGCATGGTTCCCAACCGATCGCGCGATGTCTCTTTTTAATCCGCCCAACCTGCCCGATCTGCCGATCACCCCCATTCTGCCCGCCCTGAACAGGGCCCTGGCCCAGGGGCCGGTTATTCTCACAGCACCGCCCGGTTCAGGCAAAACCACCCTGGCTCCGCTCTCCCTGCTGCCTGCCGACTGGCTGGGCCAACGCGCCATCTGGCTGCTTGAGCCGCGCCGCCTGGCGGCCCGGGCCGCGGCCGGTCGCATGGCCGCTCTTTTGGGAGAACCAGTGGGCCAAACCGTGGGCTATCACATCCGTTTTGATCGCAAGGTTTCGGCCCAAACCCGCATCGAGGTCTTGACCGAGGGCATCCTGACCCGGCGACTCCAGGGCGGGGACCAGCTGGACAATGTCGGCCTGATCATCTTCGATGAGTTCCATGAGCGCTCGCTGCAAACCGATCTGGCCCTTGCCCTGTGCTTGGACCTGGCCCAGGTTGCACGCGGTCTGCACCTGCTGATCATGTCGGCCACCCTGGACACCGACCCCCTGGTCCGGCTTCTGGATGGGGCCACGGTGCTTCGGGGCGAAGGGCGTCCGCATCCGGTAACCATCGCCCACCGTTCCCGGCCCGCCCGGGGACCCATCAGCGCGGTCATGGCGCGGGGAATAGTCGACGCCCTGGCCACCACCTCTTCGGGCGACCTGCTGGGCTTTCTGCCCGGAAGCGGCGAGATACGGGCCACTGCCGACCTGCTGGCCGAAGAACCGGCCTGCCAGGGCTTCCGGATTCTCCCCCTGTACGGCGATCTGCCCCGGGCCGAACAGGATCGGGTGCTGAGTCCTGACCCGGACAGCAGACGCATTATTCTCGCCACCTCCATTGCAGAAACCAGCCTGACCATTGAAGGGGTGCGCTGCGTGGTGGACAGCGGCTGGTCGCGCCGCCCGTTTTTCGATGCCCGCAGCGGCCTTCCCGGGCTGCGCACGGTTCGCGTCTCCCGGGCCGCGGCCGATCAACGCGCGGGTCGGGCCGGCCGCCTTGGTCCGGGCTTCTGTCTGCGCCTGTGGACAGCCGAGGAACACCATAATCTTCCACCAGCCCATCCACCGGAGATCGTCCAGGCGGATCTGGCAGAGCTGGTCTTGCAACTGGCCCTGTGGGGCGTGACCGACCCGGCCGAGCTGCGCTGGCTCGACCCGCCCCGCGCAGGCGAGGTGGACCAGGCCCGCAGCCTGCTCCACTCGCTTGCCGCTGTGGACGAGCAGGGCAGGATCACCCCGCAGGGGCGACGTCTGGCAGCACTCCCCCTGCATCCCCGTCTGGGGCACCTGCTCTTGACCGCTGCGGACCGCAATCAGGTTGATCTGGGATGCGATCTGGCGGCGATCCTCTCCGAAGCCGACCCGCTGCGCCGGGCGGGCGTCGACCTGGAGGAACGACTGGCCCTGCTGGCCCGGTTGCGGAAAACGAACGCACCCGTTATCCGGGAACCCGGCGTCGATCCGGCCCGGTGCGCCCGACTGATCCGGACCCGTCGCGCCCTGCGCAGCCTCTTGCCCACAAGCACAAAACCCGACTCCGACCGTGCGGGTTCCGTTGGCAACCTGCTGGCCCATGCCTGGCCCGACCGCATCGCCCGCAGGCGTCCCAATCAGCCCGGCCGCTATCAGCTTGCCGGCGGCAGGGAAGCCTCGTTACCGGAGAGCGACCCCCTGTCGGCGGAGCCGTGGCTGGTTGCCCCCCATCTGGACGCGGCCCGGGGACGCATTTTTCTGGCAGCCCCCTGTGCGCCCCACGAACTCCATGACCAGCCCGGCCTGCTCGAGACCTGCCGGAGCGTGCTCTGGGACAGCGAAGCGGGACGGGTTCGGGCCACTGAACAGGTGCGAATCGGCGTGCTGGTGGTGGAGGAACAGCCGCTGGCCGATCCTGATCCGGAATCGGTCCGGCAGGCCCTGTTGCAGGGGGTGGTGGCCATGGGGCTGGATTGTTTGCATTGGGAAAAAGAGGCGAGGCAACTCCAGGGACGGGTCGCCTGCCTGCGAACCCGGCAACCCGAGGCGGGCTGGCCCGATTTGGGGGATGAGGCCCTGTTGCATGACCTGGACTGGCTGGCCCCCTGGTTGGACGGCATCACCACGGCGCGACAGCTGGCCGCCATCAGGGTGCTGCCTGCCCTGATGGCCCGGCTCGACTGGAATCAGAAAAAAATGCTGGAACGGGACGCGCCGGAGACCTGGACCGCGCCCAGCGGTTCACGAATCCGGATCACCTATACCCCGGACAGCGCGCCGGTGCTGGCGGTGCGGATTCAGGAGCTGTTCGGCTGCACCGAAACACCGAGCATCTGCGGCGGCACTGTGCCGCTGTTACTGCATCTTCTCTCGCCTGCCCGGCGGCCGGTGCAGATCACCGCCGATCTGGCCGGCTTCTGGACGCACGGCTATCCGGAGGTGCGCAAGGAGCTGGCCGGGCGCTATCCCAAACACGCCTGGCCGACCGATCCGCTCACAGCCCGGCCCCTGGCGGGCGTGCCCCGCAGAAAAAAAGGTGCGGGCTGAAGCCGCCGGCTTCAGCACAGACGGCCGACCTTGGCGGGCAGGGGCAGGTCTTCGTCCGCGCCACCCCAGTTGAGCTTGGTGCGCAGGATGTTGAAATAACTCGTCCAGGGAGAGCTGAGTAAAATCAAAGGCTTGCTGGCCTTGCTCACCACCAGGTAGTCGTTTTCAGTGATCGTCCACTTGAGCTGACCGTCGACAATGACCTTGACCTGTCCAGCGGGCGCCAGCAGCTGTGCGGTGATGATGTGATCCGAACCCAGCAGCACGGGACGGGATGTCAGCATGAACGGGCAGACCGGCGTCAGCACCACGGATTCGAGTTCCGCGTGGATGATGGGTCCGCCTGCCGACAGGTTATAGGCCGTGGAACCGGTGGGCGTGGCGATGATCAGGCCGTCGGCCCGGTAGGTGGTGACATACTCCTCGTCCACCCAGCAACGCAGGCGGATCATGGCCTCGGTGCTCTTCTTGACGATGACCACCTCGTTGAGGGCATGAATGCTCTCGCTCATCTGACCGGTGTTGCCGCTGATATAGGCGGCGTTCAGCATGATCCGCCGTTCCATCTTGGCCTCGTAATAGTCGCCCAAAATCACGGTCAAAACCTCGTACATCTCGTCGGCCGCCACCTCGGTCAGAAAACCGAGGGTGCCGAGATTGATGCCGAGCACCGGGATTTCGTGGCGGCTGGCCTCCGCGGCCACATGGAGCAGGGTACCGTCGCCGCCCAGCACGATGATCGCGTCCATGTCCGGTTCAACGGCGTTGGTGATCGCCCGGATTCCGCGTTCAGCGAACCAGGCGGTCAGTTCACGGCCGATCTGCTCCACCTTCGGCGTATCGATACGGGGAATGATCCCCACCTTCTCCATCTTCATGCGCCCAGCTCCCTTGATCGATGCGTGGCTGTCTCGACCGCGGCCATGACCGTTCCGCGCAGTCCGCCCTGCTCCAGAACCCGGATTCCGGCAATGGTGGTGCCGCCGGGCGAGGTGACCCGGGCCTTGAGCACGGCCGCGGGCTCACCGGTTTCAAGCGCCATCTTGGCGGAACCGTAGACGGTCTGCACAACAAGGCGCTCGGCCAGGGACCGGGGCAACCCAGCCAAAACACCGCCGTCGATCAGGGCTTCGATGAAGGTGAAGACATAGCCTGGCCCACTGCCGCTCAGTCCGGTCACGGCATCCATCAGATGCTCCGGCACCTCGTCGCAGGTACCAATCACCGAAAACAGGGTCGTGGCAGCGGTACGGTCTTCGGCCGTGGCCAGGGCATTGGCACTGAAGACCGTGGCCCCGGCCAAAACCAGAGCCGGGGTATTGGGCATGACCCGGATCAGGCGCATGGTCTCCCCCAGCCCGGCGGCCAGCGAGGCGAGCGGCACACCGGCCATGATCGACAAAACCAGATGCTGGCCGGTCATCCAGGGACGATACTGGGCCATGACTTCGGCTGCCAGCTGCGGCTTGACCGCCAGCACCAGAATCCGACCGAACCGGGCCGCCTCTTCAGGGCTGTCCGTGCATCGCACCCCGTATGTGGTCTGGAGCACTTCACGGCGGGCCGGATCGGGTTCGGCCACCAGAATCGAATCCGGCATGGCCAGCTCCCCGGCCAACAAGCCGCGAATCAGGGCCTCGGCCATCTGGCCGCCGCCCACAAAAGCGTAGGTTTGAATCGAGTGAATAGAGAAATTCATGTTCCTCCTGCAAATGGACGAGAATGATCGTATCCGGCAAAAGATGCCATTATAGGCCGCCCGGAGGACAACGGCAACCGTGGGGCGAGGTTTGGCGGACGCCGCAACAAAAAAACCGCCGGGAAGACCGGCGGTTTGCAGTTTCCGGCTCCGGGGGCTCCCGGGGCCGGGGATTCCGATAGTGAACGATTACAGGGCGCAGGGCGTGGCCTGGGCACGCATTGTCGGCTTGAGATGAAACAGCGGGCTGAAGCGCGAGTCCGACGCGGATGCGGCGACCGGCGCAGGCTGTTTCGGGGTAATATATTCCCAGGCCTGCGGCGTGGCCAGCAGGGTCTGCAACAGGCTCACATGCAGGCCGTGGCCGGAGCGATCGGCAATGACATGGCCTTGCAGCGGGACGCCCAAAAGCGCCATGTCGCCGATGATATCCAGAACCTTGTGGCGAATGAACTCGTTATCAAAACGCAACCCCCCCTCATTGAGCACCGATTTCCGGTTCCAGTGAATGGCGATGACGTTGTCAAGTGTTCCGCCCAGGGCCAGGCCCAGCTCCCACAGGGCCTCGACCTGCTCGACAAAACCGAAGGTGCGGGCAAAGGCCACCTCGTTTCTGAACCGTTCGGGCGTCACGTCAAGGCTGTAGTGCTGCTCGCGGATCAGTTCGTCGTCGAACTGAATGCGGGCGCTGACCTTGAAGCTGTTGCAGGGCTCGATCCGGATCGACTTATCGCCCTCGCTGTACGCAACCGGCCGGATAATACGCAGCACCTTGCGCGGCGCATCCTGGCAACGCAGTCCTGCCTTGTCCAGCAGGCGGATGAAGGGCCCGGCGCTGCCGTCCATGATGGGTACTTCGGCCGAGCTGACTTCGATGCGGGCATTGTCAACCCCCTTGGCACTCAGGGCAGCAAGCAGATGCTCGGTGGTGGACACCGTATCCCTGCCGACGCCGATGGTGGTTGCCAGGGTGGTGGTCACCACCTGTTCGACTCCGGCTGAAATGACCGGCTGTCCGGGCAGATCGGTGCGAACGAAATGGATGCCGGTATTGGCGGCCGCGGGGTTGATGGACAGGTGGACCGGTTCCCCGGTGTGCAGACCGACGCCGAAACAACTGACCGGATGCTGCACGGTGTGCTGATTATATGTTGTGACAGGTGGAAAACCCATGGGTACGCTCCTTGTAGTGAGGCAAGGCACTTTTGCCGTTGCCTTTCATAAATATTTTGCAAAAGGCGGGCCAGAAAGAAAACAAGGAACGATTCGGGAAAAATGTTCAAAAAATTAGCCTGAATGAAAAAAATAGGCCGCATCGCGCCGTTCAGTTCGCCACGGCACGGTGCGGGCCATGCACATTCATTGTGAAAAAAACACACAGTTTATTTTATTCATGAAAAAATGTGGGCTTTTTCACACAGTCCGTTCCGTTCTCCACGGTTTCAATACCAGGTCATCAAAGGATGGATCGGCCGACACCCGCATCCGCAGGGCCGCCACGGGCAGGGAGAGCGCCGCACGATGTTCGCCCAGCTTGACCAGATCCTTTTCCGTGGTCAGCAATCCCTCAGCCCCGGCGCGCTGGGCATGGGCCGCCAGTCGCTCGATCACCGCTTCGGTGTAGCGCTGGTGATCGTCCAGGGACTCCATGCCCACCACATTGATTCCAGCTGATTCCAGCGTCCGGCGGAAACGTTCCGGATGGGCGATGCCGCAGAAGGCAAACCAGCCCTGCCGGGACAGCAGGGACGGATCGGTCTCCTCCAGCATGCCGTCCGGCGACAGCTGCACCAGACCGTCCGGTACAAAGCCGGTCAGCTCCACCGGGATGCCCGGAAATCGGGAACAGAGCAGCTCGCCGAATCGACCGGCCCGCTCCCGGTTGTCTTCACGGACGCCGGTCAGGACAAAGGCGGTGGCCCGACGGAGCGCGGCCACCGGTTCACGCAGTTCGCCGCCCGGGAAAACACGCGAGTTGCCGGCAAGATGATCGGCATTGAATAGCGCCAGATTCACATCCCGCGCCACAGCCATGTGCTGGAAGCCGTCATCCAGCACGAGGACATCGGCCCCCATTTCAAGGGCCCGCCGGGCAGGCATGTGGCGGACAACACCGGTGAGCACCGGCACACCGGGCAGGGTTTCGGCCAGGAGCCGGGGTTCGTCGCCCGCCTCATGGGCGTTGAGCAGCAGGGTCGTGCCGTCGGAAACTAGGTTGACCGGCTGCCGGGATGCACCGCCGTAGCCCCGGCTGATCACCGCGGGATGGTGGCCGTAGCGTTGCAGCAGACGGGCCAGATACTGCACCATCGGGGTTTTGCCGGTGCCGCCCATGGTCAGGTTGCCGACGCTGATCACCGGAACCCCAAGACGATGCGTGCGAAACACGCCCCGCCGATACAGGTGCTCGCGCAGCCGCATGGCCAGACTGTAGAAGGGGGCGAACGGCCGTCCCAGGGCCGCATAGAAACTATTCATCTGCATGACGCACCCAAGATGTTCCCGGGAGCCGGATACCCCGTCCCGCTCCCGTAAAGTTCGTGCAAATTTTGCTCAATGGGGTAGAAGAAATCACTCTAACGCGCTCCACCTGCTCCTGCAATTCAATCCATCAGGAGGCCTTCATGCCCTGGTCACGTTTGCTGCTCACGCCGTTTTCCCTTTTGATCACACTGTTCACCCTGATCGCCTTGGCCGCACCCCCTGCCTCGGCCGTTGAACCCATCAAGATCGGCGTGGCAGGCGCGCACAGCGGCGACCTGGCCTCGTACGGCCTGCCCACGCTCAAGGCGGTTCAGCTGGTGGTGCAAGAGGTCAACGACCGTGGCGGCATCAGGGGCGTCCCCCTTGAACTGATCATCGGCGACGACAGCTGCAAACCGGAGATCGCCACCAATGTCGCCACCAAACTCGTGGCTGCCGGGGCCACGGCCGTCATCGGCCATGCCTGCTCCGGCCCGGTCCGGGCCACCCTGCCCATCTATAACGAGGCCGGCATCGTGGTCATCTCGCCCTCGGCCACGGCCCCGGCCCTCACCCGCCAGGGCGCTGTGCCTGTCTTTTTCAGGACCATCGCCTCCGACGACGCCCAGGCCCGCTCCCAGGTCGACTTTGCCCTTAATGTGCTCAAGGTCTCCCGGATCGCAGTCATTCACGACAAGGGCGATTACGGCAAGGGGCTGGCCGAATATGCCCGCACCTTCATCACCGATTCCGACCAGGGAGAAGTGGTGCTCTTTGAAGGGGTGACCCCCGGCGCGGTCGACTATTCGGCCGTGGTGCAGAAAATCAAGCGATCCAAGGCCGATGCGGTTATTTTCGGCGGCTATCATCCCGAGGCGTCCAAGATCGTCTCCCAGATGCGGCAAAAACGGCTGACCATCCCCTTCATCTCCGATGACGGGGTCAAGGACGAACAGTTCATCAAGGTGGCGGGCAAGCATGCCGAAGGCGTGTACGCCACCGGGCCGACCGATGTCTCGCACAATCCTCTGACCCGCAAATACCGGAGCATGTACCGGCAGGCCGAGGGCGATGATCCGGGCTCCTTTTTCGACAATGCCGTTGCCGCAGCCCTCGCCCTGGTCAATGCCCTGGAAAAGACCGCGGAGCCGGGGGGCAAGGCCCTGATCGAAACCCTGCGCAGCCAACCGGCACCCACGCCCTTTGGTGAAATTTATTTTGACGAACGGGGCGAACCCATCGGCATCGGCTTTGCCATCTATCAGGTGCAGAACGGCACCTACGTGCAGGTCCGCTAGATCCGGTTCATGGAGTATTTTGTCGAACTCTTCTGCAGCGGTCTGACCCGGGGGTCCATCTATGCCCTGATCGCCCTCGGCTACACCATGGTCTACGGCATCATCGGCCTGATCAACTTCGCCCACGGCGAAATTTACATGATCGGCGCGTTCACCGCCCTGATTGCAGCCACGCTCTGTTCCTCCTTCGGTTTGCCCGTGCCCGCCCTGCTCCTGCTGACCACGGCTGCGGCCGTGGTCTGGGCATCGGCCTACGGTTACACCATCGAAAAAATCGCCTATCGCCCCCTGCGCAACGCCCCGCGCCTGTCGCCCCTGATCTCGGCCATCGGCATGTCCATGTTCCTGCAAAACTATGTCTTGCTGGCTCAGACCGCCGATTTCCAGCCCTTCCCCGCCCTGATCCCGGATTTCCCCTTTTTTGAATCCTGGGCCGGGGTCATCGGCAGCACCGATCTGGCCATTATCACGGTCTCCGCCGCCTCCATGCTGGCTCTGACCCTGCTGATCCGCAGCACCCGGATCGGCCGGGCCATGCGGGCCACCGCCCAGGACCGGGTCATGGCCCGGCTTCTGGGCATCAATGTGGACCGGATCATTTCCATCACCTTTATCATCGGGTCGGCGCTGGCTGCCATCGGTGGTCTGCTGATCGCCTCGCACATCGGCCAGATCAACTTCTACATCGGTTTTCTTGCCGGGATCAAGGCGTTTACCGCCGCGGTTCTCGGCGGCATCGGCTCGATTCCCGGGGCCATGCTGGGCGGATACGTGCTGGGCCTGATCGAGGCCTTTGCCACTGGCTACGTGTCCAGTGACTATGAAGACGTATTCGCCTTTGCCCTGCTGGTGCTGATCCTGCTCTTCCGGCCTGCCGGTCTGTTGGGCAAGCACACCATCGAAAAGGTCTGAGGAGCACGCCATGCCCACCCGCACCGACCTGCTCCACGCCCTGCGCATCAGCCTGTGGTTCATGGTGTTGACCTTCCCCCTGCTGGTGATCCGCGTCGATCCGGTGGAGCACAGCGTGACCTGGCGCTGGTGGAGCCTGCTCTGGGCCGGTCTCACAGGCTGGAGCGCCGCATTGGTCGGCCGCATGCTGTCCGCCCATCTCGCGCGCCGCCGAGCGCAGGCGCCCGGAACAGCCTCCTGGCTCGTCCACCTGCGGGAACAGCTCGGCCAGCCTCAGCCAGTCAAGGCGCTTCTCATCCTGATCGCCCTGTTTTTCCTGGCCTTTCCCGCCCTCTTCTCCATCTACCAGGTCAACATCATGAGCACCGCCCTGCTCTACGTGATTCTGGGGCTGGGGCTCAACATCGTGGTCGGCTTCGCCGGTCTGCTCGACCTGGGCTATGCAGCCTTCTACGCGGCCGGAGCCTACACCTACGGCCTGCTCCACCTCCACTTCGGGTGGGGCTTCTGGACCGTCCTGCCCATCGGCGGCCTGATCGGCACCCTTTTCGGCGTACTGCTCGGCTTCCCGGTCCTGCGGCTCCGCGGCGACTACCTGGCCATCGTTACCCTGGGATTCGGCGAGATCATTCGTCTGGTGCTGGAAAACTGGACATCCTTTACCGGCGGTCCGGCAGGCATCGCCAATATTCCCCGACCAGGCCTGTTCGGCCTGGAGCTGTCGCTGGATGGGTCGATCATCTATCTGTACTATCTCCTGCTTGGCATGGCCGGGTGCACCATTCTGGTGGTCAGCCGCCTGCGGGATTCACGGATCGGCCGCGCCTGGTTCGCCCTGCGCGAAGATGAAATCGCCTGTCAGGCCATGGGGATCGATCGGACCCGTATCAAGTTGGCCGCCTTTGCCCTGGGCGCCACCTGGGCGGGCATGGCCGGCGTCTTTTTCGCCGCCAAAACCACCTTCATCAATCCAGCCAGCTTCACCTTTCTGGAATCAGCCATTATTTTATGCATCGTGGTGCTGGGCGGCATGGGGTCCATCGTCGGGGTCATCCTCGGCGCGTTCATCCTGATCCTGTTGCCCGAATACCTGCGTGCCGTGGCCGACTACCGCATGCTCGCCTTCGGCGCGGTGCTGGTGGCCATGATGGTGTTCCGGCCCCAGGGCCTGATTACCCCGGCCCGGCGCTCTCCCCGAAACCCCGGGCTGTTGCAAAAATAACACGCCATGAACCCTCTTCTCACCGTCAGCGACCTGTGCATGGACTTCGGCGGCATCCGCGCCCTGAGCCAGGTCGACATGCGCCTCTTTCCCGGGGAGATCAGCGCCCTGATCGGGCCCAACGGCGCGGGCAAGACCACCTTTTTCAACTGTCTGACCGGCATCTACACCCCGACACGAGGCGAACTGCTGCTCACCCCGCCCGGCGGCAAACCCCGGAAGCTGGGCGGACTCAAGCCCAATCGCGTCACCGAGGCGGGACTGGCGCGCACCTTCCAGAACATCCGTCTTTTCCCCGCCATGAGCGTCCTGGAAAACGTGATGATCGGTCGCCATTGCCGAACCCGCTCCGGGATCTTCGGCGCCATCTTCCGGCCGCCTGCCACGGTTCGTGAAGAGCGCGCCATTGTTGCGACCAGTCTGGCGCTCCTGGAACGGACCGGGCTTGCAGACCGGGCCGACGAGCCCGCGGCCAGCCTGCCCTACGGCGACCAGCGGCGGCTGGAAATCGCCCGGGCCCTGGCCACCGAACCCCTGCTCCTGCTTCTGGACGAACCAGCCGCCGGCATGAACCCCCAGGAAACCCTGAAACTCAACGACCTGATCCTTTCGCTGAAGGCGGACGGCCTGTCCATCCTCCTCATCGAGCACGACATGCACCTGGTCATGCAGCTCTCCGAGCGCATCTTTGTCCTGGACAACGGCTGCAAGATTGCCGAAGGCACGCCCGAAGCGGTTCGGCGCAACCCGGAGGTCATCCGGGCCTACCTGGGCGACGAGGGCGGCCATGCTTGAACTCCGCAAGATCGATACCTTCTACGGCGCGGTCCATGCCCTGCACCAGGTCAGCCTGCGGATCGACCAGGGCGAGATCGTCACCCTGATCGGGGCCAATGGTGCGGGGAAATCCACCACTCTGATGTCGATCAGCGGCATCATCCCGCCCACAAGCGGCGAGGTGCTCTTTGAAGGGCAGGCCATCCATGGCCTGCCGTCCGAGGCCATTGTCCGTCTGGGAATCAGTCAGGTACCCGAGGGGCGACGCATCTTTCCCGAGCTGAGCGTTGCTGAAAATCTTGCCATGGGCGCCTTTCTTCGCAACGACCGGGCCGCTGTCGACCGGGACAGGGAGGAGGTGTACAGCCTGTTTCCCATTCTGGCCGAACGCCGCCGTCGGCCGGGCGGCGCGCTTTCCGGCGGCGAACAGCAGATGCTGGCCATGGGCAGGGCCATGATGGCCCGGCCCCGTCTGCTTCTGCTCGACGAGCCCTCCATGGGGCTGGCGCCTCTGGTGGTGCGGCAACTTTTTGCAATCATGGTCCGGCTCAGGGACGAACGCGGGGTCACCATCCTGTTGGTGGAACAAAACGCCAATCTGGCGCTGCGCATTGCGGACCGTGGCTATGTTCTGGAAAACGGCCGGATCGTGCTCCAGGATCGAGCAGAAGCCCTGCGCGGCAATCCCGCCATACAAAAGGCCTATCTTGGCCTGTGAACTAGACCGGCCGCGATTCCGGCCGGTACGAGATCAGGAAACAACACTATGCAGACAATACGGGTTGGAGTAATCGGGGTTGGGTATCTGGGGCTGTTCCACGCCCGGAAATATGCGGCCATGGAAGGTGTGAAGCTGGTCGGGGTTGCGGACAGCGACGGCGAACGCGCAGCCTTGGTAGCTGCGGAGTGCGCAACCACCCCCTTTACCGACTTCGCCCGGCTGATCGACCAGGTTGACGCGGTTTCGGTGGTAACCCCCACCAGTCTCCATCATGAGGTAACTAAACGCTGCCTGGAACGCGGGGTGGACGTGATGCTGGAAAAACCGATCACCACCACCCTGCTCCAGGCCGACGACCTGATCCGGCTGGCCCGGAGCCATGGACGCATTCTCCAGGTCGGCCACCTGGAACGGTTCAACCCGGCGATACAGGCAATGCGGCCGCTGATCACCTGCCCGCTCTTCATCGAATCGCACCGGCTGGCCCCCTTCAAGGATCGGGGAACCGATGTGGATGTGGTGCTCGACCTGATGATCCACGACCTGGACCTGGTTTTTTCCCTTGTCGACGCGCCCATCGCCTCCATCCAGAGCGCAGGCGCCTCGGTGGTCACCGCCCTGACCGATATCGCCAGCGCCCGCCTGGTCTTTACCAACGGGTGCAGCGCCAATATCACGGTGAGTCGGGTCTCCCTGGACACCACCCGGCGGATGCGGATCTTCCAGCCGGGCTCGTACGTGGTTGTTGATTTCGCCGCCAAGGAGGTTACCCAGGTGGAGCTGGCCCCGGCCCGGCCGGACGCTCATCCTGAACCGCGAACAAGCAGCATTCCCGTGCAGGACCATGATGCCCTGGAGCACGAGCTGCGCGCCTTCATCGGCCATGTGCGCGAGCGCACCAGGCCCGAGGTTGCGGGCGAAGAGGGGCGCCGGGCCCTGGATGTGGCCCTGCAGGTGATCGAGCGAATCCACGGCAACCAGGAACAGATCCGGGAAGATCTGCGAAACCGGGGCCGCGACGACCTGCTCCGGCTTCTGGAGCGCTGAGCCATGAGCGCACCAACCGGACGGAAGGTGATGATCGCTGCCGGCGAGGCCTCGGGCGACATGCACGGCGCGCATCTCGTGCGATCCATGCGCGGCCTCGCGCCCGAGCTGGGGTTCAGCGGCATGGGCGGGCCGGAGCTAAGCCGCGCCGGCATGGAACAGTTAGTGGACGCCTCGTGCATGGCTGTTGTGGGCGCGGCCGAGGTGCTCGGCCATCTGGGGGCCATTCTCGATGCCCGTTCCCGGCTGATCCGGCACATGGAGACCGCCCGGCCCGATCTCCTGATTCTGATCGACTATCCGGACTTCAACCTCCTGCTGGCAAGAAGGGCAAAAAAACTCGGCATTCCCGTTTTCTACTATATCAGCCCCCAGATCTGGGCCTGGCGCACCGGCCGGGTACGCACCATCCGTCGCCTGGTCGACCGGATGGCGGTCATCCTGCCCTTTGAACAGGACTTTTACAGTCAACACGGGATGCGGGTCGACTTTGTCGGCCATCCCCTGCTCGATTCGGTCCGCCCGGAAATCACGGCCGCAGCCTACCGGGAGAGCCTTGCCCTGCCGCCGGACCGGCCGTTGATCGGCCTGCTCCCGGGCAGCCGACGCAAGGAAATCAGCGCCCTGCTCCCGGCCTTGCTGGGCGCGGCCGCCCTGCTCGATCAGGCCGTTCCCGGCGGGTGCACCTTTCTCATACCGCAGGCGCCGACCATCAGCCGCGGCCTGCTCGACCGGCACGGTCTGCTTGCATGGCGCGGCCGCCTCGACTACCGGGTGATCAGCGGTGATCGCTTCTCCATGATGGCTGCCTGTGACCTGGCCCTGGCCGCCTCGGGCACGGTGCTGCTGGAGCTGGCCATTCTGGGCGTGCCCACGGTTGCCACCTACCGGATGGCGCAGTACACCTACCTGCTGGGCAGACTCCTGGTCCGCAAGGTCCGCTTTTTCTCTCTGGTCAACCTGATTGCCGGGCGGGCCATCATCCCGGAGTTGCTGCAACACGAGGTCACACCCCGGCAAATCCTCCGGGCAGCCCGACCCTTGCTTGCTCAGGGCCCGGAACGTGAAGCCATGCTTGCGGGCATGCGCGAGGTGCGGGAACGGCTGGGGCAGCCGGGCGCATCGCAACGGGCCGCGGCGCTGGCCCTGGAAACACTGGAAAGCAGAGGGAGATGAGATGGACGAGAACGAACAGGATCTGGAACAACCAATCGAACTACCCATTGACGGCGTGCTCGACCTGCACACCTTTCGCCCCTCCGAGCTGGGCGACCTGATACCGGACTACCTGGACGCCTGCCGGGAAAAGGGCATTGTCCACGTGCGGATCATCCACGGCAAGGGCACGGGGGCCCTGAGACGAAGCGTGCACGCCATTCTCGGACGACTGGACATGGTAGCGGATTTTCGTCTGGGCGACGAGACCAGCGGTTCCTGGGGCGCTACGCTGGTGCGTCTGTATCCGGATCCGCCTGCATCGGCTCCACCAGACCGTGGTCGGCAGCAAGAACCCGGACCTGCAACATGAAGGTGGACGGCAGGGGCGCGTCCCGCTCTTCCACAAGAATGCCGAGCGCTGCGGCCATGAGCAGGGAAGGATGGAGGGTGATGCCCTCGTGGTGGTCGCAGAAGGCCTGCATGCGCAGGGCATCGGTCAGAATGGGCAGCAGCTGCGGACAGGTTTCGGGCAGGGAACGCAACTCCCGCTCGATCAGCTCCCGGTGGTCGGCGGCATAGCGTGCCACCTCGTTGTCGGATCGGCTACCGGACCGGCTGCCGAAAAGGTTGCTGACCACCCCTCCGGCCAGTCGCCCATGCCAGGGCTCCAGCTGATCGACATAGCGTTCACGTAGATTCCTGCGCAATACCTTGAACAGTACCATCTGCACGGTGAGCACGGCTTCGCGCATCACCGGCACGATTGGGCCGTCGAGTCCGGGGGGCAGACAATCCGCACCGGTCACAGCGCCACCTTCACCGCCGGACTCCCGGCAAACACCCGATACAGCCGCAGCCGTTCTTCCTCGCTTGGCACCGTGGTCTCCACGTTAAGACTGAGATAGCGACCGCCGGAACTGACATTCCCCTCTGTCACCGTGTACGCCGCCCCACCAGCCAGGGTCTCTTCGATCAGGGCTGCCAGGGCCTGGCGATCTTCACCGATCAACCGGTAGGACCACAAGCAGGGATAGGTGATCACGGGTTTGCAGCAGCTTTGTTCGCTCATGGTCAGATGGTGGTTGCGGTCATGGTGTTCCGGTTGGAACGACCGTTGATAAGGGTGACCTGGTCATTGAGTGTCCACAGGTCATAGATATAGCCCACCCCGAAGAGACCGGCGGTCAGCAGGTAGATGATGCCGGTTCCGATCTTGCCCATGTAGAAGCGGTGGATGCCGAGCAGGCCGAGAAAGATCAACAGCAACCAGGCCACATTGTAGTCGAGCTTGCCGGGGATGAAACGGATATCCGCCTCGCGGTCCATGGCCGGGATCAGAAACAGATCCACGATCCAGCCGATGAAGAGAATACCCAGGGTGAAGAAGTAGATGGTGCCGGAAATCGGCTTGCCGTAATAGAAGCGGTGGGCGCCGAGAAACCCGAAGATCCAGGCGATATAGCCGATGGTGACACTGTGGGTGGACTGTTTCAGTTCCATGGAAAGGCTCCTGCCAAGTGCTGTTTGAAATGCGCGATGCGCGCCAGAGATCGATGCACGGCGCGGGGGCTGACCTGCCCGCTGTCCAGCAGTTCGGTCACGGCGCGGATGCCAGTTTCCACGGCATCGTCACGGGGGGCCAGGTTGTTGCCCACCACCAGCACATCCACCCCGGCCAGCACCGCCTCCTGCACGGCTTTGGTATAGCTCAAGCCCTGGGTAATGGCCTGCATCTGCAAATCGTCGCTGAACACCACGCCGGTAAAGCCAAGCTCGCCGCGGAGCAGATCGGTGATGATTGCCCTGGACATGGTGGCAGGCTTGCCTGTGGGGTCAAGCCTGCGGTTGATGATGTGGGCGGTCATGATCCCGTCCGCATAGCCCTGGGCCAGCAAGAGACGATAGGGCGCAAGTTCGCAGGCTTGCCACTGATCGGTACAGTCGACGATCCCCAGATGCGAGTCCGCGCCCGAGCTGCCGTGACCGGGAAAATGCTTGAGACAGCAGCCCACGCCATAGCGGTGATGGGCCTTGATCACAGCCTGGGCATGGGCGCAGACCACCTCGGGCAAGGCGCCGAAACTGCGCTGATAGCCGCCGATGACCGGGTTGTCCGGGTTGAGATCCAGATCGACCACAGGGGCGAAGTTGAGGTTGACCCCCAGCCCGGCCAGCTCGGCGGCCAGGGCCTCGCTCTGGGCAGCCGTGGCTGCAACACCAAGCGCGGCCAGCTCGGCGGCGCTGCGGGAAGGCAAAAAGCCGTCCCGCTCCTTGAACCGGCAGACCCTGCCGCCCTCCTGATCAACGGCAACGCACAGGGGCGTCTGGGCAGCCTCCTGCAACTGGCCGATCAGTTCCCGCACTTGGTCGGGCGAACGGATGTTCTGCACCGAACCGTCGACATTGCGATCAAACAGGATGACCCCGCCCAGGTTGTCTTCGCCAAGCGCCCGGATCAGCCAGTGATCGGGCGCAAGCGAGCAGCCGTGGAAACCGGCCATGAACAGCTGGCCCAGATCCCGAAGCTCCGGCATGTGTTCCGGCTCGGGCTCTCTTTCGGCCGAGGTCACGGTTCGTTGAGATGAATGGTCAGTGGAATGGAGTGCCGCTCCTGATTGTGCTGAAGGGTCGACCCCAGGCTCCAGTCGCCGCAGGTCCAGCCATTGCCCAGACGCTGCTCAACGTCCTTGACCAGTCCGGCTATATTGATGATGGGGTGGCGCTTGAACACCTCGGGCAGGCCGTAGGTCAGGTTGCAGACCAGGCAGCAACCGGGCCGCTGGTGCAGATCGAGCAGAAAACGCAGGGTTTGCGTGGCCGGGTCGTAGCTGTCGTACTCCAGCTGGATAGTGTAGGAACCCTCGTCGGCATCGCCGAACAGGGCATCGAAAAACTCGTTGGTGCGCTCTGCCGGAAACAGTTCGTCCAGCACCGGGCGGGTAAAGATCTGATCAGGTTGCATTGTCTCCTCACTCCTTGCAGCAATGGCCGGCAACTGTGGTTGTGTGTATAGGGTACAGGGGCGCTGCCGGTCCTCAAAACGAAAGCTTGAAATGTACCCAGAGGGCGCGGCCACTGTCAACAGGCATTGCGCGCCATGGCCTGCCATGGTACAAATCGGCCCATGCATGCACACAGCCCCTCCGCTCATTCCTCCTCCGTCCTGACTCCGGACGCGCTCAATCCGGCCCAATACGCTGCCGCCACCCACGGAGACGGTCCTCTTCTGGTGATTGCCGGGGCTGGTTCGGGCAAAACCCGGACGCTGGTCTACCGCATGGCCCATCTGATCGAACAGGGGGTCCCCCCGGAATCGATCCTGCTGCTCACCTTCACCCGCCGGGCCGCCCAGGAGATGCTGCACCGGGCCGGTGAACTGACCGCCGGTTCCTGCCGCCGGGTCATGGGCGGCACCTTTCATGCCACCGCCAACCTGCTGTTGCGGCAGCATGGCCACCACCTGGGCCTGGGCCCGAACTTTACCATCATCGACCGGGCCGACAGCGAAGGCATCATCAATCTGCTCAAAAGCTCGCTGGGCATGTCCGGAGCGGACAAGCGTTTTCCCTCGAAGCGGGTGATCATGAACCTGATCTCCGGCTCCATCAACAAGGCGCTGAGCATGGAACAGATCGTGCTCGACGAGTACCCGCATCTTGTTGAATTTGTACATAACTTCCATGAAATTTCCGGGCATTACCAGCAGTTCAAGCAGAACCACGCCCTGCTCGACTACGACGATCTCCTGATCTGGTGGCGCAGGCTGCTGACCGAATCCGAACAGGCCCGGGATGAACTGTCCCGCCGGTTCACCCATATCCTGGTGGATGAATACCAGGACATCAACCACCTCCAGGCCGAAATCGTCCGCTTGCTGGCCGGGAGCCACCGCAACGTGATGGTGGTGGGCGACGATGCCCAGTCGATCTACTCGTTCCGGGGCGCGGATTTTTCCAACATCATGCGCTTCCCCGAACAGTACCCGGATGCGGTGGTCGTCAAGCTGGAGGAAAATTATCGGTCCACCGAACCCATCCTCAACCTGACCAACGACATCATCGCCCATGCCGAACAGCGGTTCACCAAAAACCTGTTCACCAGCCGTCAGGGCGGCGAACCGCCGGTGGTGGCCATGGCCCCCACCGAGGCGGCGGAGGCGCGTTTTGTGGTCGAAACCATCCGCAAACACCGGGAACAGGGCCTGGGGCTGGAGAACATGGCCGTGCTCTTTCGCTCCGCCTTCCACTCCTACAAGCTGGAAATCGAGCTGGCGAGCCATGGCATCGAGTTTGACAAGCGCGGCGGGCTCAAACTGACCGAGTCGGCGCATATCAAGGATCTGCTCGCCTTTTTCCGGGTGGTGGTCAACCCCTGGGACAACCTCAGCTGGAACCGGCTCTTGCTGCACCTGGACAAGGTCGGCCCCAAAACCGCGGAAAAGATCCTGCGCGTCATCAGCGAGACAGACGACCCCTGCGCGGCCCTGGCCGCCTATCCGCCGGGTCCGGCCTGGAAAAAGCAGTTCGGCCAACTGGCAGAACTGCTTCCGGGACTACGCGATTCCGAACAGAGCCCCGAGGACCAGTTCGACCTGGTCATGGAGTACTACGACCCGCTCCTTGTTAAACTCTATGCCGACGACTATCCCAAGAGGCGGCGGGACCTGGATCAGATCAAGATCCTGATTTCCGGGTACGGCGACCTGCACACCTTTCTGGACGACGTCGCCCTCGACCCGCCGGAGGTGACCGATGCGGCCGGACGCGCACATGAACGCGGCGGGCGGCTGATTCTTTCCACCATCCATTCGGCCAAAGGCCTGGAGTGGGACACGGTCTTTGTCATCGGTTTGGCCGAGGGCCGTTTCCCCCACCAGAACACCCTGCCGGGCGAGCAGTGGGAAGAGGAGCGGCGGCTCTTGTACGTGGCCGCCACCCGGGCGCAGAAAACCCTGTATCTCACCTGGCCGCGCGAGCTGGCCACGGTCGACCGCCGGATGATTCGGGCGGGCATGTCGCCCCTGCTGCGCGAGATCAACCCCAACCTGTACCGCGCATACAAGCGGCCGGCTGCCATCGGCTCGTTCCCGTCTGCCGACACTTGCCCCGAACCGGTCTCCGCCCTGCCGAAACGGACCGAATCGGCCCGGACGACCTACACGGAAGGCATGCGGATTCATCACCCCTTTTTCGGTCTGGGGCAGATAACCGCCATCCCCGGTCCCCGCCGGGTGGAGGTGCGCTTTGACCGGCACGGCAGCAAAATTCTCCACCTCGACTACACCAAACTGGAGGTGGTCGGCTGACCCGGTCGTCCCGGCCTACCCTGTTGCTCTCCTGTTGCCATGGACTACACCCTTGCCGCGGCCTGGCTTGACCAGCGCCAGATATTCACGATCAAACCCGGACTTGCTACCACCCGTGCCCTGCTTGCCGAACTGGGCAACCCGCAGGAGCGGCTGCGCTGCATCCACATCGCGGGCACCAACGGCAAGGGCTCGGTGGCTGCAATGCTGCAGGCCATGCTTGCAGCCGCCGGGCATCGAACTGGGTTGTACGCATCGCCCCACCTCAGCTCGGTGCGGGAGCGCTTCTCCATCAACGGCCGCCTCATCCCGAAGGCGGACTTTGCCCGGCTGGTCACCCGGCTGGATGAGGTGATCCGCGACCGGTTCGCCCCCACCTACTTCGAGTGCGCCACCCTGATCGCCCTGCTCTGGTTTGCCGAACAAAAAACCCGTGCAGTGATTCTCGAAACCGGGATGGGCGGTCGGCTCGATGCCACTAACGTCGTTTCGCCGGAGCTGGTCATTATCACCGATATCAGCCGCGATCACGAACAGTACCTGGGCACGAGCCTGCGAGCCATTGCCGCGGAAAAGGCGGGCATCATCAAACCGGGGCGACCGGTTATCTTTTCGGGCAAGGCCACGAAGGCCTTGCCGGTAATTGAGGACCGCTGCCGCGAACTGGGATGTCCCCTCTTTTTGACAGGCCGTCATTACGACGCCTTCCGTGACCCCGATGGTCAAATCCGCTATCGTACACTCGGCGGTAACGAAATCGGCCCGATGCCGCTTGCGCTCCAGGGCGCCCATCAGACCGGCAACGCGGCCCTGGCCCTGGCCGCCATCGAGCTGCTTGCCCCGCTTCTGCCGGTCACGGTGGAGCAGATCCAACGCGGCCTGCAAGAGACCCGCTGGCCGGGACGGCTGGAGCTGCTCACCGAAGCCCAAACCGGAAACAAGGTGCGCATCCTCCTGGACGGAGCGCATAACGAGGCCGGGGTCATGGCCCTGAGCGCGGCCTTGGCTGCCGGGTATCCGCGCGGGCGGCTGTTTCTTTTATGGGGGGCCATGGCGGACAAGGATATGGGGAGCGCGCTGGAACACCTGCTGAAACAGGCCGATGTGGTGATGCTGACCCGGGCCGCTGAAGCCCTCCGGGCTGCTGAACCGGAAGCGCTGCGGGCCAGCCTGCCGCCGAACCTTCGGGCCGAGGTGCACTGTCTTGCCGACAGCAAGGCGGCGCTGACCCGGCTCCTTGCCATGGCCGACCAACAGGACGACCTGATCTGCGTGGCAGGCTCGCTCTATCTGGTGGGTCGGATTCGGAGCCTGCTTGTGGGAGAGCCGCAATGAAATGGGATCTATTTGCAGAGTACCCGGACGAGGAGGCCCGCAACCGGGCCGAGCGCGACAAGGCCCGGCAGCTGCGCCGGACCCGCTGGTGGCAGCAGAAAACCGCCTCCGGGAAATGCTGGTACTGCGGCAAACAGGTCGGCTACCATAACCTGACCATGGACCACATCATTCCCTTGGCCCGGGGCGGACGCAGCACCAAGGACAACCTGGTACCCTCGTGCAAGGAATGCAATATCAAAAAAAAATCGTCCCTGCCTGTAGAGTGGGACGAGTACATGGACAGCCTGCACCAGTGCAAGGACTCCTGCCCCTGATCCCGGCAGCTTCCCTGTGCGCAATCCCTTTACGGAGTTTCCCATGTTCGTCAAATTATGGATGACCAGCAACCTGCTCACCGTCACCAGTCGGCAACCTCTGGTCGAGGTGGAGCAACTCATGCGCAAGAACCGGGTCCGCCGCGTCCTTGTGGTCGATGACGGCAAGCTGTGCGGCATCATCAGCAGCCGGGACCTGTTCATGGCCATGCCTCCCCTGATCGATGGCAACGCCGATCTCGAACAGCTGGAACGAACCGGCCGGATCGAGGCGGGCGCGATCATGACTCGCGATCCGGTGACCGTGGACCCGCTGACCCCTCTTGAGGAGGCGGCCCTGTTGATGCGCACCCATAAATTCGGCGCCCTGCCCGTGGTTCGGGAGGGCGAGCTGGTGGGGATCATCACCGAGACCAATATCTTCGATGCCCTGCTCGAAATGCTTGGTGCGGGGAGTGAAGGCGCGCGGATAGACCTGCAAATTGATCGCGACCCGGAGGCGCTCTATGCCCTGCTCGACGTGTTCCGGCAATGTGGGGCCGTCATCGTGGGCATCGGCATCAGCACGGATCTCTGCGAAAATTGTCAGTTGGTTACGGTGAAAATCAAGGGAGACGAGGTCGATCGGCTGATCGAGCAACTGTGGCAGGCCGGGGTGACCATCAGCAGTGTGCCGGCAGGCAAGAAAATGGCAGACTGAAGAGCGGAGCGAACCCGGCACTCAACAGCCGGCGCAAAGAGGTTTAAGCGGAGCTTTCAACCCGGTTGCGACCGGACTGCTTGGCCCGGTACAGATTCTGGTCGGCACGAATCATCAGGGAGGAGAGGGTATCGGAGTCGCGGCGGTATTCGGTCACGCCGATGCTGACCCGCAGGAGAACCGGTTCTCCGGTGTCGGTGACAAGCTTGATCTGCTCGACGGCCCGGCGCAACCGCTCCGCCACCACCAGGGCTCGCTGCAGATCGGTTTCCACCAGATACAACGCGAACTCCTCGCCGCCCAGGCGTCCCAGCCCGTCGGAGGTCCGCAGGATTTCCCGGCAGGTCTGGGCCATGGCCCGCAGGGCCTGATCGCCCACGGCATGGCCAAAGGTATCGTTGACCCGCTTGAAATGGTCCAGATCGACCATCAGATAGGCCAAGGCCAAGTCGTGACGTTTGGCCCGTTGCATCTCTTTTCCCAGGCATTCCAGGAAATAGCGTCGATTGCTGGCCCCGGTCAGCTCGTCGATGGTGGCCTGATGGTGCAGCTTGAGTTGCATGGCCCGCCGCTCCGTGATATCACGCGCCGAACCGTGCATCTCCAGATAACCGGTCTGCGGATTGGCCACATAGCGGACAATCACCTCGACCCAGATGCCGACGCCCTGCTTGGTGGAAACTTCGATCTCGGTGGTGAAAAAATCATCCGCCCCTTTCTCGCCCCGCTCTATTGCCAGCAACCGCTTCCCCAGGGTCGTCCGCAGAAGGGCCCGGGACTTGGGCGGCATCAGGTTCAGGACAGAATATTCCAAAACCTCATCGGGATCAAACCCTAAAAAGCCCTGAACAGAAGGGCTGATATACACAAACCGCAAGCTCTCGACATCGATGATGAAGACCACATCCTTCATCATTTCGGTCAGGTTCCGATAATGCGCCTCGCTTTGTTCCAGTGCCTTCTGTATTTTTTTACGTCGCTCGATCTCAAGCAGCAGGCCGGTGTTGATCGTGTTCAGTTCGTTTTCCCTGTGCTGAATAGTGCGAACAGCCTCTTGCATCTGTTCGGTCATATAGTTGAAGGCGGCGGAAAACTCTCCCATGAAGTCGAGGCGCTGGGAAAAGTCGCCCTCGGCGATCATCTTGGTCTGCCAGGTGATATGCTTCAGGTTGGCCTGCAACATCTTCAGGGCGCCTGCAATATAGCCCTTCATGGAAAGATGCCGGGAAAGATCCCCTCCGGCGATGCCCATCATAAACTCCCGCAGCTCAAGCAACTCCTGGTAGAGCGCGCAGATTTCCGGTATGCCCGCAAGTTCCTCGGGCAGAGTCTCGGGCGGGGACTTGGCATTCAAGGCCAGGCGGATCGCCTCGACCACGACATGGTTCTCTGTGCCCGATTGGGAAGACGATGATGCAAGCGCGGAAATGGAAGAGGATGTTTTCGCGGGTCGCGAGCCGGATTGAGACATGACGGGTACCGTATCAACCTTATTTCACGGCATTGGCTATGAAACGACAGGTTCGGTCACCGGTGCACCAGCAGTCGATCTCGCGCACCTGGAACTGTTTGCCGGTAAAGCTTTCCATCAAACCGGCAATGAACCCCTCGTCGTACACGCACACTTCATAGTCAAGCTCGGGCAGGCCGGAACAGTCCAGATCTTCGGAGACGGTGATAACAAACGTCCCCTCTTTTTCATCCGCTGATTCCACTCGCAGAATGCCGATGCCCAACTCCCTGAGCACGCTCTGGAGTTCTTTCACGAACTCGGCAAGATCGCTTATCCCGGAGCAGAAATGCCGATAAAATTCAAAGCCCGCCTTCTTTCCGGCAGTAAAAAACAGTTCATCGGCTGTTTCCGTTCCGAAACGCTCCTCCAGAACATCACGAAACATGAACTGCATCAGTCTATAGACTTCAACCCGGGTGGTGGCCCCAAGGTTGGGGCGTCCGACCTCGATATCACCGATTAAATCCCATGAAAATGCATACTTCCGTTCTGTCATCCCACACCTTTTCTTCATCCGGCCCTGCCGCCCTGGTTGATGCCTGTTTGCATTCCACCAGCGGCTTTCCGGGCAATGCGCATCCGCTCAAGCGATCATGTCCGGATGGCCACAGTCGCGCTCTTCCCACCGTTTTGACCGCGTCGACACAGGGACACCGCCTCGATCATCCTGCAATGTTACGATAGACAATTTGGGTCACATACCCATCCTGGTCGAAAATATACAACACACCGTTGGCGGTATCCAGCACCGTATTGCCTGAGGCCTGCAATCCGAGCTTTTCACTGATTTCCTCGTAGGTGGAATCAAGCTGAAAGCCATTCACATCGACAAAATCGGGATCGGCAATCACGATATATTCAATCCGCCCGCTGTTGTGCGGAATGACCACACTCATCGTCCGATACTTGCAAATCAGGTAGTCCTTCTCGCTGATCCTGGAGCGCGGCGCACCTAAAATCCGGATCGTATCCCCAAGCGTGGACACCCCGGGGGTCAGTCCCCGAAACGAAACCCTGTTGGCCGCACTCATCGTCGAGACAAAGGCGCATCCGCATATCAATCCGATGAGCAAAAACAAAAAAACGCGACGCATCGTTCTCCTCCCTCTGCATAGGGCCAGGAGTATCGCTGTTCCCGTTGCCGACGACCCCAAAACAGACGGGCGCTTTCAGGAAAGCTTTTCGGTCTCCACATCCTGAGCGCCCTTCCTGAGATAACTGCCGAAGGTGAAAATACCTTCCGCAGACTGGACCCGGCTCAAGAGAGTATTGTAATCTTCGTTCGTGGTGCTCAATCCGCCGCTCCCCCAGGTATAGGAGCCTCCGATCCGCTCGCCTTCATGAAAAAACAGGATGGCGCTGTCCTTTTTTTCCACCAGCTGCACATCGATAAATCCTGAAAACTGCTTCATTCGCAAACGAAAAATCAAATCGGGCAATGGAATCTCACTGGAACGCAGCGAAGCGCTGGCTCGCTGGAACGGCGGCATCTGGGCCCAGAAGAAAATGGCGTGGGGGGCAATCTGAAAAATCTGAACAACAAAGCTGGCCCGGATAAAGGCATCCTGAACGGTCGCAAACGAGACGGACTCGGCAACGGGTTGGTCCGAGTCCTGTATCAGGCAGCTGATCAGCTCCTGTTCCGTGAAATACACCAGCATCTCTTTGCCGGGCGCACTGCAATGCACGCAGCCGCTGCCGATTTCACCCTGCATGTGCTCAACGAGTCGGTCCAGATGCAGGTAATAGCTGTTCAGCCCTTTCAGGTACGGACTTTCCCGTGGAATAAGCATGGATCAAGCGCGACGCAAGAGGTGAGCGGCAAAAACGCTGTACGCGGCGGTCATTTCGTGGCGGGTGGTCGTCCGTGTCGGGGTTCCGCGGCATCCGCCGGAACATCACGGGAAACCACAATGATATGCCCGCATTCCAGACAGGCAAACCGGGCCCTGGTGCCCTTCATTTTCGACTCGTCGACGTTATACTTCTTGGAACATTCCTCGCAAATCGCCAGCATGCATCCCTTCTCTGTGTTGAATGAAACCTGGAGTGAACTGTCGCCCATGCACACGCAAAACTTGTACTCGCGCAACCTATTTTTATAGGCCCTTTTGCAGCCCCGGTCAAATCAATTTTCCGGACAGAAAGGGAGCGCCGGGCTCGGCCAGGGGTCGACCACGACAAGGCGGATGGTTTCCCGAAGCGTTTTCCGGCTGACGAAGCCGGTGATGGCGGCGATGATCGGCGCAGATGAAGACAGCATTCGGGGGGGAAGAAGAAGCTGGTTATCCCCGCACGGAAAAAACGCATACAGAGGCACAACGAGCGATGCCCCGGCAGAGAGGCGCGGTTTCCCGTGCGCGCATCGCGCAAAAGAAACCGGACCGGACCGGATCAGGCGCTGATCAAGACACTGGTCGCCTTGATGACGGCCTCAGCTTTTTTGCCAACCTCGAGCCCCAGCCGTTCCACCGAGTTGGTGGTGATGGTGGAAACGATTTCGATGCCGGGAGCCACCTCAATGGTGACCTCCGCCATGACCATGCCCTTGACAATTTTTTTGACGGTTCCAGGAAAGATATTGCGTGCGCTCAGAGCCATTATGCCCTCCTCAACTAAAAAAAGAAACACGGACTGGAAAGCGCTTTCCAGTCCACAACAACGAAACAGCCGGCATCGACCATTTCGAACTACTGTTTCGGGGTAGCTTCCTTGGCCGGGTGACGGGCGTTGCTGTGGCTGCCTTGCCCTGTTCCGCCTGTTGGACGATCTGCCCTTTCAGCTGCGTTATCTGCCTCTACATATAGCCCTTATCCCAAGAAAAGGCAGCGATAATCACCATCTTTCATCGCTGTTTTTCCGGGTGCAACGCAGTAGGCCAGATAGGTCTGGCCTAAGGCCAATCTTTCCGCCCGGCTCCCTTTCCCGCCATGGCGATCGCGGACCGGCTGTGCTAGTATGGGGCCCGCATCCGGCCCTGCATGGACAGGCACCACACGTGTCCCGTACGTCCTAGCACGTCCCCGTGCAAGTCGACGCCTATCTCCCCGGCAATTCCCTCGAACAGGAGGCACGATCATGCATACCGATGAATATGAAATATCCCTGAACCGCGAACTCAGACACTGCACCGCAGTGGTCAATAAAATAAAGAAGGCCATTGACCGCCGGCAGCAACAGTTCAAAATGACGTATGAGGAGGCGATCCGCGCCGCAGACGAAGGGAGGATCATCCTGCCTGAGCGGGAACGTCTCCGGTGGCAAGACGACATCGAGGCGCTGCCCCAATGGGAACAGCGCCTCGATGAGTACCGCAAGGCCCTTGCCGTCATGCGGATTTCGGCCTCACGCTTTTAGCGACTGGCTCAGTGTCCTCCCGGAAAGAGGGCCTTGCTCAACCAGTACAAAATGAAGAGGGAACCGACCCCGATCCCGATGCTCCAGCGGACAAGGGAAATTTCTACGGGAGCGAGGGGTTCCCACTCCATCTTCTTCATTTCCTCAACCAGTTCTTTTTTCTTTTCCTGTGCCATATGAGTCACTTCCTCCTAGATAGTCGGCGGTTTGACGCCATGGAAAAAGAGCCACGAGATAAGCAGACCAACCCAGATGATGAACCCGAACAGGCTGATCACGTACACAGCCGCCAGCCTGCCGACCCCCTCTTCCATCAGCTTCTTGAAGTTGGAAACCAAACCGATGGTGAAGAAGCAGAGCAGGAAGAACAGCTTGCGGAACACGTCGCCCTGCGCTGAACTGGACTTGGCCTTGGCCAGAAAGCTCTTGGGCTCCTTGATGTTCTCATTGACCTGGGCCTCCTGGGCCTTGACGGCTTCCAGTTCCACCTGCAACGCCGCCTGGGCTGCCGGATCCGCGGTTGCCTTGATCCTATTTTCAACGGCCGCGACCTGGGCACTCAGGTTTTGCAGATCCTGCTGCGCCGGACCAAGGGCCTTGGCCGCCGGCCAGCAGAAGTAGAGCAGAATGATAAAGGTCATGACGTAGCCGAGGACGAACTTGGGGAAGCGATGCCAGATCTCGAGCGCATCGACCTTCTGTCCCGGTTTCACGTCGATCTTGGCGACCCAGATATAGGCCAGCAGGAAGGCCCACACGCCGATGAAGACATCGATGAACATCTTCACCGTGGTGGCGGTCATGGTGATCCAGCCCTCCGCATAATGCACGCCGGTCATATCCGCTGCCTGGGCACGGATCAGCGCGTCGGTGATCGCGCCGCTGGCAATGGCGCCACCGTCCGACTTGACCGCCAGCCCCATCCAGGCGCCCGCGACCAGTGGTTCCTGCCAGAGGAAGAATTTGGCGAGAATGGGCAAAAGCACCATTTCCACGGCAACAAAGATAACAACCAGCGAGGAAACCATGATCGGCACGATGGGCCGGGCACGGATGGCGCCGCCGGTGGCGATGGCGGCCGACACGCCGCAGATGGAGATGCCCGAGGCCAACGGAGCGGCCCATTCACGGCTGAATTTGAAGTACTTTCTGGAGATATAGTAGACGGCGGCCCAGTAGATGAGATAGGCCTCGACAATGGCGCAGAATCCCCGGAACATGATGTTGGTCGCCAGACCGAACGATTCGGCGGCCTTGATGCCCAGGCCCGCACCCATGATGACGATACCGGTCTTGATGTACAGCTCCGGCCGGGTCGCCTCTTTCATGAGATCGGCCAGTTTCGGGAAGAAGTTGCCGATGATCAGCCCAGCTACCAGGGCGATGATGAACCCGAACTCGCCGGTCATGCTCAACGACCAGGGCAGGCCCATTTTCGCCGCCTGCTCCTTGGTGGCTGCCAGATAGCCGTAGTGCCCCATATACCAACACAGATAACTGAGCCAGAATGCCAACGTGAAGCCCACCAGGAATTTGGGCACATTGGCCCTCAGTGCATACGCGCCGCAGGTCATCAGGGCCAGGGCGAAAAGATAGGTCAGGAAGACCGAGGTCAACTGGCTTATGCCTTTTTTAGAAAACTGCTGGCCGACCTGCAGGGTCGAAGTGTCCTTGACCTTAATGGTGACCGATTTGCCTTTACTGTCCTTGACCGTGACCTGCTCGCCGTCGATCTTGGTGATTTCACCCTTGACGTCCTTGTACTGCGCGGAAACCGCGCTGATGGACTTGGCCGGGTCGGTCCAGACGCTCACCTTGGCGCCCCAGCCCATGAGATCCACCCCTTTCAGCGATCCCAGACTGATGGCAAAGATGATCAGGCCCAAAATCAGAGAGAGCCAATCTTCGTCGATCAGGGGCTTTCTCGCTGTCCCGCTGTTCGCGTGTTCCATATGTCCTCCTCTTTGGCTTCTTATGGAAAAAAACGTGTCATCACGGAACGAACCGCCCTCTTCCTTCTCCGGAAGCCTGCCGCTTCATCGACGGTGCGATATAAAACGGCACCCTGAAAAAAAGAACAGTTGTTCGCGCAACCATGTTGCGCTATCTAGCTCTGCATGGTCACGGAGGCAAGATTTTTGTGCCCGTAGCAGCAAAATTTTACGACCACAGTGTGGTTGGTTGCTTCCGCGCAAACAGGCCGCGGCCCGTCCTGTTGCAGCGGCATACGGTTTCAGCGGCGCAAGAGCCCTTGCAGATAGTCGATCCAGGCGTCCATGCCCTCGCCCGTGGTGGCGGAAAGCGACAGCACCGGCGCTTCGGGCCGCAGCCGGGATGCCTCGCCCGCGGCCTCCTCGACGGAAAAATCGAAATACGGCAAAAGGTCGGTCTTGGTCAGCAGCACCAGGTCTGCGGTGCGAAAGGTGGCCGGGTACTTGACCGGCTTGTCCGAACCCTCGGGCACCGAAAGAAGGATGACCCGCTGGTGTTCCCCCAGATCAAAGGCGGCCGGGCACACCAGATTGCCCACGTTTTCGATGAAGATCAGATCATAGCCCGCGCCCTTGCCCAGATGTTCCAGCACATGCAGCCCGGTATGGACCATGGGCGCGTCCAGATGGCAGGCCCCGCCCGTGGTCAGCTGCACCGCGTTCACGCCCTTGGCCCGGATGCGGTCGGCGTCACGCTCGGTTTCAAGGTCACCCTCGATCACCCCGATCCGGACCGTCTCCCCCAAAAGGTCGATGGTTCGCTCCAACAGGGTGGTTTTGCCGGACCCCGGACTGGAGATCAGGTTGATGGCGACCGCGCCCATGGCCTCGATATGCCGCCGGTTGGACGCGGCCTGCTGTTCGTTGGCCGCAAGCAGGCTCTGCTGCACCTCGATCATCCTGGCGCCGTGGTCCTCATGGTCGCCATGAGCGCCATGCTCATCATGCCGGTGTTCGTGCTGACCGCAACCGCAGATATCGCACATAGATCACTCCATTTCCACATGGTTGAGAAGAAGTTCGCCGCCTCCCCGGGGAGAGAGCCGGTTGGCCCCGCAGCGGGGACAGCGCCGGGGAACAAGGTCGGCAAGCAGGATTTCCAGACGGTCCACAGCCTCGGCCGCGGGCACGGCAACCTCCTTGCCGCAGTCGAGACAGCGGTAGACCGGCCCCGGCGTGGTCAACTCCAGCCGGGCCTCACGGGTGGCCTCGTAAGAGGTTTTTAAGGTATTGAAACCAAAGGCAAAGGATTCGGCCACCACCCCGGAAAACGGGCCGATGGTCACCGCCACCAACAGCACGCGCCGGGCCCGGTGTTCCTCGACCAGGGCAAGCAACTGATCCAGCAGGGCACTGGCCAGCGACAACTCGTGCATGGGCGGTCTCCCTAGCAGATACGCGGCAACGGCATGCCGGTCAGGGGTTCGAGCATGCGGGAGCCGCCGATCCGGGTGGTCAGGGTGACCCGTCCGCCATCCTCGCCCTCTTCGGCCCAGCCGATCAGGGTCGCGTTGCGGCCTTCAGGCATGCGACGGATCAGTTGCAGGATGTCCTCGGCCCCGTCGCGGTCGCAGAACAGCAGGCACTTGCCCTCGTTGGCCAGATAGAGCGGGTCCAGACCGATCATCGCGCAGGCGGTCGCCACTGCGGGCCGGATCGGCAGCCGCTCCTCCTCGATCATGATGTCGATTCCGGAGGCCTGGGCGATTTCGCACAGCGTGGTCGCCACGCCGCCCCGGGTCGGATCCCGCAGGGCATGGACCGCACCGGCATCCTGTTCAAGAACGGCGCCCACCATCCTGTGCAGGGGCTGCGTGTCGCTGGCAACGTCGCCGGAAAGCGCGATCCCGGCCTGGGCCGCCATGATGGTGATGCCGTGGTCGGCCATGGTGCCGGAAAGGATGATGGCGTCACCGGGGAGCACCCGCTTGCCCGAAATCCGGTGGCGGTGCGAAACCAGGCCGATCCCGGAGGTGTTGATGAACAGACGGTCCGCCTTGCCGTGGGGCACCACCTTGGTATCGCCGGTGACCACGGCCACGTCCGCCTCCTCGCAGCAGGCCGCCACCGAGGCGATAACGCGCTCAAGCACGCTCATGGGCAGTCCCTCCTCGATGATCAGGCCCAGGCTCAGGGCCAGGGGTCGGGCTCCGCGCATGGCCAGATCGTTGATGGTACCGTGCACCGCGAGCGCCCCGATGTCGCCGCCCGGAAAAAACAGGGGGTCAACCACGTAGCTGTCGGTGGTGAAGGCGATACGGCCCGAATATTCGCCCAGCACCGCGCAATCTTCCAGATCGTGCAGCTGGGGAAAGGTGAGGTGTTTGAGCAACAGGTCGCTGAGCAGTTGCTGTCCGGCAAGGCCGCCGCTTCCGTGATCCAGGGTGATAATGGCGTTGTCGTCCATCAGGGGCTCGCTTGCGTTGAGGAAAAGGAGGAGGAGGCCTGTTTGCTTGAGCGATTGTAGCGATAAAAGGCGGCGCAGGTTCCCTCGCCGGAAACCATGCAGGGGCCGACCGGATTCAACGGGGTGCAGGCCCTGGCGTAGAGCGGACAGTCCGGCGGTTGCAGACGGCCCTTGAGCATGTCCCCGCAGCGACAGCCCTTGGGCTCTGGAACCGGCGTTACGTGCAGGCCCAGCCGGTCCACCGCGTCGAAGCGGCGGAATGCGTCCCGCAGGGCCAGACCGCTTGCGGCAATCTTGCCCAGACCGCGCCACTCGCTGTCCACCGGCACAAAGACCCGGTCGATCAGCTCCAGGGCCCGAGGGTTGCCCTCCGCGCTCACCGCCCTGGGATAGCAGTTGTCCACCCGTGGGCGGCCCGCGTTGACCTGGCGCACCAGGGCCAGCAGACCGGCAAGGATGTCGGCGGGTTCGAACCCGGCCACGGCACAGGGCAAACCGCCTGATTCGGTGCCTGATTCGGCAAAGGGCCGGTAGGCGTCGCTGCCGATAACGGCGCTGACATGGCCGGGACAGAGCAGCCCGTCAAGATGCAGTTCCGGGTCAGCCAGCAGGGTGCTCAGCACCGGCGGCATGCGTTTGGCAGCGGGAAAGAGCACGAAGTTGTCCAGCCCTCGGGCGGCGGCCGCCAGAACCGTGGCTGCCAGGGTCGGGGCCGTGGTTTCAAACCCGATGCCGGGAAAGAGCACGATCTGCTCCGGGTGTGCTGCCGCCAGGCCCAGGGCATCCATGGGCGAGTAGACGATTTCCACCCGAGCGCCCCGGGTCCGGGCCGTGGCCAGCGAACCTGCGCTGCCCGGAACCCGGATCAGGTCGCCGAAGGTGGCGACGATCACCCCGGGCCGCTGCGCAGCCTCGACAAAGGCGTCGATATGGCCGGCCGGGGTCACGCAGACCGGGCAGCCCGGACCGGAAAGCAGGGTGATCTCCGGCGGCAGCAGCGAGCGGATACCGTGCTGGAAGATCGACATGGTGTGGGTGCCGCACACCTCCATGAAACGAAGCGGCCGCCGCACCTGGCGGGCGATCTGTTCGACCAGCGGCGCGGTGAGGCTGCGGGAGCGAAAAGCGTCGTCAAGCGCCATGCGGTCGCTCCGGCAACAGGCTGTCCTGCTCCATCCGTTCCGCCATCCGCCGCAGCAGATCCAGGTTGTACTCGGCCTCGGCCGTGGTCAGGGAACGAATGGCGAAACCGGCGTGAATGATCACATATTCCCCCACCTCCGGGTTTCTGTCGACCATCTCCAGCCGGATCTCCCGACGCACCCCGTCCGCCTCCACCAGCGCGGTCAGGGGGTCGAGCACGGGATCGGTTCCGCCCTGCAGGCCCACCACCTGCATGGGAATGGCTAAACACATGGGCTACCTCCTATAAACGCCTGGCCCAGGGCCAGGCCTCCGTCATTCATGGGCACCATCTCTCCAGCATACACCCAAAAGCCCCTGTCGCGCAAGTGTTGACACAGGGTTTCAAAAAGGAATTTGTTCTGCATGCAGCCGCCGCTCAGCACGACCCGCTCAAGTCCGGTCACCTGCCGCAGGTCGATCAGGGCCGTGGTCAGGGCCACGGCCAGCCACAGGTGGAAGCGCCGGGCCAAAACCGGCGTTGCGACCCCTGCGGCCAGATCCCGCACCAGCAGCGCGGCAAGCGGTCTGGAATCGATGCACAGAAGACCACCGTCCTCGCGGACCAGCCGCACCGGATAGGCCTCCCCTGCCCCGTCCTTGGCAGCGGCCAGCGTGGCCTGATGTTCCAACAGCATGGCGGCGTGGCCTTCAAACAGGTTTTCCTGACAGAGCCCCAAAAGGCTTGCCACTGCATCAAACAGCCTGCCGCAGCTCGACGTGGGTGGAGAGTTCAGCCCGGAGCGCATCATCTGCACCAGCATCCGCCTCGTGTCCGCAGCCACCCCTGCCAGGCCGGGCGGCAAGGCCTCGTCCAGACCGGTCGGCCCCAGGCCCGCATACAACAGGGCCATGCCCATGCGCCAGGGTTCCTGCGCGGCCCGGTCTCCGCCGGGCAGGGGCAGATGGCTCAGGCGGGCCAGCCGCTTGCAGAAATCGCGTCCGGCCCGGCAGATCTCGCCGCCCCAGACCGAGCCGTCGCCGCCGTACCCCGAACCGTCGAGCACCACGCCCAGCACCTCGCCCTCCAGCCCGTGTTCGGCCAGCACCGCGCCGATATGGGCGTGGTGGTGCTGCACCGGGCGACAGTGCCTGTCGCGCTGCCGGGCGTAGCGGGTGCTGGGGTAATCGGGATGCAGATCGCAGGCGAGCTGGTGCGGGTGCCGTTCCAGCACGGCCTCGAGGTGGCCGATGGTTTCCCGGAAAAAATCAAAGGCCGCCGGGTTGGCAAGGTCGCCGATGTGCTGGCTGAGGTAGGCCTCGTCTCCGCGGATCAGGCACACCGTGTTTTTCAGCCCGCCGCCGCAGGCCAGTACCTCCGCACAGGGCGCGCGCAGGGGCATGGGCGCGGGGGCATAGCCCCGGGCCCGGCGCAGCAACCGAACCTTGCCGTCCATGATCCGGGCCACCGAGTCGTCCACCCGGGTGACAATGGGCCGGTTGTGGAGCAGAAAACCGTCCGCTATCCCGCGCAGCCGGATCAGGGCCTCGTTGTTTTGGGTGCAGAGGGGTTCACCGCCGGGGTTGGCGCTGGTCATCACCAGCACCTCGGGAACACCTGCATGGGCCAACAACAGCGCATGCAGCGGGGTATAGGCCAGCATCAGGCCGATCTGCCCCAGGCCCGGGGCAACGGAGTCGGCCAGAGCCGTGCCCGGGAGCCGGTCAAGCAGCACCACCGGATGCTCGGGCGAGTTCAGCAGGGCAGCCTCAGCCTCGCTGATCCGGCAGAAGCGGGCTGCCACAGCCAGATCCCGCACCATCACAGCCAGCGGTTTGGCAGGCCTGCGCTTGCGTGCCCGCAACCGTTCGACTGCCGGGTCCAAGCAGGCGTCCACTGCCAGGTGCATGCCGCCCAGACCCTTGATCGCAACCACCTCGCCCCGTGCCAGGGCCTGGGCCGCCAGATCGAGCCCGACCGCATCGCCCTCGGCAAGCAACTGACCGTCGCCCCCGTACCAGCTCAGGTGCGGCCCACAGACCGGACAGGCATTGGGCTGGGCGTGAAAACGGCGATCCAGGGGGTCGTGGTATTCCCGGTCGCAGGCCGGGCAGAGGGAAAACATCCGCATCGAGGTGTTGCACCTGTCGTAGGGAATGCGCTCGACAATGGAAAAACGCGGCCCGCAGTTGGTGCAGTTGGTGAAGGGATAGCGGAAACGGCGATTAACGGGATCGGCGATTTCAGCCAGACAGTCGGAACAGGCGGCGATATCCGGGGCGACCTGCACCAACGGCGGGGCGTCCTTGCGGCTGGGCAGGATACGGAATGCCTGCTCTTGCTCGGTAGTCGCGGCTCCGGGAAGAATGGTCATCTCGCTGATGCGGGCCATGGGCGGGGCCTGGATGCGCAATGCGCGAACAAAGCGCTCCAGCACCGGGGGCGCGCCGCTGACCTCGATCCGGACGCCGTCCGCGTTGTTGGACACGGTTCCGGAAAGACCGAACGCGTGGGCCAGCCGAAAGACAAAGGGACGGAAGCCCACGCCCTGCACCCTTCCCTGAATGCTGATGACAAGACCGATGGCGGCCGGGGACGCAGTGCACATAAGAAACAACCTCGGCGGCGGAGGCAAAGACGAAAAACGACGCGGTCGGGAGCAACGCACAGTCTCAAATGTAGCAACAAGCGCGGCTGGCCACCATCTTTTTCGTCTCTCTTCCGTACCGATCCGCATTGATCCGCGCTATGCCGTCTTACTCGCCAAAGGGGGAGGCGCGGGTGAAGTCCGGACAGTACTGCCCAGAGCTGGCCGGATCCTGCATCCAGCAGCGGCCCCGGCTGCCGGCTAGCCGGTTGACCCCGCATTCCCACGGGCAGAGCCGGCATCCGGATTCCGGCTCGGTCATGCGGGCCCAGGCCCTGGAAACTCGCTGCTCGATGCGCATCGTTCGTTGCTCCCGGAAAGGAAACTGGGTATGCTGCCGGGAAAACCTGAAAACCCGGCGGGTGGAAAATCGCCGACAAAAAACCCGATATTGTACGCAGTCCGGCCGCGCCGTGCAACCATCCGCGTGGCCGGAACCGTCCCGCCGTTCATTGTGCACAACTGCCTCATCACCATGCCCGAACCCCAGAGCATCAGCAACCAGGACGCGCTTGCCGCCGACTTGCAGAGCAAGAAACGGCTGCTGGCCTCGATGCACAAGATCAGCAGTCTGCTGATCCGGCCCATCTCTCTGGACAGCATCCTCAACTCCATTGTCAAGGAAACCTCGCAGGTGTTCGGGTTCACCCGCGCGGCCATCTTCCTGGCCGATCCGGAACGGCGGCTGCTCGAATGCCGCTACATTCACGGCTTCAACGCCCAGGACTCCGGCCGCGCCTTCCGCTACCCGTATCGGCTCAGTGATCAGGACTGCGTGGAAACCCGGGTCTTCCTGCAGGGCAAGACCATCTTTGTCCGCGACTATGCAAGCGATCCGCAGGCGACCGAGATCGACCGCATCGTCAGCCGGACCATGAACAGGGTTTCAACCATTGCCGTGCCCCTGCGCACCAAGGAACAGATCATCGGTCTGATCACCGCCGACAAGGGCCAGCAGCATCTGCGCTTAGGCCGCAGGGACATCGACGATTTCTCCACCTTTGCCAACCAGGCCAGCGCCATCATCGAAAACGCGCGGCTCCAGGAGCAAAATCAGAGCAAGATCAAGCAGTTGCTCACCCTGCAAGAGATCATGCAGGCGACCAGCTCCCAACTGGAGCCCGACCTGCTCCACCAGGCTATCGTCCGGGGCGGGCGCGAACTGGTGCGCGCCCAAACCTGTGCCCTGCTGCTGCGGGAGACGGAACAGGGACCGATGCGGATGGTCTCCTCCGACAGGCAGACCGGCCAAACCGTTGATGGGCAAGACCACCTGGCCGCCCAGGTGCTGGCATCCGGTCAGTCCCTGCTCGCTTTTGACTCCGGAGACAGCGCGGTTCCGGCGGCAAGTGCCGACACTACCCCGAACCGTCTGGCCGTTCCCCTGTCGGGCAGCGAACAGCAGCACCTGGGCGTGCTCGTGGCCGACAGCATGCCGGGCGCGGCCTTCACCCGGGAAGACCTCAAGTCGATGCTGATCTTCGCCGGCCACGCGGCCAGCCTGATCCGCAACGTCCGCCTGTATGACCAGGTGATGACCGAGCGGAATTTCCGGGACAATATTCTGGAAAGCTCGCCCGACTGCATGATCACCATCGGCCTGGATCGGCGGATCTCCTCGTTGAACCGCAAGGCCGAGGAGATGCTCGGCCTGCGCCGTGACGCAGTGCTCGACCGCCGGGCCGACGAGGTGCTCGACCCCACCCTGGCCCGGCTCATCGACCTGGCCCTGGAACATCATGTGGTGGTGGCCGACAAGGAGCTGACCACGGGCAGCGAGCGGGGCCGCCGGAGCTGGGGCGCGACCTCGTCGCTGCTGCGCGATCATCAGGGCGCGCTGCTCGGGGCCATGCTGGTGGTGCGCGACCTGACCGAGGAAAAGAAGACCGAGGCCCTGATCCGCCGGATCGACCGGCTGACCTCGCTGGGCCAGCTTTCAGCGGGCGTTGCCCATGAAATCCGCAACCCGCTGGCCAGCATCAGCTTCAATGTCCAGCTACTGGCCAAAAAGCTGCCCGAAAGCGAGGCGACCAGCGCCCTGATCGGGGACATCCGGGAAGGCATCGACCGGATCAGCACCCTGGTCAAGGGCATGCTCGACTTTGCCAAGCCCTCCCTGCCCAACCTCAAGCGCGACTCCATCGTGCGGGTGCTGGCCAACACCATCATCCTTCTGGACTCCCAACTCAAAAGCAACCGGATCTCGGTGCGGATGGAGCTGCACGAGGCCATTCCGGAGCTTGTTTTCGACGCCCACCAGATGCAGCAGGTCTTCGTCAACCTGCTACTCAACGCCATGGAGGCCATGCCCGACGGCGGCCGCATTCAAATCGACGGCCGCATCGACCGCGAGGCAATCCCCGCCTCGGTGGTGCTGACCGTGACCGATCATGGTCCGGGCATTCCCACGGAACAGCTCTCCGAAATCTTCAACCCCTTTTTCACCACCAAGGCCGAGGGCAGCGGCCTAGGCCTGTCCATTGTCCACCGGATCCTCGAGCAGCACGGCGTCTCGGTGGAGGTGCAGAGCGAGCCCGGCGCGGGCGCTGCCTTTCTCCTGCGCTTTCCCCTGGAACACGACGAGGCCCGGCCATGACCCGCGCCACCATCCTCATTGTCGACGACGACCGGCTGTTGCAGAACGCGCTGCGCGCCATCATCGCCGAACAGCACTACCCCCTGGTCGCGGGCAGCGGCGAAGAGGCGCTGCAGCTGCTCGACGAGCATCCGGTGGACCTGGTGCTGCTGGACATCCGCCTGCCGGGCATGGACGGTATCCAGACCCTGCAGCGCATCCGGGAGCGGATACCCGAGTTGCCGGTGATCATGATGACCGCCTACGAGGACATCAAGACCGTGATCACCTCGATGCGGATGGGGGCCTGCGACTATCTGGTCAAGCCGCTGGAAATCGAGATGTTTGAGCTGGTGATCGAAAAGGCGATGGAAAATCAGCGCCTGAAAAAGGAGGTCCGCCGGCTCCGTCGTCACTCGGCCGAACAGGCCTGCGGCGAGGAGGTGGTGGCGGAGAGCGAAGGCATGCGCCAGGTGGTGGCCTTTGCCGACAAGGTGGCGCGGGGCCATGCCACCACGGTCCTGATCGAGGGGCAAAGCGGGGTGGGCAAGGAGGTGGTGGCGCGCATGATTCACCGTCGCTCCAGCCGCGCTGATCAACCCTTTGTCGGCATCAACTGCGGGGCCATCAACCGGGAGCTTCTGGAAAGCGAGCTGTTCGGCTACGAGAGCGGCACCTTCACCGGAGGGCTCCAGGAGGGCAAGCCAGGCAAGATCGAGCTTGCCGACAGCGGCACCCTGCTGCTGGACGAGGTGGGCGAACTGCACCCGGCGGCCCAGGTCAAGCTGCTCCGTTTTTTCGAGGAGCGGGAGTTCTACCCCGTGGGCGGCACCCGGAAAAAAAAGATCGATGTCCGCATCATCGCCGCGACCAACCGCAGTCTGAAATCCATGGTCCAATCCGGCGACTTCCGCGAAGACCTGTTCTACCGCTTAAACGTGGCCCGGGTGGTTATTCCGCCGCTTTCCGAACGCATAGCCGACATCATCCCCCTGGCGATGCTGTTCATGCAGGGCTTCAACCGGCAATTCGGCAAGGATTTCCATACCCTTTCCCCGGCGGCCTGCCGGGTCCTGACCAACCACCATTGGCGGGGCAATATCCGGGAACTGAAAAACGCGATCGAACGGGTAGTGTTATTGGAAGACGGCGAGGTCATCGAACCAAAGCATCTCGTGTTCCTCGATCAGAGCGGCGGACGCCCGGCTCCGCCGCCTGAATCCTTCGCCCTGCCCCCGGGCGGGATCGACCTCGAGGCCCTGGGCAAGCAACTCGTCATCGAGGCCCTGCAGCAGAGCAACGGCAACCGGACCAAGGCCGCGGCCCTGCTGCGCATCTCCCGGCCCACCCTGATCTACCGCATCAAGAAGTACGACATCCGCCTCTGAACGCCCCTCCCTGCCGGATCATGTGAAGCATTTCATTCATTTGCCTCATCATATTGTTTTTACGTCTTTTTAGAAGAATATCCCCGCGCAAATACCCCGTTGGTCGCCCGCTGCGATGAAGCAAATGCTTCACCCCACTATTTTCCTCCGAATCAGTTTTTTTGAAAAGTAACATAAATTCAATATGTTAATAATTATTCCGTTTCGGAACATTTTTTGCTTGCCTTTTGTCTGTACCTTGTTCCAGCGGCAAGACAGGACGGACGAAACCGTGCCCCGGCTTGCCGCGACAGACGATATACGAACCGGTCTTGAGACCGAAACCCCTTTTGATCCACGAATACAGGAGTAGGAAAAGCATGCGAGAAGCAGTGATTGTCAGTGCGGTCCGAACCGCCCTGGGTAGTTTCAACGGTTCTCTGGCCACGGTCGGCGCCACCAAGTTGGGCGGCCTGGTCATTCAGGAGGCCCTGCGCCGGGCCGGAATCGGCGGTGAGCAGGTGGACGAGGCCATCATGGGCATGGTGCTGCCCTGCGGCTATGGCCAGAACCCGGCCAAGCAGGCGGTGGTTCAGGCGGGTCTGCCCTGGGAGGTCGAATCCCTGACCATCAACAAGGTGTGCGGCTCGGGACTCAAGTCGGTGATGCTGGCGGCCCAGGCCATTGCCTGCGGCGACGCCGATGTGGTGGTGGCCGGCGGCATGGAAAACATGAGCATGGCCCCCTACTACCTGGACAAGGCCCGGTTCGGCTACCGCATGGGCGAAGGCGCCCTGCGCGACCACATGGTCCACGACGGACTCTGGGACATTGTCAACGACTTCCATATGGGCATTTCCAACGAACTGTGCTCCGAGCGCTACCAGGTCAGCCGTGAAGACCAGGACCGGTACGCGGTCGAATCCTACCGCCGGACCCTGGAGGCCCAGGCCGCGGGCAAGTTCGAAGAGGAAATCATGGCCGTCGAAATCCCCCAGCGCAAGGGTGATCCCAAAATATTTAACCGCGACGAATGTCCGCAGCCCACCAGCTACGAGCAGCTGGCCAAGATGCGGCCCGCCTTCAAGAAGGACGGGCTGACCACGGCCGGCAACGCCTCGATCATCAGCGACGGCGCGGCCGCGGTGGTGGTGATGAGCCGGGAAAAGGCCGAGGCCCTGGGCTGTCCGATCATGGCCACGGTGGGCGCGCAGGCCTCGTACGGCATCGACATGCGCTATGTCCTGGTCGCGCCGATCTGGGCGGTGCCCAAGTGTCTGGCCAAGGAGGGGATGAGCAAGGAAGAGATCGACCTCTACGAGATCAACGAGGCCTTCAGCGGCTCCACCGTGGCGGCCTTAAAAACCCTGGAACTCGATCCGGCCAAGGTCAATGTCAACGGCGGCAGCGTGGCCCTCGGCCATCCCATCGGCGCCAGCGGCGCCCGCCTGCTGGTGACCCTGTTGCACGAAATGATCCGCCAGGACAAGAAGAGCGGCCTTGTTTCCCTGTGTCTCGGCGGCGGCGAGGCCGTGGCCATGATCGTCAAACGCTGATCCATCCGCATCGATGCCGGGCCGTATTGAGCAAGCCCGGCCCAAATTATTCCCTGCTGCCCGCTGGGGCAGTGTTATGTGAGGAGAGAAGAATGAATTTTGACCTGACCGAAGAACAAAAACTGATCCAGGACACGGCCCGCGACTTTGCCCAGAGCGAGCTGGAACCGGTGGCGGCCAAACTCGATGTGGAAAAGGATCGTGCAACCCTGCTTGAGAACCTGAAGAAGCTGGCCGAACTGGGGTTCATGGGCCTCAATGTCAAGGAGGCATACGGCGGGGCCGAGGCCGGCGTGGTAGCCTTCAGTCTGGCCATGACTGAAATCGCCCGGGCCTGCGCCTCGACCGCGGTGACGGTTTCGGTCAACAACATGGTCTGCGAGGTGATCCAGGCCATTGGCAGCGAAGAACAGAAAAAAACCTATATCTCCCGGATCTGTTCGGGCGAATACGCTGCAGGCAGCTTCGCCCTGACGGAAAACTGCGCCGGTTCCGACCCCTCCAGCATGATCACCACCGCTGTCAAGGACGGTGATACATACGTCCTCAACGGCTCCAAGATCTTCATCACCAGCGCCCCCTATGCCGGAGTTTTCGTGGTCTGGGCGGTGACCGACAAAGATGCCCCCAAGGGCAAGGGCATCAGCTGTTTCCTCGTGGAAAACGGTATTCCGGGCCTTGTCATCGGCAAGGAAGAAGAGAAGATGGGCCAGCACGCCTCGGCCACCAACGAACTGATCTTCGATAACTGCCGCGTCCCCGCCTCGGCCCTGATGGGCAAACTCAACGACGGCTTCCGCATCGCGGTGGGCGAGCTGGCCGGCGGCCGGATCGGCATCGGTTCGCTGGGTCTGGGTATCGGCCTGGCCGCCATGGATCACGCCACCAAGTACGCCACGGAACGCGTGCAATTCAACCAGAAAATCAGCAAGTTCCAGGCCATTCAGTGGATGATTGCCGACGCCTACACCGAGCTGGAGGCCTCCCGCTTGCTGCTTCTAAACGCGGCCTTCCTCAAGGAGCAGGGTCGTTCCTATGCCAAGGAGGCCTCCATGGCCAAGGTTTTTGCCACCGAAAGCGCCAACCGGGCCTGCTACAGCGCCATGCAGATAATGGGCGGCTACGGCTACACCAGGGATTTTCCCATCGAGCGCTATGCCCGCGACGCCCGTATCACCGCCATTTATGAAGGCACCAGCGAAATTCAGCGACTGATCATCTCCCGCGAGATCCTGCGCGGGATTGCGGCCTGAACTTTAACAGAGGGGAGAGCTCCATGACTCTGGACAAACGCATCACCTTGCAACAGGCAGCCGAGATCGTCAAAAACGGCTCCAGTCTCACCTTTTCCGGCTTCACCATCTGGCGACGCCCCTTTGCCATCGTGTACGAGCTGATCCGCCAGCAGCGGCGCAACCTGCACCTGATCGAGGTCAACGGCGGTCCCCAGACCGAGTTCCTCGTCGGCGCGGGGTGCGTGGAGATCTGGGAATCCTGCTGGGTCGGCCATGAACTGTACGGCAAGTACGGCGCCAACCTGTCCCGCAAGGTCAAGGAAAAGGGCATCATTGTCGAAGATTACAGCCACGCGGAGATGCTGTTCCGCTTCAGCGCCGCCGCCGAAGGGGCTGCCTACGCCGTGATCCAGACCTGCCTGGGCACCGACATGCACAACCCGGCCTACGACATGCTGGGCAAGGCCGGCAAGCGGGACGGCAAGCGCATTGCCAAGCACAAGTACATTTTTGCCGATGATCCCTTTTACGATGCTGGTCGTCAGGTGCTGATTCCGGCTGTCAAGGTGGATGTGGCCATCCTCTGCGTCCAGCAGGTGGGCGAGGAGGGCACGGTGCGGATCGACGGCCAGATCTATTCCGACCCCGAGGTAGCCCGTGCCGCTGACATCACCATCGTCATGGCCGAGGAAATCGTGCCCGAGGAGTACCTGCGGCGCGAGGCCACCCGCAACAACATCCCCACCTTCGAGGTGGACTACATCGTGGAATGTCCCTTTGGCGCTCATCCCACCGGCATGTTCGGCAAGTACGACGTGGACGGCGCCCTCCTCAACCATTTCTACACCAACACCCGTACCCAGGAAGGGTTCGACGCCTTTGCCAAAGAGTGGATCTACGGGCTTGACCATATCAGTTATCTGGAAAAGCTCGGCTGGCCGCGCATGTTGAACCTGCGGGCCAACTCGGCCCTCAACTACAAACCCCGCACCCGCAAGGAAGGAAAGTGACATGAGCGAATACGCACCGCCTGAAGCATACAACCTGGCCGATCTCTTGTGCTGTGCCGCGTCGCGGGAGGTTCAGGATAATGAAATCGTTTTTGCCGGCACCGGTTTGCCCATGGTGGCGATCATGCTGGCCCAGCACACCCACGCCCCCAACCTGAAACTGATCTTCGAGGCAGGCACCCTGGACGGAAGACCGCCGGAGATTCCCACCTCGGTCGGCGATGCCCGCTGCGAGACTGGGGCCTCGCGCTCTTCCGGTCTGCACGACGCCTTCAGCATCGCGCAGCGCGGCCTGGTGGACCTGGGCTTTCTCGGTGGGGCCGAGGTCGACAAGTACGGCAACGTCAACACCACCTGCATCGGCGACTATCTTAATCCGGACCTACGCCTGACCGGCAGCGGCGGCAACCCGGACATCAACTCCTTTGCCCGGCGGACCGTGTACATCATGGCCCACGAAAAGCGGCGGTTTGTCGAAAACGTCAGCTACATCACCAGCCCAGGCTGGCGAGTGCGCCGCTGGCCGAGCGGTGACTGGGTCCACCGCCGCGAGATGTACGGCGCGGCCTACCGGGGCGGGCCGTCGGCAGTGATCAGCAGTGCCGGGGTCTTCCGCTTTGCCGAAGACGACGGCCATATGTATCTGGACACCTATCATCCGGGTCTGACTCCGGAGGAGATCAAGGAGCAGTGCCAGTTCGACCTGGACATCTCACGGGTCACGGGCCAGACTACCCCACCCACCGTGAACGAGTTGCACCTGATTCATAATGTGATCGATCCGGACGCGATCTTCATTCCCCGCGTCATGCCCAAACCCAAGGATTGAGATATCCGGCTCGTGACGGACGCAAAAAGGCGCTTTCCCCTGTCCCGGGAAAGCGCCTTTTTATCTTGGCCGGTTTTCAATCGTTTTTTATTGCCTTTGTTGCCGCACGTTCGCGGCCTATTTGAGCTGGCTCTCCTTGCTGGCGCGGCGATTCACCCCGCCCGGCGAGTGAGACAAATCCCGCTCCAGGCTGGTCTGGCAGGCCACGCACAACCGCACCCCGGGAAGCGCCCTGCGCCTCCCTTCGGGGATCGGATCGTCGCATTCGGCACAGTGGGTCAGACTTTCTCCCCCGGTGCCGAGTCGGCTGCGCGCCAGTTGAACCGCATCCTCGACACTGGCGTCGATCTGCTCCTGCACCGCGCCGTCACGGTACCATCCTCCGGCCATGCCGCCCTCCTTGCATCAACAAACGCAAAAACCCCTCACCACGTATCAGTCGCCAAAGACCAGGTCCGAACGAACCCAGCCAAAGACCGAACTGTCGTGGTAGTAGCCCAGCTGCACCCAGTTGTTCCGGGTGGCCAGGATCTTGTAAATTTCTCCGATCTGGGCCGTGCCGACCACCTTGCTCTTGGTTGAACCGGAGCTGCGGACATTGACGTTTTCAGCCGAGATCACAACGGTTTTGATATCGGAGATCAATGGATTGTAGATCCAGCCCCTGTTATCCTGCCAGTCCCGAAAATAACTCCACTTGCCACTGGTCTTTTCAATCTTGATGGGATAGCCCAACGGCGCGGTAAAAACGATGTCGCTTTTCAGATTCGGTTTGGAACGAACATTGACCTGATCCTTGCCAACACTCTTGGCATCGACCGGAGCGGCCGCCGCAAGGCAGAGAGGCGCGGCCAGCAGGCAGACGCGCAGGCAGGAAGTAAACAGTTTTTTCATGATGTTCTCCTTCTCTAAAACAGGCGGGGGCCCTTCTGTCGATCAAGCTCGAACCAGCAGACAGCGCAGGGAAAACCTCCCCCGCAGCAGGTATGGGAAATGCCAACAAACAGACTCAACACGCCGAAAAATTGCAACTCTTTTCTCGTTTTCATGCGCCTGCGGCCCTTCAACGAGCGCGAATAGGGCCGATCCCAACACGCGACCGACGTAGCACGCCCGCCGGTTCAGTGTCGATGCAGGCAAGCCGCAGCGCGGTCCACGCGGTCCAAGCTCAGAAAAAACGATAAAAATGATGGACCGGGCCGTGCCCGCAACCGATATTGTAGGCGCTTCCGGCACGCAGCGCTTCCGTGATGTATTCCTTGCCCCGTCGCACCGCCTCCTCCATCGTCGCGCCCCGGGCGAGATGGGCTGTGATGGCCGAAGACAGGGTGCAGCCGGTGCCGTGATTGTTCCTGGTCGCGATCCGTTCGCCCGGCAGCATGACCAGGCGTTCATCCCCGGCAAGATAGAGCCAGTCTGTGCTATCGCCCTCCTCCAGGTGCCCTCCCTTGATCAGCACGTTGGCGCAACCCAGGGCAGCCAGTTCCCTGGCAGCCGGGCCGATCTCCTTCCGGTTGCGCAGGGACCGCCCCAAGAGCACCCCGGCCTCGGGCAGGTTGGGGGTAATCAGCGTGGCCAGGGGAATCAGCTCACTTTTCAAGGCAGCCACGGCCGCATCCTGCATCAGCGAGTCGCCGCTCTGGGCAACCATCACCGGATCGAGCACAACATTGGTGACCGCAAAGCGCCGCAGGGCTTCGGCCACGGCGCGAATCAGCGAGGCGGAATAGAGCATGCCGATCTTGATGGCATCGGCGCCGATATCGGTCAGCACCGCCTCCAGCTGCGCGGTCACCATCTCTTCCGGAACCGGATGGATGGCACTGACGCCGGTGGTGTTCTGGGCGGTCAGGGCGGTAATCGCGCTCATGCCGTAGCAGCCGTTGGCGGCAAAGGTTTTGAGATCGGCCTGTATGCCAGCGCCGCCGCCGCTGTCCGAACCGGCAATGGTCAGCGCCCTGTGGTAGTGTTTGTGTTGGCTCATAATCGTATACAGAGAAAGAAAAGGGGCGCTCAGGTGGGGTCGAGCTCCGTGATTCGGCACCGGGACCGCACCTCGTCCGGGGAGAGGGTGTACAGCGCGTCAAGCAGGTTCGTCATGAATGTTCCCGGCCCAGGGGACCGTTTCCCGGCCAGTTCCCCGGCCACGCCGAAAAAGGCGAGCGCGGATGCGGCCGCGGATAGCGGATCCGGGTCCACGGCATGAAAGGCAGCGGTGAGCACCGAGGCGGAACAGCCGGTTCCCGATACCAACGGCATCAGCGCGTGGCCGCCGCGGACAAGAATCCTCCGCGTGCCGTCGGTGACCAGATCCTCGGGGCCAGTAACGGCCACCACGGTCTTGCACCTCCGGGCCAGGTTCCGGGCCGCCTCGGCGGCATCGGCAACGGAATCAGCAGCGTCCACTCCCCTGCCCCCGCTCTGGAACCGGGCCAACGCCAGGATCTCCGAGGCATTGCCGCGCACGATCCCCACCCGAACCTCCTGGAGGAGGTTGTGGGCCGTAGCGGTCCGCAGGGTGGTGGCCCCGGCTCCGACCGGGTCGAGCACCACCGGCTTGTTCAGGGACGAGGCCTGCTTGCCGGCAACGCGCATCGACTGGACCAGCCGGTCATCCAGGGTGCCGATATTGAGCACCAGGGCCCCGGCATGACCGACCATCTCTGCCACTTCGTTTTCCGCATGGGCCATGACCGGCGACGCGCCGGCAGCCAGGAGGACATTGGCGGTGAGGTGCATCACCACCAGGTTGGTGATGCTGTGCACCAGGGGCCGGGTCTCCCGAAGGAGGGTGAGGTTTTTTGCGGTCGTGTCGGCAAGGTCGGTCATATATGCTCTCGTGTTGACGGAGGCCGGGAAAGCATCAGGTCATCCGGCCCGCGAAACCGGTGCCTGAAACCGGTATCTAAACGGTGCGGCGGCGCGGACTCCTGCCCCGGCACACCTGGGCTGTTAGGCTTTGTCTATAGAAGAAGCAGGCGTTCCTGTCAAGCCGGGAACCGGCCGGGGATATCCAGGGTCACCACCGGGGAACAGGGGGTTTCCGGGGGGAAGACCGATGCGGTCCCAACGGGAACAATCCCCAGAAAATGCAGGCCGGCTGAGCGGGCGGCCCGGTAGTCGGCCAGCGCGTCGCCGATGAACAACCCGCGCTCGGGCCGCAGCCGGTGACGGCGCACAAGCTCGGCCACAATCTCGGGTTTGGCGCGGGGCGAGCCCTGCACCTCAACGAAAAACGAGTCCAACCCCTTGCGCTTGACCACCTGGCGCAGCTCATCCGTTGGGGTTCCGGAAACGACAAAGGCGGGCGTCCGCATCCGGGCAAGGCTCTGCAGGGTCTCCAGCGCTCCCTGAACAAGCGGAGCCTCGACCACGGCATCGAGCACCAGCTCGAAAAAGGCCACTCCGACCTCATCCAGCTTTGCCTCGTCGGCCGGTGTGCCGGCAAAGGCGGCAAAACAGTGGCGGAGCTTTTCCCGCCGGGGCAGGCCGCCGTTATCAAGATGGTAGCGGACCGCCGACTCCTGAACCGCAGGCCCGTACGGCGCGAACAGGGCGGCAAAGGCATCCGCCTTGACGCCGGCGGACTCGGCGATCACGCCGTCGAAATCAAAAAAAACCGATTCCCAGGAAGATACACAGTCAGACATGTTTCCGCTCTCCGGGCAGGCGTGAAAAAGTTCAGCGATCCCCACCGTTTATTGGCTCATACAAACAAACACGCGCCTAGCTGCCGAAGACCCGCAGGCAGGCACAACAGGCCGCGCATTCGTCTCCTTCTCTACTTTTCCCGCGGCGCGAACAGCGGTAAAAATTTCCCCAACCCTTCCTCGGCCAGTCGACCCTTGGGCACGAAACGCAGGGCCGCCGAATTGATGCAGTATCTGCGGCCGGAGGGGGCGGGGCCGTCGTCGAACACATGGCCGAGGTGCGAATCAGCCTGTCGGCTCCGCACCTCGGTGCGGGGCGTGAACAGGGTGTTATCCTCCCGCTCGACCACACTCTCCTCGGTGATCGGTCGGGTGAAGCTGGGCCAGCCCGTACCCGAATCGTACTTGTCGGTGGAGCTGAACAGGGGTTCTCCGCTGACGACGTCCACATAGACGCCTTCCTCGTAGTGATTCCAATAGAGGTTGTTGAAGGGCGGCTCAGTGCCGTTTTTCCGGATGACCTGGTACTGCAACAAGGTGAGATTGCCTTGCTGTGCATCGCTCTCCAGCGTGGCCGACAGCGACCAGTCCCGGTCGTGCCAGGTCCGCTCCAGAAACTGCTCCCGACCGGAGCCAACCCGATACAGTTGGTAACGAACGGGATTTTTCCGGGCATAGTCCTGGTGCTCCTCTTCGGCCGGATAAAACGGACCCGCGGGTAAAAGGGCCGCGACAATGGGCTTGGTAAAAACACCGGATTCAGCCAAGGCGGCCCTGGACTGCTCGGCCAGCAGCCGCTGCTCGTCACTCGTGTAAAAAATAACCGGACGATAGCCGCCACCCCGGTCGGCGAACTGGCCTTCCGCATCGGTGGGGTCGATCTGGCGCCAGTAGATATCGAGCAGTTGCCGATACGCTACCCGCCGGGGATCATAGCGTACTTCGACCGCCTCGACATGGCCGCCGGCACTGTAGGTGGCATAGGTGGGATGCGCACTCGTGCCGCCGGTATACCCCGCGCGTACCGACAGCACACCCTCAAGCTTGGCAAAGGGCGGGGTCATGCACCAAAAACAGCCGCCGGCAAAGATTGCCCGCTCCTCCTGCTTCTCGGTGAGCTCCGGCCCAACCGCGGCCAAGGCGCGACCACTGGGCAGGGCCCAAAACAGCACGGCTAGAAGCAATGTCATCGACACGGTTTGCCAGGTCATCATCCGCGCACCTCTTGTCTTGCGTCGTACGGGTGGGAAACAGTTTCCCATAGATAAATCGTCCTTGATTTTCCGCCAGCTCTTTTTCCGGTTCGCATCGGGCTGGCCGGGACAGCCAGGGCATGCTACAGTGAAAGACCGCACCGGCAGGAGCCGCCTGCGCGCTGCCGCACCGACGCGACAAGAACCAGCCGACCATCTTTTGCTTCGCTTTGGAAATATGGTCCGCATCCTTCCGGGCAAGGACGAATGCCAGCCCAGCTGCTCGCCCGGTACGCCAACCGCCGCGGCCTGATCGCGGGGCCCACCGGCACGGGCACGACCGTGACGCTTCCGGTACCGGCTGAAAATTTCTCGCAGCGAATATGCCAGAATATGCCGGTCTTCATGGCAGACGTCAAGGGCGACATAGCCGGGCCCACTGCCCTCTTTTTCCGTACACGAATATCATGCACAACATTCTGATCATCAACGGCAGTCCCAGAAAACGGAGCAACACCGACCTCTTGCTCGAACAGGTGGAGCTCGGCATCCACCACGCCGGATATCGTTCCGAACACATCAACCTGGTGCAACTGGCCATTCAACCCTGCACCGGATGCGCGAACTGCGTACCCAGCGGTGAGTGCATCATTACCGACGATATGACCGCGCTCTACGACAAAGTTTGGGCAGCCGACCGGATCGTGATCGGCACCCCGATCTATTTTTGCGGCGTAACCGCCCTGACCAAGGCATTCATCGACCGTTGCCAGGCCCTGCGGTACCGAAAAGAACGGCCGGACATCGAAGCCCGGCGCGGTTACATGGTCGCGGTGGCCGCGGCCGAGCACAGGTCCATTTTCGACGGCGCACGCCAGACCCTGGTCTGCGCCTGCGACGCCATGGCCTGCACCTACAGCGGCGAGGTGCTGGGCACGGGGATCGAGCACAAGGCCGCGGTCGCCGACCGGCCGGAGATCCTGCTCGCCGCGCTGCAACTGGGAACTGCGCTCTGCCGGACGCCCTAACCACGGTCAAGCGCCCCGTCCTCTGCCCGCGCCTGCCGGGATGTTCCCGCATTGACAACCGGACCGATTGGGCCAAGTGTATACGTCTCAAGGTTGCGACCGGACATTATGCGGACGCCCGGCGCAACAAAACTGGCCAAAGTTCCCAAGGAGGATTCCATGTCGACCCATACCGTTGCCGTACTCATCGGCAGTCTGCGCTCAGGCTCGCACAACCGCGCCCTGGCCGAAGCCCTGGCCCGACTGGCCCCGTCCGATTTCGCCTTCCAACCCATCGAAATCGGCGACCTGCCGCTCTACAACCAGGACGACGATCCCACGCCCAGCCCGCAGGTCCGCCGTCTGCGCGAGCAGATCAGCGCTGCCCAGGCTGTTTTGTTCGTCACCCCGGAGTACAATCGCTCCATCCCCGGCGTCTTGAAAAACGCCATTGACCACGGTTCCCGCCCCTATGGCCAGAGCGTCTGGGCTGGCAAACCAGCGGGGGTGGTGGGCGTGACCATCGGCACCCTGGGCACGGCCCTGGCACAGCAGCATCTGCGCAGCATCCTCGCCTTCCTCGACATGCCCACCCTGGGGCAACCGGAGGTGTACCTGGCCTTTCGCGACGGACTGTTCGACGACCAGGGCAATATCGGCGAGGCAAGCCGGGAATTTTTACAGGGCTGGATGGACCGGTTTACCGCCTGGGTCCGGCAGCACAGCGCCTGAAACGCCATGCATGCGCCTGCCGCCGAAAACGACGCCATCGATCAACTGCGGGAGATGGCGCGACAACTGGGGGCCGATAAAGTCGTCCTGCTCCCCATCGATGCGCTGAGTGTGGAGGAACGCTTTGCCGCGCTCTGCGCCGGGCCGACGCGCTGCCCGAGCTACGGGCTCTGTCCGGGCTGTCCGCCCCACGCCATGCGGCCGGAACAGTTTCGTAAGCTTCTGCCGCATTACCGCTGGGTGCTGGCCTTTAAAATTGACGCCCCCCTGGCCGAGCTGAGCGGGCCGGGCCGGTTGCCGCTGGCGCGGACCATTCACCGGATCGCGGCTGTCCTTGAACAGACCGGCATTGATTTGGGCATCTCCCCTGCCCTGGGACTGGCCGCCGGATCGTGCCGGGATCTGTTCTGCGCCGACCTGGACTGTTGCGTGGTGCTGCAACACGGTTCGCCCTGTCCGCACGCAAACAAGGTCCGGCCCTCGCTCTCGGCGGTGGGGGTTGATTTTGCCCGGATCGCCGAAGCAGCGGGCTGGCCGTACCCCCCAGACACCCGGTCGGACCGGGAGCCCATGGCTATGCTGGCCGGGCTGGTCCTGCTGGGCCGGGGAGGAAGCCGTGGGGATTGAACCACAGGCAAGTAATGACGCGGGCAATCTGTTCACCGGAATCGGTGCACCTGACGCGGACGAGCAGATCACCATGCTGCTGCAACGGCCGGACCTGTGGATTGAACGGATCGTGTCCACCGGTCAGTGCAGTCCGCCGGGGTTCTGGTATGATCAGGACACTATGGAATGGGTGATTGTGCTCTGCGGCGCGGCAGAACTCGCCTTTGCAGATGAACCGGTTCCGCGCCGCCTCGGTCCCGGTGACTGGCTCGCCATTGCCCCGCACCGTCGCCACCGGGTGGTCTGGACCGATCCCGACCAGCAGACCATCTGGCTGGCGGTCCATGTCCGCTGAAAGCGGAACCCCCGGCTCCCGCAAGCGCGCCCGCGCCTGGCGAAATCGCACGACGGCGCTCCCTGCCGTATCCCGACAAAAAAACAGCCGGCCCCGGAACATTCCAGGATCGGCTGTTTTCTTTTGAGCGATATTGACGCATAGCCCCCGCATACGGACTGTGCCGCGCCGTGGCCAGACTCTTTTCAAACAGGGATCAGCTCGTATTCCCGGCTGCCCATGCCGATGGATTCGGCATAGACCACCTGGTGCGCCCCTTGTGTTTTCGGATGCAGCGCGGCGAACTTGTCATGTCCCACCGCGTGATCGTGCTCGTGCCCGGCAAGGGGAACCAGGCTGGGTGCCTGCCGCACCAAATCCAGGCAGGCCTGGTCGATGGCCACCGGGTCGGTGGAGGCCAGAATGCCCAGATCCGGCACCAGGAGCGGATCGGACCAGCCCGCGCAGTCGCACTGCGGGGTCACGTTCATCACGAAATTCAGGTAACAGATGCGGTCTTTCTGCTGGAAACGACGCGCCGCACCGTAGGCGTATTCTGCCATGCGTTCGGCGAATTCAGCATATTCACCCGGCAGATCAACGCCGATGGCGCCCTGCTTGCACACGCTCACGCATTCGTAGCAACCAATGCAGCGCTCCCTGTCGATGACCGCATGACACCCCTTGCCCTTCTTGTTCGGTTCCAGACTCAGGGCGGAACGGGGACAAATCTCCACGCACTGGCCGCAGCCGATGCAACCGGGATAGATGACGATACTCTTGCCGTGCTGGTCGATTTTCCCTTCCTGGGGCGCGCACCCCATGGCCAGATTCTTGATCGCGCCGCCAAATCCGCTGAAGCCATGCCCCTTGAAATGCGAGAGCACGACCATGGCGTTGGCGGAAAGAAAGGCCTGGGCAATCTTGACGGTGGCAAAGTGTTTGAGGTTGACCACCACCTCCTCGTAGCTGCGGCTGGTTACACCGTCGGCTATAATGATCGGCGCATCAACCACATAGGGCGTAAAACCGTGGAGATAGGCGGTCTCCAGATGATCCACCGCATTGTGGCGCATGGCCTTGTACAGGGTGCAGGTATCGGTGAGGAAGGGACGCGCGCCAGCGCCTTTCACGCAGTCGACCACCTGACGGACAAAGGTCGGGTGCAGGTAGGTGTCGTTGCCTCGCTCGCCGAAATGCATCTTGACGGCGACCACATCATCCTCGCCGCCCTGAAAAAGCGGCTTCACCCGCTCGGCCAGGCCGACAGCCTCACACAGCCTCCTGATCTTGGCCAGGCGGTTGTCCTTGGGATTTTTGACGGCAAGTTTCGCCCAATAGACAGGAACAGCCATACCTCCCTCCTTTTTGCAGAAATTCCCGGGCGTGACCCGGAGGACCCGAGGCGAAAACGCCGGGCCGCATCGTCTTCTTGTGGGCAGTCAATCTGCTGCAACCGGCACACAGCATACACCACTTGCAATGACTCCAGCCAGAGAAGATGGAGCCACCACGCGGATCCTTCCCGTGCCTACTCCGTGCAAACAGGAATCTTTCCCCGTATGCATACATGGCCTTTCCCCTGCGGCCGGAACACGGTACAATGCCGCCTTTGGCAAGGACGAAAAAATGCAGAGGAAGGTGCACGATATCCCGAAAAGAGGTTGAAGCATGGGCAAACACGTTTTGGAAGAGGCCGGTCGGTGCCTCCAGTGCAAAAAACCGCAGTGCAGCAAGGGATGCCCGGTGGGCACCCCGGTCAACACCGCTATCCGCCTGCTGTTGGCCAACAAAATACAGGACGCCGGCGCGCTGCTCTTTGAAAACAACCCGCTTTCCGTTGTCTGTTCCCTTATCTGCCCGCACGAAAAATTCTGCGAGGGCCACTGCATTGTGGGCAAGAAGAGCACGCCGGTGCAGTGGAGCGATATCGAACACTACATCTCCAGCTATTTTCTCGACCGGCTCCAGGCAGACAGATTTCAGACAGAAGAAAGGAAAGACCCCATCGCCATTGTCGGCTCCGGCCCGGCCGGGCTGACCGTGGCCTTTATCCTGGCCATCCACGGGTACCAGATCACCATTTTTGAATCCAAGGATCGGATAGGCGGAGTAATGCAATACGGTATTCCAGACTTTCGCCTGCCCAAATCCATTATCGACAAACTGCACAAGGCGCTCTTGCGCCTGGGGGTCAAGATCCGGCCCAACATGCTCATCGGCCCGGTGATCACCCTGAACGACCTGCTGCAAGACGGCTACAAGGCGGTCTTCATCGGTACCGGTGTGTGGAACCCCAAACCCCTGCGCCTGCCCGGCGAAACCATGGGCCATGTGCACTATGCCATCAACTATCTGAAAAATCCGGATGTGTGCGACCTGGGCTACCGGGTGGCGGTGATCGGCTCGGGCAACGTGGCCATGGATGTGGCCCGGACCGCCCTGCGCAAGGGGTCGGAGGTGAACATTTTATACCATCGGGGCGAAGCCGACATGTCGGCCACCCGCTACGAGTATGAATACGCCCGCATGGATGGGGTGGAGTTTGAGTTTTTTGTCTCCCCTTTCAAAATTTCCGAGGCGGGAGTGCACTGCCGCACCACCCGCAAGGTAACCGATGCCGACGGTACGGTGCGGCTGGAGCAGATAGAGGGCACGGAACGCTGTTTCCCGGCGGATTCGGTCATTATCGCCACCGGCCAGGCCCCGCGCGGCAACCTGACGGGAGTGGAGATAGGCAAGACCGGCCTGGTGATCACCGACGAGGTGGGCCGCACCACCAACAAGGCGATTTTTGCCTCCGGCGATGTGGTGACCGGCGCGAAAACAGTGGTGGAGGCGGTGGAGCTTTCCAAGAAAAGCGCCCAGGCCATTATGGAGTATGTGGAGAGTCTGTAGCGGGGAAACGGGAAGACCGCACTGATCCTGCCCGTTGTTGCAGGATATTTCGTTAAGCGAGCATAATTCCCTTAACGGAAATGTTCGATGAGCACGAAAACAGAATCAAGCAGGAGTAAGGGTAACTGCTTCGACAACGCCTGCGCTGAAAACTTTTTCACAGCCTGAAGATGAAGGGCATCAACGGTGAGAGCTTTGCCGCTTGCAAAAAATGCGTCGGAGTGTATTCGAATATATTGAAATTGATTCCAACCGTACCCGCCGCCATAGTCCCATTGACTCTATCAGTCCCATAGCGTTTGAGGCCCTTAAAAATGCTTAACTCAGTGCCCACCCACAACGAACAAGATCAGTTCTTGCCGACCTCGCCCAGTTTGCCAGCCTTCGCTACCCGGACCCAGTTCTCCAAGGTGGACTTTGGCAGGGACAGGCGGGCGGCCTCCTCGCGAAATTCTCTCGTGTATCGACCCTGCGGAATCTTCTCCACAATGGACACCTCCTTCTGGTTATCGACCAAAACTTTGGTGTCCATTTTTCAATCTACCTCAGTGCATGAAGAGCAGAAAATCGCAGGCTGAAACACCGTCATCCAATGCACTCCGGCACCCTGTGCTCTGCCTGTATTTTTCGGACCGGCGCGAGGAAGGAAATCGGACTGTCTTGAAAAAATAGGCGCGTGCCGCCTTGGAATCCGTGGCCGGTGGCAGCCTTGGGGAGCCTTCGTTTTTCCGGAAACAGTGCGCCCTGTTACCGATCGTCAACCTATTATCGTCACAAAGAGCGAGCGACAGATTCTGGTACAATTCCGCCTCGTCTTCTTCGTGTCTTCGTGATCAGGTGCTGCCTGTGCATATCCAGCGGGCCGTACTGGTTTGGCCCCGAAAGATGGTTGCCGATCGCAACTGTCTCAAGTTACCGACTTTCCGGAACGAAAAGTGTACAAAATCCGAAAATAAGGAATTGTATTCCAAAAAAATAGAATAATATACCATTTATATGTCGGGTTTTAAAAATGACCATAAAAATATATTATTTTATCAATACGCTACCACCTCCCTTGCAAATAGGCCCTCTTTTTGCATATTACAACCTGAGTTACTATCGTCCAACTACGAAAAAGCAAAAAGTACATCATCCTGAAGGAGAGGGTAAACAAAATGAATGATCTCACGTATCTTATCAAAAAAGTTGGGAATATTAAATTCCCGAAGGATATTGACCCTTATGACTTTACCCTTAATAGTCCAGAAGTTTTTTATCATTTAAAAGAGAGCGAGCAAGAAGTTGTTAGTGATTTAGTAAATACTCTTGAAATGATGGAGTTTGATCAAGACGGGAATTTAAACAAACGGGATAGGAAACAACTATACTACGCTGGAGTTACTGAGATATGGCCTGCGGATGATAATTTATTTGGCGTGAAAATTCCTGCAAAGGATGGGTACCAAGGAGATAATACACATACAATATATTTTGCTCCAGTTTCTATTTGACCTGACAGGTCAGTTGTTAAGCTGAGGCTTACCGGTTTTGATAACGATGTGAACTTTAATCAAACCATAGGAAGGGCTTACTGCTGCCTCATAAAATTGCAAAGGAAATCCAATAATTAGATGTTCGGGTCTCTTTTCAGGTTACAATATATTTACTAAAAAACTCAACTATACAAGGAGACCCGGTAGATTCTCACTGCAAATGCACCACCGTGGATGCGTGAAAAGTTAAAAGGATACAGCGGCATTCTGGTAGAGTTGGAAGCGTCAACAGCCAACCATCCAGAAGGAGTCCGCCATGCCCCACAGCCACCTTATACTGGAAGAACGCATTGTTATCGAACTGTTTGTGCATATGGCATGAGTTGCCGGGAAATCGCCACGCATCTTGGCAGACATAATGCCACCGTTTGTTTCCAGGGAGTCAGAACCACTGGCTTCGCCAGTGGTTCTGACTCAAACGTTCTTTTTTATAGACTCTAGACCATCAGGCCCATCAATATTGAAAAAAGATGCACCGATCATGCGGGTGAATTGCAGCACAGGATGTGCAGGAGGTTTTGAGCAGTTTTAAGATAGAGGAGATGATGTGATGGCCTTCTCCACCTGGGCGGCCAGTCCAAGCAACTGCGTGTCCTGCCCGAGTCTGCCGGTCAGCATGATCCCTATGGGCAGCTGCTTGCCCTCCACTTCGGCCCAATGACCAGGAACCGAGATGGAAGGCCGTCCGGTAATGTTGGCCGTTGACGTCCAGGGGGTAAAGACCATTTGGCTGTAAAAATCCTTTTGCGGGTCAGCGTCGTTGCGTATAGCGCCGATTTTGGGTGGAATCCGGGCCAGGGTCGGGGTCAGGATGGCGTCAAATTCCGCCCATCTCAGGGCCACCTGCCGGGTCATCTGCTGCTGGGATAATACGGCCTGGGCATATTCCAGACCGGTAGTGGTTCTGCCTTTCTCCCGCAAAGTACGTGTCAGGGGAGTCAGTTTGTGCTCCAGTGATTCCGGAACCGGTATGGTTAAGGCCATGACCGCCCAAAGGGCTTCAAAGGCAGCCCATTGTTCGGCCTCAAAGGGTATGGGCGCCTGGCTGACCTTATGACCTAAATTTTCCAATAGGGTGACGGTGGATGTCACCGCAGCCAGGCAGGCCGGATCAACAGGCTCATCCGGCGTGATCACAGGAGTGGTCAGCACGCCGATCCGCAAAGGAGGCAATGGCTGGTTCAAGGCGCTGAACAGACCCTTTTCCGGCCAGGGCATGTAATAGGTTTCCCCGATTTGAGGGTGAATGATTGCATCCAAGGCAAAGGCCATATCGGCCACGCTCTTTGTCAAAAGACCCTCTGTGAGCAGCCCCGGCCCGGGCATTGGTCCGTCTGCACTGGGAATAAGGCCTCTGGAGGGTTTGAATCCTACCAGGTTGCAGCATGAGGCGGGAATGCGTAATGATCCGCCTCCATCTGAACCATGGGCCATGGGCGTCATTCCGGCGGCGACTGCCGCGGCTGCTCCACCGCTGGACCCGCCGGCAGTACGGCTGACGTCGTACGGAGTTCGGGCAGGCGGACAATGATCCGGTTCCGTATAGGGAGGCAGGCCAAATTCAGGGGTATTGGTTTTACCCACCATAATGGTGCCTGCCTGGGCAAGCCATTGCGGCATGGGATCGCTGTATTGGGCAATATTGTCTTGAAACGCGACAGAGCCCATTTGCCATGGTTTACCCTGGACCGCTGCCAGGTCTTTTATTGGGCATGGAATTCCGGCAATACGGGAAGGCGGCGTACCAGCTGCGATCTGTTTATCGACCATGTCCGCCTGGCTCAGAGCGTCTTCGTGATTTATCCAGACAAAGGCCCCTGTTTCAGGATTCAGGGTTTCAATTTTATGTAAGGCATATTCGGTCACTTCCCGCGCACTGACCTGTCTGGTTGCAATGGCCTGGGCAAGTTGGATCACACTCCATTCAGAAAACGGCATCATAGGCTCCTTGATAAGGTTCAGGGACACGACTGTCTCATACAATTGTAAAGCGACAACCAACTCGAAGCACGATCTTCCGGTCGCGCCCAACTTGCTTGCCCAGAATTTCAGCGCCAGCGCTTCAAACCAGAAATGGGTCAGCGATAGAACGTATCTGTGACCGATGAAGGCTGGCTGTATCTGGCTGTGATTATCGACCTGTTTGCACGGCTGGTTGTTGGCTGGGCATTCTCAGGGCGCATGACGGTCGGGCTTGTGTGCGAAGTCTTGCAGATGGCGCTTTGGCGGTGCAACATGCCCCAAGGCGTCATCCTGCATTCAGATCGTGTCGAATATCCACTCGGAACGGGCAGGATCAGCGGGAGTCTGCTGAAGGCAGAGCGTCTCAAAAGGTATAGCGCAGACCCACCATACCCTGTTGAGCCGTGGTCGTTTCGCCTGCCAGCAGCGAATATTCCAGGCGCAGTTCCATGTCGCCGCCCAGGCGAACGCCCGCGCTGACCCCCAGGCCGATGCTGTCTCTGTCCAACCCGTCCACCGGCGCGGTAAAGCGGTTGGCTGCCGGATCCAGCACAAAGGATGAAGCCGACGTGCCCCCTGTATCACCGCGCAGGCCGGACCAGTACGCCTTGAGCCCCAGGTGCGCATCGTCAACGGCCCACACCCCCTCAAGCCCTGCCTGCAAGCGATGGATGCTCTTGTGGACACTTTCGTACTGCAGGCCATAGATGTCGGCTCGTTCGAAGTGCGATGCATTTTTACTATAAAAATAGTTCCAATCGGCAAAAGGGCGCAGGGCGTAATGTGCAGCCAGCGCGAAGCGCCGGCCGATGCCTGTGCCGAAATTCAGCGTTCTGGTGTTGTAGTCACTCTGGTATGCACGCTGGTCAACAGTCCGTTCCTGTTTACAATGCATGCCGCCGTAGGAGGCATTGAAGCCGATCTCAACGGCCAGGGGCAACAACATGCCACCGTACAAAATGCCGGTGATGCCGTTGCCGTCTACTTCCGCGTTGTCGCTGTCGTACCGGGGGTAGTCCAATGACACAGCCAGCCCCATATAGAATGTTTCGGTAAAAAAATGATCGAAACCCGAGGTAATGCTGGTCCCCCGTACCGTATAGCTGCTGTTGCCCCGATGATTCAGGTAGTCATACGAAGGAGCCACCCACATGCCCCAGCGGGGGGTGCCGGCCTCCCATCCGCCATCGTTGAGGGCGAGCCAGTTGACAGATGATGCAGCCGGGCCGGCTCCTGTCTGTATGGGATCGCGCGTAAAGCCGGTACGTGTGGCGAAAGGCCGCCCCTGCGACCAGAATGTCCCCATGTTGGCCTCCGGTCTGCCCAGCAATGACAGGGCCGTGCCTTGCAGTGCCGTGCTGTGCGCGCCAACACTGCCAAAGCGCCTGACCATACGCGTCCCCACGGCGTCCAGACCGGGTGTGCGCGCTGTCAGGGCCAGTTGCGCGTTCCGCGCGTCCGTACTGCCCCGCATATCGTTGAAGGCCTTCCCCGTGATGTTGGGCATCACAGCACCCGTGGCCGCATCCCAGTAGAGTCCGTCCCATTGGTAGTCAAAGGCGCCCATGGAAAAAGTACCGGCCGAGGGGAGAAGAGCAGGCTCTGCGGGCACGCTTTGCGTAAATCGCAGCACGGCATTGCCCCCCAGAGCCAGTTGGGGACCATAGCTGAAGGGGGAAGGGGCAAAGCCGATGGCAGATCCCGAAGCCAGGCTCACGTTGTCCCCTGCTGCAATGATGCTGGCGTTGCCGTTGTTGAATTCGATCAACAGGCGGGTTTGCTCGTCCATGCTGAAAGAGTGAACCCGCATGGTCCCCGCATAGTTCAACTCACCCCCGGCAAGGTGCACGTTCATGCTTTCCGCCCCCAGAATATCCCCCCGGTAATGCAGGCGGAAATTCGCATCCGATGAATCTGCCAAGGCGTTGCCGTTGATGTCAGCCATCCGGCCGAAGGTCAGGTCAGTCATGTAGCCTGGACCAGACAAGGAAAAGGCGGCAGGGTTCCAGCGGGAAATGATGTCGCCATGGATAGACGCGCCGTTCAAGACATTGATGTTTTTCACATGCGCGTTCCACCCAATGTATAACGCAATGGGCCTGCCCTCGTAATTGACGAATTCTCCGGAAAGATATTGCCCTTGAGCAGCCGATGGGCCGCCTGCCAGCAAACCGGACAGATGGAAATTTTCGACAAGAGGGCCGTCGATGGCGCCGTCATTCGGCGGATATCCTACGCCTTCTTCATTTAAAAAGTATTTTCCATAGGAATGCAGAGGTTTATCCTTATAGGGCTCATAGGGCGCCCCGAAATCGAACCTGGCGCCTATGCCCAAGGGACCTGTGGCGATTATGTCTCCACGACTGGTGATGGTGTGTTCTGACCCAAAGGCCACCAGCAGGCCCGTGCCCTGCCTGCCATTGCCGGTGACGGCAATATCCGGGGCAATGGTGACGGTATTGTAGAAGCCGTCCACACGAATGCCAGCCCCGCCCGCGCCGTCTGCCAACAGATCTTTCTCCTCTATACTCACATTGTAATTGCTGCCATAAATGTGCAGGCCAACGCCGAATGGACTGATGTTGGGACGATGTTCATCATAGCCCAGCCAATCCTGATTGGCGTCCAGGCCTTGACTGGCAAAAAAGCCGTCCTTGAAGACGACATCTGGGTTTGTCGGGTAGTCGTCGTAGAGTGATTTACCGAAAAAATTACGCAGATCAATAGGGTAGCCAATGTCCGCCAGGGCAGCCAGTTCCACTTCCATGAACATGGGGTAGTTGACGATTTGGCAATGGGTCATACGCCCGTTACGCAGGCCGAAATGAGATTCTTCCTGACCGTCCTCATGGTTTTCCGAGTCGTAGCTTGCGTGCGCCATGGGAACCGGCCTGCCGAATACCTGCATGGTCTTCGGCCCGTAGAAGTTCAAATATCCCCCTGTGTCCTCCGGGTGGTCGGGGTCATAAGGCGTCCGGTCCGTATAACCGCTCGTGGCCGTTCCTCCCGTCCCCAGATAGCCTGCAAATTTTTGCGAATCTTCCGTTATGCCCAGCGCGTGGCCTATTTCGTGGATGATTGTGGAGTCCAGCGAGCTTTCTGTTTCAAGTACATTGGAATTGCCTTGGGTATCCCAGACAAAGTTATTGATGGTGACGAGGCCGTGTGCGCCCACCAGGAGATCGTCAGGCAGGCCGGATGCAACAGGGGGGCTGCCGTGCCCCACCAGCGAACTCCACAAGGCTCCCTGGCTTGGATCGTCAGGATTTTCAAAATAGATTGCTGCGGCGTTGTAGTCTGTGTCTTTATTCACGAAGAGACGTAAGATCACAGGATTGGCCGGCGCGCCGTGCGGCTTGAGTACGGCCGTCCAGTAGTCCGCGGCTCGGACGATGTCATCCTGAGCGGCCAGCGAGAAATCGCCTGCCGAAAAATACCATTCCGGTTCTAAACCCCATTCCGGTTCTTCTGACCAATGACGCTGGCCTTTGCCAAAAAAATCCAGCCGGAAAACTTCGTGACCGTCATTGTTGCGTACCCATGTGCTTTCCGGGCCGGCGGCTGCAACAGGGAGCGAGTAAAAAAGGCAGACAAGCAGACACAAGAAAAACATGCAATGGCGAAGAAGTAGACTCATGGCGTTTGAAGCTCTCAAAAATGCTTGACTCAAGTCCATTCAGAACGGGCAGGCTCATATAATGCATGGCCGTCCCTTGTGGTCACATCACAGTCTAACTTTTGGGAAAAACAGAACAGTGAAGGCTTGAGCATCGGTTTTTTTGAACGCATTTCAAGGTCATGTTAAATCACTGCTGTCTCATACAATTGCAAAGGAAATCCAATAAATAAAGGCTCGTCCCTCCTTTCAGGTTACGATATTTTCGCAAAGAAACTCAACCTGAACAAGGAGATTCGAGCCTTGAATCGGTGGAGCCCACTCATGGCCATGTTCATCGGCCAGCGCTCTGCACGTGCAAGCCTGCGAGACCTGGTCGTGCATCGTGCTGCCCTATCCCTCCTCCTCAGCGGACACCTGCGCGCGCAGGATGATCCGGGTGATTTCCGGCGGCACGCCCAAACGGCAGGAAAACCCGCCCCAGAGCCCCGTTCCCGAAGACACGTAGAGTTGCAGATCGCCAAGGGTATACAGCCCCCGAACCAGACCGCCGTTGAAGGCAGCGATGAACGGTTGCAGGAAAAATATCTGACCGCCGTGGGTGTGGCCGGAGAGCTGCACGTCCGCGCCCTGATGCGCCTCGGCGCCGCCCGGCCGATGGGCAAGCAGGATGCGAACCGCCTCGGGCGCACCGTGCAGGGCTGCGGCCAAATCCGGACCGGGGCCGCCGAACCGCTTTGCCACCGGGTCGGCGAGACCGGCGATAACCAGCGTTTCGCCGCGCACCTTCAGCGCCTGGTGGCTATTGTGGAGCATGGTCACTCCCAGATTCTGCATCAGCCACATCCAGCCTTCGGCGTGAAAATAGTATTCATGGTTGCCCACTGCACCGAACACCCCGTACCTGGCCTGCAAGTCTCGCAGCGGCTCCATATCATCCGCCAGTTCCGGCGCGAGTTTATCGCCGACATCGCCGGTGAGCAGAATCAGATCCGGCTGGCAACTGTTGGCGCGCTCAACCACAGCGCGCAGCCAGTTCCTGTCCAGGAGGGTGTGAATGTGCAGGTCAGTCAGCTGGACCATGGTCAGTCCGTCCAGCCGGACGGGCAGCCGGGGCAGCGTGATTTCCACCGTGCGCACCGCCGGCACGCGCACCGACTGCCAGGCGCCCCAGCAGCCGAGAGCCAGGGCAAAAGCAGCCAGCAGGCCCACCTGTACTGCCGAGGGCGCGAAAAACGGCCGAACCGGAACGCCGATATGCCGAGCCACAAACAGGAGCAGGCGCAGAACGTCGCGACAGAGCAGAAGAACACAGAAGAGGAGCAGTGCCGCGTACAGGGCCTCCATCACCAGCAGAAGCGGACGCGGCAGGGTCGGTGTGAACATGGAACCGCCCCAATACCCGTACCAGAAATATTTCAGGCTCACCGCCAGCACAACAAGGCCCAGGCAGCGCTTGCCCCACATCGGCCACGGCAGGGGCTGAACCAGGCTGAAGGTTGCATAGACGAAGAACAGCAGCGAAGGCACGAGCAGAAACATGATCCTCCCTCGGGGGATGCAACCCCGGTTGTCTTCTTGGGAAAAAGGTGAAAAAGGAAAAAACGATGGAAATTAGCCGAGTTGATCTGCTTTTGATTGTTGGAACCTGTATCAGTGCATCAAAAAAACATTGATCAACGGTTCCTGAAAAAAGCGGTTGGCAAGCTGATGCCCGCCCGGTTCGGCGCACTGCCAGCAGAAAGCGGCCAGGTAAAAGAACGGTCGCTTGCACCGTGCGGAAGGGATGATGCGGCGATGCTGAGCACGGGCATATGTGGCAACCGACCGATATCCGCCACCAAGGTGAAACGGTCGAGCGGCTGCGGTGGCAATCAAGTTCCGCCTTGCCCTTGCCACGCATCCGTGGTTTATCGACCAGGAAACGCCTTTTCGCGCAGCCGCGGCCCTGCCGGAACTCCGGCCCGTGGCCGCCCTGTTTCTTCTTCACTCACAGGATAACAGGTCAACAGGACAACACCCATGCACAGCCCTTCTCCATCCCTCTCCCGATTCGAAATCTGGTGGCTGGCCATCCGCCCCAGAACCCTGCCCGCTGCCATCGCCGCTGTCACGGTCGGCTGCGCCCTTGCCCTGCACGACGGTGTCTTTCGTCCGGGCCCGGCCCTGGCAGCCTTGGCCTTGGCCCTGCTCCTGCAAATCGGCAGCAATCTGGCCAACGATGTCTTTGATTTTGAACGCGGCGTTGATACCGCCGAGCGCAAAGGCCCCCTGCGTGTGACCCTGTCGGGCCTGCTCGCCCCCGGCGAGGTCAAACGGGCCATGTGGCTTATCTTTGCCGTTGCCCTGTTGCTCTGGCTGTACCTGGCCTGGGTCACAGCAAATGCCCACATTCTCTGGATCGGGCTTTTGGCAATCCTTGCGGCCATCGCCTACACCGGCGGCCCCCTGCCCTTCGGCAACCTCGGGCTGGGCGATCCCATGGCCTTTCTTTTCTTCGGCCCGGCTGCCGTGGCTGGAACCTACTATGCCCAGGCCCGGTACATCAGTGCCGGGGCCTGGTGGATGTCGATTTTGGTGGGATTGATCATCACCGCGATTCTGGTGGTCAACAACCTGCGCGATATTGAAACCGACCGCGCTGCCGGACGAGCAACCCTGGCGATCCGCTTCGGGGCAAAATGGGCTCGGCGGGAATACGCGGCCTGCCTGCTCCTTGCCTATGGGATACTGCCGCTGCTGGTATGGGCAGAGGTGGTGCCAGCAGGGGCGCTGTGGAGCTGGGCCTCGGTGCTGGTGGCCTGGCCGGTCTGGCGGATTGTGCGCCACGAGGAGGGCCGGGCGCTCAACAGGGCCCTGACTGGAACCGGGCTGATCGCCCTGAGCTACAGCCTGCTGTTCTCGGCAGGGATCGTGCTGTCCGGTTGATGCCGTGCTGGCTGATCGCCACCCCGCGCATCAATCCACAAGCCCCGATAGTGCGGATCACCGATCCGCACGCACCCCCGGCCCACCACGCCGGACGCAATCATGGGCCCGCGTCCGGCCTTTCCTTTCCCGCCTGCTCAGCCCCGCCGCACAATCAGCGTCTCCAGACGCTGCTTGGGCACATAGTGCACCCCGGCCGCATCGCGGTAATACTTGATGGAGCCGTCTTCAGCCACATCGACAATCCGGACCTCTTCCACCGGTTTGCCCAGGGCCAGAACCAGGGCAATCTCCAATCCCGCCTCCAGACCGAGTACCGCAGCCAGACGCGTGCGGTCAAACGCGCCGATCATGCAGCCGCCCAGCCCCTTTTCCACCGCGCCCAGCATCATGGTTTGCGCCATGATGCCGATATCGTAGGTGGCAAACCCCCATTCCGGCGCGGTGTTGAGGATGACGATATAGCCGGCAGGCCGCTCGCCCTCCTTGGGACCGTCCCAGTCGGTGAGGTATCCAGCCCACTTCAGGCAGGCAAAGATCCGCGCGTTGTCGGCCGGGTCCACGGACAGGGCAAAGCGTAGAGGCTGCCTGTTACCGGCTGAAGGGCAGATCCGCGCCAAAGCAACCAACGCTTCAAGCTCGGCCAAAGGAATGGCTCTGTGTTCGTCAAAACGGCGATAACTGCGACTGGCAAGCACGAGTTTCTCAAGCATGACTGCCTCCTGTGTATCTGGGGCTGCCCCTGCCCGGTGGGGCAAGGGCCGGTGATCAGCATATCTCCCGCACGGCCTGGACCACCTGATCCGCGTCCGGGATGTAAAAACGCTCCAGCGGCGGACTCGCCGGGACCGGAATATCCGGACCGGTCACCCGCCGGAGCGGGGCCCGGAGGCTTGTAAACGCCTCTTCCATGACCACCGCCGCCACCTCGCCGGCAAAACCGCCGGTCCGGGTCGCCTCGTGTACCACCACCAGTCGCCCGGTCTTGCGCACCGAAGCCAGGATCGCCTCCTTGTCCAGCGGGGCCAGACTGCGCAAATCCAGTACCTCCGCATCGATGCCCTCCTGGGCCAGCCGGTCGGCCGCGGCAAGGGCCACGCCCACCATCTTCGACCAGCTCACCACGGTCACATCCGCGCCGGGACGCTTGACCTCAGCCTTGCCGATGGGCAACAGGTATTCTCCCTCCGGCACCGGACCGGGCGCAAAGTACAGGCCCATGTCCTCGATGAAGATCACCGGGTTGGGGTCGCGGATGGCGGTCTTGAGCAGGCCCTTGGCATCCGCCGGGGTCGAGGGCATCACCACCTTCAAGCCCGGAGAGTGGGCCACCCAGGCCTCCAGGTTATGGGAATGCTGGCAGCCCGCGTTGAAGCCTGCCCCGGACTTCATCCGCACCACCAGCGGAAAGCTGGATTTGCCGCCGGAAAGATAGCGCAGTTTGGCGGCATGATTGACGATCATGTCCGAGGCCAGGGTGAAAAAGGGATTGTACATGATTTCCACCACCGGACGGAGCCCGGCCTCGGCCGCGCCCACCGCAAGTCCAGCAATGGCTGCCTCGGAAACCGGCGTGTCCCGAACCCGGTCGGGGCCGAACTCGTCCAACAGGCCGTGGGTGGGCAGCATGGGGCTGTCCATGATACCCACGCCGATGCCCTCACCGGCCAGAAACACGTTGGGGTCACGGGTCATCTCTTCGCGCAGGGCCTGGTTGACGGCCTGGCCCATTCCTAGTTGCTGCATAAAGTCCTCCTTGTCACAGACGGTTCAGGCAAAAACATCTTCCAGCGCCTCATGGGGTTCGGGCCAGGGGCTGGCTTCGGCAAAATCAATGGCAGCCCGGACAACGACATCGGCCTGTTGTTCCAGTTCCTTGAGCTCCTGCTCGCTGATTTCGCCCTGCTCCAGCATCTGCTTGCGCAGGCGCACAATGGGGCAACGCTCCTTCCAGGCCGCGATCTCATCCTTGGGCTGATAGCGCTGGTCGTCGCTTTCGCCGTGACCACGCCAGCGGTAAGTCTTGCACTCGATCAGGGTCGGCCCCTTACCGGAGACAGCCCGTTCACGTGCGGCACGGACAGCCTCGTACACAGCCTGGGCATCGTTGCCGTCCACCACGACCCCGGGCATGGCGTAACCGGGAGCCCGATCGGCGATATTTTCGGCCCGGGTATGGACCTCGTAGCGCTGCGCCCCGGCATACACGTTGTTTTCACAGAGAAAGATCACCGGCAACTGCCACACGGCAGCCAGGTTCATGGCCTCGTGCACCGAGCCCTCGTTGGTCGCGCCGTCGCCGGTGAAGCAGAGGGTGACGGCCTTTTCACCCCGATACTGCTGGGCAAAGGCCCGGCCCACGGCAAGCGGCGGACTTGCTCCAACCACCGTGCTGGTGCACGGCGCGTTGATTTCGGGCACGGCCAGATGCAGGGTGCCGCTTTTGCCCTTGTTGCAGCCGTCTTTTTTGCCATAGATCTCCGCCATCAGGGTACTGGCATCCGCGCCCTTGGCCAGCAAATGCCCGTGGCTGCGATGGTGGGTGATGATCACATCTTCAGGTCGCAGGGCCGCGCAGGCCCCGGAAGAAACCGCCTCCTGCCCGGTGCACAGGATCATCATTCCGGGAATCTTGCCCTTGATCTTGCACAGTTCGGTGAGGGCCTCTTCAAAGGTGCGGGTCAGGATCATGGTGCGGAGCATTTCCCGCCGGATTTCCCTGGATACAGACATAGAACCTCCTTGCCTTGCAGGCGATATCATTGAAAGAAAAGGGATGTTCGGCGCAAACTATAACACAAAACAACGCGTCAAAACAGGTAATTGCCGGAAAAAACGAGCCGTCAACAGGGGGGGAACAGGCGCGGGGGAAGAACGCACGGACACACGAATGTACGGGGACACACATGGAGGGCGGAGACGCTCCGGCCGATGACGCCATCACGCAGGTGCGAGCAGCGCACCCGGCCGGGTCAGCCCTCCTTGGTCTCCGCAGCGTCGAGTCCCGGCAGGACCGGCGGCGCATCTGGTGTCTTGCGCGGCTGGCCAGTGATGTCGGTCACCCGGCGGACAGCGCGGTTGGACAGGCGCTTGCCCTTGGCTGCCGCGCCCCTGATCAGGTAGTCGTCAAAATCAATCTCAAGGGCATTGGTCCTGGCCCGGGCCGACGGCGCCAGCCCGGCCCGGGCGCGGATACCGCTCGCGCCTTCAACCAACAGCAGGATCGTGGAGCGCTTGTCCTCGTCAAAAAGCCGGTATTCACGGCCGAGAATGAACCGGGGCATGGCAAAGCGCTTCACGTAGGCCAGGTTTTCCGGGCCGTGACGATAGATGAGGTTGAACACCAGCTTGTCGTCCACCAGGCCCATCCACACCAGATCCGGCCCGGCGAACAGCTTGTCCGGCACCGGCACCACCTTGTACAGCCCATCCTTGAAGATCAAAAGAATCCGGTCGTACTCGGAGCAGGCGAACTCCTGGTCCACCTGGGGAGTCTCGGCCTTGATCCGGTAGCCGACAAACCCGCTTTCCCGATGGTAGGCCATGGTGAGGTTGGAGGGCGCAGCAGCCCGGGCATCCACCTCGTCAAAGGCGCGCAGCTCGCTTTTCCGGGGAAAGCGGTCACCGTGGCGGGCCAGCAGATCCTCGATGTAGCCGATGGTATAGCCCACCATGTCGGTGAGGTGTTTTTTGATGGTGGCGATAGCCTGCTCGATGTCGCGCAGCTCCTTGCGCTGGCGGTTGATGTCGTAGCGCGAGATGCGGCGGATCCTGATTTCAAGCAGCCGCTCGATATCTTCAGCGCTAACCGGCCGCCGCAGCTCCCCGGCAAAGGGCTCCAGTGACCGCCGTACCGTGGTTGTCACGTCCCGATAGTTGGTCTTTTCCTCGATCTGCTTGTAGAGCCGCTCCTCGATGAAAATCTGCTCCAGCTTGCGGGCGTGCCACTTGTCCTCCTGGCGATCCAGATCGATGCGCAGTTCACGCTCCAGGTTGGCCAGCAGCAGATCGGTGTTGCGGCGCAGCACCTCCTCCACGGTCAACTGCCGGGGCATGTTGTCCTCGATCGCCACCAGACTGGGCGACACGCTCAGCTCGCAGTCGGTGAAGGCATAGAGCGCGTCGATGGTTTCCTCGGCCTGCACGCCCCGCGGCAGCTTGATTTCCACCTCCACCTTCTCGGCGGTGTAGTCACTGATCGAGGCGATCTTGATCCGGCCCGCCTTGGCAGCCTTTTCCACGGAGTCGATCAGTCCCTGGGTGGTGATGGCGCCGGGCAGCTCAGTGATGACAATGGTCTTGGAGTCGGGCTGTTCCAGCCGCGCCCGGCAACGGATGCGACCGTTGCCGTGGTTGTAGCCGGTTGCGTCGACGATGCCGCCCCGGGCGAAATCCGGATAGAGGGTGAATTCCTGGCCGCGCAGATAGGCGATCTGCGCCTGCAACAGCTCGCCGAAGTTGTGCGGCATGATCTTGGTGGCCATGCCCACGGCAATGCCCTCCGCGCCCAAAAGCAGCAGCAGCGGCAGCTTGGCAGGCAGGCGGACCGGTTCCTGGGTCCGACCGTCGTAGGAGTCGATCATCTCGGTGATGTCCCGGTTGAACAGGGTCTCGCGGGCAAGCGGGGTCAAGCGGCACTCGATGTAGCGTGCTGCCGAGGCCTGGTCGCCGGTATAGATGTTGCCGAAGTTGCCCTGCCGGTCGATGAGAAAATCCTTGTTGGCCAGATTGACCAGGGCATCGAAGATCGACTGGTCGCCGTGGGGGTGCAACTTCATGGTTTCGCCCACCACGTTGGCCACCTTGTGGAACCGGCCGTCATCCATGTTGGCAAGGGTCTGGAGGATACGGCGCTGCACGGGCTTGAGCCCGTCGTCCACGTCCGGGATGGCCCGCTCGCGGATGACGTAGGCGGTGTAGTCGAGGAAGTTGCGGTCAAAAAGCTGGTGGAGCTTGCCGCGCTGATGTTCACCGTGTTCGCTCATTCCGGCCTCACGATCAGATGCTCCATGATGTACTGCTTGCGCTCGGGCGTATTCTTGCCCATGTAGAAGCGCAGCAACCTGCCCACCTCGCTGACGCCGCTGTCGAGCCGAACCCGCCTCAACCGCATATCCGGACCGATGAACTGCTTGAACTCGGATGGCGAAATTTCGCCCAGCCCCTTGAAACGGGTGACCTCCACGGCCCGGTCGCCCTTGCCTTTCCCCTTGAGGGCGGCAATAGCTTCATCCATATCCCGGTCCGAGTAGCAGTAGATGGTCTTCTCCTTGTTGCGCACCCGGAAGATCGGCGTCTCCAGGATGAAGACCCGCTCCTGCTTGACCAGCAGATCAAAGTAGTGGAGGAAAAAGGTCAGCAGCAGGTTGCGGATGTGCAGGCCGTCGACATCGGCGTCGGTGGCGATGATCACCTGGTCGTAGCGCAGATCGGCAATGGATTCCTCGATATTGAGGGCCTGCATCAGCGAGTACATCTCCTCGTTTTTATAGAGCGTGTCCATTCGCTGCCCCAGCACGTTGAGCGGCTTGCCCCGCAGCGAGAACACCGCCTGGGTCATGGGGTCGCGGGCGGAAACGATGGAGCCGGCCGCGGACTGACCCTCGGTGATGAACAGCATGTTCTCGCGGCCCGGCCGGGAGGGTTTGCCCCGGGCGGGATGGTACTTGCAGTCCTTGAGATTGGGAATCTTGAAGGCGATCTTCTTGGCCTTGGCCTTGGCTTCCCGGCGCACCGACTGGAGTTCGCGCCGGACCCGCTCGTTGCGCTGCACCTTGTCCACCAGCACCTCGGCTGTAGCCGTCTCTTTATACAGGTGGACCACCACCGCATCCTTGACCGCGTTGACGATGCCCGCGCGGATGTCGGTGTTGCCGAGTTTGTTTTTGGTCTGCGACTCGAAAACCGGTTCCTGCACCTTGACCGCCAGAATGCCGACCATGCCGTCGCGCACATCCTGTCCGCCGAATTTCTTGCCGGTGAACTCGTTGACCCCCTTGAGCAGCCCCTCGCGGAAGGCGGAAAGATGGGTGCCGCCCTCGCTGGTGTAGGTGCCGTTGACAAAGGAAAAATAGGACTCGCCGTAGTCGTCGGTGTGGGTGACGGCGAACTCCAGGGTCGGCTCGCTGAAATGGATGGGCGGATAGAGCCGCTCGTCGCCGACCTCGCGGTCGAGCAGGTCGAGCAGGCCGCTTTTCGAGAAATGGACCGCGCCGTTGAGCATCAGGCTCAGCCCGGAGTTGAGGTAGGCGTACCGCCAGATCCGCTCTTCCACGTACTGGAGGTCGAAGTGGAAATCGGGAAACAGGGTGGCATCCGGGATGAACTCCACCAGGGTGCCGTCCTTCTCGGTGCTCTCACTCTCCTCCTCGTCCTGGAGAACGCCCTGGACGAACCGGGCGGTCTTGCAGCGACCCTCGCGGAAGGCTGAAACCGTGAACTGTTCGGACAAGGCATTGACCGCCTTGGTGCCCACCCCGTTCAACCCCACTGAAAACTGGAACACCTCGGTATTGTACTTGGCCCCGGTGTTGATGGTAGACACGCACTCCACCACCTTGCCCAGCGGAATGCCCCGGCCGTAATCGCGTACCAGACAGCGGCCATCCTCGGCCACGCTGATATCGATCCGCTTGCCGTAGCCCATGATGAACTCATCGACCGCGTTGTCGATGATCTCCTTGAGCAGGATGTAGATGCCGTCATCCGGGTGCGAGCCGTCCCCCAGGCGGCCGATGTACATACCCGGCCGCTTGCGGATGTGTTCCAGCGAGCTCAGGGTCTTGATTTTGGATTCATCATACTGGTGGACGGTCATGGAGCACCTGATTATATTTTCGTGCGAAAAAAGAGCCGGATTGCCCGCGGCGCGGCAACATGCGCGGGCGTCGCCAATCTACCGAGACCGGCCGGGCAAGTCAAAAGATAAACAAAAGGCCCTGAAATCGGCCAGGTCCGGGCCGTTACGCGCGTCCGTCTTCCGGGCCGATTTACAAGCCGATTCTTAACATGAACAAAATATCAACCTAACAAGCCCCCTCTATTGTGCGGCTCAACGGTTGTTCATCACTTCCCCTTTTTTTACAGGAGACACCTATGCGATTAACATCTCTTCTCAAAACACTGGCCTTCTGTGCGGCCTGCGCCATGATCGCCTCGCCTGTTCTGGCTGAAGTTCGGCTGACCGGCTCCGGCGCAAGTTTCCCCGCCCCGCTCTACACCACCTGGTTCAAGGACTTCGGCCGCGTCAACAAGGACATCCAGGTCAATTACCAGTCCAAGGGTTCGGGCGCAGGCATCCGCGACTTCCAAAATGGTACTGTCGACTTTGCCGCCACCGACTCCGGCATGAGCGACGAGGCCATCGCCTCGGTCAAGCAGGGCGTGCAGATGCTGCCGATGACCGCCGGTGAAGTGGTCCTGGCCTACAACCTGAAGGGTGTGGACAAACTCAACCTGTCCCGCGATCTGTATACCGGCATCTTCCTGGGCAAGATCAAGAAGTGGAACGATCCGGCCCTTGTTGCCGCCAACCCCGACGTGACCCTGCCCGACCAGGATATCACCGTGGTTGCCCGTGCCGACTCTTCGGGAACCACCTTTGTCTTCACCCAGCACCTGTGCGCCATCTCGCCCGAATTCAAGGAAACCTCCGGTTCCGGCAACTCGGTGAACTGGCCCAGCGAAACCAAGATGGTCAAGGCACCCAAAAATGACGGCGTCACCGCCACCATCCAGCAAACGCCGGGCTCCATCGGTTATATCGAGTACGGCTTTGCCTCCATGTCCGAACTGCCCATGGCCACGCTCCAAAACAAGGCCGGCAACTATGTCGCCCCTGGCGGCGAAGGCGGTCCCGCGGCCCTTGCCAGCGCTGTCCTGCCCGAAAACATGCTCGCCTGGGTCACCGATCCGGAAGGTGACAACGCCTACCCCATCGTGACCTATACCTGGATGGTGTTCTACAAGAAGTACGACGATCCGGCCAAGGCCAAGGCCCTGCGCCAGCTGGTCGAATACTGCCTGGACGAGGGACAGAAGATCTCGCAGAAGGCCGGGTATATCCCGCTGCCGAGCGAGGTTGTTGAAAAAGTCCGGGTTGCCGCCCAGAACATCCAGTAAAACCCGCCCTGTTGCATCCGCCCCCTCCTCTTCAGGGGGCGGATTTTTCTCTTTGTTCAGACAACGGACACCATTATGGCCCATACGATCGCACCCGAAGAGCCCCGCTCCCTCGCCGCGCCGCCGTCGGCCTGGGATCGCTTCGCCAACACGGCCTTTCGCCTGCTCACCTTGGCCTTTACCTGGGGCATGGTGGCGCTGACCGCCTACATCTTTTTTAAAATCGGCGCCAAGGCCCTGCCGGCCATGGACCGGTACGGCATCAACCTGCTCATCTCCACCACCTGGAATCCGAATGCCGAAGTCTTCGGCATCCTCCCGGAAATATGGGGCACCCTGTATTCCTCCCTGCTCGCTCTGGGCCTGGGCGGCTTTTTCGGCATCACCATCGCCATATTCCTGACCCAGGATTTTCTGCCGCATAAGCTGGAGATCATCCTCAAATCGATCATCGAGCTGCTGGCCGCCATTCCCAGCGTTGTCTACGGACTGTGGGGCATTTTCGTGCTGATCCCGCTGATCCGGCCGTTCGCCCATTTTCTGCACGACCATTTCAGTTGGTTTCCCCTCTTTGCCACCCGCCTCAGCGGGCCGGGCATGTTTCCGGCCGCTCTCGTGCTGTCGATCATGATCCTACCCACCGTGGCCGCGATTTCACAGGACGCCTTCCGGGCCATTCCCCACAAAACCAAGGAAGCGGCCTTCGGCATGGGCGCCACCCGCTGGGAAGCCATTCTCCGGGTCATGCTGCCCACCGCCTCGGGCGGCATCTTCGGCGCGCTGGTTTTGGGGCTGGGTCGAGCGCTGGGTGAAACCATGGCCCTGGCCATGCTGGTCGGCAACTTCAATCAGATCAGCCTGTCGCTGTTCGCCCCGGCCAACACCCTGGCCGCTCTGCTGGCGTTGAACTTTCCCGAGGCAGGCAAACTCGAAGTCTCCGTTTTGATGTACGCCGCCTGCCTGCTTTTGCTCATCACCCTGCTGGTCAACATCCTGGGCGCGGCGATCATCGGCCGCACCGCTGCCGGAGGCCGTTCATGAACCAGTCCACCGACACCAACGAAAAACAACTGCGCCTGCCCTCCCTCGAACGGCACCCCTTCGAGCCGCGAGCCCTGAAATCCATCATCCTGAGCACAATCACGGTCTGCGCAGCCATCCTTGCCTGCGTGCCGCTCTTCTCCGTTCTGATCATGCTCCTGTACCGGGGCGGAAAACGCCTGACCCCGGAACTGTTCTACGGCCTGCCGCCCACCGCCTTCGATATCGGCGGCGGATTTGGCAACGCCATCGTCGGTACCCTGTTCATGGTCGGCGTTGCTGCGGTGCTCAGCGTGCCCTTCGGTATCCTGGCCGCCATTTACCTGGCAGAACTGGGGCCTGACAGCAAGGTCGCCACGGCCTGCCGATTCTGCGCCAAGATGCTCAGCGGACTGCCCTCCATTCTGGCCGGCGTCTTCGCCTATGCGGCGGTAGTGCTGGTCATGGGGTCCTATTCGGCCTGGGCAGGCGGCGTGGCCCTGTCGCTGCTGATGCTGCCGGTGGTGATGCTCACCACCGAAGAAACGATCCGCATGGTGCCCATGCCAATGAAAGAGGCGGCCTTCGGTATGGGCTGCACCCCGGCCCAGGCCATGACCAAGGTAATTTTGCCGGTCGCCATGCCGGGCATCATCACCGGGGTGATGCTGGCCGTGGCCCGGGCCGCGGGTGAAACCGCACCCCTGTTGTTCACTGCCCTGTTCAGCGACTACTGGCTTCGTCCCAACGAACCCACCGCCTCGCTGGCGGTGCTGATCTATAACTACTCCGGCATGCCGTTTCCCAACCAGATCGAACTCGCCTGGGCAGCCTCTCTGGTTCTGGTGGCGCTGGTCTTTTGCCTCAACATCATCAGCCGCGCCATCGGGCGACGGAAACGTATCTAGTCAGAAAAAAGGAGCCTCAACATGGACACCATGCCCCAAACAGCACAGACTCCCTCTGCAAACAACGATCGGGCACAGCAGGCGCCGGCGGCTGCCAAACCAGAAACCACACAGACGCCCCCTGAAGACAACAAAGCCGAAAGCATTGTTCTCGACTGTCAGGCCGAGCGGATCTTCTACAGTGACTTTCTCGCCGTGCGCGACAGCCGGGTGCCGATCTACAAAAACAGGATCACCGGGTTCATCGGCCCGTCCGGATGCGGCAAAAGCACGGTGTTAAAAAGCATCAACCGGATGAACGACCTGATCCGCGGCTTCCGCTTCGACGGAAAGATCTACTTTCACGATGTGGACATCTACGACAAGCGGGTCGACCCGGTCAATGTTCGCCGCAACATCGGCATGGTGTTCCAGCAGCCCAACCCCTTTTCCATGTCCATCTACGAGAACGTGGCCTTCGGCCTTCGGCTCAACCGGTACAAGGGCGACATGGACGAAAAGGTGGAAAAAGCGCTCAAGGGGGCGGCCCTCTGGGACGAAGTGAAAAACAAGCTGAAGAACAACGGGCTCTCCCTTTCCGGCGGGCAGCAGCAGCGGCTCTGCATCGCCCGGGCCATTGCCACCGAACCCCAGGTGCTGCTGATGGACGAACCCTGTTCCGCCCTGGACCCCATCGCCACCCGGCAGATCGAGGAGCTGATGATTCGCCTCAAGGAGCATTTCACCGTGGCCATCGTCACCCACAACATGCAGCAGGCCCAGCGCGTCGCCGACCACACCGCGTTCTTTGCGGTGGACATCTCCCGGGGCGGCCGCACCGGCTACCTGGTGGAAATGGCCGCCACCCGGGAGCTGTTCGACAACCCGCAGGAAAAGCTGACCAAGGAATACCTCCACGGCGAATTCTCCTGATCAGGGGTGCGGGCGATATGGCGGCCAAGTACTGCATCGACATCGATGAGGTGGGCAAGTCGCTTCGTGAGGTGCAACGGGATTTCGACGCGATCAACGATATTTTGGCCATGCGGCGGGAGCCCATGCGCGACGAAATCATCGACAACATGCTTGCCGGATACGAGTATGTCAACTGGCTGCTGGACAAGGAGATCCGGCTGCTCAAACCAGAGGGGCTGGATCATTTTCTGGAACTCAACAACATCGTGCTGTGCGGCGCGGATTTGAACAAACGCAAGGACTTCAAACAGCACATCCTCGCCAACACCGACCGCTTTTATGAGCAGCGCGAATTTTCGATCAAAAATATGCGCCGGTGGGCGGAAAAACACAAGGGCGACAGTCCCTGGAGGCGGGCCGCCGGCTCCTATATCCTGCAAGTCAGCTGGCCGCAGCTCTTTTTCGAGGGCAACCACCGCACCGGCGGCCTGCTGATGAGCACGATTCTGGTCCGCCACGGCAAGCCGCCCTTTGTGCTCAGTGTGGACAACGCCAAGGGCTACTTCGACCCGTCGAGCCTGGCCAAGGGCACCCTCAAAAACGAACTGTACAACCGGTTTTACAAACTGCCCAAGATCAACAAACGCTTCGCCAAATTCCTGGAAAAACAGGGCCAGATGCGTTTTCTCAAAAAAAAATAGCCCGCAGCTCCTCACTCCATTATGTGCACCCGGCCGCAATCCGGACAGACCCAGGTGGGCCCGTTGCTGATGCCCCACAGGTTCTCCTCAAAGCATTGCGGACAGATCTCGAATCCGCAGGTGCAATTCCAGCAAAACGGTTTGGTTTCCTTGCAGCAGTGACACTGAAAGGGGGTGCCCCGCCGGCGTCGGCCCCTTCTGGGACGCTGTTCGCTCATGGCTCTTTCTCCTCCGGTCGCAGTTCCCGCTGCAGCCAGTCCCCGTAGGCCGCGCCCACCGCAACGATTGGCAGCGCCAGAATCTCGGGCGTCTCGTAGGGATGCACCCGGCCGATCACCTCGCAGACCGCCGCGAACAGATCCTGCCGCGACTTGATCGTGCACACCACCTCGTTGTCGTGTTCAATCTTCTCTTGCCAGTGATACCAGGAACGGCAGTCCCCCATCTGCACGCAGGCGGCCAGGCGCTGCTCCAGCAGGGCGGCGGCTAACTGCTCGGCGCTGTCCCGGTTGGGACAGGTGGTCACAATCTGTACAAAGGGCGTCATCACATCCTCCGGCGTCCAGGGGCCGTCCGTCCACCAGCGGAATCGGCCTTTTTTTGCGTAACGGTGGAAAAAATATCCAAAGTCGTCTATTTTACCGGCGCACGATCAAAAGACAACCCCTCTCCCCTCTTCTCTCTTCCCTCTTTCATAAACGGAGCCTCCCATGCTGTTTGCCGTGGATGTCGGCAACTCCCATACAGTCAGCGGTCTGTTTCAGCGAGGCCGCCTTATCTGCAACTGGCGGATGCAATCGCATCAGGACCGGACCCCGGACGAACTGGCGATCCGCTACCACGGCCTGTTCAAGATGTTCGGCATCGACAGGGGCGACATCACCGGGTTTATTCTGGCCTCGGTGGTACCCACCCTGCAAACCAGCTGGCTCGCTTTTGCCCGGAACTACCTGCCTCATCTGCGCCAACCGCCAATGGCCGCGCCCCACGGTCTGGAGCTAGGCATGGGCGTGCGTACCGAAAACCCGGACGAGGTGGGAGCGGACCGCATCGTCAATGCCGTGGCTGCCTGGGAGATCTTCCATCAGCCGCTGATCGTCATCGATTTCGGCACAGCCATCACCTTCGACTGCGTCAGCGGCGAACCGGCCTATGTGGGCGGCACCATCCATCCGGGAATCGGCATCTCGCTGGACGCCCTGGCCCAGCGTACCGCCAAGCTGCCCCGGCTGGACATCGACGTGACCCCGGAACAGCCCATCGGCACCACCACGGTCAAGGCGATCCACTCCGGGGCGCTGTACGGATTCGGCGGCCTGGTCGACCGCATGGTCGAAGTGCTGGGCCGCCAGCTGACTCCGGGTTCAACGCCAAAAACCATTGCCACCGGCGGCATGGCCGAGCTGATCAAGCCCTACACCAGCGTCATAACCACCATTGATCAGGAACTGACCCTCAAGGGACTGCTCCTGCTCTACCAGCGCAACAGCCCCGGCCATGTCCACTGACCCGATCTTCCCCCTCCGGCTGCGCCGGGGCGACACCATCGGCCTGTGCTGCCCGGCCGGACCGGTCCGCGACCCGCAACGGCTTGAGGCGGGCATCCGGCTCATCGAAACCGCGGGCTTTCGCGTCAAGATTCAGGGGCCGGTTAAACCCCGATCGGGATATCTGGCTGACAGCGACAAAGAGCGGGCCCGCCACCTGATGCAGCTCTGGAGCGACCCCGAGGTCAAGGCCCTGATCGCCGTTCGGGGCGGCTTTGGCTGCCTGCGCATGGTCGACCTGCTCGACTGGGAGCTGATCCGAAACGAACCCAAGCTGCTGGCCGGGTTCAGCGACCTCACCGTACTGCTTGGCGCTCTGGTGCAACGGGCAGGACTCGTGGCCATCCACGGCCCCATGGCAGCCTCGCTGGCCAGGGTCGATACCCGGAGCCAGCATTCGCTGTTTGCCCTGCTGACCGGCGAGCTACCTGAAGCAATTTCCTGCAAAGATATGGAGGTGCTGCGCGGCGGGATATCCCGGGGACGGCTGACCGGCGGCAACCTTGCCACCCTGTGCCATCTCTTGGGCACGCCCTGGGATGCCGACTGGGACGGCGCTGTGCTGGTGCTGGAAGATACCAACGAGCCCCTGTACCGGCTCGACCGGATGCTGACCCAGCTGGCCCTGGCCGGACGGCTGGAGCGGCTGGCCGGGCTGGTGCTGAGCGATTTCGACACCAGCGGCGATACCCTGGAAAATCTCCGCCTCCAGGAGGCGGTGTGGTCGCGGGTGCTGGAACTGGCCGGGCCGAACTACCCGATCTGGGGCCGATTTCCCTGCGGCCATCAAAAACGCAACCTGGCCCTGCCCCTGGGCATGGAGGCAATCATGGACTCATCAGCCGGGGTTCTGCGCCTGGTGCCGGACTCTGTCCGGTTCGCCCCATGCTGAAGCGCTCTCTGCAAACCCTGGTAGCCGTCCACCTGGTGCTGATCGGGCTAGCGTGCAGCCTGATTCCGCTGCTGCTCTTGTGGCCGCACCTGGACTCCGGGCAGCAGCCGAGCGCCTTGCTGCTCTGGCTGGGCAGCGCAAACCTGATCGTGCTGATCGCGGCAAACATGCTGCTGCAGCGGATCTGGTTTTTTGCAGGCACAGGTGAACCGGTGCCGCTCGAGATTGTGCAGGAACGGATCATGGCGGTCAACGAACTGAACTGCCCGGTGGAGGCCCGGATCGGGCGGCGCGCCATCCGTCTGGGCTGGCGCATCCACGAACATCCCTGGTGTGAACTGCTCAGCAGTCGCGACCTCCGCCACCTGCCCGAACTGCGTTGCCGGTTCGATGCCGCCACCCGCACGGTCTTGCTCTGCGACCGAATCCGGACGGTGCACGGACTCTTCTGCCTGGAGCAGCCCAAGGTCGGATGGCCCCGCATCTGTCTGCCCCGGTTGCGGGCGCGGCAGGACATGCCGGGCATCATCGGCGATTACGCCACCATGGCCCAGGACGACTACCGGCTCCACCCCCGCGAGATCAAATCGGCGGTCATGGGCACCATTCTGGCCTGCGGCTGGAATGTCCGCTTCAGCCTCTTCTAACCGGCCCAGCGCGATCAACGCAGCTCAGCCTTTGCTCTTTACAATAGCGACATCGAACTGATCGAGCCGGATCTCCACGTCCTTCCCCTCTCCCAACAAATGGAAAGAAAATGCCTGCCGGTCCCTGGGGTTGGCAAAGGAGAAGCGCACGCTCTGTTCCTCGCCCGCGGCTGCCACCGGAAATTCCGGAATCTCCGGGATTGTCTGCGTCGCCTCCCACTCCTTGGCCAGCAGCTTGAGCCGCACCCCCTCGGGCGGCGCGCTCAGCATGGTGTAGCGAATACTCACCTCCACGGTGGATTGGGCCGGGAAATCCAGATACTGCGCCCCGGCCAGGTTGTCCGACCACTCGTTGGTGATCTTCTCCGGCAAGAGCCGTTGTTCGCCGTTGGCAAACTTCAGCACCCGGGTCCGGCTGGAGCCTAGATGCAACTTGCTGTCCAGCACCTTGGCCATGGCGCGCAAACGGGGACCCGCGTCCTGTTCGGCGCTCTCGAAGCCCTCCGGCGGCGGACCAAGCAGGCTGTCGGCCACGCCCACCAGACAGCGGTCGTCGGCAGTACATTCGTAGCGTTTGTTGTCCGCGGTGTGCACACGCAGTCGGGAGGCGGTAAAGGCGATCATCTCGCGAGGTGCGGCATAGTCCCGAAACAGGCTCCGGCCGATGATGGACCGGGGCGGCGTGATGCCGCAGTAATCGAGCACCGAGGCCTCGACATCTACCAGTCCGTACCCGCCCTTTTTGAGTCGGGGCAGGGTTTCCGGCGCAAGCACCATGCCCAGACCCCAGCTGCAGATCCAGTCGCCGCCTGCGGAACCGTGGGACTCGTCGGAAAGAAGCACCACCAGGGTGTTTTCCAGAACCCCGTCCTGCCGAAGCTTGGTGATGAAGTCGGCCACCGCCTGATCCAGCAGGTCAACCACAGCGTGTTTGCGCGACGGATAGTCCTTCTCTATCCCGTCCGGAACCCCGTAGGGCTGGTGGGTGCCCACGGTGAGCAGGGTGAGCATCCAGGGGCTGTCGGCGCGTTGTAACTCGGCGATATAGCGCCGGGCCCCCGCAAAAAAGGCCGAATCGACCGCGCCCCACTCGAAGGGATAGGGGTTGGGATCGGTGAACCATTCACTGCCGTGCACCTGTTGAAAGCCCATTCGGGGCATGACCCGATCCTTGCCCATGAACCCCAGTCCGGCAGCCTGGAGAAAATGGGTGGACCAGCCTGCCCGGCCCATGACCGCGGGCAGGCAGTCGGCAGCCCGTACCGGATTGCTCGCCAGCTCAAATCCCTTGGGCGTATCCCAGGACAGCTTGCTGTAGTCCCCGCACAAGATCGCATACAGCCCGCGAATAGTCTGATGGCTGTGGGCGGTCAGGTCCGGAACCAGCATCGCCTGCTTGGCAGCTGCGTCCAGGCGGTGCATGGTGATGTCCGCGGGCAGATCCTTAGCCATGGCCGCCCGGATCTCGGGATGATAGAGGCCGGGAATGCCTTCAAGCACCACGATCAGCACGTTTTTCGCCTTGCCCGGCAGGCTGATCAGCGGTGGCGCGTCCAGATCGAGCGTGTTCAGTCCGGGCGGCAGCTCGATATCGGCAAGCTGCGACGCGGGACGCAGGATCGGGCTCAGGCCGTCGAGCGCCAGCCAGTGCAGGGGGTTGTAGCGGGCCTGCACGCTTTGCCGGTCGTACCGGGCCGCGCAGAAGCCCTGCGCCACCAGCAAAAGGACTGCCAACACTCCAAGCGAGGCCAGCCATTTTTTAGGAAAGCGCACCCGAGGCAGACAGGCCAGAACCATGGACAGCGCCAACAGTGCGGTGGTGACCGGCGAGGAGAAGTTGAGGCCGGCGGTGGTACGCGCCATGAAGTCCCGGTCGACCAGGTAGTGCAGATCCTGCCAGACCGGCATCCGCTGCATGGCGGCCAGCAGCTCGTGCCCGCAGAGCTGGGCTGCGCCCCACAGCAAGACCAGCGGAATCCGCGCCCACCAGGGGCCGAGCAGACAGAGCGCCAGCACCAGAAGCCCCAGGGCGAGATCGGACAGCAGGCCGATGGGTTCGCTCGCTCCCCGGGCCGCTACCCGCCAGAAGATGGGCATAAAGCAGGCGATGACCAGACCGCCCAAGGCAATGTTCTTTTTCAACGGCATCTCCCACAAAAAATGGGTCATGCCGATCATGACCCATGGGCAACACCATCCTAACACAAACAAAACAGTAAACAAACACAAACCCTCGTAACCTACCAAGTCCCAACGATTCATTCTTCCTCGGCAGGCCGGGGCTGCACCAGCACCTTGTCAACCCGGTTCCGGTCCATATCCACCACCTCGAACAGCCAGCCCGCAGCCTCGAAGCGGTCGGCCTCGGTGGGAATGCGGCCAAGGAGGAAAAGAGCCAGACCGGCCAGGGTATGGTAGCGACCGCTTCCTTCGCCGGGCAGATCCGCATCAAAGTCCAGTACGGTTTTGAACCGTTCGATCGACACCCCGCCGTCGACAAGCCAGGAGCCGTCTTCCCGCCGGACAAAATCCGGATCCGCCGCTGAGGACTGGGACGGTACCTCGCCGACAATGGCGGCCAGCACGTCGGTCAGGGTGACAAACCCCTGAATGTCGCCGTACTCGTCCACCACCAGTGCACACTGAAGCAGGGATTTGCGGAATTGCTCCATCAGCTGGGTCGTGGTGACATATTCGGGCACGTACAGCGGCGGCCGCAGCAGATCATCCAGCACCAGTTCTTGGTTGTTAAGCGCGACATGCAACAGGTCAACGGTGCGCAGAAGTCCGGCCACCGAATCCAGACCGCCATGACAGGCAATGATCCGGGAATAGGGATTGGTTTGCAGAAAATCCCGGATGTTCTCTTCGGGCTGGTCGATATCAAGCGTGACCAGCTCTTGACGGTGGGTCATGATCTCGACCACCGGCTGCTCGTCCAGCCGCAGCACGTTGGAAACCAGAACCTGTTCGCTCTCGTGAAACACCCCGGCCAGCGCACCCTGGCGCATGAGCAGGGTGATTTCCTCGTTGCTGACCTGGTCGGCCTCTCTCTGGGTAGCCCCCAAAAGACGCAGGATCAGGCTGGAGGCAGCGGAAAACATCCACACCAGCGGCCGGGCCATCCGGGCCAGCAGGTGCATGGGCCGGGCCACCAGTGACGCGGCCCGTTCCGGAGCCAGTAGGCCGAGATGCTTGGGAACCAGCTCGCCGATAACCACGGTCAGAAAGGTCAGCCCGATCACCACCACCACCAGGGCGATGGTCCGGGAATAGTCTGCCGCTAACGGCAGGGTCGAAAGAAACCCGGCCAGCGGTTCGATCAGCGCGTTTTCCCCAATCGCGCCGCTGAGGATGCCGACCATGGTGATGCCGACCTGAATGGTGGAGAGGAAGGTGCCGGGATTGCGCTTGAGCAGCAGCGCCAAATGGCTGCCGCCTTTCCCCTCCTGCACCATGGCTTCGAGCCGGACCTCCCGCGACGAGATAATCGCAATCTCGGACATGGCGAACACACCGTTGAGCACGATCAAAACCAGCAACAGCACAATATCCATACCATTCACCCATTGACGGAATTGGGCGGCAGAGCACATCCCGGCACGCTTGCGGCAGATACCTCGGGACGGAGAACGAAAGACTCCGGCAAGACGCTACGAAACCTCACGATCATGGCTTGAAAAGCAAATGCGTCCGAACCTGGTCGCCGACGCGTCGATCCACGGGAGGTGCACAGGCGGGAAGCCAACCATCAGGGAGAAACCGGGATGCAATCAGGAAAAACAGGCGCGCAATTGTACAATATATCGACAAAAGTGCAAGTCTGCCGTGCGCAGCAGGCAGGCAGTGCGGAGGAACGGACGGGTAAGCGGAGATAGTCTGCGGACAACCGGAAGCCTTCCAGAGACCGCGCACGCCGCATGATGAAAAACAGCACAAGAAGCGCATAAAAAAAGCCCCGTCACCAGGGGGAAAGTGACGGGGCACCAGCAAGGAGAAATGACTGACCAACCAGCCTGATTCCAGTATAGTCGACAGCTGGAAATTGTCAAACCAAAATCATCAGAAAAACATCGCACATAAAAAAAGAATATAAAATTCATAGGTTACATATAAAGAATCCGCGCACCCGCACAAACATGGGAGCTGGTCATACCGATGACCGGAAACGAAGACATTCCAACCGGAGGCAGGGGAAACTGGAAGCGGTCCTGAAAAATTTGCACAAACCGTTAAAATGCAACATCTGCCGCCGCCCAGGCCAACGATGGGGACGGCATTGAGCAGAAAACGGACGAGGAGCACGACACAGGTTGCGGTGGAGAGCAGTATGTATCCAGGCCAATATGAAACACGTCGAAGGATATGCACCGGACAACCTTTAACCGCCTGCGCGAGCAGCGAATTATCCCATGGCCTTTCACACCGTATTCTGGCAGAGCGATTGGGGGGGGGAAACCCCGCCTTGTATCGAAGACGGAATTTTTCCAAGACAGCAGAAGATTATTTTCGTGCTTTAGACAAAAGATCCGGGTAGTTGGGTAGTCTCTGGAATGATCCGGCCCGGGGAAGCCGTTTCAGAGCCTTGGCGCAACCGGGAACCATGGTTGTACGCAGTGCAGATTATCCCTTTTTGTTTAGCCTTATCCGCAGAGCGGTAGAACAGCCCGCTCTCTATTTCTCTGCTCTTTTAAGGAGTTACAATGCCTACCCTGGACTGGATCGGCAAAAAGGCCGTGGTGCATCATCATAAGGAAGTGCCGGTTCATTTACTCAAATGCGACCCGGATGTATCGGTGGGTGACCCGGATAGTGGCAATCTGCTTGTGCAGGGCGACAACCTCTTGGCCTTGAAAGCCCTGCTGCCCTATTACGCCGGGCAGGTGAAGTGCATCTACATCGATCCGCCGTACAATACCGGTAACGAGAAGTGGGTATATAACGACAACCTGTTTCCGTGAACATTCATCAATAAAAATTGTTTGCCCATGCAACTAACATATTGAAATTTCAGTTAAAAAGTTGCAATATCCACCTGTCCGTAAAACTCACCAGGCAGGTGAAAAGATGAAACGATTGATTCTTGAGCAGAGCAGCGACGAATTCTACACCAGCCACTCCGGCCTGGCCCTGGTCGGCGCGTGCATCAACCGCTACAGCGACTTGAGCCGGCGTGCAAGCCGGCAGAGCCGGGGGACCGAGCAGATCAGCGACATCGATATCCTGCGCAGTTACCTGGGCTTACTGTCCCTGGGCAAAAGCGATTTTCAGGCAATTGCCGCCATGCAGGGCGACGACTATTTCAGACAGGCCCTGGCCATTCACCGCCTGCCCTCAGCCGAAAGCCTGCGTCAACGCCTGGATACGGCAGGGGCAACCGGCCTGATTCCACACGTCTTTCGCGCAGCGCATACCATGCTCAAACAGCTTGGTGTCAAGATTTCTGCTTGCGCTCAAGGTCTGGTTCCCCTGGATGTGGACGTATTCCCCCAGGATAACTCGAACACCACGAAGGAAGGCGTGAGCCGCACCTATAAGAACTTCGATGGCTATGCCCCCATCGCCGCGTACCTGGGTCTGGAAGGCTGGTGCCTGGAAGTTGAACTGCGGCCCGGCAGTCAGCATGCTCAGCACGAGTTTGTCCCCTTTCTTCAGCGGACGCTCAAGGCGGCGCGCAGCCTCACCAATCAGGAGTGTCTGGTGCGGCTGGATTCGGCCCACGATGCCGAAGAAAACCGGAAGCTGCTCGCCGCAACGGAACAGGTGCGCTTCATCATCAAGTGGAACCCGCGCGGCAGCAATGTGTTGTCCTGGCGCGAGCGTGTGTTTGGCGAAGGCGCGGTCAGCACGCCGCGGCCCGGCAAGCGGGTTGGCCTCCTGGTGATCGATGAAGCGGTGGAGATCAAGGGCCGGAGCTCTCCCTGTCAACGGATCGTGCAGGTGACGGAGCGCAGCAGCGACCGCAACGGGCAAATATTGCTCATGCCGCAGATCACCCTGGAAGGCTGGTGGACCAATCTGGAAATGACTCCCGATGAGGTGATTGGTCTGTATCGGGATCACGCCACTTCAGAGCAATTCCACAGCGAATTCAAAACTGATCTTGATTTGGAGCGCCTGCCCAGTGGTAAATTTGCCACCAATGCGCTGGTCATGGCCCTGGGTTGCTTGACGTATAACATCCTGCGTGCCATCGGACAAATGGGGCTGCTGGGCGAGTTTTCACCGATTCGCCATCCAGCCAAACGCCGTCGCATCCGCACGGTGATGCAGGAGTTGATCTACCTGGCGGGCCGTCTGCTGAGTCGCGGCAGACGGCTGCTTGTGCGCTTTGGCCGTCACTGTCCTGGTTTTGCAGCTTTCAAGGAGGTGTACGGTCAACTTGTCCCAGCCCGCTGACGCGGCTTTCAGGGTTCTGCGAGCAATATGACAGGAGGAGTGCGCCTGCCGGTCAGCATTTGGGTTGCTCTTCAAAGAAAATCAAAGGACATGAGGCATTTTTACTGTAGCTTTCGAGTAAACTGGCACAGGATGACTTAAGTAGCTCGAAACTTACCGGTTTGATACCGAGTCGCAGCATACTGATCTAAGCCTTCACGGATTCAGGGACAATGTAAACAGCCCGGAAATAAGGGAATGGTTGGGCAATGTGGTAGGGGTTGAAGCTGAAGACCTTTCCCGCCATGACAAGTGGCTGTGCATGATGTATCCCCGCCTTCGTTTACTGAAAGACTTCTTGCGAGAAGACGGAGTTATTTTTATCAGCATTGATGACAACGAAGTGACCTCATTGCGTTTTCTGTTGGATGAAATTTTCGGCAGAAAGAATTTTATCGCGTCTGTTATTTGGCAAAAGGTATATGCCCCAAAAAATTCAGCGAAACATTTTTCAGAAGATCACGATTTTATTCTTGTCTATGCCAGAAATGGAGAAAAATGGTGCCCAAATCCCATCCCAAGAAGTGAAGAAGCCGACAGAAGATATAATAATCCTGATAATGACCCTAGGGGGCCATGGAAGACTAGCGATTTATCAGCCCGAAATTTTTACAGTGAAGGAACATATCCTATTACATGTCCATCTGGCCGAATTATACCAGGACCACCCAAAGGAAGATATTGGATTTATTCAGAAGAAAAATACAAAGAGATGGATGCTGACAATAGAATATGGTGGGGAAAGACAGGGAACAATATGCCCGCAGTTAAACGGTTTCTATCCGAGGTGAAACAAGGCATTGTTCCTCAAACCCTCTGGTCTTACAAAGATGTCGGCCATACCCAGGACGCCAAGAAAGAATTGCTCTCCCTTGTTGAGTTTGAAGATTCTGCCTCTGTCTTCATTACACCAAAACCGGTGAACCTTATTCGCCGAATCATTCAGATTGCCACGGATAAGGATTCCATCATCATGGACAGCTTTGCCGGAAGCGGCACAACAGGCCAAGCAGTATTGGCGCAAAACAAGGCGGATGGAGGAACAAGAAAGTGCATTCTTGTTGAAATGGACGAAAATATTTGTAGCGGGGTTACGGTGCCTCGCCTCAAGTCTGTTGTTGAAGGGTATAAAAAGAAGGGAAAAACAAGTTCTTCCGAGGTGAACGTGCCCGGCCTTGGAAGCGGTTTCAAATATTGCTCCCTTGGCGAAACCCTTTTTGACAACACCGGCCAGATCGCCCAAACGGTTTCTTTTATAGACCTGGCCCGCTTCGTTTTCTTCAAGGAAACCGGACAGCCGCTGCCGGATGAGGTATCCGGTATAACTCCGCTCATCGGCATTCATAACAACACGGCTGTGTATGTGCTCTACAACGGCATTCTGAGCGATAAAACCCCACAGGGGGGCAATGCCCTTACCCGTGCCGTTCTTGCCGGGTTGCCGCCCCATGAAGGCATCAAAGTGGTGTATGGCACAAGTTGCAGGGTTGGGCCGGTTCGGCTGAAGCGGGAAAATGTTCTTTTCCGCCAGATTCCTTATGATCTCAAGTTTCTGAGTTGTCCTAACTCCCCGTTGTTAGGTTTGTAATGCAGGCAACTCTCCTTCCAGATTTCAGCATATCAATGGCAAAACCCATGACTGCATCAACAATGGCAACGATTGCATTTTCGGCGATAATGCCTGCTGACCTGACCTTGTCCAATGCCAGGCTGAGTAGCCGCTCCATAGCCTCAGCGAGACTCAGATCCCGTTGTTCTTCGCTACAGGCGTAAAAGAGCGTGCCAAGAGTACGGGGATCATCATGACAGCGTTGCTCAAAAGCAAGGAAAACATAACGGCTCATGGTAACGGTGATATGGCCTATGATACCGTCAAAATCACGCAACTGTGTCTCCCTCTCCAGGTTGAGATAGTGCTTCAACATTTTGAAGAACACCTCAATGTCCCACCGTTTGCCGTAGATGCGGATGATCTCCTCGTCTGCAAGATCAATTTTGGTCGAGAGGATGGCCAACCACTTACGTTGGTGACGGTGGCGGACAAACACAATTTTGACCTTTTGTTCCTTTTTGGTTTCCACTACCACGCTGGCCAGAATCCTGGCCTTACCGCGCCGCTTCTTCAGCTTGGCGAAGAGTCGTCCCAGTCGCAGCCATTGTCCTTGATACCGGTAAAAGATATTTGGCATATCCTTGCCCATGCAGAGTACAGGCAGATGTTCGCCCAAGGTGGCGAGGAGGGAGGGAAAGGCAAACCAGCTGTCCATCAGGAGGTAGTCGGCTCGAATCCCCCGCGACAGCACCCGTTTCACCATGGATTCCAGATGCTCGGTGGATTTGTCCATGGCCTCCATTCTGCGTTTGTAGCCGCAGCAACGCTTATCCAGCTCTTTTCTGATGCCCTGCAACCGCTTGCTCGCCCTGGATGCGGAACAGAGGATGAAGTCAAGCGGCAGGAAGCTGACTCCATCCGACCAGCCCAAGGTCATGAGTTTGAATCCTTTCAGGCTTCGATTGGCGTTATGATCGTGTACCCAGGCGAGGAGTTCAACCACTTTGGATCGGGATCGGTCATAGGTGCTGTCATCGATGATCAACACCTTCTCACGCTGTTCGTCGGTCAGCACGTCCATGAACCGCACCACCACCGTCACCAGGCTCAACAAAAATTTCCGCCAGTTATACCGTGGATTTTTCAAGAACTCGTAAGCGGCATCCTTGCGGAATTGCAACCCGGGATTGTTGACGATTCCACGAGAAAAATTGACCCCGCAAAACGGCAAAGAAAAAATAGTCGCGAAGACTACCAGAGGTTTTGCCCCACGCACTTTACGGATGCCGCTGCCACTCAGCAGGGTGCCAACCTTGAAATCTTCCAGAAAGGAAGAAATCCGGTTCTGCAGTCGTTTTGCCTCTTGTTGCTCCTGGTAGTTTCGAGTATGGTCCATTTGAGCCTTTTCTTTTTGATATCATTAGGTATTTTCGTAAATCCAAATGTATCGGAAAGCAAAAGGCTTTTCACGTTAAAATGATAGTATTTCAAGAGGTTGGCTATCAAATCGCGCTTGCTAGTACCAACCCCGAAACTTGAGGACTTTGTTTTTCTGCGTGGGTTGTACCGGTATGCCCGGCTCGAATGGGGGTTGGAGGTTACCTGTCCGACCGAGGATGTCTCGCCGCCTGCGCCACCGCGCAACCGGGAGCCGATCCTGACCCTGGCAGAGATCGAGCGGCTTTTGGACTGGTGCTGCGTGTCGGCGTCGCCAACCCTCTACAGCTATGTGTTGATCCTGCTGCACACGGCCATGCGGCCGTCCGAGGCGGCAAGCCTGACCTGGCCACAGGTGCGGCAGGCAGAGCGGACCTTGGTGCTCAACACCACCAAAACAGGCAGATCCAGGCTGGTGCCGCTGACCAGGCAGGCAGTCGCCCAGCTCGACACCCTGCGGGAGATCAACTCCGGCAGCACATATGTCTTTTTACCGGCCCACACCAAACCACAGCGAATCGCGAGCGAGTTTTTCAAGCGATCCTTTGCCACGGCCTGCCGGAATGCGGGGATCAGCGGCATCACGCTCTACAGCCTCAGGCACATTGCCGCCAGTTACCTGATCATGCTGGGCGTGGATATCCGCACCGTGGGCGACATCATGGGACACAGCGACATAAGTATGACCATGCGGTACACCCACCTGCTCACCGAGCATAAAATAGCGGCCGTGGACGTGCTGGACCGGCTCGGGAGGTGATCCTCACTTGAACCCCTCGTACTCCAGACTGTAGTGGTTGCCGTCGCCCCAGCGACCACCCCAGGTGCCGCCGATGGACTCCCAATACTCGCCCAGCTGTTGGTGGTCCTCGGTGCGCGTCAGATACTTGCCGTCCTTAAACAGGTTGAAATCCACGGCCAAACGGCGTTTATGCTGGCTCCGGGCCGCGCTGTAACCCACCTTGCGGCCCCATTCGCCGTGGCGGCGGGGGTCTCGGTAGGCGTCGCCGAAGGTCAGTTCAAACCCCGCGTCATACGCGTATCGGATCAGCTGTCCGATCATCCGGGTGAACTGTCGTTGTGCTTGTCCCAGGGTCATGCTTGCCTTCCTCCTGAACTCGATGTGGGATACTGGTATTCAAAACAGCAGGGATGCGGACAGTACAGGGTATCGTAATCGAAGAGGCCGCCGTAGACGCACAGCAGCTGGCGACCGCACTCCGGACAAACCGGATCGGCCAGGACTGCCTCGGTAAAGGTGGTCGGCAGGCCGGGCGGGACCGGCGGCCAGTCGGTGGCGCTCATGGCAGGGCCTCCAGGGTGGCGGATTGGATGATCGGCAGCCCGATCTCCGGCCGGGGTGGATCGGCTGGCGGATCAACCGGCGGATCCGCAGGCAGACCTGCGGGCGCGGGGAACCGGCACGGCGCGGAATGCGGGGACTCTGCGCCGTCCGCGAACAGGGCGGTGAGGGTGTAGGCGGCCTGGGCTCCGGTGTCCACGGAATCGCAGTGCAGGGTTCGCGCTGCCGGATCGGTGGTGGAGCAGACCGGCTTGCCGTCGCGGTAGAGCCGGAACCCGGCCACTGTGCGGTCGGACGGTGGCCGATAGCCAAACTCGACCGTGATGGATCCCGCCCAGGCCGACGCGCACCAGATCAGCACCGTGCTGAGCATCAAAAAGGACGAGCGTGTTAGCGCGCCGGCTGGGCAGGAGTTTCTGGGCATCATAGCGTGCGCAGCATGGAGGTGATCTCGATGCAGAGCGCATCGACCGCGGCGCGCATCCGGAGATTATCGGGGGCATTTTCCCGGGGGCAGGTGCAGCACACATGTGGCCCGTCCGGACCAGACGTAACCACAAGGTAGTAGTTTTCGCCATCGATGACCAAACGCTTCCGGCGGCCGGTTCCGGCAAGGGCGGTGTTCATGCCGCCCTCCGGTTCCATTTTGTTTTTGCCGCAGACATGTTGTCGGCATCGTTATAGCCAAATATTTTACGGCGACACCTGTACCTATCCACCTCACAGATACAGCCAGGGGTCTCGCAACCGGCTGCGGCCCAACGATAGCCACCAAAGGCACCAGTGATCATTTTCCCTGGCTGCCCGCAAAACGGGCACGGCAAGAGATCCACGATCTCTCCCCGGACCACGGCCCGGGTCTTGATACCGACCGCTACCTTTTCATCAGTCATGTGTTCCAATATCCCTTGAAGTATGTCAAAAATGATATATCATTTATATATGAACAGCAGACAGGTTATCAAAATACTCCAGGCCCACGGCTGGAAAATCGTGCGCACCAAAGGCAGCCATCACCTGCTGTCCAACGGTGCCAAAACCGTGCCGGTCCCCGTGCACGCGGGCCGGGACATCGGCATCGGCCTGCTGAGAAAAATCGAACACCAGACAGGAGTCAAATTGTCGTGAAAATCGAATACCCGGCAACAATCACCCGCGACCAGGACGACAACTACCTGGTCGAGTTCATCGACCTTGCAGAGGCGTTCACCGAGGGTGAATCCCTGGACGAGGCCCTGTTCAACGCGGCCGAGGTGCTCACCCTGTGCCTGGAGCAGCGCATCGCCGACAAGCAGGAGATCCCCGATCCTTCGCCCGCATCCGGGGACAACGTCTTCCGGATCATCCCGGACGTCGGGGTCCAGGTCGCCCTGCTGGTCCGAAAAAACCGGGCCGATACCACCCTGGCCGAGCTGGCCCGATCGCTGGAAACCTCGTGGGCGTCGGTGCAGCGCCTGGAAAACCCCACGGGGTCGCCGTCCCTGAAAACGCTGAACCGGGTCGCAGCGGCGCTGGGCAAACGGCTGGTGGTGGCCTTTGAGTAGTTGTGTGTCATGGCCCCACCTCGACAGACTCCAGCTCCACCGTGATCTTCCCAACACCCTGGATGATGGTCGGCCGGGGCGGTATCAAAAAAATGTTGGAGGGCGTACTGACCGAGCCATCCCTGCCGATGGCCACCAGGTGCAGCGCCTGGATGGCGCTGTCCTCGTAGGTGTACACCGCGCTGGCCTGGCGGGCCGCTGGAGGGATGTCGGCAATCACGATGTCCCCCGCCTGGTTGTAGAGCCGGAAGCCGGTGATGGCGGCCTGGTCGGTCTCCGGATAGGTCCAGTGCACGGTGAGCTGTTTCGAGACCTGCGCGGCCTGGGCGGCGCGGGCGATAATAAAAAAAATCACTGCCAGCAGCAGGGCCGTGGCCAACACGATCACCAGCTGTATCCATGGTCCGCCCTGGTGGTTCTTCACGTGCTCTCTCCTGGTTGCATTTGATCGCTCATCAGCTCTCCCGCTCATAATGTGGCGCGACCGGATCGCCTTTTCTCCGCATCGAGCAGTTTTCGTCGAGGATCTGGACGGTCCGCCGTTCTGTACGGTTCAACACTTCGCTCAAATTCGCCTTGAACTCGACCTGCAACCGCTGCATCTCCTGCTGACATTCCATGGCCTCAGTCTGTTTTGCCAGGGCCTCATCCTGCTGTTTCTGGATATACTCGAGCCGGGCCTCAGCCAGGGCCAGCCGTTGATCGATCGAGGCCAGCTTGTCGTGGTTTTCAACGGTGGTGTCGTGGATCTGGTCGATTGTCCGGTTGAGCGTCGCTTCAACCCGCTCGATGCGATTGGCGTTGTCGGCAATGCGCTCCCGTTGCACCGTGTCGGCTGATTCCAATTCCTGCAACTTCCGACCTCCCCGCCAGACAACAGGCACCAGGATCACGAGCGCGGCCGAGATGGACGAGACCACATCCCGCAACCAGCTGATCCCGTCTCCGCCCTGGTCCATTACTTGCCTTCAGCCCGTCGTTTCTTTGTGATTGCATCAATGGCCGACAGGACCGCATAAAACGCCAGGCCAACAGTCACGATGGCGTTGGCGATCTCCGGATCCACCTGGATGCCGATCGCGGCCAGGGCCGCCAAGATTGACTTAGCGCTTTTCGTAATGATTTCAGCCTGGACCATAGGTTCCTCCTTCAGCCGCGCTGCACGGTTATGTTCCACATCCGCAGACTGGTCAGGCCGTCGCGGACGCTCTCCAGCTCGACGCGCAGCTGCTGGTTGAGCACGCCCGGAGCAAACCCGCTGTCGCTGGACTCGTCGGCCGCGGCATAGGTGTAGGTGGTGGTGGCCAGACCCGTGACCTCGCGCAGGAGGCTGTCGGTCTCGCCATGGATCCGCAGTGTGTAGGTAGTGCCCGGCTCCGGACCGATATCCCCCTCGTCCTGCCGGTTAAGCCGCACGGTCTGCAGCAGCCGGCTCCGGTGCGCCCAGTCCAGGCGCAACTCTTCGGCCGCACCGATGCTCGGGGGCCACCACTGCTCACAGATCCGCAAACCCCCCGGCGGATAGGGCCGCATCATCCGGCCGACCAGGGTGACGGTATCGGTGGGCGCGTCCTCCAGCGCCAGCCGCCCCCGGGGCGTGGAGGGCAGGAGGCGGACCTCCACGGACTCGGCCTCGGAACGGGGGGAAGGATCGAGTCCATGGAGGTCCTGGTGGCAACAGAAGAGCGTCCCGGCCGCATGGGGGACCGGGAGGGTGTCGAGCACGCCGCGATCAACAGTGATGGTGTTGGCCTCCAGATCGATTGCGGTCAGGCCGACCAGCTCCGAACCCAGGGCGGCATAGGCGCCGATCCGCACCAGGTCGGGGTCGATGGGCGCGGCCAGGACCAGGGTGGAACTCAGCGCTGCCCCAACCGGCTCGACCAGGGCCGACCAGTACGGGAACGAGTCGGCATCCTGCAACACCCAGTCGGTCGCGCCGGTGTTCCGGGTCCACATCTCGTAGTGGAGGGCGTCCCCGGATGGCCGGGCGCAGTAGCTGGTCAGCAGGGTCGAGTCCGCGTGCAGCTCGGCCAGCACCGCGTCGCTGTCGCCGTAGACCTGGACAAACTGCCACCAGGTCAACTCCACGTGCCGCCGGTTCAGGGCAGGCGCGGGCCCGCTCACCGGATCGGTCCACAGGCTGCCGGTGGGCTCGGTAAAGGCCACCGCGCCCAGGCCGTACACGTCGCGCACGCCGGTCACCCGCACGCTCTGGTCGGCCCCGGCGCTGACCTCGATCTGGCTGACCCGCATGACCATGTCGCGCACCCCCAAAGGCCCCCAGCTGAAGCTGAAACAGTCGCCCGGCTCCAGGCCCGCGTGCCGCCGGTTGACCACCACCGTGCAGGTGGCAATGGGCATGGCCAGCTGCTGGAGTTCACGGGCGGCGATCCGGGCGGCCAGGGCGGGGTGGGTGATGCCGACAAAGTCCAGGGTGCTGGTATTGAGCTGGCCGTTCATCCGGGCGATGCCCGCGATGTCGTGCACGGTGACCGACTCCGGCCGGTTGTCGCGGGTAACGAAGTTGACCACCACCTGGTTGACCACCTCGGTATCGTTGGGCGCGGTAAACTCGACCAGCTCGATGATGCTGGACTCGTCCAGCACCGGCAGCGCGCCGATATTGTAGTCGGCCCGGACCAGGCGCAGGGTGAGCAGGCCGGTGGCATGCGAGAAAAAGAGCACCCCGTCGATGTGGTCGAGGATGATCTGCAGGAAATCCTCGACGCTGGTGTTCTTGGCCCAGATCAACGACAGGCCGAGCTGCTCGGCGGCCAGCAGGTTGGCGGCGGTCTGGAAACTGTGCAGGTCGATATCGGCCAGGGGATAGCCCAGCCCGCCCCAGCTGGTGTTGGTGAGCGTCTCTAAAATGATGTGCGCCGGGTTCATGTCGGGATACCCGTCGGGCGCCGTGATCTCGGCCAGGTCGTCGCGCCAGCCGATGCGGGTGCGCTGCCCCAGGATGCCCCAGCCCTTGATATAGGGGTTGTTGGCCGCGACCATGCACCGCCGGGCCACCAGACCGAACAGGCCGCGATAGGCCGGGGTTCTCGGGCCCAGAAGCGATTGCAGGTAGCTGTTCACCCCCTGATCCGGTCGACCGAAACAGACGTCCACCTGGCCGCGCACGCCGCCCTCGCGTTCCTCGCCGCCGAACAGGTTGGGCTCATCGATGTGGAGTGCCGTGTTCGCGGCCACCTGGCCGCTCCAGGCAATCTTCTCGCCGACATGGATCTGCAGCAGGCGATCCAGCGCATGACAAAAGACCAGGTGCAGCCCCGCGAAGTAGCGGTAGCCCACGGTCGAGCACGATTTATTGCTGCCGCCCATCAGACACACCCCCCGGTCTCATCCGGGCCGCGCACCGGCACGGCCGACCAGCCGGAGGCCTCGGCCCGGCGCACTGCCTCAAGGGCCATGGCCGAGCTGTCCAGGGCCAGCAACCGGTCAGCCGCGATCCCCTCCAGGCGCAGCTCGCGCCAGGAGACGCCGTGCTCCTTGCACCAGCGGCGCATCTGCCGGTTGCAGTACCCCAGGGCCTTCAGATGCCAGAAATACACCCGACGCTCGTTCATTTCTTGCCTCCACCGCACCTGGTGATCGGGGTGGTGGCGATATCGCCGTACCAGCAGCAGTTGGGCGCGCTGATCCGGCGCGTGCCGAACAGCACCGGCACCGGCGAGGCGGCATCCACTGTCGGCCCGGACACCTCGCCCGGCGCGGGCACGGCCGCCGATGTCTTGGGCCGCAACAGGAACGCCGACACCAGTTGCAGCCCGACCCAAACCACGAATTGCCACATAGTTTCAATCCACGCGCCCGCGAGGGGCGCGACTCTAGACCAGGGCGTCCCCGGAAAAAGGGTTTTTCGACGGCAAAAACGGCAGGCCGCCGAAGTTCTCGATGTTGCCAAACCGCTCACAGGCAGCCGGATCACGGGCGCAGCCCGGCAGCAGCATCACCGCCGAACCGACGGCCAGGCCGGGGACCGCGTCCAGGGTGGTGATGCGGGCCCCAGTGTGACGGGTGATCAGCCGTCGATCCACCCCGAACTGGAGCATGCCGCCGGTATAATACCCGTCCTCCGGCGCCGCCCCGGCCAGGTCCACCACGTTCCCGCTCACCGCGGCCACCGTGGTCTGCACCCGGTAGGCAGCCGGGTCGAGCCCGCAGCCCGGCCCGAACACCACATGCGGGCAGCCGGGCTGGTAATGCCGCCGCAGCCCGGCCCGGCGGAACAGGGTGAAGGCCGAGTCGCACGACAGGGTGGCCGTGCTGCCCGACCAGCGACAGCCGGTAACCCGACCCTTCCAGACCGGGAAAAAATCGCCGTCCTGATAATGGTGGCGGTACACGGTGACCAGCATCAGGCCGCCGATCCAGCCGGGCAGGAAGACGCGGGCCACCGCGTTCTGGGCGGCCACCTCGATCTCCAGGGTGGAACGCCGGGGGTCGCCGCCGCGGATGATCCGGCCGCCCTGGATGAACACGGGCACATAGGTATCGGCCTCCATCACCACCTCGTGGTCCGCGGAGGTGTAGAGCCACTGGGCCTCACCCAAAGAAAACCGGTAGAGCATGAGCGGATGGCCGCCATGGTCGGATCGTTCGCGTTCAACATAGCTCATGGCAACACCACAATCGGGAGCCGGGTTTCCAGGCAGTCGCCGCCGAACCACTGGAGATTGACGGCATCGCTGTCCAGGCGGCACAGCTCAAGCCAGGCGCTACGGGCAAGCGCATCCCGGCTGACGGCGCACGGCAGCGGTTCATCCAGGGCAAGCTGCTCGGTCCCGTCGGGCAGCGTGGTGATGCCGGTGATGGCGCGGCGGATCGTGATCCCGCCGGTTGTGACCAGCTCGATATGCGCATGGGCGGCCGAGCCGGACAGGGCGAACTCGTAGTCAATGGGCTGGATCAGCAGGGTGGTCTCGCCTACGGCAGCCGGGACCGCCGGTTCCAGGCCGCGGGCAGGCGAGGGGAGCCAGAACGGGACCAGCCTGCCGCGCAACATGGCCAGAAAGCGCAGGAAGGTGTCGATGCGCTGCCGGTTGGTGAGCACGAACAGCGCGGTCCGGGTCTGTACCGGCTCGATGGACTGGATATCGTACTCGACCCGGCCCATATCCGTGTCCAGCCGGACCCACTTGTTTTCCCGCGCCTCCTCGATCTCGGCCCAGGAGGGCGCCAGCGGGCAGACCAGCTGTCCCTGGTACAGCTCGGGCTCGGCCAGGGTCGGCAAGGACCCCTCGCCACGGGCCTCGAAGCGCAGCCGCCAGAGGGCCACATCCTCGGTGAAGCGTTCGACCCGGCGCGGATCAAAAGACAGCCCGTACCGGCAGGGCGCGGCCAGGGTTCCCAGGGGCCAGTCCCCGGCAAAGGGGGCGTCCACCGCCACATAGTCGTTGCCGACCCCGGCAACGGTGCGGATCTCGAAGCGGTCCCAATCGGCATAGACCGCCATGGGCCGGTCCGGGGCATAGTCGTGCAGCAGCGGATCGGGCAGGTAGACCACGGACTGCCCGGCCGAGACCGGCTCGCGCAGGCGGGATTCGTCGCGCCAGACCGGGGTGAGCAGGAACCGGGTCTTGCGCAGGCCCAGCCACGATTCCAGCTTGCGCCGCCGTGCTCCATCGACCAGCAGGTGCAGATCCCAGGAGCGGCGCGGGTGGGTGCGCAGCTGGATGCGCTGCTCGGTGCGGTCGTGGGCCACCAGCACCTCGGTCTTCCAGGCCAGCTCCTCGGCCAGGCCGCCTGTCCAGTCGTGCGGCATGAACAGGTAGCCGATATCACCGGCAAGCTGCGGGGCGCGGGTGCCGGTCAGGCACAGGGTGAGGGTGCGGCAGCTGCTCGTATAGGTGAGGAGCGCCTCGAAGACCAGCGGGCCCTTCGGCCCGACCGTGATGATCGAGCGGGCCGAGCGCAGGGCCCGCACCACCAGCGGCGGGGTGGTGTCCCACGAGACGCCCTCGCTGTCGCCGCCGGGGGTGATGGCGGTGAGCACCGCGTCGGAGGTCGAGCCGTTCCACAGCCAGATGACCACCTTCCGGGGCGCGGTCACATGGCCCACATCCTGCCTGGGCGGCAGCCCGAGCACAAACGGCTGGGCCGCGCGGACAATGCCCCGGCCGACCGTGGGCGGGCAGAACCAGGGCACGGAGGCCACGACACCGGCAGCCATCTCAGACGTGCCTCATGAACAGGGTCATGCACTCGGCCCACCACGCCTCGATGCCGTCACGGGCGGCAAGGCCCTGGGCCTGCCAGGTCACCAGTTGGATCGGCCCGGTGGGGACCAGCCCGGTGGACAGGAGAACAGGCAGCGGCGGCTGGTGGGGATACAGTTCCAGTTGCCACTGGCCGGCATCGGCGCGGCGATCGAGGGCGGGCCGGGTCGGAAAATGTCCGAGGCCGACGGCCAGTTGGCCGTAGACGCCGCCGTGGAGCAGGAGCAGGTCGTGCCGATGCATATCAGGCCCGCAGCAGCTTCCACGGGAACGAGCGGGCCGTCCCCGTGGTCTGGGTGAGGGTGGCGGTGACCTCCACATCCACCGGAATGGGCTCGGAGCGCCAGTGCGGCGGATCGAGCGGACCGGTCAGGGTGGCGACCTGCTCGGTTCGCGAATCGCCGCCCGTCACGACCCGGGTCTTCATGCGGATCTCCACCTCGTCACCGCCCTGCAGGGCCGAGCCATCCACCCGCAGGATGTACACCCCGGCAACAGTCTTGGTGGAGAGCACATGCTCGGCGCCGACAACCGCGGTCTGGACGCCGCTTTCAACGGTAAAAATCGCCATGTCACACCACACTCAGGGCAAAGAGGAGGTCGCCGAAAAACCAGGTGTCGAAAACACCAAGCTGCGGCGCTACATAAGGCAGGGCCAGGTAGGTGGTCCCGCTGATCTCGATGGTATCGCCGATGGCATACAGGTCGGCACAGTTGCACCGGTACACGCCGGGCGCAAACCCAATGGGGTGCAATTTGGAGCTGTCCTGCGGGCTGGTAAGAAACAGCACCACCGGCTGGGGCGAGAGCCCGCCGTTATACAGGTTGACGGTCTTCCCGGCTGCCAGGTCGTTATAGCCCACCGAGCCGCACAGACCCGGCGCGGCCTGAGCAGTCCAGGCATTGTTCAGCCGGAGGAGGGGAATGTTGTAGGTGCCGGCGGACAAGGCGTCCCTGCCGAACAGGCCCAGGTTGTTTGAACTGTTCTCCGAGACCCAGAGGCATTGCCCGCCCTCCCAGGCCCCGATCTTGGCAAAGGACTCGATCAGGGCAATCCACCTGTACTCGGAACCTTGGTACAGCACAGCGACATAGAGCGCGCCCCCACAGGAGACGAACCAGGCGGGCTGGCCCGAGGAGCCTGCTATGTAAAAATCCCTGTACGGGGAGGTGGTGCCCGGCTGGTCATTGTGGGCCTTGGCCGCGTCGTAGCCGGTGCAGGCATAACAATAGATGCGATCGTTATTATAGGCATACAGCTCGAAATGCGCCGAGCCACTGTGCAGGTGCAGGCGGCGGCGATTGCTGACGTCAACATTCAGGTCGATGGTCCAGCCGCAGCCCCCGGCAAAGGCGGCCAGCTCGATCAGGAGCTGCGAGGGGGTGCTGAGCTGGGTTTGCACAAACAGGGACATGGGAAGCTCCTAGGTCATCATCAGGGCGCAAAAATCGCCAAATCCTGATAGGGCGGTATCGGGCAGCACCAGGTAGTTCACCCCGTCCACGGTGATGATGTTTTCCGCAGTGTTGTTGTGGCCGGAGACCCGAAACAACCCCTCGACCCGGCCAAAGCAGGAGCTGGCGTATTGCCAGCCGGGGGTGGAGGATTCCACCCGGTTCGCCACCATGACCACCGGCTCCAACAGGTAGGTGCCGTCCAGCCCGGACAGGATCCGGCCGGACAGGGCGCTGCACACGCTCTCCGCATAGAACGAGGGCAGGGACGAACTTCTGTCCGGCCGGGCAAGAAAGGCCCACTCCCCGCCGGGCTGGTGCAGCCAGCCGCCGCGGTTGGTCTCGTCCCGGGTGGTGGCCCAGAACGCCCGCAGGCTGGTGGTGGAGTAGGCCGCGGTCAGGCTGCTGCCGCTGCCCGCGATCAGGAGCGGATAGGGGTACTGGGCGTCCGTGGCCGGCGGGGTGAGCAGGCCCAGGTGGGCCATCTGGTAGGTGGTGCCCACCCTGGCCGCCACGATGAGCCGCCGCCCATTGGCCACCATCCAGTAGGGCATGGCCGCGTTCCAGAAGTAGGCCAGGCAGGGCGCGGGCGAGCAGTGCACCAGCCGGTTGGCCTTGCCCGGCCGGAAGCCCCAGGCGCCGTACATGCGCCACTGGTACGCGCTGGTGGCGCTGTTCTCGTAGGTGTCGATGGCGCAGTAGATCTCATCCAGCCCGGCCAGCCCGGACCCGCACAGCACCAGGGAGGCGGCCGTCTGTTCCAGCACGGTCCAGCCGTTGGCCGCGGCAAAGCTGGCCAGCACCGCGAGCAGATCCTTGTAGTTGGCGGCCGTGCCGCTGGTGTAGGCCATATCAGGCTCCTCAGGCCCCAAGCGCGGCACGGATGGCCGCGCCGTTGTTCTTGATCAGGTTGACGATGACGGTTTCACCGGCCGCGGTGCGCAGGTAGTCGCTCACCAGATGACGGTCGAGCACGTTGACCACCCGCAGGTTGGTATCGCCTGCCCGGACCACCGGCGCTGGCGCTGGCGCGGCGGCAAGCCCGCCCTGGGCCAGCCGGTGCCCGGCCGGAATGGCGGGGATGGTGGAACCGGCCAGGGCACGGGCCAGGTGGCGCGGGAACTTCAACCGGCGGACCTGTTCCATGAAGGCCAGCCCGTAGTAGTCCACGGCGCGCACCGGGTGCACATACTCGCCCGCGGTCAGCCAGGCCGGGATATTGTCGCTGGTCGGGCCGGGGCTCCAGCCGCCCACGGCCCCGCCGCGGGAAAACCCCTCCACCGCGCCGCCTTCGGCCATGCCGCCGAAGAGCCCGCTGCTCTTGAACGCCTTGAGCAGCATCTGTTTCAACAGGATCTGCGAGATCCACGAGATGGTGGACCGGGCAAAATCGGCAAAGGCCTCGCCCGCCGACTTGGTCCCGCTGATGAACCCGTCCCAGGCCGAGGCCAGGCCGCTGGAAAGCCGGTCGCCCAGCTCCTCGCCGATCATGATCATCATCTCGGCATCGGTCTGCAGCCGCTCACGGGCACGGGCAAAGCCCAGGGCAAGGGCCGCGCCCAGGTCGTCGCCTGCGGCGATCATCCGTTCCCTGGCCTCGACGCTGTCGATGGCGCCGGCAGCCAGAGCGGCCTGCACGGCCTCCTGGTACTGCTGGGCCGAGGCAGCCCCGCGTCGCCACATGCGCTCTATTTCATCCATGCGGATGGCGGCCAGGGAGCGGAGGCGGTCGTTTAAGGAGGTTTCGTTGCGCACCAGCTCTTCTGCCAGCGCGGTTTCGGCACGGATGATATCGGCCTGCCCGGCCTCGCGGTCTGCCTTGATGGTCTCCAGCTCCTGGCGCTTGAGGGTGACCCGTTCCTCCATGATTCGCCGCTCGATGGCCAATTCCGCCTCGGCCCGGGCAAGTTCGGTCGGCAGCCGGGATGCTTCGATCTTTTCCCGCTCCAGGGCCAGGATCCGCTCCTGGGAAGCAGCACGCATCCGGGCCGCATTGGTCTCGATGAGCAGTTCGTTGCGTTGTACCAGCAGTCTGTTTATTTTCTCATCCAGCTCCGCTGTCTTTTCGTCGGCCTTGTCGCCGGCCGGCATCTGCGCCCGCAGCTCCCGGTATTTCTCGATTTGCAGATCGAGCAGGCGGATCTTTTCCGAACCAGCAGCCGCCTCGGCCTGGGCAACTCCGAGGATCTCCCGTTGACGGGCCAGAATCTTTTCCGTGCCTGCCAGTTCGGCGGCACGTTCGGCCGCGGCAAATTCCTTCCCCACCGTTCGCACACGGGAGCCGAAGGCAGACCACTCCTTGCCCGCGCGGCGGGCGCTTTGGCCAAACTTTTCCGCGGAGACCCTCGCCTTTTCCAACTCCTGAGCGGCCCGCTTTCTGGCTGCGGCGGCAAGTTTCTCATTCTCGGCCCGGTCCTTGGAAAACTGACCAGCCTTTTCAGCCATGGCAATGGCCTTGAGCTGCTCCCTGTACCTGTTTTGCGCAACCACAACCGGCAACAGGTCTTTTTGCAGGTCGCTCAGCTCCTTGGAGGTCAGCGCGGTTTTCTTGGCCACCTCTGTCTGCGCCCCCGACAGCTTCCCGGCGCCTGCAGACACTTTTTCCGCGGCCGCCTCGTACGCGGCCAGCTCGTCTTGCAGCTTGCGCAATTCAGCCGCCTTTTCCGGGGCCCCCGGCCCTTCGCGAAGGGCTTGTAATTCCGAAGAAACCTTCCTTATTTTTATTCTCAAATCACCGGCAACGGTCCCGAAATCCTTGTCCCATTCGGCAAACTCCTTCCGGGTCATGGTCGCGGCATCCTGGATGCTCAACACTCCAGCGCCGACCGCGGATAACCGGCGGACAGCATTGACCATGTTTATGATGCGTTCCGTCGCCCAACCGGCACCCTCTATGATGCCGGAAAAAAAGGCGATAATGCCCGGCTTGTTTTGCTCGACCGTTGTGGCCAGTTTTTCAATCGATGATGCAATGGAATTGGTGGCGCCGGTCGACTTGTCAGCGCCATGCACGATCTCGCCGAATGCGTTGAACAAATGATTGGCGGCCTGATCGGTCGTGACCGGCATCCGGTTAAACTCGTCATTGACCTGCTCGGCCCCCGCGGCAATGGCATTACGGAGGACATCAGCCGTAAGTTCACCTTTTTCCGCCATCAGGCGCAGTTCGCCCCGGTTGACCTTGAGGTAATCGGTCAGCAGGTTGATCACGCGGGCGCCCTGCTCGCTCACAGAGTTAAATTCCTGGCCACGGAGCACGCCGGCGGAAAAGGCCTGGGAAAGTTGCACCAGGGCGCCCTGGGTCTCCTGGGTCGAGGAGCCTGAAATGGCAAATGCCTTGTTCAGGGTCTCGGTCATGGTGATAAGTTCGGCCTGGCTTATCCCCATACCTTGTGTTGCCTGGGCAAATCGCGCGTAGACCCCGGCAGTGGACTCGAATGTGGAGCCCGACCTGTTGGCCGCCTCATACAGCTGTTGATGCACGGCAGCGGCCTCGGCAGCGGAAGAGGTTACCAACCCGATTCGGGCATCGAGGAGGGTATACTTGTCGGCAAGATTGATGATGCCGGACACAAACCCCCGGATCGTGTTGACCGAGAAGACAGTGATGGCGGCATTGCGCAAGACGTCCAGCTGCCGGGAGATGGACTCCACCCCCCTCCGGGCAGCGGACAATCCACCCCGATCGGCCTGCCGGGCGGCGGAATCCAGGCCCTTGACAGCCTGAACCGCACCGCGTAAGCTTCTCTCAAATCCAGCGGTTGCCGCTTCGATGATGATTTCTATCTTGCTTTGAGCCGCCATGCGATTCGATGTCCCTTTTTTTATCCTGTTGCTGCTCGCCGGAATACCATGCCACCTGTTCTTTACGCTGATCTATCCTGGTGAGGCTTCTTTGTCCGGGCTGTTCATCGTCATCCCCGTGCTCGGCATCTTCTGGTCTGGCTTCATCGGGATACTGCGCCTCTTCTTCACCCCATGGGGAAAGGGGGTGGAAGAAATACTCGATGCAATCATCGAGGAAGATGCTTCAGAGCCGTCAGAAAGAAGCTGAATCCGTATTCCCAGACAACTGATCCGTGTCCGGAGGTGATGAGGCAGCAAATTGCCTCATCGAACCGGTCACGAACTCCCGCATCGTCTCGATCAGTATCCGATCCAGCTCGAACGTCCGGATCACTCCCAAAAAAGAGGCGTTCACCTCCTCGAACGCGCGCCACAACTCCTCGATCTCCGAGGGATACATCTCCCAGAGAATCTCGGTGGTCAGCTCCGGACAGGAGAGCTGCAACAGCCGCTTGGCCTGTTCCAGCATCGGCTGTTCCGCCTGTTCGCCGTGTATCAGCTCACGCACCACCTTGACCGGCAGCTCCTTGACCGTGAAGGTTCGCTCATCAATCCGTACGGTTTTCGTTTTCAGCACCTTGCAACTCCGTGGTTCGGTTCATCCCCGCTCGCGCGGGGAAAGACAATGCACAGATCACACCACCTCAAACGGCCACAGCTTGCCGGTGGGCGTCAGCATCGTCCCGGTGAAGGTGAGTTCCGGGAAATCCTCGCCCAGAAAATCGAACTCGGTGTCCGAGCGCAGCTGGGCATGGTAGACCTCGATCTGCACCGGCGAGCCGTTCGCGAAGTTCTTGCCGTCCAGCCGAAGCGCCACATTGACCATGGGCCGGGTCGAGCCGGTGATTTTGACGCCTGTGCGCGCCGCTGTATTGCCGGAGACGTGCAGGACATCGCCGTCGAGTTCGGCATTGATGACGCGGATCATGCCCAGACGGGTGTTCACCTCGTAGTCGCTGCCCTCCTCATAGGTGGTGGTGTCGGTGCTGTCCTTGACCACGCAGGTATCCAGATCCCGGTGACCGACCGACACCCACCGATCCTTGATGGCCGTGATCGAGGCCGTGTAGGGACCGGCCGAGGCCGTCTGCGCGGCGGCCGAGCCCATGAAGGCCGCGGCCAGGATGGTGGGGTCGTACCGGTTGAACGACAGGGCCACGGTGGAGGCGGTGATGCGGGTATAGCTGTCCGCTGTCTGGCCGAGGGTCTCCCGGCCGTTGAGCTTGTTTTCCTTGGTCTCGGTTTCGACCTTCAGGGCAAATTTCTTGGCATTGCCGACCAGCTGGAACCCGGTCGAGTTGCCGGAATCATCGAAAAAATCCATGTAGAGATCGCCGCCGGCGATCAGACCCTGTTGTGCGGTGTGCATGGTGAACTCCTATGGCCGCTCCAGCACAAGGCGGAGCATGCAAAAATGATACGGGTGCGGCTGGATGCCTTCCTCGCCCCGTTCCTGACTGCCCAGGGCGCACTGGATGGGGCCGATCAGCCGATACTCGCCCAGGCAGCGAAAGCGGGTCATCCCGCCCAGGCACTCGGCAAGGGTCAGGATGTCCCGGTTGCCGTCGGCCACGGTTCCCGGGGTGTGGATGCCGCCGATCAGCAGCACCTCCACATCCGTGGGGGCGACGCTGTAGGCAAACCGGTGGAGCGAGACGCGCACCAGCGGATACTCGTCGCCCTCCTGCCGGTCGGCCGGACGAGCGGCGGGGAGAAACCCGTTGATGATCCGCGGCGCCCGCAGGCTGCCGGTGGGCAGGTGGTGCAGGCGCAGGTCGGCGCTGAGTTCGCCGACGCGGGCCAGCAGCACATCGAGCAGGTCGAGCAGTTCGGTCGTCATTTTTTCTTCCCCCGAACATTGACCTGGTAGTTGAGTTCGCTGGCAAAGATCTTTTCAAAGATCGGCACGGCATCCTCCCGGACGCGGCCCACCGCTGCAATGATCGGCCCGCTGATCGGGATCGCGGGCCGCACCACCGGGAAACGACCGCCAAACGGTTCGCCGCTGTCGAGACGTTGTTGGGTCTTGGCCTTGATCGGGTACAGTGCCGGGTCGAAGTGTTTCGATGACAGCCGGATATAGATCCGTTCCGGAGCGTCGGGCTGCATCTTGGCCAGAAACGCGCCGCGATAGACGAGGCGACGACTGCCGCCCACGACCATGACCCCGGCAAACTTCGCCCCGGTCTCACCATAGCGGCCGACCGTGCCCAGGGGTTCAACCCTGAGCGAGCGCAGCCCGATCCAGAGGGTGGCATGCTGCGCGCCCACCTTGACCCGGCTCACGTAGAACCGCCGGGCCAAAAACTTTTGCGGCAACCGCAGTTCCCTGGCCGCCTCCCTCTTGATGCGCGTTTGCAGCGACCGGCCGGTCTTGCGCAGGGCACTGGCCGTGGCCCTGGCGGCCTGGGCCGGCAACGCGTTCATCTCGCGGACGGCCTGCTCGACTCCCGAGGGATAGATAACGAACTGCATGGCGCCCCCTAGGCGAGATAGCGCGACACCGTGAGCGTGTCGCTGTGGAGCTGGCGGCAGGATTCCACCACCACCCACAGGGTTCCGTCGATGTCCACCTCGGTTCCCGGCGGCGAGACCGGTACAGCGCCGTGCGCGAACCAGTACTGCCGCCGCTGCACGGACTGGTTGTGGTAGCTGTCCGGAACGACCGGAGCGGCGCGATGAAAGCAGCGCACCGTCCGGCCTTCCCAGGTGATATCGACGCCGGTCCGGGCGAGTTCGCCCTCGAAGTCGGCGCGGACCTGCTCGTGCTCGGTCATCCGATGCGGACCTCGACCGTGGTCGCGTCGCCCGTGGCAGCGCGGAAGGCGATGCCGGCGGGGACGTCGGTGTCGGTCTTGGTGATCTTCTTGGTCGAGGTGGAGAAATAGAGGCGGTCCCCCTGGGCCATGGCGGTGGCGGCCGCCTTTTCCAGCCGCCACACGCCGGTCAGGGCAACGGAACCCTCGCCGTTCGCGGCGATATCGACCAGGGCGATGCCGATGGACGCGGGGAACGCCACCACCGAACCGGAGGTGATGGCGGTGGCGCCGTTTTTGTAGGGGAGGACATTACCCTCTTGAACGTGATTGATTGCCATGATGGTCTCCCTTCTGTTTCAATCCACGCGCCCCGCGAGGGGCGCGACGTGCACGCGAGTGCTTACTTGCCGACGTTTTTGTACGCGCCGACATGGTCGATGATTCCGGCGCCGAAGTCGTGCCGGACCTTGATCATCAGCGAGTCGGAATCAAAATCGATCTGCTCCTCGATGTAGGGCTGTTCCTCGCCTTCCAGCCAGGCGCATTCGATAAACGGCACCTGCTGTGGATGGGCGAGCAGGTACCAGGCCGTGCCGGTGAGGTGCGGATCGGCAATGGGCGTCAGGCGGCCCTGCCACGGGTTGTAGACCGCCGCGGACTTATGGTCGTCGGGCAGGGCGGTGGAACGGAGCAGGACCTCGGCCGTGGTCTCCATCTCGACCGGGCAGAGCAGAAACGCGGGCTGAATATCGATGACCTCGCCGTTCAAACCCGTCTGCCGCCGCATGGCGGCCCGTGCCGCTCCCAGGCTCGCGGAGCTGATGGCCGCGGCAGCGTCTCCGGAGGCCAGGTTCTTGTGGTCGGCGTGGAAGAGCGTTTTGCCGTCGGCCATGGCCGCGTTGGCGGTGATCAGGTCGTAGACGGCGTCGGCCTCCATCCGCCGGGCCGCAGCCCCGAAGAGCTGCGGGATCCGGGTAAAGGCGCGCAGATCGTCGTTGATGATCATGGTGCGGGTTATGGGCAGGCGCACCCCCTTGGTCACCACGCGGTAGCTCTCCTTGGCCTCGGAAAAACTCGCGGTCTGGTACTCGCCGTGCTCGCCCAGGGTGAGCAGGTCGGGCGCGGCCGAGAGGCGGATGCTGTGGATCTCCTTGAAATCCATGGCCGAGGTGGTGGCCACGAACTGCCGCCAGGTGGCGGGCCACTCGGCATAGGCCGCCTGGAGCGTGGAGTTGACCAGGCCGCTGAAGATGTGCGGGAAATCGCTGGTGGACGGTCCATGGGTGGCGCGCAGGCTCAGGGCGCGCGCGGCAATGTCGCGCCGCGACAGGGAACGCGTCGGGATGCCGTTTGCCTCAAGCACCTCCCGGCTGATCTCCAAGAGCGACCGGCCCCGGAACTCCCGCGCCCCTGGCGCGGGATCGGTTACCTCCTGGCCGCTGCGCAGGCGCAGGCCGTCGATGATCGCCTCCCCGAGCTTCTCCGAGGCCTCGCGGCCGACCTGGGTCTGGCCGATGGGCGGATTCACGTCCCGGAGGCGCGCAAGGATGGCCGTGCCCGCACGGGCGGCGTCCATCTCCTGGTCGTCGATGAGCGACCGGCCGAACTCGTCGTCCCGGGGCAGGCCGGCCAGATCGAGCAGCTCGTGCAGGGTGCGCAGGCGGGCGATCTCCCCCTGGCGCTGCCGGGCCACTTCGGCGCGGATGGCCGCGGCAACCTCGCCGGACGCGGCCGCGGGCTCGGGCACGGGCTCCGGCTCGGGTGCGGCGGGAACAGGCGGGTCCGCGGGCGCGGGGTGCGCGGCGCTGCGGGTGCGGACACCGGGGTCGATCTTGGGCACCACGCCTTCGGCAAGCAGCCGGTCGTACAGCTCCCAGGCCTCCTGCTCGGAAGCAGAGGCCAAGAGCCCGTTCTCTTCAAGAAATGCGCGAAGTTTCGGATTCATTGTGTTCCTCCTTGTTTTGCTTTGGCGAGGATGTCCGCGCCGATTGGGGTTGCGGAAAATTCGCGCAGCTCCCACTGATAGGTCAGACGGACCGGCCCGGCATAGAGGCGGCCGCCAAAGGTGATCTGCTCGCCGTCGGGCACCCAGATCGATTTGAGTTGCCGATACCCGACCGAGCCGTCGGTAATGTGGCCGGCCAGGATCTTGTCCGCGGCAGACCGCGACGCCGGGTCGTCGGCGAAAAACACCCGGCCCGTGACCGCGGCAAACCCGTCTTCCATGGCCGAGGCGAAGTCGCGCACATGGCCCAGCACATCACGGACGCTGTAGCGGCTGTGGGTATCGAGCAGGGGCACCTGTCCGGCCGGGGGCGCCAGCATCCCGCCGACCAGCAGGACCTCGTCGACGACCTCGTACCGCTCCCAGTCGAAGACCGGGGTCGGCCGCTCGGTGGCCAGCACCCAGAGCAGGCCGACCTCGTCAAGGGGGGCGGGATCACCCGCTCGGGGCGCCATGACGGCGGAGCGGGTGACGAGGGCGGGGGAGGGAGCAGGGGGGCGGTGACGCGGCATGGGGTCTCCTTTCAGGCAGCAGGGTCCGGATCAACGGGCGACTGGGGGGTATCGGGCGGATCGGGCTGGGGACCGCCGCTCACACCCACCTCGGCGCGGATCTTTTTCAGCAGCCGCTCCTCTTCCAGGAGCGCGGCAACATTCTCATCAAACGACTCGCCCCGGGCCGCGCAGAGGGTGCGGCGCGTGGTCAGGCCCAGTCGGAGCAGGATCTCGGAGGCGGACGCGTCGTTTTGCGGATCGACCCAGCCCCAGCCGGGGAACTGGCTGCTGACCAGATCGTGGATGGACTGATCGGGCCGGAGCGGGGCAGGGGCGCAACCGGACAGCAGGGCGGCCTCGACAAACCACTGGTACACCGGCTGACAGAGCTGCTCGTCCAGGATCTGCTGCTGGCCCTGATAGCCGCGGCGTTCCTCCAGCGCGCCGCTGCGGGCGCTGGCATAGGAGCTGTCCGTGTAGTTGTTGGAAAACGCCTCGAACGACATCCCGAGCCCGGCGCTCTGCCAGCGCTGCGAATCCTTGACAAAGGGCTCGTAGTTGCTGCCGGGATGCACGCTGGGCGTGAACTGGAGGTCGGTGCCGGTGGGCAGGCGCTGGATGAACGGGCCCTTGATCTCTGTGGGCGCCTCGGTTGTGCCGGTGTTTCCGGGGCGGGGCGCGGCTTGGCCGCCGAGTCCCAGACCCTGGCCGAGCTGGAAGCCGGGATAGGCGGACTTGAGGAAGGCGCCGAAGATGGTTTGCAGGCGGGCGGTGTCCATGGTGGCCTGCCGGAACTCGGCCATGGCGTAGGCCTCCAGCACCACCGGCGCCAGCCACGGCGCGCCGCTGGACTGGGAGACCCGGCGACGGTCCCAGATGTGGAGGATGTCGCGGGCCTCGATGACGATCGTTTTCCGCCGCCGACCGGCAAGGAGGGTGTCGCCGGGATGGTGGTCGAGCAGGTGATAGCGGACCGGACGGCCGCCGGGGGCGTACTCGATGCCCCGCCGGGCGATATGGCCGTTTGCCAGCGTGCCGTCGACCCGGGTGTCAAGCTGGTCGATCTCGATCAGTTCGAGCCGCAGGGGCGGCAGGCCGGGGATGGAATCGTCCCAGGCGCGATGCACCAGCACGTTGCCGTCGGTCCAGAGCTGGCGCAGGACGATCTTTTGCAGCGCGGCCCAACTCTCGTGCCCGGTCTGCTCGCAGATCCGGGACCAGCCGTGAAACAGCGACGCCCAGCGGCTGTTGAGCGCGGTATCGGGCTCCCCCTCGGCGTCGGTACAGTGGAAGGTCGGAAAGATGCCCTGGCGGACGACGTTGGCGACGATGCGTTCCAGCGCGCCGCTGATCAGCGGGTTGTTCTGGGCCTGGTCGCGGCAGCGGGCGATCATGGTGCGGCCGCCGCGGCGGATATCGGCATCGGCCGAGGTGAGGCGGGGCTGGAACGGTCGGTCCCCGCCCTGCAACGAACCCGCCGCCCAGGAGCGGTATGCCTCGCGCTTGAGCCGCCAGTTGATGGCTGCGCCGGGCGCGATCAGGGAGAGGAGGCCGCCGGCAAGAGAGGTGTAGGCATTGCCCAGGCGCGTGGAGAAATTCACCGGCGGCCTCCAAAGACGAAGGTCTGCGCGCCGAACCCACCACCGGAGGACCAGTCCGGGTCGATGAGGGCGATCTCGTTTTCCAGCTGCTCGATTTTTTTGGCGAGCGTGGCCAGGGAGGCGCGGGTGTAGGTCATCCCGTCCGGACTGGACCAGCTTTGCGCGCCGGCCAGAATACGGCGCTCGGCGTCGAGATAGAGGGCGAGACGTTCCCGGAGGAGTTCGAGGCGTGACATACGCGGTTCGGTTCATCCCCGCGCGTGCGGGGAAAAGATGAGGTTGATCGCGCGGTTCATCCCCGCGTGTGCGGGGAAAGGGTTTCGCGGCTCAAAATTGAGCAGCGAGAATCCCGGTTCGGTTCATCCCCGCGTGTGCGGGGAAGGGTTCCGCGTGCCCCCACACTACCCCGACAAGGCAAGGGAAAAAAAGCCACTTGTTACCAGATCTAGTAAATTGAAAAAAAAGAGACGGAAAAGTAGGGAGATAAGAACCTTATTACTAGATCTGGTAACGACTTTCCCGCGTTGGCATGGTTTTTGTTAGTCTGGCTCGACCTGGATGGACTTGATCGAGATCCCGAGTCGAGCGACCGGACAGACCGCCTGCGTACACCGGTGGTAGCGGATACGGACATCATCGGCCCACGGCAGGGTGGCGTAGACGACGGTGCGATGGCCGCACCAGGGGCAGGACACGCCGTGGCGGGGCGAGTAGTCGTAGCCGACAGCGGCGGCATGGCGGAGGACCGCCAACAGGGTCCGGGCCCGGCGCGTCATGCGGGCTCCTCCTCCTCGTCGGCGGGCTCGGGGCCCGACTCCCATTTCAGGTACAGCAGGTCGGCGGCGATCAACTCCATGACCGCGCAGTCCCAGAAATGGTTGGCACGGCCCGGAGGACACTGCCAGTTGTTGCGCTCGTCGATGTACTCGCAGCACATCTGCGTTGCATACTCCCGACCGGTACCGGCGTGGAACCGATAGGCGCCCGGATCCCCCGGAGCGATGCGAAGTTTCCCGGCCAGCTGATCCTTGTAGTAGCCGGAGTCGCAGAGGTAGAGTTCGACCCCGCCGGGGATGGGCGTGGAGGTGCCCGGATAGCGGTCGATGATGCTGCGGCGATACGGTACGGCCTGGCGGCCGCTGGCCCCCTTGTAGGCGGCGACCATCGTTGGGTTCAGGCGGGCGAAGTCGTAGATCTCGCTGGCGCGGTGGCCGCCCGTGTCGATGACGGTCAGGATCACCGGATAGTAGAGGCCGTCGGCATCCTGGTACGGCGTCCCCCACAGGACCTGTTCCAGGGCGCGCAGGCTGTCGACCTCGCCGTAGCGGACGCCCCAGGAGGGCAGGTCCATACCCCAGCCAAAGGCGCGCAGCGAGTAGACAAAGGACTGCGCCTGCACGTCGACCCCGGCCACCAGGGCGGCGACCCGGCCGCCGCCGGGGACGAGGCCCTCCGGCCTGTCGTCCCGACGGGAGAGGATGGCATCCTCGGCGTGGACCCGGCGATAGGGGACATGCTCGACCGCGCGGATCTGCGTGTCGAAGTAGAGCATGGCCGCCTCGTTCTTGAGGCCCTCCAGAAAGGCGGCGGCGCACTTGGACAGCGAGTTGAGCGGCGATATCCATGCCGGGGAGTGGAAGCCGACCCGTTCCGGACGGTGGGCGCGCAGGTAGGTTTCCAGTGACTGACCTTCCGGGGCAACGGTCTGCTGGTCGGAGGGGTGCCGGTCGGCAGGGGGCTCTTCGGCCGCGGCCGCCGGACGGGCAAACCACTGCCCCTGGCGCAGGGCCTGATCGCGGGCGCGGTCATCCCACAGGCTGCCGCAGGCCGCGCAGATGTAGCGGGCCGCCCGCTCGCGCGTCATGGCCTCGGGATCGCGGATATCGTTGAAGTCGATCCGCTTGAACTCCATGCGCTGCATCTGGCCGCAGTCGGGACAGGGGACATGGTAGTCGAAGATGACGTCGCAGGCATTCAGGCGGGCAAAGATCGGCGACGGGGTGGCGGTGGGCGTGCTGTTCCAGATCTTCATGGAGCCGAAACGGTCGAACGCCGTGGTCCGCTCGGCCACCAGCTCGATGAAGGTTGCCTCGCCCCGGGCCGGGTACTCGGGGCACTTGTCCAGCTCGTCCACGATCAGGTAGCGCACGGACACGTTGCCGATGCTGGTGACGCTGCCGGCCCAGCCCATGTAGATGAGCATGGTTTGGAGCTTGAGCCGGAGCGAGGCCTGGTCGTCCTCCTTGCCGGTCAACAGGCCACGCAGCCGCGCGGACCCGGAGAACATCGGCTGGAGGTAGTCGACACTGCGCTTTTTCGCGGTGTCGCGGTCCGGGTAGACGATGAGCGCGTCGCCCGGTGCATTGTCGGCATACCAGCCGATCATGGTCTCCCAGGCTGCCGACCCGCCGGTCTGCGGCGCCTTGCAGTTGACGATCTCGCGCACGAACGGCTTGGCCGCTGCATCGAGCATGCCGCCGACATGGGGCATGAAGTGGGGATCGTGGTAGCTGCCGCGCAGGGGGCCGTAGGTGATGCGCCGATACTTGGGGGCCCAGACGGACGGCGGCAGGCGTTTCTTGCGCCGGAAGACGCGGCGCTCGCCCTTGCCGGGGCGAAAGAGGATGCGGATGCGACTGGACCTTTGGCTGTACTTCTCGGGCAGCCAGGGGATGTCCGAACGCACCCGCACGGTGCGGTTTTTCGCGGAGAGGTGTCTGGCAGGGATCATGCGCCGTCCTCCGGTGCGGTTTCGATGTTTTTTTCCAAAATGACCTCGAACTCGACTTCCCGGGCAAAGGTGGCCATGTGCCCCTCGATGCCCTGGCAGACGGCGGCGATCAGTTCGCGGGCCCGGAGCGGATCGCCGCCGACCAGCACGATCCAGTCTTCCGCCTGCATCTGCACCATGGCCTGCAGGTGCGAGAGCATGGCCACGGCCCGGCCCACGATCATGAGTTCCACCTCGTCCCGGCGCACGTACTCGCGCTTCTTGACGGCCAGATCAAACTCCTCCCGCTCCAGCCGGACCTTTTCCCGGGAAAGCTCGGTCTTGGCCTTGTCTTCCGCCATGCGGGCGAGCGTGTCGTTGACCTTCTCGCCGGTATCCAGCCGTTTGCAATGCGTCTTGGCGTAGAGATCCACGTCGCGGATGCGGTAGGTGCCGTCCTTCTGCCGCCGCAGACGCCCCTGGGCGCAGTGCTCGTAAAACTGGGCCCGGCTGATCTGCCAGCCCGAGTCGCGCAGATAGCCCCAGGCCGCCAGCCGGTGCGGGAAGATGTCGTCGGGCTCGGGCGGGTCAGGGGTCGCAATCGGCTCGGCAGGCAGGTCAGGGTGTTCAATGGTTTCGGCGGTGGTCGGCTCGGCGGTCATGGCTGTTCTTTCCGGCGGCTGCCGGGGGCCGCGCCCCGGCGGATATACGCGCCGGGCATGGTTGTTTTCACCGCCAGCACGGCATGGATCGCGGCGGCGCGGTCGGCCTCGTTCAAGCCGGTCAGGGCGGTGGACAGGCGGCGCAGTTCGTTTTCTGAAAAGACGACATGGCCCCGGCGCTGGAGGTCCTCATAGAGGAGCTGGTCATCGGTGACGTGCACCTCCTGATCGCAGGTGAGCCGGAGCACATAGTGGCGGCCCGGCTGGGCGGTCGACAGGGCGGCTGGCAGGCCGCCAGACGGGCCGGATGGCTCCGGTGAGGGTTCCGGGTCGGGCGCGGCAACGGACGCAACAGCGGGCGCGACAGCGGCCTTGCCGGGGATGGTGTTTCCGACCGTGGAGCGGCCTGTTTTTTTCAAAGCGGCCTGCGGATCGGCCAGGAGGTGGAAGCGGGGCGGCAGGCCGGCCAGAACCCAGGAGCGGATATCCAGCCCGGCGGCAGCCATGTCGCCGGGATCCTTGCCGCCGACCGGCGGCACCCGGACCGCCTGGCGGTACTGGCCGAGCCACCAGGCGGCGGCCTGGGCGCCGGGGCATTCCACCTTGCCGGTGCGCGGGTTTTTCCTGACCGGATCGGCATCCAGGCTGATCGACAGATGCACGCTGCGGGAGAGGTGGTCGTGGACGGCGGGCGTGGGCTTGGCCGACGAGGTGGAGAGGGCCACCACGCCCACCAGGTCGCCGGCGGCCGCGTCGATGGTGATGGCATCCAGCTCGGATTCCACCACGACATAGGCACCCCGGTTTGGTGACGAGACAAGGAGTTCGCTGCCCGAGCCGGGGACCACGTAGTAGCGCGGGCCATCGCCGGGATGGGGGCGACGGATGCGCAGGCGGCAGACCGTCCCGCCCTGCAGCAGCGGGATGACCAGGCCCTGCGGCAGCCAGAGCAGCCGGGGCTTGCCGTCCCGCCGCAGCAGGACGGGCAGACCCCAGGACTCCCGGGCGCGGTAGGTGTCGCGGGGGCACCAGCCCAGCCGGTACTTGCCGATCATGGCCGCGGAGATGCCGCGCCGGGCCAGCCACTGCAACGGGTCGGGCGAGGTCAGGAGCTGCTCATGGGCCCAGGCCGCGAACTTGGCCGCGTGGGCGGACCAGACCGCCACCGCGGAGGCCGGGGCGGTCGGCGCGAACCGGGACGGCCGGGAGTTGCCGGGGCGCGACACGGGCGCGGAGAGGGGGCTGTACACCCTGGCGGCGACGCCTGCCCGGGCGCAGGCCTCCCTGTAGGACAGGCCTTCGCTCCACCGATAGTACTCGATCAGATCCCCGCCTTTGCCGCACTGGCGACACCAGAAGCTGCCGCCGTCCTGCTCCGGCCAGATGTGGAAGCGGTCGCGGCCGCCGCAGACCGGACAGGGCCCGTGCCACTCCGGCCCGCGCCGGGTGCTTTTCCCGACCAGGCGAAATGTCGAACCACCTAGCAGGGCAAGCATGGAGACACCAGGACGATCTTTTTTGGAAAAAACCGTCCTAAATCATCATCCTGCAATAATATCCAATATTTAAGGACGATAGGATGATTATTATACATATACGTGAAAAAAAAATTTTTAATAAAAAAAGAGAGCCCAACGCGCGCGCGCGCGTACGCGCGCGTATAGGAAAATCGTCCTATCGTCATTAACCTCCCGATATCATTACAGGATGACGATTTTAGGACGATTTTTCGCGTTTTGGATCGTCCTGATCCCCTTCCCCGCTGTAACCAGGCCAGGAAAAAAGCTGGAATCATCCCATCACCTCCCCTGTGATTGCAATGGACAGACCGTGGATATGCGCGACGCCGCCGCGCTTTGTTCGTTTGAACCCTCGCTTCTCCAGCCACATGCTCACCGCCTTCTTGGTGGGGCGGTATCGGTCCGAATCGCTGACCTCGTCCTCGTACCAGGAGGCGAACGCGCCGTAGAAGATCTTGAACGGCGTGGTGATCTGGTCGTCATGGCGGGAGGGATCCTCCGGATCCGGGTGCACGGTGACAACATCGTCAAAAAATTGACGGATGAAATCTTCCTTGCGCTGGAGTTCATCGGCGGCCATGCGGATCTCCACCGGCGGGTGCAGGCCCCCCATGGCCTGCATCTGCAAGCACCCGCGCACCAGCCGGGCCAGAATGCCCGGATGCTCGGCCGCCAGCTTGGCCGGCAGGTCCGGGTCCCGCTTGCGCTGGTTGGGATCGGTCGGGTCGGGATCGTCGACGAATTTCAGGGGGTAGTCGATCAGGATCAGGCGTTCCTTCATGGCGAAGTCTTCCGCCAGGCCGTGGGGCAGAAAGTTTGTGTAGAAGAAGAGCTTCCAGCTCGGGCGAAAGTTGGTGTCCTCCCGGTCGTGCGGGGCGCGGGCGATGATGGTGTCGCTGCCGGTGAGGCGTTTGACCTGCTCGGTGCTGATCCGGCGGCCCTTGTTCATCTCCGAGGCAATGATGATCCGCTTCCCCTGGATGGCGATGAGGTCCGGACTGGGTCCGGCGGAAGAGCGGGCGAACTTCTGTTCAAGGAGCAGCTCCGGCGAAATGTTCCACCCGAACGGTCCGAACAGGGCGCGGAGCGTCTCAAAGAGCGTGCCCTTGCCGTTTCGTCCCTCGCCCAGGAACGCGCCGATAAAGTGGTGGTTGGTGAGTCCGGTCAGGCAGTAGCCGAAGAGGCGGTCGAGGTAGTCCAGGATGGGTTGTTTATCCTGGTGGATTTCTGCGAAAAACCTGTCCCAGGTCGGACAGGGCGCGTCCAGGCCCTGCCACTCCACCGGCAGGCAGCCCAGGATGTAGTCCTCCGGTCGGCCGGGTGAGGCTGTTCCGGTGCGCAGATCGAGCACGCAGTTGGTCAACGGGAGCAGCCAGGGATGCAGCCCGATCTGGTCGCCGATGATGGCCAGGGAGAGCTGGTCGCCGACGTGCGTCGCCCACCGCAGGCAGGCGTTGACCCCGCCCAGGGAGCGGAGGCGGTTGACCCGCCGCAGGTAGAGCTTCCGTTCCCGATCGTGGCGTGCCGCCTCCTCCTTGCGGCCCGCGTCCAGGGCCGCTTTCATGTGCTCGTCGGCGGTGACGCTGGCCTCCAGGTAGACCTGGGCGACGTCTTCGACGGCGTTGTTGACCTCTTCGAGCTTGTCCACCTCCCAGCAATGGCCCGCCCACTTGAGCCACACCCCGGCTCTTCCCCAGTTTTTGACCATCACCCACTTCCCGCGATGGAGGTGGGCGAAAAGGATCCCGTCGCCCCGTTCGTTGTTGTACAGGCAGGCGCGGATAAAGGCCGGGCTCAGGGGGTCGTCCTGCCGGCCGCCTTGCTCAAGGAGGGCCGCCTCGGCTTGCCGAGCCTCCTCGATGGCGGCGAGCATGGCTTCGTCGTCAGGCGTCCAGTTCGTGCTCATATTGCTCCTTTTTCCAGAAGTCTCTTGCGCGCCCTGTACACCCAGCGTCTTGACCTGATCCCGGCAAAGGCGCTGACGATAACAGACACGGGAACCTCCTGGGCAAGCAGGCCGCGCACCACGTCCTCAAGCAAGCCGGACTGGTCGACGCGGGGATGGGGAGACATGGTTTTGCCGCAATCCAAACAGAGGTGGCGGAGCCGTCCGGTCGCGCTGTACCCGTTGCGGTGCAGGTTATTCCCGCCGCAAAATCGACACGAAAAAACAGACCCGTCGATGTCGCGCTGTCTAACCTTCTGTTTTTCCGTCACTTTTAAACCCTATCCCGCGCGAAAGTTTTGCGCCATTGCCTGCCCGTATAGGGGGGGTGCTCCGGAAGGACCCAAGCCGTTAATCTTTTGGGCCGTCACAACAGGAAGGGGGTAAGGGGTTTTCTTCTGTTTGTTGTGTTCCAAGTCCCAGGGCAGATCGCATCCAATAGCCCGGACGCTCACCGATATCGCTCCCAATCAACCACATCACGCCTCCCCGAGCGCCTCGCGCATCATGGATATCCAGTCCGCCTCGATCCCCGTTACCTCCCCGCGCATGATAGCCAACGCCAGATCGAGCAGGTACGTATCGACCGTTGACGATCCAGCATCCACCTGCTGGAGTGGGAAGGGGATGTGCTCCTTGTCGCCGACATCTCCCCCCGTCGTCGCACGGCTTTTCAAATCATCGATCGCCGCTACTATACACTCAGGCTCAGAGTTGGCCGGCACCCCTATTGTTTCGCAGATATACCTGCGAAGACCCGAAGCTATCCGAACTTCAGTTATTTCTTGCTCCAGCATTGCTGCCGTCTGGGCCACGTCTCGGGCGATATCCATTGGGCCGACTGTATCAATGTCGACCTCCAGCGCCCGGCAAATGGCCCACCATGCTTCGGCCCGGTCCAGATCCTCTTGCGACGGCGCCGTGGCAGCCTCCTCTGCTTCTCCCCTCCTTGTCAGCCGTTCGGCAAACCAATCGGGATTTGCCTCGGCCAGTATCCGCCACACATCATCCGGCCGGTTGGTCGCCGCCGAGAAAACCTGCCCACACGCCGCGCACATCTCGCGGTCAAATGAACGGAGGATCTGCTTGACCTTCCCGCAGTACGGGCACTTTTTCTCGCCTATGAATTTGTTTGCCATTTCGATGATCTCCAGTTCCGGCGGCCAATGCTTCCGGTCACCGGCGCACTTCAGGCAGCGCAGGTTGGTAAACCGGATGCCATACCCGCGCAAAGGGCTGGCGGCCTGCGCGCGCTTGACCGCACAGATGCGGGCAAAAGATCCCTCCAGCATCCGGGTCGTCTGCCCGGCCGTGATCGGGCAGTTCCACCCGAGCAGATATTCTTTTGCCGGCTTGGACATCCCACGACTGTTCGGCTCATTGGTACGGCATGATCGTTCGACGCCGGCACAACGCCGCAAACCGGCGCTCATGGATCCAGCGCCGCGCCTCGGCCACCAGCGTATCGAGCGCCATCCAGCCGATGGCCCAGGCCCCCAGGCCCATGAGCACGGCCGGATACACCGCGCCGATGGTGTACAGATCCCGCGCCGCAGCCGTGCCCGCAAGGCAGACAACCAGCCCAAACATCGCAGCCACTACAGCCCACCTGTTCATGTCACCCCTCCCGACGGCTGGCGCCGTACTTTCTCGGCCTGCCCACAGGCTTTTTGGGCCGAAACTTTTTGCTCTGGAACCAGCGCTCAACCGACGCCGGATCCAGCAGATATGTCTTGCCCGGCTTGTAGGCCTCTATCTCTCCCTTTCGGATAGCGCTGTAGATGACCCCGTAGCTGACCTTGTCTCTGTACTTGGCCTGCACATCCTGGATCGTCAGATAGGTCACGTCGTTCCCTCCTGTTACTCCAGTGCCCTACGCGATGATGCGGGCGTCCGGTAATATCGCCCGCAAGTAGTCGACGATCTCTCTGATGGCCTGATCTCTCCATGCGCCGCCGTCGCCTTCGTGAAGCGACACCATGACCTTGTCGCCATCCTGCTTCAGCCGAAACACAAAACGGCTTTCCGGTTGCCGGAGGGCCGGGAAGGTTCTGTACGGCCTGAGCACGACCGGGTTGGGCAAGTCGACATTCTCTATCCGGGTGATGCCCGTTTTCGCGCTTACCTGCTGGGTAATGCCGTCGTCCGCATAGGTCGCCGATACCTCGCTGCGGAGGTTGCCTACAATCTTCAGTAATTTTGCGGTGGACTCATCCTGTACGAACGCGGCTTGCAGGTAGATGATGAAATGCTCAAGGGGTTGCGCGCTGTTGAAGTAATGATGCACCTCGTACGGCCGCGCACAGGCATAGGTGTCTCGCTGTTTCTCCGGGCCGAAGATGTCGGATAGCAGGTCGACTTCGTCGTACTCGCGGACATGGAAAAAAGAAGCCTTCTGCCGGTCAGCCGACAAGTCTCGATACAGCGCGACCAGACCATCAAGAGTGTGAAAGGAAAGCGGCGCGACTTCGGCTTCCTTTACAGGGTACACGGTTTTGTTGGTCAGCAATCTTCCCGTGCCATCCTGTTCAATGGTTTGGATACCCGACAGTTCTACGATCTTTTCAATAAAGCTCTTGTCTATCATCATCCCACCTCAATGAGCTTGTTATTGCGCCGCGGCAATTTTGGTAATGGCTGCCGGTCCCTTCTTTTCCTCTGTGAACAACTTGCCCTGCTCGGGTCGGTATTCCGTGGCTGCCGCCTTGCCGTTCTGCATACCGACGAACAGCGCGGTTTCAAACGGCACGGCCGGCGCCAACCGCTCTTCGCAGGTCAGCTCTACCTGGCAGAGTGTCCTGTCCTTTTTGCCCGGCTTCACCTTGACCTTGAGGGTGATCGTCCGAACCGCATCGGCCCGGGTATTCGGGTCCAGTACATTTTCAACCACCCGCTCCAAAGACTGGGCAAACAGCTCCTCTGCCGCGCCGTTGCCCAGTTGACCGATGTTCAGCAACTCATTTTGCTTCATGGCTCTACCCCATTAAATGATGGAAATCTGCTGAGTTCCGCCAGGGGTATATGCTTTGGATATACCCTTTTCATCATCATCAAGACCTTGAAGTGCCTGGCTTACATTTTGAATTTCCAAAACATCACACACATCCCGCGCCACAAACCACGGTGCGCCATGCTCGTCCGTGATGGTCCTGACTTCCTGTTCCTCGAAATTGAAAACCGCTATCTCGCTCATTTAAATGGTTCCTGCACGGCAACGACGGTTGATTTCGGGATGGCTGCGGCAAAAAATTCAATCCGCCGTTTGGCCAGCCGGTAAATGTCCTTGTAATGGAGCTGGTCGCGCATGCCGTCTTCCAGGGCCTTGGCTGCCACGTATTCCGCCGTTGCCAAAAAGTTCAGCTGCATACTGTCCAAAAGATCGCGAAACGACCTGCCGCTTTTGTATCGAATGATAAAAAGGGCTTGGTAGACCACGTTGGTGAGGTGCATGTAGCAAAAGGCCGCGTTCTTGCTTCCCTGGGCTTCCGCATAGGCAACGAACAACTTTACCGTGTCGGTTACTTCACGGCGGGCGACCTTCCCTTGAAGTGGTTGCGTTTATTGAGACATAGGTATAAGCAATGAGCCAATCCATTTGAAAGGAGAGGTTCTATGAATCGCCGCACCCGTTACAGCGCTGAATTTAAAGCCGAGGTCGCCTTGGCCGCCGTGTCAGGCTCCAGAACGTTAGCAGAACTGGCCAGTGCATACAAAGTTCATCCCAGCCAGATCTGCAACTGGAAGCAGGCCCTGCTGGAAAATGCCCCAAACCTCTTCGGCAAGGGGAAGAGGAAAGAGGTCGACCACGAAGCCGAAGTGGCCGAACTGCACCGCGTCATCGGCAAGCTCAAGGCGGAAAACGATTTTTTATCCAATCTGCCCGTTCTGAACTTGACCGGGCGCAGAAACAAAAAGTGATCGCCGCAGGCCATCCCAAGGTTTCTGTCGAGGCCAGGTGCAAGCTGCTCGGCATACCGCGAGCCAGCTACTACCGAGGGCCTGCATCCGGGCTTCGCTCAGGCGACCTTGAACTCATGCGGCAGATCGATGAACTTTATCTGCAACACCCCTGGATGGGAAGCCGCTCCCTGGCAGATCACCTGACAACAGCGGGAAAACCAGTCGGTCGCGACCGGATCCGCCGCCTGATGCTGCGGATGGGCATCGAGTCTTTATCGCCCAAACCTGGGACCAGCAAGCGGCATGCGGGGCATCCGGTGTACCCGTACCTGCTCCGGGGGCTGCGTATAGATCGGCCCAACCAGGTATGGGCAACGGATATCACCTATATTCCGATGGCCAGGGGGTTCATGTACCTGGTTGCCATCATGGACTGGGCCAGCAGGAAAGTCCTCAGCTGGCGCCTGTCCAACACGCTTGACAGCCGATTTTGTGTGGAGGCTCTCAAGGAAGCGTTGTATCGATACGGCGCTCCCGAAATATTCAACAGTGACCAGGGCAGCCAGTTCACCAGCGAGGCATTCACCGGAGTGCTGAAGCAATGGCAGGTGAGGATCAGCATGGACGGCAAAGGCCGCTTCAAGGACAACATCTTCATTGAGCGGCTCTGGCGCACCCTGAAGTACGAACGGATCTACCTGAGAGCCTACGAAACCGGGGCCGAACTTTTCAAGGACCTGACTGACTGGTTCACCTGGTACAACGCGAGCAGGAAACATACATCGCTTGATAAACAGACACCCGACGCAGTGTATAACCAAGCTCCGGAGGCATTGAAGCTGGCAGCCTGAAGCCGGAAACGACAAACAAACCGGTTCATTGCTTATTTTACTACTCAGGCTGTCTCACAAAACCCGACCAGTTCACCTTGACTCCTCTGGTCCTGCCAGGAGAGATTGGCCTGGCGAGCAAGAGCCGCCTCCATCGCGTTGAACGCATTGATGTATTTCTCTTTCCACGCTGCGGCTTCTTTCCCACGAAAGCCCATTGCGAGAAAAGTGAACCCGTCGCGTGCAATGTGATACATGGGTTGAGTTTTCCCTCGATTGTCCAGGTAATCTCGCGGCGCAAAATTGCGCCGCGAGAATTCAGGCGAACACCCAAGATTAACGATCGCCCGCAACACGCTGTTGTGTCGCTTCCCAAACTTTTCCGCCACATCCAGCGATGTCGTGAATAACCTGCTGCCGCGCTGACGGATAAGGGGAGCCTGCTTGTTCATTTCGTCTCAACCTTCCTCATCGAAACTGGCGATGAGCCGGTACAAATCAGGCTCGCCGATGACGCGGAGCTGTTGCACTCCGCCCGGGGTTTGAAGGGGGTAGCATTTCGCGACCCCCTTGCAATGCCTTGAAACTGCCTCGTTTGTGTTTGCGTAACCAAGAACCGTGGCCACATCCCGCGCCACAAACCACGGTGCGCCATGCTCGTCCGTGATGGTCCTGACTTCCTGTTCCTCGAAATTGAAAACCGCTATCTCGCTCATTTTTTTGACCCCTGTTGCATGCCAAAGCAAAAGCAAAGTGCCCTGTAAACTTGATCCCCAGGAGCGAACAGCAACTGTTCGAGTGGGACACCGGTCTCTGCCGATATCCGCTGCGCGGTACGGCTGGAAAAACGCTTCTTTCCATACCGAACCTCGCACAAAAACGCGGGAGTAATGCCTAAAAATCCGGCAACATCGGTAAGCTTTATCCTCTTGCTCACGTCGTTCCCTCGTCTTTGTAGTTCCGGGCTGCGCAGGCCACGGTGCGATCAATCTCGTCTTTGGCCTCGTTTGCCAATGCGCGCACCTCAGCCAGATCCGCGCCAGCATCGATCGCCCGCTGGAGCGTTGCCACCGCCGCAAAATCACGAAGCAGCTCCACCGACATATTGCGGTGTGGCTCTTTCACCCTCTCCGGAACTTCCCCGCCATCGAGCGCGGACAGCAGGTACGCACAGGCAGCCCGCGCCACATACCCGCGCCCGACCAGCTCAAGCTCCTCAAAAAGCGTGTGCAGCAGCTCAAGCGGAGACCGGCACCGTACCTGTGTGGTTGCCGGATCTTGCGCCCAATCGTAGGCAGCGCGGGCCCCGCGGTTGAAAATCTTGCCTACGCGCTCGGGCGTAAGCGCCACCCGGGCCGCGTGGAAAATCTGCCAGGGCTGCATTTTTGCCGCGTTTTTTGACATGGATAGCGCCCCCTGTTTTACCGACACTTAAGTTAAGCTAGTTGCAACCAAAGCCAACGCCCGGTACAGTTCGGCATGCTCTGCCTTGTACTGACGGAGAAATAGCTCCACCAGCTCTGCGCGCAACTCGGGCGCGAGTCGCGGTGATCCGGGCAGGGGTGGGAACGCTCGTATACGGGGGCCGACAAGACGCATGGTTTGGGGATCGCTCATTGTTTTGCCTCCTCGTCCGGGAACACCTCGGCAACCGGCTTGCCGAGAGCGTCGGCAATGGCAAGCATAATCCGGCGAGACTTAGCCTTGCCGTTGATCACCATGGACACTGCTGCCGGGCTGCATCCGATGTTGGCCGCAATATCTTTTTGCAAGATTTTTGAAGCCTTAATTATTTCTCGCAGGCTACTTAATTTTTCGGTCATGGCTTAATACTTAAGCCATTAAACTTAATTGCACAATAAAAAAATGAACACGCAGCTTAATTTTAACGACATTTTTAATGAATTTAAGTGCTTGTTTGGTGAAAAATATCAACAAGGGGTGGCCGATCAGCTTGAAATCTCTCCCCCGGCCATCAGCGACGCAAAGAAAAAAAACACCATCCCGGATGCCTGGTACGAGAAAATTGAAAAAATTTTTGGCGTTGGAAAAACAGAAATACTCAGAGCCGTCGAAAAACAACTGACGTATACAAAACGGAAAAATGGCAACAACACAAACTCGCCGCTATACGGCTCTGCGTCTCAGGTGGCAAAAAACGATATAAGCACATTAGGCGAACGATTACGGCTAGTTATGGGGATAGAAAAAGTTACCCAGCAACGGCTTGCAGACGCTGCTGGGATAAACAGGGGTACGGTGGTGGCTTTGCTCAAAGACAAGGTTGAAAACCCTCATGTCAGCACGATCCACAAACTTGCCGAATACTTAGGATGTAATCCGATTTGGCTGGAAACCGGAACCGGGGAAATGTTTGACATACCAGATGTTGAGACGGACGAAAACATTCCAACATCAAGGAGACTGGCTTATCTAAAGGGGAGTATGACGCTTAATGCTTTTGCAAAAAAATGTAAAATCGACGAAGCAACTATGGCTGGATACTTGCAAGACGGCAGAATCCGTCAAGATGAGCACGTGTATCAAATAGCAAAGGCATGCAATACTTCGATCGGCTGGCTTACTGCAGGAGAGGCCTGGCAAGATGCAAGTAAGAAATACACAGGTTTTTCATTAGAAAAACATCAAGACATAGGAGAAAAGCTGTATTGTATTAGCCAGTTTTTACAAAAATTAACCATAGACCTACAGTTTTCGTACCCACTCACGGGAAATCTAAGCAGACCATGGCAAACTTCCAGTGAGTGTAGAGAAAATATTGATACTCTACGACATTTTTTGGAAGAAAATTTATATGAAGATAGTCCAGACAGCTTTGACACAAAGGTTTATTACTGCGGAAGCAAGGTTGATGAAAAAAACAAACACAACGAAAACTTGAAAGTGCTGTTTGATGCCGTAATCCAGTGGCAAAAGGAAGAATATGGAGAAGATCAACTAAACTTAATGCATTTTATGCAACTATTTTATGAACGCTTTCCCGAGATTTCCAGATGGAGAGAGAACAAAACAATTATAAAAAATATTGAAGAACATGAAGATACGGAAGAGATGAAAAAATAGGAATACTTTTGCTGCAATTATGAACCAATGAGGCAGCCATGGACCTTATCGGCCTGATTATCAAAGCCCTCTGGATTGTCGGCCTGCCGGCGGCCATCATCAAACTGGCACTGGATATGGTCCCGGAAAATCCTAAATCCAGGGTCATAGTTCGCAATCCCCGCTTTCGGCGGGGTTTTCTTTTACGTTATGAAAAATGTCTTTTTTGTTCTCACCTTTCTTTTTCTTCGTCTGCAAGACTTCTTGACAATAAAAAAGTAATCCCGGCGGATGAGGTGTCCGCCGGGATTACTTCAGATTCAATGATGCGGTGTACTTCTAGGCATGCAAAGCTTCGGATATTTCCCGCTGAATATCGGCAATGGCCTTGAGCGGATCCGGCGCCTTCCTGATGGGCCGACCAATGACCACGTAGTCCGCGCCTTTTTTTATGGCCTCTTTGGCTGTGGCAACGCGCTTTTGGTCGTCGTCTTTGATGACGTCGATATTTACTCCCGGCCTGATGCCAGGCGTGACAATAACAAAATTGCTGCCGATTTCGGCACGCAGCTTTTCAGCCTCCCGACCAGAGGAGACAACACCGTCGCAACCAAGATTGATAGCTTTCCGGGAACGGATTAAAACCAGATCCGCAACACTGCCTTGAAGCCCCATCTCGCGCATGTCGGATTCGTCGAAACTGGTCAAGACGGTAACAGCAAGGATTTTTATGCCGTTTTTTTGCTCTACCGCCGCCCGGATGATGGGATCATTGCCATGGATAGTGGCAAAGGTTACTCCACGCCCCTTGAGCTGCTGCACGGCCAGGCTGACTGTTTCCGGGATGTCGAAAAACTTCAGGTCAACCATGACCTTGTTGCCGCGTTGAACAATGTGATCAATTACATCCCACCAGCCGGCAATAAAAAGCTGCAAGCCCACTTTAAAAAACTTTATTTCACTATCAATCTTCTCAACCCACGCTTTCGCTTCTTCGGGGTCGGAAAAGTCCAGCGCGAAAATAATGCGCTCATTCAATGGGATATCTTTCATGGTCTGTGCAGGAATCACTGGAAAATAACGAACATCAATACGGAGCAACTCGCCGGGGACTTAGCAAAAAAGCTCGCAAATGTAAACAGCAAAGAGGAACAACGCATCCCCCTCCCCTTGCAAAATCGCCGTGTTTTGGCGGCCTGGGTAGATATGCCGCCCGTTGGATCCGGCGATTACGGCCTGTTCGCCTTGAGCCAGTCGCGCAGCGCATTGTTCATGCGGGTTTGCCAGCCGGGCCCGGTGCTCCTGAAGGCGGAAAGCACATCGTCGGATAAACGGATACTGATCTGCTTTTTGGGGGTCTCCACGGGCGGACGTCCCCGTCTGGGCAACACGTCCAGCAACTCGACCGGCAAGACCTCCGCGGCCGGCTTGAAGGCCTTCAGATCCTCATCGGTCAGCTCGCGTACTTCGCCGTCCTTGTCAGTCAATGGTAATGGGTTTGCCACAGCGCTTTGCCTCCCTTCTGTTCGCCTTGCGAAAACTGATGACCCGCACGCCTCCTGGAATAGGGGTGAAACAGATAACGTGCAGCTTGCCGTCCAGATAACCAATGCCCACAAAGCGGCGCTCCGGGTACTGGTTTCTGCAATCCTCGGCGTACACGGCCCCGTCCCAGTCAAAGTCACTGGCACGGGAAAAGGGCAGGTTGCGGATCTGCTGGTTGTATGCGGACTTGACCGGGTCAAAGTCAATCTTCATACAATTACTGTATATACATTAAATAGACTGATCAAGCCGAAAAAGAACCGATTCGGTTTCTTTTCCCTTTGTCAAACTAACGCTTACCGTTAATATAGAGGCACGGAAAAGAGAAAACCGCACTACGATTTGGTCGAGATCAAGGCGATAGTCGCCCAAAACGGCAAGCGCGCCTTTACCCATACCGCGCTGATCAACAGCGCCGCCATGGGGCTGAGCGGCAACGAGGTATTGGATGTTGTTTTCTCGCTTTCCCGGAGCATGTTTTACAAATCCATGACCACCATCAACGACGCCACCCTGTGGCAGGACGTATACCACGCGCCCTGTCCGAACGGGAAAACCGCGTACATCAAGGTTACCTTGCGTTCGGGCGCGGTGGTCATCCAGTTCAAGGAGAAATGACCCATGCAGTGCACGGAAACAAAACAGTGCGGCGCGTGCGGTGGTCGCAACATGGCGCAAGATACCCGCGACAGGGAGTTCGCCTACAAGGGCGAGCTGATCACCATCCGCCGGGTTCCCGGCTGGTATTGCCCGGATTGCGGCGAGAGCGAGCCCGTCGGCCGGGAAGATGCCGACAGCTTTTCCAGGCAGGTTGAGGAGGCTATCCAGGCCGCCGACTTGAGGCAACGGCAAGAAGTGCGCTCCATCCGCAAGCGCCTGGGGCTCAAGCAGGCGGAGGCGGCCGAGATTTTCGGCGGCGGGGTGAATGCTTTTTCCGAGTACGAGCGCGGCGTCAGGAAACCGGCCAAGTCGACCGTCCTGCTGTTGCGGCTGCTTGACCGGCATCCCCACCTTCTTCCGGAAGTACGGGAGGCAAGGCGCCGTGGCAAACAAGTTGCCATTGATTGACAGGGCCGGACGGTTTTGCAAGGGCAGGGGGCTCAAAGTGCTGCGTTTACGTCCAAATTTACGACCAAAGACCGCAACAAATTGATATTGATATAAAAAGACCTGATTCGTAATCAGTAGGTCTGCGGTTCAAGTCCGCATATCGGCTCCAAAAATACACCCCGGAAAACACTGGGGTTTCTTCCAAAGCCCGCAACCTGAACTGGTCGGGTTTTGTGAGACAGCCTGAGTAGTAAAATAAGCAATGAACCGGTTTGTTTGTCGTTTCCGGCTTCAGGCTGCCAGCTTCAATGCCTCCGGAGCTTGGTTATACACTGCGTCGGGTGTCTGTTTATCAAGCGATGTATGTTTCCTGCTCGCGTTGTACCAGGTGAACCAGTCAGTCAGGTCCTTGAAAAGTTCGGCCCCGGTTTCGTAGGCTCTCAGGTAGATCCGTTCGTACTTCAGGGTGCGCCAGAGCCGCTCAATGAAGATGTTGTCCTTGAAGCGGCCTTTGCCGTCCATGCTGATCCTCACCTGCCATTGCTTCAGCACTCCGGTGAATGCCTCGCTGGTGAACTGGCTGCCCTGGTCACTGTTGAATATTTCGGGAGCGCCGTATCGATACAACGCTTCCTTGAGAGCCTCCACACAAAATCGGCTGTCAAGCGTGTTGGACAGGCGCCAGCTGAGGACTTTCCTGCTGGCCCAGTCCATGATGGCAACCAGGTACATGAACCCCCTGGCCATCGGAATAGAGGTGATATCCGTTGCCCATACCTGGTTGGGCCGATCTCTACGCAGCCCCCGGAGCAGATACGGGTACACCGGATGCCCCGCGTGCCGCTTGCTGGTCCCAGGTTTGGGCGATAAAGACTCGATGCCCATCCGCAGCATCAGGCGGCGGATCCGGTCGCGACCGACTGGTTTTCCCGCTGTTGTCAGGTGATCTGCCAGGGAGCGGCTTCCCATCCAGGGGTGTTGCAGATAAAGTTCATCGATCTGCCGCATGAGTTCAAGGTCGCCTGAGCGAAGCCCGGATGCAGGCCCTCGGTAGTAGCTGGCTCGCGGTATGCCGAGCAGCTTGCACCTGGCCTCGACAGAAACCTTGGGATGGCCTGCGGCGATCACTTTTTGTTTCTGCGCCCGGTCAAGTTCAGAACGGGCAGATTGGATAAAAAATCGTTTTCCGCCTTGAGCTTGCCGATGACGCGGTGCAGTTCGGCCACTTCGGCTTCGTGGTCGACCTCTTTCCTCTTCCCCTTGCCGAAGAGGTTTGGGGCATTTTCCAGCAGGGCCTGCTTCCAGTTGCAGATCTGGCTGGGATGAACTTTGTATGCACTGGCCAGTTCTGCTAACGTTCTGGAGCCTGACACGGCGGCCAAGGCGACCTCGGCTTTAAATTCAGCGCTGTAACGGGTGCGGCGATTCATAGAACCTCTCCTTTCAAATGGATTGGCTCATTGCTTATACCTCAAGTTTCGGGGTTGGTACTAGCAAGCGCGATTTGATAGCCAACCTCTTGAAATACTATCATTTTAACGTGAAAAGCCTTTTGCTTTCCGATACATTTGGATTTACGAAAATACCTAATGATATCAAAAAGAAAAGGCTCAAATGGACCATACTCGAAACTACCAGGAGCAACAAGAGGCAAAACGACTGCAGAACCGGATTTCTTCCTTTCTGGAAGATTTCAAGGTTGGCACCCTGCTGAGTGGCAGCGGCATCCGTAAAGTGCGTGGGGCAAAACCTCTGGTAGTCTTCGCGACTATTTTTTCTTTGCCGTTTTGCGGGGTCAATTTTTCTCGTGGAATCGTCAACAATCCCGGGTTGCAATTCCGCAAGGATGCCGCTTACGAGTTCTTGAAAAATCCACGGTATAACTGGCGGAAATTTTTGTTGAGCCTGGTGACGGTGGTGGTGCGGTTCATGGACGTGCTGACCGACGAACAGCGTGAGAAGGTGTTGATCATCGATGACAGCACCTATGACCGATCCCGATCCAAAGTGGTTGAACTCCTCGCCTGGGTACACGATCATAACGCCAATCGAAGCCTGAAAGGATTCAAACTCATGACCTTGGGCTGGTCGGATGGAGTCAGCTTCCTGCCGCTTGACTTCATCCTCTGTTCCGCATCCAGGGCGAGCAAGCGGTTGCAGGGCATCAGAAAAGAGCTGGATAAGCGTTGCTGCGGCTACAAACGCAGAATGGAGGCCATGGACAAATCCACCGAGCATCTGGAATCCATGGTGAAACGGGTGCTGTCGCGGGGGATTCGAGCCGACTACCTCCTGATGGACAGCTGGTTTGCCTTTCCCTCCCTCCTCGCCACCTTGGGCGAACATCTGCCTGTACTCTGCATGGGCAAGGATATGCCAAATATCTTTTACCGGTATCAAGGACAATGGCTGCGACTGGGACGACTCTTCGCCAAGCTGAAGAAGCGGCGCGGTAAGGCCAGGATTCTGGCCAGCGTGGTAGTGGAAACCAAAAAGGAACAAAAGGTCAAAATTGTGTTTGTCCGCCACCGTCACCAACGTAAGTGGTTGGCCATCCTCTCGACCAAAATTGATCTTGCAGACGAGGAGATCATCCGCATCTACGGCAAACGGTGGGACATTGAGGTGTTCTTCAAAATGTTGAAGCACTATCTCAACCTGGAGAGGGAGACACAGTTGCGTGATTTTGACGGTATCATAGGCCATATCACCGTTACCATGAGCCGTTATGTTTTCCTTGCTTTTGAGCAACGCTGTCATGATGATCCCCGTACTCTTGGCACGCTCTTTTACGCCTGTAGCGAAGAACAACGGGATCTGAGTCTCGCTGAGGCTATGGAGCGGCTACTCAGCCTGGCATTGGACAAGGTCAGGTCAGCAGGCATTATCGCCGAAAATGCAATCGTTGCCATTGTTGATGCAGTCATGGGTTTTGCCATTGATATGCTGAAATCTGGAAGGAGAGTTGCCTGCATTACAAACCTAACAACGGGGAGTTAGGACAACTCAGAAACTTGAGACAAAGTCGTGCCGGATCGATGCCGGGCCAACGGTTTGCAGCCGTTTGTCCCGGTAGCGGGCCACGTCGCGCCGTTGCAGGCCCAGGACCGTCTGGTCCGGGAACGCGTTGATGATCCGCTCCGCGCATTGGCGGTACATTCTCTTGGTGGCATCCTTGCGCTTGCTGTTTTCCAGGTGGAGCAGATACCTGTTGATTGCCGTTTCGATGGGCATGTCGCCGTTTGGCAACTCTCCCGGCAGAGGTTTTCCGGCTCTCAACAGATTTTCCGCCTCTTCAGCCCATGCGTGCGCCTCGGATTTTTTATCAAATGTGGCCGCTCGACGTACTCCACCGACGTACACCTCGGCCATGTAGACCACCCCTTTTTTCCGTTTCCGCTCCCTGATCGTTGCCATAGATTTTTGGTCGTAATTTTGGTCGTAATTTTTCCGAAAATGAGCGTAAATGAATACAAAAAACAAAAACACACGTAAAGGACAAAAAGACGGATCCAGGCAAAGAGAAAGCCCGCAAACCTGGGCTGGTTGCGGGCTTTGGAAGAAACCCCAGTGTTTTCCGGGGTGTATTTTTGGAGCCGATATGCGGACTTGAACCGCAGACCTACTGATTACGAATCAGCCGCTCTACCAAACTGAGCTATATCGGCTTGCACACAAATGCGGACATCCATGCAGCTTGAAGTCTTTTTATTTATCCATTTTATGGTACAGTGTCAAGGTTATGAAGCACTTCACGGCCCTGTTCCTCCTCATTCTCCTTGTTCTTCCTGTTCTGAGCGGCTGCCGTCCCGAACCACCGGACAAGGATACGGCAACGCCGCCTGATTCCACGCCCTCTCAAAGCGCTAAAAGCGCGGCCGCAGCCCCTGCCGCGCCCTCTCTCAATGCGGAAAGCGCGGCCGCAGCACCCACCCCCCTCGCAGACTCCGCAGCCCCCGAACCGGTTGGATGTCGCGGCTGTCATCCCACCATGATTCCGGATACCGCTCACAACCTGCCCTGCACCACCTGCCACGGCGGGATTGATCAGGAATCCGACAAGGACAAGGCCCATGCAGGACTGATCGCCCGACCCGCCCACCCGGATCACATGGCGCAAACCTGCGGCGGCTGCCACAAGCAGCAGGTTGCCGATGCCCGCCATGCGCTCCACTTTACCCTAAGTGGCAAGATCAACGCCATCCGCCGTCACTTCGGCGCGGACACGGCCCTCACCTCACCTGCCGAGATCCCGGTTGTCGACTCGCCGGACACGGCCCAGGCCCTGGCCGACGACATGCTCCGCCGCCGCTGTCTGCGCTGTCATGTTTTTTCCCGGGGTGACGCCTATCCGGCCCGGGCCCACGGCACAGGCTGCGCTGCCTGTCACCTGTCCTTTACCGACGGCGCACCGGCCGGACACCACTTCACCCTGCCAGGCGACAACCAATGCCTGAGCTGCCATACCGCCAACTTTGTCGGCAGCGACTATTACGGCCGTTTTGAACACGATTACCGTTGGGAATTCCGCACGCCCTACACGCCGCACACCCCGGACAACACCGCGCCCCGACCCCACGGTCTGGAATTTCACCAGCTTGCCCCGGACATCCATCAGCAGCGCGGCCTGCTCTGCATCGACTGTCACCGCAACAGCGGTCACATCCCGCGTGACCCGATCACCTGCGCCGACTGCCACGGCTGGAAACCGGGCCGTCCGCTTCCCAACCTGCACGTGCAGGCCGTGGACGGCACGCTTCGGCTGACCAGTCGGGCCGGGGGCACGGTCCACACCATTCCGCCCCTGCGGCATCCGGCCCATGCGCAATATGGCAGCCGGGTGGCCTGTCAGGTCTGT